>CAWDEA010000001.1:0-13327 GCA_963801245.1 uncultured Solirubrobacterales bacterium
GCTGCCCGTCTGGCACGAACTGCTCGTCGCCGAGTAGCAGTCTCGCGCCGTCCTTACCGGAGCACTCTCCATCTGAACGTCGCCGGCGTCGGATCCAGCCCGCCGTCGGCGGAGACCGCGGCGACGCTGAAGACGTGCCTTCCGGGACCCAGGTTCCGGAAGGTCCGCGGGGAGCGGCACGGCCTGAGCGGACGGGCGTCGAGCTTGCAGCGGAAGCCGACACCGGTCTCCGAAGCGAAGGCGAACTTCGCGGTGGAGCTGCGCGTCCTCTTCTTCGGATGCCGGCCGATCCGGGTTTGGGGAGGGATCGGCGCCACCAGCGGACCGACCGAGATCAGCTGCTCGCCCTCGACCTTCGCGTAGGTCGCGAGATAGGAATCCGTGCCATCGGCTTGCACGGTGTGGACCCGTCCCCCGCCGTCGGACCAGCTCTGCCAGGCGTAGGTCTCGCCCCCCAGCTGCGCCGACGCCGGCGCCGAGAGCACGACGTTGGAGCCCTCTATCGAGGTCAGCGCGAACGGCGTGGCCGCCGAGAGCAGCCCGGCCCCCAGCGTCAGGCCAGGCGGGTTCGAGGAGATCCCCAGCTCGACGGTGCGGGGGTTGAGCTGGACCGTCTCCTTCGCCGTGAGGCCGCGGGAATCGACCGCGGTCAGGGTCAGCTCGATGCGCGAGGGAAAGTCGTGATCGGGGGCCGCGAAGCCGCCGGAGCTGACCGTGGGGAACGCCCGCAACGGGTGCCCGTGACAGCCTTTCGACGGGCAGTGGAAGAGGAGGGTGCTCCAGTCGAGGCTGGTCGCGGGAAGCTCGCCGTCCTCACCGTCCATGGCCCCGCCTTCGAAGTCGATTTGCTGCCCCACCGCCCAATCGAGGTCCGAGCCGGGCTCGAGGATCTCTGGCTGCGGCGGGGTGTTGTCGGGGTAGACGGTCAAGCGGGCGATGCTGCTGGCGCCGTCCTCGTCGCTGACGCGAACAGCGACGGTGTGGTTCTCTTCGTCGTTGTAGGTCATGCTGGCGGTGCCGCTCAGCGTGGGCGAATCGAAGCTCCCGTCCCCGTTCAGGTCCCACTCGTATTCGAGCTGATCTTCGTCGGCATCGGTCGAGCCCGTAGCGTCGAATTCGACTTCCAACGGCGCCTCGCCCCACTGGTTGTCGGCGCTGAGGCGCGCCTCCGGGGGCTGGTTGCCCGAGAAGTAGGAGATCCGGTGGATGGCTCCGGGTTCGAATTCGTCGCCCCCGACCTCGCTGAAGAAGCTGACGTAGTAGAGCGCTCCTTCCGGCCCCACCTCGAGGTCGATGCCGGGGTAGGGGCCCCCGTCGGACATGAACGCGGTCAGCGTCGAGGGATCGGGCCGCCCGTCTTCGCCCGCGAACATCGCGTAGATGCATCCCCGCACCGAGTCGGCGAAGAAGAGGGCGCCCTCGTAGGAAGGCGGGAATGCGCCCCCGTCATAGACCGTGAGCCCGGAGATCGCCGACCCGTCTTCGAACGAGCACGGATCGCTGGGCAGGACCCCGCTGGAGTGGTGGTAGAAAAGGAACGGCGACGCGGTGGAGCCCGGCTCTTCGTAGAGGTCTTCGCAGAGGTCCAGTTTCAGGTTCTCGTATTCGGAGACTTTCGGCCCCTCGTAGCAGGGCCAGCCGGAGTTGAACGTCTGACTCGGCACCGCTGCGAAGCGGTCTATCTCCTCATAGCTCCCCCAGCCGACGTTGCCCGTGTAGATCTCGTGGGTCTCCGGGTGGATCGTGAAGCGGAAGGGGTTGCGCAAGCCGTAGGCGACGATCCGCCGGGCGTTGGGGTCGGTGCTGCCGTACATCGGGTTGCCGGGCAGGCCTTCGCCGGTGTCGGGGTCGATGCGGATGATCGAGCCGTTGAGGCCGGCCGGGTCAGCCGGCGTACGCACGTCCTGGGAGCGCAGCGCTCCCCCTTCCGCACTCGGGGGCGTCATGACCCCCCCGACTCCGGCCGGGGGGTCGCCGCAGGGGTTGACCTGTGGATAACCGAACTGCCCGTAGTCAGCCGAGATGAAGCTGGCGCCGTCGCCGCCGCTCGCGTAGAGGGCGCCGGCGGCGTCGAAGTGGAGGTCGCCCACCGAGTGCGAGGAGAACTGCTGGCACCAGTCTTCGACCAGAACCTGCTCGCCGGTCGAGTGATCTCCTGTCGCGGTCAGGCGCGAAAGCCGTCCACTGATCACGCAGCCGTCGCTGTCTGACCCTGGCGGATCCGGGCACTCGTCCCCTTCCCCGGTCTGGCCCCAGACCGGGGCCGTTCCGCCGATCGGCGCGTCGTGGGAGTAGAGGGCGTAGACGTAGGGCCTGGCGGGGAACTCCGGGTCGAGCGCCAGACCGAGCAGGCCGCGGTCGCCCGAGTCGTAGACCTCGGTGCGGAGGTCGGCGAATTTCTCCGGACTTTCGTCCGCAAGGCCCTCGTAGACCTTGATCACCCCCGCCTTCTCGGCCACGAAGACCCTTCCATCCCCGGAGAACCGAACCGCTGTGGGCTGGCTCAGGCCCTCGATCACGGGGACCTCCTGGAAGCCGCTCGGCAGGTTCACGCCACGGGCCGCGGGCGTCGCGACGGCAAGCGAGCAGGCGCTCGCGACGGCCAGGCAGACTGCGACTGCCCTCGACCTCAAGCGCGCTCCAGCGGCGCCATCGTCAAGCCCGCCCCGTTCAGCTGCGCCCAGTAGTGCTCGGCAAGCTCCTTTTGCCCGGACCAAACGATCGCCTGACCGCTGTTGTGGATCTGTTCGGCGAAGCGGTGGCCCTGATCGAGGCTGACTCCTGGCAGCACCCGGGCAAGCGTCTCGGCGACATGGTCGAAGGTGTTGTGATCGTCGTTGCAGACGATCACCCGCCACTCTCCCCCCAGACCCGAACCGGGGCCAGTTCCCCGGGGCCGCTCCACCGTAGTCGTCGACATCGCCTCAATTATGCGAGAAGAGGGCAAATCGGACGTTGCGGTCGTCAATGCATCGATAACCTGATTTAAATACTCGAATTAGTTATGATCGCGTCAAGCTCGATCCGGGGGGTTCTCGCGATGACGCAAGACAGCCATTTGAACTACGACCCGCGCCTGCTGAAAGCGCTGGCCCACCCGCTCAGGGCGCGGGTGTTGCCGCTCTTCACCGAGGAGGCCGTCAGCCCGATTCAGGTCGCCAGGCAACTCGACGCGGACGTCAGGGACATCGCCTACCACGTCAGGGTGCTGCGCAGGCTCGGCTACATCGAGCTGGTCGAAACCAGGCGGCGGCGCGGCGCCCTCGAGCATTTCTACCGGGCGGCCGAACCGCCGACTGGCGAACGGTAGGCCCATCCCCTACCCTCGCCACGATGTCGCGGCAATTCCACAGCGGCGCGGTGGCGGTGCTGGTGCTGGCGTTGACCATCGGCCTGCTCTCAATCTCCAGCGAAGCCGAACAGACGCCTCCGCAGCCCCCGAAGACGATCCCCTTGGTCGCGGGCGAGCAGGTCACGGCCCGGGACTGCGACCGCTTCGCGAGCCCACGGGGCTTCGACCGCGGTCGCCGTCGGGGCAGCTTCCGCCGCCCCTACCGAAGCGTGCCGAGGATCGCGCGTTCGCTGCAGCCTGGCCAGACCGGCTGCCTGGAGCCAGGCGTCTACAGGCACGACGACGTCGCGCGGCTGAATCGCCCATGGACCGTCCTGCGCGGCATCGGCCCGGGGGCCGCCCAGATCCGTGACCCGATCTGGATCATGCCGCGCGCGACCGGCGCTCAACTGCTCGCCGTCTCGCTCACGTCCCGCAGCCGCGAGTATCCGGAACCGCTCAAGGTGCAGGCCGACCGGGCCCGTGTGGCGGGCAGCTACATCACTGGCAGCTCGAACACGATCTGCGTCCTGATCGGGTCGCAGCGCACGACGCACGGCGTCACGATCGAGGGCAACCGCATCCAGCACTGCGGGCGTCACGGCAAGTTCGACCACCTGATCTACGTCCAGAACGCCGTCGGGACGACGATCAGGTGGAACCTGTTGACCGACAATCCAGGCGGCTGGGCGGTGCATCTCTACCCCAACGCCGACGACACGCTGATCGAGCACAACGTCATCGACGGCAACCGGGGCGGCGTCATCTTCGCCGGCGAGGAGGGGGCCGCCTCGGACCGCAACGTCGTGCGCGACAACGCGATCACCTACTCCTCGCCTCGCTGGAACGTCGAGAGCTCCTGGAGCGGAGGCCGCCCGGGGACGCACAACCTCGCCTATTCCAACTGCCTTTTCTCATCAGGGGCCGGCGGGCCGGCGGGGATCGGTCCAGCCGAGGGATTCACGGTCCCGGGAAACCTGGTGCTGAGCGCATCGCCGTACATGGACCGGCCGGGCGGCGACTACAGCTTCCCGCCCGAGAGCCTCTGCCGGGCATTGGTCGGCGACGTCGCCCAGGCCGTCGTCGCCGGCCGCTGAGCCCTTGGACATCCGTCTAGGAATCCTTTTCCAACTGAAGGAGCGGGTGGTGGATCCGATGCAGGGCACATGCCTCGCACCGAAAACCTCACGCATCCGAAAGCGCTCGGCCTCCTCCTTCTCATCGTCGTCGCGGCGCTCACACTCATGGTCTCCCCCGCCTCCGCAGCCGACACGAGCTGCACGAAGGTCGCCGCGCCCAGTGGCTCCGACTCCGCTGCCGGCACCGAGTCCGCCCCCTTCCGCACCGTCCAGCACCTCGTCAGCTCGCTCGGCGCGGGCCAGACCGGCTGCCTGCGAACGGGAACCTACGGCGGCGCGGCGCTCTACATGCGCAAGCCGGACACGGCCCTGCAGAGCTACCCCGGCGAGCGCGCGACCCTGACCGCCTTCCTCGAGATCACGCCGGAAGCGCCGCGCTCGCGCGTCTCGGGACTGACGATCGACACGAGCGGCAACTCAAACAGCGTCGGCACCAAGCTGCAGGCCGACGACGCCGTCCTCAGCGACAATGTGATCACCAAGGGCAACGAGGGAATCTGCGTTCTGGCCGGCACCTACAACCCGGCGCAGCGGGTGATCATCGAGCGCAACTACATGTACGAATGCGGCGCGGGGGTCAAGCCGGACGGCTCGAACAACAAGTTCGACCACCTGATCTACCTCTCCGGCACGCGCAACGCGGTCGTGCGCTGGAACATCCTCAGGGCCAACGCCGGCGGCTGGGGCGTGCACATGTACCCGGGCGCCGACGGCACCCTGGTCGAGCACAACATCATCGACGGCAACCAGGGTGGCGTCATCTTCGCCGGCAGCGGCTCGGGCAGTCCCTCGGACAACAACGTCGTCCGCAACAACGCGATCACCGGCAACGGCCCGCGCTGGAACATCGAGTCCTCCTGGTCCGGTGGCCCGGCGGGCACCGGCAACGTCGCCACAGAAAACTGCGTCTACAGCAGCGCCCAGAGCCAGCCGAGCGGGATCTCCTCGGGCAGCGGCTTCTCCGCCACCGGCAACACGGTTCTCAGCGGCTACCCCTACGTCGACCGGGCCGCGGGCGACTACCGCTTCAAGAGCGACAGCCCCTGCGCCAGCCTGGTCGGTGACGTCGTCGGCGCCGTGACGGGCGAGTCCACCGCTGCGCCGCCGGTCGAAGAGCCCACTCCCCCGCCGGTCGAATCCACTCCTCCGCCAGCCGAATCGACTCCACCGTCGGCTCCCGAGACCACCCCGGCGCCGCCCCCCTCCTCCACGCCCTCGCCGACACAGCCAACCGGCGACGAGAGCACTGGGGACACATCGAACCCCAAGCGGTCGAAGCGGAAGCACCGGACGAGGAAGGCCGGCTCCAGGGCACGATCCTCCTCGGTCCACATCGGCGTTCGCGCGCGGCAAGCTCTTTAACACGCGCGCGCAGCTCCACCGCTAGCCTGACCGTTGGGGCAAAGCGGGTGACCAGGCAAGGCAAGAGGAGAAGCACGGCTTTGGCGCCGCTGGCCGCGGCCCTTGCGTCGCTTGCGCTGGTCGCCCCTCCCGCCTCGGCTTCCACCAGCTGCTCCATAGTCGCCGCCCCCTACGGCTCCGACTCCGCCGCCGGCACCGCGGCCGCCCCGTACCTCACCGTCCAGCGCCTGGTCGACTCGCTCGACCCCGGCCAGACCGGCTGCCTGCGGGCGGGAACGTATGGCGGTGAGCCGCTCTACATGCGCGAGCCGGACACGGCCCTGCAGAGCTACCCCGGCGAGCGGGCGACGCTGACCGCCTTCCTCGAGGTGACGCCGGAGGCGCCTCGCGCGCGCGTCTCGGGGCTGACGATCGACACCAGCGGCAACGAGAACAGCGTCGGCACCAAGCTGCAGGCTGACGACGCAGTTCTGAGCGACAACACGATCACCAAGGACGGCGAGGGAATCTGCGTTCTGGCCGGCACCTACAACCCTGCCCAGCGGGTGATCATCGAGCGCAACTACATGTACGACTGCGGCGCGGCGGTCAAGCCGGACGGCTCGAAGAACAAGTTCGACCACCTGATCTACCTCTACGGCACCCGCAACGCGATCGTCCGCTGGAACATCCTCAGCGCCAACGCCGGCGGCTGGGGAGTCCACCTCTTCTCCGACGCCGACGGCACGCTGATCGAGCACAACGTCATCGACGACAACGAGGGTGGCGTCATCTTCGCCGGCGACGGCTTGGGCAACACCTCCGACGACAACGTCGTCCGCAACAACGCGATCACCGGCAGCGCGCCGCGCTGGAACATCGAGTCCTCCTGGTCCGGCGGCCCGGACGGCAGCGGCAACGTCGCGGCCGACAACTGCGTCTACAGCGCCGAGTCGAGCCAGTCGAGCGGGATCTCCCTGGACGGCGGCTTCTCCGCCACGGGCAACGTCGCCCTCGACGACTACCCCTACGTCGACCGGGCCGGCGGCGACTACCGCTTCCAGCCGGACAGCCCCTGCGCGACCCTGGTCGGCGACGTCGTCGGCGCGGTGACCGGTCCGACCGAGCCGCCGGCGCCGGCCCCGGAACCGGAGCCCACGCCGCCGGCCGAGGAACCCACCCCTCCGCCGGCCGAAGAGCCCATTCCGCCGCCGGTCGAGGAACCGGCTCCGCCGCCAGTCGAGGAGCCCGCTCCTCCGCCTACCGAGGAACCCACACCCACACCGCCACCGGCTGAAGAGCCCATTCCGCAACCGACAGTGGCGAAACCTCCCCCATCGAAGACGATGCCCTCCATCGAGCCTTCCTCGGCGACGGAAGCAATGCTCTCCTCCACACCCTTGCCAGTGGTCGAAGCGGGCGAATGGAAGCAGGTGAGGGAGCCGTCGCGCCACAAACGGATGCACCGAAGGAAGCGCGGCAAGAAAATTGCAGCCTCGGGGGCACGACTCCGGCTGAGACTGCTCGCCGGCCGCGCCCAGCGCTAGCCTGCCCGCCAGGCGAAGCGTGTGAGCGGACAGGGCGAAGAAGACGGGCGCCTCTACGCCGCCACCGGGTCGGTGGCGAGGAGCGCTGCCGCCGGGCTCGCCTGGCTGTGGCGCCTGGGACCGGTGCTCGATGAGCCCGACCCTCGCGCGGTGGGCTTCGGCGCCGAGGAAGAGGCGGATGACCTGGCCGCGCTCGTGCGCGCCGGCCGCCTCGCGGGGGCCGTCGTCTTCGCCTCGGGACCGGGCGCCGCGACCGCCGTACTGCCGGAACGCCGCCTCGGCACGGGCGTGGCGGCATTCGACGGCGGCATCCGCCTCGACGGCGAGTTCACCCTGCTCGGCGGCGGCGAGCCGCTGCTGCGCTCCTCGCTGGGAACGCACGCCGCGATCGTCGACCGGCGGGTCCTGGTCCTCGCGGCGGACGCCGCTTCGGCCTGGACGCTGCTGCGGGGCCACTGGACCCTCGACGCGCTCGCCCGCTTCCTCCCCGAGGTGCTCGAGCGGCCGCTGGTCCTGCTGCCGCCGGTCGGCTGCGTGCGCCTCGACGACGTTCCCGGCACCGCCCAGCACCAGGTTCAGGGCGACGCCCACCCGGACCGGCGCCAGCTGCGCCGGATCCGCTCCCTCGCCCGCGCCTACGCCTCCGGCGGCGCCGTGCTCAACGTCGCCGTCGCCGCCCGCGCGCTGACCCCCGATAGCGACGCCGAGCTGGCGCTGGAGGAGGTCTGGCCGCGCTCGGTGGCAGCGCTCGCCGACGGGGTGCGAGCCGGCGTCTTCGAGCCGGTCGGACACGGCTACCTGCACCTCGACACAGCCGCCCTCGCCCGCGGCGAGACCGAGGCGCGCGAGTTCGCCCACCTCGACCGCGAGGAGGCCGGCCGGCGGCTCGACGCCGTGCTCGCCTGGCAGGAGGAGACGCTCGGGCGAAGGCCGGCGACCTTTGTCGCTCCCGCATGGGGCTACAGCGAGGGAACCCTGGCGGCCGCGGCCGAGCGCTCGCTGCACGCCTGGCGCCGGCCCGAGCCCGGGCCGCTGCACAGCGGCTGGGACGTGCACGAGACGATCGACAGCGCGCTGCGCGGCATGCGGGGAGTGGACTACGGCGCCTTCGCGGCGATGGCAAGCGTCGGCCTGCCCCCGACGCCGGTCCTGCACGGCGGGCTGTTCGACCTGCGTCTGGGCCAGCTGCGGGCCGCGCGAGACCTGCTCGGCCTAGCCCGCCTCTTCCTGCGCCGCGACGTCGTGCGCCTGCCGGCCCTGCGCGGTCTGCGCTGGATCGGCGCCAGTGCGCTGCTCGACCTGCTGCGGGCGCACGAGGGGATCCGGGTCGACGGGAACGAGGTCAGACTCGGAGACGCCACCGACGCGTACCTGATCGAACCCGGAGGAGCCCCGGCACGCCCGGCACGGCAGCTAGGCTTCCGGGCCTGATGCGAGCCCTCGTAACCGGCTGTGCCGGCTTCATCGGCTCCCAGGTCACCGAGGCCCTGCTGCAGCGGGGCGACGAGGTGGTGGGAATCGACTGCTTCAACGACAACTACGGTCGGCCCCAGAAGCTGCGCAACCTTCGCCACTTCTACGACTGGGACGGCTTCGAGTTCGTGCCGATCGATCTCGGCCGCGGCGACCTCGCGCAGCTCACCGACGACCGCGACGCCGTCATCCACCTCGCCGCCGAGCCCGGCGTGCGCTCCAGCTGGGGCACTCGCTACGAGCGCTACGTGCACAACAACGTGATCGCCACCCAGCACCTGCTCGAGGCGCTCAAGGACCGCGACGACGTGCGGCTCGTCAACGCATCCTCCTCATCCGTGTACGGCGACGCCGAGCAGCGCCCAACCCCGGAGACCGCTCCCGTGCAGCCGCTCTCGCCCTACGGGCAGACGAAGCTCGCCGCCGAGCACCTCTGCTCGCTCTACGCCGCCAACTACGGCCTCGACGCCGTCTCGCTTCGCTACTTCACCGTCTTCGGCCCCCGCCAGCGGCCCGACATGGCGTTCCACATCTTCTGCCGGGCAGCGCTCGAGAAGCGGCCGATCACCGTCTTCGGAGACGGCCGCCAGACCCGCGACTTCAGCTACGTCGGCGACGTCGTGGCCGCCACGATCGCCGCCGCCGACAAGCCGCTCGGCGACGCGCGCGTGTTCAACATCGGCGGCGGCACGCCCGCCTCCCTCAGGGAGGTGCTGGAGATGATCGAGCGGCTCGCCGGCAGGCCGCTCGACGTCGAGTACCTCGAGCGCGAGCTGGGCGACGTGCGCGACACCGCGGCGGACACCGCCCTCGCGCGCGAGCACCTCGGCTTCGAGCCGGGAACATCGCTCGAGCAGGGCCTGGGAGCCGAGTTCGAGTGGCTGGCCGAGGTCGTCGCCGACGAGGGATCGAAGCCGGGAGCGACGCGTTAGGCCGCGGGCTACGCCGAGGCCATGCGGGTCATCCACGTCACCGACTACGGGAGTCCGCACGCCGGCGCCTTCGTGCCGATGCTGCGCACCGCCCTGACCCGGGTCCGCGCGCGCGGCTGGAAGCCGCTCGTGACCCTTCCCGCCCGAGCCCGCACGCGCTCGCGCGAGTGGCTGCCCGAGTTCCAGGCCGAGCACGGCGACGAGCTGCTCTTCGCCCCCGACGTCCGCAGGCGCGACCTCGGCCCCTGGCTAGAGCAGGTCGTCGCCTCCGGCCCGGGGCCGACGATCCTCCACTCCCACATGACCGCCTATGACCTCGCCGTCGCCGGACTCGCCCGGCGACACGACGACGTCAGAGCGATCTGGCACTTCCACACCGTGCTCGGCGACAGCCTGCGCGTGCGGGCGCGCAACCGTCTTCGCTTCGCGCTCGCCAGCCGTTACGTCGAGCGCATGCTCTGCGTCGGCCCCGGGCTGGTCGAGGCGATCCGCGCCCGCGGCGCCCCGGCGGACAAGGTCGTCCACTTCCCCAACGGCCTCGACCTGACGCCCTTCCCGGCCGGGATCGAGCCCGGCGAGCGGGCGGCGGCCCGCGCCGAGCTGGGCGTCCCCGCCGACGCCACGGCCCTGCTGCACATCGGCCGCGAGTGGAAGCTCAAGGGGGGCGACCTGTTCCTCGATGCCCTCCAGGCCCTGAGCTACCGCCGCGAGCCGGTGGGGCTGATGGTCCGCGGTGGCGACGATGCCCGAACGGAGGTCGCGCGCCGCGGTCTCGGCGAGCGCGTCCAGGTGCTCGAGGGCACCTCCGACGTCCGCCGGCTGCACGCCGCCTCCGACCTGCTGCTGGCCACCAGCAGGGGTGAGGGGACGCTGCCCTTCACGGTGCTGGAGGCGCTCGCCAGCGGTCTCGGCGTGGTCGCGACCGACATCCCCGGACATGCTGTTCCCGGCGGCGGGCCGCCCGGGCTGCGCAGCGCCCCGCCGAGCGCCGAGGGGATCGCCGCGGCTGCCGCGGCGCTGCTCGATCGCGATCCCGAGCGCAGGCGCCGCGACGGTGAGGAGTCGCACGCCTGGGTGCGCGCGGAACGCGGCCTGGACGTCTGGGGCGACCGGCTGATCGACCTCTACGAGGACGTGTCGCGGGACTGGAGCGAGGCAGCTCGATGAGCGACTCCCCCCCGTCCCAGCCGGCACCCGAGAGCATCGCCCGCAACGTCGGGTTCTCCTTCGCGGTGGGCGTCACCAGCGCCGTCTTCACGGCCGTGCTGCTGCTCTTCCTCGTGCGCGAGCTGGGGCCCGAGGAATATGGCGTCTTCGCGCTCGCGATGAGCATCGGTGGCCTGGTGACGCTGCCCGCCAACCTGGGCATCGCCAACGCAACCGCCCGCTTCATGGCCGAGTCGCGCGAGGACCGCCCGACCGTACACGGGGTCGTCGCCGACGCCTTCCGCCTCAAGCTGCTCGCCTCGGGCTTCTTCTGCCTCGCCCTCGCCCTCGCGGCCGAACCGATCGCCAACGCCTACGACACGCCCGAGCTGGCCTGGCCGATCCGGATCCTCTCGCTCGCGGTCTTCGGCCAGAGCATGCTCCAGCTCTACGACCAGATCTTCGAGGCCGAGGGCAGGCTCTCGGTCTACCTGCGGATCGTGACGGTCGAGAGCGCGATCGAGACGGTGGCCTCGATCGCGCTCGTGCTCGCCGGGCTCGGCGTCTCGGGCGCGGTCGCGGGACGCGCCGGCGCCTACCTGTTCGCCGCCGGCTTCGGGCTGGTACTGGTCGTGCGCACCCTCGGGATCAGCCCAAGGGTCACCCGCCGCAGCTACGGCAACGCGAGGCGGATCGTCGGCTACGGGTCCGCGCTCCTGATAGTCGACGGCGCTTTCACCCTCTTCAGCAAGATCGACGTGCTGCTGATCGGCGCGATCATCGGCATCACGGCCGTCGGCGAGTTCGAAGCCGCGATGCGGCTGGCGGCGATGACCACATATGCCGGTGCCGCCGTCGCAGCCGGCGTGGCGCCGCGCGTCGTGCGAGGCAAGGAAGGGCCCGACACGGCCGCCCTCGACTCCGCGCTGAAGCGCCTGATGGCCCTCCAGGGCATCTTCATCGCGCCGTTCCTGATCTGGGCCGAGCCGATCACCCAGCTCGCGCTGGGGTCGGACTACACGGAATCGGCCGACGTGCTGCGCGCGATCACGCCCTTCGTGTTCCTGCTGGCGATCTCCCCCGTGCTCGCGCGCGGCGTCACCTACCTGGGCGAGGCGCGCCTGAGGATCCCGATCGCGATCGGGGCGCTGCTGGTCAATCTCGCGATCGACCTCGCCCTGCTGTCCAAGATAGGCATCGTCGCCGGCGCGATCGGCACCGACGTCGCCTACGTGCTCTACGTCGGCGCCCATCTCTGGATCTGCAAGCGGCTGATCGGCACGCAGCTGCGGCCGCTGGCGCGGACGTTCGCAGCGGTGCTGTTCGCGATCGCCTGCATGAGCGCCGTCCTCTTCGCCTTCGGCACCAGCGAAGTGACGCTGGTGCGACTGGCCGTCGGCGGCACCCTGGGCCTGATCGCCTACGTCGGCGCGCTGATGGCGACGCGCGAGCTGACGCGCGCGGACCTCAGCGAGATCCGCCGGCGGGCCGCGGTGCTGCTGCCGAGCCGCCTCCGACGCGCCTAGAAAGGACTGGGAACCCGGACGACGACGTCGTCGACGCTGGCCATCGCGCCTTTGGCGTTGCTGTCGGCGCCGACCGACACGGCGGAGGCACGGCCGCTGAGCTCCCCCGCCCCTTCGTCGGTTGCCTCCACGACCAGGCTGCCGCCGACGTAGCCCTGCAGGCGACCGAGGCCGCGTTCGGGCCCGCTGGTCACGTTGATCGCGCTGAACCGGAGCTGGTTGGCCTGGCCGACGCCTTTGACCTCGGGCACCGACTTGGCGATGTCGAGGTATTTGGTCGTGCCGTCGGCGAGGACCTTGCGCAGCTGGACCTTGCGCTGGGCGGGGAAGACGGCGAGCTGATAGCGGGCGCCGTCCCCGGCCCGCAGCTGCAGCCCCAGGAAGGCCTTTCGCTTCAGCGCTTTCGGCGTTGCGCCGAGCAGTCGCTCGGTCGCCGCGATCTCGAGGTCGCGGCCGAGGACCGGCGTGCGGTAGGAGCATTCGCGAGTCGCCTTGCCGATCGTGATCCGCAGGGCGCCGTCGAGATCGCCGCGGCCGCAGCTCTCCCCGGCAAGCTTGACGACCTGGCCGCGCTGCGCGGTCGTCTCCATGCTGTTGCGGTAGACGCCCACCATCGCCGCGCTGACGCTCCCGGCAAGCAGGGCCGTCGCGGCGATCGCGGTCACGGTGAGAGCTGTAAAGCGCTTTCCCATCGGAGAAACCCTAAACACAGACCCTGGGAAAAGGTGCGCGCTGTGACCGATGAACGCCGTCTTTCTTCTCGCGGCAAATATCATTGGCGAGATGGCCGAGCACCGCCTCCCCGAGCGCGACCGCCCCTGGGTGATGCGCACCTACGCCGGACACTCCGATGCCCGGCGCTCCAACGAGCCTCTACCGGGGCAACCTGGCG
>CAWDEA010000002.1:0-1423749 GCA_963801245.1 uncultured Solirubrobacterales bacterium
CCGACTCGGGCGTCGAGGTCGTCGAGGGCAACCTCGACGAGTGCGTCCTCTGCAACCTCTGCGTCGACGCGGCGCCCGAGGGCGCGGTCCGCGTCGTCAAGCTCTACGAGCAGTAAGCCCGGCCTCGTCCAGCGCTTCGCCCTGCAGCCGCTCGGGCAGGACGACCATCGCCCGCAGCGCTTCCAGCGCCGCGGGGTCGCCTTCGACCGTCACCTCGCCCTCGGCGTCGTCGCCGACGACGAGCGCACCGAGCACGGCGCGTGGCTCGCCGGCCAGGATCAGGTCCGCGTCGACCGCCTCGCCGCGCTCGGCGGCGATCCAGCCGTCGGCGATCCGCAGGCGGAAGCTGTGTCCGCCGCTACGCAGCTGCACCGTCAACTCGGCGTCGGGCGAGGGCTGGAGGACGACGCGCAGCGAGTTGGGCAGCCACGAGGCTTCGATTTCGTCGACGTCGTCGATCTGGAAGAAGTTGAGCCCCCAGCGGGCCAGCTCGAGCATCGGCCGCTCGAGGCCCTGGCCGAGCTCGGTCAGCTCGTAGACCACCGCCGAGGCCGGAGGGTCGAGCTCGCGCCGCGCGACGATGCCTTCGCTCTCGAGGTCGCGCAGCCGCTTGGTCAGCACGTCGGTCGGCGCGCCGCCGACGGCGCGGTCGAGGTCGGAGAAGCGCAGCGGCCCGAGCAGCAGCTCGCGCACGATCAGCAGCGACCAGCGCTCGCCGATGCGGTCGAGGGCGCCGGCGAGGCTGCAGGCCTGGCCGTAGTTGCGACGGGTCATTGCTCGATTCTACCAGCTTAATTTGTATTTCAAAGTATCCACTTGGAATTCTGGTACATTCTGCCCCGATGACCCGGATCGCGAACCTCACCTGGAAGCACCCGAAGCTGGTCCTCGTCGTGGTCGGCGCTTTCGCCCTCCTCGCGATGGCGGTCGGCCGCGACGTCGAGCAGCACCTGAAGGCCGCCGGCTTCACCGACTCCAGCTCTGAGAGCGAGCAGGCGACCCGGATGCTGCGCGACTCACTCGGCTACGACCCCAACCCGGCGATCGTGCTCGTCGTCCGCAACCCCGACGGCGGCGAGCTCGACCTCGCCGATCCCGCCGTGCGCGGCGAGGTCGCCCGCATCGCCGCGGGTGCCGAAGGGGTCGAGGACGTCGGCCGGGTCGTCAACCCGCTGCGCGACCGGGCCGCCGGCGCGGCCCTGATCGCCCGCGACGGCGAGTCCCTGGCGATCGCCGTCAACCTCTCGACCGAGGACATCGAGGACAGGGGCGGGATCGCCGCCGAAGGCGTGGCGGAGGCGATCGACGGCAGCTCGCTCGACGTCGCCGAGGGCGGCTTCGCCCAGGGCTTCAACGAGACCAACGACCAGACCCGCGAAGACCTGACCAAGGCGGAGCTGATCGCCTTCCCGATCCTCGCGCTCTTCCTGCTCTTCGTCTTCCGCGGCGTCGTCGCCGCCGGCATCCCGCTGCTGATCGGGGTGATCTCGATCGTCGGCACACTGCTGGTGCTGCGGATCATGTCGGGCGTCGTCGACACCTCGGTCTTCGCGCTCAACATCGCGACCGGGCTCAGCCTCGGGCTCGCCGTCGACTACGCCCTGCTGATGGTCTCGCGATATCGCGAGGAGATCGCCGACGGCGGGGCGACGCGCGAGGCGCACCTGCGCACCGTGCAGACGGCCGGGCGCACGGTGGTCTTCTCGGGCCTCACGGTCGCCGCGGCGATGGCCGCGCTGATCTTCATGCCGCAGCGCTTCCTCTACTCGATGGCCGTCGCCGGGTCCTCGGTCGCGGTGCTCTCCTCGCTGATCGCGCTGCTCGTGGTTCCCTCGCTGCTGCGGCTGCTCGGCACCCGGATCGACGCGCTTTCGATCCGCCGCGGCCCGGCCGTCTCAGACACCTCCGACGGCTGGTACCGGCTGGCGCGCGGGGTGATGCGGCGCCCCGTGGCCGTCGCCCTGGCCAGCTCGGCGCTGCTGCTCGCCGCCGCCACTCCCCTGCTCTGGACGACGCTGACCGGCCCCAGCGCCGAAGCGGTGCCGCCCAACCAACCCTCCTACGACGCCTACCGCTACCTCGAGGCGCACTACCCGCGCGACGTCACCGAGGCCGTGACCGTCGCCGTCGACGGGCGCGTCGGCCCGGCCGGGCTGACTGCCTACCAGCGGCGGATCGAAGCGGTCGACGGGGTGGTCCGCGGGACGCCCTTCGTGCGCTCCTCCGGAGAGGTCGCCTTCGCCAACTTCGCCCTCGCCGGGCCGGCCCTCGGCGGCCCCTCCCAGGACTCGGTGCACGAGATCCGCGACCTCGCCCCGCCGGGCACCGCGAGCGTGCTGGTCTCCGGCAACACGGCGCGCTTCATCGACCAGAAGGAGAGCCTGCTCGAGCACGCGCCGCTGGTCGTCGCGATCATCGCGCTCACCACCCTCGTGCTGCTCTTCCTGCTCACCGGCTCGGTGCTGCTGCCGCTGAAGACGCTGGTGATGAACACCCTGACGCTGGGCGCGACCCTCGGCGTTCTCGTCCTCGCCTTCCAGGAGGGCTGGCTCGACTCGCCGCTGGACTACACCGGCCCGGCCGCGGTCGAGGTGACCAGCCTCGTCTTCCTCTTCGCGATCATCTTCGGCCTCGCCACCGACTACGCGGTCCTGGTCATGGCGCGGATCAAGGAGCGGCGCGACCTCGGCGACTCCAATGAGGAGGCCGTGGCAGTCGGCATCGCCCGGACCGGCCGGGTGATCACCGCGGCCGCGGTGGCGATCGCGATCGTCTTCCTCGCCTTCGGCGTCAGCACGGTCTTCTTCGTCAAGCAGATCGCGATCGGGATGGCCTTCGGCGTGATGATCGACGCGACGATCGTCCGCGCCCTCCTCGTCCCCTCCCTGATGCGCCTGTTCGGCGAGTGGAACTGGTGGGCGCCAAAGCCCCTTCGCCGCGTATACGCGCGCTTCGGCTTCTCCGAGGCCTGAGTGCGATAGGTCACCTGACGTTGACATAGATCGATGTCTCGTTAACCTGTGCATCGATCCCTGTAACGAAAGGTTGACCCTCGTTGATAGATAAGCCTCGCCGGGTCGCCATTGTCGGCGGCAACCGGATCCCATTTGCGCGCTCGAACTCCGTCTACTCGCGCGCCTCCAACCAGGACATGCTCACCGCGGCGCTCGACGGGCTCGTCGCGCGCTTCGGGCTCGAGGGTGAGGCCCTCGGCGAGGTCGCCGGCGGCGCCGTGCTCAAGCACTCGCGCGACCGCGACCTGACCCGCGAGAGCGTGCTCGGCACGCGGCTCGCCCCCGAGACCCCCGCCTACGACGTGCAGCAGGCCTGCGGCACCGGGCTGGAGACGACGATCCTCGTCGCCAACAAGATCGCCCTCGGGCAGATCGACGCCGGGATCGCCTGCGGCGCCGACACCACCTCCGACGCGCCGATCGGGCTCAACGAGGACCTGCGCGGGGTGCTGCTCGACGCCAACCGCGAGAAGTCCAACTGGGGACGGGTGAAGCAGATGGCCCGCCTGCGCCCCGGCCACGTCGTGCCCGCCATCCCCCGCAACGAGGAGCCGCGCACCGGCCTCTCGATGGGCGAGCACTGCGCGGTCATGGCCGCCGAGTGGGAAGTCAGCCGCGAGGAGCAGGACGAGCTCGCCGTCAGCAGCCACCACAACCTCGCCGCCGCCTACGAGCGCGGCTTCATGGACGACCTCGTCAATCCCTACCTCGGCCTCGAGCGCGACCAGAACCTGCGACCCGACTCCTCGCCGGAGAAGCTGGCCAAGCTCGGCCCGGTCTTCGGCGGCGAGGACGGCACGATGACCGCCGCCAACTCGACCCCGCTCAGCGACGGCGCCTCGGCTGTCCTGCTGGCCAGCGAGGAGTGGGCCAAGGAGCGCGACCTTCCCGTCCTCGCCTACTTCGCCGACGGCCAGACCGCGGCGATCGACCACGTCCACAAGCGCGAGGGCCTACTGATGGCGCCGGCCTACGCGATGCCGGCGATGCTCGACCGGGCAGGCCTCGGCCTGCAGGACTTCGACCTCTACGAGATCCACGAGGCCTTCGCCGCCCAGGTGCTCTGCACGCTGCGCGCCTGGGAGGACGAGCGCTTCTGCCGCGACCGCCTCGGGCGCGAGAAGCCGCTCGGTGAGGTCGACCGCGAGAAGCTCAACGTCAACGGCGGCTCGCTCGCCGCCGGGCACCCCTTCGCGGCGACCGGCGGCCGGATCGTCGCCAGCCTCGCCAAGGCTCTGCACGAGCGCGGCGCCGGCCGCGGCGCGATCAGCATCTGCGCGGCAGGCGGCCAGGGCGTAGTCGCGATGCTCGAAGGACCGGGAGGAGCGGCCAAATGAGCTTCCGGTGCGCCTTGTGCCACTCACGCCCACATAAAGCGCACCGGAAGGGGGTGGGGCGGCCATGAGCGACCTCTACTCGCGCGTGGTCAACTCGCCGCCTGGCCGTTTCGTCGCGCCCCGGGTCGGGCTGCCCCAGCCGGCGAAGCTGGAGCGCCAGGCGCCGGGCACGCCGGTCCTCTCGGGCTCCGCGCTCTTCGGCGCCGCCCCCGGCGGCCGGCTCGGCAAGCAGGTCGAGCGCCTGCTGGGCGAGATCGGCGCCCCGCGTCCCGAGAAGTCCGACTCGCCGGTCAAGGCGCTCGTCTTCGACGCCACCGGGATCTCCGACTCGACCGAGCTGGTCGAGCTGCAGCGCTTCTTCCACCCCAACGTGAAGCGGGTTCAGGCCTCGGGCCGGGTCGTCGTGCTCGGCACGCCGCCGGCAGGCCTGCCGGCCCGGGCCGCCACGGCGCAGCGCGCGCTGGAGGGCTTCACCCGCTCGCTCGGCAAGGAGATCGGCCGCGGCATCGCCGTGCAGCTGGTCTACGTCGCCGACGGCGCCGAGGGCGAGATCGCCTCGACCCTGCGCTTCCTGCTCTCGCCCCGCTCCGCCTACGTCTCCGGCCAGGTGATCGAGGTCGGCGCCGCGGTCGCCAAGGCTGCCGCGATCGAGTGGTCCCAGCCGCTCGACGGCAAGATCGCGCTCGTCACAGGCGCCTCGCGGGGGATCGGCGCGGCGATCGCCGAGACCCTGCACCGCGACGGGGCGGGGCTCGTGCTGCTCGACGTGCCGGCGCTTGCCGGCGACCTGGCGAAGGTCGCCACGGAGCTCGACGCCGAGACGATCGAGCTCGACATCACCGAGGAGGATGCGCCGCGGCAGATCGCCGACGAGCTCGCCGGCGGCGTCGACGTCGTCGTCCACAACGCCGGCGTCACCCGCGACCGCACGATCGCGAAGATGCCCGAGGACCGCTGGACCTCGCTGATGGAGATCAACCTCTCCAGCGAGGAGCGGATCAACGACGAGCTGCTGAAGCGCGGCCTGCTGCGCGAGAACGGCCGGATCGTCTGCGTCTCCTCGATGAGCGGCGTCGCAGGCAACTCGGGCCAGACCAACTACGCGACCTCGAAGGCGGGCGTGATCGGCATGGTCGAGGCGCTGGCGCCGGAGCTGGCGAAGCTCAAGGCGACGATCAACGCCGTCGCCCCCGGCTTCATCGAGACCCAGATGACGGCGGCGATGCCGATCCCGATCCGCGAAGCGGGACGGCGGATGAACAGCATGTCTCAGGGCGGGCTGCCGGTCGACGTCGCCGAGACGATCGCCTGGTTCGCCAGCCCGGCCTCTGCCGGGGTCACCGGCAACGTCGTCCGCGTCTGCGGCCAGAGCCTGCTGGGAGCCTGATGGAAACCCGCACCCTCCAGGGCCCGCCCAGCATCCTGCCGCTCTACGCACGGGCCGCGGCGCCGATGATCCCGGGTGCCTCGCTGCTGCCCTTCGTGCCGGGCCGCGGCAGCGAGATCCCGGAGGTCGAGCTGGAGCTGGCGGGCCTGACGCCCGATCCCGAGAAGGTCGCCGCATACGCGCGGGTCTGCGGCTTCGCCCTGCGCGACCACCTTCCCCCCACCTACCCGCACGTGCTCGCCTTTCCCCTGCACATGGCGGTGATGGCGGATGGCCGCTTCCCCTTCGGCGCCGTCGGCCTGGTCCACATCGAGAACCGGATCGTCCAGCACCGGCGGATCGGGATCGGCGAGACGCTGAAGATCCGCGTCCGCCCGACCAAGCTCGAGCCCCATCCCAAGGGCCGCACCTTCTCTTTGGTGACCGAGGCGAGCGTCGACGGCGAGCCCGCCTGGGAGAGCACCAGCACCATGCTCCGCCGCGGCGGCGGCAAGCCCGCCGACGGGACTCAAAGCGAAAATATGGATCGCTCTGAGGCCCATCGGCAGGTGGAGGAGCCGGAGGCCGGGGCCGAGTGGCGGCTGGGGGGCGATCTGGGGCGGCGCTACGCGGCCGTCTCGGGCGACCGCAACCCGATCCACATGCACGCGCTGACCGCGAAGGCGCTCGGCTTCCCACGGGCGATCGCCCACGGGATGTGGACCAAGGCCCGCTGCCTCGCCGCGCTGGAGAGCCGCCTGCCCGACGCCTTCGCCGTCGACGTGCGCTTCCGCAAGCCGATCCTGCTCCCGAGCACGGTCGAGCTCGCCAGCGCTTCAGATGGAGACCAGATCGATTTTGCGGTGCGCGACGCAAAGCGCGGCACGCCGCACCTCGACGGCCAGATCCGGCCGCTCGAGGCAAATCCACAAGACGGGAGGAAGTAGCAATGCCCACCGCAACAGAGGACAGGGGCGTGGCCGAGCGCGGCATGGGTCTCGGCCTGCGCTGGCTGGGCCGGCTCGCCGGCTCGGACCTGCTCGACCGGCTCCGCATTCGCAGGGGCGTGGAGCGCACGCTCTACAACGGGACCAAGAACGGGTTCCGCTCGGCGACCGTCGCCGGGCGCTCCTTCAAGGCCGCCCAGAAGCTGACCGGCCCGGCCCGGCAGGCGCCGAGCAAGCCGCGCAGCCTCTTCGACATCACGCCCGACGACGAGCAGCAGATGCTGCAGGAAGGCGTCCGCGACTTCGCCGAGACCAAGGTCCGGCCGGTCGCCAAGCAGGCCGACTTCGACCGCGCGGCGCCGGCCGAGGTGCTCGCGCAGGCGAACGAGCTCGGGATCAACATGCTCGGCGTCCCCGAGGAGCTCGGCGGCGTCATGCACGAGCAGGCTGCGGTGACCAGCGTGCTGATCGGCGAGGCCCTCGCCCACGGCGACATGGGGATCGCCTACGCGGCATTGGCCCCCGGCGCCGTCGCGACCGCGATCGGCCACTGGGGCACTCCGGAGCAGGAGGCGACCTACCTGCCCGCCTTCACCGGCGAGGACACTCCGGCGGCTGCGCTGGCGATCCTCGAGCCCAGGCCGCTCTTCGACCCGCTGAAGCTGGAGACGAAGGCGCGCAGAGACGGCGAGGACTGGGTGCTGAGCGGCACCAAGTCGCTCCTCGCCCGCCCCAAGGAGTGCGAGCTCTTCCTCGTCGCCGCAGAGGCCGAGGGCATCGGCCCGGCGCTCTTCGTGATCGAGTCCGGCACCTCCGGCCTCACGGTCGAGGAGGAGCCGGCGATGGGGCTGCGCCCCGCCGCCACCGGCCGCCTGCTGCTCGAGGACGTGAAGCTGCCCGGCGCCGCCCTGCTCGGCGACGGCAAGCGCGAGGACTACGTCGAGTGCGTGCAGCGCGCCCGCATCGCCTGGTGCTCGCTGGCGGTCGGCGCGGCGCAGGCGACGCTCGACTACGTCAAGCAGTACGTCAACGAGCGCACCGCCTTCGGCGAACCGATCTCCAACCGCCAGGGCGTCGCCTTCGCGGTCTCCGACGTCGCGATCGAGTCCGAAGGCATGCGACTCGCCACCTACCGCGCGGCCAGCCGCGCCGACCAGGGCCAGGACTTCGCCCGCGAGACGGCGATGGCGCGCCGGCTCTGCGCCCAGAAGGGCATGCAGATCGGCTCCCAGGGCGTGCAGCTGCTCGGCGGCCACGGCTTCGTCAAGGAGCACCCGGTCGAGCGCTGGTACCGCGACCTCCGCGCAGCGGGCGTCATGGAGGGCGCCCTGCTCGTCTAGCCCGAGCGAAGGAGAGACATGATCAACCTAGAGATACCGAAGAAGTTCAAGCCGCTGGTCAGCCAGGGCAACCAGGTCGCCCGCGAGGTCTTCCGCCCGATCTCGCGCAAGTACGACGAGGCCGAGCACTCCTACCCCAAGGAGCTCGACATGCTCGCCTCGCTGATCGACGGGATGAACGACGGGTCCGACACGGGCGGCGCCGGCGCGGCGGGAGTCCGCCGCGAGTCGAACGGCGCCGACGAGGGCAACCGAAACGGCTCCAACCTCTCCACCGTGCTCGGCATCATCGAGCTCTGCTGGGGCGACGTCGGCCTGCTGCTCTCAATGCCCCGCCAGGGCCTCGGCAACTCCGCGATCGCCTCGGTGGCGACCGAGGAGCAGCTCGAGCGCTACGGCGGCAGGTGGGCGGCGATGGCGATCACCGAGCCCGAGGCGGGCTCGGACTCGGCCGCGATCCGCACCACCGCCGACCTCAGCGGCGACGAGTACGTGCTCAACGGCGAGAAGATCTTCGTCACCTCGGGCGACCGCGCCGACCTGATCGTGGTCTGGGCGACGCTCGACCGCAATGTGGGACGGGCGGCGATCAAGTCGTTCATCGTCGAGCGCGACAACCCCGGCCTGAAGCTGGACCGGCTCGAGCACAAGCTCGGCATCCGCGCCTCCGACACCGCCAACTTCACCCTGCAGAACTGCCGGGTGCCGAAGGAGTCGCTGCTCGGCAATCCGGAGATCGACACCAAGGCCGGCTTCGGCGGGGCGATGCAGACGTTCGACAACACGCGGCCGCTCGTCGCGGCGATGGCGGTCGGCGTCGCCCGCGCCTCGCTCGAGGAGACCCGCAAGCGGCTGGAGGAGGCGGGTGTCGAGATCGACTACGACACCCCGGCGCTCTCCCAGTCCGCCGCCGCAGCCCGCTACCTCGAGATGGAGGCCGACTACGAGGCCTCGCTGCTGCTGACCCTGCAGGCGGCCTGGATGGCCGACAACGGCAAGCCCAACTCACTCCAAGCCTCGATGGCGAAGGCCAAGGCGGGCCGCACCTGCGTCGACGTAGCCCTCGGCTGCGTCGAGCTCTGCGGCAGCGTCGGCTACGGCGAGAGCGAGCTGCTGGAGAAGTGGGCCCGCGACGCCAAGATCCTCGACATCTTCGAGGGGACCCAGCAGATCCAGCTGCTCATTGTGGCGCGGCAGTTGCTGGGGAAGTCGTCTTCCGAACTGCGGTAGTGCGTACCGGGTTAGCTCCAAATAGCCAAATCAGGCGACGCGGTCGATGATATCGCGATAGGTGATCGGCTCATGGTGGGTGCTGAGCCCGAGCAGCGTCTGGAAGCTGGCCATCGGCGTGCGGCGGCGGTTGTGGCGGAAGACGTACTCATCGAGGTAGACCTGCAGGTGGGTGTCGGAGACTCCGCGGTGCGTGCCATGCATCCAGGCCTTCAGGTTTGAGACCGCGCGGTGGACCCGCGGCAGGAGCTCTTCCCCCGGCTTGACGCTCGCGACTTTGCGTGGGCGATGGTCATAGCCGAGGTCCGACAGGCCGCTGTAGGAGAAGAGCCCATCGGTGTGCACGATCGCGCCGGGCGCGGTCGTCGCCTTCGTGAACGCCTCCAGCGTCTTGGCTTGTGAGTTCTCCAAGACCAGCAGGCGAAGGCGCCCGGATCCCTGATCCCGAACCTCGATCGCGATCCCGACCAGGGCCTTCTTCCCGTGCTGTCGGCCGCCCGGTATGCCGCCCAGAACCACGTCCGCAGCGGCAACCTGGTCTTGTGCATCACCGTCCCTGCGGTGATCGAGGTCTGGCGGCCGCAGGCCGTGCAGACCCACAGATGGCGGCGCGTCTGGGCGCCGGCGTCGCGCCCGCCGCAGGCGGGACAGACGAACCCATCCGGCCAGCGCGAGGCAAACAGGTACTCGCGGCAGGCCTCCTCGGTCCCGAAGCGCTGCTGGAACTCCAAGATCGTCAACGGGAAGTCAGGGCGAGTCACTCCCCAAAGCTATGAATCGGCCCGGATGGAGCTAACCCGGTACGCACTACCGAGGTAGGCGTCAAAGTCTTCTCGGCTGGACGTTCTCCCGGGAATCCTTGCGACCTTCCGTTTCCACAAGCCAGCTTCGGGCGAGTTCCTATTCGAACTTCGCCACCAGTTCGTGGGAAGAGCTCATCGGCACCGAGCATTCGCTTTCGGTGGCTTCGATTTTGCCGGTGCAGGTGCCGGCGCCGGAGACCCACTGGACCGAATTGGTGCCCTTGTTCAGCTTGACGATCACCAGCGCCGTTTCGGTGGCGTAGAACTGGGCTTCGACCGAGCTGCAGGAAAAGCCGCAGAGAACGTTGGCGGGCTCGGTCTTGACGAAACCCTGGCCGCCACCTTCCTTTGAGATGGCGAGGTCGAACTTCGGGTCTTCGGCGAAACTTGCCGAGACCGTGTGGTCTTCGTCGGCGAGGATCGAGCAGCTGCCGCCGCCCGAGCAGTCCCCACCCCATTCGACGAAGTGGAAGTTTTTGTCAGGCTTGGTCAGCACTTCGACCGTCTTGCCTTCGTCGAATTCGGCAGTGGTTTCGGTGCAGTTCGGTAGGCACAGCGCGCCTCCCGGCTTGGAGTAGACCCTGCCGTGGCCGCCGTTTTCGATCGTAAGGCGCCAGGTCTTGACGAACCTGGCACCGATTTCCTTGGCTTCGTTCAGGTTGATCGTGCACTGGCGGCCGTTGACGCCGAATTCGCCTTCCTTCTTGTCGCATTTCTTCCAGCTCTTGAAGCGGTAGCCCTCAGCTGGGGAGGCGATCAGGGTAACCGCGCCCGCTTCAATTGCTTCGGTCGTGCAGCTAGCGGGCGCGCTGCCGATGCATTCGATGCCCGCCGGGTCGGAAACGACCGTGCCCGAGCCTTCTGCGATCACCGTGGTCAGGGACGGGCCGGTGTTCGGCGCCGTCTGGGTCAGCGAGATCACGTCGCTGGGAGCCGGTTCGAGGCTGGTGTCGACCGCCCGCACCTGCACTTCGCCCACCGTGTGCGAGGCGGTCAGCGTCGTCGTGTAGGTGCCGTCGCCGTTGTCGGCGACCGGACCGAGGGACTGGCCGGGGTCGCTGCTGGCGAAGTAGACGTGCTGGTCGGGAACCGGGCCCGAGGGGCTGCTGACGGTGGCGGTGAGGACCGCCTGCGCTTCGCCGTCGGCGGCGATCGTCGTGTCGGCGGCGCTGAGCGAGACCCCCGTGCATTGCCCTTCGGCGACGCAGAACGGTTCGTATTCGACTGCGCCCGAGACCTTCGCCCCTGCCCCGCCCGGCGCCGGGCCCGAGGCCGCGCCCCACCAATTGCCGCGCGCGTCGACGGTCGCGCTGCCGTTGTTGACCACCCCCCAGGCGCCGCCCGCGTCGAAGCTCGAGCCGCGGATCCGCGGCGCCGCGGCGCCGGTCACCGTGACGGCGGTGGAGTCGGAGCCGAACGTGACGTTGGTCAACTCGGGCACAAACGAGCACGACGGGCATTCGAAGCGCATCCCGGTGTTGTCGCGGGAGACATCGACGTTTACGAGGGCGAGGGCAGCCGGGCCGGTGGCCTCGAGCCCGTCTTCGGCGTCGGTGAGCCCGCCGCCTTCGACCAGTGCCGACGCGCCCGGCCGAAGTTCGAGGTCGGCTCCCGCGTAGCGGACGGCGGTGTGGTCGAGCGTCGCGCTCGCGCCGCTCTCTAGCCGCACCCCCCACCAGTCGCCCGGCGCCGGCGAAGAGGCCGCAGGGGCGCACGCGCAGTGCCCCCCGGCCGCGTCGTCGCTGCGGCTCGTCAGCGCGACCGGGCGCGCGGGCGTGCCTGAGGAAACGAGCGCGCCGAGCACCTTGAGCTCGCTGGGTTCGAAGCCAACCCGCGGGAACTTGACGACCGTGCCCGGGGCCAGCGCCAACTGGCCGGACGCCGGAACGGTGAGCAGCCCGGACACGGCGTAGGGCAGGTCGGAGTCGAGTCGCACGACACCGGTCGGCAGCGAGCCTCCGTAGACGTGGATGTAGCCGCCCTCGCCGGCCGCGCGAGTGCCGCGGACGCGGGTGCGGGTGGCCGTCGAGGTGAGCACCACGTCTTCCCTGACCCCGGCGAAAGCCGCACCTTCGACCAGCGGCGCAGTCCCGCCCGTGGCCGAGACGCCCGTTGTCACTTCGTCGAAGTCGAGGTCGCGCAGCCGCGGCGTGTAGGTACAGCCGAAGCATTCGAACACGGCGCCGGTGTCGACCCGCTGGAAGGTCGAGGATTCGGCGAGGATGTCGTTCTCGCCCGCGGAGTCGATGCCGATGGAGGAGTCGGAGACGAGGCTTTCGCTGACCGTCAGGTGGGCGCCCTGCCCCTGCAGGTCGAGGGCGGGGCCGGCGTAGCGGACGTCGGCGTGTTCGATCGAGGCGACGCCGCCCCCGAGCAGCGTGATCCCGTACCAGTCGCCGGGCGCCGGTGCGTGCCCCGTCGGCGCGCAGGTGCAGTGACCACCAGCCGTGTCGTCGTATTTGGAGGTGAAGACCGCGGGCGCCCCCGCCACCCCCTGCACCTTCAGCGTCCCTTCGACGATCAGCTGGCCGGGATCGGTCAGCCCCGTGGAGACGAACTTCACGTTGGCCCCCGGTTCGACCGTCAGCGTCTGGCCCTTGTGGATGTAGGTCGGGCCGTAAACGACGTAGCCGGCGACCGAGGAGGTGAGCTTGCGCGTGCCGGTCGAGCCGGAGAGCGAGAGCCACTCGGTGGAGCGGCCCACCTGGAACAGCCGGGTTTCGGTCAGCGACGCGCAGCCCTGCTGCTCGACGAACATGGTCACGCTCCGCGCGCCGGCCGATTCGAAGGTGTGTTTGACTTTGCGGCCTTCGGCGGAGTGACCGTCGCCGAAGCTCCAGGTGATTCTCAGCCCTTCGGGGATCGAGGGGTCGGCTTCGAATTCGATCGGCACTTCCGGCGCCACCGCGTCTTCGCCGGTCGAGGTGGTCCAGTGGACGTTCCACGGCGGCAGGAGGTTGAGCTGCGCCGTGCGTTTGACGGTGTGTTCGCCAGCGGTCGCCGTGAACGTGCCGGTGTGCGAGCCGTAGCAGGAGAACGTTTCTTTCGCTTTCGTGCCTGAGGCTTCGGGGCCGCCGTCGAACGACCACCCGTATTTCGGCGAGCTGCCGCTTGCGGCGAAGGGACCCTGGTCGAGTTCGAATTCCCCCGTCATCGGCGGGCTGTCGGCGAGGGTGGCGACGGCCTGGCCGACGAACAGCGGGCTTTCGAGCGTCGCGTAGTCGGCCTTCAGGTGCTGCACGCCGTCGAGGCTGAATTCGACTTCGGCGGGAACGCCAGAGACCAGGATCTGCTCTTCGTCGCCGACGCCGAGCGAGCCGAGCTGCCCGACCGTGCCGCCGCCGGAGTCGAGCAGGGCGATTTCGCCCACTTCCGCCTTGCCGGTGTCGATCGCCTCGACCGCGCCGGGGGCGATCGGTACGAGAGTCAGGCCGATGCCGTTCTCGTAGTCGCGGATCTGTTCGACGATGCCAACGATCAGATTGGTGTAGCCCTGCCGGTACTCGGGGTCGGCGTCGAGCCGCATGCAGCCGCTCGCGTACTCAAAGCCAGAGAAGAGCTGGTCGCGGCTCAGGTGGCGCGGCTGGGTGACGGCATCGAGCGCCGAGCCGGCGGTCGATTCGACTTCCTCGCGGGCTTCTTCGGCGCTCTTGCCGTCGCTCTCGAAGCCGTAGTACTGGGCGAGCCAGGATCGGTATGCGTTGTCGCTCTCCAGGTAGGCCTCGGCGTCGACGAAGGTGGAGATCGTCGAGTGCAGCTCGCCCAGCGCTCCGTGCAGGCCGACGAGGAACTCGACCGCGAAGCTGTCGCCGCCGATCGCGAGCGCGATCGGGTCGAGCAGCTGGTCGGCGGCGAGCACCGCCGAGTACTCGCTGAGCAGCGCCTGCAACTCCACCTTCTCGGCCGCGGTCCCGTCGAGCGCGTGTTCGCCGAGGTAGGCACAGGCGACGTCCCCTCGCAGCCCCGCCCCCACTTCTGGCGAGTCGAGCAGCTGCGCAAGCTCCTCGTCGCTCGCGTCAGCCGGGTCGATCCCGAAGATCCGCCGCAGCGAGGCAATTTCCTGCTGGTCCTGCGAAGAGATCGCCGCGTGCGCGGGGGCAGCGACGCCGAGCAGCGCCAGGCATAGGCAGAGTGCCGCGAGCGGCCGCAAGCCAAAGCGCCGCCTCATTCGAACCTCATGACGAGCGAGCGGGGGGAGTTCATCGTCAACCGGCATGAGCCCTGAGGCGCTACGGAGAAGACCGGGCAGTCGCCGGCTTCGCCGGCGAAGGCGATCGAGCTGGCGCCGCGGGCGAGCTTCCAGGCGATTTCGACCTGTTCGGCTTCGTAGAACTCGGCGGTCTGAGCAGAGCAGGCGGCGACACACCTGAGGCCGGCGGGCTTCGAGCTGACAACGCCCTGGCCGCCGCCTTGCTTCTCGAGCGAAAGGGAGAACTTGGAGTCCTCTTCGAACAGCGCCTCGAGCGCCGAGTCTTCGGAGATCGCGAAGCTGCACTCGGCTTCCCCTTCGCAAGCCGCGGCGGAGCCGCTCGCCGTGATGAATCCGACGAAGTGGTAGTGCCTGGCGGGCTTGGCGAGGACTTCGATCGTCCTTCCGTCGAGCCGGTAGGCAGCGGTTGCCTGGGAGCAGACGGCCGCGCAGACGGCGGCGCCGGGCCGGGTCGAGAGGGTGCCCGGGCCCGAACCCTCGGCCTTGGACAGCGTGAGGTCGCGGGCGGCGACGAATCGGGCCGTGACTTCCCTCGCTTCCTCGACCGTCACCGTGCATTGGCGCCCATTGACCCCGCCCCGCTCGCAGTTGCGCCAACCCTGGAAGACCGAGCCGGGGGCGGGCGAGGCGGTGAGCGTCACCTCGGCGCCCACCTGGAATTCGTCGCCGCAGAAGGGCGGACAGGAGATCATCCCCAGCGAGCTGGTCACGGTTCCCGACCCGGCGACGGCGACCAGCAGCTCGTAGGCCGGCGGGCCATCGAGCAGCGACGGGTCGCACCCGTCGCTCAGCCCATCGCGGTCGACGTCCGCTTGGTCGGCGGCGGATTCGGCCGGCAGCAGGGGACAGCCGTCGGCGGCGTTGGGGATCCCGTCCCCGTCGAGGTCGCCACCTTCGCCGGGCACGAGCACCGGCACCCGGGCCTGCAGCCCTTCCCCGCCGGCCGCGGTCGCGAGCACGTGCAGCGTGTGCAGCCCGGGCGGCAGCGGCGAGAGCGACTGCGGGACGAAGGCGAGCTTCCCTTCCTGGTCGGCTTCCGCAGCGGCGAACGGGACCGGTTCGGAGGCGAAGTAGCCGCTCACCTGAGACCCTGGCTCGAGCCCCTCGGCGTGAATCCGCGGCATCAGCGGGTCGCCGGGTGCCGCATCCACCGTGGGCGCCCAGTTGCGCACGTCGCCCGCGCCGGCGCCCCACTCCGGCACCGGCGGCACGGCCGCTGAGGCATCCGGCTCCGGGTTGCCGTCCTCGAGCGGAGTGAGCGCGGCGGCGATCGCCCCGGTGAAGGCCGCGTGGGCCTCGCGGCGCGGATGGTAGCTCTCGTTGCCGATCCCGAGTCCGTTGATCGTCCCCCAGAGGTCGTTGCCGGCGGTGAGGCCGTTGACCCATGGGGTCGGGTCGCAGAGCTGGTGGTCGGCGATCGAGTCCGCCAGCGAGACGAACCTGGCCCCGGCGCCGGCGGCCGCGCTGCGTCCCACTTCCTCGAGGTAGGCAAGCAGCTGACCGGCGAAGGCGCGCTCCGCGGAGGTCAGCCGGACGTTCGCGCCGCAGGAGCTGTCGGAGGCGGTATCGACGATCTGCGGGTAGCCGACCAGGTAGATCTGGCTCTGGTGGTCGTAGTCCTCGCGCAGCGCGGCGAGCAGGTCGCGCACGACATAGGAGGAGTGGCGGATGCGCAGGGCGAATTCGCGCCGCAGCGCGGGGTCGGCGGAGCAGTCTCCCGGCAGGGCGCACTCGGTGAGGATGTGCGAGAAGCCGGCGTCGTTACCGCCGATCTGCACGAAGATGCGGCGCGGCGCAGGCAGCCGCGCCAGCGACTCGAACTGCGGCTCCGAGCCGGGGAAGCCGGGCGTCGCCACCGCGGTGTCGGGGTACTGGGCGACGTGCGAGACGTCGTAGGTGCGCGCGCCCGAGCAGGCGAAGGAGGCGAAGTCGACGGCACCCAGCAGCGCGGCGAGCCTGTCCGGCCACGCCTGGTCGGCGACGTGGCAGAGGTTGATCGGATCGCAGTAGCGGTAATCGAGGCCTTCGAGCTGGAAGGTCTCGCAGCCGTAATCGGAGTAGACGTCGGTGCCGTCGCGGTAGATGAACTCTTCGGGCCGCCACGGGCCGCCGCTGTCGAGGGGCAGCGACTGCACGCCCTCGCCGGAGGCGAAGGAGTCGCCGAGGAAGGCCATGGATTCCGCGGGCTGCTCGCCCCCCGCCGCGGTCATCGAGAACTGGCGGAATTCGCCGTCGCTGCCGCCGGGGAGGAAGCTCGTCTTGGCGGCGAAGGTGAGCTGCGACTCGCCGCCGAAGGCGAGGCGCAGGATCTTGCCGGGGTAGAAGGTCCGTTTCGATTCGTTGAACAGGTCGTCGAGGTCGACGGAGGCACAGGTCGATTCGAACGGGCGCGGGTCGGGCGAGCAGGTGTCCATGTCGAAGACGCGCAGAGTGTTGCCCCAGGAGTTGGCGCCGACGGCGACGTAGCGGCCGCTCGGCGAGACGGCGAGCGGGGCGTCGAGCGGGAAGCCGAGCCCCGGTTCGGGGGTGGGCGCGACCTGGCGCACGTCGCCGGTGGCGCGGTCGATCCAGAGGATGTGCTGCGGTGCGACCGCGACCAGGTAGCGCCCCGTCCTGCTGACCGCCATGCTGGTCAGATAGAGGCGCAGGTCGGTGCCGGCGGCGGAGAGCCGCGGCCCCGTCGGCCGTTCGAAGGCCCACTCGAAGCGCAGGGTGGAGAGGTCGTAGCGGTATTTCGGCGCGGTCGGGTCGATCTGGACGAAGCAGCCAAAGCCGCCGTCGCAGGTGTAGTGGGCGAACGAGCCGTCGGGCAGCAGGACGACGTGGGCCGAGCCACCGTCCTCATAGCTGACCGGTGCGTCGATGCCGTCGATCTGCAGCGTCCCCGAGGTGGCCTGGAGAATCGCCCCACCCTCCCCGTACAGCGCGCACTCGGTGAAGGCACCACCGGAGGGCGTGTGGAACTCGATCCCCGGGGCACAGCGGCGGGAGACGAAGACCGGGTGCAGGCTGGGGATGTCGCCGGTGGCGTCGACAGTGACCTGAGGCGGTCCCGCTTCGCTCGGAACCCACAATGAGTCCGGGACCTCGGCCGCCGCGGCGCCGGCCGGCAGGGCGCCGACAGCGAAGAGCGCGATCGTGGCGACCAAGAGCCGCACGGCAGAGACTGACATTGGCGGCAATCTATCGAAGCGCTGCAAGCGTTTTCGCGGCGAAAGGTCGAGGTCGCCTCAGGTTCGAAGCCGCAGATAAGCGCGGTCGTCGAAAGAGGACTGGCCGGGAGCAACCGCCTTGGTCGATTTGTGGTCCCCGATCCGCAGCGGGTCAGCGGCGATGTCCTCGGCCAGGGCGGCCTCGCTCTCCTCCAGGGTCGGCAGCAGCCGAGGGTACCCGTCGGTGGCGAGCACGATGTCGCTGCCGGAGCCAACCGGCACCACCTCGATGAAGTGCGCCGGCACCGGTGCGCCATCGAGAGCACCGAACCCGAGACCGCACGAGGGGCCATCGAGGTTGCGAAACCGGTACTGCTCTTCGAGCAGCGGCAGCACCATCGCCCGGCCCGGGTCTGAGGCACGCAGCTCGTCTACCGAGAAACTCCCCATCAACAGCGCCTCGAGCAGCGCCGCTCTGGCTTCCGCGACGACCTTATCGATCGTCTTTTGGCCGATGTTCGGCTCATTGTCCAGGCTCCAAGAGCAGTCCCCAACCCGCCAGATCTCAGATCTAGCAGCCGAGTAGATGACGGCCGAAGCGCTTGGCTCGTCCCGCGGCCTCCCGGCCGAGCCGTACTGGCGAATCCCCGCGCCAAGGTCGGCAGTGAGCTCCGCCACGCACTCGACTGGCGAGACCTCGGGGGGCATGCGCTCCATCGCGCCAGCCAGCGTCTCGACCGCGAAGCGACCGCCGAGGACCCCGTCGTAGAGGGCGTCGGTCTTATCGGTGGCACCATCGAAGACGGCGGCAAAGGCATCTCCGACGAATATCAGATCCTCGCACATCGACGGCTCGTGATCCTTGCCTTCAACAAAGCGCTCCATCACTCTCATCGCGACGATCATCCCTGGAGCTCGGCTGTTCGACGAAGATTTGGCGAGGATGGGTACCCGTCGCGGACCTGGGCTTCAACCACGGCCGCGAAAAAGCGCGGCCGCCGCTTGAAGGGAGCATTGAGCTGTTCGCAGAAGTAGCGCGCGGCGGCGATAGTGCCGAAAGTATGGGAGCCGGCGAGGACGATCACCGTCCTGCCGGGGCGGAATGGATTCTGAGCGCGTACGACCAGCCCGACATCGCTAGTCACCCTGCCATCCACGATCACCCCGTCGAAGGTCTCAGCGGGCCCATCGCCCTCCTTCCAGATGATCTGACGGCCGTCGAAGGCGGCAGGGCAAGTATCACCCAACTCCGCCATCACGTCGGCCGTCACACCGTTGGTCCTTGGGCTCCCGAGGCAGATCAGGTCGTTCTCAAGGCGCTCCTGAAGTGGCTCGCTGGAGAGGTAGATGTTACGAACCCGCAGGTCGGAGTAGGCGCCGCGCAGCGAGGGCATCAGCAGCGCCAGCGCCCTCACCTGGCCGATCCCGGTTGCGGGGCGCTCGTATTCGCCGGTGTGAGAGCTGGCGGAGTGAGACGTCCTGTGTCAACCCCCCGCCGTCAGAAGGCGGTTGAAGTTGCCGTGCCGGGCAGGGTCGTAGGGCACTCGGTCTCGCCAACAGCGCCAAAGAACGCGGATCCAGGCACGTCCCAAAGTGCGGATCGCGTGCGGGTGATCCTGGCCTCTGGCACGTGCCCTGCGGTAGACCTCTTTGGCCCACGGGTGCCAGTGGCGAGTGGAGTCAGCGAGGGTCGCCACGGCGGATCGCAAGCGCTTGTCGCAGGCCCGCCTGAAGGTGGCCACGCGCAGCTTGCCGGACTCCAGGGCGACCGGGCTCATGCCGGCGTCGGCGGCCATCGCCGCCTCGGTCGGGTAGCGAGCGCGGCAGTCGCCGAGCTCGGCGACCAGTGTCGCCGGGCAGATCGTCGTCGTCGGGTCGCGGAAGAGTGGCCGGAAGATCTCCGCGTCAGGGTGAGCGGCAAGCCGCTCGCGAATCTGGGCGTCGAGTGCCGCGATCTCGGCGACGATCGGCTCCAGGGCGGCGACCAGGCCGAGGACCACACCGCGCCGGGCGTCGCACTCGGTCTTCCCGGCGGTCCCCTTGGGCGCCGCCTTGATCCGCGCCACCAGCTCGGCGGGGTCGGTCCTGCCGCTATAGCCCTCCCGTCCCAGGAAGGAAGTCATGCGCCCGTCGCCGAGCCCCTTGGCGTCAGCGGGGCTCGGATAGCGCTTCAAGAAGGCCAGCGAAATCCGGCTGTCGAGTGCGGAGAAGATCAGCGCTCCGGGCCAGAAGGCCTGCAGTTGAGCGCGCAGCTGGTTGGCCAGCTCCACCCGCACCCCGACCAGGTCCTCGCGGGACCGAGTCAGCACCTTGAGCGCCTTGGTCTCCTCGCCGTCGGGCAGCAGCACCCGGAAGCGGTGGGCGTCGGTGCGCGCCAGCTCGGCCAGCACGTAGGCGTCGAAGCGGTCGGACTTGCCGTGGGCGACCGCGAAGCGCGGGCGCGCGGCCTTCACCTGGTTGGGGTGGATCGCCAGGACCTCGAGCCCCGCCTCCAGCAGACGCTCGACCAAGATCCCGTCCGGCCTCTCGATCGCCACCCGGGCGATGCCGGCCCGGGAGAGCCGCTGGGCCAAGTCGGCGATCCCCGCCTCGTCGTGGGCGGCGGAAAAACGCTCGGCCACTTTGCCTTCGTCGCTGACGCAGACCTCGTGGGCCTCGCTGGCCCAGTCGATTCCCGCGGTTCTCGTTGCTGCCATGCTTCCTCCTCGGTCGATTGCGATCGGCTGATAGCCGGCCATGAGGAGCCGTTGCGCGTGCTCATAGGGTGGCGTTCACCGACGCCACGTCCTGTTGGCGCTTCTGGCGCCTCGCACCGCCGGGAGGCGCTGGTCTCACTCGGGCCGTCTACGCGGCAAGCGAGCGTGGCGCTCTCCCGGCGGGGGTCGGCATCTCTTTTCGTTCCCCGGGGATCTTCGACGGCCTCGCTGCGCTCGGCCTCTCAATCTCAGAAGAACAAGGGGGAGGTTCTCCTATGAGCGACCGAGACGACGACCCGCGAGGGATCGGAGATGCGCCAGAGCCGGCGGCCGGGGAGGATCTGACGGATCCGGGTGAGGATGACGCCGGCGAGGAGGAACAGCACCGAGAGCAGCAGCTTGAGGCCGATCCCTTCGAGCAGGGAAGAAGACAGGCTTGCTGTGAGATGCATCGCTCCCTCGTTAGATCGTTGGCATCAGGAGAGCCTAATGATCAAGCTCTTGCCCGGAGTGTCGCGGCGCCCGTTCGTCATTCGCGTCTCGCTTGCCTGCCATGACCTCCGGCGCTGCCAGCGAAGCACAAGGAAAAGCAGCTGGACGACCTTGGGGCGGTAACGAGTTCGCCTGCGATCGGATGAAATCCGCGGCGCATCCTGCGCCCCTATATCGCTGGCACGATCCGAGAATTCATCCGGATCGCCGAAGAGCAGAGTCGTCCCGCGGCTTCCAACCGAACGGATTAGCCGTATCGTGAATGCGAGTTGCATTGTCCGAAACAGCGTAGAAAACAGTCGACCGGCCAAAGACCGGGCTGTCCGCGACAACTGCTGTAACCGCCGTCAGCAGATCCCGGTGGCTCAGCCATGTGGCGGCGTGACCGGATCCCTGTTTGACAGCACCGTCACGCGTCACCCCACCGAGCCTGATCGCAACGAACTCAAAGCCGAACCGCCGCGCAAGCGTGCTGCCGACCTCCTCGCCGATCAACTTGTGAGTCCCGTAGGGGGTCGCGGGGTGATAGCTGCCCGGCACGCGAAACGGCGGGTGGGCATCCGAGTCTCGGAAGTCATCGGCGTGAACCGAACTGGCGAATACGATCCTCCCGACCCCGGCTACGATCGCCGCCGCAAAGACGTTCACGTCGATCTCGACGTTTCTGGGGTTGAGCCGGGCGACGCCTGGGAACGCCTCCGCCGGATTCCGCTCACGAGCCAGATGGATCACAGTCTCGACGCCATGAAGCCTCCCGTCGAGGGCGTCCACCGCTGAGAGGTCGACAGGTAGGTCTACACCAGCCACCTCATGGGTGGCGGCAAGACCCCTGCTGAGGACTGTGCCGACTATGCCGTCGATTCCGGTGATGAAGATCCTGCTCATCGGTTGCCGATCCAAGAAACCGGTGGGTCATCGATGCGTGGCGAGGGGACCACTACCCTATGGGTCCAAGCGAAGAACTGCTTGGTACCCAAGGGGGCGACTGAGAATGGACCCAATTTCAACCAGCGCCTTGAGCACGGTCGTTGGCAGTGTGCTCAAGCCGACGACCGACGCGGCGGGCAAGCGCGTGCTCGCGTCGCTGAGGAGCCTAGTGCGACGCATGTCCAGCCCTACACGCAATGGAGCGACCACTCTCGACCCCCTCGAAGGCGACCAAGCTCTCGATATTCAGGCACTGGCTGCAGCCCTGGTTTCGGCGGCCGACAAAGATCCAGCTTTCGAAGCGGAGTTGCGAGCTTGGCTCAGCGAGGCGAAGACGGTGGTCGAAGCCAGCGTGGTGTCGAACGTCAACACGGGTTCGGTGACCGGTCCGCTTGTGCAGGGGCGCGACTTCTCCGGTCCGATGAACATCAAGTGACCCCCCCCCCCCCCCCCGAAAGTCCTGAAGGTTGGCTTCGGGTTCCAATCGGTCCGGAGTCCCGACGCTGGGGCACGGTCGCAGTCGAGCGCACCGTGCTCGTCGTCGTGCGGACTCTCACCACCTTCACCTGGATACTCGAACTTCTGCCTGAGTTGTTCGCGGACCTTCGCGTCCAGCTCGTCTTCACGGTCGAGGACGACGGCTCCGCCTATCGAGACGGCGCCGTCGAGGAGCTCACCGACCTTAGCGGGCGAATCGTGCCTTGGGAGCAGGCGCTTTCGACGCCCTTCTCGCTCGCGATCTCTGCAAGTCCGAACGGCGAACTCGACCGACTGCAGGCGCCGCTGCTGATCCTGCCGCACGGTCCCGGCTACTCAAAGCACGAAAGCCTGCCGGTCGACGGCACGCCCCCCATCCCAGCCACCACGGCGGCATCCGGCTGGCGTACGATGCTGGCGCTTTCGCACGCAGAGCAGCGTCGGCGCTGGCGCGAGGATCTCGCGGCTGGGGTACGCACCTCAGTGATTGGCGATCCCTGCATCGATCGCCTTCGAGCAAGCGCTCCATTAAGAAGTCAGTACCGCCGCGCCTTGGGCGTGCCTCCGGCAAAGAGACTGGTGGTAACGAGCTCGACCTGGGGTCCCCGCGCATCACTGGCCCGACATCCAGACCTGCCAGCACGGCTACTGGCCGAGCTGCCAGCCGACGAGTACGCGGTTGCCGCGATCCTGCACCCCAACATCTGGGTAGGCCACGGCCCCTGGCAGGTGCAGCTCTGGATGCGGCGGGCACTTGAAGCAGGGCTACGGCTGATGCCCGCCGGGTCCGGTTGGCAAGCCGCACTCGTGGCCGCGGACTTCCTGATTGGGGATCACGGCTCTGTGAGCCTCTACGGGATTGGCCTGGGCATTCCCCTCGTGCTCAGCGCCTTTGCCGACGAGGAGATCGTCGCCGATGCGCCCTTCGCGTCGCTTGCTGGTCAGGCCCCGTGCCTGGTGCATGAGCGTCCACTGCGCCAGCAGGTGGAGCGGATCGGCTTCGATCGCGATCCTTCGCGCTACGCCGAGATTGCGGCTCAGGTGTTCGCCGAACCGGAACAGGCTCTGGAGAACTTGCAAACGCTGATTTACGAAGCGATGGGACTCGAGCTGCCAGGGCAACCACCTCGCCTGCTTCCCGTTCCGCTGCCCAACCTCGACCTGCGTCCGGTCACGGCCTATGAGGTGCGTGGGTCGGTCGAAGCCCGGTCACCGAGGCTCCGCATCTCAATCGAGCGCCGCCCGGCTGGATTGGGTGTGCCGCATAAAGAGATCGGCGAACGACACTTGGTCATCGACGAGAGCGAGCAGAATCAGCGCCTGCACGACACGGCGGCGGCAGTGACGCGCCGACGACCCCACTACAGCTCAACTGAGGAGCGGCGGCTGGCCGCAATCGATTGGCTTTCGGAGGTGCTGGACGCGCATCCCGGGGCGCGAGTTGCTGCTTGCGTCCTCGACGAGGACCGGTGTGTCGCCTGCATCCGCGGCGAACCGCCTCTGGAAGCGAGCCTGCCAGGCCAAACCGCCGATCCGGGGCTGCTTGCGTCGGCTCTCTACGTCGGCTGGGTCGACGGGAAGATCGAAGGCCGCTACAGCGGCCTCGTGGAGATCGTCGTGGGCAATCGAGTTCTGCAAATGCACTTGGTGGCGATCGGGGTCGTCATGCCTGCAACTCAGCCAGCCGAGCCATGACCCGTTCGGCGCTCGGCTCGCCAAACTCGGCGTAGATGGCCAGTGCGCTTTCGAGCTCGCGAATCTCCGCCGCAGCGTCGCCCGCCTGACGCTCAAGCGCTGCAATGGCCTCCCGGACGCGCGCCTCGTAGAGGCTCGCGCTGTGTCTCTGAAGGGTGCGCGCGGCCTCGCTCAGTGCCTTTCGAGCACCCTCTGGATCACCCCGAGCGAAGAGGGCCTCGCCCAGCCGCCAGCACACGCGCCCGTAGAGAAACTGGTCGGTGTCGGGGTCAATTCTCGCGGCCGCCCATCGAAGTTCGCGCACGGCGCGCTCGCTATCACCCGTCCGGATGACGGCACGCCCGAGCAGATAGCGCTGCATCGCGACCCCCCGTGGCGCTTTCGCGGCTTCGAAGCCCTCCAGCGCCTCTTCGAATGCTTCAATCGCTGCCTCGTCTTCGTTGCGCCGCAGGTGCAATACCCCCTTCCACTCGACGATCGAGGCGGCCAGCGCGCCATTGGGCGAACCGTCCATGAGTTCACCGCAGGCCTCGATCTCCCTCATCGCAAGATCCAGGTCACCGAGCTCCATGTGGGCCCGGGCGAGCTGGCTGCGCATCCGCGCCTCGGCATCCCCGTTGCTGGCCCGTCGCGCAGCATCGGTCGCCAGATCGAAGACCTCGACGGCCTCGTCCCAGTGCCCGTGACTTCGATAGGCGAGCCAGAGGGCCTCGCCGATCTGCCAGGCGGCGTCGTTCAGCCCGCGGTCGACGGCTGCGTGCAGGACAGCGAGAAGGTTCGGGCGCTCCGCCTCGAACCAGGCAAGCGCGTCGGCGGGCGTGCCAAGCTCCCCCTCCCCTCGTGACGGCGGCGGAGGCTCGACCGTAAGGCGAAGGCGATCGAGTGCGATCGCCCGGTCCATCCGCTGAGACGCACCGAGATATGCATCCACAGCGCGACACAGCGCAGCGTCCCGTACCTCCTCCGAGTCAATCTTCGAGGCGGTCAGACGAGCGTGGATTCGGAGAAGATCGTGGTAGGCGAACCGCCTATCTCCGACCTCTTCGACCAGGCAGGCGGAGTGCAGCTCGTCGAGCAGCCGTAGTGCTGGACCGAGCTCGATATCCAAGACGGCCGCAGCAAGTTCTGGGGTGATGCTCGTGCCCGGAAACGCCCCAAGCCTGCGGTGCAGAATCTGTGCCCCCTCGCTAAGCCCCGCGTAGCCCTCGTCGAAGACGGCCTGTAGGGAGCGGCCCTCCTCGTACTCGATCTCGTCGAGACGCGCAGTCTCGTCTGACAGCAGTTGGACCAACCACGACACCGTGCGGCCGCTGTCAGCGAGACGGGCGCCGCAGATGCTGAGGGCGACCGGAAGCCCTGCGCAGAGTTCCACGAGTTCGGGGATCGCCGAGTCCCCCTCGCTGATTCGCTCATTGCCGATCAACTCCACCAACATCTTCTCGGCGCTGCCGCGCTCCAGCGGCCCTAGCTTCACCGGGCGCCCCCCGATGCGGAAAAGCTCGCGAAGCTCGCCATTCGTGGTCACGAGCACGACGCTGCCAGCGCTGGTCGGCAGCAGCGGGGTCACCTCGCTCGGCCGCTCTACGTCGTCGAGCAACAAGAGCAGCCTCTTATCCGCGGTCTCGGTGCGAAAGCGATTCGCGCGCTCACCAGGACTGACCGGAATCATCTCGTCGCGCAGACCGAGGGAGCGCAGCAGTTCGCCAAGCACCTTCCCGACGGCGGTTGCACCGCTGTGCCGGTGCTCGCGAAAGTCCACATACAGCTGGCCATCCGGGAAGCGATCCCGGTTGGCGTGGGCCCAGTGGCGCCCAATCGCACTCTTGCCGACGCCTCGCGATCCGCGCACCACGATGATCGAGGGCGCCCCTGCAGCCCCCGCTCCGCGAGAAGCAGCCAGCGTGTCGATCTGCTCGATCTTCTCCTCGCGGTTGACGAAAGGGTCCGTCCGCACCGGAACCTGCCACGGGATATCGGGCTTGGCGCTGGTGAAGTGCGTGTGCAGATGCAAATCGCCGTAGAAGTCTCGTCCCTGGACGATGGGTCCGACGACCTGTCCGCTCACCTCGTTGCGAACCGCGTCTCCCTGTGGGTTCCGTTTGGGCTCAGTGCCAGACATTCGCCGCTATGGAGTTGTAAACGCCAGCCACATACTTTCGTGTACCACCTGCGATGTACATGCCGCTTCTCTCAATTTTCTCCTCCATGGCGACCCACAGGCTGTCCAATCCCGACCGCGACATTCCGCTTCGCCCCCGCTTGAGGAGAACTCAGTCCTCATCCGCTCGGTCGAGGCGCGCGAACGCCCCGTCAGCATCGAGGTCGGGGGTTCCAATGCGTCCGTAGTAGCGATTGAACCGGTTGACCGCAGCCTCAGCGAAGGGGCTGTCGAGAGAGGCGATCTGCCTGAGATCGGCCACGTCGCCGATCGGCACGGACCGCAACTCCTGCAGATCGACAACAAGGTCCGGAATGTCGAGCGCCTGGGGCAGAAACAGCCATCGATCGAGCTGGCCTCCGGTCTGCTGGCGGAGAAGCTGAATGACGTGCTCCTTAGCCTTCCTGCGCTCCCCGCTATTCCCATCTCCGCCGCGCCATTTAATTACGTCCGCATGATCGTCGAAGGGTCGACACGCCGCGAGCTGGACGTAGTCGGCCTTGTCGTGCTCGATGTCGCATGACGGAGTCAGAACTATCCACCAGGTCCGCTCACTGCCGTCGCCCTCTTGCAGCAGGTCGCCGGCCTGGATCTTGGTCCCGGACACAGGGGGTCTCAGATACATCTCCATCGCGTGGATCTTGTCGTCGGGAGGAAGCCCCGAAATCTCCTCGCCCAGCTCCTCCGCGAGCTTATGGATGCCGGGGCCGCTCAGGGAGCGTCCGAGGCGTCGCGCCAGGAGATAGGCGACGGACGTGTGGTCATCGACCTTCTTGAGCTCATCCCAGTGGTCGGCAACGAAGTCCCACATGTAGCGTCGCTGCTCGTCCTCGACCAGCCGGAGGAGAGCCCGATTCACCGCCGGGAGACGGGTGTCGAACAGGGAGTTGATTGCGTCGGCCAGCGCCGGCAAAAGTTCAGTCTTCTCGCGAACATGCACAAGCTCACTGGCCAGATGCCGGATGACACCCGGCAGGGCCGTCCAGAAGACAACGGGGACGAAGCGCCGGCTGCGAATCTGCTCCAGCGCGAGAAAGCCGGCCTCGTCCTCGATGGCCACCTCGTCCTGCTCCGAGCCGAAGCGAACATCGAGCACGACCAGATCGAAACGCTCCCTTTCGAGAACGCCCGTCGCATCGTCGAAGGACGAGATGCTCACGACCTCGGGTCGGCCCCATTTCGGGATCTCCTCCCCCTCCAGGTAGCGCTTAACCTCGTTGAGGACCTCGGGGTCGTCGTCAACGTGGAGTATGCGCGGCGGCGGGCTCTTCTCAGACACGGCGCCTGAGAGTAATGCGGAACGTCGCCCCAGGCAGGGGGCCGCTCGCCAGGAAGCTCCAGATCGCCCCCGTAGTACTCGTCCACGATCTCTCCGGCGATGCTCAACCCGAGGCCGACGCCGTCCGGCTTCCTCGAGTAGTAGGGATTGAAGATGTGCTCCTGTGCATCGTCCGGAACTCCCGGTCCTGAGTCGGAGAAGACAATGACCACGGCTCCCGATGAGTCGCGGTCGACGGTCACCTCAATTCTGCGATCCTCCTTCGGAATGTCTCGCAGCCAGTAGAGGCTGTTATCGATGAGGTTGACAATCACCTCCTGCAGCTCGGCACGATCGATGGTGACCTTCGTCTGCGTCGCAGGAAGGTTCACCTTCGTCCCAGTGCGCTTGACATCGCTTTCGAGGACACCGAAGGCATCGGCTAGCACCTCCTCGACTGCGATCTCGGCCGGCCGGCCTCGCCTCCGCCCGCCGAAGGGCTCAATCCGGCGAAACACAGTCGCGAGAGCGTCGTGCTGGGTTCGGATGGTCTCCAGATTCTTGCCGACCTCACCGAGCACCTCCTCGCAGTCACCGTCATCTCGGCGGCTGATGTCCCGAAGTCCCAGCGTCGCCTGGTTGCCCATCTTCGCCAGCGGGGCACGGCCATCGTGGAGGACCTTGTCGATCAGCTGCCCCAGCGTCGCAAGACGGCGATAGCGAACGATGATCTCCTGCGCTCGTTCAACGTCGTGCTCGATGGCCTTCTGCGTCTCGCCGACGAGACCGGCAAGGGCACGGTCCTGTGGATACTTCTCTGCGACATAATCTCGGACAGGAGCAAGATCCATGCCGGCGAAGAGAGCACCCTGGCCCGGGCTGCGATCCGTATTGCGTCCGGGCCGTCGCGCCTGGTAGCGGAGATCCTCGAGCTCAGCAATGATCGTCCTGAGCTGAACCATGAGGTCCTCATAGGCCCGGTTGTGGATCAGGCCCTCGCGGTTGGTCTGATCCCGCAGGTTCGGGTTGCTCTCCTGCGAAGCGAGGACGAAGCCGACGATCTGGTTGTTGGACAGCCGCATCGTCGGGTTCTGCACGCGCCGTGCATCGAGGTTGAGCCAATCATTCCCGGGCTCGCCATACGGGAGAACCCGAAAGCCATCGCGATAGACGCTCACGCCGGCAGCACGATTGAGGTCGCGCCTGACCTCAGCCGTGCTCCTGCCGACCTGCTGTCCGAGCTCCTGCATCGAGCCCTGATCCCGATCCCATACACGCAACTCCACCTCGAACGGGCCGCTCTGCGGATCGTGGTCGTCGAAGCGAGCCCTAGCCTTGCGCCGCACGGGCTTCTCACTGCCCGGAAGGGTGATGCTCAGGTCGTAGCTGCCGTCTCCCTCCACCCGGCCCTTCAGCACGTAGTGGGGACTCTGCAGGGACTCTGGCGGCTCAATCGGCCCCGAGAAGCTCAGCGAACGCCTCCGGCGCCTCCATCAGGATCACGAAGCGATCGCCCCAGTCGATCTGTCTCTCGTAGAGAAAAGGCGACACGAGACGGCCCAATCCCGTCTTCAGCGCTTCGAGCTCAGAGCGACCCCAATGCTCGCGAAGTCCGCGCATCTGCAGAACCGTGCCGCGCTCAAGACGCTCGGCCGGCGGGGATTCGACCTCGCCGCCCCACAGCGCCTCGATCAGACCCCCAGGCGCAATGTCGCGAGGCTCCGCGACCTCCCAGGCAAGGTCAACCTCATCGAGATATGCCTTCGGGTCATCGAAGCGGCTCCAGTCGAACAGGACGCGCACCTCAGTCGGCGCGCCAGGCCTGCGTGAGACGAGCTCCAACTCGTTCGCGAGCCGCGACACCGCGAAGCGACCGATTCCCTTCTCGCCGGTGACCGCACGGCCCAGTTCCTCGCTGCGGACATGGTCTCTGCGAAAGGAGGTGGCCGGCTCGAGATAAGTCCCCAGGACCGTGTCGAGCGTCATCCCATGACCGTCATCGATGACCTCGATGCTGCCCTGCCCCCTCTCCAGTGGCTCTCGAAGTCGAACGAGAACGCGGGTGGCATCAGCGTCATAGGCGTTCTTGACCAACTCGATGACCGCGACCATCTCCGACGAGATGAGCTCGTCACCCAACGTGCGCATGATCCGCGCGCGCGGACGAAGGGTGGCCTCCCCGCTCTCACTGCCTCTCTTGGTCTTGCGGCTATCTTCCATTCCGAATCCAGTCAGATCGCCGATCGACGAGGTAGCCTTCGTGCTCGTTGCCTGTCGGGTTGGCGTCCGCTCGTTCTGACGCCTAGGCTTCCACGCGTGAGCGCTGACCGGGAACAGCCTACGTCCGAGTCCGGCCGGCATGCCGGAACTGGCCGCTGGGCGACCGATCCTCTGGCCCTTCCCAACATCCGCGGCAAAAGGCTCTCGCTGCCCCCTCGGCGACCGGAGATCCACGCAGACCCCGAGGCCGCACGATCCTGGCTCTTGCATCTGCCGAGACCCTGGGCAGTGGACCTCTTCTCGGGCTGCGGCGGGCTGGGGCTCGGACTGGAGCGCGCCGGATTCAACGTCGTCGCCGCAGCCGACTCCGACGAGGCTGCGCTGGAGACCTACGCTGCCAACCTCGAATCCCTCACCTGGGGCGGCGACCTGTCAGATCCCACCGCCTTCGTCGAGCATCTCGCCGAGGTCGGCATCGAGACGGTCGACCTCGTCGCCGGAGGCCCACCCTGTCAGCCGTTCTCACGGGCCGGAAGCTCAAAGATTCGCTCCCTCGTGGCCGAGGGATCGCGGGTCAGCGAGGATGCTCGCGTAGAGCTCTCGGCGATCGTTCATGGCGGTGGTCGACGCCCTCGATCCCCAGGCGGTGATGTTGGAGAACGTGCCGGACATGGCGAGCTGGGACGATGGCTCGATCCTGCTGGCGATAATGCAGGCCCTGATCGATCGCGGCTATGCGACTGATGCCCGAGTTCTCCAAGCCGAGCGCCACGGCGTCCCACAGCACCGTCAGCGCCTCTTCGTTGTAGCCCGACGCTCCGGCAAATTCTCGTGGCCCCGTCGCTCCCCGTCGAGAGTGGATCTCAAGACCGCCATCGGCGATCTTCCCGAGATCGATGCCGGTGGGGGAAATCTCGTCATGTCGTATGCGGGACCACTCAGCCCATTTCAGATTCGAGCCCGCCGTGGCATGCCCAGCAGACAGCAGGCGATCATCCATGACCACATCTCGCGTGCGGTTCGCGAGGACGATGCCGAAGCCTTCGCGCTGCTCAAGCCGGGGCAGACCTATCGGGACCTCCCCGACCGGCTCAAGCGCTACCGCGACGACATCTTCGACGACAAGTACAAGCGCCTCTCCTGGGATGACGTCTCGCGAACCATCACGGCGCACATCGCGCGGGATGGCTACTGGTACATCCACCCCGAGCAGCAGAGGACGCTCAGCATCCGAGAGGCAGCCCGCCTTCAGACGTTCCCCGACGCATTCCGCTTCTGCGGACACCCGAGCGTGCAGTACCGACAGATCGGCAATGCGGTGCCCCCGGCCCTCGGGCACGCAGTTGCGAGACGTGTGCGAGCGGCACTCGCATCGCATGAGCCCGCTCGCAACAGCGCCTTCGGCGAGCGACTGCGGGCGTGGCGGGCATCCGCGTCCTCCGAATACGGACAGGCCTCGGCTTGGGCCGTACTCGTCGGCGAGCTGTGCCTGCCCCGCAGGACGCAGTCGCAGGAACCGGAGGCTCCTCCGCAGCGCTATCGGAATCGCGCCCTCCGCCAGCACGGTCAGCGATCAGGCAGCTGCGCTGAGAGACCTCCTGGGCTCGGCGGCAGCCAAGCGACTGTCCGAGGTGGCGACTGCTATCTGCCATCGACATGACGGACAGCTGCCCGAAGCCACGGAGGATCTGCGTGCATTGCCGCGGGTGGGCACGCACACTGCCGCGATGGTGCGCTGCTTCGGGTTCGGACAGCCCACTCCGCTGACCAGCCAGGGCGCGCGCCGCATCGTCGAGCGGGTGACTGGCCAGCCCAGCTCAAGCGTCTGGACGAGCAGGCTCCAGCTGGTCAGGCTCGCTGGTGCCCGCGGACCGGATGTTGCCTTCAACGCGGCACTGCTGCGCTTGGCGGAGGAGCGCTGCCTGCCCAGCAGACCCCTGTGCGGGGCGTGTCCAGTGCGTCCGGAGTGCAAGCATGGGATTCGGGCTCAAAAGACAACTGGGACCGGATTGCAAGGGTCAGCCCACCAGCTGGCGCACAAGGAAGTGGCCTGATGCGACGCCGACGATCAGCTTCGCGGGTCGCTCAGTGGACCTCGCAGATGAGCTTGGCAGGAAGACATCGATGAGCCAGCGCCGGAAGAGGGGCCACGCAGCTCGGTGCGTTCGTCGCTAGTCGTCCTCTGTCCGTCGGCCGGGGTGGGTCTTTCAAACATTCACAAGATATGCAGGCCGTTCAATTAACTGGCGTCGCCGCCGCTCTCCGGTGGAGGCCAGTTGCTCTCCAGCCCATGTATCACGTGAGCAACCGGGGCTGGCGGCAGCCGTTCCTTACCGTCCCTTCCCCACTCCACAAGAACCCGGATCTCTTGCGGGAACGGACCCGATCCCTCGATCGCGTTGATGATTAGGTGTCGATTCTCCTTCCCGCCCAACCAGGCCGAGTGGAACTTGCCATCGGGCAGGTCCGCGAATTGCGATGGCCACTCGACGCCGCGATCGTCGACCGCGGCGACCAGCTCGATCTGCCCCTTGCGCCGACCCTCATTCTTCACATCCAACCGCATGCCCTGACGCTTCGGGTCGATCTCCGCTTGAAAAGAAGGGCGAAAGCGCTTGCTGAATTGCCACACGGCCGTCACAATCGCGGCCGCAGGAGCAGCGATGCCAAGCACAAGCTTCAAGGTCGCAAGCAGGTCGGCGGCGGGAAGCACTAGCTCAGCGTGCACCTACAGACCATCCTTTCCGGACCGAAAGCGCGACCCGGCTGGCACTCTCCCTGACAGGCGCCGTCTTGTTCACACCGCCCCCAGTCCGGCAAGGAGCAGTCGTTGACTGCCGCGGAAAGCCCAGTCGGCGCCGAACCGGCTCCGTTCGCGTAGTCGACGCTGACCCTCCCGATCCGCCCCTCGATCCGAGTGAAGAGCGAGACCCGCAGGATCGGATCACCGTCCTGGGGCAACGTGATCCCCAGCGGACGCTCCTTCGCCGCCGCATAGACAACCCAGTCAGGCTCGAGGACCGGATGGACGGGCTCAGCCTGCTCGACCGCCTCCTGCCAGTGCTCGAGCGGAACAACCGGCAGGTAGGCCTCCTGCAGTGGCCCCTCCAGCTCAGGGTCGGCAGCGAGGGCATCATCGATCTCCGGTGAGGTGAGGGCAAACGGAAATGCCGGCGCCGGCAGCATTTGCCCCAGCGACCGGAATTGCATTCGCTCCCCCGAGGTAGTGAGAACGTCCACGACCTCCGGGTGGTCATGCATCAAGGACGCCAAAACATTCATAGAGGGACAACCCTATTCGGCCGGGGGAGGCCATGTCGAGCCGATCGCCACCTAGCGAGCGCGATTAGCTCGGCGTCGTCGGTTTCTCGGCGCGGACAAGCTCCGCAACCCGCTCTGCTGCCTCGATTGGATCCTCGTGCTCCCAGATCCGTATCACCCTCCATCCAGCTGCCCTCAACGCCCGATCGGCTGCACGATCGCGCCGCACATTCTCGGCGAGCTTCGGCCTCCAGTAGTCGGCGTTCGCCCTGGGCGAGGTCGAATGGAGCGGGCAGCGGTGCCAGAAGCAGCCGTCGCAGTACACGGCAACACGGGCCGAGCTGAATACGACATCGGGACGCACGCGCATCGACGGAAGGTCGAGTCGCTTGTCCTTCCGGAAGCGCAGTCCCAGGCGATGCAGCGCAGAGCGCAGAGCAACCTCCGGCTTCGTGTCCGTGCGCTTGTTCGCCAGCATGGTTCGACGCGCACCCTCGCTTGATGCCCACGAGCCTGCCTTGCGGCGAGCCATAGGCGCGGATGCTGATCTGCTGTCACCGCGATTCTCAGGCAACGTCGGCTGTGCCCCCGGTTCTGACCTTGCTCAGCAGCTCCTCCCATTTCAGCCAGGGTCGGCGCGAATGAACCAGGCGATGGCAGTTCGGGCAAAGAAGGCGGATGTCGGCGAGCCTGGTCGTGTGCCCGGGTTCGAGTTCGCTCACCGGCGTGAGGTGGTGGCACTCGATGATCCCCTCGATTCCCCACTCAGCCTCGGAGTCGAAACCGCACGCCTCGCACGCTAGGGCGCCGGTTCGCCGCCGCACCTGCCGGAGCTTCCGGTGGATCAGGCCGTGGTCTCGCTCGCGCCGTCGATGTGCGACGATCTTGACGGCAGACTCGTCGACCTCGTAATCCTCGTCTGCCCCCGAACCCTCATGCTGCTCGGCATCCGCCAGGGCACGCCGGATCTCCTGAGCCTCCGCCCCCACCCGAGACATGTCATCGGCGAAGTGCTCCCAGACCGACACGGTCTGCGCGCCTGCATTTGGTCGGCCCCTCACGCCATCCGTGTCGAGCCACTGAAGGTTGTACAGCTTGCTTCGAACTGATTGCGTATTTCGGAACGAAGGATCAGCAGCCAGGTGCTGTTCGATCGGCATCGACCTGAGCTCTTCGCTCAGAGGCCGACAGCTGCCAAGACCAACCACTCCGTCGCAAAGGTACAGATCAAGCGCGAGAACAACCTCGTCTCTCGTCCACGACTGCTTGCGCGAGGACACACCCTGATTCTGCCCCAAGCCGAACTTCTCAGCCTCCTGCGGGTTTCCCGGCCCCACCTAGTCAAGCTCCTCGGCGCCACGGCCGCCACCCGCAGACTGCGGCGCCGATGGGTTTTCAGGTTTGGGCAGCGCGCAGGCCGGCTTCTGGTCCGTTGACCCTTCTCGGCCTATGCCGCAACGCACTGGCGCGCCAGTGCAGTGCGCAGGGCGAGGGCCTCGATCGCGACCTCGGCGTTCTCGGGGGTGTCCTCGATCTCACCGCTGCGCCAGGCATCGACAAAGGAGGCGGGCTCCTTGCCGCTGCTCGCGCGAAACGCCTCGACTCGCTTGCCCAGCTCGGCCTCCTCGGGCCCGGCGTCGGGCTCGCGCTCCAGGTAGCGCTCCAGCTCGCTCGACGGTATGCGCAGCGTCTTCTTGCCGATGCGGATGGCCTTGATCTCCCCCCGCTCGATCATCTTGTAGACGGTCGACTCGTCGAGGGAGAACCTGCGGGCGTAGTCGCGCACCCGCATGTAGTGGTCGGAAAGCTCGGTCATCGACACCATTGTCCCAGCTGTATCGGTGGATTCCAAGTAATCCTCTAGATCTAGTAGTTCTAGATATTCCTCTCCCCCGCCAATCATGTATAAGGAGCCTCGCGGCGCGACGCGTCGCCCTGCCCTAGAACTGCCCGGCGAAGTGGATCTTTCCCTTGCTCGTGAACTTCATCGAGGACGTGATGGAACGGTCGCCGGCTTCTCGGCTGGGGGTTGTCGCCATCGATGCTGAGGGGAATCGGCGGGACTGGTACTTCGGGGAACTGATTGCTTGTTCGGCTGGGCTCTCGGGGGCGTTTGCGGCGCGGGGGGTGAAGCGCGGGGACGTGGTGATGACGCTGGTCGGGAATCGGATCGAGTGGGTTTTGACGCTGCTCGCCTGCTGGCGGATGGGGGCGGTGGCGCTGCCTTGCAGCACGCAGCTGCGACGGCATGACCTGGAGGTGCGGGTGGCGGCTGCCAGCCCCGCGCTCTGCGTCGGCGAAGAACACCTGCTGGCGGAGCTGCCTGGCGGGGTCGCGACGATGACGATGGACGAGGTCGCGGCGGTGCTCGACGAGGACCGCGACCAGGAGACGCCGGCCTCGGTGGAGGCGATGGGTCCCGAGGACCCGGCGCTGATCGTCTTCACCTCCGGCACCACGGGCGAGCCGCGGGGCGTCGTCCACGCCTACCGGTACCTCGAGGGGCAGCGGGCCCAGGCCGAGCACTGGCTTGGCTCGCGCAAGGGCGAGCTGGTCTGGTGCACGACCTCCACCGGGTGGTCGAAGTCGGCCCGCAACGTCTTCCTCGCCCCCTGGCTGACGGGCGCCGCGGCAGTCATCCACGACGGCCGCTTCGACCCGGCCGAGCGGCTCGACGTCGCCGAGGCGCTCGGCGTCAACGTCCTCTGCCAGGCGCCGACCGAGTACCGGATGCTGGCCAAGCGCCCCGCGCTGCGCCCGCTCCCCGCCCTGCGCCGGATGGTCTCCGCCGGCGAGCCGCTGGAGGCAGAGACGATCGCGGCGTTCCGCGAGGCGATGGGGGTCGAGCCCGCCGACGGCTACGGCCAGACCGAGACCGGCCACGTCAGCGGCAACCTCGCCGGAGACCCGGTCAAGCCCGGCTCGATGGGCAGGCCGCTGCCGGGGATCGAGACGCGCATCGTCGACGGCGAGCTGCAGCTGCGCGCCACCTCCTCCCCCACCTTCTTCTCGCGCTACCTCGACGGCGAGCGCTTCGAGGGCGAGTGGTGGCGCACCGGGGACCTGGTCCGCGAAGACGAGGACGGCTACCTCTACTTCGAGGGCCGCGACGACGACATCATCCTCTCCTCCGGCTACCGGATCGGCCCCTTCGAGGTCGAGTCCGCCCTCCTCTCCCACCCCGCCGTCGCCGAGGCTGCCGCCGTCGCCGCCCCCGACCCCGAGCGCGGCGCGATCGTCCGCGCGATCGTCGTCCTCCGCGAGGGCGAGCCGAGCGAGGACCTGGCCCACGAGCTGCGAGAGCACTGCAAGCGCGAGACCGCCCCCTACAAGGCCCCCCGCATCGTCGAGTTCGCGAGCGAGCTGCCGAAGACCAACAGCGGCAAGATCAAACGGGCCGAGTTGCGGCAGGGCTAGGCTTGTCGGTGTGGACCAGATCGACCGCAGGCGGATCGCGTCACTGACCGAGGCGCAGCAAGAGCAGTTCCGCAACCGCACTGGGCAGTCCGCCAAGACCTTCGAGCGCGCCGTCAAGGTGATGCCGGGCGGCGTCCCGTCCTCCTTCCAGGAGAACGACCCGTGGCCGGTCTACATCGAGCGCGGCAAGGGCAGTCGGGTCTGGGACGTCGACGGCAACGAGTACGCCGACTTCCACAACGGCTTCGGCGTGATGTGCATCGGCCACGCCAACCCGACCGTCGGCGCCGCGGTCAAGGCGCGGATCGACCAAGGCACGCACTTCGCCGCCCCCACCGACGGCTCGATCGCCGTCGCCGAGGAGCTGGCGCGCCGCTTCGGCCTGCCCCAGTGGCGCTTCAACAACTCCGGCACCGAGGCGACGATGGACGCCGTCCACCTCGCCCGCGGCGCCACCGGCCGCGACACGATCCTCAAGATCGAGGGCTCCTACCACGGCCACCACGACACCGTGATGGTCTCCGTCTACCCGCCGCTGGAGGCCCTGGGCGCCCGCGACGACCCGGTCAGCGTCCCCTACGGCGGCGGCGTGCCGGAGGCGATGACGGCGCTCACCCGCGCGGTCCCCTTCAACGACGCCGACGCCCTGCAGAGCGTCCTGGAGAAGATCGGCGAGCAGGTCGCCGGGCTGATCATGGAGCCGGCGATGATGAACATCAACATCATCCCGCCGCGCGAGGGCTACCTGGAGCGGGTGCGCGAGCTGACCGCCGAGCACGGCGTGAAGCTGATCTTCGACGAGGTCAAGACCGGGGCGACGATCTCCCCGGGCGGCGCAACCGCCCGCTTCGGCGTCCTCCCCGACATGATCACCCTGGCCAAGGCCAGCTGCGGCGGCTACCCAGGCGGCGCGATCGGGATGAGCGAGGAGCTGGCCGCGATCGTCGCCGACGGCACGGTCAAGCAGTACGGGACCTTCAACGGCAACCCGCTGGTGATGGCCGCCGCCGAGGCGACCCTGACCGAGGTGCTCACCGACGAGGTCTACGAGCGCTTCGAGGCGACCAACCGGCGCCTGCTCGACGGCTGCCAGGAGATCGTCGACGGCTACGACCTCCCCGCCTACACCGAGGGCATGGGCGCCAAGGGCTGCGTGGTCTTCTCGCCGACCCGGATGTACGAGTACCGCGACTACCTCTCAGAGGTCGACGAAGAGCTTTCGACCCTGGCCTGGCTCTACCACATGAACCACGGCATCTTCATGACGCCGGGCGTCGAGGAGGAGTGGACGCTCTCGGTCGCTCACAGCGACGAGGATCTGCAGCGCTACCTCGACGCCTTCGAGGCCTTCGCCCGCGACGTAACCGCTTAGGCGGCCAGGGCCTCGGCGACGGCTACCGGGCGGCCCAGGTGGTAGCCCTGGGCCATGTCGACGCCGAACTCGCGCAGCATCTCGGTGGTGGCGTCGTCCTGGACGTACTCGGCGATCGTCGTCTTGCCGAGCCCGCGAGCGATCTGGACGATCGCCTGCACGGTGAGCTGGTCGGCGTCGCTGTTGGGCATGTCGTGGATGAACGAGCCGTCGATCTTGATCAGGTCGAAGGGGATCGACTTCAGGTAGTGGAAGGGCCCGAAGCCGGCGCCGTAGTCGTCGATCGCCACCTGGCAGCCGAACTCGGTGAGGCGGTCGGCGAAGCCTCCCGCCGCCTCGTAGTCGTGGACCCGAGCCGTCTCGGTGATCTCGAAGGTGCAGCGAGCCGGGTCGGCGTCGCCCTCGTCGAGGCGGCGCTCGATGAATTCGAGCACCGAGAGGTCGGCGACCGAGGCCCCGGAGAGGTTCACGTGCAGCGAGACGGGATTCCCCTCGCGCTCGCGCCCCGCGAGCAGCTCGAGCGCCTGGGCGACGACCCAGCGGTCGAGCTCCTGGACCATGCCGGAACGCTCCGCCGCCTCGATGAAGTCGGCCGCCGGCAGCAGCTCGCCGTTCTCGCCGGTCATCCGCAGGAGCAGCTCGTAGCGCTCGATCCCGCCGGAGGCGAGGCTGCGGATCGGCTGGGTGTGAAGGCTGAGGCGGTCGTGGGTGAGCGCGTCGCGGATCCGCGCCGTCGTCGTCTGGCGGCGCTCCTGGCCGCGCTGCGGCTCGCGAGGGTCCTGGAAGAGGACGATCTGGTTGCGCCCCTCCTCCTTCGCCCGGTACATCGCCTGGTCGGCGGCGACGAGGATCGCCTCGGCGCCGATCTCGCGCTCGCCGCCGAACATCGTGATGCCGACGCTGATCGTGGCGCCCCCGGCCTCCGACGCAGCGGCGCTCTCGGCCACCTGGGCGCGCAGGTCCTCACCCAGCTGCAGGGCGCCCGCGGTGTCGGACTGCGGCATCAGCACGGCGAACTCGTCGCCGGAGAGGCGGGCGACGATGTCGGTCGTGCGCACGCGTTCGCGCATGATCCCGGCGATGCGGCGGATCAGGATGTCGCCGGCGTGGTGGCCGAGCGAGTCGTTGACCGCCTTGAGGCCGTCGATGTCGATGATCATCACCGCGCCCTGGCCGCCGTAGCGGGCGGTGAAGGAGACGAACTGATCGAGCTCGGAGCGGAACCGGCGCCGGTCGAGCAGCCCGGTGAGCGAGTCGTGGTCGGCTATGTAGCGCAGCTCGCGCCTCGGTCTTCTCGGCCTTCGCAAGCGCATCGGCGACGATCTTGCGGTCCTCGAGATCGAGCTTGGCCAGCACCGACTCGATCTCAGGATTGCTCTGGATTGGAAGCGCTTCCTCGGTCACTCACTGAAGTTAGAACTTTCGGGACCCGATCGGTTCGCCGGCCATGCATGACCAGCGGAGATACGTCCAAATTTCGGCTACCCGTCGCCGCCCAATAGTGGGGATCAAACGTCCGCGGGTAGTGTGAAAGCGATGACCAACCGCTTGGCGCAGGAGACCAGCCCGTACCTGCTGCAGCACCGCGACAACCCGGTCGACTGGTACCCGTGGGGCGAGGAGGCGCTGGCGCGCGCCCGCGAGGAGGACCGGCCGATCCTGCTCTCGGTCGGCTACTCGGCCTGCCACTGGTGCCACGTGATGGAGCGCGAGTCCTTCGAGGACGCCGAGACCGCCGCCTACATGAACGAGCACTTCGTCAACGTCAAGGTCGACCGCGAGGAGCGCCCCGACGTCGACGCCCTCTACATGGAGGCGGTGCAGGCGATCAGCGGCCAGGGCGGCTGGCCGATGACCGTCTTCCTCGACCCCGAGGGCGTGCCCTTCTACGGCGGCACCTACTTCCCGCCGGACGACGGCCGCGGGATGCCGAGCTTCCGCATGGTGCTGGAGGCCGTCGTCGACGCCTTCGAGCGCCGGCGCGAGGAGATCGGCGAGCGGGCGCCGCGAGACGCGGGCCCGGCTCGGCGCGATCGGGCAGGTCGAGCCGGCCGCCGAGCGCCCCGAGGCGGCGATGCTCGAGGAGGCCGTCGCGCGCCTGCGTCGGCAGCGCCGACCCGCAGCGCGGCGGCTTCGGCGGGGCGCCGAAGTTCCCGCCCGCCTCGGCGCTCGAGCTGCTGCTCGCCCGCGGCGAGACGCGACGGTCGTCGAGCGCACCCTCGACGCGATGGCTCGCCGGCGGCATCTACGACCAGCTCGGCGGCGGCTTCGCCCGCTACTCGGTCGACGCCGCCTGGCTCGTCCCCCACTTCGAGAAGATGCTCTACGACAACGCCCTGCTCGCGCGCGCCTACCTGCACGGCTGGCAGGCGCTCGGCCACGAGCGCTACCGCCGCGTCTGCGAGGAGACGCTCGACTGGGCGCTGCGCGAGATGCGCGGCCCCGAGGGCGGCTTCTACTCGGCGCTCGACGCCGACTCCGAGGGCGAGGAGGGCCGCTTCTACGTCTGGACGCCGGAGGAGATCCGCGAGGCGCTGGCCGCGGCCGGCCTCGAAGCGAGCGCCGACGCCGTCATCGAGCACTACGGCGTCACCGAGGGCGGCAACTTCGAGGGCGCGCAACGTCCTCCACCTCGCCGGCGGCGCCGCGGCGACTCGCAGCCCGCAGGTGAGCTCGACCGGATCGACGCCGCGCGGCGCTGCTGCGACGCCCGCGCGCGAGCGCGTCTGGCCCGGCCTCGACGACAAGCGGCTCACCGCCTGGAACGCGCTGATGATCGGCGCCCTGGCCGAGGCGGGCGCCGTGCTGGAGCGCGAGGACTACCTCGAGGCCGCGCGCGGCCTGCGCGGACTTCGTGCTGGAGCGAGCTGCGCGACGGCGACGGCCGCCTGCTGCGCACCTGCAAGGACGGCCGCGGCCGCCTCAACGCCTACCTCGAGGACCACGCCTTCCTGCTCGAGGCGCTGCTCGGCGCTCTACGAAGCGACCTTCGAGCCGCGCTGGTTCGAGCGCGCCCGCGCGCCTCGCCGACACGATGATCGCCCGCTTCGGCGACCCCGAGCGCGGCGGCTTCTTCTCCACCTCCGACGACCACGAAGCGCTGATCGCCCGCCGCAAGGAGATCGGCGACCACCCGATCCCCTCCGGCAACTCCTCGGCGGCGATCGGCCTGCTGCGCCTCGCCGCGCTCACCGGCGAGCGCGCGCTACGAGCAGCAGGCCGAGTCGCGTCCTGCGCCTCTTCGCCGGCCCGGCCGCCGCCACCCGGAGTCCTTCGCCCACCTCCTCCGCGCGCTCGACTTCCACCTCGCCCCCGCCAGGGAGGTCGCCCTCATCGGCGACGACCTGACCGAGCTCGCCGCGCACCGTCCGCGCCGAGCACCGCCCCCACCTCGTCCTGGCGGGCGGTCCCGAAGGGCAGCGAGGTCCCCGAGCTGCTCCGAGACCGACCGACGGTCGAACGGCCGCCCACCGCCTACGTCTGCGAAGGCTTCGCCTGCAAGCAGCCGGTGACCGACCCTGGCGATCTAGCCGACCTGCTAAGGATTCAGGGCCAGTGAGGGGCTCACTTTTCACCTTCGCCGCCGGTCGTCGCTCGAAGTGGGTCGTCTTCGCGATCTGGTTCGTCGGGATCTTCGTCGCCGCCGGGCCGGCGAACCTGCCCGGCAAGTTCGAAGACGCCGAAAACAACGAGGCGACCTCCTACCTGCCCGGCGACGCCGAATCGACCGAGGCGCTCGACGCCACCGAGGCCCTGCAGAAGGGCGAAATCGCCCCCGCGGTGATCGTCTACCGGCGCGACTCGGGCCTCACCGCCGCCGACCGGCAGACGATCGTCGAAGACGTCGGCAGGATGACCGAAGAGCGCTTCCCGGGGTCATCCCCGACGGGGAAACCGCCGCGTCGGGGGGCAAGCAGACCGGCTCGAAGAAGCCCGCCGCCACCGCCAAAGGCCTCGCACCGACCTGCCCGGCCGGCAGCAGCCCCGTCGCCGTGCCCGGCCAACCCGCCGACTACGCGCCCTTCGTCGGCCCGGTCTGCTCGCCGGACGGCAAGGCGGCGATCGTCACCGCCTACATCAAGGCCGAAGGCGAGGGCGAACGGATCGTCGACCCGGTCAAGTACTGGCGCGAGCAGATCTCCGACCCGGACCGGCGGCCTCGAGGTGAAGATCACCGGCGGCGCCGGCTTCTCGGCCGACGCGATCGAAGTCTTCGAAGGCATCAACGGGACGCTGCTGCTGGCCGCGGTCAGCCTCGTGATCTTCCTGCTGATCGTCATCTACCGCTCGCCGATGTTCTTCTTCATCCCGCTGATCGCGGTGATGTTCGCCGAGATCCTCTCGCGCTCGCTCGGCTACGGCATCTCCGAGCTGGGCGTGACGATCAACGGCCAGTCGAGCTCGATCATGTCGGTGCTCGTGCTCGGCGCGGGCACCGACTACGCGCTGCTGCTCGTCGCCCGCTACCGCGAGGAGCTGCACCGCACCGCCGACAAGCACGAGGCGATGCGCACCGCGCTCGCCTCCGCCGGCCCGGCGATCTTCGCCTCGGCGCTGACCGTGATCGCCGCCCTGCTCTGCCTGATGCTCGCCAAGGTCAACGGCACCGCCGGCCTCGGCCCGATCGCCGCGATCGGCATCGCCTGCGCCGCGCTCTCGATGCTGACCCTGCTGCCGGCGCTGCTGACGATCTTCGGCCGCCGCGCCTTCTGGCCCTTCGTCCCGCACACCCCGGAGACTGCGCCCGACAGCGGCCTGGTCTCCGAGCGCGCCCGCCACGCGGATCGTCGAAGGCTCGGCGCCGGCGCCCTGTTGCGGGTGATCCTCGCCTGCCTGCTGGTCCTCGTCCTGCTGCCGCTGGTGCTGCTCAACTGGCTGCTGCGCGTGCTCAGCGGCAGACGGATCCCGTCGCTGATCGTCGGCCCGCTCGACCGCGCGATCTTCACCCCCTACGAGGTGCGCCGCCACCGGCTCGAGCACGCCGCCGACGCCACCCACGGCTTCTGGAAGCGGGTCGGCGACCGGGTCGCCATGTCGCCCGCGCGCGTGATGATCGGCTCGGTCGTCGTCCTGCTGATCCTCTGCGCCGGCCTCGCCTTCTTCTCGACCGACCTGACCAGCGAAGACAGCTACCGCGACCGAAGTCGAGTCGGTCGAAGGCCAGAACCTGCTCGACAAGAGCTTCCCGGCGGGCACGACCGCGCTGACCGACGTCGTCGTCCCGGAACGCTCGGAAGTGCCGGCGGTCAGGGCGCGCCGTCGCCGAAGTGGACGGGGTCGAGGCGGTCTCGCGGCCCGTCGCCGAAGGGCCGCCGGGAACCCTGGTGCAGGCGACCCTCGAACCCAATCCCTACTCGACCGAGGCCTTCGACCTGGTCGAACCGATCCGCGAGGCGGCCCACTGGCGGCATCGCCGGACGCCCTGGTCGGCGGGCCCGACCGCGGTCGAATTCGACGTCCGCGACGCCGCCGCGCTGGGACTCGATCGTGATCCCGCCGATCATCCTGCTCGTCGTCTTCCTGATCCTGATCGGCCTGCTGCGCGCCGTGATCGCGCCGCTGGTCCTGATCGGCACCGTGATCCTCAGCTTCCTGGCCGCGCTCGGCGTCGGCTACTTCGTCTTCGACGTGATCTTCGGCTTCCCCGGCATCGGACCCGTCGCTGCCGCTGTTCGCCTTCGTCTTCCTGGTCGCGCTGGGGGTCGACTACAACATCTTCCTGATCGCCCGCGCGCGCGAGGAGACGATCGCACACGGCTCCGAGGCAGGGCATCCTGCGCGCCCTGGCGGTCACCGGCGCGGTGATCACCAGCGCCGGCATCGTCCTCGCCGGCACCTTCTCGGTGCTCGCCGTCCTCCCGCTCATCTTCCTCACCGAGATCGGCTTCGTGGTCGCCTTCGGCGTGCTCCTCGACACCTTCCTCGTCCGCAGCGTCCTCGTCCCCGCGATCGCCCTCGACCTCGGCGACAAGTTCTGGTGGCCGTCGCTCGCTCGGCGTCACGCGAGCCGGCGCCGGCCGCCGAGCGAGGCCCGCCTAGCAACGCACCGGACAGAGAAGCTGCTCGATCTCGTACGGGGTGACCTGGACGCGGTACTCGTCCCACTCCTGCCGCTTGATCTCGACGAAGCGGCGGAAGGTGTGCTCGCCCAGCGTGCGCAGGACCAGCTCGGACTCGGCCGCGACCTCGATCGCCTCGCCGAGCGTCTCCGGCAGCTGCTCGATCCCCTGGTGGGACAGCTCCTCCGGCGAGAGGTGGTAGAGGTTCTGCTCCATCGGCTCGGGCAGCTCGTAGCCCTTCTCGATCCCCTCCAGGCCGGCCTGCAGCATGCCGGCGAAGCAGAGGTAGGGGTTGCAGGCGGGGTCGGGGCAGCGCAGCTCGGCCCGGGTCGCGCCCTCCTTGCCGGGGTGGTAGAGCGGCACCCGGATCAGGGCCGAGCGGTTGCGGCGCGACCAGGCGAGGTAGACCGGCGCCTCGTAGCCGGGCACGAGGCGCTTGTAGGAGTTGACCCACTGGGCGAAGAGCGGCGAGATCTCGCGCGCGTGCTTGCAGCTGGCCGGCGATGAACGCCTTCGCCGTCGGCGAGAGGAAGTACTGGTCGTCGGCGTCGAAGAAGGCGTTCTTGCCGTCTTTGGACAGCGACTGGTGGACGTGCATGCCGGAGCCGTTCTCGCCGAAGAGCGGCTTCGGCATGAAGGTCGCGTGCCAGCCGTACTTCATCGCGTACTCCTTGACGACGATGCGGTACGTCATGCAGTCGTCGGCCATCTCCAGCGCGTTCTTGTAGCGCATGTCGACCTCGTGCTGGGAGGGGCCGACCTCGTGGTGGGTGTACTCGACGTGGATGCCCATCTTCTCCAGCGCCAGGACGGTGTCGCGGCGCACGTCGGAGCCGGCGTCGAGCGTGGTCAGGTCGAAGTAGCCGCCCTCGTCGAGCACCTCGGGCACGCCGCCCTCGGGCTTGGCGGAGCGGAAGTAGAAGAACTCGAGCTCGGGGCCGATGTTGAAGGCGTCGAAGCCCATCTCCTCGGCCCGCTTGAGGGCGCGCTGCATGATCCAGCGCGGGTCGCCCTCGTAGGGCTCGCCGCCGGGCACCTGGACGTCGCAGAACATCCGGGCGACGGCGTTCTCTCCCTCGGGCCGCCAGGGGATCAGGGCGAAGGTCGAGGGGTCGGGCATCGCGATCATGTCCGACTCCTCGATCGGGTTGAAGCCGGTGATCGAGGAGCCGTCGAAGCCCATGCCGCCCTCGAAGGCGTCCTCCAGCTCCGAGGCGTTGATCGAGAAGCTCTTCAGCTGGCCGAGCACGTCGGTGAACCAGAGGCGGACGAAGCGGACGTCGTGGTCCTTGACGATCTGGGCTACGTCAGCGGCACTCTTGGGTTGATCCGACATTCCTGCCTCCTGGGCTCGCGCTTGTCCGCTCGGGTGGGCGCAACGATAGGCGAAGAACGGGTCGCGGTGAACCGAGCCCGGGCAGGGGGCGACTTGCGCGATTGCCGAAAAGCAGGTATAACTTACCAGACGTAAGTTAACGGCTAAAAGTAAAGTAAAGGCCACGTAAAGGCTCTGTGAAGCGGAAAACCGCGACCGAGGCCGGAGGCGATGCAAGTGACAGTGAAAACAGACGTGAGCAGGTTCCAGATCCATGACGAGCTGACGGCGCCCGACGAGAGCGCCCCGGTGATCAAAACGATCCAGGCCACGGGCGGTGCCGTGACCAAGTTCGTCGGCGTGCTCGCCGGCGCTCCCGCGGTGCTGCGGGCCTACACGCGGATGCGCTCCGAGCTTCGCGGCGGCGTCCTGCCGCGGGCGACCCGCGTGCGAATCGCCCTCGCCGTGGCCGAGTACCGCGAGGACAGCTACAGCATCGCCCAGCACGCGAAGACGGCGCGCGGGGCGGGCCTGGGTCTCGACGAGGTCTCCCGGGCCCGCAGCTTCGACTCGGCCGATCCGAAGGAGGCGGCGCTGCTCGAGTATCTGCACGGCGCCCTCGAGGCCAACGGTCACCCGCCCCTCCACCTGCACGAGGAGGCAAGGGAGATCGGCTGGACCGACGAGGAGCTGCTGGAGGCCGTCGCGCACCTCGCCCTCAACGAGTTCCAGAGTCTCATCGCTGGAGCGGCCGAGCTGCCGAAAGACCAGAGCGGCCCCAGGGTTCTCCCGTCAGTGGCATAGACGCGTCGGTAGAGAGGGCCGGGAGGGGGTCCTCAAAAGGCGCGGCTCCTGCCGCGCGTTTTGGGGGAGGGCACCCGGGCCCTTTCCCCCTAATCCTCTACGACGGTGACCTTGTAGAGCAGACGCGCAGTTGAGTAGCGGCAGCCGTATTCGGCGCGCTTGCCGATCTTCATCTGCGGTTCCCCTTGGCGCACGTCGGTGGCGTTGATGCACATGCCCGCTTCGCGGCTGGCGCGCCAGGCGTTGGTCTCGGGCAGGCCCTGGGCGAAGGCTGGAGCCCAGGTCGGGACCGTGAGGCCGACGATGTCGCCCTTCTGCACCCGCAGGTTGGCGCCGAACTTGACCGTCTGGCCGAGGTAGGGGCTGAGCACCTGGATCGAGCCCTGGGCGCGCAGGTTGTAGCGGGGCGGATTGGTCTCCGGGACGCGGCGCAGGATCGCGAGGCGCGCCTCGGGCGGCGTGCCGAAGAAGTTGTTGAAGAAGGAGCGCTGGCTGCCGGTCGGCTCGGCAAGGGTCAGGGTCCAGGACTTCACCTTGCCGTTCTTGCGGACGCGGAAGGGAAGCGAGCCCTGAGACGTGCTGACCTGGAACCCGGTGACGCTGCCGATCGCCTGGCAGGGCGAGTCGGGGCAGGAGGGGTCCGGCAGCGTGCCGGTGTCTCCCAGGACGACCGTCGTCTTCGACGTGGTCGCCGCCCCGGCGCTGGTGCCGAGCGTGACGAGAAGGGCCAGCAGGGCCGCAAGCAAGAGGGCAACCCCCACCCGACCGCGAGCCACCCCGGCCGAACTGGCGTTGACAGCTGCGTGCGAAGACCTCGACATGCCCATGCTCCTCTCGTTGGAAACCTGCCCGTTCCGGCCCAGATTAGCCGCAGGAGCGGGAAATCCTGCTAAGCCGGCGTTGTCCCTGACTACCGGGGGCCGTGCGCTTGAGGCAGGGCGACCGCGTAGCGGACGCTATCGACGCCTTCGAAGTCGAGGGCGCGGCGGGCGCCGTTGGTCAGGTCGAAGGCGTAGCCATCTCTATACGGCCCGCGGTCGATCACCTGCGTGACCAGGGAACGGCCGTGGTAGGCGAACTTGAGCGTGGTGCCGCAGGGGAGCGTCTTGTGGGCGACGCCGACGGTGCCCGGTCGGAGGGTCTGGCCGCAGGCGGTGTTGTTGCCGTAGAGGCCGGGCCCGTACCAGGTGGCCCCGGCGGAGCGCATCGGGCTGCTGAAGACGATGCCCTGGCCGCCCGACGCAGTGCCTTCGGAGCCGGCGGCACCCATCCCCCCGGTCCCTGCCTGGGCGGGGACCGCACCGAGGAGCATCGCCGCGATCGCGGCGCCGAGTGCCGCCCGGCGCAGCCGGCGGCCGGGCCCCCCGCTGCACGCGTGGCCCGCTCGTGAATGATCTTTCCGCCCGTGGCGGTTTCTCCCTGCCTTCATAGCTCTTTACGACGCTTACGGGGTTAGCTGACGGGCTCGCGCTGAAAGAGCTGCGCTACGCGGCAGATGCCGGCGATTCGCCCCAACAAGTGGGTCCCCCGCTCCCCGCGGTATGTAGGCGGAGATTCAGCGGAAGTTGGCAACAGGTTAGCAAACGCTAAGACATGAAACCGTGTCGAGGTTTGGGAAAGGCCCCCTTGCGGGGGCCTTTCCGTCAGCGGGCCTGTAAGCCGGATCCTGTCGTGAACGACCATCTGTCTCCCGGAGCCGGAGCCCCGAGGGGCCGCCGAAGCGGCCCTGCGGCCTACCTGGACCTCGCCGGGCAGGGTCGACGGTCCTGCTTGGCCTTGCACCGGGCGGGGTTTGCCTGGCCGCCGCGTCACCGCGACGCCGGTGCGCTCTTACCGCACCATTTCACCTTTGCCTGTACGCGACTCACGTGTGGCCGCGCCATCGGCCGTGTATTTCTGTGGCACTTTCCCGCGGGTTTCCCCGGGTGGGCGTTACCCACCGCCTCGCCCTGTGGTGTCCGGACTTTCCTCGAGGGGTTTTCTCTCCCCCCGCAGTCGCTCGGCCCGCCCAGCGATGGTAGCGCGGCCCCCGCGCCCCGCCCGATCTCGAAGGGTTGTGGTTGCCCCCGCCCCCACAACCCTTCAGGGAATATCCTGCGCGCCGATGCCGACGGCAGTCGTCACGGGAGCGGGAGGCGGCATCGGCCGAGCGATCGCCCTCGAGCTGGCGGGCCGCGGCTACCTGGTCCACGTCACCGACCTCGACGCCGACGCGGCGGCCCGGGTCGCGGGGGAGATCGGCAGCGGGACCCGCTCCTCGGGCCTCGACGTGCGCGGAGAGGCGGCCTGCCGGGCCGTCGCGGCCGAGGTCGCGAAGAGCGCACGGATCGCTCGACCTCTGGGTCAACAACGCCGGCGTCCTGATGACCGGGGACGCCTGGACCCAGGACGAGGCGACCCGCAGAACGATGATCGAGGTCAACACGCTGGGGACGATGAACGGCACGATCGCCGCCCTGGAGCCGATGCGGGCCGCCGGCCGCGGCCACGTGATCAACGTGATCTCCCTGGCCGGCATCGTCGCAGCGCCTGGCGAGGTCAACTACTCGGCGAGCAAGCACGCCGCGATGGCGTTCACGCTCGGCACCCTCTTCGACCTGCGCCGCGGCGGCATCGAGGGAATCGAGCTCTCCGCGGTGTGCCCCGACGGCGCCTGGACGCCGATGCTGGAAGACAAGCTCGAGGACCCGGATGCGGCCGGCTCGTTCTCGGGCACGCTGTTGAGGCCCGAGCAGATCGCGGCCGCGGTGGGCAAGCTGACCGAGCGACCGAGGCCGATCCTGATCCTGCCCCGCTGGCGCGGTCTGCAGCTCCGCTTCCTCGACCTCTTCCCTCGCCTCACCCTGCGCCTACTGCCGCTCGCGATGAGCGACGCACGGCGCAAACAGAGGCGCTACAAGAAGCTGATCGAAGCGGGTAAGTGGCCCTGACGGGCGCTCAGATCTTGCGGAAGACGCCGACGACCTTGCCCAGGACGGTGGCCTCGGTGGTCCGGATCGGCTCCATCGTCTCGTTCTCGGGCTGCAGGCGAACGTGGTCGTCCTCGCGGAAGAAGCGCTTGACAGTGGCCTCCTCGCCGATCAGGGCGACGACGATCTCACCGTTGACGGCATCGCCGGCCGGGCGCACGACGACGTAATCGCCCTCGAAGATGCCCGCTTCCACCATGCTCTCGCCGCGCACCTTGAGGATGTAGTCGCCGTCCTCGCCGCCGATCACGTCGGGGACCTCGATGTACTCCTCGACGTTCTCCTCGGCAAGGATCGGCTCGCCGGCCGCAACCTGGCCGAGCAGCGGCAAACCGCTCTCCGGGCGGATCGTCCGCTTCGCCTTGTCGAAGAGCAGCTCGATCGCCCGCGGCTTGGCGGGGTCTCGTTTCAGCAGCCCGATCTTCTCCAGGTTGGCCAGGTGCGCGTGCACGGTCGAGGACGAGTGCAGCCCGACGGCTTTCCCGATCTCCCTCACGGTCGGCGGGTACCCGGTCTTGGCCGCGTACTTGCGGATGAAATCGAAGATCTCCTTCTGCCTCTTGGTCAGATCCAGCTCCACGCCAGCTCCCCTCCCCGTTTCCCACATCGGGTCTCAATTCGTTCGAACACTTGTTCGCAAGCGTACCGGGCATCCCGGATGACCGCAACCGCCAGCGCCTTCCGGGCGCAAACATCTAGAATCGACGCCCCTCGAGCGGCTGTGGCGGAACTGGTAGACGCGCAAGGTTGAGGGCCTTGTGCCCCTTACGGGGCGTGATGGTTCGACTCCATTCAGCCGCACTCGGAAGCCCCCGCTTGGCGGGGGTTTCTGCGTTGTGGAGCGGTTCAGTCGGGATAGCCCGTCAGGCTGAAACGACCAACTCGCGCTTCGGCGTCCGCCGCGACCCGGGATCGGGCGCCTCGTCCTGAAAGCCGTAGACCAGGTGCGTGTCGAGCGCCTTGGCGAGCTTGCGCATCGTCGCGAAGCTGAAGCGATGCTGACCGCTCTCAAGACGGGAGACGACGGAATGGCTTGTCCCCATCCGCTCGGCCAGCTCTTGCTGGGTGAGCCCAAGCTGCATCCGCTTGCGAATTACCAGACGAGCGAACTGCTCATAGGGAAGCTGCTCTTCGAGGGCGGCCCTGTACGCAGCGCTCTTGCGAGCCCGCTTCTCCATGCCCTCCGTATGTGAAGCCCCAATTGGGGAGTTGTTCTTGCTAGCCATTAGCCGTCCGATTGCCGTTGCCAGTCTCGTCTGAGATTAGCAAAACTGCTAAAGCCCTCCGACGGAATTTCAGGGCGCATCGCTGCCGGCGGCCCGAGGCGGAACTCGCTTGTCCGCGTCCATGCGCGCCTTGAAGTCGCGCCAGCGCTGCTTTGCGATCTCGATCTCCGCCCTGGGGACCGCCCCGGTCGTCTTGCGGATCATGTGCAGGAGGATGAACAGATTGCCCGACCGTCGGTAGAGGATTCGGTAGTGCGCCCTCCCGTAATGGCAGCGAAGCTCGCGGAACGGCCCGTCGATCTGCGACGTATGCGGGAACGGTAGCGGCGGATCGTCATTTGCAAGGCCGTTCAGCCGATCGATCTGGAGGTCGACCGTCATCCGCTTGGTCGCGGCAGCCCGCAGCTCGCGAGCGCTTGGCTTTTTCTTTCGGGGCTCGACCGGGAACTCGCGGTCGAGGAACTCCGCGACGGGTTCAGCGCCGCTCGCGACGCGATAGTAGACGGCTTGGGTCGCCATCGACCGACCATACCCAGGGCCGCCGACGCCGAACGCCGGGCCTCCCGGGGGCCTATTCGTGGGCACAATTTGAGAGAACGCCACGGGACTGGCAGCACCTGAAATGGCTTAGGAAAGCCAAACGGCGTTTTACGGCTCAGTAGGCGGGCTGGAGTCCGGTGATCATCGGGAAGCGGCGCACGTTCGTCATCAGCAGGTCGGCCTCGAGCAGGAGCGCGGTGGCGGCGATCAGGTAGTCGGCGTCGTCGATGCCGCCGTGGGAGCGGCGGTGGCGCTGAGCCAGGGACCCGGCAGCCCCGGGCCACCTCCTCCCCCACCGGCACCCAGGAGATCGCTGAGAAGAACTGCTCCAGCGCTCGACCTCTTTCTCGCGCACGCCAGCCAGCAGCTCAAATCGCACGACCTCGCTGGCGAGGAGGGACTCTTCGGCCTCGACCAGGCCGCCCAGGAGATCGACAGCGGGCGGGAAGCCGCGTAGGTGATCGAATTGCGACGCTGGTGTCCAGCAGCTTCACTTGACGCCGAGGCGGGCCAGGCGGTCGCTGAGGTCGCCGCCGCGGATCCCGTCGACGTGCTCGGCGCCGCTGGCGCGTCGGCCCCGCCGAGAACCGGCGCTGACCTGGAGGGCGCGGAGTTTCTCGTCCTTCCCCTGCTCCCCAAAGGTTGTGCGAATGGCGCGACGGATCAACTCCGAACGCGAAGCACCCGTGTCGCGCGAGGCACGATCGAGGAGCTCCAGCTCGCTCTCGCCCAAGTAGACCTGCGTTCTGCTCATGGCATCGCCATGCACCCTATGGAGTCGTCCTCACCCGGAGGCCCGCAGAGGGCCGGGAAACCAGCTGGCTTCCCGGCCCCGTCTCGCCGCTCAGGTTCCGCGCGGGTGGGGTGCGTGGCCGCCGATGTGGAGACTGTCGAGCAGCCTTGGGATCGAGAGCAGGCCGCAGACCCCGACGACCGTGTAGATGACGTCGGTCAGCGTGCCGTCGCCGAAGACGTCGGCGATCACGTTGATGTCGAAGAGACCGACCATTCCCCAGTTCAACGCCCCCAGCACCATCAACAGCAGGGCGACGGGCTCAAAACGCCTGATCATCTCCATCGTTTTCCTCCTGGGAGATAATGCGGATAGTTACAAATGTGATAACCCACCGATTCGGGGTCGTTACAGCCCGCCCCCACGCTCCGATCGCTCGGAGCTCGTCCCGCGCCTGACCACGTTGACCAGCGGCTCGCCAGACATATATCGCCTCACCTGCTCGCCGATCAGCCGGTAGACCCGACGTTCGCTCTCGTGACTGTCGCCGGCAAGGTGCGGCGTAAGGAGCACCCCGGGAAGGTGCCATAGGGGATGGCCTTCCGGCAGCGGCTCCGGATCCGTCACGTCCAGCGCCGCGCGGATCCTCCCCTCGCCCACCGCGGCGACCAGCGCAGCGGTGTCCACGACCGCCCCGCGACCGGCATTGACAAGCAGGGCGCCAGCCTTCATCCGCCCGAGCATTGACTCGTCGAGGAGGCTATCGGTGGCCGGCGACGACGGAAGAAGCGATACGACGATGTCCGCGAGCGGCAGCCGTTCCTTCAGCCGATCGACGCCATGGACGCCGTCCCGCGCGCGACTCGCGATTCGATCCACGGACACGTCGAACGGCGTGAGTCGCGCCTCCACGGCATGGCCAATCGAGCCATAGCCGACGATGAGGACCCGCGAGCCCGCCAGCTCGTCCAGCAACCCCGGCGTCCAGGCGCGTTCCTCTTGCTGGCGATGCCAATGCGCGAGGTCCTTGGTCATCGCGAGAATCGCTGCCACCACCCACTCCGCGACCGCAACGTCACGCGTGCCCCGCGCATTGCAGACGATGACGCCGGCCGAAGCATGCGGCAGCAGCCACTCCACGCCGGATGAGTTGGCTTGAATCACACGTAGCTTCCGCATCCTCGGCAGCGCCACCAAAACCCTGCGCGAGCCATAGGGGGGCACGAGGAACTCGGCTTCGTAGAACTCGGGTGGAAGCGGACCGTCCCTTGGGACGAGATGGACCTCGACGCCGGGCGGCAGTGGGCCGACAGCCTCCCGACCTGGCCCATCCCGAAGCCAGAGATGCACGGGGCTCAGCGCGTCCCTTCGGACGCGAGGTCGCAATAGCTTCCGCCCACCAAGTCAGCGTCCTCGATCTTGCAAGCGCAAAGGCACGTTTGAGTCGTCGTCGTTCAGGTCCGCAACGGGGCCAAAACCCTATGGGTCGAGGCAGTCGCATCGGTGGGCCCACCGATGGCGGTGCTCAAGTTCGACTCCATTCAGCGGGGGGCTCGCCGCCGAGTCGCTGACTACGCTGCCGCGCGATGCTCGTACGCCTGGATCGCCCTTGGCGACGTTGCCTGGCCTGGACGCCGCTCCTGGTGCTGCTCCTCCCCTTCCCGGCCAGCAGCGTGGCCGCCGAGCGGATCTGGGTCTCGCCGCGTGGGTCCGACGCCAACGCCGGCACCAGGGCCGCGCCGCTCGCGACCCTTGAGGCCGCCCAGGATGCGGTGCGCAAGTCGCTGCGCCTGCGGCCGGACAGGAGCGTGACCGCGATCCTGCGCGGCGGCGTCTACCGGTTGAAGCATCCGCTCAAGCTGACCGCGCAGGACTCGGGGCGAGGCCGGCACATGGTCGTCTACCGGGCCTACCGGGAGGAGCAGCCGGTGATCTCGGGCGCTATCCGCGTGCCCGGCTCGGCCTGGTCCCGGGTCGACACGGAAGCCGGCGTCTGGCGGGCCAAGGTCGGCAAGGTCGCGACGCGCGAGCTCTACGTCGACGGCGAACGGGCGACCCGCGCTGCGACGAGCGAATATCCCGCCGGCTTCCGGCCCAGCTGGAACGGGGGCGGGGCCGGCAGCGGCATCGCCTATCTGCCGAGCGTCGAACCGGCCGGCCTCAACCCGGCTGCATGGGGCAACCCGGCCGAATGGGCCAACCCCGGCGACGTCGAGGCCGTGATCCTGACGCAGTGGAAGACGATGACGGTCCCGGTCAGCGCGGTGATTCCCGCATCCGAATCGACCCCCGGTCTGCTGCAGATGGCGGAACCGGCGTGGCAGAACGCGAACGTCTTCCGCACGACAAGCGGCGAGCCCGGCCCGTGGAGCTTCTGGCAGGTGACCCGGTTCGAAAACGCGCTCGAGTTCCTCGACTCGCCGGGAGAGTGGTACCTCGACGAGGACGCGGGCTGGCTCTACTACAAGCCGCAGCCCTGGCAGAACCTGCGCGCAGCCGACGTCGAGCTGCCGGACCTCGAAGCGCTCGTCCGCGGCATGGGCACGGCGAAGAAGCCGATCCGCAACGTCGAATTCCGCGGCCTCACCTTCTCCCACGCGACCTGGCTGCAGCCGAGCGGCGAGGACGGCTACGTCTCCGATCAGGGTGGCTTCCACCTGGTCGGCGAAGGCCACGAACCGAACACGATCGGGCACGACCCCAATGACGTGGCGACGCCCGGCAACGTCTCGGTCCGCTTCGGGCGCAACGTGCGCTTCCAGGGCAACCGCTTCGAACACCTCGGCGCCGTCGGCCTGGCCCTCGGCACCGGCAGCCGGCACACGCTGGTGCGGGGGAACACATTTGCCGACGTCGGCTCCTCGGCGCTGACGCTCAGCGGCATCGCGGCGGCCGACCACAATCCCAGCTCGGAAGCGCAGCGCAGCGCCGGCAACACGATCGCCGCCAACCTCGTCTCCCACGTCGGCTGGGGCTACCCCGACGCACCCGGGATCTTCGTCGGCTTCTCCAGCGGGACGAAGGTCGTGCGCAACACGATCGAGGACGTGCCGTGGAGCGGCATCGCGATCGGCTGGGGCTGGGGCCTGCTCGACCCCGGCGGCTTCCCGGGCCTGCCCAATGCCACCGCCCACCAGTGGGGCCAGTGGGAAACGCCAACCCCCAACCGCAACGGCCTCGTCGCCGAAAACACGATCCGCGAATTCCTCGGGCTGCTCTGGGACGGCGGCGCGATCTACACCACCGGCGCCCAGGGCACCAGCATGGAAAACGGGTTGCGGATCGAAGCCAACGTCGCCTACGGCAAGCGGCAAAAGGCGGGTGGGAACACCTTCTACACCGACGGCGGCAGCCGCTACATCACGGTCCGCGGCAACGTCTCCTACGACAACCCGATCGGCAAGACGGACTTCGGGCCCCCGCCCCGCGCCGGCGACCCGCTTCCCTACCCCGCGGTCCTCAGCGACCTCGACGACGCCGCCTACGGCTCCGACAGCGGCGGCTGCGTCACCTACGGCGACATCGCCTTCATCGGCAACTCCTGGCTGCAGCCGCCGATGAAAACCGAAATGGAGCTGAGCAACCTCGCCTACGCCCTGCTCAGCGGCGGCAAGCTCGTCCCCTACTCGCCGGAAGGCTTCTTCGACGTCTGCCCCCACTCCAGCGAAGGGGTCTCCTACCCGACGAACCTCTCCTACTCGGGCAACACGGTTCACCCGGACGAATAGCCGGAAGCGGACAGAGACTGAGCTAATCGTCGCTTGAGGTGCCCAGCTCGTCCTGAACCATGGCTGTCGCGTCGAATACTTCGCTCGACCCGGGCACGTCGATCAGGGGGACGGCGCCGAAGTCGAAGAAATCCATGCGCATGTCGGTGATCACGGATCCGCCGCCGCCTTCTCGTCCCGGTCGAATGTGCCGTTCCGACATGGCCGCATTAGTCGACTTCTCACCTGGCTTCAGGTGCGAAGAGTGAGTCGGACTGGAACCACACGGTCTGGCCGAAGATCTTTTTCGGGATCGTGAGGCGCTTCGTGTAATAGCGCGAGCATCTCGTCGGCGCCTTCGGGATGGAGAAGCGAACCGTCATCGAGCTGGCCGCCCGGAGCTTCGACACGGCAAACCGATCGAGCTTCTCGCCGCGCTTGAAGATCCCCGCAGTCTTGAAGCGGGCTGAGGCGGTCCCCAACCGCAAGCTCCCATTTGCCCCGACAAGGGAGTAGGCGACGGAGACCTGCGCCGGTTTGTAGGCCTTGTAGTGGATGACCAAGCGCGCCTTGCTCTGGTGGGTGAAGGCGAAGACGCGGGCACGCGCGACCTTCAGGATGCAGGCGCGAGGAAGGGCGATCGTCCAGGAATAGGCGGCAGCCGGGCCAGTGAGTCCGTTCAGCGTCTCCCGGACTTCGAAGCGATGATCGCCCGGCTGCAGGGGGCCGAAGGAATCCCCGCTCTTGCATGCCGTCCACGCTCCGCCGTCGACCGAGCATAGGTAGGTGCCCCCGGACACACCGGTGAAGCCGAATTGGGCGGTCGTCGCGGTGGATTCCTTCGCGGGATGCGAGGTGATCCTCACCGATGGCGGCTTCGGAGGTGCGGGGGGCCCGGACGTCGTGAAAAACACCAGGGCGCCTTCGCCGGTCCCGGCGGGGTTGGTGGCAGTCAGCCGGGCGCAATACCTCGTCGCCGGAGCAAGGCCTCCGAGCGACACGACAACCGCGTGGGCGTCGTGATCCATAAAGGAAAGGGATTCCGTCCCGCTCGCGCCGCTCGCGCCGCCGCCCCCTGGGCTCGTGCACCATCCTGAACCGGCCAGGTCAAATGCCACTCGGTAGCTGGTCGCCTGGCGCATCGGGTCTATCGCCCCCGAGACCGTCGCGCTCACTTCTTTGGCAATCGCCGAGGTTCCCGTCACAAGGGGTTTCGCTCGGACCAGAGTGGGACCGCAGCCGAAGCCGCAGACGCCCGCGATGGTGCCGAGAAGTTGCTCGCCTTCCCATTCGTACTCGAGCGTCGCCCATTCGACGAAGGCGCACGTCGACGTGTTCCAGAGCGCTGCTTCTCCGCTGTAGCCCGCGCCTGATTCGGAGAATTTCTCGAGGACCGTCCCCGCCGCAAGAGGACAGGAGCTGTTGGCCACATGGGTGTCTTCGAGGGCGGTGACCGTGTAGCCGCCCGCCGAGGCCGAGAGTTCGACCAGGAGTTCAGGCTCGCCCTGGTAGCGCCAGACGCCGACGAGCGATTCGCCTGGGGAGGCGAGCGCCGGCGAGTGGGCCGAGGAGAGGAAGAGCGCAAAGAACACCACCTCGGTCAAAACTGCGATCCAGAGCGTCCGCCTCTGCTCCCTGTAGCCCTGAAGGTGCATCTGGGTCCCGCCGTCGCAGCCCAAAGGATGCCACCTCCTTGACGGTGCGTCCGGGGCTCCCCAGTTTCCGCCCGGAGTACCACCCCGTCCTCTCCGGGCAAGCGCACGCTACAAGGTCTTCCCGGTTTTGGGAAGAGAAAACCCTTCAATCTTGTTTGGCCGACTAGACAGCTTCACGGAGCTCGCGCTGAAAAGCACGCTGGCAGCGGCGCCGGATGAGCCTCGACCCTCCTTACCCGGACCGCCGGCACCTGGCAGCCCCCCTCTCACCGACCCTTGCCACCTAGAGCCAAATGGCCGCCCCTCGGGCGGCCATTTGGCTCTAGATCTGGAGTACCGCCAGCGGAACACAAGACGAACCAGGTGGCACGCATCCGGGCCGACCCGGTATCTCTGGTAGCCACGAGGAAGGCAAGAGAATCAGATTTATCTGATACCGTGAGAACATGATCAGCTTGACCGCGACGGAGGTGGCCAGAAAGTTCTCGCAGGTCATCAGCAGGGTTGGCGCCGGCGAGGAGGTGGAGGTCGTTCGCAACGGCGTCCCCATCGCAGAGATGCGGCCGACTCGAGGCCGCCAGGTGGTCTCCGCAGCACGCTGGCGCGAGCTGATGGACAGTGCGCCGCCGGTCGACGACAACTTTGAGCGCGATGTCGAAGCGGGTCGCGAGACCATCGGCCCCCCGGACGCTGCTTGGCCGTCCTAATCGACACCTCTGTGCTGGTCAACGCGGAGCGGCGCGGCTTATTGCTCGACCGTGCCCTGGGCGAGCAAGACCGCGCGATCAGCGTAATCACGGTCAGCGAGCTGCTGCACGGCGTTCACCGTGCCAGAGACGATCGCGATCGGACCCGACGACAGGCCTTCGTAGAGCATCTGATCTCCTCTATCGAGCCGTTGCCAGTCCTGACCTCCGTCGCCAGAACTCACGCCGAGATATGGGCTGGACTGGAGCGACGCGGAGAAGTGATCGGCGCGCACGACATGTGGATCGCAGCAACCGCCCTTGGTCATGGCATGGCCGTCGCGACCGCAAACGCAACAGAGTTCGAACGAGTCCCCGGCCTCGCGGTCGTCGCGCTCTGACAGACGACAGCCTCTCCGCAGACAATACATTTCAGACCGCGTAGGATGGTGCGCGAGTGAGCGGGATCGAACCCCCACGTTATGACATTGGCCAAGAGGTCCTGGTAGATGAGGGCCTGCCCGGAGAGATCACGGCCCTCAAGCGGGGAACGGTTCCCGGCATCCTGGACCTGCCTCCGCTGGACACCTGGCTCTACACGGTCGAACCCGAAGCCGGCGGCGAGCCGCAAACCGATGTCCCGGAGTACAACGTCGTGACGCGGGCGGAACTGGACCAGCTTGACCCTTGACTGACCATGCGCGTGGTCTCCCACTCGACCACCGCAACGAGCAGTACCCCCAGCGGAACACAAGGCGAACCACGCGGCGCTGATCATGGGCGAACGGATTTCTCTCGCACGGTAAAGCTACCTTGGCAATCCGCGAGGATCGTCTCCGAATCGACGGCATCGGCTCACTTTCTGATCGCTGAGCAGGCCAGATTCCGACGATGAAAACGGGGTTCGGCTCTTTCTCCGGCACTGGATTTGGGAGCCAGATCGGCAGTGCAGGCAGCCCGATCCAGCCCTGGGCAAGGGAGGGGGCAAGGAGTGTCGCCGACCTGCATGCCAGCCGCCCGCTCCGCTTCGCTAATCTCGGGTTTGCCGTCGCCCGCGAACGGCAAGTTCACCATCACGGCAAGGCGAGCGGGCCGCCGCCGGAAAGAGAGGCCGACCGATGGCCGAAGTGACGGAGTACAAGCCAAATCCGGATACCTACGACGCGATCGAGGTCCAATGCGAGTTCGAGGAGGCCGACCGTTCGGACCAACTGGACCGCGTTCGGGTTCGCTGGTATGAGGACGGCGCACTCACGATCAGCATTCGCGGAGGCGCCCCAGCACTGCTCTCGCGGTGCTACCTCGAGGGCGACGGCCGCGACGTGATCCTGCGGCTCCAGCCCGCATAGGCTGGAGCCAGCGGGATCACTTTCCGCAGGCAGCTATCCTCGCCCCACTATGGAACGAGTGACCGTGGAAGCCGCCGTCGACAGGTGGGTTCGCGAGGTCGCGGTCGATCCGAAGCTCGCCGTGCCGAACACGGCCGGCGGCTTCGAGATAGGCGGCTACTTCCCGTTTCTCTTCGGTCACCTGCCGCCCGGAGCGGCAAAGCCAACTAGCGGGTGCCTGTCGCATCTGCTCGAGTTGCGTTTTATGTTGACCGCCGACGAGACGCCGGAGACGATCAACCCGATCATCGAACGCCTCCGTGCAGCCGCCTCCGCGGACCCCGAGCTGGACGGCAGACTCGACGACGGCGCACGACTCTCCGTCGGCGCCGTAAAGGCGGCCGGTCCCGGGGAGCGCAATCCTCGCGGCGGTCCGGTCGTGATCGTCGGCATCACCGTCGCCGAGCACGTCTAGGACGGCGGCTATCGACAAATCTGGGCGGGGTGGTCAAGGCGACGCTGGCTGATGCGGAGGTCACCGACGAGGACATCCGTCGGGCGGGAGCTGGCAGCCCATCGCGGCTAGCGAAATGGCAGTCAATGCTGTTTCGCCGATTCGCTTGCGGTGAGAGTCATCGGAACACCCGGGGCCCGTTGCGCGCCCCGGTCGCAGGGGCGTAGGCTCAGTCCCATGGCCGCCGACCACATCGCCACCGCCACCGTCGCCGCGAACGTCGCGGAGACGGACCCCATCGTCCTCCGCGAGTCCGACTCCCGCCGTCTCGTCTTCAAGCCGATGCTCGTGGACCAGGCCGAGGCTCCCGTCCGGGGCTACTTCGTCTGGCAGCGCAAGAAGAAGGCGGACGCCTGGGAGGACATAACCGGTGAGTCCCTGACCTCGCTCAAATCCGGGGAGGGCTACAGCCTGGAGCTGCGGTCAGGCGAGGTGGCCGCCCTCATCGAGGGGTTCGAGGCCCGGAAGGAGCTGTACGAGAAATTCGGCATCTCCCCCGGGCAGCACGACTACCTCGCGGGAGCGGGCCTCCCCGACTTGGTGCTGAAGTTGATCGAGGAACCGGACTCGGAGCTTACGAAGGTGCTGCGCGAGCTTGACCCCGACAGTCTGCTTAACCTCGGGCGCACGGTCGACCTCTCCAAGCTCGACCAGCTCCTCAGCGAGTGGGATGCCAACGAGAACAACGACGATGAGGACTTCTGGCAGGATCTCCTCAAGCGCAACGCGTGGGTCTTCTCGCAGTTGATGGGTTCGCCGGTTGTGCTGCTCCAGGAGAAAGCGTACGTCGGCGGCAAGGGCATCTCCAACACGGGAGGCGGACAGGTCGACTATCTCCTTGCAAATGAACTGACGGAGAACGTGGCATTGGTGGAGATCAAGACCCCGGGCGCGCCCCTATGCGACAACGAGTACCGGAACCGCGCGTACTCGCCGGGCGAGGACGTTGTCGGGGGCGTGGTACAGGTCCTGACCTACCGCGACACGTTCCTGGGGGAGATTCAGAGCCTCCGCCAGAGCGCCGATACGTTCCAGGCGTACGACCCGCGCTGCTTCCTTATCGTCGGCCAGATCACCTCCCTCGGCGGAAATGCCGACGGGGTACGGAGTTTCGAGCTGTTCCGGGCCGCGCAATCGGGGGTTCAGATCTTGACCTTCGACGAAGTTCGCGCCCGGCTGCGAGGCATCCGGGAGGCACTGTCGGAGCCGGAGGTCGAGGAGCCCGAGGTACCCCCCGAGGCGGACACCTCCTTCTAGCTGCACGGCCTCCGACGCGGCTTGTCCACCCTTTGGCGCGTCGGCGTGGGTAGAAGCCCCGGCTTCCCGGATGGGGCGGTAAGCCTCATCCGGGCCGCCACTGCCTTCTTCGTTGCCGCATGAGTTCCGGTTCAGCACCTAGACTTTCCCCAATGCGAAAGCGGCGATCCACGGGGGGTTACGACTACTGGCAACCCGCCTTCGGCAGCAATCCGCTGCGCTCACCCCTGCTGATCGGGGTGGTGATTTCGGTGGCTCTCGCCGTGATGCTCGCCCTGGTCACCTCGACGACGGTGCTCCTCGGGGTCTGCATCGGCTTGGTGGGCATCGTCCTAGCCCTGGTCTACGACCTCCTGCGCCGCTTCGAGCGCCGAATCGAGGTCGAGGACCAGCGGTCAGTGCTGATGGCCGCAGTCGACGACACCCCCTGGCTGCTCGCGGACCTCCGGGAGATAGCCACCAGCGCCAAGAGCGTACTCGCACGTGACCGCAGCGCTTTGCTGTTCATCGACCTGATGCGGGCCGAGCTTGGAGATACCCGCTCTTTTCTCCAGGATCTCAACCGAGGTCAGATCAGAGTTCCCGCCGGCGACGCTACCCCGATGGCCAATCAGATCGACCTGGTGCAGGATTCGGTACTGGCAACAACGATCCCAGAGTGCGACAACTCTTGGTGGCTTTCCCCCGCCGGCCGGGATTATCTGGATCGCAACCGGCGAGCGATCCGTGAGCGGGGCGTCAATATCGAACGCATTGTCCTCTGGGAGGAGGGCTCACCCGAGCTTGCGCAGATCGTCGATGAACAGCAAGGGGCAGGCGTGCGGCTTCTCTTCGTTCGGCGCCGCACCCTCTCCGACGACCTCAAGACGAGCATGGCGATCTACGACGAGGTGATCTACCACGACATCGTCTTCAACGCCGACGGAGACGACATCTACTACGAGTATTACCTCGACGCCAGCGACGTCCAGCGAGCGGTCACCCGGTTCAACCAATTGAAGCGGGTGGCGACAGAGGAGCCTCCGCCCGAGATCTCCAGGTGGAACGAAATGTCAAAGGGGAAAATCGCGCTGGCCGAAGGGGACGCGTCGAAGACGGGTAGGGCTTTGTGAACCAGACGCCGACGGAAGGTGTGTCAATCGAGATCGAGAACGGGGCTGCCCCGCTCCCTGCAACCAAAGATCTGCGGCTTGCACCTTGGCGGCCAGCCGATCTTCCCGTGGTCATGACGGCCGCCGCCGATCCAGAAATCCAGGCTTTCACCAGCATGCCCGGACCCGACGAAGCCGCAGCCATCGACTGGTTGGAGCGACAGGAGCGACAACGTCGTAATGGGATCGCGTTGCACTTCGCACTGCGCGACAGCGCGGACCAGCCGCTGGGCAACGTCGGATTCGTTGACTTTGCGTGGCAGCACCGTCGTGCCGAGGTTGGGTACTGGGTGCTCCCGTCCCACCGGCGGCGTGGAGTTGCTTCCCTCGGCCTGCGCCTTCTCACCCAGTGGGCCTTTGAAAGGCTCCCGGTGGAACGCATCGACCTTCTCGTGAATCTCGACAACACCGCGTCGAACCGGGTGGCAAAGGCGGAGGGGTACGAATACGAGGCGCGGCTGCGGTCTTTCAGGATCGAGCATGGGGAGCGGTGTGACCTCGATCTCTACCGCCGCCTCAAGCACGTACCCCCCCCCCCCCCCCCCCCGCTGCTTTAGCCACATAGCGAACCGCCTGGTCCGCTCAGGCCGCCGCCGTCCTTCGGTCCCCTCTCGGTTGCACCGCTCCCGGCGCACCGCGGCTTGCGCGAGAGGACGGTGAAGCTGGTGCGGAGCGATTTTCCTTTGGACCGTGCCCATGCGACTCTCACGGAACCCAACTGGCGCCGTCTTCCGGGCTTTCGCGACATCACGCCGATGACGTGGCGGGACGCCCGCTGGCAACGTCGGAGCTCCGTCTCCACGGTCGACGGGCTAAAACGTGCTTTCGGGAAGTCCCTTCCCGATGACCTCGCCGCCGAGATCGCCGCCGATCAGAAGGAACACGCGACGATGGGCCTACGGATCCCCCCACACGTTCTTAACACGATGAACGAGGACGACCTCTGGGGGGACCCCGTTCGGCGCTACATGGCCCCTGCCCGCAGAGACCGTCACCCGCGCTGGCCGAACCATCCCCGTGCTCGCCGCGACAGCCTCCGCGAGGCCGAGTCCTGGACGGTAGAGGGGCTTGCACATCGCTATCCGCGCAAGGTGATGCTTGAGCTGACGACTACTTGTCCTCAATATTGCGGTCATTGCACTCGCATGGACCTGGTGGGGCCTAGCACGAGTCTCTTCTCCAAGCGGAGCTTCGAGCTGCGGCAACCCCAACGCTACGAGCAGATGCTCGCCTACCTGCGTGCCCATCCCGAGATCCACGACGTGGTCGTCTCAGGAGGGGACGTCGCCAATGTGCCTATCGCACGGCTAGAGGCCTTCGTCTTGGAGTTGCTTGAGATTCCACACGTGCGCAGCGTTCGACTGGCATCGAAGAGCCTAGTGACGCTGCCCCAGTACTACCTTGACCCCACCGTCGTGTCGACGATGGCAAAGCTCTCCTCGGTCGCACGGCAGCGGAGGGTTGACCTGTCGCTGCATACGCACGCGAATCACGCCAACCAGGTGACCGAGTTGGTGGGGCGCGCGACTTCACAACTCCTCGAACTCGGGTTCCGCGATGTACGCAACCAAGGCGTCCTAATGCGAGGTGTGAATGCGACTCCCACTGCGCTGCTGCAGCTCTGCGAACGCCTTCTGGACGAGGCCCGAATAATGCCCTACTACTTTTATGTCTGCGACATGATCCCCAACGGGGAGCACTGGCGCACTAGCATCGCGGAAGCACAGTCTCTACAGCGGTCGCTCATGGGCAGACTTCCTGGGTTCGCCATCCCGCGGGTGATCTGCGACGTCCCGTCGGTCGGGAAGCGGTTGATCGACCAGGCGGCCTCCTATGACCGTGAGCGCGGCATCTCCCAGTGGATGCGGGATCCCGGAACACACCGGGAGGCCCCAGCAGACGCGGAGGCCGCGGCCACAGAGGAGTTCCCCTACTTCGATCCGATCGACACCCTGTCACCAAGCGGCAGGGAATGGTGGGAGACGACGGGGGAAACTGCGAGCGATGTGATGAGCGCTTGACGGGTGCTGGGAAGCCGCGGGTGTGCGTCATCTCCGGTGGACCCTCAGGGGAGGCGGACGTGAGTCGCTCCTGCGCCGCCGCTGTGCATGTCGAACTCGCCTCACAAGGCGTGGCGGCAGCGTGGATCGACCTCGGCCCAACGGGACGATGGGATCTGAGGGCAACCCATCCGTCTGACTTCGCAGGCCGGACATTCCATGGCAGCCCCGGATTGTCCTGGCAAGAGGAATTCCTCGCCTGGATGCGGAGCCTCGACGTGGATGTGGCGTTCCCCCTCATCCATGGGACGCTCGGCGAGGACGGACAGATCCAAGAGGCCTCTGTGAGGCGATCTCCCTGCCCTACGTCGGGAGCGGGCCCGAGGCCTCCATCCGGTGCTATGACAAGGTCACCTTCAAGGCGCTCGCCTCATCGGCTGGACTTCCCGTCGCCGACGGTCTCTACGTTTCCCGCGCGGGCCTCGAGGCCGATCCCGTGGCGGCGGTCGCTTCTATCGCGGAGCGAGTCGGGGTTCCCTGCATCGTCAAGCCCGCGCGTAGCGGATCCAGCCTTGGTTTGGCGCGCATCGATGCCCCTGAGGCCACGAGCGCAGCAGTGCGGCAAGCCCTCGAGTTCGACGACATCGCCATCGTCGAGCGACTCGTAGAGGGAGTGGATGTCGAGGTTGGTGTCTGCGGAGGCAGTCCGGTCACGGTTGGTGCTCCCACTCAGATTCAGCCAACTTCCACCCTCTATGACTTTGACGCCAAGTACGGGCCTGCGGCGAGCCCGATCGAGGTTCCGGCGAACTTCGATGACCGGTTGACGGTCGAGTTGATGGACGCCGCCCGCATCGCCTTCCTCGCCACCGAGTGCCGTGGGCTCGCGCGAGTGGACTTCCTCGTCGACCCCGAAAGTGGCCGCTTCGTCGTGAACGAGCTCAACACGATCCCCTATCTGAGCGACGACAGCAGCCTTGCCCGGTCGCTGCTTCACGAAAGTGAGGTCCGATTCGGCCAGCTCCTGGTAGATCTGGTTTCCTCTTCCCGTAGGGATTGCGAATGAGGGTGTCGCTTCTCTACAACCTGCGCGAGGAGTTTTCAGACGCACGCAGACGCGCCCCCGACAGCGACGCCGACTGGGACGAGCCAGAGACGGTGAAGGCACTCGCGGAGGGGCTACTGGCGGCCGGCTACGAAGTCGCTGATCTCGGAGATCCACACCAGCTCCTGAATCCGGCGGTGCGTGCGAGCACGGACCTCGTCTTCAACTTTTGTGAGATGCACGGACTCCGCCACCGCGAGGCAATTGTGCCAGCGATTTGCGAGTTCTTCGAGATGCCATACGCGTTTTCGCCGCCGGACGCAATGATTGCGGCACTCGACAAGAACCTGGCCAACCTGCTTGTGCGGCAAGCAGGCGGATACGTCCCGGACTGGCTGCTCGTTCGGGAGCCTTCTGTCCCAAATGGCCTGCGGGCGCTCTTGGCCGAAGGCCCCGTGATAGTCAAGCCGGTGGCGGAGGGTGCGGGAATGGGAATTTCGGCCGCGGCCATCGCCGACACCGAGACACTCTGAGCCGGACCAGGTTTGACGGAGACCTTTTTAGTTGGATCCAATCTTCATTTTGAGGGAGATCCGTTGATCCCCCGCTGCAGCGTAGAGAGACTCGAACTCGGCAGGTGAGACATCGCCGAGGGATTCGTGCAGGCGGTCGTTGTTGAACCAAGCGACGTACTCGACGACGGCCAGCTCGAGCTGGGAGCGGGAGCGCCAGACCCGGTCGGCGATCAGCTCGGTCTTGAAGGTGTCGACGAAGCTCTCGGCCATCGCGTTGTCATAGGCATCGCCGACGGACCCAACCGAGGCGAGAACGCCGTGGTCGTCGAGCCTCCTGGGTGTAGTCGGCAGAGGTGTATTGGGAGCCGCGGTCGGTGTGGGCCACGAGGGCGAAGTCGGCGCCGGGCTCGCGCTGACCCAGGGCCATCCGCAGCGCGTCTAGCACCAGGTCGGTGCGCATGTGGGAGGCGAGCTGCCAACCCACCACCTTGCGCGAGAAGGCGTCGATCACGAAGGAGAAGAACAGGGCGCCCTCCCACGAGCGCAGGTAGGTGAAGTCGCCGACCCAGAGGCGGTTGGGAGCCTCGGCGCTGAAGTCGCGCTCGACCAGGTCGGGCCGGCGGTGGGCATCGGGGTCGGGCTTGGTCGTGCGCCAGGCCTTGCCGCGCCGCTTGGCGCCTTGGATCCCGGCCTCGCGCATCAGCCGCTGCACGCGGCCACGGCCGACCTCCTCGCCCTCTCGCCGTAAGGCGATCCACATCCGCCGGTAGCCGTAGGCGCAGTAGTTGCGCTCGTGGATCTCTTCGATGCGGGAGAGCAGGCGCTCGTCCTCGATCTCGCGGTCGGAGCGCTCGCCTTTGGCCCGCTCGTAGTAGGCGGAGGCCGACACCTCCAGGGTCCTGCAGATCGGCTCGACCCCGAAGCGCTCGCGGTGCTCCTCGATGTAGGCGCTCACTTCGTTCGGCGTGGGTCGAGCTCGGCGGCGAAAAACGCAGACGCCGACTTCAGGATTTCGTTTGCCCGGCGCAGTTCGCGCACCTCACCGCGTAGAGCCTTCAGCTCCTCGCGCTCCTGGCTGCTCAGCAGCTCCTTGCGCTTGCCGTCGTCGGCTTCTGCCTGGCGCACCCACTTGCGCAGGGTCTCGTGGTGGATGCCGAGGTCGCGGGCTACGTGGGCAATGGGGCGGCCGGACTCGGCGACCATCCGGGCACCGCGATCGAGCAGCTCATCGGGGTACTTCTTCTGTCGTGGCATGGCTTGGGAGTTCCCTTCTTCCAGGTAGGAATCCTGGTTTCGGGGTCTCCGTCAAACCCGGCCTGGCTCACTCGTCCTTGAGCGAATCAAGTACGTGCTTTCGACCTACCGCCAGCCAGCCATGGTCCAGCGGCTGGTAGGTGGCCCGGAGCTGACGGTAGCGGTGTTGGAGACCAGCGACGGGCCAACGGCCCTCCAGCCGATCGAAGTCACCGATTCCGAGGGTGGGCCGCTGCCGATCTACGGCTACGAACAGAAGGAGCGGGCCAGTGCCTGCGTCCGCTGGCACACGGTCACTGACGGTCGGCTGACTTCGGAAGCCCGGCGGCTCTCACTACTGGCCTTCGATGCGCTTGGCTGCCGGGACGCCGCTCGAATCGACATGCGACACGACCCGAGCGAGAGCCGCCTAGTCTTCCTAGAGGCGAATCCTTTGCCGCATCTCCATCCGGAGGTCGGCGACTTCTGCCGCTCAGCATCAGCCGCCGGTTGGGCATATCTCGACCTGCTGGAAACGATCGTGACAGGGGCTGTGCGGCGCCATGCCACCTACGAGATAGAACGAACCCGGTAGCGCGGATCGCCGCCGAGCCGGTCTTGCTGGCACGGTGGCCGCCATTCGCGGCCGTAGCCACAATCTCGTGAGCTCCCCAAACTCCCGCTTCATTTCCATCCGGGAGGGATGCCGTCTTAGCCTCGCGCTTGGATACAAGTCATGGAAGACAGCGTTAGCCCGCGCAGTCACGTAGCCCGCGTACGCAAGATCGCCGACGAGGGCTGCCGACTCTACATCGAATACCCAAGCGGGACGACCGCGACCGTGGATAGCGCCACCCCGTACGAACTAGCGGTCGACGACATCGTGCTCGTACGCGCCGAGGACGATTTTCTGGAGCCTGCTCCAGCAGAGCTCTGGCCTGATGAGCCCTGGGTCGGCATCGTCAGGCTGCGTCGCGACGACGTGACCGTCGTTAGTCAGAATGGGAATCTTCGCCTGCTGAAAACCAACGATGCCGAGTATGACGAGGCGAATACGGTTGAAGCTCGTGATTCCGTAGGGGTCGTCCGCGTCCTGACAAACGAGCCACTCCCCTTCCTTGAGATGCCCGATAGGGAGGGCGCGGCCACGGACAGTTTTGAGTCATCCCCCGACGAGGAATTGAGCTTTGAGGATTTCGGAGGACTCGAAGGCATTGTCCAACGCGCCCGCGAGTTGGTCGAGGTTCCACTCGAACACCAAGACCGGTTGAAGGAGATCGGAAGCTCGTCCGATCAAGGGCGTGCTATTCACGGGAGAGCCTGGTACCGGCAAGACGATGCTGGCGCGGATTATCGCCAACCAGGCAAAGGCCGCTTTCTTTGAGATCAGCGGACCAGAAGTCTTCAGTAAGTGGTATTGAGCCGGACCAGGTTTGACGGAGACCTTTTTAGTTGGATCCAATCTTCATTTTGAGGGAGATCCGTTGATCCCCCGCTGCAGCGTAGAGAGACTCGAACTCGGCAGGTGAGACATCGCCGAGGGATTCGTGCAGGCGGTCGTTGTTGAACCAAGCGACGTACTCGACGACGGCCAGCTCGAGCTGGGAGCGGGAGCGCCAGACCCGGTCGGCGATCAGCTCGGTCTTGAAGGTGTCGACGAAGCTCTCGGCCATCGCGTTGTCATAGGCATCGCCGACGGACCCAACCGAGGCGAGAACGCCGTGGTCGTCGAGCTCCTGGGTGTAGTCGGCAGAGGTGTATTGGGAGCCGCGGTCGGTGTGGGCCACGAGGGCGAAGTCGGCGCCGGGCTCGCGCTGACCCAGGGCCATCCGCAGCGCGTCTAGCACCAGGTCGGTGCGCATGTGGGAGGCGAGCTGCCAACCCACCACCTTGCGCGAGAAGGCGTCGATCACGAAGGAGAAGAACAGGGCGCCCTCCCACGAGCGCAGGTAGGTGAAGTCGCCGACCCAGAGGCGGTTGGGAGCCTCGGCGCTGAAGTCGCGCTCGACCAGGTCGGGCCGGCGGTGGGCATCGGGGTCGGGCTTGGTCGTGCGCCAGGCCTTGCCGCGCCGCTTGGCGCCTTGGATCCCGGCCTCGCGCATCAGCCGCTGCACGCGGCCACGGCCGACCTCCTCGCCCTCTCGCCGTAAGGCGATCCACATCCGCCGGTAGCCGTAGGCGCAGTAGTTGCGCTCGTGGATCTCTTCGATGCGGGAGAGCAGGCGCTCGTCCTCGATCTCGCGGTCGGAGCGCTCGCCTTTGGCCCGCTCGTAGTAGGCGGAGGCCGACACCTCCAGGGTCCTGCAGATCGGCTCGACCCCGAAGCGCTCGCGGTGCTCCTCGATGTAGGCGCTCACTTCGTTCGGCGTGGGTCGAGCCTCGGCGGCGAAAAACGCAGACGCCGACTTCAGGATTTCGTTTGCCCGGCGCAGTTCGCGCACCTCACCGCGTAGAGCCTTCAGCTCCTCGCGCTCCTGGCTGCTCAGCAGCTCCTTGCGCTTGCCGTCGTCGGCTTCTGCCTGGCGCACCCACTTGCGCAGGGTCTCGTGGTGGATGCCGAGGTCGCGGGCTACGTGGGCAATGGGGCGGCCGGACTCGGCGACCATCCGGGCACCGCGATCGAGCAGCTCATCGGGGTACTTCTTCTGTCGTGGCATGGCTTGGGAGTTCCCTTCTTCCAGGTAGGAATCCTGGTTTCGGGGTCTCCGTCAAACCCGGCCTGGCTCATATGGAGAAAGTGGATCAATTCTGCGCCGCCTCTTCGACGAGGCTGCCAGCAAAGACAGAGCGATCATCTTCTTCGACGAGATCGACAGCGTCGCCGGTCACCGGGACGAGGGTGCCCATGAGGAGTCGCGCCGCGTTGTCGCCCAGCTCTTGACGCTTATGGATGGCTTCAAGAGCAACAACGTAGTGGTCGTGGCTACGACTAATCGCCCCCAGGACATCGACATTGCACTACGTAGGCCCGGCCGTTTCGACTGGGAGATCGAGTTTCCGATGCCCGACGAGCACGATAGGACGGAAATCCTTCGCGTTTCAGCGGCGCGACTAAAGACCGGAGATCAATTGCCTCACGGCCAGATAGCTGCGATGACGGCTGGCTGGTCGGCTGCAGACTTGGCTGCCATTTGGAGCGAGGCGGCACTATTGGCCGTCGCAGACGAACGGTCGAAGATCCTCGTCGAGGACTACCTCGCTGGATACTCGCGCGTGGCGGCAGGACGGCTACGAAGCGTAGGCGAAAGCAGACAGCCTGAGAGCGAGGTCAGAGACAATTGAAGAACCTAAGAGCAAGGTGGCGACGCTGGAAACGAGCCCGCCGGCGCCGCCATGCCGCCGAAGAGTTTCGCGACGTTCCGCTGCGTGAGTTTGTCTACCTAGATGACGTCAGCGTCTACAGCTTGATCTCGTCGAGGCTAGGTGCAGTGGCTGCCGAGTTCTCAGAAAGTGAATCGGCCTCTCTCGTTTCCGAGATCAGCGGGGCAGGCGGTGCTTCGACGGGCGTCCTTAAAGGCGAGATCGGATCACGGACTGAGACCAGTAAGAGCTATGGCTCTCAAGTCGTCCGCAAGTCGATTATTCAGTCGCAGTTCAAGGAACTCGTGGACATTGAGCATGATCGCATGGTCATTCAGGTCAGCAACCATCACGATGGGCTCCCAAAGATCGCAAGCGATCAAGAACTTATCTCACTTCTCGAGGAGGGTCGCTCTGACGACCTGATTGTTGGCCCAGCCATGTTGCGGCGCGGCGAGCTAATCGAGATTGAGGTTGAACTCGATGCGGAGGCTATCTTCCGCCTCAACGCAATCATTTCCACCCTCCTTGATCTACTCAAAGAGAATCCGGAACTGCTCGGAGCCGGAGGCATAGAGGGAATCCCAGAGGTAGCAGCCGTGCGCCGCATTCTCAACAGGCTCTCGGTGGGCTTGGTCCCCCTGAAAGGTCGCGCAGTCGGCTACAAATCGCTGCACTGGCAGGGCTCGGACTATCTCGTGGACGAGCGACTTGTGGGGCAATTGAGCAATAGCAAGTTCGCCTTCAATCCCGTCTACGTGGTCGGGGTCGCCGAGGCTGGCCTCTTCTGGCGTGATATTCGTCGTGTGTTGTTCTCAGGATCGCGATACCTGATCATGTGTCGAATTGGGCGCAGCAAGCTGCAGGAAGACTGGACTCCGCTCAAGCTTCTGGACGTCCTCAAGGACGTCGTTCCTGGTCTGCCCGATGCGCTGGGCAACGGTGGAGAGGGACTGCTGGAGATGCTCAAGAGCGGAGCCCAAAACGCCGGAAATCAGGACGAGCGGCAACTGATGCGCTCCGCGATTGTCGAATATGCGCAGACCCTCGCCTCCCGTCACGGCGAGAGCGTCAGCGAATCCGACCTAAGAACGGCCGGTTTGCTCAGCGACCAACAACTGGATTCGTACGAGCCGATCCAGAAGCGGAGATCTGCATTTGAAAAGGTCACCCGGTACATCGAGGACCGGTTCGGGATCGAGAAAATCGACCCGGAGCAAGCCGCAGACGATCGTGCAAGGGTGATTCAGCGTTCGGAGACACTTGTCGCTTCCAAGCCCAATCAGGATTTGGATGTCGAAGTCGCTGGCCCCGCTCAGCGATTTCTCGACACCGAGATCGTGGCCATCTATTGGTAGGACCGACACCGATTTGACACAAACAGACTGGTTCCGCCGAATCGCGCCTAGCCGCGCCTTTGCGCCATCGGCGGCAATCCCCGCCAATCCGGCTCGCTTTCCGGCGCCCGTCGAGCTAACGTCGCCGCCGACCAAGACATAACGGCCCCGGCGACGCTACCAACGCCCCGGGGCCTGGCACCGAAGAAGAAGCCTTCGATGCGCGAAGAAAGCTACTCGCCGAAGTACTCCGGCGAGTAGTGGCGAAATCTTCGGTGCTCTACCGGAAGGAGGGGCACCGTGCCCACGACAACGACGATCACCAAGGCCCAGCGCGACGGCATCTACGAGCTGGTCTGCAACCACCTCTACGGCATCGAGGACCTCTGGATCGCCCTCGGGCGGAGTAGGGATTACTCCACCGCTGAGCGGCTTGGCATCGAGTTCGGCGAAGACTTCCGCCTGCTGGCCGACATCGGCTGGAACCCCGACGAGGAGCGCGATTCCTTCGAGTTGACGATGCCGCTCCACGACCTGGCGGAACTGCTGAATCGGTTGCACGACGAAGCCAAGCAATTGCTAAACGAATCGCCCGCCGAGCGCCAATCGCGCGAGGAAGACGAGGCGACCAACGAGCGCCTCTGGTCGGGCCTGATCGCCTGCTCGGCCCTGCTCGTCGCCATCGACGAGAGGGGAGGCGATTCGGCATGAGCGCGGCCAAGGCAAAGAAGCGCCTGCGCCCGGGCGAACTCGACAGCCTCGTCCTCGCCTACATGCGCAAGCACGCAGACGACGCGCCGCTGACCGCTACCGGCATCGGCAAGGGGCTCGACCGTTCGGCCGGCGCGGTCGCCAACTGCCTCGTCCGCCTGGCGAAGACGGGCAAGCTGCGGCAGGTAAGGAAGCGCCCGCGCGCCTACGCCCTTAAGGAAGCGAAATCGAAATGACCGCGCCCGTGCGAGCGGCGGTTTGTCGAGGGCCGAGGCGCAGGCCACAGGGAAGTACGAGGTGTCCGGTCAGAGGGCGCCTCGACACCTGCCTCGGCCCTCGACAAACCGCAGGCGCGCGGTGGAGGCTGTCGCGATGAGGCGAGGGGTACCCACCTCCGCCCCGCCCACCCCGGAGATGAAGCTGCGCTTCGGCCAGAATCTGGCCCGTTGCCGGGAGGGAGCCGGCATCTCCCAGGAAGAGTTGAGCTTCCGCGCCTCGATCCATCGCACCGAGGTCAGCTTGCTGGAGCGTGGCGAGCGGATGCCTCGTGTCGACACGGCCCTGCGGATCGCCGGCAGTCTCGGTGTGCCCTTGGACGATCTCATCGCCGGTCTGGAGTGGCGACCCGGCTATGAGATCGTCGTACTGGGTGCGTGGGAGGTGGCCGGGCGCAAAGATCAACTGCCAGAGGATCACGCCGAGGTCCCGGCCCTCGAGGTCGCCTCCGTAAACGGCTCCCGATGACGGCGGGGTCTCGCTCCAAGACGCCCTTTCCCTTCAAGGCGCTGGCTCACTTCGCCGACAACCTCTACCGTGCCCGCGAGCTGGCCGGCCTCGACCAGAAGGAGGCCGCCAAGCGCGCGGCGCTCACCCGCTCGAAGCTCGACAAGATCGAGGGCGGGGAAATACATCCCAGTCTCGATGTCCTGATCCGCCTTGCGGGCGCCTACTCGACCTCTGTGGGCGATCTCGTCAAGGGCGTCACTTGGCGACCCAGCTGGATCGAGCAATCCGGGCCAGCGGAGTACCTCGTTTCGGACACTAATCCGCAGCCTTCGTACAACGCAGTTCGCTGTGGGGCCTGCCGCCGCGGCGAAACGTCGAGCGGCTGAACACTGCCGAAGCTGCGTGGAGGTTGGGTAGACATCCCCGTCGTTGATCCTTCTCCCCCTGTGGGACGTCTAACGTTCGCCGGGTGAGCGGATCGCTTCTCAGGCAGATGCAGGACATGGCTACGGCGGACACCATGCCCGTCGCCTCGCTCCTGCGCAAGGGCCTCGTATTGGCCCGACGGCTCAAGTATCCGCCGCTGACCGAGTGGGCCCAAATGGAGCTGGAGGGCTATCCGTCGGATGCCGACCTGCCGGATTACCGCGCCTACCGGCGCTGTCAGGTGCTGGGCAACTTCAACGGGCCGGCAGGGTCCAGTTTGAGTAACCAGCCCCTTCCCTCTGGTGGGGTTGAGGAGGCCCACCGCGACTCGCTCTTCGGCTACGAGCTCCGCGAGGGCATCCCCAAGTACGAGGCGCTCGTGGCGGGGGGCAAGGATGTGACAATTCCGTGGAACACGGACTTCGTCGTTCACTACCAGGCCTCCTTCTTTGAGTTCATGGCCTTGTCGCACGCCTGGAGAGATGTTGGCCGTGCGGCATTGGTCGAGGTCATCGAAGGGGTTCGGACGCGGCTGCTCAACTTCTGCCTGGACATAGAAGCGGCGAACCCAGAGGCAGGGGAGGCAGCGGCGGATTCAACCCCGGTTTCCCCCGAGGAGGTCAGCGCTGCTTTTCACCTCAACATCATGGGCAACAACAACGTCGTTACGGCGGCGGGGCGCGACGTCACCCAGCAGGTATCGCTTGATGGCCCTCAATGGGACGAGCTAAGGGAGACGCTTGCCCATCTCGGGGTTCCCGGCGACGATCTCGCCTCTCTGAAGACCGCCCTTGAAGACGATATGGAGCAAGGCCTTCCAGCGGGAACCCTTGGCCCTTCAACGGCAACCTGGCTGGAGAAGATCAATGAGGCAATCAGAGCCGGCGCAGTTGCGGTCGGGACGGATGCCGCGGGTGGCCTGATCGCTATCGAGTTGCTGAGGTTTCTAGGGGCGGGATAGATACGCAGCCCCTTTGCTCCAGGCAGTTGCCCGCGGATGCATGTTTCAGTCGCGGTGCTTCGGCGGTTGGTTCACTGCGAGGCGTCGTCAGGTATCTCCGGTCCGGCTCATGCGTTCAGATTCCACCAGATACTCGCGAAGCTGAGGTATCGCGAGTGCGTATGACTCTCCATCCCCCCGCGCCACGATGTCACGCCGGACGAGCACCCTGAATGCTTCGTACACGTCTTCGTAGGACAGGCCAGTCGTAGCCTTTGCCTGCTCCAGCGAAACTTCCGTGCTCGGGGGGTCTGCAAATGCTCTCAACACATGCCGCGTCGTCTCACCCAGGTTGCCAAGAAGTCGTGGGAAGAACTCTGCCCTGAGCCGCTTCCGCGATATATCAATAGCGCGGTTCACATCTTCGACGCCAATCGGCGAGCCTGCTGCTTGCTCCCAAGCTGCATCGCCAATGAGCTGAATGAACCAGGGCAAGCCTCCGGCGAAGCCGACGGCGAGCCGCAAAGCGTCTGGGTTGTAGGTCACTGCCTTCTCACGTGCCGGCAAAGCAAGAGCCTCGCTCGCCGCCTCGTCAGTAAGGGGTCGGAGTCGGACAATTCGGTAGAGCCGACCAGCGTACGTTGAGATAGCTGGAGGATCATCCGAATCCTCATAGCCCGGCCCGCCGTAGACGCCGGCCCCGACGGCCGAGACAGGTAGTCCCCGCTGCATCACGCCGTGTAGCACAGCGTCAAGCACTCCCATCTCCTCATGGCCACCGAGAGTGTGTAGCTCATCGAGGAAGAACACGACACCAGACGAGTCAGAGGCCGCCACCTTACCCAACTCTTCGAACAGCGCGAGCAGATCGCGCCTAAAGACCCCGGTGTCTGCCGTCCCGGGCAAGAGCTCAGCATCGAATGACACATTTACGCCGAACGCTCCCACCGACGTAAATGCCTTCAGCACGCCGAGTGCTCTCTTCAGCCGCTCGCCGAAGCGCTTGGTTGCACTCATGTCAAGCAGCACATCTCGCGCGTTGAGTGCCATGACCTGACGAAGCGGCAGACTTGGGTCGACCTCCTCGAAGGAGGTAAACCAGCCTGAGGCACGAGCCATTCGCTCGCACTCTCGAAGCAGGACGGTCTTGCCCATGCCACGCGATCCAGCAAAAAGCACCGCCTCCGCCGGTCTACTCGCAGCCAGGCGGTCGACCATAATGGAGAACCGGTCAAGCTCCCGCATGCGCCCAGCTAGCACCCCGGGCCTAGTGCCCGCTCCCGGCGCATATGGACTATCCCTAGGGTCCATAAACTCAGAGGCTAGGGCAGAATCGGCGGTCACGCTTCGCATTCGGGCGCGACACGCAGTTGCTCATTGCCCGATTCGACGGGCGGTTGCGCCGGACAAAAGTAGCTTCATATTGCCGCCCAGGCACATCCCATTGGGGCGAAATGCAAGACGCCCCAGGCCGCGGTGATCCAGGCTGGGCAGGCCGAATGACAGGGGGGTCTCTGTCGAGGCGGGTCCCGCTAGGCGAAACGGCGCGTGCGACGAACTGGCGATATAGGGTCGGACTAACCCATGTCCGACACCAACGTGCAGATTGCCCTCACCCTAACCTGGGTCGGCCATCCCGATGAAGCGCACTGGGCTGCCAAGGGGCAACAGCCCTCGACAGAAGGGCTCGTCCAACTCTTCTACGGCCTCAACCTGCTCTACGTCGAATCGCTCGAATTGGGGCCACGGAACCCGCGCCTGCTGCAGCACTCGCAGCCGCGGTCCTGGCACGCTTCCCAGGCACAGTGGCGCCGGCTGATGCGACGGCTGTCTGTGCGCCGACGCTGGATTGGCCCGCCTGCGAGCGAGTGGCCAGGCTTCGTGCCGCTGCCCGGGGTGGCGCACGGCGGCGAGCTGCGGGTTTCAGGCATGGCGATGGCCTCGCCACTGGAACTGGAGCTGGCGGTTCCGGCAGCGGTGATCGTCTCGCCTGCAGGCGTATTTGCAGTACTGCGCTTCATCGACGCAATCGAGCGTGCCTGGAACGCGCCGCGGCGCATCCGGCTGGAAGGCCTGGAACTCGACCGCCGCATCTTTGAGGAGCGGCTGGAACGTGAGAGGGCGGAGCGACGTTGGGAGGAGTTCAGCAGCCAGGGCTTCGAGCTGAGCGACGGATCGGTCCGTCTCCCCGAAAACTGGGAATGGCCGTCGGACGACGAGTGAGAATCCGCATCGTCTCTTGAGTCGTACTCTTAGGCCGAGGCCCATCTCGAGCTCGACCTGGCTACACGGGAACCCACTCAGCCCAGGTGCCGCTATCGGAAACCTCGTAGCGACCGGGCTCATGCTTCTCAGTGATATCCGGTGGCCAGGTTCTACACCAGTCGGCGGCAAGGCTCGGAGCGTCCTTCAGGACCAGCCAGCCGTGCATCGGACCGCCGTTCAGGCGAATCCCCTCCTTGCCGTCTTCGCGGATCTGAAGCTCCGTGGCTGCCCGCAGATTCTCACGGAACTGGGTCTCGCTCGTATCGTCGGTGACGGTATCGGCCGGGTCTAACGGACCAGCGCCAGCAACCATCAGCATCGCCTCGACCATCTCTTCAAACGAGATCGGCGCGAGCTGCGTACTCGTAGTCAACGTGTCGGCCACCTCGGTGGCTTCGCCAGCATCCTTCCCATCGAGCCGGAGTAGCTGATCGAAGCGGGGTGCAAGCCAGATCGGATCGCAGCCGAAGATCAGTGAGAGCTGGCCAACCGGAATCGCCATCGCCTTGATTTCTGCTGGCTCGCGTGCCCGTTCAGCAAGCGCCTTGATCAGTTCGGCCCGCTTCAGGGGGGACAGCGCTGCAAAGCTCTTTTCTCTTCCCATCCACTGCCAGATCTCCTCAGTCTCCACTCTGCTGACGTGGGCACCCTGGACCGCGGCACCGACGAGAATCGACTGCTTTTTGATCGCCAGCACAGCGGACCACACGACTAGGGCGACGAGGCTGACGACAAAGAAAATGGCAACCCCAAGCCAGCCCAGGGTGACCACGGCGATGACAAAGCCGGCCACCTCGATGACCGATAGGAGGGTTGCCTGAAAGGAGCTGACCTCAAGGCCCTTTCGCCAGGTCCACAGAAGAACGAGGCCGACAACGAGCGCCGCTGCGCTGATCAGCGTCTCCATGTCCTTCAGTCTGAGATCGAGCGCGGCGGATTTCTCCGGCGGTGCCTGCCCGTAATCCACCCACATCCCCGCGTATCCCCGCATCGAGCGCTTGACTTCTCCGCGCCGTCGAGCTACTTGTCCGTGAAATGCGTATCTGTAACGCATCGGCAAGGAGGAACGGCGGTGAGCCGTCTTGATCTGTGTTGCGACAACCGAGGCTCTGACCTTGCCAGTCGCCCAGACCCCGACTGGCAAGCCGCCCCTGCCCCGATTCCGCATCACGGCGCGGGATCGCGGCCCTGCTCGCGCGCCCGACTCTCTATCCCTAATCGGTGCTCGCCAATAGACACTGACTCTCACGAACGGGCTGTCGCTACTTCATTCCGTTCCCGCCTCACGGCTCGCGTCCCTTGCCCCCGACGCCTGCGATCCACCTCCGCGCTGGTTCGGCAACGCTTCTGCGCCTTGCCCGCACCCGCCGGACGCGCGGGCTGTCGCCGCGCGCAAATGACGGGAAGCGGCGCTCACTGATGGGCGCGCCGTCCTCCCCCACCCGCCAGGGCGCAGCGCGCCGCCCGGCGCGCGAGCCTGCGCTCACCGATCTGGACCTGCGCATCCTCGGCCTACTCTCCCACCATCGGGTGCTGACCCAGACCCAGCTCGCGGCGATCTCGGCCGGGGTGCCTGCCCGTACCCTGCGCTACCGTTGCAACCGCCTCGCCAAGCACGGCCTGCTCGGCCGCACCCGTCCCTACCGCGAACGCGGCTCGGCTCCCCACCACCTCTGGCCGACGCGGCGGGGCGAGGCGATGGCCTGCGGCGGGCCGCCGCCACGCGGAGGCGAGCGCCGCGAGCCCAACCCTCTCTTCCTCGCCCACGCCGCCGGGCTCAGCGAGATCTACGTCGCGCTGGAGACGACGCTTCCCACCGGGTTCAAGTTGACCCGCTTCGAGCGTGAGGCCCACGCCCGCGAACCCTTCGAGACCTGGGTCAAGAAGGAGAAGCGCGCCATCGCCCCCGATGTCTTCATTGAGATCACCGACGCCGAAGGCCGCGAGCTACCCGGCTTCGTCGAGCTGGACATGGGCTCGATGTCGCACCGCCGCCTGAAACGCAAGGCGGCGGGCTATGCCGAGTACGTCAAGGCCGGGGCTTGGCGCGAGCATCACCGCTTCTGTCCGGCGCTGCTCTTCATCACCACCACCGAGAAGCGCGCCCGGTCCTTCCTGCTCGTAATGCGTAGGGAGCTGGGGAAGGACGCGACCCTTCTCACCTGCGCCTGCGACCTGGCTCGTAGGTTGCCGCGCTGCGTCACCGAGCCGCGCTGGCTGATCGACAGCTACGAGGAGCCGGTCGATCTGGTCGGTGCCCTGAACGAGGCTCGCCGCCCCTACGACGAAGAGGTGGCGCGCTGGCAGGCCCAGCGCCGCGAGGAAGATGCCGAGCGCGAACGGCTGCTCTCCGATCCCGAGGCGCTGCGTTCGCACCTTCGCCGGTGGGAACCCCGTGACTGGAGGTTCGAGCGGCTCGGAGAGCGCGTCGCGGTGGCGCTGAGAATCACCCTGGAGTACGAGTCGCCGCTTGCGGAGGTCGAACGCGAGGCTCTGCGGGCGCTCGGCGGGATGTATGGCGACCTGCTTCGCCTTGAGCTTGATGATCGGGAAACAACATCCACAGAGCGCCATGCGCTTGACCGCCTCGCCGAGCACCATCGCCGCTTTCAGCTCGAACAGGTCGATTCCATCGTGGCACGGCAAGAGGTAGGACCGGCGCTGCGCAAGGCACGCCAGCGCATCGAAGAGGGGAGGCTGCTCGTCAGGGATGACGTGAGGCAGCTCGGAGACGAAGCCGGGCGCGACCGCGAGTCCCGCGCCGCCCAGAAGCGCCTGCGTGGGGACTACCTCGCTTGGCGCGAGCAGGAGGCGGAGCGGCTGGTCAAGGCGCAGGGAATGCTGGCCCGGCTTCGCAGCCACCCCGAGGATTTCTTCGCGCGGATCGACCGCCGCTCACTGCGGCGCTGCCGGAGCTGCGAGGAGATCGCTTATCCCGACCCCGAGAACGCACGCGACTACGCCAAGCGCCACCTCTCCACCCGCTGCCACTTCTGCGGCACCGGGACGCTGGCGGAGGTCGAACCGTCCACCGACGAAGGAGGCTCCTCCTGGGCACCAAGGTAGAGGGCGGCTCGCCCCGCAGGCGCAGCCGCGATCACACGTGCGGGGCCAGCTCGACGGGCCGCCTCGGCGTTCGCCCGGCACGTCTCGTCCGCCGCAACGGCGAGCAGGCCGATCAGCTGCACCGCGCGCTTCGCGTTCTCTACCGCGACTACCTCGCCGGCGGCGGGCTTGACTCCTTGCGCGCGTCGAGCTGTGATGGACGACCGACCAGGCCGACGAAGCCCAGGAGACGACGATGAGGATCGCCACCTACACCCGCATCTCGACCGACGAGGAGACCCAGCCCTACTCGCTGGAGGCACAGGCGATCCGGCTCGACGCCTACGCCAAGAGCCAGGAGGACTGGAAGATCGTGCGGCGCTTCACCGACCAGGCTTCAGGCGCGATCCTGGAGCGCGATGGGCTGGAACGCGCGCTGAGCGAGGCCGAGGCCGGGCGCTTCGACCTGCTGCTCGTCTACCGGGTGGACCGCCTCTCGCGCTCGGTACGGGGGCTGGCCCAGATCCTTGAGCGCCTCGATGCTGCCGAGGTGCTGTTTCGCTCTGCGACCGAGCCCTTCGACACCGCCAGCTCGGCCGGGCGGATGATGGTGCAGATGCTCGGCGTCTTCGCTGAGTTCGAGCGGGCGACCATCGTGGAACGCACCATCGCCGGAATGCAGAGAAAGGCAGAACGCGGCGAGTGGGTCGGCGGCAACATCCCCTTCGGCTACCGGCTTGACGGGGATCGGCACTTCCTCATCCCCGAGCCGACCGAGGCTTCCGTCGTCCCGCTTCTCTTCCAGCGCTACGCCGAGCGGCTGGAGGGATCGTCGGCCCTTGCCAAGTGGCTGACCGAGCGAGGCTTGCGCACCCGCCAGGGGAAGCCCTTCAACGTGCGCGCCGTGCTCGGCATGCTGCGCAACCGCACTTACCTGGGCGAGGTGTCCTTCCAAGGCAACCACTACGAGGCGCCGCACGAGCCCTTGGTCGAGAAGGACCTCTTCGAGCGCGTTCAGGAGATCCTTGGGGAACGCAGCGAGGACATTTCCCTGCGCCGCTCCAACCAGTCCGAGTACCTGCTCACGGGCCTGGTCAAGTGCGCCCACTGCGGCAAGCGCTACCTGGGCGCCTCGGCCAACGGCAACGGCGGACGCTACCGCTACTACGTGTGCTTCTCACGGCAGCGCTACGGCAAAAAAGCATGCGAAGGCGAACGGTTGCCAGCCGATGCCCTGGAGGAGGCGATTCTCGAACAGCTATTGGCGGTGCTTGAACGCGAGCCGATGGTGCGCGAGGCGATCTCCGAGGCATTCGCCGAGCTTGAAGCGGACCATCCCAAGCGCGAGGCGGAGCTGGAGAGGATCGATACCGAGCGGCGGCGCACCTCCGAGTCCCTGGAGCGCTACTTCCGCGCCTTCGAGGAGGGCACGATGCCCGAGTCGGCCTGCGCGCCGCGGATCGGCGAGCTGAGCGAGAAGCTGCGCGGGCTGGAAGCGCGGCGCGAGGAGCTGGCCGCCGAAGAGCCCGCCGAGCGCGAGCCGCTGACCGACGAGGATCTGGCCCTCCTACAGGCCGAGGTGCGCGAGGTGATTGAGGGCGGCGATCCGCCGACCCGCAAGGCGCTGCTGCAATCGCTGGTCGACGAGATCCGGGTCGTCAGCCGCGCGAAGATCTACCCATCTTTTTCTTTGCCTGCGGTTCGACCACCGCAACGAGCAGTACCGCTACGGGGATTCGAACCCCGGTTTCCGGACTGAGAATTGGCTCTAGGACGCCGTTTACGGTCGATCTGGGTCTGTTACGTCCAAGGAGTTGGATCCTGTTCGGCTGAGTTCGGTGGAGTCGGGGACATGTTTCGGGACACGCCTTGCCGCGTCTTACCGAGCCGGGCCACGGCTATGCACAACGACCGCGGGGTCGGCCTCCGCCTGTCCCTCCGGGATGAGGTGGTACTGCAGGCGATATCCGAGAACGCGGGGTTGCGAGCGGCTCGCTCGTCGACTCAGCCTGCGCTTCGCCAAGCGGATCGCCTCGGGAGAAGTGAGATCGACCGGGCTACGGATTTCCCCGCACCTGGCCTGTGGGCGTCTACCGATGCCTCACCGAACTCGCCGCCATAGCGTGCCAAGTCGTCAACGGACAGCAACTGCATAACCCGGTCTCCGGAGACTCGGGATGGTCCAGGGTTTCCCAGAGCAAGGAGGAGTCAGTGAAGATTGGATCCGCAAAGCCCCAGCCAGATCGACGACGGTTCAGCCAGTGGATTCGAAGCAATGCTCTCGGACTTGTGGCGATTTTCGTGGTACTCGGTGGCACCGCCTTTGCGGCGGGCGCGCTTCCCAAGGGCTCGGTTGGCACCAAGCAGCTCAAGAACGATGCGGTCAACGGCTCAAAGGTCAAGAACAACTCGCTGACCGGAGCCGACATAAACGCCTCCAGCCTGGGCACAGTGCCCAACGCTGCCCATGCCACGAGCGCTGACAATGCAACCCATGCCAACAACGCCGGCCAGGCCGTCGACTCCGATCATCTGGCCGGCTTGGCAGCTTCGGCTTTTCAGCTGCGGGTTTCAGGCAGCTGCGCCGGGGGCAGCGCGATTGCGAGTGTGAGCTCGGACGGCAGTGTCGGGTGCGCGGGAACCGGCGGGCCCCCGAGCGGTCCCGCCGGTGGCGACCTCACCGGGACCTACCCCAATCCCTCGATCGCCGCCCTGGCGGTGGGGGCGGATGAGCTGGGAAACGAAGCTGTCAGTTCCTCGAAGGTGGCTGCGAACTCGCTGACCGGAATCAACATCAATGAGTTGACACTCGGCACGGTGCCCAACGCCGACACCATCGATGGAATGCATGCTTTCAACTTCCTCCAGGTCGGCGATATCGCCAGCGGCGATCTCTCCGGCGCCTACCCAGGCCCCTCAATCGCCAACGACGCGGTGACCTCGGCCAAGGTGGCCCCAAACTCGCTGACCGGCGCCGACATCGACGAGTTGACGTTCGGCATTGTGCCCAACGCCAATCATGCGACCATCGCCAACGACGCTGACATGCTGGACGGCCAACACGCCGCCGCCTTCGCGCCGGCCGGCTCGAGCGCCCCGCCCTCTGGCTCCGCCGGCGGTGACCTCACCGGCACCTATCCCAATCCGACGATCGCCAACAGTGTGGTGACCGCCGCCAAGGTCGCCGCCGCCAACAAGGATGGCAGCGCCTCCACACCCTCGCTGCGCACTCTGGGCAGCGGCGCCCAGCAGGCGATGCCCGGCAACGCCACGCCGAGCGGAACCCCGACCGGCCCGGCGGGGGGTGCGCTCGCCGGTGGCTACCCCAATCCGAACCTCGACATCAGCGGCGGCCCCTGCCCCAACGGGAAGGCGCTGACGGACATCACCACCAGCGCGGCACTCACCTGCGCGCCCGGCATTTACAGCGACGAAAACCACAATTTCGCCGCAACTCCCAATCCCTTCGGAGCGCTTTCCGTCGGCTCGGCGGAGACGGCGGTGGGATATCAGGCCCTGGCCGCTGTCCAAAGCGGCGGCAACAACACGGCGGTCGGAGCCGATGCGCTGGCGAGCGACACGGTCGGCGGCGGCAACTCGGCCCTCGGCACGGTCGCACTTCAACACAACATCAGCGGCAACGTCAACTCGGCCGTGGGGGTGGGTGCCCTGCAGGAAAACACCAGCGGCAGCGCCAATTCGGCGGTCGGGGAAGGCGCCCTGCAGTCGAATACCAGCGGTGGAAGCAGTTCGGCCTTCGGCCAGCATGCCCTGTTCGACAACACCACGGGCCATCACAATTCCGCCTTCGGCTTTCACGCGATGAGCGCGAACATCACCGGCGAAAACAACGTCGCCGTCGGCGATGAAGCACTGGGCTCCCAGACGAGCGGCGGAGGCAACACCGTAGTTGGCCACCGGGCCATGGCTGCAGCCACCGCACCGGGCCAGAACGTCGCGATCGGGGAGAACGCGATGCTCGCCACCACCGCTGCTGGCCAAAACATGGCTATCGGCGGCTCGGCGCTTCAGTCCAACACCACCGGCTCTCAGAACACGGGCGCCGGCCAAGGCGCGCTGGTCGAAAACACGACCGGAGACCACAACGTCGCGCTTGGCTTCCTAGCCGGGCAGAGCCTGACGACTGGCAGCTACAACATCGATATCGGCGCCATAGTCAACGGGGAACCCGGCGAGTCGAACACGATTCGGATCGGCAACCAGGAACAGCAGACCCGCACGTTCCTGGCCGGCGTCTCGGGTGCGACGATCGGAGGAGTGGCGTCTCAGGTCCTCGTCGACGCCAACGGGCAGTTGGGCACGACTTCCTCCTCGCGGCGCTTCAAGCAGGACATCCGGCCGCTCGACTCGGCGATCAATGGGCTGATGGCGCTGAGGCCGGTGTCCTTCCGATACCGGCGGTCCGTCGTGCACGGCACCAACCCCCTGCAGTTCGGCCTGATCGCAGAGCAGGTTGCCAAGGTCTACCCCAACCTGGTGGTGCGCGACCATGATGGACGGCCCAGCGCGGTCGCCTACCAGGAGCTGCCGGCGCTGCTGCTCGCCCAGGCCCAGCGCCAACAGACGCAGATCGCCCGGCAACGAGAAAGGATCCGCGCCCTGAAAGCCCAGGACCGCGATCAGCAGGCGCAGATCGACTGGCTGATGAACCAAGTGCGAAGGCGCTGAGCGCAGGCTGGTTCTAAAGACCGGCAACGTTGCCAGGGTGGGTCTGCGCTGAGGTACCCCAGCGGAACACAAGACGAACCATGTAGCGAGGATCGCGACGGAATCGATTTCGCTTGTCCGTCGCGGTGCTGCTGCATCAGATTCAGGAGGTAGACCTATTCCCTGAAAGAGGCAACCTTCCAAGGAAGTATCCAACAGCGACAATCACCCATAGGGCGGCAAGGACAGCGTGAATCAACCTGTCGTTGGCCCACAGCAGCGCCATGACTGCGTAAGCGAGACCTAGCAGCAGAAACCCCCCGGCCATCCATCGTTTTTGCCGTGGGGAGAGCGGGCGGCGTCGCCTTTCGTCGCCCTCATATAGCCCCAGCGTCGCAGTCGCCCGCTCGGGGTCCCCTCCAAACCGTGGCAACCCGTTTCGCGTGGTCTCAGAGAGATTCCGTCGCAGCCCCAAGACGACGACTGCGATGCCGAGCGTGATAGCAACAACCCAGGGGATGAGATCGCTGCTCATCGGGGCAACATATCGAGGGCGGGCGAGGTACCTGTGTTCAAGTGGAAACCCTGCATACTGAACCGGCTGCTTCGCCGATCATGCCAACCGACCTCACTCTTCACGGCCGCCCGATAGGAACGGTTTTCGATCTTCTCGGGAAGAAGGAGAACGACATCACCTACTCGGTCGGCTGGGCTCTGTCGCAAAGTCGAGAGCTCGCGACCGCGTTCATCGACGATGTCCTCCCCGAGGTCGACGAGCCTTCGGTCGACATCGTCCTGTTGCAGGAGGGAGTCCCCGACGCCGGCTTCACCGACATTGAGATCAAGATCAACGAGTCCGAGTTCCACATCGTCGTCGAGGCGAAGCGCGGCTACAACCTTCCCGAGCTCGAGCAGCTGACCAAGTACGCGACGCGCACGAACGAGCCGCCGGACGTGCTCGTCGTGATGGCCGAGGCATCAGGCGAGTTCGTTTCCGGAAAGCTGCCGGCAACGGTCAAGGGAGTCCCTGTTCACTACCGCTCTTGGCGTCGGCTCGACGAGTTCGTCGGTATCGCGATCAGCCGATCCAAGAGCCACGCCGAGAAGCGGCTGCTGCGAGACCTGTCCCGCTACCTGAGAGGCCTGATGACCATGCAGAACGTCAACTCGAACCTCGTCTACGTCGTCAGCCTCGGCGGGGAGATCGAGAAAACCGGAATCAGCTTCCAGGAGGTCGTCACGAAGCACGACACCTACTTCTGTCCTGTCGGTCGGGGCTATCCGAAGGAGCCGCCGAACTACCTCGGTTTCCGCTTCGGGGGAAGGCTGCAGCAGATCCGACACGTCGACTCCTATCAGGTCACCGACGACAACTACGCGGGCTTCATGCCCCTCAAGGGAAAGGTCGACTGGCCCGACGAACGGCACTGGGTCTTCCGGCTCGGCCCCGCGATCGCGCCGCCGAAGCCCATGAAGACCGGGGGTCTCTATGGAAGCCATCGCGGCTGGATCGCCATCGACCTCCTCCTCACCTGCGACACGGTCGCCGAGGCCCTCGAGAAGACCAACGCCCGCCGAGATGAATCCGGCGAGGTCGCAACCTGATGCCAGTCGAACCGATCAGCGACTACCCGCTTCCATCCCCATCTTCTGGTCAGCCTGAATCACCAGCAGCTTTTCCTTCAGCTTCTTCGGAATCTTGACGACGACCCGCTCGATGCCGTGGTGGTCCTGGACCGCGCGCTGCCAACCGACAACGGAGTCCGACGCAGTTTGATCGGCGAAGGCCAGGATGAACTTGGCATCTGGATACCGAACCTTTAGCGCGACGAACTTGAGCGCGTCCGTTGCCACCTTCTTCTTCTGACCCGTCTTGAGGGCACCGATCCGCGCAAAAGCCTCCACAAATACGATCTCGGCTCGATCGACACCGTCGATCTCCATGATCGCGCCTTCGAAGTCGACGCGCTTCTTCTCGAGCTTCACTCCCAGAACTTTCCCAAGCTGCTTCAGCATGGCGATCTCGACTTCGTGCTGAACCTTCGACGAACTCAGGTGCTCCTCGGCGACCGCCGGCTTCTTCTTCATGTGACGAGAGCCCGCCCAGGCGCAAGCGGCCATACCGCTACGGGGATTCGAACCTCGGTTTCCGGACTGAGAATCAGCTCTAGAAAGCCGTTTGCGGTCTATCTGAACCTGTTACGTCCAAGGAGTTCGATCCTGTTCGGCTGAGTTCGGTGGAGTCGGGGACATATCTCGGGACACGCTTCGCCGGTCTTACCGAGCCGTGCTACGGCTATGCACAACAACCGCAGGGTCGGCCTCCGCCTGCCCCTCCGGGATGAGGTGATACTGCAAGCGATATCCGAGAACACGGGCATAGCGGTCTAGCGTCGACATACGGGCGTCCGTCGCCGAGGTCTCTAGCCGAGCAATGCTCGACTGCGAGCTGTTCATCGCCGCCGCTACGGCAGTTTGGGACTGCTCTCCCTCGCGGCGGCGCTCGGCCAGAGCTCCCAGGAGCTTCCGGCGCCGATCAGCAGCCTCGACCATCGCCGGGAAGTCGGGGTTGCGAGCGGTTCGCTCGTCGACTAGTTCGTCGAGGAAATCACGGTCGGTCATTGCATCCTCCTTTCGCTATGCCGAAGATAGCATCTCAAATTCAATATCTCAAATTAAATATAGTTAGTCGCCTCGTTGCTGCCAGTCGCGCAGCCTGCGCTTCGCCAAGCGGATCGCCTCAAGCGAGGTCTTCTGCGTCTTCTTCTTGAGAGCCTCCAGCGAGAGGAACACCTGCTTGCGCTTGCCCTGAGGCGCGAACAAGACCCGGTAGATGACGCCCTTCCCATCGGCGCGCACCTCATAGATCTCGTCGTCGAGATGCCGGGCGGCTTGAAGACCCTGCTGGCGCACCTCATTCATCGCGGCGATCACGGATGCCAGGTCTTCATCGTCCAATCGGTCGAGGAACTCTTTGACGGGACGCCGGCCCGAAGTCGTCCTGTAGTCGCGCCAGCGGTGACTGACGGCGCGCCGAGTAGCCGAGGCAGCGCTCGCCTTGGACAGCCTTCCTGACCCCTTCCCTTTGTCACCGCGCCGGCTCATCGGCCGACTGTACCCACGGCCACCGTCGGTACAAGCGAGTCGGGCCGCATCCCGACCCGCCGAGGAAAGCGGTCACGTCAGAATTGCCATCCGGCCGGACCCTCCCGATAAAATCGAGCCAATGGCAACCGGGGTAAAGAGGTTCGATCTGGAAGTCGGCGAGTTGGTTGAAGTCGGCAAACGGCGCTACGAGGTCGTGCCAGGCCGAGCCGGTGGACTGACGCTTGAGCCTCCGATCACGCCGGTCTCCGAACTCTATGCGGAGCGCGGCTGGAAGCCAGCATCCGAGGAGGACTTCGAACGGCTGACCGCCGACGACGCGTCTTCTGACGAAGAGGGCTAGGGCCCGGTCGGGCCAGTTGCGGAGCCGCACCCTCCGCCCCCAAGGTTCCGCGGGTCTGCGGGGTATCATCGCTTGCGTGAAGCCGATCCGCACCGATTTCCGAGGCTACGAGGGCAAGTTCGTCGCGACCGACACGCGCACCGGCAAAGTCGTGATCGCCGACGAGGATCCGAAGGTCGTGTTGGAGAAGGCGCGCAAGCTCAAGCACGTGGTCGTCGGCGGGCGCGTCCCCCACGCCGACGAGCCGCTCTACGTAGGCCTTGGCTGAGCGGCAGCCGCTGCCCTGGCTCTATCCCTACCGGGAGGATCCGCAGCACACTCGCCTCGACCAGCCCGTCTTCCGGCCGTTCGTGCCGGTTTCGCTTGCCGTCGCGGATACGTCGACGCCCGAGCTGGAGGGCCTGGTCGACACCGGCGCTGACGGTGTCCTCGCCAGCGATCTGCTCGCCGATGCGCTGGGTCTCGACCTCTCCGAGAACGAGGGCGAAGAGCGACACGCCGTCGGCGGCCGAACCGTGACCGCCCGCTACAAGACCGTCGACCTGCGCCTCCATCATCACGACGGGGATCCCAACCAGCTACAGCAGTGGGAGGCACTCGTTGGATTCGTCGAAGGCTGGCACAGCTTCGGACTGGTACTGCTCGGCAGCGTCGGCTTCCTCGACCGCTTCACGGTCACCGCCAGCCGCTTCGCCCAGGCGATCGCCGTAGAGGATCGCAACGCCTTCGACGAGCGCTTCGGCATGGTCGCGGCAGGCTGAGGGCATCTCGATGGGCGACGCCGGGGCAATGAAGAGACAGGGTCGAGGCCAGGGCGGCAACGTCGTGCAGATCAAGGTCAAGCTCCTGGGGGTGTCCAAGCCGCCCGTCTGGCGGCGCCTGCAACTGGAGGCCGACACCGCGCTCGATCAATTGCACGAAGCGATCCTGGCCGCGTTCGGCTGGGCCGGCTATCACCTTCACGTCTTCCAAAGCGGCGATGAGCAATTTGGGGTTCCCGAGCCAGAGCTCGGGCTCGCCGATGAGCGCCGGGTGGCCCTCAGCCAGCTCCTCGACAACGTCGGCGACCGCCTCCTCTACACCTACGATCTCGGCGACAACTGGGAGCACGAGATCGTCGTTGAGGAGCTTCTCGGCGCCAACCCCGAGGTCCAGTACCCGGTCCTCGTCGCCGCCAAGGGGGCCTGCCCGCCAGAGGACTGCGGCGGGCGCTGGGGGTACGCGGAACTGAAGGAGATCCTTGCTGACCCGGTACATGAACGGCACCGGGAGATGCTGGACTGGCTCGGCCTCCGTGATGCTTCAGGGTTCGACCCACGCTCAACCTAGGTCAGGGCAGTGAAGACAAACTACGTCCCTCGCAACATGAGCGTCACCGATCCGCCCTAGGATCGCGAGAATCACGGTGGACTACAGCGACGATCTGACAACCGAGGCCCTTGAAGCTCGCCGCATCGACGACGAAGCCGCCGCAATCGCAGTCGAGCGCATTCGCAGCGGCGCAGCCGAAGACAAGAAAGATGGCGTCGACGCGCTGAGAAAGCTCGATATTCAGATCCCCGACGAATAGGGACAGGGAAAATGCCCCACGAGCACCGAGACCAAGAGGGGCTGCGGCGTTTCTCCGGCATCCTGGACCAAATCGAACCGCTCCTGGAGCAGCTCCTGGACTGCGAGCCACACAAAAGGGGAATCCGCCCGGCCGCTCCGGCGCGTCCCGGCGTGTACCTGTTCACGGAGAGTGGAAGACCCATCTACGTCGGACAGACGCGTAACTTCCGGCGGCGATGGGGGGAGCACTCTCGCCCTTCTAGCCCAGAGAACAGCGCACCCTTCGCGTTCAACATCGCCCGCCAGGAAGCCATCCGGCAAAACATCGGCGCCACCGGTTCTCGGAAGGCGATCAGCAAACTGCCGGACTTTGCCGAGCTATTCGACGCGGCAAAGAACCGCGTCCGCGCGATGGAGTTCCGTTTCGTGGAGATCGAAGATCCGCCACTACGGACCATCTTCGAGGTCTACGCGAGCCTTGCCCTCGGAACGCACGGGGATTTCAACGTGTTCGAGACGCACTAGCCGAATGCACAGTGTGATCCAGTGGAAGGACATGGAGAGTGGAGCTCAAGGCCCGCCAAGGCGCCAGGTAAAGTTTCCCTGTGAGTAGTTGATGGTGGCCGTGTAGCGGTAGCCTTCCTGCAGGCTGCCTTCCTCGCTGGTGACTGCCAAACAAGAGAAATTCTGCGCGGCGAGGCTGGTATCAACCCTTCCACCTTCGGCTTCACATGACGTTTCCGAGACGTAGTCCGAGATGCCTTCTTCGGCTTCGCCGTTCGCGTCGTCGGTGATCGCCTCCTCGAGTTCGTCGACGCTTTCCCGGCCGTACTTGGCTTCAATGCGTGCGAGTTCTTCTTCGGTTTCCAATTCTTCTTCGGCCAGCTTCTCTTCTTCGGCCTTTTCTTCTTGGGCGAGTTCGCGTTCTTCCTGTTCTTCCTTGTGCTGCTGAGCAACCTGATTGTCGTGATTGATCTTGGCGTTCACTCCTACCGTAACCCCGCCGACGACCAGGCCGACGATCACGCCAACGATGACGATCTTCCGCCGTTTCGACAGGCCCTTGACGCGCTTCTTGGCTCGCAGTCTTCGACTGCGGATAAAGCTGGCGCCACAATGGGGACAGGTGTCATCAGAGGTTTGCGACTGGGCCGAGCAGTTCGGACAGACTCGAACCGGAGGTTCCTTGGGGACAGCGTCGCCGGATTCGGCCTGGCCCTTCGAGTCTGGTTCTTTGGGCTCGTCGCTCATCTACGTCCAACCGCCACCGCAGCTATAGCCCGAGCTTGATCTCACCGGTGGAACCCGAAAACAAGTCTTCGACCTGCATCTTCGCTCCCCTTACAGCTCCGGGCGGGAGGTCGTAGACAAGCTTGCCACTCTCGGTCACGCCGGGCTGAATCTCCTCCAGCAAGATGGTCTGATCCGAGTAGACCAATATTGCGTCGTCCGAGGATGAATAGCTACTGCCATTGCCGCCGATGATCCGAATGTTGTCCTCGATGATCGTGGCGGGTTCGTCCTCCTCGTTCGTGAGCTGGAGGTCGACCACAATGAACGTCCCATTCGCCGTTGCCCCGGTGTACTGATCGCCGATCTCCTTTGCGGTCTTCACATCCGTCACGCGGTAGGACGTGCCCTTCAGCGTCAATTTGTCGCCAACCCCCGCGGTAGCCCCCACCGCTTTGCCCCCACCGCCCTGCTTCTCCACGGTGGCTTCCTCCTCCGAGCAGGAGTCGTCAGCCCCCATCAGTGGGAATGCAAACAGAAGCATCGCGACCACGATCAGGGCTTTTCGGGCCATTTCGATCCTCTCGGTCTTAGGTGCGTGAGTCGGCGGTCCGGGGTTGGACCTGGGCGGCAGCTGCGAAGTCGTGATTGCAACTCGGACAAGCCGTCAAGCCCTTCTTGACCCTCTCTCCACAGGCAGGACATTCGCGCCCCTTCGGCCTCGTCATCAACCAGATCAGCGAGAAGAACACGAAGCCGATAAAGCCGATGAAAAGAATTAGAGCCACGCCGATGCCCGCCCCGGCTTCACAGGCTTCGCGGTCGAACTGAGTTGCCTCAGAGGCACAGTCATTCCCCGCAGCTCCAGTGATCGCCCACAAGAGAATCACCGCCGACCAAACGATCAGCACCCAGGTCATCTTTCGCCATCGCGGTCGTCTCATCTGCATCTCCCCAGCAAACCGTGCTGATCTGCGCCGAAGATGGATATCACACTCTGCTTACAAGGACAGTTCTACCCCATAGCGTATATACACATGTAAGTATGTAATGGATTGAGTTGGCGAGCATAATTCTCACTCAGGGTGGATCGGTCAATGGGCCGGTCAGCAGCCACAGCGGTGGGGGATCGGACAGCGCCCCGCAGAGGTCGGACCCAGTACGCCAGGTCGCCCCGGGCGATGTCATCCGCTACCCGATCCCCATGTCCATGCCGTGATCGAGATCCTGCTCCACCGCGTGCCCCTGCTGGCGCTGCAGAGTTTGTTGCTGCTCGGCGAGCTGGGCTATTCTCGTGCCCGATCGAGCTACCTCGATCACCTGATAACGAACCTCTGCTGGGTACCTGTGCGGCATCTGAATCCTCCTTGGTGCCGAAGGACTCTAGAAACCGGACTCCGTCAAGACGGGGGTAGATCAGTGCAACCGCTTCGCTTGCGGTTGGTGGGAATCCAACCTCTCTAGATATGTCAAGGAACGGGGTCAATCAAAGCTCGGAGTGAGGCAATTCGCGATGAAATTGCTAGCCGTCGCTTCTTTCGTTCGTCCAACATGATGCAATTCATCACGTTGGCCGATCGGATCACATTCCGCGAGTTGCCCGATGCCCTTATAGGCCAAGGGCGCTACTGGGCAACCACGGCCGAAATCGCGGCGCAGGCCGGGGCGGGACCCGATGCCACCCGCCATGGACTGGCTCGCCTGAGAAACCGGCGGCGCCTCTTTACGCCAGCCCGCAGCTTCCACGTGATGGTGCCGCCCGAGTACCGGACTTGGGGCGCGGTCCCGGCGGCTTGGTTCATCGACCCGATGATGCGACACCTTGGCCGCAGCTACTACGTGGGTTTGCTCTCTGCCGCCGCGCTGCACGGGGCATCCCACCAGGCCGCTCAGACCTTTCAGGTCATGACCGACCGCCATGTTGAGAATCGTGACTTCGACCGCATCCGGCTTCGCTTTCAAACCTCGTCTCTTGTCGGTCAGATGCCGGTCGAACAGGTCAACACACCGACCGGAACGATGGCCGTATCGACCCGGGAGGCGACCGTGGGCGATCTCGTCGAGCGCCCCGAGAAGAGCGGTGGGCTGAGCAATGTCGCGACGATCCTGCGCGAGATAGGCGAGCTTGACGGGGCCGAGCTTGCTCGCCTGAGCGCCCTGCGCGCGCGGACCCATGCCCGACGGCTCGGCTGGCTGCTCACGAATTTCCGCGGCGACGTCGAGCCGAGTCCGCTGCGTGTCATCGCCGATCCCGGCAAAGGTGTCCCAACACCTCTGGTGGCAGGCGGGTCCTCCAAAGGAGTCGTCGACGAGGGCTGGAGCGTCATCGTCAACACCGAGGTCGAACCCGATATCTGATGATCACGCCTATTGAAAAGCTGAGCCAGCATCCGCGTGGGCGCCGGCCGCGACCGCAGACAATCAGTCTCTATGTGCAAGGCTTTGCCGGTGGCCCACCACAAGCGCAAACGCCCCAAGCATCGCCGTAGCGGCTGCCTACTCTGCAAGCCGCAGAAGCTGACAGCAAACGCGAAGGCTGCGCGCCGCCGCTCGAGAAATGAGTCTCTTGAGCATGAGCGGGCGGCCGACGAGGAAGCCGAGGCAGTCGCCGTCGAGCGAATCAAGAGCGGTGCGGCTGACCACAAGGAGGATGGAGCCAAAGCATTGGAGCGCCTTGGCATCGCAGTACCGCTACGGGGATTCGAACCCCGGTTTCCGGACTGAGAATCCGGCGTCCTAGTCCCCTAGACGATAGCGGCGAGGGACGGGCATTCTAGCGAGCTAGGTGGGTGGGTCGTCGCGCCGGGGGTCGCCGGGTCGGGATCGGGGAACCGCTAAATTGCCTGCCCTCGCGGCTGTGGCGGAACTGGTAGACGCGCACGGTTCAGATCCGTGTGGAGGAAACTCCGTGGAGGTTCGACTCCTCTCAGCCGCATCGAGGGCCTGGCCGGGAGAACCGCTAGGTTTCGGCCGATGGCCGAGGTTCTCCCTCTCAAAGCCCTGCGCTACGACCTCGACGCGGTCGGCTCGCTGGGGGACGTCGTCGCCCCTCCTTACGACGTGATCGACACCGCGACGCGGGCCGAGCTGCTCGCCCGCTCGCCCTACAACGCGGTCGCAATCGACCTGCCCAAGCCCTATGGGGAGACCGGGCCGCAGGCGGAGGGCGACCGCGATCCCTACGCCGAGGCGGCGAAATCGATCGAGGCCTGGAAGAAGGCCGGAGCCCTCGTCCAGGACCTCGAGGACACGATTTGGGCGATGGAGCAGGAATACACCGGCCCCGACGGCTCCACCCACACGCGCCACGGCATCCTCGCCCGCGTCCGGGTCGAGGACTTCTCCACCGGCCAGGTCCTCCCGCACGAGCGCACGCTGCCCGGCCCCAAGCAGGACCGCCTAGAGCTGATGCGCGCCACCCGCTGCAACCTCTCGCCGATCTTCTCGCTCAGCACGCGGGACCCGTGGCCGCTCGCGGCGCGGCAGACCGAGATCGAAGACCCGTGGGGAGAGGCGACCGACGCGGGCGGGACGGTCACCAGGATCTGGAAGATCAGGGACCCGGGCATCCACGACGACGTGACCGATCTGCTCGCCGACGCCCAGCTGCTGATCGCCGACGGCCATCACCGCTACGAGACCGCGATCGCATACCGCGACGAGATCGGCGGCGAGGGCGACCACAACTACACGCTGATGGCGATCACCGGGCTCGACGACCCGGGCCTCTCGATCTACCCCACCCATCGCCTGCTCTCCGGCCTCGCCGGCGACCCCGAGCGCCAGCGGCGCCTCGGCGAGGGCCTGCGCGAGCTCTTCGAGGTGACCGAGGTCGAGACCGGCCGCGTCGACCCGCTCGGCGAGGAGGGCGTCGGCGTCTTCGGCCTCTACGACTCCCATCACAAGCAGGCCTACCGCCTGCGGCTGAAGGACACCGCCGAGCTCGACCGCCAGCTCGAGGGCATGCCCGAGGCATACCGCCGCCTCGACGCCGCGATCCTCGAGACCCTCGTGCTGAAGGGCATCGCCGGCCTCAGCGAAGACGACATCCTCGCCAAGCGCGGCATCGGCTACGCGAAAAGCGTCGAGGACTCGCTGCGCCTGATCGACGAGGGCGCCTACGACGTCGCCTTCGTCCTGCGCCCGATCCCCGTCGACCAGACCAAGGCGATCTGCGAGAGCGACGCCAACATGCCTCCCAAGTCGACCTACTTCTACCCCAAGGTGCTGACCGGGCTGGTCTTCAACCCGCTCGCCTGACCCGGCCGCGGCGTAGGATCACGCCGTGGTCAAGATCTACACCAAGAAGGGCGACGACGGGACGACCTCGCTCTGGTACGGCGGTCGCGTGCCCAAGCACCACGGCCGCACCGAGGCCTACGGCTCGCTCGACGAGGCCTGCTCGCACCTCGGCGTCGCCCGCGCGCTCTGCGGCGCCGGCGAGGCCGAGCTCGCCGCCGACATCCTCCGCCTGCAGGACGACCTCTTCGTCGCCGGGGCCGAGCTGGCGACCGCGCCGGAGGCGGCCGGCCGCCTCGAAGACGGCGTCAGCCGCACCACCGAGGAGATGGTCGCCGAGCTCGAGGGGCTGATCGACCGCTACATGTCCGAGGTCGAGCTGCCGCCGCGGTTCGTCATCCCCGGCGGCAACCAGCTCTCGGCCCAGCTCGACGTCGCCCGCACCGCGATCCGCCGCGCCGAGCGCCGCATCGCCGCCCTCGCCGAGGCCGGCGAGCTGGCCAGCGAGACCGTGATCCACTTCGTCAACCGCGCCTCCGACCTCGTCTACGCGATGGCCCGCTTCGCCGACGTCGACGACCCGGCCCTGTTCGAGGGCCGCGGCGAGTCCTGACCCGATGAAGGTCGTCGCCCGCCGACTCGAGGGGTTCGCCCACGAGGTCGAGATCGAGGGCGGCCACACGATCCGCGTCGACGAGCCCGTGGAGAAGGGCGGCGCCGACACCGGTCCCGCCCCCACCCGCCTGGTCGCTGCCTCGCTGGCCGGCTGCGTCGCGGTGACGATCGAGATGTACGCGGAGCGCAAGGGATGGGACGTGGGCCGGGTCGAGGTGGAGGTGGAGGTCGAGTACGACGACTACACCCCGCTCTCTTTCACCGTCACCCTGAGCCTGCCGGCGGACCTGAGCGATGAGCAGCGGGCCCGCCTGCGGAGGATCGCCGGCAAGTGCCCCGTCCACGGCGTCCTTGCGCACGAGACGCCGGTCACCGTCTCCGAGCGGGTCGAGCCGCTCTGATGGACCTCGGGCTGAAGGGACGCGCCTGCGTCGTCACCGGCGCCAGCCGGGGAATCGGGGCCGAGACGGCGCGGCTGCTCTGCGCCGAGGGTGCGAGCGTGCTGCTGGTGGCGCGCGACGAGGAGCGCCTGGCCGCCGCGGCCGCCGCGGCATCAGGCGCCGGGGCCGAGGCGGGCGGCCGGGCCGAGACGCTCAGCCTCGACGTCACCGCCGCGGACGCGGGCGAGCGGATGCTCACCGCCGCGGCGGAGCGCTTCGGCGCCCTCGACGTGCTGGTCAACAACGCGGGGACCGCGCAGTGGCGCGACATCGACGACGTCCCCGACGAGGACTGGCGCGCCCAGTACGAGCTCAACGTGATGGCGCCGCTGCGGGCGATGCGCGCCGCGATCCCGCCGATGGCCGAGCGCGGCTGGGGCCGGGTCGTCAACGTCTGCTCGACCGCCGGCAAGCGACCCTCGGCGGCGATGCCCGAGTACTCGGTGGCGAAGGCGGCCGAGCTCTCGCTCTCGCGCCTCTTCGCCGACCGCTACGCGGCCGACGGCGTGCTCGTCAACGCGATCTGCCCCGGACCGGTCGAATCGGAGATGTGGATGGAGCCCGGCGGCCTGCTCGACCAGTCCCAGCGGATGTCGGGCGCCGCGAGCCGCGAGGAGGCGCTCGCAACGGCGGGAGCGAAGCGCCCGATCGGCCGCCTCGCCCAGGCGGAGGAGATCGCGTCGGCGATCGTCTTCCTCTGCTCCGAGCGCGCCTCCTACGTCGCCGGCGCCGCCTGGTCGGTGGACGGCGGCACCGTCCAGGTCATCATCTGACGGCGAGTGGACAATTCACCACCGCATAGAGGGGTAAATCGACCACTCGCCGACCGCCTCCTCACGCCCGAGGAGGCCCACGCGATGGAGGCGCGCGGCGGGACCGACGCCGCGGTGCTGCTGCCGCTGCTACGGCTGGCCCGAGGAGCCGGGGCTGATCTTCACCGAGCGGCGCGCCGACATGCGCCGGCACGCGGGCGAGATCTCCTTCCCCGGCGGGCGCAGGGACGACACCGATGCCGACCTGGTCGCGACCGCCCTGCGCGAGGCCCAGGAGGAGATCGGCCTCGACCCGGCCGCGGTCGAGCTCGTGCGGCGCCCTGCCCCCTGCCGCGACCTTCGTCACCGGCTACCGCATCCACCCCTACGTCGGGATCGTTCCCGACCTGGGCGAACTCGACCTGACCCCCAACCCCGCAGAGGTCGAGACCGTCCTCGCCTTCTCGCTGCAGGGCCTGCGCGACGGCTACGAGATGCGCCGCCTGGTCCGCCGCGGCGTCCCCATCCACACCCCGACCTACGAGGTCGACGGCCACCTCATCTGGGGGGCCACCGCGCGGATCCTCGGCGACCTGCTGGAGCGCCTCGGCTGAGCGCACCGGCGAATCTGCATTCGGGCGTCCTATAGGCGCCCAAATGCAGATTCGCCAACCGGGTCGCGCACGATCTCGGTGGGGATGCGCCAACGCTCGGCGGCGGCGCGCACCGCTGCGGCGCCCCCCTCCAGGACCGCCGGGTCGACGGAGCCCGCGGCCTCGTAGACGAAGCGGCGCACCGGGGTTTCGACCAGGCGTTCGAGCAGGCGCTCGAGGCGCGGACCGTGGATCGCGGCGACCTCCTCGGGCGGGCCGGTGGCCGAGCCGAGCAGCCAGTAGACGGCCGCGACGTCCCCGACCAGGTCGAGCACGGTCGCCGGGCGCTGTGGATCGGCAAGGGCCGGCTCGATCCCGGCTGCCTCGATCGCCGCCAGTCCCTCCTCGCGGCGGCTCGTACCGCGCACCGCCCAGCCCTCCTCCAGCAGCCGCGCCCCGAGTTCGCGCCCGCGACAGCCGCAGCCGACGATCAGCGCCCGCGCCACGCCTACCCTAGGACGCCCGGGAGCGCTGGCGCAGCCGCTCCAGCTCCTCGGCCTCGACCTCTTCGCGCAGCTCCTGCTCGCTGCGCTCCGCGACCCCGCGGCGGCGGCGCATCTCGTTCTGCGCCTCGAGCATCTGCTGCACGTCGTCGATCTCGTTCTGCGCCTCGACCGCGGCGGAGCGGGTCGGCTTCCAGTCGAGCAGTTCGGCGTTGTTGCCGGTGTAGAAGTGCTCGATCAGGAAGAGGACGCCGACGAGAAGCAGCACCATCGCAACCGTTCCGAGCACGAACCACACGGCCTGAAGAATACGCTCGCCCCGCCGGTCGACTTAAATCCGGCGGGTGGCCGAGGCATATGTAGTCGACGCGGTGCGGACGCCGGTGGGCAGCTACCGCGGCGCGCTCTCCGGCGTGCGGCCCGATGACATGGCAGCGCACACGATCGCGGCCGTGGTCGAGCGCACCGGCGTCGACCCCGAGCGGGTGACCGACGTGTACCTCGGCGCGGCCAACCAGTCGGGTGAGGACAACCGCGACGTGGCGCGGATGGCGGCCCTGCTCGCCGGCCTGCCGAACACGGTCCCGGGAGCCACCGTCAACCGCCTCTGCGCCTCGGGCCTGGAGGCGATCAACTGCGCCGCCCGCGCGGTCAAGCTCGGCGAGGGCGACTTCTACCTGGGCGGCGGGGTCGAGTCGATGAGCCGCGCGCCGTGGGTTGTCGCCAAGCCCGAGCGCGGCCTGCCGCGCGGGCCGCAGACGATGCACGACACGACCCTGGGCTGGCGCCTGATCAACCCGCGGATGGCCGAGCTCGGCGTCTCGACCGAGTCGATGGGCGAGACGGGCGAGAACGTCGCCGAGCGCTACGGCATCAGCCGCGAGGACCAGGACGCCTTCGGCCTGCGCAGCCACCAGCGCGCGGTCGCCGCCGCCGAGGCCGAGATCTTCGCCGAGGAGATCGTCCCGATCGAGGCGCCGCAGGGCCGCGAGACGGTCCTGGTCGAGGCCGACGAGGGTCCGCGACCCGACGCCTCGCTGGAGAAGATGGCGAAGCTGCGGCCCGCCTTCCGCGAGGGCGGCACGGTCACCGCCGGCAACGCCTCGACCCTCAACGACGGCGCCGCCTGCACCCTGATCGCCTCGGAGAAGGGCGCCGAGGAGCTCGGCGCCGAGCCGCTGGCCCGGGTCGTCTCCTTCGGCGTCGCAGGCGTCGACCCCGCCTACATGGGCATCGGCCCGGCCTTCGCCATTCCCCGCGCGCTCGAGGCCGCCGGCCTCACCCTCGAGCAGATCGACCTGATCGAGATCAACGAGGCCTTCGCCTCCCAGGTCATAGCCAGCGCCCGCGAGCTCGGCATCGAGGAGGAGAAGCTCAACGTCAACGGCGGCGCAATCGCCCTCGGCCACCCGCTCGGCTGCTCCGGCGCGCGCCTCGCCACCACTCTCGTCCGCGAGCTCCGCCGTCGCGGCGCCAAGTACGGCATCGCCACCATGTGCGTGGGCGTCGGCCAGGGCCTGGCCACGGTCTTCGAAGCCGTCTAGCGTTCCGGTGCGCTTTATGCCACCCATGGCCACATAAAGCGCACCGGAGCGGGTGGATCAGTAGCCTCGCCGGCTGATGGGGAGCGATTTGAGAGAGCTGGCCAGCGTCAACGGGACGATCTCGCCGACGGCGGAGGCGATGGTCCCTCTCAAGGACGACGGGCTCTACCGCGGCGACGGCGCCTTCGAGGTGATCCGTCTCTATAACGGCAAGCCGTTCGCGCTTGGCGACCACCTCGACCGGCTCGGGCGCTCGGCCGCGGCGATCGAGCTCGAGTTCGACCGCCCGGCGCTGGAAAGCGAGATCGAGGCGCTGCTGGCGAGGCTCGGCGACGCCGACGGACAGCTGCGGCTGATCGTCACCCGCGGCGGCCGCCGCCTCGCGATGACCGAGCCGATCCCGGCGCACGCGGAGTCGGTCAGCGTCGCCACCGTCACCTACTGCCCGAGCGTGATCCTCAACGGGGTCAAGTCGCTCTCCTACGCCGCCAACATGCAGTCGACCCGGCTCGCCAGGGCGCAGGGCGCCGACGAGGCGGTGCTGGTCCAGCCCGACGGCATCGTGCTGGAGCCGCCCACCTCCGCGATCTTCTGGGTCTCGCCGCAGGGCGCCCTGCGCACGCCCGCCCTCGACAACGGCGTGCTCGAGTCGATCACCCGCGACCGGCTGGTCAAGGCGCTGCACGTCGAGACCGGCGCCTGGCCGGTGGCCGACCTGCGTGCCGCCCACGAGGCCTTCCTCGCCTCGACCACGCGCGAGATCCAGGCGATCTCGGCGATCGACGGCACCGAGCTGCCCGACGCCCCCGGTCCCCGCACCCGCGAAGCCCAGGAGGCCTTCGCCGCGACCCTGGGCCGCGAACTTCGATGACGAACCACCCGAACACGGACCCGAGAAAGCAGGGATGAGATGGACTTCCAGTTGACCGACGAGCAGCGGCTGATCTCCGAAACGGCGCGTGAATTCGCCGACAAGGAGATCACGCCGCGGGTGAAGGAGAACGACCGCGCCGCCCGCTTCGACCGCGAGCTGGCCAGCAAGCTGGGCGAGGTCGGCTACCTCGGCGCACCCGTCTCCGAGGCCTACGGCGGCCGCGGGCTCGACTACATCGGCTACGGGCTGATCGTCGAACAGGTCGGCCGCGCCGACTCCTCCGCCCGCACCGTCGTCTCGGTGCAGACCTCGCTCGTCGCCGGCTCGATCGAGAAGTGGGGCACCGAGGAGCAGAAGCAGAAGTGGCTGCCGCGGCTGTGCACCGGCGAGGCGCTCGGCTGCTTCGGGCTGACCGAGCCCGACACCGGCTCCGACGCCGCCAACCTGCGCACCCGCGCGACCAAGACCGACTCGGGCTGGTCGATCAGCGGCCAGAAGATGTGGATCAGCCTCGCCAACTTCTCCGAGGTGGCGCTGATCTTCGCCCAGACCGACCCGGCGAAGAAGCACAAGGGCCTCGCCTGCTTCCTCGTCCCCACCGACAGCGAGGGCTTCACCACGCAGGAGATCCACGGCAAGCTCGGGCTGCGCTCCTCCGACACCGGCGAGATCTCGCTCGACAACGTCGAGGTCGGCGAGGACGCGATGCTCGGCGAGATCGGCGACGGCTTCAAGGTCGCGATGAGCGCCCTCGACAACGGCCGCTACAGCGTCGCCGCCGGCTGCGTCGGCATCTGCGAAGGCTGCGTCGAAGCCTCCGTCGCCTACTCCAAGGAGCGCAAGCAGTTCGGCGTCCCGCTCGCCCGCTTCCAGCTGGTCCAGGAGATGATCGCCGACATGATCCTCAAGCGCGACGCCTGCGCGGATGCTGGTCTACCGCGCCGGGGTGCTCAAGGACGAAGGCAAGCCGAACACGACTGGAGACCTCGGTGGCGAAGCTCTACGCGACCGAGTCGGCGGTCGAGTGCGCCAACCTCGCGATCCAGGTCCACGGCGGCTCCGGCTACGTCGACGACTACCCGGTCGAGCGCTACCTGCGCGACGCCCGCGTCACCACCCTCTACGAGGGCACCTCGCAGATCCAGAAGCTGATCATCGGCCGCGCCGCGACCGGGATCAACGCGATGACCCCGATGACGGAGGCTTGAGCCCCTTGCCCGATCCGGTCGAGATCTCGCGCGACGGCCACGTCGCCCTGCTGCAGCTCAACCGGCCCGAGGCGCGCAACGCCCTCTCGCCGGAGATGATGGAGCGAGATCGCGGCGAGCCTGGAGCGCCTCGACCCCGACCCCGAGGTCCGCTGCGTCGTGATCGCCGGCTCCGAGAAGGTCTTCGCCGCCGGCGCCGACATCAGGGCGATGAGCGAGCGCAGCTTCGCCGAGGCGCTGCGCCACCCGGCCTCCTCCTTCTGGCGCCGCCTCGCCGCGGTCAAGACGCCGATGATCGCCGCGGTCTCCGGCTACGCGCTGGGCGGCGGCTGCGAGCTGGCGCTGGCCTGCGACATGATCGTCGCCTCCGAGACGGCGCTCTTCGGCCAGCCGGAGATCACCCTCGGGATCATCCCCGGCGGCGGCGGCACCCAGCGCCTGGCCCGCGTGCTCGGCAAGCAGCTGGCGATGGAGTACGTGCTGACCGGCCGCCGCTTCGACGCCGAGATGGCCCGCGAGATGGGCCTGGTCAACAAGGTCGCGAAGAAAGGCAACTGGCTGCGAGGAGGCGATCGCGCTCGCCCAGACCGTCGCCGAGCGCCCGCCGATCGCCGCGCGGCTCGCCAAGCAGGCGGTGCTCGCCGCCGAGGAGACTGCGCTCAGCGCCGGCCTCGAGAACGAGCGCCGCCTCTACGAGCTGGCGATGGCGACCGAGGACCGGGTCGAGGGGATGCAGGCCTTCCTCGAGAAGCGCGAGCCGAGGTTCGAGGGACGGTGAAGGTCGACGTCGGTTGCGTGGGGGTCGTCGGCGCCGGCACGATGGGCGCCGGCATCGCCCAGGTCGCCGCGCTCGGCGGCTATGAGACCCGCCTGCACGACCCGGTGCCCGAGGCGCTCGAGACCGGCGCAACGACCGCCTCCACCGCGCCCTCGCGAAGGGGGCCACGAAGGGCCTCTGGAGCGAAGAGGACGCCGACGCGCGCCGGCGCCCGCGTCGGCGCCGCCGCAGAGCATCGGCGACCTGGCCGAATGCGACCTGGTGATCGAGGCCGCACCCGAGGATCTCGGGCTGAAGCGCGAGCTCTTCGCCGCGCTCGCCGTGGCCTGCAGACCGGAGGCGATCCTCGCCAGCAACACGTCCTCGCTGCCGGTCACCGCGATCGCCGCCGGCGTCCCCGGCCCGGAGCGCATCGTCGGCATGCACTTCTTCAACCCGCCGGCGCTGATGAAGCTGGTCGAGGTCGTCGCCACCGCCGACTCCTCCCCGGAGGCACTGGACACGACGACCGAGGTCGGCACGCGCATGGGGCGCACCCCGATCCGGGCCAAGGACAGCCCCGGCTTCATCGCCAACCGCCTCGCCCGCCCCTTCACGCTCGAGTCGCTGCGGATGCTCGGCGACAGGGCGTCGCCGACGCCGACGACGATCGACCGCGTCTGCCGGCTCGGCGGCGGCTTCCGCATGGGCCCCTTCGAGCTGATCGACCTGATCGGCCTCGACGTCAACCTCAGCGTCGCCCGCTCCTTCTACGCGCAGGGCGGCGAGCCCGAGCGCTGGCGGCCGAGCGCGATCCAGGAACGGATGGTCGCCGCGGGCCGCCTCGGGCGCAAGAGCGGCCAGGGCTTCTACGACTACGCGCGACGGCCACCCAACCGCGATCGGCCGATCCCTCGCACCAGATCGCGAGGAAGGCGAGTGGCGGAGCGGGCGCCGACCCTCGACCCCGCGACGCTGGCCGAGGATCGACCCCGCCGCGCCGCGGATCCTCCCCCGCCTGCTCGCCCAGATCGCCAACGAGGCGGCCTTCGCGCTCGAAGAGGAAGTCGGCTCCCCGGCCGACATGGACACCGCGATGCGGCTCGGCTTCAACTGGCCGCACGGCCCGCTGGAGCTCACCGAGCTGATCGGCGCCGAGCGCGCCGTGTCGATCCTCGAGGAGCTGCGAGCAGCGCACGGCGAGGCCTACGCGCCGGCGCCGCGGCTGACGAGCCGCAGCGGAACCGCGATAGGGACTGGACGACTTCGAGGCAGGCGCGCCGCGGGCTCATCGCCCCCTTCGACCCGCCGCGGGTCGAGAACGCCGACGGGCGCACCGTCTGGGAGCTGGAGTCCTACGACTTCCTCGACGGCGAGCCGCCGGAGACCGCCAACCCGAGCCTCTGGCGGCAGGCGCGCCTCAGCCGGATCGCCGGCCTCTTCGAGCTGGCGCCCGGCCTCTACCAGCTGCGCGGCTTCGACCTCTCCAACATGCACGTGGTCGAGGGCGACCGACGGGATCGTCGTCATCGACCCACTCGTCTCCGCCGAGACCGCCGCGGCGGCGCTCGCCCTCTACCGCGAGCACCGCGGCGAGCGTCCCGTCACCGGCCTGGTCTACACCCACAGCCACGTCGACCACTTCGGCGGCGCCAAGGGCGTCGTCTCCGCAGGAGGAGGTCGAGACCCGCGGCATCCCGGTCATCGCCCCGGCCGGCTTCCTCCACCACGCGGTCAGCGAGAACGTCTTCGCCGGCACGGCGATGGGGCGGCGTGCCGGCTACATGTACGGGGCGCTGCTCGAGCGCGGTCCCGACGGGCCAGCTCGGCGCCGGCCTCGGCCAGACCACCTCGCTGGGGACGATCACGCTGATCCCGCCCAACCTCGAGATGACCGAGACCGGTCAGGAGGAGACCGTCGACGGCGTGCGGATGCGCTTCCAGCTGACTCCGGGGACCGAGGCGCCGGCGGAGATGAACATCCACTTCCCCGAGACGCGGGCGCTCTGCATCGCCGACAACGCGCCCGCTCGATGCACAACATCCTCACCCCGCGCGGCGCGCTGGTCCGCGACCCGCGCGATCTGGGCGCACTACCTCGACGAGGCGATCGAGCTCTTCGGCGCCGAGTCCGACGTGCTCTTCGCCGGCCACCACTGGCCCTGCTGGGGCGGCGAGCGGATCGTCGACTACCTCGAAAAGCAGCGCGACCTCTACACCTACCTGCACGACCAGACCCTGCGGCTGATGAACCAGGGCCTCGACCGGACCGGAGATCGCCGAGGAGATCGAGCTGCCGCCGAGCCTCGCCGAGGAGTGGCACTGCCGCGAGTACTACGGCTCGATCAGCCACAACGTCAAGGCGATCTACCAGCGCTACATGGGCTGGTTCGACGGCAACCCGGCCCACCTCTGGGAGCACCCGCCGGTCGAGCAGGCGCGCCGCTACGTCGAGTTCATGGGCGGCGCCGATGCGGTGCTGGAGAAGGCCCGCGCAGCCTTCGAGCAGGGCGACTACCGCTGGGTGGCCGAGGTCGTCAACCACGTCGTCTTCGCCGAGCCCGGCAACCGCGAGGCCCGCGAGCTGCAGGCCGACGCGCTCGAGCAGCTCGGCTACGGCGCCGAGAACGCGACCTGGCGCAACTTCTTCCTGATGGGCGCCCAGGAGCTGCGCGAGGGGATCTCCGGCACGCCGACGGCGACCGCGCCGCGCCGACGTCGTCGCCCACCTCACGGTCAGCCAGCTGCTCGACGCGATGGCGATCCGGCTCGACGGCCCGCGCGCCTGGGACGCGCACCTGCGCATCGACTGGTCGGATCGCCGACCCCGACGAGCAGCACCGGATCACGGTCCGCAACGGCGTCCTCCGCCACAGGCCCGGCAGCCACGAGCCCGCCGCCGACGCGGCCCTCGTCGTCGACCGCGAGGCGCTCGACCAGCTGCTGCTCAAAACCGCCGACGTCGCCGAGCTGGCCGAGAGCGGCCGCCTGCGCGTCGAGGGAGACGGGGTCAAGCTCGGCGAGCTGCTCGGCCTGCTCGACGAGCCCGACCCCGGCTTCGCGATCGTCACGCCCGATTAGACATCGCCAGCGCTGCATTGACCGTGTATCTGACAGTCAATGCAGCGCTCGCCCGTGGCCGAAGGTCCTCAGCGGGCGAGGCGGAACATCAGCTCGTCCTCGTAGCACCAGCTCCAGTCCTCACCGGGCTCGACCGAGCGGATCATCGGGTGCCCGGTCTGGGCGTGATGGGCGGTGGCGTGCTTGCCCTCGGAGTTGTCGCAGCAGCCGATGTGCCCGCAGCTCTGGCACATCCGCAGGTGAACCCACTGCATGCCCAGCGCGAGGCACTCCTCGCAGCCGGCGATCTCGACCGGCAGGTCGAAGATCTCGATCGACTGGATGTGGGTACAGGACGAAGCCGTACGCCCACCATAGCGGCGACCCCTTGCCGGTGGTCAGCCTTTGACGGCGACCTGCTTGCTCCCTCTTGCGACCGATCTGAGAGAGTGAGCGGATGCCAGACGCGGAATCCAACGGCGAGCCGATCACCGAGGAGGGGATCGCCGCGCTGCGCGAGGAGATCGAGCAGCTCGAAGGGCCGGCCGCGCAGGAGATGGCGGCGCGGATCAAGGTCGCGCGCGAGGAAGGCGACCTCAAGGAGAACGCCGAGTACCACATCGCCAAGGACGACCAGGCGCACCTCGAGACGCAGGATCAAGCGGCTGCGCGAGCGGCTGCGCACCGCGGTCGTGGTCGAGGTCGACGGCGACGCCGAGTCGCTTCGCCTTCGGCCGCACCGCCGAGGTCTTCGACGAGGGCAAAGACGAAGGTCAACACCTGGACCCTGGTCGGCTCGACCGAGGCCGACCTGGCCGCGGGCCGCCTCTCGGCCGAGTCGCCGATCGGCCGGGCGCTTCGCGACGCGAAGGTCGGCGAGCCGATCGAGGTCGAGACCCCCCACGGGTCCCGCACCTTCGTCGTCCGCAAGCTCCTCGGCTGACGCTCAGCCGAGGAAGAGCAGCGCCCAGACGACCGCCGCCAGCACGGAGACGGCCAGCAGACGAATCCCCAGTTCGCGGTCCTGCCGCAGCTCGACCAGCCCGAGCAACAGCCCGGCGGGCGGCAAGAGCACGGCGATCACGAAAGGGAAGAGGGTGGAGAGGCGGTTTGCCACGGTCCCACCCTAGCCCAGGACCTCACCGCGAACGCAGATCAAGCCGGCAGCACGAACCCCGACGTCGACCGCAACCTCGCGATCCGGCGCCGCCAGCGGTCGTAGTCGGCCTTCATCGACGCCTCCGATGGATTGTGCCGATCAGCCCTGCACGCGAGCGACCGAGGACGCCGATATGCGCCGGTCAGCCGACCTTGGGGGCGATCTCGACCGGCTCGCCGCCGGGCACCCAGTGGGCCTCGGGCGAGGGCGGGGTGTCGCGCAGGTACCACTCGGCGTCGAGGGCGCCCATGCAGCCGGTGCCGGCGGCGGTGACCGCCTGGCGGTAGGTGTGGTCGACGACGTCGCCGACCGCGAAGACGCCGCCGAGGTTGGTCCTGGTCGAGCCGGGCTCGGTGACGATGTAGCCGTCCTCGTCGGTGTCGACCTGGCCGACCGACGATCTCCGATTTCGGGATGTGGCCGATCGCGATGAAGGCGCCGTCGGTCTCGAGGTCCTCGGTCTCGCCGGTCTCGGCGTTGCGCAGCCGCACGTGGTCGAGCTTGCCGTCCTCGCCGGCGACGAACTCCTCGGCGACGAAGGGGGTCTTGAACTCGATGTTGCCGCTGCTCCTTCGCCCGCTCGAGCATGATCTTCGAGGCGCGGAACTCGTCGCGGCGGTTGACGACGGTCAGCTCGCTGGCGAACTTGGAGATGAAGATCGAGTCCTCCATCGCCGAGTCGCCGCCGCCGATCACGATCACCTTCTGGTCCTTGAAGAAGGCGCCGTCGCAGACGCCGCAGGTGGAGACGCCGCGGCCGCCCAGCTCCATCTCGCCGGGGACGCCGAGCCGCCGCGGCTCGGCCCCCATCGCCAGGATCACGGTCTTCGCCAGGTGCTCCTCGTCGCCGAGGAAGACCTTCTGGACGCCGCCGTCGGAGAGCTCGACCCGGTCGACGTCGTCGGTGACGAAGCGCGTCCCGAAGCGCTCGGCCTGGGCGCGGAACTGGCTCATCATCTCCGGTCCCATGATCCCCTCGGGGTAGCCGGGATAGTTCTCGACGTCGGTCGTGTTCTGCAGCTGGCCGCCCCACTGGAAGCCCTCGAAGACGAGCGGCTCGAGGTTGGCGCGCGCCGTGTAGAGCGCAGCGGTGTAGCCGGCGGGGCCGCCGCCGACGATGATCACGTTCTCGACTTTCCTGTTCTCAGCCATCTTTCGCCGCCTGGAGTCTAGTGCCAGTCGACGGGACTCAAACGTCCGGCATATGGACGTTTCAGTCCCGTCGACGCCAATACTTTACTTTTTATAGTAGCTCAGCCCGGGGTCGCTTCGAGCGCGACCTCATCTCCCGAGGGCCGCTCGACCGGCAGGCCCTTCACTTCCCATTCGTGCACCCGGGTGCGGAGCTGGAAGAAGGCGACGAGGCCGAAGGGGATCGGCAGCCAGAAGGCGACCAGCCGGTAGACCAAGATCGCCGGGAAGACGGTGTCCTCGGGGATCCCGAAGAGGACGAAGGCGCCGATCATCCCCGCGTCCACGGCTCCCACGCCGGCCGGCGCAAAGGGGAAGAGGTTGGCGACCATGCCGAGGAAGAAGCCCTGGACGACGACGGCAAGGGGCACCTGGACGCCGAAGGCGTGGAAGCAGGCCCAGAGGATGCCGATGTTGGCGGCCCAGAAGCCCGCCGCACCGATCACCGCCAGCCCGCCCTTGGAGGGATGGGCGAAGAGGCCGAGTGCGAAGCGAAAGCCCTCGGCCAGGGTCGCGGGCACCTTGCCGATGCTCTCGGCGATCGACTGGCCCCGCTCCCCGTGGACGTGCCGGGCGATCCGCTGCCCGAGGTCTCGCGGGATCAGGGCCAGCAGCAGCCCGACCACCAGCAGCAGTCCGGCGACTCCCGCCGGGATGATCGTCAGCTCGACCGAGTCCTTGCCGTTCAGCACCCCGGTGCGGAGCAGGACGCCGAAGAGGATCAGCGCCAGCGGGTAGAAGGCGTAGTGCAGGGTCAGGAAGGCGACCATCCGCCGCCCCACGTCGTGGCGGCGCATGCCGGCCTTGCGCAGGGCCCAGTAGGTGAGGACGATGCCGCCCGCACCGCCCGCCGAGAAGAGCAGCGTCGCCGCCAGCCCGGCCATGTTGATCTCGTAGGTCTCGCCCCAGGTGAGGCGCAGCGCGTCGCCGCCGACCACCGCCTTGAAGAGCGCGATGTAGGTGGCGAAGGCGAGCGATGTTGAAGCCGATCGCGATCGCGATCCAGACCGGATCGGCCTCGTCGAGCTTGCCCAGGGCGTTGCCCAGGCCGACCAGCTTCGGGAAGAGGAAGTAGATCCCGACCAGCAGCGCGACGACGATCACCGCCGTCTGGATCATCCGGCGCCGCGTGAAGATCGGAAGCTCAGCGGCATCGCCGCCGTTCGCCGAACCCTCTGGAGACACCTCGGGGAAGCTACCCGGTGGCGAGGCGCTCCAAGCGCCGCAGGCCCCGATTGACCGCGTGAACCGCCGGTTCGGCCAGCGGCTCGCCGCGCCGCACGGTGGCGACGAGACCGGCTCCGGCGAGCAGGTCGGTGACGTAGTGCTCGCCCAGGTAGACGAGCGCGAAGCCGAGCGTCAGGGCGTAGGCCCAGCCGACCGCGCCCTCGGCCCGGCCGGCTTCGGAGAGCGAGATCGCCGCCATCGTCGAGGTCGCGAAGTGCAGCGAGGGCATCGCCGCCCAGGGGTTGCCCCCGAGCGCGCCGTACATCGCCGGCCAGGCCGAGCCCCAGGTCTCCTCGCCGACCTCGACCATGATCCGCCGCACCTCCTCCCCGGTCACGCCCTGCTCGGAGGCCCACCACGGCGGCGCCGTCGGCACGGCGAAGTAGCCGACGCAGCCGAGGTCGAAGACCGCCGCCATCTGGCGCGCGGCGCGCGGGAAGCGATCCGGGTGGCGCAGCAGGATCCAGAGCAGCGCCGCGTAGGGCTCGAGGAACCAGAGCCAGTGCACCCAGGTGAGGGCGCGGTCCAGGGAGTCGACGCTACGGAAGCGAGCGAGGGCGCCCTGGAGGCGGGCGTTGGGCAGCCGGCCGAGCCCGATCGCGCGGTCGATCGCGATCGGGTAGCGGACCCGAAGGCGCCGGCTCAGCCGCTCGGGATCGTCGTAGGGCAGCTCGTGCACCATCGTGAACGCCCACATCTGCATCGCGAAGAGGGCCACGTCGCGCTTGCGCGAGCGCGGGTAGAGGACCGCGAGCGCGAGAGGCCCGGCGGCGCAGCTCGCGATCGTCACCGCGGCGGGCACCCGCAGGCGCCGTCGCAGCAGCGGCACGGCGACCGCGGCGGCGATTGCGCCGGTGGCCCCGGCGCGCAGGGTCACACGAAGCGCCGGAGATGGCCGGGATCGCCTGCGCATAGGGTCGGCGAGTATAGGAGGCCCTCTGCTACCCCGGGCGAGACGACGGGCGCCGCGTCGCGCCCTCGTGCGTGATTAGAATGGCCGCGCTTTGAGTCCCGCCTCCCCTGGCACCGACCAGATCGAAACCCTGCTTTGGATCGGCTTCGTCGCCGCGACGATTGTCGTCGTCGCGATCAACGGCGCGCTGATCTACGCACTGCGCCGTCGCGGCGGCCGCGGCGCCGGCGTTCGCGAGTCGGGGCCCGGGGGGCATGCCCAGCTCAGGGTCGGCGCCCTGCTCGCCGTCTTCGCCGCCGCGATCTTCGTCGTCAGCCTCCTCTACACCGGGAAGGCACGCGAGACTCCGGCCACCGGGTCGGCGGGCCTCGCCTCGGCCCGCTCGGCGCCGCTGCAGATCCAGGCGACCGGCCAGCAGTGGCTCTGGCGCTACGACTACCCGAACTCCGCCTACACCTATTACAAGCTCGTCGTGCCGGTCGACACCACGGTCGAGCTCGACCTCGTCTCCACCGACGTGATCCACACCTGGGACGTGCCGCAGCTGGCGGGCAAGCGCGACGCCGTCCCGGGCAAGACCAACCACGTCGTCTTCCGCGCTGAAGAGGAGGGCCTCTACGAGGGCCAGTCGGCGACCTTCTCCGGCCAGGCTTACGCGGCGATGCGAACCGCCGTCGAGGTCGTCTCGGCCCAGGAGTACGAGGACTTCCTCGAGACCCAGAAAGCCGACATCCAGGCTGCCCAGGACCGCGTCGTGGGCCTGATCGAAAACGGAGAAGTGCCATGAGCCCCGGACCCGCCCGACCCGAGCTCGTCGTCGACGGCTTCCCCCGGCGCCGCCCGCGCTGGATGGAGATCGCCACCAGCTCCGGTCACAAGGACGTCGGCCGCACGATGATCGTCGCCGCGCTCGGCTTTCTCTTCATCGCCCTAGTCGAGCTCCTGCTGATGCGCCTGCAGCTGGCGATCCCCGAGAACACGTTCCTGACCCCGGTCACCTTCAACCGGATGCTCTCGCTCTACGGCGCCACGGCGATCTTCCTCTTCGCGATCCCGCTGGCACTCGGCCTCTTCTACTACCTGGCGCCCCTGCAGGCGGGGGCGCGGAGCACGGCCCTGCCCCGGGTCGGGCAGATCGGGCTCTGGCTCTACATCGCCGGTGCGACGGTCCTCTACTCCGGCTTCCTCTTCACCCCGTCGGAGGCCGGCGTCAACCCGCTGGCGCCGCTCTCCGAGCTGGCCTTCCTGCCCAACAACGGGGTCGATGCCTGGGCCGCCGCCAACGCGCTCGTCACCCTCGGCTTCGTCCTGATCGCGATCGACCTGGTCGCGACGCTGCACACGCAGCGCGCGCCGGGCATGGCCTGGCGCCGGCTGCCCGTCTTCACCTGGGCGGCCGCGATCTGCTCCTGGCTGCTCCTCGCGATCGGCCCGGTGATGCTGGCCGCGATCGCGATGCTGCTGACCGACCGCAACTTCGACGGCATCTTCTTCGCCGACGGCTCGGGAGGATCGCCGCTGCTCTGGGAGCACCTGAGCTGGGTCTTCTTCACCGGCTCCTACATGCTGATCCTGATCGCCGCCCTGGCCGCGATCGCCGAGATCGTCCCGGTCTTCGCCCGCAGGCCCCTGCAGGGACGCCGCGTCGTCGTCGGATCGCTGGTCGCGATCGCCGTGATCGGCACCCTGGCCTGGATGCAGAACATGATGACCGCGCCGATCGGGATCGGCTGGATGTACTACGCGATGCTGATGTCGCTGGCGCTGATCGTCCCCTTCGGCCTCGTCCTCTACAACCTGATCGCGACGATGATCGCCGGCAACCTGCAGATGCGGGCGCCGCTGCTCTTCGCCCTCGGCGCGATCTCGGCGATCTCGATCGGCCTCGCCTCGGAGATCTCGCACTCGATGGTCGCTGTCGCCTGGCGCCTGCAGCACACCACCGACGCCACCGCGGCGACCCACTTCGCCCTGGTCGGCGGCGCCGTCTTCGGCGGCTTCGCCGCCCTGCACTACTGGTTCCCGAAGATGACCGGGCGGACGATGGGCGAGACGATGGCGCGGATCTCCTTCTGGACGATGGCGCTCGGCACCCTGCTCGCCTTCGTGCCCCTCTTCTTCGCCGGCGGCGAGCACGGCGAGGTCGTCGACGCCTACAAGTTCTTCAGCGGCACGGGGGTCAGCGCCCTCAACCTGATCGCCTCGATCGGGGCCTTCGTTCTGGCGACCGGGATCGTCCTGACGCTCGTCAACGCGATCCTCAGCCGCACCGGCGGCGCCCGCGCCGGCCACGACCAGTGGGGCGGCGACTCGCTCGAGTGGTTCGCGCTCTCGCCCCCGGAGCCGCACAACTTCGACGTGCTGCCCGACGTGCGCAGCGACCGGCCGATGCGCGACATCCGCGACGCGATCGCGCACCGCACGCGTCGCGCCGAGCCGGTGGCCCCCGAGAAGCAGCCGGTAGCCTGACCCCGATGAGTGCGACTGCGGCGGCGGTATCGCGTCGGCCAGCGTCCCTGACGGTCCTGCGCGACTACCTGACGCTGACCAAGCCGAAGGTGCAGTCGCTGCTGCTGCTGACCACGATCACGACGATGTACGTGGCGGGCGACCCCTCGCTCGGCCTCGTCTTTCTCGTCTGCCTCGGCGGCGCCCTCTCGGCCGGCGGTGCCGGCGCGATCAACCACGCGATCGACCGCGACATCGACCGGATCATGACCCGCACCGCGACCCGGCCGGTCGCGGCAGGGCGGATCTCGCCGCAGGCCGCGATCGCCTTCGGGGCCCTGCTCGGCTGCGCCTCCTTCGCCCTGCTGGCACTGGCGGTCAACCCCCTGGCGGCGGCGCTCTCGATCTCGGGCCTGTTCGGCTACGTCTTCGTCTACACGCTCTGGCTGAAGCGCTCCACGCCGCAGAACATCGTGATCGGCGGCGCGGCCGGCGCGGTGCCGCCCCTGGTCGCCTGGGCCGCTGTCACCGGCGGGCTCAGCGGCACCGCCTTCTACCTCTTCGCGATCGTCTTCTTCTGGACCCCGCCCCACTTCTGGGCGCTCTCGCTGCTGATGAAGGACGAGTACGCCAAGGCGGGAATCCCGATGCTGCCGGTCGTGCGCGGCGAGGACGAGACCCGCCGCCAGATCCTCCTCTACACGGTGCTCCTCTACGCCGTGACCCAGCTGCCCTTCTGCGCCGGCGGCTTCGGCGTCGAGTACCTGGTCGCCTCGATGACGCTCGGGGCCGGGTTCATCTACTGCGCCGTTCGCCTGCTGCGCAGCGCCGACCGCCGCTGGGCGCTGCGCACCTACCTCTTCTCGCTCGCCTACCTGGCGCTGCTCTTCGTCGCGATGCCGCTCGACCGCGTCGTCTAGTAGAAATCGGGTCGTGGATCGCGAGACAGCAAGAGCGAGCATCTCGGCCGGCCTCCTGGCCGGCGGCATTGCCGCGGCGGTCTTCGCCCTCAGCTTCCTGGTGGCGGTCCTCTACGTCGCCTCATGACCCCCGAGCACAGGCACATACCCGAGCCGGGGGAGCAGGTCCACCCGCCCAGCTCCTCCTGGGCACCGGCGGTCTTCGCCTTCGCCCTGGCCCTGGCCGTCTGCGGCATCTTCGCCGAGGGCTTCATGGTCCGCGGCTGGATCTACTCGATCATCGGCATCGTCATCGCCCTCTTCGCCCTGCGCAGCATGGTCCGCGGCTCGATCCGCGGCTACTACAAGCTCCCCCGCAAGCAGAAGACGCGCGGCGCAGTGCTGCCGGTCGAGACGATCTCGATCCCGCACGGCGACTGATCGATTCACCACCTCATAGGTGGGTCAATCGATCAATCGGGGGTCATCCCCGACGTAGCCCCGTCACTCGTCCACACCTTGACGATGTCGCGCATCGAGAGGACGCCGACCAGGTCACTGCCCTCGTAGACGACCAGGTGGCGAATCCCGCGGCGCGACATCTCGGCCGCGGCCCGCTCGAGGCTCCAGTCCGGCGAGGCGGCGATCACGGTGTCGCTCATGTGGTCGGCGACGCGCTCGGAGTCGGGGTCCTCGCCGTTGCCCAGGGAGTGCAGGATGTCGCGCTCGGTGAGGATGCACGGGACCGGCGTCTCGTCGTCGGCGACCAGCGCCGCACCGGTCCCCTTCTCGGTCATCATCGTCGCCGCGTCGCGCAGAGTGTGCGAGGGCCCGACCGTCAGGACCACGTCTGACATGCCTTCCCGTACCTGCATCTGGCGCCTCCTTCCCGGGGTTCGCTAGATAGTGAGGATCGTCTCAAGCCTACCCCACGCCCACGCCCTCGCAAGGCGGCTTTCACGCGGCCCAGGCATATAGACTCCGGCCCGCTTCGCGCCTATGCCCAAGCTCTCGACCGCCATCCGCCCCCTGCTCGCCCTCGCCGCCGTCGCGGCCGTGGTGCTGCCGGCTTCCGGCTGCGGCACGAGCGACGCCGACCCCGAACGGGGCCGCTCCCTCTTCGTCCAGAAGTGCGGCGCCTGCCACACGATGGCGCAGGCCGGGACGAGCGGCACACAGGGGCCCAACCTCGACGACGCCTTCGCCGCGGCTCGCGTCGCCGGCGAGAACGACTCGACGGTCGAGGGCGTGGTCGAAGCGCAGGTCGAGTTCCCCCGGCCGAGCAACGACAACCCGGCGGTCTCGATGCCGGCCGATCTGGTCAGCGGCCAGGACCTCCAGGACGTGGCCGCTTACGTCGCCCTCTACGCCGGCGTCCCCGGCGCCGCCCCGCCGAAGGTTCCCGGTGGGCCCGGCGCCCAGGTGTTCGCCAACAACGGCTGCGGGGGATGCCACGTGCTGGCCGCGGCCGGCTCCGGCGGCGTCACCGGGCCGAACCTCGACGAAGTCCTGCCCGGCCAGAGCGCGGCGATGATCGACGAGTCGATCGTCGATCCCAACAAGGTCATCGCAAAGGGCTACCCCGCCAACGTGATGCCCGCCAACTTCAGCACGCTGATCAGCCCGAAGGAACTGGAAGAGCTGGTCAAGTACCTGGCCGAATCGACAGCCAAGGGCAACGGCAAAGGCGGCTGAGCGCCTCCAGCGGCCGCAAGGCGCCGCTGGCATCATCTCCTGAGGCTCTCCCATGCGCGACCGCCTCCGCATCTCTCCACAGCTTTACGCGACTGTGGCGCTGGTCGCCCTCGCCGCGCTCTCGCTGATCGTGCTGACGGGTGCCGCCGTGCGCCTCACCGGCTCGGGCCTCGGCTGCCCGGACTGGCCCAAATGCTACGGCGGGACCGTGCCGCCGCTCGACACCCACGCGGTGATCGAGTACGGCAACCGGCTGCTCACCGGCTTCGTCGGCCTCGCCGTGATCGCCGCCAGCGTCCTCGCCTGGTTCCGCCACCCGTTCCGCGGCCACCTCGCCTTCTTCGGCGCCCTGCTCCCGCTGGGCGTGATCTGCCAGGCGATCCTCGGCGCCCTGGTCGTCAAGTACCACCTCGCGCCGGGCCTGGTGATGAGCCACTTCATCCTCTCGATGCTGCTGCTCGACGCCTCCTTCGCGCTGGCCTGGTGCGCGCGCTACGAGCCCTGGGAGCGGCGGCGCTCCGGCGACCGGCTCGGCGTCTGGGCGGTGCGGGCCCTGATCCCGCTCGGCCAGCTGACGATCCTCGCCGGCACGATCGCAACCGCCTCGGGCCCGCACGCGGGAGCGCACGAGGGGCAGCTCGTCCACCGCTTCGAGTTCGAGGGAACGGGCACGCTGGAGTGGGTCGTGCAGCGCCACTCGGCCATCGCCGCCGTCTTCGGCCTCGCGGCGATCGCCGTCTGGCTCCTTCTGCGCCGCCCAGGGGGCGACAGGAGGGCCGTGAGACCCCTGGGCGCCGTGATCGGCCTGCTCGCCCTACAAGGGGCTGTAGGAGGCCTGCAATGGGCCCTGGAGCTGCCCCCGGCCATCGTCTGGCTCCACATCGCCCTCGCCACCGCCACCTGGCTGGCGATGCTGTGGGCCGTCGCCACGGCGGGGCGTTTGGAGCCGCGATCGAGCGCGTCCGGAGTGGCCGGCGAGACACGGAGTCAGCGGGAGGCGCCGGCGCTGAGTCAGAGCTGAGTCAGGATCAACCCGAGCTGGGTTGCCAGGAGTCCGACAAGGGCCGCGATCATCACCGCTCCAAACTGAATCATCGTCCGCTGCAGCGCGTCGAAGCGCTCGTTCATTGCGTCAAAGCGCTGGCCCACCTCGCGGAACCCGTCATCCATGCGCCGCCCCAGATCGTCGACCTGGTGCTTCAGGTCATCCATGCGGTCGTCGGTCCAGCGCGCTCTCACGGTCTCCATGTTGACAGCCTAGGAGACAGAACGTTTCGCGTGGTGCGCTGAAGCGCGCCGAACCGAAACAATTCGCTCACCGGACTGCGCGCTCGGCCGCCAGGTCGACCACGACGTGGGTTATCGGCAGGTCGATCCGCTCGCGCGCGCGGTCGACGACGCCGCGCTCGAGCCAGCGGGAGCGGTCCGACGGGTGGGTCGAGATGACGATCTCGTCGGCCGAGAAGATCCGCAGCGCGTCCTCGATCGCCACGTTCGGATCGGAGTCGCCGATCTCCCCCTTCGCCTTCAGCCCCAGCCGCCCGATCGCGATCAGCGAGAGTTCCATCCGCTGGCGCGCCAGCTCGATCGCTTCGTCGACGTCCGAGGCCCAGTGCGAAGCGCGCGAGCCGGTCAGGGCCGGGGTGACGACGAGGATCTCGCAATCCCGGCCGCGACAGCGACCGCGGATCTCCTCCAGCAGCGCCTCCCCCTCGACTGTCTCGTTTGCGACGACGAGCACCCGGTGCCTGCCGTCCCCACCGCGGGTGATCGGCACCTGCCCCTGCAGCCGGCCGCGCGAGCTGCGATAGGCGAGGCCGATCCCGACGCCGATCATGACCCCCGCCCAGATCACGCCAACGAGCGGCCTGGTCAGGGCAGCCAGGATGCCGATCGAGACGCAGCCTGCCAAGACCACGACAAACCAGCGGAAGGCGTCGGCCTCGGACCTCAGCGGATTGTGCATACCCCAGTTTTACCGTGCGACGCCTACCGGCAAACCTGCCCCCGCCCCGCTCTATTCGAATCTCGCCGTGACTTCTTTGGCCGAGCTCATCGCCGCGATGCAGAGACTCCCGACGACTTCATCGCAACCCGTCCACTGGACTGGGGCCGACCCTTTGCCCGGGGTAGCCGTCAGGGTGACGCTTGCCGTTTGCGGATACGCCGCGGCGGCCTGTGGGCAGGTCAATCCGCAGTTGACTCCAGCCGGTGTGCCCTTCACCGTGCCCGTGCCTCCGCCTGCCTTGTCAACAGTCAGGATGTGGAGCGGGATCGCCTCGAATTCGGCAGTTACTTCCTCGGCTATCGCGAGCGTCACTTCACAGGTGCTCGATCCGGAGCAGGCACCGCCCCATCCGGCGAAGGTGGAATCTTTTGCGGGTGTCTGCTTGAGGACGACCTTGGCGCCCGATTTAAATGCGGCGGTGCTGGACGAGCAGCTTGCATCGCAATTGATCCCGCCTGGATAGCTCGTCACCTTGCCGGTACCGGTGCCCCCCTCCGCCTTCGTGAGCGTTAGCGAGACGCCCGCCATCGGCGCGCCAACGAATTCGGCCCCAACTGTCTTCGCTTCGGTCATCGTCAATTTGCAGGTGGACAAGTTGCCAGAGCAAGACCCCATCCACTGGGAAAAAGCCGATTTGTAGGGGGTCTCGGTCAGCCCCACCTCACTCCCCAAGTAGAAACCCGAGGTCTGGGAAGAGCAGGCGACCGCGCAGTTGATCGAGGCTGGTGCGCTCTTAACCGTGCCGGTACCGGGGGGCTTGTCGAGCGTCAGGATGACTTTCGAGATAGGTGCGAACTCCGCGGTCACCGATTTGGCCGCCGAGAGCGTCACTTTGCAGGTTGGAGACGAGCCCGAACAGTCCCCGCCCCATTCGACGAAGGCCGAGCCCTTATAGGGGGCGGCCATCAGGGTGACTTCTTTGGCCGGGGGACCGGCAGAGAACTCCGCTTCGGCCGATACGCAGGCCGCTTGGCAGCTGATTCCGCCCGGGGAAGCCTTGACTGAACCCAGGCCGACGCCTTCCTTCTGCACCGAAAGCGTCTTGACCTCGGTGAACTTAGCGCTGACTGCCTCCGCCGCGTCAACCGTGACTTTGCATTCGCGGCCGTTGGCGGCGTCGCAACCTTTCCAGCTGCTGAAAGCCGAGCCGGCGTTAGGGCTGGCGATGAGCGTCACTTCTTTGCCTTCTTCTAAACCAGTCGCGCAGATGCTGCCGCAGTCGATCCCCGCGGGGCTCGATTTGACCGTGCCCGAGCCAGTTCCCGCCTTGGAGACGGTGAGGTCTTTGAGGTTTGGTTTCGATTCGCGCTCGAAGGTCGCGGTGACCCCAACTGGCGGTGGGGGTGGGGGCGGGAACACAGCTATGCGAATGAATACGAGCGTCATTTTGCAGGTGCCAGTACCCGAGCAATCATCACCTGGCATGGGGGTGTAACCACCCGACCAGCCGGTGAATTTGGAGCCTTCGCCGGCTTTGGCGGTGAGCGTCACCACTGAACCCACTGGGAATTTCCTCGAGCAGAAGACACCGCAGTTGATTCCCGCCGGAGAGCTGGTCACCGTTCCCGATCCCGTGCCGTTCTTTTTGACATTGACGGTGGCGAGGTCTTCAAAGCAGGACATCGGCTCCCATTCGCACAGGTCGATCACCTGGCTGCTAGCTGCGCCTGGAGTTTGTCCACTCGCAGAAGCCGCAAAACCGAGCACTGAAACACTAAGGACCAAGGCAACCACCCAACTGAAGCCTTTGCTGCCGGGGGTCTCGCCCATAGCTCCCACGCCGAAGACCCTATAGGAACAGCTACGTACTAGTCAAGGTACGCAAAGGGAAATTACGCCGAGAAGCGGCTCGTAGATGACGTATTTCGAAATCCTCAGAGGACGTAAACCGTCAAGAAGACCACGATCCACATGATGTCCACGAAGTGCCAGTAGATGCCGGGCACCTCGACGCCGAGGTGGTCCTTGGCCTCGGTCCCGAAGTGGCCGCGGAAGGCGCGGATCGTGGCGAAGCTGAGCAGCACCAGGCCGACGAAGACGTGGGCGCCGTGCAGGCCCGTGAGGCTGTAGAAGATCGAGCCGAAGCCGAGGTCGCGGGCGCTGAAGCCGAGGTGCACGTACTCGTTGACCTGGATGAAGAGGAAGGTCATGCCGAGCAGCCAGGTCAGCACCAGACCCAGTTTCAGGCCGCGATGGTTGCCCCTGCGGATCGCCTCCAGCGCGTAGTGGATCGTGAAGCTCGAGGAGACCAGGATGCAGGTGTTGACCAGCGCCACGCTGACCGGCAGCTCGTAGGGGTGCGGCGGCCAGGTCGGTGGGTCGACGACGACCCGCAGGAAGAAGTAGGAAGCGAAGAAGGCGCCGAAGAGCATCACCTCGGAGACGATGAAGAGGAGGATCCCGAGCGTCTGGCGGTCGATCCGCGAGCTCTGGTTGGCCTCCGGCGGCCCGTGGTGCTCCTCGTGTGCGTGGCCCAGTGCGACCGTTGCGCTCTCCATCAGACGCTCTCCCCTCCCTCGGCGACGGCTGCGGCGACGGCGGCCGCGGGCCGGCCGACCTCGAGGTGCTCGACGGACTTGTCGGTGATCTCGCGAACCTTGCCGATCAGGTCGTCCTCGAGCCAGCGCGAGCTCTCGCCCGCGAAGGTCGAGATCAGCACCTCGTCGATGCTGTAGTGCTCGATCGCGTTCTGCACCGCGTGAAAGGGGTCGGGGCTCATCGGCTGGCCGGTGGCGTCGATGTCTGCCCGGTAGAGCTCGGCCAGCGTCGAGGCGAGGTCGCCGACGATCTGCGGCTCGGTCACGTCGTCGGCCCGCGGACAGATGATCGTGAAGCGGTGCGGGTGGCCGGCGGCGCGCTCCTTGAGCCGGCCGACCAGGTCAGGCGCGGCCACGGTCTGGGTCGCCACGACGAGCGTGTGGCTCTTCTCCCAGCTGACCGAGTCGTCCGAGATCCGCACCGGGATGTGGGTGACCTCGACGTCCGGCTCGAAGCGGTCCGTCGCCCAGGCGACCAGATCCTTGCGGGTGAAGCCGAAGCGCGTCTCGGCGGCGCAAGAGAGCAGCACCTCGCCGGGTTCGTGGGCGCGAACGGCGTCGTCGAGCGCCAGCGAGGGCTCCGGGTCCATCACCTCGCCGACCGAGGCGACCCCGTACTCGGAGAGGATCGACATCGTCACCTCGACCCGGGCCCGGGCGGCGTCGCGCAGTTCGCCCGAATCGATCAGCTGGCCGACCGCCGGCTGGTTCTGCGGCGCGGCGACGGCCACGAACGGGACCTCGTCGGCCCTCTCGCGCACGGCCTTCAGCAGCTTGCGCCCACCCGCCACCTCGTTGAGGAAGACGAGCAGGGGACGCGCCTCGGGGGCCTCGCTCATGTGGAGCCCACCACCGTCGGCTCTGGCTCTGCCGGAGTCTCGACGCTCTCGCCGGCCATGATCGCGTGCCGCGCTCCGGGCACGCCGAACTCGTACGGACCGCCGACCACGCGCGGGATCTCCGGAAAGTTGAAGATCGGCGGCGGCGAGGAGACCTGCCACTCGATCGAGTTGGCCCGCCAGGGATTGGCCTCGGCGCGCGGGCCGAAGCGCCAGCTGACGACCATGTTGTAGAGGAAGACGAGCTGGCAGGCGCCCAGCAGGAAGGCGCCGCAGCTGATCAGGATGTTCCACTCGCCGAACTGGGTCGCGTAGTCGGCGACCCGGCGGGGCATCCCGTCCATGCCGACCCAGTGCATGGGGATGAAGGTGACCCAGGTGCCGATCAGCGTGCCCCAGAAGTGAACCCGGCCGAGCTTCTCGTCGTACATCCGCCCGGTCATCTTCGGGAACCAGTGGTAGATGCCGGCGAAAATCGTGAAGACCGAGCCGCCGAAGAGGACGAAGTGGATGTGGGCGACGATGAAGTAGGTGTCGGAGACGTGGATGTCGATCGGCACCATGCCCAGCATCACGCCACTGATGCCGCCGACCGTGAAGGTGACGATGAAGGCGAGCGCAAACAGCATCGCGGTCGAGTAGGTGTGGATCTTGCCGAAGTAGAGCGTCCCCAGCCAGGAGAAGATCTTGATCCCGGTCGGCACCGCGATCAGCAGCGTCGTGATCATCATCGGCACCCGCAGCCAGCTGAACATGCCGGCGACGAACATGTGGTGCGCCCAGACCGAGTAGCTGAGCACGACGATCCCGAGCAGCGCCAGGGCCATCAGGCGGTAGCCGAAGATCGGCTTGCGGGCGTGGGTCGAGATGACCTCGCTGATGATCCCGAAGCCGGGCAGCATCATGATGTAGACGGCCGGGTGCGAGTAGAACCAGAAGATGTGCTGGTAGCTGACGACGTCTCCCCCGCCGGCGAACTCGAAGAACTGGGTGCCGAGGGCGCGGTCGAAGAGGACCATGAACTGGACCCCGGCGATGAACGGCGTCGCGGCGACGACCAGCAGCGAGGTCGAGAGGTTTGCCCAGACCAGCAGCGGCATGCGCCAGAAGGTCATTCCGGGCGCACGCATAGTAATGATCGTCACAAGGAAGTTGAGAGCGGTGGCGATCGAGGAAGCGCCGGCGAACTGGACGCCGAGGTTGAAGAACGACTGCCCCAGCGGCGCCCCGGTCGAGAGCGGCGCGTACCCGGTCCAACCGGTGTCGAAGGCGCCGCCGGGCGCCAGGAAGCTGCCGATGAAGAGCAGGCCGGCCAGCGGCAGCATCCAGAAGCTGAGCGCGTTGAGGCGCGGGAAGGCCATGTCCGGCGCGCCGATCATCAGCGGCAGGACGTAGTTGGCGATCCCGGCGAAGACCGGGATCACGAAGAGGAAGATCATCAGCACCGCGTGGGTGGAGAAGAGGCTGTTGTAGGTGGCCGCGTCGACGATCTGGGTGCCGGGCTGCGCCAGCTCTGCCCGGATCAGCATCGCCATCAGACCGCCCACGAAGAAGAAGAAGAAGGTGGTGCAGATGTACTGGATGCCGATCACCTTGTGATCGGTGTTGAAGCGGAAGTAGTCCTTCCAGCTCTTGGCGCCGTGCTGTGAGTGGTCCTCGGGGATCGTCGGCATCCCCACCGCCCAGCGCAGCCAGTAGTCGAAGCAGCCGAAGCCGAGCAGGAAGCCGAGCGGGCCGGTGATCAGCGGGACCACGACCTGCGGGTAGCCGGTCTGCTCGGTCTGGTAGGCGGGCAGGCCGGAGGCCTTGCGCAGGGCGACGACGAGCGCGAAGCCGAACGCGGCCCCCAGAATCGCTCCGAGGGCACCGCGAATCCATCCCGGTCGCTTGATCGCAGCCGTCATCCCTTGCCCTCCATTATGCCCCGCCGGCGCCCAGGGGCACCGGGTCGGTCTCGGTGTCTTGAACGACGGACTCCATCAGCGGCTCGGGCACCGTCTCCTTCAGCCCGGCGACCCATTTGCGGAAGTCGGCCGGGGTTTCGACCACCACCGTCGCCCGCATCGCGGCATGGCCGAAGCCACATAGCTCGGTGCAGATCAGCTGGTAGGTGCCGAGCTTGTCGGGCGTGACGATCGCTGTCGTCGTGATTCCGGGCACGTTGTCCTTCTTGATCCGCCACTCCGGCACCCAGAAGGAGTGGATCACGTCCAGGGCGTGCATCTTGAAGTGGACCTGGCGGCCCAGCGGGACGTGCAGCTCGCCCTCCGACCAGGCCTCGTCCTTGCCCGGATACCCGAAGCTCCAGGCGAACTGCTGGGAGAAGACCTGGACCTTGAGCGGGTTCTCGGCCGGCTCTTCGATGTCGTTGAGGACCGACCAGCTGTAGCCGGCGGCGAAGAGCACGATGACGGTCGGGATCAGGGTCCAGAAGACCTCGAGGCGCGTGTTGCCGTGGATCGGCTCGCCGTCGGACTCGTCCCCCGGCTTGGCCTTGAATTTCCACAGCGCGTAGAACAGCATCACCATCACCAGCGAGAAGACGAAGGCCGAGAGGACGATCATCACGCTGAGCAGCTGGTCGATCTTCGGCGCCGCCGTGGAGGCCCCCTGGCCGTTCCAGTTGATCGGCACCATGATCGCCGAGATCACGACGGTGCCCACGAGCGTGGCGGCAAGCATCTTCGCTATCGGCAGGCGGCCCATCATCGGCGGGGGCGCATTCTATGCATCCGGCAGACGGTCAAGGTCGCCCCGTGAGGCGGCGATGACGCCGCGGGCGACGCCCTCCCAGCTCCAAAGCCGAGCAGCGGTCTCGACGAGCGCCTCGCGAGCCGCCGCGCGCTCCTCCTCGGGCAGCCCCAGCCACCCGTTCAGCCGCGCCGCGATCGCCTCCACGGCGCCCTCCTCGACCGGAAACGAAGTCAACCGACCGACCTCCGGCGGGAGAGCCGCCATCAGCTGCCGCGACACCTCCAGCATCCCCGAGTGCCCCGCTGAAACCGGCAGCACCCCGCAAGCAGCCGCCTCCGCAGCCACCATCCCGAACGCCTCGGGAAACGTGCTCGGCATCACCAGAGCCTCCGCATCCGGCAGCAGCTCAGCCACCTCATCGTGCTCGAGTCGCCCGATGAACTCCACCGACCCGGCTGCAGCCTCAGCAGCTTCCCCATAGCCCGCTGGCGGATTGCTGAGAAAGGCAGACAGAATCGACAGCGACTTCTCCTCCCCGCCCTCCAGGCCCCAGCCAGCTCCCGCGATCTCCCCAGCCTTGCTGAGGTCTCCTCCCTCAAGGGCAGCAAGCAGCTGCCGCAACCCGTCCTCGTACGCGCCGAAACCGGCAATTTCGAGCTTGGCATCGGGATGCTCGGCCTTCACCAACGGCCACGCCGCTAGGAGTAGGTCCACACCCTTCGACACGATCAGCTTCCCCACGAAGACGATGCGACGAGGGGAGCGGGCGGGGGTTCCGCTTAACTTTTTCGAGCTGCGGTCTTTGGCTGTCGCTCGATGGTCGGCTCGCGAAAAAGTACAAGACGCTCCACCCCCGCCCGCTCCCCTCGGAGCGAAGGCCTCAGTGTCGACGCCGGGCGGACCCAGGCGGGTCTTGTCTCTCAGGCCTGGGACATCAGGCAGCGCGTTCCAGAGCGACTCGGCTGTGTGCCGCGAGCCGACGAGGACCCCCCGGGCCGCGTCCATGCCCTCGCGGGCGTAGGGCAGGAAACGGGGGTGCGGTTTGACCGTGTACTCCAGCGCCGAGCCGTGGATCTTGGCTGCGAAGGGACAGACATCGGCGCGAGCGAGGATCGCCGGGCCCATGACGAGGTGGTTGGCGAGAGCTGCGTCTATATCTCCAGCTTGTGCGGCCACCTCGCGCACGGCGGCGATGTTGGCCTCGATGTAGCGATCGAGCTCCTCGTCCGTCAGCTCGGGGAAGGTCTTCACCTCGAAGCCCTCGTAGGGGTCCTTGACGTAGACGGGAAGCAGGCCGTGGATGTCGGGGTTGTGGATCTCGACGCCCTCGATCTGGACCTGGCGGTCCTGGCAGAGCAGGTGGACCTCGTGGCCCAGCTTGGCCAGGGCGCGAGCGAGATTGGCGTTGTAGATGTTGCTGCCGGTGCCGCGCAGCATGTAGCCGTGGAAGAGGAGGACGCGCATCGGGACCGCGCAAGCTATTAGTCTTCGCCGTCGTGAACTCGAAGCAGCTCTTCCGGATGCGCGCACCGGCCTCGGGCCGTGAGGCCCTGGCCCACGCCGAGCCGGGCCAGGTCTACCTCGACCGCGAGACCGGCGAGGAGATGGAGCCGGTGGCGATGGTGCTGCCCCTGGCCCCCTCCGCGTCCTCCCTGCCGCGCACCCCGGACAACCTCCGTGCCTGCTCCCGCTGCGACCAGCTGATCGGCCTAGACGTGAGCGATTGTCAGTACTGCGGCAAGCGCCAAGAAGCTCTCTGAGGCCGTCTGGCCGGCGCATATCGGCGTCCTCGCTCGTTCGCGTGCAGAGCACGCTTCACTCGCTGCGTCCTTGATCTGCTTGACCAGACGGCCTCAGGTCGGCCGGAAGACGATTACGGTGCCAACCGCGAACAAGCCAAATGCCACTAGATGAGCAACGGGACTGCCGGAGCTCATCAGCCAATTGATCAAGACGCCCATCGGAAGCAGGGCGTAATAGGGCATCAGCTCGGGTAGGACAAAACGTTTCATAGGCTGGAGACTACCTCAGCGACAACTGCCGCCGCGTAAAACAGCACGCCAATCCAAAACCCCCACAAGCTGAACCGCCCGATCGCCCTCTCTCGGCGTGCCCGCGGCGCGGATGCGTGGATCACCCCGCCCAGCACCGCACCGGCTCCGGCAAGCGCAACGGGGAACCCGAAGCCGACGCGATCCGGCCAGGGGTCTTCCACTTGCGGGAAGACCGAACCGAAGAACAGCACGAGCCAAATGGCGAGCACACTCTGAGCGTGCCCGCTCCCGACGCACGCGTGGCGCGCAGAGTGTCAAGGCTTTGTCAGGGTTGCTTGACGAGAGTCGCCGTGTACAGCAGGCGGGCGTTGGAGTAGTAGCAGCCGTAGGTCTTGGTCTTGCCGACCCCCTGCTGGGGATGGCCGCCCTGGATGTCCTCCTTGGAGGCGCAGTGGCCCGTGAGGCGGCTGCCTCGCCAGGTGTCTTCGGCGGAGACGTTGAAGGCGAACATCGGCGCCCAGGTGGGAATCGTGAGGGCGACGACCTGGCCGCGGAGCACCGTCAGCGGGTGCTCGAGGGCGAAGATCGGGGTGCTGCCGAAGTGGGGGTTGAGCCGCTCGAGCGGGCTCTGGCGGACGAGCTTGTACTGGGGAGGCTTGGAGCCCTCGACCGGGCGCAGGACGCCGATCCGAGCCTGCGAGGGCTCACCGAGGAATTCGTCGAAGAAGCCGACCTCGTCGGTGGTCGTCTCGGTGTCGGCGCGCGAGGGCTTCGCCAGGGTGATCGACCAGGCCACCAGCTTGCCGTCGAAGGGAGCTTCATAGGGATTCGCGACCCCGCCGGCGTTGACCTGGAAGCCGGTCACGTGGCCCTCCACCCGGCAGGGGACGACCTCGACGTTGTTGACGATTTTCCCGGGGCACGAGGGCGGTGGCGTTTCCGCGGTCTTGCCGAGCACGACGACGCGCAGCGGCGCGGACTCTGCGGCTCCCGGCCAGGCGACGACGACCAGGACGGCGAGCAGCGCGGCGAGCGCGAGCGCCATTGGCGCACGCGAGCGCGGTTCGTTTTTGGCTGCTAGTCGCACGATCTCATGCTGCAAACCCGACGTTGCGATCAGGGTTGCGGCCACGATTCTGCCCACCGGCGCGGTGGGATGCGCCGCTGAGGGGCCGCTTGCACGATCCCGGCCACGACGCCTCTGTAGGGTTGCCACCCGGAATGGAGGCCGCGGATCGAGCAGAGCAGTTCATCCCCGCCGGCCTCGCATCCCTGCAGATCGAAGCCGACGAGGTCGACCTCGCGGTGATGAGCGCAGCGCACCAGATGTTCTGGCCCGCGATCCGCGCCCTGCTCTCCCTCGACCTCGGTGAGCTCGAGCCCGAGCGCAATCCCGACCTCTCGCGGGCCCCCGAACAGGCATGAGCGCCCTCGACCTCTCCCTGCGCGGGCAGGCCGCCGCGATCGCCGCGGGCGAGGCCGACGCCGCCGAGCTGCTCGAGGCGACCCTGACGAGGATCGAGGAGCGCAATCCGGCGATCAACGCCGTCGTCGCGACCTTCCCGGAGGAGTCGCGGGCGATGCTGGCCGGGGCACCCGACGGGCCGCTGCACGGCGTCCCGGTCGTGATCAAGGACGAGTGGCCGCTGCCCTGGCGGGCGCAGCGCTTCGGCGCGGCGGAGCTGCTCGCCCCCACCGCCCCGGGGGAGTCCGGTCCCTACCGCGCCCTGCGCGACGCCGGCGCCGTCGTCGTCGGCGTCGGCAACATGCACGAGCTCGGCGCGGGGAGCACCGGCAACGTCTCCGTCTACGGCGCCGCCCGCAACCCCTGGGACACCGAGCGCTGCCCCGGAGGCTCCTCGAGCGGCCCCGCCGCGGCGACCGCGGCGGGCCTCGTCTCCGGCGCCGTCGGCGCCGACGGGCTCGGCTCCGTTCGCTTCCCCGCCGCCTACTGCGGCCTGACCGGGCTGAAGCCGACCTTCGGCCGCTCGGCGATGGCCGGCCACCACATGGAGGCGGTGACGACGCTGATCGTCTCCGGCCCGCTCTGCGCCGACGCCGCCGACTGCCGCCTGCTCGGCTCGACGCTCTTCGGCGAGGAGCTCGTCGCGGGAGATGCGGCGGGCCTGCGGATCGGCGTCGTCCGCGACACCGTCTCCGAGGACGTGACGCCCGAGGTCGGCGAGGCCTGCGGGGCGGCGATCGAGGCGCTGCGCGCCGAGACCGGTGGCGAGATCCGCGAGATCGAGCTGGGCGACCTCGACGCGGCGACGCTGGCCGGGATCCTGCTCATCAACGCGGAGAGCCTCGGCGGCGTCTCGCCAGAGCGGCTCAACGACCTCGACCCCGGCATCAGCCCGATCAACCGCGGCTTCCTCAAGTACCGGATGCTGCTGCCGGCGGCGGCGATCGCGCAGGCGGAGCGCGTCCGCACCCTGATGCGGAGGCGCCTGGCGGCCCTGTTCGAGGAGGTCGACGCGATCGCCTGGCCGACGATTCCCGCGGTCGCCCCACCTCTGGAGTCCCCCCTGGTCGAGCTTCCCTCGGGGACGCAGACCGCAGACCAGGCGAACGTTCGCGGGGCGGCCCTCGCCAACCTGACCGGCATCCCGGCGATCAGCATGCCGGTGGGCCTCGGTTCGGAGGGCCTGCCGATCGCTCTCCAGCTCCAGGGCGCCTGGGGGTCGGACGCGCTGCTGCTCGACGCGGCCGAGGCACTGGAGCGGGCCAACGGCCGCCGCTGGGTCGACGCGCGGCCGCCGCTGGCGCAGGCCGAGCCCGCGGGAGCCTGATGCGGGCGATCGTCGTCGAGGGGCTCGAGCGGGCCTTCGACGAGGTGAAGGCGGTCCAGGGCGTCGACCTCGAGGTCGACGAGGGCGAGATCTACGGCTTTCTCGGTCCCAACGGGGCCGGCAAGACGACGACGGTGCGGATGCTGACCACGCTGCTGCTGCCGACCGGCGGCCGGGCCACGGTGGCGGGCCACGACGTAGTCGGCGAGGCGCGAGCCGTGCGGGCCTCGATCGGCGTCGCCCTGCAGGAGGCGGCGCTCGACCCGCTGATGACCGGGCGTGAGCTGATCCGCCTGCAGGCGACGCTGCAGGGCCTGCCGACTGCGGAGGGACGCCGTCGCGCCGACGACCTGCTCGAGCGGGTGGACCTGGTCGCCGCGGCCGACCGCCGCGTCGGCTCCTACTCGGGCGGGATGAAGCGGCGCCTCGACCTCGCCGCGGCCCTGGTGCACGAGCCCCGCGTCCTCTTCCTCGACGAGCCGACCACCGGCCTGGACCCGGTCAGCCGCAAGACGATCTGGGAGGAGGTGCGCGAGCTGAACGACGAAGGGACGACCGTCTTCCTCACCACTCAGTACCTGGAGGAGGCCGACCAGCTCGCCGACAACGTCGGCATCATCGACGGCGGCCGGATCGTCGCCGAAGGCACGCCGGAGTCGCTCAAGGCCGAAATCGGCAACCCCCACATCCAGCTGCAGATCGCCGAGGGCTCGATCGCCGAGGCCGAGGAGGTCTGCGCGCGGATCGGCAGGCTGCTGCCGCCGACCGACGCCAGGACGGTGCTGGTCGAGGTCGCAGGCGGCGCGGCGGACATCCCCCGTACGGTGCGGGCGCTCGACGAAGCGGGGATCGGGGTCGAGTCGCTGGAGCTGGTCCGGCCCACCCTCGACGACGTTTTCGTCGCCAAGACTGGCCACCGCCTGGCAAAGGGAGACGAGGAGGCAGCCGAGCCGGAGGCGGCGGTCGAGGCGTGAGCGCGATGGCGACCAATCTGCGCGTCGTACGGGCCCTGGGGATGCGCTCGATCCGCCAGACCTTCCGCCGCCCGCAGCTGATGGCGCCGATCGTCGTCTTCCCCACCCTGCTGCTGGCGGTTCAGACCGGCGGCGCCGGCTCGGCCGTCGACCTCCCCGGCTTCCCACCCGTACAGGGCTTCCTCCAGTTCATGCTCGCCGGGGCGATGATGCAGTCGCTGATGCTGGCCGGCAACAGCGGCGGGATCGCCTTCGCGGTCGACATCGAGATGGGCTTCACCGACCGCCTCTTCGCCGCCCCGATCCCCCGCTTCACGATCGTCCTCGGCCGGCTGGCCGGAACGGCCGCGCTGGGCCTGTTCTCGGCCCTCTGGTTCCTCGCGATCGGCCTCCTCTTCGGCGCCGAAATCCACAGCGGCGTCGCCGGCGCGCTGATCGCGATCGGGCTGGTCACGGCGACGGCGATGGCAGTCGGCGGCATCGGCGCCGCGATCGCGCTGCGGACCGGCAGCGCCAGCGTCGTCCAGGGCCTCTTCCCCCTGGTCTTGGTCGTCCTCTTTCTCTCCTCCGCCTTCTTCCCCCTCGACCTGATGATCCAGCCGGCCAAGGCGATCGCCGAATACAACCCGTTCAGCTTCATCGCGGAAGGCATCCGCAACCCGATCGTCGCCGACGTCGACGCCACCGACCTGATCTACGCGCTGCTGGCGATCGCCGGGATCGTCGTGCTCAGCCTCGTGCTCAGTGCCCGCGCCCTCCGGCACAGGCTGAGGGTGGGCTGATGGACCGGGCAGCCGCACTGCCGGAGTGGCGAGCGAACCTGGCGACGATCGCGGCATTGATGGCGCGCACGAAGAACGAGCTGCTGCGAGTGCCGGGGGCGGCGATCCCGGGGGTGCTGGCGCCAACGATCTTCTTCCTCGGCCTCAACGGCGTCTTCGGCGCGCTAACCCAGCTGAACGGGTTCGAAGTGGGGGCATATGAGAGCTTCGTCGTGCCGGTCAGCATGCTCCAGGGCGCCGGCTTCACCGGCGCCGCCGCCGGCGTCAACCTCGCCCGCGACATCGAGGGAGGCTGGGTCGACCGCCTGCTCGTCTCCCCCGCCCCGCGCTGGGTCCTGCTCGCCGGCACGGTCCTCTCCGCCAGCGCCCGGGCGCTGATCCCGGCCACCTTCGTCTTCGCCATCGCCCTGCCGCTGGGCGCCGGCTGGCCGGGAATCGACGGCCTCTTCGTCACCTACCTGATGGTCGCGGCGATGGCGGCCGTGGCGGCCTGCTGGGGCTCGGCGCTGGCGCTGCGCTTCAAGAGCCAGTCGGCGGCGCCGCTGATGCAGGCGGGAATGATGGCGCTGGTCTTCACCACCACCGCCTACGCGCCGCTGGCGCTGCTGCAGCCGTGGCTGCGCACGGTCGCCGAAGTGAACCCGGTCACGGAAGCGATCGAAGCCGCCCGGCAGGGGTTCGTCGGCACCGTGACCTGGGCCGGCACCTGGCCGGGCATCGTCGCCCTGCTCGGCCTCCTCCTCGTCCTCGGCGCCTGGGCGCTGCGCGAAATGCGCCGCACAGCCCGGTGACCCTCCCCCGCCGACGGGACTCAAACGTCCAACATATGGACGTTTCAGGCCCGTCGGCGGGGGAGATCGCGGAGGGGGTGCTGCGCTCGAACTGGGTGGAGGGGGAGCGGGGCGGGATGCGGTTTGGGTATACGCGGCCCAGTCCCAGCCGCTATCCGTGGCAGTGGTACTGGGACTCCTGCTTCGTGGCGATCGCCCGGCGGCACTTCGAGCCGGATCGCTCGCGAACCGAGCTGGAGACCCTGCTCGCCGCGCAGCGCGACGACGGCTTCATCGGCCACACGGTCTTCTGGGAGGGCCCCGTCGCGCTCTCCCGCCTGCCCTTCTACAACGTCGCCTCGCGCCGCTCCTTCCAGACCGCGACGATCCAGCCGCCGCTGCTCGCCTGGGCCTGGCAGATCGCCGTCGGCGACCCGCGCGAGGAGCCGCGGATCGCCGCCCAGGCCGACTGGCTCCTCGCCAACCGCGATCTCGAGGGGGACGGGCTCCTCTGGATCGTCCAGCCCGACGAGTCGGGCCTCGACGCCTCGCCGAAGTTCGACCCCGTGTGGGGGTGGCGGGCCTGCTCGCGGATCGGCTTCCCGCTGCTCGTCCACCGCAACCGGCGACTGGGCTTCGACGCCCGCCGAATCCGCGAGCGGGGCGGGCCGGTGCTCTGCGAGACGCTGGTCAACACGCTGTGGTCGCTCTCCCTGCAGGCGCTTGGCCGCCCCTCGGCGACGCCGGCCCTGGTCGAACGGCTCTGGGACGAGGGCAGCGGGCTCTTCCTCGACGAGGCGCAGCCGGGCGGCGCCCGGCCCGGCGTCGCCACCTGGGCCGCGCTCGCCCCGCTGGCGCTCCCCGACCTGCCCGAGGAGATCGGCCGCCGCCTGGTCGAGGAGCACCTGCTCGACGAGCGCCGGTTCCTGACCCCCGTCGCGCCGCCCTCGGTCTCAGCCGCCGAGCCGAGCTATGCGCCCGGCGGCAGCCGCGGTCCGCTGCGCCGCTACTGGCGCGGCCCGACCTGGGTCAACTCGGCCTGGCTGCTCTGGCTCGGGCTGCGGCGCCTCGGCTACGAGGAGGCCGCGGCGCGGCTCGCGGACGGAGTGATCGGCGCGGTCGAGCGCGAAGGCCTGCGCGAGTACTACGACCCGCGCACCGGCGCCGGACTCGGCGCCGAGGACTTCGCCTGGTCGGCGCTGGTCGCCGAGCTGGCCGAGCCCGACCAGGCGGCGGCGCGCAGCCATCTATAGGGAGAATGGCGATCGTGCAAGGACCTCTGGTCAGCGTCATCATCCCGGCCTTCGAAGCCGAGCGCTTCATCGGCGAGGCGATCGAGAGCGTGCTCGCCCAGACCTACTCCCCGCTCGAGACGATCGTCATCGACGACGGCTCGCGGGACGCCACCGCGGAGATTGCGGCCGCCTATCCTCAGGTCCGGGTGATCCGTCAGGAGAACGCCGGCCCCGCCACCTCGCGCAACCGCGGCTTCGCCGCCTCGAGCGGTGGCCTCGTGACCTTCCACGACGCCGACGACGCGATGACCCCCGACAAGCTCGAGGTCCAGGTGGGCCACCTGCTTGCGAACCCCGGGGTGGGCGTCGTCATGGGCGAACAGGAGGTGATCGTCGAGCCCGGGTCCGAACTGCCCTTCTGGGTCGAGGGATCGAGCGCTCAGGCCGCGGTGCCGACCCGCCCGGCCGAGGTCTCCGACGGGCCGGACGTACATGTGATGACGATGCTGCTGCGGCGCGAGGTCTTCGTGCAGGTCGGTCCATTCGACGAATCGATCCGCCCGGCCGAGGACATCGACTGGGCGATGCGCGCGGTCGAGGCCGACATCGAGATCGCGAAGCTGTCGCGGGTGCTGCTGCGGCGGCGAGTGCATCCGGAGAGCCTCACCCAGGACGTGGCCGCCGTGCGCGCCAGCGTGTTCCGCGCCTTCAAGGCGAGGATCGAGCGCCAGCGCGCTCGCGCTGCCGGCTGAGCGATCCGGCCGCGTGCCGGGGCAGCTGCCAGACGCTCTCCAGCCCCCAGAAGCGCCGCGCGAAGGAGGCGAAGCCGGACGGGCGCGGGGCCCCCGTATCGAGGTCGCGCAGGCGCCGGTAGCGATCCCAGGCCATGCGTAGGGTGCGCAGCGGGCTGTCGGGCCGGCAGGCGGCCGCGAAGGCGGCGCGCTCGTGGCGGGAGGCAGGCGCGGCGGCAAGCCGCTCGAGCACCGCGGCCGGCACGGGCGCGGCGAACTCGCTGCACAGGTAGGCGAGCGCGGCAGCGGTCGCCACGGTGAGCTGGCGGCGCTCGGCCTCGGCCGCAACCCGATCCCAATCGAGGTTCCGGCCGGCGGCGCGCATCGTCACCACAGCATCGGCGACCCAGCGGAAGGGCGGCAGCGGGCTCCAGGGGGTGCCGTGCACGCAGGCCAGCAGCAGCTGATCGGCCGCACAGGGCGCCCGCGTCGCGACCCCGGCCAGCTCGATCGCCACGGCGGCCCGCCAGAGCTCGTCGTCGCGGGCCGGCTGCCAGAGGGAGAACCAGTGCAGGTCCATGTTGCCACCGCCCGGACCGGCGAAGCCGAGCGAGTGATGGACCTCGGTCCAGGCCAGCGGATCCTCGTGATCGGCCTCCCAGCCGGCCTCCCGCAGCGCCTCAATCGCATCCCCGGTTCGGCCGATCGGCACCAGCACGTCGACATCGTCCATCGGCCGCGCGCCGACGTCGCCGTAGGCCAGCAGGGCAAGTGAGGCGCCCTTGGTGACGAGGGTCTCGATGCCGCGCGCCTCGAGCGCGGCGACGGCCTCTGCGGCGCGCCGGAAGAGCAGCTGGTTCTGGCTCCAGGCGCGGCGGTAGAGGCCCTTGAGCCGGCCCGCGACCTCGGCGTCGAAGGCGTCGGCGCCGAGGTGGCGGTAGACGAGCGGCAAGAGGCGCATCGAGCCGTGGTCGACGTCGTCGAACTCGACCGCGGCGCGCCAGCGCTCCCACGCCGCGACGGCGTCGGCCCGCTCGTCGAGCGCCGCGTGCAGGACCAGGCTCTGCGCCTCCGTCGGCCGGTTGCCGAGCACGGCGCTCACGAGGCAGTTGCGCGGCGGCGGTCGAGCGAGCCCTTGAGCAGGCGGGCGAACTCGATCCTCTCCTCGCGGTTCTTGATCGAGTGGTTGTCGCCGTGCACGCGGCGCAGCATCACGACGTCGGGCAGCATCGCCTGTTCGAGGCCGAGCTCGCGGGCGCTCAGCAGGAAGGTCAGCCCGTCGCTGAGGGCGATGTCGGTCGGCCATGGCCCGACCGCCTCGATCGCCGACCTCGTGGCCAGCATCGCGCCGACGTGCGCGCCTGGCTGGGGCTCGGCGGGCAGCCGGATGACGGCGCGCTCCGCCTCGCTCAGCTCCGGGCTGGCGAACTGCCGGACGTGGCCGAAGACGAGGCTGAGCTCGGGACGGGCGGCGAAGGCGGCCAGCTGCAGCTCGGTCTTCTCCGGCACCCAGAGGTCGTCGGCGTCGAGGAAGGCGACGAAGTCGCCGCGGGCGGCGTCCACGGCCGCGTTGCGGGCGAAGCCGATCCCGGCGCGCGGCTCGGCGACGACCTCGACGGGCGGGCCGAAGCCACGGGCGATCTCGGCGCTGCGGTCGCTGGAGCCGTTGTCGACGACGACGACCTGGTCGCAGGGCCGGGTCTGGGCGAGGACGCTCTCGATCGCCGCGGCGAGGTGGGCCTCGCCGTCGTGGACCGGGATCGCCGCGGTGACGAGCGGCTCAGCCAAGCTCGCCCACCAGCCCCTCGATCGCGCTCGCGTTGGCGCCCGGATCGGGCGAGAGATCGAGCGCGTAGCAGGGCACCGCGCGGACCAGGGCCCCCAGCGCGGCCAGCCACTCGGCGCTGCGCAAGCCGGACTGGATCAGCGTGCTCGGCGCCACCGCCCGCAGCCCCTCGGCCGCGGATATCGGGCTCAGCGCCGCCTCCGCTTCTCCGTGGAGGACGGGGGCGACGATCGCGACGATCTCGAGGCTGGGGCGCAGGCACCCCGGGGCGAGGGCGCGGATGTCGACGAGCGCCTTGGCAGGGCCCTCCAGGGTGGGCTCGAAGCCGGCCGGGTCGATCGCCTCGGCGCCGAGGCCGAGCCGGGCGGCGCTGTCGGCGGTCAGCTTCGCCGTCGACTGCATCGCGTGCGCGCGCGGCGGCGGCCCCCCGTCGAGCAGGACGTAGTCGTCGGCGACGATCTCCATGCCGGCCAGCGCGCAGGCGAGCGCCAGGGTCGACTTCCCGGAGCCGCCGCGGCCGACGAGCAGCACGCCACGGCCCTTGCGGCCAACGGCGCCCGCGTGGGTCAGCCAACGGCGGTGCGGCGCCGTCAGCTGCTGCAGTGCGTCGCGCAGCGGCACCGCTCGCTCGATCGGCGGGATGCGAGTCGCGTCGGGGAGGTGGAAGAGCGCCTCGCCGCGTTGCGGCAGAGCCGCGGTCACGGCGCCGGTCCCGGCCGCGGCGAGCACACAGGCGGCGTCGGAGCGCAGCCGCGCGGTCGGGTTGGTCCCGGGGTCGGCCTCGATCGGCGCCCACACGGGCGGCGGCGCCTCGACGCCGGTGGAGGCGCTGTCGAAGACGCGAACGGTCAGCTCGGGCTCGCCTGGCGCGGCTGCGGCGAGGTGGGCGAACGGCGGCAGCAGCGCCTCCTCCATCGCCGGGCCGGCGAAGGCGAGCCGCAGGCGCAGGCCAGCCAGCTCGAGGTCGTGGCGGCGCTCGCCCGCCGCCAAGGCGGCCCGCTCGTAGCGCTCCGCGAGGGCGACCGTGTACTCCCCGGCGAGGTCGCGCGGCGGCGTCGCTGGCGGTGCCTGGCTGGGCACCGGCTCAGGCGGCCGGCTTCGGCCAGCCGGTCGTGTCGACCTCGTGGATCGGGTCGAGCAGGAAGTAGTCCTTCATGTCCGTGTAGCGCTCCAGCTTCGGCGGCTCGAAGGCGGCCCTCTCGGCGGGAGCGCCAGGTGCCGGCGCCTCCCCCGTGCCGTCGCCGGGAACGGCAAGCTCGCTCTCCAGCAGCTGGGCGAGCAGGCTCGCGACCTCAAGGCGGATCGCCTCGGGGTCGCCCTCGTGGGTGACCGCGAGCGCCGCGCAGATCTCCGACTCGCTGGCGCCGCCGAGCAGCAGGGCCCAGATCGCCGGCCCGCTGCCGGAGAGGCTGTAGTAGCTGCCGCCGGTCAAGTCGATCGCGATCAGCTCGCCGTCGACCGTCTCGTGGACGACGTTCTCGCTGTTTATCCGCAGGCGCTGCTCGCTCAAGGCGAAGAGCTTATTTGTAGCGGTAGGTGATGCGGCCGCGGTCGAGGTCGTAGGGCGAGAGCTCGATCTTCACCCGGTCCCCCGGAAGGATGCGGATGTAGTGGCGGCGCATCTTGCCGGAGATGTGGCCGAGCACGTCGTGGCCGTTGTCGAGTTTGACCCGGAACATCGTGTTGGGGAGGGCCTCGGTGATCTCGCCCTCCATCTCGATCTTCTCCTCTTTGCCCATGCGGCGGGGAGCGTAGCGGACCGCCACTCGCCCGGCTCAGCCGCGCAATCGGCGGGCGTGCTCGACCGCGCCGGCCCTGGTCGAGATCTCGCCCGCGTACTGGGCCGCCTCGAGCTCGGCCAGCAGCTCCCCCACCTCCGGGCCCTCGGCAAGCCCCAGCTCCGCCGCCAGCTCGTCGCCGCGCAGCAGCGGCCGCGGGGGGCCGTCGCGGCGCCAGTCGAGCGTCGCCGCCAGCATCTGCCTGGCCAGCGCCAGGTGAGCCTCGATCGCCTCCTCGGTCGCGAAGGGGCCCGACCCCCGAGCCGAGAGCCGGTCGGCGATCGTCAGCAGGGTCACGTCGGCGCCGACCGGCTCGGTCGCCCGCAGGTACTCGTGGACGCGCCGGGGCGCCAGCGGCGCCTCGTGGACGAGGAACCCGAGGCGCAGGTGATGCAGCGTCAGGTCCTGGAGGTGACGGGTGAGGCTGCGGCTGGCCCGCAGGCGCTTGCAGAGGCCCCCGACGATCGCGACGCCGTCGCTGTCGTGGCCGACGAAGGTGACGAAGCCGTCATTCTCGGAGCGCGTGGCCGGCTTGCCGATGTCGTGGACGAGGGCGCCGAAGCGCAGCGCGGTGCCGCGGCTCATCTCGTCGGCGAGCGGCTCGGCGAGCAGCACAGCCAGCTCCGCCGCCCGCTCGCCGCCGAAGCGCTCCAGGTCCGCCTCGACCGCGAGCGTCTGCTCAAGCACAGCCATCGTGTGGCCGTGCACGTCGAGGTGGTGGTTGGGCCCCTGTTCGACCCCGCGCAGCGCCTCCAGCTCCGGCAGGACGACCGGGGTGAGGCCGAGCTCGTCGAGCAGGGCCATTCCCCGCAGCGGGTCCGGCCCGCCGACGAGCTGGCGCAGCTCCGCGAGTTGGCGCTCCCCGGCGGGCTCGGCCGCGCGCGAGGCTTCCGATCGCGCCAGGGAAGCCGTGGCGGGGTCCACCTCCAGCCCGAGCGCCGCCGCGAGCCTGGCGGCGCGCAGGAGACGGAGCGGGTCTGAGGCGAAGCTGCGCTCGCCCACCACGCGCAGCAGCCTGTCCCCCAGGTCCGGCAGGCCCCCGAAGGGATCGACCGGCTCGCCGCCGCCCAGCGGCAGCGCGACCGCGCCGATCGTGAAGTCGCGCTCGGCGAGGTCGGCCTCGATCGTCTCGCCGCGCAGCGCGGTCACGTCGACCTGCCAGGAGCCGTCAGCCGCCACGGCGCGCCAGGTAGCGAACTCGGCCGAGAGCTCGAAGGAGTGCCCGCCCCCCTCGCGCGCGATCGCCTTCGAGGCCGCCGCCGGATCGCCCGCGACGGCGAGGTCGAGGTCGTCGACCTCGCGGTCCAGCGCCGCGTCGCGGACCGCCCCGCCCGCGATCCAGATTCCCTCCGCTTCGCCGAGCGCGCGCCGGGCAAGGGCGACGAGCGGGGCCGATGCGAGCTGCCCCGCGACGCTCATGCCCGTTCCCGGGGAACCCTGGCCGAGATCCCGCAGGTGACCTCGTAGTTGATCGTGCCGAGGCGGGCCGCGACCTCCTCGGCGCGGATCGAGTCCGCGCCCTGGGAGCCGATCAGCACCGCCTCCTCGCCCGGCTCGACCGCGGTCTCCGGGCCGAGGTCGACGGTGACGTTGTCCATCGAGACGGTGCCGATGAGCGGGTGGCGGCGCCCGCCGATCAGCACCTCGCCGTTGTTGGAGAGGCCGCGGCGCACGCCGTCGCCGTAGCCGAGCGGCAACACCCCCACCCAGGTGTCCTCCGCTGCCCGCCAGGTCTGGCCGTAGCCGGCGCTGTCGCCCGCGGCGAAGCGCTTGACGTCCGCGACATAGGAGTGCAGCGACAGCGCCGGCGCCAGGCCTCTCTCGGCCGGGTCGCCCTGGAACGGGTCGAGGCCATAGACGGCGACGCCGCAGCGCGCCATGTCGAAGTGCGAGCGCCGGTCTCGGAAGACCGCGGCGCTGTTGGCGGCGTGGGCGAGGACGCCGGGGAACTCGGCCTTGACCGCAGCCGCGACCTCGGCGAAGCGATCGAGCTGCTGCTCGAAGAACGCGGAGCCGGGTTCGTCGGCCGTGGCGAAGTGCGTCCAGACACCCGCCAGCTCGAGCTGCGGATCCTCAGCGCAGGCGCGGGCCAGGGCCAGCACCTCGGCGGAATCGGGGTTGCCGAGCCGACCCATGCCGCTGTCGTGCTTGACGTGGACGCGAACCGGCCGGCCCTGAGCCCGCCCGCGGGCGCTGAGGAAATCCCGGAAGCCCTCGCGCCAGACCGCCACCTCCGACCCTGCGGCGAGCGCGTCCTCGAGGCCCTCGGCGTCCAGGGCGCCCATCGTCAGCAGTGGCACCTGCGGGAAGCGCCGGCCGATCTGGGCCGCCTCGGCGCCGGTGGCCACGGCCAGCCTGCTCGCACCGCCGGCCAGCGCCGCGGACGCGCAGGCGTCGGCGCCGTGCCCGTAGCCGTCCGCCTTGACCACCGCGCAGAGCTCGGCGCCCTCGCCCAGCTCCGCCTTCAGGCGCGCGCAGTTGCGCTCTATGGCGCCGAGGTCGATCCGGGCGAGGGCCCGCGCCATGGCCCTAGTGTTCGGAGACGAGCGCGGAGAGCGCGTCGGCCCGCGTCACCAGCCCGGCGAGGCGCCCCTCGCCGTCGACGACGGGCAGGTGGTTGTGGTGCTTCTCGGCGATCGTCCTGGCGACCGCCTCGGCGTCGTCATCGGTGCTGGCGACGATCGGGTCGGGGGTCATCAGCTCGGAGACCTTCGTCGCGAAGGCCTTGTTGAGCCGCTCCTCGAAGCCCTTCATCGAGCCGATGAAGACGACGCCGCCCATGATGTTGAGGTAGTGCGGGAGGTGGAGGTCGGCCTCCTCGTCGCTGAGGATCAGGTCGGACTCGCTGACGATGCCGACGACCTTGCGTTCCGCGTCGATCACGGGAATCGCCCCCATGTCGGCCTTGGCCAGCAGCTCGATCGCCGCCCGCGCGTCGGCGTCCGGCGAGACGGTCGGCACGTCGGCATCCATGATCTCGGCAGCGGTCTTCATGTGGGCGAGGTTATTCGACCGACAGGACCGACGACCGCAGGGCTAGGGGGATCGAGTCGATCACGTCTGTTGCGATGACCGACTCGGCAACCCCGATGCGGGTGGCGGCGTCGCGGCCGGCCCGCGCGTGGGCGAGCACGGCGGCGCAGGCGGCGGCGAACGGCTCCAGGCCACGCGCCAGCAGTGCCGCGACGATCCCCGAGAGCACGTCGCCGGTGCCGGCGGTGGCAAGCGCCGGCGCGGAGAGCGCGTTGACCGCGATCCGCTCGCCGTCGGCGACGATCGTGTCGTCGCCCTTGAGCACGACCACGGCCCCGGCGGCCCGGGCGGCTTCTCGCGCCGCAGAGAGGCGGTGCGCGGAAATCTCCTCCGAGGAGCGGCCGAGCAGTCGCCCCAGCTCTCCAGCGTGCGGCGTGAGGACGGTCGGCGCCGCGCGGGCGGCGAGCCGCTCGACCTGCCCCGCGAACGCGTTGAGCCCGTCGGCGTCGATGACCAGCGGAACCTCGATCGCGCCCACCGCCTCGCGGGCGAGCTCGACCGAACCGGGGTCGCGACCCATTCCCGGACCGAGCACCCCCGCGGCGGCGCGCTCGAAGCTGCGCATGACCGCCTTCAGCGAGGCGGGCGCCAGACACCCGTCTCCACCCGGGCAGCCGACCGACATCACCTCGGGCTGGCCCGCCTCGAAGATCGCCTCCAGGTCGGCGGGCACGGCGACGGTCGCGTAGCCGGCGCCCGCCCGGATCGCCGCCCGCGAGGCCATCTGGACCGCACCGGTGAGCCCGCGCGAGCCGCCGGCGATCACGACCTGTCCCGAGCTGAACTTGGTCGACCTCGGTCCCCGCGCCGGTGCCAGGGCGAGGACGGACGGCTCGATCGTGCCCGCGACCGGGTCCCCGGGCGCCCCCTCCGGGATCCCGATCGGCACGACCCGCAGCTCTCCCGTGTGCCACTTGCCCGGCGCGACCCGGTGGCCGACCTTGGCCGCGTGGAAGCTGACGGTGAGGTCGGCCTCGACCGCCGCGCCCTCGATCTCCCCGCTCGAGGCGTCCACGCCCGAGGCGACGTCGCAGGCGACGACCGGCGCGCCGCTGCGGTTGATCGCCTCGATCGCCGCCGCGGCCGGCTCGCGCGGCGCCCCGGCGAAGCCGGTGCCGAAGATCGCGTCGACGATCGCGCCCGAGCCGGCCAGCCAGGCGTCGAGATCGTCCGGCGTCTCGGCCGAGAAGAGCTCGAGGGACTCGACCTGGAAGCCCATCCGGCTCAGATGCCTCGCCGCGACAAGCCCGTCGCCGCCGTTGTTGCCCTTCCCGCAGACGATCCGCACCGGCCCCTGCGGCGCGAGCCCGGCAACCGCCTCCGCCAGGGCGGTCCCGGCCGTCTCCATCAAATCGTCCCCCGGCACCCCCTGCTCCTCGATCGCCCAGCGATCGACCGCTCGCATCCCCTCGGCGTCGTAGAGCGGTGTTAGCCAGGGCTCGATGTCAGACCTCGAAGAGGGCGCTTGCATCGATTGGCTCGCGATCGGCCCGGACCTTCTCCGCTATCTCGGTCAGCGGCTCGGTCGCTACGTAATGACTTCCGCGCTTGGCACCTCGCTGCGACACAAGGCCAGCTTGAACCATTGCGCCCAGATCGTTGGTCGCGACCTGGTTCGAGATCGCTTCGCCCTCCGCCAGCTCGACCGCCTTGCGGTGCGAAGAGTTGCGGATGCGCAGCCCGGTCGCGGCATCGAACAGGCTCGCCATCGTCCTTGGCGACAACCCGCGAGCCTCCCTCAGCGCGTCCACCTCCTGCCAGATGCGCTCTGACTCGCGAACCCGCCTCAGCACGCTCACCGCCTGGATGTAGTGGGCGCGCAGACAGAAGCGAACCCAGGGCCGAGCGTCGTTGTCAGGATGCCAGCCGCCCTTGCCCACCCCGGCGAGGATGTCGTAGTAGGCCTGCGTGTTGACTCCGAGGTACTCCTCGATGCTCATCCACTCAGGCGACAGGATCTGCTCCCGGGCGAGCACCAACATCTGCAGGCAGCGCGCCATGCGGCCGTTGCCGTCTCGAAATGGATGGATCATCGCCAAGTTGAGATGCGCCATCGCGGCCCGCACCATCGGCGGCACGTCGCCGTCTGACTGCAACTGTGCGACGAGCTGGTCGATGAGTTCCGGAACCCGATCGCTCTCCGGGCCTTCGTACACGGTTTCGCCGGTTGCGCTGTTGTGAATCCAGATCGCTCCCGGCCGCCAGAGGCCCGGGCCGGCATCGAGCGCGTACTCGGTCATCATGAAGTGAAGGCTCCTGATCAGTCCCGACGAGTACTCGAAGTGCTGGTCATGGGCAAGCTGGAGCACGTAGGTCATTGCCCGCTGATATCCGCTCACCGCCTGCCAGTCGGTATCGCCCGCCTCAGCCGGATCGCCGCCTTCGACTGCGGCAAGGGCATCCTCGACGGAGACGTTGAAACCCTCGATGCTGTTCGAGCCGCGAATCGCTCGGGCGGCCAAGACGCGCCGGACCGATCCAACCCAGCGACGAGGCTCGAAGACGTAGTGCCGCAGTTGGCGGCGCAAGGCATCGATGCGCTGCAGCGCGGCTTCCTCCGCCTCTTGAATGCCTGGGATCTCAAAAACCATAGCTTTGATATTGGGAATGTATCAAAGCTATTTATGTTTTTGTCAAATCCTGTTATGAATGATTCATTCTTATACTCATCGCCACCGCCGCGGCGCAGTCGCGCGAGTGCGTCAGCGAGATCTCGATCCGCTTGCCGCTTGCCGCCTCGGCCGCGCGCCCGGAGAGGCGCACGGTCGGCGGCTCCCCCGCGACGACCTCGATCTCGCCCAGGCCGAAGCCGCCGGACAGGCCGAGGGCCTTGACCACCGCCTCCTTGGCGGCGAAGCGGGCCGCCAGGTGACGGCCGGGCCGGGCCCGGGCCGCCGCGTAAGCGCGCTCCGCATCGGTGAAGACGCGCTGGGCGAGGCGGGGATGGCGCTCCAGCGCACGCTCCAGGCGATCGATCTCGAGCAGGTCGATGCCGACGCCGGAGGCCATCCCGGCCCGCCTAGTCACTTACTTCTCCAGTCCCACGATCAGCTTCGCCGTCGCCAGGTCGTCGTCGGTCCCCGAGCCCATCGCGACGTACTCGATGTGCCTCAGGTAGGGCTTCGCCTCCTGGAAGTCTTCGTAGTCGTCATCGGACGGCGAGATCATCGATTCGGCCAGGCGCAACGCTCCCGGGCCGTCGACGAAGGCGCTGATCGGGGTACTGCCCAGCGCCGAGACCGCGGCCTTGTAGCTCGCCAGCTCGGAGAGGGTGCTGGCGCTTTCGGTATCGAGTCCGGCCAGCGCCGGGGCGAGGCCGTAGCCGATGGCGACGCGATCTGACTTGGAGACGACCACAAGCGGCTTGTCCCCCAGTTCGGAGCTGCGCACCGAGAAGCCGCTGACGCCGTTGCTGTTGACCGCGGTCACGCCCGGCGTACCGGAGTTGCGCAGCAGAACGCCGAGATTCGCAACCGTCTTCGCCGCTTCGCTCGAGTCGCTGGTCAGAACCAGGGCGCCGCCCAGCGGCTCTCGCTGCTCCCCTGGGCGAACACCGCCGCGTCTTCGAGCGATGCCGGCGATCTTGTCGAGGTCGATACCGGTCGCCTTCAGCGTGCTCTTCAGCTGGTTGGGCGGCACCCCTTGGTCCGGTATCCCGGTCTTGTCGAGCTCGTCGATCGCTTCCTTCAGCTGATCGCCGAACTCGGTGGCCCCGACGGCAGCGAAGGAATCGGCGGGCAGCGAGCCGATCAGCTCGGAGGCGTCGCCGCTCGGCGGTTCCTCGCCGCCGAGATCGCTGCTGATGTCGACCTGGATCTGGTCGGAGCCGGGGATGACGCTGGCCACCGCGGTCGCTTCGCTCGGGTCGATGCCGGAGTTTTCGAGAACCTCCCTCGCCTGTGGGTCGATCTCGTCGTCCGAGGCCTCGAGCAGTCCGCCGACATCGACGTAGACGTCGGCAAGGCTGCCGTCGGAGGCGGCTGAGATCGCGTCGACGAAGCGCGCTTCGTCGGCAAGCGAGTCGCCCTGGGCGGCGTCGACGGCGGCCTTGAAGCCCTTTTCGCCTTCGGCGATGACGAGGAAGTCGTCGATCACGCCGACCCCGTTTTCGTCGGCGCCGCCGACCTTGAAGTCGATCCCTTCGTAAGAGCCGTCTTCGAAGGGATCGCTGCTCTGCGCGGCCTGGTCGTCGATGAATTCCTGGGTCGCCGCCGCATCGGTCGTCTCGACCGCGATCACCGGGTCTGACGGATCGCCTTCCTGGTCGAGCTTCCGAAAGGCCACACCCGCCTTCTCGCCCAGCCAGGGCTCGACTTCCTTGGCGAAGTCGACCGGTTCGCCGTCCTCGCTCGCCGAGCTTTCCAGCTCGGAGACGATCAGGTCGCCGAGGTTGTCGACACCGGCGACCGTGCTTCGCGATCTCGTCCACGTCGGCCTTCAGCTCTCCGGTCGGGCGCAGCTGGCCTTCGACGAAGACGAGCGAGCCCGGGGCGGCGAAGGCGGCGGGTTCGGAGCTGGAATCGCCGCCGCCGCCGCAACCGGCGATCGCGATTGCGGCCGTGGCCGCCAGGACTGGGAGGACGAGACGAGTTCTGATCATGGCCGGGCAGACTAACGACCGGGTCAGGCGCGGAAAGCGCATCGCGCGGGCCCTCAAGCTCTCGAACGAGTGCAAGCCCCAGGGAACAGCGGGCACCCCTCCAGCGGAACTTGTGAGCTGAACAAGCGCCGATAGCCCCATCGAGTGCGGGCGGCGTGTTCCGTCGGAGGGGTGCCCGCTGTTCCCCGAGGAGCTACTCGACCGTGACGGTCTTCGCCAGGTTGCGCGGCTGGTCGACGTTGAGGCCGCGGGCGCGGGCGATGTCGTAGGCGAGCAGCTGGAGGGGGAGGATGGCGACGATCGGCTGCAGGATCCAGTCGGTCCTGGCGACCTCGATCGTCTGGTCGGCGACCTCGCCGACCCGCTCGCAGCCCTCGGTCGCGATCGCGATCGTGTCCGCGCCGCGGGCGCGCACCTCCTCGACGTTGGAGAGGACCTTGTCGAGCACCGGGCTCTCGGTGGCCACGCAGACGACCGGCGTCGACTCGTCGAGCAGAGCGATCGGCCCGTGCTTCATCTCGCCCGCCGCGTAGGCGTCGGTGGGGATGTAGGAGATCTCCTTCAGCTTCAGCGCCCCCTCGAGGCAGACCGGCAGGCCGATGTGCCGGCCGAGGTAGAGGAAGAAGCCGTGCTCGAACTGCGCGGTGGCCACTCCCTTGGTGACCTCCTCGCAGGAGGCGAGGGTCGCCTCGATCTTCGAGGGGATCGCCTTCAGCTCGGCGACCAGGTGGGAGAGGCGGGCCGCGTCGAGCGTTCCCCGCAGCTCGGCCAGGCGCAGGCCGAGCAGGTACATGGCCGCCACCTGGGCGACGAAGGTCTTGGTCGCGGCGACGCTGACCTCCGGACCGGCCCGGGTGTAGAGCACCGTGTCGGCGTCGCGGGTCGCCTGGCTGCCCATCACGTTGGTGATCGCCAGCACCTTGGCGCCGTTCTCGCGGGCGAGCCGCATCGCGGCCAGCGTGTCGGCCGTCTCGCCCGACTGGGTGATCCCGATCACCAGGTCGTCGGGCCCGATCACCGGGTTGCGGTAGCGGTACTCGGAGGCGACGTCCATCTCGACCGGCACCCGCGCCCACTCCTCTATCGCGTAGCGGCCGACCAGGCCGGCGTGGTAGGAGGTGCCACAGGCGACGATCACGATCCGCTTCAGGCCGCGCAGGAAGGCGTCGTCGAGGGCTACCTCGGAGAGGTCGACCCCGTCGTCGCTGGGCAGGCGGTCGGCGATCGTCTCGGCGACCGCGTCGGCCTGTTCGTGGATCTCCTTCAGCATGAAGGTCTCATAGCCGCCCTTCTCGGCGGCCGACTCGTCCCAGGAGATCTCTTCGGCCTCGCGCTGCACCGGCGCGCCCGCGGAGTCGGTGATCTCGATCCCGCCGGCGTCGATCGTGACGATCTCGTCGTTTTCGATCGCCACGGCTTCGCGCGTCTCGGCCAGGAAGGCGGGGATCGCGGAGGCGAGGAAGGTCTCCCCCTCGCCCACTCCGGCGACCAGCGGACACTCCTTGCGAGCGCCGACCAGGCGGCCCGGCTCCTCGGCGTGCATGGCGACGAAGGCGTAGTGGCCGCGCAGCTCGGCGAAGGAGGCCCGCACCGCGGCGGTCAGGTCGCCGTCGTAGTTGCGCTCGATCAGGTGGGCAACGATCTCGGCGTCGGTCTCCGAGCTGAAGTGATGCCCCTCGGCGGCGAGCTCACGGCGCAGCTCGGCGTGGTTCTCGACGATCCCGTTGAGGACGATGTGGACCCGGTCGGAGCAGTCGCCGTGCGGGTGGGCGTTCTCCTCGGTGACCCGCCCGTGGGTGGCCCAGCGGGTGTGGGCGACGCCGGTGGTCGCGGGCGGTGCGGCCACCGCAACGCCACCCTGCTCGTCGTGCTCGGCGAATGCCGCACGCAGGTTGGCGAGGTTGCCGACCGCTCGCACGCTCGCGATCCGGCCGTCCTCGATCACCGAGACCCCGGCCGAGTCGTAGCCCCGGTACTCGAGCTTCTCGAGACCGGCCACCAGCAAGTCGCGGCAGGGGCGCCCACCGACGTATCCGACGATTCCGCACATAGGGAGGCGAGTAAGGGTAGAGACCGGGGGTCTCAATGGCTGAATTCCGAGGTGGGCTGGGCCGTTTCCCCCGAGCGGGTGAGGTATGGGATGCCGGCGCCCCTCCCCAAAACGCTCGGCAGGAGCCTCGCTGGAGTGTTTTGGGGAGGGGCGCCGGCATCCCCTCGACAGGGCACGAGCTTCGAGAGACTCGGCCCCGAGGACGCTGCCGATCCTCGAAAGCTCCACAGCCCACCCGGCTCCCCGCAAGCTCCGCATGCAGCGGGTGCGGCTACGGGCGCCCCAAGCTCTATTTAAAGCTTGGGGAGACTGGGGGCGGCCAGGCTCCCCTACCTGGGCGCCAACTCTTGACGCACAACCGCAACTAGACGCTCACAGACGGCATCGGCCTCCTCGGCGCTTGGCGCCTCGGCCATCACGCGGACCAGCGGCTCGGTGCCGGAGGGGCGGAGGAGGACGCGGCCGCGGCCCTTGAGGGCCTCGTCCTCACGCTCGACCGCCTCCCAGACGGCGGTCGCGCCGGCGATCGCGTCGCGATCGGCGACCTCGACGTTGACCAGGGTCTGCGGCAGCTTGCGCATCGGCGCCGCCTCGGCGAGGTCGCGGCCGGCGAGCTCGCGCATCGTCGCCAGCGCCGCGGCGGTGCCGTCGCCGGTGGCGACGAAGCGGGTGTCGATGATGTGCCCGGACTGCTCCCCGCCGAGGCTCCAGCCGCGCTCGCGCAGCTCGTCGAGGACGTAGCGGTCGCCGACCTTGGTCACGGCGACCTCGATCCCCGCCTCCTCCATCGCCTGGTGGAAGCCGTAGTTGCTCATCACCGTGACGGCGACGCCGCCGCCGAGCTCGCCCCGGGCGGACATCCCGCGGGCGGCGAGGGCGATCAGCTCGTCGCCGTCGTGCGTGCGGCCGTTGCGGTCGACGGCCAGCACCCGGTCGCCGTCGCCGTCGAAGGCGAAGCCGATCGTCGCCTCCGAGCCGGCGATGCGCGCGGCGAGGGCGTCGAGGTGGGTCGAGCCGCAGCCGTCGTTGATGTTGCGGCCGTCGGGCTCGACGGCGAGCGCCTCGACCGTCGCGCCGAGCCGTTCGAAGATCGCCGGTGCGGCGCGGAAGGTGGCGCCGTTGGCGCAGTCGAGCATCACGGTGTGGCCGGAGAGATCGAGGGGGAAAGCAACCTCGAGCGCGCGCAGGTAGTCCTCCAGGCCGCCGTTCAGCTCCCGTACGTGACCGGGCTCGGCGGCGGGAGACTCGGCCTCGATCAGCGACTCCATCCTCGCCTCGGTCTCGTCGTCGAGCTTCGTGCCCTGGGCGGAGAAGAGCTTGATCCCGTTGTCGCGGTAGGGGTTGTGCGATGCCGAGACGACCGCGGCCAGGTCGAGGCCGAGGCGCTTGACGAGGATCGCGGCGGCCGGGGTCGGCAGCACGCCGCCGAGCAGCGCGTCCCCACCCGCGGCGGCGATCCCGGCGGCCAGGGCCGACTCCAGCATCGGCCCCGACTCGCGCGTGTCCCGCACGATCAGCACCTGCGGCCGCTTGGCCTCCAGCGAGGCCGTCGCCGCCCGCCCGATGGCGGTCGCGAGCTCCGCCGTCAGGAACGTCCCGGCCTCCCCTCGGACCCCGTCGGTTCCGAAGAGCTTGCGCCCCGAGGTCACCGAATGGCTCCTAGCGCTTGGAGAACTGCGGCCGCTTGCGGGCCTTCTTCAGCCCGGCCTTCTTGCGCTCCTTGGCCCGCGCATCGCGGGTGAGGAAGCCGCGGCGCTTGAGCTCGCCACGCAGCTCCGGGTCGATCTCGGTCAGTGCCCGGGCGATCCCGTGGCGCACCGCGCCGGCCTGGCCGCTGATGCCGCCGCCGTGGACGCGCACGCGGACGTCGACGTTGCCCTCGTAGCCGGTGATGACCAGCGGCTGCATGGCCGTCGTCCGGTGCAGGGGACGGGGGAAGAACTCCTCCAAGCCCCGCTTGTTGATCTCGACCTTGCCGCTGCCGGGCAGCAGGGTTACGCGAGCGATCGCCGTCTTGCGCTTGCCGGTGGCGAGGAAACGGGCGTCGCCCTCCATCTTCGCCGGGGCGCGACTGGCAGCCTTCGGCTCCTCGACGGCGTCGCCGACCAGCGCCGCCTCGCGCTGCGCGCGCTCCTCCTCTTCAGCTTCCTTCCGGGCCTGCTCCTCAGCGCTCAGCGGCCGCTCCTGAGGCTCAACCGCGATCGGCTCCAGATCCGCGCCCGGAATCACATCCTTCTTCTTCTCCTCGGCCTTGGGAGCGGGCTTCTCGGCAACAGGCTCCGCCTCGGGCTCAACCTCGTCAGCAACCTCCGCCTCGGCCTCCTCAGCTTTCTCCTCCCCAGACTCCTCGACGGCATCGCCATCAGCCTGCGGCGTCTCGGAGTCGGCCGACTCAGCCGCCTCATCCGCGGGTGGCGTGGGGGTGGGCTCCTCGCCCGCAGCTTGCGAGGACGAGGAGTCCTCCCCCGCGACAGGACCCGCGGCCGACTCGGCCGAGCCTTCGTCCTGCTCCGGGGTCGCCTCGTCCTTCTGAGTGTCGTCGTCGATCAAGTCTGGATCTCCATCGGTTTGGGCTGTTGCGCCTCGTGCGGATGCTCGGGCCCGGCATACACCTTCAGCTTGGTCAACTGCTGCCGCGCGAGCCGGTTGCGAGGGAGCATCCCCTTGACTGCCTTGCGGATGACCTCCTCGGGACGACGCTCGAGCATCTCGCCGAGCGTCCGCGACTTGATCCCGCCCGGGTAGCCGCTGTGGCGCCAGTAGCGCTTCTGCGCCAGCTTGTCGCCGGTCACGTGGATCTTCTCCGCGTTGACGACGACGATGAAGTCGCCGGTGTCGATGTGCGGCGTGTACTCGGGCTTGCGCTTGCCCCGCAGGGCGTCGGCGATGCGCGTCGCCAGGCGGCCCAGGGTCTGGCCCTCGGCGTCGACGACGTACCAGTCGCGCTGGCGGTCTGCGGGTGTGGCTACGTAGGTCTTCATCAGAGAAAAGCCGCGGGCAGCGCCCAGCGGCCCCGGCATGATAGCCGCCGCGCCGCATCCGCGTAGGTGGCCGCACCGGTGTCTATACTGCCCGGCCAACAGTGCCTAATCCCAGCCGCACAGGCGGCCGGGAGCGGAGGAACCGCAGGAACCGTTGCAGGTTCCCGGGGCGAATCGGCCGAAGAGGCCGTAGCGCAACTCTTTCAGCGCGAGCCCGACAGCTAACTCCGTAGGCGAACGAAAGAGAGAGTGCAGTGGTAGGCAAGACCACCCGGCCTTGGCTGGCGGGAACGTATTTCACGATCGCGGCGATGGCGCTGCTGCTCTGCCTTGCGGCAGCCGCGACCGCCAGCACGGGTGGTGCGCCGACCGCAGCGGGCAGCCCGCCGCCCCCCGGCAGCCCCAGCGGCGCGCCCGCCTCCGACACTCCCAGCGCCGGCGCCCTGCGCCTGATCTCGGCCAAGACGACACCGCGCAAGTCCTTCTACTACGGCTTCCGCTACCCCAAGCTGAGCTTTTCGATCGCCAGCAACCAGGCGCAGAACGACATCCGCATCGACGTCGTCGACGTCGCCGGCGCCAGCGTCCGCACCTTCTTCCGCAACGACGTCGCCCCCGAAACCGAGACCGCGATCCGCTGGGACGGGATGACCAACGACGGCCGCGCGGCCCCCAACGGGCGCTACACGTTCCAGGTCTCCTCGCAGGCCGGCACCCTCGCCGCCCGGCCGGCGAGCGCCTCGGAAACGGCGCCGAGCCTCGGCTTTGCTTTCTACGGCTACGCCTTCCCGCTGCTCGGCCCCCACGACTATGGCGGCAGCGGCGCGGTCTTCGGCGCCGGCCGCTCCGGCCACACCCACCAGGGCCACGACGTGATGGCCGATTGCGGCGAACCGATGATCGCGGCCCGCGGCGGCCAGGTCCAGTACTCGGGCTACCACAGCGCCGCCGGGAACTACGTCGTGATCGACGGCAAGGGCACGACGTTCGACTTCATGTACGCCCACCTGGCCGAACCCTCACCGCTGAAAACCGGTGACACGGTCCGCACCGCACAGCCGATCGGCATCGTCGGCGACACCGGCTCGGCCACCGCCTGCCACCTGCACTTCGAGATCTGGACGGCCCCCGGCTGGTATGAGGGAGGCAGCCCGGTCGACCCGCTGCCTTACCTGCAGAAGTGGGACCGCTACAGCTAGGCAGAGGGCCTGTCTCGGTAGGGGTTCCGCTTAACTTTTTCGAGAAACGGTGATCGCTGGCGCTCGAACCACGCTCGCGAAAAAGTACAAGACGCTCCACCCCTACCGAGACAGGCCCTCGGTCGGGCTTCGCCAGGTGATGAGCGCCAGAGCCACCGCCACCGGCACGGTGGCCGGCAGCGTGTCGACCGCAAAGAACAACAGGTCGAACGAGAGCCCCAGCGCCGCCACGAGCCCCGCCCCCACCCACTGCCGACGGGCCTGAAACGTCCAATATTTGGACGTTTCAGGCCCGTCGGCGGGCGGTTTTGCGAGGAGGCAACCGACGAGGGCGGCGACGAAGAGGTCGCCGAAGCCCATCCGGGCGGCGCCGAAGTTGGCGACCTGCAGGGCCGGAAGGTCGGCGGCGGGGGCGGCGGCGCTGAGCACGTCGCTGGGGCCCTGGAGGAGGTTGGCGGCGACCAGAGCGGCGTCGAGCGCGGCCATCGCGTAGACCCCCCAGCGCAGCCAGCGAGCCGCGACGGCGTTGACCAGCAGCCAGCCGAGGGCGACGCAGGCCAAGCCGGAGAGCGCAGTGCCCGCGGCCTCCCCCGCCAGCGCTTCAGGCGCGGCCCAGGCGAGCACGAAGAGAGGCAACGCCGCCAGCGCCCAGCTCGGGCGCGATCCATGGATGAGAAGCGCCAGCGCCAAGGCCGCCAGCGGCGGCACCGCCACCAGCGCCAGGTAGGTCAGGCCTGTCGCCGAGTCCGAGTAGAAGTTGACCACCGCGACCACGACAACGATCGAGAGCGCCGGCACGAGCGCCCACCAGCGACTGCGCAAGCTGTTCAGCCAAGGTGGCAGAGGTCGCGCCGCCGGCAGCGCCACCAGCCCCGCCTGAACGAGACCGAGCGCGGCGATTGAAACCGCAAACGAGGGCATCAGCGGCCAGTCCAGGTTCCGGTGCGCTTTATGCCACCTATGGGCACATAAAGCGCACCGGAAGCTCTACTCCCACTCGATCGTCGCAGGAGGCTTCGAAGAGATATCCAGCGCCACGCGGTTGACATCGGCGATCTCGTTGATGATCCGGTTCGAGACCCGCTCCAGGAGGTCGTAGGGAAGCCGTGCCCAGTCGGCGGTCATCGCGTCGTCGGAGGTGACCGCGCGGATCACCACCGGGTAGGCGTAGGTGCGCCCGTCGCCCTGGACGCCGACCGAGCGCACCACAGGGAGCACGCAGAAGGACTGCCAGAGCTGGCGGTAGAGCTCCGCGGCGCGGATCTCCTCCTGCAGGATCGCGTCGGCGGCGCGGAGGATGTCGAGCCGCTCCTTGGTCACCTCGCCGCCGACGATGCGAATCGCCAGGCCCGGCCCCGGGAAGGGCTGGCGCCAGACCATCCGCTCGGGAAGTCCGAGCTCGGCCCCGACCGCCCGCACCTCGTCCTTGAACAGCATCCGCAGCGGCTCGACCAGCTCGAACTCCAGGTCCTCTGGCAGGCCGCCGACGTTGTGGTGGGACTTGATCGTGGCGGCGCCGTCGCTGCCGCCCGACTCGATCACGTCGGAATAGAGGGTGCCCTGGACGAGATAGGCGGCGTCCTCGAGCTTGGCGGCCTCCTCCTCGAAGACCCGGATGAACTCCTCGCCGATGATCTTGCGCTTGCGCTCGGGCTCGTCCTGGCCGGCGAGCTTCGCCAGGAACCGCTCCTCGGCCTCGACGTGGACGAGGGGGATGCCGAACTGCTCGAAGGCGGCGACGACCTGCTCGGCCTCGTTGAGGCGCATCAGGCCGTGGTCGACGAAGACGCAGGTCAGCTGCTCGCCGATCGCCCTGTACACGAGCAATGCCGCAACCGAGGAGTCGACCCCGCCGGAGAGCCCGCAGATCACCTTGCCCTCCCCCACCTGCGCCCGGATCTTGTCCACCTGTTCGGCGATCACGGACTGCGGCGACCACTTCTGCTCGCAGCCGGCGACGTCGCGCAGGAACCGGGTCAGGATCTCGGTCCCGTAGGGCGTGTGGACGACCTCGGGGTGGAACTGGATCCCGTAGAGGCCCCGGTCGGGGTGCTCGCACGCCGCCACGGGCGACCCGGGGCTCGAGGCGAGCGCCGCGAACCCCTCCGGCGGCTCGAAGACCGCGTCGCGGTGGCTCATCCAGCAGTGCTGCTCCTCCGGCAGACCCGCAAGCAGTTGTCCGCCGCCCTCCCGCAAAGTCAGGTCCGTCCGCCCGAACTCCCCCGCCTCGGCCGCCTCGACCCGACCGCCCAGGGCCTGGACCATCGCCTGCATCCCGTAACAGATCCCCAGCATCGGGATCTCCAAATCCAGCAGCTCGGTGGGGAACGCCGGCGCCCCCTCCTCATAAACAGAAGCGGGCCCCCCGGACAACACCAGCCCTTTCGGAGCTTCTCGCTGATGCTGGCAACCGGCGTGTCCGACGGCAGCAGCTCGGCGAACACCCCGCATTCCCGAATTCGCCGGGCGATCAGCTGCGAATACTGACCACCGAAGTCAAGGACGAGCACCTCCTCAGAGGCGTTCCTGCCGGGGGGTGGCGCTGTAGGGGGAACCGCCCCCGAGGACGCTTTAGCGACCGCAGGGGGCGGTGGGTCCCCTGCAGCGACAGGACCCGCCGGCCCAACCACCCCGGGACCCTCAGTCATCCGATGCCGCAACTCCTGTGGCTACAGCCGCCCTTCCATTCGACCCCATGCCCACCGCCTGCTCGTTCTGCAGCTTCTTCCCCTCGCTCATCAGCGCCGGCGCCACCATCACCTCGGCCCGCTGGAAGGAGCGGATGTCCTCATAGCCACAGGTGGCCATCGAGGTTTTCAGCGCCCCCATCAGGTTGAAGGTGCCGTCGTTCTCCTGGGCCGGCCCGAGCAGGATCTCCTCCATCGTGCCGTCCTGCCTGGTCGTGACGCGGGTGCCGCGGGGCAGCGAGGGGTGGAAGGTCGCCATCCCCCAGTGAAAGCCGCGGCCGGGGGCCTCCTTGGCGCGGGCCAGCGGCGAGCCGACCATCACCGAGTCCGCCCCGCAGGCGATCGCCTTGGAGACGTCGCCACCGGTGCGCATGCCGCCGTCGGCGATCACGTTGACGTACTCGCCGGTCTCCAGCATGTGCTGGGAGCGAGCGGCGGCCACGTCGGCGATCGCGGTCGCCTGCGGCACCCCGATCCCGAGCACGCCGCGGGTCGTGCAGGCCGCTCCCGGCCCGACGCCGACCAGGACGCCGACCGCGCCGGTCCGCATCAGGTGCAGCCCGGTCGAGTAGGAGGCGCAACCGCCGACCACCGTCGGCACCGGCACCTCAGCGATGAACTCCTTCAGGTTGAGCGGCTCGACCGTGGTCGAGACGTGTTCGGCCGAGATCACCGTGCCCTGGATGACGAGGATGTCGATCCCCGCCTCGACCGCGATCTCGAAGTGCTCGCGGACTTTCTGCGGCGTCAGCGAGCCGCAGGCGACCGCGCCGCGCGCCTTGATCTCCGCGATCCGCTTGCCGATCAGCTCGGGCTTGACCGGCGCGGCGTAGATCTCCTGCATGATCCGGGTCGCCTCGTGCTTGGGTGCGGCGGCGATCGCCTCCAGGCGCTCCTCGGCGTCCTCGAAGCGGGTCCAGATCCCCTCCAGGTTGAGCACGCCCAGACCGCCCAGCTCGTTGACGAGCACGGCGGTGTCGGGGCTGACCACACCGTCCATCGCCGAGGCGACGAGCGGCAGCTCGAAGCGGTACGGGCCAAGCGTCCAGCTGATGTCAATGTCGTCGGGATCGCGGGTGCGGCGCGACGGGACGATCGCGATGTCGTCGAATCCGTAAGCGCGCCGCCCCTTCTTGCCTCGACCGATGTCGATCTCCAATTAGTCCTCCAGGGTGGCGTTGAGATCCCAGCCTACACTTCGGCGGGGACCTCCAAATCCTGGACGTGGACCTCGCCGAGGAGGCGCTCGACCTGGTTGCGGTCGACCGCGCCGGCGCCGAAGTGCTGGGTCGACTCCGCCCCGCAGGCGACGCCGTAGGCCAGGCACTCCTCGGCAGGCCGGCCGTCGTAGCGCGCCGCCGCGTAACCCGCCAGGAAGGCGTCGCCCGAGCCGACCGTCGAGACCGGGTCCAGCGGCTCGGTGCGGACCTCGACGAAGCGCCTCTCCGCCCCTTCGCCGATCGCCGCCGCGCAGCCGTCAGGCCGCGTGATCGCGGCCTCCTGGGCGCCGAGGCGGACGAGCTCGGAGAGCCCGTGGACGAGGTCCTGACGGTCGCCGAACTCCTGGCCGACCAGCTCCTCCGCCTCGCGCTCGTTGGGCGTGACCATGGCGGCGCCGGCACGCAGGCCGGCGAGCATCGCCTCGCCCTCGGAGTCGAGGACGACCGGCACGCCGCGGTCAGTCAGCTCCTTGACCAGGCGCGCGTAGAGGTCGCCGCCGGCCCCGGGGGGCAGGGTGCCGGCGAGCACGCAGAGCTTGGCGCCGTCCGCGAGATAGCCGAGGCGGGCGGCGAATGCCTCGACCTCCTCGGGGCTGACCGCGGGCCCGCGCTCGTTGATCTCCGTCTGCTCGCCGGAGGTGGGGTCGATCACGGCCATGTTGATCCGCGTCTCCGCGGCGATCCGGGTGAAGTCGGTGAGGACCGCTTCCTCGCGAAGCTGCTCCAGCAGCCGGCTCCCGGTCGGGCCGCCGGCGAAGCCGGTGGCGATCACGGGCCGGCCCAGCCGGCTGAGGGCGCGGGCGACGTTGATCCCCTTGCCGCCCGGCGACGTGCGGCTCTCGACCGCCCGGTGCCGGTGGCCGAGACGGAAGTTCGGCACCGCGACCGTGCGGTCGACCGCGGCGTTGAGAGTGACCGTGAGGATCATCGTGAAAGGCGCCTCAGCATTACTGCTCCAACCAGTATCACGCAAAGCGCGATCCCGATCGGGATCTCCTCCGAGCCGACGAAGCTCCTCGCCCTCTCCAGGGCGCCCGCCTCGGGCACCGCACGGCCGGCGCGCAGCGCCACGGCGGCGGCCCGGCGGCCGTCGACGAACACGGTCGCCCTGCCCAGCGCGGCGCCACGCCGGATCGGGCCGTCGACCTCGCTCGGCGCCCGCACCTCGAGGCCGAGCCGCTGGTCGGGGCGAACGCCGACGGAGACCGTGCGCGCGGCGCGCAGCGGCAGATTCCCGCCCTCGTAGCGAACCGAGGCCTCGGCGAGCTCCTCTCCAGCCCGGACCGGCACCCGCCGCTCGTAGCGGGAGAAGCCGTACTCGAGCAGGCGCAGGCTGGCGAGGTCGCGTTCGGTCTCGGTCGGGGTGCCGATCACGACCGAGATCAGCCTCACCCCGTCGCGCTGGGCGGAACCGACCAGGACGTAGGCGGCGCCGAAGGTGTGGCCCGTCTTCACCCCCGTGGTCCAGGTCGCCCGGTAGAGCAGGTCGTTGAGGGTGTCGATCGTGCGCGGCGGGCGCAGGCTGCGCAGCCGGGCGCTGCGGGCATCGGCGATCCGGGCGAAGGCGGGATTGCGCAGGAGCCTCCGGGTCAGCGTCGCCAGGTCGCGGGCGCTGGAGTAGTTGCCCTCCTCGTCGAGCCCGATCGGGTTCGCGTAGTGCGTGTCCGCCAGGCCCAAGGCCGCCGCGTAGCGGTTCATCTCGGCGACGAAGCGGGCTTCCGAGCCGGCGGCGGCGAGGGCGAGGTCGTGGGCGGAGTCGTTGCCGCTGCGCAGGATCAGGCCGTAGAGCAGGTCGCGCACGCTCACTCGCTGCCCGGGGCGCAGTTCGAGCAGCGACTCGCCGTAGATCGCTTCGTAGGGCGCGGCCCGAACGATGCGGTCGAGCGACAGCTCGCGCAACGCGACGTAGGCGGTCATCAGCTTGGTCGTGCTGGCGATCGGCAGCCGCCGGTCGCCGGCGTGGGAGACGAGCAGGTCGCCGCTGCGGGCGTCGATCAGAGCCCAGGCCCGGGCGTCGACGCTCGGCGGCGCAACCTCGGCCTCGGCCGGCACCGGCCAGAGCAGGGCCAGCAGGCAGGCGATCAGCGCCGCGGCGACGCGTGCGCTCACCGCAACTTCAGCGTTTCGCCTGCGAGCAGGATCTGCGGGTCGACCTCGGGGTTGAGCCTTTCGATGCGTGCGACCGGGACCCCGATCCGGTGGGCGATAGCCAGCAGGGTGTCGCCGGTCTGGATCTCGTAGACGGCCGGGACCTTGCGCTTTGCCTCGGCCCGGCGCTCGGCCCGCTCGCCGCGCCCCTGCCCGTCCGAGCCGTCCGAGCCGCCGCCGAACACGCCCCCGATTGCGGCTACGACGAGGACGAAGGCAGCGACCAGCGCGAGTACCGCGAGGATCCGGGCCGTGGCTGAGGTGCGCTTGTTCATTGCAGGCGAGTGGCGGTCGAATGGGCGCGCAGATCGTATCTGCGCCCTATTCGGCCGAAGCGGCCCAAACCCTGGCGCGCATGTCCTCGGCGGCGGCGGCGGGGTCCTCGGCGCTGGCGATCCCACGCGAGACGGGGACCAGGGCCGAGGCGACGCCGGCCGCGAAGGCGGCCCCGAGCAGCTCCGGCCGGCCGCCCTGCGCGCCGACCCCCGGGATGAGGAAGATCGAGCGGGGCATCAGGGAACGCAGGCGGGCGATGTGCTCGGGTGCGGTCGCACCCACGACAGCTCCCATCCCGCTCAGCCCACCCTCGCCCAGCAGCCGGCCCGAGAGCCCGTCGACGAGCCCGGCCAGGCGCTCGTGCAGCGGCTGCTCCGGCGCCGGCAGGTCCTGCACGTCGGCCGCACCGGGATTGCTCGTCCGCACCAGGGCGAAGATGCCCGCCCCGGCCGCCGCGGCCGCATCCACCAGGGGCTCCAGCGCGTCGGTGCCGAGCAGCGGGTTGGCGGTGAAGGCATCGGCCCCGAGTCCCGCCACGGGCCCCCATGGAGTCGGGGTCTCGCCCACCAGTGCCTGGGCGTAGGCGGCCGCGGTGACCGGGACGTCGCCGCGCTTGCCGTCGGCGACGACGAGCAGGCCGGCCTCGTGGGCTGCCGCGCAGACATCCGCCAGCGCGGCCCAGCCCGGCGCGCCGAGGCGCTCGAAGCAGGCGAGCTGGGGCTTGATCGCGACGCAGGCCGGGCCGGCTCGGTCGATCAGCGAGCGACAGTGCGCGACAACCGCCCCGGCCGCACGCTCGGCGGCCGGGGCGGCGCCGGCGGAAAAGTCAGGCTCGCCCCCGGAGAGCTTCGAAGGATCGGGGTCGAGACCGAGGCAGACCTGACTGCGGCGCTCTTCGACGAGCGCCGCCAGCCGGTCTGCGAAGGGCTGCGCCTGGCTCAGCCTTTGACCTTGGTCTTCAGCGCGGAGCCCGCGGAGAAGCGCGGGACCTTGCCGCCCGGAATCGTGATCCGCTCGCCGGTGCGCGGGTTGACGCCCTGGCGCGGGCCGCGCTCGGCGACGTGGAATTTGCCGAAGCCGGTGAAGCTGACTTCGCCGCCGCTGCTCAGCGTGTCGGTGATCGCGTCGAGCACCGCGTCGACCGCGTCGCCGGCGGCCTTCTTGCTGCCCAGCCGCTCGTCTCCTGCCAGTTGGTCCAAAAACTCAGCCTTTGTCACGTCGAAGCTCCTCCGTCATGGGTGGTTGAAATCGCGGCGGAATCTAACAGCGGCCACGGCCGTAATGGCGCATGGAGTCAGGAACCGGCGATCGTCATCTCTCCGATCAGCAGCGGCGGGGTGCTGACCGAGCCGCCGAAGGGAACCCATCGCGGCCCAGATCCGGCCGCCCGCACCGCCTTCAGCATGGAGACGAGATCGCCGGCGATCGTGAACTCGCGCAGCGGCTCGGCCATCTCCCCGGCACGGATCGCGCGACCCGAGGCGCCGACCGAGAAGGCTCCCGTAACCGGGTTGACGCCCGAGTGCAGGCCGGCGACATCGGTGACCAGCACCCCGTCCCCCGCCTCGCGCAGCAGCTCCTCGAAGCCGAGCGCCCCCGGCACGACGACGAGGTTCGAGGCCGAGACCGCGGGCTGGGAGCGGTACCCCGAACGCCCGGCACTGCCGGTCGAGGCCGCGCCGTCGCGGCGAGCGGTGTAGGTGTCGTAGAGGTAGGTCTGCAGCTTCCCGCCCTCGATCAGCACGTTGCGGCGGCAGGGCACGCCCTCGCCGTCGAAGGGCGAGGAGGCCGAGCCGGCGGGGTCGAGGCCGTCGTCGTGGATGACGAGAGCCTCGGCGGCGACCTCGCTGCCGAGCAGGCCGGCGAAGGGGGAGCGCCCGCGCTGCACCGCGCCGGCACCCAGGCCGCGGCCGATCAGGGCGACGAAGCTGGAGGCGACAGTCGGGTCGAGGAGGACCGGGCAGCTGCGCGACGCGGGCTTGCCGGCGCCGATCATCGCGGTCGCCCTTTCCGCCGCCTCGCGTCCGATCGCGGTGGGGTCGAGAGCCGCCGGCCCGCGCCCGAGGTCGAAGCCGAGCCCGGTCTCACGCCCGCCGTCGCCCTCGGCGAGCGCCTGCACGTAGCCGTAGCAGTCGGTGCGCTGGTACTCGCCTGCGATCCCGGTCGAGGAGACGATCGCGACACGCTCGGCCGAGTCCGCGTAGACCGCCTGCTCGACCCCGGCGATGCGGGCGTCCGCGGCGAGCGCCCCCCGCTCGATCTCCAGCGCCAGCTCGGCGACCTCGGCGGTCGGCGTCGCGGCCAGCGACGGATCGCTCAGCTCCAGCGCCCCATCCCCTTCCGGTGCGCCTTGTGTGCCCATGGGTGGCATAAAGCGCACCGGAAGCTCGGGGGGACCGGCGAACTCGTCCTCGTCGGCGATCCGCGCCGTCTCGGCCGCGCGCGACGCGAGCTCCGAAATCCCCGCCTCGGAGAGGTCGGTGCCGTAGGCGTATCCGGCCCGGTGGCCGATCCAGGCGCGGATGCCGATCCCACGTTTGGTCGCCGCGGTGAGGCTCTCGACCTCGCCCCCGTGGACCCGCACCTCGCGCCCGGCGTCCTCGGACGCGTAGGCCTCGGCATCCCCCGCTCCCGCCGCGAGCGTGCCCTCGACGGCGCGCCTCGCCAGCTCGATCAAACCTCGGTCCCCCCCACCGTCATCGCCTGAATCCGGACGTGGCCCTGGCCGGTCCCGACCGGCACTTTCTGGCCCGCCTTGCCGCAGACGCCGGTCTTCATCTCGAAGTCGTTGCCGACCGCGTCGATCGCCGCAAGCGCCTCGAGGCAGTTGCCGATCAGGGTTGCGCCCCGGCACGGCCGCGTCACCCGCCCGTCCTCGATCAGGTAGCCCTCGGAGACGCCGAAGACGAAGTCGCCGGTCGCCGGGTCGACCTGGCCGCCGGCGAAGGAGGCGGCGTAGAAGCCGCGCTTGACCTCGGCGATCATCGCCTCCGGCTCGGCGTCTCCGGGCGCGATGTAGGTGTTGGTCATGCGCGGCACGGGCAGGTGACGGAAGCTCTCGCGGCGCCCGTTGCCGGTCGAGGCGACGCCGTCGCGGCGGGCGGTCAGCCCGTCGTAGAGGAAGGAGACGAGCCGGCCGTCCTCGATCACCATCGTCTTCTGCGTCGGCGTGCCCTCGTCGTCGATCGAGTCGCTGCCCCACTCATTGGGCATGCGGCCGTCGTCGTAGGCGGTGAGCAGCGGCTGGGCAACCTGCTCGCCGAGCTTGCCGGCGTAGACGCTGGCGTCCTTCTGCACGTGATCGGCCTCCAGCCCGTGGCCGGTCATCTCGTGGAAGAGGACGCCGCCGAAGCCGCCGCCGACCACTACCGGCATGGAGCCCGCCGGGGCCGGGCCGGCGTCGAGCAGGGTCAGCGCCTTGCGCGCCGCGCGCGCCGCGATCTCGCCAGGGTCCTCGTCGAAGAGCTCGAAGCCGCGATGCCCACCCAGCGTCTCCGAGCCGGTCTCGACCGAGTCGCCGCGGCGGGCCACCGCCTGGGCGCCGATCCGCACCCGCGTGCGGTCGTCACCGGTGAGGAGCCCGTCCGAGTTGGCGACCGTCACCTCGCGGCGAACCTCGGCGTAGGAGGCCATGAACTGGGCGATCTCGGGGCCGGCGGCGCGGCCGCGCTCATCGAGGTCGCGCAGGAGCGTCGCCTTGCGCTCGGCGGGCACCTCGGATGGCCGCTGCTCGATCGCGTGCGGGGTGCTCGCCACCGCCCGCAGCGGCCGCGGCTCGGCCCGACCTGCGTGCAGCGCCGCGGCCGCCTCGTCGGCAGCGCGCTCGACGTCGTCTGGATCGAGGCCGTCGACGTGGGCGAAGTAGGTCGTCCCGCCGCTGAGCACCCGCACGCCGGCGCCCGCCGAGGCGCCCGACTGCACCGATTCGACCCGCGACTCGTCGATCGCCATCGTCAGGCCGGCGTTGCGCTCGGCGAAGACCTCGGCGAACTCGCCGCCGTTGGCCAGCGCCCGTCTCAGCACCCGCTCGGCGAGCGCCGGCTCGATCAGGGCGCTCACGGCTTGGGGCGCTTCCCGGCGACCTCGATCAGCCGGCCCGCGGCGACGAAGAGCTCGCCGCCCGCCAGCGAGTCGGCCGCATGGTCGCTCGCCCGGCCACCCGGGTAATAGAGGCGGGCGAAGGGCCGCCGGGCGACGCGGCGGCGGCGCATGTACGCGGCCGCCTCGTCGGCGTAGCCCGAGACCCGGTCGAGCAGGACGCGGTGCGGCTTAGGCGGCATCGGCAGCCTCCCCGTCTCCCATGGCGGCCAGGTCGCGCAGGACCGAGCGCATGTCGAAGAAGAGCAGCGAGGCCAGCGCGAAGCGGTCGGTCACCGCGACCGCGGCAAGGCCGGCGTGGCGCAGGGCGAAGACCTCGCCCTGCTCGGTGGCGATGTGAAGCTGTTCGACCGTCTCGGACCCCGCCCGGTCGGCGACGTCGAGCAGCGCCGCAGCGTCCTCGCGCCAGCGGTCGGGGTGGCCGCTGGCGGCCAGCACAGCCCCCTCGGAATCGAGGATCGCACCGCCGCGCAGGTCGGGAGACATCTCGCCCAGGAGGGCCAGCGCGCCGGCTGCCGCGTCGTCCGTCACCGCCCCGCTCGTCTCACCGTCGGCCATCTCGGCCAAAATACCGACCCGTGACCCTGGCCCGAGCCTCCTGGATGATCGTGGTGTCGATCTGTGCCGTCGCCGCAGTCGCCTTCGCCCTGAGCGACTACACGGGTTATGCGATCACGATCGTCGCCGTGGGGTTGGCCGCTGCGGTGAATCTGCTGCCGAGTCCGTAGGGGTGGGGGGACGCCGACGCACCTCCCCCAAACGCTCCAGCGAGGCTCCCGCCGAGCGTTTGGGAAGGGGCTCCCGAAGGCCCCCAACCTACCCCGCCCGAAACGGCCCCGACCGCGCCCGCTTGGGGTCCCGAACCGACGTCTCCGGCTCAGCATGGATCAGGACCTCCGCACGCGGGATCGTTCCCTCGATCGCGTCGCGCAGGGCGTGTGAGAGCTCGTGGGCGCGCTCTAGGCTGGTCCCGGAGCGGTACTGGACGTGGAGGTCGATGTAGCGGCGGGCACCGGCGCGGCGGGCGCGCAGCTTGTGATAGCCGGCCACCTCCTCGGTGCGGGCGGCCGCGATCGCCGCCTCGATCCGGTCCATCTCCTCGCCGGGGAGCGTTTCGTCGACCAGCACGCCGGAGGAGCGGCGAACGATGCGGATGCCCGCGACGACGATCGCCCCCGCCACGAGGATCGCCGTGATCGAGTCGAAGGCGGCGTTCCCCGTCAGCTCGACCACGGCCAGGCCCACCAGCACACCCCCCGAGGTCATCGCGTCGGTGCGCAGGTGAGCCGCGTCGCCCTCCAGCGCCGGAGAGTCATGGGCCTTCGCCTGCCGCGAGAGGACCGTGGAGACGACGAGATTGGCCACCACGGAGAAGCCCATCACCGCGATCCCCACGCCGATCGTCTCGACCTCGGCACCGACGACCAGCCGGTGCGTCGCCTCGAAGACGATGATCCCGGCGCCGACCAGGATCAGCAGGCCCTCGATCGTCGCCGCCAGGCTCTCGACCTTCTCGTGACCGTAGGGGTGGCCGGCGTCTGCCGGCTCGTCGGCCTTGCGCACCGAGACGAAGGCGACGACGGAGGCAACCAGGTCGATCAGCGAGTGGACCGCCTCGGTGAAGATCGCGATCGACCCGGTGATCGCCGCGGCGGCCAGCTTGATCGCGATCAGCAGCGCGTTGGAGGCGATCGAGAGCGCCGCCGCACCGCTCTTGGTGCGGATCATCTCCCGCCCGGTGCCACCCCGCCGGCGGCGAGATGGCCGGCCAGCAGCCGCGCGGCGGCACCGCGGTGGCTGATCTCGTTCTTCTCCTCCTGGCTCAGCTCCGACATCGTGCGCTCGTCCGCGGGGCCAGTCGCCTCGGGAACAAAGGCCGGGTCATAGCCAAACCCCCCCTCCCCCCGCGGCACCTCGACCAGATGGCCCTCGCAACGGCCCTCGAAGACGTGCTCGGCACCGCTCTCCTCGACGAGCGCCAGGGCACAGTGGTAGGCGGCTCGCCGGTCCTCGCCCGCCCCAGCCACCTCGCGCAGCAGCTTCGCCAGGTTCTCCTCGTCGCTCGCGCCGGGGCCGCCGTAGCGGGCCGAGTGGATCCCGGGCTGGCCGCCGAGCCCGGCGGCCTCGATGCCGGAGTCGTCGCCGATCGCGGCCCGACCCGTGGCGGCATGGGCCACACGCGCCTTCTCCAGTGCGATATCCGCGAAGGAGTCGCCCTCCTCGGGCGGCAGCTTGACGCCATCCGGCAGCGGCTCCAGCTCGAGGCCCGGAAGCAGTTCGCGCATCTCGCGCAGCTTGTGCTTGTTGGCCGTGGCGAAGATCAACTCGGACTACCCCTCGCCGACAGCCCTCTCCTGCACCTGGCGCAGGCGGGAGATGCCCATCTCGGCGAGGCCGAGCAGCTCGTCCAGGGAGGCACGGGAAAGCGGCGTCCGCTCCGCCGTCGCCTGCACCTCGACCAGGCCCCCCTCCCCCGTCATCACGACGTTGGCGTCGACTTCGGCGTTGGAGTCCTCGCCGTAGTCGAGGTCGCAGAGCGCCCGGCCGGCGACCATGCCGACGCTCACCGCGGCGATCGAGCCGGTCAGCGGGATCGACTCGATCTCACCGGCGTCGAGCAGCTTCTTGCAGGCCAGGCGCAGGGCGACGTAGCCGCCGGTGATCGCCGCGCAGCGCGTTCCACCGTCGGCCTGCAGGACGTCGCAGTCGACGTAGACGCTGCGTTCGCCGAGCGCCTTGAAATCGACGACCACGCGCAGCGAGCGCCCGATCAGGCGCTGGATCTCGACCCCGCGGCCGTCCTGCTTGCCCTTGACGACGTCGCGCGTCTTGCGATCGCCAGTGGAGGCCGGCAGCATCGCGTACTCCGCCGTCACCCAGCCTTTGCCGCGACCCTGCATCCAGCGCGGCACCGAGCGGTCGACCGAAGCGGTGCAGATCACCCTGGTCCTGCCCAGGGAGATGAGCGCCGAGCCGTCGGCGGTCTCGACGTATCCCGGGTCGATGGACACCGGCCGAATGTCGGCCGGTGCCCTGTCGTAGCTACGTGAGGCTGGCATGGGGCGCGAGTCTAAGGCCCCGAGCCCCTGCCGCCCCGCCTACTTCTTCTTCGGCGGCTTGAGCTTGACCTTCGAGCTCGTGACGCCGGTGCCGGCGACGCTCGCCTTCAGGGTCTTGCCCTTCGCCAGTTCCTGCTTGGCCGGGCCCGAGAGCTTGACCTTGAACGTCTTCGTAGCCCCCTCGGCAAGGCTGAAGGACACCTTTCCGATCACGAGGTTCTTGGTCTTGTTGCCCTGCTTCACCTTGGCCTTCAGCGTCAGCGACCCTTTGCACGGCCCGCCGGCGCAGGTGAGCTTGAGGCTCGCCTTGCCGCTCTTGACCGGAGCGCTGCCCCCGGCCTTGGCCTTGCCTTCAGGCGTCGGCGTCGGAGTCGGGGTTGGCGTCGGCGTAGGCGTCGGGTCCGGCGTGGAATTGGCGGTGAACGTCGCCGTCACCGTGGTGTCGGCTTCGATCGTCACGACGCAGGCACCGGTTCCTGAGCACCCTCCCCCGGACCAGCCGGTGAAGGTAGAACCCGAGGCGGCCGTGGCGGCCAGGGTGACTTCCGTGCCGTCGGTGTATTCGGCCGCGCAAGCGCCGCCGTCACAGGTGACCGAACCGCTGCCGTCGCCGGCTTTGACGATCGTCAGGCTGAATTCTTCGGCTGGCGCTTCGAGGTTGAACGTCGCCGTCACCGAGCTGTTCTGCGTGATCGTGAATGAGCAGGGCGAGGCCGTGCAGCCGACGGCAGAGCCGGTGCCGCTGACGCTGGCTAGTTCAGAGCCGGCGTCGGCGGTGGCGATGACTTCGACGCTGGTGCCGTTTGGCTGCGGGCTGGTGCAGGCACCGGCCGCGCCGGCGTTGAATTTGCATTTGACTTCGCCCGTGCCGGTGCCGGCTTCGGTGATCGTCAGGGTGCGCGGGATCGGGTTGAACGTCGCCGTCACCGAGCTGTTTTCTGTGATCGTGAATGAGCAGGGCGAGGCCGTGCAGCCGACGGCAGAGCCGGTGCCGCTGACGCTGGCTAGTTCAGAGCCGGCGTCGGCGGTGGCGATGACTTCGACGCTGGTGCCGTTTGGCTGCGGGCTGGTGCAGGCACCGGCCGCGCCGGCGTTGAATTTGCATTTGACTTCGCCCGTGCCGGTGCCGGCTTCGGTGATCGTCAGGGTGCGCGGGATCGGGTTGAACGTCGCCGTCACCGAGCTGTTTTCTGTGATCGTGAATGAGCAGGGCGAGGCCGTGCAGCCGACGGCAGAGCCGGTGCCGCTGACGCTGGCTAGTTCAGAGCCGGCGTCGGCGGTGGCGATGACTTCGACGCTGGTGCCGTTTGGCTGCGGGCTGGTGCAGGCACCGGCCGCGCCGGCGTTGAATTTGCATTTGACTTCGCCCGTGCCGGTGCCGGCTTCGGTGATCGTCAGGGTGCGCGGGATCGGGTTGAACGTCGCCGTCACCGAGCTGTTTTCTGTGATCGTGAATGAGCAGGGCGAGGCCGTGCAGCCGACGGCAGAGCCGGTGCCGCTGACGCTGGCTAGTTCAGAGCCGGCGTCGGCGGTGGCGATGACTTCGACGCTGGTGCCGTTTGGCTGCGGGCTGGTGCAGGCACCGGCCGCGCCGGCGTTGAATTTGCATTTGACTTCGCCCGTGCCGGTGCCGGCTTCGGTGATCGTGAGCGTGGATTCGCCCCCCCCTTCAGAGTTGAACGTCGCTTTGACCGAGCTGTTGGCTTCGATCGTGAAGGTGCACGGCGAGGTCGAGCAGCCGGTTGCCGAGCCGGTGCCTTCGCTGAAATTGACGAATACAGATCCCGGATTCGGGGTGGCAATCAGTGCCAGATCGGTACCTTCGGGGTACGATTCCTGACATTCTTCGGGTCCTTCCTGGGCTTCGCATTCCACTTTGCCCGCGCCGGTCCCGCCGGAGTTGATTTCCAGTTCGAATTCTTCAGGTTCGACTTCGAAGAGCGCGATGGCTTCGTGTTCTTCGTCCATCGTCAGTTCGCAGACTTCGGGACCGCAATCCCCGATCCATTCAACGAATTCCGAGCCCGGATCTGCTTCGGCAATAAGACTCACTTCGGTACCTGCGGGGTATTCTTCTTCGCAGGTTTCGGGGCCGGTTTCGAGTTCGCATTCGACCGTGCCCGAGCCGCCGCCTGCCGTTTCGATCGTGAGCGGGAAGAATTCTTCTTCGGCTTCGAAGGTGGCGGTGACGCTGTGTTCTTCGTCCATCGTCAATTCGCACTCGGCGGGGCCGCAGTCGCCGTAGAATTCGACGAATTCCGAGCCTAGTTCGGGTTCCGCGACCAGGCTCACTTCGGTGCCTTCTTCGTATTCGGCGTCGCAAGGTTCGGCACCGCCGCCTTCCACGTCGCATTCGACCGTGCCTTCACCACTTCCGTCGGTCGTGATGTTCAGGGGGAAATCGACTGCGGCAGCCTGGCTGGCCGGAACGAGAAGGAAGCCGGCGACAGCCAGAACGAGGAGGACCAGACGGGCGCTCGAAGGCGGTCTGTCGCTGCGGCCGACGGAGTTGTGCGAGCTGAATGTTCTCAAGAATGCCTCCGGGTTTGGGGTCTGGTCGTATCCATAAAACAGGAGTCTAACCAAGGAAGTTGCGGTAAAAGCGCAAGGCGTATATTCGGCCAGAAGCGTGCCAAAAAGCGTGCAATTTCCCGAGAAATTGCCATTGCACGCGGAAGGGCCGCGGACTCCGCGGCCCTTCCTCCCACTGGGGTAGCCCTGGCGTCAGAGCGATGCGACGCGCCGAGCCTGGCCCCAGCATAAGGTCATTAGGCCTGAATAGTCAAGAATTTCATTTGAACGCCACCCTGTCCACCGCCTCCTTGATCTTGTCGACGATCACGTCAGCCAACTCAGTTCCCTGTTTCCCGTTGAATCCCTTCATCGCGGCGACCATCCCCACCATCAGCAGCGATACGAGCAAGATCAGGCCGACGTACTCGACCGTTCCCTGTCCCCGCTCGCCGGCCGCCAGCGAGCGAATTGCCCGAGTCCTTGCCTCGACAGCAGCATGCACGAATCCCATCAGCGCGTAAAGCATCGGAAGCCTCCTTCGTAGGTTGGAGGCCGATGCTCGGGCGCCGCGCCGCACCGAACAAGACGAAGACGTGCCGTCTCTGCAACGCCGGACCGACGCGATCCGCTATTGCACAGCGGCTACCCGGCGAGCCCCCTCGACACCGAGATATGGCGTCAGGGCGAACTGGATCGCATCGGGGACCAGCTCCGGCAGCTCGTCGGCTCGTCCGCGGTCGACCCGCTGGGCGACGAGCATGACGAGCCCACCTGCCACTGAGTGCTCGACGATATCCGGCAACAGCTCGCCGTCCGGACTGTGGGTGCGGCCCGGAGCGAGCAGGCCGGCGGCGAAGGCGAGAAACCGCTGGTAGCGGGCTATCCCGTCTTTGCCGTGGGCAAGGGCCCGGTTCGTCAGCAGATCGGCGGCATCCGGGTCGGCAGTCGCGAACTCGAACCCGGCGCGGATCGCGGCGGCCACCTGGTCGGGCCACTCGACCTGGGACAGGTAAGCCTCTTCGACCACGACCTGAAGGCGCCCGAAGGCAGCCTCGAAGGCCCGTGGGAAGTCGTCGTGTGAGGAACTCTCGGGCACCTAGCCTGCCTGCCTGCCTGGGCCATCTCGCGGAGCGGGGGATCTGCTCCGCGAACTATAAACATTGATGTCTGCACAGGCAGCCCGCTGGCCCTAGGCGGCGCGGCGCATTTCCTCAGCCGCGGCCGTAGGCCCTATGTAGGGGACGAGCATCGCGAAGAGAAGGTCGGGCATGAGCTCGGGGAGCTGCTCGGTCCGGCCGGCCACCAGCTCGTCGAAGATCAGGCCGGAAACAGCACCGACCGCCATCGTCGAGATGTGCTCCGGCAGCTCCTCGCCACCGTCGAGCCTGCGCCCGGTATCGAGATACGCGGTGAGGCGGGAGACGGCGTCCCAGTGCCGCTGGCGTGCCTCGGCGCCGGCCGCGGCCACCTCGACCAGCGCGGTCCTCGCCAGCTCGGGCTCCCGCGAGAAGATCTCCACCAGCGTGGCGAGCCCCTTGCGAACCCGGGGAAGCCACGGCTGCTCGCCTTCGCATTCGGCGACGACCGTGGCGAAGACCCGCTCGACCATCCGGTCATAGGCCGCGAGAAAGCAGTCGTGCTTGTCCTCGAAGTGCTTGTAGAAGGTCGTCCGGGAGGTGCCCGCCTCCTCGATCACGTCCGCGACCACAGTCGCGTCGTAGCCCTTGCGGCCGACGACGCGGATCATCGCGGTGAGGATGCGGTCGCGGCGGCTTTCGAGCTGATCTGCCATGGGAAAGACGAGAGCTGGAAACTCTTTTGTCTAGCCATGATAGCGCTTGATGTACGGCTTGGTTTATTCCCTCCCGGTCTCCTCGGCCGCGGCGACGGGCCCGAGATAGGGAACCAGGGCTGCGAAGAGAACCTCCGGGAGAAGATCGGCCAACCGATCGGCCCGTCCGGCCTCGATCTCGTCGGTGACCAGGCCGATGACGGCGCCGATCGCCATGCGGGACACGTTTGCGGGCAGCCTGCGGCCGTCGGGAGCGAAGTCGCGGCCCTCGTCGAAGAATGGTGTCATCCGTTGTAGTCCCGCCCGGTAGCGGCGCTGTGCGGCCGGCCCTGCCGAACCGACGTCGACCAGCGCCAGGCGAGCCAGCGGAGGGTCTGCCGCCAGCGATTCCAGCAGCGCCTCCAGCCCGGCGCGCACGCGAGCGGGCCAACCGTCCTCGGCTTCGAAAGCCGAGGAAATCCGGCGCACGAGCACGTCGACGGCGCTGTCATAGGCGGCGAGGAAGCAGGATTCCTTGTCCTCGAACATCTCGTAGAAGGTGGTGCGCGAGATGCCCGCCTCTCCGGTCAGGTCGGCGACCGTCGTGGGCCCGTAGCCCTTCGCCGCCACCACATGGAGCGCCGCGTCGAGCAGGCGTTCCCGCTGGGAGCGGGCAACCACCTCCGCCGGCAGCCGGTGACGCCCCCGCGGCGGCCGCCAGTGCTCGCGTTTCGGGCGCCCCGCCTGCCGCCCCAACTCAGCGATCCGCCACGACCTGGTGCTTCTCGGCCTCGCGGGCCTGGCGCAAGGCCTCCTCCTGACCGAGGTAGGGGACGGTCGTGATGTAGACGATGTCGGGCAGCAGCTCCGGCAGCCTCGCGGTGTTGCCGGAGAGGATCTGGCCGACGATCAGCGACTCGGCCGCGGAGAGCGCGGCGCGGGAGACGCTCGAGGGGATCGCCTCTTCCTCCACCGGATCGTCCCGGCCCCTTTCGAGCAGGGACTGCAGGACCCGCTTGCCGGAGGCGTAAAGCTGGAATGAGCGCCCTCCCGAGGCCGGGGCCTCGATCAGGGCCATGCGGGCGAAGGTGGGCCGGCTGGCCAGCAGCTCGAGGAAGCCGGCGGTCGCGTCGCGAACCATCCTCGCCCAGGGCTTGTCCGGCGAGTAGGCCGCGACGATGACGCCCATCGCGTCGGCGAGGGACAGCTCCATCGCGGCATGGAAGCAGTCCTCCTTGTCCTTGAAGAGCTCGTAGAAGGTCGCGCGAGAGACGCCGGCGGCGGTGCAGATGTCGGCGATCGTCGTTGCGCCGTAGCCTTTGTCCGCGGCGCTCTTCGCCATCGCGACCAGCAAGCGTTCGCGCTGGGAGTGGGCGGCGGGCGGCTCGAGCAGCGCGTCGCGCCCGGCTGGCAGTTTCTCCTGCTCCAGCAGGCCCCCAATGTCCTTGGTTTGGGCGAAAGAGGCGCTGCTATCGGGTGACGAGGCGGAGGGCATGGGGCTTCTCCTAGGGCAGACAGCGGTGTTTAGGTAAACGCGATTGTACACCCCCTCGGGGCTCTATGGACGCATCTGTACCGGACTGGACAACCCGGACGCCTAATTTGGAACGCATGGGTTAGCCGGCCGGGTGAGCCGGCGACCTGTCCTACGGCTCTCCCGGCAGCGTCAGGCGTTCTTCAGCCGCACGGCGTGCGGATGGATCCCCGTGCCGCCGACCCTCGCCGCGATGGCTTTGCGGCCCGCCAGCTGGCTCAGCGCTCTGCGAGTGAGTTTGATGCGCAGCACGGTCGAGGCACCGGGCTGAAGGTCGAACGAGGCTTTGCCGATCACCACGGTCCGTTTGCCCTGACCCTCGCCGGCGGAGACCCTCAACCCCAGTTTCAGTTCCCCTTTGCAGACCGACGGCCCATTGCAGAACACTCTCAGCAGGGCTTTGCCGTTCTTGACTTTGGCGGTTCCCGCGACCACGACAAGTCCGACGCTCTGCCCGGGCGACGAGCTGTCGTCGAAGGTCGCGGTGACGCTGCGGGCTTCGCTCATCGTCACGTGGCAGGGCGCGATGCCGGTGCAGGCGCCGGAGAAGCCCGTGAAGGTCGAGCCTTCGCCTTCCGCAGCGATGAGGGTGATCTTCTTGCCGACGTCGAAGTCCGCGGTGCAGGTCGAGCCGCAGTCGATGCCTTTGGGCGCGCTCGTCACGGTGCCGGTGCCCGTGCCCGCCTTGGTCACCGTGAGCGTGCGCTGACCGACCGCATCGAAGACAGCCTTGATCGTCCGTGCCCTGCTCATTTCCACCACGCAGGTCCCTTTGTTGCAGCCGCTGCCGGTCCAGTGGTCGAATGCGGAGCCCGCATCGGCCGTCGCGGTGAGCGTGACGTTGGTTTCGTCGGCGAAGTCCTCTTCGCAGACCGACCCGCAGTCGATGCCGGCCGGAGAGCTCGTCACCGTGCCGGAGCCGGTGCCGATCTTTTCGATCGCGAGGGCGTACTCGACGGCCACCGGTTTGAGTTTGAAGGTGGCGGTGACCGATTTGGCGGCGCTCATCGTCAGGGCGCAGTTGCCGGTCCCAGAGCAGCCGCTGCCCGACCAGCCGGCGAATTCAGAGTCGCCGTTGGGCGTGGCGATCAACGTCAGTGCGGTGCCCGAGGGGTATGTGGCCGCACAGGCCCCGGCGGAACCGGCCCCCACTTTGCACTGGACGGTGCCCGTGCCGGTGCCGGCTTTGTTGACGGTCAGGGTGAATTCGGTATTGAAGGTGGCGGTGACCGATTTGGCGGCGCTCATCGTCAGGGCGCAGTTGCCGGTCCCGGAGCAGCCCCCACCCGACCAGCCGGCGAAGGTGGAGTCGCCGTTGGCGGTGGCGATCAAGGTCAGAGAGGTGCCCGAGGGGTATTTGGCCGCGCAGGCCCCTGGGGAGCCGGCCCCGACTTTGCACTGGACGGTGCCGGTGCCGGTGCCGGTTTTGTTGACGGTCAGGGTGAATTCGGTGACCGGTTTGAGGTTGAACGTGGCGGTGACCGAGCTGTTGGCGGTGAGCGTGAAGGAGCAGTCGCCGGTGCCGGTGCAGCCGATCGAGCCGGTGCCGGCGCTGTAGCCGGCGAATTCAGAGTCGCCGTTGGCGGTGGCGATCAAGGTCAGAGAGGTGCCCGAGGGGTATTTGGCCGCGCAGGCCCCTGGGGAGCCGGCCCCGACTTTGCACTGGACGGTGCCCGTGCCGGTGCCGGTTTTGTTGACGGTCAGGGTGAATTCGGTGACCGGTTTGAGGTTGAACGTGGCGGTGACCGAGCTGTTGGCGGTGAGCGTGAAGGAGCAGTCGCCGGTGCCGGTGCAGCCGATCGAGCCGGTGCCGGCGCTGTAGCCGGCGAATTCAGAGTCGCCGTTGGCGGTGGCGATCAAGGTCAGAGAGGTGCCCGAGGGGTATTTGGCCGCGCAGGCCCCTGGGGAGCCGGCCCCGACTTTGCACTGGACGGTGCCGGTGCCGGTGCCGGTTTTGTTGACGGTCAGGGTGAATTCGGTGACCGGTTTGAGGTTGAACGTGGCGGTGACCGAGCTGTTGGCGGTGAGCGTGAAGGAGCAGTCGCCGGTGCCGGTGCAGCCGATCGAGCCGGTGCCGGCGCTGTAGCCGGCGAATTCAGAGTCGCCGTTGGCGGTGGCGATCAAGGTCAGAGAGGTGCCCGAGGGGTATTTGGCCGCGCAGGCCCCTGGGGAGCCGGCCCCGACTTTGCACTGGACGGTGCCCGTGCCGGTGCCGGTTTTGTTGACGGTCAGGGTGAATTCGGTGACCGGTTTGAGGTTGAACGTGGCGGTGACCGAGCTGTTGGCGGTGAGCGTGAAGGAGCAGTCGCCGGTGCCGGTGCAGCCGATCGAGCCGGTGCCGGCGCTGTAGCCGGCGAATTCAGAGTCGCCGTTGGCGGTGGCGATCAAGGTCAGAGAGGTGCCCGAGGGGTATTTGGCCGCGCAGGCCCCTGGGGAGCCGGCCCCGACTTTGCACTGGACGGTGCCGGTGCCGGTGCCGGTTTTGTTGACGGTCAGGGTGAATTCGGTGACCGGTTTGAGGTTGAACGTGGCGGTGACCGAGCTGTTGGCGGTGAGCGTGAAGGAGCAGTCGCCGGTGCCGGTGCAGCCGATCGAGCCGGTGCCGGCGCTGTAGCCGGCGAATTCAGAGTCGCCGTTGGCGGTGGCGATCAAGGTCAGAGAGGTGCCCGAGGGGTATTTGGCCGCGCAGGCCCCTGGGGAGCCGGCCCCGACTTTGCACTGGACGGTGCCGGTGCCGGTGCCGGTTTTGTTGACGGTCAGGGTGAATTCGGTTGGCGCATTCAGATTGAACGTCGCCGTGACCGACTTCGCCGCGTCCATCGTCAAGGTGCAGGTGGGCCCGGTGCACGCACCGGAGAAGCCGGCGAAGCTGGAGCCTGAATCGGCCGTGGGGAGCAGCGTCACCTCGGTGTCTTCGGGGTATTTGGGTTTGCAGGCTTCGGGGCCTTCCTCCGCTTCGCAGAGGACGGTGCCCGTTCCGGTGCCGGCTTTGGTCACCGTGAGGGCGAATTCGGAAGCCGCCTCGAGGTTGAACGTCGCCGTGACGGACTTGGCGGCGCTCATCGTCAGGTCGCAGCTCGAGCCCGTGCAGGCCCCGGAGAAGCCGGCGAATTTGGAGCCCAGATCGGCCTCGGCCAGCACGCTCAGTTCGGTGCCTTCGGGGTATTCGGCAGCGCAGGAGCCGATCGGGCCACTTTCGACTTCGCACTGCACGGTGCCGGTTCCGGTTCCCGCTTTGGTGATCGTGAGCGGGTATTCGACCGCTCCCGGTTCAAGATCGAAGGTTGCGATCGCAGTGTGGGCTTCGTCCATCAGGAGTTCGCAGGCGAGCGGACCGCAGTCGCCGGAGAATTCGATGAATTCCGAGCTGGGGCCGGCTTCTGGAATCAGCGTCAGCTCGGTGCCTTCGGGATATTCGGCGGCGCAGGCTCCGACCGGGCCTTCTTCGACCGAGCACTTGACCGTGCCCGTGCCGGTGCCGTTCGTCGTGATCGACAGCTGGTATTCGGAGGCGGCCAGAGCCGGAAGGGCGAAGGCGAGCGCGAACGTCGCTGCAACCAAAGCAAGGATCGCCAAATGTCCCCGCCGCTGCTTCACTCGGTGCATCTCCCCCTCCTTGAATCCCCTGCCGACCGAATCCCATCGGCGCTTGTCGCGCAGCCTTTGAATCGCTGCCCGTCTCCCAATATCCCAATACCTAGAAATGCATGTGTCTCAAATTCCAGGTCAGTGAATTAGGACACACCGGGTCATCAATGTCAACCCCGTGGCTGGTCGAGGGCCCGATTCGCAGGTTCAACCCGCCGAGTGCCCGGCGGAGGGGAATCGTCTAGCCTCTCCCGCCTATGCAGGCGGGAGAGAAGCGCAAGCGGGCCGGTTTCCACGCCCTCGCGATCGTCGCGATGGCTGCGCTCGTAACGGCCTCGATCGGCTGCGGGGGAGACAACGGCTCGACAACCGTTGCCGGCGCCCCCGGCTGCACAGCGGTCGACGAGCCCGAGCCCAAGGACGTCACGCTGGCGGCACCGAAGCAGACGGTGAAGCCCGGCGAAGAATTGACCGCGGTGGTCAAGACCAGCTGCGGCGCCTTCGAGATCGTGCTCGACACGAAGCAGGCTCCGAAGACCACGAACTCGTTTGCCTACCTCGCCCGCGAAGGGTTCTACGACGGGCTCGACTTCAACCGGGTCGTCTCCGGCTTCGTCGTCCAGGGAGGCGATCCGAGTCTCAGCGGCGACGGCGGCCCCGGCTACACCGTCACCGAGGAGCCCCCCGCCGACACCGCCTACACCAAGGGAATCGTGGCGATGGCGAAAGGACTCGAAGAGCCGTCGGGCCAGTCCGGCAGCCAGTTCTTCGTCGTCACCAGCCTCGACACCGGCTACCCGCCCGAATACGCCCTGCTCGGCAGGATAGGAAAGGGCTTCAAGGTCGTCGCCCGGATCGACGAGCTCGGCACCCCCGACGAAAAGCCAAAGGTGCCGGTCCTGATCGAAAGCGTGACGATCGAGAAGGGGTAGCGGACCCCGGCGAGCCCGCCCGCTGCCGCGGATAGGCTCAACGGGTGCGCGTCCTGGTCGTCACCAACTTCGTGCCCGACGCCTCCGCCCCGCAACGGGGACGCTGGGTACAGGATCAGGTGGAGGAGATGCGGAAGCTCGGCGAGGAGGTCGAGGTCTTCTCCTTCCCGCGCGGCCGCCAGCACTACGGCCCTGCCACCCGGCGGCTGCGCCGGACGCTGAAGCGCGGGCGCTTCAACCTGGTCCACGCCCACTACGGGCTGGTGGGATGGTGCGCGCTGCTGGCAGGGGCGCGCCCGCTCGTCGTCAGCTTCCACGGGACCGACGTGCGCCACTCCGTCGTCGGGCCGATGTCGCGCCGACTGGCCTGGCGGGCGGATCTGGTCGCCGCGGTCTCGCGGGCGCTCTTCTCTGCCGAGGACGGCCGGCCGGGTCTCCCCCCCGTCCCCGGCTCCGCGGTCCTTCCCTGCGGGCCGGACCTGGGGCGCTTCCGGCCCATGCCCCGCGCCGAGGCGCGGAAGCGACTCGGGCTCGACCCCGACGGCCGCTACCTGCTCTTTCCCGCCAACCCGGCCCGGCCCGAGAAGCGGCACGACCGGGCGGCTGAATTGGCGGGCGCTTGCGGGGCCGAGCTGCTTACCGGCGGCTCGATCGATCCCGACGAGATGCCGCTCTGGGTCAACGCCGCCAACGCCGTCCTCGTCACCTCCGACTACGAGGGCTTCGGCCTCGCCTGCGTCGAGGCGCTCGCCTGCGACGTGCCGGTGCTGTCGACACCGGTCGGCATCGCCCCCCATGTCCTCGCGGGCCTGGACGGAGCGCTGTGCACGCCGTTCGAGCTGGATATATGGACGGCGGCGGCACGACCCCTGCTGGAGTCGCCCGACCCACGTGTCGCGGGTGCCGCGCGTGCCGGCGCCCTTTCGGCCACCCGCATGGCCGAGCGAACCGTCGTCGCCTACCGCGCGGTTCTCGACGCCGCGTAATAGATTGAGCGGCAATGGGTGACGTCAGCAGGCAGGCCGGCGACGAGGATCTCAGCACGCAGGTCGAGATGGCCAAGAAGCGGCTGGAGGAGGCGGCCGCTGCAGCGAGTACCGCGGAGAGGCGGGTCGCGGCCGAGATCGAGGCGCTGGAGATCGACCTGGAGAAGGAACGCGCCCGCGCCTCCCAGGCCCTGGAGGAGCTGCGCGCCGCGCACGCCGAGGAGCTGCGCCACGAGCGCGAGGCGAAGGACCGGGCGATCGCCGAGGCCGAAGAGCGGCTCTCCGAGATCGAGGCGCAGGCCGAGGCGGCCGAGAAGCGAATCGCCGAGGCGGAGAAGCGCGCCGCCGAGGCCGAGGGCGCGATCGGCGACGAGCGGGCGCGGGCACGCGAGTCCGCAGCCGCCTGGCTCCGCAGCCAGGTCGACGCGATACGGCGAGAGGCAGGACGGCGATAGCGCCGAGCGCCGAGTACGACGTCGCCGTCGTCGGCGGCGGCGCGGCGGGCCTGTGGACGGCGCTGGTCGCGGCCGAGCGCGGCGCGGCGGTCTGCGTCGTCTCACGCACCCCGCTCTCGCAGAGCGCCAGCTTCTGGGCGCAGGGCGGGCTCGCGGCGGCGCTGGAGCCCGGCGACTCCCCCGCCCGGCACGCGGCCGACACGATCGCCGCCGGGCGCGGGCTCTGCCGTCCCTCGGCCGTGCAGGTGCTGGTCGACGAGGCGCCGGGCGCGGTGCACGAGCTGCTTCGCCGCGGGGTCGTCTTCGACCGCGACGAGGAGGGCGAGCTGTCGCTCGGGCTGGAGGGTGGCCACACCCGCCGACGGATCGTCCACTCCGGCGGCAGCGCGACCGGCCACGAGATCACCTCGAAGCTGGCGGCGATGGTCGCCGCCGAGCCCCGGATCGAGGTGCTCGAGCGCGCCTCGATGACCGCGCTGTGGAGCGACGGGGAGCGCTGCCACGGGGTGCTGACCGAGGACGGGCCGCTCGCCGCCGCCGCGACCGTGCTGGCCACCGGCGGCGCAGCGGCGCTCTGGCGGCGCACCTCCAACCCCTGGGGCGCGATCGGCGCCGGCCCGACGATGGCCGCGGTCGCCGGAGCCGACCTCGCCGACCTCGAGTTCTGCCAGTTCCACCCAACCGCTCTCTTCCTCCCCGGCACGCGCTTCGACGGGATGCTGATAACCGAGGCGGTTCGCGGCGAGGGAGCGACCCTGCTCGACGCCTCCGGCCGCCGCTTCACCGACGAGCTCGCCCCGCGCGACGCGGTCACCGCAGCGATCCTCGACCGGCTCGAGGCCGACGGTGCCGAGGCGGTCTCGCTCGACCTGCGCGGGCTCGACCCGGCTCGCTTCCCCAACGTCTTCGACTCGCTGGCAGAGGCCGGATTGCAGCCGAGCGCCGAGCCGGTCCCCGTGGCCCCCGCTGCCCATTACACGATGGGCGGGATCGCGGTCGACCTCGACGGGCGCTCGTCGCTGCCGGGGCTCTACGCGGTCGGCGAGTGCTCCTGCACCGGCCTGCACGGCGCCAACCGCCTGGCCTCCAACTCGCTCAGCGAGTGCTTCGTCTTCGGCGGGAGGGCAGGGGCTGCGGCACCGAGGGAGAAGCGGGCGCCCGATCCGCCCGCGCCCGGCGAGTGGCGCTTCGAGCCGCCAACCGAGGCGACCCGGGAGGCGGTCTGGAACCTGGCCGGCCCGCTGCGCCGGCCAGAGCAGCTGGAGGAGCTGCTCGGCAACCCCTACCCGCTGGCGGCGGCGATCGCCGCCTGCGCGCTGGAGCGGCGGGAGTCCCGCGGCGGACACCTGCGTGCCGACTACCCGCACCTGGACCCCGGCTTCGACGGCGTCCACATCGTCCGCGGTCCCGCCGGCGAGATCCGCCACGAGCGCTGGGACTGACGTAGCGTGAACCCATGCTGCTCGGTGTCGACGTAGGCGGGACGTTTACGGACGCGGTCCTCTTCGACGGGGAGCGGGTGCTCACGGCGAAGCTGCCGACCACGCCGGAGGACCAGTCGCTGGCCGTGATCGCGGCGGTCGAGGAGGTGCTGCGGCTGGCCGGGGCGGCGGGCTCGGACGTCGAGTCCTTCGCGCACGGGATGACCGTCGGCACCAACGCGCTGCTGGAGGAACGCGGCGCCCGCACCGCGCTGGTCGCGACCCGCGGCTTCGCCGACGTGCTCGAGATCGGCCGCCAGGCCCGCCCGCAGCTCTACCGGCTCTGTGCCCCGAAGCCGGCGCCGCTGGTCGGGGCCGACCTGCGCTTCGAGGCGGAGGAGCGGGTCGGGCCGGGGGGCGTGGTCGAGCCACTCGCCGAGGGCGAGCCGGAGCGGCTGGCAAGCCTGCTGCGCGACCGCAACGTCGAGTCGGTCGCGGTCTGCTTCCTCTTCTCCTACCTCGACCCGACCCACGAGCGGCGCATCGCCGAGCACCTGCGCCGCGAGATCCCCGGTCTCCACGTCTCGGCCTCGCACGAGGTGCTGCCCCGCTTCCGCGAGTACGAGCGCACCTCGACGACCGTCATCGACGCCTACCTCTCCCCCCTGCTCGGCCGCTACCTTGGCCGGCTGGGCGAGGCGGCCGAGGAGGCCGGCCTGCCACAGCCACAGGTGATGCGCTCCTCCGGCGGCCTCGCGAGCGCCGGGGAGGCGGCGCGAGCGGGTGCCTGGAGCGTCCTCTCCGGCCCGGCCGGCGGCGCCGTCGGGGCGGGACTGCTCGCCGGGGTCTCCGGCGACGGCAACGCCCTGGGGCTCGACATGGGCGGCACCTCCTGCGACGTCTGCGTCGTCGAGTCGGGCGAGGTGCGGCGTACCGACTCGCGCGAGATCGGCGGCCGGGTCGTCCAGCTGCCGATGGTCGACGTGCACACGGTCGGCGCCGGCGGCGGCTCGATCGGGTGGCGCGACGCCGGCGGCGCGCTGCGGGTCGGCCCGCGCTCCGCGGGCGCCGATCCGGGACCCGCCTGCTACGGGCGCGGCGGGACCGAGCCGACGGTGACCGACGCGAACCTCGTGCTCGGCCGTCTCGCACCGGACTCCGAGCTGGCGGGCGGCGTCGCCCTCGACGCCGCTGCCGCACGAGCGGCCATCGGGGCTCTCGCCGCCGAGGCTCGGGATGGGCGAGCTCGAGACGGCCGAGGGGATCGTCCGCGTCGCCAACCAGGAGATGGTGCGGGCACTTCGGGTCGTCACGGTGGAGCGCGGGGTCGACCCCCGCGGCTTCGCCCTGCTCCCCTTCGGAGGGGCCGGTCCGATGCACGCGGCCGGGATCGCCGCCGAGCTCGGCATCGAACGGATCCTCTGCCCGCGCGCCGGGGGGGTGCTTTCGGCGCTTGGCCTCTGCGCGTCGGACCGACGTCGCGACACGACCCGCACCGTGATGCTGGGCGGAGGAGACCTGACGGCCGAGCGGATCGCCGCCGAGGTCGACTCGCTGGTCGCGAGCCTCAACGGCCAACTGGAGGGCGCCGAGCCCGAGGTCGTCTACGAGATGCGCTACGCCGGTCAGGCGTTCGAGCTTCCGGTGCCGGGGACCCCACATCCCGACCCGGCCGACCTCGCCGAGCGCTTCGCCGCAGCCCACGAGGAGCGCTACGGCCACCGCGACCCCGAGGGCGAGGTCGTGCTCGTCCACATCCGCCTGGCGATGGTCGCTCCCGGACCGCGGCCGGAGCTGGTGGCCGCAGCCGGCGGCATAGAGGAACGCACGCGGAGAGTGTGCTTCGACGGCGAGTGGCTCGAGGCCGCGGTCCTGCGCGGCGAGCCACCGGCCGGCCTGCCGGCTGGCGGCCCCGCGGTCTTCGAGCTGCCCGAGGCGACGTTCGTCCTGCCACCCGGCTGGCGTGCCGAGGTAGACGAGGCCGGGACGATCTGCGCGGAGCGAATTCGATGATGCTCGACCCCGTAAGCCTCCAGGTCATGGTCGGCGCCCTGCGCGCCACCTGCGAAGAGATGGGTGCGGCGCTCATCCGCTCCGCCTACTCCGCCAACATCAAGGAGCGCCACGACTGCTCGACCGCGATCTTCGACGCGCGCGGCGAGCTGACGATGCAGGCAGAGCACATCCCGGTGCATCTCGGCTCGATGCCGGACGCGGTCGCCGCGGTTCTCGACCTGGAGCAGCGCCCCGGCCAGGACTGGATCCTCAACGACCCCTACCGCGGCGGCACGCACCTTCCAGACATCACCCTGATCTCCCCCGTCTTCTCAGGCGGCGGCCTGCTCGGCTTCGTCGCCAGTCGCGCCCATCACGCCGACGTCGGCGGCACCACGCCCGGGAGCATGCCGGCACGCTCCACCCGGCTCGACGAAGAGGGCGTCGTGATCCCGCCCACCGTCGCCGACCCCGAGACGCTGCGCGAGCTGGCCATGCGGATGCGCTTCCCCCGCCAGCGCCTCGCCGACCTGCGGGCGCAGGCCGCCGCCAACCGGATCGGCGCGCTGCGCCTGGCCGAGCTGATGGAGCGCCAGGGCGAGCAGCGCCTGCGGGCCGGGATGGAGGAGATCCTCGCCTACGCCGAGCGGCGCACCCGGGCGGCGCTCGGCGCCCTTCCCGACGGCAGCTGGAGCGCCGAGGACGTGCTCGAGGACGACGCGAACGGAGCGCCGCGCGACATCGTCCTGCGAGTCGAGGCGAGGATCCGCGGCGAGGAGCTCGTCCTCGACTTCAGCGGTACCGACCCGCAGGTCGAGGGCAACCTCAACTGCCCGCTCTCGGTAACCAAATCGGCGGCCTTCTTCGCGGTGCGCGCCCTCACCGACCCCGACGCCCCGCCGTCGGCGGGCGCCTACCGGCCGATCGAGGTCCTCGCGCCGCCGGGCTGCCTGCTGAACGCACGACCACCGGCCGCTGTCGCCGCAGGCAACGTCGAGACCTCCAGTCGCGTCGCCGACCTCGTCAACGCGGCGCTCGGCGGCGCTCGCCCCGTGCCGGCCCAGGGCCAGGGGACGATGAACAACCTGACGCTCGCCGGCGAGGGCTTCACCTACTACGAGACGCTCGGCGGCGGCCAGGGCGCCTGCCCAGACGCCGACGGCCCCAGCGCCATCCACGTGGCGATGTCGAACACCCTCAACACGCCGGTCGAGGCGCTGGAGGGCGAATTCCCCCTGCGCGTACGGGAGCTTTCGCTGCGCCGCGGCAGCGGCGGCGACGGCCGTCATCGCGGCGGCGACGGGATCGTCCGCGAGCTCGAGGCCCTGACACCGATGCAATTCAGCCTGATCGCCGAGCGTCGCCGCCACCCTCCGCGGGGTCGCGAGGGCGGCGGTGCCGGCGCCGAGGGCCGAAATCTCCGCAACGGGGAGGCGCTGCCGGGCAAGGCCGAGGGGGAGCTGGAACCCGGAGACACGCTCCGGATCGAAACCCCGGGCGGCGGCGGGCACGGCCCTCCGGACGGATAGACGTGATTTTCGTCACATATTTTGCGTTCTGAGCCGACTGCTCTAGAATGCCCAATTCGGGCGGCGCTGCTGCCTGGACAGGGTTCGAGGCGTCCTCACTCCCGGTCTCAGATTCACCAACCTCCAAGGGTAAGACTTCAAATGCCGATCGCTTTCAAGGAATGGGCCGTGACGGTCCGTGCGCTCGCCGAGGGCGAGCAGCTGCTGACCCTCCGCAAGGGGGGCATCCGCGAGGAGAACAAGCACTTCGAGCTCGACCACGAGCGCTTCTTCCTCTACCCCACCTTCGACCACCAGCAGAACGACCTGGTGCGGGAGTCGCATCACCCGGAGCTGGGTCGCGCTCTCGAGGAGGGCGTCTGGGGTGAAGAGGAACCGCCGGCGAAAGCACTGATCCAGGACGGCGGCATCGCCCAGCCCGAGCGGGTCCGGCTGCGCGCCTGGGCCGAGGTCACCGACCACATCACGGTCGCCGACCCGCGCGTCGTGGACGGGCTCTCGCCCTTCTACGTCTGGACGCCGGACTACGCCGAGAAGCGGCTCAACTGGAAGCGGCGCCACCCCCTGCACGTGCTGCTGCTGCGGGTCCACCGGATCCCGCGGCCGGTCACCGTCAAGGTCCGCGAGGAGTACCACGGCTGCCGTTCCTGGGTCGAGGTCGACCGCGACCTGCCCTTCGAGGGCACCCCGGTGATGGCAGACGAAGAGTTCGACCGCGCCCGCGCGGAGATACTCAGCGTCTGCGGCGCCGCCGAGCCCGCCCTGGTCTAAGGGCCGCTGTAGTCTCGCCCGGTGCCGTGGGTTGAGACTGCATCCCTGAGCTTCACCGCGCGCCACGACAGCGGCGACACCGCCTACGCGGAGCGCACGCTGGACCGGATGGAGGAACTGCGGTTGCGGCTCGAGGACCGCTTCGAGCTGGTTCCAGGCGACGTCACCGTCGTCGTCCACACCCATCCGACGTGGCTGGCGCTCGCCCACCCGTTCCTGCCCGCCGCACGCTGGTCGGCTGCGCCGGCCGGGCGCCGCTACCTGGCCGGGTGGGCGATGGCGACCGAGCTTCCACGTGCTCAACGACCCGCACATGGAGCGACGGGCTGCCGGCGAGGACTCGCGCGAAGCCCTGCGCGGGACCGCCGAGCGCCTCTACGCCCAGCTGGTGATCGCCGCCAACAACCCCGAGCTGCCGCCCTCCTGGACGCCGCGCCGCTTCGCCCGCTACCTCGGCTGGGCCTGGCTGGTGGAAGGCGGCGCCCAGTACTTCGCCCGCCAGGTCGGGCTCTACCGGGCTGCGGTGATCCGCCGCCTGCGCGAGAGCTTCCAGGCCCTCGTTCCCACCCTCCCGCCGCGACGCGGTGATCCTCGGCGGCACGATCTTCGACCTGCTGGAGACCGAACGCGGGCCGGAAGCATGCGAGCGACTCGCCCTGCGACTGCTCCCGGGGGGCGCGACGCCGACCCTGGAGGCCGCCTTCGATGCCCGGGCCGGCGAGATCGAGGCGGCCTGGCGCGACTACCTGCGCGAGATCGCGCGGCCGGGCCCGGGCTAGTCGGTCCCCGGGGCTCCCTCGAGCACCTCGCGAGCTTTCTCGGCTGCCGCCTCGGGGACGAGGATCTGGCGCGGACCGGCAGCGAGGAACTCGGGGTTGTCGACTGTCCGCTGCACCATGCTCGGAATCCCGTGCTCCGCCAGCAGACCCTGGATCATCTCCGCCTCCATCTGGTTGAGCGCGTAGGCGACCTTGACCGGGCGCCCACCGCTACTCGACGACGAGCTCGGCATCGGCGATCTTCAGGTCCCTGAGCCAGTAGCCCTTGACGTCCGGCGCGTCCGGATCCTCGAGTGAGACGATCGCCCAGATCGCGTCGGGCCAGCTGACCGCCTGGTTGACGTCGGTCTGCGATGGATAGGCGGCGCTCTTGGTGTGCGAGTGGTAGATCGCGAGCAGCTCCCCACCGTCCTCTTCGATCCGCTTCAGCGCGTTGTACTGGCCCTGCGGGTCCATCTCGAAGCGCAGCGGGCTGGCCGCCGAGTTGACCACCGGGATCACGACGCTCGCCTCGCCGTCGCTGCCGCCGACCATCCCGCAGCACTCGTTCGGCAGGTCCGCGAGCGCGTGCGCGACCATCTCGTCGATCAGGCTCTGAGCGATTCGCATCGTGCGGCGAGGCTAGCGGACCTACGGGCGACCGCAACCCTCACCACCGGATTGCACACTCCGGCCGAACTACCTCACCATCTGCCGCAGCGCCCGCCAGGCCGGCTTCGGCCGCCCTGTGGTGTCGAAGAGACCGGCGGACTCGCAGAACACGCAGTGAGGATCCGCGTCCAACATGTCACGCCAGGCATACCAGTCAATGCCGGCGATGTGCCAGCGACCGCGGGCGCCGAGCAGCAGCCGGTAGGCCCGACGCAGGAAGGAGGCCTGGCCTTTGAGGCCCCAGTCGAAGCCGGTCGGCAACCGGCTCGCCGAGGCGACGCCGAGCTCGCTGATCAGCAGCGGCGTGCGCGGCTCGCCGGCAGCGACGAGCACCTGCCTCGCCCTGCGAACCTGGTAGGTCATTCCGGCCAAGGTCGAGGAGTACGGGTGCACGGCGACGACGTCAACGTCCCCAGACACGCCCGGCGCCGCGTAGAGCCTGCGCAAGAACGTCCAGGGCAGCATGCCGCCCTCGACCGGCGCCAGCCCGGCGGCAACGACGCGGGCGCCCCGGTCCACCCCCCGGATTGCTCGGGCAGACACGCTCAGGAGGCGCGCGTAGCCCATGGGTGACGGCCGCGGGCGCCAGAAGAGGAGGAAGTTGGGCTCGTTCCAGATCTGCCACTGGCGAATGGGCAGCGGTGCCGAGTGGCCGCGCCAGATCTCACCGCCCGGGCCGTAGCGCCGAGCCAGGGTCCGGAGGAACCGGGCCCAGGCGGCTTGCGACGCAGAGCCAAGCGGAGGGCGAGCGGGATCGGCCACGAGCCAGCTGGGGGTCCCGTAGACGAAGGGCAGCACGCGCACGCCGGATCTCGCCGCCTCGGAGACAATCGGGTCGAGGTCGGCAAAGTCGAGCTCGCCCGCGCGCGACTCGATCTGTGGCCAGTAGATTGGGATCCGCAGGGTGCCGACCACCCCATGCATCCGCTTGAAATCCCGAGCCCCGAGCGGACCCTGGGGAACAACGCCGAAGAAGTCGCGAGGCACCGCCGGCCGAGCCACGGCCGACGGTGCGCTGACGAACAGCAATGCCAAGCTCCCGACGACGAGAGCCGTCAGTGTGATCCGGCGCACTGAACCTCCTACTGGCTCAGCCGGTTACGGCCCGCTCTGCCCCGGAGCACGTCACGGCCCTTGCCGCCGATCAGCCGATCGTCACCTTGCCCGCCGCAGATCAGGTCGCCGCCACCCTTACCCAAAACCCGGTCGTTGCCAGAGAGGGCCGCGATCACATCGCGATGCGGCGTTCCGACCAGCCTCTCGCCGTGGCGCGTGCCGACGATGGTGGCGCGGCGGCCAAGGCAGCGCGAGCCGCTGGTGCCACCGAGGAAACGGACGAGAACCGTGGTCGGCGGTTCGCAGCTGCGAAAGCACTGGGCCCTCGACGCAAGCACGACCAATCTGCCTCCTTGCTGCAACCCGACCGCGTCCGCGTGCCCTGCGGGCAGTGAGGCGAGGTGGATGAGCGCTCCGCCAGCGAAGGTCGGATCGGGACGGCCGTTGGACAAGCGCCGCATCACGGAGAGCGTCCTAGACCCACTGACCGACCCGCCCGGGATTTCCTTCGGACCTGACCCGGCGATCAACAGCCGGCCCGCCCGATCGACCACGGCGTCGTTCACGGTGAGCGACCTGTGCTTCAGGTAGGCGATACCACGCCGGCCGAATTTCGGGTCGAAGGCGCCGTTTGACTTCAACTTCAGGGCGAAGGAGTCACCTTTGCCGGTCCGCCCGGAGCCGACGACGACGATTCTGCCTTTGGGAAGAACGAGCAGGGCGCCGACCCCGGTGCCTTCGGTCACGTCATCGACGAAGCGCTCTCCCTGGCGGCCGAAGCCGCTGTCGAAAACGCCGTTCCCGTCGATGCGCGTGAGGTGGACCGCTCGGCCATCGGCCCCGCAGCAGCGGGGCCCGGCTATTACGGTCTTGCTGCCGCTGAGTGCGATGCCGCCGAAACCGGAGCCAAGGCTGGTGATCAGCGCGTTGCCCTTGCGGAAGCTGGGATCCGGACGCCCCTGGGTTGTGTAGCGAGCAACGAGCACCGCATCTCCACCGTAACCCGGTCGCGACTCAGCGCCAACGACGACCCGGCCGTCGGCCTGAACGGCGATTCGAACACGGTCAACCGGCACGCTGAGGTCGGTCCTGACCTCACCGCCGCTGCCAAAGGCGGCATCCGGACTGCCGTCGGGGTTCAGCCGGGCAAGGAGGACCCTGCCTTCGCTGGTGGAGCCGAGGACAATACGGCCGTCGGGGGCCACGGCAATGGACCCGCTGTGGGCGTAACGAAATCCGCCGGTCGATTTGAGCAGTCTGCGGAACCCGGTGCCTCCAAATGCGGTGTCGAGCAGTCCACCGGGCATGAAGCGGCTGACCTCCTGTTCGTTCCGACACGGTGTGGCGGAACAGTTGAGGACGGAACGCAACACATAGATCTCACCACTCGGTGATATCGCCATGTCCTCGGGGTAGGCGTAATTGCCCTGCTCGCTCTGGACGCGAGTAACGCCTTCCTGTCCGAAGGTGCGATCGATGTCTGCCGGCGCCGCGGCGGCGGTGCTCACCGCGCTCGCGAAGAGGCAGCCGCACAGCAAGAGCATTTGTGTAATCCGCGACGAGATCAAGAACATCTTCCCCGCTCTAGCTCGATTGACAAACTATCGGCCGCTCAAACACAGCGAACGAGACGAGTTGCGGTACTCCCATCGAAAGAGAGCTACCACCAAACGGTGGAATCGAGGTTCTCGATCTCCTCGATCGGCTTGGTGTAGACGCCGGAGGAGAGGTACTTCCAGCCGTCATCGGGGATCAGGAAGACGACGTTGCCGCCCTCGAGGCTCGCCAGCGATGCGGACGGCGATCGCGGCGATCGCGCCGGAGGAGACGCCGGCGAAGACGCCCTCCTCGTCGAGCAGCTTCCGGGTCCAGACGATCGCGTCGCGGTTGGAGACCATGACTTTGCGGTCGAGCAGGTTGATGTCGATGATCGGCGGGATGAAGCCGTCGTCGAGCGAGCGCAGGCCGTGGACCATCTCGCCCTGCATCGGCTCGGCCGCGACGATCAGCGTCTCGGGGTTCGCCTCCTTCAGCCGGCGGCCGTTGCCCATCAGGGTGCCGCCGGTGCCGAGGCCGCCGACGAAGGCGGTCACCTCGTCGAGCTCGTCGAGGATCTCGACCGCGGTGCCGTTGTAGTGGGCGAGCGGGTTGGCCTCGTTGCCGTACTGGTAGGGCATGAAGTAGCGGCTGTCCTCGGCCATCTCCAGGGCCACCTCGACCGCTCCGTTGGAGCCCTTGGCGCCCTCGGAGTAGACGATCTCCGCCCCGTACATCTCGAGCAGCTGCGTGCGCTCTTTGGTGACGTTGTCCGGCATCACCACCTTCAGGTCATAGCCCTTGCGACCGCAGATCATCGCCAGCGAGATGCCGGTGTTGCCCGAGGTCGGCTCGAGGATCGTCTGCCCGGGCTCGATCGCGCCCTCGGCCTCGGCGGTCTCGATCATCGATTTGGCGACGCGGTCCTTGACCGAGCCGGTCGGGTTGCGGCCCTCGAGCTTGGCGTAGATGCGAACGTCGGGGTTCGGAGAGAGTCGCGGCAGCTCCACGAGCGGCGTGTTGCCGATCGACTCGACGATGTCGCCGAAGCGACCGCCGCAGGGTCGATTTAGGAGCTTCTCCCGCCACTTCAAAAAGTATAGCGTCGGGGCCCAGACCCGTGGGAATTTAGGAAAGGTTTTTCAACCGCCGGCCATGGCCGGCAGGATGACGACCGTGTCGCCGTCGGACACGGCGGTGTCGAGGCCGTTCAGCACCCGCACGTCCTCGTCGTTGAGGTAGACGTTGACGTAGCGGTTGAGCTCGCCGTCCTCGCCGAAGAGCTGCGGGCCGGTGTCGGGATGCGCGGCCGTCAGGGAACGCAGCACCTCGCCGACGTTGGAGCCGGCAGCGTCGACCTCGGGCTGGCCGCCCGTCTGCGCCTGCAGGACCTTGGGGATGCGAACCGTCGCCATCGAGCAGGAAAGCTACCGGCTAACCGGCGCAGAAAGCGTCGTAGTCGGGAAACCGGCCCATCTCGGACTCGGGGACCTCGGCCGCATCCGGGCCGCAGATCGGGCACTCGGGGTCGCGGCGGACCTTGAGCTCGGTGAAGCGCGTGCCCAGCGCCTCGTAGAGAAGGAGGCGGCCGACGAGCGGCTCGCCGATGCCGATCACGAGCTTCAGCACCTCGTTCGCCTGCAGGGTTCCCATCGTCCCGGCCATCACCCCGAGCACCCCGTTGGCGGAGCAGCTCGGCGCCAGCTCGGCCGGCGGCGGGGTCGGGTAGAGGCAGCGGTAGCAGGGCCCCTCGAAGGGGACGAAGGTCGAGATCTGGCCGTCGAAGCTGAGGATCGAGGCGGAGACGACCGGCTTGCGCAGCCGCACCGAGGCGTCGTTGAGCAGGTAGCGGGTGGGGAAGTTGTCGGCCCCGTCGACGATCACGTCGTAGTCCTCGATGATCCCGAGGATGTTCTCGGCGTCGAGGCGCATGCGGTGCTCGACCACCTTCACGTCGGGGTTGAGCGCCTCGATCGCGATCCGCGCCGACTCGGTCTTCGGCACGCCGATCCGCTCGGTGTTGTGGATCACCTGGCGCTGCAGGTTGGAGGCGTCGACCACGTCGTCGTCGACGAGGCCGATCGTGCCGATCCCGGCCGCGGCGAGGTAGAGCGCGGTCGGCGCGCCGAGGCCGCCGGCGCCGAGGAGCAGCACCTTCGCGTTCAGCATCCTCAGCTGGCCCTCGACCCCGACCTCGGGCAGCAGCGTGTGGCGCGAGTAGCGGTCGCGCTGCTCGGCGCTCATGCCCTCGGTGGCGACGACGGGCAGTCCCTGCTCCTGCCAGAGCAGGATGCCGCCGGCCATCGAGGCGACATCGGTGTAGCCGAGCGCTTCCATCTGCTCGGCCGCCTTGTAGGAGCGGTTGCCGCTGCGGCAGTAGAGGATCGTGCGGGCGGACTTGTCCGGCGCAGCGGTGGCGATTTCGTCGGCCAGCAGGCCCGGCGGCACCAGCTTGCCCCCCTCGATGCGAGCCTCCTGGAACTCGTGCGGCTCGCGCGTGTCGATCAGGACGACGTCGCCGCCCTCGATCTCCTGCGCCGCCTCGAAAGGCTCGATCTCCTCGATCTGCTGCTTGGTCTGCGCCTCGGTTGCCATGCCTCTTCCTTAAATACCTTAATCCCGATCAGACTTTACTTCAAAAAGTATAGCGAGTCGACGCCCACGCTTGCACATGAACCCCCGGGTAGTTTCAGGAAGTGTTAGCCTTCTTCTCGAAGGGTTTGTCTCGGAGACGGGGCACTCCCTTTTTTTATGATGGCGAACCGCTGAGTTCGAGTTCGTCGATGGCCGCATCGTCATCATCTCGCTCACTGCGGGGCCGGAGATCTTCGATGTATTTGAGCCCCCAGATCTTGCGCCCTCTGCGGGTTCCTCCCGGCATCACTTCCCGCCCCCCGTATTGCAGAGCGAAGACCTTGTCTGCCAACGGCCGGAGTTCTTCGCGCGAAGGCTCGGTCATTCGTGCCTTGCGCAGACCCCAGTTGATGATGTATGCCATCAAATCCGCAATCTGCATAGCCGCCGTTAGATCGGACCGCACGAAGAAGGGCATTGGGATCATTCGCTCGGCTCGATCCTGCCCTCTCTCGGTCTCCGAGAAATATCGATGGATCTGATCCAGAAGACGCTGCGAGAGCGCTCGATCTTGCTCGTCGAAAATAAGCACGCCATGCGCCTGAGAATCATCTTGATCACATACGTGGCAGTGGATGCGCTGCAGGAGGTACGAAAAGTCCTTTCGCAAGATCGAAACATCCCGCTGCTGCGGGGCGTCCCGGGGGACAATTGACGCAAAGCTGGTCATCCCGAACCGATCGGCAAGGTCAAGAGCGCTTCCAACGAACTCGAGCTTGGCCTGTGCAAGAGCAGCAAGTTCGTCGCCGCCCACTTTCTCTTCGCGGGCGTTCCTCGCCACCAGCTTCGCGATCGCCGCATCACGGTCAGCCTTAGGCATCGCATCTCGCAGACCAGCGTGTTGGAACACTCGTCTCTTGAGAAGCTTCGAACCCTTGATCTCGTATGGCTGATCCGCAGGGAACCGGAGCAGATCATTTCTTAGATCGATGAACGCGCAGGTCAGGGGCCAGACATCCGCCTCGCGGATGCCCACTCCAGCGAGGACTAGGTAGGGCGCCTTCTTCAGGTCGATACCGCTCTCGTCAACGAAATAGAGCACGGCGGCAGTCTATCGACGGACCGAATAAAAACGATTATGTACCTAGATCTGATACGAGAGAATGCTCAGCCGAGGGACGGGCGCATCTGGCGCAGCCTCTTGACCCGCTCCTCGATCGGGGGGTGGGTCGAGAAGAGGCCGGCGATGCCCTTGCCGGAGAAGGGCTTGACGATGTAGAGCGGCTCCGACGCCTGGTTGACCCGCATCGGGATCGCCGCCGCCCCCTGCTCGAGGCGCAGCAGGGCGCTGGCGAGGGACTCGGGGTTGCCGCAGATCTCCGCCCCGCCGGCGTCGGCCGCGTACTCGCGCTGGCGCGAGATCGAGAGCTGGATGATGCTTGCCGCGATCGGCGCCAGCAGCACCAGGGCGAGCGAGGCGACGAGGCTGAGCGGCGACTCGTCGTCGCCGCCGAACCACATCAGCATGTAGGCGAGGTAGGTGATCGCTGCGCCGATCGCCGAGGCGACCGACTGGATCAGGATGTCGCGGTGCTGGATGTGGGCGAGCTCGTGGGCGAGGACTCCGCGCAGCTCGTCCTCGGAGAGGAGTTTGGTGATTCCCTGCGTGACCGCAACGGCGGAGTGCTTGGGGTTGCGCCCGGTCGCGAAGGCGTTCGGCTGGTCCTGGGGAATCATGTAGAGGCGCGGCATCGGCAGGCCGGCGCGCGTCGTCAGTTCGCGCACGATCTGGTAGAGCCGCGGCGCTTCGGACTCCTCGATCGGCTTGGCGCCGCTCATTTTCAGCGCCAGCTTGTCGCTGAAGAAGTAGGAGCCGAGGTTGATCAGCAGGGCGATGCCGAGGAAGAGGGCTGCCGTGCTGGGCCCGCCGATCAGGGCGCCGATGACGACCAGCAGCCCGGATAGGGATGCCAGCAGGATCGTCGTGCGCAGGGTTGCGCCCCAGGTGGACTGCTTGGTGGTGGTCATCGCTTGATTGCTCCTCGGGTCGGTTTGCTCATCAAGTATGGACTCGGGGCGGCGATAGGGCCATAGGGGCCAACCCCTATTCTCGCCCTGTGACGACCCTGGTCATCGTCGCGCTGACGGCCGTGGCCGCGGCGCTCGCGGTCCGCCTGCTCGTCGTGCGCCGGCGGCTGCGCGCCGCTGGAGCGGCTGATCGAGGAGATGGAGAAGGTCGACCTGAGCCGGCCCGGCCCGGTGCTCCCCCGCTCGATCGACGGCGTCGGCGAGACCGAGGAGGTCGAGCGGATCGAGCTCGCCTTCCTGCGGATGATGCGGCGACTCGAGGCCGAGCGGCGGCGGGCCGGCAGCGCGGCGCTTGCGGGCCCAGGAGGAGGAGCGAGCCCGGGTCGCCCGCGACCTCCACGACGAGGTCAACCAGTCGCTGACCGGGCTGTTGCTGCGACTCGAGGCCGCCCGCGAGGCGGCGCCGCCCGAGCTCGAGGGGGAGCTGACCGAGACCAAGGCGCTTGCCAACCAGGCGATGCGCGAGCTGCTCTCGCTGGCGCGCCAGCTGCGGCCCACGGCGCTCGACGACCTCGGCCTCGTGGCGGCGATCGCGGGGCAGGTCGAGCAGCTCGCGCGGGGCGAGATCGAGGCCGAGTTCGCGGCCGATGGCGACTTCGCCGACCTCGCCGACGACGCCCAGCTGGTCGTCTACCGGGTCGCCCAGGAGGCGCTCTCCAACGCCGCCCGCCATAGCGGCGCCGCACAGATCGCGGTGCTGCTGAGGCGCCGCGAGGACGGCGGCGTCGAGCTCGAGGTCGCCGACGACGGGCGCGGCTTCGCCTTCGACGAGTCCGAGGGCGGCCTCGGGATCGGCGGGATGCGGGAGCGGGCGCTGCTGATCGGCGGCGAGCTGACGATCGAGTCGCGCCCCGGTCACGGCACCACGGTGCGCCTCACCGTCCCCGGCTAGCCCTTCCGGTGCCAGCGAGCCCCTTCCGGTGCGCTTTATGCCACCCATGCCTACATAAAGCGCACCGGAAGGGGGGTTAGCCTGATGGCCATGCGTGTGCTGATCGCAGACGACCACGGCATCGTCCGCTCCGGGATCCGGCTGTTGCTGGAGCGCCAGCCCGACATCGAGGTGGTCGGCGGAGGCCGCCGACGGGGCCGAGGCGCGCGACCTGGCCGTGCGCGAGCGTCCCGACCTGGCGATCCTCGACGTGAAGATGCCGAAGCTGACCGGGCTGCAGGCGACGCGGGAGATCAAGCTCCAGGCGCCGGAGGTCGTCGGTGCTGATCCTCTCCATGCACGACGACGAGCGCTACCTGTTCGAGGCGCTCAAGGCGGGGGCCTCGGGCTACGTGCTGAAGGCCCAGGCCGACACCGACCTGCTGGCGGCGATCCGGGCGGTCGAGCGCGGCGAGCCGTTCCTCACGCCCGAGGCGCAGCGGACCCTGATCAAGGACGTGCTCGAGCGCGGCTCCAGCGGCGAGGAGGAGCTGACCCCGCGCGAGGAGGAGATCGTCAAGCTGGTCGCCGAGGCGAACACGACCAAGCAGATCGCCGAGATCCTCCACCTCTCCGAGAAGACGGTCGAGAACCACCGGGCCAACGCGATGCGCAAGCTCGGCATGCGCGACCGGGTCGAGCTGGTGCGCTACGCGATCCGCCGCGGCCTGATCGAGCCCTGAGCCGCGGGGACGCGGCGGTATAACCGACTGCTTCAGTAGGATTTAGGCTCGATGTTGTTCTCGACCAAAGCCGAGTACGGCGTCCGCCTGATGGTGGAGCTGGGCCGCCAGCCCGGCTCGATGCCGATCTCGCTCAGCGCCGTCGCCGAGGCCGAGCGACTGCCGCTCTCCTACCTCGAGCACCTGGTCGCGAAACTGCGCAAGGCCGGGCTGGTCACCTCGACCCGGGGCGCGCACGGCGGCTACCGCCTGGCGATGCCCGCCGAGGAGATCACCATGGACGCGGTCGTCGAGGCGCTCGAAGGGCAGATCGCCCCGATGGAGTGCTTCCACGACACGCCCGACGGCAAAGTGCTCTGCTCGCACGAGGACGACGGCGACCGCGCCTGCGCGACCAAGCTGCTCTGGACGCGCGTGCAGGGCGGCGTCACCAAAGCCCTCTCAGGCACGACGCTGGCCGAGCTGGTCGAGTTCGCCAGCCCCGGCGCTCCCGGCGAGCGCCGGGCCCCGGTCGGCACGGCCGCCTGACGGACAGACCTTCCAAAACCAGAAACGGAGCGAAATTGGCTGAGCTGGAGATACGCAACCTGCACGTGAGCGCCGAGGACAAGGAGATCCTCCGCGGCCTCGACCTCGACGTGGAGAAGGGCAAGGTCCACGCCCTGATGGGCCCGAACGGCTCGGGCAAGTCGACCCTCGCCAACGCGATCATGGGCCACCCGGCGCTCGAGGTGACCGAGGGGTCGATCGTCTTCAAGGGCGAGGACATGACCGAGGCCGACCCCGACGAGCGCTCGCGCGCCGGCCTCTTCATGGCCTTCCAGTACCCGGTCTCGATCCCCGGCGTCTCGGTCAGCAAGTACCTGCGGATGGTGATCAACGCCCACCGCGAGGCGCGCGGCGAGGAGCCGATCAAGATCAAAGACTTCGCCAAGGTCGCCCAGGAGGCGATGGCGCTGGCGAACATCCCCAAGGACTTCTCCAGCCGCTACCTCAACGAGGGCTTCTCGGGCGGCGAGAAGAAGCGGATGGAGCTGCTGCAGCTGGCCCTGCTGCGGCCGGAGATCGCGGTGCTCGACGAGACCGACTCGGGTCTCGACATCGACGCGCTGCGCACGGTCGCCGAGGGCGTCAACCAGTTCGCCGGCCCCGACATGGGCGTCCTGATCATCACCCACTACCAGCGCATCCTGCACATGGTCAAGCCGGACTTCGTCCACGTCATGTTCGAGGGCCGGATCGTCAAGGAAGGCGGTCCCGAGCTGGTCGGCGTGCTGGAGGAGAAGGGCTACGGCTGGATCCGCGAGGAGGTGGAGGCCGGCGCCTCCGCCTAGAACCGGGCAGATGGAGCAGACGACGACCAAGCGCTCCTCTCCCCCGTTCCCGATCGAGAAGGTCCGCGCCGCCTTTCCCGCCCTGGAGCGGGAGGTCCACGGGCGTCCGGTCGCCTACCTCGACAGCGGCGCCAGCGCCCAGCGGGTGCTGGCCTCGATCCAGGCGGTCGACCGCTACGAGCGCGCCCATCACTCCAACGTGCACCGCGGCTCGCACACGCTCTCGGCGGAGGCGACCGCGGCCTACGAGGGCGCGCGGGCGACCGTCGCCGACCACCTCGGCGCCGCCGACCGGCGCGAGGTCGTCTTCGTCCGCAACGCGACCGAGGCGATCAACCTGGTCGCACGCGCCTGGGGCGACGCCAACCTCGGCGAGGGCGACCGGATCGTCCTCACCGAGATCGAGCACCACTCCAACATCGTCCCCTGGCAGCAGCTGGCGGAGCGGGTCGGGGCGGAGATCGACTGGGTCGCCGGTCGGCGAGGACGGCCTGCTCGAGATGGGCGCCTACGAGGCGCTGCTGGAGCGCGGGCCGAAGCTCGTCGCCGTCACCCACGTCTCCAACGTGCTCGGCACCGAGAACCCGCTGGCAGAGATCTCGCGGTTGGCGCACGAGGCCGGGGCGCTGGTCCTCGCCGACGGCGCCCAGGCGGCGCCGAAGCTGCCGGTCGACGTCGGCGCGCTGGGTGTCGACTTCTACGCGATCACCGGCCACAAGCTCTACGCGCCGACCGGGATCGGCGCGCTCTGGGGCAGGCTCGACCTGCTGCGGGCGATGCCGCCCTTCCTCGGCGGCGGCTCGATGATCCGCAAGGTGACGCGCGAGGGCACGACCTACGCCGACCCGCCCGGCCCGCTTCGAGGCCGGAACGCCGGCGATCGCGCAGGCGATCGGCATGGCCTCGGCGCTGCGCTGGCTCGACGGACTCGGCATGGAGGCGGTGCGCGACCACGAGCGCGAGATCACCGCCTACGCGCTGGAGCGGCTGGCCGAGGTGCCGGGCCTGCGGGTCTTCGGGCCGCCGCGCAGGCCCCGAGCGCCTCGGCCCGGTCTCCTTCGAGCTGGAGGGCGTCCACGCCCACGACGTCTCCGAGATCCTCGACCGCCACGGCGTCGCGGTCCGCGCCGGCCACCACTGCGCCCAGGTGCTGATGGACCGCCTCGGGGTGCGCCGCCACCGCCCGCGCCAGCTTCGGCGTCTACACGACGCCCGAGGAGATCGACCGCCTGGTCGAGGGCCTGCACGACGCGCGTAAGGTCTTCGGCCTCTGATGGACGAGCTCTACCGCGACCAGATCCTCGAGCACTACAAGCGCCCACACAACTTCGGTCGCCTGGAGGAGCCCGACCTCGAGTTCGAGGACACCAACCCGTTCTGCGGCGACGAGCAGCACGTGACGATCCGGCTCGACGAGGAGGGCAAGGTGGCCGAGATCGCCTTCGACGGCAAGGGCTGCGCGATCTCGACCGCGGCGACCTCGCTGCTCACCGACGAGCTGGTCGGCAAGATCGCGCGAGGAGCTGCTGCGACTGCCGAAGGAGTTCGTCCTCGACCTGCTCGGGATCGAGATCTCGGCGACGCGGATGAAGTGCGCGATGCTGGGCCTGAAGGTCGTGAAGAGCGCCAGCCTCGGCCAGCCGGCCGAATGGGAGGACGAGGGCGCCATCGGCAGCCCCGCGGAGGCGACAGAGATCTGACTTCGGCCGTTCCGGTGCGCTTTATGCCACCTATATCGACATAAAGCGCACCGGAAGCCTCAGGTGGCGCTTCCTTCTTCCATCGGGCTGGGCTTGATCACTGCGAAGGCAGCGCCGAAGGGGTCGCTGACCACGGCAAAGCGACCAGCGATGATGTCGACCGGGCCGAAATTGACGCTGCCGCCCAGCTGCTTCAGCTTCTCCAGGGTGGCGTCGGTGTCCTCGACCGCGAAGTAGGTGAGCCAGTGGGCGGGTACCTCGTCGGGCGCGCGGCCGGTGATGTCGAGCATGCCGCCGACGGCGTTGCCCTCGACCAGGAGACTTGTGTAGGTGCCGACGTTCTCGACCTCCATGTCTTCGAAGGCCCAACCGAAGACGGCGCCGTAGAAGTCGCGCGCGGCCGCGGTGTCGCGTGTGTTGAGCTCGTTCCAGGAGAGCGAATTCGGCTCGTTGACGATTTCCGCGCCGATGAACGTTCCCGGCTGCCAGACGCCGAAGACCGCTCCCGTCGGGTCGGCGAAGATCGCCATGCGACCGAGCTCCATCACGTCCATCGGCTCGGCGAGCACGGTGCCGCCGGCATCGCGAACCTTGGCTGCGGTGGCGTCAGCGTCCTCGACCGAGACGTAGCTCGACCAGGCGGGTGGCTGGCCCTCCTGCATCAGCGGCATCGCGCCGGCAACCGGCTTGCCGCGCAGCATCGCCTGGCGGTAGCCGCCGGTCTGCTCGGAGTTCTCTCCCTCCGGGACGCTCCAGCCGAAGAGGCCGCCGTAGAATGCTGCTGCGGCGTCGATGTCCGGTGTGCCGAGATCGACCCAACATGGGGTTCCCGGCACGTAACTCGTCCTCTCGCTCATTTGCTGTCTCCATTCGTCGAGGGTCGTGGTCTGCGATCCTCTCACGTCGCTAAAATCCGACAAGAGCACTAGGAATAACGTGACGGACGGCACAACCACAAGCACGATCAGCGTTTGCCCGGCAGCCGAGCTGCCCCCGGGTGCTATGCGCCTGGTCGAGCACGACGGCCGCAAGATCGGCGTGTTCAACTGCGACGGCACCCTCTACGCGATCGAGGATCGCTGCTCCCACGACGACGGTCCGCTCGCCGAGGGCGAGTTCGACCCGGCGACGTGCACGGTCGAGTGCCCGCGCCACGGCTCCCTCTTCGACCTGAGCACCGGCAAGCCGAAGACGCTTCCAGCCTTCGCCCCGGTGCAGACGTTCACGGCGGCCGTCGTGAACGACACGATCACCCTGGAGGTTTGATTAGACATGGCCACACCTGAGGTCGTAGCGGAGAAACGAGAGCTCGCCGGCATCAACGCCGACTACAAGGAGAAGTTCGGCTTCCACGACTCCGAGTCGGGCTACGCCTACAAGGCTCCGAAGGGCCTCAGCCGCGAGGTGGTCGAATCGATCTCCGAGTACAAGGACGAGCCGCAGTGGATGCGCGACTTCCGCCTCAAGGCGCTGGAGCACTTCTACTCGCGCCCGACTCCGAGCTGGGGCGGCAACCTCGCCCAGATCGACTTCGACGACATCCACTACTTCGTCCGCGCCTCCGAAAAGAACAGCCGCGACTGGAGCGAGGTTCCGGAGGACATCAAGAACACCTTCGACCGGTTGGGCATTCCCGAGGCTGAGCGCAAATTCCTCTCCGGGGTCGGCGCCCAGTACGAGTCCGAGGTCGTCTACCACCAGGTCAACGAGAAGCTCGAGGCCCAGGGTGTGATCTTCACCGACATGGACACGGCGCTGCGCGAGCACGAGGACCTGGTGCGCGAGTACTGGGCGACGATCATCCCCCCCAACGACAACAAACTGGCGGCGCTGAACAGCGCAGTCTGGTCGGGTGGCTCCTTCGTCTACGTCCCCGCCGGGGTCAAGGTGGAGATGCCCCTGCAGGCCTACTTCCGGATCAACACCGAGAACATGGGCCAGTTCGAGCGCACGCTGATCATCTGCGAGGAGGGCGCCGACGTCCACTACATCGAGGGCTGCACGGCGCCTGTCTACTCGACCGACTCGCTGCACTCCGCGGTGGTTGAGATCTGCGCCAAGCCGAGCTCGCGCGTCCGCTACACGACCGTGCAGAACTGGTCGCAGAACGTCTACAACCTGGTCACCAAGCGGGCCGTCGCCCACGAGAAGGCGACGATGGAGTGGGTCGACTGCAACCTCGGCTCGAAACTGACGATGAAGTACCCGTCGATCTACCTGCTCGGGCCCGAAGCGCACGGCGAGATCCTCTCGATCGCCTTCGCCGGCGACGGCCAGCACCAGGACGCCGGCGGCAAGATCATCCACGCCGCGCCGCGCACCTCGTCCTCGATCTTCTCCAAGTCGATCTCCAAAGACGGCGGCCGCAGCACCTACCGCGGCCTGCTCGAGATCGCCAACGGGGCGACCGAGGCGCGCTCCAAGGTCGTCTGCGACGCGCTGCTGCTCGACGAGGACTCCCGCTCGGACACCTACCCGACGATCCGCATCGACGAGAACGACGCCGACGTGGGACACGAGGCGACCGTCTCGAAAATCGGAGACGAGCAACTGTTCTACCTGCAGAGCCGCGGGCTCGACGAGGAGGAGGCCTCGAAGATGATCGTCAACGGGTTCATCGAGCCGGTCACCAAGGAGCTGCCGATGGAGTACGCGGTCGAGCTCAACCGGCTGATCGAGCTTCAGATGGAGGGCTCGATTGGCTGAGCTCGCCACCCTCCCACCCCTTCCCGACCAGAAGGCGAAGGGGTGGGAATTCACCGACCTCTCGGGCCTCGACCTCGACGCCTACGAGCCGGGGGCGGCCGGGGCCTCTGTCCAGGGAGCCGAGGGCGCGACCGTCATCTCGCTCGACGAGGCGGCCGAGTCCCATGCCGAGCTCCTCGCAGAGGCCCTCGGGTCGCTGGTCGACTCCGAGGACCCGTTCGTCGCCCGCAACGAGGCGTCGCCTCGCGACGGCGTCCTCGTACACGTGCCGCGCGGCGTCAGGGTCGCCGACCCGATCCGGATCGAGATCCCGCTCCAGCGCGGCGGCGCGGCCGTCAACTGGCGCACGCTGGTCCTCCTCGAGGAGGGCGCCGAGGCGGAGGTGTGGGAGCACTGGTCCTCGCCGGGCGACGACGTCGACGCGCTGCTCAACGCCGTGGTCGAGCTGAGCATCGGCCCGGGAGCCACCCTTCGCTACGCCAACACGCAGGACATCTCCGAGTCCTCGTGGATCTTCGCCACGCAGCGCGCCGAGGTCGAGCGCGACGGCCGGCTCGAGTGGACGGCCCTCGGCTTCGGCTCGGCCCGGGGCAAGGTGCGGATGGAGACCAAGCTGGCCGGTCCCGGCTCCGAGGCGCGGGTGACCGGCGGCTACGCCGGCGGCGCCGGACAGCACCTCGACTACGACACCACGCAGGAGCACGCGGCGCCGAACACCAACTCCGACCTCGCCTTCCGCGGCGTCCTCGCCGCCGGAGCGACCGCGGTCTGGCGCGGGATGATCAAGGTCGATCCCGGCGCCCAGCAGACCGACGCCTTCCAGGAGTGCCGCAACCTACTGCTCTCGACCGAGGCCCACGCCGACGCGATCCCGGGCCTGGAGATCCTCGCCGACGACGTGCGCTGCACTCACGCGGCGGCGATCGCCCAGATCGACCGCGACCAGCTCTTCTACCTCACCTCGCGCGGCCTGGGCCCCGCCGAGGCGAAGTCGCTGATCGTCGAAGGGTTCCTCGAGTCCCTGGTCGAACGGCTTGCCGAGGGCCCGGTACGGGACGAGGTCTCGGCGGCACTAGAGCGCAGGCTCGCCGAGATCCTCTAGTCGTCTCGCTTCTCCCGTCTCTCCCTGAGGTTGGCTCTGAGGACGGAGGCGAGGACTACGAGGATCGGCGGGATGTAGAGGACCCAGAGCCAGTGGGTCGCGTGCGCGAGGGGGAGCAGGGCGGCCATTCCAAAAGTATGGCCCCCTTGTGGCACCAGGACCGCCGGCCTTGCGAGCAGCGGTCCCGATGCAACAAGGGAGAGGGAGAGTCAAAGTGAAAGACTCCTTTTTCAGTAAACCAGATGTGAACGGACTTTCATCGGTAGAAATCCGTGTGTAGGGGCGGGGATTCGCCACCGCTCTTCGCAAAAAGCGCGTTCGCTATTTAGGCATTCCCAGCCGAGAGCAGATAAAGCCCAAAGCAGGTGAAGGACACCATGACCGCGAGCATCCAATATTGCGAACGCGCGGCTTGGCGAAAGTCCCCCCAATAGGCGGTCGCGCGGTCGTGGGCGAGGGTCAGGCCGACGACGTGCCCGATCACCAGCGCGCCCACCTGGACGTACCAGATCGCATTGGCGGTGAGGAGATTGAAGTCGATGCCCCCCGACGCGGTGCCGAAGAGGTCGGTCGTCGCGGTCCCGAGGGGATCTGAGAGCAGGTAGGTGAACTGGGCCTGCTCCTGGAAGACGAAGAGGCTGAAGTAGTGGGCAACCAGGTAGGCGAAGGCGATCGGGATCAGGGTGTGGGCGAATCCCGAGCGCAGCTTCGCGAACGGCGGCGCACCGCGGACCGACTCCATCCCCTTCACGCCGATCAGGTAGATGGCGGCGACGCCGGCGAAGCAGAGCAGCAAGAAGATCGTGTCGGTGATGCGGAGCGAAGCGGTCAGGCTGAGCCCGGTCCCCGAGAGCCAGTCGAAGGTTTGTTCGATCGCCCCCTTGAAGGCGCCCTCCTGGGCGCCGTCGAAGCTGGTCGTGGCGATCGAGGCGATCACGACCGCCAGCGAGCCCGGGACCGTCGCCCAGTGCGTCGCCGCGGCCAGCGGCATGCGCCGGCCCAGCCGTCCGTCCTTGGCTGCGAACACCCCGAGCTGGGAGAACATCCCGAAGTAGACGGAGAAGACCTCCCCCGTCCTGCACCACTTCTCGACCCCGAACAACGCCATCATCGCCAGCGTGTAGACGGTGTAGAGGAGGGCGGCCGTGGCTGTGGTCTCCGGCGAGACACCGACGGCGACCCCGCCGCTGGTGCCGTAGACGACCTCCATCCAGACGAAGGCCAGCAGGCCGGCCGCGGCCGGCCAGCGGCCGAGCGCATCGGGGTAGGCGAGGTGTGCGGGGCGCTGGCCGGCAAAGGCCGTGAACGCCCCGCCGATTCCACGACCGATCGCCCGCCACGGGTTGAAGGGCCTGAAGACGTCCCCGAGGAGAACGCTGAACAGCGGAAAGCCGAGCCAGCAGGTGACGAAGACGAAGGTGAGGGCGAAGTTGCGGTCAGGGGCCTCGGTCCCGCGCAGTCCGGCGTAGACCGTGACCCCGAGCAGGAAGACGCCCACCGCTCCGCACAGGGCCTGCGCGGGACAGCCGAGCACGACGCGCGATAGGCGCGCGCCGAGCGGGCGCCAGCGGTCGCGCTCGAACCTCGGTGTGCGCCAGGCGACCGAGAGCGCGAAGAACGAGACGATCAGGACGATCGAGGCGCCCCAGGCGAACAGCCAGGCGGGAATCGGAAGGTCCTGCCGCGAGGCCAGAGCATGCGCGACCGGCAGCAGGAACCCGTTCATGGGTTGACGGTCAGCTCCGCGATCGGCTGCTTGCGCTCCTCCAGCTCGGCCTCGAACACGCCTTCGATCGTGGCCGGGAAGTCGAACGTGACCGATCCGCCCGCCTCGACGTCCTTCATCACGTCATAGCCATGCACGTGGATCTCGTCGCTGACGTCGGATTCCACCCTGAAGTGGATGCGGTCTCCCTCTTCGAAGCTGAGGCCCCTGACACCGCCGACCGGCTTGCCGCCTTCGACGACGATCGTCGGGATCTTTTCCTCGGCCGGGGGCGACCCGGTCGTACCCGTGGTCGAGCTGGTGGACGTCGTCGGCGTCGAGGCGGTCTCCTCGCTCCCTCCCCCGTCGTCCTTCAACACAACCAGCAGCAGAACTGCGACAGCGACGGCCGCGATTCCGGCCGCCACGCGTGCGATGTTCGAGTTCATCTCTCGCTCCTTTGCTCGGGCCTCGGGCGCTCGGGGAATCTAGCGGAAGGGACCCGTACGTCCCGCACACTCAATAACGTGCGCCGGAATGCGGCCGGAGCGAGACAACATCGGGGCGCCGGATCTGCCTCCCAACACCATCTGGATCGGCGAACGGCCGAAGCTCGATGCCGGCGCTGACCGCGGCGGGACCGGTGCTCGTCCACTTCTTCGACTACTCCCAGCTGAACAGCGTGCGGACGCTGCCCTACCTGATCGAGTGGGACCGCCGCTACCGCGACGCGGGCCTGACCACGATCGGCGTGCAGTCACCCCGCTTCCCCTTCGGCGCCGACCCGGTGAACGTCGCGGCGGGGATGCGCGACCTCGGCGTCGAGTTCCCGGTCGCGATCGACGCCGACCGCGATCTCTGGCACTCCTACGGGTGCGAGGGCTGGCCCAGCCTCTTCCTCTGGACCACCGGCGGCGCGCTCAGCTGGTTTCACTTCGGCGAGGGCGAGTACCTGGGGACGGAGGAGGCGATCCAGGAGGAGCTGCGCCAGCTCGACGCGCTGCGATCCCTGCCCACGCCGATGGAGCCGCTGCGCGCCAGCGACGCACCCGGCGTGAAGGTGATGCCGCCGACCAACGAGCTGATCCCGACCGGGTCCCTCGAGGAGCCGTTCGTGGTCGAGCGCAAGGACCAGGGGATGGAGATCCCCTACGCGGCCGGCGGCGTCTACGTCACCGCCGAGGGCGAGGGCGACATCCGGCTGGTCTTCGACAACGACCCGATCGACCCGGTCGAGGTGACGAACCCGGGCCTCTACGCCCTGGCCGAGCACGAGTGGCATGAGCCCCACCGGATCGGGGTCATGCCGGAACCGGGGATGCGCATCTGGGTGGTGGGCTTCGCGCCGGGCGTGAAGAGGCCGAAGCCGGACGAGCCTTCCGGCGAGTAGCGACGCTGGTCCCTCGCCCTTCTAAGCGCGCGCGGCGAGCTCTTCGCGGATCTCCTTGGGGAGCATGAACCGCACGTCCTCGTGGACGGTGCGCAGCTCGGAGACCTCGCTCGCACCGCGCTCGCGGAAGAGCTCGACCAGGCGCTCGACCAGCTCCTCGGGGGCGCTGGCGCCCGAGGTGATGCCGACCGTCTCCACCCCGTCGAGCCAGCCCTCCTCGACCTGGGTGTGGTTGTCGATCAGGTGAGAGGCGGCGCCGTGCTCGCGCGCGACCTCGACCAGGCGGTTGGAGTTGGAGGAGTTGGTCGAGCCGATGACGAGGACCAGGTCGCACTCGCGGGCGAGCTGCTTGACGGCGATCTGGCGGTTGGTCGTCGCGTAACAGATGTCGTCGGACTTGGAGCTGACGATCGCCGGGAACTTGGCCCGCAGCGCGGCAATCACCTCGGCGGTCTCGTCGACCGAGAGGGTCGTCTGGGTGATGAAGGCGACTCTCTCGGGGTCGGGGACCTCGAGCGCCTCGACCTCGGCGGCGGTTTCGATCAGGACGATCGCGTTGGGCGCCTCGCCGGTCGTGCCTTCGACCTCCTCGTGGCCCTCGTGGCCGATCATCACGATCGTGTAGCCCTCGGCGGCGAAGCGACGGGCCGAGACGTGGACCTTGGTCACCAGTGGGCAGGTGGCGTCGATCGTGCGCAGACTGCGGGCGGCAGCGTTGTCGTGGACCGCCGGGGCGACGCCGTGGGCCGAGAAGACGACCATCTCGCCCTCGGGCACCTCGGTCTCCTCCTCGACGAAGATCGCGCCCCGCTTGGAGAGCTCCTCGACGACGTGCTTGTTGTGGACGATCTCCTTGCGGACGTAGACGGGGGCGCCGTAGAGCTCGAGGGCGCGCTCGACCGTCTGCACGGCCCGGTCGACGCCGGCGCAGTAGCCGCGCGGCGCAGCGAGCAGGACCCGTTTGGGGGCAACCGTGGCAGGGGAGGACATGGATGCAGAGTAGCTAGCCTTGACCGATGGCAACCCAAGGACGACACCTCGACCGCCTGACCGCCGTGGACGCCTCGTTCCTGACCAACGAGAGCTCGGCAAGCCACATGCACGTCGGCGCGATCCTCGTCTTCGAGGGCCCGCCGCCGAAGTACGTCGACCTGGTCGAGCACGTTCGCGGGCGCCTCGACCAGGTGCCGCGCTTCCGCCAGCGCCTCGTCGTGCCGCCGCTGGAGGCGGGGCGCCCGCTCTGGGCCGACGACGTCAACTTCAACCTGACCTACCACATCCGCCACAGCGCGCTGCCCGAGCCAGGCGGCGAACAGCAGCTGAAGCGCCTCGCCGCGCGCGTCTTCTCCCAGCAGCTGGACCGCTCCAAGCCGCTCTGGGAGCTGTGGCTGGTGCAGGGCCTGGAGCGCGACCGCTTCGCCCTGCTGACCAAGACCCACCACGCGATGGTCGACGGCATCTCCGGCGTCGACATCGGCACCGTGCTCTTCGACCTCGAGCCGGTTCCCGAGCCGGTCGTCAGCGAGGACGGCTGGGTGCCTCAGCCGGAGCCGACCACGGCCGAGCTGGTGGCTCGCGGCGCGGTCGACGCGGCCGCGGCGCCGGTGAAGCTGATCGAGCGGGCGATCGAGGCGGTGCGCCACCCGGAGTCGGCGGCGCGGCGCCTGGGCGAGGCGGTCGAGGGCCTGGGCGAGGTGGTCGGCGCCTTCGCCGACCCGGCGCCGGACGTGCCGCTGAACCAGCCGATCGGGCCGCACCGGCGATTCACCTGGGCGCGCTCGGAGCTGGCGACCTTCAAGCGGATCAAGGACGCGCTCGGGGGCACCGTCAACGACGTCGTGCTCGCCGTGGTGACCGGGGCGCTGCGCGACTGGCTGCACGGGCGCGGCATCCGCACCGAGGGCCTGGAGCTGCGGGCGCTGGTGCCGGTCTCGATCCGCACACAGGACGAGCGCGGCGACCTCGGCAACCGGATCGCGGCGATGCGCGGGCCGCTCCCCGTCTACGTCGAGGATCCCGTGCGGCGGCTGCGCGTGGTGAGCGAGCAGATGGAGGGCCTGAAGCGCTCCAAGCAGGCGCTCGGGGCCGAAGTGATCGCCCGCTTCAACGACTTCGCACCGCCGACCCTGCTAGCGCAGGCCTCGCGGGTCAACTTCTCGACCCGGCTCTTCAACCTGATCGTCACCAACGTGCCCGGCCCGCAGCTGCCTCTGTACGTGCTCGGCCGCGAGCTGGAGGAGGTCTTCCCGGTCGCCTTCCTGCCGCAGAACCACGCGATGGCGGTGGCGATCATGAGCTACAACGGCCGCGTCGGCTTCGGCCTGCTCGCCGACTACGACTCGATGGAGGACGTCGAGGACTTCGCCGCTGGCCTCAACCGGTCGCTGGCCGAGCTGGAAGAGGCGGCAAGCGCCGTCGCCTCCGCCTGACCGTGGCGCTGCTCGTCGCGCTCTTCATCGTCGTGCCGATCGTCGAGCTGTACGTGATCATCCAGATCGGCTCGCTGATCGGCGTCTGGCCGACGGTCGCGCTGCTGCTGGCCGACGCCCTGCTGGGCTCGCTGCTGTTGCGCCATCAGGGCCGCGGCGCCTGGCGCCGCTTCAACCTGGCGCTGACGGAGCGCCGCTTCCCCGGCCGCGAGGTGGCAGACGGCCTGCTGATCGCGGTCGGCGGCACCCTCCTGCTCACCCCCGGCTTCCTCACCGACATCGTCGGCCTGATCTTCCTCGTCCCGCCGACCCGAGCGATCGTCAGGCGGCTGATGCGTGGATACGTCGGGCGGCGCTTCGTGGTCGTGGGCGGACCGGGGCCTGGCAGGTTCGGCGCTCCCCCGCCAGACGGCCCCGGAGCCCCTCCCCCGCGCCGCTCGTACGACTACGACGGCACCGCCGAGGAGGTCGACACCGAGGATCCGCGCCTTTCGCAATGAAACTCGGCTTGAGGGATCGGGCTGCCTTCCTGCCATCCCCGTATTGACCGTCAATTAGACGGCGAATACGGGAATGACGCCCTAGAACCCAAGTGCGAACTTGGCGTCATCGGTCATCATCACGCGGAAGGCCGGGCACAACGGCCCTGCAAATCGGTCACTTCTGCTCGCTGTGGGGATGGATGTCACTCCGAAGCGGCGCAGCATCATCTCGTCGCCAGTATGTAGGCGGCAGCTATGGGACTATCAGGTCATAGATCCTATTGCCAACTCCAACCGCGACGCTAAGGACAACAACCGTCCCAGCGGCGGCGCCAATCGCAACGACGATTGGCGCACCCGCGACAGTTGCCAGACCCACTGCACCACCGACGCCGACAATCCTGGCCATAACCTTTGAGCTAATTTCGGATTCTTCGGTCGGGACAATCGGCGTGAAGGAACAAAATTCAGCAAATGCAAGGACATTTGGGTCGATATCAGCAAGTGCGTCCCTGGCCGACCTGCTAAGCAGCTCAACAAAACGCTCAATCGCTACGTCTGAACCCGTATCTTGAAGAATGCAGGCAATAGCATGGGGCAAGAATGAGGCTGCCGGAGGCGGAAGTTCAACGAGTTGGTCACACTGCAGGATCTCGGCCAGGTCGGAAAGAGTCTCGGGGGGTTGTCCTGGGAATGCGTTTCGGGGTATGGCCGTAAAAGTCAGAGACAAACCCCGATCACGATCAACAACTGTGGACGTGTGAACACGCTCTACAGCCCTTAGGCCCGCTGCTACATCACTTGTCTCCATTAATCAGCCTTACTTATATCAAAAGAGACTCAGGGATGCACCACGGCGTGACCATCGGCGCTCAGCGCTCCGTGAAGCGCCCCAGGTGCGTACCGCCAGTGGTCCAGCCGATCCCGTCGAGCAGTTCTTCGGGCGGGACTTCGAGCGAGCCAGCGCTGGATTCACGTTCACCGAAGCTGGGACAAGGGGAGCAAGCAGTTCGTTCCCACGAAGTCCCGCAAGCCGCGCAGCGTGCCGATCATCGACAAGCTCACTGTACTTCTCGCCGATCATTTCGTTCTGCTTGACCACCCGAGCGAGGGCTTGCTCTTTCCGAGCACTAACAACCCAGACTGGCCTACCGACCCAGGCATCCTGCGCCGCCGCATCCACGCGCGCTGGAAGAAGTCGGGCCTCAAACCGCTCGGCTTCCACGAGGGCCGCCATACCTATGCCAGCATCGGCATCGCCGCCGGGCTGAACCCCAAGACCCTGAGCACCTACCTCGGCCACGCGACGATCACGATCACCCTCAACCGCTACGGACACCTGATGCCGGGGGGCGAGGTCGAAGCGCGGGCGATGCTGGATGCATATCTAGACCAGCCCAGCCCCTGACGCACCGAGGCAGGCGATCCGTCGGGGGCGAACGCAAAGCTTCCGGAATGTCTGGGGTGACCACCGGTTGGACCATTCGCCTGCGCGAGCTGTTCGGGGCCGAGCTGTCTCAGGTGACGGAGGCGCACTTGCAAGCACTAGTCGAGGGGCAAGTGCGGGAGGACGATGATCTCGATTTCAAGAGCGAGCGCTATGGGGGTAGCGACAGCCAGAAGCGTGAGCTTGCTGCGGATGTCGCCGCAATGGCCAACCACCGCGGGGGAGTGATCGTGATCGGTATCCGCGACGAACACGATGTCGCCGTGGAACTGACCCCGGTGGAGCTTGCCGACGGCGAGGAGGGACGGCTGCTTCAAATCGGTGCCGGAAACATCACGCCGCACGTCCCCTTCGACGTGCACGTTGTTCCAAGCCGGAAGGACAGCAAGCGCGTGTACTACGTGTTGGTCATACCACCGAGCCCGCTGCGTCCACATGCCGTGCGCAAGGACAATGATCTGCGCTATCCGCGTCGTAACGGATCTAGTACGCGATGGCTAGCCGAGGCAGAGGTTGCCGACATGTACCGGAATCGGTTTCAAATGGCCGAGGATCAGGTGGCGCGCATCGAGCCGATTGTCAAAGATGGCCTGGCGCAAATGGATCTGCAGGCTGGCTGGGCTCACCTGGCCGTAGCGCTTGTTCCGTCAACCCCAGGATCTATGTCAATGGGCCTCGCTCGCGTACGTCAGATGGAGCAATGGGCTTTTGATCGGGGCGGCACCCATTGGTGGCGCGGGTTCTTTGGCAGTCATCCCAACGGTCGCGCCGGCGTACGTCGTCTGAGGCTAGGGTCGCTTACGAGCGAAACCAGACCGCAGTCTAACTACGCAGAGCTGCATGCAGACGGAGCAGGATTTGCGTGTGAGCGGGTCGGCCGGGCGCTCAACGAGCATGAAGGTGTTCCAGTCAGAAGTATTCGGATTCCGGAGGAACCACTTCCATGGGCGCTTGCGCGGTCGCTCCGGTTGCTTGGCAAACACGCTGTCGAAAACACGGGGGCGTGGGGCGATGCGATGGTGACGGCCAAGCTGATCGGGACCGACATGACGTTGACCTACCCAATCCACCCCGGACTACATCAACCGTGGAACCACCATCCGATCAACGATCCAATTGCCGCTCAGCACACGATTCCATTGGAGTCTCTCGCCGGATCAGACCAGGATCTCCTCGTATCCACGCGATTGGTTGCAACAGATCTCGTCAACGCTTTTGGCTCCCCGGAGGTCAGGCAAATCGACGAGGGCGGCCGTATTCGGATTCGCTACACCCGAGAACAGAAGCGAGTTGCAGAGTTCGCCGAGGCGCAAGGCGTTGAAGTGAGCGAAGAGAAGGTGCCCGCCTCGTAGCTACACCAACCGCCCACGCCTAGGCAATGGGAATGGGTCATTACTTCGCACCACGCTCGTCACGAATCTGCTTCAGCGAGCCAACGCTAGCACCGATTAGAGCGGCGACTGCTGGGTCCACCCAGGCCCGCTAGCCGCGCTGCCAGCTTGAAGTGCGGTCAATCACGGCGGCGCGGTGGGCATCTTCTTGTGCCCGGTGGACCGCCCGACCCTGATCGGTCAGGCGATGGACGTCACCTTTGGTGTTCTCCAGCAGCCCTCGGTTGACGAGGTCGTGGATCGCGGAGTGAACGTCCTCAAGGTCGTGAAGCAGCAGGCGCGCTACGTCGACGGGCTTGACCTGTCCCTCTGCGTGCGCCTTGCCGATGATCTCGTCTTGAATTTGGGTGAACTGCACACGACGAATCTAAGGGGTCCCCCGGCGGTTACGACACTTTGACCATGTGAGGCAGGCCCATACTGCCCGGCCAGCTCCCGATTCTAATGCGGCCTCTTTCCTCCGCAACTTTGAAGGCATAGTAGAGGTCGGCCCCTTCAGTATTGACGCCCAGTTGCTCGGCCACTGCCTCGCCATCTACTTCTCCGCTGGGGCTGTCCTGTGCCAGCTGCCTCGCCACCGTCACTATCTGCTGGATCAGCTCCTCATCGGGCATATTCTCGTCCTTTCCTTGACTAGGCTGAGAAAGCGTTGCAAGGGAACCGGGCGAGGTAGACGGGACCGCCTGCGACCCCTAACTGGACAGCTGGGCTGACGGGTGCCGCGGGATCGGATGGCTCTGAGTGTTCCCGCTCAGGCGGATTTACAAGCGATCCGTGGGGATGCCCGTGGGGATGGGGATGAAACTGACCCCCTATGACCCCGCAATCCGTGCCTAGAACCCAAGTGCGAACTTGGCGTCCTCGGTCATCATCTCGGGGCTCCAAGGCGGATCGAAGATCATCTTGGGGTGGACGGCGGAGACTCCCGGGAGGTCGCCGACGAACTCCTTCATCTGCTCGGAGACCTGGGGGCCGATCGGGCAGGCGGGGGTCGTCAGGGTGAAGGTGACGAAGACCTCTTCGCCCTCGATCTCGACGTCGTAGACGAGGCCGAGGGAGACGAAGTCGAGTCCCAGCTCGGGATCGATCACCTCCTCGAGCGCCTCGATGACATCGTCTTCGGTCAGGACAGCGGTTTCTTCGGCCATGACCGCATCGTAGCCGGACCCCGTGGCGGGCCGGTCACTGGATGGTCGATTCCATCTAGGCTTCCGGCCCGATGAGCAGCGAGGGACAGATCGTGCGGCGGTCGATCGGGATCGTCTTCTCCGACGGCGGGCTGCTGGCGCTGAGCGCGGTCCGGCCCGAGCGGGCGGGCGGGCACGGCGAGGAGGAGGTCGCCGCGGTGCTCTGCGGCGCCGACGGCGCGCCGGTCGAGGTCTCCGAGACGCTGCTCTCGACCGAGTACGGGCCCGACGGGGTGCAGCGGCGGGCGACGCTCGAAGCTCTGGCTGGATGGAGAGGAGGGCCAGCCGCTGCGCGGCGCCGGCACGCTGATCAACTCGAGCGCGGTGAGCCATCCGGGGCTGAGCGGGCAGATCGCCTTCTTCCGCTGGTCGCTCGAGGGGCGCGAGGGCCTCGGCCACTACGAGGTGGTCTCACAGGATGACTGACGGCCGCGCGATCGACACGATCGTCTCGGACTTCGGGGGCGTGCTGACGACGCCGCTGATCCAGTCGTTCATGGCCTTCCAGGACCAGACCGGGATCTCAGCCGAAACGCTCGGCAAGGCGATGCAGGCAGCCGCGGAGGCCAACGGCGAGAACCCGCTCTTCGAGATGGAGCGGGGCGAGATCACCGAGGTCGCCTTCCTCGAAGTGCTCACCGGCCACCTCGAGCCGCTGCTCGGCCACCGGCCCGAGATGCACCGCTTCAAAGAGATCTACTTCGAGGCGCTGGAACCGAACCCGGAGATGATCGAGCTGATGCGGGAGCTGAAGGAGGAGGGCTACCGGATGGCGATGCTGACGAACAACGTGCGCGAGTGGGAGCCGCTGTGGCGCTCGATGCTCCCCGTCGACGAGATCTTCGAGACGGTCGTCGACTCGGCCTTCGTCGGCTGCCGCAAGCCCGAGTCGCGGATCTACGAGCTGACCCTGGAGCGGATCGCCAAACCCGCCGAGTCCTGCCTCTTCGTCGACGACGTCCTCGTCAACGTCGAAGGCGCCCGCAAGGCGGGCCTGCACGCGGTCCACTTCCAGGACAACGAGCAGGCGATTCCAGAGATCCGCGCGACGCTCGCTTAGGGCCTAGCCCTATAGGAGGATTCCCGCCCTCCCCCGGCGAACCCCTCATCCGATCTGTTGATCGGACATAGGAGGCTGGAGATGGGCTTGGTCGACCGCGACGATGGCTGGCGAATGCCGGACTGGCTATGGGAGAAGATCGAGCCCCTGCTGCCGCCTCCGCCCGAGCACCCGCTCGGCACCCACAAACGCGGGCTACCCAAGCGCCAGGTGATGGACGCGATCCTGCTCGTCTTGCGCACCGGCATGCAGTGGAACGCGCTTGACGCGACCGGGGTGTGCAACTCCTCTACCGCCCACCGGCGCTTTCAGGAGTGGGAGCGGGCGGGCGTCTTCCATGAGATCTGGCGTCAGGGCCTGCTCGACTACGACGATGCGATCGGCATCGACTGGTCCTGGCTGGCGGCAGACGGGGCGATGACCAAGGCGCCGCTCGGCGGGCCAAAGACGGGTCCCAATCCCACGGATAGAGCCAAGGGGGGGCGAAGCGCTCGCTCCTCACAGATGCTGCCGGAATCCCGATCGGGCTCGACCACGACGGCGCCAACCGCAATGACCACCTCCTGCTGAAGGGGACGTTCGACTCGATCCCGATCGAGCGCCCCAAGCCGACCGAGGCCGACCCCCAGGGCCTCTGCCTCGACAAGGCCTACGACTTCCCAGCGGTCCGCGACCTGCTCGAGGACCGCGAATTCACACCACACATCCGCGCTCGCGGCGAGGAGATCGACCTCAAGCAACACAACCCCGACTGGCGAGCGCGCCGCTGGGTAGTCGAGGCGTGTCACTCCTGGCTCAATCGCAACCGGGCGATCCTGGTTCGCTGGTCCAAGAAGGACGAGAACCATCTCGCCCTCTTACAGCTCGCCAGTGGCCTGATTGCCTTCAAGCGGGCGCAGGCGGCGCGGGTGGCCGCGGGCCTATAGGGCTAGGCCCTTAGTCGAGGTGCCGATGCAGGAACTCGAGTTGGTCGGCGACCAGCGCCTCGTGCGCGGGGCCGTCGTAGACGTCGAAGTGATCGACGCCGGGGTAGGTGCGTAGCTCGCCCTTGGGTGCGCGGCGAGCGGCGGAGATCGCCGGGCCGGGCTTGGCGACGCGGTCGGCCTCGCCGACGCAGACGAGCCAGGGGCAGTGCAGCATGGACGCGTAGCGGACCGGGCGGAAGGGCCGGCCAAGGATCCAGCGCGAGGAGACGCGGTTGCGCCAGCGCGAGTTCTCGCCGATCGAGACGACGCGGCGCCAGCCCTCCTCCCCGCCGGGCGCGTTGATGAACGCAGGCTCGTCGGGCTGGCCGACGGCCGGAACGTGCCGTCCCCGCGCTGCCGCCACGAGCATCCTGGCGGTCACCGACGGTGAGGAGCGGTGCGCCTGGCGCACGATGTCGAGGAAGGGGACCTGGCTGATGGCGGCAGCGACGCCCGCGTCCTGCGCGGCGGCCGCGAGAGCGTTGCCCCCACCCATCGAGGATCCGAAGGTGACCACCCGGTCCGGGTCGATCCCCGGCAGGGAGCGGGCGAAGGCGATCGCCGCCCGCCAGTCCTCCAGTTGGCGTGCCGGATCGAAAAGGTCTTCCTCTCCCCCGCTGTCGCCAAAGCCGCGGTGGTCGAAGACGAGCGCACCGAACCCGGCGGCCGCGAAGCGCTCCGCAAACGGGCCGAGCCGGTCCCGCCGGGTTCCCGAGAGGCCGTGCGCCATGACGACGATCGGCGCTTCGGCTGGGGCGGCGGCAGCCGGGTAGAGCCAGGCCGCGCACTCCTCCGCACCAGATTTGAAGTTCAGGTCCTGCCGCTCCATCGTCAACTCAACGGGCGCCGGCGGCGAAACGTGAGGTCAGGTTGCCGGGTTCGCGTCTGACTAAGCTTCATTTCAAGTAAGAATTGCCTGAGATCTAGACTTGAAATCGCGCTTGTCGGGCTAACGGGACAAGATTGCCCATACATTGGGGACTAGCGGGAAACCTGGCTAGGAAGAGCTTGAGCCAGTTGAGCGAAGCGCGTCAACAACCTTGACCACCAGGGACAGGTTCTCGTCGCTCATGTTCACGTCTCCGTCCTTGTGGTCTTCGGCGGGGTCACCGACGAACATTCGGTCGATGAAGTCCTTGCGAACTTCGTTTTTCTTTTCATCGGGCAACGGCTCAGAGATGGGCTTGAAAGCCACCAGCTGCAAGTAGAGCCGCCTGGCGCGTTGCTCACGGCGACGATGCTGGCCGGACTGTCCTGCCGCATAGCCAGCGATGCCTAGCAGAAGCGTGACAACTGCGATTTTGCCGATGAGCAGCGAAACGCCATTACCCCCATCCGCAGCAGCGGCGAGTGCTACTGCTGCGATAGCCACCGCGGCGGCGAGTATGCCCATGTTGATCGCATTGATCCGCCATTTATCAGCCTGTTCCTTCTGCTCTTCGGCCTCTTTCTTGAATCCACCAGCGATGCTTGACGTGGCGGCGGTGTCAACCGTGTCAATGGCTTCCTGTTTCTTCTCCTCAAGGAAGGCCATGATCTGATTGGTGCTCTCAGTGAGATCGGCTATCGCTGCGGCGACGTGTTCCTCCTCTTTGCCCAGCGAGGCAGCCGCTGCCGTTTTTATGTCCTCGATGGTCTGCTCGGCTTTAGCGTCTAGTTCTTTCTTGTTTTCCTCGAACTGCGTGTTGCGGGCTTCCTGCTCGGACGTGGACTGTTTGCCAAACGTGTCCACCGCTTCGTTAATACGGGTATGCTCGGCTTCGGCCTCGGTCTTGATCGCGTTGAGTTGCGTTTCCAACTCAGCGATCTGAGCGTCGGAAGTCGTTTTCATCGACTCCGTTGCCTGCTCAGACTGCTGCCGCAGCGTGTCTAGCCGCCCCTGCAAGTCACTGGTCTGCTGCTGCAGCTGGCGGGTCTTCTCCGTTGCCGCCTCGCCCAGCTGAGCGGCTGCCTTCTTCTGATCGGTCTTCGCCCAAACCCCGATAGAACCCGCGATGTGCATGGCTGCGTTAAGCAGTGCATCAACACCCGCTTGAATCGTCGGCACCTGCTCGAAATCGTTGTCCTTGAGCGGGGTCAACGCAGAACTGATCTGCTGGATCGGAGCGCCTAGTCCCTCCAACATCTGCGGCGTGACCAAGGCCGTATCTGCACTAGCCAACAACGCTCCGACGTAATCAAGGGCAGGCTCAAGGCGAGGGAGTGCTGCTTGTGGGTCATGATCTCGCGCCTTCTCCAGAACTTCCTCAGGGAGATCCGCGACCTGCTTTTTCAGCTGCTTCAGGTTCTCGTGAACCGGATGCTCGTTGAAAGCGATGCTGTACTGAGGTGGCGACTTGGTCATAAGGCGCTGATACTAAGACCGACTCCGGCGCGAGCGGGACGGGATGAGTCACCGTGCTATCTGAGCCAGTGGCCGATAACGAGGCCGATCCAGCCGGTCGCGACTACTTCTAGGTTCGCGGAAGTTCCGCTGTCAAGCAACCGGTAAGCGCCGAACCGAGAGAAAGACTGAGAGGAGGGACGCGCCGAGCAGTCTGGAGGCTGCTTCTGACATGAGCTTTGGTTCGACTAGTGAACTCGGAACGCTTCCCTTCCCCTTCGAGTTCTCACCAGGGCCTAGAAGCGAAGCCTGACTAGTTGTCCGAGCCGGCGCGGTCCCAGATGTAGAGCTCGACGGCCTCCAGGGCCAGCTCCATCTGGCGCGGCGGGGAGAGGAGGCTGAGGACCAGCTCCAGGGCGTCCTCCTCGGTGACCCCGGCGTCGACGGCCTCCTCGCCGCGGAAGCCGGCGGCCAGCTTCATCGCCTCGCGGCGGTTCTCGCCGAGCGAGCCGAAGGCGCCCATGAGGAAGTCGCGGTTGGGGACCGGGTGGCCGACCTCCAGGGAGCCGTGCCAGGCGGCGAGCATCGAGAGGTCGTGCTCGTCGAGCTCGGAGAGGGCCTTGGCGTAGTTGGTTTCGAGCTCGTCGTCGGGGATCTCGTCGACCCAGGCCCGCACGGCCTCGCCGAGCAGCTGCCGGCGGGCCTCACGCCCGATCGAGTCCGCGATCGCGCGGATCGCGTCGGCTGGGTCTACGAAGCAGAGTGCCATCTGCGTGCAATTTAGAGGGGGCGGTAGACGCCAAATCGGCGCTAGGAAACCGCAGTTTGCGGCGACCGGGCGCCGGGGGCGGACGTAGGGTGAGGGCATGGCGCTGAAGCTGATCCACGGGCCGCTCAACTCCGGCCGCAGGGGACTGATCCTGCGCCGCTTCGCCGCCGCGCTCGAGCACGATCCCGTGCTCGTCGTCCCCAACGTCGACGACGTCTTCGAGTTCGAGCGCGAGGTCTGCGCGGCGGGCGCGGCGCTCGGCGGGACGGTCACCACGTTCGGCGGCCTCTTCCGGGAGATCCTCACCAGCGCGGGCAGCCCGCCCGGCGCAGAGCTGACCCCGGCGCAGCGCCTGCGGGCGATCGCGGTGGCCACCTTCGAGTGCCGCGCCGAGCTGGGGCCGCTGCGGCGCGCCTCCCTCCGGCCGGGCTTCGCGGTCGCCTTCGAGCGGCTGCTCGACGAGCTCCAGGCGGCGGGGCTCGACCCGGCGGGCCTCGGTGCCGGCGCCGAGACCCTGGAAAGCTCCGCATACCTCGGTGACCTGACCGCCATCGCCGCCGGCTACGCGGCGGTGCGCGAGCGCCTCGGCAGGACCGACTCCCACCAGATCGCTCGCGAGGCGATCGCGTCGGTGCGCCGCGCCGGCGAGACCTGGAGCGGACGCTCCCTCTTCCTCTACGGCCTCGACGACCTCACCCGCAACCAGCTCGAGCTGATCGGCGCCCTCGCGCCCCTCGCCGAGGTGACCGTGGCGCTTCCCTACGAGGAGGGCCGCGCCGCGCTGGCCGCCCGCGCCGGCCTGCTGGAGAGGCTGCGCTCCCAGATCGGCGTCGCCGAGGAGACCGTGACCGAGCCCGATGCCGCGCACACTCCCAGCCGGCTGCTCTTCCACCTGGAGCGGGGATTCGGGAGGGTCGACGCCGAGCCGCGGGCGCCCGACGGCGGCCTCACGCTGCTGCGCTCGGCCGGGGCGCGCGGCGAGGCCGAGGCGATCGGCGCCGAGGTGGCGAAGCTCCTCGCCGGGGGCGTCGAGGAGGCCGAGATCGCGATCGTCCTGCGCGATCCGGCGCGGCGCGGCCCGCTGCTCGCGGAGGTGCTCGAGTCCTACGGGATCGCCACCGCGCTCGAGGCGGAGCTTGCCGTCGGCGGCACGGCGACGGGCGGTGCGCTGCTTGCCCTGCTCGCGGCCGCGTTCGGCGACGGGCGGGCAAGCGACCTCCTGCTCTACCTGCGCGGGCCGTCCGGCATCTCGCCCTCGACCGTCGACTGGTTCGAGCGGGCGCTGCGGCGAGGACGGGTGCAGAGCGCAGAGGCGGCGCTCGAGCTCTGGGCAGGGCCAGGACCGGCGAGACGCCTCACGACCTGGCGCGGATCCGGGAGGCCGCCGCGCGTTCGCCGGCAGAGCTTGCGGAGGCGGTTGGCCGTCTGGCGGCGACGATGGCCTCGCGCCCGCTGCGCGGCGACGGCGACGGGGCCCGCCCGGCGCCCGGCGAGGGGGTCGAGCTGCGCGCCGCGGCGGAGATCGCGCAGGCGCTCGCCGAGCTGAGCGAGCTGGGCGAGCTCGCCCCCGCCCCCGATCGGCTGGCGAGGCGATCGGGGCGCTCCGCTTCCGCGTCTGGAGCGGACCGGTCGCGGGCCGGGTGCGGATCGCCGATCCCTACCGCCTGCGCGCCGGCCGCTTCGACCACGTCTTCGTCGCCTCGCTCCAGGACGGCGAGTTCCCGCGCCGCGACCGCGGCGGCGACCCCTTCCTCTCCGAGCGCCAGCGCGCCGCGCTCGGGCTCGACCCACGGCGCGACACCGAGGCCGAGGAGCGCTACCTCTTCTACGCCTGCGCTCTCGCTGCCGCGCGAGCGCCTCTTCCTCTCCTACCGCGACAGCGACGAGAACGGCGCCGCGGAGGCGCGCTCGCCGCTGCTCGACGACGTTCGCCGGCTGCTCGCGCCACCGCCGCACCCGGGAACGGCCCCGACCCCGTCGAGGAGTCGATCTCGCGTGCGCGGGACCTGACCGGGTCGTGCACCCCGTGGCCGAGCGCGCCCTCCGAGGACGAGCTGGCGCGGGCGGTCGCCGCGCTGGGGCGCGGCACCGGTCCGGCGCGCGGCGAGCGCCGGCGCCGGCGGGGAGATCAGCCGAGCGGCTCGCGGGCCGAATCGAGGCGGCTCGCCTGGCCGAGGCGGCCGCGACGGGCTCCCGGGCCGCTCGCCAACCCGGCGGCGATCGAGTCGCTCGCCGCGGTCCGTGCCTACGGCGGCACGACGCTGGAGGAATTCGACGTCTGCTCCTACCGCTGGTTCGCCGGGCACGAGCTCGACCCCCAGCCGCTGGACCCGGTCCCCGACCCGCTCGTCCAGGGCGGGCTGATGCACGCGGCGCTCGAGCGCCTCTACCTGGAGCGACCGGGCGGCGACGCCCTGCCCCGGCCCGGACTCGCTCGCCGCCTGGATCGCGCGCGGCCGCGAGCTGCTGGCCGAGATCTGCGCCGAGCGCGAGCTGGGCGAGCACCCCGCCGAGCGGGCGATGGCGCGGCGGGTCGAGCGCCTGCTCGCCCGCTTCCTGGCCGAGGAGGCCGAGCGCGAGACCGGCGGCTTCGAGCCCTGGCTGCTGGAGGCGACCTTCGGCGAGCACGAGGACAGCGAGCGCCCGACGCTGGAGATCGACGGCTGGGGCCTGCACGGCGCGATCGACCGCGTCGACCGCGCGCCGGACGGGAGCGCCCTGGTCCTCGACTACAAGCTCTCGGGAAGGGTCACCCCGCGCGAGAAGCTCGAGGAGAAGGCGAAGCTGCAGCTGCAGCTCTACCTGCTCGCGGTCGCCGAGCACTGGGGAGCGAGCGCCGTCGGCGGCCTCTACCACCCGCTGCGCGGCACCTCGGTGCGCCGACCGCGCGGGGCCGTGCTCGAGAGCGCCGCGGGGGCGCTCGCCTCCTACCGCCTCTACGACAGCGACCTGGTCGACGAGGCCGGGCTCGAGGAGCTGCTGGCGGAGGCGCGGACGCGGGCCGGCGCGATCGTCGCCCGGATGCGAGCCGGCGACATCCGCCGCGACCCCGGCCCGCGAGCCGGCCTGCGCGAACACGACGTCTGCCCCACCTACTGCGAGCTTCGCCCCGATCTGCCGTCGCGACCGGGCGCCGGTCGAGCGACGAGGACCTCGAGGTGGAGGACCGGTGAGCGCCCCGCTGAGACGGTTGCACGGTCGCGCGTGCCCACGCCCGAGCAGGCGGCGGCGATCGCGGTCGCCGGCCGCGACGTGCTGCTCGAGGCCGGCGCCGGCACCGGCAAGACCGGCGTCATGGTCGAGCGCTACTGCCGGCTGGTCTGCGACGAGGGCGCCTCGCCCGACGGCGATGCTCGCCTTCACCTTCACCGACAAGGCGGCGGCCGAGCTGCGCCAGCGGATCCGCGCCGAGCTGGCCCGGCGCGCGGCGGCGGGGTCCGAGCGCGCACGCGAGCTGCTGGCCGAGGCTCGGCGCGCGCCTGGATCACGACGATCCACGGCTTCTGCAACCGCGCTGCTCGCCGCCCACCCGGTCGCCGCCGGGATCGACCCCGGCTTCCGCGTGCTCGACGCGCCCGGAGGCCGAGCGGGCCGCCCGCGAGGCCTTCGACGCGGCGCTGGAGGAGTTCCTCGCCGAGGGCGAGGACTCGCGGAGCCGACCTGTCGCCGCCTTCGAGGTCGACGGGCTGCGGGCGATCGTCACCGGCGTCCACGCGGAGCTGCGCAGCCGCGGCATCGCCGAGCCGCGCACTGCCCGAGCGCAGCCGGAGCCGGACGTCGAGCGGGCGCTGCGACGAGCGCAGCCGACGGCGGCAACGGAGGCCCTGGCGGAGCTGAAGCCCGACGACGGCAAGCGCGAGCCGCTCGAGCGGGCGCTCGAGCGTTCTCGACGGCGCCGAGGCGGCCGAGCCTCGACGAGCTCTGCCGCGCTGCGCAGCGAGCAGCAGGGCGAAGGCGCTCACCGCCTACAGCGAGGCGATCGAGGCGGCGATCTCCCGCAGCGCCGAGGCCGGCGAGGGCGGCGAGGCCTACCGGCACGTCGGCGACCTGCTCGAGCTCTTCGCCGCGCGCTTCGCGGCGGCCAAGGAGCGGCGCGCGGGCGTCGACTTCGAGGACCTGCAGATCCTCGCCGCGGCGCCTGCTGGAGCGGACCGAGGTCGGCGAGGCCTACCGCACCCGCTTCAGCCACCTGATGGTCGACGAGTTCCAGGACACCAACCGGCTCCAGCTGCGGCTGATCGAGGCGCTGCGCGGCCCCGGAAGCGAGCTGATCGTCGTCGGCGACGAGCTGCAGTCGATCTACGGCTTCCGCCACGCCGACCTCGACGTCTTCCGCGAGCAGCGGCGGCAGATCGCCGCGCGCCCGGACGGCGAGCTGATGGAGCTGAGCGGCAACTTCCGCTCGCGGCCGGAGGTGATCGGCGCCGTCAACGCGATCGGCGCCGTGCTGCTTCGGCGACGCCTACCAGCCCGCTGCGGGTGGGCGCGCGGCCGCGAGCCCGGGAGCCGGCCGGCGAGGGCCCGCGGTCGAGCTGCTGCTGACCGCCCGCGAGGGCTGGGACGGGGACGGCATCGACCTCGCGCCCGGCGGTCGACGACCGCACCCCGCCGAACTGCCTCGCCGAGGCGCGCTTCGTCGCCGAGCGGCTGCGGGAGCTGGCCGACGCCGGCGTCGGCCGCGGCGAGATGGTCGTGCTGCTGCGCGCCTTCACCCACCTCGACGCCTACGAGGACTCGCTGGAGCGGGCCGGGCCTGCGCCCCTACGTGGTCGGCGGGCGCGGCTACTGGTCCCAGCAGCAGGTCGCCGACGTCTGCGCGCTGCTGGCGACGATCGCCAACCCGCTCGACGACCAGGCGCTGTTCGGCGCCCTCGCCTCTCCCGCCTGCGGGCTCGCCCCCGACACGCTCTGGCTGCTGCGGGCCGCGGCGGGCAAGAGGCGACACGTCTGGCCGGCGGTGGAGCGCGGCCGTGGGCGGCGAGGCCGAGCTCGCCGAGCCCGAGCGGCTCGAGCAGATTCCCGCCGCCGAGCTTGCGCTGCTGAGGCGCTTCGCAGCGACGCTGCGAGGGCCTGCGCGAGCGCGGGGCGCCGGCTCTCGCTGGCGGGACTGATCGACGCCGCGGTGACCGAGACTGGCTACGACCTCGCCGTGCTGATGCGGCCCTCCGGCGAGGCGCGCTTCGCCAACGTGCGCAAGCTGATGCGGCTGGCGGAAGAGTTCGAGTCGCGCGAGGGCCGCGACCTGCGCGGCCTGCTCGACTTCCTCGCCGCCCGGGCCGAGACCGACAGCGAGGCGCAGGCGGCGACGGCGATCGAGGGCCACGACGGGGTGCGGATCATGACCGTCCACAACGCCAAGGGCCTCGAGTTCGAGGTCGTCGCGGTTCCCGACCTCGCGCGCAGCCTGCTGGCCGGCGACGCGGGCTGCCGATCCTGACCCTCGGCCACGAGCGCCGAGCCGCGCGTCGGCATGCAGCTGCGGCGCCTCGGCGCCGGCTCGGTCAACCTCTACTCATACGCCGAGCTCGTGCGAGGAGGCAAGGGAACGCGATGCGGAGGAGGGGCTGCGGCTCTTCCACGTCGCCGCCACCCGCGCCCGCCGCCGCCTGATCCTCAGCGGCGTCGTCAAGCCGCAGCAAAGCGGGGAGACGAAGCCGAGCACGCCCGTGATCGAGCGGATCGTCGCCGGCCTCGGCGTCGACCGCGACGGCGACTCGGCGATTCCCGTCCCGGCACCCGAGCCGCGCAGCGGACTCGAGGCGAGCTTCGAGCCGTCGGAGATCGCTGTCCGCGTCAAGCCTCCCGTCCCCCGAGCGCGCCGCCGAGCTGACGCGGATCCACGCCGGCGACGCCGTCGAGGAGCCGCAGCCGATGGGGCCGCCGCCCCTCGTCCAGCGCCGACCGCCCACCGTGCCCAATCGCCCGCTCTCCTACTCGGCGATCGCGGCGTTCGAGGAGTGTCCCTACCGCTTCTACATGGAGCGCGTCCTGGATCTCGGCTCCAGCAGCGGTCGAGTTCCAGCCGCATAGCGGCGGAAAGTGCGACCGCACCGGCGAGCGACGAGCGAAGCGAGCGCGCCGCGCAGGGTGCCGCCGTGCACTCGCTGCTCGAGTGGAGCGCGGCCAACGGGTGGCAGGAGCCCTCGGCGGAGCTGGCGCGGCGCCACGCGATCGCCGCCGGCCTCGATGCCGGTGCGGCTGGGGCGCTGCTCGCACCGCTGCGCGAATGGCTGGGCGCGAGCCTCCTCGCAGAGCGCGTGCGAGATCCGGCAGCGGGCGTCCGTGCCGAGGTCCCCCTCCTGCTCTCGATCGGCGGCACCGTCCTGCGCGGCTCGATCGACCTGCTCGTCGAGCGCCAGGGACATCCTCCGCTGGTGATCGACTACAAGACCGACAGGCTCGGAGGCGCGGGCCCGGCCGAGCGCGCGGCCCGCTACGAGATCCAGCGCGACATCTACGCGCTTGCCGTCGCCGAGGCGCGCGACGCGAGCCAGGTCGAGGTCGCCTACGTCTTCCTCGAGCGCCCGGACGAACCGGCCCTGGCGACGCTCGGACCCGCCGAGATGGACGCAGGCCGCACCCGCCTGGCCGCGGCGATCGAGCGCATCGAACTTGGCGACTTTCCGCCAGCCGACCCGGACCGCCGTGCCTGGGACCTCTGCCGCGGATGCCCGGCACTTGGTCGGACGTGCAGCGGTCCCGAGGCCGTCTGACGCAGCGCGGGCCGGCGTCCTCGCTCGCTCACGTGCAGAGCACGCTTCGCTCCCTGCGTCCTTGGCCCGCTGAGTCAGACGGCCTCGGAGAGCTTGGCGGCCAGCTCGTCGAGCTTCAGCTCCTTCAGACTCTCACCGACCGCGTCCAGCTCAGCGGCGCAGTAGGTGACCAGCTCGCGGCCCTCCTTGCAGAGATCGAGGGTCTCGCGCAAGCCGGCCTGACCGGAGTCGAGGCGGTCGATGATCTGCTCCAGCCTCTCGACCGCGACCTCATAGCTCTCGGGCTTGTCCGTCAATCTCCCTCCTCCTCGATCCTGGCGCCGACGCTGCCGTCGGAGAAGCGCAGTCTGACGCGCCCCGCGGCGGTCGCATCGCCGGTGCTGGTGACCGCTCGCCCCGTCTCCCGCCTCGACCAGGGCGTAGCCGCGTTCGAGGGTGCGCTCCGGTTCGTGGGCGCGGAGCGCAACCTCCGCTCGCCGCAGCGCCTCGCGGCGGCGCTCCATGTCCGGCCCCGCGGCACGCCGGCTGCGCCCTCTCCAGGACCAGGCCCGCAAGGCGGCGCTGGAATGCGAGCCGCGCGGCGATGCCGCGTTCGGAGGCGGCCCGGATCTCGCGCGTCTTCTGGTTTAGGGCGAGCCGCTCTCGCCGCAGGGCCCTTGCCGGCCCGCGAGCGAGGGCGACGAGATGCGGTGTCCGCGCCGGTACCGCGCCGTCGGCTGCCCGGCGCAGCGCCGCAGCGCTGCGGTCGAGCGCGCCCCGGGCCGCGCCGCAGTCGAGCGGGACCGCCGCCTCGGCGGCGTGGGTGGGCGTCGAGCAGGCGACCGCGGCGACGTCGTCGATCAGGGTCGAGTCGCGCTCGTGGCCGACCGCGCTGATCACCGGCACGCGCAGCATCGCCACCGTGCGGCAGAGAGTCTCGTCGCAGAAGGCCCAGAGGTCGGCGAGGCTGCCACCGCCGCGGGTGACGACGATCGCCTCCACCTCGGGCTGCGCCGCCAGCCCCTGGATCGCCGCGGCGATCGCCGACGCCGCGCGGCGGTCCTGCACCGGGGCGAAGGCCCAGACGACGGTGCCCCGCCAGCCGCGCCGCTCCAGCCCGGCCAGCAGGTCTCGCCGGGCGGCACCGGATTCGGCGGTGACGACGCCGATCGTCTTTGGGAGCAACGGCCGCGCCAGCTGCTTCTGCAGCTCGAACAGGCCCTCGGCCTGGAGCTGCTTGCGCAGGGCGTCCAGCCGTGCCAGCAGGTCGCCATCGCCTGCGAGGCGAATATGGGTCGCGCGGAAGCTGAAGGAAGGCGAGGCCTGGGCACTGCCCCGGTAGTAGTCCGGGCCGCCACCGATCACAACTTCGGTGCCGTCGCGGAGGCCCCCCTCGGGGAGGCTCGAGCTTCTCCAGCTCGTTGAGCCAGATCGTGCATGGGACGGCCCCCTCGCCGTCGCGCAGCTCGAAATAGGCCTGCGCCTTGCTGCGGCTGAGCCCGGTCACCTCGCCGATCAGCGAGACGCGCGCCCGCCGGCGCATCTCCTCCTCCAGCTTGCGGGCGTAGCGCCCAACAGGAAAAGGTCCCGGCAGATCCATGTCGCGAGGCTACCCGGCCGTCAGGCGGTCTCGTGCCAGCGGTTGGCCCACTTCCGCAGCTCGTAGATCGCCGGGCGCAGGTCGGCACCCTTGCGGGTCAGGGAGTAGGTCACCTTGACCGGAGTCCCCGGCTCGACCGTGCGCTCGACCAGGATCTCGCTCTCGAGCTCGCGCAGTCGCTGCGAGAGCAGCCGGTCCGAAAGCCCGGGGATCGCCCGCGCCAGCTCGCCGAAGCGCAACGGCCCATCCGTCAGGCTGGAGAGGATGGCGCCGGTCCAGCGCTTGCCGATCAGCTCTATGGCCGCGTGGAAGTGCGGGCAGACGCCGCTCGCGCCCCGACTGACGTCCTGATCTTGGGTCTCCGCCCCGGCCTCCACTGGTCGAACGAGCTTACCGAACGTAAGTGACGGGCAGGCGCCCGTCTCAGCTCGTGCAGGGACCCGTGTCCACCGCCCCGGCCGCGTCTCGCAACGCCGCCGCGACGACCTGGTTGGGGACGGCAAAGCCACCTGGGATCCCAGAGGTGGTTGCCGCGAAGACGGTACCGAGCACGCGGCCGTCGCCGTCGACGAGCGGCCCGCCGGAGTTGCCGCTGCGGACGCTGCCCCGCAGGGATGCGATCGAGCGCGACAGGGGACCGTGACCGTAGGAGTCCTCGCCGACCGTCTCATGGGTCTCGCCGAGCCGGGCCGGGGAGATCGCGAGGGGCCCGTTCTCCGGGTAGCCGAGCACGGCCCCCCCGGTGCCCGCCTCCGGCTGGGTCGCCATCGGAAGGACGGGAAGGTCGGTGCCGACATGGAGAAGCGCGAGGTCGTTGGCTGGGTCGTAGTGGACCGCCACCGCCTCGACCGAGGCGCCGTCCAGGGTGGTCACGGTCGTGTCGTCCTCGCCAGCGACGACGTGCGCGTTGGTGGCCACCAGGCCGGGCGCCGCGACCCACCCCGAGCCCTCGATGCCGAGACCGCACGCGGTGCCCAGCACGCGGACGACCGAGCCGCCGGCACGGAGCACGTCCGGATCGCCGGCGATCGCGGGGTCGGGCGCTGCCACGTTGCTCGGCGGAGCGGCGATCGAGGGCGCCGGGTCGACCCGGTTGAGCGCGTTCAGGATGGGGCCCGACGGAGGCAGGACGTCGTTGAGGCTGCGCAGGATCAGGGAACGCTGGACGTCGACCCGCAACTGTGCGGTCCCGGGCGCGTGCAGGACCACGGCGCCGAACACCCAGACCAACCCGAGTGCGACCGAGGCGATCAGCGCCGCCCCGCCCGCCCCGTCGGCGAGGTGCAGCCCCTTGCCGCGGATCAGGCGCGTGCGCAGCCCCAGCGCGAGGCTCTCGAGCGTCACGGCCGTGACCGCGCCGACCAGCAGCGCTCCCAGGGCCGCGCACAGCGGCGCGTAGGGCGACTCCGACCCCTGGCTCAGCAGCAGCGGCCCGATCCGGCTGCCGGCGAACGCCCCCAAGCCGAACCCGAGCAGCGTCAGCGTGCCGACGATCAGTCCCTGCCGGTACCCCCACAGCGCCACGACCACGGTGAAGGCGACGATCGCCCAGTCGAGAACTGTCATGCAACAGATGATGAGCGATGCCCGGCCCCTCCACTACCTTTCTCGCAAATGAGCCCTCGTTCGCCCGAGGTGGAGCGGCGCCGCCGTCTCGTCACCCGCACGCTTCCCCTCAGCCTGATCGCGCTCGTCGCATTCCTGTTCGGCGCCGTCGCGGGCAAGCCCTCCTCGCCGGAGAAGGAGGCGGCGCAGCGCTTTGCCGAGGCCTGGGAGGGCGGGCGGTTCGCCGCAATGCACAGAGAGCTGAACCCCGCCTCCAGGCGCGAGATAGACGTAAGTGAGTTCGCGACCGCCTACCGGGAAGCAGACGAGATCGCGACCCTGCGGTCGCTCGAGGCGGGCTCTCCCGAGGATGCGTCCCCGAGCGACGGCGGCAGCACGGTGGCGGTGCCCACCACGGCGTCGACGGTCGCCTTCGGCGTGGTCGAGGGCGAGCTGGAGCTGCCGTTCGAGGACGGTGGGATCGCCTGGGACGAGAGCCTCGTCTTTCCGGGGCTGCGCGCCGGCGAGCGCCTGGAAAGCCAGGTCGAGCTGGCGCCGCGGGCGTCGATCCTCGCCGTGGACGGCTCGCCCTTGGCCGAGGGACCGGCCGAAGCCCGAGCCCATCCGCTGGGCAGCTCGTCGATCGACGTCACCGGCGAAGTCGGCATGGCGGAAGAAGAGGAGGAGCCGGCGCTCGCCCGCCAGGGCTTCCCCCCCGGGACCCCCGTGGGCGTCAGCGGACTCGAGCGCGCCTTCAACGCAAGGCTTGCCGGCAAGCCCGGCGGCTCGCTGCTCGCGGTGGGCGACTCCGGCTCGGTCAGGACGATCGCCGAGGCCGCGCCCCGGGCCGGCGCCCCGGTGAAGACGACGATCGACCCCGACCTGCAGGAGGCCACCGTCTCGGCCCTGGCCGGACGCTTCGGCGGCATCGCCGTGCTCGACACCCGCAACGGCGACGTTCGCGCCCTCGCCGGCCAGGCGTTCTCGGCGCCGCAGCCCCCCGGCTCCACCTTCAAGACGATCACCACCGCTGCCGCGCTGCAGAAGGGCGTCGTCTCCCTCGACGACGAATTCGAGATCGTCGACGGGGTCAACGTCGGCGGGCGCTTCATCGAAAACGCCAACGGCGAGTTCTGCGGCGGCACCTTCCGCGAAGCGTTCGCCGAGTCGTGCAATGCCGACTTCGCACCGCTCGGCCCGAAGATCGGCAACGACGACCTGGTCGCCGCGGCCGAGCGCTTCGGCTTCAACTCGCCGCCAACGCTCTACGCCGAGCGGATCGTCGAGGAGGTCGAACCCGAGATGTCGACGATCCCCGAGGAAATCGGCGAAGAAGTGGACCTCGGCGTGACCGCGATCGGGCAGGGCGAGGTGCTGGCAACGCCGCTGCAGATGGCGAGCGTCGCCCAGACGATCGCCAACGGCGGCGTTCGCGAGCCGACCTCGGTCGTCGCCAACGAGAAGCTGCGGCCCGAGGCCGAGCCGGTGCGGGTGATGTCGGCGAAGATCGCCGGCGAGCTGACCGAGCTGATGGTCGGCGTGGTGGCCGGGGGCACCGGCTACGCGGGCGCGATCGCCGAGGCACAGGTGGCGGGCAAGACCGGCACGGCGGAGCTCGGGCCCAAGCCGGGCGAAGAGGAAGCGGAGAACCCCGAGCAGCGCAAGGACGCCTGGTTCATCGCCTTTGCCCCCGCGGAAAAGCCGAGACTGGCGGTGGGGGTGCTGTTGATAGAAGCCGAAGCAGCAGGCGGCGAAGTCGCGGCGCCGATCGCGTCGCAGGTTCTCTCGGCTGGGCTTTGAGGGGGTGGGGCCGGCGGGTGCCCCTCCCCCAAACGCGCGGCAGGAGCCGCGCTTGAGTGTTTGGGGGAGGGGCACCCGCCGGCCCCTTCACGAAATACCCAAGCTCAAGGTCCTAGGCCTCGGGACCGTCGTGTGACTTCTTGCGAACCAAGCTCGTAAGTGCCGTTCAGGGACTCGCAGCCCGGGATGTCGGAAGCTGTTGGGGGGAGCCTGGCCGTCCTCCAGACGAATGTCGCGAAGCGGCGGAAATGCAATCCGATGTTTGCGCGGCCGTTCAGGCCGCGCTCTTGGTTGCACCGCGCCTACGCGCGGTGCTCAATTCGACTGGAGGACGGCCAGGCTCCCCCACCCACCACCCCACCGCCTACAGGTCGAGCGTTACCTCTGCGGGGCCGCCGGGGCCTGGGATGGTGAGAATCAGGGGGCGGTTCTGCGAGGCCGATTCGGGCAGCTCGAAGAGGACGAGGGAGCCCTCGATCGGGCCCTGCTCGGGGGTCGAGTCGAGGACCGGGATCTGTTCCTGGGATTCGACTTCGCCACCGAGCGGCAGCGCGTAGAGGCTTTCGCTCGGGATCGCGTCGAAAACCTCGTGGTCGGCGTCGTGGATGGTCAGCGACTTGGCGAGGGTCTGCGGCTCTTCGCTCTCGTTCTGGACTTCGAAGAAGACCCCGAAGTAGGACGAGTCCTCAGCTGCCGGCGGCTGACCCACCAGATACGCCGAGTCCTCGTTGTCGTTCGGGTTGAGGAAGCGGGAGAAGGTCACGTTGTAGCTGAGCTCCCCGAGCCTGACCGGCTCGCCCTCGACCACCTCGGTCTCGTGACTCTCGTAGCCGCACGCGGAGACGAGGAGCGCCAGCGCAACCAGGACGAGCGCGGCGAGCAGGGGCTGGGTGAGTCGGTGACTGCGGGACATCGGCGGGCGAGAGCCTATAGAACGCGGCTCAGGGAATACCGGTCGCGTGTGGATTGCCGCCGGCGACGGCCGTGCGCGGGGCGGCCAGCTCACCGGACTCGAGCTGCTCGCGCAGGCGGCGCAGGGCCTTGCGCCAGCGTCGCTCGTAGGAGGCCGAAGCAGCGGAGAGCCGCTCGAGCGCGCGGTCGACGTGGCTCGCGGGCTCGGTCCAGTAGGAGACGCGGACCCTGGTCAGCGATCCCGGCCCCTCGGTGCAGCTCCCACAGCGTGGTCGAGGGAATGCGGTTGGCGCGGCCGCCGCGGCCGTGCTCGACCAGCCGGTGGGGACCCTCGGCCTCGACGATCGTCGTGTCCGCCCAGACGCGCCGCGGCCTCACGGCGATGCGAAACCGCGCACCGGCGCCAACGCCGGTGGACTCGATCCGCGTGAGGCGAAAGCCGGTCAGGAAGTGATCGGTGAAAGCCGGCCGAAGGGCAAGGTCGGCGATCGCGTCGAAGACGCTCTGGCGTGGAACGTCGATCTCGACCTCTGCGCTGACGGGACCCATGGAAGAGCGCGATTCTATGGGTGCAAGCACCCGCCGACCCCGTCCCCTGCGGGAAATCCCGGATGCAGCTTCGGGAACACCGCGCTACTATCTCTGACCGGAGGCGCCGGGAAGGAGACTCCCATCGTTACCAGTGTCAGTCCCGGCATCAGCGTTGACAGCACCAACGCAGGCGCAATCCCGGGTTCGGGAACGTATTTCTGCGCCTCGTGCGGTTCGCAGCTCTCGCTGCGCGAGAGCGATCGCATGCCCGCCTGCCCCCGCTGCGGGGCGTCCGAGTTCCAGCGAGACTCGATCTTCGAGCAGAGGCAGGATCACGGCCAGACCTCGGAGCTGGCGATCCCGAGCGCTGCCCCCGGCTCCGACTGGCTGGCGGCGGCGAGGGAGATGCTGCCGCGCCCTGGCCGCTACCTCGCCTGGCGCGACGACGGCGGCGACATCCAGATCCAGCCGATCGAGCAGGGCTGGACACGGATCGGCCGCAGCGCCACCGCCGACATCCGCCTCGACGACCCCAGTGTGTCGCGGCGCCACGCCCTGATCGTCTCGGAGCTGCCCGACTCGCTGCGGATCCTCGACGACCGCAGCCTCAACGGCGTCTTCCTCAACGGCGAGATCGTCGACTGGGCGCGGGTCGGGGACGGCGACGAGGTCGCCGTCGGCCGCTTCCGCCTGTTCGCGCTGGAACGCTAGCCAGCCGCCAAACCGGCTTCGCCGAGTTTCCGGCCACCGCCGCCCCTAGCATGGGGGTGGTGGACCGGTACCCAACCCCAGGCGATCCCTCGCCCGAACCGCCCGAGGTTGCTGCGGAGCGGGCGCGAGAGCGGCTGCACGAGGAGATCGAGCGGGTCCGCACAGGCGTCGAGGAGATGCTCGCCGAACAGGAGAACGCGATCAACGGCCCCGACCTCCGTCGAGAGCTGGACGCGATCCGCGCCGAGAGCAACGCCCTGCTGAAGCGCCGCATCCGCAAGACCGAGAAGCGCCTCAACAAGCGCATCGACAAGATCGGCGCCCGCACCGAGGCCCTGGAACAGCGTCTGGACCAGGTGGAGCAGGACCGCCAGTACGCCGAGTGGCGGATCCACACCAACACCGCAGAAATGCTCGACGGCCTCCTCCGCGAGATCCGCGCGATCGCGGATTTGTTGACAGCTGGGCGGTAGTGGGGGCCCACTCAAGCTCTCTCAATAAAGCCTCGGTGGCAGTCCCCAGCTCGCGTGAAAGCCATCTCGCGACGAAAGCTGAACAGCAAAGGAAGGCGTCAGCTGGCGTTCGCTGAGGGACGGCGCCCCCCTCCAGCGGAACTTGTGAGCTGAAAGAACGCCGATAGCTCGACAAGTGCCGGCAGCGTGTTCCGTCGGAGGGGGGCGCCGTCCCTCCCCCACCGACGCCTACTCAGTCGAGATGCTGGGGTCTGCCTGGACCTTATGCGGGACGACCATGAGGAAGTTCTCCGTAGCGTCGGCCGGCAAGGCCAATGACACGGTCGGCCTCCTCGTCCTGGTCGGTCGCCCGCAGTTCGTTCGCGTAGGCAGCAAGCAGGTCGTCGACGTCCAGCAGGCCCTCGGCGTCCAGCTCCTTCAGCTCTACCTTGGCGCCCTCGCCCAGCCGCCTCTCGATCGCGTCGCGGTCGATGCCGAAGGCGTTGTGGCGGACGTAGACGCGGCCGCCGGTCATTCCGGCGCAGGCCCAGGGACCGAGGTCGCCGAGGACGATCGCCCGGCCCGAGGTCATGTACTCGAAGGCGAAGCCCTTGGCGTTGGCGCGGTCGACGATGCAGCCGCGGGCGTCGTCGATGTCCTCCTCCGGTTCGCCCGCCAGCACGACGTCGGCGCCGGAGAGGCGGATGCAGAAGCGCGAGTCGGCGGAGCCCTGGACGAAGAGGCGGCCGCGCTGAGCGCCGTAGGCGAAGGACTTGCCGACCGATCCGTTCACCCGCTTGCCCTTCGCGCCCTTGCCCTTGAGCACGGCGACGGTGCCGCCGAGCATCGTCTTGCCGACGCCGTCCTGGGCACCGCCCTCGACCCGGATCGAGACGCCGTAGGCGTTGAAGGCGCCGAAGCCCTGCCCGGCGACCGAGCCGCCGTCGAACTCGAGGCTGGCCAGCACGTCGTCGTTGGACTCCGGCCCGTCCTCGAAGATCCGCGAGCGCGCGATGGCCCCGGAGAGCTCGGTGCCGAGGACGCGGTCGTTGGCGTCGGTGGCGCGGGGGAAGCGGTTGTGGATCGTGCGGCCCGGGCAGACGTCGCCGGCGAGCGAGCCGATCTGGGTCGAGGCCTGCTTCGCCTCCATCCGGATCGGCCGGGCGACAACCAGCCCCGCCTCGGCGCGCTCCTCCGTCATCTCCTCCGCCACCGGCAGGTCGAGCGGCTCAAGGTCGAGGAACTCCTCCAGCGGCGTGATCAGCGGCGCCAGGTCGACGGCCTCGTGGTGGGAGACCTGCTCGAGCAGGTCGTAGCGGCCGACCAGGTCCTGGGCGCGCTCGTAGCCGAGCGAGGCGACGACCTGCTTGACCTCCTCGCCCATCGCCGAGAAGAAGCGGGCGCAGCTCTCCGCGGCGAGGTCGACCTCCTGCGGGGTGAACTTCTTCAGTCCGTGCTCCTGGGCCTGCTCGACCGTCTCGATCTGGGTGGCGATGCCGACGTGGCAGGTGTCGAGCTGGCAGCCGCGGCAGATCGTGCAGCCGAGGCTGACCATCGCCAGCGTGCCGAAGCCGACCCGGTTGGCGCCGAGGCAGTGCAGCTTGACGATGTCGTGGCCGTGGCGGTAGCCGCCGTCGGCCCAGATCTCGACCCGGTTGCGGATGCCGGCCTCCATCAGCGCCCGGTGCACCGCGCGGGTGCCGATGTCGGAGGGCAGGCCGACGTGGCGCAGGGCGTGCTGGCGGGCGGCGCCGGTGCCGCCCTCGAAGCCCGAGAGGGTGATGATGTCGGCGCCCGCCTTGGCGATGCCGAGGCCGATCGTGCCGATGTTCGGCACCACCGGGACCTTGACCGAGACCCGCACGTCGGGGTTGACGGTCTTCAGCTCGTCGATCAGCTCGGCGAGGTCCTCGATCGAGTAGAGGTCGTGGTTGTTGGAGGGCGAGATCAGGTCGGTGCCGGGTGCCGCGTTACGGGCGGCGGCGACCTTCTCGGAGACCTTCTTGCCGGGCAGGTGACCGCCCTCGCCGGGCTTGGCGCCCTGGCCGATCTTGATCTCGGCGACGTAGGAGGAGTTGAGCATCTCCGCCGAGACGCCGAAGCGGCCCGAGGCGACCTGCTGGCCGCGCCACTTGCGGTAGTGGCCGTACATGTCGCGGATCTCGCCGCCCTCGCCGTTGACGCAGAGGATGTTGATCGCCTTCGCCGCCTCGGCGTAGGCGCGGAAGGCCGGCTCGGACTGCGAGCCGAAGCTCATCGAGGAGATCACGACCGGGTAGTCGTGGTGGCCGACGCCGGCGTCGACGCCGGCCGGGTCGACCGGGTCGCGGTCTCCCTTCAGGCCCATGATGTGGCGCATCGAGATCGGGCTCTGCCGCTCCAGCTCGCGCACCTTCTCCGAGTACTCCTCGTAGGAGCCCGAGCCGTTCGCCGTGGCGATCGCGGCCTTGTAGACCTTGGGGTAGAAGCGGAACGTCTTGGCCGGTTTGGCCTCCTCCTCGCCGGCGAGGATGCGGGCGCGCTCGTTGGTGTCCTCGTCGAGCTCGGCGAAGCCGGCGCCGCCCCTCTCCGAGGCGGCGAAGGCCTCCGTCATGAAGATCTCGGCCAGCTCCGGCTTGACGCCGATCGAGGAGAACTGGCGCGCGTAGCCGCGCACCTCGTGGATGCCGATCGTCGAGATCACCTTCTCGATCCCCTTGGTGAGCGCGTCGCAGAGGTTGGAGACGTCGTTCTCGTAGTCCTCGACGCAGACGACCTCGACCATCGTGTACGGGCAGACGCCGTTGGCGCCGAGGCCGAGGGCGAGCATCATGTCGTGGACGTTGCGGATCGCGGCCGAGCGCAGGACGACGCCGCAGCGGCGGCGCAGGTTCTCCTCGCCGGCCTCGACCCGGAAGCTGCTTCAGCGCCTGGTCGACCGCCGAGGTCGCCAGGTGGGGATCGAGGTAGCGGCGGTCGGCGTCGTAGACGGTGCGGTCGGTGAGCACGAGCAGCTCGGCCCCGTCGCGGACCTTCTTCACGGCCTCCTGCTTGATCCGCTCGATCGCGCCCTGCGTGGTCTCGGACTCCAGCAGGGAGATGTCGAGCGCGTCGGCGCGACCGCGGAACTCCTCCCAGAGGTCCTCGAGCAGGTAGGTCCGGTGCTCTGCGCGCGATCGCCGCGGTAGGTCTTGTCGGAGAGCGGCGCCAGGCCGTGGTGGCCGCCGAGGATCACCGGGAACGCGGTCTCGATCGTGCCCGTGTCGACGCCGGCGGCGGCGATCGAGGGGCGGCGGCCGAAGACCGCGCGGGTCGAGAAGTGCTCCATCTCGCGCTCGCGGTCGATCGCCGGGTTGGTGACGACGGCGACCGTCTCCTTGAAGTAGTCGGCGAGGTTCTGGCGCTCCGGCGAGAGCGCGGCCAGCGGGCCGTCGTAGCCGAGCGAGCCGATCGGCTCGGCCCCGTTGGAGGCCATCTGCTGGACGAGTTTGACGTCGTCGCGCTGCCAGCCGAAGCCGGCGAGGACGCGGTCGACGACCTTGACCGGCTCCTCGGGGCCGGCGTCGGAGTAGCCGGGGACCTCCTCGCCCTCCAGCGGGCCGCCGGTCTCCAGGGCGCGCTCGTAGGCGGCGACCTCCTCGGCGCCGTTGCGCGCGCAGCCAGCGCTTGCGGACGATGCGCAGCATCTCGTCGTGCGCGTGCAGGGTCGAGCGCTTGCGCGTCGCGGTCGATCAGCACCAGCGCCTTCTCGCCCGGGGCGAGCGGCTTCGGCTCGGAGACCATCGCCGCGACCGGGACGACGCCGGGCTCGGAGCTGAAGACGAAGTCCTCGCCGGTCTCGACCTGCCACAGCGGCCGCAGGCCGAGCGCGTCGGCGGAGAACACGCACTCGTCGGCGTGGCGGGCGATCAGCGCGACCGGGCCCTGGGCGAACGGGCCCATCGCCTGGCGCAGGTACATGTAGAAGCGGGTGCAGGTCCTCGGGCAGCGAGCGGATCTCCTCGACGATCGGCGGCACGACCATCTCCATCGCCTCGGCGAGGCTGAGGCCGTCGCGGCTGACCAGGGTGTCGATCGTGCGGTTGAGGTCCTGGGAGTCCGAGCCGCCGGGCTGGATCGGCACGCCGAGCATCCTCGCCTCCTGGCGCAGCTGCTCGATCGTGTTGATCTCGCCGTTGTGGCCGAGCACCGAGAACGGCTGCACGCGCTTGAACGAGGGCCAGGTGTTGGTCGAGTAGCGGTTGTGGCCGAAGCAGCCGATCGTCTCGAAGCGCTCGTCGCGGAGGTCCGGGTAGTACTCGCCGAGCACCTTCGGCGCGCCCATCACCTTGTAGACGCAGGTGGTGGCCGAGAAGGAGGGGACGTGGACGCCGAGGCGCTCCTCGAGCTCGATCAGCAGGTCGAAGAGGACGCGGTCGCGGCGCGAGGCGTCGGCGACGAGGCCGGCGAGCTGCCAGAAGTGGGGCTCCTCCTCGCGCGCGGTCGGGCCGAGCGCCGGCGAGTCGACGACGCCGATCCGCTCGGCGAGGATGCGGAAGCCGCCCTGGCCGAGCAGCTCGCGGGCGTCGTGCTGGATCCGCTCGAGGTCCTGGGAGCGCTCGACGAAGACGTGGGCGACGGCGAAGGCGTCGTCGAGGGTGAGCGAGGGGTCGTGGCCGCCCGCGCGGACCTCCTCGGCCCAGATCTTGCGCGGGATGTCGAGCAGCAGGCCGCAGCCGTCGCCCTCGCCGTCGACGTTGCCGGCGCGGTGGAGCATCTTCTGCAGGGCCGGGATCGCCAGCTCGATCGGCTCGTGGCTCGGCGTCGCGTCCTTGCGCACGGAGGCGTAGATCGCGCAGGCGTCCTTGTCCTCGACGCTGGGCGGCGAGACGAGCGGCCGGTAGGCGCGCTCTGGCGAGTAGCGGACAGGGCTCTCGCCGTGAAGCTCACGGGACTGGGTATCTGACACTGCTGACCTCCCGGTTTCCACGCCTTCTTCGAGCGGGCGCGCGACGGGTTGACAAGTCGGCGAATTATAGGGCCGATCGAGCCCCACCCAGGACGAATCTGCATTTACCCGCGCTATGCGGGGGTAAATGCAGATTCGAGCGGGCTAGGCCCAGCCTGGGGCGCTGTAATCGCCGGCCGGGTGGACACCGATCAGCAGCGCGGTGACCGGGGAATCGGAGCGGTTGAGGATCGTGCGGCTGGCCGGCGGCTCGATCGAGGCGAAGGTGCCGGCGGGCGCCGGGTGGTCCTCGCCCTCGAGCCGCATCACCGCCTCGCCCTCGAGCACGATGTAGAGCTCGACCTGGCCGCTCTCTGCCTCGTCGTGCTCAGGGATCTGCCCGCCCGGCTCGATCTCGACCAGGTTGAAGCCGAAGTCCGAGGTGCCGAGCGCCTTGCGCGCCAGCACCCAGGTCGCGTCCCCCGACCCCTCCATCGTCTCGAACTCGTCGCGGTGCTTGATCGTGTAGCCGGCCATCACCTTGGAAGACTACGCGACCAGCTGTGCGCCGACTTTAAGTTCGACAAGGCGGTCGGGCGCCGAAAGGGCAGCCCGTGCTGCGGCGGTCAAAGCAGCGGCATCTAGGCCAAAGCGCTCAGCTGCAACCTCAAGCAGATCGAGATGCTCGGCGGGCGACAGCAACTCGACGTCTGCAGGTTGGCCCTTCGCGAAGCCGACCCTGCAGTAGTCGTCATCGACCTCCTCCTGATGTTCGTACCGATCGAACCGGAAGAGCTGGATGTCAAGAGCATCCGCCTGGCTGTCGTAGTCCGCGCGCATCATTTCCTTCTCTCGTGAATTGTGACGATCAAATCTGGCTCATCAACTGCGACTACGACCTTGACCGAAATACCGTTGATGCATCCGAGATATCGAGGCCGACCGTCTGGGTCCTCATCCGTCCCAACAGGCCGAACAATCACCCTTTCAGCATCCTCGATCGTCCCCTTTAGGTGGCGCAGTCTGTTCTTAGCGTGTCGCGTCAAACGCATGCCCCTCTTAAGGACTCAGCGCTCGAAACTCTCCCCTGCGTCCTAAAGCTCGGGGACGTCGGCGCCGTGGGGGCTGAAGGGGAGGCGGCGGACCTCGGCCCAGCCGGCACAGCGATCCTCGAGGGCCTCGGCGACCTTGCCGGCGTCCTGCCAGGTGGTCCAGACGAGGACGGTGGGGCCGGCGCCGGAGATCGTCGCGCCGAGGGCGCCGACCTCGGCGCGCCGCGTCGACCAGCTCCATCGAGCGCGGGTAGAGCTCGCGGCGGCGGTCCTGGTGGATGCGGTCGGCTAGGCCGGCTGCGACGAGGTCGAGGTCGGCGGTCTGCAGGCCGAGGACGAGGCGGGAGGCGGCGGAGACGTTGGCGACGGCATCGGCGAGCGGGATCTCGGCCGGGATCGCAGCACGGGCGCGCTCGGTCGAGACCTCCTCGGCGGGGATCACCGCGATTCCCTCGAGGCCGCCCGGCGGGTCGAAGCGGGCAGCGCTCGGGGCGCCCCCCTCCCCCGCGCCGCAGATCACGAAGCCGCCGTAGATCGCCGCGGCGACGTTGTCGGGATGCCCCTCGATCTCGGTCGCCCGCTCCAGCATCTCCTCCTTCGACAGCGCCAGCTCGAAGAGGTGGTCGGCGGCATACAGGCCGGCGACGATCGCGGCGGCGCTGGAGCCGAGGCCGCGCGCCAGCGGAATCTCGCTGCGCAGCCGAAAGGCGATGCCGTCGGCCGAGTGGAGGCTCTCGAAGGCGCGCACGATCAGGTTGTCGCGGCCGGTCGAGACGTCGAGTCCACCGGGGTCGAAGGAGAATTCGCCCGTCTCCTCTACTTCCAGCTCGAGGAAAAGCGAGACCGCCGCGGCCAGCACGTCATAGCCCGGCCCGAGGTTGGCCGATGAGGCGGGTACGCGGACGAGCCTGCGGCGTGCGGTCACCGCAGGGTTTCTACACCGTGGCGCGGATCAGGCGACCAAAGACTCGGAAAGGTCCATAGTCACGAGGCGATCGGGGGCTGCGAGCGCGGCTTTGGCGGCAGCAAGAAGCGCGATGCCATCCAGGTCGTAGCGGTCAGCCACTACCTCGAGCAGATCGAGATGATCGGCCGGATCGAGCAGCTCGACATCCACGAGCTGACCTCCTGCAAATCCAACCGTGCAGAAGTCATCGTCGACCTGCTCCTGGTGGTCGTAGCGCTTGAATCGAGAAAGTTCCAGGTCGAGGGCGTTCGCCTCGCTGTCGTAGTCAGCACGCATCAGGTTCTCCTCTCGTGGATTGTGACGACGAAATCTGGCTCGTCAAGGGCGAAAACCACGCGCACGCGGATTCCCTGGATGTATCCCGTGTATTGAGGCTTGCCGGTCGGATCTCGACCCACTCGGACCGGATTGGCTACGAGCCACTCCACATCGGCGGCGGTTCCCTTGAGGTGCCGAAGCCTGTTCTTGGCGTGCCGGCTGAGGCGCATGCCCTGCTAAGGGCGTGGCGACGATTTCTCTCCCCCTTTACTCGAATACCGCCTGCTCGACGGCGCCGAGGTCGTTCTCGCAGTTGATCACCGCCGGCGCCTTGGAGAGCGCGGTGTCGGGGTCCTTGAGGCCGTGGCCGGTGAGCACGCAGACGACCGACTCGGGCGGGGCGGCGTCCTCGACCGTGGGCAGGCCGTGGGCGAGCAGGCCGGCCACCGAGGCGGCCGAGGCGGGCTCGCAGAAGACGCCCTCGCCGGCGGCGAGCCAGCGGTAGGCATCGAGGATCTGCTCGTCGGAGACCGCGGCGACGCGACCGCGCGAGGCGGTGAAGGCGGCCATCGCCTCCTCCCAGCGGGCCGGGTTGCCGATCCGGATCGCCGAGGCGACGGTCTCGGGGTTGGCGACCGGCTCGCCGTGCACGAGCGGCGCCGCCCCCTCGGCCTGGAAGCCGTAGAGGATCGGGGCCGTGCCGGCCTCCTGGAAGCCGCGCCAGTAGGCGGTGACGTTGCCGGCGTTGCCGACCGGGATCGCCAGCGCCCCCGGTGCCCCGCCCGAGCTCCTCGACACCTCGAAGGCCGCCGTCTTCTGGCCTTCGATCCGGTGCGGGTTGACCGAGTTGACCAGCTCGATCGGGTGCTTCGTCGGCGAGCTCGCGGACGATCCGCAGGGCGTCGTCGAAGTTGCCCTGCAGGGCGACGACCCGGGCGCCGTGCATCAGCGCCTGGGCGAGCTTGCCGATCGCGATCTTCCCCTCCGGGACGATCACCGCGCCGCGCAGGCCCGCCCGCGCGGCGTAGGCGGCGGCGCTGGCGGCCGTGTTGCCGGTCGAGGCGCAGATCACCGCCTCGGCGCCCCGCCCCTTCGCCCGCGAGACGGCGACCGTCATCCCGCGGTCCTTGAAGCTGCCGGTCGGGTTCGCGCCCTCGAACTTGAGGTAGGCCCGCACCCCCAGTCGCTCGGAGAGCCGCGGCGCCTCGACCAGCGGGGTCGACCCCTCGTTCAGGGTCACCACCGGGTCTCCGGGCTCCAGCGAGAGACGATCCCTGTATCTCTCGATCAGGGGAGCGGGGCTCAAACGAACTCCTCTTCGATCACGCGGATCGCACGCGGCGGCGCAGCGCAGCACGTCGAGCGCGTCGATCGCCTCCAGCGCCTCGGAGAAACGCGACTCCAGGCACTCGTGGACGACCATCACCAGGCGCGCGTCGTCGCCGGCGCCCCGCTGGACGACGCTCTTGACCGAGACCTCCTTGTCACCCAGCACCTGGGCGACCTGGGCGAGCACGCCGGGACGGTCGGCGACCTCGAGGTGCAGGTAAAACGAGGAGGCGACATCGGCGACGATCGGCAGCTCCTCGCGGGTCTCGTGGACCGGAGCGTCGCCGTTGAGGATCGAGACGAGGTCTCCGAGCACAGCCGAGGCGGTTTGCACGCCGCCCGCCCCGGGCCCCGACATCGTCACCTCGGTGATCTCCGGCGCCTCCACCATCACCGCGTTGAACGGCCCCTCGACGGGTGCCAGCGGATGGCCGGGAGAGAGGAAGCAGGGGAAGACGCGCACGCTGATCCCGCCCTCGCGGCGCTCGGCGACGCCGAGCAGCTTCAGCGTGAGGCCGAGCTCCTTGGCGTAGGCGATGTCGTCGGGCTTGACCTGCTCGATCCCCTCGAAGGAGACCCCGTCCAGCGTCACCGGCGTGTGGAAGGCGAGGCGGGCGAGGATCGCCATCTTCGCCGCGGCGTCGGCGCCGTTGACGTCGTCGGTCGGGTCGGCCTCGGCATAGCCCAGCTCCTGGGCACGGGCCAGCACCTCCTCGAAGGGAGCGCCGCTGGCGGCCATCTCGGTGAGGATGAAGTTGGTCGTGCCGTTGACGATGCCGAAGACCTTGGCGATCTCGGTGACGCCGAAGCTCTCCTGGATCGCGCGGACGATCGGGATCACCCCCGCCACCGCCGCCTCGAAGCGCAGCTGGACCCCGGCCTCGCGGGCGACGTCGAAGAGCTCATCGCCGTGCTTGGCGAGGAGCTGCTTGTTGGCGGTGACCACCGGCCGCTTGGCGCGCAGCGCGTCGAGCACGTGGCTCGCGTGCCGGATCCGTACCGCCCATCAGCTCGACGATCACGTCGGAGCGCTCGAGGATCGCGTCGAAGTCGCCGCTCTCGCGGGTTAGGACGCCGGCGATCTCGGGACGGAGCCCGGTTGCCGCTTCGACCCCGCCCGCGCGCGCGGCGAGCAGGTCGGCGAAGGCGCCGCCAACCGTGCCGCGGCCCAGCAGCCCGATGCGAACGACTTTGGAGGGGTCCTCAGACATCCCGCGCAGTCAGGTCCTCGTAGGTCTCGCGCCGCACGACCACGCGGGCGTCGCCGTCGCGGCAGAAGACGACCGGCGGCCGGGTCACGCCGTTGTAGTTGCTGGCCATCGCGTGTCCGTAGGCACCGGTCGCGGGGGTCACGAGGACGTCGCCGACGGAGGGCTCCGCCAGCATCGCGTCGCGGACGAGGACGTCGCCGGACTCGCAGTGCATGCCGGCGACAGTCGCCAGGCTGCCGGGCACGGCGGCGGCCCGGTCGGCGATCAGCGCTTCGTAGCGGGAGCCGTAGAGCATCGGCCGCATGTTGTCGGACATGCCGCCGTCGACGGCGACGTAGGTGCGAACGCCGGGGATCTCCTTGACCGTGCCGACGCGATAGGCGGTGACGCCCGCGTTGCCGACCAGCGAGCGACCGGGCTCGACCAGGATGCGCACGTCCTCGCCGAAGACCTCGGCGACGCCGCGGACCTTGACGTCAACGTAGGCGTCGATCGCGGGCGGCTCGTCCTCGGCGGCGTAGGCGATCCCGAGGCCGCCGCCGACGTTGACGACCCTGCACCACTCGCCGGCGAGCTCGCCGATCGCGCGGATCGCCAGCGTGTAGGGCTCCAGCTCGAAGATCTGCGAGCCGATGTGGGCGTGCAGCCCGGTGAGCCGCAGGACGTCGGAGCTCAGCACCCGCTCGATCGCGCGCGCCGCGAGGCCGTCCTCGATCCCGAAGCCGAACTTGGAGTCGAGCTGCCCGGTCTGGATGTAGTCATGGGTGGAGGGCTTGATCCCGGGCGTGACCCGGATGAGCACGTCCTGGGGCTCCTCCAGGAGACGCTCGCAGCGCTCGATCTCGTCGAAGGAGTCGAGGATCAGGTGGCCGATGCCCGAGCGGGCCGCGAAGAGGATCTCCTCGTCGGTCTTGTTGTTGCCGTGCATGTGGATGCGGCCCGGCTCGAAACCGGCGCGCAGCGCCATGTGCAGCTCGCCCCCCGAGGCGACGTCGACCGAGAGGCCCTCCTCGGCGAATAGCCGGTACGCGGCCGTGCAGGGAAATGACTTGCTGGCGAAGAGGACCTCGAACTCCATCCCGCCGCGCTCGAAAGCCTCGCGGTAGCTGCGGGCACGCCCCCGCATGTCGTCTTCGGCGTAGACGTAGGCCGGGGTGCCGAACTCGGCCGCCAGGTCGACCACGTCGCAGCCCCCGATCTCGAGGCGCCCGCGCTCGTTGACGCGGCTGCCGACCGGGTACACCGGCGAGCCCGCGATCGGGTCGACCACCGCACCTGCCTGTCCGGGCTCCGCCATAGGCGGGCATTGTGACGGTTGGGAGGGGAGCTTCGACTGCTGGCGCCGCTAGCTGCCGCCGCCGAGGACGCCGCCGACGGTGTCGACCACTTCCCCGACGGTCGATTCGGGCCCGGCCAAGCCGTTCACGGTCGTTTCGGTCACTTCGGTCACCCCGCTGTCGCCGAGCGTGCCGCCGAGGGCTTCGTCGACGCCGGAGACCGTGTCGTTGACGGCACCCGTGACCGCTCCTGAAGTCGACTGGCCCGAACCGCCGCTCGCCTCAGTCCCAGAGCCTGAGCCACCGCCACCCACCGAGGACGGGGTGGATCCCGAGGGCGTCGATCCGTTCGCGCCGCCTCCACCCGCGGGGATCGACGACTGCGGGTCGCCTGCGGGCGGGCTACCGGGGGGCGGGGATGCCCCAAGTGCCCCATTGCCACTGCGCTGCCCGGCACCGGCATCGTCTCCTCTCTGGAGTCTGGCGCCAGCGCGAGCCTCACTGGCCGCGCCGGCCCCTCCTGGAGCACCCACGCCCGAGCCCTCCGCCGCCGGGGCCGGAGAGAGGGCCACCTCGTCGCCCCCGCCGAGGGCGGCCAGCGGCCAGTCCTTCAGGGCCTGAAGGGAGACAAGCAGGACGAAGGCGACGACGGCAGCGGCAACGAGCGCCGTGGCCGATACGGCGCTTGCGAGATAAGTCTGGGCCTGGCGAACCATCGACGTTGCCTCCTGGGTCGCTTGTTACCCAGGGTCGCAGGGGAAACCCGCCACGCCATACCTAATAGTCGAATTTTTGATCGATTTTAGGTAGGCACTAGCTGCATAGGCACTACAGGTAGCCCAGCGGGTCGGTGGGACTGCCGCTGACCCGGACCTCGAAGTGCAGATGGTCGCCGTAGCAGTGACCGGTGCAGCCGACGTACCCGATCACGTCCCCCTGCGAGACGCTCCCCGACGTCACCGCAAAGGAAGACTGATGGGCGTAGCACGTCTGCAGACCGCCGCCGTGTTCGAGGCAGGTGAAGTTGCCGTAGCCGCCGCTTTCGGCGTCGGACTGGACGAGGACGACCGATCCCGAGGCGGCCGCGCGAATCGGGGTGCCCGCCGGGACAGCGATGTCGATGCCCTCGTGCATGCGCCCCCAGCGCATCCCGAAGCCCGAGACGACGGGCCCGTCCACCGGCCAGATCAGCTGGCCGGAGCCGTAGCGGATCGGTCCCGCCGGGAGCGGCGCGGAGGCCGTTTCGCCCAGCCGGGCGGCGAGCTCGGCCTGGATCTCGGCCACGTCGCCGTCGAGCTCCTGTTCGGTCTCCTCGATCTTCCCCAGGGCGGCGACACGGCTTGCTCGGGCGGCCACCAGCGCCGACTGGCGCTGCTCCACGGCGGCGCGGGCGCTTGCCAGCGCCTGCTCTTCGGCAGCGATCGCGTCGCGCGCGGCCTCGATCCGGTTCTTCGCCGTGCGCAGCCTGGAGACGGTGCGCTTGACCTGGTCGCGCAGTTCGCGCACGCGTCCGACGACGGCTTCGTCCATGCCGCGTATGTGGTTGAGGTATTCGGTGCGGCCGATCAGGTCGTCGTATCCGTCGGCGCCGACGATCACGCTGAGCACGTCCGGCGTGCCGGTCTCATAGATCGCGACCAGCCGCTCGCGCAGCGCCACCAGCGAGCGCTTGAGGCGGGCGCGAACCACGGCCAGGTGCTTCTTGGCGGTGTCGAGCTCAGACACAGCGCGATCGAGCTCAGCCTGCTTGGCATCGAGCCGCGCCTGGACCGCGGCCTCGCGACCGCGCAGCGCCGCGACCTCGCCGGTCAGCCTGTCGATCCGGTCCTTGTAGCGGGAGATCGTCGTCGTCAGCACGCCGTGGCGCTCGCGCACCTCGGAGAGCTTCGCTTCCTTGCGGTCGAGCTTCGATTCGAGTTCGTCGGCGGAAGCGATGCCGGCTGCGAGCAGCACGAGCAGCGCCGCCGCGGCGGCCAGAAGAGCCGCCAGGGCAGGGCGAGTCTTGAACATCGTCGAAACAGGCTAGCTGAGCCGAAGAACTGCCTCCTTGCAGGGCATTAATCGTGCAACCGGGCTTGCGGTCAGGCCTCGCGGGGCGCGTTCTCGACCCGCAGGAGGGCGTCGGACGCCTGCTCCTCCATCTGCAGGGTGGTGTGGTCGATGCCGAAGCGCTCGTGCAGCAGCAGCTCGATCCGGCGGCGCACCAGGTCCCGATCGCACTCGGGCGAGACGACGACGTGGGCCGCGAGCGCGCCGAATCCGGAGGTGACCGTCCAGACGTGCAGGTCGTGGACCGAGCGCACCCCCTCCTCTTCGCAGATCGCCGCTCCGGTCGCCTCGACGTCGACGCCCGCCGGGGCGGCCTCCATCAGCACCCCGAGCGGCTCCGCGATCAAGCGCCAGGAGGAGGCGAGGATCAGCGCTGCGATCAGGAGGCTGACGACGGGGTCGACGATCGACGAACCGCCGGCGAGCACGAAGGCACCGGCGAGGACGACGCCGACCGAGCCAAGAGCATCGGCGGCGCTGTGGCGAAGGACGCCCTCGAGGTTGACGTCGGAGCGCTCGCCGCGGGCGAGAACCGCGGTCGCGGCGACGTTGCCGAGGAGACCGAGAAGCCCGAGCGCGAGCACCCCGAGCCCGTCGATCTCAGGAGGATCGCCCAACCTCCCGACGGCGGCGTAGGCGACGGCGAGCGCCACCGCCACCAGCAGCAGCCCATTGACCAGCGCCGCGAGAATCTCCGAGCGCTGGTACCCGAAGGTCATCCGCCCACCCGCGGGCCGGCCTGCAAGCGAAGCCGCGAACAACGCCAGCCCGATCGCCCCGACGTCAGACAGCAGATGCCCAGCGTCGGCAAGCACCGCCAGCGACCCGGTGACGAAGCCACCAACCGCCTCGGCAACCAGCATCGCCCCATTAATCCCCAGCGCAATCCACATCCTGCGGCGGCTGTCGCCCCGCCGCGCATCGAGGGCATGCGAGTGCGAATGCACGCCCCGAGATTAGGGCCTATCCCCCTACGCCGGAACGGCCTCCTTGGGAGCATCGGCCGCGACCGCCTTGTCGGCGACTTCGGCCGCGTACCCAAGCCGCTCGGAATACTCCCGCGCCTGCATGCGCGAGATGACCATGCGCTGGATCTCGGCCGTGCCCTCGAACAGCTGGTAGATCTTGGCGTCGCGGAAGAACTTCTCCAGCGGGCAGTCCTTGCTCCAGGCGTAGGGGCCGACCAGGTCCATCAGGGTCGTCGTCGCCCACATCGTCACGTCGCCGCCCTTGAGCTTCGACATCGAGCCCTGGCCGCCGGTCATCGGGATGCCGTTGCGTCCCATCCAGGCGGCACGCTGAACCAGCAGGCGCGCGGCTTCGATCTCGGTCGCAACGTCGGCCAGGGTCTGCTGGATGCGCTGCTCGCCGAGCAGCGGCCTGCCGCCCTCGGTCTGGCCGTCGAGGTACTCGAGCGTCCACTCGTAGGCGGCCTGGGCGATGCCGAGCGCCGAGGCGCCGACCAGCGGCCGGGTGATCTCGAAGGTCGCGAGCGCGTCGGCGCCGCGCGACTTCTTCCCTTCCCGCCCGCGCTGCAGCTTCTTCTCCAGCTTCTCCTCGCCGCCGAGCAGGTTCTCGACCGGGATGCGGCAGTCCTCGAGCACGATCTCCGCCGTGTGGGAGGCGCGGATGCCGAGCTTGGACTCCTTCTTGCCCTGACTGAGGCCGGGGGTGTCCTTGCCGACCACGAAGGAGGCCTGGCCGCGCGTGCCGAGCGCCGGGTCGACCGTGGCGACGACGACGTGGACGTCGGCGATGCCGCCATTGGTGATGAAGACCTTGGTCCCGTTGAGGACCCACTCCTCGCCGTCGCGCTTCGCGGTCGTCTTCAGGCTCTTGACGTCGGAGCCGGCCTGCGGCTCGGTCACCGCGTAGGCGCCGAGCTTGATGTCGTCGCCGCTGCCGAAGCACTCGGGCACCCACTGGCCGATCTGCTCGGGCGTGCCCGAGGACGCGATCCCAGCCGCCGCAAGGCCCGAGCCGGAGATCGCCAGGGCGATACCGGCGCAACCCCAGTGGAACTCTTCGGCGGAGATCACCTGCATCTGGCCCTCGCCGTCACCGGCCGAGCGCTGGATCCCCTCGAGGCCGCCGAAACCCTGCTTTCGGGCCTCCTTGATCACCTCCCAGGGAATGCTCTCCTCTTCGTCGTGCTTGCGGGCGGCGGGCCTGATCACCTCGCGGGCGAAGGTCCGGCAGCGCTCCCTGTACTCCTGCTGCTCGTCGTTAAGTGCGAAATCCATTGGGTCCCCCCTGGTCGGCGCCTCTCACCGGATCTGTTGATTGACTGGTCAGTCAACCAGTCCCATGAAGATTAGCTGACCAGCCAGCCACCGCCCCGCTGTAGCTTTCCGGTCCGTGCCCGGGAAGCGCCCCATCAACGCCGACCTGCCGTCGGCCCCGGCGGAGACGAGCAAGTCCCAGCCAAAGCCGCCACCCGCGGCGAAGAAGCAGCCCAGGCGCCGCCGCAAACCGGTGCCCGCGGCCCTGAAGGCGGTTGGCGGACTGGTTGCGGTCGCGGTCGTGTTCCTGGTCGCAGCCGTGCTCGGCGGCGGAGGCTCGAACAAGGACGCGACCGAGCCCTCGGCGGCACCCACGCAGGTCTCCCCCGAGACGACCGCCGAGGAGGTGGAGACTCCCGCGGCCGAGGCGGCCGAAGAGCTGGGATACCCCTCATTCGCGACCAACAACACGATCCGGGTCGGCGGATCCGACCCCGCCGCGATCGCCGCGGCTGTGACCCTCGCCGTCTTCCCCTCGGCGACCGCCGCGCAACGGCCCACGTCGGTCACGATCGTCGACGAGGACGACTGGCAGGGGGCGGTCGCGGCCTCGGTGCTGATGGCGGAGCCGCTGCGCTCACCGCTCCTGGTCTCCGCCGAGGGCGAGCTGCCCGAGCCAACCGAGCAGGCCCTCGCCGCGCTGGCCCCGCAAGGCAGCGCCGAGGCCGACGGCGCCCAGGCGTTCGTCATCGGCGACGCGGCAACTCCGGGCGAGCTGACGGCCACCCAGATCGGCGGGACTGGAGCGGCAGCGATCGCCGCCGCGATCGCTGCTGAGCGCGACAAGCTCTTCGACGGCCCCCCGGCTCATTTCGTGCTCGCCCCCGAAGCCAGGCCGGAGCTCGCCATCCCAGCCGCCGCGTGGGCGGCGCGCTCGGGCGATCCGGTGCTCTTCAGCGCCGCCGGCAAGCTGCCGACGCCGACCGCGCAGGTACTGCGCACTCACCCGAAGGTTCCCGTCTACGTGCTCGGCCCCTCTTCGGCGATCTCCTCGGGCGTGGTGCGGGAAGTCGCCGAGACCGGTGGGCGCGTGCGGCGAGTCTCCGGCGAGGACCCAGTCGCCAACGCGATCGCGCTCGCCCGCCACGCCAGCGGCGGCTTCGGCTGGAACGTCAACGACCCCGGTCACGGCTTCGTCGTCGCGCGCAGCGACGCACCCCTGGCCGCGGCCGTGGCCTCGCCTCTCTCGGCGTCGGGGACCTGGGGCCCGCTGCTGCTCACCGACGACGCCGGTACGCTGCCCGCGGCGCTGCGCGAGTACCTGCTCGACGTCAAGCCGGGGTACACGACAGACCCGACCCGCGCCTTCTACAACCACGTGTGGGTGATCGGAGACCAGGAGGCCATCGACGTGAATCAGCAAGCCGAGATCGACCAGCTGGCCGAACTGGCCAAGATCGGGGGAGACGAACCGTGAGCGAAGCCGAGAACCCCGACCTGCTGGCCGCGCCCGGTCCGGTCACCGCCGAGGACATCCGCGCCCTTGCGGGCGCCTCCACCCCTCACTTCGCCCTCCAGGTCCGCAACCGGATCCGCCGGCTGATCGCGCCGCTGGCCGCCGAGGACCCGGCCCGGCTCGAAGGGGAGCGCAAGATCGCCGAGCTCGAGGATCTCGCCGAGCACAGCGGCGACCCCCGCGGCACCATGGGCATCGCCCAACACTGAGGGGCCCCGACAGCCGTTTGTCGCGCGGGCGCCGAAACTCGCGCCGCCTGACGTGTCTGAGCTTACGCCCCCCCCATTTGGGGGTAAAACCTCAAGACACGTCCTCGAAAAGAAGGGGGAACAATGGATGCGCTCAAGCAGAGGTTGCCGTCGCCGGCGATGGTCGTCGCACTCGTGGCACTCCTCGTCGCGCTGGCCGGGACCGCCTACGCGGCGCAGACGATCAACGGAGGGGCGATCAAGAAGCAGACGATCGGCGGCGGGAAGCTCAAGCAGAAGACGCTGACCGGATTCCAGATCAACACGAACAAGCTCGGCGTCGTGCCCGCGGCGAAGAGAGCAGCCCACACCTACTGGGCCGTGGTCAACAACCCGACCGGCGCCGGCAACGCCGCGCTGGCGCGCTCCAGCGACGCGGGGGTGACCGCGACCGAGGGCGGCGGTGCCGTCACGGTGGCATTCCCGGCGAACGTCAGCGGCTGCGCCAACGTCGCCGGACGCGACAACGCAGGCACGTCGGTCCCGGGCGCCGGCTACGCGCAGACGAACTCCTCGCCAGCCAACGCCAACGCGATCGAGGTTCGCACGCGCGACGAGAAAGGCCTCGACGCGGACGCCGACTTCCACCTGATCGTCATCTGCCCATAGGCAAATCTCCGCCGACGGGCCTGAAAGCGATCCATATCTCCGCTTTCAGGCCCGTCGGCGGGGTTGCGGCTAGTCTGTCGTCGATGAGCGATTCTCCACACGGGTTCAAGGAGGGCGACAAGGTCTGGGTCGAGGACGGGGACGGCAAGCACCACCCCGGGATCTTCGTCGCCGACAACGAGGCTTCCGGCTGGTTCGGCGGCGGTCCCAGCGCCTACGTGGTCCACCCCGAGGCCAAGCAGGCCGAGGTCGTCTCGACCTTCCGCATCACCCCGCGCGACGAGTAGCGGCGCGACCTGTTGGGGAGGAGCCTGGCCGCCCTCCAGCCGAATTGAGCACCACGCGCTTTGCGCGTGGTGCAATGAGGTGCGCGGCTCCGCCGCGCCCCAGGACAGATTGCATAGGCCGCTTCGCGACATTCGCTGTGTAGCTTCCGCCCGTACCTATTCGCCCGTCAGGGCTGGATAGGTCGGACGCCCCGGAGCGAGCCCGTAGGGCGAGCGCAGGGGCGTCCGACAGGTGGCGTCCGAGACCCCAAAGAGGGTGTGGACGGCGGCGGGATGGCTCGACATTCGCTTGGCCGTCCAGTGCCCTTTCTGGGATCTGTCTCCCGCCGTCGCCCACGGATGCCGCCGTGACTTCATAGAAGCCTGGACATCACTCGACACAGCTCTGTCCGGCGGCCTTCCACATCACCCAGGTCAATGAGGATGAGGAGGAAACGATGATCGCAGTCGGAGTCGACACCCACAAGGACAGCCACTTCGCGGTGGCGCTGGATGAGCTCGGGCACCTGCTCGGGGAGCTCGTCGTCGAAGTCGGTATGGCCGGCTATCGAGAGTTGGAGCGTTGGGCCGACAGTCTCGCGGCCGATGGCCGGCGGCTGTGCTTTGGGATCGAGGGCACGGGCAGCTATGGCGCCGGCCTGCGCGAGCACCTGCAGGGCGGTGGCCACTCGGTCGTGGAGGTGGAGCGTCCGCGCCGGCGTGAGCGGCGGAGAGGCAAGTCCGATCGCATCGATGCCCTGGCGGCGGCGCGGAAGGTGCTCGCAGGCGAGGGCCTCTCGACGCCGAGGGCGAGCGGCGCGCGCGAGGCGCTCGCGGCGCTGCTGGTGGCTCGCCGCTCCTGTGTGAGCGAGCGCACAAGGCTGCTCAACCAGCTGCAAGGGCTGCGCGTCACCGCGCCGGTCGCGCTACGCGAGCGGCTTGGTGAGGGCGGCGGCAAGCGACTCGAGCGGCGCCTAGCCGGGATGCGTGCCCGCCAAGGCGCTGGGGTCGCCGAGCAAGCGGTGCTCGCGGTGATGCGCGACCTGGCGGTCCGCTCGCGAGGGTTGGGCGCTGAAGCCGCCCGCTATGAGTCAGAAATCGCCCAACTCGTCGCCTCGCTCGCCCCGGCGCTACTCGGAGAGGTGGGCGTGGGGCCGATCTCGGCCGCCAAGCTCTTGGCCTGCGACCCGGCCCGCTTCAAGAGCGAGGCGGCCTTCGCCCGCTGCAACGGGACGGCGCCGATTCCGGCCTCCTCGGGCAAGACGGTCCGTCACCGCCTCAATCGCGGCGGAGATCGCCAGGTCAACAACGCGATCCACACCATCGCGCTCGCACGCTCGCGATATGACGCCGAGACGCGGGCCTACCTCGATCGCAGGATCGGCGAAGGCAAGACCAAGCGCGAGGCGATGCGCGCGCTCAAGCGCCACCTCTCCAGGGGCCTCTTCAACCGCCTCGTCGAGGTGCCCTTGACTTCATAGAAGCATCCAGGAGGACGGCCAGGCTCCTCTCAACACGTCACCCAGATACGCCTGAGCTGCGAAACCGAATTCAAAGTCCACAAGCTTCAAGCTGAGGAGGCGCCTCGGGACGGAGCGCTTGAAAGCTTTTGTGGTGCGAGAGGGCTGTCGGGTGCCCCTCCCAAAACACTCTGTGAGGCTCAGCGCCGACATGAAGACGCCGGACCCAACGTGAGCAGCTGACGCCGCCAGGGTGGGCACCGGCGGTGACGGCATGACTCGAAAACACTCTGACCCCCTCACCGAAGGGCGTCCTGCATTTGATGTGTCTGCCGCTCGCCGCCGGTGCCGGCCCGGCCACCGCCACTGGCCTGATCAGAAGCCCGTCCGCCCCTCGGGGCGTGACTCCTCACAGTCTTGCCGAGCGGATTCTCACCCGGGCCGGCGACCGACAGCCAACCCCCGTCGAAGGAGGTCTCTGCCAGATGCTCGCAGACGAAGTCGACAACGTGATCGGGGTCGACACCCACCGTGACACCAACACCGCCCAGGCCGTGGCCGCCAAGACCGGCGCGATCGGCCCTCACACGACCACCGATGCCGATGAGCTCGGCTACCGGCGCATGCTCGCCTTCGCGGATGAGCACGCACCCGGCAGCCGGGTCTGGGCGATCGAGTCGACCGGCAGCTACGGCGCCGGCCTCACCGCCTACCTGCACGAGCACGGGGAGCGGGTGGTCGAGATCGACCGGCCGAGGCGGCCGGCGAGGCGCAACGGAGCGAAGTCCGATGCAGCTCGATGCGCTTCGCGCTGCGCGAGAGGCCCTGGGGCGCCGCCACCTGGCCGAGCCGCGCCGCCGCGGAGAGCGAGAGGCGATTCGCGTCGTCCTGCGGACCCGCCAGGGGGCCGTCCGGGCGCGCATGGTCGCGATCGGCCAGCTGAAGTCGTTGATCGTCACAGCGCCGGAGGGCCTGCGCTCCTCGCTGCGGCGAAGAGGCGACAAGGACCTCCTCGAGCGCTGCGCGCGGCTGCGCATCTGCGCCTCGCACTCCGTCGAGCACCGGATGACGGTCCGGGCGCTGCGCTCGACGGCCCGCCGCGCCCTCGCGCTGGAGGCCGAGGCCACCGAGCTTGAGGCAGAGCTCAGGTCCGTCTTGGCAGCGCTCTGTCCCCGGTTGCTCGCCGAGCCCGGCGTGGGGACCATCTCAGCCGCAGAGCTGATCAACGCGTGGTCTCACCCGGGGCGGATTCGTTCCGAGGCCGCCTTCGCGATGCTCGCCGGCGCCGCGCCGATCCCCGCCTCCTCGGGGCAAACCGTCCGTCACCGGCTCAATCGCAGCGGGGACCGACAGCTCAACCGCGCCCTGCACACGATTACGACGTCGCGCCTGCGCCACGATCCCCGCACCCGCGCCTACGCGCAGAAGCGCCGGGAGGAAGGGAAGACGCCGCGAGAGATCAGGCGCTGCCTGAAGAGGTACGTGGCCCGACAGCTGTTCCGGCTGCTGGAGGCGGAGGCGAAGATGGCCTGAGGCCTCGCTCGATCTTCGCTACGAGCGGGACTTGACAAACATAGAAGCATCAAGCGAGGCTCCCGCCGAGCGTTTTGGGAGGGGCACCCGACAGCCCCCACCCACCCGCTCAGAAATTCAAACTGCCGGACCGAAGGCGTCGATGATGCGGTTCTGGAACTCGGAGAAGCTCTTCAGGCGAGATGAAGTACGTGGGCGGCGTGAGGAAGAGGCCGTCGGCGCGCTCGGCGGTCGCTTCGACCCGGGCGCGCACCTTGTCGAGGGGGCCGGCGGCGCAGTAGGTCTCGACCATCTCGTCGCTGATCGCCGCCGGGACGCCGGCGAGGTCGCCGCGGCGGAAGGCCTCCCCGGCCGCAACGGCGTTGTCGGCGAAGCCGTGCAGCTCCCAGAGCGGCATGTAGGTCTTGACCGTGGCGTAGAAGGAGATCGTCCGCCGGGCCATGTCGATCGCCCGTGCCTCGTCGTCGTCGATCGAGCAGCAGACCGTGGGCAGGTAGTCGAAGCTCGAGCGCTCGCGGCCGGAGCGGCTCAGGCCCTCCTCGAAGGAGCTGACGACGACCTCGTCGATCCAGCGCAGGCTCTGGATCGGGTGGCCGATCAGGCCGTCGGCGACATCGCCCGCCATCCGGCACATGCCGCTCTGGATCCCGGCCGTGTAGATCGGCACCGACTCGCGCGGCGCCGGGTGGGGCCGGATCCACCCCTTGATGTCGATGTCGTAGTAGGAGCCCTCGTAGCGGATCGGCTCGCCCTTGCCGGCCTGCTGCATGATCAGGCGGGTCGCCTCGATCGCCTCGCGCAGGTGCGGCGCCGGCCGGCCGTACTCGGCGTTGTGCCAGGTCTCGTTCAGGCGTTTGACGCCGGAGCCGAGGCCGAGCCGGAAGCGGCCGCCCGACATCTCGTCGATGTCGAGGGCGCTGACCGCGAGGATGAAGGGGCTGCGGGTGAAAGCCCAGGCGATCCCCGTGGCGACGTCGATCTTCTCGGTGCGACCCGCCAGATAGGCCGCCTGCGTGACCGAGGAGCGGAAGAGCTCGGGTGCCCAGACACACTCGACGCCGGCAGCTTCGGCCTGCTTCGCCTCGGCCTCCAGGTCGGCGACCGAGACGCCGATCGCGGCGACGGAGATGCGGTCGAGGGCGCCCACGCGACTCAGGCCGTGTCCAGCACCGCGTCGGCGACCCGCTCGCGGTGCCACTTGGCGTCGCCGAACATCGCCGCGTTCGCCTTGCCGCGCTTGAGGAAGAAGTGCAGGTCGTGCTCCCAGGTGAATCCGATCCCGCCATGCACCTGGATCGAGGCATCGGGAACGCGCCAGCCCGCGTCGGATGCGTAGGCCTTCGCCATCGAGGCGGCCGTGGGCAGCGACTCGGGCTCGGCGTCGGCGGCCCAGGCGGCTCCGTAAACGGCGGAGCGGGCGTTCTCGGTCTCCAGCAGCATCTGCGCACAGCGGTGCGAGACGGCCTGGTAGGAGCCGATCGGCCGCCCGAACTGCTGGCGGTCCTTGGCGTACTCGACGGCCATCTCCATCGTCCGCTGAGCGATCCCGGTCGACTCCGCGGCGAGCGCCACGCAGGCGCGGTGGAAGACCGGGAAGTAGTCCCCGGCGCCCCCGGGAAGCGAATCCTCGGGCGCGACGCGGACTCCCTCGAAGCGAACCGAGCAGAGACGGCGAGTGAGGTCGATCGAGGTCGCCGGCACAACCGTCACGCCCGCTGCGCCGCGCTCGACCGCGTGCCGGCGACCGTCCGCGGTTGCGACGAGGAGGAAGTCGGCGGCCGCGGCGTCCATCACCAGCACCTTCTCGCCGTCGAGGAGGACCCCGTCGCCGTCGGCGCGCGCCTCCATCGTGAACTCGCCGACGGTCGCCGGCGAACCCGCGTCCCAGAGTGCCGGCGTCCCGCGAAGCTTGCCTTCGGCCAGAGGGCGGAGGAAGCGCTCGCGCTGATCGTCCGATCCGCCGTGGACCAAGGCCAGGCCGGCGACCGTGTTGGAGAGGAGCGGCGAGGGAGCCAGCGCGTAGCCCATCTCCTCGAAGAGGACGGCGAGCTCGACGATGCCGAGCCCCTGCCCGCCCCACTCCTCGGGCAGGGCCAGGCCCTGCCACCCCAGGCCGGCCATCTCCTCCCAGTCGGACTGCTCGAAGCCGTGCTCGCTCTCGGCGAGCTCGCGCATGCGCTCGGACTTGTAGCGAGCCGCGAGGAGGTCGTGCGCGGTCGACTTGATCGCCCGCTGCTCGTCTGTGAGGTCGAAGTACATGGTCGGCGCAGGCCCTAACGCATCTTGGGGAGGCCGAGCACCCGCTCGGCGATGATGTTCTTGAGGATGTCGGTGGTGCCGCCCTCGATCGAGTTGGCCCGGGAGCGGAGGAAGCTGTACTGCCAGGCACCGCCGGCGATCGCGTGCTCGTCGCCGCGAGCCAGCGGCGCGTACGCGCCCTCGATGTCGAGCGCGAGCTCGGCCATGCGCTGGTTGATATCGGCCCACTGCCACTTGCCCAGCGAGCCCTCGGGGCCCGGGATCCCCGACTGCATCGTCTTGGTCAGGCCGCGATAGGCGTTCAGGCGCATCGTCTCCGCCTCGATGTGGAGCTGCGCGAGGCGCTGGCGAATGACCGGATCCTCGGCGGCGGTGGCGCCGTTCGTCCGGGTCTCCGCCGCCAGCGCGCCGAGCCGCTTGAGGCCGTTGGCGACCTGGGCGATGGCGCCGAAGGCAAGCCCCGCGCGCTCGTTCATCAGGGTCGTGATCGCAACCGACCAGCCGCCGCCGACCTCGCCGATGACGTTCTCGTCCGGGATGCGCGCCTCCTCGATGAAGACCTCGTTGAACTCTCCCTCGCCGGTGATCTGCACCAGCGGCTTGGCCTCGACGCCGGGCTGCTCCATGTCCATCAGGAAGTAGGTGAGCCCCTTGTGCTTGGGGGCGTCGGGGTCGGTCCGGGCGACGAGCATGCACCACTTGGCGTACTGGGCGAACGTGGTCCAGACCTTCTGCCCGGTGACGACCCATTCGTCGCCGTCCTTGACGGCCCGCGTCTTCAGCGAGGCCAGGTCGGAGCCCGACTCCGGCTCGGAGAAGCCCTGGCACCAGATCTCCTCGGAGGTGAGGATCGGCTCGAGGTAACGCTGCTTCTGCGCGTCGGTCCCGTGGGCGATGACGACGGGACCGCCCATCGCCAGACCGAGGACGTTGGCCGGGCTGGGTGCCTCCAGCCGCGAAGCCTCGCCGACGAAGATCGCCTGCTCGATCATCGTGGCGCCGCGGCCGCCGTACTCCTTCGGCCAGGAGATTCCCGCCCAGCCGGCGGCATGCATCTTCTGCTGCCACTCGCGGCGGAAGGCCATCACCTCCTCCAGGCCGCCTTCCGGCTCGGGGCCCGGATGGTTCGCTTCGATCCAGTCGCGGACCTCTTCGCGGAACTGCTGCTCGGACGGCGAGAGGGTCAGGTCCATCGAGCGGGCAGCATAGCGTTCGCCTGGCCAGCTGGCCAGGCGAACGCGGTCAGATCGGGTCTACCTGCCGCCTCGTCCTACCAGCGGCATTCGCGGAGGCCGTAATCTTCGGCGGTTTTGGCGGCGTATTTGAAGACCCCTTGGGTGGACATCACCGCTTGCGGATCGGCCTCGCCGATGTCGATGCCTTCCTGGTAAGCCGCCAGGATGGCTTCGACTTCATCTCGGTCGGCCTCCGGAGCCGTCAGCTCCTTCAGTTCGTCCACTTGCCTCTGCTTCTCGGGGAGTATCACCGTGGTCGCGAAAGCGTTTTCGGCCTCTTCGCCTTCGAATGCTTCGGCCGGATCGCCGCCCCTGCTTTTGACAAAGTCTTCCCAGCCGCGTTCGACGCGAGTGTTGCTCTGGTTGCAGACCGCATCCGCCTTTTTGATGTAGGTCGGCTTCTCGACGTCGGCCGAGGCCGTGACCTCGGTGCTGCCGTCGCCGCACCCGATCCCAATTGCCGTAACCGCCAGCGCCCCGGCCAGCACCAAAATCGCCCTCCAACCACGCATCGTGATCCTCCAATCACTTTGACTGATTAGGAAAGTTACATGTTTTTGTCGAGACATGCCGGGTCCTTGGTCGGACGGCCAACACCGGGGTCGCCGTGATAGGAACCCGGCCCATGAACGCGAGCCAGGGGTACGAGAGTCCGGGAATTGCCGGCAGCGGAGCCATCGCCACGGGCCTAGCTGCCGTTTCCACCACCACCGCCGACACGATTCTGCTGGCGCGCAGCGAGGCCTCGGCCTGGCGTGCCGAGGAGAAAGTGGTCGCCGCCTGCGCCAAGATCGAGGGGGCCGAGCCGTCGCGATTGCGGGTGACGACCGACCCGAGCGACCTTGCCGACTGCGACGTCGTCGTCGAGGCGATCATCGAGGAGGTCGGCCCGAAGGGCGAGCTCCTCTCGAGGATCGCAGAGGCCTGCCCCAACGCGGCCCTCGCGACCACGACCTCCTCGCTCAGCGTCGCCGAGATCGCCGAGGCGGGAGGCATCGCGGGCCGCCTCTTCGGCCTGCACGTCTTCAACCCGGTGCCGCGGATGAAGCTGGTCGAGGTCTGCTTCCCGGACGGCGCCGAGGATGCCCGCGAGAAAGCCCTCGCCTGGTGTGCCGCGCTCGGCAAGACGGCGGTCGAGGTTCCCGACCAGGCAGGGTTCGTCGTCAACCGACTGCTCTTCCCCTACCTCTTCGACGCGGTGCGGATGGTCGAGCGGACCGGCATGGAGGCCGGCGAGGTCGACACCTGCATGAAGCTCGGCGCCGGTCACCCGATGGGCCCCCTGGCCCTGCTCGACTTCGTCGGGCTCGACGTCGCCGAGGCGATCGGCGACGCCCTCTACGCCGACTCCAGCGAGGCCGCCCACAAGCCCCCCGGCCTGATCGTCGAGATGGTCGGCGAAGAGAAGCTTGGCAGGAAGAGTGGCGCCGGCTTCTACAGCTACGACTAGCAGCTGGTTTTAGCTACTGCTTTTTGGCGAGGTCCCAGATGACATCGGCCTGCGAGATGCCCTGACGGCGGGCGATCGCCTCGACCTCGTCCCAGGGAAGCTCGGCCTCGGGGAGGTCGTCCCAGCGCGCCAGGTCCAGTGCCTCGACCGCCCCCTTTAGGGCCGGACCGAGATTCTGCTCGGATCGCAGCAGCGCCCTGAGAACCTCCAACTGCTTGTCGCTCATACGCACAACCCACATGCTGCACCTCCAGTGCTCGGTGGAACGCGGGTTGCCCGAAGACGCTAGGAGCCCTGGCGGACGGAACCGCTGATGCGCACGGCCTCGATGCGATTCTCGCGCACCGACTCGACCCGGATCGTGTAGCCGTTGGCGACGATCGTGTCGCCGCGCTTGGGCAGGCGTCCGAGCTCGCCGAAGACGTAGCCGCCGACCGAGTTGTAGGCGTCGGTGTCGACTGGCAGCTCGATCCCGGCGTCGGAGAGGTCGCCGAGCGAGACGTGGCCGCGAACGAACCACTCGCCGCCGGCGAGCTGGCGCAGGGCGGCGGCTCGCGGGTCGGTCTCGTCCTCGATCTCGCCGACCACCTCCTCGAGGATGTCCTCGACGGTGACGATCCCCACCGTCCTCCCGTACTCGTCGACGACGACCGAGAGCGAGGTTCGCTGGATCTGGAGGTCGTGCAGCAGGTCGTCGAGCGGCCGGGTCTCCGGGACGATCACGGCGTCGCGCACAGCCGTGGAGATCTCCGCCTCGGGCCCGTCGCTCATGTAGAGGCGGGCCAGGCTGTTGTTGTGGACGATCCCCTTGACGCGATCGGGGTTCTCGTCCTCGATCACGACCAGGCGGGTGTGGCCCGAGGTGACGCAGCGGCGCAGCGCCGTCTCGACCGTCTCGGAGGCATCGACGGTGACCACCGCGGGAATCGGGGTCATCACCTCGCGGGCCTCCTGCTCGTGCAGGTGGAAGACGCCGCCCAGCATTCCCGCCTCGCCCGGGTCGAGCGTGCCGCCGATCCGCGAGCTGTCGATGATCTGCTTCAGATCCTCCGCGGTGTGGCGCACCTCGATGTCGGTCGGGTCGACGCCGAAGAGACGCACGATCGCATTCGAGAACGCGCTCAGCCCGTAAGTGACCGGGGCGGTCGCGATGCGAAACCAGTTGAGCGGCCGCGAGACGCGACGGGCGGTGCGCTCGGCATGGCTGATCGCCAGCATCTTCGGCACCTGCTCGCCGACGCTGATGTGCAGCGCGGTGACGATGGTGAAGGCGATCGCCACCGAGAGCCCGACCGCGACACCGTGGGAGAGCCCGCCGAAAGCCGGCTCGAGCAGCGTTGCCAGCGCGGGCTCGCCGAGGAAGCCGATGCCGATCGAGGCCATCGTGATGCCGATCTGGCAGGCGGAGAGCGATTCGTCGATCTTGTCGAGCTGCTCGATCACCTCCTCGGCGCCGCTTTCGCCTTCCTCGGCGAGCTGTTCGATCTTGCCGCGGCGGCTGCGCACGAGCGCGAACTCGGCCGCGACGAAGAAGCCGTTGATGGCCAGCAGCACGAGGAGAAGGACGAGCAGCAGGGCGCTCATCGTCTATGTGGCCCGGTACTTCGGGGGAGTTCGTCGTCGGCCATTCGGCGTACGCAATATAGCTTTCCGTTCCGCGGATCCAGTGAGAGGGTGCGATATTGCCCAAAGGATGCGCATCGCAAGCCTCGTTCCCTCTGCGACCGAGATGCTCTACGCACTCGGGCTCGGCGACAGTGTCGTCGCGGTCACGCATGAGTGCGACTACCCACCCGAGGCGCGCTCGCTCCCCCATCTGACCCGGACCGTGCTGCGGCCGAACCTCAGCGCCACCGAGGTCGACCGGGCGGTGAAGGCGAGGGTCGCCGAGGGGCAGGCGCTCTACGAGCTCGACGAGGAGCTGCTGGAGGCGCTGGCCCCGGACCTGATCGTCACCCAGGCGCTCTGCGCCGTCTGCGCCGTCTCCTTCGAGGAAGTGCTCGAGGTCGCCGCCAGGCTCTCCAGCAGGCCGCAGGTGCTGCAGCAGGACCCGAGCACGCTCGGCGAGATGCTCGAGGACGTGATCCGGCTTGGGGAGTCGGCCGGGATCCCGGGCCAGGCGCACGAGCTGCGAGGGGAGCTGGAGGGACGCCTGGCGACGGTCCGCGCCGCGGTCTCGGGGACGACGCTGCCACGGGTGATCGCCCTGGAGTGGCTCGACCCGCCCTACGTCGGGGGGCACTGGATCCCCGAGATGATCTCGATCGCGGGAGGCGAGGACGTCGCCGGCCCGCCGGGGCTGAAGTCGCCCGAGGTCTCCTGGGGCGAGCTCTCGGGCCTCAACCCCGACGTGATCGTCGCGATGCCCTGCGGCTGGTACGTCGACGGCGCTCGAACCCAAGCCCTCGAACACTGGTTCCGCATCGAGGAGCTCGGCGCCCAGCGGGTGTTCGCGGTCGACGCGGCATCGACCTTCTCCCGGCCCGGCCCGCGACTCGTCGACGGCGTCGAGCTACTCGGCCATCTGCTGCACCCCGACTTAGTCGATGCGCCGGGGAACATCGGCTTCGCCGAGGTTCGCGCCTCGCACGCCCGGGGCCGCGCGAGCTGAGCCTCCCTAGGCGATCGCCAGCGCGCCGAGGGCCGAGAGCACCGCCACGGCCGCCATCGCGATCATCTCAGCGGCAAAGCGGTTCCGGCCGAGCATCCCGCGGTCTCCGGCCAGGATTGCGAGAGCGCACAGCGCCCCTGCCGCCAGCCCGCCGAGGTGGCCGCCGAGGCTGATGTTGCTGGGCCCCGCGACGCTGAAGGCGAGGTTGAGCAGGAGGATGAACCCGATCGACGAGGCGACCGCGTCGAAGCCGCGGTGGCGGGCGATCAGGAAGGTGGCCCCGAAGAGGCCGAATATCGCGCCCGAGGCGCCCACCGTGAGCGCATCCGGGCTCAGCAGGAGCGCGCCGAACGCTCCGCCGAGGAGCGAGGCGAAGTAGATCGCGAGAAAGCGTGGGGTCCCGATCGACGGCTCCAGCAGCCGGCCGAGGAAGTAGAGCGCGAACATGTTGAAGCCGATGTGGATGAGGCTGGCGTGGAGGAACCCGCCGGTGAGGAGCCGGTACCACTCGCCTTCGGCGACGAGTGGTCCGTAGAGGCCGAAGTCGAAGACGACCGAGCTGTTGCCGACTCTGAACCCACCGCTGGCACCAAGGATCTCGGCGAGGAACGCCGCCGCATTCAGCGCGATCAGGATGAAGGTCGCGGGGGCGCTTGCGAACAGGCCGGCCTCCCCCACCCCCCGCACGACGCGGGTGCGCTGGCTGGCGCACTCCGGGCAGCGCATCCCGACCGGCGTCGGCGTCATGCAATCGGGGCAGATGGGACGTCCGCAGGACGAGCAGGAGACGGCCGTCTCGCGGTTGGGGTGCCGGTAACAGGTCTGGGCCATCGGGAGGGGCAGCCTACAATCGCGGCCGATGGACGCACCCAGCCCCGCACGGCTCTTCGCCGCCCTCGCCGGCGGGACGCTCTTCGCCTTCGGCATCGTCGGCTTCTTCTACAGCGCCTCGCTCGGCTCCCCGGGGGAGGTCGGCGAGGCCTTCGGCCTTCTCTCCGTCAACGCCTGGGTCAACCTCCTGCACGCCCTCACGGGAGCGCTCGGGCTGTACATGGCCGGCTATGCGTCGCGCCAGTACGCCCTCTGGCTCGGGGGCTTCTACCTCGCCGTCGCCCTCTGGGGATTCGCGATCGGCAGCGGCGAGGCGGTCCTCGGCTTCCTGCCGGTCGACACGGCCGGCAACCTCCTCCACCTCCTCGTCGGCGCTCTGGGCATCGGCGCCGCGCTGGCAACGCCGGCGGCGAGGAAGGGCAAGCCGGTTACGTCCTAAAGCCTGACCCGGCCGGCCAGGGATCGCAGACCGCCCTTGGCCTGCTGGCGACCGCGGCGGCGGGCCTCGAGCAGCACCAGGGCACCGGCCGCCGCTCCCCCCGCGCCGACCGCGAACACCGGGCGCACCCAGTTGCGCGGGTCGCGCAGCGCCCGCAGCTCGCTCTCGGAGAAGCTCCTCGGCCCAGTCCGAGAGCTCCTCGGCCGCGGCCTGAGTCACCGCCGAGAGCGTGTCCTCGAGGCGGCCCGAGAGGCGCTCCGGCGGCTCGATCGGGCGCAGGGCGTCGGAGAGGAGCTGCTCGACGTCCCAAGCCCCGGTCAGTCGGTGCCCGGCGTCACTCATCGGACATCTCCTCCTGGAGCTGCTTGATCGCCCGGTGTATCAGCACCTTTGTGGCGCCGTCGCTGCGGCCCAGGGCGCGCGCGATCTCGCGGTTGTCCATGCCGAGCGCGAAGCGCATGATCAGCACCTCGCGGCGATCGTCGGAGAGCTTCTCGAGGTTCGCCATCACCTGCCGCAGCTCCTCGCGACCCTCCGCAATCGCCTCGGTGCCGTGCCGGGTGGGAATCGGGTCGGCGACCTCCAGCGAGGTCTGCGGCCGGCGCGAGCGATCGCGGTAGTAGTTCGAGGCGAGGTTGTGGGCGATGCGGATCAGCCAGGGACGCAGCGGCCGCCCGTCGGACTCGCTGCGAGCGCGATCGAAGTGCCTGTATGCCTGCAGGAAGGCCTGCTCGGTGAGGTCCTCGGCGTCGTGCTGGTTGCCGACCCGGTAGTAGGCGTAGGAGTAGACGTCGCGCAGGTGCGCCCGGTAGAGATCCTCGAAAGCCCGGTCCAGCTCCGCCTTCGCCGCCGGGTCGAGGCTCGCCGGCTCGACGTTCTCCGCTGCACTCACCGTTCAAGCCTAGTTGGATCACGCTGCCTCCCGCGAACGCTCGACACGGCGCAGACCGGCAACCCAGGCATCGGCGTCGATCTCGCCGCCGATCAGCGCAGCCAGCCCGGACAGCGCCTCCGCCTTGCCGCCGGCCGCCGCGGTCGCCGTCGCCAGCAGCGGAACCGCGTCGAGGCCCTCCGACGCCTGGCCGATGATCTCCGGGATCTCGCTCGCCGGGGTCCCACGCCCGAGCAGCTCTCCGGCCCGCCGGTTGCGGCCCTCGGGCGCCATCACGGTCGCGGTGAGGTCGCCGACGCCGGCGAGGCCGGCGAACGTCTCGAGCCTCGGCGCCGCGCTCGATCGCGTGGCCGATGCACTCGCGCCAGACCTGGGCGGCGGCGATCCCGGCCGCGTTGAGCCCGTGCGGCTCGGCGGCCGCGGCGGCAAGGGCGGCGGCGTTCTTCGCGGCTCCCGCCATCTCGACCCCGACCACGTCGCGCGAGCGCTCGCAGAACAGGCCGGCGCGGTCGAAGACCCCGCCGAGCTGGTCGCGCAGGTCCCCGTCGGCGGAGCCGAGGACGAGCGCCGCGGAGCCGGAGACGGCCTCGCGGGCGTGTGCCGGCCCGCCGAGAGAGGCGATCGCGCGGGCGCGCACTCGCTCGCCGACGTACTCGGCCGGAAGCAGGCCCTGCGGCGCAACCAGGCCCTTGGTCAGCAGCAGCACCGCCGCGCGGGCGCCGACCCGGTCGGCGATGCTGCCGACCGCCTGCGGCAGCGAGCCCGAGGGGATCGCCAGGCAGACCAGGTCGAGGCCCGCCAGCTCGACTTCGGACGAGTGCCGGACCTGGACCGAGTCGGGCAGGCGCACGCCCTCGAGGTAGCGGCGGTTCTCGCGCGCCTCTGCCAGCTCGGTCGCCTGCTCGGCTGTGCGAGTCGCCAGCTGAACCTCGAGGCCACCGCGGGCGAGGAGCACGGCGAGAGCGGTGCCCCAGCTTCCGGCGCCGATCACCGCCGCGCGGCGCATCGGCGGTAGGCCACCGAGATCCTCCCACTGGAGCTCAACGTTGGGCCAGATCCGGCCGGTCACCGTTGCGGCCAGGCCTCGCGACGGATCCTCGGCTCGCGGGAAGGTCATCGCCTTGCCGAGGCGGACCCGGATCTTGCGCGGGCGGATCCGCCAGCCGCGGCGCACGTGTTCGGTGCCGAGGACGGCGGCCGGGACAACCGGCGCGCCGGTCTGCAGCGCGAGGCGGCCGACGCCGCGCTTGGGCTCGGCCAGCGAGCCCCGGCGGATCCGGGTGCCCTCCGGGAAGATGCAGACGGCCCCGCCCCGTTCGACGACCCGGCGCGCCGTCTCCACCGAGTCCTCGTCGGACTCGCCGCGCCGGATCGGAAAGGCGCCGAGGCGGGAGAGGATCCAGCCCCGCCAGCGCCGGTCGAAGAGCTCGACCTTGGCGACGTAGTTCATCGGCCGCCGCCAGGGCAGGGCCCCGCCAATCGCGAACGGGTCGAGGAAGCTGCGGTGGTTGGCGGCGACGATCAGGCCACCCTTGATGCGGCCGTGCTCGCGGCCGGTCCTCGCGTAGCGGAAGTAGACGAGGAAGAAGGGGGTCATGAAGATCCTGGCAAGGAGGTACAGGATCGGATTGACCCCGTGATCGCGGGTGTACTGGTGGTACGCCTGAAGGCGGGAGGGGTCCATCCCTATGCGCTACACGTCGGTGGGACTGTGGTTACGGCTACCAGGAGCGCTCGATCAGGGCCTCTAGGTCGGCCCGCGTCGGTGGGTCCGGCGTGAAGGCGAGCTCGGGACGCATCAGCATCGATTCGAGAGCTTGGGGGAGCTTGGAGGAGTCTGCGCCCAGGGCGCCGAGGCCGGGGGGGGTGCCACCCAGCTGGAGGAGGCGGAGCTCTATTTCTGCTGGTTCGGATTCGAGGGCTCTGGCCAGGGGGCGGAGGCCGTCTGGGGCCCGGGGGACCATGAAGGCCATTGCTCGGGGGAGGATCGCGGCGTTGGTGGCGGCGTGGGGTGTGCCGCAGACGCGGGCCAGGGTCTGGCAGACGACGTGGTGCAGGGCGAAGGCGCCGGAGTCGATCGCGTAGCCGCAGAGGATCGAGCCGAGGGCGAGAGCCTCGCGATTGCGCTCGGCTCGGTCTTCGTCGAGCGCGGTCGCGATCAGCTCGGCCCCGCGCAGGGCGGTCATCTCGGAGACGGGGTTGGCGAACGGGGTGTAGAGCGAGTCGGCGCCGTGGGCGAGCGCGTTGATCGAGCTCGCCCGCAGCTCCGGCTCGGAAGCGCTGGTCATCGCCCCGGGGTCGGCGATCACCAGCGACGGGCGAACGAGGGCGCGAACCTGGCTCTCTGCGCCGGCCGGCAGGCGGTGGATGCCGGTCATCTCAGCCCCCGACATCGTCGTCGGGATCGCGGCAACACGGGCGCCGGTGACCGATGCGATCGCCTTCGCCGTGTCGATCGTGCGGCCACCTCCGAGGGCGACGAGGGCCGGGGCCTCGACCCGGTCGAGCAGCGCGGCGGCGGCATCGGTGACGCCGGTGGCCGCACTGGTGGCCGCCGGCATGTCGTGCACCGCCGCCGCGGCGGCTGTCAATCGCCCGGCGCCGGCGAGGTGCCTCTCGGTCGAGACCAGGTCGAAGGACTCCATCCCGTGCTCGGCGAGCAGGGCCGGGGCGTCTTCGACACCGCCTTCGCGAAAGACGACGGTGCGCCCGGCGTCGCGCCAGACGAAGTTGCCGCTCACCCTGCGGAGGCCGTGCGCGGATTGACAACCGGGCGCAGGTTCGGTTCGACCTCCGCCCTCATGTGCTCGAAGTCGGGAGGCAGGGAGAGCTTCTCGCCCAGGTGCTCGAGCGGCTCGTCGACGGTGAATCCCGGGCCGAGGGTGGCGATCTCGAAGAGGACCCCGCTGGGCTCGCGGAAGTAGATCGAGCGGAAGTAGAAGCGGTCGATCACGGGGGTCGGGTGGGCGCCAGCCGAGATCGCCCGGTCCCGCCACTGCTCGTGCTCGTCGACGGTCGACGCCCAGGCGACGTGGTGAACGCTGCCGGCACCCTGCCGCGAGGGCTCCTCGGGCGGCTGTTCGTAGACGTAGAGGCCGCCCCGGCTTGCCCCCCGCGCCTCCCAGGCCTCCTCGCCGAGCGACTCGAACTCGAGCGCCTCGAGCAGCCCGTGGCTCGCGTCGGGCGCCCCGCTGTACGCGCAGACCGCGTGGAAGCCGCGGAGCGCGTGGTCGGCCGGAACCTCCGGGTGGTCGGCGATCAGGGGCTCGTCGCCGACTTCGACCACGGCGAGCTCGTGTTCGAGGCCCTCCGGATCGGCGAAGCGCAGCCCTCCCCCGGCCCGCTCGGACTCGATCCCGCGCGCGGCAAGCCGCTCCTCCCAGAAGTCGAGCGCGGCGAGCGAGGCCACGCGCCAGACGATCCGGTGCACGTCGCCCGCGCCGGCCCGGCCCGGGGGCACTCCCGGGAACTCGAAGAAGGTGAGGTCGGAGCCGGCACTGCCCTTCTCGTCGGCGAAGAAGAGGTGGTAGACGGTGGGGTTGTCCTGGTTGACCGTCTTCTTGACCAGGCGCAGGCCCATCGTCCCCGCGTAGAAGTCGACGTTGCTCTGGGCGTCGGCGGTGATCGCGGTGACGTGGTGGATTCCCTCGAGCTTCACAGCTTCACGTATAGCATCCGCGCGAATGACCCGTGGAAGACGACGCCTGGTCCGAGTGCTCGTGGTGCTCGGTTCCATGCTGGCCTTCCTCAGCGTCTTCGCGATCTGGACCGAGCGGCAGGCCCTCAACACCGACGACTGGGTCGACACCAGCGGCCGCCTGATCCAGGACCCGACGATCCGCGAAGCGGTCGGCGACTACCTGGTCGACCAGCTCTACGAAAACGTCGACGTCGAGCAGGAACTGAGCGACATCCTGCCCGGCGAGACCAAGGATCTGGCCGGGCCGATCTCCGGCGGGCTGCGCCAGGTGGCCGGCGACGGCGCCAATCGGGTCCTCGAAACGTCCACCGCCCAGGAACTCTGGAAGGGCGCGAACCGGACTGCCCACGAACAGCTGATCGCCGTCCTCGAGGAAAAGGAGGGCACGGTCTCGACCGAAGAAGGCGAAGTCAGCCTCAACCTCGGCAGCCTCGTCACCAACCTCGCCGACCAGGTCGGGATCGGCGCCGACCTGGCGGAAAAGCTGCCGCCCGACGCGGGCAAGTTCACGATCCTCAAGTCTGACCAGCTGAAGACGGCACAGGACGTCGTCGTCGCGATCAAGGGCCTTGCCCTGGTCCTCTCGCTGCTCACCTTCCTCTGCTTCGGGCTGGCGATCTACCTCGCCCGCGAGGAACGCTGGGTGACCGTGCTCTTCTGCGGCGTCGGGCTGATCGCGGCGGGCTTCGCGGTGATCGTCGCCCGGGAGATATTCGGGGGAATCGTGGTCGACCAGCTCGTGGTCGAAGAAAGCGCGCGGCCGGCGGCGGAATCGGCCTGGTCGATCGGCACCTCGCTGATGACCAGCATCGCGACGACCGTGATCGTGGTCGGCGTCCTCTTCGGGATCGCCGGCTGGCTGGCCTCGCCGACGGCTTCGGCCCGCTCGACCCGCAAGTTCGTGGCGCCGGTCCTGCGCGAGCACCCCGCCTACGTCTACTCCGCGCTGGCGATCGTCGTCGGCATCTACTTCATCCAGGCCCCGACCCAGAACCTGCGCTCCTTCCTGACGACTCTGGTGATCGCCGGGCTGGCGGCCTTCGGCATCCACGAGCTGCGCAAACAGGCCGGCGAGGAATACCCCGACGCCGAGTACGGCGACTTCTTCGACCGCACCAAGGAGCGCGTCGTCGGCGCCGTCAAGGACGCCAACCTGGGCGAGCGGGCCTCGAAGCTGCGACTGCCGGAGATGCGCAAGCCGGCCGGGGAGCAGGAGACGGCCGTTCTCCCAGCCGACGACGAGGAGAATCGCCTGGCCCGCCTCGAGCGCCTGGCCACCCTGCACGAGAAGGGCATCCTCGACGACGAGGAGCTGGCGGCCGAGAAGGCGAGAATCCTCAGCGACGCGAGCCCAAGCGCCTGATTCGCCCAAAGCCCGCCTCCGGGATCGAACCGGAAACCTCCGCTTTACAAGAGCGGTGCTCTGCCAGTTGAGCTAGGCGGGCAGCCTGCCGAATATAGAGGCCATGAGCAAGCCCGACAGCAAGATAGACGCAAGGTTCCGGTTCCTCGACGCCGACGAGGGGGCGGTACTCAGCGAGGCTATCCGGGCTGCCTACGGGGAGAGCTATGACGTGCGCTGGGTCTACGACGCGGAGGAGGTCTCGAGGCGGCTCGCCGGTGGGACCTACGTCTCTTGCGTAGCGGAGACGCCGCAGGGCGAGCTGCTCTGCCATGAGGGGATGAGCCTGGCCGCGGCAGGGGACGCGGTCGGTCACTCCGGGCAGGCCGTGACGATGCCCGCGGCGCGGGGACAGCACCTGTTCACGCGGACCAAGCGCTTCCTCATGGACTGGGCTGCCGAGCGGGGGCTGGCGGGGATGTACAGCGAGGCGACCGCGGCTCATCCCTACAGCCAGCGAGCCAACGTCGAGCTGGGGGCGCACGAGACCGGGTTCCTGCTGGGCTGGATCCCGGCGTCGGTGTCGAACGACGCCGCCGGCGGCGGGCGGCGTGGACGCCAGTCCGCCGCGCTCTTCTACACGAAGCTGAACGACGGCCACGAGCGTCCCGTCTACGCGCCCGAGCGCCACCTCGGGATCGTCGGGCAGACGCTGGAGCTGTGCGAGCTGCGCGGAACGCTCGCCGCGCCTCCGGCGGATTTCGCGCTCGAGCAGAGGACCGACCTGCACGTCGCGGTCGACGCCGACCACAATCTGGCGCTGATCACCGTGCATGTCCCCGGTGCCGACCTCGAGACGGCGGTCGCCGCGGAGCGCCACCACCTCTTTCACCGCCTCGGCCTCGATGCCGTCTACCTAGACCTGCCCCTCGACACGCCGGCCACCGCCCTCGTCGCCGACCACCTCGAGCGGCTGGGCGTGTCCTACGCCGGCGTCTTCCCAAACAGCCGCTGCGACGGCGACGTCCTTCGCATGCAGGCCCTGCACCGTGCCCGGATCAAGGCCGACGGCGTCTCCGTCGCCTCCGAGCACGGCAGGGAGCTGCTCGAGTACGTCCTCGCGGACCTGCCCTGAGACGGGCCTAAAGCGGGGTCTCGCGGGAGGAGAGGTGGGCGCCCACCTTGCGCTTGACGCGCTGAAGGGCGTTGTCGACGGTCTTGGTGTCGCACTCCAGCCGCTCGGCCGTCGCCTCGTAGGAGTGCCCGTCGAGATAGAGGGAGAGGACGCTGCTCTCGAGATCGGAGAGCACGCCGGAGACGCCCGAGAGGCAGGCGACGAGGCTCTCGAGCTCTTCGGAGGCGATCACCTGATTGACCGGGTCGTGGACGGTCGGCCCGGGCAGGATCTCGTCGAGCGTGGTGTCGGAGTCGCCCGCCGCCGCCGGAGTCTGGCTGAAGGAGACGTACTGGTTGAGCGGCGTGTGCTTGTTGCGGGTCGCTGTCTTGACCGCGGTGATGATCTGGCGCGTGATGCAGAGCTCGGCGAAGTTGCGGAAGCTCGACTCGCGGTCGGTGCGGTAGTCGCGGATCGCCTTGTAGAGGCCGAGCAGGCCTTCCTGAATCAGGTCGTCGGACTCGCCCCCGAGCAGGAAGTAGGAGGACGCCTTGAGGCGGACGAAGCCGCGGTAGCGCCGCACGATCGCGTCGTAGGCGTCGGCGCGGCCATCCTTGGCGAGGGCGACCAGATAGTGGTCATCAAGCTCTGGTTGAGGGTTAGAGTCAGCCGGTCTGAGCGAGCCGTTGAGACGGCCGGTGGGGAGTTGCATTTCCTGCGTCGGCGAAGATAGAGCCACGGATCCTTCTCCTTGATGAAGGGTTCGTGGCGCCGTACCTCCCCTGGGGCGCCCCTTATTGACTGGGTTATCTCAGACTCAAGCTGAGGTTCACCCTTATTGGCGCGTTAGTTTACGGCCGTGCGGAGTTCTGTCAACCCCCGAACTGACGTTCGTATGACCGCCATTGCGGTCGGTAGAGGTTCGATCCGCAGCTAGAGCTTGTGCCAGCGGGCACCGGGGCCCGACCCCTGCGGCTTGATTTTCCCGGTGTCGCGCAGCTCATTGAGTACGAGCCGAATGGTCGCCAGGCTGATGCCGGGCAGGGCGCGCTCGATGTCGCGCCGCCGGAATACGGCAGGGGCTTGGTCGAGGATGTGGCTGCGGACCCTGTCCTGCTTGCTGCCGGTGCTCTCGCCCGCGCCGGCGACCCGCCGTTCGAAATCCTCATAGGCGCCGGCCAGGATGCGGACGAGGTAGGAGATCCACGGCCAGACGTCGTGCTTGCCTTCATGCCAGTCCCGCTGGGATTCGTAGAGGCTGGCGTAGTAGCTGTTCTTCGATTCGAAGATGCGTTGCTCGATGCTCACGTAGCGCGCCACCCCGTATCCCTGCGCTTGCAGCTCGTACATGGTCAGGAGCCGGGCGAGGCGGCCGTTGCCGTCTGCGACCGGATGAATGGCGAGGAAGTCCAAGATCAAAGCGCCCATCAGTACGAGCGGATGGGTACGGCCCTCGCGCTTGGCGATCTCGTACCGAGTCAGCAGCTCCCCGAGCAGGAACTCGGTTTCCTCGGGAGAGGACGGGGTGAAAACGACCTCCCGACGTCCGTTCTCGTAGGAGACGATCAGGTTCTGGTCGGCCTTCAGGTGCCCACCCCTGCCATCGGTGTAAGCGAAGAGCTGCCGGTGGAGATGCAGGACGAAGGAAATGCTCAGCGGCTCGTAGGGGTCGAGGCGCGTGAGCATGTCCGTCGCGTCCCTGTAGCCGGCGAACTCGCGCTCGTTGCGGTTGCGATAGCGGCGGGCGCCCTCGGCAATGCGCCCGGCGCGCTCGTCGTCCACCATCACGCCCTCGATCGCATTGGAGGCGGCGATCGAGGCGATGCGCGCGTGCTCGGCGAGCTGCCCAAGGAACTCGGGGAGCTGGTCTTCGAAGAGCTGCTCCCGTCCCCTCCCGGTATCGATCCTGGCCAGGATGGCGCCGAGCTCACGAGGTTGCCCACCGAAGGTCCTGTCGAGGTCTACGAAGCTGCGCATGGGGATAATCATGGCACAATCGAGCTAATTTAGGTGCTTATTAGCGCGATTATCGTCGCTGCCGCACCGCCTCGAAGAGCAGGGCGGTGGCTGCTGCGGAGACATTGAGGGACGCCGTCTGACCCGCCTGTGGCAGGGCGATCGAGCCGTCGCAGGCGGATGCGACGCGGGGGCGGATGCCCTTGCCCTCGCCGCCGAGGACGAGGATGGTCGGCCCGGCGAGGTCCACGTCCCAGGGCGCCTGGCTGGCGTCGGCGTCGGCGCCCCAGATCCAGAAGCCGGCCTGCTTTGCCTCTTCTAGCCAGTCGGTGAGGTTGCGGACCCTTGCGATCGGGAGGTGCTCGACGGCGCCGGCCGAGGTCTTACAGACGGTCGGGGTCACCTCGGCGGAGCGACGATCCGGGATGACGACGCCGGCGGCGCCGGCAGCCTCCGCGGATCGACAGACGGCACCAAAGTTGCGCGGGTCCTGCACCTGGTCCAGCGCGACAAGCAGGGCGCTCTCCTTGCCCAGGAGCTCGCCGGCGCCGACATAGGGATAGGGATCGACCTCGGCCACGACCCCCTGGTGATCGGGCGACCCGCAGAGCCGCTCCAGCTCCTCCCCCGAGGTCTCAGGCGCCCGCCAGACCCGGCGCACCCGCCGCCGCCCCCGCTCCGCCTCGGCAACCGGCTGCTTCCCGTAGATCACCTGCGAAGCCATCAGGACTTGGGCACGAGCTTCGCGCCTTCGGACGAATCCCGAACCTCCCAGCCGAGGGCCGCAAGCTCGTCTCGAATCTCGTCGGCCCGCTCGAAATCCTTGGCCGCCCGCGCAGCTTGCCGTTCCCCCAAAAGCTTCTCAGCCTCATCGTCGGCCTCAGCTCCCTCATCCGGCTGGGCAAGGGAGCTGAGGCCGACGAGGTCGAGCATCTCCGCCAGAGCCACAGCAGCCTCGGGTCCGGACACCTGACCGCGGTTGGCTTCGCCGACCAGCTCAAACGCCTCGGCCATAGCCCGGGGAGTGTTGAAGTCATCCGCAAGGGCGTCCCGGAAGGCGTCGAGACGGGCGACAGGGGGGGTCTCGCCGGAGCCTCCCCGCTGTTGCTCCGCCGAGACCCCCCCTGTCGCCCTCCCACCCACCGGGTTCTCTCGGAAGAAGTTCCGCAACCGCTCCACCTGGGCAACGGCCTGGTCCATCTGTTCGGGCCCGAAGGCCAAAGGCTGCCTGTAGTGCCCCGAGATCAAGTAGTCGACGACCGCCTCGCGCCCGTAGCGGTCCAGCGCCTCGGAGAGCTGAAAGATGTTGCCGTCCGATTTCGACATCTTCTCCGCCCCGGTCTCGATCATCCCGTTGTGCATCCAGACCCTGGCGAAGGGCCGCCCGGCCCCCTCAGACTGGGCGATCTCGTTCTCGTGGTGGGGGAAGATCAGGTCCGAGCCACCGCCGTGGATCGCGAAGGAGGGGCCCAGCTCCTGCTCGGCCATCACCGAGCACTCGATGTGCCAGGCGGGCCGCCCCGGCCCCCAGGGCGAGTCCCACGAGGTGTCCTCGGCGGGCTTGCGCGCCTTCCACAGCGCGAAGTCGAGGGGGTCCTCCTTGAGCGACTCCGACCCGGCCTCCTCGCCCTGGTCCATGTCCTCGGTGCGGCGGTTGGAGAGCTTGCCGTAGCCCTCGAAGCTGCGCACCCGGAAGTAGACGTCGCCACCGGACTCATACGCCTGCCCCCGCTCGACCAGGTCGGCGATCAGGGCGACGATCCCCTCGATCGTCTCGGTCGCCAGCGGCTCCGCGTCGGGCCTGCCCAGGCCGAGGCGGTCGGTGTCCTCGAGATAGGCCCGGGTCATCCGCTGCGCGAACTCCGCCGACCCCTCCCCCGCCTCGCGCGCCGCGACGTAGATCTTGTCGTTGACGTCGGTGACGTTGACGACCAGCTTCGCCCGGTAGCCCTCCGACTTCAGAAACCGCGCCAGCAGCGAGAAGACGACGAACGGACGGGCGTTGCCGATGTGGATCCGGCTGTAGACGGTCGGCCCGCAGGCGTAGATCCCGACCTCCTCGTCGGGGTCGAGCGTCCGCAGCTCGCCGCTCAGCGTGTCCTTGATCCGCACCTCTCGCATGGGTGCGGAATGCTAAACGGGTCTAGAAGGTTCGGTATCCGGAGCCCGTGCCCGCGGACTCACGCCGGGCCCAGGAGGGGGCAGTTGCGTCGGCAGCGGCCAGAGCCTCGCGGCGCGCTCGGGAAGCCGTTGCCTTGATCTCGTCCTCGGCGGCGCGGCGGACCCGCTCCTCGCGCTGCTCGGCCTGCACCCTGATCCGCTCGGACTCGGCCTTCAGCGCCTGCTCGGCACGCGCACGCGCCTGCTCGGTCGCCTCGCCTTCGACCTTCTCGACCAGCGACCGCACGCGCTCCTCGGCCTCGCGCCGCACGTCCTCGGTGCCCTGCATCACGCGCTCCTCGATCTCGGCCTCGAGGCGCAGGGCAAGCTCGTGCGCCTCGCTCGCCGCGGCCTCAGCTTCGGCGGCGCGCTGCTCGGCTGCCGCCACCCGCTGATCCGCGTCGAGCTTGGCGCGGTCGAACGCCTCTTCGTAGCGCTTCTCCGCCTCCCGTTCGGCCTTCTCGATCTCAGCCGCCAGCGACTCCTCCGCTCCGGCGCGGGCGGATGCCAGGTCCGCGGCGAGCGCTTCCCGATCGTCCTGCGCCCGCTTCTGCGCCTGCTCGAATCCCTCCTCGGCACGGTCGCGGGCCGCCTCGGCCCGAGCCGCCCGGGCCTCGGCCTCGCACCTGCGGTCGCGCTCCGCGGCGATACGCTCGCGCCCCTCCTCGCCGAGCCTGCGCAGGGTCGCCATTGCCCGCTCCTTCAGCTCGGCGCGGATCTCCTCGCCGCGCGCCTCGGCCCTGGCGACGCGCTCCTCGCTGACCCGGACCCACTCGAGCGCCTGGCTGGCCGTCTCACGCAGCTCCTCGTTCGCCGCCCCAACCGCTTTCAGGTGCCTAGCTGGCTCGCCCATCGGCATCTCAACCTACTACCGCCGTCGGAAGCCCTTCCACCCCTTTACTCTCAGAAAGCTGCAATTAGGGAAGATCGCGCAGCTCTCTCTTGAGGACCTTCCCCGTCGCGTTGCGGGGCAGCTGGTCGAGGAACTCGATCTCCCGCGGCGACTTGTAGGAGGCGAGGTTCGCCTTGACGTGGGCCTGCAGCTCCTCCTCCGTCACCTCGACCTCGGAAACCCTGACGACGAACGCCTTCAGCCGCTGGCCGAACTCCTCGTCCTCGACCCCGATCACCGCGACCTCGACCACCGCGCCGTGGTCGGCGAGCAGGTCCTCGACCTCGCGCGGGAACACGTTCTCCCCTCCGGAGACGATCATCTCGTCGTCGCGGCCGTCGATGAAGAGCCGGCCGGCGGAGTCGAGATGGCCGACGTCGCCGCTGCAGAGCAGCCCGTCGATCGCCTCCTTGCCGCCGCCGCCGGTGTAGCCCTCGAAGGACATTTCGTTGCCGACGAAGATCCGCCCGACCTCGCCGGTCGGAACCTCCTGCCCCGCCTCGTCGTAGAGCTTGACCACCGTGCCGCGCGGCGCCCGTCCCGCGGTGCCCGGAGCCGCCCGCAGGTCCTCCGGGGTGGCGACGGTCGCGTAGGCGACCTCGGTCGAGCCGTAGAGGTTGTAGACGGTGTCGCCGAAGCGGTCCATCCACTCCGTGGCCAGCTCGCCCGGCAGGCTCGAGCCGGAGACCGAGGTGATCCGCAGCGAGGAGAGGTCGTAGGCGTCGAGCGTCTCCCCCGGCAGCCGCAGGATGCGCTGCAGCATGACCGGCACGACGGCAAGCACCTGGGCGCGGTGCTCCTGGATCGCGGCCAGCGTGCCCTCCTCGTCGAAGCGACGGCGCAGCACGATCGTCGAAGCGGTGGGCAGGCTCATGACGAAGTGGAAGAAGCCCCAGGAGTGAAAGAGCGGCGCCGCGACCATCATCGTCTCGCGCGCGCGGAAGGGAATCCTGTCGATCAACGCTGCCAGCGACAGCAGGCCGTCGGGGCTGGAGCGCTGCGCCCCCTTCGGAGTGCCGGTGGTGCCCGAGGTGAGGATGACGAAGCGCGGTTTGTCGGGAGGCGGCTTCAGATTGGACTCGTCGTTGGCGGCGATCAGGGAATCCAGGGTCTGCGTCTCGGGCTTCCCGTCGGCCCAGGCGACGATGCGCTCGATGCCGTCATCGACGCCCGCGAGCAGATCGCCGAACTCCTCGTCGTAGACGAGCGCCTTCGGCGCCTCCCGCCGCGTCACCTCCACCAACTGGGGGCCGGCGAACATCGTGTTGAGGTAGAGCGCGCTGGCGCCGATCTTCGCTGCCGCCAGGGTGGCCTCGATGAAGCCGCGGTGGTTGCGGCACATGATGCCGATGCCGTCGCCATGCCCGATCCCCATCGCGGCGAAAGCATGGGCGAGCGCGTTGGTGCGGCGATGCACCCGCTCGAAGGTGAGCGAGCCGCGTTCGTCGATCAGCATCGTCTCGTGCGGGTATTTGTGCGCCGCGGTGGCGACGCCGGTCGCCGGTGAGGCACCCCAGCGAAGGAAGGTGGCCGCGACCTTGGCGGTCCTGTCGGGCCGTGAGAGGCCGAGGATGCCGGCCTCGCGCAGAACCTTGACCTCGAAGACCGAGTCGGAGACAGACTGGCGCGCACCAGCAGCTATGGAGCCGAGCTTCCCCATCGGAGCGAGAAGGTTATTCGCTATCGACAGAGGCCACCGCGATGCAGGCGATGCCCTCGCCGCGCCCGATCCAGCCCATGCCCTCGTTGGTGGTCGCCTTGACGCTGACCCGAGCCGAGGTAGCCTCGGCGAGGATCCTCTCCATCTCCGCGCGGAAGGGGCCGATGCGCGGCTCCTCGCAGACGAGCGTCGCGTCGACGTTGACGATGCGGCCCGGGACCGTGCCCACCGCTGTGCGCAACAGGTCGATCGAGTCGGCGTCGCGCCAGCGGTCCTCGTCGTCGGGGAAGAGCGTGCCGATGTCCCCCATGCCGGCAGCGCCGAGCAGGGCGTCGATCACCGCGTGGGTGAGAACGTCGGCGTCGGAGTGGCCGGCGAGGCCCCTTGGGTGCTCGATCTCGACCCCGCCGAGGACCAGGCGTCGCCCCTCGGCGAAGCGGTGGCTGTCATAGCCGATGCCGACGCTCATCGACTCAATCCTTGCGCACCGCGGCGCCGAGCGGCTCCAGCCGCCGCTGCCGACCCTCGAAGACGCAGATCTCCCTGACTCCCAGGTCGCCGAGAAAACCGACCGCGTCCTCGTAGCCGAAGCCGACGTGCCCGGGGTGGTGGGCGTCGGAGGAGAGCGCAAAGGCAGCCCCGGCCTCGACGCACATCTCGGCGAAGGCGCGCGCTGGATAGATCTCGCCGACCGGCTTGCGCAGGCCCGCCGTGGAGACCTCGACCGCTATCCCGCTCTCTGCGATCGCCTCGACCGCCGGCTCGTAGAAGTGCCGCGGGTCGCGCTCGGGCATCGGCCGGCCGGCACCCCAGACCTTGACCAGATCGGGGTGGGCGAGGATGTCGAAGAGCCCGGCGCGGGCGCACTCGGCAAGTGCGTCGAAGTAGCGGCGCCAGACCTCGTCTGCGTCCCCCTTGCGATCCCAGACGTCCCATCCCTCGTGGTCGACCGCGGCCTCGCCGACGAAGTGGACCGAGCCGACCACGTAGTCGAAGTCGCGCGCCTCCAGCAGCGTCGCGGTGCGGTCCTCGGCGCCGGGGACGAAGTCGCACTCGATCCCGAGTCGCAGCGGCGTCTCGCGGACGAACTCGCAGTAGGCGTCGAGGTCGTCGCGCGCCTGTTCCTCCCAGAACGGGTGGCGCCAGAGGTCGAGTGCCTGGGTGAAGCGGTAGACGTGCTCGGAGACGCCGAGCTCCTCGATCCCGGCGTCGCGGGCGGCTGCCAGGTAGCGATCGACGTTCTCGCGGGTGAAGAAGCGCTCGCCCGGCGTGTCCGGCTCGTCCGGGCGCAGGTGCAGGTGGTAGTCGGTCAGCATCGGACGCGCAGAGTAGGCGACCCGAGGCGCGGATACGCTGCCGCCATGGTCCACCTGAGGATCGTCGTCCCGGAAGACCGCTGCCAGAAGGTCCTCGATCTGCTCGAAGCGGCGCCATCGACCTCCAACCTGGTCTTCCTGCCCGGCGCCGCCCGCCAGCCCCGCGGCGACGTGGTCCTCTGCGACATCGCCCGCGAGGAAGCAAGCGTCCTGATCGAGGACCTGAAGGAGCTGGGCGTGGCCCGCGACGGCTCGATCGCGCTCGAGCAGATCGACTCGCAGCTCTCCGACGCCGCCGACCGGGCCGAGAAGGCGGCGCGCGGCATGCCTTCGGACGCCGTCGTCTGGGAGGAGGTCGAGGCTCGCACCTCGGAGACCACCGAGCTGGGCGGGAACTACCTCATCTTCATGGTCCTCGCCTGCCTGATCGCCTCGGTCGGGATCTTCCTCGGGTCGCCGATCCTGATCGTCGGCGCGATGGTCGTGGGCCCGGAGTTCGGGCCGATCGCCGGCTTCTGCGTGGCCATGGTCGAGCGCCGCCGGAACGTCGCCCTGCGCTCGCTGGCGGCGCTGGCCGTCGGCTTCCCGGTCGGCATCACCTCGGCATACCTCTTCACCCTGATCGCGGAGGCGACCGGGATGCTCGACGCCGACTTCAGCAACTCGACCCACCCCCTGACCCAGTTCATCTCCAAGCCCGACGAGTTCTCCTTCATCGTCGCCTGCTTCGCCGGTGCCGCCGGCGTCCTCTCGCTGACCTCGGCCAAGTCGGGGGCCCTGGTCGGGGTGCTGATCTCGGTGACGACGATCCCCGCCGCCGCCAACATCGGGGTCGCGGCCGCCCTCGCCGACTGGTCGGAATGGCGCGGGGCGATGGCTCAGCTGGCGGTCAACCTGACCGCGATCGTGCTGGCTGGCGTCTTCACGCTCTCCATCCAGCGCAAGCTCTTCGAGCGGCGAAGGCGTCGCCACGTGAAGGGCGGCCTGAGGGCGGTTGCCGGGCTGCCGGACGAGCCGCAGCGAACGCGTGGGCGGCGGCGATGACCCGCCAGGCCCTCTCCTGGTTCCTACTGCGCTGAGCGCTCCCCGAGGAGCAGCTCCGCCAACCGCAGGTCGAGCGGCGTGGTCACCTTGAGGTTCTCGGGCGAGGAGGGATGGATCAGCACCCTTCCCCCGGCCGCCTCGACCAGCATCGCCTCGTCCGTCGCCGCGGCGACGCGATCCGGATCGCCGACCAGCGCCTCTCGCAAGACATCGACCCTGAAGACCTGAGGCGTCTGCGCCGCCCAAAGCCGCTCGCGATCCAGGGTCGCTTCGACGACCAATCCCGTATTCGCCGTCTCCGTGACGGTCGATGCGGGACGGGTGCTGTTCGCGACCCGCTTGATCGTGTCGGCGACGGGGGTGGCCGCGATCGCGCCGACTGCGTCTGGGTCCGCCAGCAGAGTCGCGACCACGTCCTCGATCAGCTCCGGCGTGACCAGCGGCCTCGCGGCGTCGTGGATCGCGACCAGCTCGGTGCCGACCGCCTCGAGCGCGTTCGAGACCGATTGCGCCCGGGTGGCGCCGCCGTCGACTACCCCGAGATCGTGGCCGGCGAGGTCGTGCACGTGCCCGGGCGGGCAGGCGATCACGATCGAGCGCACCGGGGCGGCCTCGCGGCAGGCCGCGATCGACCACTCGACCATTGGCCTCCCGGCCAGCGGCACGAAGGCCTTCGGGCCGCCGGCTCCGAGCCTGCGCCCGGAGCCGGCGGCCGCGATGACCGCGGTGACGCTGCCGGCGCTACGCGGTCGCCGTGGCGGCGAAGCGCTCCTCCAGCAGGCCGTCGAGGTACTCCTCCGCGCCTTCCTCGTCCTTGTCGAGCGCGTACATGAACTCCGAGGCGAGGATCTTCTTCGCCCGCGTGTACATCTGCTTCTCACCGGTGGAGAGGCCCTTTTCCATCTCGCGGATCGCGAGGTTGCGGACGACCTCGGCCAGCTCGAACACGTCGCCGGTCTTGATCTTCTCGCGGTTGTACTTGAAGCGCCGGTTCCAGTTCTTCGGCATGTCGGAGACGTCGTCGGTGAGGACGTCCGTGACCTTCTTGATTTCCACCTCGTCGATCACCCGCCGAAGGCCGGCGACACCGGCGTTCTCGCAGGGAACCATCACCGTGAGTTCGTTGTGGAGGATCTTGATCGTCAGGTAATCCCGCTCCTCCCCCATCAGCTCACGGGACTCTTTCTTCAACACAAGGCCAGCGCCGTGGTGGGGATAGACGACCTTGTCCCCCTCTTCGAAGTCGCAGACGTAAGGGACGTCGTCCTCGAAGCCCGCCTCCATGGCCTCCTCTGCTAGCTCAGAAATCGGGTGCTCCTTTCTTTCTCGACGGCGTCGATTCGCCGTTCAGCTCTGTAGGTACCGGTCGACCAGATCGACCTCCTGGAGCCTGCGCAGGCCCTCGCGGATGTCCTTGGCTCTTGTCGAGCCGACTCCGTCGACGGCCTCCAGGTCGGCGTCGGAGGCAGCCAGGACCTCCTCCAGCCCACCCAGCTCGTGGATGATCTTCTGGACGACAAGCTTGGGGATGCGCGGCACGCGGCCGAGCACGCGGTAGCCCCGCGGGGCGACCGGGAAGTCGAGGGTGTTGAGCTTGCGGTCGTAGCCGAGCAGCTCGGCGAGACGGCCGAAGTCGAGCACGTCCTGGTGCGGCAGCCGCGCCAGCGACTGCAGCACCGTCGGCCAGGTTCTCCTCGGAGTCTTCGACGCTGTAGTCGCGGATCAGCGCCGACTTGTCGGCGGCGACGCCGACCATCGTCTCCTCGAGCTGCATCTCGATCAGGCGGCCCTCGGTGCCGAGCTCGACGATGTAGCGCTCGACCTCGACCGCCATCCGGGTCACCAGCTCGGCGCGCTGGAGGACGGCGAGGGCGTCGTAGAGGACGCCGCCGCCCTCGAACTCGAGCACGGTCAGCCGGCTGGAGACCTGGTCGAGCGCTGGCGCGGTACTTGTCGAGCGTCGCCAGGCCCTGGTTGGCCTTGGCCAGCACCGCGGGGATGTCCTGCAGGATGTACTTGGTCCCCTCGACGTAGAGGGAGACGACGTCGCGACGCTGCGAGATCGCGATCACCAGCGCGTCGGTCTGTTTGGAGACGCGCTCCGCCGTGCGGTGGCGGGTGCCCGTCTCGGCCGAGAGGATCGTCGGGTCGGGCATCAGCTGGACGTTGGCCCAGGCGATCTTGGTCGCCTCGGCGTTGAGCACGATCGCGCCGTCCATCTTCGCCACCTGGTAGAGCATCGCCGGCGTGTAGTCGATGTCGAGCCTGATCCCGCCGGAGAGCAGGTGGGAGATGTCGCCCGGGTCGCCGACGACGATCAGGCCGCCGGTGCGAGAGTGGACGATGTTGTCGAGGCCCTCGCGCAGCGCGCCGCCCGGCGCGACCACGTCGAGAGCCCTCAGTAGGCGGGGATCTTGGCGTTCGGACAACTCGTGAAGCTCATCCCCAGGAAGCGCTGACATCGCTCTCTAGGATGGCAAAAACCGCTTTGGAATGCGGAGTGGGCAAATCCAAGTGGACAGGTCGGGATGGTCATTGTCAAGGAAAGCGGTCACGGAGGCCCATCTGGCAGGGGTTCCACTTAACTTTTCCGAGACAGGCTGCGGTTGTCCGCGGCGTCATCGCGGAAAAGTACAAGACGTTCCACCCCTGCCAGATGGGCCTCCTAGCGCTAGAGGTGGAAATGCCGGTGGCGGGCGTGGGGTTCAGGCGGAGGCTGACCGGGGTCGCGCACGAAGGCCCAGGAGAGAGCGGTGCCGAGGGTGCAGAGGGCGACCGCGACCCAGGTCGAGCCGGCAACCGCGTCGGCGAAGGAGTCGCCTCCCGCCTGCAGGGAGTGGAACACGGCACCGGTCGCGGCGAGGGCGATCGTGCCCGCCATCACCCGGTCCATCGCCAGCACGCCGGAGGCGATGCCGACCTTCTCAGCCGGCATCGCCGCCATCGCCGCGGTCGACATCGGCGCGTAGACGAGGCCCAGGGCGATCCCGAACAGCAGGTAACCCGCCAGCAGCAGGCCATATGAGCTGGCGGCCTCCAGACGGGTCAGCACGAGCAGGCCGGCTACCCCACAGGCCATCCCCGCCGTCATCAGACCGCGAGCGCCGAAGCGGGCGATCAGGCGCCCGCAGAGCGGTGAGATGACGACCATCGGCACCGTGATCGGCATGATCATCAGGCCGCTCAGCACAGCCGAGTGGCCGCGCACGTCCTGGAGGTACTGCGGCTGGAAGAACATCACCGCCCAGTAGGAGCCGACCAGGGTGAAGGCCGCCGCGCAGGCGCCGAAGTAGGGGCCGTTGCGAAACAGCCCGAAGTCGACGATCGGCTCGCGCGAGCGGTGCTCGATCCGCCAGAAGGCCCAGAGCGACCCCAGGCCGCCGAGCGCGAGCGCTGCGGTCGCGGCGGCGCTCCACGCCCGGCTCTGGATCAGCGCCAGGATCGACCGCTGTGAGGCCGAGGCTGAGCGCGAGCAGACCGGGGACGTCGACGTGGCGCCCCGAGCCGGGGTCGGTGGACTCACGCGCGGCCAGGGCCATGATCGCGATCCCGGCGGCCGCGATCGGCAGGTTGATCCAGAAGATCACTCGCCAATCGATTTCGACCAGGAGGCCGCCGGCGAGCGGCCCGATCGCCAGCGCCAGGGCCGAGATCGCCGCCCAGATGCCCAGCGCGCGCGCCTGCTTGCCGGCCGGGAAGGCGTTGCAGACGATCGCCAGCGAGAGGGGAAGCATCGGCGCCGCGCCGATGCCCTGCAGCACCCGGCCCGCGATCAGCGTCTGCTGGTCGCCGGCGCTGGCCGGAGAGCACCGAGCCGAGGGCGAAGACGGCAATACCGGCGAGGAACAGCCGCTTGCGGCCGAACATGTCGCCGAGCCGCCCGGCGGTGACGACCAGGATCGCGATCGCCAGCAGGTAGCCGTTCATCACCCACTGCAGGCCCTCGGCGCTGGCGCCGATGTCGTGCCTGATGCTGGGCAGGGCCAGAGCGACGACGGTCGAGTCGAGCATCAGGATGAAGAGGCCCGAGCAGGCCCCGATCAGGGTCCACCACTTGCGATCCATCGGGCGCAGGCTACGAGGCGATCAGGTCGCGATCGGGGTCGATGCCCCAGCGCCCGCCGACTTCGGCCAGCTCGTCGCTGAGCGACCACCGGTCGGGGCGCTCCTCGCCCTCGTGCTCGGGGCTGGCCCCCTTCAGCGCCATGCAGCCGGTGTTGTCGCCGATCGCGCGGATCGCGGCGACGTCCTCGGCGCCCAGGCGCTGCTCGACCGGCAGCGCCGCCAGCTCGGCCCGCTTCTCCTCGATCGGCCGGGCGTCCGGCGCCGATCTCCTGGATCAGGGTCGGCACCACGCACTCGACCGCCGGGTGAGCGAGGTTCCACTGGCAGGCGAGGTGAATCGGGCTGAGGCCGCTGCGCTCGCGAACCGGTGCGAGCCGCTCCAGCCTCTCCAGCCCGGCCTCGATCCAGCCCTCGGGACGGAAGGCGCGGTGGTCTCCCTTGGCCAGCTCCATCCCCGGCCGCAGGTCCTCCCAGAAGAGGCCGCCGTAGTCGACCACGCGCGTGATCACCTTGACCCCGTGCCGCTCGGCCGCGTCGAGGCAGAGCTCGCCGGGCCAGGGCTCGAACGGGTTGAGGATGATCATCGCCCAGTCGATCCGCTCGCCGAATCGCTCCAGGCAGGCGATCAGGTCGAGTGTGAACCCGTTCGCAGGCCCGGGCGCAACGCCGATCTGCGCCGTCAGCCCGGCCTCGCGCAGCGCCGACATCCCGTCCCAAACCGCCTCGCTGGAGTAGCCGATCCGGTCCGGGTTGTGAAGCAGCAGCAGGTCGAAGGAGTCGACCCCGATCCGCTCCAGGCTCTTCTCGGCGGCCATCCGCAGGTACCCGGCGTACTCGCCCTCCCCCCGCAGCCGCGGGTCGGTGAAGCGCGGGAAGCCACGCGGCCCGTCGCGCTCGCCCTCGTAGAAGTCATGCCCGACGGCGCCGACCAGGCGGTAGGAGTCCCGCGGGGACCCCGACAAGCGCTCGACCGAGCACCGAGTCCGCCTCGCCCTGCCCATAGGCGTCGGCGCTGAGCACCGTGTCGATCCCGTTGTTGGGCAGCAACAGGCTTTCCAACCGGTCTTCGGCGATCGCCTCTCCGAACCGGAGAAACCGACCGCCGCTCCAGGTGCCTACGGCTGTGCGACCAGGTTCACGCATGCTGTGAACGATATGCGCATCTCGCGCGGGGGACTACGGGCTACTCGGACTCAGGGACCTTGGGCTCACCCGCGTCCGACCCTTGGTCGTCCTGGGGCGTGCCCTCGTCCTTCTTGGCAGCAGCGCCGACGCCGACCTTCTCGGGCTCGGGCTTGGGCTTCTTCGCCCGCGGCTTCTTCGGCTTGACGATCTTGAGGCTGAGCGGGCGGTCCTCCTCGTCGCCGGAGGCGTCGCGCTCGACCATCACGGTCGAGCCCGGCGTCATCTCGCCCTGGCGCAGGACTTCGTCGGCGAGCGGGTCCTCGATGTAGCGCTGGATCGCGCGGCGCAGCGGCCGGGCGCCCATCGACGGGTCCCAGCCTTTCTCGACCAGCAGGTCCTTCGCCTCGTCGGTCAGCTCCAGCTGCAGCTCGTGCTCGGCGACCTGGACGCGGACCCGGTTGATCATCAGGTCGATGATCTCCTTGACCTCTTCCTTGGCCAGCTTGTGGAAGACGATCACCTCGTCGATCCGGTTGAGGAACTCGGGCCGGAAGACTTTCTTCAGGTCGCTCATGATCCGGTTCTTCATGTCGTCGTAGGACATGCCGGTCTCGTCGGCGACGGTGAAGCCGATCGAGGTGTTCTTGGCGATCTCCGAGGCGCCGATGTTCGAGGTCATGATCACGATCGCGTTGCGGAAGTCGACCGTGCGGCCCTGGGCGTCGGTCAGGCGCCCGTCCTCGAGGATCTGCAGCAGGATGTTGAAGACGTCCGGGTGCGCCTTCTCGATCTCGTCGAGCAGCAGCACGCGAGTAGGGCTTGCGCCGCACGGCCTCGGTCAGCTGACCGCCCTCGTCGTAGCCGATGTAGCCCGGCGGCGAGCCGACCAGGCGGCTGACCGCGTGCTTCTCCATGTACTCGGACATGTCGATGCGGACCATCGACTCCTCGTCGCCGAAGAGGAACTCGGCCAGGGTGCGGGCGAGCTCGGTCTTGCCGACCCCGGAGGGGCCGAGGAAGATGAACGAGCCGGCCGGGCGCTTCGGGTCCTTGATCCCGGCGCGCGAGCGGCGGATCGCCTTGGAGACGGCGGTGATCGCGACCTCCTGGCCGATCACCCGCTTGTGCAGCTCCTCCTCCATGCGGATCAGCTTCTGGGTCTCGGCCTCGGTCAGTTTGAAGACCGGGATCCCGGTCCACATCGAGACGATGTCGGCGATCTCCTCTTCGCCCACGTCGGGCCGCTCGCCGTTCTCGCCCTCGGCCCACTCGTCCTCGAGCTGGCGCTTGCGGGTCGTCAGCTGGCGCTCGGTGTCGCGCAGGTTCGCCGCTTTCTCGAACTCCTGCGCTTCGATCGCGGCCTCCTTGTCGCGCCGCGTCGTCTCGATTTCCTCCTCGAGGTCGCGGTAGACCGGCGGCGCGCTCATCGACTTGATCCGCATCCGCGAGGCGGCCTCGTCGATCAGGTCGATCGCCTTGTCGGGCAGGAAGCGGTCGGAGATGTAGCGGTCGGCGAGCTCGGCGGCGGCCTCGAGCGCGTCGTCGGTGATGTTGACGCGGTGGTGCTGCTCGTAGCGCTCGCGCAGCCCTTCGAGGATCTTCACCGTGTCCTCGACCGAGGGCTGGTCGACCTTGATCTGGGCGAAGCGGCGCTCCAGCGCCGAGTCGCGCTCGAGGTACTTGCGGTACTCGTCGAGCGTCGTCGCGCCGATCGTCTGCAGCTCGCCGCGGGCGAGCGCCGGCTTGAGGATCGAGGCGGCGTCGATCGCGCCCTCGGCGGCGCCGGCGCCGACCAGGTTGTGGAGCTCGTCGATGAAGAGGATGATGTCGCCGCGCTGGGTGATCTCTTTCATCACCTTCTTGAGGCGCTCCTCGAACTCGCCGCGGTACTTGGAGCCGGCGACCAGGGCGGCCAGGTCGAGCGTGTAGATCTGCTTGTTCTTGAGCAGCTCGGGCACCTCGCCCTTGTTGATGCGGGCGGCCAGGCCCTCGACCACGGCGGTCTTGCCGACGCCGGGCTCGCCCAGCAGCACCGGGTTGTTCTTGGTGCGGCGGGAGAGGATCTGCATGATCCGCTCGATCTCGGTCTCGCGGCCGATCACCGGGTCGAGCTTGCCCTCGTCGGCGAGCTTGGTCAGGTTGCGGCCGAACTGGTCGAGCAGCTTCGAGGACTTCTTGCCCTCGCCGGATCCGCCGGCGCCGGGCTGCCGGCCGCCCTGGCGGCGCCCGCCGGGGCCGGAGAGCATCCGGATCACCTCGTTGCGGATCTTGTCGGAGTCGGCGTCGAAGTCGAGCAGGATGCGGGCGGCGACGCCCTCGTTCTCGCGCACGAGGCCGAGCAGGATGTGCTCGGTGCCGATGTAGTTGTGGCCGAGCGAGAGCGCCTCGCGCAGCGCCAGCTCGAGGACCTTCTTGGCGCGCGGCGTGAACGGGATCTGGCCGGAGGTGACCTCCTCGCCGGAGCCGACGATCCGGACCACCTGCGAGCGGACGCGCTCGGTGGTGATGTCGAGCGACTCGAGCACGCGCGCGGCGAGCCCCTCCTCCTCGCGCAGCAGGCCGAGCAGGATGTGCTCGGTGCCGATGTAGTTGTGCTTCAGCGTGCGGGCCTCTTCCTGGGCCAGGACGACTACCTGTCGGGCTCGCTCTGTGAATCTCTCGAACAAAAGTCTCTCTATCCACTCAACTCAATCGGGCTGAGTAAGTATCGGCAGACGCCCTTCGGTTTATCGGGAGGCGCCCATGTGCCCCTTAACGATACCGAGAGCGTCCAACCGGCCCAGTGACGCAAATATTCGCTCAGAGCGGCCTTTTCGCGCCGGTTCAGGACTGCGCATCGCCGGGAAGAGGACGACCTCGCGGACGCTCTTGGCGCCGGTCAGCAGCATCACCAGGCGGTCGATCCCGATGCCGACACCGCCGGTCGGCGGCATCCCCTGCTCGAGCGCGGCGATGAAGTCCTCGTCGTAGGGCTGCGCCTCCTCGTCGCCGCGCGCCAGCTCCTCGGCCTGCTGCTCGAAGCGCCGGCGCTGCTCGTCGGGGTCGTTGAGCTCGCTGAACCCGTTGGCGATCTCCATGCCGCCGGCGAAAGCCTCGAAGCGCTCGACCAGCCCCTCCTCGGAGCGGTGGGACTTGGCGAAGGGCGAGAGCTCGACCGGGTAGTCGAGGACGAAGGTCGGCTGGATCAGCTCCGGCTCGACCGCCTTGGAGAGCAGCCCGTCGACCAGCTTGCCCCAGCCCTCCTCGGGGTCGGGCTCCGTTCCCATCGCCGCCGCCAGGGCCTCCCGGGTCGGGTGCTCGAGCGATGTCGATGCCGCTGCGCTCGCGGATCGCGTCGCGCATGGTGATCCGCTTCCAGGGCGGGGCGAAGTCGATCGAGACGTCTCCCCGCTGCACCACGGTCGTCCCCAGCACCCGCTCGGCGACCTCGGCGACCATCGTCTCGACCTTGTGCGCAGTCGCGGCGTAGTCCGCACAGGCCTCGTACCACTCGAGCATCGTGAACTCGGGGTTGTGCTTGTGCGAGATGCCCTCGTTGCGGAAGTCCTTGCCCAGCTCGTAGACGCGGTCGATGCCACCGACGACCAGGCGCTTCAGGTACAGCTCGGTGGCGATCCGCAGGTAGAAGTCGCGGTCGAGGGCGTTGTGGTGAGTCGTGAACGGTCGCGCCAGGGCGCCGCCGTAGAGCGGCTGCAGGACGGGCGTCTCGACCTCGATGAAGCCGCGTTCGTCGAGCCAGCGGCGGACCTCGCTGACCGTGCGGGCGCGCAGCGCGAAGAGGCGACGGCTGTCCTCGTTGGCGATCAGGTCGAGCTCGCGCTGGCGGTAGCGCGTCTCGACGTCCTCGAGGCCGTGGAACTTGTCCGGCGGCGGCCGCAGGCTCTTGGCGAGCAGTCGCCAGCGGTCGATCGCCAGCGAGAGCTCGCCGCCGCGCCGGGTCGCCAGGGCCGTGCCCTCGACCCCGACGATGTCGCCGAGGTCGAGGTCGACCAGCAGCTCGGTAGGGCTCCTCGCCGAGCAGGTCCTCGCGGGCGTGAAGCTGGATCTGCCCGCTGCCGTCGCGCAGGTCGAGGAAGCAGGCCTTGCCGTGCCCGCGCCGCCCGACCAGCCGCCCCGCGACCCGGTGCCTCGACTCGGTCTCGATCCCCGGCGCCAGCCCCTCGTGGGCAGCACGCACCTCCGCGATGTCCTCCCGTTCGCCGAACTCGGGCGGGAACGGGTCGATGCCCGCCTCCCGCAGGCGCTCGAGCTTCTCCCGCCTGTCGGCGAGAACGTCGGAGAGTTTCGGCTCGTCGGTCTCGCCCATTGCAGCGAGACCCTATGCGGTCTCGATCTTGGTGATCTTCAGTTTCTTCTTCGGCCCGCGCGGAACCTCGACCGTGACGATGTCGTTGCGCTTGTGCCCGATCAGCGCTTTGCCGATCGGCGACTCGTTGGAGAGCTTGTGCTCGAGCGGGTCGGCCTCGGTCGAGCCGACGATCTGGAATTTCTGCGAGTCGCCCGTCTTCTGGTCCTTGACGTGGACGATCGAGCCGAACTGGACCTCGTCGGTGCCGAGGTCTTTCTCGTCGATGACGGTGGCGCGGCGCAGCCGCTCTTCGAGCTGGGCGATCCGCTGCTCGAGCAGCGCCTGCTCGTTCTTGGCGTCGTCGTACTCGGCGTTCTCGGAGATGTCGCCGAACTCGCGCGCCTCCTTGATGCGCTCGGCGACCTCGCGCCGCCTCACGGTCGAGAGGTGTTCGATCTCCTCCTTGAGCTTCTCGAGACCCTCGGGGGTGATTACGGACTGGCGACTCACTTGTCCTGACCTCGCTTCTTCTCGGTTGAGACTGGCGGGAACGGCTCTTAGACGGAAAAAACGGCCAGGTGCGGCGGCATTCGAGTCACCACACCAGGGCCGGAAGTCGCGGGATTATAGCGAGGGTGTCCGAGCAGCCAGATCGGCGATCAGGCGACGGGCCTCGGGGAGGTCGGCGCTGCGGTGCAGCTCGTCGGTCAGCTCGGGACCCGCGCCCAGCCGCTCGACGTACCAGGGGTAGAACTTGCGCAGGTACCGGTTGGCCCGGTCGCTGCCGAGATGCTCCTCGGCACGGTCGATAGTCCAGAGCAGCTCGGCGAGGACCTCGTCCCGCTCGGGGGGCTCGGTGCGAGCGCCGGTCAGCTCCTCGAAGACCCACGGGTTGCCGAGCGAGCCACGGGCGATCATCACCGCCGCCGCGCCCGACTCCTCGTAGGCGGCGCGGGCCGCGGCGGCGCTCTTCAGCCCGCCCGAGACGATCACCGGCACATCGATCCGCTCGGCCAGCTCGCGCGTCAGCTCGTAGTCGGGGCTCCCCTTGTGGCCGACGGTGGCCGCCCGCGGGTGGAAGGCGATGGCCGCGACTCCGGCTTCCTCGGCGAGACGGACGGCGAGGTCGAAGCCGGAGCGGTCGCCGGCTTCGATCCCCGAGCGCAGCTTCACCGTCACCGGCAGCCCGCTGCCCTCGGCCGCGCCGCGCGCAAGCGCGAGGGCGAGCTCGTGGTCGCGCAGCAGCTCGGCGCCCGCACCCGTCTTGCGCACCTTGCGCACCGGGCATCCCATGTTGATGTCGATCAGGTCCGCCCCGGCCTCGGCGGCGATCGCCGCACCCGAGCGCATCACCTCGGCGTCGTGGCCGAAGAGCTGCACCGAGACCGGGTGCTCGTCGGGGTGGATGCGCATCAGCTCGCGCAGGGTGCGCTCGTTGCGGTGGTGCAACCCGAAGCTGGAGACCATCTCCGAGACGGCCAGCCCGGCGCCGTATCGCTTCGCCTGCAGGCGCACGAACCAGTTGCCGATGCCCGCCAGCGGCGCCAGCAGGACGCGGTTGGAGATCTCGACGTCGGCGATCCGGAAGGGATCAGTCAGTTGTGGGCGTGTTCCTGGCATGGATCAGGCGCAGTCCCTTGAGGGTAAGCATGTCGTCGACCTCGTCGATCGTCTCCGTGAACGGGACGACGGCCGAGGCGTAGCCACCGGTGGCGAGCAACCTCGGGTTCGGAAGTTCCTCTTCGATTCGCCTGACGATGCCGTCGATCAGGCCGGCAAAGCCGAAGATGAAGCCGGAGTGGATCGCGGCGCGGGTCGAGCGGCCGATCGCTTCCCGTGGCTCTTCCAGATCGATCCGGGAGATCCGGGCCGCCCGCTCGATCAAAGCGCTGAGCGAGGGCGCCAGCCCGGGGCCGATCGCGCCGCCGAGGTACTCGCCCTCGGCGGAGACGACGTCGATGTTGATTCCGGTGCCGAAGTCAACCGAGACGCAGGCCTCGCCGAAGCGCTCGTAGGCGGCGATCGCGTTGACGAGACGGTCGGCGCCGACCTCGAGCGGGTTGTCGATCCGGATCGGCATGCCGGTCTTCAGGCCTGGGCCGATCGTCAGGCAATCGGCCTCGAGGTAGCGCTCGGTCAGCTGCTCGTACTGGGTTCCCAGGGGCGGCACGACCGAGGAGACGCAGACGGCGTCGAGGTCGGCGACGTCCATGCCGCAGAGGGCGAACAGACCCGCGATCCGCTCGGCCAGCTCGTCTCCGGTCGCCCCCGAGCGGGTCTGAAAGCGCCAGTGCTCGACCAGCCGCTCGCCGTCGAAGGCGCCGAGGTGGGTCTGGGTGTTGCCGACGTCGACCGCTAGGAGCACGGCGGCGATTATCGCTGACGGCGTAGGATGAGCGCCGATGAACGTCCGGCTCTACACGATTCCCGGCTCGCATCCCGGCGTGGCGGTGCAAACGATGATGAAGGCCAAGGGCATTCCCTTCAAGCGCACCGACCTCTTCCCGGTGATGCAGAAGCTCGTGGTTCGCGTGCAGGGCTTCCCCAAGCAGACCGTGCCCGCGATGAAGATCGACGGGCGCAAGGTCCAGGGCTCGCGCGAGATCGCCCGCGAGCTCGACCGCATCCAGCCCGAGCCGCCGCTCTTCCCCGAGGATCCCGAGAAGCGCCGAGCCGTCGAAGAGGCAGAGCGCTTCGGCGACGAGGAGCTCCAGCACCCGATCCGCCAGATGATCTGGTGGACCCTGCGCAAGGACAAGGCACCGCTGCGCGGTTTCATGGACGACGCCAAGCTCGGCATCCCCAGGGGTCTGGCAGTCGCCACCGCGGGCCCGGTCATGGCGGCAACCGCCTACTACAACAAAGCCACCGACGAGAACGTGCGCCGAGGCCTAGCCGAGCTGCCGGGCTTCCTCGACCGGATCGATGCCTGGATCGAGGCCGGCGTCCTGAACGGGGAGCAGCTGTACGCCGCCGACTACCAGATCGCGCCGAGCCTGCGACTGGCGATGTCGATGCAGGACCTGCGCCCGATCATCGACGCCCGCCCCGCCGGAAGCTTCGCGAGGCGCGTCATCCCGGACTACGCAGGCGACGCTCCGCCAGCCTTCCCGCCGGCCTGGATGCAGCCCCTGCGCAGCGGCGCGGCAGCGTAGGCGACATCAGAGCGCGCCCAGCTTCTGGATGAGCTGGCCGGGACCGAGAGACTCCATGGCGACCTCGAGGGCGGCGCCGTCCGGCAGGGTCAGATCGGGGCCCAGCTCCAACAGCGGGGCGAGGACGAAGCGGCGGCTGGTGACCTCGGGGTGGGGCAGCGTCAGGCGATCGGTGCTCAGCTCGAGGTCGCCGAGCAGCAACAGGTCGACGTCCAGCGGGCGGGGGCTGTGGCGGGGTGCGTTCGAGCACCCGGCCGCGCTCGGCCTCCACCTCCTTGCAGAGGTCGAGCAGCGCCTCCGCCTCCAGCTCGGTGCGGATGCGGATCGCGGCGTTGAGGAAGTCGGGCTGGTCGAGCACCTCGCCGACCGGCTCGGTCTCATAGGCCGAGGAGACGGCCTCGACCCCCACCCCACGCTCCCCGAGCAGCTCGATCGCGGCCCGCAGATGGGACTCGCGATCGCCCACGTTGGAGCCCAGGCCCAGGTAGCCAACTCGCGCGGGCACGATCAGATCTCTTCGGGCTCGTCTTCCTCGGGCTCGTCCGCGCGTTCGTGGACGACCTCGACCGCGACCTCCTGGATCGCCAGCGGCAACGGTGGCTCCGGCTTGGCCGCTCGGACGCGGACGGAGTCGCAGCCGTAGCGCTCCATCAGGCGCTGGCCGATCACCTGGGCGAGGCGCTCGAGGGTGCGGTAGCTGCGCTCGGTCGCGGCGAGGGTGACGATGTCGCAGACATCGCCGTAGTCGACGGTGTCCTCGATCCGGTCGGTCAGCACGGCGTCGCAGTCGGGAACGTCGAAGGAGACGTCGAACTCGAGCCGCTGGCCCACCTCCTGCTCGGAGTCGCTGACCCCGTGGTGGGTGTAGATCGAGAGCCCGCGCAGCTCGACCTCGACGCTCGACTCGATCCCGTTCCCGTGCGACTCCATGGGAAGAACCTATCCAAGGACCGCTTGGGCGACCCTGACCGCCTGCGCCATCTCGGCCACGTCATGGACCCGCAGCACGTCGGCGCCCTCGACCGCAGCGAGCACGGAGGAGGCGATCGTGCCGCCGAGCCGTTCCTCGACCGGGGACCCGTCGACCGCGCCGATGAAGCTCTTGCGCGATGTGCCAACCACCAGCGGCCGCCCCAGCTCCCGCAGCTCCCCCAGCCGCCGCAGCAGCTCCAGGTTGTGCTCCAGCGTCTTGCCGAACCCGATCCCCGGATCGAGCCAGATCTTCTCCTCGGCGATGCCAGCCGCGACCGCCGCTTCGACCCGCTCGGCAAGAAACGCCTTCACCTCATCGACCACGTCCTCGTAACGCGGGTCGTCCTGCATCGTCCGCGGATCGCCCGGCATGTGCATCAGGACAACGGTGGCACGGCGATCCGCGCACGACGCCGCCATCTCGGGATCGCCCCGCAGCGCCGTCACGTCGTTGACGATCTCAGCCCCGGCCGCGAGCGCCGCATCGGCCACGGCCGCCTTCGAGGTGTCGATCGAGACCGTGTGCCCCATCGCCTCCAAGTCGGCAACCACCGGCTGCGTTCGCTCCAGCTCCTCGGTCTCTGCCACCGGCTCGGCCCCCGGCCGAGTCGATTCTCCGCCAACGTCGAGGATTTCGGCCCCATCCCTCACAAGCTGTTCTCCATGCGCGATCGCCGCCTCAGGCTCGAGGAACAACCCCCCGTCCGAGAACGAGTCGGGAGTGACGTTGACGATGCCCATCAGCTTCGGCTTCATGACCGAAGTATCCCGAGAGCCGCCCGTCAGGCCACGTCAGCTCGCGTCGCCGCCGGCATACCCCGGCCTGGGCCGCGTAATCGGCCGCGCACCCTCGCGCTGCGCCTTTTCGGGCTCCGGTGCCGGCTCGACCTGCTCCGCCGGCTCCTCCTCGTCGACGAACACCTCATCTTCCGGCTTGCCGTCGAGCAGCGCCACGAACTGCTCGGCGTCGATCGTCTCCCGCACGAGCAGGATGTTGGAGATCCGGTCGAGCTCCTCACGCTTCTCGGTCAGCAGGTCCTTGGCGGTCTGGTGGGCGCCCTCGACGATGCGGCGGATCTCGTCGTCGATCTCGCGTGCGATCTCGTCGGAGTAGTCGGGCTCGGCCGAGAACTCGCGGCCGAGGAAGGGCTGGCCGCGATCGTGACCGAAGACGCGCGGGCCGAGCCGCTCGGACATGCCGAAGCGCATCACCATCCGCTTCGCCGTCTCGGTCACCTTCTCGAGGTCGTTGGAGGCGCCGGTGGTGATCTCGCCGAAGACGATCTCCTCGGCCGCGCGGCCGCCCAGGGTCATCGCCATCGTGTCGGTCAGCTCGGCGCGCGAGGTGAGGAACTTGTCCTCGGTCGGCAGGCTGATCGTGTAGCCGAGCGCCTGGCCACGGCTGATGATCGAGATCTTGTGGACCGGGTCGCAGTTGGGCAGCAGGTGGCCGACGATCGCGTGCCCGAGCTCGTGGTAGGCGGTGATCAGGCGCTCCTTCTCGCTCATCACGCGGGTCTTCTTCTCGGGCCCCGCGATCACCCGCATGATCCCCTCCTCGAGCTCCTGCATGGAGATCTCGCGGTGACCGGTGCGGGCGGTGAGCAGCGCCGCCTCGTTGATCAGGTTGGCGAGGTCGGCGCCGGTGAAGCCGGGAGTCTGCCCGGCGAGCGCGTCGAGGTCGATCGACTTCGCCAGCGGCTTGCCGCGCGTGTGGACCTCGAGGATGTGCTTGCGCCCTTTGCGGTCGGGGCGGTCGACGACGACCTGGCGGTCGAAGCGGCCGGGTCGCAGAAGGGCAGGATCGAGGATGTCGGGCCGGTTGGTGGCGGCGATCAGGATGATGTTGTCTTTCATCTCGAAGCCGTCCATCTCGACCAGGAGCTGGTTCAGCGTCTGCTCGCGCTCGTCGTGGCCGCCCCCCATGCCGGCGCCGCGATGGCGGCCGACGGCGTCGATCTCGTCCATGAAGATGATGCAGGGCGAGTTCTGCTTCGCCTGCTCGAAGAGATCGCGAACGCGGCTGGCGCCGACGCCGACGAACATCTCGACGAAGTCCGAGCCGGAGATCGAGAAGAACGGCACGCCGGCCTCGCCGGCCACCGCGCGGGCGAGCAGCGTCTTGCCGGTGCCGGGCGGCCCGTAGAGGAGCACCCCCTTTGGGATGCGCGCCCCGAGCGCCTGGAATTTCTTCGGGTTCTCGAGGAATTCCTTGATCTCCTGGAGCTCCTGCACCGCCTCGTCGACCCCGGCGACGTCGCGGAAGGTGATTTTCGGCGCGTCGACGGCCATCCGCTTCGCCTTCGATTTGCCGAAGTTCATAACCCGCGAGCCGCCGCCCTGCATCTGGTTCATCAGGAAGATCCAGAAGCCGAAGAAGAGGACGAAGGGCAGGATGAAGGTGAGGACGTTGAGCAGGCTGGAGCCGCCGCTGCCGTGCACCGTCATCTTCACGTTCTCGGTCTGGTCGATCAGGTTGAGCAGGGACTGCTCGGTGTTGGGCGGGTACCCCGTCGAGTAGCTGTCGCCGTCCTTCTCCTTGACGTCGAGCGTGTTGTCCTTCGTCTCGATCGTGACCTCTTCGACCTTTTCCTGGGCGATGAGGCCGGTCTTCGGCTTGACCAGTTCGTTGTAGGAGGGCGCCTCGGTGCCCGAGGGGCTGCTGATCACTTTCTGGGCGACGAAGGCAAGGATCACCACCAGCAGGATCGGGAAAGCCGCGCTCTTGAAAAAACGCCTCACAGGGAAAATTCAGCGTACCAGGGCGTTTCGGCCAGCCTGGCCGACGCCTACGCGTCCAGCGCGGCCACGTAGGAGAGGTTGCGGTAGCGCTGGGCGTGGTCGAGGCCGTAGCCGATCGCGAAGCGGTTGGGTATCTCGAAGCCGACGTATCGCGGCGAGAGGTCGACGCGAAGCCGCTCGGGCTTGGTCAGCAGCGCGCAGACCTCTATCGAGGCGGGATTGCGGGCCCTCAGGTTGCGCATCAGGTACTGCAGGGTTAGGCCCGAGTCGATGATGTCCTCGACGATCAGCACATGGCGGCCCTCGATCGGAGCGTCGAGGTCCTTCATGATCCTCACCACGCCCGAGGAGTCGGTCTGCGAGCCGTAGCTGGAGACGGCCATGAAGTCCACCTCGCAGGGCACGCTGACATTGCGCATCAGGTCGGCGAGGAAGAGCACGGCACCCTTCAGAACCCCGACCAGGAAGAGGTCGCGACCGGCGTAGTCGTCGCTGATCTGCCGGCCCAGCTCGGCAACGCGCCGCTGCAGGTCCTCGCTGGAGACGAGGGTCTCGCCGATCGAGGGGTCGCTCACGTTCGCGAGACTAGCGCTCAGCGTGCAGGATGCCGCGCTCGACCACGGCGCGGACGCCGCCGCCGAGATCGAGCATCGCGGTGCCGGTGCGGCGCAGGGCGGCGACCTCGTCGGCGTGGTTGGCGGCCCCGGGCACCGGCCGGCCGGCGGCGCGGTCGGCGAGGCGCTGGACCACGAGGCGGCGGAGCGCACCCGGGAAGCTCCTCTAGCCGATCGAGTGAGATCGTCGCCCGTGAGCCATTGACGCTCTGCAGCTCGGCGTCGACCTGGGAGTCGAGGATCTCCGCCTCGTCGCGCAGCAGCTCCGCCGTGCGCAGCACGTTGCGCGCCGCCGCCGGGTGGATCTCGGCCAGGGCCGGCAGCAGGCCGTGACGGACGCGGTTGCGCGCGTAGCCGGCCTCCTCGTTGGTCGGATCGTCGCGCCACGTCAGCCCTCGCTCTTCGCAGTAGGCGGTCGTCTCCTCGCGCGTGAAGCCCAGCAACGGCCGCACGAGACTGCCGTCGCGAGGCCGCATCCCGAGCAGCGCACGCCGGCCGGGAGATGAGGCGAGGCGGTAGAGGATCGTCTCGACCTGATCGTCGGCGGTGTGGCCGGTGGCGATCAGGGCCTCGTCCGCGATCGCCAAGCCCGCGGCCGCCGCGTAGCGCGTGTCCCGCGCCCAGGCCTGGAGGTTGCCGGGCCCCTCGGGCCGCCGTGGCCGCTCGACCTCCAACCGCACGCCCAGGCGCTCGCAAAGCTCCCGGCAGAAACCCTCGTCTTCGTCGGAATCGTCCCGCAACCCGTAGTTGACGTGCAGGGCAGTCACCGACTCCGGACCGAGCAGCCACACCGCGAGGTCGACCAAGCAGGTCGAGTCCCGGCCGCCCGAGAGCATCGCCACCAGGGGCGTTCCGGCAGATAGCAGGCCACTCCGACGCACCTCTTCGGGCATCTCCTCGCTGGACATTCCGGTAAGTGTCGCGCTCCCGCCCTTCCGGTGCGCCTTATGCCATTCATGGGCACATAAAGCGCACCGGAACGAGGGGGTGGGCGTCAGTTGGTGGCGGAAACCACGAACAGCGGCGTCGGCTCGGGGAAGCCTTTGAGGCCGACCTCGCCAATCGGCTCGAATTCGAGCCCCTCGCGACCGTCGATCGCTTCGGCCACCCGGTCGGTGACCAGCACCTCGCCCGCCTGAGCGCGATCGACCACGCGGTGGGCGAGGTTGACGTGGGTGCCGAAGTAGTCGCCATCGCGGTAGACCGCCTGCGCATAGTGGACCCCCACCCGCGGCTGCGGGCGCCGCGGGAAGCGGGCGAGCAGACCGACCGCCCACTCGGTCAGCGAAGCGGGGTCCGGCGAGACGACCATCACCTCGTCGCCGATCGTCTTCACGATCGTCGCCTCCGGCGGCAGCGTCGCCTCCACCGTCTCGACGAAGTTCTCGACCACGTCGAGCGCCTCCAGGTCCCCTTCCTCCTCGGTGTAGCGGGTGAAGCCGGTGAGGTCGATGAAGCAGAGGGTGACGGGCACGTGGTGCACCTGCGATGCCGCGGTCCCCATGTCGCTCTCCATGTGGCCGACCACGTCCTGTTCGAGGAAGAAGCGCAGGTAGCGGGTGTGGAGGTACTCGGTGAGCGGCGCCGCCAGGGGCAGGATGTCGCCGGCGAGCTCGCCCATCTCCTCGGCCATCTCCAGCTCGGGGACGGCGTCGCGAATCATCGGTTCGTGCACGTAGAGGTGGAAGAGGCGCACCTCGGCGTCGGCGATCCGGCGCAGTGACTGCACGTAGACGCGGACCAGCTGCAGGAAGGCGACCAGGGGGAAGCCGGCGGCGAGCACCCTGGCGCAGTGGCGCAGCGCCTTCACGTCCTCGGGGCCGAGCAGGCGCTCGCGGCCGAGCGGGGTGCCGAGGATGACGAGGATGCGCTCGATCAGCTCGGGCTCGAGGCCGGTCTCGCGAGCGACCTCCTCCACGGTGAGCTGGTCCTCGGGCCTCGGGAAGAGGTCCTCGGCGAAGCCGAAGGCGAGACGGCCCTCGCGCCCCGCCCGCTTCAGGTCCTCGAGAGAGTGGCCGCGCTCGCGCATCCGCGCCACCACCCGGGCCTGCGCGGCGGCCGCAGCAGTCCAGCGCCCGCGCCGCACCGGCACCACCTTTTCCGCCGCCCAGCGCTTCAGCGTGGCGGTCGAGACACCGGCCCGCCGGGAGGCCTCAGCCAGGGAGATTCGCTCGTCGGCAGGCATCGAGGTTCGAGGCTAACGACGAACGGGGCGGCATATCGCCGCCCCGTTCGTATCGTGGGATGAGTTGTCTCGCAGGACTAGGAGGGAATCTCGGACTCCTCGTGCACCTGCAGGACTGGCTCCCCGCCCTCGCCGGTGCGGATGCGAATCGCCTCCTCCACCGGGATGACGAAGATCTTTCCGTCGCCGACCTCGCCCGTGCGGGCGTGCTTGAGGATCGTCTCGACGACGATGCCCTTGTCTTTGTCCTCCACCACGACCTCGATCTTGAGCTTCGGCCGGACGTTGACGGTGAGCGTCGAGCCGCGATACCGCTCGACGATCCCCTTCTGCCGGCCGGAGCCCTTGGCCTCGAGTATCGACAGGGACGGGAATCCCTTCTCGAGCAGCTCGGTCCTGATCGGCTCGAACGCCTCGTGGCGGATGAACGCCTCTATCTTCTTCATGCGCTCGACCCTCCTATCGCGTCTCGGTAGCTGTCATCTGGGCGGGTGCCGCGACCGGGACCCCAGCCCCGGTGCCCAGCGTGCTTGGCAGGCCGGTGGAGTACTCCGGCTGCGGAATGAACTGCTCCGGGTACCCGTACATCCCGTGCGAGCTGATGTCGAGACCGGCTTCCTCCTCGTCGTCCGATACCCGTAGGCCGATCGTCGCTTTGATGATCGCGAACGTGGTGATCGAGATGGCGAAGACGACGACGAATGTGAACAGAACCGCCAGGCCCTGGACCCCGAGCTGACCGAAGGCCGTGCTGAGGCTTTCGTCGCCGAAGATCCCGTACCAGATGCCCGGCCCGGCGCCTTCGACGATCAACCGCGGCGAGGCGAAGATGCCGACCGCCAGGGTTCCCCAGATTCCCGCCAGACCGTGCGCGGAAAGGGCGCCCACCGGATCGTCGAGCAGCTTGTCGATCGCCAGCACCGCGTAGACGACGATCAGGCCGGCGACGAGGCCGATGATCGGCGCCGCCCAGTACTCGACGAAGCCCGACGGGGCGGTGATGCCGACCAGGCCGGCGATCGCGCCGTTGCCGGCCATGCCGACGTCGAGCGAGCGGCTCTTCATATAGACCGCCAGGGAGGCCCCGATCACGCCTGCCGCCGCGGCGAGCTGCGTGTTGAGCATCACCTCGCCGAAGAAGTTGCCGCCGGTTTCGAAGGTCGAGCCTCCGTTGAAGCCGAACCAGCCGATCCAGAGGATGATTACGCCGAGGCCAACCAGCGGCATCGAGTGCCCCGGGATGACTCTCGGCTTGCCGTTGGCGTCGTACTTGCCCTTGCGAGCGCCGAGCAGCAGCAGCGCCGCAAGCGCTCCGACAGCGCCGGTCAAATGGACCACCGAGGAGCCGGCGAAGTCCATCACCGGCTTGCCGCCGATGTCGGACAGCAGGCCCCCGCCCCATACCGCGTGCGCGATCAGCGGGTAGATGATCGCGCCGAACACCGCGGCGTAGATCACGTAGGCGCCGAACTTGATCCGCTCCAGGGTCGTGCCCCAGACGATCGCCAGCGAGACGGCGCAGAAGGCGAGCCCGTAGAGCATCAGCATCGCGGATTCGCCGGTCACCGCTTCTCCCGCGACCGTCTGGTCGAAGTGGAAGAAGAAGCCGCTGCCGCCGAAGATCTTGTTGCCCGGCAAGCCTTCGAGGCCGTTACCGCCTTCGGCGATGCCGTAGCCGAGCGCCCACCAGGCGAGCGTGCAGATCGCCAGGTTGACGAGGATCTTGGCCACCCCGGTGCCGGCGTTCTTCTGCCTCGAGAAGCCGATCTCGAGGAACATGAACCCGGCCTGCATGAGGAAGACCAAGACGGTCGCCACGGCAACCCAGACCATGTTCAGCTCGCTGACCTTTTCTTCGAGCGAGCCGGCAACTTCGCCGACAGTCGCAGCCCCTGCCACCGATGGCAGCACCAGGGCCGCAAGTGCCGCGAGGATCACGGCGAGGCCCATCTTCTTACTCATCGAAATTCCCTCCTAGCCCGCCGGAGCACGCCCCGGCAGTCGCGGTTTGGCGGTCGCAGCCACCGTACGCAGGGGCTTTAGCCCTGTGTTTGGACGGATGGAGAAAATCCGGCGGGCGCGTTTCTCACGAGTGGCAAGCGGCTGTTTATTCGGGCGGCCTAACAATCCCGACTTCATCGCTCGGATTCCATTAGGGTTGCCTTTCTCAGCTTAGGGAGGCCTAATACACTCCCCCGATCCAAGGAGGCAATCGACTCGATGAGGAACAGGGCAAAGATCGTGCTGGCGTTGGCGGCCATGGCGCTCGCCGTGCCGGTGGCGGGCTGCGGCGACGGCGAGGGTGACGAAGCGACCGCCGAGACCGCCACAGCAGAGCTGCAACCGGTGAAGGGCTACCTCACCGACCACTCCGACGAGCTCGTCGAACAGGTCGAAGCCCTGAAGCACAGCGGCGACGAGTACTACGCGCTGGCGGAGTCGGTCGATTTCGACTACGGCCGGCTGCTGGAAGAGCATGGCGACGAGGTCGAGGAGATCCTGGGCGAGTCCAAGGAAGCCTTCGTCGAGGCCAACCCGGCCTACGAGCAGATGGAGGGCATCGTCGCCGGCGTTCCGCGACTGGCCCAGTACGACGTCGACATCGACGCAGGCTCGGACGCCTCGACGCCCGAAGACGCGGTCTCCTTCACCCTGACGACCCCGGCGGGCAAGCAGCTCGAGCAGCCCGGCAACCTCTTCTTCCTCACCGAGACGGCCCTCTACGGGACCAATCCCGAGCTGCAGGCAAAGGGTGCCGAACCGGACGTCGACGGGGACGGCAAGGTCGAGTTCGGCGAGGGCCTGCCCGACGCCGACACCTACAAGGCGACCCTCGACGAATTCGAGGAGCAGGCGAAGAGCCTCGACGAAGACGCGCAGGAGTTCGAACCGACGCCGTCGGACGCTCTGACCTCGATCGTCGTGATGACGCCGACGATGAGCGAGTACTTCGAGGCCTGGAAGAACTCGCGCTTCATCGCCGGCGAGGGGGCCGAGGAACTCGGCTTCGTCGCCACCTCGCGGCTCTCCGACATCGCCGACATCCTCGGCGGCATCCTCGTCACCTACGACGGCATCGAACCGATGATCGCCGAGGAGAACCCGCAGCAGGCAAGGCAGACCCGCAAGGAGCTGCAGAGCCTGGTCGCCTTCGCCGCCGACCTGCGCGACCGCGAGGCCGCTGGCGAGAAGTTCTCCGCCAAGCAGGCCGACGCCCTCGGAGCCCAGGCTCAGGCCCAGGCTGAGGCGATCGCCGGCCAGGTGACCCAGGCTGCCAAGCAGCTCGAAGTCGAACTGCAGGAAGGCTAGGTGCGGCGCGCCGGCTCCATCCTCGTCGCGCTGGCTGCGCTGCTCTGTGCGGCGCAGCCAGCTGCGGCCGAGCCGGCGTGGCAAAGCGCCGACGCGATGCGCGCCGACCTGGCCGAGGCGCAGACCAAACAGCTCTTCGGCGAATCGACCGCGCGGCCGATCGCCGCGGCCGAAGCCAGCCTGCGCGGGCCGCTGCGCAAGGGCCTCGCCGCGCACGCCGCCGCCGAGCTGCGCGAGATCGAGGCCTCGCTTGCCGCGGCCCGGCGGTCCGGGGCCGCCTCCGACGAAGTCGGCCTGGCGGCGGCGCGCGGGCGCATCGTCGCGGCCCTGCGGCGAGGCGCGCTTGCAGTAGCAGTCGCCGCCGCTCTGCGCGGAGACGCCGCCGAGGCCCGCGCCTGGCTGCAGATCCGCGAGTTCCGCCAGACCACCCGCTTCACCCGGCCCGGAGTCGACGCCACCGCCGCGGTCGACGCGCTCGCCGCCGGCGAAGGCTCACCGAATGGGACGGCGGTGCAGATCGAAAAGGACCTGCTCGACGCCTTTCAGGCGCGGCTCTTCACCAACCTCGACGAAGCGGCGCAGGCGGCCGAGCGCGGCTTCGGCGGCCGCTTCGCCGAAACGGCCGCGATCGCCAACGGCTACTGGCTGGCGATCGCCGCCGAGTTCGCCGAGCAGCGTGGCACAGCCGAGCGGCGGGCCACCGACCGCGACTTCGCGGCTCTCGCGGAGGCCGGTGCCGCCAGCGACCGGGCCGGCTTCGAGGCCGCCCGCAAACGGGTCGAGGCCGACCTCGAGGGATTCACCGCAGCGCCGCTGACGCCCGACGAGGAGGTCAACCGGGCTAGCCAGCTGACCCGCTTCCTCGACCTCGTGCCCAAGGAGTACGACAAGGGGACCAGCGACGGCCGGGTGACGATCCCCTTCGAGGTGCAGGAGGCGGTCGCCTTCATGGACGGCGTCGAAGCGGCCTTCTCCGATCTCGAGCCGGTCCTGCTCGACCGCGACCCGGCGGCGGTCGAGCAGATCAAGGCCGCCTACGCACAGCTGCGTGCCGACGTAGACGACGCCCAGCAGAGCGTCTCGGTCGCCCCCCAGGAGGAGCTCGACGCAGCCCGCGACAGAGCCGCCGAGGCCTTCGAGCGAATCGCGCCGAAGGAGTGGACCGAACCAAGCGACGAAGCCGACTACGAACTCGTCGACATCTCCCTCGACCAGCTGGAAGCGGCTGCCGGCGCCGGGCGCTACCAGGAGGCCGAGCAGGCGCGGCTCGCCGCCTACGGATTCTTCGAGTTCGGGCCGGAGCTGAAGCTGCGGGCGTTCGACCCGCAGCTCGCGCTCGAAATCGAGGGATTGATCTGGTACGGGGCAAACGGGGACTCGGGGCTGGCCACGCTCCTCGCCCGCGACGCGCCGCTGAGCGAGATCCGCGAGACGCGCCTCGACCTCGACGAAAAGCTGCACGACGCGCGAGCCATGACCGGCGACGGAGCCAGCGCGATGACGGCGATCACCAACTCGGCGCTGATCGTCTTCCGCGAGGGGCTCGAGGCGATCCTGATCCTCGCCGCGATCACCGCCAGCATGATCGGCCCGCGGGCGCCGTTGCGGCGGCCGATCTACCGCGGCGCCCTGCTCGCCCTGCCAGCGAGCGTGGTGATGTTCGTCCTCGCCCTGCTCCTGCTCGACTCGCTCTCGCAGTACGGCGAGAAACTCGAGGCGGCGGTCGGGGTCGTCGCGATCGGCGTCCTGTTGCTGGTCATGAACTGGTTCTTCCATCGCGTCTACTGGACCGAGTGGATCAAGGGGCACCGCGACCGTGGCAAGGCGCTGACGGGGGCTGCGCTGGCCGCCGGGGCCGGAGTGGCGACCGTGGCCGGCCTCTACACCCTCGGCTTCACCAGCGTCTTCCGCGAGGGCTTCGAGACCGTCCTCTTCCTGCAGGCGCTGCAGCTCAGCTCGGGGACCGGCGTCGTCCTCGCGGGCGTCTCGCTTGGCCTCGCGATCACCGCCGTGGTCGGCGCCCTCACCTTCTCGCTCGAGCGCAAGCTCCCCTACAAGAAGATGCTGGTCGCCACGGGGGTGCTGATCGCGCTGGTCCTCGTCGTCCTCGTCGGCAACACCGCGCGGACGATGCAGGGCGTCGGCTGGCTGTCGATCCACCCGATCGACTTCGACCTGCCGCTCTGGATGGGAACCTGGCTCGGGGTCTACCCCACCGTGGAGACGCTGGCCGCGCAGGCGCTCGCCTTCTGCTTCGTGATCGGCAGCTACTTCGCCGCCGAGTGGATGCGCAAGCGCGACCTGCGCCGCGCGATCGCCGCCTACGAGGAGGAAATGCGCGAGAGCGACGGCGAGGTGGCCGGCGAGGACGACGGGGCAATAGGGTCGCCGGACGATGCCGCCCCGACTCCGGCCCACAGCCTCAGTCGCAGCTGACGCTGTCCTCGTCGGCGACCCCGGGCGTGCCCTTCTGCTCGCCCAGGAGCTGCTTGAGCAGCCAAAGATGAGCAACCACTCGCGGGGGCTGTGGGGGTACTCGGGCCAGACGCCGGCGGGCCGGCCGCTGACGATCCAGTCGACCGGGATCGGCGGGCCGAGCGCAGCGCTGGTGCTGGGCGAGCTCGGGGACCTGGGGGTTCGGCGGGTGGTGCGGGTCGGCACCTGCATCGGCTTCGAGAGCTCGCTCGAGCTGGGCGAGATCGTCGTCGTCGAGATGGCGATCGCGGCAGGTGGCAGCGCGGCGGCGCTCGGAGTCGCCCCCGACGAGGCGGTGGCTCCCGACGAGCTGCTGACCGAGCGGCTGGCGGAGGCGCCGGAGGGATTCCGGCGGGGCACGGTCGCCAGCTTCGACGCTCACCCGGGAGATCGGACGCCGGCGCCGGGGGTCGTCGCCGCCGACATGCAGACCGCGCCGCTGCTCGCCAGGGCCCGCACGCTCGGAATCGACGCGGCGGCCGTCCTGATCGTCGCCGAGAAGGCCGGCGAAGGGCATCTGGAGAAAGAGCAGCTCGAGACCTTCGAGAAACGAGCCGGGCTCGCCGCCTCCGCCGTACTCTCAGCCTAAGGTTGAGGGTTAGTCTTGGACCGCGGCGCGCCTGTCGGCGGCGATCTGGCGACGGATATCGCCAAGGTCGCGCGAAACGCGGTCGACCTGGTCCTCGACCTCTTCGAGTCGCTGCGAAAGCGAGCGCAGGCGGCGCTCGAGACGTTCGACGTCGCCGGCGGAGGGAAGGTTGAGCGCGCTCATTGCCGCCTGCTGGGCCTCGAGCGCCTTCTCGCGGGCGCCGAACGCGGCAGCGACCGCGTTCTCGAGGACGTTGCTGTCGAGCAGAACCTGGGCGAGCTCGCCGATCGCCTGCTCGCTGCGGGCCCGCAACCCGTCCTGATCCTCGTAGTCCATTGACAGCAGCTTAACCAGCCCATCCGGCCGAGGTGAAATCCTGCTGCGCGCAAGCATGGGGCGGACATTGATTAAGGGCTTGTTGGGGGCGGCTACGGCTCGTTGCGAAGCCCGTGGCAAGCAAGTAGCTTGGGCTGGCGTGTTGCGCGGGGAGAGAGCACACGGGCTGCCCTACGGGAACAGCAGGGACGCAGACGCGGTCTGATGAGACACAAGCTTGCACTGATCATGGCCTTGGCCAGCTTCGGCGCCGTAACGGCGCTCGGCGTCGGCTTTGCCGGAGCGGAGCAGCTCACCGGGGCGGAAGCGACGGATCCGAGCGCCCTCTCTGCGGCGCCGGCGCTCACCGCGACCGCCTGCGCGAACGGGCTCGACGACGACGGCGATGGCGCTGCCGACCTGGAGGACGCCGACTGCGGCGCGCCGTCCGACCTCAGCGAGGAACCGGAAGCCGCCGGAGCTCCCACCGCGGGCAGCGGCATCGAAGCGACGGAGCAAGCGCCCACGCAACCAGCCGAAGGTGGCTTCGAGGCGGGCACCACGATCGAAGGCGGGGGCACCGTGCGCCGCAACGAGACGATCGGCGACGCCAGCGGCGGCGCCGGCAACGGCGGCGGCGGGGCCACCGCGCCCAGCGCGACCGGCGGTGTCCAGCTTGCCGACACCGACAGCAGCGGCGGCGTGCAGTACGGCAGCGGCGGCACCCCCACGGACGTCAACCCGACGGCGACGATCGCGCCCTTCGGCCCAGCGCCGATCGGGGTCCCCAACTTCGTCATCGACTCCTTCGAGATCCCGCCCTTCCTGCTGCCGATCTACCAGGCCTGCGGAACCGAGTACGGGATCCCCTGGCAGGTGCTGGCCTCGATCAACAAAATCGAGACTGGCTTCGGCACCAACATGGGGCCCTCCAGCGCCGGTGCGCTGGGCTGGATGCAATTCCTCCCCTCGAGCTGGGAAGCCTTCGGGCTCGACGCCAACGGCGACGGGCGCAAGGACCCCTACAACCCCGTCGACGCGATCTGCGCCGCGGCCAGCTACCTCGACCTCAGCGGCGGCTCGGAGAACCTCTACGACGCGATCTTCGCCTACAACCACGCCGACTGGTACGTGCAGGAGGTGCTCACCTACGCCCGCGCCTACGGCAAGCTGCCGTCCGACCTGGTCGGCTCGCTGACCGGGTTGACCGAGGGCGCCCACTTCCCGGTCGCCGCCGACGCCCGCTACGCGGACGACCTCGCCGCCCGCGAAGCGCTGAGCCGGGGGACGGAGGGCACCGACGACGCCTACGGCGAAGCGGCCGACGTGATCTCCTCCTCGCCGACGCGCCGCGGGATCAACATCTTCGCCGCCGAGGGCGCCCCGGTGGTGGCGGTCAACGACGGCGTGATCGAGAAGATGGGCAGCTCCGAGCAGCTCGGCCGCTTCGTCGTCCTGCGCGACGCCTACGGCAACCGCTTCACCTATGCCGAGCTGGGCGAGATCGTCCGCGAGGATCGCACCGTGGTGATGCCGACCGGCCAGGAGAAGCGGGTCCCGATCGACAGCGAGAACCTGCGACCGCGCCTGCGAGCCCTGCCGGACCGGGTGGAGGACGAGCGTCTCGGGGCTACCGAGAGCGAAGTCGACAACGTCACCCAGGAAGACGGAACCCTAAGGGTCGGGTCGAGGGTTATAGCCGGGACCGTGCTCGGCCGTGTCGCCGCCGCCGAGGACGGGATCGACTCCCATGTCAACTTCTCCATCCGCCCGGCCGGAAGGGGCGCACCGCGCATCGACCCGAAGCCGATCCTCGACGGCTGGAAGCTGCTTGAGGCGACGGCCATCTACCGCGCCGAGGGCAAGAGCCCGTTCGCGGCGAAACTTGGCGGTGCCGGCGTCCTGCTCCTCTCCAAGGAGGCGCTGCAGCGACGCGTCCTCGCCGACGAGCAGATCGAGCTTCTCCGACTGCGACCGGATCGAAATCCGCGGCGGTCAGATCGACCGCCGCCTGCTCGCCACCCTCGCCTTCCTCTCTGAGCACGGCTTCGAGCTGACGATCACCTCGATGCTCTGCGGGCGGCATGGCAGCATCACCACCAGCGGCAACATCTCCAACCACTCCTTCGGCAATGCGGCCGACATCGCGGCGATCAACGGGGTGCCGGTGCTCGGTCACCAGGGGCCCGGCACGATCACCGAATCGCTGCTGCGAACGGTGCTGCGCCTGCAGGGGACCCTGGTCCCCGACGAGCTGATCTCGCTGCAGGAACTCGGCGGGCCGAGCTTCGCCATGGCCGACCATGCCGATCACGTCCATATCGGCTACAGCCCGCTGGGCGGCAGTGGGGGCGAGGCGCGCTTCATCGAACTGCTCAAGCCGGACCAGTGGGAGCGCCTGGTCGACCGCCTCGGCGAGATCGACAACCCCGACGTGCAGGTCGCCCCCTCGGAGTACTCGCTGCCGGCGAAGCCGGGCGACGGCGAACAGCCGAGATAATCGCCCCCTGACACGGCTATTCGGATTCGCCCAGCTCGACCTTGCCGGCACGCTAGACGTGACGGACGGCCGCTACGTACTTCGCGACGGTGCCGAGGAGAAGGTTCTCGTGCTCGAAACGCTCGGCGCACCCGCCCCGCCCCGCCGGCGCCGGCGCCGGGCACGCGAGGCGGAGGCGGGCGCGGCTCCCTCTCCCCTGCCGCTCGCGCGGACGACCCTGGTGCGGGCCTTCGACGCCTTCGCCGACGAGAGCGATGCGAGGCACTGGCTGGAGGATTCAGCGGCGGCCGAGAACACCGTCGACGACCTGCTTGCAGAAGCGATCGAGGCGCTCAACCAGGCTCTGCACGCACACGCCGTGGCGAGCGGCGACCCTGCACCTCAGGCGATGAGCCTGCGGCGGGCGGTCGCGGCACGGATCGGCTACGGCAGCGGCGAGCAGGTGGCCAGCGGCGAGTTCAGCGCCGCCCGCGAGGTCGACGTGCATGCCGGCGGTGCGTCGCGCCGCCGGCAACGCGCCGAGGAGTTGCGCCCCCAGGAGAGGCTCGCCGCCGTCCTCGGCGGGCGCGAACAGCCGGATGCCTGCGAGACGCTGCTCCTGCGCGCCCGCGCCGACCTGGACGCCGGCCGACCCCGCGAGGCCGCCCTGCAGCTCCGCGTCGGCTTCGAGGCCCTGCTCGTCGAGCTGAAGGGGGCCCTCGCCGATCCCGGGCACGAGGAGGACATGGCTGCCCTCAGCGCTCGCCGTCACGAGGTCGGCGAGCTGGCAAACGCAGCCCTCGATGGCGACCTCAGCGCCTCTCAGACGCAGGGACTGGGCGACCTCCTGCTTATCTGCGAGCGCGTCCTGCGCCGCCGCCGCATCCTCAAAGGCTGAGGCGGCGAGCCACCACCGCATCGAGCAGGGACTCGGCCAGCTCGTGGGCTTCCGCGAGCGTCGATGCCGTCGAGGGAGGGGATTCCGATGACGGTCAGGCCGGCGGCTCGGGCGGCGGCGACTCCGGTTGGCGAGTCCTCGAGGGCGACGACGGCCGGCCCGGCGGAGACGCCCAGCCGGTTGCAGGCCTCCAGGTATGGATCGGGTGCGGGCTTTGGCGCGGCCACTTCGTGGGCGCTGAGGATGACGTCGAAGTGATCGACGAAGCCGACGATCTCCAGCGAACGACGGACGAAGACCAGCGGCGAGTTGGAGACGAGGCCGATCGGGGTTCCGCGCCGCTTCAGCGCGTGCAGCAGCTCGCGCGCCCCGACCATCGCCTCCACCCCGTGCTCGAGCTCGGCGACGACCAGCTCGTTCAGCTCCTCGATCAGCTCGGCGGCTCGCCCGGGCTCGCCGAGGCGCCGCTCGAGGATCCCGCCGGCGATCTCGGCCGACGTGCCGACCAGCTCGTGCTTGTGCGCCGGGGTGAACTCGAGATCGCGCCGCTCGAAGAGATCCTGCTCGGCCCGGGTCCAGACCGACTCGGTGTCGAGCAGCAGGCCGTCGTTGTCGAAGATCACCGCGTCGGGCAAGCTCACCGCACCGCCGGCGCTCGATCCGCTCATGCGAGCGCAGCCAGCAGCGCTGACAGCTCGGCGTCGATCTCGCCTTCCAGCTTCAGCGCCGCGTCGTCGTCGTAGGGCGTCGGCCCCTTGGTGACGATCGCAAGCCTGCCGCCGTTTTCCAGGGTGACGCCGGGCAGGGCCGCAACCGGGTGGACGACGAGCGAGCTGCCGACGCAGAGCATCAGCTCGGCCCGGGCTGCAAGCTGTTGCGCCTGTTCGATCGCCTGCCCGGGCAGCATCTCGCCGAACAGGACCACGTCGGGCTTGACCGGCCCTTCGCAGGCGACGCAGATGGCGACACCCTCCTCGTCGAAGAGCGCCTCGACCTCCCCGATCCCGTAGGAAGCCGAGCACTCGCGGCAGGTCGAGGTCTCGATCGAGCCGTGCACCTCGACCACGTTGCGCGAGCCGGCGGCCCGGTGCAACCGGTCGATGTTCTGCGTGATCACGCCCTCCAGCAGGTCGCGGCGCTCCAGCTCGGCGAGCGCCTCGTGTGCCGGCGTTGGGCTCCTTGTCCCCCAGCGAGTGGAAGCGCGGCCGGTAGTAGGACCAGAAGCGGGCGGGGTCGCGCTCGAATACGTCGATGTGGGCGACCTCCATCGGGTCGACGTTCGCCCACAGCCCCGTCTCCGGCGTGCGGAAATCGGGGATCCCCGAAGCCACCGAGATCCCCGCCCCCGTCAGCGCCACGGTGCAGCGCGACTCGCGAACCAGCCCCGCCAGCCGCTCCACCCCCGCCGACGGGTCGGTTACTTGCCGCTCCACTTGGGGGTGCGCTTGGCTAGGAATGCGCCTATTCCCTCTTTGGCGTCCTCGCTGCGGAAGGCGGTGGCGAAGCCCTGCTTCTCGGCCTCGATGCCCTGGTCGAGGTCGCCGGCATGCGAGACCCGCTTGATCTGCTCGACCGCAACCGGCGCCTGGCCAGCCAGCTTGCGACCCCACATCAGAGCCGTCTCGAACAGCTCGTGGTCGGGAACGACGCGGTTGGCCAAGCCGGATTCGAGCGCCTCGCCGGCCAGGATCGCGTCCCCGGCCAGGTTCATCTCCAGCGCCTTGCTGGGCCCGACCAGACGGGGCAGGCGCTGGGTGCCGCCGAAGCCGGGGACGATCCCCAGCTTCACCTCGGGCTGGCCGAACACCGCCGCCTCGGCGGCGATCCGGACGTCGCAGGCCATCGCCAGCTCGCAGCCGCCGCCGAAGGCGAGCGCGTTGACGGCGGCGACCGTCGCCACCCGCGCCTGGCCGAAGTCGCGCAGCAGCGCGTGAGCGGTGTGGATCAGCTCCTCGCCTCCGCTCTCGTCCATCTGGGTGAAGGCCTTGATGTCGGCACCGGCCGAGAAGACGAGTGGGATCGAGGAGGCGATCACCATCGCGTTCACACCGTCCGCGGCCTTGACCCGCTCCCAGACCGCTCCCAGGTCGCGGATGACGTCCGGGGAGACGGCGTTCATCGGCGCGTTGGCGAGCCAGGCGATCGCCACCCCGCCGCGGGTCTCCAGCTTCACCGTCTCGGCCTGCTCGCCCTCGTCGGGCTGCGGGTAGGGGTAGAAGCCCTGGCCGGCAGCCATCCCAAGCCGGCCCTGGGCGACGAGGCGGCGCAGCAGGACCGGGGGCGCAAAGCGGTCTCCGTGGCGCTCCTGCAGGCCCTCCATCCGCTCCAGCACCTTGTCGAGGCCCTCGACGTCTGCTTTCCAGAAGGGAGGCAGCAGGCCTTTGCGCGGGTCGAGGCCGGCCCCGGCCATCATTCCGACATCGATGTCGCGGACCGAGCAGACGCCCTCCTCGACCAGCAGGCAGGCCTCGATCAGCGCCCGGCAGGTGAAGAGAGAGATCAGCTCCTCGGCATCCGGGTCGGCGTCGCCGGGGACGTTCGGCTCCCCCTCCTTGAAGAAGCCCTCGCCGCCCGACTTGGCGCCCAGCTTGCCGTCGGCGACGAGCTGCCCCAGGCCCTGGTGGACGTAGAAGGTCTCGCCGTAGGACTCTCCCAGGTGCTCGGCGACGTGCAGCACGGTGTCGAGCCCGAGCAGGTCGGTGAGGAAGAAGGGGCCCATCGGCGCCAGCTGGGCGCCGGCAATCGCCTCGTCGATCGCCTTCAGCGAGAGGCCCTGCTCCTCCTGGGCGCGCCAGATCTCGCCGATCGTCGCCATCAGGATCCGGTTGACGACGAAGCCGGGGACCTCGCCGCAGACGATCGGCTGCTTCTTGATCGCCTGGGCGAAGTTGTAGGCGACGGTGGCCGTCTCCTCGGAGGTGTCCTCGCCGGCGATCACCTCGACCAGGGGCATCACCGAAGCCGGGTAGAAGAAGTGGAAGCCGACGACCTTGTCGGGCCGCAGCGTCGACTCGGCCATCTCCGTGATCGAGAGCGAGGAGGTGTTGGAGGCGAGGATCGCGTGGCCGGGAGTGGCCGCGTCGAGCTCGCGGAAGACCGCCTGCTTGATCTCCATCCGCTCGGGAACCGCCTCGACGACGAAGTCGACGTCGCCGAACTCCGCGTAGGTCGTGGTCCCGGTGAGGAGGCCCATCACCTCGGCGAGCCGGGCATCGGCCTGCTCCTGGGTCAGCTTCTCCTTCTTGACCAGGCGGGCGAGCTGGCCCTCGGTGACGGCGCGCGCCTTCTCGACCGCGGCGTCGACGAACTCCTGGTCGATGTCCTTGACGACGACTGGGATGTCGGCGGCGGCGATCGCCTGCGCGATCTCACCGCCCATGGTGCCGCCGCCGACGACGGCGGCCTTGGAAACGAACATTTGGCTTGAAGCTCCTCGGGTCGGGGGCGGCCGAAGGCTATCGGCTCGTACAAGCCCTGCGGACGATCCTTGTACCCCGGTACAAAGGCATCGTCGAGGGATTGCCATTAGGCTCCTTTTTTCACTCTTCAAGGGGAGTAGACCGGTAATCGACCGTGTCCGCCGGCCGGGCACGACGCCAAGCGAGGGACGACAAAAGCGATGACCCGTATCCGCCAGCAGAACGTGACCGCAGCGCAGTGGAGCTCCAATGGGGAGGCGCTCGGCGCGCTCGACCTGACCCAGCCCGAGAACGACGCCTTCGGCGCCAACGTCTTCTCCGTCTCCGTGCAGCGCGAACGCCTGCCGGGCGACGTCTTCGAGAAGCTCAAAGCGGCCCTGGAGAGCGGCGAAGCGATCGACGCCGCCACCGCCGACGCGGTTGCCGCCGCGATGAAGGACTGGGCTCTGGAGAAGGGCGCAACCCACTTCACCCACGTCTTCCAGCCCCTCACCGGCTCCACCGCGGAGAAGCACGACTCCTTCTTCGAGCCCTCCGGCTCCGAAGGCGGGGCGCTGGCCGGCTTCTCCGGCAAGGAGCTGATCCAGGGCGAGCCCGACGCCTCCTCCTTCCCCACCGGCGGCGTCCGCGCAACCTTCGAGGCGCGCGGCTACACGGCCTGGGACCCGACCTCCCCCGCCTTCATCCTCGAGAACCCGAACGGGGCGCTGCTCTGCATCCCGACCGCCTTCGCCTCCTGGACCGGCGAGGCGCTCGACGGGAAGATCCCGCTGCTGCGCTCGATGGACGCGCTCTCGCGCTCCGCGATCAAGGCGCTGCAGCTGCTCGGCGACACCGAGAGCAAGCGCGTCTTCACCACGGTCGGGCCCGAGCAGGAGTACTTCCTGATCGACGAGCAGTACTTCTACGAGCGCCCCGACCTGATCGCCACCGGCCGCACGCTCTTCGGCGCCAAGCCGCCCAAGGGGCACGAGCTCGACGACCATTACTTCGGCTCGATCCCCGAGCGGGTGCTCGCCTTCATGATGGAGTCCGAGCTGGAGATGCGGATGCTCGGCATCCCGGTCAAGACCCGCCACAACGAGGTCGCGCCGGGCCAGTACGAGATCGCGCCGGTCTTCGAGAACTCCAACGTCGGCTCCGACCACCAGCAGCTGCTGATGCAGATCCTGGAAAGCGTCGCCCGTCGCTACGGCCTCGTCTGCCTGCTGCACGAGAAGCCCTTCGCCGGCGTCAACGGCTCGGGCAAGCACAACAACTGGTCGATGGGCACCGACACCGGCACCAACCTGCTCGACCCGGGCGACACCCCGGCCGACAACATCCACTTCCTGTTCTTCTGCGCCGCGGTGATCCAGGCGGTGAACAAGCACCAGGGGCTGCTCCGCGCCTCGGTCGCCAACATCGGCCAGGACCATCGCCTCGGCGCCAACGAGGCACCGCCGGCGATCATCTCGATCTTCCTCGGCGGGGAGCTGGAGAAGGTCTTCGACGCGATCGCCAGCGGCGAAGGGGACCCCAACACGCCCGCCTCGTTCCTCGAGCTGGGCGCCACCGTGCTGCCGGCTCTGCCGATGCACGGCGGCGACCGCAACCGGACCTCGCCGTTCGCCTTCACCGGCAACAAATTCGAGTTCCGGGCGCTGGGGTCGAGCATGTCGCTCGCCTTCCCCAACACGGTGCTCAACACGATCGCCGCCGAGGCGATCGACGAGCTCGCCAGCAAGCTGGAGGCGAAGATCGACGGCGGCACGCCGGTGGCCGAGGCCGTGATCGAGGTCGTCAAGGAGGCCTACACGGCCAACAAGCAGGTCTGCTTCGGCGGCGACAACTACGACGAGGCCTGGCACGCCGAGGCCGAGAAGCGCGGGCTGAAGAACCTGCGCACGACGCCCGACGCGCTGCCCGAGGTGCTCAGCGAGCAGACGATCGCCGCCTTCGAGAACTACGACGTCCTCTCCAAGCGCGAGCTCGAGTCCCGCTACGAGGTCTGGGTCGAGCAGTACGCGATCCGCGCCAACATCGAGGCCGAGACCACGCACTCGATCGCCAAGACGATGATCCTGCCGGCAGCGCTGCGCTACCTCGCCCTGATCAACGAGTCGGGCGCCGCCGGAGGAGTCGGCGAGGAGGTCAAGTCCACGCTCAAGTCGCTCGGCGAGTCGCTGGCCGAGCTGGAGGCGGCCAACGCCTACCCGGACGACCTCGAGGGCATCGACCTCGCTCTCCACGCCCGCGACAAGCAGCTGGCGGCGATGGACAGGGTCCGCGAGGCGGCCGACAAGCTGGAGAAGGTCGTCGCCGACGACCTCTGGCCGCTGCCGAAGTACGAGGAGATGCTCTTCATCAAGTAGGCGTCAGCCGCGGGGCAGCACGCGCATCTGCAGGCCGCCCCGCGGTGAGAGCGTCGGCATCTGGCGCACGGTCATCGTGCGGCCGGGCATCGCGTCGAGGTGCAGCTGCTGCAGCAGCATCGTGGCGACCAGCTTCACCTCGATCTGGCCGAAGCGCTTGCCGATGCAGATCCGCCTGCCGCCGCCGAAGGGGACGTAGGCGCCGCGCGGCAGGGCCGCCTTGCGCTCGCGGGTGAAGCGCTCTGGGATGAACGCCTCCGGGTCCGGGAAGACCTCGGGGATGCGGTGGCTGGCCCAGGAGCAGTAGTTGACGTAGGCGGCGCGGCGGACGCTGTGGCCGTTGAAATCGAAGTCGCGCATCGCCCGGCGCGGTCCGATCCAAGCCGGCGGGTAGAGGCGCAGGACCTCGTCGAGGACCATGTCGAGGTAGGGCATCTCCTTCTCGAGCGTGTCGATGTCCGGCGTGGCGCCGCCGAGCACGCGGTCCTGCTCCTCGCAGAGCTTCGCGAGCACGTCGGGGTGCCGCGCCAGCTCGTGCATCATGAAGGTGAGGGTCGAGGTCGAGGTGTCGTGCCCGGCGAACATCAGGGTCATCACCTGGTCGCGCACCTCCTTGGCGGAGAAGCCCTCCCCCGCCTCGTCGCGGACGCCGAGCAGCAGGCTGAGGATGTCGCGGCGCTCCTCGTCGGGGTTCTCGCGGCGGCGGGCGATCTCGTCGTAGACGATCTCGTCGAGAACCGCGCGCGAGGCGACCATCTTCGACCAGGGCGAGCCCGGCCCGCGCAGCAGGCGCAGGTGGAAATCGATGCCGTAGAAGCCGAGCGCGCGCTCGAAGTGCTCCGCCGCCGCCGCGCCCTTGCCGGCCTCGTCGGGGTCGAGCCCGAGCAGCGCCCGCATCGCGATCCGCATCGCCAGGCCGCGCATCCACTCGTATATGTCGACCACCTGGCCGGGGCGAAGGCGCTCGACCGCGGGCGTCGCCTCGTCGACCATCGCCTCGACCGCGGCCGAGACCTGCTCGCGGTGGAAGGCCGGCATCATGATCTCCCGCGCCCGGTCGTGGTAGGCGTCGTCGATCGTCAGCAGGCCGTCGCCGAGCAGCGGGATCAGATCGCCGAAGCTCGACTCCCGCCAGTGGAAGTTCTCCGGATGGGCGACGGTGATGAAGTGGTTGGCCTCGGGCCCGATCATGAAGATCACCGGGTGGTGGAGGAGACGGGTGGAGAAGATCGGCCCGTACTCCTCATAGAGGGAGAGAAGCAGCGGAAGCGGGTCCCGGGCGGCCTGCAGGGTGCGGCCGAAGTCGAAGCTCTTCGGGCCCGGCGGATAGACGCCGCGGCGCCGCACCCTGTACTCGGCCCGCACGTCTTCGGCCACCCGGCGGAGCGGGTTGGCGCTCAGCTGCCTGGGCGGCTTGATGCGCTCGGCGGGCTTGGCTGGGGTCTCGACGGCCACGGAGCGAATCCTAGTTGGCTGACCGGCCAAACGTCTGATTCAGGCGTTGGCGGCAAGCTGGCCGCAGGCAGCGGCGATGTCGCGGCCGCGGGTGAGGCGGACCGTGGCTGTGAGCCGGTGCTCGGCGAGGATCGCGCGGAAGCTCTCGATCCGCTCGGGCGGGGAGCCGTCGTAGGCGCCGGTTGGGTTGTAGGGGATCAGGTTGACCTTGTAGGCGCGGGGGTCGAGCAGCTCCGCCAGCTGGCGGGCGTGCTCGGGGAGGTCGTTGACGCCGTCGAGCATCACGTACTCGACGAAGACCTTGCGGCGGCGGCGGGCACGGTAGCGCTCGCAGGCCGCCAGCACCTCGGCCAGCGGGTAGCGGTCGTTGACCGGCATCAGCTGCGAGCGCAGGCCGTCGTTGGGGGCGTGCAGCGAGAGCGCCAGGCTGACCGGCATCTCGCACTCGGCGAGGCGGTCGATGCCGGGCACCCAGCCGACCGTGGAGATCGCCGTGCGGCGATGGGTCACGCCGATGTCCGGCAGCCGCTCGCAGGCGCCGAGCACCGCGTCGAGGTTCATCGTCGGCTCCCCCATGCCCATGAAGACGACGTGGTCGATCGCTTCGGTGCGGCGGAAGTGAAGGGCCTGGTCGAGGATCTCGTCGGGGCCGAGGTTGCGCCCGAACTTCATCTGCCCCGTGGCGCAGAAGGTGCAGGTCAGCGGGCAGCCCGACTGCGAGGAGAGGCAGACCGACCGCCTCCCGTCGCGGTAGCGCATCAGCACCGCCTCGATCGGGCGGCCGTCGGCGGTGTGGAAGAGCGCCTTGACCGTGCCGTCGTCGGACTTCGCCTCCTCCACCGGCGTCAAAGTCGAGATCGGCACCGATGCCGCGAGGCGCTCGCGCAGCGCCGCCGGCAGGTTCGTCATCTCCTCGTAGGCGCGCGCTCCGCGCGCCACCCACTCCCAGACCTGGGCGGCGCGGTAGTCGGGCTCGCCGGCCTCGGCAAGGGTGCTGTCGAGGAGCGCGCGGTCCACCGGGCGAGTGTACGGCGCGCCTGGAGCGCACAGGTGCGCTGTGCGCATGCCGATACAGAGATGCGCAGCTTTCGTATCACGTTTCTCAACTCACGTGATACGCTCGCTCCGTGAGAAGCCTCCGCCTGGATTCCAGCCTCGACGAGCGCGTGCGACGCGCTGCAGCTCTCGAGGACACCTCGGTTTCGGAGTTCCTCCGCCAGGCCGCCGCCGAGCGAGCCGAGCGCACCCTCTCCGGCGACAGCAGCGAGCGTCTCTCCTATGCGATCGGAGCCGTCAGGTCCGAGCTCGGCCTGGCCCGGAAGACAGGCGAGGCCTTTGCCGACCTGATGGAAGCCAAGCACCGGCGACGGCGATGACCCTGGTCGACGCGGGACCGCTGATCGCTCTGATCGACGCCGGCGATCCGGACCACGAACTCTGCGTGACGACGCTGCGAGCGGTTCAGCTGCCGCTCTTGACCACCTGGCCCGCCTTCACCGAGGCCATGTACCTGATCGGCCGGGCCGGTGGCTGGCCCGGTCAGGATGCGCTCTGGAAGCTGGCCCTAAATGGAGACCTGGAGATCGCCGAACAGCCGGCCGAGTCCGCCAGCCGTATGGCGAAGCTGATGGAGCGCTACGCGGACCGGCCGATGGACCTGGCCGACGCCACTCTCGTCGCCCTCGCCGAGGAACGCAACACCAAGCGCATCTTCACGCTCGATGCCGACTTCTCGATCTACCGCCTGCACGGCCGGGCGCGCTTCGAGATGCTGCCGACTATCTGACGCTCCGCAGAACCTCGGCCGCGGCCCGCTCGCCGGCCTGCAGGGCGCCCTCCATGTAGCCGCTCCAGACGGTGGCCGTCTCGGTGCCGGCCCAGTGGACCCGCCCAACCGGCTCGCGCAGGGCAGGGCCCGTGTCAGTCCAGCCGCCGGGGCCGAAGTTCGACGTCGGCCCGCCACCCGACCACTCCTCCCCCGCCCAGGCCTGTTCGGCGTAGTCGAGCGGCTGCGCCGCCCGCGGCCCGTAGAGCCTCTCGAAGCAGGCGAGAACCGCGTCGCGGCGCTCGGCGGGCGCCATCGCCTCCATCTCGCGCGCCTCGGGACCGCCGACGAAGCCGAGCATCACGCCGGACGACCCGTCCTGCGGCGAGCAGTCGAAGGTCAGCGTCACCGGCCCCGCGTCGGTGACCGACTCGCCGCTGAGCCCGTCGGCGCGCCAGAACGGCTCCTCGTAGAGCGCGACGCACTTGTTCAGCGTTCCCGGCCGCAGCTGCTCGGCCAGCCGCCGGCGCTGCTCCGGCAGGGGTGGGTCGAGCTCGATCCGCGAGGCGATCGCCGGCGGCACTGCGACGATCGCCCGCTGCGCCTCGACCTCGAGGCCGCCGGCGAAGATCCGAACCGAGTCTTCGCCCTGCTCGATCCGGCTCACCGGCGAGCCGAGCCGGACCCGGTCGCCGAGCGAGACCGCAAGCCCCAGCGGCAGCTCCTGCGCGCCTCCCACGAGGCGGTCCTGCTGCGCGCCTCCCTCGGTGTCGACCAGCTTGTCGAAGCTGCCCGCGGAGCTGACGTAGAAGAGGACGTGCAGCATCGAGAGCTCCTCGGGGCCCGTTCCCCAGACGGTGCGCCCGGCGAAGCCGATCAGCTGGCGGGCGATCGGCGTGCGCACGTTCGCCTCACACCACTCGGCCAGCGTCTGGCCGTCCAGCTCGGCGGCCCGCTCCGCCGCCCAGGGACGCTCGGCGCCCACCCCGGCCGCCAGCTTGGCGATGCGGCGGCGGGCGACGAAGACGTCCCAGAGCACGCCGAGGCCAAGCCGCGGGATCGTGCCGCGGTACAGCCGCCGCGTCCCCGCCACGTCGAGCAGGTTCCGGCCCTTGCCGTACTGGGGGAAGATCTCGATCCCCAGCTCGGCCGCGAGACCCTGAACGCGCGCGTGGTCGGAGCCGACCCACTGCCCGCCGAGGTCGACCTGCACGCCGTCGCCAAGCTCGGCGCCCAGCAGGCGCCCCCCGACTCGGTCGCGGGCCTCGAGCACGACCACGTCGTGTCCGGCGTCGGCCAGCGCCTTCGCCGCGCCAAGGCCGGATAGCCCGGCCCCGACGACGGCCACGTCGACGGTCAGACCTGCTCTATCGGTCCCGATACCCATCCTCGCCCCTCAGCTTTCCAGCGCCTTCTCCAACGCGGTCGATTCGAGCCCCTCCACCCGTACGACCTTATCCCGAGACCTCTCCCCTCTCACCACGCTCACCCGCGACGGCGCGACCCCGGCGCGCTTCGCGATCAGCTTGCAGAGAGCCCGGTTCGCCTTCCCGTCGACCGGCGGGTCGGACACCCTTGCCTGCAGCACGCCGTCCCTCATTCCCAAGAGCTCCGTGGAGCCGCCGCGTGGACGAACCCGGACCTCGATCTGCGCGTAGCCCGCCATCCGCCCCGGGATGATTGCGAATCGATCCGTCTACCCGAACGGATCCTCGACCCGGATCCCGTCGAAGCGGCGGAAGTCGCGGTCGCGGGTATAGATGGTGCCGACGCCGTGCTGGCGCATCAGGGTGGCGATGTGGGCGTCGGTGACGTCCTTCCCACGCGTGCCCGCCGAGGCGGTTTCCCGGAAGACCGAGAGGAAGCCGGAGGCCTCGCCGGGAGTGCGTACGTGGTCGCGTTCGGTCAGGTCGCTCAGCGATGCGAGCGCTTCGGACGGCGACAGCGGCTCGTCGGTGAGCGCCGGGTTGGTCGCGAGTCGGAGGAAGCCCATCGCCACCGGCCAGAAGACGTAAAGGAGCCTCCGGGCCGCGAGCAAGTCGCTCGACGAAGGCGTAGGCCGTCTCGAAGCACTCGCTGCTCGAGTTCGAGGCATAGAGCAGGACGTTGGTGTCGATCGCCGCGCTCAATTCGAGCCCCTTTCCAGTTCCTCCCTGTCGAGCAGGTTCCAGACCGCCTCCTTGTCCTCGAGGTCGATCTTGAAGGGACCCATGTCCTTTCTCGCCCAACTCAGCGGCCGAGGCTCGTCAGGCGCCTTTTTACTCAGGCCGCCCGCCAGCAGCTCGGAGGCAACCTGACCCATGCTCTTGTTTTCCGCTGCGGCGCGGCGGCGCAGGTCGGCCAGGACAGTCGCGTCGAGATCGAACGTCGTTCGGGGCATGATGCGTGATGTTAGATAAGTAGTCATCTGATGTCAAATCCTTTCGGAGTCATCGTGCTCTGGACGCTAGGACGTTGGGACGCACGCGTGGCGCGCAAGGCCGCACTGAGCCAGGCCGGGTTTGACGGAGACCCCGAAACCAGGATTCCTACCTGGAAGAAGGGAACTCCCAAGCCATGCCACGACAGAAGAAGTACCCCGATGAGCTGCTCGATCGCGGTGCCCGGATGGTCGCCGAGTCCGGCCGCCCCATTGCCCACGTAGCCCGCGACCTCGGCATCCACCACGAGACCCTGCGCAAGTGGGTGCGCCAGGCAGAAGCCGACGACGGCAAGCGCAAGGAGCTGCTGAGCAGCCAGGAGCGCGAGGAGCTGAAGGCTCTACGCGGTGAGGTGCGCGAACTGCGCCGGGCAAACGAAATCCTGAAGTCGGCGTCTGCGTTTTTCGCCGCCGAGCTCGACCCACGCCGAACGAAGTGAGCGCCTACATCGAGGAGCACCGCGAGCGCTTCGGGGTCGAGCCGATCTGCAGGACCCTGGAGGTGTCGGCCTCCGCCTACTACGAGCGGGCCAAAGGCGAGCGCTCCGACCGCGAGATCGAGGACGAGCGCCTGCTCTCCCGCATCGAAGAGATCCACGAGCGCAACTACTGCGCCTACGGCTACCGGCGGATGTGGATCGCCTTACGGCGAGAGGGCGAGGAGGTCGGCCGTGGCCGCGTGCAGCGGCTGATGCGCGAGGCCGGGATCCAAGGCGCCAAGCGGCGCGGCAAGGCCTGGCGCACGACCAAGCCCGACCCCGATGCCCACCGCCGGCCCGACCTGGTCGAGCGCGACTTCAGCGCCGAGGCTCCCAACCGCCTCTGGGTCGGCGACTTCACCTACCTGCGCTCGTGGGAGGGCGCCCTGTTCTTCTCCTTCGTGATCGACGCCTTCTCGCGCAAGGTGGTGGGTTGGCAGCTCGCCTCCCACATGCGCACCGACCTGGTGCTAGACGCGCTGCGGATGGCCCTGGGTCAGCGCGAGCCCGGCGCCGACTTCGCCCTCGTGGCCCACACCGACCGCGGCTCCCAATACACCTCTGCCGACTACACCCAGGAGCCTCGACGACCACGGCGTTCTCGCCTCGGTTGGGTCCGTCGGCGATGCCTATGACAACGCGATGGCCGAGAGCTTCGTCGACACCTTCAAGACCGAGCTGATCGCCGACCGGGTCTGGCGCTCCCGCTCCCAGCTCGAGCTGGCCGTCGTCGAGTACGTCGCTTGGTTCAACAACGACCGCCTGCACGAATCCCTCGGCGATGTCTCACCTGCCGAGTTCGAGTCTCTCTACGCTGCAGCGGGGGATCAACGGATCTCCCTCAAAATGAAGATTGGATCCAACTAAAAAGGTCTCCGTCAAACCTGGTCCGGCTCACACGCCTTCCGCGCAACTCTGTTGCGAGCTAGAGTGAGCGCGATGGATGAGCGCGACGGCATCGAGGCGCTGACCGAGGCGATCGGGCGCTACAACGACGCCTGGAACGCGCAGGATCTCGACGCGATCGTCGCCATGCACGCGGCAGACATGGTCTTCGCCAACCACACCGCGGGCGAGTCCGCGCAGGGCGACGAGGTCCGCGGTCACATCGCCAGGATCTTCGAGGCCTGGCCCGACATGAAGTTCGAGACGCGGCGGCTGTACGTACGCGAGGGCGTGGTCACGCAGGAGTGGACCGCCACCGCCACCCACACCCAGGCGATGCGGCGCGGCGACCTCGAGGCCCCGCCCAGCGGGCGCACGGTCAGCTGGGACGGGATCGACGTGATCCCCTTCGAGGACGGCCTGATCAAGCGCAAGGACGTCTACTCGGACTCGGTCTCGATCCTCCGCCAGGTCGGCCTGCTCGACTGAGCGAGGCCGCTTTGAGAATCAAAGTGCATCTGTACTAGGATCGCTCAAACGGTCCCGATCGGGGGCCGATCGGATCTGGGAGGAACGGATGAGCAACTACGCGGTGAAGAAGATCGATGAGATGGAGGCCGTCTTCGGCGGCGGCTTCAAGCGCGCCCGCGCGGAGCTGGGCGTCGAGTCCTTCGGCATGCAGATCATCGACATGCCGCCGAACTACGAGAACTACCCCGAACACGACCACGAGCAGGACGGGCAAGAGGAGGTCTACGTGACCCTGCGCGGCTCCGGCGAGCTCGACATCGCCGGCGAGCGCTTCCCGCTCGACTCCGACCACGTCGCGCGGGTCGGACCGGGCGTGATGCGCAAGGTCTACCCGGGGGCGCAGGGCATCCGCATCCTCGTCCTCGGCGGCAAGGCCGGAGAGGCCTACGAGGCCCCGGACCTGACCAAGCTCGGCGAGCCCGATCCGATGGCCGCGGGCTAGGAGGAGCTCAAGCGGACGCCTCCCCCGCCCTGCCCCGGTCACGCGGCTCGTGGCCGGGGCAGGAGGCGACCGGTATCCGCGGGTAGCGGGGGAAGCGAGGGTCCTCGCGCGAGCGCAGGCAGAGGGAGAACACCGAGCCCCGCGTGTTCGGCACGAGCTGCTGGTGCGCGCAGCTGTCGCAGAGTCCGCACTTTTCGGCTCGGCTCCCCATCTTGGGGGCAGGCTAGCTTTGTCGTGTGGACGAGACGGCGACCCTCTTCGACGCGGACGCGACCGGGCACCTGGGCACGGTCGAAGTTCTCAACGTCACCTGGTGCGCCGAGGACCGCACCTACGCCGTGCTGCGGGCCGAGGACACCCGGACGGGAGAGAAGATGGTCCTGGTCGGGCCGGTCGCCCATCTCTCGGCGGGAGAGCACGCCGAGGTCAGCGGCGAGTGGACGACCCACAAGCGCTACGGGCGCCAGCTGCAGGTGCGCAGCGCCCGGCCGCTGGACCCGACCGACCGCGAGGGCCACATCCGCTACCTCACCTCGCTGCGCAACATCGGCCAGGCGCGCGCCGAGCGCCTCGCCGACCTGCACGGGGAACGGGTCCTGCAGGCGATCGCCGAGAACCCGCACGGCGCCTTCGCCTCGCTGCCCGGCGTCAGCGAAGACCAGGCGGCTGAAGCGGCCGATTCCTGGAACGAGTCGCGTGCGATCCGCGACCTCCACGTCCAGCTGGCCCCGCACGGCCTCGCCCACCTGGCGAGCCCGATCCACGCCCACTTCGGAGAGGAGGCGCTGGCGGTCCTGCACGAGGACCCCTACCGGCTGACCGAGGTCGACGGGGTCGGGTTCCTGCGCGCCGACCGGATCGCCCTGGCCGGAGGCGTGCCGCCGGAGTCCGACAGCCGCGCCCAGGCCGCGGCGGTCTACGTCCTGGCCGAGGCCGAGCAGCGGGGGCACACCTACCTTCCCGTGGACGAGCTCGCGCGCCAGGTCGGCAGGCTGCTGGACATGAGTCCGGACCCCGATGTCCTGGTCGCCGCGAGCGGGCTGCTGCTGGACGAGGGGCGCGCCTACCGCAGGCGCACGCACGAGTGCGAGCTGGCCGTGGCGCGCACGCTGGCGGCCCGCATGGCCGCGCCGCCGCAGCTCGAGCACGAGCCGGCCGAGGAGCCGCCCGAGGACGCCGAGGGCCACCGGCTGACGGACGAGCAGTGGGCGGCCGTGCGCGGCGCCTTCGCGGCGCGCGTCTCGGTGCTGACCGGCGGCCCCGGGGTGGGCAAGACGGCCTGCACGCGCGCGATCGTCGACGAGGCCGAGGCGGCGCGGGTCAGCTTCGCCCTCTGCGCGCCGACCGGGCGGGCCGCCCGCCGCCTCCAGGAAGCCACGGGGCACGAGGCCGAAACGATCCATCGCATGCTCGGCTGGGCCCCGGGGAAGGAGCCGGACTTCAAGCCCGGCCGGCCGCTGCCGGCGGACCTCGTCGTCGTCGACGAGTCCTCAATGCTCAACCTGCGCCTGATCGAGATGCTGCTCGGCGGACTCGCCGAGTCGACCCACGTCGTCTTCGTCGGCGACGCGGACCAGCTGCCGCCGATCGGCGCCGGCAAGCCGTTCGAGGACCTGATCGCGTCCGAGCGGGCGCCGGTGGTGCGGCTCACCGAGATCTTCCGCCAGGCGGCCGAGTCGATGATCACCACCGCGGCGCACGAGATCAACCGGGGGCGCGCCCCGCACCTGAAGCCCGAGGGCGGCCAGGAGCACGACTTCGTCTTCCTCGAGCGGCACAACCCGGCCCAGCTTCGGGAAGCGGTGGTCGAGATGGTCGCCGAGCGGGCGCCCGGCCACTTCGGGGTCGATCCAATCCGCGACATCCAGGTGCTGGCGCCCGTCTACAAAGGCCCGGTCGGGATCGACGCCCTCAACGAGCAGCTGCGGGCGCGCCTCAACCCCGACGGCGAGCGGGTGGACGACCGCTTCCGCCTCGGCGATCGGCTGATCCAGACCCGCAACTCGCACGAGCTGGGCCTGATGAACGGCTCGATCGTCTTCCTCGAGGGCGTCGACCGCGAGCAGGAGACCGTGACCCTGCTCACCGACGACGACCGGACGCTGACCGTCCCTTTCGACGAAACCGGCACCCTGCGCCTCGCATACGCGATCTCGGTCCACAAGTCGCAGGGCTGCGAGGTGCCGGTCGTGGTCGCCGTCTGCCACGGCTCCAACGCCGGGATGCTGACCCGCCCGCTGCTCTACACGGCGATAACCCGGGCCCGCCGGGCCTGCGTCGTCGTCGGCGACCGCGCCGCGATGGAGGGAGCGGTGCGCCGCGACGACAGCGGCCGCCGCTACTCGGGCCTCGCGGAGCGGCTGCGCGGGTAGCACGAGAGAGGCGTTTCGCCCCCGCGCGCTTCTGCGCACCACAGGTATGATTCGTCCGTTCATACTCCCGGTCGATGCCGCAGACAATGGCCCGAAGAACCATCTACATGTCCGAAAGCCTCGAGGAGCTGGTGCGAAAGCACGCGCGCGAGGGGGAGTCGCTCTCGGCGACAATCGCCCGCTTGATTGAACTCGGCGCCCTCGACGGCGACAAGGAGGAGTGGCCTGAGTGGATCGGCTCAGGGGAAGGGCCTGGCGATCTGGGGATCAACGCCGAGAAGTACCTGGGGCTCAAGCCCTGGGAGCCGGGAGAGGGGCCGGGAGATCAAGGTCCTCGTTGACACAGGTCCGCTGATTGCAGCCATCGACCGCCGGGACTCGGCACACCGGCTTGCGGCACGCCTGATAGGAGAGCTACGACGCCACGTCATCGTCCCCACTCCCGTGCTGGTCGAGGTCGACCAACTGGCGAGGAGCCGAGTCGGGGAGGGTCCCGCGCGAGCGTTTCTCAAAGGGACAATCGGAGGCGAGCGTGAGATCGCGTACCTCTCGGCCGGGCTGCTGCGACGGGCAACCGAGCTGGACCGCCGGTACGCGGACCTTGGCTTGGGCTTCGTCGACGCATGTGTGATGGCGTTTGCCGAGCGGCATGAGCTGCCGATACTCACCTTCGACTTCCGGGACTTCCGCGCGACCGAATCGGCAGCGGGTCCCTGGCGACTCGTGTTGGATGAGCGGGACTACCAGGACGCAACTGCGCGGTAGGCAAAACCAGGCGCCAGCCGCCCGGCTGCGTCGCCGCCATACTCATCGCGTGGAGAAACCGAAGCCGTCCCTCCTCGCGGTCGCGATCACCCTCGGTGGGATCGCGCTCCTCGCTGCGCTGGTGCTGGCCGTGCCCGCGCTGAGGGAGGCCGTCGAGGCGGCGGTCCGGGGCGACACGGCCGAGGTGCGCAGTGAGCTCGACAGCCTCGGGATCGCTGGGCCGCTGATCATCCTCGCCCTCGCGCTGATCCACGCGGTCGTCTTCTACCCGGCGGAGATCGTCGACGCCGCGGCCGGGTTCGCCTACGGCTTCTTCCCCGCCCTGGCCCTGACGATGACCGGCTGGCTGCTCTCGGGGCTGCTCTGCTTCGCGATGGGCCACTCGCTGGCGCGCCCGCTGCTGGACCGCTGGTTTGGCACCGAGCGCTTCGAGCGCACCGAGGCGATGATCGAGCGCGGCGGCGTCACCCTGCTGCTCGCCGTGCGCCTGATCCCGATCGTGCCCTTCAGCCTCGTCTCCTACGCCGCCGGCGCCGCCCGCGTGCCGGTCTGGCGCTTCACCTGGACGACCGCGGTCGGCTACCTGCCGATCACGGCGATCTCCGTCTACTTCGGCACCAGGCTCGAAGGGCTCAGCCTCACCGACCCGCTCGTCCTCGGCAGCGCCGCGGCGCTGCTCCTCCTGCTCTTCGCCGGCCACCGCATCGCCAGGCGCGGAGCGGCTGCGGCCTGAGAACCCCGTCTAACCGACCTGCTTGACCCGGAAGCGGTAGACCGCCGGCGTCTGGTCGAATTCGCCGGTGGCCGCATCGCGAGCGTAAACGCGCACGACGTGCCAACCGATCGCGAACCGGCGCGCCAGCCGCTGCGGGCAAACCCGCAGCAGGCCCCCGTCGACCCGGCAGACGAACGCGACGCCGGCCTGGTTTGACCCGAAGCGGAACACCGCCCTCGCCCTGAGGCCTCGAGTGCGAATCAGGTGAGGCGGTCGGTGGCGGAAGAAGGTGCGGAGCGCGACGCCGGCCGCAGCAGGAGTCTGAGGGGGCGTCGAGGTCGAGGGCACGGTCGATTCGACGGGCGCCGACGGCGTGGGAAGGTTGCAGTTTTCCGGGGTTGGCTGCGCGAACTGGGTTCCCCCGGGGAATTCCACCGCGAGAAGGCCGGAGATCGCTTCGGGGGCGTTGAGAAGGCCGGCGCCGACGGCCTCGGGAGGGAAGCCGCCGACGGCCGAGGCCGTTTCGACCTGGGCCTGCCTCACTTCTTCGGGTGTCGCGCCTGGAACCGCCTCGCGCTGGAGGGCCGCGACCGCAGCGGCGTGGGGAGCGGCGGCCGAGGTTCCGTAGAACCTCCAGACATGGGACCGGCATGAACCGAAGAAGGTGTTCGCACCTCCGTCTGTTGCCACCACGTCGGGCTTGGGAATGACCTCCGGCGAGGCGAGCGGTTCTGCGGGTTCGGTGCCCGACACCGGCCCGAAGTAGTGCGTGACTGGACCACGCGAGGAGTACCGCTCGGGTTCTTCGCTGTCGTCAAAGGGCACGGCGCCGACGCTCACCGCGCTCGCGGCGCCGCTGTGGCCGAAGATCGTCGGGCCGACCGTGTCGCCTTCAGACGATTCCGGGTACTCGGTGGCGGTCACCCCGCCACCGTTCTGGAGCAGGGCGACCTTGAGCGGTGGGTCTTCGGATCCGCTGTAGCGATTGACGACAAGCTGCACCTGCGCTTTGGCGCCGGTGTCGTTTTCCCATTCGACCAGCTCAACCGGCTGCTGGGTGTCACCGACGTTGTCGTCGAGGCCCCCGGTGAGCGGTTCACCGGTCGCATCGAGCAGGAAGGCGTCGATGTCGTCGCTCACGCCTTCCCGGGGTTCCGCCCACTGGAGGTCGACCAAGAGGGTCGCCCCACTGGAGACCGTGATCCCGAAGGTCGCGTCTTGCCCGGGACCCGGATCGAAATCCATGCAGTGACTGGGATGGAATCCGCTGCCCGCCCCTTCCACTTCTTCGATTTCTTCGGAGAGTGCCACCAGCGATGGCGGGCAGCTTCCGGAGTCACGGTATTCCGGCGCTTCCCAGGAGGCGATGTCACGCCCCAGGCTGTCGCGGAGGTTGCTGTTCCCGGCGGCTGAGAAGTAGGCGGCCCCGCCTTCGACGACTTTGCTCGTCGCGACCGCGATCGGGCCTTCCTGAAAGAAGGGCTCTTCGGTGTAGAAGACGTCATCGACGATGACCGTCGCACCCGCTTCGGCCAGTTTTTCGATGTTCTCCGCGAAGGAGAGCTCGCCCTTGAAAGCTGTCGCAAATGCGAGATCAGCCCCCGGCGCGAGATCGTGGACGATCTGTGCCATCGCCCGCCCCTCGTCGGCACCGCTCACCGAGTCGTCCAGTGTTTGCACCGGCGACGTATATCCACAGGGATTGCCCGGTCCTGGCAGATCGCCCGTCTGGATGTCTATGGGGGCGCGAGTGTCCGCGGCGAGGTCGCGGTTGAACGAGTCCGAGAGGATCCCGACGGTGACGTCGCTGCCGTCGAGCACAAAGCCATCGCGAGCGGCCATCGCGCTCAACTGCAGGTCGCCCTCGGACGTCGCCATCCCGAAGCAGGGTTCGGCCGCGGAGGCGACCGGGCCCGAGCCCCGACCCCCGCAACGATCGGCGGGTGCACAGGAGAAACGCCAGCGACGCGAGCGACGCCGGCGACGCCAAGCAGCTGGCCGGGCTTCGCGGCAACCGTGATCGTCTGGTAGCGAGAGCTGACGTCGACGATCTGGGCCCCGGCGTCGCGCAGCGCGCCAACGGCCGCTACGGCGCCGTGGTCGAAACGCACGTAAGCGAGCACGCGCTTTCCCGCGCGCCGCAGGCTGTCGGGGTTGTGAACGGCGAGTCCCAGCTCTTCCGCGCGGGCGAAGGGCGAGTCTGCCGCGGGCCGGGCCAGCCTGACAAGCTCGGGCGAGAGGTTGTCCTCGCCGGTCATCATCGCCGCAGCCGGAGCCGGAACCGTAACGAGAAAGATGGCCGCGGCGGCAGCCGCAAGCCGGCCCGCCGCCTGCGAAGTTCGTCGCTGTCGGAACATCTCCATCACCGTATCGACTGACCTTCTCGCTGTCTCAACCCCGTTAGACACGGATCCGAGCGCAGCGCAGTGGGCCCCGAGCCTGCTACGGTCCCCGGCGTTAGGTCGGATCGATATCCGGCAAAAAGTCGTGTCTAGCGCTCGCGTCGTTGCTTTACCGAAGCCTCCGCGTTCGCAGCACATCAAGTGGAGGCAATACATGCCGACTGGAACAGTCAAGTGGTTCAGCGACGACAAGGGCTACGGGTTCATCACTCCCGACGACGGCTCCAAGGACGTCTTCGTGCATCACAGCGCGATCCTGGGCGAGGGCTTCAAGTCCCTGACCGAGGGCGCCAAGGTGAGCTACGAGTCCGAGGAAGGCCCCAAGGGCCCCGCCGCGGCGAGCGTTCAGCAGACCTCGTAGTCACGCACCGCTCTTAGCGTCCGACGGGGCCCACCAGTCCGGTGGGTCCTCGTCTTTTCTGTCCCTGCCGCCCGCCATGACAACTCCGCGACAGACCTCCGAAATATCGCCATCGTCGCCCACGTCGACCACGGCAAGACGACGCTGGTCGACGCGATGCTGTGGCAGTCCGGCGCCTTCCGCAAGGGCCAGGACGTCGCCGAGCGGGTGATGGACTCGATGGACCTCGAGCGCGAGAAGGGGATCACGATCCTCGCCAAGAACACCGCCGTCAACTACGACGGGGTGAAGCTCAACATCGTCGACACGCCGGGCCACGCCGACTTCGGCGGCGAGGTCGAGCGCGGCCTGACGATGGTCGACGGCGTCCTGCTCCTCGTCGACGCCTCCGAGGGACCGCTGCCGCAGACGCGGTTCGTGCTGCGCAAGGCGCTGGAGGCGAAGCTGCCGGTGATCCTCGTCGTCAACAAGGTCGACCGGCCCGACGCCCGCATCGCCGAGGTCGTCGACGAGGTCTACGAGCTCTTCCTCGACCTCGACGCCGACTCCGACCAGATCGACTTCCCGATCGTCTACACCAACGCAAAGGCCGGCTGGGCCTCGCTCGAGGAGGGGGTCGAGGGGAGCGACCTCTCGCCGCTGATGGACCTGATGCTGGAGAAGATCCCGGCGCCCGAGTACGACCCCGACCACCCGCTTCAGGCCCACGTCACCAACCTCGACGCCTCCCCCTACGTCGGCCGCCTGGCGCTCTGCCGGGTGCGCCACGGGACGATCCGCTCCGGGCAGCAGATCGCCTGGTGCCGGGCCGACGGCTCGGTCGAGCGCGCCACGGTCTCCGAGCTCTACATCACCGAGGCGCTCGAGCGGGTCCCGGCACAGGAGGCCGGTCCCGGCGAGATCATCGCCGTCGCCGGGATGGAAGAGGTGACGATCGGCGAGACCCTCGCCGATCCGGCCGATCCGCGCCCGCTGCCGGTGATCACGGTCGACGAGCCCTCGCTCTCGATCGTGCTCGGCATCAACACCTCGCCCCTGGCCGGCACCGAGGGCAGCAAGCTGACCGCGCGCCAGGTCCGCGACCGCCTCGACGCCGAGCTGGTCGGCAACGTCTCGATCCGGGTCCAGGACACCGAGCGGCCCGATGCCTGGGAGGTGCAGGGCCGCGGCGAGCTGCAGTTGGTCGTGCTGTTGGAGCTGATGCGCCGCGAGGGTTTCGAGCTGACCGCCGGCCAGCCGCGCGTGCTGACCCGGGAGATCGACGGCAAGCTGCACGAGCCGGTCGAACGGCTCTCGATCGACGCGCCCGAGGAGCACGTCGGCGCGATCACCCAGCTGCTGGCAGGCCGCAAGGGCCGTCTGGAGCAGATGGCAAACCACGACACCGGCTGGGTGCGGATGGAATACCTGGTGCCGGCGCGAGGCCTGATCGGCCTGCGCACCGAGTTCCTCACCGAGACCCGCGGCACCGGCGTCATGCACCACGTCTTCGAGGGCTGGGAGCGCTGGGCCGGCGACCTGCGCCTGCGCCCCACCGGCTCGATCGTCGCCGACCGCCGCGGCAAGACCGCCGGCTACGCACTGATCGGCCTGCAGGACCGCGGCACGCTCTTCGTCGGTCCCGGCGAGGAGGTCTACGAGGGGATGATCATCGGCGAGAACGCCCGCGCCGAGGACCTCGACGTCAACGCGATCAAGGAAAAGCAGCAGACGAACATGCGCGCCGCCAGCGCCGAGGTGCTGGAGCGGATGGCGCCGCCCGACACGCCTCACCCTCGAAGCCGCGGTCGAGTTCCTGCGCGAGGACGAGTGCGTCGAAGTCACCCCCGAGTCGGTCCGCCTGCGCAAGGTCGAGCTCGACAAGACGCGCCGCCAGAAGACCGCCCGGCAGACGGCCCGCGCCTGAATTAGAGGAGCGGGGGAAGAAGTTGCGCCGCCACGGGCTTAAAGGACGGTGCGCCCGGGTCATCGCAAAGTCCAACCGGCCTCTCCCATAGCGTCTCATGTGCAAATGGCGCTACCGCTACCCGCATCGATCGAGACAGCCCCCGCCCAGGAGCTGACGCCGGCTGATCGACTACGGCGCTATCCGAGGCTGCGCTTCATGGGCTCGAAGTACCGACTCGCGCCCCAGCTCATCGAAGTCTTCGATTCCCTCCCTCCCGGGCCCGCAGTGGACGCGTTTTCCGGCAGTGGCGTCGTCGCCTACGCACTAAAGGCGACTGGGCGCGGTGTCGTGGCCAATGACCACCTTGCCTTCGCGGCTGCAGTTGCCGATGCCTTGATCGCCAATGACGAGGAGACGCTCACGTCGGATGACATTGAGCTTCTCTGCTCTGGCAACTGCGATGGCCGTGAGTTCATAGCGACCACATTTGACGGCCTCTATTTCCCGCGTTCGGACCACGAATTCCTTGATGCGGCCTGGTCACATGTTGCTCGGCTTTCGCCCGCGAAGAAGTCGCTTGCACTCGGAGCTCTTTGCCTTGCCGCCGCACGAAAACAGCCTCGCGGCGTGTTCACGGTTACGAGCCTCCGATACGACGATGGACGCCGACAGCTCCATATGTCCCTTGAAGCGTTGTTCCGGGAAGCGGCTGAGGCTTTTAACAATGCGGTATTCGCGGGAAAGCAAGTTTGCTCTGCGGTCTGTGGAGACGTCTTTGATCTGCCCCACAAAGGCTTTTCCGTCGCCTATTTCGATCCTCCATACGCCCCGCCTCGGGACGACACCTGCTATGTAAAGCGCTACCACTTTCTCGAGGGGCTGGCAACTTACTGGCAAGGTCAGGAGATCATGTGGGAGACCCGCACCCGCAAGATCAAGAAGCGCCATACGCCCTTTGCCTATAAGCGAACGGCCGAAGATGCGCTCGACCGAGCTTTCGGACACTTCCAGACAAGCGCTTTGGTCGTTTCTTACGGCTCCAACGCAGCGATCCCTGGCGATGAGCTGAAGAAATTGCTTCGACGCCACAGGCGTTTCGTTCGCTGCATTGAGATCCCCCACCGCTACACATTCGGAACCCACGGACGCGCGCATCGGCGGCAGGCCACCGAGTACGTCTTCGTCGCCACGTGATGCCCCAAGGTTTCGACGAATACCTGTCCTCGCTATCGGCTGTCGCTCCCCCTTCGTCGATGGCGGAGCCGGAGGCGCTTGAGCTTTGTGTCCGGGCTACGGCAACAATCGCAGCGTTGACCCCCCTCGACCGGGACGGCCTCGCCGACGCGATTGCCGACGATCCTCACCTGCTCCCCGTCTTCGCCGCGGCGGCAGGGCTTTCTCAAGAGCGCTTCAAGACTTGGCTGCAGTCAAAGTTTGGAACCGCTGGCTGGGTCACTCTTGGGCGCAAGCGCGCTCCTGACTTGATCGACGCCATGGATGCCGATTTCGGCTTGCTGGACCTCCTTTCTGACCAAGCAGGGCGCGACTGGACGTGGGCAGACGTGCTGGCGAGAGTCATGTCCCCCAGGCAGCGCGCCGGACACGCCATTCAACAGGGTCGCGACCTTGAGGATGAAGTTGAGCGAGTCATCCATGAGCTCGGGCTTGCGCTCCAAGCACGTACTCGATTTGAGGGCTCGGGCCAACAAACCGCTCCCGCCGATTTCGCAATCCCCGTGGGCGGACCGAAAGCTCTCATCGCGATCGGCGTCAAGGGCTTCGATTCAACGGGCAGCAAGCTAACCGATGCGCGTCGTGAGATCGAGGAGATGGCCAAGGTCCGTAAGCCGACTCAGTTCATCTTCGCAGTGGTTGACGGGCAGGGTTGGATGCGACGCCAGAGCGATCTCCGGCAAATCCACAGCCTGTGGGAGACCGGTCAGATTGACGGCTTGTACAACCGCGCCTCGCTCGGCGACTTTGCCACTGCGCTGGGGTCGGCAGCCCGCAGGCTCAACCTCTCCGACTAGTAGACCCGTCCGCAAGTTCGCTCAGGCCGCGAGCTTCAGTTCCGGCTCGCGGTCAGCGACCTTTGCCAACACCCCCTCCAGGTCCGAGCGTGTGAAGGTCCACTCGAACGGGCGGGCAATCTCGGCATAGCGAGCCTGGAAGGCGAGCAGCCGCTCGGAGAGCTCCTCCAGGGAGCCGAAGTCGTTGGGGGTGAGCGCCTTGCGCTGCACGATCGAGAAGTAGAGCTCGATTTGGTTGAGCCAGGAGGCGTGGATCGGCAGGTGGATCAGGCGCAGGTTCTCGTAGGCGCCCTCAAGCCGATCGATTGAGGCCTGTCCTGCGTGCGAAGAGCCGTTGTCGACCACCCAGAACACCCGGCGGGCCGAGGCGTAGGGCTCGCTCGTCATCACTTCCTCGACCAGGCGGCCGAAGGGCTCGATCCCGGTCTTCTCCTCGACCCGGCCGAAGAGGTTGGCGTGGTGGACGTCCCAAGCGGCGAGATAGGCCAGGGTGCCGCCGCGGCGGTAGTCGAACTCGACCAGGGAGGGCCGTCCCGGCGCGGGTGCGAGCGTCGGGTGGCGGCGCCCCAGCGCCTGCAGCTGGGACTTCTCATCGGCGGAGATCACGTACTCGTCGGGTCGCAGGCGCTTTCCCTCGAAGCGACGCTGGTAGAGGTCGAGCACCGGCGCGGCCTTGCGGGCGAAGTCGGGGTCGCGGGGAAAGAGCCAGGAGCGCACCTGCCAGGGCTTGATCGCCGCGTCGTGCAGCCAGCGCCAGATCGTTGTCGCCGAGGCGTCGGTGACGCCGCGCTCGATCACCAGCCGGTGAAGCTCAGTGCGCGTGAAGCGCCCGAGCGGCAGGCCGTGCGTGGCCGGCAGCTCGCAGGCGATCGCCTTGACCTCGGCGACCTGCTCCGGGGGGAAAACGGCGCGGGCGTCCCGCGCGCTTCAGATCGGTGAGTCCCTCGAGCCGCTGGGCGCCGAATCTTCGTCGCCACTTGCCGACGCACTCCGGAGTGCAGTCCAGGCGCTCGGCGATCCACCCGTCGGTCTCACCGGCCGCGGAGTAGAGGATCATCCGTGCTCGCTGGACCTCGCGGAAGGGGCGGGTCTCTGAGCGAGCGAGGCGCTCCAGCTCGCTGCGCTCCTCCTCGCTCAGCTCGATCTCGATCTTGCGGGCCACTGCGGTGGTGTTCGTTCCCCGCCGCGGAGATCCTGCCGATCTGCCTGAACGTATTTACGGGCAGGCCTACTAGCCCGCCGCGCCTAGCCAGCTCACCGGCGAAAACGCGCTGAGGGCCTGTCCCGGTAGGGGTGGAGCGTCTTGTACTTTTTCGCGAGCGCGGCTCGAGCGCCAGCCGTCGCCGCTTCTCGAAAAAGTTAAGCGGAACCCCTACCGGGACAGGCCCGTTAGACCGTCGCGGCCGCCTGCTCGGACTGGCTGCTCTCGGAGGCCTTGGCCTTCGCTTCGGCCTCGGGCGTCGGCTCGTTCGACGCTGCGCGGCAGCAGCACTTCTTTGGCGATCACCAGGCGCTGGATCTGGCTGGTGCCCTCGTAGAGCTGCATGATCTTGGCGTCGCGCATCAGTTTCTCGACCGGGTACTCCTTGATGAAGCCGTAGCCGCCGTAGACCTGCACGGCGTCGACGGTGATCTCCATCGCCGAGTCGGCGGCGAAGCGCTTGGCCATCGAGGAGACCTTGCTGTTGCGCATGCCCTGGTCGAGCAGGACCGCAGAGTTCCAGACCAGCAGGCGGCCGGCCTCGACCTTGGTCGCCATGTCGGCGATCATGAACTGGATCGCCTGGTGCATCGCGATCGGCACGCCGAACTGGACCCTTTCTTTGGAGTAGTCGGTGGCGTACTCGAGCGCGGCGCGGCCGATGCCGACCGCCATCGCCGAGACGCCGGGACGGGTGCGGTCGAGAGTCATCATCGCCAGCTTGAAGCCCTTGTTTTCCTCGCCGAGCAGGTTCTCGGCCGGGATCTCGACTTCGTCGAAGGAGATGGTCGCGGTGTTGGAGGCCCGCTGGCCCATCTTGTCCTCCTTCTTGTCGACCGATGACCCCGGGGAGGTCGGCGTCGACGACGAAGGCGCTGATCCCGCGGTGACCGCGCCTCGGGATCGGTCTTGGCGTAGACCGTGAAGTAGTCGGCGTAGGTGCCGTTGGTGATGAAGCACTTGGAGCCGCTGATGACGTACTTGTCGCCCTTCTTGACGGCCGTGGTCTTCATCCCGGAGACGTCGGAGCCGGCGTCGGGCTCGGTCAGGCAGAAGGAGGCGAGCTTCGGCTCCTCGCAGAGCATGCCGAGGTACTTCTTCTTCGTCTCCTCGGAGCCGCCGAGGGTGATCGGCGCCGAGGCGAGGCCGTTGGCCATCAGCGCAGGTGCCGATGCCCGAGCAGCCCCAGCCCATCTCCTCCTCGATCAGGCAGCCGGAGAGGTAGTCGAGGCCGGGGCCGCCGTAGGCCTCGGGGATGTGGGTGTTCATCAGCCCGACCTCCCAGGCCTTGTCGATGATCTCCTGGGGCCAGGTGCCGTCCTTGTCGTACTCCCAGGCGACCTTGCGGATCTCTTTCTCCGCGAAGTTGTGCGCCAGCTCGCGCAGGTCCTTCTGCTCGTCGGTCAGGGTGAAGTCAACCACTGCTCGCGGCTCCTTTTCGTCCGTATTAGGCCTCTGCGTGCGGCCTCGCCGCAGGACGACGGACCACCGATTGACTGGTCAGTCAACCAAGGCCAAGGGTACCGGAAAGCCCTCCTCGGGTGGGTGACGGCCTACTCTTGGTCGATGGCCTTGGTGATGGCAGCGACCGAGTCGACAACGGCACCGTCCTGATACTGATCACCCTCGTCGCGGCGCCGATCGCGGCGGTCGCCTTCGCCCGCTCCGGGCACGGCCTGGCAGGGAGATCGGCAAGGGCGCCCTTCGCGATCGAGCAGGACCTGCCCCCGCCGCGGCCCGCCGCCGGCGCCGGTCGATCGGGCGCTGCAGGAGGCCGAGGCGCGCCAGATGCTGGAGGCGAAGTCCTACCGGCGCAGCGCGCGGCAGGCGCCGCTCGACGTCGAGGCGGAGGTGAGCGAGCTGCTCGACCGCCCGCAGCAGCCCGCGGTCGACGAGAGCTGCGCGCCGAGGTGCGCCAGCTGGTGATCGCCGGCAACGAACGGCGCATGCGCCGGGGCGAAGCGCCGCTCGACGTCGAGGCCGAGACCGAGCGCCAGCTCGCCGATCTCGTAGGATCCGACTGAATGGCCGCCGCGACCGAGGAGAACCTCTACGAGGTCGAGGAGCTGCTGATGCAGCCCGGGACCTACTTCAACCCCCAGACCGAGGTGCTCGTCGTCGTCGACGACTCGACCTCGCTCGACCAGGAGGTCTTCAACATGGAGGCCTACGAGGGGGCGGAGTGGGTGCGCGTCTCCGACGAGGTCCCGGTCGACGAGGACCGCCGCGACCAGGCGCTCGAGCGCTTCCAGACCCACTACCACCCCGGCTCGGCCGGCTCGGTCTCCGAAACCGCGCTCGAGCAGGGCGACGACGAGCTCGACGAGGACGAGGACGGCCAGGACCCCGGCCGCGAGGATCAGGGCGAGGACCCGGAGTAGTGCTCGAAGCCGGGGCGAGCGCGCCCGACTTCACCCTGCCCGATCAGGACGGAAACGACCTCAGCCTCTCCGACCTGAAGGGCGAGACCTGTCGTCCTCTACTTCTACCCCCGCGCCGACACCCCCGGCTGCACGACCCAGGCCTGCGGCGTCCGCGACCGCGGCTCGGAGTACGAGGCGGCCGGCGCGCGGGTGATCGGCGTCTCGCCGGACACCGTCGAGGCGGTGAAGAAGTTCGCCGACAAGCACGACCTCGACTTCACCCTGCTCGCCGACGCCGACCACGCCGTCGCCGAGCGCTACGGCACCTGGGTCGAGAAGTCGATGTACGGCAAGAAGTACATGGGCGTGCAGCGCGCCACCTTCATCATCGACCCCGACGGCAAGGTCGCCAAGGTTTTCCCAAAGGTGTCAGCCGAAAACGCACGACGACCTCGTGCTCAAGGCGCTCGGCGAGCTCGCCGCGGTCTCTAGGCGCCGACAGCGACGACGACGATGAAGGTCGCGTAGAGCGGCGAACCAGGCGACGACCGCCGGCAGCCCGAAGCGGCCGCCGGCGGTGCAGGGCCTCGTAGGCGAGCAGGCCGCCGGCGAGGCCGAGGCACGATCGAGAGGGCCGCGTTGCCGCTCAGCTCCCAGTCGGTGAAGATGAGGCCGATCCCGACCGGGATCGTCGACTGGAAGACCATCGCGCCGGTGATGTTGCCGAGCGCCAGCGAGTCCTTGCCTTCGCGGACCCAGAAGAAGCTGTTGACCTTCTCGGGCAGCTCGGTCGCCAGCGGGGCGAGGATCAGGGCGAGGACGACCGCCTCGACGCCGAGGCTCTCGGCGATGTGGAGCAGCTCCTCGACGAAGAGGTGGGCGCCGCCGACCATCGCGCCGAGGCCGACCAGGAGCTGGATCACGCAGAGCGAGCAGGCCGGGTCGTTGCGACGGTGCTCCGCGCGGCGCTCGAAGATCAGCGGGTCGAGCGTGTCGTGGTCCTGGACGTCGCCGCCGGCCCGCAGCGTGCGGCGGATGTAGAGCGGGTAGGCGAGGATCACGAGCGATCCCGACCGGGATCCGCAGCGGCCGTCGGGCGCCCCCCAGGCCAGCGCCAGGGAGAGCGCGAAGAAGAGGAGGAAGAAGAGCAGGTCGCGCTCCAGCGTCGGCCGGTGCGCCCGCAGCTCGAGGCCCTGCTCGCGGCGGCGGCGGTAGAGGTAGGCGAAGAGCCCGACCAGGCCCATCGCCAGCGTGCGCGAGCAGGAAGGGAGCGCCGACGATCGCCCCGATCGCCACCTGGTCGGCGCCCTCGGCAGCGCCGAGCAGGGCGACGATCGCGATCAGCGTCTCCGGCATCGCCGTGCCGACCGCGGCCAGCAGGCTGCCGACCGCGCCCTCGCCGAGCTCCAGCCGATGCCCGATCCACTCGACCGCGTTGGTGAAGAGGAGCGCGCCGGCGAGGATCACCGCGAAGCTGGCGAGAAGGAGGACGACGTCCATCGGTGCGAGCTACGGCACCGGCTACGGCCGGTCAGGCGTAGATAGAAGGCGATCCCGAAGACGACGTAGACCGCGAGCAGCTGGACGCCCTCGAACCAGGTCGACTCGCCGTCCTGGGTGACGTAGTTGGCGATCAGCACCGCGAGCAGGATCGCGCCCAGCTCGAAGCCGTTGAAGACGAGCGCCAGCGGGTGCGGGCCGAGGAAGAAGCGAGGCGAGGACGAGCACCGGCGCGACGAAGAGCGCGACCTGGGCGCTGGAGCCGATCGCGATGTTGACCGCCAGGTCCATCTTGTTCTTCATCGCGACCAGGACCGCGACCCAGTGCTCGGCGGCGTTGCCGACGATCGCGACGACGATCACGCCGATGAAGAACTCCGAGAGGCCGATCGCACTGCGAGGCCTCGCTCGATCGAGCCGACCAGGACCTCCGACATCAGTCCGACCAGCACGCCCGGCGACCGCCAGCGCGATCACCGAGGTGCGCGACCGACCAGCCCCAGGTGTCCTCGTCCTCGTACTCGGGGTTGAAGATGTCGCGGTGCGTCTTCAGCGAGAAGACGAGGCCGGCGACGTAGGTCGCGATCAGGACGATCGCGACCGCCAGCGAGAGGTGCTCGACGGTCGAGCCGTAGTCGACGATCTCAGCGCCGGGCGCCGGCAGCCCCTTGCCCTCGACCAGCTCGAAGATCGCCGGCATCAGCAGCGCCGCGGCGGCGAGCAGCAGCATCGAGGTCTGCACGCTGGCGCTGGTGCGGCTGAAGGTCTGTTTGTCGCGGCCGAGGCCGCCGACGAGCATCGCGGCGCCGAGCACGAGCAGGATGTTGCCGATGATCGAGCCGACGATCGAGGCCTTGACCACCTCGTGCAGGCCCTGGCCGAGGGCGAAGAGGGCGATGATCAGCTCCGGCGCGTTGCCGAAGGTGACGTTGAGCAGGCCGCCGATGCCGGGCCCCGAGCGCGCCGCCAGCTCCTCGGTCGCGCGGCCCATCAGCGCCGCCGTCGGGATGATGCCCGAGCGCCGCCGCGGCGAAGACGAGGCCGGCCGCGGCGCCCGGCGAGCTCCAGCGCCACCGCCACCGGGATCAGCGGCGTCAGCAGGTACGGCCAACCGTAGGGAGTGCGGAGGAAGCGCGACTACTGCGTGGCTGCCCCGCGCGAGCGATCCGTTCCAGGAAGTTGGTCAGCCCGGCCCCGCCGATGCCGCTCTGGAGCACGCCGAGCAGTTCGATCGGGTTGATGCCGAGCTTGAGGAAGAGGTCGTGAGCGGCTTCGCGCTTCTCGGGCGCTGAGATCGTCCTGCGTCCTCGTTGACGTCGGTCAGCGTCAGGTCGAGGTCGAGCTCAGCGCTCTGAGCGCCCCCGGGAGCCGATCCCTCCGGCGGTTCGATCGCCACCTGCGCCTGGAGCCGGCGCACGATGTGGTCGTCGCCGACGTACAGCACGAGATGCGCGTCCTTGATCGAGTCCTCCGCCTTGCCTTTCGATTCTTCGAGTTCGGCCACCGACGCTTCGAACCCCGGGATGGCTTTCAGCTGTTCGCTGCAGAGCGGGTCTTCGTTCATTTCGCTGTACGCATCCCTCAATGTCTCGGGAGTCGAGGTCGCCGCTCACCTTCGTCGTGCTGGTGCCGCCGACGTCGGCGGTTCCTTCTTCGGTCGGATCTTCGACGAAGTCGCTCAGCTGCCTTTCGCTCACCGCTTCCTGGCAGGCGCTGACTTCTTCCGCTTCGCCGTCGATTTCCGAGCCGTAGCCGAAGATGGTCGGATCGACTTGTAGTCGGTCCCCTCGAAGTCGACGTAGGCCTGGTTGGCGCCGGCCAGGACGATTCCGCCTTCGAAGTCGACCTTCTCACCGCCCACTGTGCCCTTCACGGTCGCGCTAAAGTCGAGTTCGGGCGCCTTCGCGCCGTCTTTGGCCTCGAAGGGGCCCGAGAGGTCGACCTCGACCTGCCCGCCTTCGCCGCCCTTCGAGTCGACTCCCAGAGAGAGGTCCAGCTCGCCACTCTCGACCCCCTTGAGGGTCGCTTCGTCGACGATCTCCTGCGCGCCGCCGCTGCTGCCTCCGCAGGCAGAGATCGCCAGTGCCAGAGCGACCATGGCGGTGGAAACGATGGGGATGCGCAGTCGGCTCAAGGCGGTGTACCTCCGTTGCAAAGTCAATTGGGTCGAAAGCTTATGACCTATCCCGTCGGGAGTGGCGACTCCCTGCCGGAGAGGCCCTTACGGCTCCGTTGGCGGCTCCTGGCCCCAGGCCCGCATCCCCGTCTCGATCGCCTCGTTGACCGTGCGCACCACGGCGACGCGGGCGTGGCGCTTGGACTCGGCCGAGATCAGGTGCCAGGGTGCCCGCGGCTGGTCGGTGCGGGCCACCATGTCCTCGACCGCCTCTACGTACTCGGCCCGCTTGCTGCGGTTGGCCCAGTCCTCGTCGGTCAGCTTCCAGGCCTTGAGCGGGTCGCCGGCACGGCGCTCGAAGCGCTCCAGCTGCTCGGCCTCGGAGATGTGGAGCCAGAGCTTGACGATGATCGTCCCCTCGTCGGCGAGGCTGCGCTCGAAGGCGTTGATCTCGTCGTAGGCCCGCAGCCACTGCTCGCGCGTCGCCAGGCCGTCGACCCTCTCGACCAGCACCCGGCCGTACCAGGAGCGGTCGAGAACCGCCATCCCGCCCGAGCCGGGCAGCACCGGCCAGAAGCGCCAGAGGAAGTGGTGGCGCTTCTCGTCGTGGGTGGGCGCGGCGAACTGGACGACGCGGACATGACGCGGGTCCAGCGGCGCCACGAGCCGCTTGATCGCGCCGCCCTTGCCGGAGGCGTCCCAGCCCTCGAAGACGACGCAGACCGGTGGGCCGATCCCCTGCTCGCCGATCAGGCCGCCGAGAGTCAGCCGCAACTGCGTCAACCGCCCCCAGGCGGCGCTCAGCTCGCGCTGCTCGTCGCGCCGCGTCAGCGATAGCGATAGGTCGACGTCGTCGAGCCGTCCCATGCGATGGACGCTAGCGGGTGGTCTCGATCTGGCGCGGCGTCTCCTCGGTCACGTTGAGCGCCAGGGGGAAGAGGAAGGCGCCGAGGAAGATCAGGATGATCCCGGTCGCGACCAGCCAGCGGGCCGCCGTGAGGTGGCCGAGGATGCCGACCGCGAAGCCGATCAGCATCAGCGCCAGGTAGGGACCGGCGCTGTGGGGCAGCAGCCCGGCGAGGGGCAGAGCGAGGTCGAGCACAGTGGCGATTATCATCGCCCCGATGGCTGCGGGCTCTGTGACCGAGGTGAAGGAGGCGCTGGCGAAGGTCGGCTACCTCGCCGACGAGCCGGCGGCGCTGGTCTCCTTCCTCGCCCAGCGGCTCGAGCAAGCCGGTCCTGGTCGAGGGCCCGGCGGGCGTCGGCAAGACCGAGCTGGCCAAGGCGCTCTCGCGCGCCACCGGCCGCGAGCTGATCCGCCTGCAGTGCTACGAGGGCCTCGACGAGGCCAAGGCGCTGTACGAGTGGAACTACCGCAAGCAGCTGCTGCGGATCCAGGCCGGCGGCGAGGACGGCTGGGAGGAGGTCCACGGCGACATCTTCGACAAGGAGTTCCTGCTCGAGCGCCCGCTGATGCAGGCGATCGCCAGCCCCGAGCCGGTCGTCCTGCTGATCGACGAGATCGACAAGACCGACCAGGAGTTCGAGGCGATGCTGCTCGAGCTGCTCTCCGACTTCCAGATCACGATCCCGGAGCTGGGTCAGGTCTCGGCGACGACGATGCCGATCGTCGTCCTCACCTCGAACAACTCGCGCGAGCTGACCGAGGCGCTGAAGCGGCGCTGCCTCTACCTCTGGCTCGACTACCCCGAGCTGGAGCGCGAGATGGAGATCGTCCGCCTGCACGCGCCGGAGCTGCCCGAGGCGCTGGCGCGGCGGCTGGTCGAGGTGGTGCGGATGGTCCGCGCGCTCGACCTGAAGAAGCCGCCCTCGATCGCCGAGTCGATCGACTGGGCGCGCACGCTGCTGCTGCTGGGTGCCGAGGACATCGACCGCGAGACCTTCGAGCAGTCGATGTCGATCATCGTCAAGCACCGCACCGACATCGACCTGGTGGCGGAGCGGGTCGGGATGAAGCTTGCCGAGCCCGTACGGCCCCAGGGCTGAGACCGGGCCGCCGGGCCTGGCGGCGAAGCTGCTCGGCTTCTGCGAGGAGCTGCGCGGCGAGGGGGTCGCGGTCGGCACCTCGGAGATCCTCGACGCCTTCGCGGCGCTGGAACAGGTGCCGTGGACCTCACGCGACGACTTCCGCGAGGCGCTGGCGGCGACGATCGCCAAGTCGCAGGAGGACCGCCGCGCTCTTCGAGCTGCTCTTCGAGCGCTGCTTCTTCCGCGCCGCCGAGGCGGAGGCGGTCGAGCGCGGCATCGAGCGAGAGCGGGCGCCGTCACGAGGGCGGCGAGCGGCTCGACCTCGACGAGCTTCGCGAGCAGGTCCGCCAGGCGATCGTCGAGGGCGACGACGGCGAGATGCGCGACCTGGCTCGGCTGGCGATCGCCGCCTTCGGCCGCCAGGGCGAGGGCTCGGGCGTGGTCGGCGTCGACGTGCAGCGGATCCGGCGCACGCTGGGCCTCTCGGCCGGGCCAGCAGCCGCCGGCCGAGGACGGCGCCGCCGAGCTGCCGCCGATCGACCGCGAGCAGCTGAACGCCTTCGAGCGCCACCTGCGGCGCGAGCTCGAGCGCGACCTGATCGAGCGCACCTCGACCCTGCCCCCCTCGCGGCCGCTGGCCGAGCTCGACCGCGCCCTGCCGACCAGCCCGACCCAGGACCTCGCCGCGGTCCACCGCGCCGTCTCGCAGATGAAGCGGCGCCTGGCGACGCTCGGGCACGAGCAGCGCGGCCGGCGCAAGGGACAGACGGTCGACGTGCGGCGGACGATGCGCGCCTCGCTGGAGACCGGCGGCGTGCCGCTGCACCTGCGCTACCGGCCGAAGCGCCCGCGCCGGCCGGAGATCTACGTCCTCTGCGACGTCTCCACCTCGGTCACCTCGGCCAGCGTCTTCTTCCTCTCCGTCCTGCACGCCCTGCACGACTCCTTCCGCAAGCTGCGCAGCTTCGTCTTCATCGAGCGCATCTCGGAGGTGACCGAGGTCTTCGAGCACGAGCGCGACTTCCGCGTCGATCGCCCAGCGGATCTCCAGCGAGGGCGGCGTCGCCGACGTCTCCGGCTACACCGACTACGGCCGCGTCTGGCTCGAGTTCCTCGGCCGAGATCTCCGACGACCTCGACCCGCGCTCGACCGTGATCGTGCTCGGCGACGCCCGCACCAACGGCCGCGAGCCCCACGCCGAGGTCTTCGCCCAGGTCGCCGAGCGGGCCGGCCGCCTCTTCTGGCTCAACCCCGAGCCGCGCTCTACTGGAACTACGGCGACTCGGTGATGGCCGCCTACGAGCGCTACTGCGACGGCGCCTTCGAGTGCTGGACCACCAGGCACCTGGAGAACTTCGTCAACGTCGTCGCCGGCGGCGTGCCGGCGGCCGCCTGAGCGCGGCGGTCGCGTGCTCGTCGAGGCGCCCAGGCGTCGGGCGACGCCGCGAGCTCCTCGACCATCGGCGGGCAGCTCGCCGGAGACCAGGTCGGCGAGGGTGACGTGCTCGAGCACGGTGCGGAGGCTGGCGCGGACGGCGATCCAGACCTCCTGCAGGTGCTCGGCGTTGCCGCGGTACTCGATCGACTCCGGCGGCGCCGACTGGACGTGGGCGATCGGGCCCTCGACCGCGCGGACGACGTCGGCGATCGTCACCTCGTCGGCGGGCCGGGCCAGCCAGTAGCCGCCCTTGGCGCCGCGGCGGGCGCGGACGATGCCCGCGTGCTTCAGCTCGAGCAGGATGTGCTCGAGGAACTGCAGCGGGATGTCCTGCGCCTCGGCGAGCCTCTCGCCCTTGACCGGGCCCTCCTCCGCGGCCGCCAGCTCGGCGGCCGCCCGCACTGCGTAGTCGGCCTTCGCTGAGACGCGCATGGCAGCTAGTAAATCAGTCAGCCGATCACGTCAGGCGCCAGCTCTGGCTGAGCGGCTCGGCCGCTTGCGCCGCTTCTCGCATTCGCGGCGCTTGTGGAGCCAGGCGGGGGGCGGCGAGGATCAGGCCGAGGCCGACCGCTGCGACAGCGGCGGCGATCGGCCAGACCGTCGGGTCGCCCTTCTGGATCGTGACGATGCCGGAGCCGACCAGGACGACGCCGAGCGCGGTGCGCAGGAAGCCCTGCGGCGCCTTGTCGGAGAGAGCGGCGCCGATCGACGACGCCCGGGATCGAGCCGAGCAGGATGTTGCCGGCGAGGACGAAGTCGACGTTGCCGCCGACCCAGTGGGCGATGCCCGCCGCCCAGAGCAGGATCGCGGCGTGGAAGACGTCGGTGCCGACGACCTTCTTCGGCGAGAGGCGGTAGACGCGATCAGCAGGATCGCGATCACCGTGCCCGAGCCGGCCGAGGTGATGCCGATCACGAAGCCGGTGGTCGCGCCGATCGTCACCGCGGCGACCTTGTGGCGCCGTTCGACGTCGAAGCGGTCGCGCTCGTCGACCAGGTTGCGCAGGATCAGCGCCCGGGCGAGGGTGATGATCCCGACCATCAGCAGGGTGCCGCCGAGCACCGCGTAGACGAGCGAGTCGAGCCGCGCTTCGCCGATGTGGTCGCTGCGAGCACCGAGACGATCGCGACGCCGGCCACGGCCGCAGGGCACGCTGCCGCAGCGCCAGCCACTTGACCAGCTCCATGTTCACCGTCTTCATCTTCAGGTGCCGCCAGCCGCCGACGGTCTTGGTCACCGCCGAGTAGAAGATGTCGGTGCCGATCGCGGTCGTCGGCTGGATGCCGAAGATCAGGATCAGCAGCGGCGTCATCAGGGAGCCGCCGCCCATGCCCGTCATGCCGACGAGCACGCCGATGCCGAGTCCGAAGAGGATGATTGCCGGGTCCATTTGAGCCTCGCGCGGTTGGTTATCGACTTTCCTGACCTTTTAGGTCAGGAGCGCGAGTGCGCCAGGATACCAAGATGCCCGCGAAAGCCAAGGAATTCGCCGCGGAGAGCGCATCGCCTGCCTCCCGGCGATGCGCCCGGAGTGGCCGTCTCCGTGCGCGGCCTGCGGCATTCCTACGGCGACCTGCGGACGATCGAGCACCTCGACCTCGACGTGCCGGCACACGGCGTGCTCGGCCTGGTCGGCCCCTCGGGATGCGGCAAGTCGACCCTGCTCGAGCTGATCGCCGGTCTGCAGGAGCCGGCGCACGGGCGAGGTCGCCCTCGGTCGACGGCGACGAGCCCGGCCGGCGCGCCTCGCCCGCTGCGCCTTCATGCCCCAGCGCGACCTGCTGCTGCCCTGGCTCTCCGCGATCGACAACGCAGCCCTGGCGCTGCGCAACCGCGGCGTGCGGCGCGGCGCGGCGCGGCGCGAGGCCGGGCAGCTGTTCGAGCGCTTCGGCCTGGCGGGGTTCGAGCGCTCCCGCCCCGCCGAGCTCTCCGGCGGCATGCGCCAGCGCGTCGCCTTCCTGCGCACGCTGGTCGCCGGCAAGCCGGTGCTGGCGCTCGACGAGCCCTTCGCCTCGCTCGACGCGATCACCCGCGCCGAGATGCAGGAGTGGCTGGCACGGGCGCTGGACGCGGACCCGCGCACCGTGGTGCTCGTCACCCACGACGTCGAGGAGGCGCTCTACCTCTGCGACCGCGTCGCCGTGCTCTCGGCCCGCCCGGCGCGGATCGTCGAGGAGCTGAGCGCCCCGGCACCACGCGCCGCCGACCGTGACGAGGCGGTCACCGACCCCGCCTTCGTCGCCGTCCGCGAGCGAGCCATGCACGCCCTGCGGGAGGGCACTCGATGAGCTTCCGGTGCGCTTTATGCCACCCATGCCCACATAAAGCGCACCGGAAGGGGTGGTGGGGGCGATGAGGCGGTGGCGCTGCCGCGGGCTGTTGATCGCCGGCGTTGGTCGGGGCCTGGCAGGTCGCCGCCAGCACGGGGGCGATCGCCGACGTGCTCGAACCTGGACCCGCTTCCTGATCCCCTCGCCGGCGGAAATCGCCACCGCCCTGTGGGACAGCAGGGCGCTGCTCGCCGAAAACGCCTGGGTCACGCTGCAAGGAGATCTTGCTTCGGCTTCCTGCTGCGGGCTCGCCGCTCGGGCTCGCCTTCGGCTTCCTGCTGCGGCCCTTCGAGACCCTGCGGCTCACCTTCTACCCGCTGATCGTCGCCTCGCAGGCGATCCCGATCATCGTCTTCGCCCCGATCCTCGTCGTCTGGTTCGGCTACGGGATCGGCCCCAAGCTGGCGGTGGTCGCGCTGGTCTGCTTCTTCCCGATCGCCGTCACCACCGCCGACGGGCTCCGCGCGGTCGACCCGCGAGGCGGTGAAGATGATGCGCACGCTCGACGCCTCACCGCCGCCAGCTGCTCTGGCGGGTGGAAGCGCCGACCGCCCTCCCCTTCACCTTCAGCGGCGCCAGGATCGGCGTCACCTTCGCGCCGATCGCCGCCGTCTTCGGCGAGTGGGTCGGCGTCGGACTCCGGGCTCGGCCACCTGATCCTCCAGGACAACGCCCAGCTGGAGACGGCCCGGGTGTTCGCCGCCGCCCTGGTCCTCTCGGCGATCGCGATCGGCCTCTACGGACTCGTCGCCCTCGCAGAGCGCCGCGTCGTCACTTGGCGATAGAAAGCAGGGAATGAAGCCTCTCCCGATTTCCGGCGATCGCCATCGCCCTGCTGGCCCTGACCCTTGGCCTCGCCGCCTGCGGCGAGAAGAGCGAGGACGTGAGCGGCGAAGCGGAGCCGCTCAGCCTGACGCTCGACTTCTACCCCAACCCCGACCACGCCGGGATCTACATGGCGCAGAAGCTCGGCTACTTCGAGGAAGCCGGGCTCGACGTCAGCATCCGACACCCCGTCCGATCCGGCGGCGCCGATCAAGCTGCTCGCCGCCGGCCAGACCGACCTGGCGATCTCCTACGAGCCGGAGGTGCTGCTGGCCGCACGAACAGGGCCTCGACGTGATCGCGGTCGCCGCCCTGGTCAACCGGCCGCTGACCTCGATGATCTGGCTGAAGAAGTCCGGGATCGGGGGCATCGCGCGACCTGCGCGGCAAGACGATCGCGACCGCCGGCATCCCCTACCAGGACGCCTATCTGAAGACGATCCTCGCCCGCGCCGGCCTGACCCCCTCCGACGTCAAGGTCGTCAACGTCGGCTTCGGCCTGCTGCCGGCGATCGTCGGCGGCAAGGCGGAGGCGATGCTGGGCGGCTTCCGCAACGTCGAGGGCGTCGACCTGCGGCTGCGCGGCAAGGACCCGGTCGTCACCCCGGTCGACCGGCTCGGCGTGCCCACCTACGACGAGCTCGTCCTCGTCGCCCAGCGCCAGCGGCTCGAGGAGGACCCGGAGGCGATCCGGCTCTTCCTCGCGGCGCTGGCCCGCGGGCACCGCGGCGGCGGCGAAGAGTCCCCAGGCTGCCACCGAGGCGCTGCTCGAGGCGAACCCCGACCTCGACCCGAAGCTGACCCGGGCCGAGGTGGCGGCGACGCTGCCGCTGCTCGACCCGCCCCGCCATGGGCGCCCCTACGGCTACCTGGCGCCGGGCCGCTGGACCGAGTTCGCGGCCTGGATGCGCGACAACGACCTGGTCTCGACCCCGATCGCGCCGGCCGCGGTGCTGAGCAACGCCTACCTGCCGGGCACGATTCCCGAGTAGAGCGGGGCGCCTTCCCCGAGCAGGGCTGTGATCTTCTCCGCCGGCAGCGCCCGCGAGAAGAGGTGGCCCTGCGCGTGGTCGCAGCCGAGCCGGACCAGCTCGGCGAGCTGGGCCTCGTTCTCGACCCCCTCGGCGATCACGTCGAGGGAGAGGGCGCGGGCCATGCCGATGATCGCCTCGACGATCGCCGTGCGCTCCTGTTCGACGCCGAGGGCGTCGACGAAGGAGCGGTCGATCTTGAGCGCGTCGAAGGGGAAGCGGTTGAGGTAGGCGAGCGAGGAGTAGCCGGTGCCGAAGTCGTCGAGGACGAGGCCGACGCCGAGGTCGCTGAGCGCTTCCAGGGTCCCGGTCGCCGTCGCCGACTCCTCGACCAGGGCGCTCTCGGTGACCTCGAGCCGCAGGTGGACCGGGATCGAGGCCGCTGCCGGCGAGGATCTCGCCGATCGAGTCGGCCAGGTCGCGGTTGGTCACCTGCCGCGCCGAGAGGTTGACCGAGACGTCGAACGGGCGCCGGTCGGGACGCAGCTCGTGCCACTCCAGCACCTGGCGACAGGCCGCCTCCTGCACCCAGCGCCCGATCGGCTCGATCAGGCCGCTGTCCTCGGCGACCGAGACGAAGTCGCCGGGGTCGAGCAGGCCGCGCTCGGGGTGGCGCCAGCGGACCAGCGCCTCGAGGCCGGTGATCTCGCCGCTGCGCAGCGCGATCACCGGCTGGTAGTGGAGCTCCAGCTCGTCGCGCTCGAGCGCCTGGCGCAGCTCGCGCTCGACCTCCAGCCGGCGCAGCGCCCGCGCCCGCATCTCCGCGTCGAAGAGCTCGCAGCGCCCGCGGCCGCGCTCCTTCGCCCGGTACATCGCCGCGTCGGCGTCGCGGATCAGCAGCTCGGCGTCGGCCGGCTCGCGGACTGAGGGCCGGGCCACGGCGATGCCGACGCTGGCGCTGACGAAGTGGTCGACGCCGCCCATCGCGTAGGGCTCGGCGAAGGCAGCCGGCGATCCGGTCGGCGATCGCCACCGCCTCGTCCTCGTCGGCGAGCCGGTCGACGAGGATGCCGAACTCGTCGCCGCCGAAGCGGGCGACGATGTCGCCGGGGCGCAGGTGGGCGCGCAGGCGCGGCGCCACGGCGCGCAGCAGCTCGTCGCCGGCGTGGTGGCCGAGGCTGTCGTTGATCAGCTTGAAGTGGTCGAGGTCGAGGAAGAGGATCCCGACCGGCGAGCCCGAGACGGTGCTGCGCTTGAGCGCGTCGCTGAGCGAGTCGACGAAGCTGAGCCGGTTGGGCAGGCCGGTGAGCGAGTCGTGCAGGACGCGGTGGCGCAGCGCCTGGTCGGCGGCGTGGCGCTCGATCGCGTCGGCGAGGACGTTGGCCGAGGCCTGGACGAAGTGGACGTCCTGCGGCGTGAAGCGGTTGGGCTCGGTCGAGTGGATGTCGAGCACGCCGAAGGGCTGCTCCTTGCCGTCGATCGGCACCGCGAGGCTGCTGCGCACGCCGATCGCCCGCAGCGCCGGCGGCATCGAGAAGCGCCGCTCGCTGGACCAGTCGTCGACGATCACGTGCAGGCGCGAGTCGAGCGCCGCGCCGGCGTGGGAGTCGCGGGCCGCCGAGGCGCGGGTCGGCGCCGACGATGCGATCCTCGAGCCCGGCGCGCAGGCTGCAGCCGGCGGCCGTCGCGGCCGATCTCCCAGATGCAGGCCGCGTCGACTCCGTCGATCTCGGTCATCAGCGAGACCGCCTCGCCCATCAGGACCTCCGGGTCGCCGTCCTGCAGCGCCTGCCCGCCGAGGCGCGCGACCGCGGCCTGCTGGGCCGCGGCGCGCCGCAGACTCCTGCTCGGCGAGCTTGCGCTCGGTGATGTCGTAGAGGACGCCGTGCCAGACCGGCGTGCCGTCCTCGTCGGGCTCGAGCACGGCCTCGTCGAGGATCCAGACGATGCGGCCGTCGCGGGTGATCATGCGGTAGTCGACCGGCGGCGGGTTGCGGTTGCCCGATCGTCTTGCGCGTCTCCTGCGACGAGCGCCCGCTCGCGGTCCTCGGGGTGCAGCAGCCTCGCCCAGAGGCTCGGCGTCGGCCAGCCATTCCTCCGGGCGTGTAGCCGAGGATCTCCTCGACCTGGGGGCTGACGTAGCGCCAGCGGCCGCTGCTCGCCGAGCTCGGAGGCGTAGACGATCGCCGGCAGGCGCTCGACCAGGCGGCGGTAGTCCTCGCCCCCCGCCGAGATCTGGTCGAGGAACTCGTTGACCCGCTTCTCGGGCCAGCTGCCGCCCTGGCGTCGTGCGCTCCATTGCTCGACTTATCGGCGCCGTGCCCGCCCCCTTGAGCTGCCAGGCCGCGCAACGGATTGAGTACCCTAGGAGGCGATCGTCGTCCAGGTCGCCGCGAGGCCGCGAAACGGGGCGTAGGGAGCGTAGAACTCCTCGACCTCCTCGACCGTGGCGCGGCGGCCGAGCCGGGCGAGGCGGCCGACCAGCTTCAGGTAGATCAGGTCGCCCGCCGGCAGCGAGTCGGGGTCGCCGCGGCCGAAGAGCCCGAGGCACTGCACGGTCCAGGGCCCGATCTCGCGCACCGCGAGCAGGCGCCGATCGGCGGCGGGCTCGCCCGGGTCGCAGCGCCCGGCGGCGATCTCGGCGGGCGACCGCGCGCAGCGCGATCGCCCGCTTCAGCGCCAGGCCCATCGACTCCAGTTCGACCGGCGCCCGGCCGGCGATCAGGCCGGGCGCCGGGACGTCGCGCAGGCCCTCGCGCCCGCCGGCCCAGCCGCGCGCCCCAGCGGCCGACGATGCGGCGCTGGATGCGGGCCGCGCGGCCGCTCTCGATCAGCTGCTTGACCACGGCCCAGGCGAGCGCCTCCCAGGGCCACGGACGGCGGCGCGGGCGCAGGTGGGGACGGCGGCGCAGCAGCGGCCCGAGCAGCGGGTCGCGGCGGAAGCGCCGGTAGAACTCGCCGAGGTCGTCGTCGACGCCGAGCGCGAAGCGCATCCGCTCGCAGCGCCAGCTCCAGCTCCGCCGGCCCGGCCCGCGGGTCGGGATCGCCGCGGCGGGGCAGGGCGCGGCGATCGCGCGGGGTCGAGCGGCTCGGCACGCAGGGCGACCCGGTCCTTGCCCGGCTTCCCAGGCCCGCACCAGCACCGGGCACCCGTCGACCTGCAGCAGCCGGGTGGCGACGCCCGTCGCGACCCGCATCACCCCGTCCTCGCCGCCGTAGGCCGGCAGGCGAAAGGGCGACGGCGGCGTGACCTCAACCTCCAGACCCCCGCCGACGGGCCTGAACGTCCAACATATGGACGTTTCAGGCCCGTCGGCATGGCTCAGCGCCCGAGCAGGTGGACGTCGACCAGGAAGGAGCGGCTGGCGAGGACGTTCGGCGGGCGCTCGCGGCGCGCCAGGCGGCGCGGCGTCCGCTTGCGACTCGCGACCGCGCCGACGGCGCGCACGGCGGCAACGGTCGCGGCACCGGCGAGAACCCCGCCGGCAGCGGCTATCGCCGCGGTCTTCGCCTCGCTGCGAACGGCCAGCGCACTGGACGGCTCGTGCGGGCAAGGACGCGAACCGCGGATCGGCTCCAGCTCCATACTCGCTCACCGTCCCGACCTTAGCGATGGCCACGGCGACCGATCGGAGACAACCCGCACCTTGCGCAGATCAAAGGTGCTTCTCGTAAATCCGGTACTTCTTGACGACCTTCCCGCCCATGCCCTCCATCGCGCGGTTCATCGGCCCGTTGGTCTCGAGGATCCAGCCCATCTCGCCGCCTTCGATCGCTGCCCGGCTTCTGCGCCGTCTCCAGGTGCTTGAGGTAGAGGCCCGCGGCGACCCCGGTGTGGCGGTAGTCGTGCTTGACGCCGAGGGCGAAGACCCGCAGCTGGTCGATCTTGCGCTTGCCGAGCAGGAAGCGGAGCCAGCCGAAGCGGCAGCAGGCGGCCGTTCAGCTTCGCCAGCGCCTGGTTGATGTCGGGCAGCGTGAGGGCGGCGCCGACGGTCTCGCCGTCCTTTTCCGCGATGTAGGCCCAGTCCTCGTCGATCACCTGCTTGAGCAGCTTGGCGTGGAACTCGATCTCGGCGTCGGTCGCCGGGACGAAGCCCCAGTTGTCCCCCCAGGCCTCGTTGTAGACCTCGCTGAAGGCGCCGCATCTCGTCGGGGAGGTTCCGCTTGCTGATGTTGCGGATCGTCACCCCTTCGTCGCTCAGCGCCTTCTCGGCGGCGGCGTGGATCGCCGGATCGAAGCGCTCGCCCTCCTTGAGGTCGCCGAGCTCGAGCTCCCACATCAGCAGGTCCATCGCCTTGCCGAAGCCGTTCGCCTCGATCAGCCCCCGGTAGTGAGGGCGGGTGCCAGTTCTCGAGGATCATCGGCGCGCAGCTCGTAGCCCTCGATCAGGATCCCGACCTCGTCGTTGGTGGTGAAGTCCATCGGCCCGAGGATGCGGCTGCGGCCCTTGTCCTGCGCCCACTCGGTCGCGGCGCCGAGCAGGGCGGCGGCGACCTCGGGGTCCTCGGCCGTCTCGAAGAAGCCGAACATCGCGTCGCTGCCGCCCTGGGACTCGTCCCAGCAGCGGTCGACCTGGGCGGTGATCCGGCCGACCGCCTCGCCGTCGCGCTCGGCGAGGAAGTACTCCGCCTCGGCGTGCTCGAAGAACGGGTTCCTGCTGCGGTCGAGGAACTGCATGCGCTCGAAGATCAGCGGCGCGACCCACTGCGGGCGGTCGCGGTGCAGGCGGAAGGGGACCTTGACGAAGCGCTTCAGCTCGCGACGGGTGCGGACCGGCCGGATCGACACGTTTCCCACGGGGACCGGAACCTACACTCTGGCCATGAGCGAGACCGCGAAGGTACCCGTCGACGTCTTCGAGAAGGCGCGCAGCCACGACCGCCTCGAGCAGCTGGAAGCGGCCAAGCAGCACGACCTCCTCCCCTACTTCCGCCTGCTCACCTCGCAGGCCGGCCCCGTGGTCGAGATGGAGGGACGGGAGACGATCATGCTCGGCTCCAACAACTACCTGGGGCTGACCGGCGACGAGCGGGTCAAGCAGGGTGCCCGCGACGCCCTGGAGACCTACGGCACCGGCGTCACCGGCTCGCGCCTGCTCAACGGGACCACCCCGCTGCACGTCGACCTCGAGCGCGAGCTGGCCGAGTGGATGGGGAGCGAGGACGCGATCGTCTTCTCGACCGGCTACCAGGCGAACCTGGGGACGATCGGGACGATCCTCGACCCCGGCGACACCGTGATCGTCGACTCCGGCGACCACGCCTCGATCCTCGACGGCTGCCGCCTCTCGGGCGCCAAGCTGCGCCCCTTCCGCCACAACCGCATGGACAAGCTGGAGAAGATGCTGCAGCGCGCGGCCGGGGACGGCGGCGGCGTGCTCGTCGTCGTCGACGGGGTCTTCTCGATGGAGGGCGACGTCTGCGACCTGCCGCGAATCGTCGAGCTCTGCAAGGGCCACGGCGCGCGGCTGATGGTCGACGAGGCGCACGGGGCCGGCGTGCTCGGGGCGCGGGGCGCCGGGGCCTGCGAGCTGTTCGGGCTCGAGGACGAGGTCGACCTGCGCATGGGCACCTTCTCCAAGAGCCTCGCCTCCTGCGGGGGATTCGTCGCCGGCCCGGCCGACGTGGTCGAGTACCTGCGGATCTCCTCGCGCTCCTTCGTCTTCAGCGCCTCGGCGGTGCCCGCGGCGGTCGGCGCCGCGCTCGAGGCCCTGCGCGTGATTCGCTCCGACGGCCCGCGACTGTTCGAGGCTCTCCTCGCCAACGCCTCCTACCTGCGCGAGGGGCTGCGCGACCTGGGCCTGAAGGTGATCGAGCCGGGCACGCTGCCCGACGGCACCGTCGCGACCACCCCGGTGGTCCCCGTCGTCGTCGGCGACGACTGGCAGGCGGTGCTGCTCTGGAAGGCGCTCTTCGACGCCGGCGTCTACACCAACGTCGCGATCCACCCGGCCGTGCCGCCCGGCGGCGCGCTCCTTCGCACCAGCCTGATGGCGACTCACGAGCGCGCCCACCTCGACGACGCGCTGGCGACGATCGCCAGGGTCGCCGCGGACTTTCCCGAACTACCCCGCTCGGGGTAGTTTCCTCCGCGCCCGGATCTCACCCGCGTCGGCGGCGCTAGGAAAAAGGTGCTCTTAGCGACCGGGCCGGTAAGCCCCGCGTGACTTCGGGTTGACCCCCGACCACCCACGACATAGCTTGCCCCTCGCGCCGCTTGCATCCCGGGGCAGGGAAGCAAGTTGGTGGAGAACTCGACTCGACCACGCCGAGGTTGGACCCTCCGGTCCGGCGCAACGAGCTACCAGTCAAAACCCCGAATGGGAGGAGTCCCAGTGGACGCTGCTTCGATCGCCCCTGCTCAAACGACCGCTTCCGCCATCCAGGCCCCACAGCACATGCAGGCGCTTGCCCGCGCCAACCGAGTGCGACTTGCCAGGGCGGAGCTGAAGCGCTCGATCGCACGAGGCGACGTCGAGGCAGCGGAGGTGATCCGCGATTGCCCGTGGGAGACCGAGAGCATGACCCTCGCCGAGCTGCTGACCAGCCAGCGCCGCTGGGGCCGCACCCGCTCCCGCAAGTTCCTGCTCGGCCTCGCGCTCAGCGAGAACAAGCGCCTCGGGACCCTGACCTCCCGCCAGAAGGCCCTGCTGTCGAGCGAGCTCGCCTCCCGCGAATCCGTCTTCGCCTGACGCGGACTCGTCAGCCGCCGAGGCGGCCGACCTTGAACGAGAGACCGCCTGAGGCGCGCTGAAAGGCGCGCCTCAGGGCGAAGAAGACGACGAGGAACGCCGCCGCGCCGATCCCGAGGCAGGTCGCGAGGACCAGCCCGGCGAGGTAGAAGAGGCCGCCGACGACGAAGACGAAGACGGTGCCGGCGAGCAGGGTCGTGTGGGAGCGGTAGCCGGCGAAGTGCTCGCGCGCCGCGACCTCGAGGCCGCCGAGGCCGGCGAGGGCGACTCCGACTCCCAGCGCGGTCGGGCTGCCGCCGACGATGCCGATGACGAGCGAGACGATGCCGGCGAGCACGGCCAGCTCTGCCAGGGGGAAGTTCCCCCACGGCGCCGGGGGCCTCTCCTCCGCGGCGGGCCTGCGGCTCTTCGGGTTTTGGCTCTTAGCGCTCAACGGCCGCAAGCCGCCCGGGTAACGGGCATCCGGAGGAGACCTTGACCCGCCACCAGCCCATCAGCATCCCCAGCGGGCCGAGGCGGGGACGGGAGTGCCAGTGGCCGCAGCCGTGCTCGCCGATGTCGTCCCGCGAGACCCGCACCCACTTGTAGCTGGCCGGCGAGGCCAGCATCCGCCGCAGCAGCTCGCGGTTGCGGGCCTCGAGGTCGGCGCGCTCTCGCAGCGCCAGTTGCGCCTTGCCGATCCGCACCGCGAGCGCATCGCGCACCCGCTCCAGCTGCTCGAGGCCGGCCACCCGCGGGGGGCCCGAGGGAGCGTCGACCCGCGTGTCTACGGAAAAGAGGGGGAACGCCTCGGCCGAGAGCCGCGACAGCTCCTGCTCGAGGCGGCCGATCTGGCGGCGCAGCTCGGCACGGGCGAGGCGCTCGTCGCCCTCTTGAAGTCCAGCATGAGTCTCCAATTCGAGCAGACCCGGCATCGCATCGAGTGTAATCCACTCTCCCTCCCGTTCCGGTGCGCTTTATGTGGTTAATAACCACATAAAGCGCACCGGAACGCGAGTTAGGCAGCGGCGATGGTCGAGGCGGCGATCCAGAGGGCCTCGTCGACCGCGGCCTGGGGCACGCCCTTGACCTGCACCGCGGCGATCGCGATCCGCCGCGTGTCGCGGCCGACGCCGCGCTCGGGGGCCCCGCCGAAGAGCAGCTCGACCGGCCCGCTCTCGTCGGCCACGACCAGCGTCCCCTGCTCGAGCTCGGCCGGCTTCCCGGGCAGCGCCTCCCCGGGCGCGGAATCGCGGATGCAGAGCCTTCCCTGCAGCCGGTCGGAATCGAAGGCGCGGACGGCCACGCCGGTCTCCGCGATCGCGATCGTCAGCGCGTCGTCGGGCATGCCGTGAGTGACGAAGGCCCCGTCGTGCAACCGGTCCAGCGCCAGCTGCTCGACCGGGGTGCGGGTGCTGTCGGGGTCGAGCCCGACCTGGCGGAAGAAGACCCGGTAGGCCCAGGGGATCGGCTGTTCGCGCATGTGGATCGCGTGCGCGCCGTAGAAGCGGTCCGAGAGGCTGCGCAGGCGCATGCGAGCCGACTCGGAGCTGCGCCCCGAGCGGCCCTCCAGCTCGATCCAGGCGATCCCCAGCCCCGGGAACTCCTCGGCGATTCGGGGGGCGACCCAGCCCTGCTCCGGCGCGTTTCCGAACTGCATCAGCTTCTGCTCCCGGCAGAGGCGGCGGCCGATGCAGCCCGCGGCGGGAGGCGGGATTCGGCGGCATCGGTGGCGCGCAGGAGAGACTCGACACGCGTGTGTAGCTGGGGGGCGGTGAGCTCGCTGAAGCTGGCGCTCTGCAGGGTGCCCCCGGGGAAGACGTAGGCGAAGGTCGGGCAACCGCCAACGTGGTAGAGGCCGGCAACCGCGCCGTCGCGGTCATAGCCGACCGGCATCGCCCAGCCGCGGTCGCGGATCAGTCCGCGCACCGCGTCGCGGTCGTCGCGGACGTCGAGCGAGAGGAAGCCCACGCGGCCGCGGTAGCGCCCGGAGACGCGGCTGACGACGTCCTGCTGGGAGACGCAGGTGCCGCCACCGCGGCTGAACCAGAACGAGAGCACCAGCGGCCGCTCGAAGAAGTCGCAGACCCGGATCGCGCCCGGCGTGCGGATGCGGCAGGCCGGGGCCCGGCGGGCGCCCTCCGGGCAGGGCGCCTGCGAGGTCTCGCAATCGTCCTGGGCGACGTTGGCATCGCCTTCCAGCGGCCCCGCCGCCCGCGGCACCGCAAACTCCGGCAGGGCCCAATTGCGCTGCATCTCGCCGAGACCCAGCGTCCCCTCGTCGTCCCGCCCCAGCGTGTTGACCAGGGCGATCGCGATCACCGCCGCAAACAGCAGTCCGACGACAACCGAGTAGCGGTCCCTCACCGCTCCCGGGCCCTCTCAGTCCATCGAAAGCGGACCGGTCACGTCCGCGTTGAGGAACTGGTGCACGAAGCGGTTTTCGGAGTCGAACAGTTCCTCCTTCGGCCCTGACTCGACGATCTTGCCGTTCCAGAGCACGGCGATGAAGTCGGAGACGCGCCGTGCCGTGTTGAGGTCGTGGCTGATCACCAGGTAGCAGCCACCGTGCTCCTCATGCACCTCGCGGACCAGCTCGCAGAGCAGCGCCGTGCGCACCGGGTCGAGGCCCGAGTCGGGCTCGTCGAACATCACGATCGCCGGTTCCAGCACCAGGGCGCGGGCGAAGCCGGCGCGCTTGCGCATGCCGCCGGAGAGCTCGTTCGGCATCTTGTAGACCGCCTCGGAGAGCCCCACCTCCTTGAGCCGGCGGTTGCAGATCTCGCCGATCTCCTCCTCGCTCTTGTCGGTGTGCTGGCGCAGCGGGAAGGCGGTGTTGTCGTAGATGTTCATCGAGCCGAAGAGGGCGCCGTCCTGGAACAGCAGGCCGAACTTCTTGCGCACCTCGAAGAGCTCGTCGTCGGTCATGTTCGGGATCGACTCCCCGTGCACGAGCACGTCGCCGGAGTCGGGGTAGAGCAGGCCGACGATGTGCTTGATCAGCACGCTCTTGCCCGTTCCCGAAGGGCCCAGCACCATCGAGATCTGATCCTCGGGCAGGCCGAGGTTGAGGCCGTTGAGGATGCGCGCGCGGCCGAACTGCTTGACCAGGTCGATGATCTCGATCGCGTCGGTGCCGCCGTGGTCGCGCTTGCGGCCGGTGTGGAAGCGGTAGGGATCGGTCTCCGCCGGGTCGACGCCGGGGATCACGAAGTCGCGTCCCATCGTCATCCCGTCGTCGCTGACGTAGGGACCGCTGTTCGTCTGCTCGTCCATCGACATAAGTAGATCAGCCTCCTATCGGCGCTCGCGGGTTGGCTCCCCAGAAGACCAGGGTGCCCAGCATCCCGATGATGTGAACCAAGACGATGTTGAGGACCATCGACTTCGCGGTGGCGGTGCCGACCCCGACCGGGCCGCCCGACGCCGTGTAGCCGTAGTAGCAGCCGACCATGACTATGGCGGTCGCCATGAACATGCCCTTGATCAGGCTGAACATCAGGTCGGGCGGGTTCTGGAACATCCAGAAGATCAGCAGGTAGCCGCCGGAGGAGACGTCGCCGATCTGCTGGACGACGGCGAGGTAGCTGGCGAAGTACATGATCCCGATCCCGACCAGGTACATGAAGGGGAAGGCGATCCAGGCGGCGAGCAGGCGGGTCGCGCAGAGGAAGGTGACGGGCGGCACGCCCATCACCTCGAGCGCGTCGATCTCGTCGGAGATCCGCATCGCGCCGAGCTCGGCGACGATCCCGGTCCCGACCTTGGCCGCCAGCATGTAGCCGAAGGCGTAGGGCATGATCTCGCGCAGGTCGCACCAGGCCGAGAAGACGCCGGCGTAGGCGGGCGCGCCCTGGGCGCGCAGCAGGTAGGCGCCCTCGATCCCGCACTGCAGGCCGAGGATGAAGACGAGGCCCCAGATGATCATCGCCGAGCCGAGGATCAGGATGCCGGCCTGACGCAGGCTCTCGCCGAAGAAGCGCAGGACGCGGCCGCTGTAGACGAGGCCGGCGATGCGCGAGCCGAAGCGGGCGATCTCCCCGAAGGAGTCGAGCCAGCCGCGCGGGACCTCGAGCCAGGCGTTCATCGGATCGTCTGCAGCTCCGGGTTGGTGGCGAGCAGGGTCTGGGTGAAGGCGTAGTTGAAGGCGAAGACGCCCATGAAGGAGATCACGACCGCCTGGTTGACGGCGCGGCCGACGCCCGCCGCGCCGCCGGACGCGGTCATCCCCTTGTAGGAGCAGACGACGGCGATGATCGCGCCGAACAGCGTGCACTTGATCACCGAGCCCCAGAGGTCGGTGACCGAGGCGTTGGAGAAGAGGGTGGCGAGGAAGCCGCCGAGCGGCTGCTTGTAGAGGAGCTCGGTGATGATGCCGCCGCTGATCCCGAAGACCAGGGCGTAGATGTCGAGCAGGCCGGTGATCAGCATCAGGGCGAGGAAGCGCGGCACGACCAGGTTCTTGATCGGGTCGACGCCGAGCACCTGTAGGGCGTCGAGCTCCTCGCGGATCTTGCGGGCGCCGAGGTCGGCCGTGATCGCCGTTCCGGCGACGCCGGCGACGACCACCGCGGTGACGAAGGGCGCGAACTCGCGGATCGAGGCGAGGACGAAGAAGCCGCCGAGGCGGTCGAGCGCGCCGAAGAGCGAGAGGAAGTTGGCCGCCTGCAGGCCCGGGGCGCCGAAGCCGAAGGCCACTGTGGAGACCAGCAGCGGGAACCAGCAGAGCTGCAGGGCGAAGAGGAACTGGCCGATGAACTCCTCGCCGTAGGGGTAGGGGGGCTTGACCGCCGAGACGAGCGTGCGAGCAGTGAGGATCATCATGTCCCCGACCTGTTCGAACAACGACTTGGCGGGCAGGAATGCCCTGTTTACAGCGGATCCGACCATCGTTCTCCTCCTGCGAGCGAGTCTATGGGATGCGCCGGTGGGCACTGTTGAGTTCGGGCTAAAGAGGCGCGGATGCAGGGAGGGAGCGGCCAGGCCCCGTGCTATGTTCCGGCCGCTTTGAGGGGGCATCCCATACACGCATCGCGTTCCCGCCTGCGGGCAGCGATCGTGGCCGTCCTCGCCGCCGCGCTCGCGGTCTCGGCCGGCGCCTGCGGAGGCGACTCCTCCTCCGACGCGAACGAGCCCGCGGGCAAGTACACGGTCGAGGTGGTCTCGGCCGAGTTCCCGGCGCGCCAGGTTCTCGGCCAGACCTCGCTGCTGCGGCTCGGCATCCGCAACACCGGGCAAAAGACGGTCCCGGCCCTGGCCGTATCGATCTCGATCGCGGGCCGGGAGGGCCAGGCGTCCGCCCTGCCCTTCGCGATCCGCGACCCCCAGCCCGAACTCGCCCAGCCGGACCGCCCCGTCTGGGTGCTCGCCCTCAGGTATCCGAAATTCGCCGGCTCCTCCGAACCGGGCGGGGCGGGCACGTCCAACCCGAAGACCTTCTCCTTCGGCGAGCTGAAGCCGGGCGCGACCGCCAACCTGGTCTGGAAGCTGAGCGCGGTCAGAACCGGCGGCTACGTGCTGCGCTTCGTCGTCGACGCCGGCCTCGGCGGCCAGGCCAAGGCGGTCACCGAGGGCGGCAGCGAACCCAGCGGGTCGATCGGGGCGCGAATCGTCTCGGCCACCCCCGACAAGGTCGTCACCGACTCCGGCGAAGTCGTCGAGAAGTGAGCTTTTGCTGATCTCCGGGGCTATCCCAGCAGGGGTTCCACTTAACTTTTTGGAGGATCGGATGAGGCCTTCCGAGGGCCGATCCGACCAAAAAGTACAAGACGTTCCACCCCTACTGGGATAGCCCTAAAACGCAGCCCGCAACTTGCTTCTGCCTGACTCTGATCGCTGCAATCGTCATTCTGGCGGCCAGCGCCTGACACGATCCGAAGGGTAGCGTTACCCGGGTGAGCAGCAGGGCCATTCCGGGCATCGTTTTCGTCTTGCTGGTACTCGTCCTGCCGGCCTGCGGGTCGGCGCGGCAACCCCAGCAGCCCGACACCGAACAGCGACCCGGCGGCGGGGTCGCCCTGAAGAAGGTCGGCAGCTTCGACAGCCCGACGTTCGTCGCCGCGGCGCCCGGGTTCCCGGAGCTGCTCTTCGTCACCGAGCAGGAGGGCCGGGTCGAGGTCATGCGCGGAGGGCGGCGCCAGGCCCGGCCGTTCCTCGACATCAGGGGGCTGGTCGGCTACGACGGCGGCGAGCGCGGGCTGTTCTCGATCGCCTTCCCCCCCGACTACGGGCAGAGCCGCCGCTTCTACGTCTATTACACGGACAACGACGGCAACATCCGCGTCGACGAGTTCCTGCGCAGGAGTGCGACGCGGGCCGCGCGGGGCTCGCGCCGCACCGTCATCGAGATACCCCACCCGGTCAACGCCAACCACAACGGCGGCCAGCTCCAGTTCCTCGGGCAGCTGCTCTACCTCGGCACGGGGGACGGCGGCGCCGGCGGCGACCCGCCCAACAACGCGCAGAACCCTGACAGCCTGCTGGGCAAGCTGCTGCGCATCGACCCGCGGCCCTCCGGCGGGCGGCCCTACTCGGTCCCGTCCAGCAACCCGTTCGTGGGACGGCCGGGCCGCGACGAGATCTACAGCTACGGGCTGCGCAACCCCTACCGCTTCTCCTTCGACACGACGACGGAGCCCGGGCAGCCGCGGATCGCGATCGCCGACGTCGGCCAGAACCGCTTCGAGGAGCTCGACTACACGACCGTGGGAGCCGCCGCCGGCGCCAACTTCGGCTGGGACGCCTTCGAGGGCTTCTCCCCATACACCGAAGCCGACGGGAACACGCCGGACCCGGGTGGCACGGTGAAGCCGATCATGGCCTACGACCGCGGCCGCGACGGCGGCAGCTGCACGATCGTCGGCGGCTACGTCTCCCGCGACCGCCGCCTGCCCTCGCTGCGCGGTCGCTACGTCTACGCCGACCTCTGCGCGGGCAAGCTGCGCAGCCTCGTCCCCCACCTGAGCCGCGCCGCCCACGACCGCCGCCTCGGCCTCACCGTCGACACTCCCTCGACGTTCGGCGAAGACGGCCGCGGGCGCCTCTACGTGGCCTCGCTGGATGGGCCTGTCTACAGGCTCGTACCGCGCTAAGCACCGCCTCGATCCCCATGCTATGCTGCGCCCGAATGCAGGGGTATGTTCTGATCAATAGGGGATTCGTAGCTGTCGCCGCAGTCCTCGTGGCCCTCCTCTTTGCGGCGGGCTGCGGCGGCAGCGACGAGTCGGCGACCGGCTCGTCCGGCGGTGACACCACGGAGATAACCGTCGAAACCGGCTCGCTCTCGAAGGCGGCGTTCATCCAGAAGGCGGACGCGATCTGCACTGGAACCCGAGAAGAATTCGAAAAACAGCTGCAGGCCGCCTACACCGAGGAACAGGAAAACCCCCCGAAGCCCACTGAAACTTCAAATCTGAACAAATTCTACGAAACGACTTTCGTGGACATTTACGAAGAACAGATCGACGAGATCAGCGCACTCGGCGCGCCGCAGGGGGACGAACAGAAGATCGCCGCCTACCTCGAAGGAGTGCAGGACGGGCTAGCTGAAGCGAAGGAAGATCCCGAAGCCTTCTTCGAACCCTTCCTCCAGAAGCAGGGGGGTTTCAAGGGCGCTTCCAAGCTTGCCAAGGAATACGGCTTCCGCGTCTGCGCCTAGCGACGCAACGGGTAACCTTGGCCGACCAGCCAAAGGGTCGACGAAGGGGGTTCCAATGGAGAGCGGCACGGTAGAGAAGGGCAGCGAGGCGGTCGATGCCAACGGCACGGGGCCGAGCGCCGCGCAGGACCAAATCGAGGTTCACAACCCCGCGACCGGCGGCCTGATCGCCACCGTCCCGGTCGACTCCCCCGAGGTCGTCGCCGAGACCGTCGCCCGGGTGCGCGCCAACCAGGCCGAGTGGGAGGCGATCGGGATCGAGGGTCGCTACCGCTGGCTCGGCAGGCTGCGCGACTGGCTGCTCGACAACAGCGACCGCGTCATCGACACGATGCAGGCCGAGACCGGCAAGGTCCGCGCCGACGCCTCGGGCGAGCCGATCTACCTCGCCGACCTGATCAACTTCTACGGCTCCAAGGCGGCCAAGTTCATCGGCGAGGAGAGCGGTCCGGCCGCACACGCCGCTGCTGGCGTCGAAGAAGCTGCGAGTGCAGTACCGGCCCCACCCCGTGGTCGGCATCATCAGCCCCTGGAACTTCCCCCTGATCCTCGCCCTCGGCGACGCGATCCCGGCGATGCAGGCCGGCGCCGCGGTCGTCGTCAAGCCCTCCGAGTTCACGCCGCTCGGCCTGGCCGAGGTGGTCAAGGCCTGGAAGGAGGAGATCGGCGGCCCCGACGTCTTCGACTGCGTGCAGGGAGTCGGCGAGACCGGCGGGGCGCTGGTCGACGCGGTCGACTTCGTCCAGTTCACCGGCTCCGACCGCACCGGGCGCAAGGTGATGGCGCGGGCGGCCGAGACGCTGACCCCGGTCAGCCTCGAGCTCGGCGGCAAGGACCCGATGATCGTCCTCGCCGACGCCGACCTCGACCGCGCCGCCAACGCCGCGGCCTGGGGCGGGATGATGAACTCGGGCCAGATCTGCATGTCGGTGGAGCGGATCTACGTCGAGGAGCCCGCCTACGACGAGTTCGTCGCCAAGCTCACCGCCGAGGTCGGCAAGCTGCGCCAGGGCGCCGACGGCAAGCGGCTTCGGCAAGGACGTCGGCGCGATGACCTCCCCCAACCAGATCGGCGATCGTCGAGGACCACGTCGACGACGCGCTCGCCAGCGGCGCGAGGGCGCTGACCGGCGGCAAGCGGGTGCGACGGCCCCGGCGACTACTTCGAGCCGACGGTGCTGGTCGACGTCGACCACTCGATGAAGGTGATGCGCGACGAGACCTTCGGCCCGGTGGTCGGGCGTGATGAAGGTGCGCGACGCCGAGGAGGCGCTGCAGCTCGCCAACGACAGCCGCTATGGCCTCTCCGGCTCGGTCTTCGGCGAGAAGGAGCGCGCCGAGCAGGTCGCGCGCCGGGTCGAGTGCGGCGCGGTCAACGTCAACGACGTGCTGGTCAACTACGTCGGCGATGGACGTGCCGATGGGCGGCTGGAAGCAGTCGGGCATCGGCTACCGCCACGGCGAGCCGGGGATCAAGAAGTACTGCCGCACCGAGTCGGTCGTGATCACCCGCTTCGGCGGCAAGCGCGAGCCCACCTGGTACCCGTACACCAAGGCCCGCCGCGGCCTGGTCGACCGCGTCGCCCAGGCGTTCAACGCCCGCGACCTGAAGCGCCGCCTGGGCCTGCGAGGCTGAGACCGGCGCTGCCGACGTGACTGCGGGGGTTTTCGGCCTCCCCGGTAGCCTCCTTGACCATGGCCGAGCGCGACTTCATAGCCGCGACGCGTGAGCGCGTCGTCGTCTTCGACGGCGGCATGGGCGCGACCCTGGAGCAGTTCGACCTGACCCAGGAGGACTACGGCGGCCTGGAGGGCAAGTGCCACGAGGCGCTGGTGCTGAACCGGCCCGACGTGATCGAGGGCGTCCACGCCTCGATGCTCGAGGCCGGCGCCGAGGTGGTCGAGACCGACACCTTCCAGGGCTCGCGGCTGAAGCTCGAGGAGTGGGGGCTCGGCGAGCACACGCTGGAGATCAACACCAAGGCCGCGGAGATCGCCCGCAAGGCGGCGGGCGAGGACCGCTTCGTCGCCGGCTCGATCGGGCCGACCGGCTTCCTGCCCGCCTCCGACGACCCGACCCTGGGCGACATCTCCTTCGGCCGCGCTGGTCGAGGTCTTCGCCGAGCAGGCGCGCGGGCCTGGTCGAGGGCGGCGCCGACCTGATCATCATCGAGACCGCGCAGGACATCCTCGAGGTGAAGGCGGCGATCTTCGGCGCCCGCGAGGCCTTCGCCGCGACCGGCCGCACGCTGCCGATCCAGACCAGCGTCTCGCTGCTGCCCCAGGGCGGCAAGATGCTGCTCGGCACCGACATCCAGGCGGTGCTGACGACGCTGGCGGCGCTCGACGTCGACGTGATCGGGCTCAACTGCTCGACCGGGCCCGAGGACATGCGCGACGCGATCCGCTACCTGGGCGAGAACAGCCCGCTGCCCGTCCACTGCATCCCCAACGCCGGCCTGCCGCTGCAGGGCCCCGACGGCGAGACGATCTTCCCCGAGGAGCCCGAGCCGCTGGCGGCGACGCTGGGCGAGTTCGTCGAGCGCTACGGCGTCGGCATCGTCGGCGGCTGCTGCGGGACGACGCCCGAGCACATCGCGGCGATCCGCGAGCGGGTCGACGGCCGCGTGCCCGGCGAGCGCCCGGCGCCGGGGCCGCCCCAGGTCTCCTCGATGATGACCTCCACCCCGCTCGTGCAGGAGCCGCGCCCGACGCTGGTCGGCGAGCGGGTCAACTCGCAGGGCTCGCGCAAGGCCAAGGAGCTGCTGCTCGCCGACGACTACGACGGCCTCGTCCAGGTCGCCGAGGACCAGGTCGAAGGCGGCGCCCACGTGCTCGACGTCTGCGTGGCGCTGACCGAGCGCCAGGACGAGGACGAGCAGATGGCGGCGGTGGTCGAAGCGGATCTCGCTGACCCAGCCGGCGCCGATCCAGGTCGACTCGACCGAGCCGGAGGTGATCCGGGCCGCGCTGGAGCAGATCCCCGGGCCGGGCGATCGTCAACTCGATCAACCTCGAGGCCGGCCGCGACAAGGCCGACGTCGTCGTGCCGCTGGCCAAGGCGCACGGCGCGGCGCTGATCGCGCTGACGATCGACGAGGTCGGGATGGCGAAGACGGCCGAGCGCAAGGTCGAGATCGCCAAGCGGATCCGCGACATCGCCTGCGAGGAGCACGGCCTCGACCCCGAGGCGCTGATCTTCGACGCGCTCACCTTCACCCTGACCACCGGCGACGACGGAGTGGAAGCCCTCCGCGGTCGAGACGATCGAGGGCATCCGCCGGATCAAGGCCGAGATCCCCGGCGTGAAGACCTCGCTCGGCGTCTCCAACGTCTCCTTCGGCGTCTCGCCGCCGGCCCGCGCCGTGCTCAACTCGGTCTTCCTCCACCACTGCGTCGAGGCCGGGCTCGACCTGGCGATGGTCAACCCCAACCACATCACGCCCTACTGCGGAGATCTCCGACGAGGAGCGCGAGCTGACCGACGACCTCGTCTTCAACCGCCGCGAGGACGCGCTGGAGCGCTTCATCGCCCACTTCGAGTCGAAGGGCGAGGAGGCCGCCGAGGAGGCGGGCGACCCGACCGAGGGCATGGAGCCCGAGGAGGCGCTGCACTGGCACATCCTGCGCCGCAAGAAGGACGGCGTCGAGGAGTGGATCGACCGCTCGGTCGAGAAGATCGGCGCCGTCCCGACGCTGAACGAGGTGCTGCTGCCGGCGATGAAGGAGGTCGGCGACAAGTTCGGCGCCGGCGAACTGATCCTGCCCTTCGTCCTGCAGTCGGCCGAAGTGATGAAGCGCGCCGTCGCGCAGCTCGAGAACTACCTCGACCGGATCGAGGGCCACACCAAGGGCAAGGTCGTGATCGCGACCGTCTTCGGCGACGTCCACGACATCGGCAAGTCGCTGGTCAACACGATCCTCACCAACAACGGCTACACGGTGATCGACCTCGGCAAGCAGGTCCCGGTCGACACGATCATCGAGGCCGCGGTCGAGAACGAGGCCGACGCGATCGGCCTCTCGGCCCTGCTCGTCTCGACCTCGAAGCAGATGCCGATCTGCGTCCAGGAGCTGCACCAGCGCGGGCTCGAGTTCCCGGTGCTGATCGGCGGCGCCGCGATCAACCGCGACTTCGGCCGCCGCACGCTCTACCCGCAGGGCAAGGAGTCCGACGAGGTCTACGAGCCGGGCGTCTTCTACTGCAAGGACGCCTTCCAGGGCCTCGACACGATGGACGCGCTGGTCGACGAGGAGGCGCGCGAGGCGCTGGTCGAGCGGATCCGCGCCGAGGCGCAGGCAGCTGCGCGAGAAGCCGGCGGTGGTCGACGACGCGCCGCCGACCAGCGACGACAGCGTCCGCTCCGCCGCCCGCACCGACATCCCGATCCCCGAGCCGCCCTTCTGGGGCGTGCGCGAGGTCGAGGTCGACCTCGACGAGGTCTTCCCCTACCTCGACCGCCACGTGCTCTTCAAGCTGCACTGGGGCGGGCGCGGGCGTGAAGGGCGAGGCCTGGCGCGAGCTGGTCGAGGGCAGCCGACGAGCGAGGAGGGCTTCGCGCCGCGCCTGGAGCGGATGTGGCGCGAGCAGGACTACCTGCACCCGCGGGCACGGCTCGGCTACTTCCCCTGCGACGCCGACGGCAACGAGCTGGTCGTCTTCGACCCCGAGGACCCCGAGCGCGAGCTCGAGCGGCTCGTCTTCCCGCGCCAGCCCAAGCACGACCGCATCTGCCTGGCCGACTTCTTCCGCCCGCTGGACTCCGGCGAACGCGACGTCGTCGCGCTGCAGGGCGTCACCGTCGGCCCCGAGGTGACCGAGCTGATCGAGCGGCTCGAGCGCGAGGGCGAGTTCGCCGAGCAGCTCTACGTCCACGGCCTCGGCGTGCAGTCGGCCGAGGGCCTGGCCGAGTGGCTGCACTCCGAGGTGCGCCGCGAGCTGGGCATCGACGCTCGACCAGGGCCGCCGCTACTCCTGGGGCTACCCCGCCTGCCCGGACCAGTCCGAGCACGAGAAGGTCTGGCGCCTGCTCGACCTCGAGCGAGATCGGCATGACCCTCTCCGACGGCTACGCCGTGATGCCCGAGCAGTCGACGGTGGCGATCGTCGCCCACCACCCCCAGGCCGTCTACTTCGGCATGAAGTCGGGCTTCATCCCCGAGGAGCAAGGCGCCGGACGAGCTGATCGCCGGCACCGAGCGCGGCGGCGAGGCCCTGCCGAGCGAGTCGGCGAAGTAACCCATACCCGGTGAGCCGCCGCGGCTGACGGGGCGGGGCCCGAAAGCCCCACCCTCGCCCTCCGGCTCTCTACTGGAGGACGAATCTGTTGCCTAACGTTTCCATTAAGAAATCGAGCTGGCTTTCGTTGGGACAGAAGAGTTTGCCGCCTAATTCGGTGACGCTGGTTTCATTCGCGGTCAGGTGCTGGGCGCCGGCCGAGAATAAGAGACCTTCCAGGTCGTACGGACAATCGAGACCGAGACCGCACCCCGAGAGACCGATTCGGCCGCTTAGCGCTTCCAGCGAGCCTTCGTCTAACCCGAGCTTTAACAGGTTGTTGTCGGGCAGTTCTTCGACGGTCACCGTGCAGTTGCTGTGCGCAGAAGAGGTGCCGCATCCCGTGAACGACATGGATGTCGCATCGAGCCTTTGGGGATTCCCTAAGGCGCCAACGTCAGCGCCTGAACTCTCCATTAAGATGCCTAAGCATAAGACATCCACCAAGGAGCTTAATATTTTGCCCACCGTGCCGGTATCGAGCACCCAGTGATTGATACCAGCCGCCTGCGCGCAGGTTAAGCCGCCAGTGTGGGTAACACAGAGCTGAGTGTCGGTTTCAGCCGAGGCCGAGGTAGCGCCAACAAACGCCATCGCGGCGATAGCCGCTACGGTCGCGAGGCCGAAGATCTTGATGAGTCTCATGTGGATACTCCTTTCCGGCAATCTGCCGGCTTGATTGTTGAATGCCCGTCAGGAGCGAGTGTCGGCTGCACCTGCCGGGATAACCGCCCTGCGCACGCACAAATGTGCGTGCGCAGGGGTCGGTGCGTTCCCTACTGGAGGACGAACCTGTCGTCTAATGTTTCCAGTAAACCGTCGAGCTTAGTTTCGTCGGGGCAGAAGAATTTGCCGCCTAATTCTGTAACCGGGGTTTCTTCCATTGTCACGTGCTGAGCGCCCACCGATACTAAGGTGCCTTCTAAGTCGTATTCGCAGTTGAGACCGAAACCGCACCCCTGAAGGCGAAAGGTTCCGCTTAATAATTCCAGGGAGCCTTCGTCTAATCCGAGCTTTAATAGGTCGGCATCCGGCAGCGTCAGAGTGGTTAACGTGCAGTTGCTATGCGCGGAGGTGGTGCCGCAACCAGTTGACACCTTGGACGTGAGGTCCAGGCTCTGGGGATTCCCTAATGCCCCGACGTCAGCACCTGAACTTTCCCATAACTCGCCTAAACATAAGACGGTAACAAGGGGGCTTAAGAGTTTTAAGACCGTTCCTGGTGCGAGGACCATGTGGACATCGCTTGCGGCGTCCGAACAGGTTAAGCCCGTGTGAGCGTCGCAGAGCTGAGTGCTGGTTTCAGCCGAGGCCGAGGTAGCGCCAACAAACGCCATCGCGGCGACAGCCGCTACGGTCGCGAGGCCGAACATCTTGATGAGTCTCATTGTGATCTCCTGATGTGTTGTGAGTCACCTGCCCGGGGCAGGTCTTCCAGGAGAGATCCTCAGCGCTCGTCAAGCCAATGTCCAGTTGGGCCCTCCCCAGTACGGGGATCGCCCTGAGAGTGGTCCGGTATTGCCTGCACTCACCGGGATTACGGTTCTGCGCACGCACCGATGTGCGTGCGCAGGTATTGGCGCTAACGCCGGTGCGCGGGGCGTTTTGCTTTAGAGCCGCGACAGGACGCCTTCAGCACCGGGCGCAGGGTGGCTTTCTTGCCGTTCTGGCCGGTGAATTTGGCGGTGACCTTGTTGACTTTGGCGCAGAGGTTGGTCGAGTTGACGATCAGGCCCCTGCTGCCGCCGGGGAAGCTGGCGACGGCTTCGGTGATCGGGGCGTCGGGGAAGGATTCGAAGGTGGCGCGAATGCCTCCGTTCACCGAGTCGATCCGCGCAGCCGAGTGCACCTCGAAGGGCAGTGATGGCGGGCCTTTCACCACGGCGACCATGTCGGGGAGCGGGTTGTTGGAGGAGCGCAGGTAGATCAGGCCTTCCAGGGTCTCGTCGAAGAGAGGAGTCCTGGCCTTGACCGCTCCGTAGATCGACCCGGCCGGGCACTGGTCGGCGGCGAACTGCACTCGGGTGCAGACGGTGCGGATGTGGGCCTGGTCGAGGAAAGCCGAGTGCGGCAGGGCCACCGAGAAGCTGCCGATGTTGGCGCCGCCCGGGGGCATCTTGACGATCGTGCGCAGCCTCGGGTGCGATCCCCGGTTGGTGCCGCCAAAGAGGCGCATGGAGAGCTTGGGCTTGAAGCCGAGCCTGTCGCAGTCGGTCGCCGCGAAGGGCGAGGACGGGCTCGCCGTGCTGCCGGCCGAGGAGCGCAGTAGCGACGTCGTCTCCTTGGCCGCGCAGGAGGTCGGGTTGAGGGCGAAGCCCGGCCGGTCGAGGAAGACGTTGGCCGCGCGGTAGCGCACCGGCACGCCTTCGATGATCTGCGGCAGCGGGTCCGACTTGGCGGTCGCCTGGGCCGTGACCGGGTCCACCTCGACGGCGGAGCGGACCACTTCGTCGCCGAGGTCGAAGGGCCCCGCCTGCGCGGGGACGACGGCGATCACGCTGAGCGGCGCGCCTTTGTAGGGGCCGCCGAGGTAGACGGCGGTTGGACGCTTGCCGGGCTGGGGGACCCAGAGCGGGTTGGAGCCGGCGCCGACGGCGGCGGTCACCCTGCCGACGCGGCTCTCGGCCGGGCACTGGCCGGTCTCCGCATCCGCGCCATCGCAGCGCGGGATGCCGGCGAAGGTCGCCGCCATGCCCCTGGGCAGAGTGACGTCCAGCGAGGCGATGTTCTCTTCGCCGTCCTCACGGGTGAGGGTGAGCGAGAAGGGCGAGTGGGCGCCGCCCCTGGCGTCGATCGAGCCGGCCGAGAGCTTGGGGGAGAAGCCGCCGACATCGCAGCCTTCGTCGATCGTCATCTGGGATTCGGAGACCTGGGGCGGGCCGCCCGACCAGGGAATGAATGCGTACGCACTTTCGAATTCCCCACAAGTCGGCGGGTTTACCAGCGGCGCCCGGAAGCCCGACTTGAAGACGATCTTCATTTCGCGCACCGGCGCCTGGGGGATGTCGAAGATCGTCGATTCGAGCTGCCCTGTCTCTTCGTCGAGGTTGAGCTGGCCTTCGAGCTTGACGTGGGCGCCGAGGTCGTCGGCAACCGCCCAGAAGCGGTAGAGGTTGCCCGGTTCGGGCTCGCGCAGGTAGATCGCGCCTTTCAGCCGTCGCGGCAGCGCCGGGATCTCTACCTCGAACTCAGCCAGCTTGGCTGAGTCTGGACATTCAGCCGCCACCCGTTCGCCGAAGTTGACCTGGTCGTCGGTGCACACGCCGAGCCCGTCGGCGGCGCCCGGGTTGACCGTCATGCCCTCGGGCATGAGCACGAGGACGTCGCGGGTCTGGGACGGTTCGAGGACTTTCACCCCTTCCGAGGCGGGCACGCGCAGGGTCACGTCGAGACCCGTCGGCGCCCCGGCGCGATGGTTGGTCGGCTCGATCGTCAGCCCCGGGCCATATGGCAGCTTGTTGCAGCCGCTGATCTGCGGGAAGCTGGCTTTCTCGGTGACGAAGCGCTTCGGTTCAGCCCAGCTGGCGGCGCTGACGCTCATCTCGAGCGGAACCCCGCAGCGGGTCGGGTTGGTGGTGAAGGGCAGTTCGCGCGAGCCGGGAGGGCGCGGCGGGGATTTGGTGCAGGCAACGAGGAAGACCTCCCCGGGCGTGCAGCGTTCGGTGTCGTGCTCTTCGGCGGCCGGCACGCCCCACAGCTTCGTGTCGCTTCCGACCACATGGATGCCGCCGACGATCGGCGCATCGATGATTTCGACGCTCGCCCCGTAGTCGCTCTCCGAGCGCAGGGTGACGTCGGCGAAGATGTTCGTTCCGATGCCACCGCCGACGAACCCCGTGCGCGCGATCACGTCCCCTCCGGGGGGCACCATCATGTAGACGGGCTCGATGAAGACCGCGTGCAGGTTGTAGAGATCCACTTTGGCGGTGCCGATCTGGGAGCCGTTGGGGCATTCTCCGAGCGACAGTTCGAGCACCCTGCACTGCTGCGGCGCGCCGAGCACGCTGGGGTCGGCGAGCAGACCCGGAGGCAGGTCGACTCGCACGTTCCGCACCGGCACGAAGGTGTCGTGCAGGCCCTTGCTGTCCGGTTTGCTGTCCGGGTCCTGGGCGAGCTCGAAGCTGAAGTTGAGGTCGGGATGGGCCCCCGCCTGGGTGGTCGAGAGCGCCGCGTCGACCGATTCGATATCGAAGCATTCGGCTTTGAATTCATTCGGACAGGGCGGCGCGATCGCCCCCGCGGGAGAGGAGCAGGCGAGGGCAAGCAGGGCGGTGAGGCCCAGCAGTTGGGCTGTGCGGCGGATCATCGGCGTACCCCCCTGTCGTGGCCGGCTCGGTGCTTCTTGGAGTGTTTTTTGCTGTGGCCTTTGCGCTTTTTGCTCTTCTTCTTCACGCAGCGGCCCTTGACTCGGTGCTTGCCCTTGGGGCAGGACGTCTTGGCGGCCGGGGCGCCCTCGGCGCCCGGACCGGTGGAAGCAGGCGTCGGAAGCGCCGGCGGGGGCGAGGCCGGCCCCTGGCAGGCGTCGCCCGGGCAGGGTGCGGCAACGGGCGGATCGGGGATGCCGCCCAGCGCGCGCGCATCGTAGATCGAGAAGGTGCCGACGACGTCGGCCCCGGTGAGCTTCTCCTGGGTGATGAAGAAGACATCGGTGCCGTCAGCGTCCATGCCGTACAGGTACGTGTGTTCTTCGCTCTGCCCACTGGAGATCAGCGCCAGGCAGCCGCCCGGGCGTTCGCATTCGTCGCCGCCTGGGCCGGTCGTGCCCAGCGCCTTCCACTCGTAGACGTCGGTCACCTCGTTGGCGTCCTCCGGCAGGAGCGCATCGCGGCTCTCGAAGAAGACCCTGCGGCCATCGTCGGTCAGGTTGGGGATCATCGTCGAGGATTCCGTGTTCCCCATGAAGGCGGTCCGGAAGACCGAGTCGGCGACGGAGTCGTGGGGGGCGCCGCTGGGGTCGCAGGAGACGCAGGTCAGCTGCGAGCCGAGCGGGGCGGCGGGGGCGTAACGGTAGATCTCCCCCTTCCCTTCGTTGTCGTAGGAGGTGAGCTGGGCGTGGGACTGGAAAGCGAAGACCTGGCCGTCGGGGGTGCTGCGAGTTGGAGAGAGAGAGCGTCCGCTCTCGTAGAGGCCTCCGCTGGTCGAGACCTGACCGGGGATAGCGCTGGTCCACTGCAACAGGTCTTCTCGCCTTTCCTCCGCCTCTGCGCTTTCCCCCGTACGGAAGCTGATCAGGTCCTGTGGGTCCAGAAGGGCGATGAAACGGACGGTGGCGCCATCCCAGGTGTAGAGGTTGGGCTCGCCGGGCTCACCATCTTCACCGTTTTCGTTTTCTTCGGCGCCAGTCAAGGCTTCCTCTGACGTGAAGAAGACATTCGAGCCGTCGGCGGAGACGTTGACGAAGTTCGATCCGGTGGCGATTTCTTTGAGGCCCGGTTTGGTTTCGCCGACGCAGGCACCCTCGTCAACTTCGCAGGCAAAGAGGCTCGCCGGGGGCGGCGCTTCGTTCCCCGCACTGGGGAAGAAGCCCACGTCCATGAAGAAGACGCGTTTGCCGTCATCGGAGATGCCGGCGTAGGTATTCGGGCTGGCGGCGACCTGCGTCGTCACCCCGTTGCGATGCACGTAGAGCGCGCCGCCGAGACCGCCGACGCTGAAGACGACAGCCTCGCCGTCTTCGGAGGAGGCGATGTACCGCGGTTGTTCCCCTCCTTCGAAGGGGGTTTCGTCGGGCTTGACCGAGACGACCTCGGCCGCGGCCTCACCCGCCTGGCGGTCGTAGATCGCGACGCCTGCCGATGGAGAGTCGTCCTCCAGGTCCTCGTCGGAGCTGAAGATCACGTGCGTGCCGCCGGCCGAGACGAAGTGGCCTTCCGCCTGGGGATCGACACGGACCTCCTCGACCCCCGGTTCTTTCTCGACGCTGCCGCAGCCGACCATCTCAAACTGGCGATCGGGGTCGGAGAGCTCGAACGCTTCCGGATCCGGGGTGCAAGCCGGGTTCGCCTCACCGGATGGGGCGCGCAGGTAGTTGCCAACGGGGAAGGCATCCTCCGTCGGTGTCTCGTGACTGAGAACCTTGTAGAGAAAGTAGCTCTGGTCGGCGGACACGCCACCGGGCTCACCGTCCTCTCCTCCACCCTGGGCAAAGCTGAACCCGGCGGGCTCGGTTTCCCAGCCCCCCTCGGGATGGTCGCCGTCCGCCCGCTGAGCGCGGAGCCGGTGGCTGTCCACCCGCGGGACCATCCCCCTGAAGGCGACGCTCTCGCCGGCACCGGCGCCGCGCGGTGCGACGAACCAGCTGTTGAAGAACCTGTGGCCGGCGGTCGAGGTGAAGGCGCCGAGGGCCTGGTAGCCGCGCGAGGTCGAGAGCATCTGGGCAGGGGTGACCAGCTCGTAGGCGCGACAGTCGGGCAGGAAGGCAGAGAGGCCGGTGCGGTATTCGGCGTTATCGCAATCCTGCAGCGGGGGGCGCTCCAGCGTCTCGAAGGCGAGGCCCTCGTCTTCCGCTCCCGCGACGGCATTTTTGGCCACGAGCTGGAAGCGGTATGAGGTCCCTTCCTCGAAGCCGGTGACCGGGGCGTTGACTGGGACAGAGCTGCCTCCCGCCGCCAGTTTGGCGGTCGGGGTGTTCTGGGCGTTGGCGAAGGAACCGCCTTCGTCTTCGTACTTTTCCTCGGTCAGGTACTCGAAGTGATATTCGGTCGGTGAGCTGGACGGATTGATTTCTCCCCTCAGCGTCGCTTCGTCGTATGCGACCGGGAGCGCGCCCTTGGCTATGACCACGGGGGGCTCGAGGGTGAAGGACTTGGACTCTCCAGCGGCAGTGCCAAATTCGTTCGTGGCAAGAAGCCGGTAGCGATAGGACGTCGCAATTTCGAGGCCTTCGATGTCAGCATGGACGGGGATCGGTTTGCCGCCATTCCCGATCTCTTCAGGGCTCTGGGCACAGGGAATAACGGTGGCCCCCGCGAAAGTTTCCCCGTTTTCGTCGTATTTCTCTTCGGTCAAATACTCGAACGTGCATTCTTCGACCTGAGAGCTGTTCGGGTTGACGGTGCCGTGCAGGGTCGCTTTGCCCGGGCCGAAACCGTCCGCCCCCCCGGTTTCCACTACCGGTTTCTGTGGAGGAGGCGGATACTCCAACGGCCCAAACGCCGTCACGTCATAGGGCTGCACTGCGTTTTCAGTGCCGTCGGAGGCGACGTAGACGTTGCCGTTGGAGGGGTAGGCATCGGCGCATTTCGGCGTCGTGGCTTCGCTCAGCGGCGGGTCGTGCAGGGCGCAGCTGTTGTCGACCGCGACTCTGTAGCCGCCGGCGTTGGAGGAGAAGGTGCCGAACTCGGCCACGCAGGCACCCGAGGAGTCGTACTCGCGGGCCCCGTCGCCGGGCTGGCCGGGTTCGAACTCGACGATGTGCCCGTTGGACTGGTCGAGGGCGATCGTCGGGTTTGAGCCGAATTCCCCATTGGGGCAGCCGCCGCCTTTGATCTGTTTGACCAGCAGCTCCGGTTCGGCGCCGCAGCGAAGCGTGGCGAGGTTCTGGCCGTTTGCCGTGACGTAGACCTCGCCGGTGGCGCCGTAGACGTCGATGTCGAACCTGCCACTGGGGAGGCCGAAGCCGGTTCCGCATTCCCCAATCACCCCGGAGCCTTCGGCAGCCGAGTCGAACTCGGCGATGATCGGGGTGACGTTGCCGCTGCGCACGACGAAGACGTGCCCGTTGGCGGGGTTGACCGCCACCGACTGCAGGCCGCTGGATTCGAATTCGCCGGGCATCAGCACCGGTTCGTGGCGGGTGTAGGCGGTGGCGCCGGTCGGCGGGTATGCGGAGGGGGAGTAGTAGGTGAGGACCGGTTCTCCGCCGGCGTTGTCCATGACGTAGACGTTGCCCTCGCAGTCGGCGGCGAGGTCGCGGGGTTCTTCGGCGTCGACGAAGCTGGTCAGTTCGCTGCCATTAGGGCTATAGACGCGGATCAGCGATTCGGCGGCGACGTAGACGTAGCCTTCGCAGTCGGTGGCGACCCCGCGGGCTTTGGTCAGCGCCCGGGAGAGCGCCGGCAGCGGGTCGCGAGCCGGCATCATCAGCGGCTCAAAGGCCAGCAGCTTGGCGCCCGCTTCTTTGCCGGCGGAGACGTAGAGGGTGCCGTCGCCCGCGGCGCCCGAGCGCTCGACCGCGAGAGCGGTCGGCTCGGCGTCGGCGAAGGCGGCGTTGGTTATCTGGTCGACGAATTCGCCGGTGGCGTCGAACTCGTCAACGGCGTCGTTGGCGTCGTCATAGACGAAGAAGTGGCCCTGGGTGCAGGCCTGGTCTTTGGCTTCGATCTGGACCTGAGCGCAGGCGCGGGTCGTGCGGCTTTCGTTGCCGGGGTCGGCGGCCAGGTGGGCGCCCGCGGGGCCGAAGCCGAAGCTCTGGTTCGGGGTTTCGGGGTTTTCGTCGTGATCGACGCCGGAGATCGTGCGGCGCAGTTTCAGCGAGGTGCCTTCCCGGGCGGCGAAGAGCTTGAGCTGGTCGGTGGCGGCGTCGGCGACGGTTAGGTAGTAGTGGCGTTTGAGGTTGGTGGGGACGCCGCCGGTGTAGATGTAGGTGTAGGCGGAGACGCCGGTGTAGTCGGCGGAGGGGTCTTCGGCGACGTTGGCTTCGAAGCTGGTGTCTGATTTGTAGATCGCGACTTTGGTCCCCTTGGCGACGTAGAGGCGGTCGTCGGTGCGGTCGACGGCGATGCCTTTGGCCTGCCCGGAGGAGTCGATCGGTTCGGCGGAGCCGTAGGTGGGGGTGCCTTCGAAGGGATAGGCATTGGGGGTGTAGCGGACGACGTTGCCGGTGGCCTGCTCGGAGACGTAGAGCTTGCCTTTGGAGTCGACGGCGATGCCGCAGGGATCGTTGGCGTTGGAGATCGAGGTCAGAAGCGCGTGGGAGGGGTCGAAGACCTTGATCTCGTCCGTTCCCGCACTGGAGGCGTAGAGGTCGCCTTTGGAGTCTGTGGCTACGCCGCAGGCGTGGTTGAGGCCTTCGAGGTCGAGGGCAGGGGCGCGGTTGTGGCTGGGAGGGTCGGCGAGGGCTGTGGGGGCGAGGGTGAGGACCGCGGTGGCGAAAAGGGCCGATACGCGCCCAGCCGCCCGCCAGCGATATCCATGCAGCCCCTGCTTACCGGCACGGCGCGCACGCCGACCACCTGTCCTGCTCCTCATCGTGTCCCCTCTCCCTGGCACTAGCTTTGGCTCAATCGAGGCTAGGGTATTGCTCCATTCTTGTCAAGGACCGTCTCGGTTCCTATATGCAACGCGGCCGCCCCGTTATGGGGCGGCCGCGTTGTGCTCGTTGCGCTCCCGAAAGAGCGCTATCAGCAACTAGCCGAGGACATACCTGTCTTCTAACGTTTCCAGTAACCCGTCGAGTTTACCTTCATCGGGGCAGAGGAATTTGCCACCTAATTCGGTGACGGGGGTTTTATCCGCGGTCAGGTGCTGAGCGCCGACCGAGAATAAGAGGCCTTCGGTGTCGTACAAGCAGTTGAGATTGAGACCACAACCCTGGAGACGAGTTTCGCCGGTTAAGGCTTCCAGCGACCCTTCGTCTAACCCGAGCTTTAAGAGGTCGTTGTCGGGCAGTTCTTCAACGGTCACCGTGCAATTGTTGTGAGAGGCATTGGTGCCGCAACCCGTGAAGCTCATCGCCGAAGCGTCGAGCTGCTGCGGATTCCCTAATTCGCCAACGTCAGTGCCTGAGCTTTCGACTAAGACGCCTAAGCATAAGACCGTGACGATGGGGCTTAACAGTTTGCCGACTGTGCCTGGGGCGAGGACCATATGGACATCGCTAGAGGCGTCCGAACAGGTTAAGCCCGTGTGGGCGTCACAGAGCTGGGTGTCGACTTCAGCCGAGGCCGAGGTGGCGCCAACAAACGCCATCGCGGCGACCGCCGATACGGCCGCGAGGCCGAACATCTTGATGAGTCTCACTTTGATTCTCCCTTCTCGACGGTTTGCCGCCGAGCTGGTTGTTTTGGACAGGGATAGGAAACAGGTCGCGCGAGGCCCAGTCAAGAAATTCGTAGGAATCGGTGGACGAAAAGGCGGCTGGGGCGGAAGATGGCACGAACGTGCCTGCAAATCGCAGGGTGCGGAATTTCCGAGTGCGCGGAACCGTGCTATGCACGATCTCGCGCGCCGGGCACCTCAGGGCGAGGCGAGGGCGCGGTGCAGGCCCTCGATCAGGGTCCCGGCGAGAGCCCGATCGGCGGCGCCGACGCGCAGGCCGTCCAGGTTGCCGTCGAGGGCCGCCCCGACCCAGGCCTCGACCGTTCCCATTGCCCAGGTGCCAGGATTCTGCTCGAGGCGGGAGTCGCAGGAGACCACCTCGCCGCGCTCGACCTCGACCTGGATGCCGGCGACATGCTGCGTGGGCTCTCCCCCATTCTCGCTGGCGGCGCTGACCGCCAGCAGGCACGAACCGGAGCAGCCTGCGTCCAGGGTGACCAGCGGCACCGCGAGCAGGAAGGCGGCCTCGACGTCGACCCTGTCGAGCGGTTCGGCGAGGCTCGGAGAGGTGCCTGCACTCGCAGCGCCCGGCCGCGACCAGGGGACCGACCGCCTGGCGAGCCCACTCGGTGACGGCGTAGGGCTTTGCCTTCCCGGCGGTGTCCGCCTGGGTCTCGATCTGGCGGGCCGCGCGCATCGCCGAGAGGCGGCGCTCGAGCGCGGGGTAGCTGAGGTCGGGGATGACGCCGTCGAGCTCGGTGAGCGAGAGCGGCCGGGCGGCGAGGGCGCGGAGGATCGTCGAGCCCCAGCCGCCGACGAGGGCCCTGATCGCGCCCTTGGAAGGCTCGCTGCCGAGGGCGATCGGGCCCTGGGGCGCTCGTGAGAGCCAGGCTTCGACCCGCTCGGCAACGCCGAGGATGTCGCGGCCGGCAGCGGTCAGCTCGTTCTCGACCGTGTAGGGCATGCCGCTGCGCACCTGCCGCTCGAGCGCGCCGATACTGCGCAGGTTGCCGACCTGGCCGCGCAGCGTCGTCTGGGCGGCGCCGCCTATTCGTTCGCGCAGGTCGGGGAGGCGGAGGGGGCCGTCGAGGTGGGCACGGAGGATCGGCGCGCAGAGCGGCCCGGCCAGCAGGGAGAGGACCGTTCCCCCGGCGCGGACCTGCGTGGAGCTGGGAATGCCGTCGGCGTGCATGGACGAGTGTGCAATAGGAAACAACTAGGTCGTTTATTGGGAACCGCCGTCAGCGGCGCGCACACTATTCGAAACGGGCGGGCTCTGGCTTGAGCCGGACCGGAGCCGTGGAGAGCGCCTGCACGCGCAGGTCGCTCCAGGTGAGCCCTTCGCGGACGAGGGCGGGGAGCCCGAGGGCGACGGCGGTGGCGATCTCGACCGCCTGCAGGATGACGCCGTAGGCGAGCGCGTCGGCGGTGCCGATGCCGAAGCCGGTGTGCAGGACGCTGATCACGGCGAGCTGGAAGACGCCGATGTTGGACGGGGTCGCGGGGACCACGGCGGTGACGTTGACGGCGAAGAGGACCGCGGCCGCGGCGCCGATCCCCGCCTGGTCGCTGAGCCCGAGGGCGGCGAGCAGCGCCCAGCAGGCGGCGAGCTGGATCGCCCAGGCGCCGAGCTGGGCGGCCGCGGCGGCAACGCCGCGGCGCGGGTTGCGGAAGACGCGCAGGCCGGCGCGCACCTGGAGCCAGCGCGCCGTGCAGGCTCGCGCCGAGGCGGGCGAGGCGCCCGTTTCCGTTGCGCCGCATCAGCGGCGGGGCGAGCAGGACGAAGAGGAGCAGGGCCAGCGGCACGAGGCTGAAGGCGAAGAGCTTCTCGGTGCTGGAGTGGAAGAGGTCGGTGCTCGAGACGATGATCACCCCGAGCAGGGCGAGAGCGACGATGTTGAGCACCGTCTGGGAGACCAGGGTGCCGAGCAGGACCGGGAAGGTCTCGCGCATCCGGCCGATCCGCCGCGCCAGCGACATCGCCCGGGCCGGCTCGCCGAGGCGGGCGGGCAGGGTCGCCGACATCAGCACGCCGATCATCGTCGCCGAGGTGACGTCGCGGCGGCGCACCGGCCGGCCGCGGCAGTGCCGCGCGCACGATCCAGTACCAGGAGGCGGCGCGGAAGAAGAGCGAGAGCGCCATCAGGGCGCAGGCGACGAGGACCCAGGTGAGGTCGGAGCGGACGATGCTGGCGACGACGTTGTCGACGCCGATCTTCTGGGCGGCGAGCGCGGTGAGGCCGACGCCGAGCGCCCCGGCGGCGCCGAGGCCGATGCGGCGGGCGGCCCTGCGGCGCCGGTCGCCGGGGCGGGCGGGCTCCGGGTCGAGCGAGGGCAGCCGCTGCGGCGGGCGGGGCGGCATGCCGTCGGCCGGCCGCACGCCCGCCCAGTGGGCGGCGCGCTCGAGCGCGCCGCGGGGCTCGGGCGCCTCGATCGCCCGCTCGTAGACCCGGGTGACGCGGTCGGCGACGCGCGGCCAGGCGTAGCGCTCGGCGCTGCGGCGGGCCGCCTCGCCCATCGCCGCCAGCCGCTCGGGCTCGTGGTGGGCGCGCTGCAGCTCCTCGGCGAGGCGCTGCGCGTCGCCCGGCGGGACGAGGACGCCGTCGACGCCGTCGGTGACGACGTCGCTGTAGCCGGCGATCGCCGAGGCGATCGCCGGGGTGCCGGCGGCGAAGGCCTCGGTCAGGACCATGCCGAAGCTCTCCCCCGAGAGCGAGGGCGCGCAGAGCAGGTCGGCCTCGTGCATGGCGCGGTGCAGCGCCTCGCCCGAGACGCGGCCGCGGACGTCGATCGTGGCGCAGCAGCTCGGGGTCGGCGAGGTAGCGCAGCACGTCCTCGCGCTCGGCGCCGATCACGGTGAGCCGGCTGGGCACGTGCTCGACCAGGGCGCCGAAGGCGATGAGCAGGACCGGCAGGCCCTTGCGCTCCTCGGGCCGGCCGACGAAGAGCACGCGCAGCTCCTCCCCGGGCGGCTTCGGGCCGGCGGGCGCGGCGGCGACGTCGACGCCGTTGGGGATCATCTCGTAGTGGCCGCCGAACCAGCGGCGCCCGGTCCAGGCGGCCGCCTCGGAGACCGCGATCCGCGCCGAGAGCCGGTTGAAGACGCGCCGGGCGCCGAGCGCCGAGGCGACGTGGTTGGGCAGTCGCCTTGGTCGAGTAGGCGTGGAAGGTGCCGACCGCGGGGGCCCGGGTGCCGAGCGCGGCGTTCCAGCCGACCAGCGGCACCAGCGGCTCGTGGATGTGGACGACGTCGAACTCGCCGCGGCGCAGCTCCCGCCGCGGGGCGTGGACGCCGCCCGCCGGGAAGGGCGCGAGGTTTGAGATCGCCCCGTTGGAGGGGATGCCGACGGTGCGCCCCAGCGGGATCAGGTAGTCGGGCGCCTCGCGCGGCTCCGGCGCGGCGCGGTGCATGCCGCGGCTGAGCCGGCCGGGCGGATCGAAGGGGGCAAGCACGCGAACGTGGTGGCCGCGTCCGAGGAACTCCTCCGCGAGCGCCTCCACGTGCCGGTTCACGCCGCCCTGGTAGGTCCAGGAATATGGCGAGACGAGTGCAATTCTCACGAACTGCGAAGCGTAGAGGATCTGGCGGTCCCCTCGGCCCAGGCGAAACCGGCGAAGACGAGCAGGTAGGCGCTGCCGACCTCCAGCACCAGGGCGCCGGAGTCGTTGGCGAGGGTGCCGGCGAGCGTGGCGGCGAGCGCTCCGAGCAGGCCGGCCCGCAGGGCGGGCGCGTCGCGCAGCCAGGAGCGCAGGACGTCGCGCTTGAAGGCCGCCAGGGCGGCGAGGCCTCCGACCAGCGGCAGGAAGGCGAGGAGGACGGGACGGGTGAAGCTGTGGGCCGAGAGCCGCAGGCGGCGCTGGGCGACGTCGGCGAGGTCGCCGAGCCCGCCTGCGTCGAGGACCGACCTGGTCAGGTGCGCGTTGGCGCCGGTGAGCAGGTCGATTGCCGCGATGAATCCCGCGAATGCGAAGAACGCCGTAATGGTGAGCGCAAGGGCCGCGTGTCGCCGGGGGGTCGCGACCCTGTAGATGGCGGCCGCGGCCCCTATCGGCATCACGATCGCCGCGCCCACGTCCGCCCCGAAGCGCCCGGCGGCGAAGACGAGGGCGGCGAGCAGGCCGGTGGCGGCGAACGCGAGCGCGCAGCGACGCTTGTCGAGCGCCGGCCGGAAGCCCGTGAGCGCGGCACCGGTGCCGGCGAGGACGAGCACCGCGAGCAGCGCCTCGAGCTCGTTGCCGATCCCGTAGAAGCGGACGCCGAGACCAGGGTTGGGGCCGAGCAGCGAGAGCGAGGTGAGCGGCGAGCCGGCGATGACGTCGAGCGCGTAGGCGAGGACGACGAGGCCCGAGGCGACCGCGAGCGCCCGGTAGCCGGGCAGGGCGAGCAGCGTCAGCGCCGCCAGCGACGGAGCGCCGAACATGACCAGCAGCTGTTCGCTCTCCCGGCTCGGCTCCAGCGCCGCCCCCGCGAGCAGCAGCAGCGGCAGGTAGACGACGCTGAGCGCGAGCAGCCGGACGGCCACCCTCGCCACCCGGCCGGAGCCGACCAGCGCGACGAGGCCGAAGACGACCAGCCAGACCAGCAGGCTGACGCCGATCACCGGCCCGCGCCGCTCGGAGATCACCGCCATCCGCGCGCCGAGCGCTTCGATCGACGCGACGTCGACGGTCCCCTCAGCCCGGATCGCCTGCCCCGACATCGCCGACGGCACGCCGATACCGAGCCGCTCCAGCACCGTCGGCGCGATGTCCGTGGTCAGCACATACCCATCAGTCCGAGTGCTGTCCGAAGTCAGCTCCCCCGAGAATCCCCGCCCGGCGATCCCAACCGAAAGCGCCTCATTAGTCCCCGGCGGCGCCCGCTCGATCGCAATCAGCAGATCGTCCCCATGCAATGCGCGCACAAGCCCCGGCAGCTGCCGAACCGAGACCCCTCGCACCAAACACCCCTCCCCCGCCCCGCGCAACGTCGCCGCCAACAACCCCGGCTCGATATCAGCAGGAGCCGACCCCGCCCGCTCAACCACAGCCGCCGAGTACCCCGGTCCACAAATCCCCCCACCAACACGCGCCGGAAGCTCCCCGTCATAGAGCGAGTCGAACACCCTGTTCCCCTGGCTGATCTCCAGATAGGTCTGTGCTGCTGGTACGGAGCCCAGTCCAGCGCTAAGAAGCCCGACCGACATCCCAGCCCTCGCAAGCTCTGCGACTCCGGTCCCCCTGGGCACGAGAGCCAGGAGAACCTTCGTACGGGAGCCTCGGGTGGGGGTCGGAACGTCTTGTACTTTTTCGTCTACCGGCCGGGCACTCACCATCTCCGCCCCACCGAAAAAGTTAAGTGGAGACCCCCACCCGAGGCTCCCCCCACCGCCCAGTACAACGGCTATCGTGACCCAAATGGCCGACCGCACCTTCGCCAAGTTCACGTTCCTCAAGATGGACCCCGCCTGGCGCCGCCAACCCGCCGACCAGCGGGCCACGGACAAGCAGGAGTTCCTCGCCGCCTGCGAGGACTTCGCCCTCGATCGCTCATTGCGCGCCTACTCAACCATAGGCACGCGCGGCGACGTCGACCTGGTCCTGCTCAGCCAGAGCCCAAACCTCGACGACCTGCACACCTTCCACGTCGTGCTCGGCCAGAGCGGGCTGGCGAAATGGGCGGAGACGCCCTACTCGTTCCTCTCGATGACCAAACGCTCGCCCTACTCCGAGGAGCAGGCCCGTCCTGAGATCTGCGTCAGCGAGCGCAAGTACATGTTCCTCTACCCGATGGTCAAGCAGCGCCGCTGGTACGGGCTGCCGGCCGAGGAGCGCGGCCGGATCATGAAGAGCCACATCGAGGTCGGGCGGCGCTACCCGGAGATCACGATCAACACCTCCTACTCGTTCGGCCTCGACGACCAGGAGTTCGTCGTCGCCTTCGAGGGCGACGATCCCGGCATGTTCCTCGACCTGGTGCAGGAGCTGCGCCCGACCGAGTCGAGCGAGTACACCGAGCTGGAGACGCCGATCTTCACCTGCGTGGCGCTCTCGCTGCGCAAGGCGCTCGACGCGCTCGACGGGGTGCCCAGCGCCGTCGCCGTGCGGTCGTCATTTCAACCGCTACGCGATTGAAATGACGACCGAGGCACTCAGCTACGCGATCGACGAGCACGACCGCCTGGTCAAAGTCGACCAGGGCTACTACCGCTTTGCCGAGGAGAACGGCTGGGCCGAGGCAGGGACCAGCCTGGGGCGCTCGCTCTGGGACTACGTCGCCGGCGAGGAGATGCGCAAGCTGCAGCGGATGCTGGTGCGGCGGATCCGCGACGAGGTCGGCAGCGTCGAGCTTCCCTTCCGCTGCGACGGGCCGGAGGTGCGGCGGGAGATGGACATCCGGATCGTCGCCCGGCCGGGCGGGCGCGCGGTCCTGTTCTCCGCGCGGCTGCGCTCCGAGGAGGAGCGCGAGGAGCCACAGCCGCTGCTCGACCCCGCGGCGCCGCGCGGCGAGGAGGTCCTGGCCATGTGCGGCTGGTGCGACCGCTTCGAGGTCGAGGGCGAGTGGGTCGAGGTCGAGGAGGCGGCGCGACGCCTGGAGCTGTTCGCCCGGCCCGAGCTCCCCGCCCTCAGCCACGGTATCTGCCCCAACTGCAACGAGCTGCTGCTCGCGGCGTAGAACATAGAGTCCGTAATCGGTGCTCTATTTCGTTGACGAGACCTGGCAGGAGGTCAATGGAAAAGCCGTTGGCGCACTTGCCGCGGTGGCGATCCCGCGGGCTCGCTACAACGCCTTTTGCCGGGAGGTCTGGCAGATAAAGCACAACGTCCTGGGAGCCGACGAGCTCAGCGATTGCGAGATCAAGGGCACCAACTGTTTCGCGAGATCCGCTTTCCGCAGGCGGGAGAAACAAGGGCACTCGACACTGCTTCAGGCGGCCGAAGAGACCTTTGCGGCCGTTGGCAAGTATCGCGGGGCGACCTTTGCCGTTTGGACCACCCACGAGGAGTGGATGCTCCTGCGCAACGAGCAGTCAACCGCCCTCTCCCCTATCTATAGGGCGCTGCTCAGGGAATTCATGCGACACAAGCAGGCCCATGCCAAGGGCTCGGGGAGACAGGGGCTTCTCTTCTTCGACAATCGAGGGTTCAAGGAGGATCTGAGCGCAGCTTGCGCAGTACAGAACTTCATCTCGCGAGTCGGCATGGAGTGGCGAGGGCACTTCATGCAAGTACCGCACTTCACGCCGAGCGCTGTGAGCCCAGGGATTCAGGCCGCGGACTTGGTCGCTTACCTTGCGGCACATCGGCGTGATCCGGATTTCAGGCCAGATCTCAAGCCGTATTGGGAGGCCGTGGAAGATCTTGCATTTGTCAACCCCCTCAACAGCCGTAAGGCACTCAAGGCCGTTGAGGAGGTTGACAAGAAGCGGCGAAAAAGAAGGAAAAGGGCCAGCGGAACCAAAGTTCCTGAACGTCGTTAGAAGCGACGCACCGACCCTTCTGCTGTCCCAGTGTAGCTGCGCGAGCAGGACGCTGTCAATCGTCCACCGTGGATGCAGGGAGCCAAGAAGACTCGCAGCGGCGCGAGTCCCCTATCCTTCCCCGCTCCCATGAGCAAGATCGGAACAGCTGAGAGCCCCCTGCGCGTCGCGATCGTCGGTGCCGGACCGTCCGGCTTCTACGCCGCCGAGCACATCCTCAAGGGCGAAGACCTGCACGCCCAGGTCGACCTCTTCGACCGCCTGCCGACGCCCTTCGGGCTGGTCCGCGGCGGAGTGGCGCCGGACCACCCGAAGATCAAGTCGGTGATCCGCGTCTACGAGAAAACCGCCGCGCGCGAGGGCTTCCGCTTCTTCGGCAACGTCAAGGTCGGCCACGACATCGAGGTCGAGGACCTCGAGCGGCTCTACCACGCGATCGTCTTCACGGTCGGCTGCGAGACCGACCGCCAGCTCGGCATCCCGGGCGAGGACCTGCCCGGCAGCCATGCCGCCACCGCCTTCGTAGGCTGGTACAACGCCCACCCGGACTACGCCAGCGAGGAGTTCGACCTCTCCTGCGAGCGCGCCGTGGTGATCGGCAACGGCAACGTGGCGATGGACGTCGCCCGGATGCTGGCGCTGACCGACCACGAGCTGCGCCAGACCGACACCGCCGACCACGCGATCGAGCTGCTCGACCGCAAGAAGATCCGCGAGATCGTCGTGCTCGGGCGCCGCGGGCCCGTTCAGGCCGCCTTCACCAACCCGGAGATCAAGGAGCTGGGTGAGATGGAGGACGCCGACGTGATCGTCGACCCGGCCGAGGTCGAGCTCGACGAGGCGAGCGCCGCCTTCCTCGAGTCCGACGAGGTCGACAAGACCACCCGGGTAAACGTCGAGACCCTGCGCGAGTTCTCCCAGCGCGAGCCCGAGGGCAAGGCGCAGCGGATCGTCCTGCGCTTCCTCGCCTCGCCGGTGGAGATCCAGGGCGACGGCAAGGTAGAGAGGATCGTGATCGGGCGCAACGAGCTGGTCGAGGAGGGCGGCACGCTGCGCGCCCGCGACACGGGCGAGCGCGAAGAGCTGGAGTGCGGCCTGGTGCTGCGCTCGGTCGGCTACACCGGCGTGCCGATCGAGGGCGTCCCCTTCGACGAGAAGCGGGGCCTGATCCTCAACGAGGGCGGGCGCGTGCTCGACTCCCATGACTCCGGCCACAAGGTCGGCCACTACACGGCCGGCTGGATCAAGCGCGGCCCGTCGGGCGTGATCGGGACGAACAAGAAAGACGCGCTGGAGACGGTGCAGCACCTGCTGGCAGACGTCGAGTCCCAGACGCTGCTCGGCCCCGAGGCGCCCGACCCGAGCGCGGTCGAGGCCCTCCTGGCCGAGCGCGACGTCCGCTACGTCAGCTTCGAGGACTGGCAGGCGATCGACCAGGCCGAGGTCGGCCGCGGCGAGCCCCACGGCCGCCCCCGCGTCAAGTTCGTCCGGGTCGAGGAGATGCTCGGCGCCCTCGGCGAGCGGGTCTAGGTACCCAACCGCCCCGGGCTTGCGAATACCCGTCATCCATGGCACACTTTCACTCAAGGTTGAGGACTGTTGTCGTCCTGCGAGTGGACCCGCTTCGGCGGGTCTTTCTCGTTCAGGGCCCCGACGCCGCAAGCGGCGTCGGGGCGGTGGCTACTCCCGCAAACCTTGGATGATCATCCAAAGCAACAGAAGGTTGAGAACTGTTGTCGGATCGGTCATCGCACCTCCTTTCCCTCGGGGACAAACCTGGGAGGAATGCCTATCCGAGAGAGAAGCGCGGACTACCCCGCAGTCCCTGCCACCGCGCTCAACGGTAGCGCTCGATGCGGCGTAAACGTTTCGGCCGTGTCTACCGAGCGAGAACTTCGCTCGAGACGCTGCCGACGACGATCAGCGCCACGAGGTGCAACGCGTTACGGCTCTCACAGGCCCACAAAACGTTGCACCTCTGAGGAGGGGGATCTGGTCAGGCGAGGACGGCTTTGCTGACGCTGCCGACGCCGAGCAGGCCGGGGCCGACGTGGGCGCCGATTACGGGGCCGATCTCGGAGATGAAGACGGGCTCGCAGCCGAAGATCTCGCGGCAGTCGTCGGCGAGGGCGTTGGCGGTCTCGGGGTCCTGGATGTGCTGGATGACCCAGGCGTCGAGGCCGGACTCGTGGCGCTGGCGGGCGTAGTCGCGCAACCGCTCGATCGAGCGGGCGCGGGTGCGGACGCGCTCGACCGGGGTGATCTCCTCCTCGAGGGTGAGGATCGGCTTGATCTTCAGCGCCGAGCCGATCCAGGCCCGGGCGCCGCCGATGCGACCGCCGCGCCGCAGGTACTCGAGCGTGTCGATCGCAAACCACATCTTCAGCTCCTCGCGCGCCTGCCGGGCGCGGGCGAGGACGGTCTCGGCGTCGCCGCCGGACCGGGCCGCCGCCGCGGCCGCGAGCACCGAGTAGGCCATCCCGCCGCAGGCCGAGCGCGAGTCGAAGAGGTGGATCCGCTCTCCCCCCTTGCCCTCGGCGACGAGGCGCTCGCGCGCCTGGCCGGCCGCCTCGAAGGTGCCCGAGATGCCGGAGGAGATGTGGATCGAGACGATCTCGCGGCCGTCGTCGAGCAGCGGCTCGTAGACCGAGACGAAGTCTCCGATGGAGGGCTGCGAGGTCGTCGCGCCTTCCTCGGAGGCGCGCAGGCGCTCGTAGAAGGCGGCGTAGTCGGAGATCTCGGACTCCGGCTCCTGCACGCCGTCGACCGCCACGTAGAGGCTGACGACGTGGATCCCCGTTCGAGGCAACCAGCTCGGTGGGCAGGTAGGCCGTGGTGTCGCAGACGACCGCTGTGTCGGCGTTGGAGCTCAAGACGAACGATTCTCTCAGGTCTCCCGCTACACTTTCTGAAGTGACCGACTCCCAGACCGAGACTCCGCAGACCGCCATCTCCCTCACCGAGAAGGCGGCTGGCAAGATCGGCGAGCTGCTCGGCTCCCAGGAGGACGGCGAGGGGCAGGCGCTTCGGGTCGCCGTCCGCGGCGGCGGCTGCTCGGGCTTCCAGTACGCGCTCGCCTTCGATCGGGCCAAGGACGACGACCACGTCTTCGAGGTCGACGGCGTCTCGGTCGTCGTCGACAAGGTCAGCATGCAGTTCGTCTTCGGCTCCGAGGTCGACTACGTCGAAGGCCTGCAGGGCGCGGGCTTCCAGGTCAACAACCCGAACGTCGTCGCCGCCTGCGGCTGCGGGTCGTCTTTCCAAGTGAAAGAGGACGCCGCGGAGCACGCCGCGGTCTAGAGCGCTATTCGATCTGCAGCGGCGGTGACTGCGCCGGCGGCGTGGCCTGCGCAGCGACGGATGCGGTCTTCGGCTGCTCGACCCCGAGCGCCTCGGCGAGCTCGCCGGACTCGAGCATCTCCTCGACGATGTCGGCGCCGCCGATCAGCTCGCCGTTGACGTAGAGCTGGGGGAAGGTCTGCCAGTCGGAGATCTCGGCGGTGACTTCGCGCAGCGGCTGCAGCGCCGGCAGCACGTCGATCGCGCCGTACTCGACGTCGATCGAGTCGAGCACCTGGACGACCCGCATCGAGAAGCCGCAGCGGGGCATGTCCGGGGTGCCCTTCATGAAGAGCAGCACCGGGTTGGCGGCGATCAGCTCTTCGACCTTCTGCTTCAGCTCGGCGTCGGCCACGGACACAGAGTAGCTATCTGGGCGGGCCGGTTCTCAGCGAGAGGGCGTGGATCGCCCCGTCGTCGAAGCGGGGCTTGACCGCGGCCTTGACCAGGCGGTGCTGGTCGAGCCTGGAGAGGCCCTCGAACTGAGGCGCCGTGACGGTAGCCCGCAGGTGGTCGGCGGTGCCGGTCTCGTCGACGACCTCGACCTCGGCGCCGGGCAGGGCCGCCTCGATCATCTGCCGGATCTCCGCCAGGTCGGCCACGGAGTCGAGGGCCTAGCGGCGGCGGCGCAGCATCATCAGGCCGCCGAGCGCGAAGCCGGCGACGGCCGCGCCGACGATCAGCTGGGAGCGGTGCTCGTAGACCTGGCGGCGCCAGTCGGTCAGCTCGGCGACGCGGCCGCGGAGCTGCTCGACCGAGCGGCCGAGGTCGCGGCGCTGGAGGTCGATGTCGCGGCGGATCTCCGCCGGCGAGCGGCCGGGCATGCCGGCGGTGGGCGGGCGGACCGGCTCGGGCTGGGCGTTCATTCGCTGCCTGCTTTCGCTCCGGATTCCAGCGTTTCCTTGGTCAGCTTGGCCTCTTCGATCGCCTGCTCGGGGACCGGCGGCGCGCCCGCCTGGACCGAGCGGTAGGCGAAGAAGCCCGCCCCGGCGGCGATCAGGAGGAAGATCGCGGCCTCGACGAAGAAGCCGGGCCAGGCGTTGCCGTCGAAGACCTCTTCGGCGAGCAGCCAGGCGACCCCCTCCATGACCAGGATCAGGGCCAGGAAGGCGAAGGTGCCGGCGGCGACGCCAACGACGGAGCCGCGCAGGATCTTGCCGACTTTGTCGGCGACCTCGGCCTTGGCGAGCTCGATCTCCTCGCGGACCAGCGAGGAGCTCTTCTCGGCGACGTCGAAGACGAGCTCGCTGACCGAGCGGTCCTCGGAAGGCGGGGGTGTTCCGGCGCCGTCGGGCACGCTACTCCGGCGGCTCCTCGTCGAAGAGGCGGCGGAAGGCGAAGGCGGCGACGCGAGTGGCGAGGATGCTGGCCAGCGCGCCCGCCCCGGCGAGCATGCCGCTCCAGACGAGGCGTTTGACGATCTCGTTCTCCATACCCGCCCGACCTTACCTATCGCGGCTCGAGACCGTCGCAGATCGTCGCCACGACAAGGCTCCTTGCCTGGTCGAAGTCGGCGTCGGAGGCGGGGATGACCTCGAAGATCCAGCCGGTGAGCAGCTGCTCGATCGCGCCGTAGAAGGACATCGAGGCGAAGGTCGGGTCGATGTCGCGGCGGAACTCGCCCGACTCCTGGCCCTCGGCGACGATCTTGGCGATCGAGTCGTAGGCGCGGCGGATCTCGGGCAGGTGGGTGCGGCCGAAGGAGTTGGCGGCGCGGGTGACCTCGACGATGATCACCTTCATCAGCTCCGGGTCGTGGCGGTAGGAGCCGACGATGAAGCCGGCGACGGCTTCGAGCTTCTGCCGCGGCGAGGCCCCTCCGCGGTCGGCCTCCTCGATCGCCGCCAGCAGCAGCGACCAACGCTCGGCGAAGAGCTCGTTCAGCACCTCGTCCTTCGACTTGAAGTAGTGGTAGACCAGCCCGTATGCGACGCCGGCTTCGTCGGCGATGTCGGAGACGCGGGTCGAGTGGAAGCCCTGGCGGGCGAAGACGCGGATCGCCGCGTCGAGGATCTGGCGGCGCCTGTCGACGGCGGGGGCGGAGGCCTTGGACGCCATCAGGCGCGTGCCTCCGTCAGCTGCGGCCAGGCGTAGGCCCGGGGACGGCGGTTGGCGAGCGAGGGCAGCGACTCGCGGATGCGCTGCTGGGCGGAGAGGTCGAGGTCGGCGGCGACGAAGCACTCCTCGTCGGGTGCTGTGGCGAGGACGAGGCCCCAGGGGTCGATGATCGCCGAGCGGCCGTAGGACTCGAAGTGGGGCGAGGCCTCGCCGATCTGGTTCGGGGCGAGGACGAAGGCCTGGTTCTCGATCGCCCGCGCGCGCAGCAGGACCTCCCAGTGGTCGCGCCCGGTGGCGAGCGTGAAGGCGGAGGGGACGGTGAGGACGCGGGCACCGCGCACGGCGAGGATCCGGTAGAGCTCGGGGAAGCGCAGGTCGTAACAGACGCTGAGGCCGACGGTCGTGCCCAGGCAGGGCGCGGTGACGATCTCCTCCCCCGGCTGCTCGCAATCGGACTCGCGGTAGGAGACGCCGCCGACGTCGACGTCGAACATGTGGATCTTGCGGTAGACGGCGAGGTCGTCGCCGACCGGGCCGATCAGGACCGAGGTGTTGAACGCCCGGCCGCCGGGGCCCAGCTCGGGGATGCTGCCGGCGAGCAGGTGGATGCCGAGTTCGCACGCCCAACCGCGGGCGGCGTTGAGGCTGGGGCCGTCGAGCGTCTCGGCGCCGATAAGCAGGTCCTGGCCGCCGGCCAGCAGGTTCCACTTCTCCGGCAGGACGACCAGGTCGGCGCCGTCGTCGGCCGCGTCGCGCACGAGGCCCTCGGCCGTGGCGAGGTTGTGGGCCTTGTCGTCGTTGGAGTTGAGCTGTACGACCGCTGCGCGCAAACGTCCCCCTGGTCGCTGGTTGACTGACCAGTCAATCGGTCTGGTCAGTATAGGCGGGTCCGCCCCACACCACTGCGGTCGCACTTTCCGCCGGTATGCGGCGGAAAGTGCGACATCTCGGCGGTCCTGCGGGCTCCACACGGATCAGGTCGCATTTCCCTCCGGTATGCGGCGGAAAGTGCGACATCTCGGGGACGCGGGGACCGTCTGGGGCCGGCCGGCGGGTGGTTCGGCTACTTGACGACCTGGAACTGGCCCATCAGGCCGTGGTCCTCGTGGTCGAGCATGTGGCAGTGGATGACGAACTTGCCGAGGTGGTCGACGAAGCGGCCGGCGACGAGGATGCGTTCGTCGGGGAAGACGAGGAAGGTGTCCTTGAGGCAGTCTTCCCAAGGCGGAGGCGGCTTGCCGTTGCGGGAGAGCAGGTACCAGTCGGTGTGGTGCATGTGCATCAGGTGGGCGACGCCGGTGCGGTTGACGATCTCCCAGGTCTCGGTGGTGCCGAGGACCGGGCGGGCGTCGGCGCGGGCGGGGTTGAAGGTGCGCCCGTTGAGCAGCCAGGTCGTCTTGAAGAGGCCGCCGATCGAGATCTCCCAGCTGCGCTCGGGGGTCCTCGGGGCGCGCTCGGCCCAGCCGGGCAGCGGCCGCAGCTCGCGCGGCACCCTGGTGCGGTCGGGCAGGCGGCGCGAGTCGACCCGGAACTGCATCAGGGCGCCGACGTAGGGCACCGCGCCGGGCGACTGCCTGGCCGCCGTGGCGCGGGCCGCTGCGCAGCTCGACCCTCTCCCCGCTCGCGGCGGCGAAGTCGACGACCAGCTCGACCCGCTCGCCGGGGCCGATCAGGACCTCGCCGCCGCCGCACCGGCCGCGGCATCAGGCCGCTGTCGGTGCCGATCTGGAGGCAGCGGCGCGCCGTTGGAGAGGTGGAGGTTGTAGGGGCGGAACTGGGAGGCGTTGAGGATGCGCAGCCGGTAGCGCCGGGCCGTCACCCGGTGGTGGGGCATGTAGGCACCGTTGACGAGGACGTAGTGGCCGTTGACGCCGTCGTCCGGCGGACGCAGGCCGGTGAAGGGGTCGGTGAGCTGGTTGTCGCGGTCGAAGGAGCGGTCGGCGATCATCAGCGCCAGGTCGCGCTCGCCGCTGGGCAGCGGCAGGTCGGCGTCGAACTCGTCGTCGACGATCCACATCCCGGCCAGGCCGCGCCAGATGTTGCGGCGCGGTGCGGTCGAGGCGGTGGTCGTGGTACCACTGGAAGGCGGCGCGCTCGGGGCGGCCGTCCTCGAGCAGGTCGTAGACGTAGGTGCGCCTCCCGCCCGGCCCGATCAGCAGGTCGTTGCCCGAGCTGCGCGGCGAGAGCCCGCTGGGAATCCGGCAGTAGAAGGAGCGCGGATGCGAGGGCGTCAGCCCGCCGGGCTGGCCGTCGAACTGGGTGCGGTTGTGGCCGCCGTGCAGGTGCACGGTCAGCTCGCCGGCCGAACGCGGCAGCTCGTGGCGGAAGGTGACCTCCGTCCGGTGACCGGCGGGACGCCTGATCGTCGGCCCCGGGAAGGTGCCGCCGTAGGTCCACATCCTGGTCGGCGCGCCGGGGAGGATCTGGACCTCGGCCTCGCGGATCGGGATCGTCAGCCTCGCGTCGTCGAGCACCCGCGGGATCGGCAGCGGCGTGCGGAACGGTGCGGGCGCAGCGGCGCGGGCCTGCGAGGCACCGCCGCCCTGCAGCAGCGCCCCGGGCCGCCAGCCGAGCGGCAGGGCCGTGGCAAGGGCACCGCCGCCCAGGGCGCCGAGGAAGGCCCGGCGCCCCAGGCGGGGCGAATCTGAGGAGCGTCCAGCCGTGGCGCTCTAGCTCGCGGGCGGGGGCAGCACGTTGATCGACCCCTGCATTTCGGGATGGACCGCGCAGAGGAAGTAGATCCTCGAGGGACCGGCCGAGGTGTCGACGCTGACCGGCTGGACGATCGAGGTTCCGGCTTTCGATTCGCCGGTGAACCAGGAGTCGCCGGTCTTGTTCAGGTTGCCTAGCGTGTCCCAGCCGGCGACGCCGGTCTCGACCGGGTTCACCTTGACCGGGCCGTTGCCTTTGACGCCGTGCCACTTGGCGATCGACATGCAGATGTGTTTGGGCGTGAAGCAGAGCTGCCGGGCTTTTGGCGTCTTCGGCAGCGAGCCCTTGGTCACCAGCGAAAAGGTGTGCGGGCCGACCCGGTGCGGATCGGTCTTGTTGACGACGGTGAGGTCTTCGCCGGCCACGATCGTCTTCGGGGCTTCGAAGCGCAGGCCCCCTTTGCCGTCCTTCATGAGGACGGTGTTGGCGGTGGCGGAGCCCCTGCGGACGCACCGCTGGCCAGGGCGGGAATCGCCGCGGCGATGGCCAGGACGCCGGCCACAACTGCAATCGGAAGTCGACGCTGCTTCAACTTGCTCTCCTTTGGGCATGCGGCCGGGCGCCAGGCGGCTCGGCCGATTGGAGGTATGACGCTATACCCAAAGACGCGGGCGTTCAAGCCCGCCGGGAGGCCGTTTCGCGCGGGTCAGGCGCGGAGCCGGTAGCCGCGCGAGAAGAGGCGCAGGTTGACGAAGAAGAGGGCGGCCGTGGCAGCCGTGAGGGCGAGGAGCGAGAGGGCGATGCTGACTTCGGTGAAGCCGACGAAGCCGTAGCGGACCAGGTTGATCATGTAGTAGACCGGGTTGAAGAGGGTGATCGTCTCGAAGGGCTGGGGGAGCAGCTCCGCCGAGTAGAAGACGCCGCCGAGGAAGATCAGCGGCGTGAGGACGAAGGTCTGGACGAAGGCGACGTCGTCGAACTGCTCGGCGCGCACCCCGGTGAGGACGCCGAGCTGGGAGAAGAAGAAGCCGACCAGGAAGAGCGACGGGAATCAGGACGAGGACGTGGTCGACCGGCAGGTCGACCAGCAGCGAGGCGGCGAGGAAGGTGAGCAGGGCGACCATGAGCCCGCGCATGAAGCCGCCGAGCGAGAAGGCGAGCAGCAGCTCCAGCGGCGAGGCGGGCGAGGAGAGCTGGTCCTGGATCGCGCCCTGGAACTTCTGCTGGAGGATCGAGGAGGAGTTGTTGGCGAAGGCGTTGATCGAGAAGGCCATCATGATCAGGCCGGGGATGACGAAGACGACATAGTCGATCCCGTGCAGCTGCTTTATCCGCGAGCCGAGGGCGGCACCGAAGACGGTGATGTAGAGGAAGGTTTCCAGCAGCGGCGCGCCGAGCGTCTGCTTCTTGATCTTCATGAAGCGGTTGACCTCGCGGCGCCAGAGGGTCGCGAAGCGGATCTGGGCGGCGCTCACGATGCGCTCACCTCGATGTGGGAGCGGGAGAGCTCCTTGCGGCCGACCAGGGCGAGGTAGGCGTCCTCGAGGCTGTCGACGCCGTAGCGGGCGGCCAGCTCGTCGCTCGTCCCCTCGCCGACGATCCTGCCCTCGTTGATGAAGGCGATGCGGTCGCAGAGCTGTTCGGCCTCCTCGATGTAGTGCGTGGTGAGCAGGATCGTCGTCCCCTCCTGGTTTATCCGCTGGACGTAGTGCCAGAGCTCGAGCCGCAGCTCGACGTCGACGCCGGCGGTGGGCTCGTCGAGGATCAGCAGGCGCGGCCGGTGCATCATCGCCCGGGCCAGGATCAGCCGCCGTTTCATCCCGCCGGAGAGGGTGCGGGTGCGTTCGTCGCTCTTCTCGGTCAGCGAGAAGGTCTCGAGCAGCTCCTTGGTGCGCTCGCGCCGCTCGCGCTTGGGCATGCCGAAGTAACCGGCGTGGTAGTCGAGCGTCTCCTCGACCGTGAGGAACCAGTCGAGGTTGGGCTCCTGCGGCGCCAGCCCGACCGCCTGGCGGGCGGCGCCGTAGTCCTCGATCGCGTCGTGGCCGAGGACGCGGATCGCGCCGCCGGTCGGCTGCGCCAGCCCGGTCGTGCAGTGGATCAGAGTCGACTTGCCCGCCCCGTTGGGCCCGAGTAGCCCAAACATCTCCCCCGGCGCGATGTCGAGCGAGACCCCGCGCAGCGCCTCCACCCCGGTCGGGTAGCGCTTGAAGAGGTCCTCGATGTGAAGGGCGCTGTCGGCCATGGCGGCGCTAACGGTATTGGAGTGGCAGACTCGGCCACACATGACCAAGCCGCTGCTTGTCGTCGACACGCCTTCGATGCTATTTCGGGCGTTCTACGCGTTGCCGGACTCGATCGTGGGGGCGGACGGGAGGCCGGTAAACGCGCTGCTGGGGACCGCGAACCTCGTCCTGCGCGAGGTGGAGCTGCGGGGTCCGCGGGCGGTGGTGCTCTGCTTCGGGCCCGACGCGGCGTCCTACCGGACCGAGCTGTACCCCGCCTACCACGCCGAGCGGGAGGCGGCGATGCCCGACGACCTGGCGCCGCAGTTCGCCGCCGCCCACGACTTCTTCGCGGCGTTCGGCTGGACGGTGGCGACGAGCGAGGATCTCGAGGCCGACGACCTGCTCGGCACCTACGCTCGCCGTGAGGCGGAGGCGGGCGGCCGGGCGCTGCTGCTGACGGGGGACCGCGACATGTACCAGTGCGCGAGCGACCGGGTGACGGTGCTCTACGTGAAGACGGGGACCAAAGGATCCGAGGAGGTGACGTCGGAGGAGGTCGAGCGGCGCTACGGGATCGGGCCGGAGCTGGTGCCGGACTTCATCGCCCTGCGCGGCGACCCCTCCGACGGGCTGCCCGGCGCCAAGGGGGTCGGGCCGAAGACCGCGGCCGAGCTGCTGCGCCGCCACGGCTCGCTGGAGGCGGTGCTCGAGAACGCGATCCGCGAGCGCCGCCCGGCGCTGCGCGGGGCGTTGCTGGAGGCCGCCGAGGACCTGCGCGCCTTCAAGGACATCGCGACCCTGCGCGACGCCGGGGTCGAGCCGCCGCCGGACCGCGAGACCGACTGGACGCGCGCCGCCGCTGCGGCGCGCGAGCGCGGCATGAGCCGGCTGGCGGAGCGGCTCGAAAGCCAAGCGCGAGAATGAACCCGATTCTCAGGATCCCGAAATTGACCGCTGCAAGTCCCGCTCGTCGAACTTGGGGGGCTGCGGTCGGAGCCCCCCAGGACGCCCAACGAATCCCTCGGCCGATCGACCCCGAATGCCAACCCGGGGAAGATCGCTCGCCGGAACCCTTCCGGTGGCCTTGGAAACCTGCTTTAGCTTCTTGAGCGTCATTAGCGTTCTCGGGGTGCGATCGGACGAGCAACCACAGCGGTTATCGTCAGCATCACCGCAGCTGCAAGAGAGGCTGCGGCCGCTATCCACCAGATGGTACAGATCGCCTTCGACGGCAACCCGTATGCAAGGGATCCGCCAGCGACGAGAGCGCTCAGCGCCGTAAGGGCCAGCAGCAGACGCGGCCCCGCAAAGAGCACCTGCACGATCCGATGCTCGCCCGATCGCGCGATGGCGCCAGCGAACACTGCCGATGCGGCGAGCAAGACAGCGACAGCCGAATCCGCTCGGCGTGGATCCAAGTCCCCGGCTATGGCACCCGTCAGGAGCAACAACCCCGTGATCCAGGCCACAATGCAGCCAACGATCGGAAAGCTCGTCCGCTCTGCCTGCAATCCAAACAACAACGCGGTTCTTGAGCCCAGTGGGACTCGTGCAGCATGCAGCGCGGCTCGGTCGGCGTCTTCATCCGAAGCAAATGTCTCTCCGGTCTCCTCGTCGTAGAGGAAGCACACGTTGAACCGCAGCTCTTCCGGGATAACGACCTCGGCGTGGTAGCTGGCGCCGCGTGAGGCCCCTGGCGCGTCGAGGCCCACGAGCAGCGGACGCCAACCCAGGCGTTCGATAAAGCCCGGCGTGGCAGTCGCAAACGTTTCCTCGTAGGAAAACTTCAGGATTCTTCGCTTGCTTACGTCGTCGCAGAGCGCCACCAAGAGATAGTTGTCCGCTAGATCGGCGAGCAAGAACACGGCCGCATCGTCATCGAGGACCGCCTGGCACTCCCGACTCCCGGTCTTCGCCGCCTGGACAATGCGCGAAATGGCCTGATCGGCCTCCTGCGGATCGCCAAGGGCAACCCATTTCAGATCCGCGCTTAGCTGCTCGGTTGGCTCATCCTGCCCAATCCCATCAAGCGGGCGGCGCACCACGCCGAGCAAGGAGCTATGAGCCAGTGGACCGTTGTGATCGCTGCCAAGAACAGGAACCGATGCACCGCTCTCGTCTCTTAGGTCGAAGTTGCGGAGTGGCCGCTTCGCCAGTGCCGCAAGTGGCACGAAGCTCTGCCCCGAGCCGCCAATCTCCAGGTTGCCCCTGGCACCTTGAGGAACGGTGAAATCAACCGAGACATAACGCCGCAACACCTGGGTGCTGAGCATGTGAATGGTCTCGACTCTCCTATGGATCCAGGACTCCTCGGCTAGGAGCAGCCCAAAGATCTGCTCACCGGCCGCCCTGGTCGCATCCCTGTAGATCGCATCCGGTAGCTGCGCGGGACCTCGTCTTGACATGGGACGCTCCACACGAGGAACCCAACCAGCCGCCGCGGCGGAAGCAAGCTCAGCGGTAGTCGGGATTCGGGAAGTCGAAGCGGCAGCCGGCGTCCCACATGGCGCGCTGGTTGCCGTGGGCGGGGATGCCGCCGGCGTCCTTGAGCATTCGCGCCAGGTGCATGAGGTTCCAGGCGGCGAAGGTGGTGTTGCGGTTGGTGAAGTCGTTCTCGGGGCCGCCCGAGCCCTTGTCGAGGTAGGAGGGGCCGGGACCCGCCTCGCCGATCCAGCCGGCGTCGGCCTGCGGGGGGATCGTGTAGCCGAGGTGCTGCAGCGAGTAGAGGACGTTCATCGCGCAGTGCTTGACCCCGTCCTCGTTGCCGGTCACGAGGCAGCCGCCGACGCGGCCGTAGTAGGCGTACTGGCCGGCGTCGTTGAGCACGTGCGAGTTGCCGTAGAGCCGCTCGATCACCCGGGTCGCCACCGAGGACTTCTCGCCCAGCCAGATCGGCATGCCGAGGACGAGGATGTCGGCGGCCAGCACGTGCCTGAAGATCTCGGGCCAGGCGTCGCTCTCCCAGCCGTGCACGGTCATGTCGGGCCAGACGCCGGTGGCGATCTCGTGGTCGATCGCCCGGAAGGACTCGACCGCCACCCCGTTGCTCCGCATGATCTCCATCGAGACGTCCATCAGGCCCTGGGTGTTGGACACCTCCGGGCTGCGCTTCAGCGTGCAGTTGATGAAGAGGGCGCGCAGGTCGGAGTAGTCGGTCATGGCCTCGAGAACTGCATCGCGCCGTCCTCGAGCTCGCCGCGGCGAATCGAGCGCAGGTCGAAGACGTAGTTCTGGCGCAGCTTCCAGGGCTCCTTCGAGCCCTGCTTGGGGAACTGGTCGAGCGAGCGCAGGACGTAGCCCGAGGTGAAGTCGAGCAGCGGGGCCTCGGTCACGGTCGGGTCGGTGATCTCGGGGACGCTCTTGGCGTAGCCGTGCGCGTCCATGTGGGCGAGCAGGCGGCAGACGTATTCGGAGGTGAGGTCGGCCTTCAGGGTCCAGGAGGCGTTGGTGTAGCCGACGGTGAAGGCGCAGTTGGGGACGCCGCTGAGCATCATGCCCTTGTAGGTCATCGTCTCCGGTAGCTCGACCGCCTCGCCGTCGACGACCAGCTCCATGCCGCCGAGGAAGAGCAGGTTGAGGCCGGTGGCGGTGACGATCGTGTCGGCCTCGAGCTCCTCGCCGGAGTGCAGCGCGATCCCGTCCTCGGTGAAGGCCTCGATCGTGTCGGTGACGACCGAGGCGCTGCCGTCGCGGATCGCCTTGAAGAGGTCGCCGTTGGGCACCAGGCACATGCGCTGGTCCCAGGGGTCGTAGCGGGGGGTGAAGTGCTTGTCGACGTCGTAGCCGTCCGGCAATGCGGCTTCAACCCCCTTGCGGACGAACCGCTTCACCGCCTGCGGGCGGCGGCGGCTGAGCTGGTAGAAGAAGGTCTGCAGGAGGACGTTCTTCCAGCGCACGATCGCGTAGACGGCCCTGTCGGGCAGGAACCGCCGCAGGGCGCCGGCAACGGGGTCTTCGGCCGGCAGCGAGGCGATGTAGGTGGGCGAGCGCTGCAGCATCGTCACGTGGGCTGCCTGCTTGGCCATCGCCGGCACCAGGGTCACCGCGGTGGCGCCGCTGCCGATCACGACGACGCGCTTGCCGGCGTAGTCGAAATCGTCGGGCCAGTGCTGCGGGTGGACGATCTCGCCGCGGAAGCGCTCTGACCCCTCGAACTCGGGGGTGAAGCCTTCGTCGTAGCGGTAGTAGCCGCTGCAGACCCAGAGGTAGCCGCAGGTGACGCGCACGGTCTCGCCGCTGTCGACGCGTTCGGCCTCGACGGTCCAGCGAGCATCCTCGCTCGACCACTCGGCGCGGACGACCCGGTGGCCGAAGCGGATCCGCTTGTCGATCCCGACCTCCCGCGCCGCCTGGCGCACGTACTCGAGGATCGACTCGCCGGAGGTGATCGTCCTCGCCTGGGTCCACGGCCGGAAGCGGTAGCCGAGCGTGTGCATGTCGGAGTCCGAGCGGATCCCGGGGTAGCGGAACAGGTCCCAGGTTCCCCCCAGGTCCTCGCGCGCCTCGAAGAGCGCGTAGCCGCGGCCGGGAAAGGCCTCCTGGAGATGGTGCGCGGCACCGATGCCCGAAAGGCCGGCCCCGACGATCAGCACATCGAGGTGCTCGGTGCTGTTTCCGTTCGCGTTCAGGTCCGGGATTCTCGCACGATGCGCGATGGGCGTACTTCTCATCGATCAGTTCTTCTTGATTGCCACCTCCAGACGGGGTATGCAGTCACCCTGCCGCCGCAGCGGTGGCAGGCAAATCGACTCTCGGCCAGGCTGCCGGGAAAGGAGAACAGACATGAGATCCATCGGAAAGATCGGGCTCGGCGCGCTAATCGCCATGGCCACAATCGCGCTGGCCGGAGGGGCATCCGCGTCGGCAGAAACCAGTACGCAGCTCTGCGACAGCCATACGGAATTAATCTGCCCGGAAGGAGACGCCACAACTTCGGTTCACATGACACTCGCCTCGGGCACGGTGGGCAAACTGTTAAGTTCCCTGACCACCGTCTTATGCTTAGGCGTCTTAGTCGAAAGCTCAGGCGAAGACGTTGGCGCCTCAGGGAATCCCCAGCAGCTCGACGCGACGGCCCTGTCGTTCACGGGCTGCGGCACCACCTCTACTCACAGCAATTGCACGGTGACCGTTGAAGAAAAGCCCGACAACACGCTGTTAAAGCTCGGGTTAGACGAAGGCTCGCTGGAAGCGCTGAACGGCTCAACGCGTCTCACGGGGTGCGGTCTCGGTCTCAATTGCCTGTACGACGCGACAGGTCTCTTATTCTCGGTCGGCGCCCAACACCTCACTGCTGAAGAAACCGCTATCACCGAATTAGGCGGCGAATTCCTCTGCCCCGAAGAAGGTGAGCTCGATGGGTTACTGGAGACGTTAGAACCCACCTATGTATCGGGCGAAGACCCCGACCCGGTAACCGTTCTCTGCAAAACCCACAACAGCGAAAAATGTCTTGAAAAAGACCGGGTCAAAAGCCTCCATATGGCGACGACCAAACCATCGGTGCTTTACAACACGGTCGCCAATATCGAATGCGAATCGTCGTTAGCCACAGCGAAAGTCTTAGGACCAGCGGAGCCGCAGAAAATCGACCTCACCGAACTGATCTGGAAAGATTGCCATACCCAGGGGGCGGCAGAGAACTGCACGGTGACGAGCGAATCGCTGCCGACGCTCGACCTGGAGCAGACGGCCTTAAACTTAGGCACGGCGACGACCTTAGGTCTCGAAGTCGGGATCGAGTGCACTGTCCTTGGGTTATTCGAGCTTGACTGCGTCTACGGAGACGACGTGAGCCTGCCCGTTGAAGGGGCATTACACAAAGAAGGCACGGGCCACGGCATGCTCACCGCGAGCAAAGTCGAACTGGGACTGTTTGAGGGCGAAGGGCATTGCCCCGAATATGTGAAATGGGATGCGTTATACGAACTGGGGGAACACGCGTACATCCTGCAGTAAGAGCAATCGGAAGCTCCAGCGCCGGCTGCTGCCTTGCAGCCGGCGCTGGAGGGGGCCACAAAAGACCTATTTGAAGTCCGCCGTCACTTCCCTGGCTTCGCTCATCGTCACCGTGCAGGCGCCGGTGCCCGCGCAGCCGGCTCCCGACCAGCCGCCGAAGGACGAGCCTTTGCCGGGGGTGACAGTCAGTTCGACGACTTCGCCCTGATAGTAGGCCGATGCCTGCTCAGAGCAGGTCGCGCCGCAGTTGATCCCGGCCACCGAGCTCTTCACGGTGCCCTGCCCGCCGCCTGACTTGGTCAGGGTCAGCAGGTGTTTGGCATCTTCGGCAAATTTGGCTTCGACCTGGTGGTCTTCGCCCATGATCGGTTCGCAGGCGCCCGCGCCGGTGCAGTCGCCGAGCCATTCGACGAAGTGGAAGTGCTTGGCGGGGGTCTGTTTGACAACGACTTTGACGCCCTCTTTGAAGGAGGCCGTGGTCTCCGAGCAGTTGGCGAGGCAGAGGACCCCGCCGGGGGAGCTCTGCACCTTGCCCAGACCAGATCCCGACCTGGAGACCTCCAGGTCATAGGTGGTCGTGAAGGTGGCTTTGACCGTCTTTGCTTTGTCGACGGTCATCGTGCACTGGCGGCCGTTGACACCGCCTTTGTCGCAGTACTTCCAGCTGACGAAGACCGAGCCGGAGGCAGGGCTGGCAGTCAGCACGACCACGGTGCCTTCTTCATATTCGTCTGAGCAGAAGGGGTCGCAGCTGATCGTGCCTTTGTCGGAGGTCACGACACCCGAGCCTGTGCCTTCAGTTTCGACGCTCAGCGGGATGCCTTCTTCGTCTTTTTCGAAGCCTGCGGTCACTGTCTTTGCTTCGCTCATCGTCACTTCGCAGGCGCCGATTCCCGAACAGCCAGCTCCCGACCAGCCGGTGAAGGTCGAGCCTTCGTCGGCGGTAGCGGACAGGGTGACTTCGGTGCCTTCTTCGTAGAGTTCGTTGCAGTCAGCGCCACAGTCGACGCCGGGCGGGGAGCTGGTGACTTTGCCGGTCCCGGTGCCGGTCTTTTCGACTTTGAGCTCGAATTCTTCGGGTTCGGGTTCATCTTCGCCTTCGGGATACTCCAACGGCCCAAACGCCGTCACGTCATAGGGCTGCACTGCGTTTTCAGTGCCGTCGGAGGCGACGTAGACGTTGCCGTTGGAGGGGTAGGCATCGGCGCATTTCGGCGTCGTGGCTTCGCTCAGCGGCGGGTCGTGCAGGGCGCAGCTGTTGTCGACCGCGACTCTGTAGCCGCCGGCGTTGGAGGAGAAGGTGCCGAACTCGGCCACGCAGGCACCCGAGGAGTCGTACTCGCGGGCCCCGTCGCCGGGCTGGCCGGGTTCGAACTCGACGATGTGCCCGTTGGACTGGTCGAGGGCGATCGTCGGGTTTGAGCCGAATTCCCCATTGGGGCAGCCGCCGCCTTTGATCTGTTTGACCAGCAGCTCCGGTTCGGCGCCGCAGCGAAGCGTGGCGAGGTTCTGGCCGTTTGCCGTGACGTAGACCTCGCCGGTGGCGCCGTAGACGTCGATGTCGAACCTGCCACTGGGGAGGCCGAAGCCGGTTCCGCATTCCCCAATCACCCCGGAGCCTTCGGCAGCCGAGTCGAACTCGGCGATGATCGGGGTGACGTTGCCGCTGCGCACGACGAAGACGTGCCCGTTGGCGGGGTTGACCGCCACCGACTGCAGGCCGCTGGATTCGAATTCGCCGGGCATCAGCACCGGTTCGTGGCGGGTGTAGGCGGTGGCGCCGGTCGGCGGGTATGCGGAGGGGGAGTAGTAGGTGAGGACCGGTTCTCCGCCGGCGTTGTCCATGACGTAGACGTTGCCCTCGCAGTCGGCGGCGAGGTCGCGGGGTTCTTCGGCGTCGACGAAGCTGGTCAGTTCGCTGCCATTAGGGCTATAGACGCGGATCAGCGATTCGGCGGCGACGTAGACGTAGCCTTCGCAGTCGGTGGCGACCCCGCGGGCTTTGGTCAGCGCCCGGGAGAGCGCCGGCAGCGGGTCGCGAGCCGGCATCATCAGCGGCTCAAAGGCCAGCAGCTTGGCGCCCGCTTCTTTGCCGGCGGAGACGTAGAGGGTGCCGTCGCCCGCGGCGCCCGAGCGCTCGACCGCGAGAGCGGTCGGCTCGGCGTCGGCGAAGGCGGCGTTGGTTATCTGGTCGACGAATTCGCCGGTGGCGTCGAACTCGTCAACGGCGTCGTTGGCGTCGTCATAGACGAAGAAGTGGCCCTGGGTGCAGGCCTGGTCTTTGGCTTCGATCTGGACCTGAGCGCAGGCGCGGGTCGTGCGGCTTTCGTTGCCGGGGTCGGCGGCCAGGTGGGCGCCCGCGGGGCCGAAGCCGAAGCTCTGGTTCGGGGTTTCGGGGTTTTCGTCGTGATCGACGCCGGAGATCGTGCGGCGCAGTTTCAGCGAGGTGCCTTCCCGGGCGGCGAAGAGCTTGAGCTGGTCGGTGGCGGCGTCGGCGACGGTTAGGTAGTAGTGGCGTTTGAGGTTGGTGGGGACGCCGCCGGTGTAGATGTAGGTGTAGGCGGAGACGCCGGTGTAGTCGGCGGAGGGGTCTTCGGCGACGTTGGCTTCGAAGCTGGTGTCTGATTTGTAGATCGCGACTTTGGTCCCCTTGGCGACGTAGAGGCGGTCGTCGGTGCGGTCGACGGCGATGCCTTTGGCCTGCCCGGAGGAGTCGATCGGTTCGGCGGAGCCGTAGGTGGGGGTGCCTTCGAAGGGATAGGCATTGGGGGTGTAGCGGACGACGTTGCCGGTGGCCTGCTCGGAGACGTAGAGCTTGCCTTTGGAGTCGACGGCGATGCCGCAGGGATCGTTGGCGTTGGAGATCGAGGTCAGAAGCGCGTGGGAGGGGTCGAAGACCTTGATCTCGTCCGTTCCCGCACTGGAGGCGTAGAGGTCGCCTTTGGAGTCTGTGGCTACGCCGCAGGCGTGGTTGAGGCCTTCGAGGTCGAGGGCAGGGGCGCGGTTGTGGCTGGGAGGGTCGGCGAGGGCTGTGGGGGCGAGGGTGAGGATCCAGAGCACCAAGGCGCAGAGGCCGAGTGCTCCCTTCACAACGCTTCGCCTGCTTTCGGTGCCGTCCCTCATATCTCCTCTTCCTCCCTAAGTGTCACGGGGGCCCCATGTGGGGCCCCCGTGAGGTTCTACTTGCCAGTTGGCTTCCGTACTCCTATTTGAATTCGGCCTCGACCGCTTGGGCCGAGCTCATCGTGACTTTGCAGGGGTTGGTAGTGCCCGTGCATGTCCCGGCGCCGGTGCTCCATCCGCCGAAGGAGGAGCCTTTACCCGGAGTGACGGTGAGTTCGACTTCGACACCCTGGTAATAGGCCGCTGCCTGCGAGGAGCAGGTGGCGCCGCAATTGATGCCGGCCTGTTTGGCCTTGACGGTGCCGTTGCCGCCGCCGCTCTTGGTCACCGTCAACAGGTGTTTGGCGACTTCGACGAATTCGGCTTCGACATCCTTGTCTTCACCCAGCGAGCTGAGCACGCATGGACCCACGCCTTCACAGTCGCCAGACCAGCCGGCGAAGGTGAAGTTTTTGGACGGGGCCGCGTTGAGCGTGACGTTGGTCAGCTCTTTGAACTTGGCTGAGGTCGACGAGCAGTTGCTCAGGCAGAGGACACCGCCCGGGGAGCTGCTCACCTTGCCGAGGCCGGTGCCTTTGCGGGACACCGAGACGTCGTAGGCGGTCGTGAATTTGGCGCTGACCGTCTTGGCACCGGTCATCGTCACTTTGCATTCGCGTCCGTTGGCACCGAGTTTGTCGCAGCCTTTCCAGCTGACGAAGAGCGATTCTGCGTCAGGCGAAGCGGTCAGGGTGACGAGTTTGCCCGTTTCGAATTCCGCTTCACAGGTCGGGTCGCATTCGATCCCGGCCGGGTTGGAGACGACGGTGCCATCGCCCGTGCCTTCCTTTTTGACGGTGAGGAGATATTCGACAGGCGTTTCGACGCCGAACTTGCCGATCGCCGCGGGCCCTTCGTAGGACGTGTACCAGAGGTTGCCGCCAGGCCCGGCCGCAAGCGCGTTCGCCTTGGAGAACGACTGCAGAACCGTGGCGGATTTGAGCGGGAATTCTTTCATCGCGCCCGTGGCAGGTTTGATGCGGAAGAGCCTGTGAGGACGCGCATCGGTGGTCGTTTCCACCGAGCAGGTGCCACCCGTGAGGTTGGTTCCGTCACAGGTCATCAGGGGTACGTCAACCCTTTCAAATTTGCCTGTAAACGAAACCGATCGGTTAGCACCGCCGGCGCCCACGGCGACATTGCCGGCACCGCCGATAGTGGAAAGCTTCCCCAGAGCTTCGTCGACATTGGCGGCCGTAGATGCCCCCGTGCCTCCGGTGGTCGTAAGATCCGCGGAGAGGCTCACTCCAGTGGCTTTAGCGGTGGCTTCTTTGGTCATCACGATGCTGGTTGGCGATTCGCAATTGGAGGGCGTGCAACTGGACACCGTGGAGCCTGCCGGGATGCCGGCTCCGCTGATCAGCTCGCCTTTGGCGATTTTGCCGGTTTCAGTGGTAACGCCGGTGATCGTTTTTTTCGCAGTTGCAGTGCCTTCGTTTGTCGTATTGCCCGTGCCCGTCCAGCCGGTTTTCTGACCTTCGAATTCGAGCGTGTAGGTACCGCTGCTGGCAGTGATCGTGACGGTCTGGCCCTCATTTGCCCCGGTCGATTCGGTGGCCCAGAGGTTCCCGTCGGGTCCGGCGGTGATCGAGCTCAAACTGAATGACGGAGGAGTGGTGGGGGTTTTGTAGTAGGTCACCGTACCGGTGGTGGTGATTGCGCCGAGCCGTTCGTCTTCGGCTTTGTCGGCGGGAAACCAGAGCCTGCCGTCGGAGCCGGCGACAATCGATTCCGGCTGTCTGAACGCTACGCCTGCGACTTCGTACTCGGTGACGGCGCCGCCGGGGGTGATCTTGCCCACGGCCTTCGTCGTGCCGCAGTCGCCGAACCAGACGTTGCCGTCGGGGCCGGCGGTGATCGAGCACACGTCGGCTCCTGCATTGAAGCCTTCCGTGCTTGTGGGGTATTCGGTGACTTCGCCACCGGGTTTGATGCGGGCGATGCCCCCGGAACCCAGAGAAACCCAAAGGTTGCCGTCGGAACCCGCCGTGATCAGGCTCTTGTATTCCGTTTCCGCCGGCATGCCCGGCACTTCGACCTCTACGAGACTGGTCGTCGGTTCGGAGGGATCGACGTGGCCGACTTTTTTGGCGCCGGGCTCGGTGAACCAGACGTCGCCGTCTGGCCCGTCGGCGATCCCCCACGGGTAGCCGCTGAGACTCGGGCTTTCCGGGGTGTACTTGGTGACCACACCCGCGGGCGTGACTTTGCCGATCTGGAGGTTTGCAAACGGGAACCCCGGATCGGTGAACCACATGTTGCCGTCGGAGCCTTCCGCGAGCGTCATCGGGAAGGTCGGGGCTTCCGGTGCGGAGTACTCGGCGTTTTCGCCGAGGGGATCCGCCGAGGCGCCCGCGGGCAGGGCCAAGGCCAGTGCCGCAACCGCCATCAGGGTCACGGGGATGCCGATCCGCCTGCGCAGCCGTTTGAGAATCATCGGTTTCGGCCTGGCCTTCGCGGCCGGTGCCTTCGTGGTGCCTCTCACTTGCTCTCTCCTTGTCCCTGAGCCCCTGCCGGCCGCTCCCAGCGGCCTCGGCGACTCGGTTTTCCCTGTGGGTTCTCCCGTAGTGCCCAGTGAGGGCACGACGGAGGCAGAATACCGTGTCGTACCGAAATTGCAAGCTCGGGTTTCTCACTTATGCCGCAGAAGTTCCCCGGCTCGGCATGCCGAAGCCATTCCTGTCATGAGAGGAATGCAGGGGAAGAGCGGGGCGAAGCCGGGAGGAGGCTAGGACTTGACGACGCGGAAGATGATCTTCTTTCGCTTCGTGCGGGGTTCGCCGCCGGTGGGCGAGAAGGTGAATTTGACCTTGATCCGCAGCTGCCGGCCTTTGGATTTTTTGAGCTCGGCCATGCCTTTGGCGTTGAGCTCGAGTTTGAGCGTGAAGCTGCCGGCGGATTTGCCCGTCGCTTTGGCCGTTTTCATCAGGTCGGCGGTGGCGGTGAAGGTGCCGCCGCTGGAGACCCTGACCCTGATCGTGACGACCCCGGTCGAGGGGTGCTTGACCTTGCCCAGGTTGAACTTGTTCGACGGAACCGGGGCGCAGTAGGGCGGCGTGCCAGTCTGCCCTTTGGGGCATCCGGCGGCGGAGGAGGCGGCCGGCAGCGCAAGCGCGATTACGGCAAGCGCCCCTGCGAGCAGAAGAAGCAGTCTGTTCCTCATTGCTACGGACCTCCCTTTCCCGCTGCAACCCTAGCAGGCAGGCTGGCGATCTGGCCCTGCCTGGCCCGCACCCGGAAGGCGCCCTCGGGGGCGTCGACGCGGAGGAGAAAGACCCGGCGCGGCCCGGCCGTGACCCGGGCGAGCGGCGCCCAGCCGCGCGGGCTGCGCCGCTCGAGCACGAGCCGGCCCGCTGCGGGCGCCTTGCCCCAGAGGATCGCCTCGCCGGGGCCGCGGCGGGCGACGAAGGGGAAGCCGAAGGCGCGCTGGGCCGGCTTCGCCCCGCCCTCGTGGAAGAAGAGGCCGCTCTGCTGGGTCGCGCCGAACCCGGCCGCGCCCGGAGGCCGGTCGCGCAGGAACCACCAGACGACCGCGGCGGCGCCCTGGCGCCACAGTTCGTAGAGCGATTCGGAGAGGAAGCGGGCGTGGCGGCGCAGCGGCACGCCTTCGGGGTCGGGCGGGTTGGAGTCGATCCAGATCTCGGTCGCCCAGAGGGGCTTGGGCCCGGCCGGCAGCAGGCGCCCGGTCGCGACCCCCCGGCGCACGATCGAGGTGAGGCGGCCGAGGTCGGGGGTCGAGACGTCGAGCGGGCTGACGGCGCCGCGGCTGGGCGCCCAGACGTTGATCGGGTTGTGGGCGGCGACGTCGAAGCGGGCCGGTTCGGGGCAGGCGAGCGGGCGCAGTTGCGGGCCGCGCAGGCAGAGCAGGGCGCGCCAGAACCAGACCGGCGGGACGCGGCTCCCCCCCACCTCCGCGTCCCCGTAGGGCGCCAGGCCGCCGACGATGACGGCGGCGGCGGGGTTGGCGGCGTGGATCGCGGCGTAGGCGGCGTTGAGCATCGCCCGGTAGTGCTGGGGGGCGACCAACCTGCCACCTTCCCAGAGCGGGTTGAGGTGGACCGAGAGGTTCTGCTCGGCCCAGACCTGGAAGTAGCGGACGCGGGGGAGCGGGCCGGCGCCCGGATCGGCGGGGTCGGCGAAGGCGCCCGCGTAGCGGGCGGCGAGCGCGCGGGAGAAGCTGCCCAGCTCGGCCGGCTGGGGCAGCCAGGTGCCGGGCGGCGCCACGGCGGTGCTCGGGCGGCCCGGGCCCTCCGCCCAGCGGGGGGCGAAGTTGACGCTGAGCACCGGCTGCAGGCCGCGGGCTGTGGCGGCGCGGACGGTGCCGTCGAGGGCCTCCCAGTCATAGGCGGGGTCGGCGGGGTCGGCGGGGTCGAAGCCGGCGGGAGGAGCCTTGGGCGCGATGCTCGACCAGGCGACGCCGATCAGGACCAGGTCGGCCCGCGCCTCCTGCGCCCGGGTCATCCACTCGTCGCGCAGCGCTGCGTCGGCGCCGTTGAAGGTCGTGTCGGCGAGGCCGAGCTCGAGGCCGCGGGGCGCCGCCGCGGCGGCGGCGGGCGCCTGGACGGCGAGCGCCAGCGCCACCAGGGCGAGGGCGGCGGCGAGCCGCTTCACCGGGTCACGAGGCCGCGCCGCCTGGCGGCGGCGAAGGCGATCGCACCCGCGGCCGTGAGCACGAGCACGAGCGGGAAGAGGGCACCGAGGCCCTGGTCGTCGGGCACGCGCACCGCCGAGGCGGGTGGGGCCGGCGACGAGCCACCCCGCTCCGCGCGGGCGCCGAGCACCCCGGAGGAGGGAGCCGTTTTGGCGACCACGGTCGCGACCGCCAGGCCCTCCGGGCCGCGCTCGCGCAGGGCGCCTTCGGTGGCCTCGCTGAGCACCCCGTCGCGCACCGCGTCGCGCGTCTCCTTGGCCGAATCGGGCGCCCGCGGGCCGGTCGCGCCGGGCAGCGTCTGGTAGTACTGGTCGGCCTCGGAGTTCCCCGGCGGCGCCACGACCCGGACCGCGGCCCCCGCGGGCAGCGGCATGGCGAGCACAAGCAGGAGGGCGAGGGTGGTGGCTTTCCGCATGCCGTGTCGCATTATGCCCTGATAACCCGCCGCGTCAGGGGTCGATGCCGTGGCTCGGCACTCATGACCAAAGCGACGCGATAGGCGCTGCCTGGATCTTGTGGCCAAGCTCAAAAAGGTCCGGGCCCGCATGGAAGACGATGCCAGCGAGGAAGCGGTCCCCGAGCTGGTCGCGGAGCCAGGTCAGGTGCCTAGCGTCTGCCGCTCCCGGGGCGGCAGTTGCCTTGACCTCGATTCCGATCACGCGTTTGCCGCCAAGCTCGGCCAGGAGATCGACCTCGTGGCGCCCTCGCTCGGTTCGCAGGTGATGCAGCCGGGGACGAGTGCGCGAGACCGTGACTTCCGGTCGCAGCTGGCTCGCCACGAAGGTGTCGAGGATGCGCCCGAGGATGTCGCCATCGCCCATCACGCCCTGCTCATCCAAGCGCAGGGCTGCGGCCATCAGGGCCGCGTCGACCATGTAGCGCTTCGGCTGCCGCACGAGCCGCTTGAGTCGGTTCGAGGTCCAGGCAGGCACCCTCTCGACGACGAGGAGGTCGGTCAGCAGGCTCTCATAGGACATCGCGGTGATCTTGTTGATCCCAGCGGCCTCGTAGATCGTTTTGCTCTCGCTCACCCCGGCTGAGTTGAGGGCGTACGCCTCCAGGTAGCTCTGCAGGCGCTCGGGGTCGCGGCGTCGACCTCCTGGCTGTTCGAGCTTCTCGATGTCGTGGGTGAGGAGATCGTCGATGTAGCTGTCGAGCCAGGCTGCTCGCGCCTGACCTTCCAGTTCGAGAGCGGCGGTCGGAAAGCCGCTTCGCATCGCCAGGCTCACGTAGCCGCGCAGGTCGGGGGGGTCCGCGGGGGCGTTGAGGCCCTCCCCGGCCGCAATCTTGTCGAACAGGGTTGAGCCGCCGACCAAGCCGAGCTGCTCCCGGATGCTCATCGGGTAGATGGCCAGGCGGACAAGCCGGCCGGTACCCGGCCAAACTCGATTTTCGATCTCCGCGTGGACCGAGCCGGTTACATAGAAGCGGTTCGGTCGCGGGTCGGCGTCCACCGCCCTGCGAACCGCCGTGAGGATCCCGGGCACATCCTGCCACTCGTCGAGGAGGACTGGTTCGCGTCGCCCGCGAAGCGCGGCGGCCGGATCGGCGCGAAACGCGGAGGCCTCGGCCTCGACGTCGAGCTGAACCCGAGTCTCGGCCCGCCTGGCCATCGTCGTCGTCTTCCCGGTCGCTCGCGGCCCGATAACCAGGAGAGCCGAGAGCTGTTCGAGCAGCTCGTCGAGATAGGGATCGACGAGACGGGTTCTGTAGGTGAGAGGGTCGGAAGGGGCCACCCGGCAAAATATACTCCTCCGACCGGAGTTTCTATACTTTTACCGCGGGACTTCGTATACCTTCACCGTTGTCGTATGCATAGATCGCCCACTCAGTGGTCATATTGTGACCGGTGGGTGGGCAATTTATGCGGCATCAGAACTCGATGCCGTGGTGGGAGAGCCAAGTCTGGGCCTTGCTGTTCGAGACCCTGCTCATCCGCTCAGCTCCGCGATCGCTTGACGTGCACCGGCCATCTGCCGGGAGTGGGCGCGCATGGCGCGGGCGTGGATCGCGCGACGGCGATCGCGCAGCTGCGACCAGAGGCCGTCGCGGTCGATCAGGACCCGGCCCTCGTCGAGGATCCGCTCAAGGAGCAGCGGGGCCTTGGCATCGACCCGCTCCAGTCGCGCGACGTCGATCCGGCGACCGGCGACCGGCCCTAGGCGCGTGGCCAGCTCGAAAGCGAAGCGCCTGCCGAAGCGCGGCAAGCAGCTCCCAGTGGCCTTCAAGGTACTCGCGCTCGCCTACCTCGAGCCGATGGGAAATGTGCAGATCCATATGTCCGTTGTCAGCATAAAAGGCATCACGTTTAACCGGGGGGTCGGTCCAGCGGCTGAGTGTCGTAGCTTTCGCAGCCCTTGGCGCTGGAAACACCGGAGCACGTAAAGGAGAGGGCTGCACCGGCCGGTCGCCGTCCGGCCCGGTCCTCGTTCGACTGGGGCGGGGCCGCGACCTGGCTGCTGGCCGCCTTCCTCGTCGTCTACCTGGCGCTGGAAAACGGCGGCTACGACCCGATTCCGCGCGACCAGGTCGGGGTCGCGGTCTGGTGGCTGGTGCTGCTCGGGGTCGCGGTGGAGGCGCTGCCGGTGCCGGGGCGGACGCGCGCCGGGCTCGCCGTGCTCGGCCTGCTCGCCGGCTTCGGCGTGTGGACCGCGATCTCGCTGGGCTGGACGCAGAGCGCCGAGCGGACCGCCGACGAGCTCGCCCGGGTCGCCACCTACTTCGGCGTCCTCGTGCTGGGGATCTGCCTGGCGACGCGGCGGCGGGCGGGGGCGCGGCAGGTCGTGCACGGGGTCACCTTCGGCCTCGGCCTGATCGCGGCGCTCGGCGTCCTCTCCCGCCTGCAGATGGCCTGGTTCCCGCTCAACGAGCTGGGCAAAGTGCTGCCGGGGATCGAGATCGAGCGCCGCCTCTCCTACCCGCTGGGCTACTCGAGCGCGATCGGGGCGATGGCCGGGATGACGCTGCCGCTGCTGCTCGCGGCGACCGCCTCGGCGCGCACGATCGCCGCGCAGGCGCTGGCCGCGGCGGCGATCCCGCTTGCCGGCCTGGCGCTCTACCTGGCCACCTCGGGGACGGGCGCGATCGTCGCCGTCGTGGCGATGGCCGCCTTCCTCCTCCTCGCCCCCGACCGCGTGCCGAAGCTGCTCACGCTCGCCGCCGGGGCCGGCGGCGGGGCGCTCCTCGCCCTCGCCGTCGACAGCCGCGAGGCGCTGGCCCGCGGCCTGCCGACCCCGGCCGCCGAAGCGCAGGGGGACGAGATGATGTGGATCGCGCTGGGGATCTGCGCAGCGGTCGGCGCGGCGCAGGTCGGGATCGGGCTCGCGGCGCGCAACCTGCGGCGGCCCCGCTGGATGCGGCCGAGCCGCGCCGAGGCGCTGGTCGCGACCGCGGCGGTGATCGTCGTCGCGCTGCCGGTCGCGCTCGCCGCCGGGCTGCCCGGCGAGGCCTCGGACCGCTGGGAGGTCTTCAAGAGCCACGGTGAGGGGGCGCGGGCGGCACCCAGCTCCCCCGCCTCGATCCTCGACTCGACCAGCAGCGGCCGCTACCAGTTCTGGCAGTCGGCGGTGGACGCGGGCGAAGCCGAGCCCTGGCAGGGGACCGGGCCGGGGACCTTCGAGTTCTGGTGGGCGCAGCACGGCTCCTACAAGGGCTTCGTCCGCACCGCCCACTCGCTCTACCTGGAGGCCTTCGCCGAGCTGGGGGTCCTCGGGCTCGTCCTGATCTCGGCCTTCGTCGGGCTCGTGCTCGGCGCCGGCACGGTGCGCTCGCTGCGGGCTCCGCCGGAGGAGCGCCTGGTGCTCGCCGCGGCCACCGCCGGCGCGGCCGGGTTCGCGATGGCCGCGGCGCTGGACTGGGTCTGGCAGCTGGCGGCGCTGGCGGTCGCCTTCCTGCTGCTGGCGGCGGTCGCGATCAGCGGCTACTCGCTGCCCGAACCGACGCAGCGGCGGCGGCGGACCAGGCGCCAGAACCGCAACCGGCTGCAGCGCGCCGGAGTCGCCGCGGTCGCGGTCGCGGCCCTGATCGCGATCTGGTTCCCGCTGCGCGGGGCGACCCACCTGCGCCAGAGCCAGGTCGACGCGGCGAACGGCGACCTCGTGGCGGCGCTCCAGCAGGCCAAGGACGCCGCCGGCGCCCAGCCCTACGCAGCGGCGCCGCTGCTGCAGGAAGCGCTCGTGCTCGAGCAGCAGGGGAAGCTCAGGCCGGCCGCCACGGCCGCCGCCGAGGCCACCCGCAAGGAAGAGGCCAACTGGCGGACGTGGACGATCCTGGCGCGGATCGAAGCCGAGCGCGGCCGGGTCGAGCGCTCGCTGCGCGCCTACGGCCGGGCCAAGGCGCTCAACCCGAACTTCATCCTGTTCAGAACCGGTTAGCTTGCCGGGATGACCAGGATCCTCTTCGTGGTCGGCATGGCGCGCAGCGGCAGCACGCTGCTGACCGCGCTGCTGAACCGGGTCGACGGCATCGCCGGGCTGGGCGAGACGCACGTCTACTGGGAGCTCGCCGGGGGCGAGGAACGCTGCGGCTGCGAGCGCAGCCTGGCCGAGTGCCCGCTGTGGGGGACGCTGTACCGCGAGCAGCGCGAGCGGGACGTCGACTTCGCCGGACTGCGGGACTCCTTCCGCGACTTCGTCCGGCCCCGCCCCAGCTCGCTGCTGCGCGGCATGCGGGCCCAGGGCGGCGGGACCGGGACCGGCCGCCTCGGCCGCTACCTGGAGGCCACCGAGTCCATCTATGAGTGGATGGCCGAGAGGACCGAGTCCTCGGTGCTGGTCGACTCGACCAAGCTCCCGGCCGCGGCCGACCTGACCGCGGCGATGCCGAGCACCGACGTCCACCTGGTGCACCTGGTGCGCGACCCGCGGGCCGCCGCGCAGTCGCTCGGCCGGCGCCACCAGGGCGAGGGCGGCGGGCGCGGCTCGCTGCGCTACCTCGCCGCCGTGGCCAGGGCGGCGCTCGACTGGACGCTGCGAAACGCCTACGCGGAGGCGAAGCTGCGGCGCCACTTCGGGGGGCGCTACCTGCGGCTGCGGTTCGAGGACCTGACGGAGGAGCCGCGCGAGACGGTGGCGGGGCTGCTGGAGTTCGTCGGCGCGCCGCCCGCCCCGGAGATCTTCGTCTCCGAGGACACGGTCGAGCTGGGCGAGAACCACATCCTCACCGGCAACTCGGTCCGCTTCCAGCGCGGGCCGGTCACGGTGGCGCCGGCCGAGAAGTGGCGCGCCGAGATGCCGCTCCTCGCCCAGGCCCTGGCGACGCTGCTCACCCTGCCGCTGCTCGCCTTCTACCGCTACCCGCTGCTGCCCCGGCGGCGCTGACCCCCCTTCCGGTGCGCTTTATGCCACCCATGGGCACATAAAGCGCACCGGAAGGGGTGGTGGCGGGGATAATCCCCCTCCCTCATGCGGATCCTGCTGCTCTCCTACTGCTTCCCGCCGGTGCCGCTGATCGAGGCTCAGGTGGCGGCCAAGGTGAGCGGGCACCTGGGGGCGGACGCCTCGGTCGACGTGATCGCGGCCGAGCCCGGCCTCTGGCGGCTGCCGCCCGACCACAGCCTCGACGATTACGTCGGGGAGGCGTTCGGGACGGTGACCCGGCTGCGCCGTGCCGGCATGCCGACGCTGCTGCGGACGCACGGGCGGGTGCCGTTCCTCAGCGAGCGGCCCGACGCGCTCACCTTCCTCAACGGCCGCGTGCTGCGGGAGGTGCGTCGGCGCCCGCTCGAGGAGTACGACCTGCTGGTGACGCGCGGCCAGTTCCACTCGATCCACCTGGTGCCGCTGCGCCTGCAACGGCGCCCGCCCTGGGTCGCCCACTTCAGCGACCCCTGGGTCGGCAACCCGACCCGGGGCGACGCGCGGCGGGTGCGCTGGATCAACGAGCGCAGGGAGGCGCGCGTGGTCGAGGCGGCGGACCGGCTGGTCTTCACCTCGGCGACGGCGGCCGAGTACACGGTCGGGCGCTACCCGGAGGCGATCCGCGCCAAGACCGGCCACGTGCCGCACTGCTTCATGCCGGAGCTGTTCGAGGGCGGCCCGGCGGCGCCGAGCAGCGGCCCGGTGCTGGCCCGCCACGTCGGCAACCTGCGCTGGAACCGCCACCCCGAACCGCTCTTCCGCGCGCTGCTGGAGGCGGAGCGGCAGCGGCCCGGCGCGCTCGCCGAGCTGCGGGTGAACCTGCTCGGGCTGATCAGCCCGGCGATGCTGGAGGGCGAGGCGGCGCGGGCGCTGCCCGACGGCCTGGTCGAGGTCTCGCCGCCGGTCGACTACCGCGCCTCGCTGGTGGCGATGCGCGAGTCGGAGCTGCTGCTGGTGACCGAGACCGAGGCGGCGCGCAGCGTCGACCTGCACGCCAAGATCGTCGACTACACCGGGGCCGGCGTGCCGATCGTCGGCATCGTCCCCCCCGGCCCCACAGCCGACCTGATCGAGGCGCTGGGCGGCTGGCACGGCCATCCGAGCGATCCGCCGGCCGGCGCGCGGGCCCTGCTGGCGGGCCTCGAGGAGGCGCGCAGGCGAAGGGCGGCGGGCGATCCCGGCCTCTGGGGCGACCCCACCGTCCGCGCCCGCTACAGCGCCGAGACGGTCGGCGCCGAGCTGGCCGCGATCTACCGAGAGTGCCTCAAGGCGGGTTCGCGGGCGGCCCAGGGCGCCCGCTAGGTTGATTTCACTTTGCGCTTGGCAAGACTCAGCGGCTGAGGACACCCTCGGGGAGCAGTGACTCGAAGCTGCCCTCGGCGCGGAAATAGCTGGAATGAGTGCGCTTCACGGTGTCGAGTGACTCGGCCCCGACCAGGACGATGTCGAGGTCGTCGCGATCGCGCATCTCCCCCTCGATCTCGGCGTAGGCGGCCTGCGCGCCGTCGTAATCGGTGCCGAAGTTGCGGACCCTCACGGCCCCGCTCGGGATGTCGTAGACGATGAGAAAGTGCTGAATCTCAGTTACGGTCACGTCACTGATCCTCTCGCAGCGGCGGGCGCTCAAGCCTTTCGGCGACTCGCGCGTAGCTCTCATTGATAGCAGTGACCTGCTCTTGACTCAAATCCTCCTCGCGGTCGAGGGCAGCGAAGGCGTCGGAGACAACGCGGTAGTAATCGTGCACTTCTTCCTCGCCCTTTCCGAACTTGAAGCCGACGCCAATTTGGCGGCTGTCTTTCTCGACCTGGTTCGCCCAGGCGTCCTGGAGCATCGTGCGCAGCTGCACCTCGATAAGGCGCCCGTCGCGCTTGACGATCAGGTGCATCGCGCGATAGCCAGAGCTGCGAGGCTCGGCGATGTAGTCCTTGACGCGGACCACGGTCCAGGTCTTGCGCAGGCGACGCGAGACGGCAGACAGGTGAGTCAGCGATGGGAGCCGCGCGCGGACCCCACCGATGTCCCACATCTGGGTGAGCTGCATGGTGGGCTCACGCTCGAGCTTGTTGAAGATCGTCGGTCGCCGCTTGAGGCGCTGGGTGACGTCGATTTGCCCTTCGACCTCGGCGTTCTCGGCGGCAACGTGGTAGCGCAGATTCGCGGCAACCTTCGAAAGCGGCCTCGCATGCAGGCTCCGCCACCAAGTCACCGCGATCATCGCGTCAACCAGCTCCTCGATATCGAAACCCGTGAACGTGTCCTCCCCCTCTTTCACGGGAGGACGGGCGTAGAAGCGGCGCAATAGCTGCCCTGCGCGATTGACCTGCCCGTTGGAATACGCCGCGTCATCGGGTGGCTTGAACGGATCGGGCATCCCGGGGACCATTGCCGGGCATCGTAGGGAGAAAACGAGCCTGAAAACGCCTCAGACGCAGGCCCTGCAACGAGCGGACCCGCTTCGCAGCCCACCGAGGAATCAACCATCTAGGGTTCGTGCGCGATGTCACGCTGGCCCGACTTCCTCCTCGTCGGCGCGCCGAAGTGCGCGACGGGGACGATCTACGAGCTGCTGGAGCGCGGCCCGGGCGTGTTCGGGGCGCCGAAGGACCTCTACTTCTTCGGCTCCGACCTCGCGACGACGCAGCCGCGCCTCTCCCCCGCCGAGTACCACGCCCAGTTCGAGGCCGCCCCGGCGGGCGCGCGGCTGGCCGACTCCTCGGTCGGCTACCTCTGCTCGGAGCGCGCCGCGGGGGAGATCCGCGCCGCCGTGCCCGAGGCGCGGATCGTGATCGCGCTGCGCAACCCGCTCGACGCGGTCCCCTCGCTGCACCGGCACTGCCTCTACTACGGGCTGGAGGAGATCGAGGACCTCGGCGAGGCGCTGGCGGCCGAGGCCGACCGCGCCGCGGGCCGGCGCATGCCGCGCCGCTGCGCCCATCCCTGGATGCTGCTCTACACCCACGTCTACCGCTACGCCGAGCAGATGCAGCGCTACTTCGACGCCTTCGGCCGGGAGCGCTGCCACGTCGTCGTCTACGACGACTTCCGCGCCGAGCCCGAGGCGACGATGGACGCACTGCGAGCGTTCCTCGACCTGCCGGCGCCCGAGCCGGAGGAGGCCGCCACCGACGGGCCCGCGCCCTCCGAGCTGCGCGTCAACCGGGCGCGGCGGGCGCGCAGCCGGCGCCTCAGCGCCCTGCTCACCGATCCGCCGCCGCTGGCGCGGCGCCTGGTCCGCGGACTCACCCCGCAGTCGCTGCGGCGTCGCGCCGCGGAAGGGGTGCTGGCCGCCAACACCTCCGGCGACGCCCCTCCCCCGGTCGACCCCGCCGTGCGCGCCGGGCTGGCGGACGCCTTCGCCGGCGAGGTGGAGAGCGTCTCGCGCCTGCTCGACCGCGACCTCGGGCACTGGCTGGCGAACCCCCGCGAAGCCGCCGGGAAGGCTGGCTGAGACGTGCCCCGCATCGTCCACATGATCAGCACCCCCAGCGGCTTCGGCGGCGGCGAGGCGGTGATGGTGGCGCTGCTGCGCGGCGGCGCCGAGCGGGGCTGGGAGCAGGCCGTGCTCAACCCCTTCGCCCGCTCCGGCGAGGAGGAGCTGTCGAGGCGCTGCGCGGAGTTCGGCTACGAGGCCTTCCCGGCGCCGGGCCCCCGTCCCGTCGCCCTGCCGGCGACGATGCGCTGGGCGCGGCGGCGCCTCGGCGAGCTGGCCCCCGACGTGACCCAGGTCTACCTCGTCCACGCCCTCGTCCTCGCCGCCGCCCTGCCGCGCTCCAGCGGCGGCGTACGCGATCCTCAGCCACCAGCACGGGAATCACTTCGAGGCCTCCGGGCGCCGGCTGGGCGCGGTGCTCGACCGCCACGCCGGCAAGCGCTTCGACCACGTCGTCGCCTGCTCGGAAGCGGTGCGCGACTACCTGCTCGAGACCTACCGCTACCCGCCGCAGCGCGTCACCTGCATCCGCAACGGCTGGTCGGGGACGCCGCTGCAGCTGCGCAAGGACTCGCGCCCGACGATCGTCTGCACCGCCAACTTCCGCGCCCAGAAGGGGCACCCGGTGCTGATCGAGGCCTTCGCCACCGTGGCGCAGCGGATGCCCGAGGCGCGGCTGGTGCTGCTCGGCGACGGCCCCGAGCTGCCGGCGGTGCGGCAGCTGATCGGCGAGCTCGGCCTGAGCGAGCGGGTCGAGCTGCCCGGGCCTCAGGCCGAGGTCTGGCCCTGGCTCGCCAAAGCGCACGTCTTCGCCCTCGCCTCCCACTACGAGCCGCTCGGGATCGCCGTGCTGGAGGCGATGGGGGCGGGCCTGCCGGTTGTCGCGACCGGGGTCGACGGGCTCCGGGAGCTGGTCTGGCCGGGCGTGACCGGCGAGCTGGTCCCGCCGAGCGACCCGGCGGCAATGGCCCGGGCGCTGATCGCGATCCTCGAGGACCCGGGCGCCGCCACGCGGATGGGCGCCGCCGGGCGCGCGGCGGCCGAGGAGAACCGGATGGAGATCTGCGTCGAGCGCTACTTCGAGCTCTACGAGCGCCTGCTCGGCGAGCGGGGGGCGGGCTGATGGCCGGCCGGGTCGTGATGGTGACGCCGTCGCCCTCCCACGAGGGCGGCGCCGCCAAGCACACGCGGACGATCGCCACCGGACTCGCCGAGCGCGGCTGGGAGGTGACGGTGATCGCCCGCGACTCCGAGGGGCGGCGGCTGGCGCGGTCCCGGGTCGGCGGCGCGCGGCTGATCGAGATCCCGGGCTTCGGCCACCGCCTGGGCGCGATCGCCTTCCTCCTCCTGGCGATCCCGCTCGCCCTGCTGCGCGGGCGCCGCGCCCCGTACATATCGCTCGAACTCGCCTCGCAGGGGATCGTCGCCGCGACCTGCGCCACGCTCACCGGCCAGCGCTACGTCGGCTTCAACTTCTCCAGCGGGCGAAACGGCGAGATCGAGCACTTCCAGGCCTCGCGCCTCTGGCCGCTGCGGCGGGCGCTGCTGGGCCGCGCCGCCTTCCTGGTCGGGCAGACCCCGGCGGCCGCGGAGGAGCTGCGTGCCGATCGTCCCCGAGGACCGGCTGGCCGTCGTGCCGACCCCGGTCGAGGAAGTCGAGGCGCCGCCGCTGAGCGGCGAGCCGCGGGTGCTGTTCACCGGCAGGCTGACCGGGCAGAAGGGGCTGGAGGGGCTGCTCGAGGCCTGGGAGCTGGTGCTCGACCGGGTGCCCGGGGCGCGGCTGACGATCGCCGGCAGCGCCGAGGGCTGGGGCTCGCTCTGGCCGCCGGTCGAGGACGAGCTGAAGCGGACCGTGGCGGCCTCGCCGCGGCTGAGCGAGTCGGTCACCTTCACCGGCTGGGTCGCCGACGTCGCCGGCCTGCTGGCGAGCCACGACGTCTACGTCCTGCCGAGTCGCAGCGAGGGCATGTCCAACGCGCTGCTCGAGGCCGGCGCCTGGGACCGGGTGATCGCCGCCTCCGACCTGGCCGCGAACAAGGCCGTGCTGGGCGAGGACTACCCGCTGCTCTTTCCCGTCGACGACGCCGCGACGATGGCCGACCGCCTCCTCGCCGCCCTCAGCGACGAGAATGCCCGCACCGAGGCGCGCGACCGGGTCCGCGCCCGCATGCCGGCCTTCTACGCCGGCGGCGTGATCGACCGGATCGAGGAGCTGCTCCGATGACCAACATCCTGCGCAGGGCCTACGGCCACCCGCTCCTCTACAGGGGACGGCGGCTCGAGTGCCCGGTCTGCGGCGGGCGGTTCCGCCGCATGCGCCACGGCCGCGGCCGCCGCGACGTGCAGTGCCCGCGCTGCGGCTCCTATGAGCGCGTGCGCGCGCTCTGGCTCTTCCTGCGCGACCAGACCGACCTCTCGACGGGGAGCCATCGCGTGCTGCACTTCGCCCCCGAGCCGAGCATCGCCGCAGCGATCGAGGCGATGCCGGGGGTCGAGTACCTCAGCGCCGACATCGAGCCGGGGGTGGCGATGGAGGTGGTCGACATCACGGCCATCCCCCACGCCGAGGGCTCCTTCGACGCGGTGATCTGCAGCCACGTGCTCGAGCACGTCCCCGACGACGGCCGCGCGATGCGCGAGGTCTTCCGCGTGCTCAGCCCCGGCGGCCGCGCCTACTTCATGCAGCCGGTCGACTTCGAGCGGGCCGAGACCTACGAAGACCCCTCGATCGTCACGCCCGAGGAGCGGCTGCGCGCCTTCAACCAGCACAACCACGTGCGCGTCTACGGCCGCGACATCCGCGAGCGCCTGGCGAGCGCCGGCTTCGAGGTGACCGAGCGCCGCTACACCGAGGAGCTCGACCCCGCCGACCGCGCCCGCTACGCGCTGCAGGACGGCGACGCGACCGCACGCGAGGACGTCGTCTTCGTCGCCGTCAAGCCGAGTTCGTAGCGGCCGCCGCCCGGCGCGGGCGGACCTCGCGGAAGATCACGGCGAGCAGGGCCAGGCCGGCGAGGCAGGCGAGGGCGACGCGGGCGGCGTCGCCGGCGAAATTGCCGGGCAGGGCGAGGGCGAGGGCGACGAGGGCCGCGCCGAGGGCGTAGTGGGCGGCCTCCGAGGCCCAGCGCCAGGGCACCTCGGCGACGCGGGACGCGGCGAGGTCCATCGCGACCGCCTCGAAGCCGATCGCCAGCACCGTTGCCGCGGCCGCGCCGACCAGGCCGAAGGGGGGCAGCAGCAGCGCCACCAGCGCCAGGTTGAGGACCGCCGCCGCCGGGGTGATCCAGGCCAGCGGCTTGGTGTGTTTCGTCCAGAAGAGCACCTGGCTGCGCGGCAGGTAGGTGGCCCAGGGCAGGGTCGAGAGGGCGAGGACGGCGGTGATCTCGGCGAGGAAGCCGGGGTCGTAGTCGGAGGGCGCGACGATCGAGAGCAGCGGCCGGGCCAGCAGGGCGATCACGCCGCAGGTGAGGGCGGCCATCCGCGTCACCAGCGCCGCCGTCTCCGCCAGCGAGCGCCAGCGCAGGTGCTCCTCGGCGCCGAAGGTGATCGGCACCCAGGCGTTCTGCAGCGAGGAGAGGAAGTTCATCCCCAGCCCGCCGACCGCGTAGGCGAGCTGGTACTGGCCGACGGCGCTCAGCCCGGAGACGACCTGGATCACCAGCCGGTCGCCGAGCGCGAGGACGAAGACCGAGAGCGTGTGCGGGACGGTCGGCAGCCCGTAGGCGATCGCGCCGCGCAGGGCGGGACGGGGCGCCGGTCGCGTGCGGACCGCGCCGGTCAGCGTCGCCGCGCCCAGCGCCGCGATCGCCATCGCCGTCCCGTACCCGAGCAGGTAGGCGACCGCGCTGGGCTCGACCAGGAGGCCGGCGATGCCGAGGATCTGGGCGCCGAAGTTGGCGACGAGGGTGATGCAGATGAACTGGACCGGCCGTTCCTGGACCCGGAGCAGGGCCAGCGAGGCGGTGATCACCGCCCCCGGCAGGGCGATCGCGATCCCGATCATCACCGCCGCCGGTTCGCCGGGGACCAGCAGCGGCGCCCAGACGAGCGCGGTCAGCAGCGCCAGCGCCGTCCCGCCCAGCCCGAGCACGGCGGTGCTGACGATCAGCTCCCGGGCGGTGGTCTTGCCGTCTTCGTCCTCGGTCTCGAAGAAGACCCTGGTCACCGCCGCGGGCACGCCGAGCGCCGAGAGCGTGGTGACGAAGAGTTGGATCGTCAGCGCCAGCGCGACCGTCCCGTACTCGGCCGGGTCGAGCAGGCGAGTGACGATCGGGATCGCGAGCGCCGACCCCGAGAGCTGCAGGACCGACCCCAGGGTGTAGATCGAGCCTTTGCCGAGCAGGTGCTTGCCCTGCCCGGTGCCGCTGGAGGTAGCGCTCACTCTGCTGCCCGCTGCGGCGCTCCGTCCCAGATCGGGGCGTCGTGGACGAACCTGGCGACGAGCTGCGTCAGGTCCGGGCGCCGGTCGAGGAAGGCGACGATCTCGGCCAGCCCGAAGAGCGGGGCGCTCGCGGCCAGCTCCTCGTAGACGGCGCGGCAGAGGATCAGGTCCTCGGGGTAGTCGACGGTGAGGCGCAGGTCGGTGCGCCGGCAGGCGGCCGGCGGCTCGACGATCTCGACCTTGAAGAGGCGCTGGTTGTAGCGGCCGTAGTTGGAGACCAGCTCGCTGCGGTCCTCGTCGAGTCCCTCGGCGTGGGAGCGGCGCAGCGCGTCGACGCTGTAGATCTCGACCGCGGTGCCGAGCGGGACGTGGTCGACGATCGTGATGTCGTTCTCGTTGGCGACGTGCCGCTCCCAGGCGAGCTCCATGCCGTCGAGCTCGAAGAACGGGGACTCGGTGGTCTTGCGCAGCAGGTCGGTCGCGTCGTGGGCCTCGGCGGCGGCGATCAGGCGCCCGAGCACGTCCTTCTCGCTGCCGAGCACGTAGGGGGCCTCCAGCTCCGCCGCCGCGATGCGCAGGGCCGAGTTCTCCTCCGACTCGGCGATCGCCAGCACGACCTCGGCGGGCACCGGGGACGCCCGGATGCAGGCGACGATCTGGGCCAGGATCGTCACCCCGGGCGCCAGGTTCTGTAGCGGCTTGCCGTAGAGCCGGGTGCCGGTCAGGCGGCAGGCCAGGCCGGCGATCAGCTTGCGGCTCGCGGGGCTGCTCATGAGGAGAGGGCGCCGCGGGTCAGCGGCGCGTCGGCGCCGAGTGCGGCGGCGAGGGTCGCGCCCTCGGCCTCGTCGAGGCGGAAGAGGACATCGGCGGGGGGGTCGGGGACGCGCTTCAGCGTCAGGTCGGCAGCGGCCAGCTCGGTGCCCGCCGGCAGATCGCGGGCGGCGACGACGTGCTTCTTCATCTTCAGCCGGTAGGCCCGCTCGGGCTCCCCCATCTCGTCGGCGGCCGCGGGCTCGCCCAGCGCCGCCTCCGCCAGGTTCATGCTCTCGACGAACTGGGCGAAGCGGTCCGGCGCCAGCGCCGAGTCGTGGTCGGGGTCCCCCAACACGTGGGCGACGGTGATGTGCTTCTCGAGGTAGGTCGCGCCGAGCGCCAGGGCGAGCGCCGGCAGCCAGGTCGCCGCGTCCTCGTCCTTGCCGGTGTGGTCGGCGAAGCCGAGGGCGACGCCGGGGAGCGCCTCGCGCAGGAGGCCGAGGCGCCGCAGCCGGTTCTCGGCGACCGGCGTCGGGTAGGACTGGAAGCCGAGCACGACGGTGAGCGGCTTGCCGCCGAGCAGCTCGACCGCCCGGCCGACCTCCTCGACGCTGGTGCCGCCGGCCGAGACCAGGACCTCGGGGACCGACGAGTCAGCCACCTCGCGCAGCAGGGACTCGTTGAGCATGTCGCTGCTGTGGACCTTGACCGCGGCGACGCCGAGCTCGGCGGCCAGCTCGAGCCCGTGCCGGCCGAAGACGTCGAGCAGCAGCTCGATCTCCTGCTCCCGGGCCCGCTCGGCGACCGCGCGCCAGCGCTCGGGCGGCAGCTGCAGGTCGTCGACCAGCCCGTAGAGCGGGTGCGACGGGACGAGCAGCTCGTCGGGGTGCAGGAGCTGGAACTTGACCGCGCCGGCGCCGGCGGCGGCCGCCAGCTCGACCAGGGCGAGCTCCTTGCCCCAGTCGCCGGCGTAGCCCTCGGCCGCCTCGGCGACGATCCTCAGCTTGCCCACGCGCCCTCCAGCTCCTCGATGCAGGCGACCACTCTCAGGCCTTCGCCGAGGCCGCAGACCGCAGCCGGGTCCGGCCCAAGCATCGCCAGGTGGAGGTCGGCATAGGTCTTGGTCCAGTCAATCTCGTACCGCTCCCCCGCGCTCGACGATCTGCACTCGCCGCTGAGCAGGTCGGCCTCGAGGGTATCCGACGCGGTCGTCACCCGGACCCTGCGCTCGGGCAGCCGGTCGAGGTAGCTGAGGCGCAGCGTCGCGATCGGGGCGCGCTCCAGCTCGAGCACGGCCCCGACGGCGGTCTCGGCGTCGATTCCCAGGTCCCCGAGGTTGCCGCCCAGCGCCGTCGCCCGGCGCGGCTCGCCGAAGAGCCAGAGCATCAGGTCGAGCTCGTGGGAGAGGTCGCGCAGGACGCCGCCGCCGCGGGCGCGCGAGCCCGAGGCCGTCTCGCGGGGGTGCCGCCCGGGGCGCCACTCGGGGAGGAAGCTCTGCGCGGCGATGTCGACGACCAGCGCGTCCTGGCCCTCCAGCTGCCGCCGCAGCCAGCCGACGGCGGGATGGAAGCGGAGGTTGTAGCCGACGCCGAGGCGGGCGAAGGGGAGCTCGGCGGGGACCTCGCCCGAGCGCAGCGCGACCGGCTTCTCGACCAGCAGCTTGCCGGCGAACCCCGCCCCGGCCAGGGCCGCCACGTCGGCGGCGTGGTCGCTGGTCGCCGATGCGACCACGCAGTAGTCGTAGGGGCCCGCGGCGAGCGCCGCCTCGATCGAGGCGTGCGTCGTCGTCCCCTCGGCGCTTCCCCTCCTGGAGACCGCCTCGACCGTGGCGCCGAGATCGGCGAGGACGCGGGCGTGCCTGGCGCCGATCGACCCGAGCCCGACGACCAGCGCCCGGACACCGGTGAGAGGCGCGTTCGCGAGCGCGGACATCGAGCGGCGAAGCCTAGCGGCGCCGCCGGGCCGTGAGCCGGCGCCGCACTATCATCGAGCTGCCTGTGAGCCGCCCGCGCATTCTCGTCGCAGCCACGATCGGCAGAGCGGACCTGCTGGCGATGTTCGCGGGACTCGCCGAGCGGGCGGAGCTGACCTTCGTCGAGTACGAGTCGAACCCCGGTGTGTCCGAGGAGCTCTACGCGCCCTACGGGCGCCTGACGACCTGGGAGCAGCACGGCTCGGCCCGGGCGCTGCTGCGGCAGGTAGAGCCGGACCTGCTGGCGATGCTGGCGATCGGCGTCCGCAACCAGCTGGCGCTGCGCCGCGAGGCCCGCCGCCAGGGAATCCGCACGATCCACGTCGAGCACGGCTACCGCCTGCCGATCGCGACGCAGCGGCTGCTCAGCGCCGACCGCGACAAGATCGCGCACGCCGGCGGCGCGACGGGCGGGCGGCGCTCCTCCCTCGCCACCAACCGCTTCCTCGCCGGCTCGCTCCTGCGGCTGCCGCCCGGCGAGGCCGCCCGCATCGCCCGCTTCGCCCTGCCCAGCGTCGGCGGCGCCTCGCTGGAGACGCTGAGCGCCGCCGCCGACCTGCGCCGGCCCGACCGCTACGTCTCCTTCTCGCCGGAGTGCTTCGCCTTCCACCGCGAGCTCGACCTGGTGCCGGCCGAGCTCGCCGAGAGCACGGTGTTCACCGGCATCCCGCAGTTCGACTGCTTCCGCGCCGGGCCCGGCGAGAGCGAGCCCGACGACGGCACGGCCGTCCTCGTCGACCACCAGCTCCACAACACCGGCTTCATGGGCTGGGACCCGGCGCACCACCGCGCCTGGGTGGAGGGAATCCACGCCGCCGTGGTGTCGAGCGGGCGCCGGATCGCGGTCAAGGCCCACCCGGGCGAGCGCGACTCCCCCTGGGCCCAGTACACCGACGGCAGCGTCGAGCTCGTGCCCAGCATCGAGGAGCTGGAGCGGCGGGCGCGCTCGGCCCGGGTCGCGCTCGGCATCATGTCGACGTTGCAGCTGCCGCTGGCCGGGCTCGACCAGATCGCGACGATCACCGTGGAGGTCCATCCCCGGCCAAATCAGGTGCTCTCCGCCCGCCTGGTCGAAGCGGGCGTGGCGCACCCGGTCGCCTCCTTCGATGAGCTTCGCGCCGCGCTCGACGACGTCCCCGGCCTGCACCGGCGCCAGGTCCCGAACAAGGCGGCGTTCGTCGAGCGGTTCCTGCACCGGCTGGACGGCCGCGCCGGCGAGCGGCTGACCGAGGCGCTGCTCTCCGAGGCCGGTGTCGGCGCGAGCGCCGTGGCGGGCGTCAGGTGAGCGAGGCCTCGGGCTGGGGACGGTCCAGCTCGGCCTGCCCTATGGGGTCTCCAACCGTGGCGGGCAGCCGTCGGAGATCGAGGCGGCGGCGATCCTGGCGAGCGCGCTGAACAGCGGCATCCGGACGATCGACACGGCGCCGGCCTACGGCGAGTCGGAGGAGCTGCTCGGGCGCCTGCTCCCCACCGGCGCCGCCGTCCGCATCGTCACCAAGACCCCGCCGCTGGCGGGGGACGAGGTGAGCGCGGCGGACTGCGACGCGGTCCGTCGCTCGGCCGAGCGCTCGCTCGCGCGGCTGCGCAGGGACCGCCTCGACGCGCTGCTGGTCCACCACGGGTCGGACCTGGCGCTGCCGGGGGGCGAGCGCCTGGCCGGCACCCTCGCCGAGCTGCGCGATTCCGGGGTCGTGCGACGGCTCGGCGCCAGCGTCTACGACCGCGCCGAGCTGGACGCCGCCCGCGAGCGCCTGCCGCTCGAGCTGGTGCAGCTGCCGCTCAACGCCTTCGACCAGCGCCTCCTCCGCGACGGCACGCTGGAGGAGCTGAGCCGCGAGGGGATCGAGGTCCACGTCCGCTCGTCCTTCCTCCAGGGCCTGCTGCTGATGGACCCCGGGCAGCTGCCGGCGCACCTCGCGGCCGCGGAGGGGCCCCTGCGCCGGTTCCGCGAGGAGCGCCTGCGGGCGGGCCTCGGGCCGATCGAGGCCGCCCTCGGGTTCGTCGACGGCGCTCCCGGCGTCGACGTGGCCCTGGTCGGCACCAACTCCGTCGCCGAGCTGGAGCAGTGCGTGACGGCGCTGCGCGGCCGCCCCGGCCCGGGCATGGACTACGCGTCTCTGGCCGTCGAGGACCCCGACCTGATCGACCCCCGCCGGTGGCCCGCGCCATGACCCCCAGCCCTCCATGCTTCCGGTGCGCTTTATGCCACCTATGGGCGCATAAAGCGCACCGGAAGGGGGTTGGGCGGTGAGCGAGCTGCGGCTGGGGCTGCTGGGGATCAGCGAGGGGAACGGGCACCCATACTCCTGGGCGGCGATCGTCAACGGCTACGACGAGGCGGAGATGGCCCGCTGTCCGTTCCCGGCGATCCCGCGCTACCTCGCCGAGCACCGCTTCCCCGCGGAGGCGATCGACGGGGCCAGGGTCACGCGCGTATGGACGCAGGACCCCGACGCCTCCCGGCAGATCGCCGCGGCTTCCCTGATCGAGCACGTCGTCGCCGATCCCGGCGAGATGCTGGGAGAGGTCGACGCCGTGCTGCTCGCCCGCGACGACGCCGAGCGCCACGCCGAAGCTCGCCGGGCCCTTCCTCGACGCCGGGCTGCCGGTGTACGTCGACAAGCCGGTCGCGACCAGCGTCGCCGCGGCGCGCGCGCTCTTCGCCCGCCAGGTCCGTCCCGGGCAGCTCTTCACCTGCTCGGCGCTGCGCTACGCCGGCGAGCTGCGCCTCGGGCCCCCGGAGCGCGAGGCGATCGGCCCGATCCGCCAGGTGCTCGCCAGCTCGCCGAAGCGCTGGAGCCGCTACGCCGTGCACCTGATCGAGCCCGCCCTGGCGCTGCTCGGCGAGCCGTCCCCGATCGCCTCCCACAGCGCCCGCACGACGGGCGGTGCGACCCGGCTGCAGGTCGCCTGGGAGTCGGGAATCGAGGCCGAGCTGGCGACGCTGGGCGAGGTCGAGGCCCCGATCGAGCTGCGCGTGGTCGGAGAGCGCGGCGAGCGGACCCTCACCTTCGTCGACTCCTTCGCCGCCTTCAAGACCGCCCTGGAGCGCTTCGTCGCCGTAGCCCGCGGCGAGGCCGAGCCGGTCCCCGAGCCCGAGGTGCTGCGCGTGGTCGAGCTGATCGAGCTCGGAATGGCCTCCAGCCCCCCCTAAAAACTGTTCCGGTGCGCTTTATGCCATCCATGGCCACATAAAGCGCACCGGAACAAGTGGGCTACGATTCACGGCGATGCTCAGCGCCGTATCCAGCGTTCCCACGCGCACTCGGCAGGCCGCGAAGAAGCTGGTTCGCGAAGGCCCTCTGAAAGAGAGCCGCGTCGTCCACCGGGTTCAGCACGCCCGCGCCTACCGCGGGGTCAAGGTCCGCCCGGAGCTGACCCAGCGCCCCGACCTGCTCGAGGAGCTCGACCGCGAGGGCATCGCGATCGTCCCCGACTACATGCCCGCCGACCAGGTCGCCGCGATGCTCGCCGGCGCCGACGAGGCGATCGAGAAGGTCAAAAGCGGCGAGCTCGCCGACCGCACCTTCACGATCCAGCCCGACATCGTCTTCCGCATCGGCAAGGTCGACGAGCTGGTCCCGGCGACGCTGCCGTTCTTCGAGGACCCGGCGATCCGCAGCGTGATGGAGGCCTACCTCGCGCCGCACGTCGCCTCCTTCCGGCACGAGCTCGAGAACCGCTTCGGCCTCTCGAAGATGGCCCAGGCCGACCTCTTCCACTTCGACAACTGGCGGCCGATCTGCAAGGCGTTCCTCTACCTGGTCGACGTCGGCGAGGACAACGCTCCCTTCCGCTTCCTGCGCCGCTCCCACAAGGACGGGCCGTGGCGCACCAAGTACGAGATCGAGTTCGACGCCGGCGGCACCAGCGGCCGCTACGGCCACTTCTTCCCGCAGGAGATCCGCACGCTGGAAGCGCAGAACGACTGGGAGGAAGTCGTCTGCACGGGCAAGGCCGGGACGCTGATCCTCGCCGACTTCCGCGGCCTGCACAGGGGGACCCCACTCAAAAGTGGCCGGAGGGTGTTGCTGAACAACACCTTCGATTTGATGAACGCTTAGCCGGAGACGGGCGCCACGCTCGTGGCCATCTCGCGCAGCTGCTCTGCCGTGAGCCACTCGTCGTTGCTGTCGCTGGCGTAGTGGAAGCCGGGCGGCAGCTCTTCCCCTGACGGGAATGCGGCTGTGCGCCAGTACGGGAAGGCCGGGTAGACCGCGTAGTAGGTCTCGAAGCGGACGGCGTGACGGGCCTCATCGGAGGTCAGGAGGATCTCGTGGACCTTCTCGCCGGGGCGGATGCCGATGATCTCCTGCTCGACCCCCGGCGCGAGCGCCTCGGCCAGGTCCATCACCGACATGCTCGGGATCCGCGGCACGAAGACCTCGCCGCCCTGCATCCGCTCCAGGCTCGAGATCACGAAGTCGACCGCCTGGTCGAGGGTGATCCAGAAGCGGGTCATCTCCGCGTCGGTGATCGTCAGCTTCCCCTCCGTGGCCTGGCGCTTGAAGAGCGGGATCACGCTGCCGCGGCTGCCGACCACGTTGCCGTAGCGGACCGTGGAGAAGCGCACGTTGGAGTCGCCGGCGTAGACGTTGCCCTGGGTGACGATCTTCTCGGCGCAGAGCTTGGTCGCGCCGTAGAGGTTGACCGGGTTGACCGCCTTGTCGGTGCTGAGCGCGAGCGGTGTGCGGGACGCCGTGCTCGATCGCCGCGGTGACGACGTTCTCGGCGCCGATGATGTTGGTCTGCACCGCCTCGAAGGGGTTGTACTCGCAGGCCGGCACCTGCTTCAGCGCCGCCGCGTGGACGATGACGTCGACGCCGCGGACGGCCATCCGCAGCCGGCTGAGGTCGCGCACGTCGCCGATCAGGAAGCGCAGCCGCTCGTCGGGGACGGCCTGGCGCATCTCGTGCTGCTTGAGCTCGTCGCGGCTGTAGATCCGCACCGCGGCCGGTTCGTGATCGCGCAGCAGGCTCTCGACGAAACGCTTGCCGAAGGAGCCGGTGCCGCCCGTGACGAGGACCGTCTTGCCCTTCAGCTCGGGGCTTGGTTCTCTCACAGAGGCGTCGGTCATCGGAGTCGGCGGAGCAGCTCCATGCGGCCCCGGCTGCGCAGTGTATCGACGCGCACAAGCTGCTTCCCGCTACGGTTGGCGACGCCGGTGATCCCCTACTCGAAGCAGAGCCTCGATGCCGAGGACAGGGCCGCGGTCGCGGCGGTGCTCGAGGGCGACTGGCTCACCCAGGGGCCGGCCGTGAGCGACTTCGAGGAGGCGGTCGCCGCCCGCTGCGGCGTGCCCCACGCGGTCGCCTTCTCCTCCGGAACGGCCGCCCTCCACGCGGCCGCCTTCGCCGCCGGGGTGGGGCCCGGGGACGAGATCGTGACCAGCGCGATCACCTTCGCCGCCAGCGCCAACTGCGGCGCCTACCTCGGCGCCCGCCCGCGCTTCGCCGACATCGAGGCCGACACCTGGAACGTCTCCGCGGCCACCCTCGAGCCGGCGATGACGCCCAAGGTAAAGGCCGTGATCCCGGTCCACTTCGCCGGCCTGCCGGCCCCGATCGAGCCGATCCGCGAGCTGGTCGGCCCCGACGTCGCGATCATCGAGGACGCGGCGCACGCGCTCGGCGGCCACTCGGGCGAGGGCGAGGTCGGCTCCTGCGCGCACGCCGAGATGGCGATCTTCAGCCTCCACCCGACCAAGGCGATCACCTCGGCCGAGGGCGGCGTCGTCACCACCCGCGACCCCGAGCTGGCCGAGCGGCTCGCGGTCTTCCGCCACCACGGCATGGTCCGCGACCCCGAGCGCTTCATCCACCCCGAGGGCGCCGGCGACGAGGGGCCCTGGTACCACGAGCAGCAGCACCTCGGCTTCAACTACCGGCTCTCCGACGTGCACGCCGCGCTCGGCCACTCGCAGCTGGGCAAGCTCGACGCCCACGTCGCCGCCCGCAACGCGATCGCCGCCCGCTACCGCGAGGGCCTGGCGGAGATCGACGGCCTCGGCCTCCCCCCCGCGGCCCCCGACGGCGCCCTGCACGCCCACCACCTCTTCGCCGTCCACCTGCGCGACGGGACGGCCCGGCGGCTGGCGCTCTACCGGCGGCTGCTGGAGAGCGAGATCCGCACCCAGGTCCACTACATCCCCGTCTACCGCCACCCCTACTACCGCAGCGCCTTCGGCTACGGCCCCGGGCTCTGCCCCGAGGCCGAGCGCTACTACTCCGGCTGCCTCTCCCTCCCCTGCTACCCGGACCTCACCCCCGCCGAGCAGGACCGGGTGATCGAGGTCGTGCGCGAAGCGATGAGCGATGGCTGAGCGCGCCGTCCCGCCGGCGAGCTTCGAGATCGGGGGACGGCCGGTCGGCGAGGGCCACCCGACCTACGTGATCGCCGAGGCCGGCGCCAACCACAACCGCGACCTGGGGATCGCCCGCGAGCTGGTCGACGTCGCCGCCGAGGCCGGGGCCGACGCGGTCAAGTTCCAGACCTACTCCGGCGAGGCCCTCTACTCGACCAAGACGCCCGACTTCGAGTACCTGGCGCCGATCACCGAGAAGAGCCCCGCCGAGCTGCTCGAGGACATCGCGCTGCCCCGCGAGTGGCAGGTCGAGCTGCGCGACCACGCCGCCGCGAAGGGGATCGACTTCTTCTCCAGCCCCTTCGACGTCGAGGCGATCGCCGAGCTCGACGCGCTCGGCGTGCCGGCGATGAAGATCGCCTCCTTCGAGATCGTCGACCCGGTGCTGATCGCGGCCGCCGCCGCCACCGGGCGCCCGCTGCTGATCTCGACCGGGATGGCGACGATGGGCGAGGTCGAGGCGGCGCTGCGCGACGCCAGGGAGGCGGGCGCGACGGACATCGGGCTGATGCAGTGCACCTCGGTCTACCCGGCTCCCCCGGAGGCGGCCAACCTGCGGGCGATGGCGACGATGCGCACGGCCTTCGGCGTTCCCGTCGGCCTCTCCGACCACACCACGGGGATCGCGGTGCCGATCGCCGCGGCGGCGCTGGGCGCTGCCTTCGTCGAGAAGCACTTCACCCTCGACCGCACGATGGAGGGGCCCGACCACCCCTTCGCCCTCGAGCCGGGCGAGCTGAAGGCGATGGTCGGCGGCATCCGCGAAGCCCAGGCCGCGCTCGGCGACGGCCGCAAGGACGGCCCCAGGCCGGAAGAGGCGAAGGAGATGTACGGGCTCGCGCGCCGCAGCCTGATCGTCGTCGGCGACCACCCGGCCGGCACCGTGCTGAGCGAGGAGATGCTGACCCTCAAGCGACCCGGCTTCGGCATCGCCCCCAGGGACCTGGACAAGGTCGTCGGCCGCACCCTGCGGGTCGCCGTCGAGCACGACGACGTGCTCACCTGGGAGATGCTCTGACAAGCGACGAGCCGACGCCGCGGCGGTCGCGGATCGTCGCCGAGGCGAGCACCGCGGCGGGGCTAGGCCACCTGGCGCGCTGCACGGCGCTCGCCTGCGCCCTGGGCACCGAGGGCTTCGAGGTCGAGACGTTCGGCCTGGGCGCCGAGGAGGCGACCGAGCCTCGACGGCGTGCGCTGGGAGCCGTGGCAACCCGACATCGCGATGGTCGCGGCGATCACCGATCCGGCCCCGGACCTGCTCGTGCTCGACACCTACGACCGCCTCGCCTGGCATCGCGTCCCGGAACTGCCTCACGGGTTTCTCGCCGCCTTCGCGGACGCCCTGCCGCACCCCGGCGCGGCCGGCATCGTCATCGGGCCCCAGTACGGGCTCGGCCCCGACGACCCCGGCCTGGAGTTCGCCTGCCTGCGCCGGGCCTTCTGGGACCTGCCGGCGCGGACGTTGCGGGACGCTCCGGAGCGGGTGCTGGTCACGACCGGGGGCGGCGACCTCGGCGGGCTGGGGAGTCGCATCGCGACGCACCTCGGCGAGCGCCTGCCGCAGGTCGAGATCGAGCTCGTCTGGGGGCCGGGGTTCACCGGCGAGCCACCGCGGGGGGTCGCGGTGCTCGAGCGCCCTGCCTCGCTGCTGGAGCCGCTGCTGCGCGCCGACGTCGTCGTCTGCGCGGGAGGCCAGACGATGCTGGAGGCGGCCGCGACCGGCACCCCGGCCGTGGTGCTCGAGGGCGCGCCGAACCAGCGCCCGCAGATAGCCAAACTCGCCGCCCGCGAGGCCATCCTCATCGTCGAGGAGGATGAGGTCCCGGAGGTCCTCGAGGGCCTCCTCGGCTCGGCCTCGCGACGGCAGGAGCCTCTCCAGCCGGGCGCAGGAGGCGGTCGACGGGCGCGGGGCGCTTAGAATCGCTGCGGAGCTCGCGGCGCTGGCCCAGCGCTGAGCGACTCCGGGGAGGGAGCCGTGTTACCCCAGCATGGAGCGCACCGAGTGAGAGCGTCGAGACCGACAGTCGCCGTCGCAGCCGTGTCGATGCTGCTGGCCGTACTCGCCGCCGGCAGCGGCACCGCGGCCGGGGCGGCCTTCCCCGGCGCCAACGGCCGGATCGCGTACGCCTCGAACCAGGGCGGCAGCTGGGACATCTACGCGATGAACGCCGACGGGAGCGGCAAGCGCCAGCTGACCAGCGGCCCGGGCAGCGACACCCAGCCCTCCTACTCCGCCGACGGCAGCCGCATCGTCTTCGCCTCCAACCGGGCCGGCAACTACGACATCTACGCGATGAACGCCGACGGGAGCGGCGTGACGCGCCTCACCTCCGATCCTGGCAGCGACACGCAGCCGGCGTTCTCCCCCGACGGCACCCGGATCGCCTTCGTCAGCGTCCGCTTCGGCAGCTGGTACACGGACCTCTTCCTGATGAACGCCGACGGCAGCGACCAGACCCGCATCGTCAGCGAAGGCGGGATCGAAGAGTCGCCGACGTTCTCGCCCGACGGCCAGCGGATCGCCTTCGTCCGCACCGTCGGCCCCCGGAAAAACCTCTTCTCGGTCGGCACCGACGGCGGCGGCCTTGCCGCGCTCACCAACACAGCCTCCGACGATCGCCAGCCCTCCTTCTCGCCAAACGGGCAGCGGATCGCCTTCGCCAGCCGCCGCGACGGCAAGTTCGAGATCTACGCGATGAGCGCCGGCGGCGGCGGGGCGGACAAGCTCACCGACAAGCCGGTGAGCCAGATGCCGGCCTTCTCGCCGAACGGGCAGCGGATCGCCTTCGCCAGGGGCGGCAGCATCTTCACGATGAGCGCGAACGGCGGCGGCGAGGCAAGGCTGACGAACGAGGGCGGCGCGCAGACGTGGCCGACCTGGCAGCCCATCCCCGGCGGCTCGGCCGGCGGCGGGAGCGGAGAAGGAGCTGCCTCGGGCAAGCTCCGTATCGGCAAGCCGATTCTCGACAAGCGCCGCGGCACCGCCAAGCTGCCGGTCACGGTGCCGGCCGCGGGAACGCTCAAGCTCAAGGGCAAGGGAGTCAAGGCGACGCAGCGCTCGGCCGGTGGGCCGAGCACCGTGAAGCTCCTGGTCAAGGCGAAGGGCGGAGCGGCAAAGGCCCTCGCCAAGAAGGGCAAGGCGAAGGTGAAGGCGATCGTCTCCTTCGCCCGCAAGGGCGGGGGCGCGGAAACCGCCGCCAAGACGTTCGCCCTGCGCAAAAAGCGTTAGAGGAGCAGGAGTACGAGGAAGCCGTCCTTCTGGCCGGAGAGCTGGAAGCCCGCGCGGCGGAATGCTGCCAACGAGGGGGCATTGTCCTCGCGGACGTGGGCCTCTACCTCGGCGTTTGGGTGCGACGCGCGGAGCTGTTCAGCTGCGAGGGCGATGAGTGGAGAGGAAAGTCCCTGGCCCCTTGCGGCCGGGGCCAGGGCGATGCTGATCTCGTAGCGGTCCTCGGCGAGGCGGTCGAAGCGGACCTGGCCGACCGGCTCGCCTTCGCGCTCGCAGATCAATAGCTGGCGGTCCGGGTCGGCCAGCACGGCGGTTAGCCAGGCGACGTGCTCCTCGGTGCCGACCTCGGCGGTGCTGCGAGAGGCGGCGCGGGTGTCCGGGTCGTTGCGCCACTCGCGCAGCCGCTCGGCGTCGGCCTCCGAGGCGGGGCGAAGGGTCATTTCGGGGGCGTCGTCGGGCGGCATCCTGGACATCCTGGCGGTGCGGCTGAGGGACCGGGCCACGATAGCCTGTGCGGGTGGCCACGCTGACTCGCCCGGTTGGCGCTCCAACGCTCGACTTCTTCGTCGTCGGCGCCGCCAAGGCCGGCACCACCGCCCTCCACCACCTGCTCGAGACCCATCCCGGGCTCTGCCTGCCGGAGGCCAAGGAGCTGCCCTACTTCGTCACCCCCACACACGCCTACTACGAGTCCCCGGCGGAGTTCTTCGCCGACGCCTTCGAGCACCGCGGCGAGGGGCAGCTGTGCGGGACAGTGACCCCGCAGTACCTCTACGGCGCCCTGCTCGGGCCCGACCGCTCGGCCGCCGGAGCCACCGAATCGCCCGAGACGACGATCCCGAGCCGGATCCGCGACGCCTACCCGGGCGCGAAGCTGATCGCGATCCTTCGCGACCCGGTCGCCCGCGCCCGCTCCCACCACCGCATGTCGACGATGAGGGGCATCGAGCAGCGCCCCTTCGACGACGCGATCGGCGAGCTGCTCGCGCCCGAGGCCCTGGCCGAGTCCCGCCTGCGGCCCGACGAGACCAACGGCTACGTCGTCCTCGGCGAGTACGGCCGCCTTCTGGGGGGCTACCTCGAGGTCTTCCCGCGCGAGCAGCTGCTCGTCCTCTTCCAAAGCGACCTGGAGGAGGACCCGGGCGCCGTCTGCACGGAGGTGTTCGCCTTCCTGGGGGTCGACCCCGGCTTCCGCCCGCCCAACCTCGGCAGCCGCTACCACGACGGCGGCAGCCACCGCCGCTTCGCCTGGCTCGACCTGACGACCTGGCAGCGCGCAGCGCGGCGCTCGGCGCTGCTGAGCGGGCTCTGGCGGCGGCTGCCGCGCTCGCAGCGGCGGCGCGCCCTCAAGCGCTTCAACCTCGCCTCCCGCAAGCTCTTCCTCTGGAACCGGGTCGCCGTCGACACCGCCGCGGAACCCGACACGCCCAGCCCCGAGACGCTCGCCAGGCTGCGCTCCCACTACCGCGAAGACGAAGCGCACCTGCGCAAGCTCCTCGGCGCCCCCCCACCCTGGACCCCCTAAAACCCCTTCCGGTGCGCTTTATGTGGGCATAGATGGCATAAAGCGCACCGGAAGGGGGTGGGGTGGATCGCTCACGCCTGTGCGGGCTCCAGGCGGGGCGGCTCCGCCGGCGCCGCCGGTTCGGCGGGCTTGCGGGCGCGGTGGCGCTCGCCCGGCCTCCAGAGGGCGACGACGATGCAGATGAAGACCGAGACGATCTGCACCCGGTAGCGGAACGCGGTGCCCGCGTTGCCGGAGCTGAGCGAGTAGGCCATCAGCAGGAAGAGGCCCAGGTAGACGAGCGGCCCGGCGCGGGTCATGATGCTGCCCCAGCTCCGGTACAGGGTCCGGATGAGGAAGTAGAGCGCTGCGTAGGCGGCGGCGGTGCCAAGCAGGCCGAGGCCCTGGCTGATGTTGCCGAGCTGCCAGGGGAAGGGCCGCAACAGGACGTCGAGCGAGCGCTTCGGCAGGTTCTGGACGATCGCGCCGCGGGTCGAGAAGTCGACCTGTTCCAGCTTCAGGTTCGAGCTGTCGTTCGCGTTGTGTTCCTGGGGGCGCTGGACGTTGCGTTCGAGGTTCTCGTCGGTCGAGGCGTTGAGCACGGTGGGGGCGGCGATCGCGGCGAAGAGGATCACCGAGGCGACGAGGGCGAGCGAGCGGATCGCAGTGCGGTGCTCGGCCCGCAGGCCGGCGTGCAGGAGGATGGCCGCGCCGGCGGCGATCAGGAACCAGCCGGCGTACTGGCGCGTGGCGACCGCGATCAGGCAGCCGGCGACGACCATGACCAGGTAGCGCGCCTCCCCCCGTTTCCAGACCTTGGAGCCGCCGAGGGCGACGAGGCCGATCGCGAGCAGCATGTTCGCCTCCTTGTGCAGGAGGCTGGAGAAGAAGATGCTGGCCGGCTCGAGCGCGAGCAGCCACATCGCCAGCACCGACGCCCTCGGCCCGGCGAGCTCGTAGACCGCGGCGGCGAGCAGAACCAGGCCGATGACGGCGATCCCGACCTGGGTGATGCGCATCGCCAGTTCGGGCGAGTCGAACATGTAGCGCTGGAGGGCGAACGTGTAGACGTGGAGTTCGCTCAGCAGGGCGCTCGTCCACTGGCTGGAGCCGAGCGGGGTTTCGACGATCAGGCCGGCCTTGTCCTGGAAGATCAGCTCGTCGCCGCCGCGCAGCGTCCGCGAGACCGAGGTGAGCGAGATCAGGCCGGCGGCGATCACGCGCAGGCCGAAGGCGACCAGCGCCGCCGGGCCGACCGTGAACCCCGGCCGCGAGCCGTGCATGCGATTGACGAGGAAGGCGATGCCGCCGCCGAAGAGGGCGAACATCGCGATCGTCACCAGTACGGAGTGCAGGCTCTCGTCGGCCGTCGGCGCCATCCTGGACGTGACGATAGCCGGGCGGGCGCGTTCAGGCCACAGAAAAAGAGACCCGGGTGTCTATGGTGCCTATAATCCCCGGCTTGTGACCGAGCCGAGGCAGGAGGGACTCGACATCCGTCAGTGGGGCCGCCTCGTCTGGCGCCGCAAGTGGCTCCTGCTCGCGATCGCGATCGTCATCCCCGTCGCCGTCTACGTGGGCTCCTCGCTGCTGCCGAAGACCTACCAGTCCAAAGCGACGATCAACGTCCAGGCGACAGCCGGCGCGTCGACGCTGTTCTCGAACGTCAGCTCCAAGTCCGACACCGACGAAGTGCAGACGCTGATGGGGACGACCGTGGTGGCCCGGCGGGCGGCCCGCATCCTTGGACTGCCCCCCCTCTCCGCGAAGGAGCTGCTGACCCACATCTCGGTGGCCCCGACCAATCCCGCCGAAACCGACAGCAACTTCCTCACGATCACCGCCCAGGACTCGAATGCGGCGATGGCCGCGGAGATCGCCAACGCCTTCGCCCGGGCCGTCGCCCAGGCGAGGACCTTCAACGCGATCCGCAACATCGACCGCACGATCGCAACGCTGACGGCACAGCTGAAGTCCAGCCCGGACGAGGCCGCCGAAGAAGCCATAGCCGCCCAGCTGCAGGAACTGCGCGGCCTGCGGGCGACCCAGGCCGGGACGACCTCGATAGTCGAAGTCGCGACGCCCGCGGCGGCCCCGATCTCGCCGCGGCCGAAGCGCAACACGGTGATCGCGCTGATCCTGGCGCTGCTGATCGCCGCCGCGCTGGCGCCGCTGCTCGACCGCCTCGACCGCCGCATCCGCGAACCGGGCGAGATGGAGGAGCTGCTCGACGCGCCGGTGCTGGCGATGATCCCCGACGACGCCTTCCCCGGCCACCCGCCCGGCCTGCACGTGCGCGAGTCCTTCCAGACGCTGCGCGCCAGCCTCACCTACTTCAACGTCGACCGCTCGCTCTCGACCCTGGTCGTCGCCAGCCCGATCCAGCAGGACGGCAAGACGACGGTCGCCGTCAACCTCGCCCTCGCCTACGCCCTCGACGAACGCGATGTCGTCCTGGTCGACGGGGACCTGCGCCGCCCCCAGGTGGCGGCCCGGCTGGGCAAGGAAGTCGAGTTCGGGCTCGACTCGGTGCTGGTCGGCGAGCGGACGCTGGAGGAGACGCTCGTCAACGTCGACGCCGGTGCCGGGCGCCTGCGCGTCCTGCCCGGAGCCGCGCCGCCTCCGAACCCCGCCGTGATGCTCGGCTCGCAACGGATGCGCTCGCTGCTCGCCGAACTCTCCGAGCAGGTCGACATGGTGGTGATCGACACCCCCGGGCTGCTCGCGGTCAGCGACGCGATCCCGCTCTTCAACCAGGTGGCGGGCACCGTGATCGTCTCGCGCCTGAACAAGACGCCGAAGGACGCGGTGCGCCGCGCCAAACAGGTGATCAACTCCGCCGGCGGGACCGTGCTGGGCAGCGTCGTCACCGGCGCCCACGCCGGCGGGATCTACGGCTACTACGGGTACTACGGCTACTACGGCGCCCAGAGCGACCGCGACAGGGACGAGTCGGCCAAAGGCGGCCGCCTGCGCAGCCTCGCCCGCCGCGGCGGCTCAGACGGCTCGTAGCGCGATCAGCTCACGGTAGAGCTGGTCGACGTCGGTGAGCAGCCGCTTGGCGCCGTAGCTGTCGATCGCGTGCTTCCGAGCTGCTTCGCCGTAGCGCTCTCGGCGCTCGGGGTCGCCCGCCATCTCGACGATCGCGGCAGCAAGCGCTGCCGCGTCGTCCGGGGGCACGAGGATGCCGGTGTCCTCGCCGACCACCTCGCGCACGCCTCCGACGTCGGTTGCGACCGCGGGCAGGCCCGCCGCCGCCGCTTCGATCAGGGAGACGGGGGTGCCCTCGTTGTCGGAGGAGAGGACGGCCAGGTCGGCGGCGGCGAAGACCGGGCGCAGCTCGCGGCGGTAGCCGAGAAAGTGAACCTGGCCGGCGATGCCGAGCTCGGCCGCCTGGCGCTCCAGCTGCGGGCGTTCCTCGCCGTCGCCGACGATCATCAGCTGCAGGCGCGGATCGGCCTCCCTGGCCCGTGCCAGCGCCCTGAGGAGCAGGTCGAGGCGCTTGATCGGAACGATGCGGCCGACGAAGACGAGGAGAACGTCCTCGTCTTCGAGCTCCAGCGCTTCCCGGGCCCCGGCCCGCATCGGTGGAGAGAGCAGGGTCAGCTCGCGGAGGGGGAGCCCGAGGGGCAGGACCCGGAACTTCGAGCGCGGCGCGACGCCGAGGCGGACGAGGTCGTCGACCGTGGCCTGGCTGACCCCGATCAGGCAGTCGCTGACCCGGGCGAGCGCGCGCTCCATCTCGAGGTATAGCCGCGACTTGGCGGTGCCGAAGTAGCCCTCGAGGACGTGGCCGTGGTAGGTGTGGACCACCGCCGGCCGGGGGCGCACGGCGAGGGCCGCCTGGCGACCGATGAAGCCCGCCTTCGCCGTATGGGTGTGGACGACGTGTGGCCTGAAGCTCCGCACCAGGCGAGCCAGCTTCCTCAGCGCCTGCGCGTCGCGCAGCGGGTTCACCGGCTGTTGCAGCTCGGGGAGGCGGCCCATCGTCGCGCCCTGCTCCTCGGCCAGCTCGGCGAGCGACTCCTCGCCCGGGGCGAGGCTGCCGTGGACGAGCAGGGTCTCGTAGCGATCCGGGTAGAACCGCCTGCCGCTGAGCAGGGCGGCGATGTGCGCCGGCCCCCCCATGTTGAGGCGGCCGATCACCTGCAGGACGCGCAGGCGCTCTCCGTTCGAATCGGCTGCCGGCGGGATCACGTGCCGACGCAGGCTAGATGGTCAGGCCGACCACTCGGTCGTGGGGGCGGGAGCCCAGTCCGGCGACTCCAGCAGCGCCACCACGGCTACACCGAGGAGGATGAGGACGGTCGCGGCGAAGGCCGCAACCGACTTGTCGGTCCCGACGAGGACGGCGCCGGCGCCGGTGAGAACCGCCTGGGCGCTCCCCAGGACCAGCGCCACGCGGCGGGCCGAGCCCAGCTTCGCGCGCAGCCTGTGGGTCAGGTGGTCGCGCCCGCCTTTGAAGACGCCCACGCCGCGCCGCAGCCGCGAGACGACCACCAGGGCGGTGTCGAGGGCAGGGAGCCCGACCAGGACCACGGCGACGGGGACGAAGGCCCAGCCGAGGTCCCCGGTCCCGGGCACCGCCATGATCGCCGCCGCGACGACGAAGCCGATCGGCATGCTGCCGCCGTCGCCGAGGAAGATGCGCGAGGGCGAGGCGAGGTTGAAGGGGAGGAAGCCGAGGCAGGCGCCGGAGAGGGCGAGCGCGATCGCCGCCAGCTCGGCGCTTCCCTGGGCGAGGGCGAGCACCCCGAGGGTCGCCCCAGACACCGCGGCGACCGTGCCGGTGGCGCCGTCCATGTTGTCCATCAGGTTGAAGGCGTTGACGACGCCGGTGACGAAGACGACCGTCAGCCCCAGGTTGAGCACGTCGCTGGCAAAGAGGTCCCAGCCAACCCCCCCGGCGAAGAGGACGCTTGCCGCCGCGACCTCGATCGCGAGCCGGGTCAGCGGTCCCAGCCCGTAGCGGTCGTCGATCGTCCCCACCCCGAGCAGGACGACGGCCCCGATCGCGATCGGGACGAAGGCGCTCGAGCCGCTGCCGAAGAGCGCGCCGGCAAAGAGTAGGCCGCCGATCACGGCGGTCCCGCCGAGGTAGGGGGTCGGGCTGGCGTGGCCCTTGTAGCCGACCGGGCGATCGTAGAAGCCGGTGCGCGCGGCGAGCCGGATCGCCAGCGGCGTCAGCAGCAGGGTGGCGCCTGCGGCAACGAGAAACGCGAGCTCGGGGCCCATGCTGCCGGTCGCCGCCTAGGCGTCTACCAGGGGGTCGACCGTCGAGGCCTCGCCGAATTCGACGATCTCGCCGCCGGCGGCGGGCAGGGCGTTGGCGGCCGCGCGCCTGCGCTCGAAGGCGGCGACGTCGTCGATCGCCTCCTCCACACCGCGGGTGGAGCGCCAGCCGGTCATCTGCTCCAGCGCCGTGGTGTCGGGACAGCGCCGGCCGAGCTCCTCGAAGCCCTCGCCGTAGGCCTCCGCGTAGGGCACCATCTGGATGCCGGAGCTGGACCCGGTTCGCTCGATCACGGTTTCGGCCAGTTCGAGGATCGTGATCTCAGACGAGCGCCCGACGTTGAAGGCGGTGCCGCGCGCGCCCTCCTCGTCCATCAGCATGATCAGGGCACGGGTCGTGTCGTAGACGTGCGAGAAGCAGCGGGACTGGCTGCCGTCGCCGTAGACGGTCAGATCCTGCCCTTCGAGGGCCTGCACGACGAAGCGCGGCAGCACCATCCCGTAGGCACCGGTCTGCCGCGGGCCGACGGTGTTGAAGAGGCGGGCAACGACCGTGTCCGCTTCGCGCTCGCGGTGGTAGCCGAGGACGATCGCCTCGCCGAAGGCCTTGGCGGTCGAGTAGGACCAGCGGGCGGTCGACGGCGGGCCGAGCACGCGGTCGGAGTGCTCGGTCAGCCCGGAGCTGCCGTTCTTGCCGTAGATCTCCGAGGTGGAGGCGAAGAGGAGCCGCCGGCCGAGCCGGTGGGCCCCCTCGGTGACGACGTGCGCGCCGCGCACGCTGCGGCCGAGCGAGTCGACCGAGCGCTGGACGATGAGTTGCACGCCAACCGCCGAGGCGAGGTGGAAGCAGGCATCGGCCCACTCCATGCAATCGTCGACCAGCTCGCTGTCGCAGACCGACCCCTCGACCAGCTGGGCCTGTCCGGTGGCGACCGCGTCGGCGACGTTCTCGGCACTGCCGGTGCTGAGGTCGTCGAGGATGAGCACTTCGTCTCCCCGCGCAACCAGGGCGTCTGTCAGGTGAGAGCCGACGAATCCTGCCCCCCCTGTGATCAGGTATCGCACCTAGCCATCTCCCATATCCATCAAGCCCCTGCCGACCGCACGACGGCGGCTTGCGCAAGGCTCGGTTTCCCTGTGAACTCCCCTGTTTCCCATGTGAGCCATCTCACGCAACCGGCGAAACGACTCGCGAGCAGTAGACCAGAAACCCCCCGTAGTGTCAAGGATGAGAGCTCGTTCCCATGCCGATGCGCCCCCGCGCAGTTGGCTCTGCAATGGGAATTTCAAGGTCCCCGTGAATACTTGTCATGCGAGCTTGAGGCGCACCTGCCGGGCCCTGACCCCAGCCCCCGCGGCCCTTGCCGGCAGGCCCTTCCCGTCGCCGCTCAGCGTCTGCTTCGCCTTGCGGGTGAGAGGGGCCCGGAGCGTCTGGGAAGCGCCCGGCGAGAGGCTGAAGGAGGCTGTGCCGATCGTCACGCGCTTGCCCCCCGAGCCGAGCCTGGCGAGGAGCTTCAGCTTGCCCCTGCAGGGGCCCTCGCCCACACACGAAACCTTGAGCATTGCCCTGCCGGCCCTGACCTTGGCGGTGGCCGCGGCTCGCACCCAGCCGTTCGGGACCTTCTCGAAGGTGGCGCTGACGGCGCGGGCCTCGTCCATGGTCACCCGGCAGCTGCCGGTGCCCGTGCAGGCGCCCGAGAACCCGGCGAAGCGGGAGCCGGCCGCGGCGGTCGCGGTCAGGGTGACCTTGGCGCCGACCCCGAAGCCCACCTCGCAGGTCTGACCGCAATCGATCGCGGCCGGAGCGCTGGTCACAGTGCCCTTGCCGGTGCCCGTCCTCGAGACCGTCAACGTGCGCCGGCCGACCGCGGTGAAGACCGCCTTGGCGGTGCGCGAGGTGCTCATCGTCGTCGTGCAGGTGCCGGAGCCCGAGCAGCCCCCGCCGGTCCAGTGATCGAAGGCCGAGCCGGGCGCGGGCGTTGCCGTGAGCGTGACTTCGGTCCCTTCGAGGTAGCTCTCCGAGCAGTCGGCGCCGCAGTCGATCCCGGCCGGGTCGCTGGTCACGGTGCCCGAGCCGGTGCCGAGGTGTTCGACCGTGAGCGGGTATTCGAATTTGGGCGGGATCGGGCTGAAGGTCGCGGTGACCGCCTCCGACGCGGTCATCGTGACTTCGCAGGCGCCGGTGCCCGAGCAGCCGGCGCCGGACCAGCCGGCGAATTCGGAGCCGGGCGCGGGAGCGGCGCTGAGGGTGACTTCGGTCCCTTCGTTGAGCGACTCGGTGCAGTCCGAACCGCAGTCGATCCCGGTCGGGTCGCTGGTCACGGTGCCCGAGCCGGTGCCGAGGTGCTCGACGGTCAGCGTGTGCTGGCCGATCGCGGTGAAGACCGCTTTGGCGGTGCGCGCGGTGCTCATCGTCGTCGTGCAGGTGCCGGAGCCCGAGCAGCCCCCGCCGGTCCAGTGGTCGAAGACCGAGCCCGGCGCGGGAGTGGCGGTGAGCGTGACTTTGGTCCCTTCGAGGTAGCTCTCCGAGCAGTCCAACCCGCAGTCGATCCCGGCCGGGTCGCTGGTCACGGTGCCCTCGCCGGTGCCGAGGTGTTCGACGGTGAGCGGGTATTCGAGGCCCGGCGGTTTCAGGTTGAAGGTCGCGGTGACCGATTTGTTGGCGGTCATCGTGACTTCGCATTCGCCGGTGCCCGAGCACCCCGAGCCGGACCAGCCGGCGAATTCCGAGCCGGGAGCGGCCTCCTGCAGAAAGGCGAGTTCGGTTTCGTCGGGATACGTGGCCTGACAGGGTTCGGGGCCTTCCTGCGCTTCGCATTCGACCGTGCCGCTGCCGCTGCCTTTGACGTAGACCGTGAGGCTGTACTGGGGGATCGGCGGAATGAGGACGAAGAAGACGTTGACGGAGTGGGGTTCGTCCATCGTCAGGTCGCATTCTTCTTCCGTGCAGTCTCCGGAGAAGCGTTCGAATTCGGAGTTCGAGTCGGGTTCGCCGACCACGGTCAGTTCGGTCCCTTCCGGATAGGAGGCTTTGCAGGGCCCGAACGAGCCGGTGCCCACCTGACACTCGACCGTGCCATTGCCGGTGCCTTTGATTTTCAGCGTGAGGGGAATCTGGGTGACCGCGAGCTCGAAGGTCGCGGTCACCGACTTGCCTTCGCCCATCGTCAGCTCGCACACGTCGGGCCCGCAGTCGCCGGAGAACCCGGCGAATTCGGAGTCCGGATCCGGGCTCGGGACCAGGGCCAGCTCGGTGCCTTCGGGGTAGCTGGCCGCGCAGGCTTCGGCCGGCCCTTCGCCGACTTCGCACTCGACCGTGCCCGTGCCCGTGCCGTCCATCGAGATCGTCAGCGAGAACGGGTCGGCAGCCCGTGCCGGGGCGCCGATCTGAGCCAGCGCACAGAGCACCGCAAACCCCGCGAGAAAAGCAACCCTGCATCTCATCCCGGACCTATTGTGCACGAGATTCAAAGGACTCACAACGTCTCCAACCCCGGCGAGAGCTACTCGGAGCTGAAGCAGTCGGTCGCTTCAGCCGAGGTCGTCTACAGGCACCAGGCGAACGTCGTCGCGCTCCGCCTCGAGCTTTCGCAGGCGCGGCGAGAAGGCGGTCCGGTCGAAGAAGTACAGGCGGGCGTTCGGTGCTCCCAGCTCGCTCCGGACCGTCTCCAGCTTGTCCAGCTCGTCCGCCCCGTGGGCATGGACCTCGTTGCCGGCGCCGGGCCACTTGCAAGAGCCGAGGGCAACCACCTTGCCGTGCTCGTCGATTGCCATCGCGTCGACCTCAAAGGGACGGCTGCGCAGCCGTCCCTCCTCGCGCCTGCGGATCGAGCCCCACCAGCGCCCCGCCTGCACGGCATCCTCGACCTCCTCCAAAAGCCAGCCCTGGCAAATCCGCTCGAAAGCGTCCTCGGAGACGAACTTGTCGAGCTGCGGCAGGACCGCCTCGGCCAGGTGGCGATCGGCGTCGGCACGGGAGTGGAGCCGGCTCTCGCGGGGAGCGACGAAGCGGAACCAGAAGCGCAGGAACGGGTCGACGATCGCGTAGTTGACCCTCTTGCCCGAGGGCTGCGTCACCGGGTAGCGGCGCTCCACCAGGCCCATCTCCTCCAGCGTCTCCAAGAATGGCCGCGCCTCCTCGGAGCGTCGCCTGCCGATGCGCTGGGCGATCTCATTGAGACGGGTCACCCCGACGGCGATCGCCCGCAAGCAGGACATGTAGGTGTCGACGTCTCGCAGCCGGCTCTCCTGGGAGAGCAGGAAGCGCGGCTCGTCACGCAACAGGCCGTCGGGGTAGAGGACGGCGCGGCGGATCGCCTCGGCCAGCGTGGAGGCGGGGTCGATCTCCTTCAGGTAGTAGGGGATCCCGCCGAACACCGACCAGGCCCTGATCCGGTCCTCGGCACTCCACCCCTCGGCGAAGGCCCCGATCTCCGGCCACGGGAAGGGCTGGAGCTTCAGCGACCCGGTGCGCCGGCCGTATGCGGTGGCCCCGTAGCCGACCACGTCCTTCTCGAAGAAGCTGACGTCCGAGCCGGCAAGGCAGAGCAGAAGGTCGGGGTTGCCCTCGTGCTCGCGCACGAAGCGATTCAGCAGCGACCCGAGGCTCGGGCTCCTGGCGGGCGATGAACTGAAACTCGTCGAGGACGATCGTCGTCTGGCCGTCTTCCAGCAACTCCGAGAAAGCCGCAAACGCGGCGCGCCAACCGCTCAGTGGCTGCTCGGCGTAGAGCCTGCGACCGGTGAAGGCAGCCAGCTCGGCGGAGAGATCGTCGAGGTGATCCTGGCGAGTGCCGGATGTCGCCTCGAAGTAGAGCTGCCGGCGACCCTCGCCGAAGTGCAGCAGCAGCTCGCTCTTGCCGACCCGGCGTCGCCCGTAGAGGACGAAGCACTCTCCCCGCTTCGAATTCAGGCGCTCGGAGAGCGCCGCCAGCTCGTCGACTCGATTGAAGAAAGCCACTGTGCGGAGAAACTATAGCGTGTCTTACTAAGGTGTACCAGGTCTTTCTACCCGGCACGCAGGGAACGCAAGAGCGGCGCCGATCTGCACGCTCTGGGAACAAAGGCCGGGAAAGTTTTGTACGCAATCGCGTTGTAAAGTTTTGTGGCCTCGATACACTGCGGCGATGAGGTTCGCCGGTCGAGTGCGAGAGCTGGAACTGCTGGGCAAGCGGCTTGCCGGGGTGAGGGAAAGTGGCGCCGGCGCGCTGATCGCGATGCGCGGGCGCCGGCGCGTCGGCAAGTCGCGGCTGGTCGAGGAGTTCGTCCAAGACTCCGGCTGCCCCTCCGTCTTCTATACGGCCGTTCAGGAGGAGGGCGAAACTGAGCTGGGCCGCTTCACCCGCGCGATCGAGCTTCTCCGACGCGCCACGGGCCGCCGAGGTCCGAGCGGGGCTGCGCCCCGAGACCTGGGAGGCGGCGCTGGCGGTGGCGGTGGAGGGGGCCACCCGGGCCAGGCCGCTGATCCTGGTGATCGACGAGCTCCCGTATCTGGCGGCAAAGGAACCGAGCTTCGAGGCCGTCCTGCAGATGGTCTGGGACCGCGCTTTCCAGGGCGCTCCCGTGCTCGTAATCCTGATCGGCTCCGACGAGGCGACGATGGCAGCGCTGACCGAGCAGGGACGGCCACTTCACGACCGGGCGCGGGAGATGGTGGTGCAGCCGCTCAGCCCCGCCGACGTCGGAGAGCTCCTCGGGCTTGAGGGCGCCGACGCGCTCGACGCCTACCTGGCGATCGGTGGCTTCCCGGTGCTGGCGCTGGAGTGGGGAAAGGGCCGCAAGATGGCCTCCTATCTGCGCGACGCGCTCACCGACCCAACTTCCTTCCTCGTGGTCAGCGCCGAGCGGGCGCTCAGCGCCGAGTTCCCAACCGCGACCCAGGCGCGGGCGGTGCTGGGGGCGCTCGGCACGGGGGCGCGAGCCCATTCCCGCATCCTCGGGCGCGCCAACCTGAGCGCGACTTCGGTGAACGAGGCCCTGAACCTGCTGGCCGGGAAGCGGGTGGTGCGCCGCCTCACCCCCTACTCCACCCGCCCGGCGCCCAAGACAGCACTGTGGGAGATCGTCGACCCCTACATGCGCTTCTGGCTGCGCTTCGTCAACCGCAAGGTCGACCTGATCGAGCGCGGGCGGGGATCGCTGCTGCTGGACGACTTTCGCGAGAGCTGGCCGAGCTTCCGCGGAAGGGCGATCGAGCCGCTCGTGCGCGACTCTCTCGAGCGGCTGCTGCCCGACCGCGAGCGCTTCGGGGCCGCCCGCTATGCCGGCTCCTACTGGAACCGCAGCGGAAGCGTGGAGGTGGATCTGGTGGGGGGCGACGAGTGGCCGGTGGCGAAGCGCGCCGCCTTCGTCGGCTCGGTCAAGTGGCGGACGCGGCGGCGCTTCAGCCGAGCGGACGCGCTGGAGCTGGCGGCCCGGCGGGCGCAGGTCCCGGGTACGGACGAGAAGACCCTTCTGGTCGGCGTCAGCTCGCAGGGGTTCGACCCGGAGGTGCCTCTGGACGCCCGGCTCTCGCCGCAGGACCTGCTCGGCGCCTGGCTGCCTGCGCTCTGGGAGTAGGGCGTTTGAACTGCAATTTCCCAGCTAATGTTTCTGCAAGTTCCCAGCCGAAAAAGTTGCAAAGTCCCAGCTAATTTTACTACAATCTTCCAGCCCTACGCCCAGGGCCGACCGAAACCGCTCGTCAGGCCGCCAACAGCGAGGTGCTCCTCGATGTCGATAGGGCCGCACGCGACGCTGCCGAACTGAATCCTGGCCTGATTCTCCAGGGCGATACCCCCCGGCTCATCGACGAGTGGCAACTTGAGCCAGAGATCTGGAACCACGTTCGCCGGGCAGTCGACGAACGAGTCGACCCGGGCCAGTTCATCCTCGCCGGCTCTGCTCAACCGACTGACGATGAGACTCGCCATACGGGAGCCGGCCGGATCAGTCGTCTGAGAATGCGGCCCATGTCCCTCTATGAGCTGGGGACAAGCGATGGAACCATCTCGCTGGCGGGGCTGCTTGACCACCAGCGCAACGAGGTCACCGATCCCGGCCTCGATCTGGGGGATTTGGCGGCGGCGATCTGCCGTGGCGGATGGCCTGCGTTTCGAGAGCTGGGACTGCCGGACGCCCTGAGGCGGGTTCGCGACTATCTCGACGAGATACCTCGCGACACCCAACGGCTCGGCCCACGCCACAGAACCGAGCGGGTGGTGCGACTCATCCAGAGCCTCGCCCGCAATGTCGCCACCCCGGTCACTGCGAGAACCCTGGCCACCGACGCCAGCCGCCCCGGGGATCCGATGTCCGACGATGCCGTGGCCGAGTACCTCGACTCGTTGACACGACTGTTCGTCGTCGAGAATCAGCCGGCCTGGCAACCCCATCTGCGTTCCCGGTATCGACTCCGACGCGCAGCCAAGCGCCACTTCGTCGATCCGTCGCTGGCAGTAGCAGCCTTGCGAAGCGAGCCGGAGGCTCTGATGCGCGACCTCAGCTTCATGGGCCTGCTCTTCGAGTCAATGGCGATAAGAGATCTCAGGATCTACGCGCAGGCCATCGATGGTGAGGTCGCGTACTACCAAGACAGCAGTGGCTTGGAGGTCGACGCGATAGTCCAGGCCGGGAGCTCCTGGGGCGCTTTTGAGATCAAGCTCGGTGGCGAGAAGCGGATCGAGGAGGGTGCGGCGACCCTGACCAGGTTCAGAGAGCGTATTGACACTTCCAAGTCGGGCGAGCCAGCCGTACTGGCACTCATCGTGGGGACCGGCTACGGATACACCCGTGAGGATGGAATCCACGTCATCCCGGTCGGGTGCCTGGGGCCATAGGAAGCGTAGACGGGCGAAAATAGGCAATAGTTGTTGGCGAAATAATGTAGTTGACAGCGTCGAATCTGTGTATTCTATGTCCTGTGGAAGGCTCCGGCTACAGGCCCAGGCTGATCGATTCGACCCTGACCGCGCTGATGGCTGGGCTGCCCGCCGTGATGGTCACCGGGCCGCGCGCTGCCGGCAAGACGACGACCGCCGGCCGCCATGCAGCCGATATCGCCCACCTCGATCGCCCGCGAGAAGCCGCGGCGTTCCAGGCAGACCCCGATGTTGCGCTCAGCGGGTACGAGGAGCCGACCCTTCTCGACGAGTGGCAGGAGGTTCCCTCCGTCCTCGGCGCTGTCAAGCGTGCAGTCGACCGCGATCCTCGCCCGGGCCGGTTCCTTCTCACCGGATCGGTCAGGGCCGACCTCGAGGCGGCCACGTGGCCGGGGACAGGACGCGTCGTGCGGGTGCCGATGTACGGGATGACCGTTCGCGAGCTGAACGGCAACGCGGGAGGGGGCTCGCTCCTAGACCGGTTGGCCTCCGGAGCGGCCCTGAGCGTGCCCAGCGACCCCCCCGACCTGCGCGGCTACGTCGAGCTGGCGCTGAGGAGCGGGTTCCCAGGTCCCGCGCTCTCGACAGACGCAAGCGCAAGGGCACGCTGGCTGGAGGGCTATGTGGACCAGCTCCTGACCCGCGACGCGGCCGGCATCGACCCCAGGCGAGACCCGGCCCGCCTGCGGCGCTATTTCGAGGCCTACGCCCTGAACACCGCCGGCATCGTCTCCGACGCCACCCTGCTGCGTGCGGCGGGAATCAACCGCAGAACCGCCGTGGCCTACGAGCAGCTCCTCGCCAACCTGTTCGTCGTCGAGGCAATGCCGGCGTGGACCTCGAATCGGCTGCGGCGCCTCTCGCTCGGCCCGAAGCGCTACTTCGTAGATCCCGCGATCCCCGCGGCGGCGCTCCATCTCGACGCGGACGCCGTGCTGCGTGACGGCGACCTGCTCGGCCGCCTGCTCGACACCTTCGTCGCCGCCCAGCTTCGTGCCGAGTGCGCCGGCAGCGACACACGCCCGCGCCTCTATCACCTGCGCGAGGAGCACGGGCGCCGCGAGGTCGACGTCCTTGCCGAGATCGGCGGTCGAGACCTGCTCGCATTCGAGGTGAAGGCCGACGCAGCCCCCGGTCGCGACGCGGCCAGGCACCTCGTCTGGCTGAGAGACCGGCTCGGCGAGCGCTTCATCGGAGGGATCGTGTTCCACTCGGGGCCCCGCGCCTTCAAGCTGGACGAGAAGATCACAGCGGTGCCGATTTGCGCGCTCTGGGGGTAGCTCAGGCCAAAGAGCCTGGCCGATGGCGTCTAGTGTTTTATGACGCACTAACTCACGCTGCACCCGAGCTGGCACGGTCCGCGATGCCTCCCGCTTCGGCTCGGGAAAGCACACCGCCGAGCAGAAGCTGCGTCGCTTCGCCGTCGCGTTTGCCTCGGCCCGCGCCCTCCTCAGGGCCAGAGGCGATCGGCCTCGAGAGCCTCGAGGAAGGTCTCGACCGGCCAGGCGTCGATCCCGTCCTCGGTCCGCGTCGGCCGCTCGCCGCGGTGGACCAGGATGCGCCGCCGCAGCCCCGGCAGCTCGCCGATCGCCCGCAAGCCCGCGAAGTCACCGGGATGCACGCGGCGCGCGGCCTTGACCTCCAGGGCGCAAAGCTCGTCTCCGCGGCGCAGCACGAAGTCGACCTCGAGCTGCTTTGAGCCGCTGGGCGCCCAGTAGGCAAGCCCATCGCCCAGCTCACGCTCGGCCATGTAGGTGCAGAGCAGCGCGTGCACCCAGCCCTCGAGCAGCGGCCCGCTCTCCTCCGGCGCGACCGCCCCATGCGCGCCCTTCGCCGCCCGTGCAACCCCCGGGTCCATCCAGTAGAGCTTGGGGTGCTTGCGCTCACGCACGCGCAGGCGCGCCTCGTAGGCCGGCAGCCGCCGGGCGAGGAGCGTGTCGTCGAGAACCTCCAGGTAGCCCTCGACGGTGGTCCGGGCGACGCCGGCGTCGCGGGCGAGCCCGGCGACGTTGAGAAGCTGGCCGTGGAAGAGGCCGGCGACCGGGAGGAAGCGGGCGAAGCCGGGCAGGTTGCGAACCAGCGCCTCCCCCTTCACCTCCTCGCGCAGGTAGAGCTGGACGTAGGCGCGCAGGGTCTCGTGCGGCTCGGCGGCGGCGAGCACCAGGGGCAAGCCGCCGACCTCCAGGGCGCGATCGAGGTCGAAGTCCTCGCCCAGCTCCTCGGGGGTGAGGGGGAACATCTCCCGCCAGAGGGCTCGTCCGCCGAGCAGGTTGACCCCGGCGGCGCGCAGCTTGCGGGCGCTCGAGCCGAGCAGCGCGAAGCGCAGCCCGCGCTGCTCGATGAAGCGGTGCACCTCGTTCAGCAGGCCGGGCAGGCGCTGGATCTCGTCGACCACGACCCAGCTCCCGGGCTCGAGCCGGCGAAGCTCGCCGGCGAACGGGGCGGGATCGGCCAGCAGGCTTTGGTAGAGCCCCTCGTCGAGCAGATCGAACCGGTGCGCGTCGGGGAGCTGCTCTCCGACCCAGGTGCTCTTTCCCACGCCGCGCAGCCCGAAGAGGAAGAAGCTGTCACGAGGGAGGCGGTATATGCGTGGCAGCACTCGCAACGACATGTTGTCGTCATTTTACCGCGAAAAATGACGGCGAGGGATAAACGCAACGTCGCCGACCTTACGGGAAGCACCGGGAAGCTCACGGCCCCAGCGACGCGATCGAGGTGACCACGACGCCGTCGGGGCGGGTGTAGGTCGGGCTGTCGGCAACCACGACGACGAGCGCGCCGCAGGTCGCGTTGGCCTCGGCGGAGAGCTTGTCCCGCAGGGCCAGCAGGTTGCGGCTCCCTCGTCAACCCAGTGGTGGCCGAGCTTGACCTCGACCGCGATCCAGCGGCCATCGGCCGCCTCGACGATGGCATCGACCTCCAGCCCCTTGTTGTCGCGGTAGAAGCGAACCGTCCCCCGGTGAGGCTGGGCGTACACCCGCAGGTCGTGGACCGCCTGCGACTCGAAGAGGAGGCCGGCGAGCTCGATCTCCGGGCCGAGCAGGCGCTGCGGGGTCGCCCCCAGCGCCGCCACCGCGAGGGACGGGTCGGCGAGGTGCCGCTTGGGGGTTGCCGCGAGGCGAACCCGCGAGCGAAGCTTGGGCTTCCAGCTCTCCTGGTCCTCGATCAGGAAGAGACGACGGAGCGTGCGCAGGTAGTCATGCAGGGTGACCTCGCTGAGCGGCGCCTCCGCCGCGCGGCCGATGGTTCGCAGGGCCGCGTCGGTGGCCACGTTGCGGGCGTAGGAGGCAAGCAGGCGCCGGACTCCGTCCGGGTCGCGCTTGACGCCGTCGACCCGGCGGACGTCGGCGTTGACGATCACGTCGATGTAGTCGGCATTGGCATCCAGGGCGTCCGTCGCTGCGAGCCCGAGGTTGTCCGGCCACCCCCCGATCGCCAGCGCCTCGACCGCATCGGCGACGCTGAAGTCGTGCGGCTCGGATCGGGCAGGGTCTCCGTCCAGGAGCGCGCCAACCGAGACGGACCCGCTGGACAGCCCCCGCTCGAGCAGCGCCATCGTCCGCATCGCGACGGGAGCGATCCGGCGAGCCCCTGTGTGGTCCGCCGGCTCGCCCTCCGGCGTGGAGGAGCCGGTGAGCAGGAATAGGCCCTTCTCGCCGAGATCGTCCACGCGGCCCCGTACGGCGTTCCACATCCCCTCGGCGAGCTGGTACTCGTCGATCAGCCGCGGGAACTCGCCGTCGAGCACGAGGCTGGGATCCGTCTGGGCTGCCGTGAGCGAAGCCCGATCCCGGTCCAGGCGCACTTCGGAAGCCGCAAAGCCGCGCGCGGTGGTGGTCTTGCCGACCGCCTTCGGCCCGGCGATCAGGACGGCTCCGTGGGTGCGCAAACGCGCCTCCACCTGACCCTCGACGATTCGCTTACGGTGCTCCCGCATCGTCCTTCCCCCGTGGTCAAGCTCCGGTTGGTTTAGGGATCGTACTTAAGTTGGCCAATAGATTGTACGCACGCACACCGCGTAGCGCAACTCATCGGCCCGCCGCGGGCCGGCGGCCGCGATTACCAGCCTGAGGTGTCGCCGACAGTCACTGTCGGCGACCTTTGCCGTAGACGTCCGCCGGCTCGATCGCGATCAGGTCGGGGTGGTCGCGCAGCCGAGCGTCGACGCCGCGCGCCGAGGCCAGCACGATCGAGGCCTGGGGGGCGTCGAGCAGATCCCTGATCCGGAGCAGGCGCTCGAGGTCGGCGGCCCCGAGGGTGCGCAGCTTCGCCTCGCCGAGCGCAACCACCCGGCCGCCGCGCATCGCGACCAGGTCGACCTCGTAGCCGCGCCCGCGGGAGCGATCGGACACGGTCGTCGCCCCGACCGCGTCGACCGGGCCGAGGCCCTCCACGACACCCGTCGCGAGGTGCGCGCGGGCCACCGCCTCCCAGCGCGGGCCGAGCACCTGGGAGGGCCAGCTCGTCTCTCCCAGCTGCGCCCAGACCTGCTCGGCGCCACCGGCCTGCAGGCGCGAGCGGTTGGGGGCGATGAGCGCGAGCCAGAAGCGCAGGTGAGGGTCGGCGAGCTCGTAGCGGTCGCGCCGAGCGCGCAGAGGATCGGGGATGCGCACGACCAACCCGGCGCGCTGCAGCGACGCCAGCGGCCGGCTGAGCGCGCCGGAGGGAAGGCCCGCGACACGGGAGATGGCGCCGAACGTCCGCTCGCCGCCCGCGATCGCCCCGAGGATCGCCCGGTAGACGCCGCGCAGCGCCGGAGGGTCGGGAACGTCCGCCAGGTCGGCTTCGGCCGCGTCCAGAAGAGGCGAGCCGGGAGCCAGCACCTCGTCGGTCATCCACCTCGCCCGCCGGCGGCCGGGCGGCGCGACGAGCGGGCGGTAGCCGGGCAGGCCGCCCAGCGCGGCGTCGATCCACAGGGCGCTGAGCGGATCGCGCGTGCCCCAGAGCGCGGCCAGGTCCGCGCCGGCGAGGGGAGCCGGTACGACGACCGCGCCCGCCCGCCCGTACAGGGGGGCTCGCGCTTCCACGAGCTCGCCCATCGTGGACAGGGCGCTGCCCGAGAGGATCAACGGCGGCCCGGCGCCCGCATCGACGTAGCGCTGCAGCAGGCTGGGCAGCTCCGGCGTCACCTCGGTCAGGTACGGCAGCTCGTCGAGGGCCAGCAGCGGAGAATCGAGGCGCGTCAGGCGATCGAGCGCGTCGGACCACCCGTCGAGGCGCAGCGGCCCGGAGCCGAGCCTCTCCCCCAGCTCGACGCCGAAGTCCGCCAGCTGGGTCGCGGCAACCCCCGCGATCGCCTGGTAGCGAAATCCGCCCACCGCCTCGCAGAGCGCGTCGAGCAGGAACGACTTGCCGACCCGGCGAGGCCCGTAGACCACGGCCAGCCGCTGACCGCGTTCCACGAAACGCTCGAGCGCCGCCCACTCGAGATCCCGATCGACCAGATTGGCTGGTTTTGCAAGCACTTACGTATCATACAATGCTGCTTGTGAGTTGCCTATAGAGGGGGTCTTTTCAGCAATTGATTGCTGCATTAAGCAGCACAGTGCTGAGCGACTTCCAAATTCTCCGCTTCAACCCTTGGTGGTCCACCCAGGGATGGGAGGCAGATGACCCCACCTGCGGCGCCTCGCGGCCAGCCCCGTACGGCTCCCGGCCCCCCAGGTCGAGGAGATCGACCTCGACCGGCCCGCGATCCACGTCCTTCGCGGACCGCGTCAGGTCGGCAAGTCCACGGACCTGAAGCTGCTGGTTCGGCGCGCGCTGGACACCGGGGTCGATTCGCGAAGGGTCCTCTACCTCCCGCTCGACCTCCTGGAGGGCCAGCCGCCGACGGCGCTGGTCGAGTCCGTCAACCGCGCCCTCGAGCTGGCGGGCGGAGACGCACCGCGGCTGATCCTGCTGGACGAGGTGACCGCGGCGGGGCACTGGCAGACGGCGGTGAAGGCCCTATGGGACGAAGGGAGCATCGACCGCGACGTCGTCCTCTGCACCGGCTCCTCGGCGATCGACCTCGCCGAGGGTGCGGTCGAGCGCCTGCCGGGGCGACGTGGGCCGGGCCGCGACTTCCTCGTCATGCCGCAGGGCTTCGCGGCCTTCGCCCGCGCCCTGGACGGAGCAAACCCTGCGAGCGCGCGCTGGAGCGCTATCTGCGTTTCGGCGGCCTGCCCGCGGCGGTTGCCGAGGCCGCCAGCGGGGGCGCCGAGCCGAGTGCGGAGGTGCAGGCGGTTCTCTGGGACTCGATCGTCAAGGAGATTCAGCGTCGCGGCGCCTCGATCCCCGCCGCCCAGGCCCTGCTCGAGCGGATGATGCGATCCCTCGGGGCGAAGGTGAGCTGGTCGAAGATGGCGCGGGAGATGGGGGTGCCGCTTGGCGCCGGGCGGCGCGGCGGGAGCGGCAGCCCCGACCCCCGAACGCTGCAGAGCTACATCGAGCTGCTGGCGGTCAACTACTTCGCCCTCGTCGTCTACTTCTGGAAGCAGGACTCCGGCAGCGGCGACGTGGCGAAGGACAAGAAGGTCTACTTCGGCGACCCCCTGCTGCAGACGATCGCGGCGGAGCGGGTGGGCCTGCAGCGAAACCCGCACGCGGACGTGGAGAACGCCGTGGCGCTGGCCCTCTACCGCCGCTTTGAGCCCGTGGAGCGCAGTGCCGAGAACATGGTTGCGCCCGAGCGACTGCATGTCTGGGGGACGCGCCGGGGCGGCGAGATCGACTTCGTCTGCGGGCCGCGCGAGGAAATAGAGGCGGTCGAGGTGGCCGATTGGGAGGCGGTCAACCGCCAGAAGGCGACCGCGCCGGCCCGCGCGCTGCCGGGGCGGCCGGCGCTCGTCGCCACCCGCGAGGAGCTGGATTTCGGCCGCTGGTCGAACCTGGTCCCGGCGGCCCTGCTTCTCTGGGCGCTATCGGACTGAGCGGCCGGCGGGATCCGTCAGGCACTTACTGTTTCGTAACGCACTAACTCACGATGCACTTTGTTTCGAGTCCTGGGACGAGGAGTGCGCGACGCTGTTGGCCGTGCGAGCGGGGCCTTCGGAGTGCTGCACGCCGACCGCCACTTCGAGTTGCTCGCGGCGGTGCTGGAATTCGAGATCGTGCGCCTGAGCTGAGAAGCCGAGGGCCGCAAGCCGTCGGGCAGAGGACCGTCGAGGACGGTCGTCGTCTGGCCGTTTATTCGTACCCCTCCCCCAGCGTCACCGTGTCCGCTTCGCCGAGCGATTTCCTCGCCGAGCCGACCGCCTTGCAGTTGGTCGAGGAGGCGCAAGAGACTCCGAGCAGCTTGGAGAGTTTCTTGCCTTCGGGATTTGGCGAGGACTGGATCGCCCATTCCGTGCCGTTCCAGGACTCGACCAGGGTCTTTTCTTCAGTGGCAAGCGATTCTGTTTCGGAGACGGTGGCGCTGACGTAGCGCCCCACGGCGGTGCAGCTCGTCGAGGAGGTGCAGGTGACGTCGAGCAGGGAGGCGCCGTAGTTGCCCGAAGGGTTGGGTGAGGTGATGACCGACCAGGAGGTGCCGTTCCAGCGCAGGGCGAGCGTCCTTCTGTTGTTCTCTTCGGTTTTGAGGTAGCTGCCGACGGCCAGGCAGTTGCTCGACGAGGTGCAGGAGACCTTCTCCAGCCTGCTGTCCGCCGCCCCGGACGGGTTGGGGGTGGAGGAGATCGACCAGGAGGTGCCGTTCCAGCGCTCGGCGAAGGTTTCGGAGTTCCCCTTCTTGCCGACCGCAGTGCAGGAGCTCGCCGAGTCGCAGGAGACGCCGAGCAGTTCGGCCGATCCCGATTCGGGGTTGGCGGTGGTCTGCAGGGACCAGGAGGTGCCGTTCCAGCGCGCCGCCAGGGTCCAGGCTTTGTTTTCTTTGTCGAAGGAGCCGACCGCGGTGCAGGCCGATGAGGAAGTGCAGGAGACGTCGTTCAGCTTGACGTAGCTGCCGCCTTCGGGTTGGGGCACGGTCTGGGTTTCCGTGACCCATCCGTATCCGGCGTAGTAGAACCAGGATTCGGCGCTGGCGGTGCTTGAACTACCGCTGCCCTGGTAGCCGACCACAGCACAGTAGGTGGTCGAGGGGCAGGCGATCCCGCGGGGATTGGTGGGCAGTTCTTTGAGATAGGTGTCGGCTTTCCATTCGCTGCCGGTCCAGCGCTGGCCGAAGCCTTTGCCGGAGTTGGTGTCATAGCCCGCCGCCAAGCAGAGGCTCGAGGAGGGACAGGACACCGTCTCCAGGGAGGCTTTGTTGATCGGGTTGGGGGGCAGGGCGGGGTTGGGGGTGGAGTTGAGGGACCAGGAGGTTCCGTTCCAATCCTCCCCCAGCGTCACCGTGTCCGCTTCGCCGAGCGATTTCCTCGCCGAGCCGACCGCCTTGCAGTTGGTCGAGGAGGCGCAAGAGACTCCGAGCAGCTTGGAGAGTTTCTTGCCTTCGGGATTTGGCGAGGACTGGATCGCCCATTCCGTGCCGTTCCAGGACTCGACCAGGGTCTTTTCTTCAGTGGCAAGCGATTCTGTTTCGGAGACGGTGGCGCTGACGTAGCGCCCCACGGCGGTGCAGCTCGTCGAGGAGGTGCAGGTGACGTCGAGCAGGGAGGCGCCGTAGTTGCCCGAAGGGTTGGGTGAGGTGATGACCGACCAGGAGGTGCCGTTCCAGCGCAGGGCGAGCGTCCTTCTGTTGTTCTCTTCGGTTTTGAGGTAGCTGCCGACGGCCAGGCAGTTGCTCGACGAGGTGCAGGAGACCTTCTCCAGCCTGCTGTCCGCCGCCCCGGACGGGTTGGGGGTGGAGGAGATCGACCAGGAGGTGCCGTTCCAGCGCTCGGCGAAGGTTTCCGAGCCCTTCTTGCCGACCGCGGTGCAGGAGCTCGCCGAGTCGCAGGAGACGCCGAGCAGTTCGGCCGATCCCGATTCGGGGTTGGCGGTGGTCTGCAGGGACCAGGAGGTGCCGTTCCAGCGCGCCGCCAGGGTCCAGGCTTTGTTTTCTTTGTCGAAGGAGCCGACCGCGGTGCAGGCCGATGAGGAAGTGCAGGAGACGTCGTTCAGCTTGACGTAGCTGCCGCCTTCGGGTTGGGGCACGGTCTGGGTTTCCGTGACCCATCCGTATCCGGCGTAGTAGAACCAGGATTCGGCGCTGGCGGTGCTTGAACTACCGCTGCCCTGGTAGCCGACCACAGCACAGTAGGTGGTCGAGGGGCAGGCGATCCCGCGGGGATTGGTGGGCAGTTCTTTGAGATAGGTGTCGGCTTTCCATTCGCTGCCGGTCCAGCGCTGGCCGAAGCCTTTGCCGGAGTTGGTGTCATAGCCCGCCGCCAAGCAGAGGCTCGAGGAGGGACAGGACACCGTCTCCAGGGAGGCTTTGTTGATCGGGTTGGGGGGCAGGGCGGGGTTGGGGGTGGTCTGGCTTGACCACGAGCCCCAGGTGCTGAAGGTTTCATCTTTCCCGTAGGCCGTGCCTTCGGCGTTCGTGGCGACCACGCGGTAGTGGTAGACAGTGGCCGCTTTCAGCCCAACGACGGCCTCACTCACCTCGACGCTGGCCGCTGTAGAGCCCAGCTCCTTCTGGGCGATCGGAACCTTGGTGCCATGGGGACCTTCGCCCGTTTTGTATTCGGCTGTGTCGTATTCGAACTGATAGGTCGTCGGAAGTCCACCGCCGCCTATCGTTCCGTTGAGCCTCGCCTCCGAGGTGCCCAAGTGGGTCGCGCTATTCGTCGCGGCTGTCGGGGCCGCGACTTCGTAGTCGTACTTCGCGAGCAGAGGCCCTTCGTAGAACCCCATCGTTCCGGTCGCAAGACAGTGCTCAGCCGACGTGCATGCCACGTCGAACAACAGGCCCCGCTCCTGCGTTGCGGCAAGGGGAATGGACTCACTCGTCCACTGCAGTCCATCCCAGCGAATCACCAGCGGAAACTCTTCCAGCGTCCACGGGGGGCTGTAGGTGCCCACTGCAACACAGGACCACGATTTCGCACAGGACAGGTTCCACAGTGTCCCGAAGCTACCATGCTTTATGAACTGGTCTGTCGGTACCATTGACCATTCTTTGCCGTTCCACCCCCACCTTGCCGAGCCGGCCGTCAAGCAACTGGTCGCCGATCCACAGGAGATTTTGTACATTCCGTCCGGGGCATTGGCCGCCTCTGACCATTCGCTCCCGTTCCACTGCAGCGTCTCAGCTCCACCTATGCCCACAGCGAAGCAGATCGAAGCCGTCGGGCAAGCCAGGTCAGTGAGCCGTGCATCTGCAAATGGCACCACTGGAGCTTCCGGCATTGGGAACGAAGTCCATTCGCTTCCATCCCAGTGGAGGCCAAGGTATTCGGACTTGATCCCACCTTCAAACGGCACATAGTAGGTGCCGACAACAAGGCATGAGCTTGCCAACGCACATTCGATCCCAGTCAGCTCGCCAGCATACCCGGGGCTTGGAAGCGGCGGTTCCGGTAGCGGGGCCCAGTCTTCACCATCCCAACGCATCGCAAATGGTTTCTTGGTGAAGTTGCTCACTTCGGAGTTAATCGAGATACCGTTATGCCCAACGGCGAAGCAGGCATCCTCGGAGACGCAGGTGAGACCAACGATCCCACCTTCCCAGCTTGTCCCCGGTGTGGTCAGTTTGGTCCATTCTTCCCCATCCCAGCTGGCTGCCTTCTCATCGCGCTCTGCGATCGCCATGCAGTAATCCGCCGATACACAGACAAGATTTTTTAGGTTTCGATCACTTGGTATAGTCGGCTCCGTAGAGGGAGGCCACACCGCCGTCCGAAATCGGTGGTCTTCGCCATAAAAGGTGCCGTTGGAGTTTGTCGCAACCAGGCGATAGTGGTATACCGTGGTGCTTTCAAGGCTCGAAAGCTCTGCGACCACGTTCTCATAGCCGAATTCTTCATAGTGTTCGCGTTGGCGGCGGATGAATTCCCATTTTTTATCTTCATCTTCTCTTATGTCCACTTCAGCGGAGACACTGTGGCCGTAAGAGGTCGTTAGACCATATTCGAAGCTATAGGACGTTTCAGTGTTGTCGGGCCAATATTTGACGTATAGCAGACCAGTGAGCGTTGCTGTGTTGTCCGTCACCTTTTCTGCAGTATTCGTGTAGGCAAGTTGAGCAGTCTCAAAGGTACGGTCCTGTCCGTTGTGTGTTCCAGAAGTGTTACTCGCAACGAGGCGGTAGTGGTAAACCGTATTTGAGTCCAAGCCACTGAGCGCCTCCGAAACACGTGTGAACCCCGCGCCGGCAGCAATTGATTTAGGGCTTACAGGCAGGACGTTACCGTAGGAGGTGTCTGGTCCGTATTCGAACTGATAGCTGGTTTCCGGTCCCCTGGGAGCGATCGCTCCAGTCAGTACAACACTTTGCGCTTTGAGCGATTCGACCCCACCGGTGGATATTCCGGTACCGGTAAGGGGTTTCGACCCCAGATACAGCAGGGGCGACGAGGGTCCAGGCGAGGTGAAGTCGAAATCAAGAGCTGCCTCCTCGACCAGTTGATCGCGGATCGCTTCGACATCCCCTTTGGAGCTTGGGTTGGATTCTGAGGCCAAGAGCGCTGCTGCACCTGCAACGTGCGGTGAGGCCATCGAGGTGCCACTCAGGTGGCCGTATTCTTTGCCGTGCGCGGTACCAGCGATGGTCAGTGTCGAGTAGATGCAAACGCCGGGGGCAGCGATGTCGACGACGCTGCCGTAGTTGCTGAAGGTCGCGACTGTGTCGTCGGGGCCTCGATCTTTGCAGGTGTAGGAGCTTTCTCCGCCCGGTTTACCATCGTAGTCGGCCAGTGCGGCCACGGTGATCGCGCCCGGCGTCCGCGCGGGAGTGAAGGAACTTGCGTCCCGGGCTTCGTTGCCGGCGGCTATTGCGTAGACGACGCCAGCTTCGATCGACGCTTCGACGGCTTCGGCCACGGGGTCCGGACCGCCGCCGTAATAACCGCCCAGGCTCATGTTTGCGACCTCGATTTCGCTCGAGTGGGCGGTGACCCAATCGACCCCGGCGATTACCCAGGAGAACGAAGCGCTACCTTTGCTGTTCAGCACCCGCACAGCCCAAAGTCGCGCGCCGGGAGCGACGCCGACAACTCCTTCGCCGTTGTCCAGTGCACCTATCGTGCCGGCCACGTGAGTGCCGTGTCCGGAGCCGTCAGTCCCTTCGTCGTCGATGCATTCTTTCGTGGTGGATTTTTCATCCATGGGAACGCAGTTGGTGCGCTCAACCACATTTAGATCGGGATGTTCGTAATCGATTCCGGTATCGATCACCGCCACGTCGACGTTCACGCGCTCGTCTTCACCATCGATGTCGGCTGCTTCGTTTTCGGTCGCGAAGCTACGCTGAACTCCGGTCGGGATCGTCTGCGAGAAGGCTTCCACTTTGTAGTCCGGCACCACGTACCTGACGTTCGAGTTCTTTCTCAGTAGTTCGACGGCGTGCTTGGAGAGCTCAGCAGAGTAGCCCTTGGTGGCATGGCGGAAGACGAAGCCGAGATTGCCGCCCCGCTTCTCCGTTTGAGCCTCGGCGACAGCGCCGGGGTGGTTGACGGTGTCCTCGAGGACGACTATGTAGTGGCCAGGAATGCGCTCGGCCTTCTTTTCTTGAGGAACCTTGATGCGTTTCGAAGGAGCAGATAGGGGCGCGAAGCCTTGCCCCGGTTGCTCCGGGCTGGGAGAATCGGTCCTCGTCGGAGGAGCGGCCGAGCCCCGCGGGGCTGCGAACACCGCAATGGCCAGCGCGAGAAGGAGGCCTGCGCAGAGTGCGTTGATCCCTATTCTGCTCTGCCGATAACTAGCACCCCTGATTGACATTGTCGCTGCCTCCCTCTCCCGGCCACTGTTTTGGCGGAACTCGATTGATCCTGTCGGATTCAGGCGTAGCCTCATCGATCGGCCTTGCTGTCTGCCCTGGCAATGTGCTTGCTGTCGGATGAAAGATTCAGCGCCTTGCCGACTTGTGACTGGCTGTTTCCAGCTCCTCCAAGCGCAAGGCGACCTCGAACTCCACAGAGCAGAGAGAAAGATGGCGACCTATGAGGGCTTCGACTGCTCGCAGGCGGCTGGCAACAGTGTTGCGATTTACCCCCAGGGCAGCGGCGGCGGAGGAGACGTTTCGGCCTGCAGAGAAATACGCACGGAGCGTGCCCCGGATCGTCTTCCCACCGTCGCGTTCGCGCTGTAATGGAGCGAGGTAAAGCTCGTGCAGTGAGGTTACGAGCAGGTCGTTGGGAATAACCGAAGCAAGCAGTGCGACGTCGGCGTAGCGGGCGATCGAATCCGGTCTGCGAAGGACGACGAGGAAGGCGGCGGAGGCCTGGCGATGGGTAAGGCGCCAGCCGGCAAGTCCTGGGGCAGACTCGCCAATTGCCAAGCTCGTTTCAGCCAATTCGGCCTTGGAAAGGTGCGCGATAATATCGTCCACATTGGGTGCGGCACGGCTACCAAGCCAGGCCCAGGCCGTCCCCTCTTCTGGATGGATCAGGAGGAGCCTGTCGCCTAGGGTCACGGCAAGTTCGCGGATCTCCTTGGCGACACTAGGCCCACGTGCGATCAGGCCGGTATGGTGAGCGTCGAAGCCATAACTGAGCTCCGTGGGGTCGATCAGCTCACCGGCAAGAAGGCGTTCGATTCGCTCGGCCTGCTTCTGCTCGGTGGAGACCAGGCCGGCCCTTCCCTCGTGTCCGTACTCCTCGGTGACCGTGACCAGGAAGCGATCGAACAGCGCCGCCTGATCGCGTAGTAGGCGCTTCAGCCAGGATTCCCTGAGGCTGGCGGCCCCGGCCTCCTGCACGATGAAGTCCCCAAGCAGGGTGTAGCCGGCGAAGTAACGGCGCAGGACAGTGTCCAGGGGGACGCCGTTGCGAGCGGCGAGGCGAGCCTGGGCCAAGAGCAGGACCGGCACTTGGGGGGCGCGCTCCTCGCCGTGCTCGACCACCGCCAGGCCGTAGTCGAGGGCAGCCGCCACAGCCGCCCGCAGGCCCTGCGCGTATTCCGGATTGGCAGCCTCCTTGGGATCGGCGATCGCGTAGGTGCGGGTGAGGAGGGCCTCTTCGATCTCCCCCTTGCGCTCGCGCAACCGTTCGGCCAGCTCGGCCCGCGCCCGCTCGAGCGATCCCCGGACCACTAGACCCCTACTGCCCCTGCGCCACGAAGCTCACGCTCCCCAGCGCTTCTCCCATCGAGAAAGCCGCTTTGCCTTCGGCGAAGGCTTCGTTGAACGTCTGAGCTGTCTGCGCGGTGAGGGTGAGGGGAGCGCCTTGGACCGAGATCGTGCGCGTCTTGGGATCGGAGGAGACCGAGTAGGCGCCAATGTCATAGGCGCCGATGCGTCCCAACTTGCCGGGGAAAGCCGGGGTGGGCTCGACGTCGACCTCTGCGGTGTCGCTCCTGGCTGCCAGGTCGAGCCAGTGTTCGGCCTGGAAGACCTGGCCGGCTCCGAGCTGGAGGAATTCGATCGAGCCGCCTGTTCTGAGGGTGCCTTCGGTCCCCGCCGGTGAGATCGCCCCGCCGACGGCGACCGGGAAGGTGAAGGTCGGGCCCGATGGGTGTTCGGCCGGGAAGATCGGGTTGATCGAGACGAAGAGGGAGTCCATCTTCGCTACGAAGGCGGGGTCGAGGACGACGCTGGCCCTGCCCGTGTCGAGGATCGTGATCAGCTGGGGCTGGGCGTTTGTGGTGAGGGTGCCGAGAACCTGGCCCTGGGCGAAGGGGACCTCGGGGCGCAGCTTCTTGTTCAGCCGGGTGGCGACCTTGGCGGTGAGCTTCAGCTGCCTTGCGGTGTACTTCGTGCCGAAGCCGCTTCGGGCCGAGGAGCGCTTTGAGGAGGTCGCGACCTTGAGCTGGCCTCCCCCCACTTTGGCGATCAGGGTCGCCTGCTTAGTTTTGACGGTGACGTTGCGCAGGGGGACCTTGCCCTTGGCACCCTGGAAGGCGATTGTGCCTGCTTGGCTTATCTCCCCCATAACTATGGTCGGGTCGAGGTTGCCGGAGGTGACCGGCAGGGTGATGCTCTTCCCCTTGCGCTTGGCTCCCGCAGAGGCGGTGAGGGTGACGCCCTCCTTCTTCAGGAAGGAGGAGAACTTCTTGTCGAGGGTGAGCTTGGTCTGGCCCGAGCCGACCGGGTCGTAGGTGCTGGCGCTTGCCGAGGCGGCGTAGGTGAAGCTGAGAAAGGCGATTGACAGAGCCGCGCTCAGCGGCCTCAGCGAAACGCCAGTGGTCCCGCTCATCCCTTCCTCCCGGAGCGGTCAGGCGACGTGAACGACGCCGAAGCGCTCGTCGAAGGCGTCGCGGTCCTCGACCGCGATCGCCTGGGCGAAGCGGCTGGCGGTGACGGTGAAGCGGTCGAGGAAGCCGACGCTGCCGAGCAGCACGAGCCCGTCGCTGTGCCAGCCGGCGATGAAGCCGACCTCGGCGCGCCACTCCAAGTACTCGCTCCGCTCTGCGTCCGGCGGATGCAACCGCAGGCCGATCGTCTTGTAGCGCGCGGTGACGACTCGGCCACCGACCGCATGGCTCGTCTCCCCGTCGTGGTCATCGAGGTCGACGCCGAGTTGGTCGGCGAGCAGGTCGCTGGCGAGAATCGCGTCGGCGCCGGTATCGACCAAGCCTGTGAGCTGCCAGGTGCTCTGCCCGCCTGCGCAGAGTGAGATCGGCACGAAGGGCCGAAACACCGGACCGTTGAGGCGAGTGGACTGAGCGTCCTCTCGGTAGGGATAAAGCCAGGGGAGCGGCCGGGTTTCAGCCAAGACCGACGTAGATTGGCTCGTTCGCGGTGGGAACGCGACCGTGGACGATGACGTGGTTGCGTCCCTTTGCCTTCTCGAACACGACCTTCGGATCCTCGTCGGCGATCACGATCTCGCCGGTGCGAGCGTCGATCGCCACGAACTTGCCCTCGTAGCCGGTGAAGTCGGTGCGGATCGGTTTCATGGCGCCTGCGACGATGATACCGGGGGGTCGGGCTGGAATCGCGGCGGAGCATCGTGACCGGCTGCCCGTCGAACTTCAAGATTGTCCCCACAAGATCAGCCATTGAGGACACCGCACGTCTTGTTGACCGTCGCCCCCATCGCGGGGCGACCCTTGAAGAAGAATTCGGCGTAGGCGAGGGGGAAGGAGGCTCGCTTGGCGTTGCCCGGCGCCGGGCAGGCGGAGTTGAAGTAGGAGAGCTGCTTGCCCTTGTGGGTGTATTTGCGCTTCAGGGTGAGCTTGATCCGGTCCAGGTAGCCCCAGGAACCGAGCGCCTCGGGAAGGGAGGCCTTGAGCTCGGTGCCGTAGGGGCCCTTGGAGACCTTGCGGATCGAGAAGGGGATGACGAAGGATGAGTTGAAGGGGTGATCAGTGTAGATGTGGGTGAGGATCGCCGGGCGTCCCTTCTGGCGTCCGTTGAAGATCAAGAGCCTTCCCTGGGTCGGGTAGGCGCCCTGGTCTGGGAGGACGATGTTGGCCCAGAAGCGCCCGGAGCCGATCAGGGCGTCCTGGCAGTTCTCCAGGGCCCGTTCACTGGAGCCGGGCTGGATCTGGGGGACCTGGCAGACGGGCAGGCCCTTTGACTGCAGCAGGCCGTGCTTGTTGACCTGGATCGTCATCCGCTGCAATTGCGGGGGGATGCCGCCGCTGGGGCTCTGCAGGTGGCCGGCGACGAAGACGGCGATCGGGGCGGGTTTGTCCCTGGGCAGCTTGTAGGGCTTGAGCTGGGCCAGGACGGTTATGCGCAGGTTGCCCTGCTGGACCGTGGCGGCGGTGGCAACTGCGGCGCAGGCCAGCGTCGCCGCTGCCAGGCCGAGGGCCCCCGCCCGTTTGCCCACCCCTAGCCGGCAGCGCGGCTTCGGCGCAGCGCTGCCCTCTTGGCTTTCTTGCCTTTGGCTTTCTTCTTGCCCTTGCACTTCACCTTCAACACCGGCTTGGAGTTGAAGGACTTGCCGTTTTGGCCGATGAAGTTGGCTTTGGCCTTGCGCACCTTGGTGCAGAGGTTGGTCGAGTTGACGAAGAGGCCCTTCTTGCCGCCGGCCAGCTGGATGTGGAAGCTGGAGACCGGGGCGTCGGGGGCGGTTTCGAAGGTGTTTCGCAGCTTGCCGTCGACCGAGTCGACCCTGCCGATCAGGTTGAAGTCGACCTGGGAGTTGTGCAGGGCGACGACCAGGTCGGGGAGCTGGTGTTCGGAGGAGCGCAGGAAGACCGGGCCGGTGAGCGGCTCGGAGAGGATCGGGGTGATCGCGGTGGCCTTGCCGTAGACGGAGCCGGGTGGGCACTCCGCCCCGTTTCCGGCTCCCGCTTTGAACTGCACCCGGGTGCAGATCGTGTCGAAGTGGGCGTTCTCGATGAACTCCGACTTCGGCAGGGTGACCTGGGCGTAGGCGATGCCGGCTTCGCCGATGCCGTTCATCGCCAGGTGGGCGCTGAAGGCGGGGTGGTCGCCACGCTTGGTGCCGCCTTTGAGCCTCATCGTCAGCTGCGGCTTGAAGGGCAGGGCGGCGCAGTCGGCTGCCTGGAAGGGGCTGGTGACCGTGATCGGGTTGTCGTCGGCTTGGGAGACGAAGTCGCGGCCAGAACCGAGCACTGTGGAGGCCGTCGAGGTCCTGGTGCAGTCGGTCGGGTTGAGGACGAAGTCGGGCTTGTCGACATACGCCCTGATGTCCCTTAGGTGCACCGGGATCCCCTGGATGATGTGGGGGATCGGGTCTGAGCCGGTGGCGTCGATGAAGACTTCGGCGGTCTCGGGGTTGATCTGGAAGGCCTGTCTTATGACCACGGTGCCGATGTCGAAGGGGCCTACGACGCCGGCGGTGATCGCCACCATCGAGAGCTTGGAGCCGTTGTAGGGGCCGGCCAGGTAGATCTTGCCGGGGGCGTAGGTGAGGCTCGGACCCACTCCTGCTCCGGCCAGGGTGCGGCCGATCTCAGAGTTCGCGGGACAGGAGGGGCTGTCGAGCTCTTCCTGGCCGCCGTGGGGGCCCGTTCTCGCTTTCGCCGCCGCTATCGCCGCGTCGGGGCAGTAGGGGATTCCGGCCAGCTTGCCGGTGATGCCCGGCGGCAGCTTGATCGAGAAGTGGGTGATCTCCTGTTCTGCGTCAGACCTCGACATGCGCAGGTTGAAGGGGCTGAAGGAGCCGGCGCGGTTGTTGAGCGTGCCGGCCACGAGGCCTGGCTTGAAGGGCGGCAACCCGCCTTTGGGGCAGGGGGATTCGCTTGGGCCGCTGATGATCTGGAAGGCGGAGGTGGTGACGATCGGTTTGCCCCCCGACCACGGTGTCAGCACGGCTTTGACCGTGTGGGTGCCGCAGGAGGCTCGGGGTCGCCAATGGGCTGCGGGCGCCCTCGCGGAAGTGCAGGCGGAAGTGGCTGAAGGGCAGCTGGGGCATGTCTTCTGCCACCGTGGTCAGCTGGCCGGTAACCGGGTCGGGAATGACCTCGAGCGGCTGGGCGATCTTGATCCCCATCTCGCGGTCGCGGATCACGACGTACATCGCGAGGAGGGAGTCGAAGGGGTTCTCGTAGGGCTTGGCGATGTAAAGGGAGCCCTTGAGGATCTGGTCCCCGAGCAGCGGCGTTTCGACTTCGACCGTGCCGACCTTGGAGGCGCTGGGGCAGCCGGCGCCGGCTTCTGAGAACGCGGTCTCCTCGGCCAGCTGGGCCTCCGTGCAGACGCCGAGGCCTTCGGCCAAAGACGGGTTGGCCGACATCCCCTCGGGCAGGGTGACGACCGCTTTGCGGATGTCGGAGCTGGCGGTCGCCCCTTCGTTGGGGTTGATCAGGCCTTCGTCGTTGACGTCGAGGCTGAAGTCCAGGCCGCTCGGCGAGGAGGCCGCCCTGCTCGTCGTCTGGGCGGAGATCGAGGGAGCGAAGGGGAGCTTGCCGCAGCCGATCATCCCCTGTGGGTTGCCGGCGTCGTCGTGGGTGAAGACCGAGCCGCTGACCCAGGCCCCGGGGCTCTGCCAGGAGTCCAGCTCATAGCCGGTCTCCAAGGGGCTCTCGCAGGCGCGCGGCAAGGTGAGGAAGGGGCGAGGGGACAGCCCGGCCGGGCAGCTGTCGCCGCTGGGTTCCCCCGCTTCGTTGACGCAGGAGCCGCGCAGCGGGTCGTGGGCGGGATCGGCGGGGACGCCCCAGATCTCGAATTCGCCGCCGAAGAATTCCAGCACCTGGGAGATGTTGCGCGAGGTGGCGAGGAGGTTGTAGGGGGGGTCGGGGGCGAGGCCGATGTCGACGGTGACCGGGACCGAGCGCGCGTAGAATCCGAGTTTGGCCACCTGGCCCGGCGAGGGCTCGAGGTTGTAGAAGGGCTGGGTGAAGCTGCCTTTGCCCTCGGCGGAGCCGACGAAGACGCGAGTCAGGCCGATCGCGCTGGAGTCCGGGCAGTTGGGCAGGCCGGGCGCGACCCGTTCGAGGAAGTTGAGGTTCGTGCAGCGAGGCACCGCGGTCTGGTCGCCAATGAAGCCCGGCACCTGGAAGATCAGCAGGTCCTTGAGCGAGCCGTCGGGAAGGATCCCCCCGTTGGCTTCTTTGGTGTTGGTGGTGAAGGAGGTGGTGAACGAGAAGGGGTGAGAGCCGGCCTGGGCGGTTCCCGCCCCCTGGGCGTCGGCGAAGGTGACGTCGAATTTCTCGATGCCGAAGTCCGCCCGGGCGGGGGCGATCCCAACCGCCGCGCAGGCCAGCGCCGCGAGGGCGGTGGTGCTGAGCAAGCGTGCCACTCGCTTTCTCATCGGGCGCTCCTTCGCTTGTTCTTGGCTTTCTTGCTGGCCTTCTTGCGGTGCTTGCTGACGCACTTTCCCCGGCGACGGACCTTGCCCTTGGCGCAGGCCTTCTTGGCAAGCGGTGCTTCGGCCACGTTGCCCGCCCCCTGGAAGGTGGAGGAGGCAGGGGTGGGGTCGTCGGGGGCTTCGGGAGCCGACTGGCAGGCTTCGCCTTCGCACTCCGGTGCCGCTGCCGGCTGCGCGGGCAGGCCGCCGCCCACCCGGGCGTCGTATATGTCGCGGAGGCCGTAGTCCTGGGAGACCAGGCTCTCGGTGGTGGCGAAGAAGACGTCCTTGCCGGTTGGGCTGGCGTCGACGAAGGCCGAGTCCCCGGCGCTCTGGCCCGAGGAGATCAGGCGGATGCAGCCTTCGTTTTGGGAGGAGTAGTCCGGACCGCCTTCATCGCAGCCGCCGCTGCCCGGCGCCTCCCACTGGTAGACGTCGACGGCCCCGTTTGAGTCAAGCGGCGAGAGCGCGTCGGAGGAGTTGAAGTAAAGGCGCGAGCCGTCCGCGGAGAGGACCCGGGGGGCGTAGAAGATCGTCGACCAGACCGGGATGTGGGCGGCGGCCCAGTACTCGCTGCCCCTGTATTCGATGTTCTCCCCCATCGGCCGCGCCCCGCTCGGGTTGCAGGAGGCGCAGAGGAGCTTGCCGTCGCCGCCGTTGGCGGTGGCGTCATAGAGGTAGACCTCCGAGTCGCAGCGCCCCTGCGGCTTGCCGCAGGCCACCGGGCTTTTCGCGTCGGTGTTGTCGTAGCCGGTCGGCTGCCCGGCGCTCATGAAGGCGACGTGCAGGCCATCGGGGCTGACGCGGGAGGTGCGGCTATCAGGATTCGCCGCGATCGGCGAGAACAGGAAATGGAGATCCTCCGCCACCAGCGTGGCGATGAAGTCAAAGCTCCCTTCCTCATAGAGGTAGAGGTTCGGCTGCCCGGCCAGCGGCGCCTTGCCCTGCGGGTTGGCGCCCGAGAGCACTTCCCTGGAGGCGAGGTAGACCCGCGAGGCGTCTTCGCTTGCCCCCATCACGCCGAGGACGTCCTGGGCGATCAGCTCGGTGGTTTCGGTCTCGACGCCGAACTCGTAGAGGTCGCCGTCGAAGGGCCCTTTGACGACGGTGAACAGCGCCTTGGACCCGTCATCGGCGGCGCTCCAAAAGAACGAGTCGGTGGCACCCGAGAGCCCTTCGGCCGCTTCTGAGACCGCGATCGTGCAGGCCTTGGTCGCCGCTTCGGTGCATTCGCTGGTTCCCGCCAGGGCAACCGCGACGCCGGTCTGGGTCGCTTTCGCCGATAGGGTAAGCGTTTCTGCCCCGACGGCTTCGATCGTGGTCCCAGCCGGAATGCCGGCACCGGAGATCTCCTGGCCTGCGGCGAAGGCGCCTGTTTCGGTGAGCAAGCTTGAGACGGTTGCCGAGGCCTCCCCGCTGAGTTCGGCACCCGTTTTGGAGGCGGTCGCCGCTTTGGAGAGTTTGAGTTTGGTCGGCGCTTCGCAGGAGGGCGTGCATTCGGTGATCGTCGTCGCGGCGGCGATCCCTTCGCCGGTGATCGACTGGCCGACGGCGAAGGCGCCTTTGGCGACCACGAGGCTGTTGACGGTGCTCGAGCTTTTGATCAGGTTGCCGACGCCGAAGGCGGGGCCGATCAGGTTGCCGGTGCCGGTGGCGATGCCGTGCAGGTGCTCGCTCTCGGGCTGCTCGGGGTTGAGGCGCAGGTAGATCGGTGCCGGGTAAGAGACGGAGGTGGACCAAAATACGCCGCCCGCGTCGGCAAAGATCGCGTTGTGGGTGCTGCTCTCGCGGCCGCCGCCGGATCCAGCGCCGGGACCGCCGGTCCCGGCCATGCAGGGTGTGGGGGTGGGCGCCCCGCTCGGCAGGATGCAGACGAAGTGGGGGCCCTCTCCCCCGCCTCCCGGTAGTAGAGCTGGAGGCTCCCGAGGCCGCTGCCTCCGCTCAGATCCGGGGCCCCGGTGCCGGGCAGGTTGTCGCGCATCGCGTAGATCGAGGCCGATCCATCGGCCGAGGTGCCCTGCAGTTCCAGCGAGCCTCCCTCGTGGGCCGGCTCGACGGTGGTCAGCGCTTCCCAGCTCTCCCCGCCGCATTCGGCGTCGGTGCGGCGGTAGAGGTTGGTGAAGCCTTCCACCGCGCCGGGAGCGAGGGTGGGTTCGGCCACCGTCCTGATCCACGCCTGGCAAAGGTCCGGCGAGAGCAGTTTCAGTTCGGTGTTGAGGGTACTCGCGACATTGACGTTGGCGGTGCTCCGCGGGCCCAGGATGCTGTGGCTGAGCCACCCCTCTTCGGGGTCGCGGCTGGCGACGTACTGGGCGGTGAAGGGGGCCGAGGCGGCGTCGCCGAAGGCGCGGTAGGTGCCGTAGGCGAGCCTGTCCCCGCCGACCGAGGCTCTGGTCGAGCACGGCGGGAAGGCCGCCAGCCGGATCTTTGAGGGCGATCACATGGGAGCCTTCTTTGTCGAGCGGGCTGACCAGCTCATAGGCACGGCAGTCGGGCAGCAGGGCCGAGAGCCCGGTGCGGAAGATCTCGTTTTCGGGGCACGCTTCCGTGCCCTGGGACGAGATGGTGGTGAGGGTGCGCTCGGGCCCGGCGATCGGTTCGGCAATCAGCGGGTCGGTGGCGAGGACCCGGTAGTGGTAGGTGGTGCCCGGCTCCAGCGTGAGCGAGACGCTGCGGGTGACGCCTGCTTCGCCCGAGCCGAAGCTGAGGGGGCTCTGACCGCCGCTGACGTCAGGCACCTCGGTCGCTTCGGCAAAGCCGCTTTCGGAATAGGTGGCGTCATCGACGTACTCGAAGTAGCCGGTCGTGGGGATGCCCAGCGGGTTGACCCTGGCGTTCAGGCGGGCACTGTCGGTGCTGACCTGGGTCGCGTAGGTCTCTTCGATTTCAAGCGGCGGTTTGGTCTCAAAGCTCCCCTCCCGCGGGCCGTTGCCCGTCCCGTCGGCGTTGGAGAAGACGACCCGGTAGCGGTAGGTGGTTTCGGGGCTCAGGCATTTGCCTTCGCCGACTTCTGCGACGGGGTCCGGACAGCCGATCTCGGCGGCGGCCAGATGAAGGTCGAAGTCAGCTTCGCCTGGGAGGGCGGTGAGGGGAGTGCTCTTGGCGTTGGGGCTGGCGAAGCCGCCTTCGGATTCGAAGCTCTGCTCGTCGACGTAGTCGAAGCGGTACTCGGTGGCTTTGCCCTCGGGGTTGATTTCGGCGTTTAGGGTCGCCCTGACGTTGCCAACCGGGGAGGCGGCGATTTCGCCGACCACCGGGCCCGGCGGCGGTTCGGTCAGGTACTTGACCGCCGGCCCTTTTGAATGGCTCGTATTGAACTCTTCGCCCGTGAGGACATCGCCGAAGGCGGTGTCCAGGGTGGCAATGCCGAGGACTGCGGTGACCCATGAGCCGTAGCCGAAGCGGCGCAGGGGATTGCCGGCGGAGTCGTACTTGGTGAGGGCTTGGGTCTTGCCGAAGAAGGAGCCCGTTTTGATGACGCGCGGAAAACCATGTACCTCGTAGAGGCGGTCGGCTGCGTCGACGGCCAGCGCCCGCGGGAGACCGGGGAGCGGGTAGGGAGCGCCGAATTCGCTGCAATCCGGTTTGAACTTGAAGATGCCCGCGTCGTTGAAGCTGGCGTAGAAGTTGCCGGCTGAGTCGACCGCGAGGCCACCGTTGAAGACGCTGTTGTGAGCCGGTTCGCATTCCTCGAGGAAGGCAAGGGAGGAGTCGAACTTCTTGATCCGCGGTTCGCCAATCTCAAAGCCCTCCAGGTCCAACGAGTCGCCGACGTAGAGCACCCCGCCGGGGCCGATCGCGAGCGGGCCTCCGGAGTTGTTGAATTCGCCCGGGCCGGTGCCTTTTTTACCGACCTTGCCCACGAATTCACCGCTCGCATGGAACTTCTGCACGCGGTAGTTGCCACTGTCGTAGACGTAGATGTCGTGGCGAGAGGCGCTGGCGGGATCGTTGTCGACCACGATCTCCCGCGCGCGACTGAACTGACCGTTGCCCGAGCCTTCGATTCCCGCCTGGCAGCCGCTTGCCGTGGTGCAGGTCTCGAATTTGGCCGCCCCGGTGTCCACGCCCCAGCCAAGGGCGAAGAGGAAGGTGCCGTCGGCTTCGAAGACGTTGATGCGGTTGTTGCCCGCGTCGGCGACGTAGAGGCGCTCGGTTTCGGTGTCCACGGCGATGTCTTGGGCGCCGTTGTCGAAGGAGCTGGAGGCTTCCCGGGTGCGCACTGCCCGGCGCCTTCGCCCGGTTCGCAGAAGCCGAGGTCGGCCTGGGCGACAGGGGTGAAGGCAAGGGCCAGGAGGGTGAGGGCGGTGATTAGGGCGGGGAGGGCTCTCATTTGAATTCCGCTTTCACTTCGGTGGCGGTGCTGATCGTCACTTCGCAGCTGCCTTTGCCGGTGCAGCCGCCCCCTGACCAGCCGGCGAAGGCGGAGCCTTTGCCCGGAGTGGAGGTGAGGACGATCAGGTCGCCCTCATAGAAAGAGGAGGACTGGGCGGCGCAGGTGGCCCCGCAGTTGATCCCCGCGGGGTCACTCTTGACCGTGCCGGCTCCCCCGCCCGTCTTGGTCAGAGTCAGGATGTGCTTGGGTACTTCGGCGAAGAGGGCACCGACCTCGTGGTCTTCGCCCATGGTCAGTTCGCAGCTGCCGGCTCCGGTGCAGTCCCCGGTCCATTCTTTGAGCGCGAAGCGCTTGGCCGGGGTCGCTTTGAGCGTGACTTTGGCGGCTTCGAGGAAGGATGCCGTCGTCTCGGAGCAGTTGGCGAGGCAGAGGATCCCGCCGGGGAAGCTCTGCACCTTGCCTAGGCCACCTTCCTTGGTCAGGGTGAAGGAATTGGTCGTCGCGAAGACCGCGGTGACGGTCTTGGCTTTGCTCATGCTCACCGTGCACTGGCGGCCGTTGACCCCGCCTGAGTCGCAGCGCTTCCAGCTGTAGAAGACCGAACCGGGGGCGGGAGTGGCGGTGAGGGTGACTTGGGTCCCTTCCTCGTAGTCGTCCTCGCAGAAGGGAGAGCAGCTGATCGCCCCTTTGTCGCTGCTCACGGTGCCGGAGCCGCCGCCTTCGGTTGCGAGGGTGAGTTTGTGGGTGGGGGTGCCGGCTTCTTTGGCGAAGGCGGCTGTGACTTCCCTGGCTTCGTCCATCGTCACTTCGCAGGGGCCGGCGCCCGTACAGGCGCCCGAGAAGCCCTCGAAGGTCGAGCCCGCATCGGCTTTGGCCGTGAGGGTGACCGCTTCGCCTTCGGGGTATTCGGCGCTGCAGGTGGAGCCGCAGTCGATCCCGGCGGGTTCGCTGGTGACTATGCCCGTCCCCGTGCCTGTCTTTTTGGCCGTGAGGGCGAATTTGACGATGTCGGCTGCGAAGCCGCCATTGACGCGGGCGTCGTAGAGGTCGGCTTCACCCGGGTCTTTGGCCAGCAGGCTCTCGGCGGTGGCGAAGAAGACGTCGTCTCCCTCGGGGGAGGCGTCGATGAACTCTGAGTCGGCGGCTGCTTTGCCGCTCGAGATCAGGGCGATGCAGCCGCCGTTGGGCGGGCTGAAGGAGGGGCTGCCTTCTTGGCAGTCCCCTGTTCCCGCCAGCTCCCACTCGTAGACATCGGCTTTGCCGTTGGTGTCCAGGGGGAGCAGCGGGGTGAAGCTGTGAAAGAAGAGGCGGGAGCCGTCGGCTGAGAGCGGGCGGCCGGGGTAAAGGGAAGTCTGGGCGGTGGGGATCAGCGCGGCTGCGTTCAGGCCCCCGACTTCGCGGCCGTGGGGGCGGGCGCCCGAGCGAGTGCAGGAGATGCACTCGAGCTCTTCGGAGGAGGCGTCGTAGCGGTAGATCTCGGCGGTCTCTTTGCCGCTTTCGGCATCGGCGTTGTCATAGCCGGAGACCAGTTGGGCAAGGGGTCCGCTGTCTGAGGTGAAGGCGAGGGCCTGCCCGTCGGCGCTCACCCGGGCGGTGTGCAGGTTGGGGCGCGGGTTGACCGGAGAGAGCTGGGCTGTTCCTGTTTCCGCGTCGCGTGCGGAGAGGGTGGCGACGAACTCGAAGCCACCGCCTTCGGAGAGGTAGAGGTTGGGCTCACCGGCGCTGCCTTTGCCACCCAGGGCTTCGGTGGAGAGAAGGTAGACGCGTGAGAGGTCTGCGCTGGTGCCGAGCACTCCCTTGACTTTGGCGGCGAGCAGGGTCGCTTTGGCTTCGCTCGCGTCATAGCGGTAGAGGTCTTCGCCGGCGGAGAAGAGAGCTGCCGCGCCGTCAGGAGTGGCGGCCCAAAAGCGGGCGCTCGTGCCCGTCGAGACCGCCAGCGTGCAGGCCTTGGTGGCGGCTTCGGTGCAAAGGCTGGTGGCCGAGAGCGGGGCGGCGGTTTTGGTTTCGGTTGCCAGCGCCGAGAGTTTGAGTTTGCCGGTTTCGACCGTCGTGATCGTGGTCCCGGCGGCGATGCCTCCGCCCGAGATCGCCTGGCCGACGGCGAAGGCGCCTGTGCCCGTCACGACACCGCTGACAACTTCAGAAGCCACGCCGGTGAGTTCGGTCCCGGTTTTGCTCAGCGTCGCGGCTTTGGAGAGTTTGAGTTTGCCGGTTTCGACCGTCGTGATCGTGGTCCCGGCGGCGATGCCTTCGCCCGAGATCGCCTGGCCGACGGCGAAGGCGCCTTTGGAGACGAGGACGCCGTTGATCGTGGTCGAGCTTTTGATCAGGTTGCCGACGCCGAAAGCGGGGCCGATCAGGTTGCCGGTGCCGGTGGCGGCGCCGAACTGGCGGGCGCTCTCGGGTTGGTCTGGGTTGAGGCGCAGGTAGAGGGAGCCGGGGCCCGATTCGCCCGTGGACGCGGTCCAGTAGACGTGGGAGGCGTCGGTGGAGACGGCTCCGGCGAGGGTCGCCGAGCGGGCCTGGGTTTCGGTGTTGTTGGCCGTGCCCACCGTGTTCCAGAGCCCGCTGGGGCTCTGGTCGGGCAGGACGCTGACCAGCGAGAGTTTGCCGCCCTTGCAGTCATAGAGCTGGCGCTTCTGTCCCGCTTCCCCGCCCGAGGGGGCGGCATTGGCGGTGAGTTTGTCGGGGGCGGCGAAGATCGCCTCGTGGCTTGCGTCGGTTGCGACCCCCTGCACCTGGGGTGCGTACTGGCCCGCTGCGGCGCTCGGCGGTTTGGCCGTGGTGCAGGCTTCGTAGGTGCCGGCGCCGTTGTCGCGGCGGTAGAGGTTGTCGTAGCCGGCTATCGCGCCCGCGGCGAGGACGGGTTCGGTGGCGGTGCGAAGCCAGGACTCTGCAAGGTCATCGGAGAAGGTGGCGAAGGGGCTTTCGGGGGGAAGGCTGAAGGCGCTGCCTTCGGCGGCCGGGGAGATGAGTTTGCCGGTCCAGCCTTCCGCGCCTCTGGTGGCGGTGTGCTGGGCATAGGCGAGCGGGCCGGGGGCGCCGGTGGAGGTGTAGGTGAGGGAGTCGCCGGAGGTGGCGCTCTGGTCCAGGCGCTCGCCCTGGTCAACGGCAACGTCTTCGCCCTCTTTGTCGAGCGGGCTGACCAGCTCATAGGCGCGGCAGTCGGGCAGCAGGGCCGAGACGCCTTTGCGCAGGGCTTTGTTTTCGCAGGAGCCGTTCGGCTCTGCGGCTTCGGGGAAGGTGGCGAAGGTGCGCACCGGGCCGCCGATCGGGGAGATCAGCGGGTCGTCGGCGAGAATCCGGTAGCGGTAGGTGGTGCCGGGCGCAAGCGAGCTGAGCGGGGCGCTGGCGTGCACCAACGTTTCACCGGAGCCAAAGTCAAGCTCCACCGGACTCGCCGGTGCCCTGCTCGCCCCGCTGAAGGGCGGGTCTTCCGCTCCTATGTTGGCCTGGTAGGCGGCAGCAGTCAGGTACTCAAAGTGGCCCGTGGTGGGGATGCCGAGGGGGTTGACCTGGGTGTGCAGGGTGGCGGTGTCGGTGTCAACGTCAGTCGACCAGGTGGCGCCGAACTCGAGCGAGGTCGTGGTCTCAAAGCTCCCCTCCCGCGGGCCGTTGCCCGTCCCGTCGGCGTTGGAGAAGACGACCCGGTAGCGGTAGGTGGTTTCGGGGCTCAGGCATTTGCCTTCGCCGACTTCTGCGACGGGGTCCGGACAGCCGATCTCGGCGGCGGCCAGATGAAGGTCGAAGTCAGCTTCGCCTGGGAGGGCGGTGAGGGGAGTGCTCTTGGCGTTGGGGCTGGCGAAGCCGCCTTCGGATTCGAAGCTCTGCTCGTCGACGTAGTCGAAGCGGTACTCGGTGGCTTTGCCCTCGGGGTTGATTTCGGCGTTTAGGGTCGCCCTGACGTTGCCAACCGGGGAGGCGGCGATTTCGCCGACCACCGGGCCCGGCGGCGGTTCGGTCAGGTACTTGACCGCCGGCCCTTTTGAATGGCTCGTATTGAACTCTTCGCCCGTGAGGACATCGCCGAAGGCGGTGTCCAGGGTGGCAATGCCGAGGACTGCGGTGACCCATGAGCCGTAGCCGAAGCGGCGCAGGGGATTGCCGGCGGAGTCGTACTTGGTGAGGGCTTGGGTCGTGCCGAAGAAGGAGCCCGTTTTGATGACGCGCGGAAAACCATGTACCTCGTAGAGGCGGTCGGCTGCGTCGACGGCCAGCGCCCGCGGGAGACCGGGGAGCGGGTAGGGAGCGCCGAATTCGCTGCAATCCGGTTTGAACTTGAAGATGCCCGCGTCGTTGAAGCTGGCGTAGAAGTTGCCGGCTGAGTCGACCGCGAGGCCACCGTTGAAGACGCTGTTGTGAGCCGGTTCGCATTCCTCGAGGAAGGCAAGGGAGGAGTCGAACTTCTTGATCCGCGGTTCGCCAATCTCAAAGCCCTCCAGGTCCAACGAGTCGCCGACGTAGAGCACCCCGCCGGGGCCGATCGCGAGCGGGCCTCCGGAGTTGTTGAATTCGCCCGGGCCGGTGCCTTTTTTACCGACCTTGCCCACGAATTCACCGCTCGCATGGAACTTCTGCACGCGGTAGTTGCCACTGTCGTAGACGTAGATGTCGTGGCGAGAGGCGCTGGCGGGATCGTTGTCGACCACGATCTCCCGCGCGCGACTGAACTGACCGTTGCCCGAGCCTTCGATTCCCGCCTGGCAGCCGCTTGCCGTGGTGCAGGTCTCGAATTTGGCCGCCCCGGTGTCCACGCCCCAGCCAAGGGCGAAGAGGAAGGTGCCGTCGGCTTCGAAGACGTTGATGCGGTTGTTGCCCGCGTCGGCGACGTAGAGGCGCTCGGTTTCGGTGTCCACGGCGATGTCTTGGGCGCCGTTGTCGAAGGAGCTGGAGCTTCCCGGGTGCGCACTGCCCGGCGCCTTCGCCCGGTTCGCAGAAGCCGAGGTCAGCGGAGGCCGGGGAGGCGAGGGTGAGGGCGCCGAGGAGGGTGAGGGTGAAGGAGAGGAGGGCTCCCAAAGCAATGGCACGCACCGCGAGGATTGCCCCCCGGTTCCTATCGCTCCCGTTGTGTCCCATCAACTCCGCCTCTCCCTGTAGGCACTTCAAGTCTTGTCTTGCGCCTCTCCCCCGGAGGCGGTACCGCTGCGGCGGGGCCGCCGCCCCGGGAGCCTTGGGCTCCCGGGGCTTTGGCTTTGCCGTTGCTTCTCGTTACTCGTGCTGCGTTACCTCGCTATTTGAATTCGGCCGTGACTTCTTTGGCCGCCGACATCGTCACCGTGCAGGTGCCGGTGCCAGAGCAGCCGCTGCCCGACCAGCCGCCGAAGGCGGAGCCTTTGCCCGGGGTGGCGGTCAGTTCGACCACCGCGCCCTGGTAGTAGGCCGATGCCATCGTCGAGCAGGTGGCGCCGCAGTTGATGCCGGCGACGTTTGACTTGGCCGTGCCGTTGCCGCCGCCGCTCTTGTTGACCGTGAGCAGGTGTTTGGCGACTTCGGTGAATTTGGCGCCGACTTCCTTGTCTTCGCCCAGGGAACCGAGCGAGCAGGGGCCAGAGCCCGAGCAGTCGCCCGTCCATTCCGTGAAGACGAAGTTTTTGGTCGGTGCCGCGTTGAGGGTGACCGAGGTGCCTTCCTTGAAGGCGGCCGTGGTCGATGCGCAGTTGCTCAGGCAGAGGACTCCGCCCGGGGAGCTGCTGACCTTGCCGAGGCCGGTTCCGACCCGGTTGACGGTGACGTCATAGGCCGTGAGGAACTTGGCGTTGACCGTCTTGGCTTTGTCCATCGTCACCGTGCACTGGCGACCGTTGACCCCGCCTTTTTCGCAGCCTTTCCAGCTAACGAAGGCAGAGCCCGCCGAGGGCGATGCGGTCAGGGTGACTTTGGTGTTTTCTTCGAACTGGGCCGAGCAGGTTCCGCCGCATTCGATCCCCGCGGGGTTGGATGCGACGGTGCCTGAGCCGGTGCCTTCTTTGGTGATGGTCAGTTCGGGGCCTTCGGGGCCCGCTTCGCAGGCGCCTTCGGTTTCGCAGACGATGAACGCGGTGACTTCGACGTGCGTTTCGCTGCCTTCGCCGAAGAGAAAGGGGAAGCAGTGGCCCGGAATCACGGCGGCGCACCCAGACGCAAAGCCGGGCGAACCTCCAAGATCGACTTCCCAACCGGCGAATTCGGAGCCGGGTTCAACAGTGAAATGCAGGTCAATACCTTCGGATCCCGGTTCTTCGAATTCTTCCATGCCCGTATTGAGTGTGGTTTCGCAGGTGCCGGTGGCCGGGCCGGGCGTCGCGTAGCTGCATTCGATCGGCGGCGGTCCGCCTTCCCATGTACCGGGGGCTTCGGCGGGCCCTCCCACGCTGCTGACTTCGCCGTTCCCGTCGCCGACGACGGTGACCGAGACGGTCGAGTTTGCCGCAAACGCCTGCGCGGCCGGAACGAGCATCAAAGCCGCCACAGTGGCGAGCAGGATTGTCATTCGTCTCACTAGCTCTCTCCTTGTTCTCCGAGCCCCTGCCGAGCCGCTTCCCTGCGGCCCTTTTGGCGACTCTGTTTCCCTGTTTCCCTGGGCCTGTGGCCCTGCCCCTTCAGAGGGCTTTTGCGGCTATGAACGGCCGCATACATAGATCTGCCATGACGGTAGACGCTTGTGGTGGAGGCGTCAAGAAAAAGATCGTGTTCCTGGAAGGTCCTGGGGAGTGGAAAGGGCGCGACAGACGGCTCTAGCGAGCGGAATGAACTGGGTACCGCAGCAGTATTTGGTAATCGAATCGGCGCTCCCGGCGACAATGGAACTCCTGGGCGGTGGCCCTCCTCTGGAGTGCAGCGACGGAGCGAGTCGGATGCGCATATCAGCACCGAATGGACTGTCTGCGGGGCGGATTTGCCCGACCAACAGCGAGCAGAGGTCTCGGGATCGTCGTCGAAGACGGCATTGACCTCGATGTGGCCGCCCAGGGCGCCCACGTAGTCGGCCAGCGTACGCAGGTAGAGGTTCTCGGAGTGCTCGATCCGGGAGACGTTGGCCTGGGTCAGGCCGGATCGCGGAGGATCACGCCCCGTTCCTCCGCCTCGTCGGGCGGCACCAGGGCATTGCTCGACTCGAGCTGGGCAAGCGCGCGCGGCATCGTCGACCAGTCGACGAGCGAGGCCCAGCGCTGGGCTCGATCGGCCATCCGCAGCAACGGCTTGGGGTTGCCCTGGCGGCTCATCGCCCGCAGGGCGCCCAGGTAGTCGGCCCGGAAGCAGAGCGGGACGACGATCCTGCATTGCCGGGCGGCACTCAACTCGGCATTGAGCAGGGCGCGCGAGACGCGACCGTTGCCGTCGGCGAAGGGGTGGATCTCGCTGGTGGCGAACGTCGCGAAGAGCGCTCGCTGGAAGCCCGGCGGCAGGGTCTCATAGAACTTCCACGCCTCGCGCAGGGTGCCGAGAACGAGGTCTGGAGCGACGAAGCTCGTCCCCCCCGCGCGGTTCGCCCGCCGCTTCCATTCGCCGGGGGCTTTGTCGGGACGTTGCTCGAGAATGCGGCGGTTCAGCACACGCAGGAGCTCGGTGAAATCGTCGCGATCGGCCGGGGTCTGGACGCGCAGCTCGGGGTCGGTGACGACGCCGAACGTCCCGAGGACGTCATGCGCGTCTTCGGGCCTCTCCTCGGGAATGATGCCCCCGAACACGATCTCCTCCGCCTCCTCGACCTCGAACTCGGTGCCCTCGATGAAGTTGGAGAAGTAGGCCTCGAAGAAGGCGAAGACCCGCTCGGGGTCGGGGGGCTCGGGGCGCAGGGGCGCCACATGGCCGGCGAGCGCAGCGTGGAGCTTCTCGAAGAGCCCAACCCGGACGGCATCGAATGGCTGCCGCCGTCCCCTCGCTTGGCCGGACTGGGTGGTGAGCTGGACGTCGCCGGTTCCCAACAGCGCAGCGACCAGCTCGTCGAGGCGCCCTTGCTCGTCCTCGACCCCCAGCACCGGTGCGATATCCCGCGCCTCGTCCCTGATCCTCAGCAGGTCGTCCTCGCCACGGTTACGAGCGATCCGCTCCAACCACCCCTCCAGCTCGGCGCGAGTGAGGGTCCTGGAGACGCCGGCGCGCGCCCGCGACGGGCGCATGTTCTGCAGGGCGGTGCGGGCCTCGCCGCTGCGGTAGAGGCGACCGAACGGCATGTCCCCCTCGATCGGGCCCGGCCCCGCGCGAGGCCTGAGGGTGAGCCCCGGCAACCGCACGACGCTGGGGTTCGCCGGCTCGGGCCCTGAGTCGAGGAAGAGCGAGCCATCGGCGGCCGGACTGGCATCCACGGCGGAGCGGCCGACCAGCACCGCACCGGGGAAGTACAGCCCCGCGACATCCATCCATCGGCGCCGCAGCAGCTGCTCGGGGGGCTCGTCCAGATTCCAGGTGTAGAGGCCACGCGCGAGGCGGCGCAGCTCGCCCCGGCGGAGAGCGCGGCTGGCGGCCCCCGCGTCAGCCGGGCGGAAAATCTCCGGCTCATCCAAAAAGCCCCGCTTAGCGCTCGCCATGGGTCGCCTTTCGTTCAAGATCTCTTGGTTAAGAGCGGTATTGAGACAATAACCGGTCTTTAAGATGCCACGGTCAAAATCTGGTGGCCGTCGCCGTCAAGAGCAGGATCGAGGTCAGGTGCGTCTTCTGGGCGATCAGCATGGCCGGCCGCGCCGCCGCCGTGGCGAGCCGGAGTTGGACCAATGGCTGGCTGACCATGCGCTCGGGGCCCAGGCTTCCGGCTCGGCGGGAGTCTTCGTTTCGACCGACGGCCAGAGGGTCGTCGGCTACTACGCGCTCGCCGCTGCCCAGCTGCGGCCTGAGGAGGCGAACGCGCGAGCACTGAGGGGACAACCGAAAGAGCGGCCGGTGCCGGCGGTGCTCCTTGCCCGACTGGCAGTCGACCTGGGCCACCAGGGGCAAGGGCTTGGTCACTCGCTGCTCCAAGACGCGATGCTGCGCGCGAGCGAAGCATGAGCCAGCATCACGCGGATGCCGAGCTCCTCGGCTGCTCTGGCGTAACGTCAGTCAGGCCGGATCGGTGACCGAGCCGGCGATGGAAGTCAAGCGCCTGGATCGGTGGTCGAGTTCCCTTCCGATTCGCTCAGTCGCTCGACGCTGGTGGCGAACTCGCGTAGATCGTCGAGATGAGCCAGCGAGGCGAACACGGAGCGATCGTCGATCTCCATATATAGATGCACTATGAGATTGCGCTGCTTCGCCGCGTCACCGAGACGCTGTGCAAGCTCACTCGCCAGGACACCCTTCTCCCCGAGAATCGTGAAGACCTCGGCGTAGTCAGATGGTGGTCGTGCCGATTGCTCGCTGACCAGTTGGGTGCCCAGGTCGATGCAGATCTGAACCGCCACCTGAAGCCAGCGCTCGGTTGCGGCGCGCTGCTGCTGGTTGGCGAGATATGCGTCCTCTCCCGCTTGCCGCACCTCGTCGAGACGCTCGAGGAGCTCCTCGAGCCTCTGGATTCGGGCTTCAACCCGATTGGCGTCGACCAAAGCGCCCTTCCCTCATCCGCCGCCGCACCCCGCGCCCCAACTCGGCGCGCAATGGCACCGTGTCGAGGTAGTCCAAGATCGCCCGGGTCTCTAGACGCACCCGCTCGTCGTGGTCTCGCTCGACCAGGGGCTTGCCGTCGCGGATGGCGCGATGACGCATCAGCGGTGGGGCGTGGTTGAGCATGACGACGTCGACCTCATCGGTGCCAAGGGCGCTAGCCGCCTTCCCGACGAGGTCCAGCTGAAGATCGAAACGAGCCCGAGAACCCAGGCCGGGGTCATGCCAGACCGCGATATCGACGTCCGAGAGCGGACCCACGTTACCCACGGCCTGCGAGCCGATCAGCATCGCCGCAACCACACCCTCGCGATCGAGCGCATGGCTCAGCCTCTCAAGCGCCGTCGCGTCAAGCGGCGCAACGCGGGATTTCTCGTTGACGACCGTCACCGCCACACATCGTCGCGGATCGACCGGATCGAGTCCAGGCAGACCGGGCTACCCCACCGGCGTACAGGGCAGAACGTGGGTGATCTTCAGCGTGGGGCCACCCGCGAAGAGAACCTTGCCTTCGGCGAAGTAGTGGCCGGTCGGGCAGCTGGCGGTCAGGTAGCTCTCCTTCTTGCCCCTGTAGGCGAACTTGCGGCCGATCGTGATCTTGAACTCGGTCACCGAGCCGGCTCCACCCGCGATCGCCGGGATCTGCGAGACCGTGTGCAGGCCGAAGTGGCCGCGGTGGATGCGGGTGATCTTGACCGTGGCGATGACGGCGGTCGGCGCCGGGACGTCGACGTAGGTGTGGATGAACATGAGCGTGGCGCCATCGTGGACCCCGCCGTTGAAGAGGACGATCGGGCCCCTGGCGGTGAACGGCGTCTGTTCGGGAAACGCGACCTCGACTTCGCCTTCGCCGGAGCCGACGATCGCGTCGGGGCAGGCCCTCTTCGCATCCGCGGTGGAGCGGGCGACGAGCTGGCTTCCCTTGCAGACAGGCAATCCCTTGGCGTTCACCTGAATGGTCTTGTCGAAGTCGGCGATCACGGCTTCGATGGCGGGAGGATGGCTGCCGTCGGCGGTGCCGATCTGACCGTTGAGGTTCGCCGAGACCGGCGCCTGCTCGTGCCTCGGCAGCTTGGAGGGTGAGATTCCGCCGTTGTCCCTGAGGAAGAGGTTGCCCACCCGGACCACCTCCGGCTTGGCGAGCGCGGTCGCCGCGACGAACAGTGTGAAGGCCATGCCGATGGCCGTGCCGCGGATCAGGTGCTTCCTCATGTCCCTACCCCCCTGCCTCGTGGATGGATCGAGCCGATCCTCCCCCGCCGCGGGTGGCCGTCGCCTCCTCAATATGGGGTCTTGCTCGGCCGGGATTCAGCAAACTGGGAAGCCGCGCGAGCGGATCAGCCATCCAGGCGGAGTGCGGTCTCCAGCTCCGTCGCGACGTCCTTGAGGGGACGGCCGAGGATGTCCTCGATGGCGCGGAGGCGGTTGGTGACCGTGCGACGGTCGACGCCGAGCGCGGCGGCGGTCGAGGAGACGTTTCGCTCGGCGGCGAAGTAGGCGCGCAGGGTCTCCCGCCCCGCCTTGCCGCCGTCCCGCGCCCTTTCGAGCGGCTCCAGGTAGAGCCGGTGCAGCGAGGTCGCGGCGAGGTCGTCGCGGAGGATCGATGCCTCCAGGACGACGTCGGCATAGCGGAGGATGGCCTGCTCCCTGCGCTCGGCGATCGGCAACGCCGCCTTGGCCTGGCGGTGACTGAGCCGCCAGCCCGAGAGCCCCGCATCGGGCTCGCCGACGGTCACGAACACCCGGTCCAGGGAGATATCGCCAAGCGCTCGCAGCACCTGCTCTGCCTCGAGCGGGTGCATGCCGCCGAGCCAGCAGGCCCAAACGGGCTCCTCCTCGCGGCAGACGGCGAGCAGGCGCCGGTCGAGCCTCTCCGCCAGCGCGCGCATCGCCTCCGGCGCCCCCTCTCCCTTGGCCATCAGGGCGAGGTGGTGGGCGTCGAGCTCGTACCCGAGCTTGGAGCGATCGACCAGCTCCCCGGCGAGCAGGCTCTTGACGCACTCGCGGCGGCGCTCCGCGGTGCTGCTGGGCCAGCTCCTGGCCTCGCGGGCGTGCTCCTCGCTCACCGACTCGAGCAGGCGATCGAAGAGCGTCGCCTGCCTGTGCAGTAGGCGGCGAAGGGCGGGGCCTGAGATTTCGGCGCGCTCAGCCTCCTCGACGAGGAAGTCGCCGAGGAGCGCATTGCCGGCGCAGTAGCGACGCAGGACGGTGTCGAGGGCCACGCCGGCGCGAGCGGCCAGGCGGGCCTCCGCGAGCAGTGCCGGCGGCACACCGGGCCCGCGGCGCTCGCCCAGCTCGACGACGGCGAGGGCGTACTCGAGGGCCGCGGTGAGGGCGCCGTTCAGGCTGTGCAGGTAGGTGGGGTCGGCGACCCCGCGTGGATCCGAGATCGCGTAGACGCGGGTGGCGATAGCCGCTTCCAGCTCGGGGAGCCGCTCCTTCATGCGGGTTGCAAGCCCGCGCTCGCTCACGCGGTCAGACTACCTCGACGCGGATACCGACGCCGAAGGCCCTTGGCGCGGCGACTAGCCCAACGACGAGGCAGCAATATCTGCCTCTTCTGAGTCGCCATTTTTGCCTATCAATCTTATAGCTACTGTCTTCCCTGTTCTAGAGCCATTTTTATAGAAAAGGCTCCGGCTTGATATTTATGCCTAAAATTGAACTAGCCATGGTAGACAAATACGCCCTACAGGCCAACTTCAACCGCTACACCCCCGAGGCCACCGATGCGCTGGCCCGGATCGCTGCCGCCCGCGCCCGCATAGACGCCTCGGAGATCCGCCCGGCGGCCGAGGACGAGCTGCGGGTCTCGGCGCTCGCGGAAACCGTCCACTACTCGACCCTGATCGAGGGCAACGAGCTGCCGATCGTCGAAGCCGAGCGAGCCGCACGCGGAACCCTCGATCCAGACACCAAGGCGAAGATCGAGTTGGTCAACTACGTCGAGGCCCTCCACTACCTCGATGGGCAGGCCGAGGGAGGCGGGATCGAGATCACACCGGAGACGGTCCTCACGCTGCACAAGAAGACGACCGAGGGACTCGGCTCCGAGAGTGAGCATTTCAAGCCCCGACATGAGGGTGCCTGGCGCGACGGGATCGCCCGGGTAGTCGATCGCGCGACCGGCAAGGTGATGCATGAGGGGCCGCCCCCCGGGGAGGTTCCCGATCGAATGGCCGGACTCTGCACCTGGGTCGCTGAGCGCGAGGATCGGCTGGTGACCTTCCCACCTCCGGTCATCGCCGGGGTCGCCCACTACGCCCTGACCGACATCCACCCCTTTGCCGACGGCAACGGTCGCGTCGCTCGCCTCTTGAGCGCCGCGATCCTGATGCGGCTCGGCTTTATCTCGCGGCGCCTCTTTTCCTTCGAGCGCTACTACGCCGAGAACCGCAACGCCTACTACGCAGCCCTGCGCTCAGTGCGCGCCGAAACCCTCAACATGAACACCTGGCTTGAATATTTCCTTGGCGGTCTGGCCGGGGAGTACGAGCGGGTCGCAGCTCGGATCGCAGAGATGCAGGCCTTCGGCCTCGGCTCAAATGCTCGCATCGAGCTGCAACGCGAGTCAGGAGCGAGGGCTGGTGCAGCTGAACCTCAACTCCCTCGTCGAGTTCCGCCGCGCCGACTACGAGCGCTTGGCCGAGGTCAGTCGCAGCACCGCCGGCCGCGATCTGCGCGATCTCGAAGAGAAGGGGCTGATCGTGCAACGCGGGAAGGGAGCCGCTGCGCGCTACCGCCTGCGCTCTTCCCTCAGGGGCGAGCGACGCGGCCGCAAGCGGGCTTGGACCGACGAGCGAATCGAGTCCGAGTTGCGCGAGCCTCTGGGGAGAGCGCGAGGACTGGCCCAGCGTGGAGGAGTTCCGCCGTGCCGGCAGACTCGCTCTCTATGAAGCGGTGCGTCGTCACGGCGGCAGCCGCGCCTGGGCTGAGCGGCTCGGTTGGCGTAGGAAGACCGCTCGGGGCAGCGAGAGGCCCGGCTAACGCAGCAGCTCACGCAGGCGCCGAGCGACCAGGGTGCGGAGCCGTTGGCTCTCGATTCGCTCGCTCCAGCGGCTGAGCTCACCGCGATCGAAGTCCGCCGGCAGAGAGAGCTCGGGCAGATGGTGCCGGCGAAAACCGCCGAACAGCGCGGGGGCGATCTGGTGAACGAGGTAAACGCCGAGTCCGGCCAGGATCCGCCGTGGCCGGGCGAGCGAGATGAGTGCTCGTCTGCCCCTACTGCCCCTGCGCCGTAAAACTCAGCGCCCCGAAGGCCTCCCCCGCCGAGAAGGTCGGGCTGCCCTCGGCAAAGGCTTCGTTGAAAGTCTGCGCGGTGGCGGCGGTCAGGGTCAGGGGAGCGCCGGAGACGGAGATCGTCCTGGCCTTGGGATCCGCGACGGCCGCATAGGGACCGAGGTCATAGGCCCCTATGCGCCCCAGCTTGCCCGGGAAGGCCGGGGTGGGCTCGATGTCGACCTCGGCGGTGTCGAGCCTTGTTGCCAGGTCGAGCCAGAGTTCGTGCTGGAAGACCTGGCCTGCGCCGAGCTGGAGGAATTCGAGCGAGCCCCCAGTCCTCAAGGTGCCTTCGGTCCCCGCCGGCGAGATCGCCCCGCCGGGGATGATCGGGAAGGTGAAGGCGGGGCCTACGGGGTGTTCGGCGGGGAAGATCGGGTTGATCGAGACGAAGAGGGAGTCCATCTTCGCTGCGAAGGCGGGGTCCAGGGCGATCGAGGCCCGGTTCTGTTCGAGGATCGTCACCAGCTGTGGCTGGGCGTTGGAGGTGAGGGTGCCGATCGTCTGTCCCTGGGCGAAGGGGGTCTTCGGCCGCAGCTTCTTGTTCAGCCGGGTGGCGACCTTGGCGGTGAGCCTCAGCGCCTTGGCGGTGTACTTGGTCCCGAAGCCGCTTCTGGCTGCGGAGCGCTTGTCAGAGGAGGCGACCTTGAGCTGGGAGCCCCCCACCTTGGCGATCAGGGTGTCGCGCTTGGCTTTGACCGTGACCTCTCTGAGGGGGACCTTGCCCTTGGCGCCCTGGAAGGCGATCGTCCCTTGGTTGCCGATCTCCCCCATGCCGGTGGTCGGGTCGACGTTGCCGGAGGTGACCGGGAGGGTGATCGAGGAGCCCTCGCGCTTGGCTCCGGCCTTGGCGGTTAGGGAGATGCCCTCCTTCTTCAGGAAGGAGGAGAAGGCCTTGTCGATCGTGAGCTTGGTGGTGCCGGCGCCGATTGGGTCGTAGGTGGCTTTGGCGGGGGTAGAGAGCACCAGGGATATGAAGAGCGCCGTTAGAATCAACCTCATGGCAGTCAAAGCGCTCAGCGGCGACATCGGCGAGATGAAACGAGCGCGAGCGATTCGCCTCGAAGCTGACCGTCGCGCACCGATGAGCGAGCGCTTGGCCAGGGTGCACGCGCTCTGCAAGCAGCTGAGCGCGATCCAAGGCGCCGCCAACTGCCAACGCTGAAGTCGACTCTGCCGACTGCCGAGAACAGGCCTTTCAGTCCCGAGACGGACTTCGGAGTCATCCGCCGAGGTGGGAACGTCACGACCATGACCATGTTCGGCGGGCTCGACGTCGTTCAGCGCGCGCAGGGGGTGCCCAACTTCTCCCAGCTCGCCGCCGACGCAGTCGAGAGCGAGCTGCTGGGCATCCCGGTGCGGGTTTGCTCCCTCGCCCGCCTGCGCGAGATGAAGCAGGCCCAGAGCCGAACAAAAGACCGGCTTGACCTGGAGAACCTGCCCGAGAGCTGAGTGGCGCTGGCGAGAAGCCTTCATCGCCTCTCCCCCCTCACGGCGCGGTGAGTGGCCGGGGGGAATTTCGCCCCCCGGCTCTCGCAGAACCGGACGTGACAGTCTCCCGTCATCCGGCTCCCACCATTCCGTCTCTGGCGCGGGTCAGCCGCCAGTGGGCAAAGAGGTCTGGCTCACGCGTGTATACGTCCACCAGGAGCCTTCTCGCCCTCCGTTGACTGCGCTTCAGCCGCTTGTACTTGCGCACCGCCCAGCGCACCAGATAGGCATCGATGCGCCGCAGGGACCTGGCCAACTCGGTCGGGTGAAACCGCCCGTAGTAGTTGACCCAGCCTCGCACGACTATGTTCAGTCGCCGTGCGATGTCTGCCAGGGGCGTCCCGCTCCACAGGTGAACTCGCCAGCGCCGGATCGTGCGGCGGACCTCCTTCGCGGCCTCGTCTGAGATCGCCGGAGCGAAGCTGACGAACAGCTCACCTCGCCCGTTGATCGCCGATCGGGGACGAAACGTGTACCCGAGGAAGTCGAATCGCTCCCGTTCGTGAGAGCGGGGGCGATTTGAGTCCTTGCAGTAGACGATGTGCGTCTTGCCTTGATTCAGCTCCAGGTGGCAATCCGCCATCCGCTTGTTGATCTCGCCGAGCACGAGCCTGGCGTGGCTCTCGCTGCGGCAGTGCACGACAACATCGTCTGCGTAGCGCTCGAAGGGGGTGGCCGCGAACTTGCGCACCATCCACGCGTCGAAGGCGTAGTGCAGGTAGATGTTGGCGAGCAGCGGGGAGATCGCGGACCCCTGCGGAGTGCCGCGGTCGCGCGCTTCAAGGACACCGTCCCCGTGGTCGAGCGGGGCCTTCAGCCAGCGCTCGACGTAGAGGAGCACCCACCGCTCATCGGTGTGGGCGGCTACCGCCTTCAGCATGAGGCCGTGATCGACGGAGTCGAAGAAGGAGCGGAGATCGAGATCGATCACCCAGTCCGACTTCCAACACCGCTCCCGGCAGCGCCCCACCGCGTCGAGGGCCGAGCGGGCGGGTCGGTAGCCGTAGGAGTCGGGGTGGAAGTGAGGCTCCACCTCCGGCTCCAGATACAGCTTCGCGACCGTCTGCGCGACTCTGTCAGAAACGGTGGGGACGCCGAGGGTCCTGATCCCTCCCCCATGCGTCTTCGGTATCTGCACCGCCAGCACCGGCGGCGGCATGTAGGTGCCCGAGGAGAGCCGGTTCCAGAGCTTGTAGAGGTTCCCTTCCAGGTTCCCCTCGAACTCCGCGATGGACTCCTCGTCGATGCCCGGGGCGCCCCGGTTGGCCTTGACTTGGCGCCAGGCTTTCCAGACAACCCCTTTGTCGATGTCAAACGGCTTTGCGCCCTTCGACGTTGGCTCGGTCATCGGCTCCTCCCACCCACTTGGCGGTTGGCCTCTTTCCTTGCCTGAATGGCCCGCCCGCTTCGCTCCAGCCCCGTTACAGAGCCTTCCTCGCTACTACCGAGCGGTCCGCCCCCGTGCCTCGCATCAGGGCCTCGCCCCTTGCCGTTGCTTCGGCTTGGAGCCTCCCCTGGGAGGACCGGCCGGAGGTCAGAAGACCATGAGCCAGGCTCCCGCGAGACGACAGGTTCCCATGTTCCGTGCAGGAGCCTGACCCGCGCTGGCGCCGCATACATGCCGGGCACCGCCTGGGCAGTAGACAGGTGCCCCCCAGGCTCATCCCAGGTGCGGAGTACCAACCTGGTTTCGATGCCGTCTTCACTGTTTCGACACGTCATCTGCGATTCACTTGCGTTCGCCTTCATCGGGTCCCACCTGACGCGCTCGTGACACGCCTTTTCCGCGACGCTCAATACGGACGGCTCTTTACCGCCGCACCTCGCGGTGGTTTGCGGCCTCCTCCTGCAAGGCGGCCGCGGGGGGCCAGCCCCCATCTCCTGCACAGCACCGAAGCGGCGAAAAGCCGAGCAACTCATCGCTCAACCTCCTCCGTTTCGTTCATGGCGCACCACCCCACAGGTCTTGTCCACCCTCGCCCCCATCGGCTTGCGCCCGGCGAAGAAGAATTCGGCGTAGGCCAGCGGGAAGGAGACCCGCTTGGCGTTGCCCGGGGCCGGGCAGGCGGAGTTGAAGTAGGAGAGGTGGCGGCCCTTGTGGGCGTATTTGCGCTTCAGGGTGAGCTTGATCCGGTCCAGGTAGCCCCAGTTGCCCAATGCCTGCGGGAGCGAGGCCTTCAGCTCGGTGCCGTAGGGGCCCTTGGAGACCTTGCTTATCGAGAAGGGGATGACGAATGAGGAGTTGAAGGGGTGATCGGTGAAGATGTGGGTGAGGATCGCCGGGCGGCCCTTGTCTCTTCCGTTGAAGATCAAGAGGCGTCCCTGGGTCGGGTAGGCCCCTTGGTCCGGGAGGACGATGTTGGCCCAGAAGCGCCCCGAGCCGATCAGGGCGTCTTGGCAGTTTTCCAAGGCTCTTTCGCTCGAGCCCGGCTGGATCTGGGCCTCCTGGCAGACCGGCAGGCCCTTGGATTGCAGCAGGCCGTGGCGGTTGACGCGGATCGTCATCCGCTGCAGCTGCGGGGGGATGCCCCCTGCTGGGTTCTGCAGGTGCCCGGCGACGAAGACGGCGATCGGGGCTGGTGTGGTCCTGGGGAGCTTGTAGGGCTTCAGCTGGGCCAGGACGGTGATGCGCAGGTTGCCCTGCTGGACCACCGCGGCTGTCGCCGCGGTGGCAAGGGTCAGTGTCGCTGCCAGGCAAAGGGCCCCCGCCCGTCTGCTCACCCTCAGCCGGCGGCGCGGCCGTTGCGCAGCGCCGCCCCTTCATCCGCCGCGATCATCATTTGAACTCCGCTTTCACTTCGGTGGCGGCACCGATCGTCACTTCACAGGTCCCTTTGCCAGCGCAGCCCCCGCCGCTCCAGCCGGCCAAGGCAGAGCCTTTGCCGGGTGTGGCGGCGAGGGTGACTTTGCCCTCATAGAAGGAGGAGGCCTGGGTGACGCAGGTGAGGCCGCAGTTGAGCCCTGCGGGGTCGCTCTTGACAGTGCCGGCTCCACCACCCGCCTTGGTCAGGGTGAGGGAGTGCCTGGGCACTTCGGTGAATTTGGCGCCGACCGCGTGGTCTTCGCTCATGGTCAGTTCGCAAGTGCCGGTGCCCGAGCAGTCGCCGGTCCATTCAGCGAGGACAAAGCGTTTGGAGGGAGTGGCTTTCAGGGTGACTTTGGCGCCTTCGAGGAAGGCGGCAGTGGTCTCAGAGCAGTTGGCCAGGCAGAGGATCCCGCCGGGGGAGCTTTGGACCTTACCCAAGCCCCCCTCCTTGGTCACGGTCAGCTCATGGGTGGTGGCGAAGACGGCGGTCACGGTCTTGGCTTTGTCCATGCTGACCATGCACTGGCGGCCGTTGACCCCGCCCGCGTCGCAGCGTTTCCAGCTGTAGAAGGCGGAGCCGGGGGTCGGGGTGGCGGTGAGGGTGACTTTGGTGCCTTCTGCGTATTCGTCTTCACAGAAGGGGCTGCAGCTGATCGCACCTTTGTCGCTGGCTACCGTACCCGAGCCCCCGCCTTCTGTTTCGATGCTCAGCGGGATGCCTTCGGGAGCTTCCTCCTCGAAGGTAGCGGTCGCTTCCCGTGCTTCGTCGAGTGTGACGATGCATTTACCTTCGGCTTCTGAGTCGCAGCCTTCCCAGGCTTTGAACTCGGAGCCTTCGTTGGAGACAGCGCTAAGCGTGACTTCGGTGCCTTCTTCAAATTCGGCTTCACACGTTCCCCCGCACTCGATCCCGGCGGGTTCGCTGGTGACTTTGCCCGTGCCCCCGCCTTTCTTGGCGACTATGAGAGCAAACTTGACGATGTCCGCCTCGAACCCGCCTTCGACTCGAGCGTCGTAGATGTCTGCCTCTTCTCCGGTGTCTTTGGCGAGCAGACCCTCGCTGGTGCGGATGAAGGCGTTCTCTCCCGCAGGGTCGGCATCGATGAGCTCGGTGTCTTCTTCCCCTTCGCCTGAAGAGATCAGGTAGAGACAGCCTTCGTTCGGCGGCGAGTAGGAGGCGCTTTCCTCGGTGCAGCCGCCCGTGCCCGGCGCCTCCCACTCATAGACGTCCTGGGCGCCGTTGCTGTCGCGGGCGCTCAGCGCGTCAAACGAGTTGAAGAAGAGACGAGAGCCGTCACCGGAGAGAACGCGGGAAGCATGAAGCTCGGTCTGCCAGACCGGCAGCTGGGCTGCCGCCCATTCCGAGGGATTCACTTCGCGCCCCGTTGGGCGCGAACCGCTGGGGTTGCAGGAGACGCAGGCGAGCGCGCCTTCGCCGCCGTTGGCGGCGGCCTCGTAGCGGTAGACCTCGGCGTCGGGCTCTTCGCTTGCGGCGTCAAGGTTGTCATAGCCCGTTGGCGAGCCGGTCGACATGAAGGCTGCGTGCAGTCCGTCGGGGGTCACGCGGGAGGTGCGGAGGTGCGGTTTTCGGGCGATCGCCGCTTGCGCGAGGGTTTCGCTGAGGTCCGTGGCCGTCAGCTGAGCCACGAAGCGGTAGCTGCCTTCGCCTTCGCCGGCTTCATAGAGGTAGAGGTTGCGAGCCCCGGCCTGGGGCGCATTGCCCTGCGGGTTGGCGGAGGCGAGCACCTCCTCGGAGGCAAAGTAGACGCGCGAGGCGTCCTCGCTTGCTCCCATCACCCCCAGCGACTCAGCCGCGATTAGGGTCGTCTCCTGGCTATCGATGTCGTACTCGTAGAGCCCGCCATTGGTTTCGAGAACCGCAAGCGAGCCGTCAGCAGCCGCCGTCCAGTAGCGCGAGGAGCTGCTGCCCGCCAGTTCTTCTGCTTCGGCCGAGATCGCGATCGTGCAGGCCTTTGCCGCTTCGGAGCACTCGCCGAACGCACTGAGGGGCACGGTCGCGCTCCCCGTCGCCGCCTGGGAGAGCCTCAGTTCGCCGCCTTTGGCTTCCACGATCGTGGTCTTGGGCGGGATGCCGGGGGCGGAGATGGTCTGCCCGACCTCAAAGGGCATCGGACCGCGCGAGGAGACGTTGCCGACACCCGAGCCGGTGGCGGCAGCCGAGAGGGTGAGCGTGGCACCCGAGACCGAGGCGATCGTCGTCCCAGCGGGGACTTTTCCGAGCGCGGTCAGCGGCTGCCCGGCGACGAACTTGCCGGTGGTCGTTTCCAGCAGCGTGGCTTCTTTGGAGCCGGAGGCGAACGAGACTTTGCCGGCCGCGGCGACCAGCGAGGTGACTTTGTCCGAGCCTGAGGCGAGGCTGCCGGTGCCCGAGGCGACGCCGTGGGTCATCGCGCTCTGCGGCTGGCCGGGGTTTAGGCGCAGGTAGAGCTTGCCGACGCCGGGCGAGATGCCCAGGTAGGTGGAGAAGAAGACCCGGGACCCGTCGGCGGAGATCGCGTTGGTAAGCGTCCCTTCTTTGTTCAGGCCCTGCATGCTGCCGCCCGTCCCCGCCACGCAGCCGAGCGGGCTCGGCGTGCCGTTGGGAAGCACGCAGACGTAGCGGATCGCCCCGTCCTGCACGTGATAGAGGCGCAGCGGGCAGTTTTCTTCGGCTTCCAGGCATTCTTCGGAGGAGGCCGCAGGCGCTTCTGCGGTCAGCTTGTCGGGGGCGACGTAGAGCGCCGCCTGGCCGTCGGCGGAGGCGATCTGGAATTTCAGCGGCGCGTAGCGGCGAGGATCTTCGATGTCGGGCGGCGCCGTGCGGGTCAGGGCTTCGTAGGAGGTCCCGCCGCAGCCCGGCGCGGAGTCGGTGCGCCGGTAGAGGTTGGGGTAGCCGGGGACAGCGCCTTCGGCCAGCGGTGGTTCGGAAGTGCTGCGCAGCCAGGACTGGCAGAGGTCGGGGCTGAAGGCTTTGAATTCGGCGTCTTCGAGATGGGGAGGCTCGAGGACGGGCGCACCTTGTAGCGCGGAGATCGGGTGGGTGGACCAGCCCGCTTCGCCGCGTTCGGCGATGTACTGGTTGGTGTAGGGGCCTGCTTCCGCGCCGGAGAAGGCCGCTTCCGAGCCGTACGCGAGCCGGTCGCCGGAATTCGCGCTCTGGTCGAGGGTGGCCGGCAGGCCCGTGGTTGGCTCGTCTTTGACAAGGATGTCCCCCCCTCCCTTCTCCAGCGGGCTGACCATCTCGTAGGCGCGGCAATCGGGCAGGTAGGCCCCGGCGCCGGTGCGGTAGGCCTGGTTCCCGCATTCGGCGCTTGGCGGTTCCGGCAAGGCGAAGGTCGTGAAGGTGCCTTCGGCTCCGTCTTCGCCGGGCTTACCGCCGGCGCCACGGACCGGGCCGCCACCGGTGCTCTGGGCGATGAAACGGTAGTGGTAGGTGGTGGCGGGAGCGAGGTCGGTGAGGGTTAGCCCTTTTGTGGTCACGGGAGTGTTGACGCTATCCGCACCGAGAACGGTAGGTTCGGTGGCAGCGCAGTCGGCTTCGGAGCACTTTGCCGGCCCGTATTCGACTTCATATGTGGTGTCGGCCCAAAAGCGAGGACTGATGTGGGCCCGCAGGGTGGCGTTGTCGACGCCGACCGAAGAGGCGTACTGGTCGAAAATCGCAGGCGGCCTGAGCGGTGCCGTCCAGAGGTCGGGCGCGGGACCGTAGGCGGCGGTCGCGCTGTAGGTTTCCGCCGCGCTGATAGAGGCGTAGACATCGATCTTGCCGTCGCCGCTGACCGTGTTCGTCGCCAGGCCGCTGATTACAAGTTGCTTGCTGAGCCCCCCGGGTTTGGGCTGCAGGGCGAAACCCGAGCCGATCGGCGCCAGGGGTTTGCCATCGGGGGCGAACTCGATTATTTCGTACACATTCGGTTCGCTCGTCCCGGGGATGGCGTTGTGCACAGCGTAGATGTTGCCGTCGGCATCGACGGCGAGTGGACTTTCCGGGGCGAGCACGGTCGTGATGGTGAGCAGCAGCGCGCCGGTCGGGCCGAACTTGTAGATGTGTTTGCGGTCGCCATCGCGGACCACGTAGAAGTTGCCGGCGGCGTCCATTTCCAGGCTCACCATTCTCCAGACCCCGAGTTCCGCTTCGAGCATGACCTTCGCCTTGAAGGCGCCGTTCGTCTCGAACTCCTGGATGCGGCCATTGCGGTCGCCGACGAATATCGTCCCGGCGGGGCCGGCGACGATGTAGCTGCGGCGACCGCCGGTGAAAAAGCCATCGGCTTCCCCCGAGACGCCTTCGCCGCAGAGGTCGCCCGAGGCCGCGGTGCAGACGTCGGCGCCCGTCGTCTTGTTGACTTCCCCACCAAACATGAGGAGGAAGTTGCCGTCGGGATCGTACTTCTCGACCCTGAAGTTTTCCATATCGCCGACGTAGACGTTGCCGGCGGTGTCGAGGACGACGCCCCCTACGGGGCCTCCATTTTTAACCGGCTGGCCGAACTGGCCCGGGCCGGCCCCCGGGATTCCCTTGCGACAGATGATCGTGGGCGGGGCAGCGCCCGGCCCACAGGTCTGCGGTTCGGCCGCTCCGTCGCGAACTCCCCAGCCCCAGGCCTTGACGAACTCGCCCCAGGGGGTCAACTCGCTGACACGGCTGTTGAAGAGGTCGACGACGAAAAGGTGCCCGCTTTCGGGATCGGCCACGAGGTCTTGGGGGTGGTCCACTTCGCCGGCGCCGTCGCCGGCGAAGACATCTTCGGGCGTCTGCCAGAGGAACGAGGGCACCTCGGCGGAAGCGCTTGCCGAGAAAAGCGAAGAAAGGGCGATCGTGGCGCATACAGCGGCACCGAGGAGACGGGCCCGCGCGTCGCGCGGTACCCGCGATCGTTTCCCGAAATTCACTGCTCCAATCCCAATTCTCTTCGCTCGCATAAGTCCCGTGTCCTCCCGTTGTCCCTTCGAGTCCTTCTGTGGTCCCTATCCCCCGCTCCCTGGCCGGGGTGCTGCCCGTATTGCGGTGCTACCTGCTGCAAAGTCTTGGTCTGCTGCTGAGGCCCTCGGTGGCGGGGAGGGAAGCCTCCCCGCCACCTGGCCTTGCTTCTTTGCTGCGTTACTCGTGCTCAGTGCCTCGCTATTTGAATTCCGCCGTGACCGATTTGGCCGCCGACATCTTCACCGTGCAGGTGCCGGTGCCTGAGCAGCCCGATCCCGACCAGCCGCCGAAGGCGGAGCCTTTGCCCGGGGTGGCGGAGAGTTCGACTTCCGTGCCCTGGTAGTAGGCCGTCTGCGACGCCCCAGCCAAAGGCGAAGGCGAACTTCACCTCGCCGCTTCCTTCAGCCTGGAAGACGTCGATGCGGTTGTTTCCCGTGTCGGCGACGTAGAGGCGGCCGGTTTCGCGGTCGACCGCGATGTCATCGGCACGCTGGCACTGTCCCGCGCCGGTGCCGTAGGAGCAGAAGCTCGCTGCCTTCGCTGGCGTGCCGTGGACGAGGGCGACGAGGGTCGCCGCACTCGCGAGTGCGGCCCGCCGCATCGCCCAGGGCCGGACTGGGGCGGTCATCGCTCTAGTCCCCATTTGCTGGTGCTCTTGCGATGGCTCTTATGCAACTTCTTGCGCTTCCCAGCCTTCTTCTTGCACTTCACCTTCAACACCGGCTTGGAGGAGAAGGCCTTGCCGTTTTGGCCGGTGAAGGTGACGTTGGCGCGGTTCTTCTTCTTGCAGAGGTTGGTGGAGTTGACGATCAGGCTCTTGGAGCCGCCCTCCAATTCGATGTCGAAGGAGGTGACCGGGGCGTCGGGGGCCGAGGCGAAGGTGTTCCTGAGTCGCCCGTTGACCGAGTCGACGAAGCCGACGAGGTTGAAGTCGACCTGGGAGTTGCGCAGGGCCACCACCAGGTCGGGCAGTTCGCGTTCGCCGCCGTTGGCGCGCAGGATCACCGGGCCGGTCAAGGGCTCGGAGAGGATCGGGCTGATCGCCGTGGCTTTGCCGTAGACGGAGCCGGGCGGGCACTGCGAGCCGTTGCCGGCTCCCGCTTTGAACTGGGGGCGGGTGCAGATCGTCTGGAAGTGGCCCTGTTCGATGAAGGCCGAGCGGGGCAGGACGACCTGGACGCCCTGGATGCCTGCTTCTCCGATCCCGTTCATCTGCAGGTGTGCCCTGAACTTGGGGAAGGCTCCTCGCTTGGTGCCGCCGATCAGCCTCATGGTCAGCTGGGGTTTGAAGGGCAATGCGGCGCAGTCGGCTGCCTGGAAGGGGCTGGTGGCCGTGAAGGGGTTGTTGTCGGCATCGGAGGCGAAGTCCAGACCGCTTCCAAGGACTGTTGAAGCCGTGGAGGTCCTCGTGCAGTCGGTCGGGTTGAGGGTGAAGTCGGGCTTGTCGACGTAGGCGCGGATGTCCCTGAGGTGGACCGGGATGCCCCTGATGATGTGGGGGATCGGGTCCGAGCCGGTCGCGTCGATGAAGACTTCGGCGGTCTCGGGGTTGATCTGGAAGGCCTCCCTGATCACCACGGTGCCGATGTCGAAGGGGCCGACCACTCCCGCCGTGATCGCCACCATCGAGAGCTTGGAGCCGTTATAGGGGCCGGCCAGGTAGATCTTGCCGGGGGCGTAGGTGAGGCTTGGGCCGACTCCGGCTCCGGCCAGGGTCCTCCCGATCTCACTCGCTGCGGGGCAGCTGGGGCTGTCGAGCTCTTCCTGGCCGCCATGGGGGCCGGTCCTCGCCTTCGCTGCGGCGATCGCCGCGTCGGGGCAGTAGGGAATCCCCGCCAGCTTGCCGGTGATCCCCGGCGGCAGCTTGATCGAGAAGCGGGTGATCTCCTGTTCTGAGTCAGTCCTCGACATGCGCAGGTTGAAGGGGCTGAAGGAGCCCGCGCGGTTGTTGATCGTGCCGGCGATCAGGCCCGGCTTGAAGGGCGGCAACCCGCCTTTGGGGCAGGGGGCGTTGTTGGGGCCGGAGACGATTTCGAAGGCCGAAGTCGAGGTGACCGGCGGGCTGCCCGACCAGGGCGTCAGTTCCGATTTCACGTCATAGCTGCCGCAGGCCTGAGGAGTCGTCAACGGGCTGCGCGCTCCCTCGCGGAAGTGCAGCTTGAAGTGGGAGAAGGGCAGTTGGGGCAGTTCTTCGGCGACCGTGGTCAATTGCCCGGTCACCGGGTCGGGAATGACCTCCAGCGCCTGGGTGACCTTGATCCCCAGGTTCTTGTTCTTGATCACGATGTACATCGCGAGCAGGGAGTCGAAGGGGTTCTCGTATGGCTTGGCCATGAACAGCGAGCCGTTGACTTTTTCGTCCAGCAGCGGCGTCTCGACTTCCACCGTGCCGATCTTGGAGGCGTTGGGACAACCCTCGCCAGGTTCGGAGGAGGCGGTCTCCTTTTCCAGCTGAGCCTCGGTGCAGACGTTCAGGCCTTCGGCCAGGGAGGGGTTGGCGCTCATCCCCTCGGGCAGGGTGACGACGGCTTTGCGGATGTCGGAGGCGGCGAGGGCGCCATCTTTTCCGTTGGACAAGCTTTCTTCGCTGTGGCTGTCCAGGCTGAAATCGAGGCCGGTCGGGCTCGAGGCCGCTCTGCTCGTCGGGGAAGCCGCAATTGACGGGTTGAAGGGGAGGCTGCCGCAACCGCTCACCCCCCGCGGCCCGATCTCATCGTGAGTGAACACCTGACCCGTGATCCAGGCACCGGGGCTCTGCCAGGAGTCGAGTTCGTAGTCTGTCGTCAGCGGTCCCTCGCAGGCCCGCGGCAAGATTATGAACGGAGTTGCCGGGGTGCCCGCCGGGCAGCTCGGGGGGCCCATGTAGGCAGCGCAGGCGCCTCGTTCCGCGTCGTGACGGGAGTCGGCGGGGACGCCCCACAGGGTCAGTTCGGTGCCGAGGAATTCCACCACCTGCGAGACGTTGTGGACCAGGGCCTGCACCCTGTAGGGGGGGTCTTCGGCAAGCTTGAGGTCAACAATCACCGGAACCCCTGGGTTGACGAGCCAGCCAATTTTGGCCACCTCGCCGGGCGCCGGGACGAGATTGTAAACAGGCGACGTGGCCGACGCCGTCCCATCCCTGCTGGCGAGGTTCACCAGGGCGCTACCAATCGCCGTGCTGTCGGAGCAGGATGGCAATTCCGGCTTTACTTTCGTGAAGAAATCGACGGCCTCACACCGCGGCGTGACGATGGGGCTGCCGGCGAAACCCGGGATTTGGAGCACAGTGAGGTCTTTGACCGCTTCTACCGGGAACGCGCCCCATTCGGTTTCTTCGGTGCTGACCTCGACATCCGTCGTCATCGCAAAGGGATGGGACCCCGCCTGGAGCTGCGCTTCGCCTTTTGGCCCGGTGAAGCTGACGTCGAAGCCGCTAAGGCCGAAGGTCGTGGCCCCGGCCGGAGCAGTGACAAGCAGGGCGATCAAGCCGGTCGCCAGCAGGAAGAGGTAGATCCGCGTTCTCGTCATCGTCCAGCCCTCCGCTGATGCCGGATTCGTTGCTTCTCTTGCAGGTCGTTTCGCTTCTTGTGACTCCTCTGCTTGCGCACACAGCGGCCGTGGCGCTTGATCTTGCCCTTGGCGCAGCGCAACTTCGTTCCCTTCGGCACCGCTTCTTCCCGCACGTTGCCTGCTCCTTGGAAGGATTCCGATGCCGGGGTCGGGTCGTTGGGCGCTTCGGGCGCCGACTGGCAGGCTTCGCCTTCGCACTGGGCCGCGGGCGCGGGCGGTTCGGCGAAGCCGCCGCCGACGCGGGCGTCGTAGATGTCGGCGAGGCCGTAGTCGCGGGGCAGGAGGCTCGAGGAGGTGAGGAAAAAGACATCCTCGCCACTTTGGCCGGCGTCGAGGAATTTGGAGTCCTTAGAACTCTGCCCGGAAGAGATCAGGTAGAGACAGCCTTCGTTCGGCGGCGAGTAGGAGGCGCTTTCCTCGCTGCAGCTGCCCGTGCCCGGCGCCTCCCACTCATAGACGTCCTGGGCGCCGTTGCTGTCGCGGGCGCTCAGCGCGTCAAGCGAGTTGAAGAAGAGGCGAGAGCCGTCATCGGAGAGAACGCGGGAGGCATGAAGCTCGGTCTGCCAGACCGGCAGCTGGGCTGCCGCCCATTCCGAGGGTCTCACTTTGCGCCCCGTCGGGCGCGAACCGCTGGGGTTGCAGGAGACGCAGGCGAGCGCGCCTTCGCCGCCGTTGGCGGTGGCCTCGTAGCGGTAGACCTCGGCGTCGGGCTCTTCGCTTGCGGCGTCGAGGTTGTCATAGCCCGTCGGGGAGCCGAACGACATGAAGGCTGCGTGCAGTCCGTCGGGGGTCACGCGGGAGGTGCGCTTCCCCGGTTCGGGGCTGATCGCCGCCAGGGAGCGTTTTTCTTCGAGGTCCTCGCTCGCCAGCTTCGCCACGAAGCGGTAGCTGCCTTCGCCTTCGCCGGCTTCATAGAGGTAGAGGTTGCGTCCCCCGGCTGCGGGCGCTCTGCCCTGCGGGTTGGCGGGGGCGAGCACTTCTTCGGAGGCGAAGTAGATGCGCGAGGCGTCCTCGCTCGCCCCCATCACCCCCAGCGATTTCGGGGCGATCAGGGTCGTCACTTCGCCCTCGACCTCGTATTCGTAGAGGCTCTTACCGGTTTCAAAGATCGCGGCCGAGCCGTCGGCGGCCGCCGTCCAGTAGCGCGAGGAGCTGCTGTTCGCCAGTTCTTCTGCTTCGGCCGAGATCGCGATCGTGCAGGCCTTCGCCGCTTCCGCGCACTGGCCGAACGCGCTCAGCGGCGCGCTCGCGCTCCCCGTAGCCGCCTGGGAGAGCTTCAGTTCACCGCCTTTGGCTTCCACGATCGTGGTGTGGGAGGGGATGCCGGGGGCGCTGATCGTCTGCCCGACCTCAAATGGCATCGGACCGCGCGAGAAGGCCGTGGCGGCGCCCGAGCCGGTGGCGGCGGCCGAGAGGGTGAGCGTGGCACCCGAGACCGAGGCGATCGTCGTCCCAGCGGAGACTTTTCCGAGCGCGGTCAGCGGCTGCCCGGCGACGAACTTGCCGGTGGTCGTTTCCAGCAACGTGGCTTCTTTGGAGCCGGAGGCGAACGAGACTTTGCCGGCCGCGGCGACCAGCGAGGTGACTTTGTCCGAGCCTGAGGCGAGGCTGCCGGTGCCCGAGGCGGTGCCGTGGGTCATCGCGCTCTGCGGCTGGCCGGGGTTTAGGCGCAGGTAGAGCTTGCCGACGTCGGGCGAGACGCCCGGGTAGGTGGAGAAGAAGACCCGGGACCCGTCGGCGGAGATCGCGTTGGTCAGCGTCCCTTCTTTGTTAATCCCTTGCGTGCTGCCGTCCGTCCCCGCCACGCAGCCGAGCGGGCTGACCGTACCGTCCGGCAGCACGCAAACGTAACGGACAGTCGAGCCATTCGCGTAGTAGAGGCGCAGGTCGCAGTTTTCTTTGGTTTCAAGGCAGAGTTCGGAGCCCTCGGGTGCTTCTGCGGTCAGCTTGTCGGGGGCGACGTAGAGCGCCGCCTGGCCGTCGGCGGAGGCGATCTGGAATTTCAGCGGCCCGTAGCGGCGAGGATCTTCGATGTCGGGCGGCGCCGTGCGGGTAAACGCCTCGTAGGAAACGCCGCCACAGCCGGGCGCGGAGTCCAGGCGCCGATAGATGTTGGGGTAGCCGGGGACGGCCCCTGCAGCCAAAAGCAGTTCGGAGCTGCTGCGCAGCCAGGACTGGCAGAGGTCGGGGCTGAAGGCTTTGAATTCATCGTTGACCAGCGCGGCGCCGCCCAGCGTCAGCCGCCCGCGCGGCGGCGAGATGCCGCGGTTTCGCCAGCCTTCGGCGCCGCGCTCTGCCATGTACTGAGAGGTATAGGGAGCTGAAGCGGCGTCGCCGAAGGCCTGGTAGGTGCCGTAGGTGAGCTTGGCGCCGTCAAGGGCACTCTGGTCGAGGGTGGCCTGGCCACCTGAGAGGCCAACCAGCGCCAGGACATCGCCCCCCCCTTTCTCCAGCGGGCTGACCATCTCGTAGGCGCGGCAATCGGGCAGGTAGGCCCCGGCGCCGGTGCGGTAGGCCTGGTTCCCGCATTCGGCGCTTGGCGGTTCCGGCAAGGCGAAGGTCGTGAAGGTGCCTTCGGCTCCGTCTTCGCCGGGCTTACCGCCGGCGCCACGGACCGGGCCGCCACCGGTGCTCTGGGCGACGAAACGGTAGTGGTAGGTGGTGGCGGGAGCGAGGTCGGTGAGGGTTAGCCCTTTTGTGGTCACGGGAGTGTTGACGCTACCCGCACCGAGAACGGTGGGTTCGGTCGCAGCGCAGTCGGCTTCGGAGCACTTTGCCGGCCCGTATTCGACTTCATATGTGGTGTCGGCCCAAAAGCGAGGACTGATGTGGGCCCCCAGGGTGGCGTTGTCGACGCCGACCGAAGAGGCGTACTGGTCGAAAATCGCAGGCGGCCTGAGCGGTGCCGTCCAGAGGTCGGGCGCGGGACCGTAGGCGGCGGTCGCGCTGTAGGTTTTCCCCGCGGAGATAGAGGCGTAGACATCGATCTTGCCGTCGCCGCTGACCGTGTTCGTCGCCAGGCCGCTGATTACAAGGGACTCGCCGAACCCCCCGAGTTTGGGCTGCAGGGCGAAGCCCGAGCCGATCGGCACCAGCGGTGTGCCATCCGGGGCGAACGAGATTATTTGGTACATATCGTAGATTGCGAAATCAGTGTTATGCACAGCGTAGATGTTGCCGTCGGCATCGACGGCGAGTGGACTTTCCGGGGCGAGCACGGTCGTGATGGTGAGCAGCAGCGCGCCGGACGGGCCGAACTTGTAGATGTGTTCGCGGTCGCCATCGCGGACCACGTAGAAGTTGCCGGCGGCGTCCATTTCCAGGCTCACCATTCTCCAGACCCCGAGTTCCGCTTCGAGCATGACCTTCGCCTTGAAGGCGCCGTTCGTCTCGAACTCCTGGATGCGGCCATTGCGGTCGCCGACGAATATCGTCCCGGCGGGGCCGGCGGCAATGTAGCTGCGGCGACCGCCGGTGAAAAAGCCATCGGCTTCACCGGAGACGCCTTCGCCGCAGAGGTCGCCCGAGGCCGCGGTGCAGACGTCGGCGCCCGTCGTCTTGTTGACTTCCCCACCAAACATGAGGAGGAAGTTGCCGTCGGGATCGTACTTCTCGACCCTGAAGTTTTCCATATCGCCGACGTAGACGTTGCCGGCGGTGTCGAGGACGACGCCCCCTACGGGGCCTCCATTTTTAACCGGCTGGCCGAACTGGCCCGGGCCGGCCCCCGGGATTCCCTTGCGACAGATGATCGTGGGCGGGGCAGCGCCCGGCCCACAGGTCTGCGGTTCGGCCGCTCCGTCGCGAACTCCCCAGCCCCAGGCCTTGACGAACTCGCCCCAGGGGGTCAACTCGCTGACACGGCTGTTGAAGAGGTCGACGACGAAAAGGTGCCCGCTTTCGGGATCGGCCACGAGGTCTTGGGGGTGGTCCACTTCGCCGGCGCCGTCGCCGGCGAAGACATCTTCGGGCGTCTGCCAGAGGAACGAGGGCACCTCAGCGGAAGCGCTTGCCGAGAAAAGCGAAGAAAGGGCGATCGTGGCGCATACAGCGGCACCGAGGAGACGGGCCCGCGCGTCGCGCGGTACCCGCGATCGTTTCCCGAAATTCACTGCTCCAATCCCAATTCTCTTCGCTCGCATAAGTCCCGTGTCCTCCCGTTGTCCCTTCGAGTCCTTCTGTGGTCCCCATCCCCCGCTCCCTGGCCGGGGTGCTGCCCGTACTGCGGTGCTACCTGCTGCAAAGTCTTTGTCTGCTGCTGAGGCCCTCGGTGGCGGGGAGGGAAGCCTCCCCGCCACCTGGCCTTGCTTCTTTGCTGCGTTACTCGTGCTCAGTGCCTCGCTATTTGAATTCGGCCGTCAGCGTTTTGGCCGAGCTCATCGGGACTTTGCAGGGGCTGGTGGTGCCCGTGCAGGTTCCGGCGCTGACGCTCCAGCCGCCGAAGGTCGAGCCTTTGCCGGCCGTGACCGAGGCGGTCAGTTCGACTTCGACGCCTTCCTGGAAGGAAGAGGTCTGGGTCGTGCAGGTCGTCCCGCAGTTGATCGAGGACGGTTTGCTTTTCACCGTGCCCTGTCCGCCGCCGGCCTTGTTGACCGTGAGGCTGAACGTGGGGATCGCGGTGAATTTGGCTTCCACCGTGGTCGCCGAGGTCACTTTGCAGTTGACCGATTCGACGACTTCCGGACAGCCGGTCCAGCCGGTGAACGCTGAGCCTTTGGAGGCTTTCGGTTTGAGCGTCGCGGCTTTGCCGGCCAGGAAGGTCGCCGTGGCCGAGCTGCAGTTGGCGTCGCAGGTGACCCCGCTGATCCCGCCCAGGCCGGTGTTGCCGGCGGTCTTTTTGACCGTGACGTCATAGGCCGCGCTGAATTTGGCCCCGACCGTTTTGGCCACGCTCATTTTGACCGTGCACTGGCGACCCTGGACTTTGCCGGTGTCGCAGCCTTTCCAGCTGGTGAACAGCGAGCCGGCTGCCGGAGAGGCGGTCAGCGTGACTTCGGTGTTTTCGGCGAAGGCGGTGGAGCTGCAGGTCGCGCCGCATTCGATCCCCGCGGGGGAGCTGACGACGGTGCCCGAGCCGGTGCCTTCTTTGGTGATTTTGAGTTCGGGGCCGGCGGGGCCTTCTTCGCAGCCGCCTTCTTCAGTGCATTCGAAGTAGGCAGTCGCCGAGGCGTTGGCGCCTCCTTCAGTGAAGAAGGCGCAAAGCCAGCCTTCGTTTCCACCATATGCCCCAGGCGGGAGGCCTCTGCCGCCTTCGGCTTCGCAGCCTTCGGTCGCTTCCGCACTGTTTTCTTCGACCACCCAGCCGATGAATTCGGAGCCGGGCGCTGCAATCGCTTCGTTGTACGAGACGCCGAAGCCTTCCCCAATCATTTCCCCCGAGCAGGTGCCAGTTTCGGGTCCGGGAGTGACGTATTCGCAGGCGATCGGCGGTTCGGTCATGACTGCTTCTAGTGGTTCGGCGGTGCTGGAGCGGACTTCGCCGTTGCCGTTGCCCGCGATGTGAATGGTCGCAGTCCCTTCGGCAAACGCCTGCGCCGCCGGCACGAGCATCAAAGCCCCCACCGCGGCGAGCAAGATAGTTAGTCGTCTCACTTCACTCTCTCCTTGTTATTGAGCCCCTGCCGGGTCGCTCCCAGCGACCTTTGGGTGACCCTGTTTCCCTGAGTAACGTCGGGAGATGCGGAGAGGACGACACTGGCCCTGGGGCCCGTGACGGGTGGTGAGACAGAGACAGGAACGAGGGGGAGAACGCGGCAAGGCGGTGAGGCAGGGCCTCGCCCGGGGCACGATCTCGATCGCGCCCTTGGCTGCTTCGCCTGGTATTTCAACTTCTCTCCCCTCCGCTGCTGCCGTGCCGTTCCCCGTGGGGGCCCTGGCCTGACCTCAGCCGAATCGGTTTCCCTGTTAGCCGGTCATTCGGGGTGGATACCCGTGTTTACCGACTGGCGAGAGCGTAGATACTCGTGTTTCTTTTGTCAAGCGCGAGACTGTTTTGCCTGGAATTCAGCCGCCTGAAATCGAGACGCCAGGGAGCTCGACAAAGCCGGCCTGGTCGGAGCTAACGACCTGCCGCTCCCTGGCTCGCGCCGTCGCGGCGATGATGAGGTCGTGGGCACCACGGGGGGTTCCGGTCTGCCGGACATGCGCCAATAGAGCGGCGTGCGCCTCGGCAACGTCGAGGTCGTAAGGCTCAACCGATATGGCGCCTAGAACCGCCGCGACGAACCGCTCGCGTTTTTCCCGCCGACCCCCTTTCGCCAGCTGAACGCCCACCTTCAGCTCCGCCACGGTGATCGCCGCCACCGCGACATCGTCACCGTCGTCAATCACATCGGCCAGCGACTGGCCACCGCGCTCGGCGTCGACCAGGACCGTCGTGTCGAGGATCAGTCGCGCCAGGGGTCCGTCACCGGCTCAATGCCTTCGCGAAGCTCGCGCAGCTCACCCGCCCAGGCATCGTCAGGCCGATGAGCGCGAAGCACCTCCTTGAGAGCCTTCCCAGTCCCGCCGCTCGTGGGACCGATGGTCGCCACGGCACGACCGTGGCGGACAACCACGTAGGACTCTCCACCGCGTTCCACGTCATCCAAGACCTCGGAGAACCGGCGGGACGCATCGGTGGCGCTGAGCTGCTTCATGGAATCAGATTATCAGACTCCTGCAGGGTTGCCTCGAATACCAAGCTCTCGAGCGCCTCGAACAGCAGCCTTGGCGGCCTGTCGCTGTGCAGGTCGACGATCCCAGACGCCAGCGCGTTCGGATCGAGGACGAGTCGCTTCAACCCGCGGCTCGCTGCTAGCCCGCGGCCTCCGCGCGCACCTCGCGCACAGCTTTGACCGTGCGGCTGGTTGACCTCTAACTGCGCCGGCGGTAGCGCAGGTACACGGTCGCGCCGAACGTGCGGGTCTCGACCAGCTCGAGGTCGATGTGGACGTCCGGCGGGAAGTACGGCGTGCCGCCACCGACCACGATCGGGACGACGAACAGCTCGAACTCGTCGATCAGCCCGCGCCGCATGCATTCCGCCGCCAGGCCGGCGCCGCCGACCGCGATCCTCCGGTCCCCGAGCGCGGCGATCTCCTCCTCGAGCGTTCCCGTGGCCAGGCGGTTGCTGCCCTCGACGCTCGTCAGCGTGGTCGAGAAGACGATCTTCTCGAGCGGGCGCCAGATCTCGGCGAACTCCGCCATCGTGGGGTCCGAGAACTCCTCGGTGTCCCAGACGAGCATCGTCTCGTAGAGGCGACGGCCGAACAGCTGGGCGTCGATCGCGGCGACCCGTTCGTTGTGGAACCGGTGCAGCTCCTCGCTGGGCACCGCCCAGTCGAAGCTTCCGTCGGGTCCGGCGACGTAGCCGTCGGCCGAGAGGCTCATCGAATAGGTGATCACGAGGACACAGTAACCGCGTCGAGCCGACATCTAGCCCGGCCGCGGGCGCCGTCAGCCGGCGCGCTGCTTCTTCGGCTTCTTCTTGAAGGTGAAGGTGCGCGTCGTGCTGACCGCCTTGCCCGCCTTCGGGGTGAAGGTGAGCTGTACGCGGACGGCAACCTTGCCCTTGCTGCGCACGATCTTCGTGGCGGATTTGTTGAGCCGCAGCGCGAGGCGGATCTTTCCCGACTCGCCGACCTGGCGCCTTACAGGCTGGATGCCCGGCCTCGACTTGGCCTTAGCCTTGCGCCCGCCCATCGCGGACATCGAGGCACCGGCGCCACCGCGCAGCGGCGTGTTCGCGACCACCTGGCCGGGCGCGGGAATGAGAATCTCGACGTAACACAGCTGCCCGTTTTTGCTTGCGCAGAGTGGGCCGGGCGGGATCAGCGCCCAAACCGACGTCGGCTTGGGTTTTGCCGTTGGAGGCCCAGCGGGGCCTGCCGGTCCAGAGCTGCTCGAGATCGGCGCGCCTCCCTCGCCGAACGTCTGGACCCTGTTGTTCCCCGAATCGAGGACGTAGATCGTTCCGGACGCGTTGACTGCGACATCGGTTGGGTAGTCCAGCTGACCGGCGCCAGCTCCGAAGCTGCCGAACTTGGTGATGAACGCTCCGGCGGCGGTGAACTTCTGGATGCGGTCGTTGTCGGCGTCGGCAACGTAGACGTTGCCGACCGAGTCGGTTGCGACGGCGGAGGGGTTGACGAACTGACCGTCGCCCGAGCCCGCGCTTCCCCATTGGGAGATGAACGCGCCTTCCGAGGTCCATCGTTGAACTCGATGGTTCGTCGTGTCCGTGACATACACGCTGCCGTCGGGGGCGACGCTCACATCGCTTGGCCAGTTCATCTGCCCGGGGCCCGAGCCTTCTTCACCCCATTTCGTGATGAAGCTGCCGCTCGGGTCGAACATCTGGATGCGCTCATTGCCCCTGTCGGCGATGTAGAGGTTGCCGCCGGGGTCGACGGCCGCGCCCAGCGGAGATTCGAGCAGACCGTCGCCGCTACCCCCGCCGGCCAACGTTGCTGCGTGCGCATAGGTGGTTGGCGGCACGGTCGAGGTGTACTGCTGGATCCGCTTGTTGTACGTATCGACGACGTAGATGTTGGAGGGCGTGGCAGCGGCCACGCCCTCGCCATAGAACCCGTCGGGTTCGGAGCCCTTGTTGCCGAAGCTGGTGATGAAGGCGCCGGCGGAGGTGAACTTCTGGACACGGTTGTAGGCGTCGAGGCCGGAGTTTTTGCCGTCAACCACATAGACGTCGCCGGCCGAGTCGATCGTCAGAGCGCTCGCGCCCGTGAACTGGCCGTCGCCCGTTCCGAGGCTGCCCCAGCCGCCGAGAACGCCGATCTCGGCGGACGCCGGCGCCGGCAGCGCCGCCAGCGCAACGACAACTGCCGCGAGGAGAATTCCTCGGCGCGAACCGCGTATGAATCCGGAGCGTTGGGCCATGCAGTGCCGAGAAGAGTAGAGCCGAGCGAGTTCGGGAAGCGGCTGGTCGGTCGGGAAGGACCCCAGGTCGCCGCTTTGTAGCAGAGAGTGCTACAGTCGTGCACATGGCGCGAGCAGTCTCGATCCGGGAGCTAAGGAATTCCACCTCAGCCGTTGTCTCCGAGCTCGAAGCCGGTGAGCGCCTGACGCTGACGGTCAACCGTCGTCCGGTCGCCGACATCCTTCCCCACGTCGAGGATCGCGATCCCTGGGTCCCGGCCAGCGAATTGCGCCGCATCGTGAGTGAGGCGCCCGCCGATGCCGGCCTGCTGGACGATCTCGCCGACGTTCGCGGCGCCGAGCTCGACGATTGAGCCGGGCAATCGCCGACACCTCGATCTTCATCGCACAAGAGACCGGCCGCGAGCTGGGCGAGCTTCCCGAGCAAATCGCCGTCTCGGTGATCACCGCGGCCGAGCTGGAGCTGGGCGTGCTGCGCGCCACCGACCCAGATGCCCGAGCCATTCGGCTCTCCACCCTCTCGCGCGTCCAGGCCACGTATTCCCTGCTTCCAATTGACGCAGAGACCGCGAGCTGCTTTGCGCGCATCGCGTCGGCCGAGCGGTCTCGCGGTCGGTGCCTGCGTCGCCACGACACCTGGATCGCTGCGACCGCACTGCGGCACGGTGCAGCCATCGTCACCCAGGACGCTGACTTCTCCTCGTTCGAGGCAGTGGAAGTCATTCGGATCTGAGGGGCGGAGACCCACGGCATACCCGACGCATGGCGAGGATTGCGGCCCTCACGCCGGGAATGGCTGCTGCCGATAGTGCAGCGACCACCCCTGGCAGAACGGAGTCGAGATGCCCCCGAGGTTCCTCAAGTCAATCCTGTGCCTCCTGGCAGTGGCGTCGCTCTCCTTCGCCGCCGTCGCCGCCGCGGCGCCCGGCAACCATGGCCGCGAAGGGGGCACGCGCGTCGCTCCGGTCTTCCCGGGTTGCGCCTGGCCGGTGGAGTCGACGCCGGCGCTGGCGAACGAGGCCGGACCCGACCCGAACGCGACCTACTGGACGACGCCGTTCAAAACCGGGTCGTCCTTCCGCTCGGTGACGATACGGGGCACATATCCGACGGCCCGCTTCATGTCGTTCGTCGTCTACAACAACGGCGGCGACGACTTCACCGAGACGACCGACGGACAGTCGGTCGAGTCTGCGATCGCCGACTACCGGATCGCTCCCGACCGCGGCTCGGTCAATCCCTGGCAGGTCGACTCGGTGCCGGCCGGCAAGTCGACGAGCTTCACGGTGCGACTGCGGAGGAAGGTCACCCCCGGCCTTCAGGCGCGCCTCAACGCGATCCCGATGGTGGACACCGGCACGGTCGAACAGGCGCCGATCGCTCCGAGCGACGTCGGCTTCGTCACCATGCGGACCTACATCCCGTCCGGCGGCAACACGACGGTGAAGTTGCCCAGGGTGATCATCAACCGGGTCGTCGAACGCAACGGCGCGAGGAAGGTCGTTCACACCCAGCTTCCGACCTGCAACGCCGTGCGGATCGCCCGGGCGATGAAGGCCTCGAAGGCCCTGAAGCGGGTCGTGGCCAAGGTCAGAGGCGAGGCGTTGCCGACCACTCCGGTCACCCCCTGCACCGTGAACGGCGTGCCGCGATACAGCAACGGCTGCGCGAAACCGCTCGAATGGATCCAGTCGTCCTCCGAGCAGATCGGCGCCCTCTTCCCCAACCCCAGCAACGCCTATATCTCGATGTACTTCTATCCCTCGCCCGGGACCGTCGTGGTCACCAGGGGCCTGATGCCGGCGACGCCGCGGACCGCCGGGAGCGGGGCCCTCGGGGACTCGATCGGCGCCACGCCGGTCGACTGGCTCACCTCGCCCCTGCCCTATCAGCTCCGCTACTGGTCGGTGAACAACTACCTCGTCAAGGAGCCCTACCCGGTCGTCACGGAAGGCCGGGGACCGGACCGCCGCTACGGCGGCACCGCCGACTATCAGACGACGGTCGGCTCGAACGGCTACTACAACGTCGTCTCCTCGCTGCCCAGCGACAAGCCGTCCGAAGCCTCCCTGGCCGCGAACGCCGCCACCTGGATACCGATGCAGGCAAACCAGCCCGCAGTGGCCGAGACGCAGTGGATGCGGAACATGATGGGCGAAGGCTTCGCGAACGCGATCCAGCAGATCCCGCACGCCGCATCGCCGACCGAATACGTGCCGAGCCCGGTCGTCGCCCAGGCGATGGGCCCCTACTACCCCACCTCCGTCCAGTGCCCGGTCAGCGTCTTCCAGGCCGAGGGCGTGAGCGGCTGCTTCTCGGCCAACTCCCCGGCGACCGGGCCGAGCGGCGGCTGAACCCACCAGGAGCGGCGGCAGGATTCCAAACCTGCGACCTTCGGGTTATGAGGATGAACCGTGAACTCGTCTGGACTACGTGGAGCACGGTTTCAAGCGGTTTCCGGGCAACCGAGCTACGTGGGGATCGCCTGGAATCCGTGGGGCACCTTGCCCCATTTCTTGCCCCAGGCGCCAACTCGCCTTCGCGGCCGTGCCGGGGCTGCCCGCATAGCAGTCAGCGGGCCTCCAGGATGAGGTCCGAGTAGCTGCGGTCGAGCAGATCCTCGCTCCTGATCCCAAAGGCATCCGATAGCTGCTGGACCTTTTGCCGCTCGTCGGCAAGGTCGGACTGCTCGTGCGCGACCGCCTCGAACTCAAGGAAGTCGCCAAGACCATCGACCCAATCCAGGTGGATGCGCACGTCTCGCCACAAGAAGAGCCTCCGGCGCTTGGACACCACGGCGCGGGCTCCCAGGCTCTCCGACAGTGCCGCCTTGAGGCCCTCTGCGTCCTCGACCTCGACGATGCGATAGCGGCTCAAACGCTCCTGCGGCTCGTCGGCCCGGACATAGGAGATCAGGTGCGCTGCGGCATCCCTCTCCTCTCGCAACTTGAGGCGACCGGTGGCAACGTTGAAGTAGGTGTCACGCTGGATCAGCTCGCCGCGATCGTCTGCCCCGAGCGCTTCGCACAGCGCCAGCGACTGCGCCCGATCGCCGTCGCGGGCCTTCAACTCGACGTTCCGGCGTGGCTCCGGCGAGTTAGCTACGGGCCTCGCCGTCCCAGTAGTCCACGGCGTCTCCGCGGTGGAAAGAGGCGGAAAAGCCATCTCCGGCTGGAAGCCGCTCGGCTGCACGGACCTTGTCGGAGTCGGGATAGACGACGATGTCCGGTCGCCCGCTGTTGCTCACGGCGAGAAAGCGAACGACCTCCTGGGTCCGGTTGAGGAGCTGGTGGGCACCCTCCTCTCCCAGGGGAAATCGAACCGCATCCCCCTCCTCCAGGTCACGTATGCCATCCGGGGTTCGGAGGCTGGGCCTTCCCGAGAGGACGACCACCAGCTCCTCGTCGGCGAGATGGAAGTGGTAGGGATAGGCGGCCTCTCCCGGCGGGATCTCCCAGATGCTCGCGCCGATTGATTCCATGCCGAGCTCGCAGCCGATCCGCGCTCGCCGCGAGCGAAAGCCAGCCGGAGCCTCTCGGTCCTGGAAGTCTGCGGTCCGGATATTCATCATTGCCATTGCGGTCGAAGCCTATCTGTGCGCCAGAGCGCATCAACCCCCTTTACCAGCGGCGCTCCCTGACATCGTCTCTACGGCGAGTGGGGCGGCGCTTTCGCCTCACCCTGCCGCTCTACCGCGGGCTGAGGTAGGTCAGTCGGTCAGCTCAAGCAACTCGCACGCTTCACGGAGACTGATCGCGCGCGGGTCGAGCTGCTCGGTGTGATCGAGCAAGTCTTTATCGCCGGTGACGATCGCCTCGGCGCCGGACTGCCGAGCCAGCGCAAGGAGATAGTCGTCCTTGGAATCTCGCAAGGTCGGCTCGACGTCGGCGGGGTCATCGAGCGTAACCGCGACCACCTCTATCCGCTTCACGGCTTTTCGCGCCTCCTCGGCACTCAGCCGATCGCGGAAGTAGGGCTTGCGCAGCGCTTTTCGCAGCTCGCCAAGCAGCTTCGGGCAGACGATCGCCTCGTATACCAAGCTCTCGAGCGCCTCGAACAGCAGCCTTGGCGGCCTGTCGCTGTGCGGATCGACGATCCCAGACGCCAGCGCGTTCGGATCGAGGACGAGTCGCTTCAACCCGCGGCTCGCTGCTAGCCCGCGGCCTCCGCGCGCACCTCGCGCACGGCTTTGACCGCTTCGCGCTCGATCTCCTCGGAAGGAATGCCCTCGAAGCGTGTCCTGATCAGCTTGATCGCCTCGTCGCCTTCTTTGATCGTCGCAAGCGACTCCATCAGGTCGCGCTCGCTCTTCTCAGGGTGGCGCTTGCGCAACACCTTCAGCGTGTGGGCATAGCGCTCGACCTCCTGCAGCGCATCCAGCGCCGCGGGCACCTGCTCCTCGGGCATCTCCTTGAGCAGTCGCTCGGCTTGCTCGCGAGTGGTCACTCGAAAAGCGTAGCGCCAGCGCTGGCGGAAGGCAGCTCTTTCAGGCCGCCTTCGAACTCGCATTTCTGCTGCTGTCGATCGTAGTGGCGGCCACGGTCAGCGCTCCACTGCGCAAGGCCTGGATAGTCAAGTCGCGAGTTGTGGTGTAACGGGACTCGCCGGCACTTCTCTCAGCGCTCCAGGGCCGCCACCTCCTTTCCGCTCGCCTCAGCCTGGTCCTCGAGGACCAGGCTGATCGACTCCTTTGAGAGGTAGCCGCGGGTCAGCAGCCACTCGTCGTTTTGCTCGATCAGCAACGCCCCGACCAGGCGGATCGCCGAGGTCCAAGCCGTGGGGCTCCCGCCCGCCTGCGTACCGGAGGAGCAGACAATCCACCGGCGGACCCGAACTCGATTGCGAAGGCTGGCTGAAACGACTGGGTGGTCGCCCGCGCGGACTGGATTTTGTCTACCCGATAGCAGCGGATTTCTCTGCTGTCGGCTCTAACTCCGTAGAGCAGCAGATTGCCGGCGCTGCTGCGCCGCAGCGAGTACGGCTCGATCAAGCGCGTGCCTCCTTTGTAGCCGAGCTCCACCAAGAGGTGATTGACGCCAGCGAAACGTACGACCTCCAACGAGGCTCTGCCCCAGGTAGCCAAGGTCGCCGGCGGCGACCAGGTGTGGTCCTCGCTGGTCATTGCGCCAATTGGCTCCACCGGCTCCTCGACGGCGTCGCCTTCAAGCCACTGGAAGAGAACCTCGGCTTCCTCCCAGAACTGCTCGAAGGGCGGCAGAACTGGCAGCTGGTGGCCGAGCATGTTCGCCCACTCGGCTTCGAGCTCGGCACGCAACGGAGAGGAGCTGATGTCGCCGTAGGTCGGCATCGCGATCCCCTTGCTCTCGCACTTGCGCTCAAGCGTCGATCGGATCAGCTCCTGCTCGAGTCGTAGGTCCTCGCGGCGAAAGAGGTTGACGATGTCGTAGAGATCTCGCGGGCGCGAGCGCTCCCCCATCGCTCGAATCTTCTCGGCGAAGAGCTCCTCGAAGCCGTAGCAGCGAACCTCGGCCGGCGCCGGGAGCTCGTCGGGGAAGGCATGGGCGATGGGTCGGGGTAGTAAATCCTGCCTTCTGCGGTGCGCCCGCCGGGTCGCAGCTTCAGGCGCGGCGTCTCGACCGAGAAGTCGATGCCCGATGCGTCATTGACACCGCTCAGCACCTCGTCGATCAGCGGCAAGACGTCGTCGGGCTCGATTGGCCCGTCGGGCAGGACAGTGAAGTCGAGGTCCTCGGAGAAGCGGTAGGTCTCGATGTAGCACTTCTTGAGACAGGTCCCGCCCTTGAAGACCCACGAGGCGCCCAGTGACTTGTTCGACCCTATCCCCCAGAGGAGCCAGCCGAGGACGTAATCCTTCTCTACGACATCGTCGCGCAGGCCCCACTCACGGACCCGCTCATCGAGGACCGCTCGGGTGATCACGAGGCCACCCGATCGATCCGCGCGTTGACGCGAAGGTTCCAGGCTGAGTTGCGAACGCCCGCCGCCTGAATGCCTGGATCGAGCGGCACTACGCCACTCGACATCCGCTCCAGACAGCTCTCGATCAGCTCGGGCTCGTCGAGAGCGAGGGCCTCGACAAGGTATCCGAGCCTCTTGTAAACGCTTCGGTTGCCGAACCGCTCGCAGTAATCGAGCAGCAGTCCTTCGTCGCGATGCGATCCTGCGAGGTACTCCTCGAGCACCTCCGCCACATGGCGGATCCCGCCCCCCATCGACGGATCATCGAGCAAGTCGACGATCGTGCGAGTGGGATCAGAGACCTCGACTCGCTCCGATCCCCGCCAGACGCCGACCATGCCGAACATTTTCTGGGGTCCGACAACCTTGATCCTCACGGGCGTACCCTGGATTTCGTCGCTGCGAAAGGCGATCCGCCTGGTGCTCACGACCATCAGGTCGCGAAAGATCTGCTCGGTGAGACCCCAGTGCTCGCAGGCGCTCCAGCCCGCGATGTAACAAGGGGAGTAGGCCTGCGCTGCGGCCCGCCAGAGATCCGCCCGCCACTCCTCCGGGACCTCGGTCGAGAGAGGGACTGGTGCATAAACGCCCTTGCGGACACGAGCGAGCCAACCCCGGTCCGCGAGATAGCGCAGCAAGCGCTGCGCGCGGGGGCGATCTACGTCAAGTGCCTCTTGCGCCTCGTCGACGGTGAACGGACCGTCAAACCGGTGAAGGGAGGTCAGAAGAGCACGATTTCGAGCGGTAAGACCAGCGGGCGACATTCGTCTCATTATAGCGCCCATCCGATGGGCGCTTACGTGAGAAATATGTCGCGAAGCTATCGACCTTCGGGGTTTGAGACCCGAAGGTCGGCAAGTCACGACAGTCGAAAGGTCGTTTTCGTGCCTGACGGACTGCCGCACCGCGGCCGGACCGACGCCTTGGGCATTGAAAATTAGTACCCAATTGGTACCCGCCCAGCAATATACGCTTGACGCCTGGAGCAGAAAAAAGGCCCCGTTTCCGGGGCCTTTTCCTATAGCGGGGGCAGGATTCGAACCTGCGACCTTCGGGTTATGAGCTTGATCAGCGAGATCTGCTGGACTACGTGGAGCACGGTTTCAAGCGGTTTTCGCCAGATCGAGCTACGTGGAGATCGGCTGGAATCCGTGGGGCACGTTGCCCCATTTCTTGCCCCAGGGAAGTCCGCGGAGGCCCCTCCCCTGAGCCTGCTTGGACCTCAACGTGGATCGTTGCTGTAAGCGACGGAGCGATGGCGGATGGTGGCGACTCTCACCGTCTGTCCGCCGTCGGTCAGCTGGTAGAGGATTCGATAGGAGCCGACCCGCAGCGAGCACAGGCCGCGGAGCCTCCCCCGGAGCGCATGACCCGCCTGCGGCTGGCGCTCCAACAGGCCCAGGGCGTCCTCGATAGCGTCGATCAGCGGCCAGTCCAGCTCAAGCAGCTCGCGACGGGCGCGCCGGGCGAGGACAAGCCGCGCCAACGATCAGCTGGCGGCCGGTCGGCGCTCCGCCAACTCACTGCGAAGCTCAGACAGGGTGACCGTCTCCCCGCGCTCGATCTCGGCAAGGCCCGCCTCCAGCGCGGAGAGGGCATCGGGGTCGGAGAGAATCTCGGCGGTCTCCTCCAGCGCCTCGTACTCGTCGATCGGGACCAGGGCCGCCGCCGGGGTCCCGTTGCGGGTGACCAGCACGTGGTCGCGACGATCGCTGACATCGTCGAGCAGGCTGCTGAGGTTGCTGCGCAGCTCGCGTACAGGGACGGTCTTGGCCATTGGCGCAGTGTACATGATCGTGTACGCAGATTCGTGGCCCTGCTATTGGCCGATGCGGCACCCGTGGGGCACCTTGCCCCATTTCTTGCCCCAGGGAAAGCCGCTGGTATACCTGGGTATACTTGCTGCATGGCAAAGGTCATGGTCTCCCTTCCCGATGATCTCCTCGCAGAGGTCGACGCCGAGGCCCAGCGTGGCGGCACGACTCGCAGCGCCGTCATGCGGGGGTTCGCCGACGCGGCATTGCGCCGCCGCCGCGAGGGCCGAGCGGCGGCGATGCAATCGCTGCTCAGTGACACCTCGCCCCACGGAGGGCGCGCTGCGGAGCAGGTAAAGGCAACGCGGCCCGGTCCGTGACGACGCTGCTCCTCGACGCGAGCGTCCTGCTCGCGGCCTTCGATCCAGAGGATCGCCACCACGAGCCTGCTCGAGCCTTGCTGGAAGACGAGGAGGCTACGCTCGCCACGCTTGACCTCGCCCGCTATGAGGTCGCCAATGTCGCCGTGCGGGCGTGGCGGGCACCGGAGTCCGTGGCACCGCTGCTCGCCGCAATCGAGAGGCTCGCCGACGATGGCGGCGTCGTTGCCTCCACGGACACCCTCCTAACGCGAGCGGCCGAACTCGCCGAGCGCCACACGATCTCTGCCTACGACGCTGCCTACGCAGCCGCCGCTGGGGACGCTGGACATCGTCTCGTCAGCTGCGACGAGCGTGACCTGGTCTCAAAGGATCTTGCGGAACTTCCTGCGATGGCAACCTCTCTATAGCCGTGGGTCGCTCGGTGTGGATTCTTGGCTCGGGGACTGAGCCAGGCCAGGTGCGCCCGCCTCGACTCATGACGCCCCCAGCCTAACCCGCCGCGTGGTGGTGGTGGCGACGAAGTCCAGGGTACGCTCGGCGGGTGCCCGAAGAACCGGTCGAGCTTCACGAGCTCTTCGATCCCGATGACATAGAGGATCGCTGGGTGTTCATGCTCGGCGCGGTGATCGCCGACCTCGGCACGATGGAGACGACCTTCAAGACGGCGCTCCACGGCGAGGGCTCTCATCCCGCCCACCGTTTCTATCTGCAGCGGCAACTGAGCGCCCGGATCGTGGAGGCCGACCGAGTGGTCCTCGCGATTTCCGGAAACCGGGAGATCGAGACGTTCGTCGACCGGATCGGGGCCAAAGCGGAGGCCGACTGGCTAATCGCCAGATACACGAAAGGTGAGGCCGAGGAATCGGAGATCGACCGGGCGCTTCGCTCGGGTCGCCACCGGGCCGTCCACCATGCGAAGCTGAACAGCGAGGATTTGAAGGCGACGCTGCGGCTCGCCCACGACGAGGCGGTCGTGGTCGAACGGGACGAGACCAAGCAGCGGGAGATCTTCGAGTTCCCCGAGGCGGTGCTGACCCGCTACGTCTTCGGCGGCGAGGACGGCAAGGCCGACCTGAAGGTGTTGCGCGAACGGGCGACACTGAGCGAGGAAGTACTCAAACACTTCGCCGCCCTCTGGCTGATCGTCTGGCCCGCGCACGTCCGCGGCAAAGGGGTCGATCCGTCCCGGATCTATCGGATCGCCGGCGGCGCGGGCCACCGATAGAGCTTGTTACCGGGGAGGTCCGAACTGACCTCCGGGCCCGAAGAAGAACGGGGATTGGAGGGCGAGGCGCTGCGTTACCCTGACCGACTGCTCGAAGTCGGCTTCGAGCCCCTTGACGTGCTCCTGGAATTGCCTTCCGTACCAGTCCTTGTGCTCTTCGAGAAAATCCCTCAGGACCGGGCTGTTCTGGAACACATAGGCGAAATACCGTTCCCAGGCGGCTTTGCCGGCATCATCGATCTTTCCCAGGTGCACGAAGACGAAGTCCATCGCGTTTGACAAGTAGACGGCGATCGCTTCCGCACGCTGCAGATCAGTGGTGCCCTTCGCCTCCTCGCCGGCATGGAAGTACGGCCGCATCTCCGGGAATTCGACGAACACCTTGGCGACTCCATCGACGTGTTCGGTCATGCCGAGCAGAAGCTGGGTGTGGCTGTCGCGGCGCTGCACGAGGTAGGCACCCGCAGCCACAGCTACCGCGAGCGCAGCGAAGCAGGTCGCCAGATTGGCGGCGCCCGTGAGGAAGCCGGCAGGGGAGGCGATGGCGGCCACCGGCATAAAGCCAAGATGCCACAAAGGACGCGCACCGAGCAAGTACCCTTCTCCCAAAGGTGGGGACCGAGCAGAAACCAGCAGGTGTTGAAGGAAAGCGCCATCGCGGCCGCCGCTGGATCGGCGCCGGGGTGGCAGTGGTGGTCCTCGCCATCGCCGTGTTCGTCCTGGCCCAGGGAGACGGCAACAGCGGCGGGCCGCTGAACGCGATCGCGAAGGCGGCCGAGGTCACGCAGCGGGAGCCGGGCGGGCACGCCACGATCACCGCGACCATCGAATCGTCGACCACGCCGGAAGGGATCATCGAGACTGGGCCGATGACCTTCGACGACAGTGAACGAGCCGAAGGGACCTTTGTCGTCAAGGGCCTCTCGACGGGTCGCGAAGTGACGCTCACCACCATCGCCGACGGCACGAAGTCCTACACGAGCTCGTCCGCGCTCGACTCGATCCCGGAAGGGAAGAAGTGGATGGAGGTGGATGCCTCATCCGCCGCGAGCAACACGGGGAGCTCCTGCGGCGAACGGACCGAAGGAAGGTCTGAAGGTCCTCGAAGGTGTCGAAGACGCGGAAAGGATCGGCCAGGAAGACATCGACGGCGTGCCCACCACGCACTATCGAGGCACTTTCCCTCATGCCGACGAAGTCTTCGGGGTCAAAGTCGATGTCTCCGAACCGGAGGTCGAAGTCTGGATCGACAAGCAGGAAAGGGTCCGGCGGATGCGCGTGTCCCTCAAGAGCGCCGTGAGCGGAGTCGCAAATTCGGCCACGACCACCGACATCACCATCGACTACGAAAGCTTCGGCCGGGTCCCGAAAATCGAAGTTCCCCCCGCCGACGAAGTCTTCAACGGGACGGGCGAACTCGAAGCGAAACTGCAGTCGGCGACCGAAGGCAGCTGAGCGAAGAACCTCCGCGCCCGAGAGTCCGTGGGCTCAGAACCGCAGAGCGAGTTCTTTGCGCGTGCCGGATCGGTATTTGCCACTATGCGGCCGTGGGTGACGGGGAGTATCGATGAGCGACCATCTCCGCCACGTCTGGGGACACGGGCTTGCCGTCGTCTTGAGTATCGCCCTCGCCCTTCTCGCCTTCGTGCTCCTCGGCCAGCGCGCGTTCTTTCTCGCGCTCGCTGTGCTCTTCGGCGTCTGGCTCCTTGGGGAGCTGACCACGAGCCCGAACTGGCCGACGAACCGGCTTGGTCGCGACCTCTTGGTTGCGAGCCTCGGTGCGGCCCTGGCCGCATCCGTAGTCCTGGGTCTCGGGTGGAACAGGCGCAGTCACATGACGTCGGACAGCGGCGACAGGGCAACGATCCACGCGGCGGCCAACGAGGTCTACTTCGAGCCTCCAGACCGACGGGAGCGTTGTCCAGCAAGCAGTGAAGGGGCTCGTGTCCCCGACCGACGCATTCCTGGCGCTGAGGACGGCGGCGTTCGGGCGCGAACGGCACGTCCTCGCGGCCCACCTTCCCTTTCGGGAGTTCCAAGCGATCCAGGCGTTCTACGAAGAGGCGTCCTACCCGCTCTCCTGGGCCCTTGGCCAGGAAGGGTCCAAACACGTTTACCAACTGTCAGGGACGATCGAGCGGGCGCGGGAAGCTGTGTTCCCGTATCTCGAAGAATCGGAATCCGGCTAAAGAATCCGGCTAAAACAAGCCACGCAGACCGCGAGCACCTCGCCGCCTTCTCGGGCGTTGTGGACCGCATGAGCCATTCGCCCGGCGAACGGGAGCACTGGACCATCTCGTTCGTCCATGACCCGAACAGGCCGCATGACGGTTCGCTGACGATCTGGCGCGATGGCTATGAAGGCACCGATAGGGACGATGAGCCCGAGCGGATCGTGATCCGGCAGCGCGGGCTGCTGATCAACATCGACGCCTACCTTTAGCCGCATCCAAACGCCCGTGTCGCCCCGTTTGTTGCCCCAGAGGGCTGTTAGACGACCGGGGCGACCATCGAGCTGACGATCCGCCCCGGCAGCGGGTCGTTGGGACCGACACCGGCCCGCTTGCGAGCTCGGCTCTCGATCAGCTCGTCGAGCCGCTTCCGCCGCCGGCCTTCGGGCTCTCCGACCTCGAACACCATGTAGTCGCGTATCTCCCCTTCGGAGTTGGTGATCTGCGCCGGCCAGCCGCGCCGAAGGTTCTCCCGCGCCAGCGAATCGTCATCAGGATCGGGCTCGATCCCGATCGCCTGCGAGAAGGGCCGGGGGCGGATCACATCAGCGGGCCGCTGACGTGCAGCCGTGCGAACGGCGACGAGGGCGGCCTGAGTCTCCCCGAACACGTATTCCTCGGCCCAGCCATAGGTGCGGAGGTTGATCAACTCGACCTGCCGGGCGTCGGCCTCGGCGATCGACAGGCCCGCGCTCGCCGGCACAGGCCGCAGAAGCAGGCAGGCGTCGCTACTCAGGGGGAAGGTCGTCTCGGTGTTCTCCGAGCTCAGCAGACCCTGGGCGGCCCATGGAACCGGAGGGGTCGGATCGTGGATCGCGTAGCCACGATCGCAGGTAATGAAGTTCGCATCGGGAGCCCGGAGCAGCGTCCAGTCGAAGGCGATGATCTGAGGCACCAGTTCCACCGCGTGGCGCAACCCCTCACCGAAGGCGGCGCCGCGCGCGCCGACCAGCCGCACCTTTTCCTCGCGGACGCTGTCGATGACCTCTCTCCGAAAAGCCTCGATCTCCTCATCCCCGGCATCCCTTCCGTAGAACTCGCGGTGGCGCTCGGCGAAGGCTTCTCGGTCGGAGAACATCTCGCTCGCGGCGTTCTGAAACGCAGTCTGGGCGAGCGCCGTCACCTGGGCGGCGGCGGCGGGGGTTCGCATCGTCTGCACCGCGATGAAAAAGGCGATCGTCGCCCGCTGCCCCGGCGACAACGAATCCGGATCCTCCAGCAGGCACCTCAACGCCGGCGCGGCGTGTGTCTCGATCAGGGCGAGATACCCCTCGTTGCGGTTCGTCGAGCTCGCCGTTCTCATCGAGTCCCGCGTAGAGAAGATTCCGGGAGGCAGCGCCCTTCAACCCGACCCGCTGGGGCGCCGAGCGGCCGGCGGCCTTCATCTGAAAGATGCCCTCCCGACCGTCACGAGCGAACGAGAACTTCCGCAATAGGAACCGGGACAGGAAATGCTGGCGTTTAGCCGGGTTCTGGTCGAGCGCGCTGAAATCGCCGGAGATAGACATCTCCTCAAACGCGCTTACCACGGGGCTTTCGCGCATCGCCGCCACTATGTGATCGAACTCTCCCATGACAGCGAACGGTAGCGATGCAGACGGGCGAGCCCGTTCGGTGAAATCAGTCGCGGGCAGCGGCTCGTCAGAGCGGTCGGTCATCCCGATCGCCGTGGCCGAGGCGCTACTCGTCGTTGTCGTCGCGGCCGGCGTCCTAGTCGGGCTGCACCTGCGGGTGACCCTCTCCCGGCGAGGTTCGGCTACGCCGCCGCCCGCAACGAGGAGCCCGGCCCGATGTCCACGAGCACTTCGAGCTCGTTCACCCACGTCCGCTTCTTCGCGCGCTCGTTGAATCGGTCGGCGTGCGCGCGACGGGCCGAGTCCTGGGCGGCGGCTCGGTCATAAGAAGGGTCAACGAGTCGGGAAAGCGGCGAGAAGATGTCGTCGGCGATCTCGGGCTCAGTGCCCGGCCGGTGCATCCACTCTTTATCCGCCTGGCCGATCGTGAAGGCGTTGAGCTCGGCCGCCGCCCGCCGCTTCATCGGGATGCCGACCTCGTCGCTGCGGTCGATCCAGTTCATGAGGATCGCCGCGTCGGGGGCGATCGGCACGCGAATCTCCAACATCGTCAACGGCCCGAGAATCTGCCGGGGAAAGGGTCGGGTCTGCTCGACGTTCATCGGCCACAGTACGACGGGATGGTCGGAGTAGGCCAACAGCGGCCCGTCGAAGCGCAGGACGTGCCAGCGCATCAGCGACAGGATTCCAGCCACCTTGACCGTGAAGCTCAGCATCGTCATGAAGCGTTTGGTCGGATCGAGAAGAACGTCGATGATCTGGCTGCGAGCAAGGTCAACATCGCCGCCGACGGCGGCCAGGTGCTTCGGCTTGAGGTCGCCCGCCTTCGCCTCCTCCAGCACCGAGCGCTGTATCTCCTCGTGCTTGGCGAAGAAGGCCGGGCCGCGCATCATCTGCATTCCAAAGAGCTGGGCGAGCGCCGCCTTCCGCTCCTCGGTCAGTGGCTCCCCGGCGACGATCTGGCGCAGCGCCGGGGTCGCTTTGTTCTCGACGTAGGCAAGCGATGCCTCGATGTCATCTATCTCGGTGCCGTGCCGGGGGCGGGTACGCCGGTAGAAGGGGCCGCGAGCACCGGCGGTCTTGGTCGATTTGAGCTTGCACGCGGAGTTGCCGGGCGCGTGGACGGCAACCTGCCTGCCCTCTCCCTCCCAGGCCCGCTGATAGGTCCGCGGGACGATGTGGCCGTTGTCGACCTTCGGGCAGTCCGAGCCCGAGATCAGCAGGCCCGGGCGGTCAGGGGTCCGGGTCTTCTGCGCGTGCTGAGTGCGGCGGGCCTGCTTGCGCTTCTGCTGGCGACGGTTCACGCAAAGACCTTAGGAAGCGCGACGGCGTGACCCGCCACGGCTGTTACATGGACAGCCGTGCGGGAGGACTCGCTGTTCGGCGAAACAATGCGTGCCGCACTCGCGGCCAGCATTCTTATGCTGTCGTTCGTTAGGCCTACGGGCGTTGGTCGCCTTCCGGCACGCGGATCGTCAGGACGTTCGAGATGCCGCCCTGGTTTAGGCAGTCTTGGGCCAGGTCGTGAACATGCCCGAGATAATCGGAGTCGGACTCGACCGCGTTGACGGTGGTCTCAACTGGCGCGTATCGGCGCAGAGGGGTTGAAACGCCGTCGTAGGTGTGACCCGTCTGGTCTTTCGTCAGGATCGTCAGCGCTTGCTCCCCAGTCCAGTCGATCCCGATTCGCAGGTCGTACTCATCGTTGCTGGTCGCCCTTGCGGTTGCCCGGACCACGGCCATGAGGTCCGCGATGGCGCACTCTATGGTCACCGACTCGATCTGCCATCCCCCGAAATTTTTGTCGCTGCTCATTCGGTGCCCACCGACTGCGGTGGCGAGCGTCGCCGAGCCGTCGTGGTGAATGCTGATCCACGACTCCCTCCACCGTGAGTACTCCTCGGTAGCCGTGTTGACCGCAACCCAACGGCGGAGTCCAGGACGCGGGTTGAGCTGGTCCACATTTTCGAGGGGATGGACCCCCCTGCGATCCGCATACTGCAAGGTCAGCTTCTCGGATGTCGCCAATACACCTCGCGCCTCATCACGAGTCAGACGCCCTGCAAGACGAGGGACTCGCGGGTGACCGACTCCGATGAGCCACGCTCTCTCGTCAGTGTCGCGGCCGATTGATACCTCTGTGGATAGCGCGTCCAAGGCCTCGGTAGCGTGGCGGCGCTCCTCAAATCGGGCACGGTACATGGCCTCAATCTGGCGCTCCTTCATCCAGACCGTGTCAGCGTCACTGCGCAAGGGTGCACCGAAATATTGGTTTCGGTAGATCAGGTGTGGCCCCTCGACACTGGCGGGCACTTCTACGACTACCGCCCGTTTTCCCTCCGACCCGAGACGGTGCACATTCAGGCCGAACACAGGCGGGGAGATTGCGGTGATCGCGACGCTACGCAGTGCTCGCTCATACGTCTCATCGAACTCGACTACATCGACGCGCTCGGTCGCCGCCTTCTGCTCCTCGCGGACGCCGAAGACGATCAGGCCGCCCGCGCCATTTGCCATCGCCGCGACGTCCTTGGGGAAATCGGTCTGGGACAGCCCCTTCGCGGGCGGCAGCTCAGACTTCCAATCCAGCTCGTCGCCCTCCCTCACGCCAGCCGCTACTGCAGCGTCAAGGACCTCATCGGTTAGCGGGCCAGGCTCGAGCCCGAGCACTCGATGGAGGGGCGTGAAGGCCATTGCGCAAGCGTAGGGTCGCACGCCGACACTGCTTTCCCGCTAGCTCACGCCCGTCGAAGGTTGGTTCTTCGGTGTCGGGCCCCGGGCGTTCCACCGCCGCCGGAGCCATTTATTCGCGTTTCTCGCGGCCGAACATAGGTGGACCAGCAGCCCAGTTCCAGAGCCGGGCTAGACTTCTCTCGGACCTCATGTTGCCCCAGGCGTTGCCCCATCGGCGTTTTTGAACCCTGTTGTCTGCGCCCCCAGAAAGACGAAAGCCCCGCAAATGCGGGGCTTTCGTCCTATAGCGGGGGCAGGATTCGAACCTGCGACCTTCGGGTTATGAGCCCGACGAGCTACCTGGCTGCTCCACCCCGCGGCGGTTTGGCCATGCTAGCAACGTGGCGCCGGCTCGTCGCGTGGCCTCCGCGGCTGTGCAGGGGGCTTTGCGGGGCGGGCGGCAATAGAGTGGCGCGGCTATGGCAGGCGATTCCAGCAGGGTGGCGGTGGTCGACATCGGCTCCAACTCGACGCGGCTCTTGATCGCGGACGTCGAGGCGAGGCGGGTTGGCGAGGTCGAGCGGCAGAGCCGGGTGACGCGGCTCGGGCGCGGAGTCGACCTCTCGGGCCAGCTCTCCGCCGAGGCGATCGAGGCGGCCTGCGCGGCGATCGCCGACTACATGGCGATCTGCCGGGAGGCCGGCGTCGAGCGAATCGAGTCGATCGCCACCAGCGCCGTCCGCGACGCCTCCAACGGCGACGCCTTCATCGCCGAGCTGCGCGAGCGCTTCGCGCTCTCCGCCCGCGTGCTCGACGGCGAGGAGGAGGCGCGGCTCACATATATGGGGGCGACCGCCGAGCACCCGCCGAGCGAGCCGACGCTGGTGGTCGACATCGGCGGCGGATCGACCGAGCTGATCGTCGGCACCGGGCAGGAGATCGCCTTCCACGCGTCGCTGCAGGCCGGCGTCGTGCGCCACACCGAGCGCCACATCTCCAGCGACCCGCCGACCACGCTGGAGCTGGAGGCGCTGGCCGCGGACGTGCGCACCCTCATAGAGGGTGCGGTCGCCGGCGAGCCCGGCGCCCATGCCCAGGCGGCGATCGCCGTCGCCGGCACTCCGACCTCCCTGGCCTCGGTCGAACAGGGCCTCGAGCCCTACGATCCCAAGCAAGTACACGGCCATACGCTAACCCTGCCCTCGATCCAGCGGCTCCTCTCGCGATTGGCCTCTGCCCCTTTGTCTAAGCGAGTCGAAATTGCCGGCCTGCACCCCGATCGGGCGCCAAACATCGTCGCCGGGGTGGTCATTCTGGTGGAGACGATGCGCGCATTCGACCTCGAGCGAGTCAGCGTCTCCGAGCACGACATCCTCTACGGCACCGCAATCTCGGCTGTTTCGGCTCTGGACTGCGGGTAACCCCGTATTCTCAATTTCGGGGTACTACGTGATACCTCGCGGCCAGCGAGAGCCGTCAGGGCACTACAGATGGGTCAAGAAGGACATGGAACCCATAAAACTTGGTAGGCTTCTCCTGCTTGTTTTAAGTAGCAACCAAAGAGGCAACTAGACGTAACGGATAGGCAGGCAGATAATCCGCACATCGGGAAAGAGGTGGGGACAACCACCGCGGACCCGGTATAGGGCTCGGGCGATTGCCGCAACAATGGCGCCTCCCGCCGTCTGAGCCCACCGAATAAGAACTGGTCCCTGAAGACGTACCCCTGCCCGTCCTGAGGGGCCAACTTGAATCGGCCGCCAGCGATGGCGGCCGGTTCTCGTCTGGGGCCAGGTCGACCGCCCTCCGGGCGCTCAGGCCAGGTTCGACTTGCGCGGGTAGACCACCTCGGGGTCGGTGAGGACGTTGACCAGGGTCGGCCTGCCCGACTCGAAGGCCCGCTCGAGCGCCGGGCGCAGCTCGCCGGGCTCGCGCACGAGCACGCCGTCGCAACCAAGCGTCTCGACCATCTGGTCGTAGCGCGTCTCGGGCCGCAGCTCCGCCGCGACCGAGTAGCCATAGAGGAACTTCATCGGGTGATGCTCCAGCGCCCAGATGCCGTTGTTGCCCATCACGCCGACCACGGGGATCCCGTGCCGGGCCATCGTGTCGAACTCCATCCCCGCGAAGCCGAAGGCGCCGTCGCCGAGCAGCAGGCAGACCTGCCTGTCGGGATGCGCGAGCTTGGCCCCGATCGCCTGGCCGGGCCCGGCACCGAGGCAGCCAAACGGCCCCGGGTCCATCCAGCAGCCGGGCTGGTAGGTGTCGACGAAGCGGCCGGCGTAGGAGACGAAGTCGCCGCCGTCGCCGACGACGACCGCGTCGCGCTCCAGAACTTCGCCGAGCTCCTTGTAGATGCGGACCGGGTGAAGCGGCGAGCGGGCGTCATTCAGCTCCTCCTGCTCGGACGCGCGCTTCTCGTCCTCAATCCTGCGCAGCTCCGCCAGCCAGGAGCCGGTGCGCCCTCCCCCGCCCCCGGCCGCCTCGCGGATCGCCGCCAGGCTGGCGGCGACGTCGCCGACCAGGTCGACGTCGGGCGTGCGGTTGGCGCTGAGCGCGTTCGGCGCCGCATCGAGGCGGATCAGCTTCGCGTCCTCGGCAATGGCGGCCCCGAAGCCGAGGCGGAAATCGAGCGGCACGCCGATCACCAGCGCCACGTCGGCACCGCCCAGCCCGGCGCCGCGGGCGCGGCTGAAGGCGAGCTCGTGGTCCGCCGCCAGGCAGCCGCGGCCGAGGCCGTTGAGGAAGACGGGGATCCCGAGCGCCTCGGCGAGCGCCCGCAGCTCGTCCTCGCCGCGGCCCCAGTAGAGCCCGGTGCCGGCCATGATCGCGGGGCGCTCGGCCGCGGCCAGCAGCGCAGCCGCCTCCTCGACCCCCTCGGCCGGGCGGGCCTCGGCCTGCGACGCGACTGGTATCTCCGCATCGGCCTCGGTGAAGACGACGTCCAGCGGGTAGTCGACGAAGGTCGGGCCGTTGGGCGCGGCGAGGGCGAGGTCGAGCGCGGCGGCGGTGCGGGCGGCGATCCGGCCCGGGTCCTTGACGGTCTCGGCCGACTTGACCAGCGGCGAGACGAAGGGCAGGTGGTCGATCTCCTGTAGCGAGCCCGAGCCCCAGCGCAGCTCCGGCGCCCTGCCGCCGAGGATGCAGACCGGCGAGCAGTTGGCCTGGGCGCCGGCGATCGCGCTGATGCCGTTCGTCACCCCCGGCCCCGCCGTCAGCGCCGCGACGCCGACGCCACGCGTCGCCTTGGCGAAACCCTCGGCCGCGAAGGCCGCGGTCTGCTCGTGGCGGACGTCGACGATCTCGATCCCCTCCGCCCTGCAGCCGTCGTATATGGAGAACAGGTGGCCCCCAGAGAGCGTGAAGAGGTGCGAGACCCCTCTCGACTTCAAAGCCTTGGCAACTATCCGCCCCCCGTGCTCCATGGGGCGGAGAGCCTAAACGAGTGCCCGGGGCGGGACTCGAACCCGCAAGCCCCCCAGTGGGGCAACGCCTTTTAAGGGCGCCGCTTTTGCCAATTTCGCCACCCGGGCATTGGCGATGGTAGCCGGGCGAACCTGGATTCATAAAGTCGCACTAAAAACTGGTGAGGTACCGCAACTATGCCGGTGCTACGGTGTCCCTGAGCTAGAAGACAAACGCCTTCCCTGGCCCCCCTTGGAGGATTCGCTTGGAGGCATCAGCTCTCACACACGCCAGTCGCCGCGGACTTCTAGCCCGGCGTTCCCCACTTCTCAAGCTGCAGGGCGACGATCGCCTGATCGCGATGGCCCGCGCCGGCAACCCGGGCGCGTTCGAGGCCATCGTCGACCGCTACCAGGGCCGCCTGCTCGGCTTCTGCCGTCAGATGCTCCGCTCCACCGAGGACGCCGAGGACGTCCTGCAGGAGGTCTTCGTCAACGCCTACCGGGCGATGCTCGCCGACGAGCGCGAGATCAAGCTGCGCCCCTGGCTGTACCGGATCGCCCGCAACCGCTGCCTCAACCACCTGCGCAAACCGACCGCCGACGCGCAGGAATCGATGGACATGGTGCCGGCGGTCGAGGCCGCCTCCACGGCTGAGAAGGTCCACAACCGCGAGGAGTTCCGCCAGCTGCTCACCGACGTCGGCAAGCTTCCCGAGACCCAGCGCTCGGCCCTGCTGTTGCGCGAGATGGACGCGATGTCCTACGAGGAGATCGCGCAGGCAATGGAGACCAGCGTGCCCTCGGTCAAGTCGCTGCTGGTGCGGGCCCGGATCAGCCTCGCCGAGGCGAGCCAGGCGCGCCTGCTGACCTGCGGCGAGGTGCGCATCGACCTCGCCGAGGCCGCCGAGGGGCTGCGCAAGCTCTCCGGCCCGGTCCGCCGCCACGTCCGCGACTGCGAGGAGTGCGCCGACTTCCGCTCACAGCTGCGCTCGAACGACAAGGTGCTGGCCGCGCTGGTCCCGGTCGGGCCGCTGATCGCGCTGAAGGGCTTCATCCTCTCCAAGCTTGGCCTGGGAGGAGCGGGTGCCGGTGGCGCCGCGACCGCAACGGGAACCGGCGCCACCGGGGCCGGCGCAGTCGGCGGCGTGGGCGCCGCTCTCGGGGGCAGCAGCGCCGCCGGTGGCCTCGGCGCCGTGGGCAGCGCGATCGGCACCAAGGCGGTCGCCGGCGTCGTCACCGCGGCCGTGATCACCGCCGGCGCGGTCGAGGTCAAGCAGCAGACCGAACCGGCGCCCGTGAGCAGCGGGCCGGCGATGATCTCGCAGGTCCACAAGGGCCCGCAGGCAGCGGTCGCGCCCGCCCGCGACGTGGCACCCGCCACCGAAGCTCAGCCCGCGGCAGCGCCCGTCCCCGCGCCCGAACCGGCTCCGGCTCCCGAAGCGGAAGCCGTTACGACCGAGGCGGGGGCGACCACGGCGCCGGCCGAGGAGGGCGCGCCGGCCGGCAACGGCGGTGCGGAAGCCGAGGCGGAGGACACGACCAAAGCCTCGACCGGGATCGACGGGGCGGCGCCCTCCGCGGGCGCCGGAGCGCCTGCCGGCGGCGGGACCGTCGTGGTGACGGTCGGCGGCAGCCCCGAACCGACCCCGCCGGCACCGGCGGAAAGCACGCCGCCTCCCCCACCGCCGCCTCCGGCCGAAAGCACACCGCCTCCGGCCGAATCGACGCCGCCTGCCGGCTCCTCGGTCATCCTCGAAGGGGAATAGCGGCCAACTTTCAGCCGGCCGAGTGGGACTCCCCCGGGGCGAGGACCACGACCTGCGAAGAGGTCTTCGCCTCGACCTCCGCCTTGAAGGCCTGGGCGTCGGTCTCGATCGGCGGGAAGGTGTCGTAGTGCATCGGGATCACCGTGGCGGCGCCGACGAACTCGGCCGCGACGACGCCGTCGTGGCGGTCCATCGTGTAGTGGCCGCCGATCGGCAGCAGGGCGACGTCGACCGGGTTGCGTTCGGCGATCAGCTTCATGTCGCCGAAGAGGCAGGTGTCGCCAGCGTGGTAGACGGTGACGCCGCCTATGTGGATCAGCAGCCCGGCCGGAGTGCCGACTACCGTCCCCGCGGTCGGGCTGAACAGCGCCTCGGGCGAGCGGGGGAGCGTGCTGGTGTGCCAGGCGGGCACGAGCTTCACCCAGCCCCACTCGAAGCGCACGGTGCCGCCGAGATTCGGGTCGTGGACCTTCTCTACCCCCCGCTCCTTGAGCCATTCGGCGATCTCGACCACAGCGACGCACTCGGCGCCCGTGCGGACCGCGACGGGGACCGCGTCGGCCATGTGGTCGGCGTGGCCGTGGGAGATGACCACGTGGGTCGGCTCGACGTCATCGGCGCTCGCCACCGCCGCCGGGTTGTTGGGCTTGAGGAAGGGGTCGACCAGGACCCGGGTGTCTCCCTCGCTCAGCTCGAAGCACGAGTGGCCGTGGTACTTGATCTCCATTCAACTCTCTCCTTCGGGTTTCTCGATGTCGGTCATCTCGTCATGCAGCGCCCAGCCGACCGCGACCCCGACCATCATCCCCATCCTCGCCTCCTCGGCGAGCAGCGAGCGCACCGCGGCGACGCGCTCGTCGGGGTCGGGGACGGTCGCGGCGCGCAGCGACTCGGCCTCGTGCGAATCGCCGAACCAGCCCCCCTCGGCGAGGGCCGCGGCGAGCACCCTCTGCAGCTGCGGCGCGGCGCGCGCGACGACGCGCTCCGCCTCGGCGAAGCGCTCGGCGTCGAGCAGGCGCTCGATCGCGGCGTCAAGCTGCTCCTCGTCGGGGGGCACGGTGCGGAGCCTAGCCCGGCCCGTTCACTCGCGCAGGGCCGATGCGGCGAGGCCCGCGAGCCCGCCGACGGCGCCGCCGACGAGGCCGGCAAAGGGATCGGCGGTGGACTCGAAGACCGGCAGGGCGAGCAGTACGGCGGCGGCGACAAGGACCCCGACCGCGTCGTAGTCGGCGTCGATCGCGCCGCGCGTCTCGGCGCGGCGGATGGCGAACCAGGCGGCGAGTGCGCCGAGCGCCATGCCGTTGCCGCCGGCAATCACCTCGACGTCGGCTTGGGCGTTGGCGATGCCGGCTGCTGCGAGCATCCCCAGCGACCCGCAGGCGACCAGCAGGAGGGCCGTGGCGGGAGTGCCCAGCCGGCGCTCTAGGGAGGTCGCGAAGATCGCCAGGCCGACGGCGACGACGAAGAGATAGCCGACGTCCAGGTAGGCGAAGGGCGCGGTGAGGAAGCGCCACCACTCGTCCTCGAACGGGACGACCAGGCCGCCGAAGGCGGCGATCGGGTTCCCCGTCAGCTTCTGCACGAGCAGCATCGCGGCCGGGCCGAGGATCGCGGCCGCCGTGGCGTAGGGGCGGAACGGCCGCGGCGGCCCGTCCGGCCGTTTGCGGCGGCGGAGCCTGGGGCGGGCACGGCGGCGCGGCTTTGGCTCCAGCCCGTCCCCGCGGCGTTCCAGCTTCGGCGCGCGCTTGCGCAGGCGGGCGCCGCAGTAGGGGCACTCGGTCACGTAGGGACTGACCTCCGAACCGCAGTTCTTGCAGATGACGCTGAGCTCAGTCTCGCTCATGGTCATCCGAGGATAACCGCCCGCTGGAAACCTCTTGAGAAGAGGCCGCGGTGACATACTGGGGGTACACCCGTCTTCGAGGAGGAAAAGCGTGGAGTTGAAGAGCCTGACCGAGCAGAAATCGCTGCTGGCAACCCTGCCCCCCGGCAAACGAGCGCGCCTGAGGCGCCTGCTGTTCGAGTTCGGACCGGGCAACGGCACCCTGATGCTGCTGCCTATCGACCAGGGCATCGAGCACGGCCCGCGCGACTTCTTCCCCAACCCGGCGTCGAAGGACCCCGACTACCAGTTCCGGCTCGCCGCCGAGGCCGGCTACTCGGCCCTCGCCTGCCAGATCGGGATGGCGACCAAGTACTACCCCGACTACGCCGGCCAGGTGCCGCTGATCCTCAAGGTCAACGGCAAGACCGACGTCCCCTCCTCCGCCAAGGCGCTCTCGACCTGCAACGCCAGCGTCGAGGACGCGGTGCGGCTCGGCGCCGACGCGGTCGGCTACACGCTCTACGTCGGCTCGCCGCGACAGGACGAGGACCTCGCTCAGCTGCGGACGGTGCGCCAGGACTGCGACCGCTACGGGATGCCGCTGATCGTCTGGTCCTACCCGCGCGGCGAAGCGATCGACGCCAAGGGCGGCGCCGGCTCCTTCTACGCGATCGACTACGCGGCGCGGATGGCGATGGAGCAGGGCGCCGACGTGGTCAAGCTCAACATGCCGAAGATCAACCCGGAGAAGGACAAGGACGCGCCGGCCCCCTACAACGAGATGCAGGTCGACGAGGGGGAGGCGATCCGCCAGTGCGTCGAGTCGGCCGGCCGCTCGCTGGTCGTGCTCTCGGGCGGCTCCAAGGTCGACGACCAGACGGTGCTCACCCACTGCCGCGAGATCATGGAGGCGGGCGGCTCGGGCGTGATCTTCGGCCGCAACGTCTGGCAGCGGGAGTGGAACGACGCGCTCGAGATCATCGCCCAGATCAAGGAGACGCTCTTGTCATCTGTGAGGCGCATCCCGTAAGAGGGAGAGTTTTTCGCCCCCAGGGCTTAAGCGGGGGTGGGACGAAGCCTTTGGAGCCGCGGTCAGCTTGGCAGCCTGGTGCTGCTGGCGGCCGCGGCTCTTCTCATCCTGCGGCCGTGGGAGGGCGGCGGCGCGGACCAGGGGCCGGCATCGGCCCGTGCCCTCGTCACCCGGGTCGTCGACGGCGACACGGTCGAGGCGCGGATCGACGGCGAGGCCGAGGACGTTCGCTACATCGGCGTCGACACGCCCGAGACGGTCAAGCCGGGCACGCCCGTGCAGTGCTTCGGGCCGCGCGCCTCGGCCTTCAATCACCGCCTGGTCGAGGGGAGGCGGGTGCGGCTGGTCTTCGGCACCGAGCGCCGCGATGCCTACGGGAGGCTGCTCGCATACGTCTACCTGGGGCGCCGGTTCGTCAACGCGAGCCTGGTGCGGCGGGGGCTGGCGCGCACGCTGACGATCCCGCCCAACGACCACTTCGCGCCGCTGCTGCGAGGGCTCGAGCTGGGCGCGGCACGGGCGGGACGAGGGCTTTGGGGCGCCTGCACGCCGTGAGCCGTCGTGACCGATCGCACACTTCCTGCCCCTGCAAGCGCTCGTTCGCCTTTGCTACGGTCCCCCGCGGCCCCCGGGCCACCCGACCATGCGCATGCGTCAGAGCATCTCCCAGTTCGAGACGGCCTTCGAGCAGGAGACATCACTTGAGCGCCGCCGCCGCGAGCAGCTTCGCCGGCGGGCGGCCAACCGCTCGCGAGCGCGGCGGATCGTCCGCAGCGAGCAGGAGAGCAAGGTGCGCTTCAGCGTCCTCGCCGTCTGCCTGACGGTGACCGTGGTCGTCGTCGTCGTGTCCATGTTCGAGGCGCTCGCCTTCCTGATGGCCTAAGGGTGACCGGCGTCCTGCGCCCGACCGCCCCAGTTGAATAGACTCGCGCGCCGATGGCAAGACGTTCGCTGAAGCCACAGCTAAATCAGATCCGCGCCTGGGTGCGCCAGGGTCGGACCGACGCCTGGATCGCCCACCAGCTCGAAGTCAGCACCTCGGAGCTGCGCGAGTTCCGCAAACAGCACGGCTTCACGCCGGACGAGGAGGACGCCGCCGCGGGCGAGCTCGACCTGCGCGACGAGATCGAGGCCGAGATCGAGGCCGCGGCTGCCGAGGAGCCCGAAGAGGAAGAGGAGCCCGAGGCCGACGAGTCCGAAGCCGACGAGGACGAGGACGAGGAGAAGGAGAAGGAGCCCTCCGGCGACGGAGCCGGTGACAGGCCGAAACGCAGGCGCCGCCGAGGCCGCCGCGGAGGCCGCGGGCGACGCAAAGACCTCGAGGCGAGCTTCGACCACGGCGAGACCGACGGCTACGGCCTCTGGCTCGACCCGGCGGTCAAGGACAATCCCGTGTATGCCGTGCACTGGGCCGGCAAGCGGGAGGTCACTGTGCGGATTGACGCCGATCAGATCGTGATTCGGCGTGCGGGTGAGCCTGCTGACGCGGGCGACCCTGAGTCGGACGCCTGAGAACCAATCCCAGTAGGTCCGGGGCCAGTCTCAGCAGGTCTCCACTTAACTTTTTTGGGGATCGGTTGAGGCCTGGCGAGGGCGGGGCTGGCAAAAAAGTACAAGACGTTCCGACCTACTGAGACTGGCCTTGGGGCGTGTTGGGGATTCGGTGAAGCGGGGCGTTGGCTGGGCCGCACGCCCTTGGGTTTAGCTTGCCGGTGAGCTTCCAGAGGGTGATTTCGCCGTTGCGTTGGATTGGGGTTGCTGTCTTTTCTCCGCGGAGCCAGTGGGTCTCTGGGGAGGGGACGGGGGCGTCGGTGTGGAGGAAGTTGAGGAAGGGGGTGGTGATTAGGTAGTCGAGGTCTGCCTCGTTGACGGCGGTGCGGAAGGCGGCGCAGGTGGGGATGGCGTTGAAGGCGGCGTGCGGGCCCCCTTCGCCTAGGTAGACGACGTGGTTGGAGAGGTCGGTGCCGTAGAAGCCGTACTGGAGGAAGCCTGCGGTGGTGCCGGCCAGGCCGATGCGGGCGTCCTCGAGGTCCCGCGACCACTGGTAGGCGGCGTCGAGGCCCAGGCCGGGGATCTTCGATCCCACGGCGAAGCGGTCGCGGAGGTAGTCGCGCTGGATCGGGTAGCCGATCGCGGCTATCAGCAGCGCGAGGCCAATGAAGCCGCCCGCAACGAGCCCCCGGCTCGTCCCCCGCGAGCGCGCGAACAGCAGCAGAGCTGGGACGACGACGAGCAGGAAGGCCAGCCCCAGGGCAAAGACCCGGGCCGGATCCCGCACCACCGCATCCGACCGATCCGTCACCACAAGCACGAGGAGCAGCCCCGCAAGCGCCCCCCACCCCCAAGCCGCCCGCCGACGGGCCTGAAACGTCCACATAGTGGACGTTTCAGGCCCGTCGGCGGGGAGTGCGAGGGGGAGGAGGGTTAGGCCCAGGAGGAGGGCGGGGACGGCGTAGCGGATGTTGATGCCGAAGCCGACCGGGGCGCCCTCGGCGCCGGCGGCGCTGAGCGGGGTGAAGAGGTAGGCGAGCATGCCGAAGAGGGCGACGGCGCCCATCCAGTGCAGGACGCGGTCACGGCCCCAGAGCAGGGCCACCAGCCCGCCGGCGACCGCGGCCGCGATCACCAGCGGCCAGAGGGCGCCGAAGGCCTGGTGCAGGCCCGGCTCGAAGTAGCCGCGCCAGACGCCGGTGTCGGTCAGGTAGTGGACGATGCTGAAGTCCGGTCTCCCCTCCTGCAGGCGCTCGGGATGGGGCAGCGGAATCGGCCCGATGCTCGTCGCCTGCGGCAGCGGATTGCCGGCGACGATCAGATTGCGCAGGTACCAGTAGCCGCCGCCGAGGAAGGCGGGGATGAACCACCAGCCGAAGGCCGCCCAGCGCCGTCCAGCGGGCGCCAGGGCGATCACGGCGAGGGTCAGAGCGGCTGCCATGGCGACGGCTGTCGACTTGGTCCCGACCGCGAGGCCAGTGGCCAATCCAGCCGCTGCGACGGCCCAATTCAGCTCCGGGCGCCACCCGCGGGAGGAGCGTGCATAGGCGTTGACCAGGATCGCCGCAGCGGCAAGGAGAAGAGCAGCAGCTACGAGGTCGTTCTTGGCAGCCCCCGGCTCGCGAACGACAAGCGTGTGGCACTCGAGGACGATTGCCGCTGCGACGACGGTGAGGTGGCCTCGCCCGTACGGCCGCCCGATGCACCAAGCGGCAAGAAAGCTGATCGCCAAGAAGCCGAAGTTCAGGAACAGCGACAGCGTGTCTCGCTGCGTCAGCAGGATCCCCTCGGCGTGAAGAAGCTCCGAATTCTGCGGGTAGAGCCAGTTGGTGAAGACCGTCTCGGTGTAGTGCAGGCCGGTCGTGGAATGGCTTTTGGCCATGTCCACCGCGAACGGCATGTGGTACCAGAGGGAGTCGAAGTTGAAGATGCCCCGGTCGAGTGCGTCCTTCGTCGTAAGCCCCCAGTGCGCGAAGACGACGGCGATCACCCCGACGGTCACGACCCAAGCGAGCCAAGACGCCCCTCCGGCGGGTGGCGTCGCAGGGGGGACCGCCCCCGAGGAAGCTTTAGCTACCGCAGGGGGCGGTGGGTCCCCTGCGGCGACAGGACCCGCCGGCCGGAGCCTCGACGCCAAGCCCGCCAGCAACAGCGAGGCCGCAACGAGAGTCCAGGCATAGAGGAGGCCGAAAGTTCCCCAAAGCTCTCCCAGCCAGATCAGTAGCGCGAGAGCTGTGACGGTCTCTACGAGACGAGCTGAGGCGCCCTTCCAGCTGGGCATGAGCTTCTGCCGCAGCCGGTACGCCGTGAACCCCAGTGACAGCCCCACAGCCACCAAACAGAGGATCCCGACGACGTAAGTACCAACGCTAACCACAGCTCACTCCTGTTCCGGTGCGCTTTATGCGGTTATAGACCGGAAAAGGCGCACCGGAAGCGCTTGCGCGGGGGCTCAGAGGCCGTGGACTACGAGCGGGGTCTCTTCGGGGGCGACCATGCCCTGGGCGCGTGCCCGGCCGTTGAGGTAGATCGGGTCGTCGGCGTGCTGGACCCGCCAGTGCAGGCGGGTGTTTTCGTCCTGCACCTCGTGCAGCTTGGCTTTGGCGGCCGTCGTCGCCGTGTAGGTCCTGACGAAGTCGATCACCGGGTTGAGGTAGGAGTAGAGGACGGCGGCGAGCACGAGGGTCAGAGCGACCCGGCCGACGCGGTCCCAGTGGACGCGACTCGCACCGCGCCGTGCCGCGGGACGGCGCGCAGCGGGGCGGCGCCTGGGCGCCGTGGCGGGCCTTCTCCTCGCCTGCGCACGCGCTGCCATGCCCGCTCCTACGCGGTCGGGCACCGCATTCCTTCATCGGAGTCCGCCTAAGCGGAGCGCTGGCGGAATGCCTGCAAACCCGGGAAGGTCGCGGAGTCGCCAAGTTCCTCCTCGATGCGGAGCAGGCGGTTGTACTTGGCGACCCGGTCCGAGCGCGAGGGGGCGCCGGTCTTGATCTGGCCCGCCCCGGTGGCGACGGCGAGGTCGGCGATCGTCGTGTCCTCGGTCTCACCCGAGCGATGCGAGATCACCGCCGTGTAGCCGGCGTCGCGGGCGACGCGGATCGCCTCCAGCGTCTCGGTCAGGGTGCCGATCTGGTTGACCTTGACCAGGATCGAGTTGCCGACGCCGAGCTCGATGCCGCGCCGCAGGCGCTCGGGGTTGGTGACGAAGAGGTCGTCGCCGACCAGCTGGACCTTCTCACCCAGCTTCTCGGTGAGGAGCTTCCAGCCGTCCCAGTCCTCCTCGTCCATGCCGTCCTCGATCGAGAGGATCGGGTAGCGCGAGCAGGCGTCCTCCCAGTAGGCGGCCATCTCTGCGGGCGAGAGCGAGCGGCCCTCGTGCTCCAGCACGTAGGCGCCGCCCTCGAAGACCTCGCTGGTGGCCGGGTCGAGGGCGATGAAGATGTCCGTGCCCGGCGCGTAGCCGGCCGCCTCAACGCCAGCCAGGACGGCCTGCAGAGCCGCCTCGTTGGACTCGAGGTTCGGCGCGAAGCCACCCTCGTCGCCGACCGCAGTCGAGTGGCCGCTCGCCGCGAGGCTCTTCTTCAGGGCGTGGAAGACCTCGGTGCCCACCCGCAGGCACTCCGAGAAGGTCGCAGCCCCCGCCGGCACGACCATGAACTCCTGGAAGTCGACCGAGTTGTCGGCGTGGGCGCCGCCGTTAAGGACGTTCATCATCGGCACCGGGAGCACGGTCGGCTCCTCCCCCCCGTACAGCCCGGCCAGGTAGCGGAAGAGCGGCTGGCTGGCGTCCATCGCCGCCGCCTTGGCAGCGGCCAGGGAGACGCCGAGGATCGCGTTCGCACCGAGCCTCCCCTTGTTGGGGGTGCCGTCGAGCTCGATCATCTTCGCGTCGAGCCCCGCCTGGTCGGCGGCGTCGAATCCGGCCAGCGCCTCAGCGATCTCGCCGTTGACGTTGGCGACCGCCCGCGAAACGCCCTTGCCCGCCCAGGCCGTTCCGCCGTCGCGCAGCTCGACCGCCTCGAACTCGCCGGTCGAGGCGCCGGAGGGAACAGCGGCGAGGCCACGGGCGCCCGACTCGAGCGCGACTTCGACCTCGACGGTCGGGTTGCCGCGCGAGTCGAGGATCTGGCGGGCGTGAATGGAGGAGATCGCTGCGCTCACGGGCGCCGCAGTCTATTCAGCCCAGCGGAGCTATTCGCCTTCGGGCGCGGCTTCTTCGGGCGCGGCTTCGGGAGCGCCTTCAGGGACGACCCCGGGCGGGAGTTCGGTGCCTTCGGGCGCCGCCGCCGCTTCCGCGCCCGCCGGGCGCGGCCGCTGAACGAGTGCCTGTCCTTCGGGTTCCAGCACAGACACCGAGCCCGGCTGGGCCGGTTTGATCGGGGCGATCAGCGCCGGGCAGGCTTCCGGCGGTTCGGCGGGATCGGCTTCGTAGCAGGCCGGGTTGGCTTCAGCCGGGCGGCCGTCGCCCTTGAAGTTGGCGCAGCGGGCGATCAGAACGTCCTCGGTGCAGAAGGTGCGCGACGCCCACTTGCTGTTGTAGTTGCGCAGGAAGGCGTTGAAGTCCTGCGTAGCCATCTGTTCGGTCAGCTGGCTCGTGATCTGCGGTTCGGCTTCTTCGAGCGACTGGACCTTGTCGGGGGTGATCTTCGCCACTTCGAAGATCACGAAGCCGCGGGTTTCCTTCAGCGGCTCCGCGGAGAGCACGCCCTGTTCGGCGGCGAAGACCTCGGCGTTCAGGGGTTCGGCCACGCCCCCTTCGGAGAGGCCCGTCTGGAGCCCGCCTTTGTTCTTCGTCGCCGGGTCGGTCGAGTACTTCTTCGCGACCTCTTCCCAACTTTCGATCGAGTCGTCCTTTTCGAGCTCGGCCTTGGCTTCTTCGACCTTCGACTCGTCCTTGTTGACGACGATCCGGATGTCGCGGCTTTCGGGCGTCGTGAACTGGGTGGCCTTCGCTTCTTCGTAGAAGTCTTCGATTTCGCTGCTGCTGGGTTTCGGCGCTTCTTCCTGGATCTTGCTCTGGATTTTCCCGCTGAGGATCTGGAGGGTGACCCGGCGGTCGACGTCCTCTTTCGTGTAGCGCGATTCCTCGAGGAATTCCTGGTACTGCTTCTCCGTCTGGAAGGACTGCTGCTTGAGTTTCTTCAGTTCGGCGGCAACTTCCTGCGGCGTGACCGTGAAGCCCATTTCTTCCGCTTCGCCCTGGATCCAGATCGAGTCGAGCAGTTCGCCGAGCGCGGTTTCCTTGAGCCCGTCGTACTGTTCGTCGCCCGGTTTGGGGACCGGTGTGATCTGCGCCGCGGCGGCCGCCTGGACGACGGCGCGCCGGAATTCCTCGTCGGTGATCGTGCCGATGTCGTCGGGAACGTCCTCGACCACGGCGACGGCGCCGGAGGGGATGCTGGGATCGCCGATGCCGTCGGCGATCGCGATGCCGGCGAAGAGGAGGACCAGCAGGGCCGCGAAACCGACCAGGACGAGGCGTTTCAGCCCCGCCTCTTTGCTCTGCCGTTTATTCGACGCCACCGAGCGGGCAGCATAGTTCAAATGCCCCCGGCGGGGTGCCGGCGGATGCGCCTCAGGTCGCGACGCTCGTCTCGGTTTCCGGCTCCTGGGCGCGCCTGGCGTCGCGGATCGCAGCGGCCATCGCGAGGACCGCGGCAAGCCTCGCCTCCGGTTCGTCGGGGACGCGCACCGCGGCGGTCTTCTCGCGCCACTCGTACAGCGCCCCCTCGAGCTTCTCGGCGAGGACGGCGGCACCGCCGGAGTCGAGCTCGACCCCGGTCACGCTGAGACGGCCGCCGCGGAACTCGACGCTGCGCGCGCCCGCCAGGCCCAGTTCGATCCGGGCGCGCTGCAGCGCCAGCAGGTTCTCGGCCTCGGGCGGCGGCGGCCCGAAGCGGTCGCCGAGCTCGTCGCGGATCGCCCGCAGCTCGCCCGGCTCGCGGGCCGCGGCGATGCGGCGGTGGACGTCGATCTTGGCGGCCTCGAAGGGGATGAAGGCGGCGGACAGGTAGGCGTCGACCGCCACGTCGAGCCGCACCGGTTCCGGCGCCTCCTCCTCCCCGGCCGCCTCGCGCGCGGCGCCGACCGCCTCGTCGATCATCTGGCAGTAGAGCTCGAAGCCGACCGCGGCGACGTGGCCGGACTGCTCCTCGCCGAGCAGGTCGCCGGCGCCGCGGATGTCGAGGTCGCGCATCGCGATCTTGAAGCCGGAGCCGAGCTCAGTGTGGTCGGCCAGGGTCGAGAGCCGCGCCGCCGCGTCCTCGGTCAGCGCCTCCGCCGAGGGGTAGAGCAGGTAGGCGAAGGCGCGCTCGCGAGAGCGGCCGACGCGGCCGCGGATCTGGTAGGCCTGGGCCAGGCCGAGCTGGTCGGCTCGCTCGACGATCAGCGTGTTGGCGCTGGGGATGTCGAGCCCGGACTCGATGATCGTCGTCGTCACCAGGCAGTCGGCGTCGCCGCGCAGGAAGCCGAGCATCGTCTCCTCCAGCCGCGTCTCGTCCATCTGCCCGTGGGCTTCGGCGAAGCGGGCCTTCGGCACCAGGCCGCGCAGCCGCTCGACCGTCTCCGGCAGCGAGTCGATCCGGTTGTGGAGGAAGAAGGCCTGGCCGCCGCGCTCCAGCTCGCGCTCGATCGAGTGCCGCACGAGGTCCTCGTCGTAGGGGCCGACGTAGGTGCGGACCGGCCGGCGGCCCTCCGGAGGAGTCTCGATCGTCGAGATGTCGCGCAACCCGGCGAGGCTCATCTGCAGGGTTCGCGGGATCGGGGTCGCCGAGAGCGCCAGCACGTCGACTTTCAGCTTCAGCTGGCGCAGCAGTTCCTTCTGCTTGACCCCGAAGCGCTGCTCCTCGTCGACGATGACCAGGCCGAGGTCGCTGGCGCGGACGTCGCGGGAGAGCAGCCGGTGCGTGCCGATCAGGACGTCGACCTTGCCCGCCTCGAAGTCCGCCAGCACGGCTTTGACCTCGGCCGGCTTGCGCAGGCGCGAGATCCCCTCGACGACGAAGGGCAGGTCGGCGAGGCGCTCGCGGAAGGTGCCGAAGTGCTGCTGGGCGAGGATCGTCGTCGGCACCAGCATCATCACCTGCTTGCCGTCGGCCGCCGCCTTGACCGCGGCCCGCAGCGCCACCTCGGTCTTGCCGAAGCCGACGTCGCCGCAGACCAGGCGGTCCATCGGCTGCTCGGCCTCCATGTCGCCCTTGACCGACTCGATCGCTTCCACCTGGTCGGCGGTCTCGCGGTAGGGGAAGGCGGCCTCCATCGTCATCTGCCACTCGCCGTCGGCGCCGAAGGCGTGGCCCTTGCGGGTCCGGCGCTCGGCGTAGAGGTTGAGCAGCTCGCCGGCGAGGGCGCCGGCCGCCTTGCGGGCACGCGCCTTCATGTTCTGCCAGCGCTTGCCGCCGAGGGCGGACAGGGTCGGCTCGCCGCCGGCGCCGACGTAGCGGCTCAGCTTCGCCAGCTGGTCGGTGGGGACGTAGACGCGGTCCTCGCCCTTGTATTCGAGGTAGAGGTAGTCGCGGGTGACGCCGCCGACCTCGCGCGTCTCGAAGCCGGCGAAGCGGGCGACGCCGTGGTCCTCGTGGACGACGTGGTCGCCGACCCGCAGGTCGCTGAAGGCGAGCCGGCCGCGGGCGGCGCCGGGGGCGCGGGCTTCGGCGCGGCGGCGCCGGTGGACGAGGCGGCGGAAGGGGTAGACGGCGAGCCGCAGCTCGGGGCTGACGAAGCCCTCGCGCATGCGCGCCTCGGCGAAGGTCAGCCCGGGCTTGGGCGAGAGGCGGCCGCCCTCCAGCAGGGCGGCGTCGAGCCGTTCGAGTCCGTAGCGGGCCCGCTCCGCCTCGCCGCGGTCGTCGAAGGCGACCACCGTGCGGTAGCCGGAGCGGACCTGCTTCTCCAGCTCGGCCTCGGCCTCCTTGACGCTGCGGGCCGGGGACTCGGCCCGGGCCGCGCGAAATGCCTCCTCGTCATCGCTGCCGGCCGCCGTGAAAGAGAGCGCGGCGCGCTCGGCGAGCGGCGCGGCGACGTCGACGTAGAGGCGGCTGGCGTCCTCGGCGTGCATCGCCGTCGTCGCGTCCTCCCAGTGGTCGCGCAGGGCGGGCTCGATCTCCTCGGCGGCGGCGAGGATGACCGCCGCGGAGTCGGGGACCAGGGCCAGCGGCGGGCCGAAGCGGTCGAGCGGCAGGACCTCGGCCAGGCTCGGCGCCTCGCGGCCCTCCTCCTCGGCCTCCATCGCGGCCAGCTCGGCCAGCTCGCGGTGCTCGGCGTCGAGCTCGGCCGCGGGTGCCAGCTCGACCCGCTCTGCGTCGCCCAGCGAGCGCTGGGTGAAGGTCGAGAACCAGCGCATCGACTCGACCTCGTCGCCGAAGAGCTCGATCCGCACGGCGCGCTCGACGGTGGCGCCGAAGGCGTCGAGGATGCCCCCGCGGACGGCGAACTGGCCGCGCTCCTCGACCTGCTCGACGCGTTCGTAGCCGGCGGCGGCGAGGTCGCGGACGACGGCCTCGAGGTCGATCTCCTCGCCGTGGGCGATCGCGAGCCCGGCCGGCCGCAGGGCGGCGTCGGGGACGGCCTCGGCGAGGGCGGTGGCGCTGGCGACGACGACCGCGTCCTCCTCCCTCCCGAGGGCGTCGAGCGCGTCGATCCGCAGCCCGACCAGGTGCGGCGGCGGCGTCACGTGCGAGGCGAAGCCGGTGCCGCGCGAGGGGTAGAGGCGGACCCGGCGCGGGGCCAGGTAGGCACGCAGGTCGGCGGCCAGGTCGCGGGCGGAGCGGTCGTCGGCGGCGACCAGCAGCGCCGGGCGGCCGGCGAGGCCGCGATCGTCCTCGAGCAGGGTCGCGAGGAGCAGCGGCCGCAACATCGCCGAGACCGGCACCTCGACCTTCCCACCGCCCGCGACGGCCTCGCGCACGCGGCCGGTGAGCGCGTGGACGCGCTCGTTCTCGGCGGCGATCTCTATGAGAGGGCGGAGGGACATCTGGGCGGAACTCGCCATAATCGCACCGGGCTGAAGCTGAGGAGCACCCCCACCGGATTGATCGTCGAGGACCCGGAGCGCGAGCGCTGGGTCTCGCTGCCGCCTGAGCTCGACATGCTGACGGTGCTCGGCCGCGGTGCCGAGGGTCGGGCCGAAGTCGCCGCTCGACTCGAAGCCGGCGATGCCACCGCAGCCGACCCGGCGAGCGCCTGGCTTCCCTTCGCGGCGCGCTCGCTGCGCGCCTTCAGCCTCTGGCCCGCACACTACGAGGGCTCGGCGCGGATGCTGGTCAAGCGCTTCTTCCCGGCGCCCGTGCAGCGCGCGGCAGCGGCGTACGAGCGGGTCACGCGCCGGACCTTCCCGCCCTTCAAGCCGAACAAGCGCTTCTACGAGGTCCCCGCCTTCTACGTCGGCAACCACACCGCGATGCTGGCCGACGGCGAGGAGATGCCCTGGCCCTCGCACACCGACTACCTCGACTTCGAGCTGGAGCTGGCCTTCGTGCTCGCCCGGCCGCTGGAAGACCCGAGCCCGGCCGAGGCGCGCGAGGCGATCGGGGGCTGGCTCGTGCTCAACGACTGGAGCGCCCGCGAGGTGCAGGCCGAGGAGGTCCGCCACGGCATGTTCGGCCCGGCGGTGAAGTCGAAGACCTTCGCCAACTCGCTCGGCTGCGACGTGCTCAGCGCCGATCAGATGCCCGACTGGACGGCCGCACGCGGCCGGGTCCGGGTTGACGGCGAGGTCTGGTGCGAAGGTGGCACCGCCGGTCCCGCCCACGACGTCGGCGAGATGCTCGCCTACGCGGCGGCCGGCGAGCGGCTGGAGCCCGGCGACGTGATCTCGACCGGGACGATGCCGGGCTGCTGCGGGCTCGAGCTCGACCGCTGGATCCGGCCCGGGCAGACGGTCGAGCTGGAGATCGACGGAATCGGCACGCTCTCGAACCGGATCGGGGCACGGCGATGAGGAAGCTGCTCGCGGCCGGCTCGGCCCTGGGCCTGCTCGCCCACAACGCCTTCGAGACCCGCGCCGGGGTCGGGCTCGTCTTCGAGCCCTTCATCGGCCGCCGCGGCGCCTACGCCCTCTGGGGCGGCTACTTCCCGCTGATGCTCGCCGCCGCCCTGCGCGAGGGCGAGATGGCGCGGCGGCTGACCGCCTTCAGCGCCGGGATCGGTGTCGCAGGCGTCGCGGTCCACTTCAAGGCCTGGCCGTGGTCGCTGCACGGCGGGCTGCCGATGCTCGACGAAGCCGAGGGCCTGAGCGAGGACCAGCTGCCCGCCTACAACGCCGTGCTCTGGTTCTGGCTGGTGTGCAGCGCGCTCAGCCTGCCGGCGGCGAACCGGCCCGGAGCGCGGCGATTCGCGGCGCTCGGCCTGCTCAACTTCCCGATCCTGCTCGCCTCCGCGCAGCACCACTTCCGCTGGGCGCGAGAGCAGGCCGAGCGCGAACCGGAGCGCTGGAGCCCGGCCCTGCGCGAATGACCGCGATCCTCTCGCTGACCTTCGACAACCTCGGCGAGGCGGCGGAACTGGAGATGGGTGCGCTGCCTGCCGACGCGCCGCTGGGCGGGCACGTCACCGCGACCGAGGTGGTGCCGGGGTTGCTCGACCGGCTGGCGGAGCGGGGGCTGGCGGCGACCTTCTTCGTCGAGGGACTCAACGCGGAGGCTCTACCCGGACCTGCTGCGCGAGATCGACGCGCGCGGCCACGAGGTCGCCTACCACGCCTGGCGCCACGAGCAGTGGGACGAGATGAGCGCCGCCGGCCAGGCCGAGAACCTGGCGCGGGGCGTGGCCGCCTTCGAGCGGATCGGACTCGAGGCCTCCGGCCTGCGCCCGCCCGGAGGCCGGCTCGGCCCGGGCGGCACGGCGGTCCTGCGCGACGCCGGCCTGCGCTACTGCTCGCCCGCCGGTTCCGGAGCCGGCGCGGACGGCGACATCGCCCTGCTGCCGTTCCAGTGGCGCCACGTAGACGCCAGCTGCGTGCTGCCGCCGCTGGCGGGCGCACGCGAGCAGATGACCGGGTCGCCGGACCCGGTGGAGCCCGCGGCCTTCGTCGCCTCCCTGGAACGGTCGATCGACGAGCTGGCGAGCGCCGGCGGCTACCTCGCGATCCTCCTCCACCCCTTCATGCTCGCCTGGCTCGGCGACGAGTACCTGGCTGCGCTGCTCGACCGGGTCGCGGCTGCGGCCAACCAAGGTGAGCTCTCGGTCGCCCGCTGCGACAGGGCCGCCGAGCACGTTCTCGCGCACCCCGAGGAGTTCGCGGACGGCACCACGCTCGACGCGACCAGCTGGGCCTAGGAGCGGGCGGCTCGTACCAGGGCGCTGCCCAGGCGAATCCAGAGCGGGTAGAGCAGGAAGAGCGAGAGGGCGCCGGCGTGCTGCGCGCCGGCGATTCGGCTCTCGTCGACGCGGGCGAGGCCGGAGGTCAGCATGAACTCGCGGCCGGAGCGCGAGCCGAAGGGGCGCCAGAGGCGGCCGAGGCCGGGGAGGTTGGCGTAGAGGGCAAGGGAGACGAGCACGAAGAGGCCGACTACCCCACCGCGCAGGCGCCGGGCCGTCGCCTCGTCCTGGCCGGCGGCGGCCTCGATCGCGGCGCCCGAGGCGACCAGCAGCGGTGGGTCGATGACGAAGCTCATCCGGGAACAACTTAGTATCCCCGCCATGTCCGTGCTGGGAGACGTGGCGGCCGCGATCATGCCGCCAGAGGCCGGGGGACCCGATCCCGAGCGGGTGGCGAGCGTCGCCCGGCGGATGATCGACCGGATGCCCGCCGTCTCGCAGGCGGGGCTCGCCGCGGCGCTGGTCGGCCTCGAGGCCTACTCCTTCGCGCGCACAGGACGCAGGCTCGGGGCGGGCTCGCCCGAGAGGCGCGAAGCGCTGCTGGCCGACTTCGCCAAGCTCGGCGGCACCCCCGCCCTGGACACGGTCAAGTCGATCGTGATGCTCGCCCACGGCGCCGACACCTTCGCCGAGGAGATCGCCACGGTCGGCTCGCGCCACGAGCCCTCGCGGCCCGACGGGGCGATGAACCTCACCCCCTCCGCGGAGTGGCCGTCGACGAGCCGCTGCGACGCGGTCGTGATCGGGTCCGGCGCCGGTGGCGCCTTCGCCGCCCGGGAGCTGGCGAGGGCGGGGTTCGACACGGTGATCGTCGAGGAAGGCGAGCGCTGGACCGTGGACCGCATCCGCAGCTCCCACCCGCTCGACCGCTTCGCCTCGATCTACCGCGACGGCGGCACGACGATGGCGTTCGGCAACCCGCCGATCGCCCTGCCGCTGGGACGCGCGGTCGGCGGCACGACCGTGATCAACTCCGGCACCTGCTACCGCCCACCCGCGCCGGTGGCGAGGGACTGGTTCGAGAAGCACGGCCTGGCGCACGCCAACCCCGAGCTGCTCGGGCCAAGGGTCGCCGACGTCGAAGCGACGATCGGCGTCGCCCCGGCGCCGATGGAGGTGCTCGGCCGCAACGGCGAACTCTCGCTGGAGGGCGCCGCGGCGCTGGACTGGGAGAGCGCCCCGCTGCGCCGCAACGCACCGGGCTGCCGCGGCGCCTGCCAGTGCGCGATCGGCTGCCCCAACAACGCCAAGGGCGGCGTCCACCTGAACGCGCTGCCGCAGGCCTGCGAGGCGGGCGCCCGGATCGTCTCGGGGCTGCACGTGACCGAGGTCCTGGTCGAGGGCGGGCGGGCCGTGGGCGTGGCCGGGCGGCGTGCCGACGGCGGCGAGGTGAAGATCTCCGCGCCGCTGGTCATCGTCGCCGCCGGAACGATCCCGACGCCGCCGCTGCTGCGCCGCAGCGGCCTCGGCAAGCATCCGCGGCTGGGACGCAACCTCTCGATCCATCCCGCAATCGGGATCACGGCGAGCTTCGAGGAGAGGGTCGTCCCCTGGGAGGGCGTGATGCAGAGCGTCGGGATCGAAGAGCTGCACGAGCGCGAGGGGATCCTGCTCGAGGCGACCTCGACCCCGCCGGGGATGGGCGCGGTCTCGGCACCCGGCTACGGAACCCACCTGCTGCAGCGGCTCGAGCGCGCCGCCAACACGGCGACGCTGGGCGCGATGATCGCCGACGCGCCCTCGGGCCGCGTCTTCGGCGCCCGCGCGCCGATCGTCGCCTACCGCCTTTCGAAGGCCGACGAGCGCCGGCTTGCCACCGCGGTCGGCGCGATGGCGCGGGTGATGCTCGCCGCCGGCGCGGTGGACGTCGAACTCGGTGGCGGCGCGCCCGCCGTGCGGGAGGAGTCGGAGATCGAGGCCGCGATCGAGCGGCTCGACGTGCGCCGCCTGCGGCTGGCCGCCTTCCACCCGTCGGGAACCGCCGCCGCCGGCTCGGACCCATCGCGCCACCCCGCCGACCCCGAAGGCCGCCTGCGCGGCGTCGACGGGGTCTGGGTCGCCGACGGCTCGGTCCTCCCCAGCTGCCCCGGCGTCAACCCCCAGGTCTCGATCATGGCGGTCGCGGCGGGGGTCGGCGAGGCGGCGGCTCAGTCGCCGTAGGGAGGCAGGCCCGGTCCGGTTCGCGCCCACTCGACCTGGCCGACGCCCTCGGCGGCCGAGCGGCCGATGACGTCGTCCCACTCGTGCAGCATCGCCTTTAGGCGGGCGACCGCCTCGGGCGGGTGGGCGGCGGCCTCGGCGGCGAGGGCGAGGGCGGACTCCTCGGTGGACGCGGCCGGGGCGACGCGGTTGACCAAGCCGAGGCGCAGGGCCTCGTCGGCGCCGATCGTGCGCGAGGTGAGCAGCAGGTACTTGGCGGCGGCCAGGCCGCAGAGGGTGACCAGGCGGGCCGGGCCGACCGGCACGCCGAGCGCCGCCCCGGGGAAGCGCATGCGCAGGTTGGAGCCGCCGACGCGCATGTCGCAGGCGACCGCGATCTCGGCCCCGCCCCCGACGACATCGCCGTGGCAGGCGGCGACGGTCGGCTTGGGGAAGGCGACGACGGCGTCGTAGAGGTCGGCGAAGAGCTGCATGCGGCGGACCTTGCCCTCCTCGTCGAGCTCCTCCTTGACGTCGGCGCCGGCGGAGAGGCCCATGTGGTCGGCGGAGCTGATCGCGAGCGCGCGCACGGCCTCGTCGGCGCGGGCGACCGCGAGGTGCTCGAGCATCTCGACCAGCATCTGGGTGTCGATCGCGTTGCGCGACTTCGGCCGCACCAGGCGCAGCACCGCCACGCCCTGCTCGCTCACCTCGTAGCTCGTCACCTCGGTCGCGGCGCTCACGGCGTGGAATCTATTTCGTCCAGCCTCTCGACAAGGCGCTCGGTCTCGGTGGCGGCGCTCTCGACCAGCGCGGCGACCTGCTCGCGCGGCTCGCGGAAGCGGCCGAGAACGTAGGCGGAGACGATCTCGGGGTCGGTCGAGTCGGGCCGCCCGACGCCGACCCGCACGCGCCAGAACTCGGCATCGCCGAAGCCGCGCTTGAGGCTCTTGAGGCCGTTGTGGCCGGCCAGTCCCCCGCCCTGGCGCACCTGGACCTCGCCGAAGGGGAGGTCGATCTCGTCGTGGACGGCGACGACCCGGTCCAGCGGCGCCTTCAGCGCGCCGCGCGCCGGGCCGGCCGAGTCGCCGGCGGCGTTCATGAAGGTCTGCGGCAGAAGGATCGCCACCCGCGGGCCGCCGGGGCCGGCGCGGCCTTCGGCGATCAGGCCGCCGAACTTCTTCTTCGCACGGGGCAGGTCCCAGCGACGCGAGAGCTCGGCACCGACCTCGAAGCCGACGTTGTGGCGCGTCGCCTCGTACTGGCGGCCGGGGTTGCCGAGGCCGACGATCAGGATGCGGTCGCCCTCCTGCTCGACCTCGCCGCGTTCGGCGCGGCGGCGGAAGAGGGACAGCGGCTAGTCCCCGCCGGAGTCGCCCGAGTCGCCCTCGGCCTCGCCGCCGTCCTCGGCGGGGGCCTCGCCCTCCTCGCCGACCAGCTCGGCCTCCTCCTCGACGGAGGGCTCGGCGACTTCTTCGACGCGGGGCGGCGAGAGGGTGGCGATCGTCACCTCGTCGGGATCCTCGGCGACGAGCGTGACGCCCTCGGGCACGACCAGTGCCGAGAGCTGAAGGGTGTCGTTGACCTCCATCGCCGAGACGTCGGCGACGAGGCGGTCGGGGATCTCGGTGGGCAGCGCTTCGACCGTGACCTCGCGGGTGACGTGCTCGAGCACGCCGCCGCCCTTGACGCCGGGCGCGACCTCGGTGCCCTCGAGCTCGACCGCGACCTCGGCCTGGATCGCCTCGTCGAGGCGCACCTCCTGCAGGTCGATGTGCTGGAGGCTGCCGCGAACCGGGTGGTGCTGCTGCTCCTTGACCACGACCGGCACCGCTTCCACGCCCTCGATCTCGAGGTCGAAGAGGGCGGCGCCTTCGGCGAGCACGCCACGGATGTCGCGTTCGGTCGCCTGGAAGGCACGGGCCTCCGAGCCGCCGCTGTAGACGACGCCGGGCACGAGGCCCTCGCGCCGCAGGCGGCGGGAGGTCCTGGAGCCGAACTCGGTCCTGGGTGCTGCCTTGAGCTTTTCGCGTCCACGGGCCATGCGGACCGGAGAGGATAGAGAAACGGGCGCGAGCGCAACCTGTGACATCGTTTTGCCCGTGGCAGAGGACTCCAAGATCCCCAAAGGACGACTGCGTCGCTCCGCCAAGCTGGGCTCGGTCGTCGGCATGCAGGGCGCCCGCTACGCGGGCACCAAGGCGACCAACGTCGGTCGCTCCGAGGAGGAGGGGAAGGAGCGGCTGGAGCAGCGCCACATCGAGACGGCGATGAAGATGGTCGGCGCGCTGGGCCAGATGAAGGGCGCGGCGATGAAGCTCGGCCAGTTCGCCTCCTTCATCGACACGGAGTTCATCCCCGACGAGTACCGCGAGATCTACCAGGAGCAGCTGGCGAAGCTGCGCACCGACGCGCCGGCGATGCCCTGGGAGAAGGTCGAGAAGGTGCTGGAGGAGGAGTACGACGGCGAGCCGCTCTCCGAGATGTTCGCCGAATTCGAGCCGGAGGCCTTCGCCGCCGCCTCGATCGGCCAGGTACACCGGGCCGAGCTGCTGGACGGGCGCGCGGTGGCGGTGAAGATCCAGTACCCGGGGATCGCCGAGGCGCTCGACGCCGACCTGCGCAACGCCGGCACGATCGTCCGCCTCGCGCGTGCCCTCGCCCCCGGGCTCGACGCCAAGGAGATCGCCAAGGAGCTGCGCGAGCGGGTGATGGAGGAGCTCGACTACGAGTACGAGGCGCAGAACCAGCGCAGCTTCGCCCGCGCCTACCGCGATCACCCCTTCATCTACGTGCCGGAAGTGATCACCCGGCTCTCGCGGCGGCGCGTGCTGGTCACCGAGCTGGTCGAGGGGATCGGGTTCGAGCAGATCAAGGAGCTGCCGGACGAGGAGCGCAGCCGCTTCGGCGAGATCGTCTTCCGCGGCAGCTTCGGCTCGATCTACCACCTGCAGCACTTCAACGCCGACCCCCACCCCGGCAACTACATCCTGATGGCGGACGGCCGCGTCGCCTTCCTCGACTTCGGCATGACCAAGAAGCTCGACCACGAGCAGATCGTGCTCGAGCAGCGCGCGATCGACGCCGCCTTCCACAACGACCCCGAGCGGCTGCGGCAGGCGTTCCACGAGCTCGGCTTCGTCAAGAACCCGTCGAAGCTCGACGCCGAACGGCTGATGGAGCACACGATGGCGGTCAGCGGCTGGTTCCTCGAGGACCGCGAGATCGAGATCACCGCGCGGCGGGTGATGAAGATCATCGAATCGACCAACGACCCCCGCTCGGAGTACTACGACCTGATGCGGCGCGAGTCGCTTCCCGCCGACGAGCTGATGGGGCGGCGGATGGAAATCGGCGTCGTCGCCGTGCTCGGGCAGCTGCGGGCGAAGCGCAACTGGCACCGGATCATGCGCGAGTGGATCTACGCCGACCCGCCGGCGACCGTGCTGGGCGAGGAGGAGTGGGAGTACTTCGAGGGAAGAGGCGTGATGCAGACGCCAATTGTCGAGCGGTCCCTGGAAGGAGAGCAGCGATGAGCAGGATCAAACGCGGCTGGGAGTTGACGAAGAAAAGCTGGGCGCTCCTGCGGGAGAACCCCACCCTGCTGCGCTTTCCGCTCTACGGCGGCGCGGCGACGATCGTCTGCGCGCTCGTCGTCGTCGGCCCGGGCATCTACCTGATCTCGGACGACCAGGCGGTCTTCGGCGGCGCCATGGCGGTGATCGGCTTCTACCTGCTCGCCGTGATCGGCACCTACTTCAGCGTCGGCCTCGCGGCCGCCGCCGACATGATCTTCCGCGGCCAGCAGGCATCCGTCGGCGACGGCCTTGCGGTGTCGCGCAGCCGCCTCCCCCAGATCGCGGGCTGGGCGGCCGTCTCGACCACGATCGGCCTCGCGCTCAGCGCCCTGGAGAACCAGGGCGCCGTGGGCCAGATCGTCGGCCGCGTGCTCGCCGTCGGCTGGTCGCTGATCACCTTCCTCGCCGTGCCTGTGATCGCGCTCGAGGGCGCCGGGCCCTTCGCCACGCTGAAGCGCTCCGCCGGCCTCTTCAAGTCGCGCTGGGGCCAGCAGGTGACCGGCAACATCGCGATCGGCGGCGCCGTCTTCCTCCTCGGCGTCCTGCCCTCGGCGCTGCTGATCGTCGCCGGCTTCCTGATTTGGGCCTCGGCCAGCTTCGCCGGCGCCCTGCTGCTCGTGCTCGGCGTCATCGGCCTGGCGATCTCGATGCTCGTCTCCAGCGCCCTGAGCAACATCTTCGGCGTGGCCCTCTACCGCTACGCCCTCGACGGCGAGGCGGTCGGCGGCTTCACCGCCGAAGAGTTCGAGTCCGCAGTGAAGCCACGCGGCGGCCGCAACGCCCCGCCCACGGCCACCCCCGGCACCGTCTAACCCAAAAGCTCCACGGATTCTTCTCACGGAGGGGGGAGAACTTCCTTCCGGTGCGCCTTATGTGGTCATCGACCGTAAAAGGCGCACCGGAAACTCGAACCACGCGGTCGCGCGGGCGGCATCGCGACAGCACGGCGTGATCTCACGTGTGCAACTGCGTGATCTTGGACTGACTGAGGACGCGATTAGCGATCGAATGGCGTCTGGGTACCTCCAGCCAATCTTCCGCGGCACGTTCGCCGTCGGCCACCGCGCAATCACGAGAAGGGGACGCATGCTCGCTGCCGTGCTCGCCTGCGACGAAGGAACCGTCCTCTCGCACGGCAGCGCGGCTGAGTTGCTGGGACTGTGGGACAAGCAACTCCCCGTCATGCACGTGATCCCACCGGACTGGTCTGGGCGCAAGATCGACGGGATCCGCTGGCATCGCGTGCGCCTTCCTCTTCCCGACGAGATCGAAGTCCGGGATGGGATCACCTGCACGACGGTCTCCCGGACGATCGTCGACATGGCGGGGGAATCGGGCTGGGGCCGACTGAGGAGACTCGTCGAGCAGGCGGCGATCATGCGCCGGCTCGACGCCGGCGAGATCGATCTCGTGCTCTCGCGCGGTCGCAGGCGCGGGGCTCCACGGTTGCGAACGATCCTGGCTCCCTGGCGGGAGACACGAGAGAAGCGGCCAGTCATGCGAAGCCGCCTCGAGGCGCGTCTGCTCCCGCGCCTGATCGAGGAAGGGCTGCCCGCTCCCCGCACCAACGTGAGACTTCGCATCGACGGACACCCCTTCGAGATCGACCTGTTCTGGGAAGAGCAGCGCCTCGCGATCGAGACCGATGGCGAAGAGACGCACGACACCAGGGTCGCCTTTCAGCGCGATCGCAAACGCGACCAGATCCTCACCGCGGCCGGCTATCGAACCTCACGCGTCACCTGGGAGCAGGTCCGGGACGAACCCAACGCCGTCGTCAACCGCATCGCCCGCATGCTGAAGGCGGCCCGATAGCCGTTCCGGTGCGCTTTATGCCATCCCTGACGACATAAGGCGCACCGGAACGAGTTGTTTGGGATCAGGGCAGCTGGGCGAAGAGGCGGGGGTCGTTGGAGACGAGGCCGTGGACGCCGGCGGCGGTGAGCTTGCGCATGCGGGCGAGGTCGTCAACCGTCCAGGCGATCAGCTCCACGCCGGCCAGCTCGGCGATGCGGGCGAGGCGCTGGCTGACCAGGGGGTGGTAGACCCACATCGACTCGACCCCGAGCTTGGGCAGCTTCTCGGCGGCGAGGCCGGGGAGGCGGTGGCGCATCGCCACCAGGGCCGCCAGCATCGGTGCCTTGGCCCAGCGCTTGGAGGCCCAGTCCTTGGTCACCTTGGGATAGGTCCAGCCGCGGCGCAGGGCCGGGTTCAGCTCGAGGATGCGGCCCAGCGAGTACAGCTCCATGGTCGAGACCATCGCCCGCTCGATCAGGCCGCGCTCCTGCAGGGCCTCGACGATCTCCTCCTCGCGGCCGGGGAGCTTGATGTCGATGTCGATCTCGACCCGGTCCAGCGGCGGCTCCAGAAACGCGTCGAGTGCCTCGGTCAGGGTCAGCGGCGTGCGCCGTTCGGCGTCGTGCCAGTCGTGGGCGACGACCAGCGGCGCCCGCTGCTCCAGCGGCAGGTGGGCGTCGCGCAGCCAGAGCACGTCGAGCTCGATCGTGTCGACGCCCGCCTCGACAGCGGCATGGAAGCTCTCGACCGTGTTGCCGGGGGCAATCAGGTCGGCGCCCTTGTGGCCGACCAGCCGAAGGCCGTCGGGCATCAGAACAGCTGGTTCTCGCCGGCGAAGATCTCGGAGACCGAGTCGTCGGTGAAGATGCGGCGGATCGAGTCGGCGAAGGTGCCGGCGGTGGAGAGCACGGTGATGTTGTCCGGCGCCCCGGGCCGCAGCGGGATCGTGTCGCTGACGACGATCTTCTCGATGCCGGACTTCTCGAAGGCGAGTCGCTCGTAGGCGGGGCCGGAGAAGACGCCGTGGGTGGCGCAGGCGATCACCCGCGCGGCGCCCTCGTCGAGCACGGTCTGGGCGGCGGCGCACAGCGTCCCGGCGGTGTCGATCATGTCGTCGACCAGGACCGCGGTCTTGCCCTTGACGTCGCCGACCACGTAGCCGATCTCGGCCACCTGCTGGGCGGGACGCTCCTTCTCCATCACCGCCCAGTGGGTGCCGATGCGGCGGGCGAAGTTGCGCGCCGTCTTCACCCGGCCGGCGTCGGGGGAGACGATCACCAGGTCCTCGGCGGGGTACTGGTCGGCGAACCACTGGGTCAGCATCGGCATCGCGGTCATGTGGTCGACCGGGACGTGGAAGAAGCCCTGGACCTGGCCGGCGTGGAGGTCCATGGTCAGCACGCGGTCGACGCCGACGCCCTCCAGGCACTTGGCGACGATGCGGGCGGAGATCGGCTCGCGCGGGGCCGACTTCTTGTCCTGGCGGGCGTAGCCGTACCAGGGCATGACGGCGATGATCCGGTGGGCAGAGGCGCCCTGGGCGGCGTCGATCATCGTCAGCAGCTCGATCAGGGCGTCGTTCGGAGTCATGTCCGAGTGTTCGTTGGCGCAGGTCGACTGCACGAGGAAGACGTCGGCGCCGCGGATCGACTCCTCGTAGCGGCAGTAGACCTCGCCGTTGGCGAAGGTCTTCAGCGTCACCTGGCCGAGGTCGAGGTCGAGCTTGCCCGCGACCTTCGCCGCGAGCTCCATCGAGCTGCGCCCACCGAAGACCATCAGCCGCTTCGAGTAGTCGTGGGTGATGGCGCTCGCCGCCGCCGTCTCGGGTCGCTCCTCGATTGTGCTCACGGGGTTTGCTCCTCCTGCATCTTGGCGGCCTTGCGGGCGGCGTAGCCCTCGATGTTTCGCTGCTCGTTCTCGCTCACCGCGAGCGCGCCCTCGGGCACGTCGCTCTTCACAACCGCTCCAGCGCCAGTGTAAGCGCCGTCGCCGACTTCTACAGGGGCGATCAGCATCGTGTCAACGCCGATTCGCGTGTTCTTGCCGATCGTGGTCCGGTTCTTGCGGAAACCGTCGTAGTTTGCGGTGATCGTGCCGGCGCCGAGGTTGCTGCCGGCGCCGACCTCGGCATCGCCGACGTAGGCGAGGTGGGGAACCTTGGCGCCCTCGCCGATTCGCGAGCCCTTGACCTCGACGAAGCTGCCGACCTTGGCGCCCGGCGCCAGCTCGGCCTCGGGGCGCAGGTGGGCGAAGGGACCAACCAGGGCGCCGTCGCCCACCTCGCACTGGACCAGGAAGGAGTGCGGGACCGAGACGTCCGCCCCGAGGGCGGTGTCGGTCAGGGTGCTGAGCGGGCCGACCACGCAGCCCGAACCGACGGTCGTCTTGCCGCGCAGACTGGTGCCGGGCTCGATCCGGGCATCGGGCGCGATCTCGACCTCGGCGTCGATCCAGGTCGAGGCGGGATCGACGACCGTGACCCCGGCGAGCATGTGCCGCTCGAGGATGCGGCGGCGACCCTCGGCCTCGACCGCGGCCAGGTCGACGCGGGTGTTGATCCCCATCGTCACGGCGAGGTCGTCGGTGAGGTGGGCGGCGACCGCGTGTCCGGCCGCGCGCAGGGCCGGCAGCACGTCGGGCAGGTAGTACTCGCCCTGGGCGTTGTCGTTGGAGAGGCCGGCGAGCGCCTCGGCGAGGGGACCGGCGGCGAAGGCGTACGTGCCGGCGTTGATCTCGCGGATCGCGAGCTGCTCGGGCGTGGCGTCGCCCGCGGCCTTTGCCTCGACCACGCGCTCGACCTCCCCCGAGGCGGAGCGGACGACGCGGCCGTAGGAGCCGGGGTCCTCGAGCTCGATCGTCAGCATCGTCGCCGCGGCGCCGGAGGCGGCGTGAGCCTCCAGCAGCGCCGAGATCGTCTCCGGAGAGACCAGCGGCACGTCGCCGGAGAGCACCAGCACGGTCTCCGCTTCGGCGATCAGCGGCAGCGCCGCGCGCACGGCCCCACCGGTGCCGTCGGGCTCGGGCTGGGTGACGATGCGAACCTTGTCGGGCAAGCCCGGGACGCTGTTCTCCTTCGGCGAGTCGATCGCGACGATCCACTCGGCCCCGGTGGCCTCGCGCGCAGCTTCAATTGGCCAGGCGACCATCGGCCGGCCGCAGACGGGATGAAGCATCTTCGGCAGGGACGAGCGCATACGAGTGCCCTCACCCGCAGCCATTACGAGCACTAGGGGAGACTCCACTCGTGGATCGTAGAGGGGATGGGGCAGGGGTGGGGCACCCTTCCGCTTGCTGGGTTTTCGCCGTCATGGTGGATGGGCTTTCGGGTGGGATATCGCGGCGAAAAGAGGACGCCGCGCGCCTCCAGGGTGCCCCACCCCTGCCCCTACGCAACTCCGATCCGGCTGGAGTCCCGAGAAAGCTTTAAGCCGCACCCATCGTCCTCCGCGTGCCGGGACAACCGTCTACAACCTTGGTGGCCGGTCGTCCATCGGCTTGAGTCTCCAGCTTGGGCGAACGCGTCAGCCGATGCGACAGCTCGCGGTGGTGGCCATGAGCAGGGTGCCCCTCGAACCGGCGGATACTCAAAGTGCCGAGCCAATTGGCTCGGCACTTGTCGGGGCGAGGGGCACCCTGCTCATGGCCGGACCCCTGCGCCAGCTCCTGCTCGGCTAACTCTTGGCCAGGTCCCGGCCGACCAATGCGACGCTGGTCAGCGTCCAGCCGGCGAAGATCAGGTCTATGCCTACCAGGAGGCCGATGGCCCAGTCGGCGCTGCTGGGAAACTTGGCGAGGATGAGGATGCCGATCAGCAGGCCGGCGACGCCGCTGAGGCCGACCAGGCCGGCCCCTTCCTGGCCGCGGGCGGCGAAGGCGACCGCGGTCCGGGTCAGGCCCATGAAGAGGAAGTAGATCCCGAGCACGAAGGTCAGGGTGAGCGTGCCGTTGTCCGGTTCCACTATCAGCCAGAGGCCGACGACCACCGTCAGCAGCGCCCAGATCAGGCGCAGGATCACGCTGCCGATCGAGTGCGCCATGAAGGCTCCGGCGACCAGGAAGGCACCGGCGATCACCAGGATCCAACCGATGAAGATCGCCGTCGCGACCGAGGCGACCGCGGGAACCACGATCGCCACGCAACCGACGAGGATCGCCAGCACGCCGACCGTCATCAGCGCCTTCCAGCTGCGTTGCAGCCCCTCGCGAACCTCCGGGTCCATCTGCACTCCGCTCATCTCCATGCCGAGGACACTAGGCGCCGCTCCGGACGCAATCAACCCTGCGGACCGCCTCATCTCTCTCGGCGGCTTCCCGCTCGACCTGCCGCTCGTAGAACCGCACCCACTTGCGCACCGCGTTGTCGGAGACGCCGTACTTGCGGCCGACCGCCAGATAGCTCGTCGCGTCGATCTCCTCCAGCAGCTGCTCGTACGGCGGTCGTTCGGCTTTGCGGGACTCTGGAGTTGGCACACCTCGACGCCCACGCCGCCGTTGATCGACGGCCGATCGATCCCAGCGAACTCCGCACGCGCGTGAGCAATAACGCTGAGTCGCGTAACCCGGCACGAAGAGCATCCCGCAGCGCTGGCAATGGCGCCGGGCTCGCTGGATGCGGTTTCTCCGCCCACAGTGCGTGTCAAGAGTTGCGGCACAGTTCGGACAGAGCATGCGCAGGTTCTCGAGCCTGTGATCGTCCCGGACGCCGTTGACGTGATCCAAGATCATCGACATCGGCCGTCCATGCCAGATCTCATCCTGACCGCACATCTCACATACCGGCTCCTTCAATCCCTCGGCAAGGAGCCGACGCTTCACGTCCTTCCTTGCGCAGGGAGAATTCTCGACCAGCATTTCCGAGAGCGACCTCCGCCTCTGGCGCAGATTGGCCAAACGCCGTGCTTCGGGGTCGAAATGGTCGGTCGGGATAGCCCAGATCCGCGCGTACTTCTTGAGGACGCGCCAGGCGCCGCCCGTAGGGCATAGACCGAGATAGCGGAGGCTCTCTGCCCATGACTTCGACGCTGCGATCGCCTCCCGTGCTTCCTCTTCCGTGTAACTCAGACGCCTTCCCGCCATGGGAAGAGAATGACACCTGACTCAGACAGAAAGCTTCGCAGCCGATTAAGTAAGCACGTGGTTTGGAAAGCTGGGGAGCCCGGGTTCGAACCGAGGATGCGACATCCAAAGTGTCGAGTGTTGCCAGCTACACCACTCCCCAGTGCACTGCCCCAAAGCTTAAGCGCCCCGCTACTCCTCCGCCGACCTCGGCACCCTCCCGGCCTCCGACCCCGGCTCCTGGGCCGGTCCCCGCGGCGAGGCGATCCCCAGGACGCGCATGGTTTTCAGGCCGAGGCCCAGCTTCTCGCGGCCCTCGGTAGCGGAGACGTCGTGGCCGCAGAGCTCCTTCACGCGCTCCAGGCGGTAGCGGATCGTGTGGCGGTGGGTGAAGAGCTGTTTGGCCGTGGCGGCGACGTTGCCGTCATTGTCGAGGTAGGCCTCCACCGTCGCCACCAGCTCGGTCTCGTACTGCTCGTCATAGGCGGAGAGCGGCGCGATCGTCTCGGCGTAGAAGCGCTCGAGCTCGCGCGGGTCCTCGCTCATCGCCGGCAGCAGCAGGCGGTAGGAGCCGGTCTCCTCGAAGGCCAGCACCGCCCGGCCTTCGGCCTCGCCGACGTTGACCGCGAGGCGCGCCTCGTTGCCGGCGCGGTAGAGGTCGACCGGGTCCGCCGCGCGGCGGCTGTGGCCGATGGTCAGGTGGAACCCCGAGAGGCCGTCCTGGAGCTCGCGGCCGAGCCCGGCGGCGGCGCGCTCGACCCGGGCCTCGTCCTCGGCGGGGACGATCACGGCGATCTCGGCCGTCTCCTCGCCGCCCGGGCTCGCCAGCGAGCCCGGTGCCAGCGAGCGCAGGGCCCGTTGCGCGAGCGTCAGCACCCGGGCGCGCCACTCGCCGGTCTGGGCGGCACGCGGCGTCGCGTGCAGGATCAGCACCCCGGCGCCCGGCTCGAGGTCGGCCCCGAGCTCGGCGGCGCGGGCGACGATGTCGCCGCGGTCGGTCACCTCGCGGGCGAGCACGGCGGCGACGAAGGCGCCGGCCACCTCCTCGCTCTCCCACTCCGGCGAGCGCGAGCGCTCCAGCTCCAGCGCCAGCAGCGTCGTCACCATGCGCGCGATCGCCGGCTCGGGCGGGGAGACGGCGCGGTAGCGCAGCTCGCCCACGGCGCTGTCGGCGACCCGCAGCTCCACTTTCGTCACGTCCTCGCCCCCGGCAAGCAGCTTCCGCTCCTGGTCTGGCGAGGCCCCGGCAACCGCCAGGACCGCGCTGGAGCGGTCGATCAGGGCGACGCTGGCGTCCAGCACCCGCGACGCCGCGCGCGCCACGGCAGGCAGGCCGGCGCCGGACTCGACCGCGTCCGAAAGCGCGTCGAGGGTCCCGCCTTCCCGCTTGCCTGCGGGCTTTTCCTGCCCTTTCGAGGCCGCTGGCATGGCCCCATTATCCCCAGCACCCCCGAGGAGGGCCTAGCCGTTGACGAGGTTGGAGATGTCGTTGTAGTAGTAGACGACGGCCAGGCCGAGGACGACGCCGATCAGGACCAGGGCCGCGAGCACGAAGAGGGAGAGCACGCCGGCGGCGGTCTTCTCCCAGAGCCGTCCGTATGCCCCGACCGCCGGAACCAGGATCAGGCCGACGAAGGCCGTGAGCGCGACGAGCGCCGCCACGCCGAACAGCACGTACTCATTTTCGATCTTCTGCAGCGCCAGCGGCAACACGGCGCCCATTCTGGCGCACCGTGGCGATGGTCAGCGCCACGGCCGCGCAGAGCGAGAACGCGGCGGCCCCGAGAGCCCAGCCGGCGTTGACGTCGCTGAGGTAGTGGACGCCCAGGTAGACGCGGGAGAGGCCGACCAGGGCGGTCAGCGCGATCCCCCCGGCGACGACCGCCGCGCCGCGCGCCATGCCCGGCCTCAGTCGCATCACGATCGTCACCGCCAGCCAGACGTAGAAGGTCGAGTAGGCGGCGTGGGCGCTGGGGAAGGAGGAGCCCGAGACGCCGACGAGGCCCCCCTCGGGCCGCGGCCGGTCGACCAGGTCCTTGAGCTCGTGCACGCCGGCGTAGACCAAGGCCATGCCGACGACCAGGACGCCGAGCTCGGCCCAGCGGCGGCGCGCGGCGAGCAGCGCGGCGCAGACGAAGGCCAGCGAGCCGACGACGGCGAAGGAGCCGAGGCGGGTGAAGACCTCGGCGATGTCGACCAGCCAGCCGGCGTCGAGGCTTTCGACCAGGTCGATCGCGGTAGTGTCGCCGGGGGTCGGCCCGGGTTCGGCGCCGACGATCACGGTGTAGGCGACGAGGACGAAGCCGGAGACGGCGAGGATCGCCATCAGCGAGGTGAACTCGAGTCCGAAGGTGCCGCCGGGCGTTACCCGCTCCCAGAGGAACCGGAGCTGCGGGCGGAAGCGGCGGGAGAGGTCGACGGCCCAGCGGGTCGCCGCGTGGCGCTCCATCCAGGCGACGATGCTCCGCCTGTTCTGCTCGTCCCGGAGGCGGCGGACGGCGAAGACGATGCCGACCACGACGACGATCGTGCTCGCCAGGAGGAAGGCCCCCCGGCCCGCATAGTGGGCGGCGCTCTCGATGCTGCGCGAGAAGAAGTACCCGACCAGGATGTGGACGCTGGCCCAGAGCCCGGTGCCGAGGATGCTGTAGGGGAGGAAGCCGCGGTAGCCCATCCCAGAGCTGCCGGCGATGAAGGGCGCCAGGGCCCGCACGAGGCTGATCCAGCGGCCGATGAAGATCGTCTTGCCGCCGTGGCGGGAGAAGTAGTCCTCGACCTGCTCGAAGCGCTCGTGGCTAATCCCGACTCGCGACCCGTGCCGGAGCACGAAGTCGCGCCCCAGCCGGCGGCCGACGAAGAAGCTGGTGGTGTCCCCGAGCCAGGCGGCGAACCAGGCGATCGCGATCAGCAGGTAGACGTCGATCGCGCCCTGGCCGGCGACGGCGCCGCCGAGCAGCATCACGGTCTCGCCGGGGACGACGAGGCCGACGAAGGCGCCGGTCTCGGCGAAGGCGAAGACGCCGACCAGGAGGTAGGTCCAGGCGCCCAGCGCGTTGGAGACGTCTTCGAGCAGGGCCTGGAGGTCGAGGTCCCCGAGCTCGCGGCCGACGAAGAAGTAGCCGACCGCCACGGCGATGGCGACCAAGCCGATCAGGCGGCGCTTGCGCTCGCCACCCCCCTCTCCCGGCATCTTCATGGCGTCATCCTCGCGCTTCCCGCCTCGCAGACGATGGCGTCGGGACGGTCGAGCCTCGCCGCCGCGGCGCGGGCCGCGGCGAGGCTCTCGAAGAGGCCGAACGCGGTCGGGCCCGAGCCGGTGAGCAGCGCGTGGGGTGCCCCGGCCGCGCGCAGGGCGTCGAGAGCGTCGCCGATTGCGGGGCGCAGCGAGCGGGCGGCGGGCTCGAGGTCGTTGACGAGCAGCTCGGGGTAGGAGAGCGGCGAGCGGCCGGCGCCGGCCGCCTCGCGCAGGCGGTCGGCCAGCGCGTCGAGCTCATCCGGCGCGCGGCCGAGGCCAAGCCGGTCGGCCTCGGCGAAGACCTCGGCGGTGCCGAGGCCACCACCGTCGGGGAGCAGGACGACGGCGTGCGGCGCGGGGTCGGGGAGGCGCTCGATCCTCTCCCCCGCGCCACGCACGAGCGCCAGCGCGGGGACGAGCTGGGAGGGCACGTCGGCGCCCAGCTCCGCGGCGATCTCCTCCAGGTCGGCGACCTCCCCGGCCGCCAGCCGCAATACCGCCGCGGCGTCGGCGCTGCCGCCGCCGAGGCCGGCCGCGACAGGGATCCGCTTCTCGATCTCGATCCGCAGCGGCGGGTGCCCCCAACCGCGCTCGCGCAGCGCCGCCAGCGCTCGCGCCGCCAGGTTCTCGCCCTCGACCCCCGGGCAGGCGACCGCGTCGCGCTCGGCCTCACGAACGACGATGCGGTCGCCGAGCGCCAGCGGCTCGAAGAGCGAGCAGAGCTCGTGCAGACCGTCCTCGCGCCGCGGGCCGAGATAGAGGCAGAGGTTGAGCTTGGCGGGGGCAGAGAGTTGCAAGCGGGCCTGTCCCGGTAGGGGTTCCACTTAACTTTTTCGGTGGAGCGGAAGTGGTCTGGCGCGAGCGGGGTTGGCGAAAAAGTACAAGACGTTCCACCCCTACCGGGACAGGCCCGTGGCCAGCGCTCGGAACTCCTCCGGGGAGAGCTGCTCGGCGCGGCTGTCCTCGGGCAGGCCGAGCTCCGCGCAGCCTGGCGCGCACCGGGCCCAGGGTGCCGGGCCGGACGTGCTCGACCGAGCGGGCGAGCGACTTGCGGCGGTGGGCGAAGGCGGCGCGGATCAGCTCCCGGGTGGCCGCGTCGGCGCCCGGCCCGGTGCGGCGCAGGCCGAGGATCGCCGACTCGACCCGCGGCCGCGGCCGGAAGACCGCCGGGTCGACCTTGCGCAGCAGCTTCACCTCGCAGGCGAGCTGGACGGTCGCGCTCGGCGAGCCGTAGGTGCGGCTGCCGGGCGCCGCGCGCAGACGGTCGGCGATCTCGCGCTGCACCATCACCGTCCAGCGCCGCACCGAGGGCAGCTCGGCGACCGTGCGCAGGATCACCGGCGTGGCCACCGCGTAGGGAAGGTTGGCGACGACGGCGGTCGGGGCGGGATCGAGCCCGGCGAGATCCAGCTCGAGCGCATCGCCCCAGTGCAGGTCGACGTTGGGCCGGGCAGCGAGCGAGGCCAGCGCCGGCTCCAAGCGCCGGTCGATCTCGACCGAGTGGACGTGGGCCGCGGCGGCGGCGAGCCGCTCGGTCAGCACGCCTTCCCCGGCGCCGACCTCGAGCACGACATCTCCCGGGCCCAGCTCGGCGTCGCGCACGATCGCGTCGAGCAGGTTGGGATCGGAGAGGAAGTTCTGACCTAGCCTGACCACCTGGGGCTACCAGCCGAAGAGCGTCCGGGCGTTGGCCTCCACGGTCCGCTCCAGCTCCTCGTAGGAGACGCCGCGGGCCTCGGCGACGACCTCCGCCGTGGAGACGACGTGGGCCGGCTCGTTGGGCTTGCCGCGCACCGGCTGCGGCGCCAGGTAGGGGGCGTCGGTCTCGACCAGGACGAGCTCGTCGGGCAGCTTCGCGGCGGCCTCGCGCAGCTCGCCGGCGCTGGGAAAGGTGACGATCCCCGAGAAGGAGCAGTACCAGCCGCGGTCGATCGCGTCCTGCACCCGCCAGGGAGCGAGGAAGCAGTGCAGGATCACCGCGACGCCGTCGCCGCGCTGGTCGAGGATCGAGAAGACGTCGTCGACGGCGCCGGTCTCGCCGTCGGGGTCGCGAGCGTGGATCACGACCGGCAGCCCGCGATCGCGGGCGATATCGATCTGGGCCTCGAAGGAGCGCCGCTGGTCGGCGCGGCTCGCGGACTCGCGGTAATAGTCGATCCCGGTCTCGCCGATCGCCCGCACCTTCTCGCTCTCGGCCGCGAGCCGGGCGATCTCCCCGGCGCGCGCGTCGTCGAAGCCGGCGGCCTCGGTCGGGTGACAGCCGACGGTCGCGAAGACGCCCGCGTGGCGCTCGGCGGCGGCGATCGCCTGCCGGTTGGTCTCGCCGTTCAGCCCGACGTTGAGCATCCGCTCGACCCCCGCCGCCTGTGCCGCCGCGACGAGCTCGGCCTCGGGCCGCTCGCAGAGGAAGAGATGGGTGTGTGAGTCGATCACTGTGGCGTTCAGCCTATCCTCGGCGGATGGCGATCCGGCCGTGCCTCGCCCCGCTCGCGCTGCTCGCGTCGCTTCTGCTCCTGCCTCCCGTCGCCACCGGCTCGGGCTCCAGCCCGCCGGAGAGCGCGCGCGTCTTCGTGGTCGTGCTCGAGAACCGCGAGTACGACCAGGTCATCGGCAATCCCGAAGCCCCCTTCCTCAACGGCCTCGCCCGGCGGGCGGCGCTGGCATCCGGCTACCACGCCGTCGCCCACCCCTCCCTGCCGAATTACCTGGCGCTGCTCGGAGGTTCCACCTTCGGAATCTCCGACAACTGCACGGACTGCGCCGCGCAGGGCTCGAGCCTCGCCCTGCAGCTGTCGGGGGCCGGCATCCCCTGGCGTGCCTACATGGGCGACATGCCACGCCCCTGCTTCCGCGGCGCCGAATCTGGCGACTACGTCAAACGGCACAACCCGTTCATGTACTTCCCCTCGATCGCCTCGGTCCCGGATCGCTGCAAGGAGGTCGTTCCCGCCTCCCGCCTCGACGCCGACCTGCGGCGGAGCGCCCTGCCCGCGTTCGGCTGGCTCACCCCCGACCTGTGCGACGACGGCCACGACTGCCCCCTCGCGACCGCCGACCGCCACCTCTCCCGCATCGTGCCCAGGATCACGCGGGGGCTCGGGAACGGCGGGGTGCTGATCGTCACCTTCGACGAGGGCACCAGCGACGCCGGCTGCTGCGCCCGGGCGAGTCGCGGAGGAGGGCACGTGGTGACGATCGTCGCTGGACCTGGCAGACCCCGAGGCGACCTGCCCGGCGCGTTCGACCACTACTCGCTGCTCGCCGCCCTCGAGCGCCACTTCGGACTGCCGCGCCTGCGCGAGGCGCGGCAGTCGCGGGCGCTCCCTCTTACGAGGTCGGGCAGCTGAACGGTTCGAGCGCTGCCGGCAGCGGTGGGATTTCGATCAGCCCGCCGAGGATCGTGAGCGCGCTGTTGAGGCCGAGCCCTTCGACCGCGCCGGCGAGCAGGTTCACCTGTTCGGTCAGGTCTTCGCTCTGTTCGCAGAGCGAGTCGATCGCGGGTAGGGAGTCGATCGCGGCGAGCAGGTCGGTGTTTGTGACACCGGCCAGCGTCGCTTCGAGGCCGTCGACCCGGGTGGAGAGCGAGTCGACCTGTTCGGTCAGTTTCGTGGTCACCGCCGACTGCGCTCCGGCGTCCCCGGCGGCACCCTGGGAGCCAACCGTGCCCTGCGCTCCATCGGCACCGGCCGGACCGGGCACCGTGGCAACCGCCCAGGCAACTTTGCGCTCGCCCCGGCGACAGCGCACTTTGTGACTGCGCACCACTCGAAGATTGCCCTTCGGCTTGCCCTTCACCCGGTAGCAGGCGTGGATCTTGCCGTCTCCACCCACCAGCGGATGGCGCTTGGCCGCAGCGGATTCGCAGAGGCCGGCGAATAGCAGGGTCGAGGATACGAGCAGGGCGGCCCAGAAGGACCGCGATCGAAGGATGCCAAGTCCGTGGAATGCAGCGGTTTCGCTCATGGGGAAAACCTCCTCTCGTCGGGCCGGCGGGGCAACCCGGGCAAGCGTTTGATCTACAGAGTCATACTTAAAACTGGGTAATTCGCTCCTTGATTGCTGAATACTCAACAAATCTCCGAGAATGGTTCGTTGCCGCGCACGGATAGCCTTCCCGCGCATGGCGGACTTCGCCGACTACTACCGCGAGATCTACGCGCGCGGTCTCGGGGGCGAGACCCCGTCGATCCCGGTCTCGGTCGAAGAGCTGAAGCGGCGTGCCGCGGAGGCGATGGACGGGCAGGCCGCCAACTACGTCTACGCGGGAGCCGGCAGCGAGGGACACGATGGACGCCAACCGCGAGGCGTTCCGGCGGCGGCGCATCGTGCCGCGGATGCTGCGCGACGTCGCCGAGCGCGACCTCTCCACAACCGTCCTCGGCACGGCGATGCCGGCGCCGCTGATGCTGGCGCCGATCGGGGTGCAGAAGGCGTCCACCCCGACGGCGAGCTGGCGACCGCCCGGGCCGCGGCGGCGATCGGGGTGCCGATGATCGCCAGCACCGCCTCCGCCTTCACGCTGGAGGAGATCGCCGAGGCGGGAGGCGAGGGACCGCGCTGGTTCCAGCTCTACTGGCCCAACGACAGAGCCCTCGCCGCCAGCTTCGTCAGCCGCGCCGAGGCCGCCGGCTACGGCGCGATCGTGCTCACCGTCGACACCTTCGTCCCCGGCTGGAAGCCGCGCGACCTGCAGCAGGCCTGGCTGCCGTTCCTGAACGGGGTGGGCGTCGCCAACTACTTCCAGGACCCGGTCTTCCGCGCCGCCCTGGAGAAGACGCCCGAGGAGGACGTCGGCGTGGCGACCGGCCACTTCCTCGGCGTGCAGGCGAACCCGGCGCTCAGCTGGGACGACCTCGCCTGGCTGCGCGAGCAGACCTCGCTGCCGATCGTCATCAAGGGCATCCAGCACCCCGACGACGCCCGCGAGGCGGTGGCGCGCGGCATCGACGGCATCGTCGTCTCCAACCACGGCGGCCGCCAGGTCGACGGCGCAATCGCCTCGCTCGACGCCCTCCCGGCAATCGCCGCAAGCAGACGGCGACGACCTCACAATCCTCTTCGACAGCGGAATCCGCAGCGGCGCCGACGCAATAAAGGCCCTCGCCCTAGGCGCCGACGCCGTCTGCCTCGGCCGCCCCTACATCTGGGGCCTGGCCCTAGAGGGCCAACAGGGCGTCGAAACCGTCCTCAAGATGGTCCTCGCCGAGCTCGACCTCACCCTCGCCCTATGCGGCTACACCACTCCCGCCCAACTCGGCCCAGACTCGCTGACCGAGGGCCGATCTCAGTAGGTCGGAACGTCTTGTACTTTTTTGCCAGCCCCGCCCTCGAAAGGCTCCAGCCGACCCACCAAAAAAGTTAAGTGGAGACCTGCTGAGATCGGCCCTAAGCCGGCGCCTCGATCTTGGGAAAAAGAGCTGGGATGCGCTCCACGCTCTGACCGCCGGGACGAGAACCCAACTCGGCTAGCTCCCGCGACTCCTCGCCGAGCGTCGAGAGCAGCTGCTCGCTCGTCCGCGGCAGGTACGGGACGAGCAGCAGGGTCGTCACACGCAGGCCCTCGCAAAGGTTGTAGAGGACCTCGTCGAGGCGCTCGGGGTCGGCCTCGTCCTTGGCCAGCACCCACGGCTGGGTCTCCTCGACGTAGCGGTTGAGGCGACGGACCAGCGTCCAGGCCACCTCCAGCGCCTGGGTCAGCTCGGCCCGGTCGAGCAGCTCGCAGAAGCGCGGCACCGCGCCTTCGAAGTCCTCGGCGAGGACCGCGTCGACCGCCGCTACCGGGACGACCCCGGCTCGGTAGCGCTCGACCATCGCCAGGACGCGGCTGGCCAGGTTGCCGAAGTCGTTGGCCAGCTCGGTCTCGTAGCGGGCCTCGAAGCCGGCGGTCGAGATCGAGCCGTCCTGGCCGAAGCTGACCTCGCGGAAGCAGTAGAAGCGCAGCGCGTCGGCGCCGAAGCGCTCGATCGCCTCGAAGGGGTCGAGCACGTTGCCGAGCGACTTCGACATCTTCTTCTCGCCCATCAGCAGGTAGCCGTGGATCGTCATCCGCCGGGGCGGCTCGAGGTCGGCGGCCATGCAGAGGGCGGGCCAGATCACCGCGTGGAACTTGAGGATGTCCTTCGCCAGCACGTGCAGGGTGGCGGGCCAGTAGCGCTCGGTCAGATCCTCTCCCTCGCGGGCGAAGCCGAGCGCCGTCACGTAGTTGAGCAGTGCGTCGAACCAGACGTACATGCGCTGGTCGGGGTCCCAGGGCAATGGCAGCCCCCACTTCAGCGTCGGCCGCGAGAGCGAGACGTCCTCCAGCCCTCCCTTGATGAACGAGACCGCCTCGTTGCGGCGGAAGTCGGGGACGACGAAGTCGGGGCGTTCCTCGTAGAGGCCTTCGAGCTGGGCCTGGAAGGCGGAGAGGCGAAAGAACCAGTTCTCCTCGCGGATCGCGCTCGAGCGGGATCTCGTGGATCGCGCAGGTCTGCCCGGGCCCGAGCTCGCGCTCGGTCTTGAAGTCGGCGCAGCGCGGGCAGTACCAGCCCTCGTAGGTGCCCTTGGTCACCCAGCCGTTGTCGTAGACGCGCTGCATGATCTCGGCGACCTTCTCCTTGTGGCGCGGGTCGGAGGTGCGGATGAAGAAGTCGTTGGTGGCGTCGATGATCGGCATCAGCGCTTCGAACTTCGCCGCGTTGCGGTCGGCCAGCTCCTGCGGCGAGATCCCCTCGCGCTCGGCCGCGGTCTCGATCGGCTCGCCGTGCTCGTCGGTGCCGGTGAGGAAGAAGACGTCCTCGCCGCGCTGGCGCATGTGGCGGGCGAGCACGTCGGCCGCCATCGTCGAGTACGCGTGGCCGAGGTGCGGCTCGGCGTTGACGTAGTAGATCGGGGTGGTGACGTAGTAGGTCATGCCGCGGGCCAGGCTAGTCGACGCTCACTGGCGGGGCTCGCGACCCGTTAGAGCGCGATAGAGGTCGTTGGCGCGGGTCCCGGTCAGGGCGGCGACGACGCTGGCGGCGGCGCGCGGCCTGGCTCCCGACTGGACCAGGTGGCGCAGCGCGTCGACGGCGAAGCTGATGTCGTGATCGTGCTCCTCGGAGGCGGCCGGCCCGATCACCAGCACGATCTCGCCCTTGACGTCGCCGCGGAAGCGGCGGGCCAGTTCGGCCAGCGAGCCGCGGGCGACCTCCTCGTGCATCTTGGTCATCTCGCGGCAGACGGCGGCGGGGCGGTCGGGCGCGATCGCCGCCAGCGCCGCCAGCGACTCCCCCACCCGTCGCGGCGACTCGAAGGCGACGACGGTCTCGGCCGAGCGCAGCACCCGCTCCATCTCGCCGGATCGCTTGGGCAGGAAGCCCTCGAAGCGCCAGCGGTCGGTCGGCAAGCCGGAGGCGACGAGGGCGACCGGGACGACCGAGGGCCCGGGAAGCACGGTCACGTCGAGGGCGCGTTCGATGCAGCGGCGGATCAGCCGGAAGCCGGGGTCGGAGATCGCCGGCATGCCGGCGTCGGAGACGAGGACGACCGTGTCGCCGCGCTCGATCCGCTGCGCCAGCTCGGTCGCGCGGGCGGCTTCGTTGCCCTCGTGGTTGGAGACCAGCGGCGGCGCCGGGCGGATCCCGAGCTTGTCGAGCAGCCCGCCGGTGCGGCGGGTGTCCTCGCAGGCGATCCAGTCGGCGCTGACGAGCGCGTCGCGGACGCGGGGGGTGACGTCGTCGAGGTTGCCGATCGGGGTCGGGCAGACGATCAGGTGGCCGGGCATCAGCTCCCGCCCCCCGCCGATTCCCCCAGCTCGATCCGCGCCATCGCGGCGGCGCCGATCATGCCGGCGTCGCTGCCCAGCTCGGCGGCGAGGACGGGCGTGCGATTCATCGGCGGCAGCGCCCGCGCTTCCAGCTCGCTCCGGGCGGGGTCGAGCAGCAGGTCACCGGCGGCGATCACGCCACCGCCGACCACGATCGCCTCGGGCTCGAAGATGTTGGCGAAGCTGGTCATGGCGACGCCGAGCCGGCGGCCGACCAGGTCGAAGACGGCGCGGGCGGCGGGGTCGCCGCTCAGGGCCGCCTCGGTCACCGCCCTGCCGTCGACCGGCTCGCCGTCCGCGAGCATCCTGCCGAGGACGGAATCGGGCTCGCGTTCGGCGGCGGCCAGGCCCTCGCGACCGATCGCCGTGCCCGAGGCCAACGTCTCAACGCACCCCCGCCCCGGACAGTTGCCCTGGCACTCCGGCCCGTCCATCGCGATAACCGTGTGGCCGAGCTCGGCGCCCGCCCCGGTCGAGCCGCGGTAGATCTCGCCGCCGAGGATCAGGCCGCCGCCGATCCCGGTGCCGATCGTCAGCATCACCGCGTTCTCTGTGCCCTTCGCCGCGCCGTAGAGGTGCTCGGCGAGGGCGGCGACGTTGGCATCGTTGTCGACGAAGACCGGCAGCCCGGTCCGCTCGGCGAGAAGGTCGCGGATCGGCACGTCGTCGAGCGGCAGGTTGACGGCGTAGATCGCGACGCCCCTGCCGTGATCGATCGTCGCCGGGATGCCGAGGCCGACCGCGGCAGCGCCCGGGTGGGCGGCGCGCGCCTCGTTCACCTCGCGCACGAGCAGGTCGACCAGCTCCTCCTCGGTCTGCCCGGTCGAGGCCTCGCGGCTCTCCCAGAGGACGTTGGATTCGGGGTCGAGGACGCCGAGCAGCATCTTCGTCCCGCCAAGGTCGACGCCGATGATTTCCCCTGCACTCACGCGAGCTTTCGGTGGGGCTGGAGGCGGGCGACCGGGAGCATAGGCATGATTCCCGCAGTCTTTCATGGCCGACAATGGCGAGCAGCAGCCCTCCGGGCCGCCCGAGTACAAGGTCTACCGGTCCCGGAAAGGCCTTCTGTCGAGGCTGCGGTCCCCAGACCTCTCAGGCCTCAGAGAGCGGACGCCGCGCGCGCCGAAGCCGTGGCGGCGCAGGAAGCGCGACCGGCCGGAGCGACCCGACCGTCCCGAGGCCCCCCGCCGCTGGTCGGGCAGGCGCGTGCTCAAGTGGGTCGGGGTGGCGGCGCTGGGCTGGATCTGCCTCAGCTTCCTCGCCTTCGCCGTCTCGGCCCAGCTGCAGTCCTTCAAGCTCTCCGGTGAAGCGAAGGACGCCCTGCACGGCAACCCGATGCTGCTGCCGAGCGCGCAGACGATCCTCGTGATCGGTACCGACGCCCGCCCGCCCGACACCCAGGAGCCGGGGGCCGCGCCCTCGGAGGAGTGCTTCGAACAGCAGTCCCACGGCGACGCGCCGCACGACCCCTGCTCGGTGGGCGAATTCCGCGCCGACACCCTGATGCTGATCCGCGCCGGCGGCGGAGCCTTCCGCAAACTCTCGATCCCGCGCGACTCCTACGCCGAGATCCCCGGCCAGAGCCCGCAGAAAATCAACGCGGCTTACGCGTTCGGCGGCGCCGCCGCGCAGATCGAAGCGGTCGAAGGGTTCCTCGACCTCGAGGTCGACCACGTCGCGATCGTCGACTTCACCGGCTTCGAAGACCTGATCGACGCGGTCGGCGGGGTCGAGGTGAACCTCAAGCACAAGCTCTGCGCCGACATCTCCGGCGGCGCCGGCGGCGGCCAGGGCGGCGTCAGCCTGCGACTACCCAAGGGCGAGAGCACGCTCAACGGCGAAAAGGCGCTCGCCTACGCACGGGTGCGCAAGCCGAGCGAATGCCCGGGGCCGGGCCGCAGCTACTACTCGATCGGCTACAGCGACTTCGACCGCGAGCAGGCCCAGCAGGAGGTCATCAACGGGATCAAGGGACGGCTCACCGACCCCCTGCGCATCCCCTACAACTTCGTCAAGGGCCCGATCATCGGCTGGGACGCGCCGAAGGCCTTCGTCAGCGACATGGGCTTCCTGACGATGCCGCAGCTGGTCCTGGCGGCCGCGATCGGCGGCAGCGCCCCGGCAGACGTTCTCTGCGCGGGCGTCAACTCAGGCTGCGACCCCGAAGGGCCCGAAGGGAGCGTCGAAGTGCCGGAGGAGACGCGGCAGCGGGCTGTTGAGCGGTTGCTTGGGGGGTAGGGGCGACGGGTGACCCTCCCCAAGACGCTCGGCGGGAGCCTCGCTTGAGTGTCTTGGGGAGGGTCACCCGTCGCCCCCGTGCAGCCCACACGACTCAGTCCTTCTCTCCCCACGCCTCCTCCAGCTGTACTCCGAAGGTGTTTAGGGCGCCGGCGAGCATCGCGTAGTTGCCGACCAGCATCACCGCCTCGAGGATCTCGGCCGGGGTGAAGCGCGGGGAGAGCGTTTCGTAGGTCTGCTCGCTCAGGGCGTGGTTCTCGAGCAGCTCGGGGACGATGGGAAGGAGCAGCCGCGTCCGCTCGCCGAGCAGCTCGCTCTGCGGGTCCGAGGCGATCGCCTCGATCTGCTCCGCCGAGAGGCCGGCGCGGCGGCCGATCGCCTCGTGCTGGGTCCACTCGTAACGGGAGCCGCAGAGCCAGGCGGTGCGCAGGATCAGGGCCTCGGTGTCGCGCCGGTCGAGCTTGCCGAGCGGCATCAGCCGCATGTTGAAGGCGAGGAAGGGGCGGAACAGCCGCCGGTCGATCGAGACCACGCGCATGAACTGGTAGCTCCGGCCCCTCGTGAGGCGCCTCGCGAGCGCGATCGCGCCGCGGTGCAGGCGGGAGCGGCGTATCCGCGGGTCCTCGGTGCGGTCGGGCAGCTGGTGCCAGCGGGGAGCGGCGGCCGTGCCGTCTCGGTCGCTCACCTGCGGCCTCCGGCCCGGCGCTCGAGCTCGGCCTTGAGCCGCTGCATCTGCAGGATCGCCCTCGTCCTGCCAAAGCCACCCTGGTGCCCCTGGCCGCCTTCGCGGCGGAAGCGCTCGGTGCTGAGCGTGACGACGAGGCGGGCCGGGTCGTCCCAACCCGCCCAGGGAAGCGACTCGAACTCTCTGCTGAGCAGCATCGCCCGCGCGGCCTTGGCCGGCGAGATGCCCCGCTCGAGCTGGCTTCCGCCCTCCACCCCGACCCACTCGAGGTACTCGCGCATCAGGTCGACCGCGGCCTGGTCGCAGACCGGGCCGTGGCCGGGGACGAAGGTGGTGGCGCCGAGCGAGGAGATGCGCTCGATCGCCGCCAGCCAGGCCGCGATCGGCCCGGCCCAGGTGATCGGCGTGCAGCCGATGAAGAGGACGTCGGCGGCGAAGCAGACCGCGACGTCGGGCACCCAGGCGACCGCGTCGCCGGCTGTATGGGCCGGGCCGACCTCGATCAGCCGCACCTCGCGGTCGCCGACCGAGACGCTCAGCTCGCCCTCAAAGGTCTCGTCAGGCAGCGTCAGCTCGACCTCGCTCCAGTCGAAGGGCGCCATCTCGCGGCCGAGCGGCCGCAGCACCCGGCCGAGGTGCTTGAGACGGCGCAGGTCGCCTGGCGTGTCGAGGGCCATCAGGTCCCTCGCGGTCGCGGTCGAGACGATCCGCGCCCCGGCGAGCAGCTGGTTGCCCCAGACGTGGTCGCCGTCGGAGTGCGTGTTGAAGACGGTCTCGGGAGCGGCGTCGACGAGCGCTCGCGCCTCGGTGAGCATCCGCCGGGTGAGCGCCAGGTCCCAGAGGGTGTCGACCAGCAGGACGTGCTCGCCGGAGGCGATCAGCCCGGCGTTGGACTCGCCGAGGCCGCCGTTGGGCTGCAGCCAGACCCAGGTTCCCTCGCCGACGCGCTGGAAGCCGCGCTCGAACCGCGCCGGCTCTCCGTGCAGGGTCCGTTCCACCGGTCAGTCGGTTGTGGCAGACGCCTTGGGCTTCGAGTCGCTCGAGGACTTCGAGTCGCTCGGCTTCGAGTCGGCGGGCTTCGAGTCGCCCGAGCCCTCGCCGGAGGAGCCACCGTTGGTCCCGCCCTTCTTCTTCTTGCCGTAGTCGGTGTTGTAGAAGCCGGAGCCCTTGAAGTGGACGGCGACGGGGTGCAGGACGCGCACCGCAGGGGCGCCGCACTCCTGACACTCGGTGAGCGGATCGTCGCTCATCCGCTGGATCACGTCGAAGACGTGGCCGTTGTCGCACTTGTACTCGTAAATGGGCACGGGATGCGGGATTATCGCAGCCGATACGGTTCAGGCATGGGAACCGCCGAGCAGGGGACGCGTCCGACCGATGTCTCGATGGAGGAGATCGTCGCTCTCTGCAAGCGGCGCGGCTTCGTCTTCCCGTCATCGGAGATCTACGGCGGGCTCGGCTCGACCTACGACTACGGCCACTACGGGGTGCTGCTGAAGAACAACGTCAAGGCCGAGTGGTGGCGGGCGATGCTGCAGGAGCGCGACGACATCGTCGCCCTCGACTCGGCGATCCTCCAGCACCCGCGGGTCTGGGAGGCGTCGGGCCACCTGGCGGGCTTCACCGACCCGCTCGTGCAGTGCCTGGGCAAGTGCAAGAAGCGCTGGCGGGAGGACCACCTGCGCGAGGCGGTCGAGGCCGAGGGCGGGGACCCGAGCGCCGAGCTGCGCTGCCCGGAGTGCGGTGGTGAGCTGTCGGAGCCGCGCCAGTTCAACCTGATGTTCGAGACCCACGTCGGCCCGGTGGCGGGCGAGGGCTCGGAGGTCTACCTGCGGCCCGAGACGGCGCAGGGCATCTTCATCAACTTCAAGAACGTGATGGCCTTCGCGCGCAAGAAGCCGCCCTTCGGCATCGCCCAGATCGGCAAGTCCTTCCGCAACGAGATCACGCCCGGCAACTTCATCTTCCGCACGCGGGAGTTCGAGCAGATGGAGATGGAGTTCTTCGTGCCGCCGGCCGAGGCGGAGCGGTGGTACCGGACCTGGATCTCCGAGCGCGAGCGCTGGTACACCGAGCTCGGCATCCGCCCCGAGTTCCTCCGCGTACGCCCGCACGACGCCGACGAGCTCTCCCACTACTCCTCGGGCACCAGCGACGTCGAGTACCTCTTCCCGATCGGCTGGTCGGAGCTGGAGGGGATCGCCAACCGCGGCAACTTCGACCTCACCCAGCACGCCGAGTACAGCGGCGAGAAGCTCGAGTACTTCGACCAGCAGACCAAAGACCGCTACGTCCCACACGTGATCGAGCCCGCGGCGGGCGCGGACCGCGCCACCCTCGCCTTCCTGGTCGACGCCTACGACGTCGAGGAAGTGGAGGGCCGTCAGCGCACCGTCCTGCGCCTGCACCCCCGCCTCGCCCCGGTCAAGGCCGCGGTCCTGCCCCTGGTCTCCAAGGACGGCCTGCCGGAGAAGGCCCGCGAGATCTTCGCCGAGCTGCGCACCCGCATGCCGACCGAGTTCGACGAGGGCGGCTCGATCGGCAAGCGCTACCGCCGCCAGGACGAGATCGGCACCCCCTGGGGCATCACCGTCGACCACCAGACGATGGAAGACGACACCGTCACCCTCCGCGACCGCGACTCCCTGGAGCAGACCCGGGTCCCGATCGAGGGCCTGGGCGACGACCTGGCGAACCGCCTGGCTCAGCCCTGGCGCAGCCCGAAGCTAGTCTCGCCGTAGCTCAGCCTCGCGCAGATTCGCTTTAGTCTCAGGCGATGCCTCGCCTGCCGTTTCGAATTCTCCTCTTTCTCTCCTCATATGCGCCATTGTTTGGGCTGTTGGCCTGGCGAAGCAGATCCTGCGAGCCGCTCTGGCTTTCACTTGCCGCGCTCTCTGTCGCTGCAATTACAGGGCTGCTCATCGTCGTTCTCGTTGCTGGCACCTTCCGGGGACCCGTCTTGACCGTTTCCCGCATCCAACCACGCGATGCCGAGACGCTCGCCTACGTCGCAACGTATCTCATTCCCTTTCTAGCTCTTGACCTGACTGACCCAGAAGACCTGATCAGCTTTGTCGTATTCATGTCGATTCTCGGGATTATCTCGGTCACCTCACACGCCTTGTTCGTCAACCCCGTTCTCAGCCTGCTCGGCTACCACACATATGACATCACAGATCCAGACAATCAGGTTTATTTCGTACTGACGCGAAGTAACCCTAGGCCCGGCGACCAGCTTCGACCCATCCCAGCAGGGAGTTACGTTAGATTTGAAGGATGCCGCCGCGTGAGACGCTCGACGAGCTAGCGACATTCGTAACCCCCGACGTTGCGGTGGAGGTAGTCGTTGCTTCTTCGGCAGATACGGACGGTCTCGCCCCCGACTTCCTAACCCTCAATCTTGCCGACGAGGTGGAAGCCTTCTTTAGGAAGGCTGTAGTCAAATCCGTAGTGAAGCCTTCGCCGCGCTGGAACCTTCGTCGTCTAGATCTTCTTTACAAGCCCGAGAAGCACGAGGTCGAGCACCAGGAACTTGACGCAACTGAGCCAGTCAAGCTCGCCCTGGAGCCGCTAGGCAATCTGGCGTCCCTTGAGGCTTTCTCGCCCTCCGACGCCGAAATAGTGAAGAGCCTCCGATACTCGGTCGTAATCCTCACGAATCAGGCAGGCGAGAGGGCCTATTTTTTCCGTGTGTTTACCGCCGCAAACGAGCTCGAGCGGAAGCCCGGGGCTGCGCTTGTCTTTCGAAACGGAATGTATTCAAAGGTAGGGGAGAAAATCTTTCTATTTGGCGAGCAAATCGATTGCTTCGTCTTCAAAGGCACTGTATTCATTATCAACAAGCGAAACTATCGCTCTATCTTTGACCTGCTAGAGCGAATTCAACGAGAAGCTGGCGATGCGGCGGATGCCTTGCAGGAGGTCATTCCAATCGACAACTTCGACGAGTTCAAGGCAGCCTGTTGCTCCCAAACCACGATGGCCGACAAGCTAATTGAGGTTAGTAAACGCGACTACTTTACTTCGCTGTCAGTCGGCAAACTGCTGCCGATCATTAACGAGTTCCACCTGAATGTCGAAATCACGGCAGACGGGACCAGCCTCGTTTTCGATCCTCGCCCTGCTGGGCGTTGGCATATTTTGCGACTCATTGATGATGATTATCTGCGATCTACTCTTACCGAACATCGGTACGAGGTAAACTCAAAGACGACTATGTAGCCTCCGTTACCGTTACAGAGTGGGTTCCCTGGGCACGATGCTCCGCTGTTCCCAAGGTCGTCAATGGAAGTTGCTCGCTCACTTCACCTCAAGATGCTGCGCTTCCTTGTCCTCGGAGATCATCCGCTCGACGATCTGCCGGGCCGACTGGCTCCCTGCGTGGGCCGCGTGGTTCAGCTCTTGCCAGAGCTCGCCGGTCTGGTCGATTCTGGCCGGAACGTGCTCGCGTTCCCCGACGGTGCAGTGCCAACAGATGTCGGTGTGCTCGTCGTTGCGGAACCACTCGTGGCGGCCGCAGTCCTTGTCGCCGGGCGGGAACAGATATCCGAGCGGGCGGGGTAGGTGCTCCCGTGCCCAGGTTCGGAACCGGTATCGGGGCCATCTAGCCATGCTCCCAAGTGTAAGCTTGTTGTCTGCGCCACGCGGGCTAGCCAATACAGACCGTCAATGTAACTTACATCCGATGTAAGTTACCTTGGATGTCGGTAAGCTCTGCGCATGTTTGTCAATCGCAGGAAGGAGCTTGGCGCTTTGGGCGCCTGGTGGGAGCAACCGGGCTCGGCGCTGGGGCTCGTGTGGGGGCGGCGGCGGGTCGGTAAGACCTCCCTGCTCGAGGAGTTCGCCCGCGGTAAGCGCGCGGTCTTCCATACCGGCGCCGGGCGACCCGCGGGGGACGAGCTGGCACTGCTCAGCGAGGCAGCCGGCCAGGTGGTCAAGTTGGGCGCGCGCGATCTCGCGGCCCGTCCGTTCGCGAGCTGGGACGACGCACTCGACTCGCTCGCGGCGGCGGCGACCAGGGAGCGCCTGCTGCTCGTCGTCGACGAGTTCCCCGATCTGGTCAAGGTCAGCCCTGAGCTGCCGGGGGTGCTGCGTGCCTTCTGGGACCGGGCGCGCGCGGGCACCAAGCTGAGGATCCTCCTCTGCGGCTCCGCCGTGCGGACCATGGAGGCGATCCAGGAGGAGCGAGCGCCTCTCTACGGGCGCTTCGACCTGACGCTCCTGGTCCATCCGTTCCGCCCGCACGAGGCCGCGGCGCTCCTTAAGGGCATGTCCCCGAGCGACCAGGCCCTGGTGTGGGGGATCGTCGGCGGGGTGCCGCTCTACCTGGAATGGTGGGACGCGCGGCAGAGCCTCAAGCAGAACCTCCTGCGCCTTGCCTGCACTCCCGGCGGTCGCCTGCTCGACGAGGGACGGCTCGTGCTCGCAACCGAGGGTGATCTGGGCGACCTCGGCGGTCTGGTGCTGCGAGCGATCGCTTCGGGACGCACCCGCCACAACGAGATCGTCCAGGCGGTCGGAGCAGAGCCGACCCGGGTGCTGGACCGACTTGTCGAGCTGCGCCTGGTCGAACGGATGGTCCCCGTGACGGAGAACCCCGCCCGCACGAGGCGCCGCATCTACCGCATCGCCGACAACTTCCTTGCCTTCTGGCTCGGCCTGCTTGACCGGCATCGCTCAGCGATAGGCCGCGGACTCGGCAAACAGATCCTGCCCGTCCTGAGCGAGCAACTGAACGACCATATGGGCGGCCGCTGGGAGTCGGCTTTCCGCGAGCACCTCGTACGGCTCGCGGCGAGTGGCGACCTCGGAGCGGAAATCGTCGACATCGGTCGCTGGTGGCAAGACTCGCCTCCGGCGGAGATCGACGCCGTGGCTCTGGCCGGAAGAAGCAGAGAGGCCGTGCTGCTCGGCGAGGCGAAGTGGTCCCCGCGGGCAAACGGCCAGGCATTGCGAGCGGACCTGGAGCAGAAGGCAAGCCTCCTCCCCAGGGTCGCCCGCAGCCCGATCTACGCCGTCTGCGCCCGCAAACAGGTAGACCAGGCCGAGGGCCTGCTCACAATCACAGCCGCCGACATCTTCGACCCGAGCTTGGACTGAGGTCGAAGTCCGATACCTGCGTGATCCACTCAGCGCAGTAAGTTAGTTACAAACCGCGCTCGATCAAGCCGATCACGTTGCCCTCGGGGTCCGTGAACTGGCCGAGGACCATGCGGCCCATGATCGTCTCGGGGCCCATCACGCGGGTGCCGCCGAGGGACTCGGCCTTGGCGAGAGCCGCCTCGACATCGGGGACTTCGACGTAGAAGGTGACGTGGCCGTCGTAGCCCTCTGGGCCTTGGCCGATGCCGCCGCCCAGGCCGATGCCTTCCGCGTTGCTGTTCGACTCACGGTCGACGAGGCCGTATTTCATTTCGTTGTCGGCATTGACGTTCCAGTCGAAGAGCTCGGCGTAGTAACTCTGCAGCTTCTCGCCGTCCTTCCCGATCACCTCGAAGTGGACTACTGGCTGTCCCATTTCAATCTCCTTGTTCGGATAGGGGTGCGTTCAGGCTAACCGGCCATGAAACGCTCGACGTCAACCGCCTCGGCATCGAGCGCCGCAGCGGCCTTCTTGGCGATCGGCTCGAGTTGCTCGATCGAGACCTTGCCGCCGTTGAGCCTCCAGTTGGCGACAGCTCGGCCCTTGACCATCGCGAACGGGCGGAAGAGGCCGTTGTTGGTGACCAGGTGGTTGTGTGGGGCGATGATCCGCTCGCGGGAGGTCCAGCCGAGCAGGACGGGGTCGTAGGCGCCGATCAGCTTCGGCGCCGGAACCTCCGGGCTGGGTGGATGGCTGGCGAGATGAACGAGGCCGTCGTCGCGTTCGACCAGCTCCTTCGCGATCGCGCTCAAACCGGCGCGGGCGTCGCGCAACGGCAGGCCGGCCCACTTGGCGAGGTCGCGGTCGTCGGCGGGGGCGTGGCCCACGAGGTAGCGGCGCGCGAGCTCGGCGAGGGCTGAGTCGCGGTCGACAGGCCTTGGCTTGCCGAGCCAGTCGTTGACGAGCACGTAGGCGTGCTGCTTGCCCACCATCGGACCGCGGACGACGACGCCCCGCACGCTGGCCAGGAAGAAGAGGTGGATCAGAGCCTGGCCAGCCGTCTGCATTCCAGCGCTGTCGAGCCTCTCGCGCAGCTGCTCGCGGGTCAGGGGGCCGTCGGTCGCGAGCGCCTTCTCGATCGCCTTGATGGCACGTTCGGCGTCGTCGGGCGGGACGCCTTCGTGGGCCAGGCGCCTGTTGGCGGAGGTGAACAGCGGCGGCGTGGTCAGCGCCTGCAGCAGCGGGTAGTCCTCGCTGCTCACGAGGTGCAGGGTCCCCCGGTTGAGCCAGGCGATCAGCAGCGAGCGCTCGTTCAGCGCCCGATCGACGTCTGAGGCAGTCGCCCCCTCCGTGCGGACGCGGATCGCCAATCGCGCACCACGCGGATCCTGGCCCTGGACCGCGAGCAGCCGCTCGGCGACCGCGACCGGGCCGGCGACGGGCGGACCGGACAGGCCCTGGGCGGCGAACCGCTCGGCGAAGATCTCAGGGGTTGGCACGCCGAGATGATCGCGCAGTGACCGCTCTTCTCGCGGGTCGGTGAGGGCGGATCGAGTCGGGAGCTATTCGACCGCGAGCAGGTCGATCACGAAGATCAGCGTTTCGTTCGGGCCGATCGCGGGCGGGGAGCCGGCTTCGCCGTAGGCGAGGTCCGGCGGGATGATCAGCTCGCGGCGACCGCCGACCTTCATCCCTTCGACGCCCTGATCCCAGCCGGGGATGACCATTCCGGCGCCGAGCTGGAAGGGGTACGGTTCGCCGCGGTCCCACGAGGCGTCGAACTCTTCGCCGCTCTCGTAGCCGACCCCGACGTACTGGACGCTGACCGTGTCGCCCGCCTTCGCGGTGGCGCCGGTGCCTTCTTCGATGTCCTCGATCTCGAGCTGCTTCGGCGGCGGGCCGCTCGGAACGGTGACCTTCGGCTTGGTCTTGTTCGCTGCCGGCTGCGCCTGTTTGGGCGCAGTTGATTCGGTCTGCGTCGTCTCGGTCGTGGTCGCCTGCGTCGATTCGCTCGACTCGGTCGTCGAGTCGTCGCCGCCACAACCGGCAACGGCAAGCGCGAGGCAGGCCACGAAGATCAGGGTCAGGCGCTTCACGGCCGCAGATCCTACGTGACGCCGCGGGGACTCGGCAGATCGGCCGCTTCGCCTGCGTCGATCGTCAGGATCACGCCGCGCTCGTGGATCTCGCCGACCTCGGGCGCGTCGACGAAGCGCCGGCCGCCGATCCCGCTTCCCGTGGCAAAGACGATCCCGTCGAAGATGTGCGTGGCGATGTCGCGCTGGACCCGCACCACCTTGCCCAGGCGCTCACCGTCGCTGGAGAAGACGGGAACCCCTCGCTCCAGCACGAGGTAGGAGATCTGCGCGCCCAAGTCCTCCATCGAGGTGAGCATATCCACGTGCCAGGCGAGCCTCGCCATCCCGCGCGGGCTATGCTCGCGACGGTCATGGCCCTCAACCTCGCATCGCTTCTGACCGAGAGCGCCGCGCGCTCGCCGGAGGCTCCGGCGATCCGGCTCGGCGACGCGGAGCTGAGCTACGCGGCAGCTCGACGAGCGCAGCGCCCGCCTCGCGGCGCTGCTGCGCGAGAGGGGGTTCGAGCCGGGCGACCGGGTCGGGGTGATGCTGCCCAACGTGCCCGAGTTCCCGGTCGCCTACTACGGCGTGCTGCGGGCCGGCGGCGTCGTCGTGCCGATGAACGTGCTGCTGAAGCGGCGCGAGATCGCCTTCTACCTGGAGGACTCCGGCGCCAAGCTGCTGCTCGCCTGGCACGGCTTCGCCGAGGAGGCCCGCGCCGGGCGCCGCGGACGCGGGCGCCGAGCTGATCGAGGTCGAGCCGGCGCGTTCGCCGCGACGCTCGGCCGAGCTCGAGCCGACGCCCGAGGCTGGCCGACACCGCCGAGGACGACACCGCGGTGATCCTCTACACCTCGGGCACGACCGGCAAGCCGAAGGGCGCCGAGCTGACCCACGCGAACCTCTTCCGCAACGCCGACGTCTCCAGCCGCACCACCTGCGAGATCGCCGGCGGCGACGTCGTCCTCGGCGCCCTGCCGCTCTTCCACTCCTTCGGGCAGACGGTCGGGATGAACGCCTCGCTGAAGGTCGGCGCCTGCCTGACGCTGGTGCCGAAATTCGACCCGGGCGAGGCGCTGGAGACGATGCAGCGCGACGGCGTCACCCACTTCTACGGCGTGCCGACGATGTTCGGCGCCCTGCTGCACCACCCCGAGCGCGAGAGCTACGACACCTCGGCGCTGCGCACCTGCATCACCGGCGGCGCCTCGATGCCGGTCGAGGTGCTGCGCGGCTTCGAGGAGGCCTTCGGCGCGATCGTGCTCGAGGGCTACGGCCTCTCGGAGACCTCGCCCGTCGCCTGCTCCAACCACCCCGACAAGGAGCGCAAGCCGGGCTCGATCGGCACTCCGATCGAGGGGGTCGAGATGCAGGTCGTCGACGAGGACGACAACCCGGTCGCCCAGGGCGAGGTCGGCGAGATCGTGATCCGCGGCCACAACATCATGAAGGGCTACTGGCAGCGCCCCGAGGCGACCGAGGAGGCGATGCGCGGCGGCTGGTTCCACAGCGGCGACATGGCCCGCATCGACGAGGACGGCTACTTCTACATCGTCGACCGCAAGAAGGACCTGATCATCCGCGGCGGCTACAACGTCTACCCGCGCGAGGTCGAGGAGGTGCTCTACGAGCACCCGAAGATCCGCGAAGCCGCGGTGGTCGGCGTCCCCCACGACGAGTGGGGCGAGGAGATCGGCGCCGCGGTCGTCCTCCACGACGGCGAGGAGCTGGCCGCCGGAGGAGGTCAGCGCCTACGTCAAGGAGCGGATCGCCGCCTACAAGTACCCGCGCGTGGTCTGGTTCCTCGACGACCTGCCGAAGGGCCCCACCGGCAAGATCCTCAAGCGCGAGATCGAGCCGCCGGCGGCTGTGTGACGAAGTCACCCAGCCGCAAACTGGCTGGTTGGCCAGTGGTGGCGGTAACCTCCCCGGCAGCCGCTGGAGGCAACAACGAAGGAGAGAGATGAGCGTCGCGTCGCAGAGCCTGATGGACAACGTCACCTACGAGGACCTGTACCACCGCTGGGAGCAGGGCAACTGGAGCGCGTACGACATCGACTTCTCCGGCGACAAAGCCGGCTGGGACGGCCTCAGCGACATCCAGCGGCGCTCGGCGATGTGGATCTACTCGATGTTCTTCTACGGCGAGGACCGGGTCGCCGACACGCTCGCCCCCTACGTCACCGCCGCGCCGACCGAGGAGCAGTCCTACTTCCTCGCCACGCAGCAGGTCGACGAGGTGCGCCACTCGGTCTTCTTCCACCGCTTCTTCAAGGAGGTGATCGGGGTCGGCGGCGACTCGATCCAGCAGACCCTCGCCTCCACCCTCCCCCAGCTCAACTGGGGCTACCGCGGCATCTTCGACCGGCTCGACGTGATGGCCGAAGAACTGCGCAAGGACCGCTCGCTGCCCAAGTACGCGCAGGCGATCACCCTCTACCACCTGATCGTCGAGGGCTCCCTCGCCCAGCCCGGCCAGCACTTCATCGAGGACTTCTTCGCCTCCGAAGAGACGATGCCCGGGTTCAGCGACGGCATCGCCAACGTCTCGCGCGACGAGCAGCGCCACATCGGCTTCGGCGTCAAGGTGCTCTCCGAGCTGCTCAGGGAAGGCGCTCCGGGATACGAGGAGAACCGCGCCGCGGTGACCGACCTGCTGCGCGAAGTGCTCCCCTACGGGCCGGCGGTCTTCAACCCGCCGAACATGGACCGCGAGTACACCGAGTGCTACGGCTTCTCGCTCGAGGACATCTTCGCCTTCGGCCTCAAACTGATCCGCCAGCGCTGGCGCACGATCGGCTACCCGGTCGAGGAGATGCCGCCCGGCGTCTTCCCCTTCGACCCCGAGATGGACGAGCGCACCGTCGCCGAGCGCCAGGTGAAGCTGATGATGGGTGGCATCCTCGGCTCGCCCGGCGGCCCCGAGCCCCAGTCCTCGCCCGAGCTGCAGCGCCTCTACTTCGACGTGATCGAGCGGGTCGTCAACCCGAAGGCGGCGAACGGCTCGCGCCTGGTCTACCAGTGGCGCTTCACCGACGCCGAGCCGTGGCACCTGGTGATCGACAACGGCTCGACCCACGCCGAGCCGGGCGAAGCCCCCAACCCCAACCTCGTCCTCGAGGCCAGCTGGGGCGACTTCATCGCCACCGGCAAGCCCGACTCCAACCCGCTCAAGATGGTCCTGCAGCGCCGCCTCCGCCCCCGCGGCTCCGTCCGCGAGCTGGCTCGGATGCGGAAGGTGTTCCCGCGCTGAGGCCGGTCCTAGGCTGGCGCGGGGTCGCCCGGCGCGGTCTGCGCCTCCCGGGTCGCGGCGCTGAGGTCGGCTGAGATCCGGACCGCGGCGGAGAGCAGCGGCGCCGTCAGCACCAGGCCGACGGTGCCGAAGAGGCAACCGCCGGCGATCGTCGCGATCAGCACGGCCAGGGGGTGCAGCTTGAGGGCGGCGCCGTAGGCGATCGGCTGGACGAGCTGCTGCAGGACGCCGTTGGCCAGCAGCACGACGACGGCGAGCGCCAGCGCCGCCTCGGGCCCCGCCCCTCCCAGAGCGATCAGGACCGCGAAGGCCCCCGCCGCCCAGGCGCCGAGGTAGGGGACGTACCCGCCGACGAACGTGACCGCCATGATCGTGCCCGGCAGGGGCACCCCGAGGAGCAGCGCCCCAGCGCCGACGATCAGCGAGCTTCCAGGCCGAGACGGCGGTGACCCCGAGGAAGTAGCCGCGCATGCTGCCGGCCACCCGTCCCAGTATCGAGTGGGCGAGCGGAACCGGCACCCCCAGATGGCGCTCGACGAAGCTCCCGATCGCCGGTCCGTCCTTGAGCAGAAAGAAGAGGCTGAGGGCGGTGAACGAGAGGAAGACGGCCAACGAGGCCAGCCTGTCGACTCCGCCGATCACGCCGTGGGTCAGCGCTTCGAACCCTGCACCGATCGAGGCGCTGGCGTCGGCGTTCGCGTTCGCCGCGGTCGTCGCCTTCACCCCGAGGTCGCCGAGGAGCGATTCGATCTCGCTTGCCCCTTCGCTGAGCCTCGCGGAGAGGCTGTCCGCCTGGCTCGCGATTCCGGTCAGGACGATCAGCCCGACGCCGGCCCCGACTGCGATGATCGCCAGGAAGACGAGCCCGGCGCCGATCCCCCTCGGGACCCCGTGCCGGCGAAGCCAGTCGACCAGCGGGGAGGTGACCGAAGCGATGATCCCGGCCACGATCACGGGCAGCACGATCGTCTCCGTCAGCGCGAGGAGCCAGATCGCGCCGACCAGCGCGGCGGCGACGCCGACCAAAAGCCAGGCGGTGAAGCCGAGGTCCCGCAGCCAGGTCGGAGCGGAGAAGACCCCGCTCAGCTCGGCGGGATCGAGTTCGACGAACTCTCCCCCGGCGCCCTCGCTTTCGCGGCCGGGCCGCCGCAACCGCCCTCGGATCGCGCGCCTTGGACTCATCGGGACGCCGGACGATACGCGGCGCCCCCGACACGGACACAGCCGAGCCGCAGGGTGACCGAGGCGCCTCGGATCACCTACGTCGGCCACGCGACCGTCCTGGTCGAGATGGACGGGGTCCGCCTGCTCACCGATCCGGTGCTGCGGCGCCGGGTCGGCCCGCTGCGCCGCCACGGGCCGGCTCCCGATCCGCTGCTGGCGGAGGGCGTCGACGCGGTGCTCATCTCACACCTCCACCACGACCATGCGGACGCTCCCTCGCTGCGCCGGCTGAGCAGGGCGGTGCCGGTCTTCGCCTCGCCGGGGACGAGGGGCTTCCTCGAGAGCCTCGGCTTCGGCGACGTCCGCGAGCTTCGCCCCGGGCGAGTCCGGCAGCGTCGGCGACGTCCGCGTCACCGCCACCGAGGCGAACCACCCGGGCGGCGGGCGGCGCTTCGAGCGAGCCTCGCGGGCGGTGGGCTTCGACCTAGCCGGACAGCGGCGCATCTACTTCGCCGGCGACACCGACCTCTTCGACGGCATGGCGGGACTCGGGCGGGACGGGCAGATCGACCTCGCTCTGCTGCCGATCTGGGGCTGGGGCACGAACATCGGCCCCGGGCACCTCGACCCCGAGCGCGCCGCCCGGGCGGCGGCCCTGCTCTCGCCGCGGATCGCCGTCCCAATCCACTGGGGGACGCTGTACCCGTTCGGCCTGGCCCGGCTCCGGCCCGGCCCGCTGCGCTCGCCGGGGCCCGAGTTCGCCACCTGGATGCGCGAGCTCGCGCCTCAGGTCGAGGCGCGGGTGCTGGCGCCGGGCGAGTCGACCTCGCTCTCGTAGCTCGAGTGCCCGAGCTGGGCCAGCCAGCCGCGGAATATCCGGTGCACCCGTTCGGCGCCGACCACTTCGCCCTCGGGCCAGTCCAGCTCGCTCGGGTGGAGCACGAAGGGGAAGCTCTGGGTCCCGCCCATGCCGCCGTGCGATCCGACCAGCTCCTCGAAGGCGGCGACCTCGCCGAACTCCGGCCAGAAGGTGCTGTTGATCATCAGGTCGGCGCAGTGGGCGAAGCCGTCGGTGCGCCGCACGTGCGCGGCGGCGTTGGGGCCGAAGGGGGCGAGCGGGTCCTCCCCCTCGACCCGGTCGGCGTCGAGGAACCTGGTCCCGTTCTTGCCGACGACGATGGCGCCGGAGCGCTCGGAGCGCACCAGGACGAAGCCGACCCCGGGATGGTCGCGGAGCGCAGGCAGGAGCTTCGGGTAGAGGGCCTCCAGCCGCTCCAGGGTCACCCGCCCCGGCTCGCGGGGGAAGCTGACCAGGCCGAGGCAGCCGGAGGCCATCACGGAGATCTCGGGGATCTCCTCGTGCTTGCCCTCGACCTCGCGGCGCTCGTCGGCGTCGAGCGTTACGACGCCGTCGTCGCGGCGCCCCTGGGTGGCGATCCGCACGGCGCCCGCCGCCACGGTGTCGTCGCGCGCCATCTCCGTCAGGCCGGCGCTCATGTAGGAGAGCGCGTCCTCGTCGCCCCCTTCGGCGACGATCGTGCTGCCGGAGTCGCAGGCCGAGCGGACCAGGTCCTCGAGGGTCTCCCCGTAGCGGCCGAGGAAGGTCTCCCCCTGCGACTGCCCGTGGTCGGAGAGCACCACGAGGCGGTAGGGCCGCGGCGCCTCGGCGCAGGCGGTGGCGATCCTGGCGATCTGGCGGTCGAGGTCGCGCAGCACGGCGAGGGCGTCGTGGCGCTCGATGCCGGAGTGGTGGGCGACCTCGTCGTAGGCGAGGAAGGTGGTGTAGATCGCCGGGCGGCCGGCGAGGACGTCGCCGACGACCGCGGCGACCTGGAGGTCCCGCTGGACCACGGTGCCCCAGGCCCGCACGAGCGCGTAGGTGCGACTGCGGGCGATCCGCGGCTGGACGTCGTCGCGGACCTGGCTGCGGGCAGCGCGGCGCTCCCGGCCGATGTCGGCGAGGACGAGGACGAGCGTGCGGGCGACCGCGTAGGGACGGGCGAAGTACGCCGCGTAGTCGCGGCCGATCGGCCGGCGGCGGCGCAGCGCCGTGCTCATCGTCAGCATCGAGTGCGGCGCGTCGCCGGAGAGGATGTTGGCGCGGCTGGCGCCGTCGGCGTGCAGCAGGCCGCGGCCGTCGGAGTGGCGCCGCTCGAGCTCTTCGGCGTCGCGCGGGTGGTTGGTGACGATCGCCGTGCCCCGGTCCTTCTCCCACCAGCGAAAGGCCGGCATGTCCTCGTTGCTGCCGTGCAGGAGCCCGGCCTGGCAGGCGCCGGTCTGCGAGGACCAGTCGGTCTCCCATCTCTCCAGGCGGTGGGAGCCGCCGCGCAGCCAGGCGGCGAGGTTGGGGGCGCTGCCGTCGCTGAGCGCGCGACGCAGGACGTCGTGGGCGAGGCCGTCGATCTCGAGGAACAGGATGCCCGGGACCTCGCTGCGAACCACCTGCTTGCGGCGCCGGGCCTGGCGCCGCACGACGTAGCGGTACCAGGCGTCGTTCTCGTCGATTGCGAGCAGCCCGAAGACGATCGCGGTGACGCCAGCCATCGCGATCGTCACCACCACACCCTCGAAGACGCCCTCGATCTCGGCCCCGGGCAGGACGTCGATCGCGAAGGTGACCAGCAACCCGTTGAGAAGCAGCGACGCACCCCCCAGCGTGAGCACGGTCAGCGGCAGCGCAAGGCGAGCGAGGACCGGCCAGATCAGCGCGTTGAGAAGCCCGATCAGCGCCGCCGCCCCAAGCGCCGCCGGCGCCCCGTCCAAGACGAAGCCCGGCATCGCCTCGGAGAGCAGCAGCAGCGTCAGCGCGTCGAGCAGGAGGACGAGCAGCGCCCGCCAGACGGTGCGAACGCTCATGGTTTACGCGGGGGCTGCCGGGGGCCTGAAATCGAGACGCCAGGGAGCTCGACAAAGCCCGCCTGGTCGGAGCTGACAACCTGCCGCTCCCTGGCTCGCGCTGTCGCGGCGATGATGAGGTCGTGGGCACCACGGGGGGTTCCGGTCTGCCGGACATGCGCCAATAGAGCGGCCTGCGCCTCGGCAACGTCGAGGTCGTAAGGCTCAACCGATATGGCGCCTAGAACCGCTGCGACGAACCGCTCGCGTTTTTCCCGCCGACCCCCTTTCGCCAGCTGAACGCCCACCTTCAGCTCCGCCACGGTGATCGCCGCCACCGCGACATCGTCACCGTCGTCAATCACATCGGCCAGCGAGTGGCCACCGCGCTCGGCGTCGACCAGGACCGTCGTGTCGAGGATCAGTCGCGCCAGGGGTCCGTCACCGGCTCAATGCCTTCGCGAAGCTCGCGCAGCTCACCCGCCCAGGCATCGTCAGGCCGATGGGCGCGAAGCACCTCCTTGAGGGCTTTCCCAGTCCCGCCACTCGTGGGACCGATGGTCGCCACGGCACGACCGTGGCGGACAACCACGTAGGACTCTCCACCGCGTTCCACGTCATCCAAGACCTCGGAGAACCGGCGGGACGCATCGGTGGCGCTGAGCTGCTTCATGGAATCAGATTATCAGACTTCTATCGGGTTGCCCAAGTGACCGACTATGAAATCGTCGGCCGCTTGTCAGCCCAGGGCCGCTCGGCCTCGAGCTGGCCCGCGAGCGAGAGCAGCGTTGCCTCGTCCCCCGGGCGCCCGATGATCTGGACCGCCAGGGGGAGGCCGTCGGCGGCGATGCCCATCGGGACCGACATGGCCGGGTTGCCGAGGTGGTTCCAGGGGACGCAGTAGGGGTAGAAACGGCTCATTCCGATCACGGTGCGGATGGCGTTCTTGCCCTCCCAGCGGCGGATCGGGATCGCGGTGCCGCCCATCACGGGGGTGACGAGGACGTCGTGGGAGTCGAAGAGGGCGTTGATGCGGGCTGCGTCTGTCTCGCGGCCGCGGAGGGCCCGCTGGTAGAGGAAGTCGGGGAGGCGGCGCCCCAGGCGACCGAAGCCGCGGGTGCGTCCTTCCAGGCGCTCGGGGTGGGGCACCGCGTCGACGGTCTCCGAGACGCCGCGCAGGAACCTCGGCGTGATGTTGTTGCCGATCCCGCCCCAGTCGGGGTCGCGCTCCACCACCTCGTGGCCGAGGGAGCGCATCGTCTCGGCGGCGTCGGCGACCGCGTCCTTGACGACCCTGTCGACGGTCGGCGGCGCGGCGGCGCGGGGCGCCAGGGTCGAGTAGGCGACCCGCAGCTTGCCGGGCGAGGTCTTCGCCGACTCGACGAAGGGGCGCTCGGGCGGAGGCGGGGCGGCGGCCTCGCGGGAGCCGCCCGCGGTGATGTCCAGCCACAGCGCCGTGTCCTCGACGGTGCGGCTGAGGCAGCCGAGCACGGCGAGGCCGTTCCAGCCCTCGTCGAGCGGATCGAGCGGGATCCGCCCCAGCGACGGCTTCAGCCCGAAGAGGCCGCAGGACGCGGCGGGCAGGCGGATCGAGCCGCCGCCGTCGCCGGCCGAGGCGATCGGGACCAGTCCGGCCGCCACCGCGGCGGCGGAGCCGCCGCTGGAGCCGGCCGGGCTGCGCTGCGGATCCCAGGGGTTGCGGGTCACCCCGTAGGTCGCCGACTCGGTGAAGCCGCAGATCGCGAGGCTCGGGGAGCAGCGTCAGGCCGATCACGATCGCGCCCGCCTCGCGCAGGCGGCGCACCATCTCGCAATCCTCCTTGGCGGGCTCGTCGAAGGCGTCGGTGCCGAAGCTGGTCACCTCGCCGGCGACGGCGCTTTCGTCCTTGATCGCGACCGGAACGCCGAGCAGCGGCCGCTCCTCGCCCGCCTTCAGCCGCGCCTCGGCCTGCTGGGCTTCGAGCAGGGCCTTCTCGGCGAGGACCTTGCGGAAGGAGTTCAGCTGCGGGTCGAGCCGGGCGATCCGGTCGAGACAGAGCTGCACCAGCTCGGTCGGGGAGACCTCCCCCGCCCGCACCATCTCCGCCTGTCGGGCAGCTCCCGCGAACGCGAGGTCGTCGCTCATGGCGGCAAGCCTACTCACAGCGTGTTCCGGTGCGCTTTATGTCGCCATAGGTGGCATAAAGCGCACCGGAACGGGAGGTTGGGGTCAGGTCAGCTCGGGCTCGGGCTCGCGGCCGCCGCCCTCGAAGCTGAGGTCGGGCAGGGCGCGGTCCAGCCAGGAGGGCATCCACCAGTTCCAGGCGCCGAGCAGCTTCATCGCCGCGGGGACGAGGATCAGGCGGACCAGGGTCGCGTCGAGGGCGATCGCCACCGCGCAGCCCACCCCCAGCTCCTTGATCGAGGGCACGCCGGTGAGGACGAAGACGCCGAAGACCGCGGTCATGATCGCCGCGGCCGAGGAGATCGTGCGGGCGCTGGTCGCCAGCCCTTCGGCGACGGCGCGCTCGTTGTCGCCGTGCTCGAGGTAGCGCTCGCGCATGCGCGACATCAGGAAGACCTCGTAGTCCATCGAGAGGCCGAAGACGATGGCGAAGATCAGCGGCACGTTGATCGTGTCCAGCGCCCCCAGGCTTTCGAAGCCGAGCAGCCCGTCGAGCCAGCCCCACTGGAAGATCGCGACGAGGACTCCGAACGCGGCGCCGATCGAGAGCAGGTTCATCAGCACCGCCTTCAGCGGCAGCAGCAGCGAGCGCAGCATCACCATCAGGACGAGGAAGCTGAGCGCCAGGACGAAGAGCACGATCTTCCACATCGAGCCGTTGATCTGGGCGCGGGCGTCGTCGCTGCGCGCGGTCTCGCCGCCGACGTCGACGGTCGCGACCCGGCTCAGGGCGGTGGCGGGGATGACGGAGTCGCGCAGCCGCCCGATCAGGGCGCGGGTGGCATCGGACTCGCTGGGCGCGCTCGGGGTCGCCTGGACCAGGACGTCTCCGCCGGCGTGCACCGGCGGGGCGACGCTGTCGATGCCCGGCGTCGCGGCGAGGGTGCGCGAGAAGGCAGCGATAGCCACACGGTCGGCACGGTCAGGGCTCGAGCCGTCGAAGCTGGCGACGACCTGCACCGGGTCGGCGGCGCCGCCGAGCTGCTTGGCGACCAGCTCGTTGCCGACCCGCACGTCGCTGTCCTTCGGGAACTGCTCGAGCGCCCCGGTGCCCGTCTCAACCGAGAGCAGCGGCGCCGCCAGCGTCAGCAGGACGGCGGAGACGCCGATCACCGCGACCCAGGGGTGTGCCATCACGCGATTGGTCCACCGCACCCAGAACGCCTCGCGGTCCGGGCGCTCGCCGCGCCGTCGGAAGATCCCCAGCACCCTGGCGACGAGCCCGCCCGGCATCACCCGGTCGCCGAGCATCGCGATCAGCACCGGGAGCAGGGTCGTCGCGGTGAGGATCGAGACCGCGACGACGGTCATCGCCCCCAGCGCCATCGAGCGCAGGGCCTGGTTGTCGACCATCCACAGCCCGGCCAGGGAGACGATCACGGCGAGGCCGGAGAAGGTCACCGCCAGGCCGGAGGTGGCGAGCGCCTCAGAGCGCGCCGCATCGGGGTCGCGTCCCTTCCCCCTCTCCTCGCGGTAGCGGGCGAGGATGAAGAGTGAGTAGTCGATCGCGACCCCGATGCCGATCATCGAGGCCATGTTGGTGACGAAGACCGAGGTGCTCATCTCCAGCGAGATGAAGTAGATGAGGGCGCCGGTGACGATCACGCTGACGAAGCCGAGCACCAGCGGCAGGGCCGCGGCGGCGAGCGAGCCGAAGACGACGAGCAGGATCACGGCGACGATCGGGAACCCACCCGCCTCAGCTTTCGAGAGGTCTTCCTTGGAGAGCTCCTGCAGCCCGGCCCAGACGGTCGGCTGCCCGGCGAGGTAGGTGGTCACGCCCGCCTCGGTGACCCCGAGCTCGAGGTCTTCGCGCAGGATCGACGCCGAGTCGGTCTGGCGGTCGGCCGACTGTTCGCTGCGCAGGGGGAGCAGCGCGGAGCCGGTCCTCCGCAGCGCGATCTCAGCCCGGCGAACCGCCGTGGCGGGAAGCGTCGTTTCCTCGAGTCCGGCGACGGCGCGGCGGACCCGCCCGATCGCCGCGGCCTCGGCCGCCGCACCGGCACCCGGCTCGGCCCGCAGCAGCACGGTGATGCCGCCGGTCTCCTGCGCGAAGTCGCGCTGCAGCGAGTCGCTGACCGCTTTCGACTGGCTTCCCGGCACGTCGAAGCCCCCGCCGGTCAGGTGGTCGGTCTGGTGCGAGGCGATCGGCAGCGCCAGCGCGACGACGCCGATCCAGGCGAGCAGGACCAGCCGGCAACGGCGGCCGAGGAACCCTGCGAGCTTGACCATGAAGTCGTGCATTGGCTGGGCAGCCAGCTTTTCGCAACCGGGGGCGACCGTCTGTGAGGGCGATCACTCGCGCTCGCCGTGGCGCGAGCTGAAACTATGTCCGACGAACGCGCCGGCTACTCGCTGACGAGCAGGTACCGCGCGGATGCCGCGCCGGCGGCTAGGGCGCCGGCGTTGTCGCGGCTCGGGTCCGAGAGCGCCTGCAGGGCGAAGCCGTCGCCGACGGCGAAGAGGTAGGAGACGATCGCCTCGGCTTCGAAGCGGAGGCTGAGCACGCCCTCGCGCTCCTTTGCCTTGAGCACCTCGGCCACGTGGGAGCGGGTGAGCTCGAAGAGCTGGCCGACCTCGTGCTGGATCTCGGGATTGCGGCGGCCGGCGCTGAAGAGCTCGTAGAGGAGGAGGAAGAAGGCCGGCTCGTTCTCGATCAGGTCCATGAGGCTGGCGACGAGGACGTCGATCACGTCATCGACGGTCTCGGCCTTGGCCAGGGGCTCGTCGAGGCGGGCGATGCGGATCTCGGCGTCGCGGCGCACCACCTCGACCAGCAGCCGCTCCTTGGTCCCGAAGTAGTAGTGGAGCAGGCCGCGGCTGACCCCGGCCTCACGGGCGACGTGCTCGAAGGTCGAGCCCGCCGCGCCGCGCTTGGCGACGCTGACCCGCATCGCATCGATGATGCGCTGCGCCTTCTCGCCGCTGAGCTCGCGTTCTTTGGTTGCAGCCTCCACTTTGGCTCAGTCTATGGAGTGCCGCGGCCGGGAAGCCCGGCGGGATGCCGAATCAGGACCCGTTGATTGAAGTGGTGCTGGTGTACTCGAACTCCTCCTCGGCACCGAAGAGGGAGTCCAGGACGGTCTTGCGAGCGTCTTCGCTGAAGATCAGCGCAAGCCCGGCACCGACCAGGGCGAGCAGGACCAGGCGGCCGAGCTTGCCCTTCTTGCGCTTCTTCGGCGCGCGCAGCTGCTCGGAGGCGTCGCGCAGGCTCTCGGCCGCGACGCGCAGGTCGCGCTGGACCTTCTTGTCGCTGGTGACGGCCTTGACGGCACCGCCGTTGCCGCTCGCGCGGGTGTAGGCGCCACGCGCCGCCTCGAAGGCCTTCTTGAGGCTGTCGCGCAGTTCTTCGTCCTCGATCAGGCGCTGGACGTAGGGGTTGTCCCGTGCGGTCGAATAGAGGTCGGCGGCCTGGCTGGTCCGTGTCTTGCTCATACCTTCTCCTCGCTGGTCCTGTGGTCCCGGCCAGGATAACCGGTAGTTCCCAGCGGCGTCAGGGGACGCCGACGCCGTCGAGGAGAACGCCGTTGGAACGGAAACCAAGCTCGGCCTCGCGCACCTCCCGCAGCCGCAGCGGGACCAGGCCCGGGCCGGTGCGGACGTAGCGGCGAATCCAGAGGCGCCCGACCTGCTCGTACCCCGCCTGCTTGAAGCCCGGACCGAACAGCTTCGACGGGGGAGGCGGAGCCGGGCCGTCGGAGATGAAGTCGACCTCTCCCACCCACCACTCGAAGCCTTCGGAAGGGTGAACCTGCACGGAGCCGGTCGAGAGGTAATAGCGCAGCGGCGCCTCGCCGATCGTCCAGGTGACCATCGCCCGCGCGGTGTCCGGCTCGCCCAGCGCGGACGCGACGGCGTCCCAGTCGGGACGCTGCAGCGCCGGGGAGACGCTGGCCCAGACCGAGAAGCCGAGCGAGTAGGCGACCAGCACGGCCCCCACGATCGCCCCGGCGCGGCGGGCGCGCCGCAGGGTGAGCCCGATCGCCACCACGATCAGCAGCGGCAGCAGCGCCGGCAGCAGGTTGCGGGCCAGGACGTAGTCCTTGCCGGGGGCGAGCAGGGCAATCGCGAGCGGGATCCCGACGGTGGCCGCCGCAACGCCCAGCAGCGGCCGGGTCGCGCGGCGCTCGTCGCGATCTCCCCGCAGGGCGAGGAGACAGAGCGAGATCGCGATCGCGACCACGGGCACCAGGGCCAGCAGCGGCCGCTCGGGGTGGGCGATGATGTCGCCGGTCTCGCCGACGGTGAAGGTCACCCCCATCTCCCAGAGGCGGTGCCCGAGCGTGAAGTTCGAGATCCAGTCGGCGTGGCCGTAGGACATCTGGTGAATCGCCAGCGGCGCCAGCGCGAGGCCGAAGGCGGCGAGGATCGCGGCGCCCCGGGCCGCCTCTCGGCGCCGGCGGTACAGCAGCCAGGCCCCCTCGGCGGCGATCGGGAAGATCGCGAAGTAGTGGGTCGCGAGGGCGAGGCCGGAGACCAGGCCCCAGAGCGTGAGGTCGCGACGCCTTCCGTGCTGCAGGCCGCGAACGAAGTAGAGCAGCGAGAGCGAGGCGAGCAGCGCGAACAGGGCGTAGGCGCGGGCCTCCTGCGAGTACCAGACAAGCATCGGGTTGACGGCGACGAGCGCCGCCGCCACGATCCCCACCCCCTGCGCCGAGTGGTCGATTGACCACACCATGGTGTGGTCAATCGACCACTCGGCACTCGATCTCAGGTCTCGGGCGACCAGGAAGGCGACCGGCACGATGGCGGCGCCGGCAAGGGCCGAGAACGAGCGCAGGCCGACCTCGCCGGTCCCCGTCGCCTGGGCCCAGAGCCAGGCCGTCGCGTAGTAGAGCGGCGGAGCGGACTCGCTGAAACCGACCGCGTCCATCGCGTGCCAGAAGCTGCCGCGCAGGACGCGGCTGGCGGTGACGATCTCGTCGTGGTGGTAGCTCTGCAGGCCGAGGGTGGCGAAGCGGAGCACCGCCGCCGCGACGGTCAGCCCGGCGACGATCCAGAAGGTGCGCGAGCGTGAGCGCACCAGCTCGCGCGCGGCTTCGAGAAAGGTCGACAGGCTGCCCCTGCCCAGCGCGCCGGCGGCCTCCATGCCCTAGGAGGCCAGCGCCGCTTCGATCGCCTTCGTGACCTCGTCCACGTAGACGAACTCCAGCTCGCTGCGCTCGTGCTCGGGGATCTCGGCGACGTCGCCCTCGTTGCGCTCCGGCACCAGGACGCGCTTGATGCCCGCCCGCTGCGCCGCCAGCGACTTCTCCTTCAGGCCGCCGATCGGCAGCACCTGGCCGGTCAGCGTCACCTCGCCGGTCATCGCCACGTCGTTGCGGACCGGGCGGCCGCAGATCAGCGAGGCCAGGGCAACCGTCATCGCCACCCCCGCCGAGGGACCGTCCTTGGGCACGGCCCCGGCCGGCACGTGGATGTGGATGTCGTGCTTGGCGAACCACTCACCGTCGAGCTTGGGAGCGAAGTCCCGCCAGTGGCCGCGCACGTAGGAGAGGGCCGCCTGGGCGGACTCCTTCATCACGTCGCCGAGCTGGCCGGTGATCGTCAGCTTGCCCGAGCCCGGCATCGAGGTCGCCTCGATGAAGAGCACGTCGCCGCCGGTCGGGGTCCAGGCGAGGCCGGTCGCCACGCCCGGGACCTTGGTGCGGCGGCGCTGCTCGGCGAAGACGCGGCGGCGGCCGAGCAGCTCGCGGGCCCGCTTGGCCGAGATCCTGACCTTCCCCTTCCCCTTGCCCTCGGCGACTTCGCGCGCGACTTTGCGGCAGATCGTGCCGATCTGGCGCTCGAGGTTGCGCACGCCGGCCTCGCGCGTGTACTCCTCGACGATCGCGGCCAGCGCCGGGTCGGCGAACTCGATCTGGGATGGCTTGAGGCCGTTGGCCTCGATCTGGCGCGGGACCAGGTAGCGGCGGGCGATGTGCTTCTTCTCCTCCAGGGTGTAGCCGGCCAGCTCGATCGTCTCCATCCGGTCCTGCAGCGGACCGGGAATCGTGTCGAGCACGTTGGCGGTGGCGATGAACATCACCTCGGAGAGGTCGAACTCGAGGTCGAGGTAGTGGTCGCGGAAGGAGTCGTTCTGCGCCGGGTCGAGCACCTCGAGCATCGCCGAGGCGGGGTCGCCGCGGAAGTCGGCGCCCATCTTGTCGATCTCGTCGATCATGAAGACGGGGTTGCGCGAGCCGGCGTCGCGCAGCGCGCGGACGATCGTGCCCGGCATCGCGCCGATGTAGGTGCGGCGGTGGCCGCGGATCTCGGCCTCGTCGCGGACGCCGCCGACCGAGATCCGCTCGAACTCGCGGCCGAGCGCCCGGGCGATCGAGCGACCGAGGCTGGTCTTGCCGACCCCCGGGCGGGCCGACGAAGCAGAGGATCGGGCCGGGCGAGTCCGGCTTCAGCTTGCGCACCGCCAGGTACTCGAGGATGCGGTCCTTGACCTTCTCGAGGTCGTAGTGGTCGGCGTCGAGCACCTCGCGCGCGTGGGCGATGTCGAGGTTGTCCTCGGTCTCCGCCGCCCAGGGCAGCTCGATCAGCCACTCCAGGTAGGTGCGGATGACGCCGTGCTCGGCTGCCGCGGGCGGCAGCTTCTCCAGCCGCGAGAGCTCGCGGTCGGCGGCCTTCTGGGCGTGCTCGGGCAGCTTCGCCGCCTCGATCTTCTCGCGCAGTTCGTTGACTTCGGCCTGCTGCTCGTCGCCCTCGCCGAGCTCGTCCTGGATCGCTTTCAGCTGCTGGCGCAGGAAGAACTCGCGCTGGCCCTTGTCGATCTCCGACTGCGACCTGCGACTGGATCTGGGTGCCGAGCTGGACCACCTCGAGCTCGCGGGCGAGGATCTGGGAGAGGCGGCGGAGGCGAGCGACGACGTCGACCTCCTCCAGCAGCTCCTGCTTCTCCTCGGTGGAGATGCGCAGGGCGCCGGCGATCAGGTGGGCGAGCGCGGCGGGGTCGTCGATGTTGGCGACGGCCATCTGCAGCTCCTCGGGCAGGTAGGGGATCTGCTCGATGATCTCCGAGAAGGTGCGCTGCACGTTGCGGGTCAGCGCCTCCAGCTCGGTGCCCGTCCTCGACCACGTCGGGCAGCTCCTCGATCCGCGCCACGAGGTAGGGCTCCTCGGCGACGTAGGGCCCGAGGCGGACCCGCTGGGTGCCCTGGACGAGGACGCGCAGCGTCCCGTCGGGGACCTTGAGCATGCGGGCGACGACGCCGACGACGCCGACCTCGTAGAGGTCCTCGGGGCCGGGCTCCTCGTCCTCGGGGTCGCGGGCGGCGACCATCGCCAGCATCCGGTTGGCGCCGAGCACGTCGTCGACCAGCTTGATCGAGCGCTCCTGGCCCGACGGCGAGCGGGCGTCAGGGTCTCGGGGAAGGTGACGGTCTCGCGCAGCGGCAGGACCGGCAGCGCGTCGGGCAGGGGCTCCGATGGCGCGGATCGCGTCCTCGGCGTCGAGCTCGGACTCGACCACCTCGAGCACGGGGCGGCCCTCCATCAGCGCCGCCTCTCGTCGCTACGACCCGGCACTATTCCCTCCCGATCGGGACCCGGCGCGTGCTCTCTGCCGGGTCGCGCAGGGGAAGCTCGATCCGCAGCACGCCGTCCTCGTAGGTCGCCTTGGCCCGCTCGGCGTCGACGTCGACCTGGAGCTCGACGATCCGCCGGAACGGCCCCGAGGGGATCTCGACCTGCTGGTAGACCCGCCCCTCGGTCTCCTGCACCGGCCGCTCCCCGACGATCGCGAGCTGCCGACCGGAGATCTCGATCCCCACCTCGGACAGCTCCACCCCGGCGAGATCGACCTTGACGACCGCCTGCTGCGGCTCCCCGCAGTAATAGACGTCGACGTTGGGAGTGAAGCCTCTGCTCCTGCGGCTGACGTACGTGGTCCGTGCCCAGGCGTATAGGTCTCGGTCCGACATCAGCTGAAGCCTAACCACACGTGTCTCGCGACAGGACCCGTCGCGCCAACGCCGTCAAGCAGGCTGAGTCTGCGACGCCCAGCGGGGAGGCCGCATCAGCAGCACGGGCTGCCTCGGAGGGACGAGCCCCTCGGGCCGGTCCGGCCTGAAGGTGGCGCAGGGCTCCTCCAGCTCGAGCGCGCAGAGCATGTTCTTCTGGAAGTAGCAGTCCTCGCAGCTGGGTTGCTTTTTCTTGCGCGGCACGGCGGCCGATACTGCCAGCGTCGTGCGCCTCTCGCGAGCCTCATTTCCGCAAAGCGCCACATCTTTGACACAGTCTCGTCACAGCTTCCCCGCGTCTTGCGCGAAAGCCGGTGGTTCCCGTCGCTACCATGGGCTTGCCGATGGACTCCCACAGCCGGACCCAGAAGCTCGCGGACTCCCCCCAGCTGTTCGAGAGCGAATTCCTCAACTTCTTCTCCCGGGTGCACCCGTCGATCCCGGCGATCGTCTTCGTCCCCGTCGTCGTCGCGATGGAGTGGCTGGGCGCGGACGGCGGCTACGGAGCGCTCGCCCTGATCGGGCTGAGCCTCGGCGGGATCGCGATCTGGACGCTGACCGAGTACTGGCTGCACCGCCTCGTCTTCCACTGGCAGCCCGACAACGCCTTCGGCCGGCGCATGCACTTCATCATCCACGGCATCCACCACGACCACCCGAACGACAAGCTGCGCCTGGTGATGCCGCCGGCAGTGGCGATCCCGCTCGCCGCTGCTCTTCTTCTTCGCCTTCACCCTGGTCTTCGGCACCCCCGCCGCCTACCCGCTCTTCGGCGGCTTCATCCTCGGCTACCTCGCCTACGACTACACGCACTATTACGTCCACCACTTCGTGCCGAAGTCCGACCTCGGCAAACGCCTGCGCGAGCAGCACATGCGCCACCACTTCCAGGACCACCGCTTCGGCTACGGCGTCTCCTCTCCGGTCTGGGACGCCGTCTTCAGGACCCTTCCGCGCAAGCGGAAGTAACCGATCGCCGATTGCTGCATAGATGCACCGATGCAGTCGATGAGCCGGGTAGAGAAGACCGCCAACCTCGGTGCCGTGGTCATTCCGTTCCTGGCCACGGTGGCCGCCGTCGTCCTGCTCTGGAACCGGCTAGTGGGACCGGCCGATCTCGCCATCGCCGCCGCGATGTACCTGTTCACGGCCGTTGGGATCACGGTCGGCTTCCACCGGCTGCTCACCCACCGCTCCTTCCAGACCCACAAGCCGCTCGAGTACCTCTTCGCCGTCGCCGGCTCGATGGCGGTCCAGGGACCCGTCATCTCCTGGGTCGCCGACCATCGCAAGCATCACGCCCACACCGACGAGGAGGGTGACCCTCACAGCCCCCACGTCGGTCACGGCAGCGGCGTGCGCGGGGTCCTCGCCGGCCTCTGGCACGCCCATTCCGGCTGGCTGATGTCGACTCAGGGACGGGCGGACTGGAAGCGCTACGCCCCCGATCTCTACGAGGATCGCGGGATGCGGACGATCTCCCGCCGCTTCGTCTCCCTGGTGTTGCTGAGCCTGGCGATTCCCGCGCTCGCCGGATACGTGGTCAGCGGGACTCTCGCCGGAGCTGCGACCGGGCTGCTCTGGGGCGGGTTGGTGCGGATCTTCTTCGTCCACCACGTCACCTGGAGCGTCAACTCCGTGTGTCACTTCTTTGGTACTCGCCGGTTTGACACCGACGATCGCTCCACCAACGTCTTCTGGCTCGCCCTGCCGTCGCTGGGTGAGTCCTGGCATCACAATCACCACGCGTTCCCCCGTTCGGCGGTACACGGCCTCCGACGGTGGGAGATCGACCCATCGGCTTTGATTATCGGTGCGATGGAGAAACTGGGACTCGCCCGGAACGTGGTGCGCATCTCGGTAGCGCGTCAGGCAGAGCGCAGCGCGTAGGGCTTGCTTGGGAATACCTCACTTCGACCAAATGGCCAGAGTGACAGTGCCAGGTTTGACTATATGAATAGTCACTGTCACTGTGACTGTGCCACACTGCGAATAGCTGACGACCTACCCAAGGCAATTGCCTCACGGGATGAAAGGATGGACATGTCCAGCACCAGCAACGTACTCGACGAGGCTCTCGACCTGGTCAAGAAAAGGCTTCACGAGCTAGACGATGAGCGCAAGCGCCTCGAGCGTGCACTCGTCGAGCTTGGCGGCACCATTACCCACCGCCGTCCCGGCCGCCCCCGCGGAAGCGGTCGCGGTCCCGGTCGCCCGCCCAAAGCAGCCTCAGCCGGCGGCGCCCCCCGCAAACGCCGTCGCCGCAGCGGCACGCGCGCCGATCAGGCCGTCGCCCTGGTGGAGCAGAACCCCGGGATCAGTGCCTCCGAGATCGCAAAACAGATGAAAATCAAACCGAACTACCTCTACCGGGTCCTCGGCGAACTCGAGAAAGAGGGTCGGGTCACGAAGAAAGGGCGCGCGTACCACCCGGCCAAGTAGGAACGGCCACAGCGCCTTGCAGCACCGAAGCCGGCCCCTCACGGGGCCGGCTTTCTATTTGGGCTCAGACGAGACCGAGCCGGCTGACCGCGTCGCGCTCCTCGCGCAGCTCGGCGGCGCTGGCGTCGATGCGGGCGCGGGAGAACTCCGGGATCTCCAGCCCCTCGACGATCGACCACTCCCCGCCGCTGCAGGTGCAGGGGAAGCCGGCGACGATGCCCTCCTCGACCCCGTAGGAGCCGTCGGCGGGAACGCCCATCGAGACCCAGTCGCCCTCCGGGGTGCCGAGCACCCAGTCGTGGACGTGGTCGATCGCGGCGTTGGCGGCCGAGGCCGCGCTGGAGGCGCCGCGGGCCTCGATGATCGCGGCGCCGCGCTTGGCGACCCGGGGAATGAACTCATCCGCGATCCAGGCCTCGTCGTCGACCGCGTCCCAGGCGCTGCGCCCACCGACCCGCGCGTTGACCAGGTCCGGGTACTGGGTGGTCGAGTGGTTGCCCCAGACGGTCATGTTGCGTGACGTCGGAGACCTGCTTGCCGAGCTTGTTGGCGAGCTGCGCGATCGCCCGGTTGTGGTCGAGCCGCATCATCGCGGTGAAGCGCTCGCGGGGAACGCCGTCGGCGTTGGACATCGCGATCAGGCAGTTGGTGTTGGCCGGGTTGCCGACCACGAGCACGCGCACGTCGTCGGCGGCGCCGGCGGCGATCGCCTCGCCCTGCGGCTTGAAGATGCCGCCGTTGGCCTCGAGCAGGTCGGCGCGCTCCATGCCGGGCCCGCGCGGCCGGGCGCCGACCAGCAGGCCGACGTTGCAGCCGTCGAAGGCCTGCTTCGGGTCGTCGAAGATGTCGATCCTGCCGCAGCAGCGGGAAGGCGCAGTCGTCGAGCTCCATCGCGGTGCCCTCGGCCGCCTTGACGGCGTCGGGGATCTCCAGCAGGCTCAGCTCGACCGGTGTGTCGGGGCCGAGCATCTGACCGCTGGCGATGCGGAACAGCAGCGCGTAGCCGATCTGCCCGGCGGCGCCGGTGACGGTGACTTTGACGGGGGTGCTCACTGAATCGTCTCCTGGAGTCGTGGCTTGCGGCCTACGCCATCGCCTGCGAGGCTCTCGTCGATCGAGGCGAGGAACTCCTGTGTGGTCTGGAAGCTCCTGGTCGGGTCCGACGAGCAGCGCCAGGTCTTTGGTCATCTTGCCGCTTTCGACCGTCTCGATGCAGACCCGCTCGAGCGTCTCGGCGAAGCGCGAGACCTCGGGCGTCTCGTCGAGGCGGCCGCGCGCGGCGAGGCCGCGGGTCCAGGCGAAGATCGAGGCGATCGGGTTGGTCGAGGTCGGCTTGCCCTGCTGGTGCTGGCGGTAGTGGCGGGTGACGGTGCCGTGCGCGGCCTCGGCCTCGACCGTCTTGCCGTCGGGGCTCATCAGCACGCTCGTCATCAGGCCGAGCGAGCCGAAGCCCTGGGCGACGGTGTCGGACTGCACGTCGCCGTCGTAGTTCTTGCAGGCCCAGACGTAGCCGCCCTCCCACTTCAGCGCGGCGGCGACCATGTCGTCGATCAGGCGGTGTTCGTAGGTGATGCCCGGCGGCCTCGAAGTCCGCCTTGAACTCGCTCTCGTAGACCTCGGCGAAGAGGTCCTTGAAGCGGCCGTCGTAGCGCTTCAGGATCGTGTTCTTGGTCGAGAGGTAGACCGGGTAGCCGCGGTCGAGCCCGTAGCGCATCGAGGCGCGGGCGAAGTCGCGGATCGAGTCGTCGAGGTTGTACATCGCCATCGCGATGCCGCCACCGGGGAAGTCGTAGACGTCGAGCTCGACCGGCTCGGAGCCGTCCTTGGGCGTGTAGGTGAGCGTCAGCGTCCCCTCGCCGGGGACGACCATGTCGGTGGCGCGGTACTGGTCGCCGAAGGCGTGGCGGCCGATCACGATCGGCTTGGTCCAGCCGGGCACCAGGCGCGGGATGTTGGAGATCACGATCGGCTCGCGGAAGATGACGCCGCCGAGGATGTTGCGGATCGTCCCGTTCGGCGAGCGGTACATCTCCTTCAGGCCGAACTCCTCGACCCGGGCCTCGTCGGGGGTGATCGTCGCGCACTTGACGCCGACGCCGTGCTGCTTGATCGCGTTGGCCGCGTCGACGGTGATCTGGTCTTCGGTCGCGTCGCGGCTCTCGATCCCGAGGTCGAAGTAGACGAGCTCGAGGTCGAGGTAGGGCAGGATCAGCTGCTCTTTGATGAAGGCCCAGATGATCCGGGTCATCTCGTCGCCGTCGAGCTCGACGATCGGGTTCTTCGACTTAGATCTTCTCGCCACGCGGCGCGGCGATGCTACCGGTGGGGTGGCACAATCAGGTCGATGGCCACCGTCGAGCGCCAGCTCCTCCGCCACCCACGAGGTCTTCAACCAGGCCGCCGCCGCTGGAGGACTACAACCCCTTCGACGCCGACCGGCCGCTGGTCGAGGCGCTGCGGCGCGAGGGCGCCGAGTGGGCCGAGGGCCGCACGCGCGAGCTGGGGGCGATCTGCGGCTCTCGCCAGACGATCCGCTGGGGAGTGCGAGGCCAACGAGCGCAAGCCCGAGCTGCGCACCCACGACCGCTACGGCAACCGCATCGACGAGGTCGAGTTCGACAGCTCCTGGCACGAGCTGATGCGGATCGGGGTCGACAACGGCCTGCACGCCGTCGCCCTGGCGCGAACCCGGCCCCGGCGCCCACGTCGCCCGCGCGGCGCATGTTCATGCTGCTGATGCAGGCCGAGAGCGGCGTCGGCTGCCCGATCTCGATGACCTACTCGGCGATCCCGGCGCTGCGCAAGCAGCCCGAGCTCGCCGAGGAGTGGGAGCCGCGCTTCCTCTCGCTCGACTACGACGAGCGCTCGCTGCCGGCCGAGCGCAAGCGCGGCTCCCTCTGCGGGATGGCGATGACCGAGAAGCAGGGCGGCTCCGACGTGCGCGCCAACACGACGACCGCGACGCCGCTGAACGGCGGCGGGCCCGGGGCCGAGTACGAGCTCGTCGGCCACAAGTGGTTCTGCTCGGCGCCGATGTGCGACGCCTTCCTCGTCCTCGCCCAGACCGACGTCGGGCATCTCCTGCTTCCTGATGCCGCGCTGGACGCCCGACGGCGAGCGCAACGCCTTCCACATCCAGCGCCTCAAGGACAAGCTCGGCAACCGCTCCAACGCCTCCAGCGAGGTCGAGTTCCGCGGCGCCTGGGCGCGGATGGTCGGCGAGGAGGGGCGCGGCGTGCCGACGATCATCGAGATGGTCAACCACACCCGCCTCGACTGCGTGATCGGCGCCGCCACCGGCTACCGCGCCGGGGTCGTCGCAGGCGCTCAACCACACCGCCCACCGCGCCGCCTTCGGCAAGGAGCTGATCGACCAGCCGCTGATGCGCAACGTGCTCGCCGACCTCTGCGTCGAGTCCGAGGCGGCGACGTCGTCGGCGATGCGCCTGGCCCGCTCCTACGACGAGGTCGCGGCGGGCGACGAGGAGGCCGCTCGAGTTCCGCCGGCTCGCCAACGCCGTGCTCAAGTACTGGATCTGCAAGCGCGCGCCCTCGCACGCGGTCGAGTGCCTGGAGTGCCTCGGCGGCAACGGCTACGTCGAGGAGTCGGGCATGCCGCGCCTCTACCGCGAGGCCCCGCTGGCCTCGATCTGGGAGGGCTCGGGCAACGTCCAGTGCCTCGACGTGCTGCGGGCGATGGTCAAGAGCCCCGGCCTCGGTCGAGGCCTTCTTCGCCGAGGTGCTGGAGGGCGCCGGCGCCGAGCCGCGGCTCGACGCCTACGTCAGCTCGCTCCGCGACGAGATCCCCGGCGACATCGAGACGATCCAGACCCGCGCCCGCCGCATCGTCGAGAGGATGGCGATCGCCCTACAGGCCTCGCTGCTCGTCCGCTACGGCGACCCCGCCGTCGCCGACGCCTTCTGCGCCTCGCCGCCTCTCCGGCGACTGGGGCCACGCCTTCGGCACCCTCCCGGCGGGCACCGACTTCAGCTCGATCATCGAGCGGCACTCGGCCCGGCCTGACTCTCAGGCGTCGCGGCAGCGCTCGCCCACCTGCTCGGCGGTTATGACGCCGGAGAGGCGGCCGTCGGCGTCGACCGCCATCAGGGCGCCGAAGCGGCGCAGGGCCTGGTTGCGCGAGCAGCGAGTCGAGCGGGGCGTCGTCGCGGATCTGGAAGGTGCCGTCGTCGTGCTCGAGCAGGTCGGAGACGAGGGAGGTGGCACGGGAGGTCTCGGGGACCTCGTCGGCTTTGTCGCGCACGACCAGGCCGAGGAAGCGGTGGGCAGCGTCGACGACCGGGAACCAGGGCCAGCGGTAGCGGAGGAAGTACTCGTCGAGAGCCTGCTCGACGCTGAGCTCGCCGGGGATCGCGACCGGCTCGCGGTCCATCACGTCGGAGACGCGAAGGTCGCTGATCCGGCCCGTGATCGCCGTCTGCATCGAGGCGGCCTGGGCCGAGCCGTTGATGACGAAGCCGATCAGGGCCAGCCAGATGCCGCCGAAGACGTCGCCCACGGCGACCAGCAGCCAGGCCGCCGCCGATGAAGATGTAGGCGAAGACGCGGCCGAGGTTGGCGGCGAAGCGGGTCGCCGAGGTGCGGTCGCCGGTCCGCCACCAGGCGATCGCGCGGGCGATCCGGCCGCCGTCCATCGGGAAGGCCGGCAGCAGGTTGAAGACGAGGACGAGCAGGTTGATGCGCGGCCAGCCAGCCGACCATCGCCAGCACGCCGGAGACTCCGGAGCCCGACTCGATCAGGACGGCGCGCCTGAACTCCTCCGGGCCGGCGGCCGCGAGGCCGATCGCGGTCAGCACGACGACGATCGCGAGCGTCACCAGCGGGCCGGCGATCGCGACCTTGAACTCGGTCGCGGGGCTGTCGGACTCGCGGTCCATCCGCGCCATTCCGCCGAAGATCCAGAGCTGGATGCTGGAGATGCCGATCCCGTTGCGCAGCGCGACGAAGGCGTGGCCGAGCTCGTGCAGGACGATCGAGCCGAAGAAGCCGACGGCGCTGAGCACGGCCAGGACGAAGGCCGTCCGAGGAGGTGCTGCTCTCGCCCGAGCACGTCGCCGTAGAAGCTGCGAGAGCCAGAAGATCACCAGGAAGAGGACGAGGAACCAGGACCAGTCGACCGCGATGCGGATGCCGCGGACGTGGAAGAGGGTTATCGGGGAGCCGCCGAGCATCAGTCAATGGTAGGGCCATCGGGCCGAAATCCGACTTCGCGGTCGGATTTCGGCTCTATAGAGTCCGCGCCCCGTGCCCACGCATGACGTACTCGTGATCGGCGCCGGCCTCGCCGGCCAGCGTGCCGCTCTCGCAGCAGCCGAGCAGGGAGTCTCGGTCGGGATCGTCAGCAAGGTCCACCCCGTGCGCTCGCACTCCAACGCGGCCCAGGGCGGGATCAACGCGGCGCTCAACCCCGGCGACTCCTGGGAGTCGCACGCCTTCGACACGATCAAGGGCTCCGACTACCTCTGCGACCAGGACGCGGTCGAGATCATGTGCCGCGAGGCACCCGAGGAGATCCTCCACCTCGAGCACCTCGGCGTCACCTTCCACCGCAACGAGGAAGGGAAGCTCGGCACCCGCGCCTTCGGCGGCGCCTCCGCCGCCCGCACCTACTACGTCGCCGACATCACCGGCCAGGCGATCATGCACGTGCTGTACGAGCAGCTGATGAAGCATTCGGACCGGTCGCCCGCTACGAGGAGTGGTTCTGCACCGCGCTCGCGACTCGACGAGCAGGGCGAGTGCTGCGGCGTCGTCACCCGCAACATCGCCGACGGCTCGATGGAGCTCTTCCAGGCGAAGTCGGTGATCCTCGCCTGCGGCGGCAACGGCCAGGTCTGGAAGCCGACCACCAACGCGCTGATCTGCACCGGCGACGGGATCGCGATGGCCTACCGGGCCGGGGCGAAGCTGATGGACATGGAGATGATCCAGTACCACCCGACGACGCTGGCGGGCAAGGGCTTCCTGATCACCGAGGGCGCTCGCGGCGAGGGCGCCCACCTGCTCAACGCCAAGGGCGAACGGTTCATGGAGCGCTACGCGCCGAACAAGATGGAGCTCGCCTCGCGCGACGTCGTCTCCCGCGCCGAGCAGACCGAGATCAACGAGGGTCGCGGCTTCCCCGACGGCACCGTCGCCCTCGACATCACGGTGGTGCCGAAGAAGCGCGTGCACGAGGCGCTGCGCGAGATCGTCCTCGTCGGCAAGGACTTCGCCGGGGTCGACATCACCAGGGAACCGATCCACATCAAGCCCGGCAACCACTACACGATGGGCGGGGTCAAGACCGACGTCGACGGCCGCACCGACATCCCCGGCCTCTACGCCGCCGGCGAGGTGGCCTGCGTCTCCGTCCACGGCGGCAACCGGCTCGGCGCCAACTCGCTGCTCGACACGCTGATCTTCGGCCGCCGCTCCGGCGCCGACGCCGCCGCCCGCGCCAAGCGGATCGACGGCTCACGGCCCTCGAAGGCCGTGCTCGAGGCCGAGCAGGCGGCGATCGAGGCGATCTCCGCCCGCGAGAAGGGCTCGGGGCGCCGCATCTCCGAGATCAAGTTCGACCTCGGCACGGTGATGGACGCAAAGGTCGCCGTCTTCCGCGACGAGGCGGGGATCACCGAAGCGCTGGAGACGGTGCGCCGGCTCAAGGAGGAGGCCAAGACCGCCTACGTCGACGACAAGAGCTCGGTCTTCAACCAGGACATCCTCGGCGCGATCGAGCTCGGCTACATGCTCGACAACGCCGAGTGCACCTGCCTCGCCGCGCTGGAGCGCAAGGAGAGCCGCGGCGCCCAGTACAGGACCGACTTCCCCGAGCGCAACGACGAGGAGTGGCTCAAGCACATCGACCTGCAGCTGGGCGACGAGGAGCCGGAGATCTCATACTCCGAGGTGACGATCACCCAGTGGGAACCGCAAGAGAGGACTTACTGATGGCTGAGTACAAGCTGAAAGTCCGCCGCTACCAGCCCGAGTCGGGCGAGGGCCCCTACTGGGAGGAGTTCAAGGTCGACCTCGACCCCTCGCTCTCCGTCCTCGACGGCCTGCTCCAGGCCAAAGACCGCGACGACGGCTCGCTCTCGGTGCGCTGCTCCTGCCGCGCCGCGATCTGCGGCTCCTGCGGGATGAAGGTCAACGGCCAGTCCGGCCTCGGCTGCAAGACGCAGATCGGCGAGGCGCAGGAGCTGGCCGAGAAGAAGGCCAGCGTCAGCCCCGCGTCAAATGGCGAGACGCCGGCGATCGTGGTCGAGCCGATGGGCAACATGCCCGTGATCAAGGACCTGATCACCGACATGGAGTCGACCCACTGGACCAAGATCCGCCGCGTCACCCCCTGGCTGCTCCCCCACGGCGAGCCGCCCGAGCGCGAGTACGTGGTCGAGCCCGAGTCGATGATCGACATCACCCAGTCGATGGCCTGCATCCAGTGCGGCGCCTGCGTCTCCTCCTGCCTCTCGATGGAAGCCGACCCCGACTTCATCGGCCCGGCCGCCCTCGCCAAGGCATACCGCTTCGTCGGCGACCCGCGCGACGCCGAGACCAAGGAGCGCCTCCACGACCTCGCCCACGACCCGCACGGGATCTACGACTGCACCCACTGCTTCAGCTGCATCGACGCCTGCCCCAAGGGCGTGGCGCCGATGGACCAGATCATGCGCCTGCGCCGCAAAGCCGGCGAGGAGGGCATCGAGGATCCCAACAGCGGCCACCACCACGAGCTGGCCTTCGTCGAGATCATCGAGAAGAAGGGCACGCTCGACGAGGTGGCGCTTCCGAAAGAGTCCTTCGCCTATGGCATCAAAGGCAAGCTGAAACCAAGCAAGCGTGCGATCAAGGAAGTCCTCGGCGCGTTGCCGACGATTTTCCGCACGGTCAAGACCGGCAAGGTCCGCACCAAGTGGGTCGCCCCGCACCACAAGCTGCCCGACGGCGCCCAGGACGAGGTCAAGGCGATCTACAAGCACGCCGAGGAGCACCGCGAGGAATTCAACCTCTACATCAAGGGAGAGGACGAGGACTTCGTCGAACCGGAGCCCGACGAGATGACGGACGAGGCCCTGACGGCAGAGGCCGCGGCCGCGGCGGATACGAAGGAGGAGTCGTGATGAGCGAGCAGATCAAAGTCGCCTACTGGCCCGGCTGTGTCTCGCGCGGATTCACTCCCGAGCTGCACGGCTCGATGGCGATCGCGGCCGAGAAGCTCGGCATCGAGCTGGTCGAACTGGACCGCGCCAACTGCTGCGGCGCCGGCGTGATCGCCGAGCACAACCAGGAGCTCGCCGACACGCTCAACGCCCGCACTTTCGCCCTCGCCCAGCAGACCGGCCTCTCGATGATGAACATCTGCTCGACCTGCCAGGGCGCGCAGTCGGAGTGCCAGCAGCGCCTCGACGCCGACTCCGCCTACCGCGCTCACGTCAACGAGGTGCTGAGCGGCCAGGGCCTCGCCTACGAGAAGGGCAAGGACGGCTTCACCAACAAGAACTTCCTCTGGCTGCTGGTCGAGGACTACGGCCTCGACCGCCTCGCCGAGAAGGTGACGCGGCCGCTCAGCGGCCTGCGCGTCGGCCCCTTCTACGGCTGTTACATCGTGCGGCCGAAGGAGCGGCTCGGCTACGACGAGTTCCCCGATCGCGACATCTACCTGGAGAAGGTGATCGAGACCCTTGGCGGCCAGGTCGTCGAGTACGACGGCGCCCGCAAATGCTGCGGCTTCCCGGTGATCACGATGAACCGCGACACCTCGCTGCGCCAGGCGGGCACCCACGTCGGCGACGCGATCGACGCCGGCGCCGACTGCCTCGTCACCCCCTGCCCGCTCTGCCACCTCAACCTCGACATGCAGCAGCCCGAGGCGGCCAAGGTCGTCAACCGCGACCTCGGCCTCCCCGTCCTGCACCTGCCGCAGCTCGTTGCGCTTGCCCTCGGCGCAGAGCCGAAGGAAGCTCGGGATGAAGAAGCACATCGCCTCGACCAAGCGGGTCGAAGAGCAGCTGGCCAGCGGCGTCCCTGCCTGAGCAAGTTACGCGTCTGAACGTTGACTTCGCATCGTATGCGAAGCATTGAGCTTGATAATTGCTGCTATGCTTCGATATCGAAGCATTATGCGCATTTCTACGCAGACAACTGACGAGGCGGTGCTGGAGGAGCTTGGCGCCCGCCTGCGCGAGGCTCGACTCGCCCGAAACCAAAGCCAGGTGTCGCTCGCCGATCAGGCGGGGATCGGCCGAGTCACCCTGCAGCGACTCGAGGAGGGTGAGACGAGAGCATCGCTGCCAAGCCTGATCCGAGTGCTGCGAGCGCTCGGCCTGAGCGAAGGCCTCGACCGGCTGGTGCCGGAGCCGGGGCCAAGCCCAATCGAGGAAGTGCAGCGCCGCAAGCGGCGCCGGCGGCGCGCCGCTGCCACGCGGCCGTCCCCCTCTGAGGAGGATCGGTCCCCGCGCGAGCCCTGGCGCTGGGGTGACGAACAGCGCGAGCCGCAGACTTGAGCTCGCTCGCCACGATTTGGCTCTGGGGGAGTCAGGTCGGAGCTGTTTCCCTGCCGGAGGATGGCACGATCGCGACCTTTGAATACGACCCGGAGTTCGCTGCGAGCGGGATCGAGATCGCGCCTCTGACAATGCCGTTGGTCGCCAACACGCCCTACGCCTTTCCGGCACTGGCGCATGAGAGCTTCAGCGGCCTGCCGGGCCTGCTCGCCGACTCGCTTCCCGACCGCTACGGAAATGCCCTGATCGACGCCTGGCTCGCCACCCAGAACCGTGACCCCGACAGCTTCGACGCGGTCGAGCGCCTCTGCTATGTCGGCGAACGGGGTATGGGGGCACTCGAGTTCAGGCCTGCGCTGGGGCCGAAGCCGACGACCAGCCACGTGCTCGACGTAGCGGCACTGGCCGAGCTGGCGCAGGAAGTCGTGTCTCAGCGTGCCGAGTTGAAGACCAAGCTGGCCGGAAAGCGGGAAGCAATGCGGGAGATGCTCCGGGTGGGGACTTCTGCCGGTGGAGCGCGCGCCAAGGCACTGATCGCGCTCGACCCGAAGACCGGGGAGGTGCGCTCCGGACAGCTCCCCGCCGACTCGGGCTTCGAGTACTGGATCCTCAAGTTCGACGGGGTGGACGACAGCACGCGAGACCTCGGTAACTCACGCGGCTATGGCGTCGTCGAGTGGGTCTACTGGCAGCTGGCGCAGCGAGCCGGGATCGAGATGTCGGAGTGCAGGCTGTTCGAGGAGGGCGGGCGCCGCCACTTCATGACACGCCGCTTCGATCGCGACCGACGGGGCGAGAAGCTCCACATGCAGTCGCTGGGTGCGGTCGAGCACCTCGATTACGAACTGGCAGGGGCGCATTCCTACGAGCAGGCATTCCTGGCGATGCGGCGGCTCCGCCTCCCCGTCGAGGCCAGGGTGGAGCAGTTTCGCCGCATGGTCTTCAACGTCGTCGCCCGCAACCAGGACGACCATGTCAAGAACATCGCCTTCCTGATGGACCGCGAAGGCAGATGGTCGCTCTCCCCCGCCTTCGACGTCGTCTATGCGCACAACCCGGGCCACGGTCGCCAGACCCGGTGGCACCAGATGACGATCAACGGCTTGCGCGATGGCTTCGCGGTTGAGGATCTGCGCCAGGTCGCCGACGTCGCCGCCCTCAAGCGCGGCGTGGCGGACCGAGTTCTTGCCGAGGTGACCGAGGCGGTCGATGCCTGGCCCGAGCTGGCCGGGCGGGCGGGGCTGGAGGAGGATCGGATCGAGCGGATCCGGCGCGACCACCGGCTCGTCCTGCCTCGCGGCTGAGCGCTCGGCACGTCCCCAAACGCAGAGCGCTCAGAGCTGGGCGGCGAGGAGGACGCCGCCGAAGGTGGAGAGGATGCTGGCGACTATTCCCCCGAGGGTGAGGATCATGGTCCGCTGCAGGGCGTCGAACTTCGTATCGAGCGCCGCGAATTTCGCGTCGATGCGGGCTTCCTGCCGTTCGAAGCGCTCGTCCATGTGATGGCGCAGGGAGGCGACCTGGTCACGCACGGAATCGACCTGGCCCGAGAGATGGTCGAGGCGGTCGTCGTTCCATTTGGTCCTTGCCTGCTCCATCGTCAGCCGAAGGCTAGCGGACAAAACGTTACGTGTGGCACACGGAAGTGTGTCGGACGAATGGTTTAGGGTTGATCCTGGTGCGCCGGGAAGACTGGTCGGCAACACTGCTCGCTGACCCCGAAAGGCCCCGATGGCAATTGCCGTAGCCACCTTCCTCATCGTCTTGGCGATCGTCGCCAGCGAGAAGATGCACAGGACCAACGTGGCGCTGCTCGGGGCCGCGATCGTCGTCCTCTTCGTCGGCGACTTCTCCCAGGAGCAGGCGATCGAGGCGGTCGACTTCAACACGATCGGCCTCCTGACGGGGATGATGATCCTCGTCTACCTGACCCAGCAGACCGGCGTCTACGACTACGTCGCGATCCGCGCCGGCCAGCTCTCCGGGGGGCGCTCCTTCGCCGTGACGATGAGCCTGGCGGTGACGACGGCGGTGCTCTCGGCCTTCCTCGACAACCTGACGACGATCCTGCTGATCGCGCCGATCACCTTCCTGCTCGCCGACGCGCTCGACATAGAGGCGGTGCCGCTGCTGATCATCGAGGTGATCGCCTCCAACATCGGCGGCACCGCGACCCTGATCGGCGACCCGCCGAACATCATCATCGCCGGCGCCACCGGGCTCAGCTTCAACGCCTTCATCGTCAACCTGGCGCCGATCGTGATCGTCACCTTCGCCGTGGTGATCCCGCTGCTGTACCTCGCCTTCCGCAAGCGATTGCAGGTCGAGGAGCGCAACCGCCAGGCGATGATGGGGCTCGACGCCGCCGCCGCGATTCGCGACTGGCCCGAGTTGAGGCGCACCGGGCCGGTGCTGGCACTCACCGTGCTCGCCTTCTTCGCCCACCAAGCGCTGCATGTGGAGCCGGCGACGGTTGCCCTGACCGGCGCTGCGGTCGGCCTGCTGGTGACCCGGATCGACCTCGAGAAAGCGCTCTCCAGCATCGAGTGGACGACGCTCTTCTTCTTCATCGCGCTCTTCGTCATGGTCGGCGCCCTGGAGGCGACCGGGGCGATCGGCCACGTCGCCGACGCGGTCAAGGACGTCACCGGCGGCGAGCGCACGGCGGAGCTGATCGGGATCACCTGGGTCGCCGCGGCGGGCTCGGCCGTGGTCGACAACATCCCGTTCACCACGGCGATGATCCCGGTCGTCAAGGAGCTGCAGGAGTCAGCCGGGGCGACCGGCGACGACGCCTACTGGTGGGCGCTCGCGCTGGGGGCCTGCTTCGGCGGCAACGCGACGCTGATCGCGGCCGCCGCGAACGTGGCCGCGGCCGGGATGGCCGAACGGGCCGGGACGCCGATCGGGTTCATGGCCTTCCTGCGCGTCGGCCTGCCCGTGACGATTCTCTCGATCGGCCTCGCCACCGCTTACATTGCGATCCGCTACATCCTGATCTGAGGAGAGAGCCATGCCCGATTCCATCGTCAAGAGCACGCTTCGCGAGATCGAGCCCCTCGATGCCGACGAGCTGATCGGCCCCGCGGCCCGGCGGGTGATCGACGTGGGTCTGCCGGCGCTGCCCGCGGTGGAGGCCGACGGCCGCTTCGCCGGCATCTTCGGCGAGCGCGAGTTCATGGCCGCCCTCTTCCCCGGCTACGTCGGCGAGCTCGCCTCGGCGGCGATGGTCTCGCGCTCGGTCGACGAGACGATCGAGCGGCGCAGCCAGTGCGCCGAGGAATCGATCCGCCGCTTCCTGACCACCGACCACGTCGTCGTCGAGGACTCCTACTCCGACACCCAGCTGGCCGAGACCTTCCTCCACCACCGCGTGCTGGTCGTCCCGATCGCGACCGCCGGTCGGGTCCACGCGGTCGTCACCCGCCACGACTTCTTCCGCGGCTTGGTCGAGCGGTTCGGCACCCTTGCCGAAGACCTCGGCGACTGACAATCGTCAGTGACTTGGATGTGAAGCGCCGAGGACGACCGCAGCGATGGCTAGAACGATCATGGCCGCGGTGAAGCCGTGCACGATCAGGCGGAAGCTGAAGTCGGAGCGTTCCCAACTCTTACGTTCCAGTTGGCACACGCGGTGCTCCAAACGATCGATCTGGGTCTTCTCCCAGGACTCCAGCATGTCTAGAGATTAGCGGACAAAAGGTTGCGCCCGAGAGAGGAAATATTCCCCACGGCATGGGGATTTCTACCCCAGCAGGTCGCGCTCGATCAGCAGCTCGGCGACCTGGACGGCATTGGTCGCGGCGCCCTTGCGCAGGTTGTCGCCGGCGACCCAGAGGTTGAGGGTGCGCTCCTCGTCGGGGTCGCGGCGGATGCGGCCGACGAGGACGTCGTCGCGGCCGGCGGCGTCGATCGCCATCGGGTAGGCGCCGGCGGCCGGGTCGTCGACGACGACGACGCCGGGGGACCCGGCAAGCAGGGCGCGGCACTCGTCGGGCGAGAGGTTCTCGGCCGTCCGCACGTTGACCGACTCGGAGTGGCCGCTGACGACGGGGACGCGTGCGCAGGTCGCCGAGATCGCCAGCTCATCGCCGACGCCGAGGATCTTGCGGGTCTCGGCCATCACCTTGCGCTCCTCGGTCGTGTAGTCGTCGCCGTCCTTGAAGACCTCGACCTGGGGCAGCACGTTGAAGGCGATCCGGTGGGGGTAGATCTGCGGCTCGGGGACCTCCTCCCCGGCGAGAACCGCGCGCGACTGCTCGCGCAGCTCCTCGATCGCCCGCTGCCCCGTGCCGGACACGGCCTGGTAGCTGGAGACGACGATGCGCTCGAGCCCGACCGCGCGGTGGATCGGCGCCAGCGCCATCATCGCGACCATCGTCGTGCAGTTGGGGTTGGCGACGATCCCCTTGTGCGAGTCGGCGGCCTCGGGATTGACCCCGGCGACGACCAGCGGCACGTCCTCGTGCATCCGCCAGTAGCTCGTGTTGTCGACGACGACCGCGCCGGCCTCGACCAGTCTCGGCGCCCACTCGGCGCTGACCGCGCCCCCTGCGGAGGAGAGCACCACGTCAAGGCTCTGGATCGTCTCCGGGCTCAGCGGCCGGCACTCCAGCACCGACCCGTTCCACTCGATCTGGCGACCGGCCGAGCGCTCCGAGGCAAAGGCGACCACCTCGGAGGCGGGAAAATCGCGTTCGGCAAGCACCTCGAGGATGGTCGACCCGACCGCCCCGGTGGCGCCCAGGACCCCCACTCTGTAACCGCCGCCTGACATTTGCCCGAGTATGACGAAGGAGTCCGGTCGCTGACTGAACGATTGACCACCCCATAGGTGGGTCAATCGTTCACTCGCCCTGTCGCTCGGCCGCGCGAATCAGCCGCTGACGGTGTGGCGGTGTTCGGCGCCCGCCGGGTCCTCGGGGCGCACGGCGTCGGCGCCCAGCTCGAAGGCCTGGTGCAGCACCCGCACCGCGTCGGGAACCCGGTCGGCGGAGATGACGCAGGAGATCTTGATCGGGGAGGTGGAGATCATCTCGATGTTGATCCCCTCGCCGCCGAGCACCTCGAAGACCCTGGCGGCGACGCCCGGGTGCGAGCGCATGCCGGCGCCGATGATCGAGACCTTGCCGATGTGGTCGTCCGTGCGGACGCCCTGGCTGACGTCGCCGAGCGCCGCGAGGGCGTCGGTGGCGGCGGTCAACTCGGAGCGGTCGATCGTGAAGGAGAGGTCGGCGAGCTCGTCGTCGCCGACGGGCTCGTTCTGGATGATCACGTCGACGTTGATGCCGGCCTCGGCCAGGGCGGTGAAGATCTCGCCGGCGACGCCGGGCTCGTCGCGGATGCCGGTCAGCGTCACACGCGCCTCGTCGTCGGTGTGGGTCACGGCTGTTACGAAGGGTTGCTCCACGGTCTCCTGCTCGGCCTCGGCTTCGGTGACGACGAGGGTACCGGGACCGTCCTCGAAGCTGCTGCGGCAGTGGATCCGCACGCCGTGGTTGCGCGCGTACTCGACCGAGCGCAGCTGCAGCACGCGGGCGCCGGAGGCGGCCATCTCCAGCGTCTCCTCATAGGAGGCGAAGGTCAGCTTGCGCGCCTCCGGGACGATCCGCGGGTCGGCGCTGAAGACGCCGGCGACGTCGGTGTAGATCTCGCAGACGTCGGCTTTCAGCGCCGCCGCCAGCGCCACCGCGGTGGTGTCGGAGCCGCCGCGGCCGAGCGTCGTGACGTCGTGGCTCTCGGTCGAGACGCCCTGGAAGCCGGCGACGAGGACGATCCGGTCCTCCCCCAGCGCCTCCTCGATGCGTTCGGCGCGCACGTCGATGATCCGCGCCTTGGTGTGGGAGGAGTCGGTGACGATCCCCGCCTGGGAGCCGGTCAGGGAGATCGCCTTGTGGCCCATGTCGTGGATCGCCATCGCGCAGAGCGCGCAGGAGATCCGCTCGCCGGTGGAGAGCAGCATGTCCATCTCGCGGGGCTCGGGCCGCTCGGATATCTCCAGCGCCGAGGCGACCAGCTGGTCGGTTGTCTTGCCCCGGGCCGAGAGCACCGCGACCACATGGGCGCCGCCTTCGCGCGCGGCGACGATCCGCCGCGCGGCGCGTTTGATCTCCTCGGCGCCGGCGACGGAGGTGCCGCCGAACTTCATCACCACGGTCCTGTGGGTCCCCTCGGGCATGGACGGTTGAGGATAGTCGCCCCTCAAGAGCAGGCGCCCTCGTGGCCGAGCTGGGCTGAGGGCCGCTACTCGCCGCTGCCGAGATTGCCGAGCATCGCGTGCTCGGCCATGCGGATCAGGCCGAGGGCCATGTGCGGGCGCATGTCGCTGGTCCGCACGCGCACGTGCGACCCGTGCGGGCCGACGACCTCGACGATCGTGCAGACGTCGCCGATCTGGCAGTCCTCGCCGTAGTCGGCTTCGAGCGCCTCCATCTGCGCGGTGACCACCTGGCCCATCTTGCTCTGATCGAGAGGCATTGTCAGAGATTACATGCGCGACGGGCACGGACCAAAGATCGAGTCCCGAGGGAGTCGCCCTACCGCTTCAGGTCGCCCTGCGCGGAACCTGGATCGTCTGCGCCCTTGGTGTGCTCGTCGCTGGCGATGCCGGCCAGCTGGAGGGAGCCGTCGGGTTCGACGGTCGCGGTCGCGACGTAGGAGTCGCCGGGCGTCAGCTTCGAGGCGTCGATCGCCGGGGGAACGGTCAGCAGGAGGTCCTGTTCTCCTGCGCGGGTGTCGTCGGCGGAGAGGAGGAGCCGGCCGGTTTCGGGGTCGAGGCCGGCGTAGACGCCGGCGAGATCCAGGTAGGTGGCGGGCTCGCCGGGTTCCACCTCGACCGCGCGCTGGACCAGCGTCCCGTCCTCTTCCAGCGCCACGGTGGCGGTCAGGTAGGTGCCGAGGGTGGGGAGCGTTGGCACGATCCCGGTCGGATCCGGCGAGACGCGGACGAGCAGCGACGCGCCGCGGCCGGAGAGCGCGTAGGCAGGCGCCACCGGATCGGGGTCGACGAAGGTGACGACGCCCCTGAAGGTGGCTTGCTTCGCCGTGCCGCCGCGCTCGGGTTTGCCTTCCTCGGCGAGGGTGCCGTTTGCGAGCCGGCGGGCGGTGAGGCTCAGCTTGGTCCCCGGGGCCGGCCGCACGCGGGCGTGCACCGGCACCAGTTCGCCGCCCTCGATCGCGAGCGCGTAGCTGCCCGCGGCCGGGTTCGCGTGCACGACGGTGCCCTGGAGCTGGGTGGATTCCGGGCCGGCCGGCTCTTCGGGGGAAGCGGCCGGCTTGGGGTCGCTCGCTGCGGTCGGCGACGCTTCGCTTTCGCCTTCGAGCGGCACGGTGGAGGAGAACGCTTCGAGGGGGACCGGTTCTTCGCCGACGGGTTCGGGTGCGGCGCTCGCGATCGGTGCGGAAGCGGCACCCTTGCCGGCCGGGTCGCCCCCATCGCCGGCGACCGCGACGGGACCGGGGGCTTCGATCAGCCGCAGGGGCGCGGTCGCCAGCGAGCCGGGCGTGCCGGGGCCGATGGCGACGCCGGCGAAGAGGCCGAAGCCGAGCGCAGCGGCGCTCAGGGTCGCGCCCCAGCGGCGATCGGTGACCACCAGCGCGGCGCCGCGGGCTGCCGTGTCGAGGAGTCGGCGGATCATGCCGCCGGACCGCTCCCAACCGGGCTGCGCTCCATCAGGTCCCTGCCGCACTGCCAGCAGAAGACCGAGCCGCGGGCGTAGAGCGCGCCGCAGGAGCCGCAGGAGCCGGCGGCGCTTGCCTGGTCGAGCCGCAGCATCCGCTCGACCTCGGCCAGCTCCGCGTCGACCCGCTGCAGCTCCGCCGCCTGGCGGGCGAGCACGTCGAGGCGGAAGTGGTCGCGGATCGCCATCTCGTAGGCGAGCCCGCCCAGGTCCCACTGGAGCTCGGCAAGCTGCTTGGAGAGGCTGTCGCGACGGCGCTCGAGGTCGCTCATTCGATTGCCGTGCCCTTGCTGCCCCCGCCGGGGGTCTTGCCGTCTTCGGGCGGCGGCGCGCCGCCGGTGGCGATTTCGTCCGGCAGCTTGGCGCTGTTCTCGGAGTATTCGTCCGGGCTCTGTTCTTCCAGTTCCCTCAGCGCGTCGTCGCTTGCTTGCACCGGGCCGCTTCCCTTGCCGCCGAGCAGTCCACCCGCGTCCTCGGCCTTCTTGGCCGCACCCTTCGCCTTCGCCGCCTTGGAAGTGCTCTCCTCGCCGCCCCCGGCTTCCTCGCTGGCGCTCGCGGCGCCGCCTCCGCCCTGCACGCGGACGACCTGCGGGGGCGGGCTGGAGGAGCCGTTGTCGCCCTTGCCGATCAGGACGCCCACCAGCAGCATCAGGCCGAGGACGGCGATGCCGCCGACGGCTGCCAGCGGGGCGTAGTCGCGCTGGGGCCTCTCGTCTGCGGGTGGTGGCACCGTGGGGGGTGCAGCGGCAGGCCCCGGCGGCGGTGCCGAGCCGTTCGTCGCGGCCGCGTCGCCCGCCGGCAGGTGCTCGTGGAAGTCGACCCTCGGCCCGCCGCGACGACAGCCGCAGTTGAGGCAGTAGCGCTGGTCGGCGGCAAGCGGCGCGACGCACTTTCGGCAGGTCTCCCCCGCCTCGCCGAGCGCCCGCGCCCCTTCGGCCTGCTCGCTCACCGTGTCCGCCCCGGCAGGGTCGCGAAGTCGGCAACCTCGATCGTGGCCCCCCGCGGGTCGCCGATGAAGTAGACGTTGTAGGGGGCCGGCTTCGGCTTGTCCTTCAGCGGTTCGATCGCGCCACGCCCGGCGGCGACGATCCGGCCGCCCCGGCGGGCGACGGCGTAGAGCAGCAGGCGTTCGACGTCTTCGCCGCTCTCGTTGACCGACCTCGCCGGAGGCCGCGACCCCGGTGTAGGGGTCGCCCTCGAGCTGCGGCTCGGAAACCGACACCGCCGGGGGGCCGCCGGTAACCGTCTCGCCGCCCGCGCCGACGGTCACCTTCGCCTTCGACGGCTTCCCGGTCGCCAGGACCTGGTCGTGGACCCAGGTCACCTCGCCGCCGGCCGGGATGAACGGAACCGCCGCCAGCGCCGGCTCGATGCCCGGGATGTCGTTGCGGTAGACGCTCCTGCCCTTGGCGTCGAGCACGTCGATCAGGATCGGCACGTCGGCCAGATCGCGATCGGAGTCGCTGTGCAGCTCGACCACGACGGCGCTGCCGTTGGCATCGGTGAGGAGAGTGGTCGAGACGACCCTCACGTCCTTGCTGCGCTTCCCGATCTTCAACCCCTCCTCCCGGGCGATCGGCCCGAGTTCGGCGGCGATCTTGGCGCTCTTGTCCTGGGTCGATTCGCAGCCGGCGAGGACCAGCGCGACCCCGGCGAGGGCGACGGCGAGCGGCAGCGGTGACAGCGGACTCATCCGAAAGCACCGCCGACGTACTCGCGGGTGCGCTGCTCGCGGGGGGCGCCGAAGACCTGCTCGGCGGGGCCGTACTCGACCAGCTCCCCCAGGTACATGAAGCCGACGTGGTCGGCGATCCGCAGCGCCTGCTGCATGTTGTGGGTGACGATCACCACCGCAACCTCGTCGCGCAGCTTCAGGATCAGCTCCTCGATCACCTGGGTCGAGCGCGGGTCGAGCGCCGAGCAGGGCTCGTCGAGCAGGAGCACCTCGGGGCGGGCGGCGAGGGCGCGGGCGATGCAGAGCCGCTGCTGCTGCCCGCCGGAGAGGCGCAGCGCCGGGTGCTCGAGCGTCGCGCCGACCTCGTCCCAGAGCCCGGCGCGAACGAGCGCGTCGGCGACCGGCTCGGCCAGCGCCTCCTTGCGAGGGCGCCCCGAGCCCTGCTCGCGCAGCGCGTAGGCGACGTTGTCGAAGACGCTCATCGGGAACGGGTTCGGCTGCTGGAAGACCATGCTCACCCGACGCCGCAGCGCGGTCACCTCCATCCGGTCGATGTCCTCCCCGTCGAGGGAGATCGCGCCGCTGCGGACCGCCGTCGGGGTGATCTCGACCAGGCGGTTGAGCGAGCGCAGCAGCGTCGTCTTGCCGCAACCGGAGGGACCGATCAGGGCCAGCACCTCGCCCTGGCGGACCGGCAGAGAGACGGCATTGACGGCGAGCTTCTCCCTGTAGGCGATCGAGACCCCCTCGACCCGCATCCGCTCGGGCTTGGGACCGGCGCTGGGCTCGGCCCGGCGCACCGGCGCGGCGAGGCCGGCGGCACCCTGCGGCCGATGGCCGTTGCCTGACGGCGGCTCGACCACGGTCGGCTCGCGGTCGACGACGATGCGGCGCACCGGCGGTGGCGGCGCCAGGACCACGTCGCGCTCGTCACGGACCCCCTCGCCCGGGCTCATCGTGCCCATGCCGCGCCCCTCCCCCGCGCCAGTCGCGTGACCGCGAAGTTGAGCGCGATCACGACGAGCAGCAGGACGAAGGCTGCGAAGTAGGCCTTCTCCGGCGCCAGGCCCTCGCCGGCCGGGGAGTTGTAATAGACGTAGCTGGTCAGCGTGCTGCCGGTGCCGCGGAAGAGGCCGAAGACGCTGCCGTCGGCTCCGTTTTGGATCTGCAGGGTGGCGCCGAGCAGGACGACCACGATCGCCGTGTCCCCCGCGACCCGTCCCATCCCCAGCGCCGCGCCGGTTCCGATCCCGGGCCGCGCGGCCGGCAGCAGCACCCGCCGGATCGTCGCCGCCTTGGTCTTCCCGAGCGCGTAGGAGGCCTCGCGCACGTGCCCCGGGATCGCGTTCAGCGCCTCGCGCGTGGCCCCGACGACGAGCGGCAGCGCGATCAGCGACATCATCGCCGCGGCGGCGATGAAGGAGCGACCGAGCACGGCGCCGCCTTCGGCGTCGAAGGTGAGGATTCCCAGCCACTGCTGCTGGAAGAAGACGAGGCCGAACATCGCCAGCACGATGCTGGGGGTGCCGGCGACGACCTCGACCGCCGATTCGACCGCGCGCGCCAGCCCCGCCGGCCGGCCGTACTCGGTCAGCCAGACCGCGATCGTCACGCCGAGCGGGGCGGCGATCGCGGTCGACATCACGAGCAGCAGCGCCGTGCCGAGGATCGGGTCCTTGAAGCCGCCGCTGGTGGCCTGGTTGAGAGAGGAGCTGGGGCTTTCGAAGAGCAGGCCGGGGTCGAAGTACTGAGCGCCGCGGTACGCCATGTAGAGCAGGATCGCTGCGGCGATCGCGATCAGCGCCAGGCCCGCGCCCCAGGCCGCGACATAGCCGAGGCGGTCGCGCAGCGGCCAGCTGCCGACGCTGTCGACCGGCTGCGTCACGGCCTGACCCCGTATTTGCGCATCGACTGCTTGGCGGTGAAGCCGGCGAAGGAGAGGAACATGCTGGAGACGAGCAGCACCGCGGCGAAGGCGAAGAGCGTCTGGCCGAAGGGCACGACCGAGAGGCCTTCGACGTTCTCGACCAGGGCCGAGGCCAGCGGCCTGGTCGGCTCGAAGAGGAAGGTGATGCCGTCGATCGGGTTGGGAGCGAAGCTGGCCGAGCCGGCGACCATCGAGAGCATGATCGCCTCGCCCAGCGCCCGCGCCGTGGCCAGGACCGCGGCGGCGACGATCGCCGGGCGGGCGGTGCGCACCGCTATCGTCCAGGTGACCCGCCACCGGTTGGCCCCCAGCGCCGCGGCTCCTTCGGTCCAGTTGCGCGGCACCGCGCGCAGCGCGTCGACCACGATCGCGATCATGATCGGCACGATCATGATCGTCAGGATCAGGATCCCGACCGAGATGCTGGCGCCGTCGAGCTGAACCACGTTCGCCACCGATTCCTTGCGATCGAGGCTGATCAGGTGCTCCCCGACCCAGGGGACGATGACGAGGATCCCGATCAGGCCATAGACGACCGAGGGCACCGCCGCCAGCAGCCGCACGACCGGCTCGAGCACGCGGTTGAGCTGGCGCGGCGCGAACTCGACTATGAAGATCGCCGCGAAGAGGGAGAAGACGATGCCGATCAGGACCGCGCCGGCGGTGACGACGAAGGTGCCCCAGAGCAGCGGCCAGGCGCGCAGCGTGTAGACGTAGTCAGCCGGGTTGGCGGGCGAGTTGAAGATGTCCTCCAGCTGCAGGTCGACGTCCCCGCCGGAGCCGAACCAGGCGAGGCCGTTGTGGGCGAATGACGGCCAGGCCTTGCCGAAGACGAAGACGATCATCCCAGCGATGATCAGCAGCACCAAGCAGGCGACCGCCCCAAGGATGCGCTCGACCCGGGCGTCGGACATCTAGCGCAGCGGCACCCAGTCGCTGGCGACCAGCGCCTGGGCCTGGGCGCTGCGAGCGAACTGGATGAACGCCTTGGCGGGCCCCTTCGCCACCCCGCGGCTGACGAGGTAGAAGTTGCGGCTGCCCGCGTACTGGCCCGACTTGGCGTTGCGCAGCGTGCACGGCACGCCGAGGTAGGGCACCGACGAAGAGGCCCTGGGTGAAGTGGAAGGAGGCGTAGCCGATCGCGTTCGGGTCGGACTTGATCGTCTGCGCCTGCAGGCCGTTGGAGGACTTGGTCGTCGCGCTGCCGGCGACGCGCAGGGTCTGCCCCATGAAGATGTTCTGGAACGCGTCTTGGGTACCGGAGGCGGCGGTGCGGACGACGAGGTCGATCGGGCCCGAGGCGCTGGCGCCGGTCACCTGGCTCCAGCTGCGGATGCGGCCGGAGAAGATGTCCTGGATCTGCTGCTGGCTGAGGCTCGCGATCGGGTTCGAGGGGTTGGTCACCACGCAGACCGCGTCGCGGGCGATCTTGTTGAAGACGATTCCCCCCGGGTCGGCCGGCTTCGGGTCGCGCGAGGACATGCCGAGGGTGACGCGGCCCCGCGAGACGTCGGTGATGCCGATGTCGGAGCCACCCTGCAGGATCACGAACTTGACCTTGCCCTTGTTCTGCGGCTGGTTGACGAAGGCCTTGGCGAGCTTGGTCGCCAGCGGCGCAACCGAGGTGGAGCCGCTGAGGGTGATCGTGGCGGCGGGGGCTGTGGCGGCGGTCGCCAGCGAGGCGCAAAGGGCCAGCGCGAGGACGGCCAGGTAACGCATGCGAATCATCTGTGCTCGCTCCTGGGTAGCTGGGTCGAGAGTCTGTCCGCGCCAGTCTCGGCTCAGCCCGCCCCGCCAAGGTAAACGCAACGTGACTGTTTGGAGAAGAACTGGTAACAGCCGGTAACAGGATCTTCTCCAGTTCGACACAGCCTGTTCACCGGATCGACACAGACGGCGACGAGGATCTCGGCCGATGCTCGTACTGCCTTCGACCCCCTCCCCGCCGGCGGGCAAGCGGCGGATCGCCAACTTGGAGATCCGGCCGGGCGAGCTTCCAGGTTCTCGTCGACGGCAGGCGCGCCGGCCTCACGGTGCGTGAGTTCGAGCTCTTCTTCCTGCTCGCCGAGCGCCGCGACAGCGTCGTCCAGCGACCGCAGATCTACGAGTTGATGTGGGGCGGCAAGATGCCCCGCCGCGACCGCTCGGTCGACGTCCTGGTGCGCAAGGTCCGTTCCAAGCTGGAGGCGGTCGCCCCGGGCTGGACGTACATCCACACCCATTTCGGGATTGGGTACCGGTTTACGCCTGAAGAGGGGTAGGCGGTTAGTTCTATTTGCCGTGCCGGGTGGGTGGGGGCCTGACGGGTGGGCCCTCCCCAAAACGCTCGGCAGGAGCCTCGCTGGAGTGTTTTGGGGAGGGCCCACCCGCCAAGCCCCAGACAACACAAGCTTCAACCTTGCCACCCGAGACTTCAGCCGCATAAGCATTCCCAGCCCCCGGGGCCGTGAGGACGCTCGCAGCCCGGGCCTTTCTTTTAGAGCTGTTGTGGGGAGAGCCTGGCCGCCTACAGCTCGCCGGCATGCCCCTGGGCTCGGTTGAAGGCGCAGCGGAAGTTCTCGGGCTGGCTCACCGGCCTTCCGCCGGCGAAGCCGCCGTGGTCGCCGTTGTCGTAGACGGTGATGTATTGGAGGGTTTCGGGCGCCGGGTCGGCGGGCAGCGGCGCCGGGTCGGGCTCGCCCGCCTTCGGGTCGCCGCGGGATCCTTCGCTGACGCCCTCGGAGCCGGCGGCGCGGCTGCCCGAGGCGATCGTGGTCAGCGAGGCGCTCATCTCGCGCCGGTCCTTGAGCCCGTCGGTGGGGTCGAAGTCGGTCGAGGCCGTCACTTCGTTGTCGTCGACCCGGCCCGCCAGCTTCACGTAGGGCGCGGCCCCGATCAGCTGCGCCGCCGTCGGCAGGTAGCCGCCCAGCTCGGCGCATTTCTGGGTGGCGAAGAAGAAGTCGTTGCGGCCGACGTCGCCCTTTTCCAGCGGGTAGGGGCTGGTCATCATGCAGACGGTCCCGATCCTCACCGTCTCCGGCGAGCAGTGGTCGAAGACCTTTGCCGGCAGTACCGTGGCGGGGAACTTCTTCTTCTTGTCGAGGCGGAGGATCCCGAACTTCTTCGGCTGCAGGCTCGGGCCCGGCAGGCGCTTGGCGGCGCCGGAGACGACCGCGCCGGCGAGCAGCAGGGCGAAGAGGGCGAGGGCGAGGGCCGACCAGGCGGCGATCGCGGTCAGGCGGCTGTTCGAGGTCATCGTCGTCTCCTTCGGGTTCGGTCTAGGGGGGCGTTGAAGGCTGGAGCCGGGCGCTTGGCGCCGGGACCGCCGCGCACGGCGGCGCCGGCCAGGGCAAGGAGGAGCACCAGCGCGGGCAGGTAGGCGGGGACCGTGAGGCCGGGTTCGTCCGGTTCGTGGCGGGAGAAGGCCTGCGATTCCTCGATCGCCGCCTCCTCCTCGCGCTTTTCCTCGACCTGGTAGGTGCGGGCCGGGGCACCGCCCGGGGGCAGCGGCCGCACGATCGGCGGGGGCGGGGGCGGGACGATCGCCGGCACGACCGCGAGCGGCGGCACGCCCAGCGGCAGGAACGGCTCGGGGACCAGCGCCGGGCTCGGCGGGGGCGGCGGGCTTGGCGGGGGCGGCGTCGTCGCCGGCGGGGGCGGCGGCGAGAAGCTCACCGGCGGGCTGCCGGCCGGGGAGGCGGGTGGGGGCGGCGGAGCGGGCGGGGCCGCGACCGCGGAGGCGCGCTTGAAGCGGTCCGGCCGCAGCGGGCGCGTGCCGCACGGGCGCTGCACGCTGCCGCCGAGCACGGTCACCTTTTCGGAGTAGGAGTAGCCGCCGGCGCTGATCGTGACCGTCGTCGACCCGGCGTTGAAGGGACAGAGCAGGCCGGAGGCGCTATCGGTGACGACCCTGTCGCCCTCGTCGAGGTACGGCTTGCGCAGGTTCGCCGATTCGGGGTCCTGGCGGACGAAGTCGGCGATGTCGGGGTCGGAGGAGACAAAGCTGTACTCGGGCTCGATGCGGGTGGCGCAGCCGGGCACCAGACACTGGTCAGGCGGGAAGAGCGTGTAGGGGTCGCCGCCGGCCGGGTTCGGGATCCCCGACCCGGCCGAGGCCTGTCCCCAGCGGTCGCCGCCCCGCGGGCGACGGCCGAGGCCGCGGAAGAGCGCCGGGCGCGAACGCCGCAGCAGGGTCCCGTCGGTCGCCTCCAGGGAGAGGTCCTCGATCAGCGGGATCAGCCGCACGGCCACCCCCGCGACGTTGCTCCCCGCCGCCGGTTCGCCGAGCTCCAGCAGCATCACGCCGCTGTTGCCGAACAGCGCGTCGGCCGACTGGCCCCCGACCGCGCCGGAGATCTGCGAGCGGTAGCCGAGCGTGCCCGTGCCGAAGCTGGGGATGGTCTGCGAGGCCCCCGCCGGGATCCGCATTTCCCGGTTCTCTTCGGGACGGTCGAAGAGGTAGGCCGAGGCGCCGCCCGCGACCAGCGCGCCGGCCACCTGGTCGGCGTCGGTGGCGACGTTGAGCTTTGGCGTGAAGCTCGAGTTGAGGCTGCGATTGCCCATGACGACCACCCGGATGCCCTCCGCACGGGCGTCGGCGAGCACGGCTTCCAGCCAGGGAAGCTGGGCCTCGGGCGGGTTCTGGTGCGGATCGCTGGCGGCGAGCGAGCCCAGCGAGTTGTCGATCACGACCACGCGCACGGTGCCGCCGGGGCCCTCGCTGTCGAACGCGTAGTGGGTGCGGGCCCCCGAGGACGGGATCGCGCCGGGTATGCCGGCGGTCGAGATCCCGGCCGGCGCGGGGCCCGAGCCGAACGGCGCGGGAAAGGACGCAAATGACGAGGTGAAGGCCGAGGCGCCGAGCCCGTTCGAGACGTCGTCGGCGCCGAGGGCCGGGAAGACGGGAAGACCGGGCTGGGAGCCGAGCAGCTCGGCGTAGCGCGCGCCGTCGGCCGAGTCGAGGCCGGTCCGGACCCTGTTGCCGGTGTAGAGCAGGGCGCGGGGGCCGGCCCCACCGCGCATCGTGTTCACGGTGCGCAGGGCGGCGAGGAGCGAGCGATCGGGCCCCAGGGACTGCGGGGCGAGATCGGCGCAGCTCGTGTCGCACTCGGCGTTGCCGGCGAAGGCCAGCCGGACCGCGCCGGGGGGCATCGGCGGCGGCTCGGAGGCGGCCGTGGAGGGAGCGGCGGCGCTCGCTCCGTAGCGGAGGACGGCCGCCGTGCGCACCCGTTCGCGGATCGCGCGCCCGCTGCCACCGCGGGCCGAGGTCCCCCTTCCCGCCGCGTCGGCGTCACCGCTCCAGCCGCCGACCGCCCAGCCGTTGCCGGAGGAGTCGAGCAGCAGGGAGAGCACCGGGTCGCTCTTCAGCGGCCCGTCGTCGCTGGCCGCGGCGAAGGCGGTCCTCTGCTCGTCCTCCCAGCCGGAAGCCGTCTCACGCAACAGGTAGCCGTCGCCGGGCAGGCTGTACGGCGGGACGATCGGCGGTGGCACCGTCGGGTCGGGATCGGGGAGGTCGTCGGCGGGCGGGTAGGCGAGCCGGGGGACCACGGAGACGACAGCCCGCACGGCGGCGCCTTCGCGAACCGCGGCGACCGCGATCGCGGTCGATCCCGGCAGCGGCTGGGGCGAGAAGCGCCAGGGTGAGGTCGGCCCGTCCCGCTCGATCACGATGTCGCGGCCGGCGGCCACGGCGCCGCCGTCGGGCAGGCCGGCGACCGCAAACAGCTGCGGGTTGCCGGCGCGCACCCCGTCGAGCAGGGCATGGGCGGAGGCGTCGACCCGCCAGGCGCCGCCGTCGTTGACGAGCAGGTCGCCGCCCGCGGCGACGATCGCCTGGCTGCCCGCGAAGGCGATCGAGTTGAGGTTCTCGCCCTCGTACCCCGCCGGCAGCGCCTCGGGGTCCCAGCTCTTGCCGTAGCGAAGCAGCACGCCGCCCTTGCCCACCGCGTAGCCGCGAGAGGAATCGGCCGGGTCGAAGGCGACGTCCATCAGGTTGCCTTCGAAGCCGATCGGGACGCCGGGGTCGGGGACCCAGAGGTCGTCGGCGGCGTTCCACTGCCACATCGCGCCCAGGTCCCCGACCGCCTGCGCCCGGTTGGGCTCGGGCCAGGCGACGCCGCGCAGCGTCGCCTTGTTGACGCTGCCGCTGGAGGAGAGCAGGAACTCGCGCCGCCAACCGTGCCCAGGCAGGTAGCGGAGCACCGAGCCGTCGGCGCCGACCGCGAGGGCGCCCGAGTCCAGCGAGCCCGGCGCCGCGCCGGGCGCCCCGGTGACGTCGGCCAGCGGCGCTCGGACGGAGACCGGCCAGGGCCGGAGCCGCTGCGGCGGCTGCTTCGCGGAGATCTCCACCGGGCCCTCGAGCCAGCCGCTGTCGAGGCTCGCGAAGGCACCGCCGGCGCGGAAGTTGCCGCCGCCGCCGGGCATCCGCACGAAGGCCCCTTCGGCGAAGCGCAGGTAGGTGCCGCGGTTGCTGCTCTCCGGCCCGCCCGGGTCGAGCGGGTTCGTGATCGCCCGGGCGCCGAAGCCTTCGCCGGGCCAGGCGAAGCTGCGGTATCCGCCCTGACGCGAGAGCTTCGCGCCCAGCGGCGCGCCGCAGGCCGGAGCGTCGCACCACGATCCCGTCACCTGGGCGGCGCCGATGTCGTAGAAGAGGGTGATGTCGCGCGCGAGGCCCTGGATCTGGGCGCTGAGGTCGACCCAGACCCCGTCGGAGGTGACCGTGAGCGGCTGCGCGGCGCCCCCGATCGGGGCGGCCCCGACTATTTCCTCGGCTGGGGCGTCGGCGTCGGCGAACGGCGTCCCAGCCAGCTGGCGCTCGACCCAGAGCGGGCCCTGCGGGGTCGAGGTTCGCTGCAGCAGCACCGCCGAGCGGCCCAGGGCCGGGTCGGCTTCGGCCAGGGCCCAGGCGTTGCCGAGCCCGGTAGCGTCGATCGCCCGGATGTGGAATTGAGACTCCGACCCCACCGGCACCTCGACCGGCTCACGGCTCCATTCCTGCCCGTCGAAGTGGATGACCGCGTCGGCGACGGAGCGCCCGGTGGGGCCGAAGAAGAGGCCGGTCCGCCCGCCCTCGTCGAAGGCCGCGTTGGCGACCGCCCCGCTTCCGCGCTCGCCGGCCAGGCTCTCGGCCGGCGCTTCCCCTTCCGCCGGCAGCAGCACTTCGGGGGACGGGGGCGGAAGTTCGCGCCAGCTGCCGCCCGGGTCGTGGGCGAGCACCGTGACCTGTTCGGCTACCGGGCGGGAGAGCTCGCGGCCGACGAGGACGCCGCCGCCGTTGCGCGTGATCCGCGCCGAGAGCCGGTTCGGCAGCGGCCCGCGATACGGCTGCCCGGCCCGGTCCACGGGCGTGTCGTACACCTGCCACCCGGTGGCGTCGGTGTGGCGAGCGAACGCCAGCTGCGGTTCGGGCGCGGATGGGTCGGAGGGCGGACCGAACTCGAGCGAGTGGCCCGCCACCCGGACCTCGCCGACCGCGAGTGGGATCCGGCGGTAGCCCCAGGCCTCGCCCGCCTCGCCACCGGGCGCGGCTCCCATCAGCGTCATCTCCGGATCGGCGACGCCCAGCAACGGCAGCGGGCCGATCCCCGGGGCCGGGCCGAGGCCGCTGCCCGGGGCGGCGAAGGCGAGGACGCCGGCGAGGGCCGCAGCGAAGGCGAGAAGGTGCCGGGCTCGCCCGCTCACCCCTTCACCTCGGAGGTGCGGAAGGCCAGCTTCGTCGGGTAGCGCTCGCGGCTGAGTCGCAACTCGAGGCTGCGCCGTCCCGGGGCGAGGAGCTCGCGCGGCGTGCGGGCAACCGTCTGGCCGCCGCGCTTGGCCAGCAGCTGCACCCGTGCCCGGCGCGTGAGGATGAAGCTGACCGTCAGGCGCAGGCCGTGGAGGCGGGAGCGGACCCGGCGCAACAGGGGCGGCAGCCGCTTCACCTTCGCCGGCTTGACCGCGTTCGGGGTCAGCTCCAACGGCGGCGGCGCGAAAAGCTGCGAGTCGTCCACCGGGAGGCTGTCGGGGATGAACTGCTCGGCCGCCTCGTTGGGGCGGAACTCGATCGTGCCCTGGAAGGCCGGGTCGGTGTCGCGCGGCAGCGGCGTGCCGTCGCTGTAGTGGAAGAGCCAGCCGGCCCAGGTGACCATCCAGCATTCGCTCGCCGCCGGACAGGCGATGCGGGCAGCGCTGCCGCGGCCGGCGCCCGATGCCGGCAGGCGGGTCGTGCTCGTCGTGCCGTCGGGCGCGATCCGCGCCACGGTCGCCTTGCTGTTGACGCTGCGCCGGTCGGCGAAGGGCACCACCGCGGCCATCGCTTCGCCGCTGCCGGGGATGGCGGCGACGTCGCCGAGGCGGTCGGCCGGCCCGAAGGAGGCGCCGGTCAGGCTCAGCTCCTCGAAGCCGCCGTTGCCGAGGTGCAGCGCCAGCGGGGGCCGCGCGACCGCTCCACCCTGCGGAGCGGAGGGACCAGATGCGGCGCCTCCGCCGACCGCCCAGAGATCGGTGCCGTCGCTGTCGAGGGCGAGCAGCTCGCTGCCGTCGGTGGGCACTTCCGGCAGCGGCGAGGGCGCGAACGGGTCGCTGGCGAAGGTCTGCCCCTCGACCGAGTGGATCAGCCTCGGCACCGGCTCCGGCTCCGCCAGGTCGACCGGCTCGGTCCGGCTCTCGGGAGAGCGCCCGACCAGGGTCGTCTCGTAGAGGGTCCCCTGGTGGAAGCGCATGTCGGTGACGCCGCGGCCCTGCGGCCCGTAGACCGTCCGCAGATCGGTGCCGTCCCAGTGCAGGTGGAAGGCCCCGATGCGCTCCCCAAGCGCATCCTGGGAGCCGACGCCGCCGAACCAGCAGTCCCCAGGGCCCTCGCAGGTGGCGGACGTCATCTGGCGGAAGGGGTCGGCGGCGTCGATGCGCGTGCTCCAGGAGCCGACGACCTGGCCGTCCTTGAAGCGGCAGAGGGCCAGCCCCGAGCCGCGCCTGGGCAGGCTCGGCTCGCTCACCACCCAGAACTCCGTCGGCCCCGCCCAGGCGATCCGCGCCGTGTCGCCGGGCCCGCCGCACACCGTGGCCAACTGGTGCCAGCTGACGCCGTCCCAGCTGTAGAGGCCGCGGTGGACGGTCGCATTGCCCTCGACGCTGAGCAGGCCCCGGTTGGGCGCCCAGAAGCTGAGGTCCCCGGGCGCCCCGAGCGGCACCTTGAAGGGCACTCCTTCGGGCGGCGGCGGCTGCTCCAGCCGCCAGATCGGCTCGGCGGCCGGAGCCGCGGTGGGGACGAGCGCCGTGGCCGCCGCGGCGGCGAGCGCCGCGAGCGCCAATGTCACCCGTCGCCTAATCACCTTCCGGCTGGGCCTCGCGCTGGCGCTCGTATTCCTCGCTGGGGGCCTTTGCCCCCGGACCGAGGTCGAGCAGGGTCGGCTGGACCGGCGCGACCAGCGCTTCCAGCGCCACCCCGGAGAGGGTCTCGTGCTCGACCAGCGCGTTGGCGATCTCATACACGGCGCTCCAGTTGCGGCGCAGGATCTCTTCCGCGGTCTCGACCGAGCCGCCGACGATCCGCTCGACCTCGCGGTCGATCAGCTCCAGCGTCGCCGGGCCGACCGAGCCGAGCTCCTGCAGCGAGGCGCCGAGGAAGACCTCGCCCGCCTTTTCCCCGATCGTCACCGGACCCAGGGCGTCCGACATGCCGTAGGAGGTGACCATCTCCCGTGCCATCCCGGTGGCGGCGTGGAGGTCGTCGTGGACCCCGGTGGAGACGACGCCGAACTCGATCTTCTCGGCGGCGAAGCCGGCGACGATCGAGAGCAGGTGGCGGCGCATGTCGGGTTCCTGCATGACGACGGCGTCGCGGTCGGTGAGCATGTTGGCCGCGGTGCCGAGCTGGCGGCCGCGGGCGACGATCGAGAGCTTCTGCGCCGCGACCTTCTGGCCGATCGAGGTGGTGACCACCGCGTGAGCGGCCTCGTGGATCGCGATCACCCACTGCTCGTCCGAGGTCAGGGCGTGGCTCTTGCGGGCCGGCCCGGCGACGACCCGGTCGATCGCCTCCTCGAGCGTCGGCTGGTCCATCTCGACGCCCCCTTCGCGCACGGTCAGCAGCGCCGCCTCGTTGATCACGTTTGCCAGCTCGGCGCCGCTGAAGCCGGAGGTCAGCTTGGCGATCTCCTCCAGCGAGGTTCCCGGCGCCAGCGGACGGCCGCCGCAGTGCAGGGCGAGGATGTCGAGGCGGCCGTGCACGTCGGGCACGTCGACGGTGACCTGGCGGTCGAAGCGCCCCGGCCGCAGCAGCGCCGGGTCGAGCACGTCGGGGCGGTTGGTCGCGGCGAGCACGACCAGGCCGGCGTCGCCGCCGAAGCCGTCCATCTCGACCAGCAGCGCGTTCAGGGTCTGCTCGCGCTCGTCGTTGCCCTGGCCGACGCCGGCGCCGCGCTTGCGCCCGGCGGCGTCGAGCTCGTCGATGAAGATCAGCGCCGGCGCCATCTTGCGCGCCTTGGCGAAGAGGTCGCGGACGCGCGCGGCGCCCACCCCGACCAGCGACTCGACGAAGTCCGAGCCGGAGAGCGAGAAGAAGGCCGCGTCGGCCTCGCCCGCCGTCGCCTTCGCCAGCAGGGTCTTGCCGGTGCCGGGCGGTCCGACCAGCAGCACGCCCTTCGGTGCCCGGGCCCCGACCGCCGCGTATTTGCTCGGGTCGGCGAGGTAGTCGCGGATCTCGCGAAGCTCGGCAACCGCTTCGCCCGCCCCGGCGACGTCGTCGAAGGTGGTGCGATCCGGCGCCTCGGCGCCGCGCTTGCGCCCCTTGCCGGTGAACTTCGAGAAGCCCGCGAAGGCCCCCGCCCCGGCGTCCTGGCCGAGCCGGGTGAAGAGCACGAAGAGGCAGACGAGCAGCAGGATCGGGATCAGGAACTGGACGACGATCTGCTTTGCCGGCTTGTCCCACTGCTGATCCACCGAGACGATCGCGCCGCTCGCGGTCAGGTCGCGCACCAGCGAGGAGGTCTGCGCGTCGGACTCCGGGTAGGAGGCGTAGAGCAGCAGGCCGCCCTTGGTCTCGAAGAGCACGCGGGCGTCCTGGTCGAGCAGCGTCGCCTCGGCGATCTGCTTCTCCTCGGCCAGCTTGAAGACCCGGCTCAGCGGCACCCGCTCGCCGCCCGTGCTCGGCTGGATCTGGCCGAGCAGGTGGAAGAAGAGGAAGGTGAGGACGAGGGAGGCGACGATCAGCGCCGTGCTGAGCGGGTCCTTGGCGAACCACCGCCCCACAGAAGCCGCGACGTCGCCCACACTGCGGGCGACGTCGCGGAACTCAACCTGGGGGCGCCTCAGCGCCAGACGCCGGTTGCTTTTGGCGTCTTTCACTTCTTCTGTTTCTTCAGCTTCAGCGTGACTGAGCTGGTATCGGTGTTGGCCTCGCCACCGGTGGGTGTGAACGTCAGCACCAGCGACACCCGCAGGCTTCCGCTGTTGCGCAGGACGCTCTTCGCCGCGGCGCTCGGCTTCAGGACCAGCGAGAACGCGCCGCCCTTGCCCGCGTTGAGGACGACACGGCCGACCTTGATCTTCTTCTTGCCCTTCTTGGCCGTGCCGACCATCTCGAGCTTGCCCGGGCCGGGGAGCTTGACCGAGATGGTCGCGCTACCGGTTTTGGACGAGACCGATTTGCGCGGCATCGTGAACACGTTGCTCGGCTTCACCGGCTGCGGGTTGCCACCGCCCGTGTCTTTTTTGTCCTCTTTTTTGGTTTCTTCTTCTTCTTTGCCTTTGCCTTCGCCCTTGTTCCAGTCGACTTCGGCGATGCCGGCCCGCGAGATCGCGAGGATGTCGGCCGGGAGCTCGGAGTAGTCACGGAGGATCAGCTGTGCCTGGGCGCTGTCGCTGAGCACGTTTTCCCAGTAGTCCTTGACCGTCCGCGCTTCCGCCTGCTCCTGTTCGTCGTTGCCCCAGACGTCGGCGTTGTCGTCGAAGACCAGGCCGTAGGTCATCGTGCAGACGGCGAACGCGCCCGCCGAGTTGACCCCACTGGTTTTCGACCAGTCGCCGAACGTGGTTGCGGGGATGTTTTTGAACGAGGCGTGGACGCAGTTGGCACCGGGGGTGCCGTCTTTGCGGTAGCCGTTGGGGTCGGCGGTCGGCTCCTGCCAGGCCGGCGACACGGCGCCGTCCTGCATCTGGGTCCAGTACTTGTCCGGAGGCGTGCTGAGCGTCTGGTCGACGGCCAGCGAGGGGCTCGCCGTGCGAGCGGTTGAGACGTCGGAGTAGCCGATCGAGCCGTCGGTGTTGGTCAGTTTCGTGACCAGGGCTCCGTTGCCGTTGGCGCACCCGCTGGTGAGCTGATCGGCACCGGCGGACGTCGGTTCGGTGCTGTCGGCGCCAGGTCCGCTCGGAAAGACTCCTTCGACTTTGGAGCAGTCTTCGCGCGGGCCGAACGCGGCCGCGTTGGGCCAGGTCCGGGTCAGGCCCGGTTTGACGAAGGCGAAGTCCGTCAGCCAGTTGCGCCCCGGGTTGATCGCGTTCAACTCGTCCTTGAAGGCGAAGCTGGTGCCCGACTCGTCGAAGCGGACGACGCGGATGATCGGTTTTTCACAGGCCGCACCGGTGAGGTCGGTGAAGACGTCGTCCCAGTTTTTGAAGCCGGCTTCGCCGGCCCAGACCTTCTCGAACGTTTCCTTGGGGAAACGCACGCGAAGCAGCCCGGCCTTGCTCGGAGTCGCTTCGATTTCCGCTTTCGTGATCGTGCGGAGGTTGTTGTCCTGGATCAGTTTGGGATCGCAGCCGTCGGGAAAGTTGACCAGCGGAGCCACCGTGCCTACCGCGGCGGGAACGACGTGGATTTTCCCGTCGTCGGTGTGATCCGTGTCGGCGGCGGGATCGCCCGTCGTGCCGGCGTTCATCTGTTCGACCTCGAGCGGCGTCGGCGGCTCGTCGCTCATGCCGAAACGCGGCGTGTCGTTGCGAACCTTCACCGCCGTCCGCCCCGCACCGCTGCCGGCGGCGTCATAGGTGACGGAGGCAGAGGAACCGAAGCAGTAGGAATTGAGGAAGCGGGGGATGAAGACTTTCTGGTGTGCGTCGCGGGCGAAGGAGGCGCCGCGGCCGAGGATGGCCGATCCGCCACATTTGCCCAAGGTGAACGAGGCGTTGGCCTGAGTTGCCAGGCCAAGCGCCGCCAGTGCCATCAGAGCAAGGACGACAGCCCCTGCCAGGGCAGCACTCAACCCCCATCGGGGGGCGCTGGTGGTGCGGCTCATGAGAGTCATTCCTTTCATTGACTGAACTGTTGCGGCGCCAGCGTCGTGAGCCGATATCTCCCTGTCAAGCCGCTTCACAGGACTTCTACGATTGAGTTACATGCAGTTATCAACCGCGTCTCCAGATCGTCACCAGTTGATGACACACCGTTCACTTCCTCACCCCGCGAGACCGGTTTTCGGAAGGTGAGGACTCGCGAAATGAGACCCGGATCGAGGCGCTGGCCTGGCGGCCACCGCGGGACGCGACGTAGGTGACAGATGCCCGGCCGCGGATCGTCCCGCGCTCGCGCAGCTCGGCCCGGTAGCGACCGACCGGGTGCAGCAGGACCTGCACCTCGCTGCGACCCGTGCCGCGTGCGCGTGCGTTCGCGGTCGCAAGCGTTCTCAGCTTGCGCGGCTCCCCGGCCCGGGCCCTCGCCACGGCCTTCACGCCCCCCGCCGCCGGGACGGAGACGGTCAGCAGAACCTCCCCGCCGGGCCTGACCTTGGCCCGCACGCCGATCTGCGGGCCTTCGCCGTCTACTTCGATCGTCGAGTCCGGCCCCGACTCCAGCGGCCCCTCTTCGGGCGACCCGCCCTCGGGATCCGGGCGACGGGAGACCACGAACGCGTCGACCCGCTGGTTGCTGTCGCCGAAGAAGAGGTTGCCTGCGAAGGACGCGAACGCGATCCGCTCGCCGTCGGCGGAGAGGGTTGCACCGTCGAGAACCGAGCCGTTGATCTCCCCGCCGCTGACGGACCGGGCCGCTCTTTCGACAGTGCGTTCCTGCAGGTCGACCAGGAAGAGCTCGCGGGCATCCGGCGCGGTGCGCGGCGGGCCGACCGGATGGAGGGCGGGCAGGCTGAACTTGGTCCGCACCGTCGTCAGGGCCAGGTAGCGCCCGCTGGGCGTCATCGCGATGCCGCTGATCGCCGAGCTGGTCGAGGGATCGAAGGTGGCGGGATCGCGGGTCAGCTCGACCGTCGCCTCCTTGCGGGTGAGCCCGGGGGTCATGTCGGCGACGTAGAGGTCGAGCCCGACCCCCGTGAAGGCGAGCGGTCGCGGCCCCGAGCCGGTGAGGAAGGCGACCGTGTAGCCGTCGCCGCTCAGCACGGGAGGCTGGTCGCCGATCCCGGACCGGTTCGCCTCCTGGTCGGTAAGCGGCCCGTAGCAGGGACCGGTCGAGACCTGGTCGAAGACGGTTTCGGCCCCGGGCGGGCAGGCAGGGTCGTCGGGGTCGGCCAGGCCGGTGATCCGCCTGGTCTGCGCCTCCGGGCCGTCGGCCATCCTCCGCCAGAGGTAGTAGGGGAAGCTCGGGTCGGTGCTCTCGCCTCCCAGGAAACGGGTCTGGGCGCCCGCGTTGCCTCCGGTCCAGGCCACCGTGGTGCCGTCGGCGCTGATCGCGGCGCCGACGCCGCCGCCCGCCGGCGTCGCCGTCATCGCCCCGGAGCCCGGGTCCCGCTCGGCGGTGACCAGGGCGGTCGTCTCGGCGCTGCGGTCGCGGAGGAGCACCTGACCGGCCGGAACCTCGGGACTCCCCGCCGCGGGCAGGTCGGAGGGGGCGTCGGTGCGGAAGACGACCTTCTGCCCGTCGGCGGAGATCGCCACGCCCCGAGAGACTCCGGAGCCCGGTTCGCTGCCGGGAAACGGTTCGGCCGCCGGTCCGTAGGTCGCCGGGACGTCCCCACCGTCGCGGGCGGAGACGAGGTCGAAGGCACCGGGCGCGCTTGCCGGAAGCGCCATGTCGCGCACGTAGACGTCGAGGTTGTCGTTGCCGTCGGCGGCGACGAGCTGCTGGCCGGTGGCGAAGGCGACGTAGCGCCCGCTGGCGGAGATCGAGGGGTTGAACGCCCCTCGGCTGACGAACTCGTTGCTCGATTCCTCGAATACGTCGCCGTCGGCGACCTTCTCGAGCGTGCGGGTCTCGAGATCGAAGCGGAAGACGCCCCCGGCCCGGTAGCGACCGGCCGGGTCGGGATCGTCGTCGGCGAAGAAATTTCGGGCGCGGGTCTGGATCGCGACGTAGCGACCGTCGGCGGAGATCGCCGCGAAGATCGTCGAGTCGTCGCCCTGCTCGAGCCGCGCGTAGTCGGCCGAGACCAGGTCGGCGCCCTCTTCGCCGGTCGCGCCGTTCCCGAAGGATGCGCCGGCGCCGCCCGGCGCCGCCGCGCTCAGGCAGGCCGCCGCGCAGAGCAGCGCGATCGTGCGCCTCAGGCCCGTCATCCGACCCTCACCGTTCGCCTCAGCAGGGTCCGGTTGCCGGCGCGGTCGCGGGCGCTCACCCGCAGCCGGTAGCGGCCCGCGTGGCCGAAGGAGTGGCGGACTCGCACCGTCGCGGCCTTGCCCCTCCCGCCTCGCGCACCGTTGCCACGGCGCACCGAGGCGCGCGCGGACCGGCCCGGCCTGCCCGTCCCGCCGTCGCCGAAGGAGACCTTGACCGAGCGGCGCCGCAGCCCCGAGCCGGCGCTCTTGGGCCCGTCGGTGACGACCACCACCAACCGCAGGCCGCGGGGCCGCAGACGCACCCGCGGGCCGTGGCGGTCGACCAGTAGGCGCCCGGTGCGGCTGCCGGTCTCCTGGCCGGCCTCGTCGGTGGCGAAGACCTGGATCTCGTGGCGCCCGTCCTCGACGTCGTCGCGCGAGAGCCGCGCGCGCAGCGCGCGCAGGCTCTCGATCACGGGCTCGTCGTCGACGCTGACCGAGTAGCGGACGCCGCCGATCGCGTTCAGCGTCCGGTCCCAGGCGATCGGGACGCGGCGCTTGCGCTGCCAGCCGCTGGGCAGGAGCACGAGGAAGGGGTCCGGCGGCGCGTCGACGACCGCGGCGGCGATCTGCATATTGGCGCCGCTTCCCTGCGCCCAGGCGACGATCGCGTCGCCGAGGCCCGAGCCGCCGATCGCGATCCGTCCCACCGCGCCGCCGCGGGGGGCGCTCAGCTGGGCCGGCTCGACCACCCCGTCGGCGCGGCGCTCCTGCACCCCGACGAGGCCGGCGCCGCCGCGCTGCTCGCGCCAGGCGGCGACCGCCGCGCCCGTTTCGGCCAGGTCGACCTGCGGGTCGCCGGCGACCGAGCTGGCGCCCTCGTCGAGCCGCTCGACCGGCTGCACCGAGGCGTCGTCGCCGGAGCCGAGCAGGGTCACCGCGCCGGAGCCGAACCCGGCGACGAAGAGCCCGCGCGGTTCGACCGCGACGCTCGGCGCGCCGAGGCCTCCCCTCGCACCCCCGTCGACCAGCTGGGCCTGGCCGAAGGCACCGGCCTTTTCGGAGAAGACGTCGGGCATCTCGCTGACGAGGACGCGCGGGGCGTCGAGCTTGCTCGCCTGCCCCGGCTGCTGGCGGAAGGCGACGGCCGCCTGGCCGAAGCCGGAGACGTCGAGGGAGAAGGCGTCGGCGGGGCCGCGCAGCGGTGCCCCTTCCCAGGAGGAGGGGCTGACCTGGAGCGGGATGCCGACGGTGCTGCCGAACAGGCGCCGCGCCCAGACCCGGTCGACGAACTCGTCGTCGGGCTCCTGCCAGGCGACGACCCCCTGCCCCTGCACGTCGATGCCGACCTCCGGCGCGTTCTCCTCGCTGGGCAGCCGGACCGGGGCCGAGATGCTGCGGTCCAGCGGCGTGCCCATCACCGACCAGAGGCGGCCGCTGTAGCGGGCGAGGCGGAGGTCGGCGCCGAGGTAGCCGGGCGGGTTGGAGGGGCTGACGTCGGTGACGACGCGGTAGGCGAGGTAGGCCTGCCCACCGCGGTTCATCGCCAGGTCGGGGTAGGTCGAGGTCGCCTCGCCGACGTTGAAGTCGATCGGCACCGGCGGCTGGAAGCCCGCCGCGCCGGGGTCGAGAGTCGCCGAGAACATCCGGTCGCTTTCGACCCCGAACTCCTGCACCCAGGTGACCACGAGGCGGCCGCCGTCGCCGGCCCCGATCCGGGGCCAGCTGGAGTCGAAGGCCTGGCCGACGTCGACCCGCTGCGGCGCCGACCAGCCGCCGCGCGCGAACTGGGCGGCGAAGACGTGGCGTGCGACCGTCGACCCGTTTCAGGTAGACGACGCCGCCGCTGCCGTCCTCCGACATCGCCGCGTCGGCGACGTCGACCACGTCGGCACCGGGCCCGTCGATCGGCTGCACGTCGGAGACGACCGCCGCCGCGGGCGCGGGCGCCAGGAGGACAAGCCCACAGGCACCGGCGGCGACCCCGGGCCGCAAGCGGAGAAGCGGCAAGAGCCAATCTCGCATGCGCCAGACGTTGGCGCGAAGCGGTGTCAGAGATGTAACTAGGGTGCTACCAAGTGGTGAAAGCCACTCGTCCCCTAAGCGAAGGCCTGGGCGGCGCGGCGGCGCAGGTCGGCGTTGAGCATCCCCGTGACCTCGCTGGGGCTGCTGCCGGCCGAGGGGACCGCGTCGCCGATCAGGCCGGTGGCGCGGAAGCCGAAGAGGGGTGCGTCGAAGCCGACCTCGCGGATCTTGCGGACCAGCTTGACCGCGCTGGCGGTGTCGGCGCCGGGACCGCAGAGGACGATCGCGGTCGGGTCGAGGGCGCCGAGGGCGCGCTCGAGGCGCTCGTCGCCGAGCTCGTTGGAGAGCATCAGCACGCGGAAGCCGGCGCGGCGCAGGGTCAGGTCGAGCGCCTGGGCGTGGACCGCCTCGGCGTCGGAGCCGCGGCTGGAGTCGAGCAGGAGGATCCCGGCCGGGCGGGAGGCGGCGGAGGCGAGGCGGCGGGCGCCGTGCAGCCAGCCGGTCGCCCAGCGCGAGGCGAACTCCAGCTCGGCCTCGGCCTCGGGGTCGGCGGCGAGGCGGTCGATCGCCGGCAGCAGCAGCTCCTCCACGGTGCGCTCCAGCGGGCGCAGCGCCAGGCTCTCCTCGACCGCGCGGTTGGCGGCCTCCTCGTCGAAGCTCTCCAGCGCGGCCAGCAGGCTGCCGCCGTTGGCCGGCGCATCCTGGCGCTGGCGCGCCAGCTCGATCGCCGAGGAGATGTTGCCGGTCTGGGCGAGAGCGTCGCGCAGGGTCTGCAGCTCGACCAGCTCGTAGTTGCGGTGGTTGCCCACCGTGCGCTTCGGCGTCGGGTAGCCGTAGCGGCGCTCCCAGCTGCGCAGCGTGTTGGGGCTGACCCCGAGCACTTCCGCGGCTGCGTTGGTTCTTATTCCTGGCATCTCAGATCGGTTCCTTGGCGTGCCCAGCGCTATTCGCCGGATGCCCGCATTCTCCCACCGGAGATCCAGGTTTACGCAGGTTATGGACAGATTTCCGGAATCTGTCAGCGATCTTGCAAGGTGCCGACGCCCACGGGCTGGCCCACGGAGCGGGCTCGCCACATCGCCTCGTCGGCCTTGCGCAGCAGCTCCTCGGCGTCGGTGCCGTGCTCGGGGCAGGCGACGACGCCAGCCGAGATGCCGATCCGCAGGCCCCCCGCCGCCTCCAGCTCGTCGAGCATCCGCAGCAGCCGCTCGGCCATCTGCACACCCTCGACCGTGGTCTGGTTCGGGGCCAGGACGCAGAGCGCGTCCTCCTCGAGGCGGAACGTCTCGTCGACGAGGCGGACGCTGTCTCGCAGAGCCGCGCCGACCACGGCGAGCATCGTCTCCTGGCCGCCGTCGGGTTCGCCGTGGCGGGTGCCGGGGCCGTCGACGTCGAAGACGACCAGTCCGAAGGGGTGTCCGTAGCGCTTGTTGGTCTCGATCAGCTGCTCGAGGCGGCGGCGCATGTGCCCGGGCTGGAAGAGGCTGGCGTGCTCGTCGAGGGCCGGCGCGGGCGCGGGCGCCTGCTGGGCCGACACCGCCGCGACCGCGGTGGCGGCGACCGAGCCGAACTCCTCGGCCAGCTTCTGCGCCGCGTCTGCGAACGGCGCCGCGTCGCCGTCGCGCATCTCCTCGCGCAGCCTGGCCAGCAGCGCGGCCTGCAGCCCGGAAACCTCGCGAGCGACCTGGCCCGCCCGGGACTCGCTTCCGGCACCGTTGGTCGTCCGCGTCCCCACGGGAAAGACCTTGCCGCACGCGACGGACGCCAGGGCTACGAAAGTTCGCTATTTGCGGATTGACATGCGTCTAGGCAAATCGTCCGCAAAATGCAGGCTAATCGAGGCTGCGGCGGCCTGCGAATGCCTTGCCGAGGGTGACCTCGTCGGCGTGCTCGAGGTCGGCTCCGACCGGAAGGCCGCTGGCGAGGCGGGTGACGGCGACCTGGCCGCGCAGGCGCTCGGCGATGTGCAGCGCGGTCGCCTCGCCGGTGGTCGTCGGGTTGGTCGCGAGGACGACCTCGCGCACCTCGCCGCCCTCGACCCGGCGCAGCAGCTCGGCGATCTTCAGGTCTTCGGCGTCGACCCCGTCGATCGGCGAGAGGGCTCCGCCGAGCACGTGGTAGAGGCCCCGGTACTCGTGGGTGCGCTCGATCGGGATCACGTCGGCGGGCTCCTCGACCACGCAGATCGTCGCGCGGTCGCGGCCGGCGTCCGAGCAGATCCGGCAGCGCGGGCCCTCGGAGAGGTTGAAGCACTCCTCGCAGAGGCCGACCTTCTCCTTCACCTCGGTGATCGCCGCGGCCAGCGCTGCCGCCTCTTCGTCGGGCGCGCGGAGGATGTGGAAGGCGAGGCGCTGCGCGGTGCGCTGGCCGATCCCCGGCAGCCGCGAGAGCTCGGCGACCAGGCGGGCGAGCGGCGCCGGGCCCTCCGCGCTCACATTCCGGGGAGGCCGCCGAGGCCTCCCGTGATCCCGCCCATCTTCGACTCCGCCAGCTGCTGGGCGGCGCGCAGGCCCTCGTTGACCGCGGCCTGCACCATCTCGGCGAGCATCTCCGCGTCCTCGGGGTCGATCGCCTCGGGGTCGATGACGATCTCGCGCAGGGTCAGGTCACCGCCCATCTTCACCTTGACCATGCCGCCGCCGGCGCTGGCCTCGACCACCTCGTCCTTGAGCTTCTCCTGCGCCTGCAGCATCTCGGTCTGCATCTGCTGCGCCTGCTTCATCAGGGCGTTCACGTCGAAGCCCCCGGGCATTCCGCCTCTAGCCACCTAACCGACCTCCTCCGCGTCGAACTCGCTCTTCAGCTTCTCCACCAGCGCATCGTGATCGATCTCGCCGGCGGCGGGAGCCTCCTCCGGGAGAGCGGCGGACTCGTCGTCGAGCAACACATAGGCGGGTCGCAGCCTCTCCCCGAGCACGTCCTCGATCGCATCCGCCATCAGCTCCCGCTTCTCCGGCGTCTCGGCCTTCTTCTTGTTGAAGGTGAACTCGGCCGGGAACCCGACCTTCAAGCCCTCCTCGTCGTCCAGACTCACGGGCTTGGCGCCGTCGAACGTCGCGGCAAGAGCCGGGCTCGTCTCCCGAAGCTTGTCGAGGACGGCGGGCCAGGTGCGCTGGATCTCGTCCAGGGTGAGGGGGTTCTGGCCCGCGGGTCCTGTCGCTGCCTCGGGCTCAAGCTCGTCAACCGGAGGCGCTTCTCCCGCGGGTGGCGCTGTAGGGGGAACCGCACCCGAGGACGCTTTAGCGACCGGAGGGGGTGGTGGGTCCCCTGCAGCGACAGGACCCGCGGGCCGACCCGCCATCGTCTCCAGCTTCTCGACCCTGCGGAGCAAGCCCTCAGTCGAGGGGTCGAGGTCTGGCCGTGCCGCCTTGAGCAGTGCGATCTCGACGGCCATGCGGGCGTCGTCGCCCTCGCGGACCGCGGTCAGCGCCGCCGGCCAGCTCGTCGATGGTCCGGACGAGGGTGGCGGCGCCTATCGCGTTGGCCTGGGCTGCGAGTCGGTCGGCGTCGGTTGCCGTCACCACGAAGGTGTTGGGCACCTCGCCCACCGTCTGGGTCACCAGCAGGTGGCGCAGGTGGGCGAGCAGGTCGCGGGCGAACTGGGCGGGGTCGCGGCCGGAGCGGGCCATCTTCTCGACCCCGAGCAGGACGCCCTTGGGGTCCTCGGCGATGACCGCGTCGACGGCGTCGAAGAGCAGCTCGGCGTCGGCCGCGCCGAGCATCTCCAGCACGTCTTCGAGCTTGACCTGGCTGCCGCCGAAGGCGACCAGCTGGTCGAGCGTGCCGAGCGCGTCGCGGAAGCTGCCCGAGGCCGAGCGGGCGATCATCGCCACCGCCGCGTCCTCGACCTCGATCCCCTCCGCCGCGGCGACCCGCTGCAGCACCTCGGAGATCTGCTCCAGCGAGGGCCGCTGGAAGTCGAAGCGCTGGCAGCGGTCGGCGATCGTCGGCATCACCTTGTGCGCCTCGGTCGTGGCGAGGACGAAGACGGTGTTCGGCGGCGGCTCCTCGAGCGTCTTCAGGAAGGCGTTCCAGGCCTCCTTGGTCAGCATGTGCGCCTCGTCGAGGATGTAGACCTTCCAGCGGCCGCCGGTCGGCGCGTAGGCGACCCGCTCGCGCAGGTCGCGGACGTCGTCGACCGAGCGGTTGGAGGCGGCGTCCATCTCGATCACGTCGATCGAGGTGCCGGCGGCGATCGTCGCGCACGATTCGCACTCGCCGCAGGGGGTGACCGTCGGCCCGCCGCGCTCGCAGTTGAGCGAGCGGGCGAGGATCTTCGCCATCGAGGTCTTGCCGGTGCCGCGCGAGCCGACGAAGAGGTAGGCGTGGTGGACCTTGCCCTGCTCGACCGCGTTGCGCAGGGTGCGGACGACGTGCTGCTGGCCGACCACCTCGTCGAAGGAGCCGGGCCGGTGGCGGCGGTAGAGGGAGATCGAGTCGCTGGACGACGGCACTGCGGCCAGTGTATCTGCGGCCGGCGCCCTGACGGTCAGCCGTTGCGCCGGTGCCATCCGGGGCCCGCAACTGGCTGACGCCCGCTCGCCTGGGTCGCCGCCGTCAGCGGCGGCGCTGCTGCTCGCTCTTCCCGGTCGGCTTCCCCAACTACGACACGATCTACGCGCTCCTCTGGGGGCGGGAACTGGCGCACGGGCTCAGCCCCGACTACGGCGCCGCCGCTGCCGCCGACGCCGCACCCGCTGGCCGAGCTGCTTCGGGCTGGTGACGACGCCGCTCGGCGACGGCGCGATCGACGTGACGATGGTCGTCGCCTACGTCTCGCTCGGCCTGGTCGGCTACCTCGTCTACCGCCTCGGCTCGCTCTGGTTCGACCGCCCGATCGGCGCCGTCGCCGCGCTGATCGTCCTCACCCGCGCCCCCTACCTCTCCAACGGCCTGCGCGCCTACGTCGACCTCCCCTACATCGCCCTCTGCCTCGGCGCCCTCGCTCATCGAGACCAAGCGCCCCCGCGCCGGCTGGCCCGTCCTCGCCCTGCTCGCCCTAGCCGGCCTGCTGCGCCCCGAGGCCTGGCTCTTCTCGCTCGCCTATCTCGCCTACCTGCTGCTCGCGACCCGACCGACGGACGAGGAGGGCACCCCTCGACCGGGCGGATACTCAAATTGCCGGCCTAATTAGGCCGGCACTTGGACGGGCCAGGGGTGCCCTCGCTCTCCCCCAACGGAATCGCGCTGGCGGCCCTAGCCCTCGCCGCTCCGATCGCCTGGGCGCTGTTCGACTGGATCACGACCGGCAGCCCGACGCTACTCGTTCACCGGCACCCGCGAAACCGTCGACGACGCTGGCCCGCCAGACCGGCCCGGTCGACCTCGTCCTCTACGGCCCGCGCCGGCTCGGCGAGGTCCTGCAGTGGCCGGGGATGGTCGGCGCCCTCGGCGGCGTCGTCCTCGGCCTCGCCTTCCTGCGCCGCCGCAGCGCGATCGGCGTCGCCGCCGCGGCGCTCGCCCTCGGCGGCCTTCGCCGTGCTCGCCTGCTGCCGGCCTGGCGATCATCCCCCGCTACACGATGCTCGCCGCCGCGGTGCTGGCGATCTTCGCCGCGCTCGGCCTGCTCGGCTGGCGCCTGCTCGAGCCCGGCCACCCCTGGCGCCGCGCCTGGCAGGCGTTCGCCGCTCTCGTCGTCGCTGATGTTCGTCGCTCTGGGGACCGAACCAGTACGACCTCCTGCACCGCGTCGACACCGACCTCACCAACCAGGGCGAGATCGAGGGCGACCTCGACCGACCTCGCCGACTCCGGCGCCTTGCCGAGCCGCTCTGCGGCCCGATCGCGGTCCCCAACCACCGCGCCGTCCCCCGTCTCGCCTTCGACCTCGACATCCGCCCGACCCGGATCGTCAGCGCCAGCGAGGAGCACTCAGCCCCGACCGCGGCTACTTCCTCGACCCGGCCAGCGCCCTTCGTCGTCCACAACTTCATCCTCGACCCCAACGACCCGACCCGGCTCCGCCTCGCCGTCCCCCCCGGCTTCCGCGAGGTCGCCCGCAACGAGTCCTGGGTCCTCTACAAGCGCTGCCGGCCGGGGTAGGCTGGCGCCCGTGTTCAGCGGAGGGTTCAGGCGCTCCGGCCTCTTCGGGCTGATCGGGGTCATCGTCGTTGCCGGGATCGTCGTCGTCATCGCCCTCACCACCGGCGAAGGGCAGGCCAACCCGAAGACGACCTACGCGCTGATCTTCGGCGTGCTCGCCGTCTTCATGATCGTCCTCTTCGCCCTGCAGCGATCGGACCTGAGCCGCGCGGCGGGGGGTGACGCCGAGGCCGTGCAGCGCGCCGTCGCGGAAGGCGGCGGCAGGTTCGAGGACCCGACAGCGATGTCCGAGCAGCAGCTCTGGGCGGCGCTCGCGATCGAGCCGATCGGCCGGGAGGCGATCGAGGCCCGCAGCCAGATGTGGGACACCGGCCGGCGCAGCCTGCGGCTGGGGATGATCGTGACCCTGCTGATCTTCCTCACCGTCCCCTCTATCTACCTGCTCGAAAGCTTCGTGCCGCTGCTGATCGGCGGCCCGCTGATCGCGATCGCGGCGATCTACGGCAGCATCCGGGCCGTCGCGCCGGGCGGTGAGATGGACACGGGCTATGAGAACGTCGGGCTGGCGATGGCGCCGCTCGGCTTCGAGGTGACCGAGCGGCCGAAGGTCAGCATCGAGACGCGCGACGCGACGACCGGGCGGGTCGGGCCGAAGGTCCGCGGTGCCCTGGTGCTGAGTGGCGAGCGGCACGGGCGGCAGGTCTCTGTCCGCCTCGGCGACGGCCGCAGCGAGGTCATCGTGAGTGAGCCCTGCCGCGAGTTCGCCGTGAAGTCGAAACGGCTTGCTGTCGAGGCCGGGCCGGAAGGGATCGCGATCACCCGCAAGGGCGGCGAGCAGGCGGACTGGCTCTGCGACCTCTGGCTCGCCGAGCTGCTCGCCGACGCCTGAGGCGATCTGGCCGGCGCATACCGGGTCGCCTCAGCCGCTGTGCTCGACCAGCTCGACGGCGGCGTGGGTCTCCGCGGCGAGGCCGGGGTCGCCGAGCGCGACTCCGGGCGGCAGCTCGACGTGCAGATCGCTGGAGGGGTCGAGCCGGGCCCGCAGGCCGCTCGAGCGCGAGTCCAGCACGTGCCCGCCGCGCTCGCGGGTCTCGTCGATGAAGTGCAGGTGGAACCCGCCGACCTCGATCCCCTCCGCGTAGTCGGGGAAGCGGAAGCCGAGCATCGTCCCGGCGACGTCGGCGAGCTCGAAGACGTGCTGCTCGGCGACGACCTCGGCCAGCGGCCGGTAGGGCGGGCTCTGGCGCGGGACCGAGCGCGCCCGGACGAGGTCGAAGCGACCGTCGAGGCGGATCGCGCAGGAGGGGGCGCCCGCGGGGATCAGCTCGTCGAGCCGGCTCAGCAGCTCCTCGTGGTCCAGCGGTCCCTCGATCCGCGCGTCGACGGTCGGCTCGAAGCGGGTGACGACGGCGAACGGCGTCCGCGCGGCGCCGTCGACCTCGCCCACCGGCCGTCGACGTCGGCCCGGTAGAAGCGGCCGTCGAGGGCGATCATCTCTCCGTCGAGCCCGTTCAGCGTCCCCAGCCCGAGGTCGCCGTGCTCGGCCAGCTCGGCGAAGCTGAGGTCGCCCTCGTAGGCGCCCTCGAGCAGCGCCGCCGATCGTCGAGGCCTGGAAGAGCACGTGCGGCTCGCGCTCGGCGTGCAGTTCCTCCTCGCGCAGCGCCTCCACGTGCAGCGACCTGATCCAGCGCTCGTCCAGCACGCCGCCAGTCTCCCAGGCATGGGAGCGGCCGGCGAACCCGATCGTCGAGAATCGACGCATGGCGGCGATCGAGCTCCGCGGCGTGGTCAAGCGCTTCGGCCCGATCACGGCGGTGGACGGGCTCGACCTCGAGGTGCCGGAGGGCATCTGCCTCGGCCTGCTCGGGCCCAACGGCGCCGGCAAGTCGACGACGATGCGGCTGCTGACCGGCCAGGCGATCGCCGACGCGGGCGAGCTGCGCGTGCTCGGCCACGAGCTGCCCGGGCGACGCCAAGGCGGCCCGGGCCGAGATGGGCGTCGTCCCCCAGCTCGACAACCTCGACGTCGACGTCACGGTCGAGGACAACCTGGCGGTCTACGCGCGCCTCTACCGCGTGAAGGACGTCGGCGCCGCCGTCGACCGGGCGCTCGACCTGGCCCGCCTGCGCGACCGCCGCCGCGACGCCGTCGACGAGCTCTCCGGCGGCATGCGCCGGCGCCTGCTGCTCGCCCGCGGCCTCGTCCACGAACCGAAGCTGATCCTGCTCGACGAGCCGACGGTCGGCCTCGACCCGCAGATCCGCACCGAGCTCTGGACGCTGATCGACGACCTGCGCGCCCGCGGCACGACGATCCTGATGTCGACCCACTACATCGAGGAGGCCGAGCGGCTCGCCGACGAGGTCGCGGTGATGGACAGGGGCAGGATCATCGCCCGCGGCCACGCCGGCCGAGCTGATCGCCGAGCACGCCGGAACCGCACACCGCCGAGGTCTACGGGCCGCCCGAACGCCTGACCGAAGTCCGGGCGATCGCCGAGGGGCAGGGCCTGCCGGTGCGGCCGGCCGGGCCCGGCGATCGCGATCGTCGGCTCCGAGCGGGCGCGGCAACGGCGCGGTCCCCGAGGACGCCGTCATCCGCGCCGCCTCGCTCGAGGACGTCTTCGTCCTGCTCACCGGGGAGGAGGCCGAATGAGCGCTGAGTCCCGTATTGACCGTCATATAGACGGCGAATACGGAAATGACCCGCGGGCCACCCGTCGCCTGCGGCGGCTCGAACCGGCCGCGATCGCCGGCGTGATGAGCCGCGAGGTCGCCAACTTCCGCACCTACTGGAAGGGGACGACCTTCTCCAGCGTGCTCGAACCGATCGTCTACCTGCTCGCCTTCGGCCTCGGCCTCAGCGCGACCCTCGTCGACGAAGTCGACGGCGTCCCCTACGTCGCAGTTCGTCGGCACCGGCATGGTCGCCACCGCGGTGATCTTCTCCAGCGCCCTGCCGGCGATGTTCGGCACCTTCGTCAAGCACCGCTTCCAGAACACCTACGACGCGATCCTCGCCGCGCCGGTCGACGTCGAGGAGCTGGTCAGCGCCGAGATGCTCTGGATCGGCGTCCGCGCCAGCGTCTACGGCTGCGTACCGCTGCTGGTCACGATCGGCTTCGGCCTCGACCCCGCCTGGGGGATGCTGCTGGTGCCGCTCTTCTGCTTCTTCACGGCGCTCGGCTTCGCCGGCTTCGGCATCGCGATGGCGGCGATCGTCGCCAAGATCGACCAGTTCAACTACGTCACCGCGCTCTTCGTCACGCCGCTCTTCCTCGTCGCCGGCGCCTTCTTCCCGATCGACGGGCTGCCCGAGGGCTTCCAGATCGTCGCCCAGCTCAACCCGCTGCACCAGCTGGTCGAACTGGTCCGCGGCGGCGCCTTCGGCTACGAGGCGGTCGACCTGCTCCGCTTCGCCGGCCTCGTCGCCTTCGCCTTCGTCATGTGGCGGATCGCCGTCAACCGCATGGCGGCGCGGCTGATCGACTGACCCGAGATGTCGCATTTCCCTCCGCCATGCGGCGGAGAGTGCGACATCAAAATGGACCGTGCGCCCCGCCTTCGAAGCGAAGTCACCGGGCGTGTCCGTCGCGTTTGGCTCGAGCCGGGCTCACCTGCGGCACCCGCGGCATCCGCTTAAGGCTGCTTCCTTCCGGACCTGACCTGATTCGCGTGCCCACGTCGCGCAGGACCCGGCCGTCAACGCCGCCTGCGGCGCACTGACCCCGACGGCCAGCCCCTCAGAACGGGATTCGGCCCCGCTAGAGCGGATTGCGGGTTACAGGGCACCGCTGATTCCCCGCCTAGCACGGTCCGCAGTCGATCCTACCCTGCGCGCATAGGATCGGCATCCCTCCGTGATCCAGGTCGACACAGACTCCTTCTTCGTCATCGTCACGATCGCCGCCCTGGCCGCGATCACGGTGGCGGCGGTGCCGAAGCGCTTCGCCCCGCCGGTCGTCGTGGTCGAGCTGCTGCTGGGGATCGTCGTCGGCCCCGAGGTCCTCGACCTGGCGACGACTGACGAGTTCATCGACTTCTTCTCCAACCTCGGCCTCGGCATGCTCTTCTTCTTCGCCGGCTACGAGATCGACTTCGAGCGGATCAAGGGACGGCCGCTGAAGCTCGGCGCCGTCGGCTGGCTGCTCTCGATCGCGCTCGCCTACGGGATCGGCGGCGCCCTCGCGGCCGCAGGGATCGTCGTCTCCTTCCTCTACACGGGCTCGGCGATGGCGACGACGGCGATCGGCACCCTGATCCCGATCCTGCGCGACAGCGGCGAGCTGAAGACCAAGTTCGGCACCTACCTGCTGGCGGCCGGCGGGGTCGGCGAGTTCGGCCCAATCCTGCTCGTCACCCTCGTCCTCTCGACCAAGCAGCCCTTGCACGAGGCCGCGATCCTGCTCGCCTTCGTCGCCCTGGCGCTCGTCCTGGCGCTGGTCTCGGTGCGCTTCGCCTGGCGCGGCTGGCCGGCGCTGGAGCGGACCTTCGAGGCGAGCAGCCAGCTGGCGGTGCGGATCACGGTCGTGCTCGTCTTCGGCCTCGTCCTGCTCGCCGGCAAGCTCGGCCTCGACGTCCTGATCGGCGGCTTCGTCGCCGGCATGATCGTCCGCCTCGCGCTGAAGGGACGCGAGCTGCAGGTCTTCGAGTCGAAGCTGACCGCGGTCGGCTTCGGCTTCTTCGTCCCCTTCTTCTTCGTCACCAGCGGGATCGAGTTCGACCTCGACGCCCTCGCATCGACGACCGCGATCCTCAAGCTCGTGCTCTTCTTCGGCCTCTTCCTCGTCGTCCGCGGAGCGCCGGCGCTGCTCCTCTACCGCGGCGTCCTCGGTGCCCGCGACCGGGCGGCCCTCGCCTTCTACTCGGCGACCGAGCTCCCCCTCGTCGTCGCGATCACAACCCTCGCCGTCGACGGCGGCCACATGGAGACCTCGACCGCGGCCGGCCTGGTCGGCGCCGCGATGCTCTCCACCCTCGTCTTCCCCTTCGTGGGGCTGGCCCTGCGCAAGCGCTCGGAGGCGGAAGAGGGCGAGCCCGCGCCCGCTACGTAGAGCGTCGCCTACTCGGGAGCGAGTATCTGTTCGACAAAGAAGCGGGCGGCCGGGTCGAGCCTGTCGCCATAGGTCCGCTCGGCAATCGCCAGAACCTCGTCGGCGGTCTCGAGGCCCAGCTCGCCCGCGAGCAGGCGCAGGTCCGCCTCGTCCTCGCCGATGCGGTGCGCGAGCACCTTCAGCGCGAGCAGTGTCTCCGGAGAAGCGGCGAGGCAGCGCAAACCGGGCAGGTCGAGAACGGGCGCCGCAGCCGGATCGTCTCCTTCGAGGAAGCCCTTGACGGCGTCGTTGAGCCAACCTCCGGGGAGATCGAGCTGCTCGGCAACGACCGCGGCGGCTTCATAGACGACGTCCTTCGGCTCGAACACCGCGTCGATGTCGCGGGTCGCCCTGCGCTCGTCGAAGGCGAGGGCGATCGCCGCGCCGCCAACCACGTACATCTCGGCGACGACCTCGCGCCGCTCGAGCTCCCCCGCCAGCGCGGTGAGCGCAGCGATGATCTCGCCCCGATCCATCCTCAGACCCGGTGCAGGGAGCGCTCGGGGATGAAGATGCCGCGACGCCGGAAAGCGGCCGGGGCCTGGGCGATCGCCACCGCGCGGAAGCCGGGCACCTCGCTGACGAACCAGAAGCTGTCCAGGAAGCGCCCGGGCTCGACCGACCAGCCGGGCCTGCTCAAGCCGTGAACCGCCGCAAGGTGCTCGGACAGGGCGCCGAGATACGCGTCGTGGCGGGGATTCCCAGTCGGCTCGGGCCGCTGCGCGATTGCCTCCGCACGCGAGCTGTCGTCGCCTCGGAGGGCAAACTCGTCGAGAAACTCCCGCACGGCGTGCTGGAAGTCCTCACCCTCCCGGACCCGCCTGGCCACCCCCGCCAGGGATCCGGAAAGGCGCTCCCGAGCAGGGGGATGAGCGGCAAGCCACTCAGAGCGGGTGATCAGCGCGTTCGCCATAGGCTGAGCATGGTAGTCGCCGTATGATTGACCCTCTCCCGGGCGCGTAGCTCAGTGGGAGAGCGCTCGCCTCACACGCGAGAGGTCGCTGGTTCGAGCCCAGCCGCGCCCATCGGTTGAATCCCCTGTAACTGAACGGGATTCAGAAGCATCCAAGGTCATCTGCTCACCCGGCTCAGGCACCGGAGAATCGTCGCCAGTGCCCAGCAGTGCCCAATCGGAGCCTTCAACGACCGCTTTCAGCCGCTCCCGCTCGCCCTCACCCCGGTACATCACCTGGGCGTAGATCGAGAGCGTGACCTTCGGATCGGAGTGCCCGACCTGGCGCATCACGTAGGGAACCTCCGCGCCGGTCGCGAGCAGAAGCGAGATGAAGGTACGGCGCAGCGAGTGCGGCGTGATGCCCTCGGGCAGCGGATTGCGACCGCGCACCGTCAGGTTCTCATTGGCGCGTGCGACTGAGCGGGCCACCACCCGCCGCCGCGCGTTGTTGCGATCCTGCCGCGCGCCGCGCTCGGTCGGGAAAACGAAATCGTCGGGGCCGCCGAAGCTGGTCTGGGCCTTGTGGACCGACAACTCCTCGCGCAGGGCAGGCAGTAGATCGACCTGGCGGACCCCGGCATCGGTCTTGGCGTCCGCGACCCGGAGCCGACCGGCGGCGAGATCGACATCGCGCCAGCGCAGGTCAAGCGCCTCGCTGATCCGCAGCCCGGCGAGCGTCAGCGTCGCCAGCAGCGCCCGCCGTGGCGTTGCCCTTCGGTCGATCCGCGCGTCGGAGTCCAGCTCGCCTCCGGCGTCGAGCAGGGCGACGATCTGCTCGGCACGGTCCAGCCAAGTCCGCTCCGGCCTGCGCTCCTTGAGCCGCCGCCGCTTCCCTCGCGCCGGATTGCGGTCGATCAGCTCGCGCTCGACAGCGACCTCAAGGATCTGTGCAAGCCGCGTGATCGTCTTGTTGATCGACGCCGCCGCGATGGTCCCTTCGCGGACCTTCTCCTGCCGATAGCGGTCCACCTCGGCAATCGTGATCTCCGACAGCCGGTACTCGGCGAAGAAGGGCAGCAGGTGGTTGCAGAGTTGCCAGGTGTAGTCCTGGAGCGTGGCGTCGGACAAGCCCTCATGCCGCAGGCCCTCAAGCCACTCAGAGGCGAACTCATGGAAGGTCGGCTCTGGCGTCGGCTCGGAAGCCGCCGGGCGCTCGTACGGCTGCCAAATGCCGCGTCGCACGTCAGCGAGGATGTTCGCCAGCTCGTCCTCCGCTTTGGGGTGAGTCCAACCTTCGGCGGCGGTGCCGAGGGTCAGATAACGCCGCTTGCCGTAGGCCCGGAAGCGCAGAGCGAAGGTTCGACCGCCGCTGCGGTCCAGTTCGAGCACCTGCCCTTTCGCCTGATCGCTCATCCGCTCCCGGCTCCGATCCTACGCGGCCGATCCGGAGCCATCGCGACCCCGAATCGGCAACAGCTCCCCTCGACACGCCGACCCCGAAGGCTGACCCGCCCGCTTACCTGAGCGGGCGGGTGGGTCAGCCGCCGAAACCTCACCGACCCTCCGCAGCACCCGCGCCGCGATCTCCGGATCAAACCGAAGCCGAGGCTTCGCCCCGTCCCCAAGCTTCACAGCGCCAAGCTCGATCGCGTGGGTGTAGACCCAGGAGCGCTCGATCCCGAAGCGCCGGGCCAGCTCTGCCGCGTCGACCAGCTCGCGCTTCTGCAGGCCGCGCCGTTCAAGCAGCTCGACCACCCGACGAGCGATCTTCTCCACCGTCTCGGCGTCGAGCTTGATGCCTGCGGATGCCATTGCCTTGAACGTCCGCAAAGAGCCCGGAATGCCTCCCAACATTCGTCCAGAAGGACAGCCTCCCCGGCAGTTCATAGTGTGTCGGGGGGCGAGGTTGGGGGCGCGATCACTGCGAAGTGATGAGGTGTGAGGGGTGCGGCGGTGGCTGTTGGGATTCGCTTCGAGAGAGGCATGGAGTTGGGGATCTGTTGCTGGGCATGGATTGACTTCGGGGATTCGAGGAGCGAAGGCACTCAGCGGTTGCTCGGAGGCCAAGGCAGGGTGCGGAGACATCCATGCGAGTAGACAGCTCCGCAATCCCCCTGTGGCTGTCGCCCCGGCCCCCGAGCAACCGCTGAGTGCCCGCCGGTCCTAGATCACGTCCCCAAGTAGCTCGTCAAAGCGCACAGCCGCCCTGCTGGGCGTGATGCGGCGGCAGTCGCAGAAGATCAGCCCGTCGCGGCTCAGCTCGCGCACAGCGCGCTCTACGGCGTCCTGTTCGCAGTCGCGGAACTCGGTCTCGACCCGGAGGGCCAGCTCCAGGATCGTCAACTGGGCGGGGTGCAGGAGCAGAACCTGAGTGAGGATCGAGCGCTCCATGATCTCGTCCTCACGGGCGGTCGTCAGATCGCGCCGCCGGTTATCTTCGTCGTGCATGGGAGCGAATACCTCCTGTGCCATGCCCCCGGCTGTTTGCGCAGCGCGGGGGCGCTTTTCGTTTGCCGAGCGAGCCTACCAGACTTCGATATATATAACTAGTTGCTCACTATCTGGATCAGAAGCCGCGCACTTGAGAACGTGCCTCACGCGATGGGTCCATCAGAGCAACCGCAGCCAGCCCTCGGCAAGGCCGTCCGCCAACTCCGCCGCGAACGCGGTGTCAGCCAAGAAGCCCTCGCCTACGAGGCAGGCGTGACCAGCGGCACTCTCTCCCTGATCGAGCGCGGCCGCTCCAACCCGACCTGGGGCACGGTCAAGGGCATCGCCTCGGCGCTAGACATTGATATTGCCGAACTCGCGAAGCTTTCACTCAACTTCGAGAAGTAACCCAAGCCCGCAACCCCGTACGCGACCCTGGCGCTGGGCAACGTCAACTCTCCTGGACCTCACTGAGCCTTGCGACTGCTTCGGGGCTCATGCCGATTTGCATCTTCGCCATATTGACTTTGCTCCGAAACTTGAGTGCCTCGTCGCGACTTGCCGTTGAGGTTGCGTCGAGCCTCTCCAAGAGCGCTTCTCCATTTGAAATCCCCTCGTCAAGGAGAGCTTTGAGTCGGTCGTTTGCAGCCGCTTGGGACTCGGGTGAGTTGAAGCCCAGCACCATGTCGGAGCGGCCTTCGACCAGATGCCGTGCCTCACGAATGAGTACAAGACCGATACGTATCTCCGGCGGCGCGAGTGCCTTTTCGCGCGAGAAAAACCCCATCGCCTTGCGATCCTAGCGGTGGTCGAACTCCCAAGCACGGAAGCGATTGCGGAGGACGCCTGAGTCGCCAAGGCGGCTCAGGCCCGCCGCCCTATGAGTTCTCGTCGCAAACAAGCTCTCGAACTCGACCAAGGATCTCCGTCGCCTCGCCAGCAACCTTCTCCCGTATTTCGGCGTCGCCGCCTGCGCTCGCATTAATGACCGCACCGATGAGATCGGCTGCCGGCGTGCCACGCCGATAGACGCGCACCGGGTTCAACTGCTCGCCGGACAAGACCTGGGGGTAGTGACTCAGGCCGAGGCCGTCGAGACCTTTCGTGATGTTGCTTCGCACATGAACACCAAGCCGACCCGCACCATGAGCATCTCGGAGGTCCGCCTCAGTCATCGTCAGCACGTCGCCGTTCGCGATGACATCGTCGCGAACCTCCTCCAAGCTGTCGTATTTCGCCATGATTTTCCTCCTTTCTATCGACTTTAGCTGAGGGAACAAGTATACCATGATTTTATTCCGATATCTGAGAAAAATCATTGACAGGTGACGACCCGACCCGGTACGGTGCCTTGCGATGGGTGGTGCGAAACAGCGAACGATCGTCTATGTGGACGGGTTCAACCTCTACTACGGCGCGCTCAAGGACGGGCCAAACCGCTGGCTTGACCTGGCCGCGCTCAGCCGCCACCTGCTCAAGTCAAACCACGAGATCGCCGGGATCAGGTACTTCACGGCGAAGGTCCAGCCGCGGCCCGGGAATCCGCAGCAGGCTCAACGACAACAGGCGTATCTGCGTGCGCTGGCGACGATCCCCGGCCTGAGCATCCACTTCGGGCACTTCTTGACGCGCAAGGTCAACCGCCGCCTTGTGCGGAGGCCGGAGCGCGGCTCCCCCAACCGGCTCGTCTGGAACACCGAGGAGAAGGGCTCCGACGTGAATCTCGCGAGCTATCTGCTGATCGACGGCTTCCGTGCGCGCTACGACATCGCAGTCGTGATTTCCAATGACAGCGACCTGAAAACGCCGGTCGAATTCGTCCGGGGAGATTTGGGGGCGCCGGTCGGCGTCCTCAACCCGCACAAGAACCGCAGCTGGGCGCTTTCGCCGCGGCAGCTGCCCAAGGGCTCGTTCTATAAGCCGATCCGTTCTGCGGCTCTGGCGGCCTCCCAACTGCCGCCTACGCTCACCGACGCCGACGGCACGATCCACAAACCGAAGGGCTGGTAAACGCCCCTGAAAGCGCAAGAGCCGCCCGAAGGCGGCTCCGCATCCCAGCCGCCGAAGCGAACTGGGGGGATGACGGCAGTGTAGCTGTCTAATGCCGGTAGTCAATACCGGGAGCGCCGTTGCGGCGACCACGGCCCCCTGGGCACCAGTACCCAAAGCGGGCATTATCGATCGCAAACTGCGGCAATCTGGCGGCTCAGAGGCTCGGCGGCGGGAGGTGCGTCATTCCGCTTGGGAATGCGGGTTTGGGGGCATTTTTCGGCTCCTCGTCAGTGCGCCTCACACGCGAGAGGTCGCTGGTTCGAACCCAGCCGCGCCCATCGACCCGAGAGGTCGGGCAAAAATATGTACATATTTTGCTAGGCTTTGTCCGTGGCTTCTACGCAAACCGTTGTTCCAAGCGCTGAGGCTAGAGATCAGCTCTCTAGCTACTTGAAGCTTTTTCGCGAGCAGCGAGGACGAGCTGATCCGGTCGTTTTTGGCTCTCATCGCAAGCCCGAGGGCGTCATCTTGTCCTACGAGCGATACGAGTGGCAAACCGAGATTCTGGACGAGTTGGTGGCGTCGGAGGAGGTCCGCGAGGCCATTGCCCAGGACACCGGCAAACGGGTCGAGCTGTCTGATGTCGCTCGCGAGGCTGGATTCGATCCGGCGGAGTTCGGCCTGTAGGTGGCGCGACTCCCGGTCGAATTCTTCGATCCCACGGCCAAGCAACAACTTCTCGATCTTCCCTCTAAAGAGCTGAAGCGCCGAGCACTTGAGTTGCTCGCCCAAGTTTCGAAGGAGAACCCAAGCCTCGGCAAGCCGTGCGGTTTCGCATTCAGCACAGGCAATCTCTCTGACTGCCGCAAGCTCTATTTCGATGAGCAGCGTGACGTGAACCCGCGCTACCGCATCATCTACCGCCTGCTCCCAGACGAGAGCAAACCGGCGAAGGCAGAGGTCATCCGCATTGGGCTCAAGGTGCCCTTTGGCGACGAGGAGCAGATCTATCGCCAGGTCGCCCGGGCACTAGATCGACTCTTGGGGCGTGAGTAGAGGTCGCCTACGCCAGCGAAGGCGCAGCTGGTCGATCAAGCCCGAGGATCGTCGTCAGCGCGGCCTCTATCTTGGCAAGCGTCTCGGGGTCTGCAGAACCGAGGCGACGCAGAAGGCGGGGACGGGAGACGCCGCGCGCGCAGGCGGCGAGCCGATCGCGGGTCTCGCGGGGGACGCGGATGGTGGCGGTCACGTGGGCAAAAATAGCGCTACTGGGTGGCGACAATCGCTCGATGCCGGCAGAGCTGCGAGCTCGAGTGCCTGCTATCGCGCTGACCCCTACTGCCCCTGGGCCGTAAAGCTCAACGCCCCGAGGGCCTCCCCCGCGCTGAAGGCCGGCGCTCCGGCGGCAAACGCTTCGTTGAAGCTCTGCGCGGTGGCGGCGGTGAGGGTGAGGGGGGCGCCGGAGACCGAGATCGTCCTGGCCTTGGGGTCCGAGGCGGCCGCGTAGGCACCAAGGTCATAAGCCCCGATCCGCCCCAGCTTCCCCGGGAAGGCCGGGGTGGGCTGGATGTCGACCTCGGCGCTGTCGATCCTTGTCGCCAGGTCGAGCCAGAGTTCGTGCTGGAAGACCTGGCCGGCGCCGAGCTGGAGGAATTCCAGCGAGCCTCCGGTCCTCAAGGTGCCTTCCGTCCCCGCCGGGGAGATCGCCCCGCCGGGGACGATCGGGAAGGTGAAGGTCGGGCCTACGGGGTGTTCGGCGGGGAAGATCGGGTTGATCGAGACGAAGAGGGAGTCCATCTTCGCCGCGAAGGCGGGGTCGAGGGCGATCGAGGCTCTGTTTCGTTCGAGGATCGTGACCAGCTGGGGCTGGGCGTTGGTTGTCAGGGTGCCGATCACCTGACCCTGGGCGAAGGGGGTCTTCGGGCGGAGCTTCTTGTTGAGCCGGGTGGCGACCTTGGCGGTGAGCTTCAGCGCCTTGGCGGTGTACTTGGTGCCGAAGCCGCTTCTAGCTGCGGAGCGCTTGTCAGAGGAGGCGACCTTGAGCTGGGAGCCCCCCACCTTGGCGATCAGGGTGTCGCGCTTGGCTTTGACGGTGACGTCTCTGAGGGGGACCTTGCCTTTGGCGCCTTGGAAGGCGATCGTGCCTTCGTTGCCGATCTCCCCCATGCCGGTGGTCGGGTCGACGTTGCCGGAGGTGACCGGCAGGGTGATCGAGGAGCCCTTGCGCTTGGCACCGGCCTTGGCGGTTAGGGAGATGCCGTTCTTCTTGAGAAAGGAGGAGAAGGACTTGTCGATCGTGAGCTTGGTGGTGCCGGAGCCGATTGGGTCATATGTGGCTTTGGCGGGGGGCGCCAGCACCACGAGGAACGCTGCCGTCATCAGTGCCGTCCTTCTCATCTCTTCCTCCCGTCGTCTCTCATTCGGAGGTGAGTAGCCGGGGGGAATTTCGCCCCCCGGCTCTCGCAGAACCGGACGTGACAGTCTCCCGTCATCCGGCTCCCACCATTCCGTCCCTGGCACGGGTCAGCCGCCAGTGGGCAAAGAGGTCCGGCTCGCGTGTGTAAACGTCCACCAGGAACCTCCTCGCCCGCTTCGGGCTTCGCCTCAGTCGCTTGTACTTGCGCACCGCCCAGCGCACCAAATAGGAGTCGATGCGCCGGAGGGACTTGGCCAACTCGGTCGGGTGATACCGCCCGTAGTAGTTGACCCAGCCCCGCACGACTATGTTCAGCTGCCGTGCGATCTCCGATAGGGGCGTCCCGCTCCACAGGTTCACTCGCCAGCGCCGGATCGTGTGGCGGATCTTCTTCGCGGCCTCGTCGCTGATCGCCGGGGCGAAGCTGACGAACAGCTCACCTCGCCCGTTGATCGCCGATCGGGGACGAAACGTGTACCCGAGGAAGTCGAAGCGCTCAAGCTCGTGAGAGCCTGGGCGGTTCGAGTCCTTGCAGTAGACGATGTGCGTCTTGCCCTGATTCAGCTCCAGGTGGCAATCCGCCATCCGCTTGTCGATCTCACCGAGCACGAGCCTGGCATGGCTCTCGCTGCGGCAGTGCACGACAACATCGTCTGCGTAGCGCTCGAAGGGGGTGGCCGCGAACTTGCGCACCATCCACGCGTCGAAGGCGTAGTGCAGGTAGATGTTGGCGAGCAGCGGGGAGATCGCGGACCCCTGCGGAGTGCCGCGGTCGCGCGCTTCAAGGACACCGTCCCCGTGGTCGAGCGGGGCCTTCAGCCAACGCTCGACGTAGAGGAGCACCCACCGCTCATCGGTGTGGGCGGCTACCGCCTTCAGCATCAGGTCGTGGTCGACGGAGTCGAAGAAGGAGCGGAGATCGAGATCGATCACCCAGTCCGACTTCCAACACCGCTCCCGGCAGCGCCCCACCGCGTCGAGGGCCGAGCGGGCGGGTCGGTAGCCGTAGGAGTCGGGGTGGAAGTGAGGCTCCACCTCCGGCTCCAGATACAGCTTGGCGACCGTCTGCGCGACTCTGTCAGAAACGGTGGGGACGCCGAGGGTCCTGATCCCTCCCCCATGCGTCTTCGGTATCTGCACCGCCAGCACCGGCGGCGGCATGTAGGTGCCCGAGGACATCCGGTTCCAGAGCTTGTAGAGGTTCCCTTTCAGGTCAGCCTCGAACTCCGCAATGGACTCCTCGTCGATGCCCGGGGCGCCCCGGTTGGCCTTGACTTGGCGCCAGGCTTTCCAGATCACCCCTTTGTCGATGTGAAACGACTTCACCGTTGACGTTGGCTCGGTCATCGGCTCCTCCCACGCATTTGGTGGTTGGCCTCTTTCCTTACCTGAATGGCCCGCCCGCTTCGCTCCAGCCCGATTACCGGGCCTTCATCGCTACTACCGGGCGGTCCGCCCCTGTGCCTCGCATGAGGATCTCGCCCCTTGCGGCCTCTTCCGCTTGGAGCCTTCCCTGGGAGGGCCGGCCGGAGGTCAGAAGACCATGAGCCGAGCTCCCGCGAGACGACAGGTTCCCATGTTCCGTACAGGAGCCTGACCCGCGCTGGCGCCGCATACATGCCGGACACCGCCTGGGCAGTAGACAGGTGCCCCCCAGGCTCATCCCAGGTGCGGAGTACCAACCTGGTTTCGATGTCGTCTTCACTGTTTCGACACGTCATCTGCGGTTCACTTGCGTTCGCCTTCATCGGGTCACACCTGACGTGCTCACAGGCACGCCTTTTCCCGCAACGCTCAGCACGAGCGGCTCTTGACCGCCGCACCTTGCGGTGGTTTGTGGCCTCCTCCTGCAAGGCGACCACGGAGGATCTACCTCCATCTCCTGCACAGCGCCGCATCGAGAGGGCACCGAGCTTGTCATCGCTCGGTGTTCTGTCAGCGTTCATGGCGCACTACCCCACACGTCTTGTCCACCGTCGCCCCCATCGGCTTTCGCCCGGCGAAGAAGAATTCGGCGTAGGCCAAGGGGAAAGAGACCCGCTTTGTATTGCCCGGTGCCGGGCAGGCGGAGTTGAAGTAAGAGAGCTGCTTGCCCTGGTGGGTGTATTTGCGCTTCAGGGTGAGCTTGATCCGGTCCAGGTAGCCCCAGTCGCCGAGAGCCTGTGGAAGGGATGCCTTGAGCTCGGTGCCGTAGGGGCCCTTGGAGACCTTGCGGATCGAGAAGGGGATGACGAAAGATGAGTTGAAGGGGTGATCGGTGAAGATGTGGGTGAGGATCGCCGGTCTTCCCTTCTGTCTTCCGTTGAAGATCAGCAGGCGTCCCTGGGTCGGGTAGGCGCCCTGGTCGGGGAGGACGATGTTGGCCCAGAAGCGCCCCGAGCCGATCAGGGCGTCCTGGCAGCTTTCCAGGGCTCTTTCTGAGGAGCCCGGCTGGATCTCTTCGACCCGGCAGGTCGGTAGGCCCTTGGACTGAAGCAGGCCGTAGCGGTTGACGCGGATCGTCATCCGCTGCAATTGCGGGGGGATGCCCCCGGCGGGGTTCTGCAGGTGCCCGGCGACGAAGACGGCGATCGGGGCGGGAGTGGCCCTGGGGAGCTTGTAGGGCTTCAGCTGGGCCAGGACGGTGATGCGGAGGTTGCCCTGCTGGACTGTTGCTGCGGTGGCGATCCCCACCGTGATGAAGGCTCCGACCAGGCAAAGGGCCCCCGCCCGTCTGCTCACCCTCAGCCGGCAACGCGCATGCGCTGCAGCGCCGCTCTCTTGGCTTTGGCCTTCTTGCCTTTCGCCTTCTTGGCCTTCTTCTTGCACTTCACCTTCAACACCGGCTTTGAGGAGAAGGTCTTGCCGTTTTGGCCGGTGAAGCTGACGTCGGCGCGGTTCTTCTTCTTGCAGAGGTTGGTCGAGTTGACGATCAGGCTCTTCTGCCCGCCAGCGAGTTCGATGTCAAAGGAGGTGACCGGGGCGTCGGGGGCCGAGGCGAAGGTGTTCCTGAGCCTTCCGTTGACCGAGTCGACGAAGCCGACGAGGTTGAAGTCGACCTGGGAGTTGCGCAGGGCGATGACCAGGTCTGGGAGTTCCCGTTCGCCGCCGTTGGCGCGCAGGATCACCGGGCCGGTCAAGGGCTCGGAGAGGATCGGGGTGATCGCCGTGGCTTTGCCGTAGACGGAGCCCGGTGGGCACTGCGAGCCGTTGCCGGCCCCCGCTTTGAACTGGGGGCGGGTGCAGATCGTCTGGAAGTGGCCCTGTTCGATGAAGGCCGAGCGGGGCAAGACGACGGTGGTGCCCTGGATGCCGGCTTCGCCGATCCCGTTCATCGCCAGGTGGGCTTTGAAGGCGGGGAAGGCGCCGCGCTTGGTGCCGCCGATCAAGCGCATGGTGAGCTGCGGTTTGAAGGGCAATGCGGCGCAGTCGGCTGCCTGGAAGGGAGAGGTCACCGTGATCGGGTTGTTGTCGGCCTCCGAGGCGAAGTCCAGGCCGCTGCCCAGCACCGTGCTTGCCGTGGAGGTGCGGGTGCAGTCGGTCGGGTTCAGCGCAAAGTCGGGCTTGTCCACATAGGCCCTGATGTCGCGCAGGTGCACCGGGATCCCCTGGATGATGTGGGGGATCGGGTCCGAACCGGTCGCGTCGATGAAGACTTCGGCGGTCTCGGGGTTGATCTGCAGGGCGTAGCGAATGACGACCGTGCCGAGGTCGAAGGGGCCGGCCTTGGCCGCGGTGATCGCGACGATCGACATCTTCGAGCCGTTGTAGGGGCCGGCGAGGTAGACCTTGCCGGGGACGTAGACGAGTACCGAGCCCACCCCCGCTCCGGCCAGGGTGGTGCCCACTTGAGAGGCGGCCGGGCAGGAGGGAGCGGCGATCTCTTCGGCTCCCCCGTGCGGTCCCGTCCTCGCCTTGGCAGCGGCGATCGCCGCGTCGGAGCAGTAGGGGACGCCGGCCAGCTTGCTGGTGATCCCCGGCGGCAGCTTGATCGAGAAGTTGGTGATCTCCTGTTCTGCGTCGGTCCTGGAGATCCGCACGTTGAAGGGACTGAAGGTGCCGGCGGCGTTGTTGAGCGTGCCGGCGAGCAGGCCCGGCTTGAAGGGCGGCAACCCGCCTTTGGGACAGGGGGCGTGGTCGACCCCGCTGGCGATCTGGAAGGCGCTCTTGCGCAGCACCTCTTTGCCCGGCGCAGCGTGGGAATTGAAGTGCGAGGCGATCTCGTAGGCGCCACAGGCCGGCGGGGTCACCAGGGGCGCCCTTGCGCCTTCGCGGAAGTGCAGCTTGAAGGAGGCGACCGGCAGCTGGGGGAGATCGTCGAAGACGGTCGTGATCTGGCCCGTCTCGGGATCCGTCGTGACCTTGCCGGCGAGCTTCACCAGCACCCCGCGCTCGGGGACCTTCAACGCCATGTAGAGGGCGAGGAGGGAGCCGAAGGGGTTCTCGTAGGGTTTGGCGAGGTAGAGGGAGCCCTGGGCGGGGAGGTCGAGGACCGGCGTGGTCGCCGTGACCGAGCCGATCTTCGAGGTCTCCGGGCAGCCGGCATTGGGGGGCGAGTCGTAGGTCTCTTTGGCGAGGTCCGCTTCTGAGCAGACGCCGAGACCCTCGGCCTGGGAGGGGTTGACGGTCATCCCCTCAGGCAGGATCACTTCGGCTCGCTTTGCCTCTGAGTCATAGAGGAGGTTGGGGTGTTCGAGACCCTTGGTGGGCAGATCGAGCTGGTAGTCGAGGCCCGAGCCCGTGGTCGCCTGTTCGGTGGTGGGCTTGGCCGCCACGCTGGGGCCGAAGCCCACGAGGCCACAGCCCGTGATCTGGGGGAAGGGGGCGACTTTGGTCGAGGGGGATTCGGGCAACTGGTAGCTGGTCGCGGTGACCGAGATCTGCCGGCCCGCTTCGCAGCCGGTGGGGTTTGTCATGAAGGGGGTTTCGGGGAGAGTGGAGGGACGGCCTTCGGGGGGTATGGCTTTACTCACCGCCTCTTCGGGGGTGATCCGTTCGATGTCGTGTATGGGAGAGGCGGGTACCCCCCAGAAGGTGGTCGAGGCGGCGACCAGGGATGCGGCCGCGGGAGCGCTCGCTGCCGTCGCGATCAGACTGTGATCGTCGGGGTCCAAACGCACGTCGATCGCCGCCGGATAGGGACCGGCGAAGAAGCCGAAGCGCGCCACCGCGTCCCCGCCCGGCGGCGGCATGTTGTAGATCGGCTCGCCGAATGTCCCCGACTGAACCCCGCCGAGGGAGATCTCGCTAAAGCCGACCTGGGCCTCGACCGGGCATTCGCTCTCTTCGGGCGTCGTGCCCAGCTGTAGGTTGGTGCAGGTCGGGAAGGGCTGCGGATTGCCGAAGATGCCCGGTGGAAGCTTCACCTCGATGTCCCGTGTGAGCGCATACGGGTCGCCTTCCTTGAAACTCAGCTGGAAGGTGGTAGTGAAATCGGGGTGCCCTCCGGCCCGCGTGTCCGAGAGCGACGCCGAGACAGATTCGACCGTATATTTGTCGAATTCGGCCGCCTTGGAACTGGCCGCGAAGGTGGTACTCAACAGCCCGATCGCGATCGCGATTCCGATCCGCCTCATCGTGCCGCCCTCCGCTTGTCGTGAGCTCGCTTGCGCGCGCGCTTCTTGTGGTGCATCTTCTTGCTCTTCGTGTGCTTGGCGACGCAGTGTGACTTGCCCGCCTTGCGCACCTTGCGCTTACCCTTCGGGCAGCCCCGCTTCTTGGCGACCGGGGCTTCGACGACGTTGCCCGCGCCCTGGAAGGTGGCGCTAGCCGGTGTGGATTCTTCGGGTGCCGAGGCCGCGGGCTGACAGGCTTCGCCCAGACACTCCGCGCTGGAGGAAGAGGAAGCAGCGAAGCCACCTCCCGCCCTCGCGTCGTAGACAGAGGGTGTTTCGTCGCCGTCTTCTTCGCTCAAGAGATCCGAGGTGTAGATGAAGACGTCGTCCCCCGACTGGCTCACGCCGAAGAGGTAGTCGTCGCGGGCGCTTTTGCCCGAGGAGATCAGGAATAGGCAGCCCCCCGGGGTGGCGCAGCTGCCGACTCCATCCGCCTCCCACTCATAGACGTCGCGGTGGCCGTCGGTATCGGCTGGCACGAGAGCGTCTCGGCTCTCGAAGAAGACGCGGCCGCCGTCGGGGGCAAGGTTGGGAACTTGGGCATAGGCGTTGTCGGGACCCGGGTCGCCGGTGACGGCGATCGTCTGCAGTCGTGCGTCCCCCGAGGGGGGGGCCTGCGTCGGGTCGCAAGAAAGGCACTCGAGACCGCCTTCGGCGGCGCTGTAACGGTAGACCTCGGAGGCCCCGCCGGATTCGTAACCGGTCAGATTGGCTTCGGACTGGAAGACGATCGTAGTGCCGTCGGGCGTGGTCCGCGCCGGGGAGCTGGCGGTCGTGCCATAGGCGAGTCCTTCGACCCACTGGCCGAGGCCGTAGCGAGTGTACTGGCCGGTGAATTCCCCATCCATGTCGGCTTCGCTCACCGTTGCGATGAAGCTCGTCGTCCCGCCGCTCCAGCGGTAAAGATTCGGTGCCCCCCCTTGCGCTTCATCGCCCTGCGGGTTCGGTTCGCTGCTAAGCGCACTTGGCGAACCGAAGTAGGCGGAGGTCCCGTTGGAAGGCACATTGACCACCGTCACGTCGCCGCTTTCAGTGACCCGCAGGCTCGCTTTGGTCTGCGTGTCGAAGCGGTAGAGGTCGCCGGCGTTCAGGTAGAAGGCATAGCGACCGGCGGCGGAGAGGCCGGCGAAGGTCGAGCCGGCCGGACCCGCTTCGAGCGTCTCAGCGTCCTTGACGCGCAGGTAGAGCGGGCTGGATGTCCCCACTTCGAACGCGACGACCGAGCCGTCTGCCGAAGCCCCTCGGTAGGCGGATTCTTCGCCCCCCGCCGGAGTCAAATCTCCCGGCAGCAGCGAGACCACATGCACCGTGTCGTCCGGGGTGCGGTCGTAGATTGCCCCCGTACCGGTGGGCGGGGCGTCCGGCTCGAGCTGTAGAGGCAGCGCGGCGCCGACCGTCCTCGTTTCGAACACGATGTGAGCGCCCCCCGCGGAGATCATGCGCGGCGTTGCGCCGGGGTCGATCCCGAGGCTGCCTTCGCCGAGCGGTTTGAAGCTGCCGTCGGGGCGGTGGACATAGTTGGTGAATTCTCCGACCACCATGGAGCCGGCATCTTCGGGGCCGGTATATCCGGTGGCGTAGGCGTGGTCGGGCGAGAGGCCGCCGGGGACTGGATTGGTGGAGAGCGTTCCCGAAGGCCCGGCGCTTTCGGTCTGCCAGCCGGCGGCGGTGCGATCCGCGACGTAGAGGTCGCCGTTGAAGGCTCCCGCCCCCGGGTAGCCCGGGATCGCTCCGCCGGTCGTGAGAAAGGCGATGCTGCCGCCTTCCGGCGAAGCCGGCGGGGTGCCGAATTGTGGCCCGGCGCTATTGGTGTTGGGCGCCCGAGGTGCCTTGCCGTTGGTGTTCGCAGGCGTGACCAGCTCATAGGCGCGACAGTCGGGCAATGCGATGGAGGGGCCACTGCGAAGCGCCGCGTTGGCGCAACTCCCCGACTGCACCACCGAGGCAAAGGTTGCGAATGACGCCTCGCCTTCGCTGCTGCAGCCTTCAGGCACGCAGAGGCTCTCGGCCACGACGCGGAAGCGGTAGGTGGTTCCGGGAGTCAGGCCGGTGACAGCCACCGCGACCTGCACTCCGAGGTTGCCGACCGGGAGGTCGCCTTCCCCGGCTGTGATCGAAGAGCCGAAGCCTTCGTCTTTGTAGCTCGCCTGGGTGGTGTATTGGAAGGCGTAGTGGGTGGCTGTGCTCTTCGGGTTCACCGTGGCGCGCAGCTCGGCTTCGGTTTCGGCCACGTCGCCGAAGGAGGTCGATTCGACCGCCGGTGCTTCGTGAACTTTCGGCACCGGCCCGAACGCATAGAGGTGGCTCTTGGTCCCGACTTCGCCCGAGGGGACGAAGAGGTAGCGCCCGTCGGGGTTGAGCGCCCCGTTGGGGCTGTGGGCGCCGTTGTCGATCGCGATCTCAGAGACGAAGGCGTATTCGAAGCTGTGTTCGATCGTCGAGACGCATTCGCCCGTTTCGGTGAACTCATAGACGTTGCGGGCGGAGAAGTTCGAGCTGGCGCGGTCGTCGACGAAGACGTGGCCGTTGGATTCGTCGAGCGCGACCGAGACCGAGCTGGCGCCGTTGGCGCCGAAGTGCCCTTCGGGCAGACAGGAGCCGTCGATCGTGCGGATCAGCGGGTGACCGGGGTCTTCGCCGTCGAAGACCCGCACCACGGCGGGTTCGGCGAGGGGGCCTTCCGCACCCGATTCGACTCCCGTGCTGACGTAGATGTCATGGCTGCTCGCGTCGACGGCAATCCAGCGGGCCTTGACGAGCTCCCCTTCTCGCACCACCGGGCCGATTTCGGAGACCACCGTTTCTTCGACCCGGTGCCCTTCGCCGTCCCAGACGATTTCCGTCGGCGGGCGGTTTTTCACCGGCCCGGTGTCCACCGGCCCTTCCACTTCTTCTTGGTGGGCCAGGTTGCCTTCGCTGTCGAAGGTGCGGATCCTTTCGCGGTACCGTTCCCTTATCTCGCCGCCGACGTGAGCGTCGATCAGCGGGTTGCCTTCGGCGGCAGAGCCGAGGCTCGAAAGCCTTACTCGACGCCTGGATGAAGAGGTGGTCATTGGAGGCGTCGATCGCCAGCCCGATGTTGCTCCCGTAGTCGAGCGTGAAGGTGGGTTCGGCGCCGCCGGCGATGACCGAAACGGGCGCCGAGCCGTATTCGATGTTGCCCGCTTCGGGTTCGTAGACGGTCGGGTCATAGCGGACGACCCGATTGACCCCGCCTGACTCGGACTGATAGGCATAGAGGTGCCCTTCGGAGTCCACGGCGAGCGCCTGGACGCCCTTGCCGTCGGCGATCTCGGTGATGAAGTAGCCCGAGGAATCGAAGACATCGATCAGCGCTTCGGCATCCCCGCCGACGATCGGCGAGCTTGCCAGGTAGACGTTCCCGTATTGGTCGATCGCGGGGCCGCGCGGGACCTTGAAGCGTTTGGAGGGGTGATCGACCCCGGCCACGCCCGGGCAGAGGCCGGGGTCGGGGACCGGGTCGAGCGCGTTGGTCGCGCAGTTGCCGGTCAAAGACAGGGTCGCGTCGAAGATGTGGGTTTCGGTTTCTTCGAAGGCGGTGGCGGAGGCGGGGGCGAGGAGACAGAGGGCCGCCAGGGTCGCCAGTACCGGTGCTGCCAAATGTCGCTTCGCGATGTCCCTCATCTCGTCCCTCTCTCCCTGTAAGCACTTCAAGTCTTGTCTTGCGCCTCTTCCCCAGAGGCGGTACTCGCGCTTTGCTTCCTCGCTATTTGAATTCGGCCTGCACTTCGGTGGCCGCTGAGATCGTCACTTTGCAGGGGTTGGTGGTGCCCGCGCAGGTGCCGGCGGTTTTGCTCCAGCCCCCGAAGGAGGAGCCTTTGCCCGGTGTGGCGGTCAGTTCGACTTCTTCGCCCTGGTAGTGGGAGGCCGACTGCACCGGGCAGATTACGCCGCAGTTGATCCCCGCGGGTTCGCCCTTGACGGTGCCATTGCCGCCACCTGACTTGGTCAGCGTCAGGTCGTGTTTGGCGACTTCGGTGAATCTGGCGCCGACTTCGGCATCGGCTTCGATGCTGCCCAGGGGGCAGGTCAGTTCAGAACCCGAACAGTCACCGGTCCATTCGGCCAAGACGAAGTGTTTGGCCGGCGTCGCTTTCAAGGTGATGGCGGTTTCCCCTATGACCGCCGCCGTGGCACCGGAGCAGTTGCCGAGACACAGGAGGCCTCCCGGCGTGCTCGAGACTTTGCCTAGGCCGGAGCCCACGCGGTCGAAGTCGAGCTCGTAGGTTTTGACGAATTTGGCTCCGATTGTTTTGGCTTCGTTCAGGTTGATCGTGCACCGACGCCCGCTGACGCCGCCTTTATCGCAGTATTTCCAGCTCTTGAACGTATAGCCGGCTGCGGGGCTGGCGGTGAGCACGACTGTGCCTTCTTCAACCCCTTCGGTCACACACGATTTGACCGCCGCGCCCGAGCATTCCAGCCCCGCGGGGTTGGAGACCACGGTGCCCGTGCCTTCTTCGATGTTCAGTGTCAAGGGCGGGCCGGCGGGGCCGACTTCTTCTTCAGGTTCAAAGGTGGCGGTGACTTCTCGTGCTTTGTCGATCACAACCGTGCATTTGCCTTCGGCCTCGGTGTCGCAGCCTTCCCAAGCGGTGAATTCAGAGCCTTCTTCGGATTCCGCTTGCAGCGTGACCTCGCTGCCCGCTTCAAATTCGTCTTCGCAACTTTCCCCGCAGTCGATCCCGGCTGGTTCTGAAGTGACTTTTCCCGCTCCTTCGCCGGTCTTGGCCACTCTGAGGGGGTAGGCCGCTTTCGGCACCGGCCCGAACGCATAGAGGTGGCTCTTGGTCCCGACTTCGCCCGAGGGGACGAAGAGGTAGCGCCCGTCGGGGTTGAGCGCCCCGTTGGGGCTGTGGGCGCCGTTGTCGATCGCGATCTCAGAGACGAAGGCGTATTCGAAGCTGTGTTCGATCGTCGAGACGCATTCGCCCGTTTCGGTGAACTCATAGACGTTGCGGGCGGAGAAGTTCGAGCTGGCGCGGTCGTCGACGAAGACGTGGCCGTTGGATTCGTCGAGCGCGACCGAGACCGAGCTGGCGCCGTTGGCGCCGAAGTGCCCTTCGGGCAGACAGGAGCCGTCGATCGTGCGGATCAGCGGGTGACCGGGGTCTTCGCCGTCGAAGACCCGCACCACGGCGGGTTCGGCGAGGGGGCCTTCCGCACCCGATTCGACTCCCGTGCTGACGTAGATGTCATGGCTGCTCGCGTCGACGGCAATCCAGCGGGCCTTGACGAGCTCCCCTTCTCGCACCACCGGGCCGATTTCGGAGACCACCGTTTCTTCGACCCGGTGCCCTTCGCCGTCCCAGACGATTTCCGTCGGCGGGCGGTTTTTCACCGGCCCGGTGTCCACCGGCCCTTCCACTTCTTCTTGGTGGGCCAGGTTGCCTTCGCTGTCGAAGGTGCGGATCCTTTCGCGGTACCGTTCCCTTATCTCGCCGCCGACGTGAGCGTCGATCAGCGGGTTGCCTTCGGCGGCAGAGCCGAGCTCGAAAGCCTTACTCGACGCCTGGATGAAGAGGTGGTCATTGGAGGCGTCGATCGCCAGCCCGATGTTGCTCCCGTAGTCGAGCGTGAAGGTGGGTTCGGCGCCGCCGGCGATGACCGAAACGGGCGCCGAGCCGTATTCGATGTTGCCCGCTTCGGGTTCGTAGACGGTCGGGTCATAGCGGACGACCCGATTGACCCCGCCTGACTCGGACTGATAGGCATAGAGGTGCCCTTCGGAGTCCACGGCGAGCGCCTGGACGCCCTTGCCGTCGGCGATCTCGGTGATGAAGTAGCCCGAGGAATCGAAGACATCGATCAGCGCTTCGGCATCCCCGCCGACGATCGGCGAGCTTGCCAGGTAGACGTTCCCGTATTGGTCGATCGCGGGGCCGCGCGGGACCTTGAAGCGTTTGGAGGGGTGATCGACCCCGGCCACGCCCGGGCAGAGGCCGGGGTCGGGGACCGGGTCGAGCGCGTTGGTCGCGCAGTTGCCGGTCAAAGACAGGGTCGCGTCGAAGATGTGGGTTTCGGTTTCTTCGAAGGCGGTGGCGGAGGCGGGGGCGAGGAGACAGAGGGCCGCCAGGGTCGCCAGTACCGGTGCTGCCAAATGTCGCTTCGCGATGTCCCTCATCTCGTCCCTCTCTCCCTGTAAGCACTTCAAGTCTTGTCTTGCGCCTCTTCCCCAGAGGCGGTACCGCTGCGGCGGGGCCGCCGCCCCGGGAGCCTTGGGCTCCCGGGGCTTTGGCTTTGCCGTTGCTTCTGGTTACTCGTGCTGCGCTACCTCGCTATTTGAATTCGGCCGTGACTTCTTTGGCCGCGCTCATCGTCACCGTGCAGGCGCCGGTGCCAGAGCAGCCGCTGCCCGACCAGCCGCCGAAGGCGGAGCCTTTGCCCGGGGTGGCGGACAGTTCGACCACCGTTCCCTGGAAGTAGGCCGCTGCCATCGAGGAGCAGGTGGCGCCGCAGTTGATGCCGGCCTGTTTGGCCTTCACGGTGCCGTTGCCGCCGCCGGACTTGGTCAGCGTCAGGTTGTGCTGGGCGACCGGGGTGAATTTGGCCCCGACCGTCTTGTCTGCGCCGAGAGCGCCCAGCGAGCAGGTGCCCGAGCCCGAGCAGTCGCCGGTCCATTCGGTGAAGACGTAGTTTTTGGTCGCTGCCGCGGTCAGGGTGACCGAGGTGCCTTCCTTGAAAGCGGCCGTGGTCGATGAGCAGTTGCTCAGGCAGAGGACTCCGCCCGGAGAGCTCGAGACCTTGCCGAGGCCCGAGCCGACACGGTTGACCGTGACGTCATAGGCCGTGAGGAACTTGGCGTTGACCGTCTTTGCTTTGTCCATCGTCACCGTGCACTGGCGACCGTTGACCCCGCCTTTTTCGCAGCCTTTCCAGCTGACGAAGGCAGAGCCCGCCGAGGGCGAGGCGGTCAGGGTGACTTTGGTGTTTTCTTCGAATTCGTTGGTGCAGGTCGCGCCGCATTCGATCCCCGCGGGGTTGGAGACGACGGTGCCCGAGCCGCTGCCTTCCGGGGCTACCGTGAGGGCGAATTCGGGGGTCGGAGGGGCTTCGGCGGTGAAGGTGGCGGTGACGGTGACGTCTTCACCAGCCGAAGCCGAGGTGTAGGCGAGACAGTTTTCCCACATTTCGGGGTTCAGTTCTTCTTCGCCTTCTTCGGCCTGGCAGCCTTCGAACAGGTTGCCGAAGTTCTGCCCGCCGCTGATCGTCCAGCCTGTAAATTCAGAACCTTCGGCGGGAATGGCGTGCAGCGCGGTCGCCACCAAGCCTTCTTCGAGGTCTTCCATTTCGTTGGAGCAGGTGCCGGTCGCCGGCCCCGGTGATGCGTAGCTGCATTCAATCGGCGGTTCGCCGATGTAGACGGACGGGAAGACTCCGGGGGGGTAGGCGTGCAGCCCTTCCGCGCTGCTGACTTCGCCGCTACCGCTGCCGCCGACGGTCAACGTCAGCTGGTTTTCGGCGAACGCCGACGCAGCCGGCACGAGCATCAAGGCTCCCACCGCGGCGAGCAAGATGGTTAGTCGTCTCACTTAACTCTCTCCTTGTGTGTGAGCCCCTGCCGAGCCGCTTCCGGCGGCTTTTTGGGTGACTCGGTTTCCCTGTGTGATTGACAGTGGGCGGACCGGGAACCCATCCCCATCCGTCCGGAAGAAAGATCGTGTTGGGACCGCTGCCCGGAGGAGCCGGCGAGAGCGCAGCGTTCGGCAGCCGGCAGCGACGCCTCGCGGGCCAATCCCCGCGAAGGTGCGAACAACGTGCGTGCCACCAGCCGTCTCCTCTCCGTGAAGGTCCCTGTTGACCGGGGCCCTTCCCGTTCCCGCGCTGCTTGTGCGGGAACCCTGGCTAGGGCGACGGTCCTTTCGGTGACCTTCTCCCGGCGCCCTGGAGGCGAGATCTCGCGCGTCCTTGGCTAGGAGACTGCCTACTTCAAGGGTGGATAAACGTGTTTACCAACCCGAGAGGAGAGTAGATACTTGTGTTTCTTTTGTCAAGGGATTGACGATATCCCCTGTAAATCGACAGCTTTTTGGCTGGATACGAGCGTTTACCGAGCGTCTGACCTGGCTGAGGCAGGCGCTGACAGCGCACCTCAGCCGGGCGTCTTTAGTCGGAGAAGCTCGAGGAGCGGACCGACCCAAGATCGATACGGACCGATGAAGTCGCGAGCCGTCTCGTGGATGAGTCGGGTGGCGCGGTGGACATCGCCGGCGGGAGTCCGCACGTAGCTGTGCTCAATCAGCGAGCGAGCCTTCTGCGCCCGCGTCAACCGACGGCAGAGCTCCCCATCGATGACCTTTGCGTCCCGTAGCGCCTCGAAGGCCTGCTGGGCCGGAGAGCCATCGCCCTCGAGTGACTTGCGCGGTAGCTGCGCCAACCGGACCCCGGAAATCGCGAGATCGGCGACGAAATTCTGAACTCGCCCCACGGCCCTCTCAACCGCCTGCGCGCGGTTGTAGGCCTCCATGTCATCCACGGTGTCGAAGGCCAGCTTGAACGGCTTGAGATCGAAGTCGTCGCCGAACGCCGCCATCGCTGTCTCCAGCGCCGCGCACTGGCGCGGGAAGTCCTCCAAATGGTTGACGACGTCCCGCGCTGCCTGGACATCCTGCCGGCGGCCGCGCCGCCGCAGGGCAGCCTCACGGTGCCGCAAGTCCGACCACAAATGCTCTCGATCGACGAGCACGCGCCCCTCAGACACGACACCGGCCAGAAAAGATGGATCGGCCTCGGCGTCTTCGAGGCGAATGATGTCGACGGGGTGCCCGATCGCAGCTTCCAGCTTTGCGCTCAGGCCAGCCACGCGCTCCAAATTCGGATCGCGCAAATCGACAAGCACGTCAACATCGCTGGCCGGCGTGTCCGCGCCCGTGGCAGCGGAGCCGAACAGCAGCGCGAAGCGAACGTTGCGCTCGGTCCGCAAAGCCATGCGCAAGGCCGACAACAGTGGCCACGAACGCCGCATGTAGCGACGCTCGGACAGCGGTAGGTCGAGAACCCTCGGCGAGGACCGGCGGGCGCGCAGGGCGCCCTGGCTCACCGCCCGCCGCAGTGTCCGCTCATTCACGCCCAACTCCTGAGCGAGTTGCGCCAGTTCAGTCATGAGTCCATTGTAGAGAGCCCATGTGTCCAATAGGGCACACCCCTCGCCCCCCCGGGCGAGTATCGTCGTGCCGGTCAGGCGGGCTACGCGGGCTCCTTCGGCGCCAGCAGGAAGATGTCGACCGCCATCTTGGGGTCCATGCTCACCTGGCTGAAGAAGGCGATCACCCGGCGGCCGGTGGCCTCCTCGACGACCGCAGAGAACTCCTCCTCCATCGCGGCCTGGGCGCTGCGCCGCAGGAGGGCGACCGTTTCCTCCCTGCCGCTGGCGATCAGGGTCTCCTCGACCGTGGTGAAGCCGTCCCAGAGGAAGGTGGCGACGGCGTCGCCCATGTAATAGGTCTTGGCCGAGGTCGGGCCCTTGCCGTAGGAGCGGGTGTGGAGGCTGACCAGCCCGTCGGTGATCGACGCCAGCACTTCTCCCGCCGAGCGGTTGGGGTCCATCGCCGGAAAAACCCTAGCGCCGATGGCAGGGCTGCGCTACAGTGATCCGGTCCGGCCGATATGCGGGCCAGCGCGAGTACCTGCGCAGCAGGCTGATCGGGTGGCGAGGGTTCTGACGGGCCAGCGCTTACCGAGCGGAACCGCGCGAGGAGCGATCACCGGTTGGTGCGACGCAAGTCGCAGCAACGACCTTGCTCCAGCTTGACCTCGATCTCAGGTCCGGTGTGGAGCTACCGCTCCAAGCGAATCGAGGTTCCGCAAATGGGCACAGAGGAAGTCTCCCAACGCCGGGCTAACCCGCCCCTGGTCGAGTTCTCCAACGCGATGGTCGCGCTGCACCGCGAGCACTTCGGCCGTGGGCCGGCGGCGGCACGGGCGTTCATCGCCGACGGTTTCGCGATCTGCGTCCTCACCGACGTCTACACGAAGGTCGAGCAGACGCTGATCGAGGCGGGCCGCCTCGACCACGTGCGCGAGACCCGGCTCCTGCACCAGGAAAGCCTGAAAGAGGAGTACAGAAGCGCCGCCGAAGCCGTGCTGGGACGGCGGGTGCTGGCCTTCATCAGCGCCACGCACGCCGAGCCTGACGTCGAGGTCGAGGTCTACCTGCTCGGCGACCCCACCGACTCCTCCGGCGAGAACGGAGCGAGCGGCGAGAGTCAGGTGGCCGCGCTGTAATCTTTGGCAGGTGAAAGCCGTGAAGCGGGCAGGCAACTGGACGCCTGAGGGCAAGGCTGAGCGTGCCGCGCTGCGGCGGGATTACCTCGATTTGACTGCCGGACAGCGCGTCGAGCAAGCGATTGTCCTCAGCCGAGAGCTGACCCGGCTCGCGGCGCGGGGGCTAGCTCGAGCTTGACCGGGGTCTCGCCGCTCGACGCAAGCGGGCTGCTGGCAGCCTTGAGCGACGGCGGGATCGACTTCGTGGTGATCGGAGGATTCGCCGTCAGCGCTCATGGATATCCGCGTGCCACCAAGGATCTGGACATCGTGCCTGCTCCAGACGCTGAGAACCTCGAGCGCCTGGCGGCAGTGCTGCGGACGCTGAACGCAACCCTTCTCGGAATGGAGGAGTTCTCAGCGGAGGAGATAGTCCAACCAGACGCAGATGGTTTGGCGATGGGTGGAAATTTCGTGTTGGCCACCAGCAGTGGCCGACTTGACGTGATGCAAATCGTTGCTCCCGATCTCGAGTTCGGCGAGCTCGCTGGTGCAAGTGTCGAAGACGAAGTGTTCGGGCACCAAGTGCGTTTCTGCAGCTATGCGCATCTGGTCGCGATGAAGGAAGCCGCCGGTCGCCCCGAGGACCTACTCGACCTGGAGCGCCTGCGCCAAGCTCGGGGTGAGTAGGTCAGCCGGCGAGCAGCGCCTCGAGCTGAGGCGAGTCCACCGGCGGGGCGAGGAGGAAGACCTCGGTCCCCCAGGGGCGCTCGGGCTCGAGCGCCACGCGGCTGATGAAGGCTTCGACGCGGCGGCCGGTGGCGCGTTCGACCAGCGCCTCGTAGACGGGCCGGATCGCGTGGGAGAACTCTTCGCGGGTCTTGCGGACGGCCGCGCGATGACCCCCCTGCACCATCTCTTCTTCGGCAGGGGTCAGCGCCACGTCCATCACCACCGCTACGAATGTCTCCTCGATTCCGACTTGGAGGTTCGTGGCGGGACGCCCGTAGGCCTCCTCGTGAACGCGCATCACCTCACGAACCAACTCGTCTTCAACCGGGTCCAGCGACGGCCAGTTTTTTCCCACCTGACCCCAAAACCTTCCTCCGCTGCCCTATTGCGAGGAAGGATAGCGCGCGTCAGCTCGGCTGCTGCAGCACCGCGAGGATGTTCCCCGCCGGGTCCTTGAACCAGGCGATCGAGGGGCCCGGGCCGCGGGCGATGCCCTTCTCGTCCTGTTCGAAGCCGTCGTAGCGCTCGAAGGCGACGCCCCTGGCCGCCAGCTCGTCGACCGCGACGTCGACGTCGTCGACCTCGAAGTTGAGGATCGTGTACGTGGCCGGGGCGAAGTCGTCCTTGCGGTAGACGAGCGTGTCGCGGCCGCCGGCCAGCTGGATCGAGATCACCCCGAACTCCTCGCTCAGGTCGGTCGTCCCCAGTCCCAGGGTCTCGCCGTAGAACCGCTTCGCCGCCTCGATGTCGTCGACGGCGAAGCCGTTGGTGGCTTTGGTGTTGGCGAACATAGCTGGTTCCTTTCGTCAGGTGTCGAGGCCGGGAATAGCCTCCGCAGGAAGGTCGCCGTGAATGGCCTCCAGCTCTCCGAGATCCAGCTTGTCCTGTGGGCGACCGGCCAAGCGCTTGAACCCGACGATACTCGGCAGGGATGCGATCCGCGCTTGCTGACCCTCCCACTCGGTCACATCGGCACGCTGCGAGACGGTCTCATAATCCAAAGGTGGGAAACCACCTCTCATGATGTCGACGATGCCGTGCCTCGTCATTACGTCACCACATGCGGAAGCCCCGCCTTATCGGCATCGGCGATGACCCCCGCCAGATCAGGACCAGTAGGCTCGTTTTGGGGCATGCCCGGCCTTGATCGAAGCAGCAAGTAGGGAGACGCCCTGCTGAGAAAGTCGTTGTCCCACCTCCAGTCGTTGCGCCGGAGTGAGGGCCATGTTGGAGGCGCGAAGCTGCTCCGACTCTTCCCGGTTGATCTTCGCCCACTCCTCCTCGTTGCCGGGAGCCAGGAGCGGGCGTCGTCGGGCCTCGGAAGCCATACCCCAATGTTACGCCGCAGACCCGATTACCCGGACAGCTCCGGGATATAGCGCCGCAGGTGCTCGTTGATCGTCTCGCGGACCCATTGCTGGGTGGCGGGGTCGGCCATGCGGTAGCGGCCGAGCAGCAGCTTCTGGTCCTCCAGCGGCAGGCCGGCGATCTCCCAGCCGACCGCGAGGCGCTCGAAGAGCAGCTCCGAGCGGCGGCGCCAGGCGTCGTCCTGCGTGGTCGCCGCGGTCGCCGGCCCCTCCGCGAGCTTGGCGACGGTCCCGGCGCTGAGCGTCTCGCGCAGGGTCAGCTTGTTCCCCTCCGCGTCGACGTACTCGACGGTCGGCGTCTTTTGCCGCGGCCGGCGCTTCTTGCCGCGCTTGGCCACCTCAGTACCCCCCGCTCGGCCGCTGCCGGCCACGCTTGCGTTCGCCGGCCCGGCGCTTCTCTTCCAGGCGCCGCTCGCGCGAGGCGCGGGTCGGCCTGGTCGGGCGGCGGCTGCGCGGCTCCGCCAGCCCGGCGGCGATCTTCTCCGCCAGCCGTCGCAGCGCCAGCTCGCGGTTGCGCGCCTGGCCGCGCGCGTCCTGGGCGACGGCGGTGAGAACCGGCCCGGCCCGGCCGACCAAGCGGTCCTTCTGGCGCTCGTCCAGGGCCCGCGAGGCCTCGACGTCGAACACGGCTTCCACCCGCGAGGCGGTCACGTTCGCGTGCTGCCCGCCGGGGCCGGAGGAGCGGCTCGCCCGCAGCTCGACCTCGGCCAGCGGGATCGAGAGCCGCGCGTCGATTCTCAGCTCGTCGGCGATAGGGAGTCGACCTTCCCGGCCAGCTCGAAGTCGGCCGCGGTGAGGCCGCCCTCGGAGTGGGTCGAGATCGTCACGGTCACCTCGTCCCAGGAGATCGCCAGGTCGGGATGGTGATTCATCCCCTCCGCCGGCTCGACCAGGCTCTGAACGAACCGCACCGAGCCGACGAAGTCTCCGCAACCGAAGGTCTTGGCGATCGCCTCTCCGGAGCGCTCCCAGCCTTCCAGGCCCGCGAGCCTCGCCTCGATCTCGGCAGCGTCCAGAAGTGCCATGCCCCTAATGCTAGGGCGCTACGGCGTCAGGACGATCTTCAGCGCTTCGCGCTGGTCGTAGAGCGCGTAGGCCTCGGCGGCCTGGTCCAGCTTCATGTGGTGGGTGACCAGGGGCGAGGGGTCGAGCTTGCCGGCCTCGATCAGCGCCAGGACGCGGTCGACGTGGGCGATCACGTTGGCGAGGCCGAGTCGCAGGGTGAGGCCCTTGAGCCAGGCGAGGCCGAGCGGGACCTCGCCCTTGCCCGCGTAGGCGCCGATCCCCGAGACGGTGCCGGCATCGCGGCAGAGGCTGACCGCCATCGCCAGCGGCGCCGCGGCGCCGACCGCGTCGACGACGACGTCCACCCCGCGCTTCCCCGTCGCCGCCCGCACCACGCGCTTGGGCTCCTCCTCGGTCAGGTGGACCGGCGTCGCGCCGAAGTCAGCCGCCATCGCCAACCGCTGCTCGACGGAGTCGATCGCGAAGACCTTCGTCGCCCCGCCCGCGAGCGCCGCCTGCACCGCGCAGAGCCCGACCGGCCCGAGGCCCAGCACGGCGACGGTGTCGCCCGAGCGCATCCCGGCGTGGGCGACGGCGTGGTAGCCGGTGCCCATCACGTCGCCGGCGAAGAGGGCGACGTCGTCGCTCATTCCCTCCGGCACCCGCCGCAGCGTCACGTTGGCGCGCGGCACCAGGAGCTGGTCGGCCTGGGCGCCCTGGAGGTCGCCGAGGTTGGCGCCGTGGCCGAAGATCTGGCCGCGCTCGCAGCGGTGGTAGTCGCCGCGCAGGCAGGTGGCGCAGGTCGCGCAGGCGGTGTGGAAGCAGCCGAGCACGCGGTCGCCAACGGCGACCCGCTCGACGTCGGCGCCCGCGGCGAGCACCGTGCCGACGAACTCGTGCCCGATCGTGAACCCCGGCTCGACCGGGACCTGGCCGTGGAAGATGTGCAGGTCGGAGCCGCAGATGCCGCTCGCCTCGACCCGGACCAGCGCATCGTCGGCAGCCTCCAGCTCCGGAGCCGGCTTCTCCTCGACCCGGACCTCCCCGGGAGCCTGAAACGTGACGGCGCGCATCGCGCCCGAACCGTATCTAGCCGACGGAGACGCCGGAGGGCTGGAAGCGGGCGCCGTTGCCGAGCGGGCTGGCGGTCTCCTCGATCCGCGCTTCCAGTGCCAGCTCCTTCTCGAAGTCGGCCGCCTCGCCATGCTGGAAGGAGACGTCCTTGCCCTCGAGCAGCTCGACGAAGACCTCGACGAAGCGGGCGTCGAGCTGCTTCCCCGAAACCCGGCGCAGCTCCTGGATCGCGTCGTGGCTGGACATCGGCGTGCGGTAGGAGTCGCGCGCCGTCATCACGTCGTAGGTGTCGGCGACCGAGATGATCCGGGCCAGCTCGGGAATGTCGTCGCCGGCCAGGCCGCGCGGGTAGCCTTTGCCGTCGATCCGCTCGTGGTGGGCAAGGATGATCTCGGCCACCGGCCCATAGCCGTCGAGCGAGGAGACCACCCGGGCGCCCTGCTGAGGGTGGCGCTTGATCAGCATCCAGTCCTCGTCGGTGAGCGGCACGTTCGCCTTGAGGATGCGGTCGGGGAGGATGAACTTGCCGATGTCGTGCAGCAGCGCGGCGATGTGGACGAGCTCCTCTTCCTGGCGCGAGAAGCCGGCACGCTGGGCGATCGCCCGCGAGTAGCGCGCCACGGCGGCCGAGTGGCGGGCGGTCATCTGGTCGCGCAGGTCGAGCGTGCGCAGCATCGCGCTCAACATCCCGACCTGGAAGCTGGCGAGCTGCTTGCTGCGCCGCTCCAGCTCGTCGCCGCGCTGCTGGGAGAGCAGCAGCTGCCCGAGCAGGTACTGGAAGGTGACGAGGACGACGCCGAAGAGCGCGATCGCCGCGATCCCGATCACGTGGTAGATGAAGGCGACCGCGACCGCGAGCATCGCGCTGGCGAACTCGGATGGCAGCACCGGAGGCAGCACGTGCAGCTTGCTGGAGAAGGAGACGCGCTCGACGTAACAGCCGTAGCCCGCGATCATCACGAAGTTGATCGCGAGGGCGAACTGGAAGAGCCCGAAGACGAGCAGGTAGAAGGACGGGTCCGAGTCGGTGAGGCCGAGCGCCGCGGTCGCGTCGTGGAAGGCGATCCCTCCGAGCAGGGGGAAGACCGCGTAGGTGAGCAGGTTGTTGAGCAGGTAGTGCCAGGCGTCGTGCCAGCGAAGCCAGCCCGTGACGATCGTCGCGACGCCGATCAGCGCCGCCGGGGTGCCGCCGAGGAAGACCATCGCCACGACGAGGGCGAGGAAGCTCCCCGAGACCTTGAGCTTGGATTCCGTGGGAACGGCCGTCAGGTCGCTGAAGATCGAGAAGGAGAGGAGGACCGCCAGCAGGCTGAGATCCCAGTTCGCCTGCGGCGCCGTCCAGATGCCCAGCGCAGCGGCGCCGACGAGGCCGGCGCCCATGAAGGCGATTGCTAGGCGGGTTGGGCGGTGGTGAGCCATCGGGCCTGGAAACAGCGGTCGTCGGGGCCCCTGTCTCCCGGATCAGATTCCCGGGAGACGGCGCATTCCCTGCGCCACGACAGCTGGGGCTTGCGCCGAACGCAAATTGCGCCGATCCAAAGTAGCCGGGAAACCGCGTCCCCGCAAGCAGTCTGGCCATTTGCCAGGCGTCGCCCAAAATGCCGTTTGGGATGGGCCGCCGGGGAGCACGAGGCGGAAAACGCCGAAAAAGAGCGAAGGGCACCGCAAGCGGTGCCCTTCGCGAAAAACTGGAACGAGCTGACTACGCTCGCGTTGGAAGATCTAGTGACGGAAGCCCATTATTTCCTATCCCTTCAGTCGTTGAAACCCTCAGATTGCAAATCGCGATCTGAAACTCGTCAATTGCTTGTCAGCTTTGTAGCACAGCTTCGCCGAAACTTGTGCATCTGCAGGAAATCTTGTGCATAAATGCAGTAGTTCGTGCGTCCAGCAATGCGTAATTCACGCCTAACCGACCCCCTGAGAAGGCCGCAATTCCGGCGCCTGGCCGTGAGCTACGCGGTCAACGAGCTGGGCGACTGGATGGGGATCGTGGCCCTCTCGGTCCTGGTCTACGACCGCACGGGGAGCGCGATGGCGACGGCGGGGCTCTTCCTCGGCACCCGCTTCCTCCCCGCCCTGATCGCGCCCGTGCTGGTCGCGCGGGTCGAGCAGCCGCCGCCGCGCTTCGCCCTGCCGGTCATCTATTGCGGCGAGGCCGCCGCCTTCGGGGCCCTGGCGCTGCTCGCCGGCAACGACTTCTTCCTCGCCGGGGTGATCGTGCTGGCCATGGTCGACGGCTCCCTCGCCCTGGCCGGGCGGGCGCTGACCCGGGCCGTCGTCGCGGCCCTGCTGGAGGGGGACGGAGAGCTGCGCGCCGGCAACGCGGTGCTCAACGTCGCCTTCACCGGCGGCGCCGCCGTCGGCCCGGCCATCGCCGGCCTGGTCGTCGCGGGATTCGGCGTCCAGGCGGCGCTGCTGCTCGACGCCGTCTCCTTCTACGCGATTGCCTGGATCCTGCTGACCGCGGGATCGCTGCCCCGGGCCGAGCCCGAACCCGGGCTCGCGCGCGACCGGGTTCGGACCGGCATCGCCTACATCCGCGAGAGACCGACGCTGCGGCGCCTGCTGACCGCGCAGGGCGCCGCCTTCGTCTTCTTCGCCGCGGTGATCCCGATCGAGGTGATCTACGCCAAGCAGACGCTCGACGCGGGCGACTCCGGCTACGGCCTGCTGCTGGCGAGCTGGGGGGCCGGCATGGTGCTCGGCAGCATCGTCTTCGCCGCCGTTCGCAGGGCGTCGCTGCCGGTCCTGCTCTTCTTCAGCACGATCGCGGTCGGCGCCGGCTACCTCGGCCTCGCCGCGGCGCCGACGCTGGCCCTCGCCTGTGCGGCGGGCGCCGTCGGGGGGGCCGGCAACGGGGTGCAGTGGGTGAGCGCGATCAGCGCCGTGCAGGAGCTGACCGCGCCGGGGATGCAGGCGCGGGTGATGAGCGTGCTGGAGTCGATCGGGGCAGCGATGCCGGGCGTCGGCTACCTGCTCGGCGGCCTCATCGTCAGCGGCGCCGAGCCCCGCACAGCCTTCCTCGTCGCCGGCATCGGGGTCCTCTCGATCGTCGCCATCGCCGTCCCGCTACTGGGCAGGAATTGGCCTGAGCACAGGGAAAACACGGGTCCAGACCCCGTTGACGCCGGGGCCGAGATTATGGTGGAGTTGATTCCAGTGGGTGAGCGTCCGCCCATCCGGTCCAGTGCATCCGCCCCGTCCAACCCGGAGGTAGTGACTTGAGAAAGCTTGGCCTCAATCTGCTGGTGATCTGCATAGCGACGAGCCTCCGCCGTCGCACTCGCTGCCTGCGGCGATTCCGGCAGCAAGGAAGGGGGCACCCTGACGGGCAGCTACGCCTCGTTCCCCGACTACCTGGACCCGGGGCTCTCCTACACGCAGGAAGGCTGGACGGCGATGTACAACACCTACCTGCCGCTGCTCACCTACGCGCACGCCAACGGCGCCGCGGGCGGCGAGGTCGTCCCGGCTCTCGCCGAGGCCCTGCCCGAGATCAGCAACGGCGGCAAGACCTACACGCTGAAGCTGCGCAAGGGGCTCGAATACTCCGACGGCACCCCGGTCAAGGCCTCCGACTTCGCCAGCTCGATCGAGAGGCTGTTCAAGATCAACTCGCCCGGCTCGGGCTTCTACGCCGGCATCGTCGGCGCGGAAAAATTCGCCGAAACCAAGACCGGTGGCATCCCCGGGATCAAGACCAACGACAGGACCGGGGAGATCGTCATCGACCTCACCGCGCCCCGGGGAACCTTCTCCAACGAGCTGGGCATGCTGTTCGCGGCGCTGCTGCCGTCCGGCACCCCGGCCAAGAACCTCACGTCCAACCCGCCCCCCGCCACCGGCCCCTACGAGATCGTCAAGTCCGAAGCCGGCCGCGGCTGGAGCTACGCGCGCAACCCGGTTTGGGCCAAGAACAACGGCCCGCTGATGCCCGACCTCGAGGCCGGCAACTACGACAAGATCGAGATCACCGTCGTCCGCAACGACTCGACCCAGGTCAACGAAATCGAACAGGACCAGACCGACTGGATGCAGACCCCGCCGCCGGCCGACCGCTTCGCGGAAGTCAAGGACAAATACGAGGGGACCCAGTTCCGGGTCGAGAACCCGATCAACCTCTACTACTTCTGGATGGACACGACGAGGGCCCCCTTCGATGACGTCAAGGTGCGCCAGGCCGTCAACTACGCGGTCGACAGCGCCGCCCTCGAACGCATCTACTCGGGGGCGCTCAGCGCGACCCACCAGATCCTGCCCGAGGGCATGCCCGGGCACGAGACGTTCGACCTCTACCCCCACGACATGGCCAAGGCCAAGGAGCTGCCTCGCCGAAGCCAACCCGGCCGACACCGAGATCACGGTCTGGACCGACAACGAAAGCCCCAACGACGAAGCGGGCGCCTACTACCACAGCGTGCTGAAGGAACTCGGCTTCGACGCGACGCTGAAAACGATCAACGCCGACGTCTACATCCCGACGATCGGCAACGTCTCGACGCCCGACCTCGACACCGGCTGGATCAACTGGTTCCCGGACTACCCGAACCCGAGCAACTTCTTCGAACCGCTGCTCTCCGGCGAAAGCATCACGCCGACCAACAACATCAACTTCGCCCGCATCGACGAGCCGAAGCTGAACGAGAAAATCGCCCGGCTCGGCGAAGAGCCGCTCGGGCCCGAGCAGGAAGCCGAATACGCGGAGCTCGACAGGGAATTCATGGAGCTGGCGCCCTGGGTCCCCTACGGGACGTTCACCGTCTCCACCTTCGTCGACAGCGAAGTCGACCTCGACTCGGTGATCTTCAACCCGACCTTCGGGCACGACCTGGCCAGCTTCCAGCCGAAGTAGCCGCCAACCCCTTCACACTGAGCGGGTGGCTTCCGAGCCCCACGCCGAGGCCGGCCCCGCGGGCAGCAGCCCGTGGCGGCTGGCGCTTCGGCAGCTGCGCCGCAACAGGGTGGCGCTGGCCTTCGGCGGCCTGCTGGTCCTGATCGTCCTCTTCGTGCTCGCGGCGCCGCTGTGGGCGGACCACGTCGCCGACACCGGGCCCAACGAGACCCACACGCTGGAGAAGATCGAGGTCGACGGCGAGCAGCGCGAAGTCGTCAACGTCGAAGGCCGGCCGATCGGCCCGGTCTGGCTCGGCGCCGGCGGCAAGTACTTCCTCGGCGCCGACGGCCGCCTCGGCCGCGACGAGATGGTGCGGCTGATGTACGGCGGCCGCGCCTCCCTCTTCGTCGGCTTCGCCTCGGCCCTGATGGCCACGGTGCTGGCGACGATCCTCGCCCTTCTCGCCGGTTACTACCGCGGCTGGGTCGACACGGTCATCTCGCGGACGATGGACGTGATCTGGGCCTTCCCGGTGCTCCTGCTCGGCATCGCGCTGGGCATCGCCCTGGCGCTCGGCGGACTGAAGATCGGGCCCGTGGAGATCCCCAGCGGCTCGATCTGGATCACCGTCCTGATCATTGGCGGCGTCCTCGTCCCCTACACGGCGCGGCCGCTGCGGGGGACCGTGCTCGCCCTGCGCGAAAAGGAGTTTGTCGAGGCCTCCGTCGCCCAGGGCGCCGGGCCGCTGCGGGTGATGTTCGGCGAGCTGCTGCCCAACCTGGCCTCGACGATCATCGTCTTCTTCACCCTCGCCGTCGCCAACGCGATGCTCTTCGAGGCGGCCCTCTCCTTCCTCGGCGTCGGCGTGCAGCCGCCCGACACCTCCTGGGGCGCGATGGTCGGCGACGGCTTCGACCTGCTCGGCAGCGCGCCGCTGCTGACGATCCTCCCCGGCACGATGATCTTCCTCACCGTGCTCTCGGTCAACGTCCTCGGCGACGGCCTGCGCGACGCGCTCGACCCGCGCTCGAAGGTGCGGCTCGAGGCCCACGCGGGAATCGCCGAGCCGGAGGGCACCGCGGTCTGATGGGCGCCTTCGTGCTCAGGCGCCTGGCCGGGATGGTGGCGGTGCTCTTCGCCGTCTCGGTGCTGACCTTCCTGATCTTCAACGTGATCCCCAACTACGACCCGGCGCAGCGCATGGCCGGCAAGAGCCCGACCCCGCAGCTGGTCGCCAACATCACCGAGGAATGGGGCCTCGACGAGTCCCTGCCCCAGCAGTACCTGACGATGATGGGCAAGGTCTTCAGCGGCGACGTGATCTCCTACCAGGGGCAGGAAGACGTCGACACCCGCATCGTCGAAGGCATCCCGGCCACCCTCTCGCTCTGCATCGGCGCCGCCGTGATCTGGATGTTCTTCGGAATCCTCTTCGGCTACCTCTCGGCGGTGCGGGCCGGGGGCCTGCTCGACAAGGCGCTGACCATCCTCGCCGTCGCCGGCATCTCCGTGCCGGTCTTCTGGCTCGCCGCCGTCCTGCTCAACTACCTCGCCTACGAGACCGGCCTCTTCCCCGCCCAGGGCTACGTCGGGCTGACCGAAGACCCGGTCGACTGGGCCTACCACCTGATCCTGCCTTGGGTCACGGTTGCGGTCACCCTGGTCGGCCTCTACAGCCGCGTGCTGCGCTCCAGCATGCTCGACGCGATGGGCGAGGACTACGTGCGCACGGCTCGGGCCAAGGGCCTCGGCGAGCGGCAGGTGATGAGCCGCCACGTGCTGCGCAACTCGCTGATCGGGATCGTCACCCTCTTCGGCCTCGATTTCGGCGCGATGATCGGCGGCTCGGCGATCCTCACCGAAGCGATCTTCAACCTCAACGGGGTCGGCCTGTACCTCTTCGAATCGATCGAAAACCTCGACCTGCCGCCGATCATGGCGATCGTCCTCTTCGGCGCCTTCTTCGTCGTCCTCTTCAACGCCCTGGTCGACATCGCCTACGCCTATCTCGACCCGCGGGTCAAGCTGGGGAGCGAGGCCCGATGACCGACGAGCCACTGCTCAGCGTGCGGGACCTGCGGGTCGGGTTCGCGACCGAGGGCGGGCTGGTGCAGGCCGTCGACGGCGTCTCCTTCGACCTCGCCCCCGGCGAGGTGCTGGCGATCGTCGGCGAGTCGGGCTCGGGCAAGAGCGTCACCGCGCAGACGATCGTCGGCCTCACCCGCTCCCACAACGCCCGGATCGAGGGCTCGGTGCACCTTGGCGACGCGGACCTCGTCGCGGCGGGCGAGGGCGAGCTGCAGCGGGTTCGCGGCGAGCGCATCGGGATGGTCTTCCAGGACCCGATGACCTCCTTCAACCCGGTCTACCGAATCGGCGCCCAGATCGCCGAGGCGATCCGGGCCCACCGTCCCGGGGTCGGCAAGGGCGAGGCGCGCGAGCAGGCGGTCGCGCTGCTCGACTCGGTCGGCATCCCGGAGGCGGCGCGGCGCGTGGACGACTACCCCCACCAGTTCTCCGGCGGCATGCGCCAGCGGGCGATGATCGCGATGGCGCTCGCACTGGAGCCCGAAGTGCTGATCGCCGACGAGCCGACGACGGCGCTCGACGTCACCGTGCAGGCCCAGATCCTCGCCCTGCTGCAGCGGATCAACCGCGAACGGGGGCTGGCGACGATCCTGATCACCCACGACCTCGGCGTCGTCGCCGAGGTCGCCGACCGGGTGCTGGTCATGCACGGGGGGCGGATCGTCGAGCGCGGCTCGCTCGACGAGGTCTTCTACTCGCCCAAGGACCCCTACACGCGCAGCCTGCTCGGCGCCGTGGTGCGGCTCGACAGCGCCCCGCCGCTGCGGCCGGCGCGCACGAGCGAGCCGCTGCTCGAGATCGCCGACCTGGTCAAGCACTACCCGGTGCGGCGCGGGCTCCTGCGTCGCGAGGTCGACCAAGTGCGGGCGGTCGACGGCGTGAGCTTCACCCTGCGCCAGGGCGAAACGCTCGGCCTGGTCGGGGAGTCCGGCTGCGGCAAGTCGACGCTCTGCCGCGCCGCCCTGCAGCTGATCGAGCCGACCTCGGGCTCGGTCCGCTTCGAGGGCCGCGAGATCGCCGGCCTCTCACGGCGCGAGATGCGACCGCTGCGGCGCGAGATGCAGATCGTCTTCCAGGACCCCTACGCCTCGCTCAACCCGCGCAAGCGGGTGGGCCAGATCGTCGGCGACCCGCTGAGGCTGCACGGCATCGCCAGCGGCGGCGAGGCACGGCGGCGCGTGCTCGAGCTGCTGAAGCGGGTCGGCCTCTCCGGCGAGCACTACGACCGCTACCCGCACGAGTTCTCCGGCGGCCAGCGGCAGCGGATCGGGATCGCGCGGGCACTGGCGCTGCGGCCGAAGCTGATCGTCGCCGACGAGCCGGTCTCCGCCCTCGACGTCTCGATCCGGGCGCAGATCCTCGAGCTGCTCGCCGAGCTGCAGGAGGACTTCGGCCTCACCTACCTCTTCGTCGCCCACGACATCGGCGTCGTCCGCCACGTCTCCGACCGGATCGCGGTGATGAACGAGGGGCGGATCGTCGAGGAGGGCCCAGCCGACCGGGTCTGCGAGCGGCCCTCGGACCCCTTCACCCAGAAGCTCCTGGCCGCAGTGCCGGTGCCCGACCCGCGCCAGGCGCGCGCACGTCGGCAAACTGTCGGGTCAGGTTGACCCTCCCGCTCGCCCCGCCGATCGCACCGCAGCTGGCGCTGACCCGCAAAGAGCTCCCCCTGGGCGAGGAGTGGGCCTACGAGCAGAAGCTCGACGGCTTCCGCGCGATCGTCTTCGTCGACGGCGACGATACGTACATCCAGTCGCGCGGCGGCAAAGCGCTGGCGCGCTACTTCCCCGAGCTGAGCTTCCCGGCCGGCCGCTACGTGCTCGACGGCGAGCTGGTCATCCGCGACGCCGAGGGCAACCTGGAGTTCGACGCGCTGCAGAGCCGCATCCACCCGGCCGAGTCGCGGATCGCCCTGCTGTCCAAGGAGATCCCGGCCGACTACGTCGCCTTCGACCTGCTGGCAGAGGGGGACGAGGCCCTGCTCGACGCCCCGTTCGCCGAGCGCCGCGCGCGGCTGGAGGAGACCAGTGCTGCATTCGCCGTCATAGACACGGCGAATGCAGCACTCGTCCCGGCGGGGCAGCTCGAGGTCAGCGTGCTCAGCGCCGACCCCGCGCAGGCGGAGGAGTGGCTGCGGCGGACCGAGGGGACGATGGCGAAGCAGCTCGACGCCCCCTATATCCCCGGCAAGCGCAAGGGAATGGCCAAGGTCAAGCGCGAGCGCGAGATCGACTGCGTGGTGATGGGCTGGCGCCCCGGCAAGGAGGAGGGAACGGTCGGCTCCCTGATCCTCGGCCTCTACGACGGCGACGACCTGCGCTCGGTCGGCCACATCTCCGGCTTCAGCGCCGACGCCAAGCGCGGGCTGCGCTCGCTGCTCGAACCGCTGGGGACGGGCGACAGCGGCACCGCCGAGCCCAGTCGCTGGACCGGCGGGCGCGACCTCGAGTGGGTGGCGCTGCGCCCCGAGCTTGTGATCGAAGTCGGCTACGACCACGCCACGGCGGGCCGCATCCGCCACGGCGCACGCTTCCGCCGGTTCCGGGACGACAAAGACCCGCGCGAGTGCACCTTCGATCTGCTCGATCAGGGGTAGGAGGACGGCAGCCGTCCCGACTGACAATCGGCGGCCTAATGGATGGCCGTCCCTACACGAAGACGACGTCGACTCCCCGAAAAACCGCGAAGTCGCTGTCGCGAGTCAAGACCGGCAGGTCGAGGGCCAGGGCCGTCGCGGCGATCATGGCGTCTCCCGCATCGGGCCTCGCTCCCGTCGCCCGCTGGGCATCGGCCATCAGCTGGCCGTAGCGAGGGGCGATCTCATCGCCAGCCGGCAGGGTGTCGCAGTTGTGCCGGACCCAGTCCAGAGTTCTCAGCCGCGCCGGGCGCTTGGCATCGCTTGCAGCGAGCACTCCATGGTGCAGCTCACACAACGTTACGACTGAGATAGCGGCCACACCTGGGGGGTCATCGAGCTTGAGGCGCTCGTGCACGAGAGCGATGACAACGGAGGTGTCAAGTAGGGCTTCCTTCACGTCTCGTCCGGTGGCGGGCCAAGCCGCCCTTCTTTCTGCATGCGCTCGTACTTCTCGAACGGGTCCTCGCCCGGGGCGCGTTCGCGACGGAACTTGTGGATCTCGTCGATCCAGTCGCGAGCCTCATCGGAGCTCATCAAACCCCCCAGACCCTCTTCGAGCTCCCTGAGGGGCAGAAAGGTCCGCCGCCGGGACTCCTCCTCAACCGGCACCAGTTCCGCAACCGGATGCCCGTGCACCGTGATCCGCAACCGCTCCCCCGCCTCAACCCTGCGCAGCAGGTCCGCGGTCCGGTTCCTCAATTCCCTCTGCGGGACATCCGTAGCCATAGGGCTACACCGTAGCAATTCGACAACAGGGGCTCCCATGCCTCCCATAAGGGCTGGGCGAAGAATTCTCTCCCCTCCTTCGGAGAGTGAGCAGCTCCGCTACGTGATCCAGGGGTCCCTTCCTTCGCGTATGAGATAAATAGCGGCATGTTGCGCCGATTTTCCTGTGCACTCGCGCTGCTCTGCGCGCTGCTCGTCCCAGCTGTGGGCGCGACGGCGCAGGCCGCCTCCGTCCCCTACGTCGCGCTGGGCGACTCGTTCTCGAGCGGGGAGGGCAACCCGCCCTTCGATGGCAGCTGCCACCGGGCGCAGGAAGGCGGCTCCGCCTACCCGCGGATGCTCCCCTCCCTCGTCGGCTACGTCGCCGCGCCCAGCTTCCACGCCTGCACCGGGGCGGTCGTCGCCGACGTGACGCTGCGAGGGCAGCCCCACCGGCGGGGCCAGCGGGCCCAGGTCGAATACGTGAGCCCCTCGACCCGGCTGGTCACCCTGACGATCGGCGGCAACGACATCGGCTTCGCCGAGATCGTCAGGAAGTGCCTTTTCCGCCGCGACTGCACCGAGGGGCCTCTGGCCGAGACGGTGCGAGGAAGGCTCTCCACGATCGGGGCCAGGCTGGCCGGCGCCTACCGCCTGATCCGGGAACGCATGGACCCAGGCGGCTACCTCCTCGTCGGTGGCTACCCGCGGCTCTTCCTGCCGGGACCGAATGCCGGCTGCGAAAGGCTGATCTCCCGGAAAGAGGCGGAATGGATCGACTCCCTGACGATCCAGGGCAACGCCAAGGTCGCAAGGGCAGTCGCGGACGCAACCGCCTCGGCAGGCAACGTTGCCTACGTCGACGTGACGGAGCGCTTCGCCGGGCACGAGCTGTGCAGCGAGGACGAGTGGCTGCACGAACTGCACTTCTCCCTCCGCGAGGGCCTGAACCCGTTCAAGGGCAGCTACCACCCGAAGAAGAGCGGACAGCACGCATACGCGGAAGCGTTCGCGGCAGCCCTACGCCGCCCATCAATCCGCACCGCCCTCACCTCCCCCTAAACGCAGGTGTGCGGAGGAGGCGTGACGCCCTCCTCCGAAACACTCAAGCCCGGCTCCCGCCGGGCGTTTCGGAGGAGGGCGTCACGCCTCCTCCAGCGGACTGCTCCTCAAAGTGCTTGGAGAGCATCGTCACCTGCCCCTGATAGTTCGACCCCAACCCCGACCCGTACAACCGCTCGGCCGGGGCGCTGGTCCGCTCCAGCGCCAGCTTGCAGACCGGCTGGCGGTGCTCGACCATGAAGGAGACGTCGCGGGCGCGCACCTCCAGCGCGGCGCGGCTGCCGTGGCGGTCGCCGGCCGGGTCGTAGCCGAAGCCGGGGTCGAAGAAGCCCGCGTAGTGGGTGCGCAGCTCGCCCGCGGTCGGGTCGTAGGCCATCATCTCGGCGGCGATCTGCGGCGGGATGCAGACGCCCTCGGCGGAGAGCAGCAGGTAGAAGATCTCCGGCTCGAGCACTATCTTGCTCCCCGCCTCGGGGAAGACCGGGTCCCAGAAGTCGGTCCAGCGGTAGGCGCGGATGCGCGAGAGGTCGATCGGCAGGCTGTTCTTCTTCGCCCGGTAGCCGACGATGCGATCGCTCGGCCCGGAGAGGTCGACGCTGAGGAAGAGCCCGTCGGCGAGCGCCAGCTCGGACTCGCGCAGCGCGTGCGAATCCAGGTAGAGCAGCGGGAACTCCTCCTGCAGGGAGCGGATCTCCTCGTCGCCCAGCCGCACCTCGCCGCGCGCCAGCCGCAGCTGGTTGAGCGAGAGCCCGGTCTTCACCTGGATCGCGAAGGAGCGCGGCACCACCTCGAGGTAGAGCCTGCCGCGGTAGCCGGCGCGGATCTCGTCGAAGCGGTGATGGCGGTCGGTCAGCACCCGCGTGAAGACGTCGAGGCGGCCGGTCGAGCTCTTCGGGTTGGCCTTCGCCCGCACGTCGGAGGGCAGCGCCAGCTCCTCGATCAGCGGCACCAGGTAGGGACGGTCGCGCTCGAGCACGGCGCCGTCGCGCAGGTCGATCTTCTGGAAGGCGAGCCCCTCGATCTTCTCCTCGACGGTCGAGTCGACGTCGGGGAGGAAGGAGCAGCGCAGGGCCCAGGCATGGTCTCCGAGGCGCAGGTCGATGCTCGCCGGCTGGATCGCCTCGGGCCTGATCCGGTAGTCGCCGGAGCTGACCCAGTCGGCCTCGATCGCCCGGCTCAGGGCCTGCGAGGGGAAGACGCCGGGCGCTGCGTCCGCGGCTCCGCCGCCGACCGCGCCCGCCACCGCTGATGCCGTGTCGCTCACCGTTCCGAGATTATGCGGCGGGCCTCGGCCGTGCCGAGGTACGGGGTGAGGGCGAATTCCGCAATCTCCGGCAGGAAGTCGCCGAGCCGCTCGACGTCGCCGGCGAGGACGCGGCGTGAGAGCAGCGAGGCGATGCCGCCGACGACGGCCTCGTCCGTCGCCTCGGGCGGGACGGCGCCGCCAGCCGGAGCCGGCGCGCCCTCGCGAAGGTGAGGGACGTAGCTGAGCAGCGCGTCCTGATAGCGGTCGTAGACCCCCTTGCCGACGCGCAGCCCCTCGACCAGCACCAGCCGCGCCTGCGCGGGCTCCTGCCCGAGGTGGTCGAGCAGCGCGGCGAGGCCGGCGAGCACGCGCGCCGCCCAGTCATCGCCCTTCCCGCAGGCCCCGGCGACCCGTGTGTAGATCGCCTGCACGGCGTCGTCGTAGGCGACCAGGAAGCACTCGTCCTTGCTCTCGAACTGCTTGTAGAAGTCGCCCTTGGAGACGCCGGCGCGCTTGCTCACCATCGAGATCGTCGTCTCGTCGAAGCCGCGCTCGTAGAGGCACTCGGCCAGTGCGCGGATCAGCCGTTCGCGCTGATTCTGCGCTACGTACTCGGGCGATAGCCCGTGCCGGCCGCGGGGAAGTCGTTCGACGCTCACTGCGCGCTGGAGTCTGCCAGCGCGGGGGACGGCGTGCTGGGCGCTACTTCGCCGCTCCCGCCGCCCCGAGGAAAGGAGCGGCCATGAACTCGGTCAGCTCCGGCAGCAGGTCCGGTGCCTGCTCGGTCTCGTTGCGGCGGATCTTCTGGTAGACGATCCAGGCGACCCCCCCGACCAGCGTCTCGCCGATCGTCTCGGGCAGGCGGTCGTCGCTGGGGACCGTCCGCTCGGTCATCCCGACGAAGCGCTTGACCGCGTCCTCGTAGCGCTGGTTCGCGGCAGGGGTGGCGGAGAGCGCCTCGATCATGCACATCCGGGCCAGCGCCGGGCGCTCGGCGACGTAGCCGAGGAAGGCCGCGAGACCGGCTTCCAACCGCTCGTCCCAGGCGTCCACCTTGGCGCAGGCCTCGTCGATGCGCCGCACGGTCTCCTCGACCGCGGCGTCGAAGGCCGTGAGGAAGACCTCCTCCTTGCCCTCGAAGTTGTCGTACAGCGTTTTGCGGGCGACGCCCGCGGTGCGCACGATGTCGCCGATCTTGGTCGCGTCGTAGCCTCTTTCCGCGGTCAGCTCGGCGATCGCGTCCATGATCCGGCGGCGCTTGTGGCCGGCGATGAACTCCCGTGAGATCTCGGGGCGGGTGGACCGGGCGCGGGCCTGCGAGGACATCGGCCAAGGATACCCGCGGTGCGGCGAACCGACTTGCACGGCATGGACTCCTGTGGTACTTTGCGGCCGCCATTTGAGTTCCTAAAAGAAACGGTCAGGTTCCTCGATGCCCTCCAGCCGGGTTCAGCTCAGCCACGAGATGCTCCTCGCCGCGATCGGCGACCGCTGGAGCCCGGGCGAGGTGAGCACCGCCGCAGAGCTGCTCGCCGGCGGCGGCGGCCAGTTCCCCTCCGGCATCCGCTCGCTTCCGCCCGACCTCGTCAGCGCGATTCAGCGCGAGCGACTCCTGGCGGCGACGCTACGGGCGGCGGCGGAGCTCGGCTACCGGGAGATGAGCGTTCAGGACGTGCTGGAACGGTCGGGCGTGTCGAGGCCGACGTTCTACGAACACTTCGAGAACAAGGAAGCCTGTTTCCTCGCCGCCTTCGACGCGGCGGGCGGGCGGCTGCGCACCCGGGTCACCGCCGCGACCGGCTCCACCGACGGCAGCTGGCGAGATCGTCTGCGGGCGGGGCTGGAGGAGCTGCTGAGCTTTGCCGCGGAGGAGCCCGACGCGGCTGCGACCCTCGTCGTCGAGGCCCGTGCGGCCTGCCCGGCCGCCCTCCTGCGCCGCGACGAGCTGCTCGACCACTTCGCCTCCTGCCTCGACGACCAGGTACGCGCCGACCCTCCCCAGGGCTCCCCGCCGTCGGCGATCGCCTCGGCCGGGGTCGTCGGCGGGATCGAGGCGCTGCTCTACTCGAGGCTCAACCGGGAAGAGGTCGAGAACCTCGAGGAGCTGCTCCCCTCGCTGATGTACTTCGCGGTGCTTCCCTTCGAAGGCCAGCAGGTTGCCTCCGAAGAGCTGGCCGTGCCGGTCGGCTGACGTTCAGCGGCGGCTGGTCGCCGTCCACTCGGCCCAGCGCCTGGCCTCCTCGTGGCCGAGGTAGGGCAGGAGGGTGAACTCGACCAGGTCGGGGACGGTCTGGAGCAGCTCGGCCAGCGTTTCCGAGCGCAGGTGGTGGGCGATGGTCGTGGCGAGGCCGCCGACCAGGGCCATCTCGGTGCTCGCCGGGCGGCGCCGGTCCTCGGGCGTCACGGATCGCAGCAGCTCGGCGAAGTGCTCCACCGTGCGCACGTAGCGCCGGCCCCCGTCCGGCCTCTGGATCAGCGCCTCGATCGTCAGCAGGCGAATCTCCGCCGGCTCCGACACCGCGAAGTCGACCGTCGCGGCGACCGACTTCGCGACTTTGGCCGGCCACTCGTCCTCAGGGCGGCAGACCTCGAGGACGGCCACCTGAAGGCGACCGACCGCTCCTGAGAACTCAGCTGGAAATTCGTCCGAGGAATTCATAAACGCAAACGTATCTAAGTTCGCGCGCACTATATACATTGGATTTCTTAGCGCACGCAGGGCAGCGCGCGGACCGCGGAACCCGGGTGTCCCGGCAGGGCTACTGGCGCCGGGTGCGCTTGCGTTTCTGGGTGGGCCGCTTGCGCGCGGCCATGCGCAGGGTGCGCTCGCTGGCTTTCTCGACAGCCTCGCCCATCGCCATCTGGAAGACGGCGAGCAGCGCGTCGGAGGCGAGCGGGCGCATGCGGTCGAGGGCTTCGCGCACCTTGGGCCAGTCGCCCTCGGGCCGGCCGGCGCGCTCGAACGGCTCCCAGACCTCCTTGACGAAGAGGTCGACGAAGGTGCGGGCGACGCCGTCGGCGTGACGGCGCAGCTTCTCCGCCGTCGCCAGCGCCCCCTCGGGCCCGACGCCGAGCTCGGCCAGGGCCGTCGCAGCCCGCTGCAGGCGCGGGCTGATCACCTCGACCCGCCCGTCCGGCAGGGCGCGGACGATGCCGAGCTTTTCGCGCGCGCCGCATCAGCTCCGGGTCGGGCTGCCCACCGGCCGCGCCCCAGACCCCCGCCAGCTCCTCGGCCTCGACGATCTCGGGCGCCTCGTCCTCGAAGGGAGCGCGCAGGGCACGGGTGAAGTCGAAGATCTCGGTCGCGGCGCCGTCGCCGGTCTCGAGCACGCGCCGGATCGCCTCCAGGTTGAGCCCGTCCGCCTGCATTTCGCGCGTCAGCTCGATCCGCGCCACGTGCTCGTCGTTGTAGTAGCCGGTGCGCCCGTGGACCACCGGCGGCGGCAGCAGCCCGCGCGTCTGGTGGGCGCGGATGTTGCGAACGGTCATCCCCGTCCGCTCCGCCAGCTCGCGGATCGTCATCTCGCCCTTGCCGGGCTTGGGCGGTTTCTGGCTCATCCCCTCATCGTAAGCGCGAGCCGCTGCCCGTTCATCTTCCCGGCCGCGTCTGGAGCAGAGGAACCCGATCGCCTCGGCGATGTGCTCGGCCGGCGTGAAGGTGGGGAAGTCCTCATCCGGGCTCTCCTCTCGCATCCGCGGGGTGAGGATCGCGTCGACGACGATCACGTTGGCGGTCGCGGCGGTGCCTTCGAAGCCGTCGGCAAGGGCCAGGGTCCAGGCCTCGGCGGCGGCCTTCGAGGCCGCGTAGGCCGCGTTCGTGTTGGTGGGCGCCTGAGCCTGCTTGGAGGAGACGAGGACGAAGCGGCCGTGCTCGCCGGCGAGCAGCGCGTCGTGGAAGGCACGCGTCGTGTGCTGCACGGTGCGGATCAGCAGGTCGTGCAGCAGGTCCCAGTCGGCGAGCGGCGCCTCGTGCAGCGGCTGCCCGCCGCGCCAGCCCCCGACCAGGTGCGCCAGCGCGTCGACCCGGCCGAAGCGCTCGAGGAGCGCCGCGCACCACTCCCGGGTCGCCCCCTCGTCGAGCAGGTCGACCGCCCGCCCGTCCCAGCGGTCCTCCGGCAGGTCGAGCCCCGCGCCGACCTCCTCGACCCGCTCCCGCGAGACGTCGGCACCGGCGATCGTCGCCCCCGCCGCGGCAAGCCGCTCCGCCACGGTAGGCCCGAGACCGCCGGCGACCCCGGCGATCGCAATCACACGGCCGTCGAGTTTGTTCACCCTTTGGAAACTACCGCCCAGGGGGAGGCTCGATACGTTCGAGCACGACCCGGCCGTCACCGGGACTGCTCACAAAAAGCCGATCGTCGTCTTGTAGCCCAGCATCGATGCAAGCTTGCTGGGGCAGCGTCACCCGCCGCTTCTGGTTGATCAGGCATTGCCCAGCTTGGCCTCGGGAACGCTCATATCGAGAGTGTTGGAAGCCCGGTCGGGGTCGAAATGGGGGAGGCAGGATTCGAACCTGCGAAGGCTGAGCCGGACGCTTTACAGGCGCCATCCGTTGACCGCTTGGATACTCCCCCGGCAGCGACGATTCTATAGACGGATCCTCGCCATAGACGAGGTGATCGATTGGCCGGCCAGGCTCGATCTCAAACTGCGAATACTTGGGTCCGCCGAGGGTGATTGAGGTACGCGCCTCGATCGCGGTGGATGGGATAAACCACCTGCGGCCGTCGCCTGTGTGGGCGAAGAGGTAATCAACAAGCTCAGGGTCCACGCTCTTCACAGCCCCGCTCCAGCTCTGGTTTCCGCCTCGCGTGACAACGGACACCGAGCTGCGTTCGTGCCCACGGGACGTGGTCACACGCTGAGTCGACGTCTTGACCTGAACTCGCAGGAGCCGGCCATGCGTACAAGCTACGAGGTCGACGTCGGGACTGTGGCCAACCGGAATGAAGACCGTAGCCCCGACCGAAGTGAGCCACTCGATCGCCGAGGCCTCTCCAAGGTCACCCTGCTGGCTGCGGTTGATCCTCCGTTCCACCGCTCAAACCTATGTGCCAGGGCGGATGGAATACGTTTCGCTAGCCCGGCGCCACGCCCAGGCGCTGCATCATCTGCTCGTTGAACGCGGTCAGCGCCGACATCGGGCGCATGAAGACCGTGAGCACGGCCACACGGCCCTCCTCGTCGAGCTCGAGGAAGTCGATGCCCTCCAGCTCGCGGTCGCCGACGCGGGCCTTGAAGCGGAGCGCGACGGTGTTGCCCTCGTGCAGCTCGTCGACGTAGGTCAGGTCCTCGATCGTGGCGGCGACGTGGGTGAGGATCTGGCCGACCGCCTCGCGCCCCTCGAAGCCGCGGAAGAGGATCGGACTGTGCAGCTCGACGTCCTCGCGCAGGGTCTCAGTCATCAGCTCGACGTCCTTGGCTTCTGCGGCGAGGCGGAATGGATGGGGCTCGGGCATCGCCGTGTACCTTACGCGCCATGCCCAGCGACCACACGATCGCGCGCATCTCGAACTCGCTCGGCGCGAGGGGGCTGCGCTGGACGGGCAAGCTGAACGTGCCGCTCTACCGGCTGAGCGGCGGGCGCGTCGGCGGCAAGGTCGGGCGGGCACCGGTCCTGCTGCTGACCACCACCGGCCGCAGGTCCGGGGAGCAGCGCACCGCACCGGTCGTCTACCTGGCCGACGGCGACAACGCGGTCGTCATCAACACCAACGCGGGCAACGCCAAGGTCCCCGCCTGGTCGCTCAACCTGAAGGCCGACCCCGACGCCGAGATCGAGCTCGGCCGCAAGCGCATCGCCGTTCGCGCCCGGGTCGCCGAGGGCGAGGAGCGCGCCGACCTCTGGCGCCGCCACAACGAGCAGTACGCCGGCTTCGACGACTACGAGGCGAAGCTCGACCGGGAGATCTCGGTGATCGTGCTCGAGCCGCGCTGAGCGCCGCTCAGCCGACGTCGCGCAGCATCTGCGCCTCGGGCAGGCCGCGCAGCTTTTTCAGCGTGTTGTTCTCGATCTGGCGGATCCGCTCGCGGGTGACGCCGAAGGTGCGGCCCACCTCCTCGAGGGTCAGCGGTTCCAGGCCCGAGAGGCCGTAGCGCAGCTCGATCACCTGGCGCTCGCGCTCGGGAAGCGCGTCGAGCGCCTTGCGCACGCCTTCGCGCTGCAGCTGCTCGCTCGCTTCCTCGAAGGGTTCGGCGACTTCTTCGTCGGCGACGAAGTCGCCGAGCTCCGATTCGTCTTCGTCGCCGACCGGCTTCTCGAGCGAGACCGGAACCTGCGAGACGCGCAGGATGTCGCGTACGTCCTCGATCGGCCAGCGCAGCTCGGCGGCGATCTCCTCCGGCTCGGGCTCGCGCCCCAGTCGACTGCACCAGCTGCCGCTCGACGTGGGCGACCCGGTTCAGCTTCTCCACCATGTGGACCGGGATGCGGATCGTGCGCGCCTTGTCGGCGATCGCCCGGGTCACCGCCTGGCGGATCCACCAGGTCGCGTAGGTCGAGAACTTGTAGCCGCGCCGGTAGTCGAACTTCTCCACCGCCCGGATCAGGCCGAGCGAGCCCTCCTGGATCAGATCGAGGAAGCTGAGGCCGCGGCCCAGATAGCCTTTCGCGATCGAGACCACGAGGCGCAGGTTGGCCTCGACCATCTGCCGCTTGGCCAGCATGTCGCCGCGCTCGATCCGCTGCGCCAGTTCCACCTCCTGGGCCGCCGTCAGCAGGTCGACCTGTCCGATCGAGCGCAGGTAGAGGCGCAGCGAGTCGAGGCTGGGCTCGACGGTCAGGTCGAGCTCCGGATTTCTTCGCCGCCCCGTTGGTCGCCTCGGCGCGCTGCTCCTTGTAAGCGTCGACGCCCTCCTCGGCGATCACCTCGACACCCTGCTCGACGCAGGTGCGCGTGCAGGCCGGAGATCTGCTCCTTGGTGACCTCCACCTCCTCGAAGGTGGCGGCGATCTGCTCGAAGGTGAGGTAGCCGCGCTCGCGGCCCAGCGCGATCAGCCCGCGCAGCTCCTCCGGCTCCGCAAACGGCTGTCCATCCGAATCCTGATCCAGTCCCTCGGGGACCGTCTCCAACGGTTCGATCTCACTGCCTCCGCTGCCAAACCCTCTCCCCTGGCCGGGGGGCCGACCCCAACGCTCCGACCGAAGCGAAGTATAGGCAGAAGTTACGGTTCGCTCCCTTTGCCGGCCGCCGCGTGGGTGGCCGGTCGCTTACGCTTCATAAGCAGTGACTGCCCGCACAACGCTCACACCATCCCTTGCCGCACCCGACGTACAGGCGTCGGTCCCCGCGACGCAGGTCAGCCTCTCGCGGGTCGGCGTGACCGGGGTCGAGAAGGTGATCAGGGTCAAGGCCGACGGGGCGGAGAACCTCTACCACGCCGGCTTCGAGTGCTTCGTCGACCTCGAGCCGCGGCAGGCGGGGGTTCACATGTCCCGCTTCGAGGAGATCGTCGGCGAGGCGATCGACGAGGTCGTGCTGGGCGAGGCGTTCCGCGCCGAGGTCCTCGCCGCCCACATCGCCGAGCGGGTCCGCGAGCGCCAGCAGGCGGCGGCGCGCCGAGGTCTCGGTCGACGGCGCGCTACCCGCGAGACGGTGACGACGCCGGCCAGCGGGCACTCGACCCAGGAGATCTACGTCCTCTTCGGCACCGCGGTCGCCTCCCAGCGGGGCACGCGGACGCTGACCGGCGTGCAGGCCCAGGGGATGACGGCCTGTCCCTGCGCCCAGGAGATGGTCGCCGAGCTGGGCCGCGAACGCCTCGCCGAGCGCGGGCTTCGACCCCGAGCAGATCGAGCGGGCGATCGAGGCCGTGCCGGTCGCCACGCACAACCAGCGCGGCGTCGGCACCCTCTACGTCGGCTGCCCCGAGGGCGGCGAGGCCTGGGTCGACGCCCCGGAGCTGCTGCGCATCGTCGAGGGCTCGATGAGCTCGGAGATCTACGAGCTGATGAAGCGACCCGACGAGCTCGCCGTGGTCGCCAAGGCGCACGAACAGCCCCGCTTCGTCGAGGACTGCGTGCGGGAGATGATCCGCGCCGTGGTCGAGCGCTATGCCGAGCTGCCGGAGGAGGCCTTCGTCATGGCCCGCCAGGAGAACCTCGAGACGATCCACCGCCACAACGTCGTCGCCGAGCGCTACGGCACCCTCGGCGACCTGCGCGCCGAGCTCGCCTCCGGCGAGCACCAGCACCGCCACACGACGATGCGCGAGTGGCTGGAGTCCCCGGCAGCCTGAGCGCTACGGCTTGCGCGCGGCTATGTGGCGCGTCCGTGCTTCGCGCTCTTCCTCGATCCGGCGGCGCAGGCCGAAGAAGTAGTCGGCGCCGCTGATCACGGTGGCGGCGACCGCGAGGTAGACGAGCGCGTCGACCCAGCCGGGGGCGGGGTTGGCCGCGATCAGGGCGAAGACGGCGGCGATCTGGAGCACGGTCTTCAGCTTGCCCAGCCAGCTGGCGGAGATCACGATGCCGCGCTCGGCGGCAATCGCCCGCATCACCGTCACCGCGAACTCGCGGGCGATGATCACCATCGCGACCCACGCTTCGAGCCGGTCGAGCGAGACCAGGGAGACGAGCGCCGCGACGATCAGCAGCTTGTCGGCGATGCGGGTCCATCAGCTTGCCGAAGGTGGTGATCGACCCGCGCGAGCGGGCGAAGTAGCCGTCGAGGCCGTCGGTGAGCGCCGCCAGGGCGAAGACCCCGGCGGCGAGCGCGTCGCCGTTCGGCGTCTCGCCGAGCAGAGCGACGACGACGACCGGCACCGCGAGGATGCGCAGGAGGGTCAGCGCGTTGGGCAGGTTGAGCGGGAACACGCGCTCAATTCTCCTCCCCCGCAGGCCGACGGGCGGCGTCGCGCTTGGCGAAGAATTCCTCGCCCTCGATGCTGACGTGGGGGACGATGCGGTCGAGCCAGCGCGGCAGCCACCAGGCGCGCTTGCCGAGCAGGACCATGATCGCCGGCACCAGCAGGCAGCGGACAAGGGTCGCGTCGATCGCGATCGCCACGGCGAGGCCGACGCCGAACTCCTTGACCAGCGGGTTGCCGTTGAGGACGAAGCTGGTGAAGACGCAGACCATGATCGCCGCCGCCGAGGTGATCACCCGGCCGGTGTTGGCGAGGCCTTCGATCACCGCCCGCTTCGCGTCGCCGCTCTGCGTGTAGTGCTCGCGCATCTGGGTCAGCAGGAAGACCTCGTAGTCCATCGAGAGCCCGAAGAGGATCGCGAACATCAGCAGCGGCACGAAGCTGACGATCGGGATCGCGTGGTCGAGCCCGATCAGCGAGGAGCCCCAGCCGAGCTGGAAGACGGCGGTGACGACGCCGTAGGCGGCGGCGACCGAGAGCAGGTTCATCGCCGCCGCCTTGAGCGGCACCAGCAGCGAGCGGAAGGCGAGCAGGAGGACGATGAAGCTGAGCCCGACGACGATCGCGATCATCATCGGCAGCTTGTCGGCGATCTGCGTGGCGAGGTCGATGTAGCCGGCGGTCTGGCCGCCGACGTAGGAGCTGGCCGCGGTGCCCTTCAGGGCCTGCGGGATCGTCGTTGTCGCGCAGGTCTTCGACCAGGCTGACCGTCGGAGTCGGCCCATGGCGCCGATTTGGGGATGACGGTGAAGACGGCATCCGTGCCCGCCTCGTCGAGCGTCGGTTCGGAGACCAGGTCGACGTCGGAGGCGCCGCCGATCGCCTTCTCCAGGCCGGGCAGGACCTCCTTGGCTTCCTTCGGCGCTCTCGAATTCGGAGGCGACCAGCAGCGGCCCGTTGACGCCGGGCCCGAAGCCCTGGGTGAGCCCGTCGTAGGCCTGGCGAGCCGTGGTCGACTTGGGCAGGGCACTGACGTCGTTCTGGCCCAGCTCGAGCTGGAAGACCGGCAGGGCGAGCACGACGAGGACCGCGAGGGCGGCGATCGCCGAGCGCCAGGGACGGGCGGCGACGCCCCCGGCCCAGCGGCGCCAGCCGTGCGGCTCGGCGTCGTCGGGGTGGGTCTTGCCGAGCTGCACGCGCAGCGAGTCGATCCGCGGCCCGAGCGCACCGAGCATCGCCGGCAGCAGCGTGACCGCGGCGACGACGGCGACGACCACCGCGATCGCGGCCGTGAAGCCGAGCGTGCTGACCAGCGGGATGCCGGCGAAGGCGAGCGAGCAGAGCGCGATCACGACGGTGAAGCCGGCGAAGACGACGGCGCCGCCCGCGGTCGCGGTCGCGCGGGCGATCGACTCGCGCAGCTCCATCCCGTCGCCGAGCTGGAGTTTGTGGCGGGTGACGATGAAGAGCGCGTAGTCGATGCCGACGCCGAGCCCGATCATCGTCGCCAGCGTCGAGGCGACGCTCGGCACCTGGACGACGTTCTCGAGCAGGCGGATGATCGAGAGCGAGCAGGCGAGGCCGAGGATCGCCGAGGAGATCGGCAGGATCATCGCCGTCGCCGTCCCGAAGGCGAAGAGGAGGATGACGATCGCCGCCGCGATCCCGATCGCGTCGCTGGCGCCGGTGTCGGGCTTGGAGAGCTGCTGACCGACGTAGGCGCCGACGGAGACCTTCAGCCCCACCGCTTCCGCCGGCTTGCCGGCGTCGAGGATCGCCTGGGCCTGTTCCTCGGTCAGTTCGCCCGGGCCGACGCCAAGCACCACCGGCGAGTAGGCGACCGAGCGATCCTCGCTGAGGAACGCGGCCCCGGCCGGGGTGAGCGGGTCGACGGCGGAGTTGACGTCGTGCATCGCGTTCAGTCGCTTGACCGATTCGCCGATGGCGCTCGCGTACCGGGGAGACGTGAGCGAGGCGCCGCGCTTGGCCTGGAAGACCAGCGGGTTGCTGCCGTAGGCCTGTTCGGGCAGGTCGTCTTCGAGCAGTTCGGTCGCGGCGGTCGAGTCGGTGCCGGGCAGCGTCAGGTTGTCGTTGGTCTTGCTGTCGCCCGACTGGCCGGCGACGACGAGGCCGACGGCGAGCACGATCCAGACGGCGATCGTCGGCCAGTGATGGCGCGCGCAGAAGCCGCCGATCGCGTAGAGGGGCGCCGTCACGCCCGCATCATCCCTATTCGGGCGGCCGACGGGCCTGAAACGTCCATCATTTGGACGTTTCAGGCCCGTCGGCGGGGTTTGCGGGAGGTGGCTCCTCGCCGGTCTCGAACGGCTCCGGGACCGAGGCGACGGGACTCGCGCCCAGACCCTGCCGCAATATGGCCAGGTGCTGCGCGTGGCTGGCCGCGAGCGCCGCGGCGAGCGTCTGCGGCGCGTCGAACTCCAGGCGCGGTGCCGCCTCCAGGGCGAGGGCGAGGGCCCTGTTCTCCGCTTCGTAGTCGAGCGTCAGCGCCTCCTCCCGCGAGCGCGGGCCCGGGGGCTCGATCTCGACCGCTTCGGCCTCGGTTTCGCCGCCCAGGCCCCGGATCGCCTTGGTCAGGGCGTCGGCGTGAACCTGGCTCTGGCCACGGAACTCGGCGGCGGCGGCCAGCATCGGGCCGCGCAGCCGGTCGAAGCCGCGCCCGTAGGTGCCGGCCAGGGTCAGCTCCTGCGCGAGGAGCCCGTTGAGGATCGCCACGTCGGACGCCTTCTCGGAGTCGGTCTTGGCGCCCTGACCGCTCTTCCCGCAGCCGGCGAGCGCGAGGAGCACCAGCGCGGCGGCGGCGAAAAGGGAGGCGACGCGGCAAGTTACGCCGCGCCGCCTCCTGCTGACTTCTGTTCCCTTCGGCTCCGTGCCCATCAAGGGCGCGAAGCTTATGTACTCGTGCTGCGTTTGCTGGGGTAGCTAAGCCTTTTTGGAAGCTTTCTTGGCTGTTTTTTTGGCTGTTTTCTTAGCCTTGCGAGCCTTCGTCGGTGGTGCAAGACCTTCGTAGCCGAGCATCCCAACGGCTACGGGGATTCCCTCTTCTTTGGACTTGGCAAGGCGTGCGGCTGCCTTTGTCTGAATCGCGACGATTTTCTTGAGAGTTTCCTCAAGGAGTTCGGTGAGTTCGGTCCACCCCTGCTCGTCGACAACTCCGGGGGTCCAACTGACGTGCCGATCATCGCGGGCGTCGAAGGTTCCGCCTTGAAGTGCTCCGACAACGTCGTCGATAAGCATCTTGATGAAGGACGCACTCATGCCGGGTTTGACCGAGTCCGGTAGAGCCTTCCAGTCCTTATCGCTGAGAAACGCTCGAGCCGTGGCGCGGTAGTAATGCTCAACGGCGCCGCGGCGGGGCTCGGTTTTGACCATCTCGATGCATTCGAAGTCCTTGAGGACTTTGACGTGGTAACTGACCTGGCTGAGGCCCTCGTCCAGCTCCTTCGAGAGTTCGTTGGGGCTCGCCATCCGTTCATTGAGGATGGTCAGGATTTCAACCCTCAGCGCGTGCGCCAGCGCCTTGACCAGTTTCTGGTCGACGCCGGTCTCCTTCTTGCCCTTTTTCTTCGTCCTGGTTTTGCCTTTTGCAGCCAAAGCGACTCCTCCGATTCGTTTTCGTGGCCCTCCAGCACTCCATCCTATTAGACACAAAGCCAAATTTGCAAACCAGGCTCACTTTTATGCGACTTATCCTGTGATTACTGGAACTAATTCCAGTAATCGATGGGTCTGAAAAACAGGGAGAGACGCACCTCCCCACCGCAAGTGCTGACGATTGCGAAGGGGGTGAGGCAGGGTGAGGATCATCAAGACGGACAACGTCATGCCACTGCTTTCAATCAGCAAGGCTCGATGACAAGAGGCGGATGGGCCCGATCTCAGGCTGACGGGATCGGGCCCCTCCGACTTCAGCATCCGTGGGCATGATTCAGTTCACGGCTGAAATGCCCGCACCGCCGAGCAAACTGCACTCACCCGGCGGCAACCTCGAAGCGCTGGCCGCCGAGATCCACGCCTGCCGGCGCTGCCCGCGCCTGGTCGAGTGGCGCGAGGAGCGCGCCGCCGACCCACCCGCGCCGCTTCCGCAGCGAGGAGTACTGGGGGAGGCCGCTCAGCGGCTTCGGCGACCCCGGTGCGCGCGTGGCCTTGGTCGGGCTCGCCCCCGCCGCCCACGGCGCCAACCGCACCGGCCGCATGTTCACCGGCGACCGCTCGGGGGAGTGGCTCTATGCGGCGCTGCACCGGGCAGGCTTCGCCAGCCAGCCGGGCTCGGAGAGCCGCGACGACGGGCTGCGAACTGCACAGCGCGTATGTCACAGCAGTCGTCCGCTGCGCCCCGCCGGCCAACCGGCCGACGCCGGCGGAGCGCGATGAGTGCCTCCCCTACCTTGAGCGCGAGCTGGCGCTGCTCGAGCGCTGCCGGACGATCGTCGCCCTCGGCGCCTTCGCCTGGGACGGAGCCCTCCGGGCGATCCGGGCGCTGGGCGGCGAGGCGCCGCGGCCGAGGCCCCGCTTCGGCCACGGCGCCGAGGTCTCGACGGGGCGCTGGACGCTGCTCGGCTGCTACCACCCGAGCCAGCAGAACACCTTCACCGGCCGCCTCACCGAGCCGATGCTCGACGCAGTCCTGGACCGCGCTCGCACGCTGGCCGACGCCTAGAGCGGCGCCTTACTCACCGCTAGAAATCCGGGCACCGCTCGAAGCCAAGGATCCCGAAGGTGGTCGGGATCCCCGGCTCGCCGGACTTCATGATGCGCTGGTGACTCCGCCCCTGAATCGCAAGCAAGAGCGCCAGAGTCCTGTCCAGGAGCGCCATCACTTCCCGCCAGCCCCTGAGGTCGAAGACGCCAGGGATCCAACTAGCGTGCCTGTCGGAGCGAGCATTGAAAATCCCGGCTTCGAGGGCTGCAACCAGCTCATCGACCAGCGACTGCATAGCGTGGTTATTCACGTCGGCTTTCAGGGTCGCCGGCACGTCCTCCCATCCGCTGTTGTCGAAGAACACGGTCCTCGTCGCCTTGTAGAAGTGCTCGGTGCCGCCGCGTGTCGGCCGGGTCCCGACCACCTCGATGAAGCCGAGCTCCTCGAGGACTTTCACCTGCTTGTTGAAGGCGACGACGTCGAGGCCGAGTTCGTCGCCGACTTCGACCATGCTGGCGGGCCGTTCGTTGGTGACCGCGAGGAAGTGCTCGCGGATGGGGTGGTGGAGCGCCTCGATCAGACGGCGGTCGATGAACCTCTTCAGCCGATCCTTGCGGACCATCTTGATGCTCTTGTGACGTACGGGCATGACGATCTCCTCCGTTGGTGGCATTGGAAAAGGGGTACCAAAGTAGAACCTATACCCGACAGAAAACGGGGCAAGTCATCCGTGTTCCCCAATAACCGTGAATTGATTGAAACGAATTTGAGTATTTGCTTGGTCTCAAGCGGTGAAAGCCAAAAGGAGGCCCGCAAAGATGAACCGACCGCGAATCAAGCGCACTACCCAAAGGCTGGATGCGCCCAACGGCGACCTCTACCTGCTGCGGCCGAGTGCCGGCACCGACATCCACATCGAGAGGCCCGGCAAAGCCGGCAGGATGCTCCTCGACGCGCTCGACGGCAGCCGCACGCGCGAGCAGCTGATCGAGGAGTTCGGCGAGGACGAGGTCTGCGACCTGCTCGCTCAGTTCGAGGAGCTGGGGGTCGTCGAGGACGCCGCGGACGACGAGAGGATCGCCGAGAAGGTCTTCGAGCGCTTCGACCGCCAGCTTCGCTACTTCAGCGACATCTCGACCGGGCCGACCGCATCCGAGTGCCAGGAGAGGCTCGAAGCGGCGAAGGTCGCCGTCCTCGGGGTCGGCGGGCTCGGCGGCTGGTCGGCACTGAACCTGGCCTGCTGCGGAGTCGGGAAGATGCTGCTGCTCGACTTCGACAGGGTCGAGATGAGCAACCTCAACCGCCAGGTCCTCTACAACGAGGCCGACGTCGGCCGCTTCAAGGCCGAGGCCGCGGCCGAGCGCCTGAGCGGGTTCAACTCCTCGATCGAGATCGAGGCGCGGGTGCAGAAGCTCGACAGCGAAGCGGCGGTCGCCGAGACGGTCGCCGGCTACGACATGGTGATCGACGCCTGCGACTGGCCCGCTCACGACATCGAGCATTGGATCAACTCGGCCTGCTTCGCAACCGGCGTCCCGTTCATCGCGATGAGCCACTTCCCGCCGGTGGCCCGGGTCGGGCCGCTGTACGTGCCAGGAGAGACCGGCTGCTTCGCCTGCCAGGAGATCGGCTACAGGCGCGCCTTCCCGCTCTTCGACGTCGCGATGGAGCAGCAGCGGGGCCACGACTCCCCCGCGGCGACGCTGGGGCCCGCGTGCAGCCTGATCGGCGGCCAGGTCGGCATCGACGTGATGCACCACCTGACCGGCCTCGCCCGGCCCTCGACGCTGGGCGCCGGCCAAATCTACGACCTGCGGACGATGGCGATCGAACGCGAGCCGGTCGTCCCCGAGCCCGACTGCCCGGTCTGCGCCGATGCGCGGAGATCGAGCCGCACGCACACCTAGGGCGGGGTGGAGCGGGGCGGAACCACCGCCCCGCTCCTACAATGTCCCAACCCCGCCGACGTAGCTCAGCTGGTAGAGCACTTCACTCGTAATGAAGGGGTCCCCGGTTCAAATCCGGGCGTCGGCTCTATACAGGACGGCGCTGGACCACCTCGTCGGCGAAATCCACCAGTGCCTTTGCCTGGCGCAGCGCGGCCTGCAGATCCTTTCCGCCAACGTCGAACAGCCCGTAGTGAGCCTCGTCCTTGAGGCTGAGCAACCGGCGCAGGGCGCTGGCTGCCCGAGAGCCGCCGGGGGCGATCTGCTCCACCAGTTCCGTCGCCTGCCGGTGATCCTGCCCGCGCGAGCGGCGACCGAGTGCCGCACAGCACGCCGCGTCTGACGCGGCAATCCCTGCCAGGACGGCCAGTGCGGCTGCGGCACTGGCGTAGTCCATGTCGTCCCCTTCGCCGGCGGAAAGCTCGGCGACGTCCAGGAACTTGCGCGCATGCTCCAGTCGCGTGCGCGCCTGGGCGACGGAGCACGGCTGGGTGCGTGCTGTGCCTCGAGTAGGTGTCACACCGCCCCCAGCAGTGCTGTCGCCTCAGTACCGGCGATCGCGATGGCATCCGAGCGCAGCTCGGCGACGATCGGCGGCACCTCGTCCCGAAGGCGCGCGATCTCCATCTCGCCAACCTCGGCGATCCCGGCCCGATTTCCCGTCCAGCGTTGGACCTGACGGGCGAGGAGGTCGAGTTGAGCGCGCCAGCGCGCGTCCTCGTCATCCACGCCCATCGGCCGCACGATGAAGAGATCGATGTCGCTGCTCGTGTCTCCCTCGCCTCGGGCCGCGGAACCGAACATCGATATGTGAATCGGCGCAACCTCCCACGAGCCGATCGCGTCTCGAAGTCGCCTGAGAAGCTCGCTCCGCATCCCGGCGAGGATGTCGACCGCGGGCGCCGCAAGGTGCTCGCGGTTGAGCGTGAAGAGGAACGCCCGCCCTGCCTCCTCCCTGTCGACGACGCCATGCTCAGCGAGCCTGTTGAGCGCATCGAGGACCCCGCTGTGGGAGGGCCGCGCCAGCAGGCGCGCTACCTCACGCCCCGTCAGCGGTCGGGTCGTGCCTGCGAGCACGTTGAGCACGCGACTGTCGAGGGTGGGGCAGATCGCCGTGTAGGGATGAGCAACGTCCATCTTGTTTGGAGATAATATCAGACATATGGATGATCTACCGTCCAAGTCTGCTTCTCAGGCTCGTACTCGTAATTGAAGGGGTCCCCGGTTCAAATCCCGGGCGTCAAGCGCTAAAGTCTTTCTGTGCAGGGGGCCCGTGGGGGGCCGGGACACGTCGTGTCGTTCCCACGGAGCTAGGAGAGATATGAAGCGCAGACTCGCGGTTTCGGCCCTTGCAGTCGGACTCCTCACCTGTATGGCGGCTGCACCGGCGGCGGCTGGTCCCGGCGCATCGGCCGCCAAGCAGAAGGGCAAGGGGAAGCAGGCCAAGAACAAGGTCTTCATCGCCTGCCGGCACGGCTGCAAGTTCGGCACGATCCAGCGGGCCGTCGACGCGGCCGGCTCATTCCAGAACAAGCCCAAGAACGACAAGGTGCAGGCGATCGTCAAGGTCAAGCCGGGCAAGTACGTGGAGGGCGTGGTGCTCGACGGGCGGCTGGCGAAGAAGGAATTCGACGGGCTGAAGATCGTCGGGCTGAAGGAGAACGCACGCAAGCAGATCCTCGAAGGCAAGAACGCCAAGGGCGAGCTGGGGCCGGCCCAGAACGGGATCGAGGCAGTCGACGTCGACGGGCTGGTGATCCGCAACCTCTGGGCGCGCAACTACGAATCGAACGGCTTCTTCATCCACGCCGCGACCCAGGCCGGGCAGGAATGCGACGGCTTCAAGATGGAAAACCTGCTCGCCTCGAGCAACCGCTCCTACGGCCTCTTCGCCAAGGGCTGCCTGGGCGGCAGGATGCTCCACTCGAGCGGCTGGCGCCACGGCGACTCCGCCTTCTACATCGGCGAAACGCCCTGCGACAGCACGACCTGGACCAACCACGGCACCGCGCCGGCACCCTGCCAGGCAAAGCCGAAGTGGACGGTCCTGCGCGACCTGGACAGCTACGAAAACGTGCTCGGCTACTCGGGCACCAACTCCAAGTACGTGAAGATCGTCGACTCGAACTTCTTCAACAACGGGGCCGGGATCGTGCCCAACACGCTCGACAGCGAGGGGTACGAGCCCAACGGCTGGAACTACTTCGAACAGAACAACGTGTTCTGGAACAACTACGACTACTTCCTCGCCGGCTCATCCTTCAAAACGGTCTCGGCCGGGCTGGGCGAGCTCTCCGGGCTGACGATCAACTACCCGACCGGATCCGGCTTCGTCCTCTACGGCGGCGCCAACAACATCGTTCGCCACAACAACGTCTTCGGCAACTACAAGTGGGGCATCGCCTCGTTCTCCGGGCCGGGCGAAAGCTTCGTCGCAAACGAGGGCGACGACGCCAAGAGCATCAACAACCAGATAGTGGAAAACACGATGGGGCGCGACGGGGCCGACCCCAACGGCGAATTCGACTTCCTCAGCGACGCGACCGGGGGCGGCAACTGCTGGGCCGCCAACAGCGCCGGCGCGACCTTCGCCCCCGGCACCGGCGAAGTCCCGCTGAGCCAGATCTACCCCGGCTGCCCGCAGGCACCGGTCCTCGCCGACCAGGTCCGCAGCCTCAACCTCAGCGCCGGGATCCAGGTCAGGTTCGCCGACGTGACCGACCCGGCGACGGTCCTCGGCTACGCCGGCCAGAGCCCGCCGCAAAACCAGGAGTGCTCATGGGTGCGACGGGTTGCCGCGCACCCGCCCTTCGAGGACTTCACCCCGGTCGAGGTCGCGGCCCAGCCGGGAGAAGTGGCGTGCCCGTGAGGGGCGCCCGGAGACCGGCGGTGGCGTCGACGGTGGCGGCTTGTCTGGCCCTCGCCGCCCTCGTCGGCGCCGCCGCACCGGTCCCCGCCGCCGAGGCGGCGAAGCCGAAGGTCGTCAGCGTCGCCGACTTCTTCTTCGCGCCGAGCGCGGTGACGATCCACAGGGAGGACAAGGTCAAGTGGGTGTGGGCGGCGACCAACGTCGAGTCCCATGACGTGCACCTGAAGCAGGGCCCGGAGGGCCTGAAGAAGAAGGGCACCTACTCGACCAAGACGACGGCGGTCACCAACGCCACCTTCGTCAAAGCCTTCCCCACTCCCGGCAGCTACCGCTACATCTGCACGATCCACCCGACGAAGATGAAGATGACGGTGACGGTGAAGAAGTAGGCGGGCGATGAGTCCCAGCCCACTGGACCGCCGCTCCTTCCTCGGTCTCACCGGGGCGGCCTTCGTCTGCACGCTGGCGGGCCAGCGGGTGGGCACCGAGGAGGGGCAGATCGACATCGAGCGGCTGGCCGGCGGCGTCGACGTGCCGCCGCGGGTCGCGGCCGCCAACGGCAGCGCAGCCTCGGCATCCGCGGCGGTGGCGAGCGCCTCCGCGGCGCAGGTGCGCGAGTACTGGATCGCCGCCGAGCAGCGGCCCTGGAACATCGTCCCCAGCCACCGCGACCAGATGATGGCCGAGCCGGTCAAGGGCCACAGCACCTTCGAGGCCTACGCCTACCGCCCCTACTCGCCCGGCTTCGAGGCGCCGCTCGGGCCGGCCACCGTGCCGGGGCCGCCGATCGAGGCCGAAGTCGGCGACACGGTCGTCGTCCACTTCCGCAACGAGCTGAAGGCGCCGGTGACGATGCACCCCCACGGGATCTTCTACTCCAGCGAAATGGACGGCGCCTACAAGGGCAAGTGGACCGACCCCGGCGGCTTCGTCCAGCACAACCGCACCTTCACCTACGTCTGGGAATGCCGCGAGGGGACAGAGGGGACCTGGCTCTACCACGACCACGGGCCGATGGACCCGCTGCCGGTCTTCCGCGGCCTCTTCGGCCCGCTGCTGATCCGCAAGGCGGGCGAAGCCCGCCCCAACCGCGACTTCTTCCTCGCCTTCCACACCTGGGACCCCTCGGTCACGGGGCTGCGCAACACCTACTACTGCGTCAACGGCAGGGCCTACGCCGGCAACACGCCGACCCTGGAAGCGAAGGTCGGCGAGCGGGTCGCGTTCCACGTCTACGGCGTCGACAACTTCTTCCACACCTTCCACCTGCACGGGCACCGCTGGACCGAACCCGACGGCACGATCGTCGACAACAAGACGTTCGGCCCGGCCGACTCCTTCAGCTTCGAGATCGTCGAGGACAACCCCGGACGCTGGTTCTACCACTGCCACGTCTTCCAGCACCTCCATCAGGGGATGAACGGTTGGTACGTCGTCTCCTAAAGCGCCACGGTCGCCCCTCAAACCACCGCGGTCGTCATTTCGCCCGCGCAGCGGCAGAAATGACGACCGCGATGGTGCTGGCGACGCTGCTGGCGGCCCCCGCGGCCGACGCGGCCAACACCCGGGTCTCGATCTCCGACTTCGCTTGGTCGAGCCCGCAGGTCGCGATCGACCTGAACGAGAAGGTGACCTGGGACTGGATCGGGCCGGACCTCGCCCACTCGGTGACGGGGACCTCCGCCAACGCGCTCGGCTGGGACTCCGACCCGACCACCGACGCCCCCAGCCACCGGCTCGGCGACAGCTTCACCCTGCAGTTCCCCCAGCCCGGCACCTACCTCTTCCAGTGCAAGCTGCATGCCGCGGTGCGGGGCGAGGTGGTCGTCTCCGATGTGCCCGGCGACCCGAACTCCGATCCCGGGCCGCAGGCGCCGCTCAACCTCGACCTGAAGAGGCCGACCCTGGGCGCGGTGAGCGTCAGGCGCCAGCAGCTGCACGGCCGCGGCGGCACGCCGGCAACCGCCCAGGTCAACGAGCGCGGCACGCTCGAGGCCGAGTACTACCGCCTCCGCCCCAAGGGCGGTCGCAAGTTCAACGGCTACGCCGAATGGAAGACGTTCATCGGCATCAACCGCTTTTTCCTGGGCGCCCACTCGAAGCACTTCAAGGCCCGCCCGGGCCGCTACCTGGCCGTCCTGCGCGCCACCGACCTGGCCGCCAACACCTCCAAGCCGGTCCGCAAGCGCTTCGCGATTCTCGGCTAGGCCGCGCCCCTCCTGGGGCATCGCCACTGCCGTAGCGGCCGACTCTCATAGAGTCGAGGCATGGTGGCATCAAGGCAAACCGGCACTACGCACCCTGCCATAGCCACGGCAGACAACCGCTTCGCCAGACGGCTGGATGAACTTGATTCAGATGAGCGACAGCTGGCGAAACCGGCCATCGAAGCGGCCCGCACGGCGTTCGCCGGATTCGAAGAGCGACCGGATTCTGCATACCACCGGGCACCGGAACTCAGTGCCGAAGAAACGTGGGCCAAAGTCGCAGAAGAGCTGGGGCGAGTCGCGGCGCTGACAACCCTCGAGGGCTATCGGGACCAAAAGCTGGAGGTTACGGACATCGAGCTGATCCATCGGGGGATCTTTGGGCCGATATTTGGCTCGAAGACGCTGGAATTCCGCTCCAAGCGTAATCACGAAGTGACCTTTCCGATTACGAAGGGAACCGCTGAGACTCCACACTCAGGCATCCGACGAGGATCGGGAGGTAAGCAGGTCAAACAGAGCCTCGGGAAAGCGCTCGCTGTCTTCGAGCGCGATGTCGCCGAGCTTGCGGCCCGAAAGCAACCCCGGGTGGGCGACGCGGCCCGAGCGGCGGTCAAGCTCTACGCGAAGGTGATTGGCATCCATCCCTTCTTCGACGGGAACGGGCGAACGGCTTGGGCGGTTGCCGGCTATGCGCTTCAGAGGTGCGGTCTCGTGGAGATAGCCGTACCCCCTTCCGACACGACCCGCTGGGCTCTGGGCCAAGCCCTGAGGCAAGATGGGTCTCAAAGCTATGAGCCGCTCACGAACCTGGTGGTCGACGCGATAAGGCAATCGGCCTAGGAACTCGCTTTCTAAGTTCTTGCCTTAAGCTTTGTCGGCAGCTTCGTCGATAGTTTTTCTGATTCAACTACTTGGCTGGAAGCCCACGATGAAACTTCAATTCGCTGATTACGACGGCCCAACCGGCCTCTTCGTCGCCACCGGGAAGGCAATCCTTCCCCTGGATGATCCAGCTGGCGCGGTCGCTTTTGTCGGGTCTGGCATGCAGGCGGGAACGATCGACCCCGAGCAGTCTGCGCAGATCCAGGCAGCGGTCGATACTGCTCTGCGCTCTAGCGATTCACACGGGCTCTAACTGCCTTCGAACTTGTAGCCGACGCCGCGCACGGTGACGACCAGTTCGGGGCGCTGGGGGTCGCGCTCGACCTTCTGGCGGAGGTTGGAGATGTGGACATCGCAGGCACGCTCGTCGCCGTCGAACTCGGTCTGCCAGAGCTCCTCCATGATCTGGCGGCGGGGGAAGACCTCGCCGGGGCGGCTGACCAGGAGGCGGAGGAGCTGGAACTCCGAGCGGGTCAGGTTGATCGGCACCTCGCGGACCATGGCGACGTGGCGGACGAGGTCGATCGCGACCGGGCCGGCTTCGATCCGCACGGCCTGGTTGAGCGGGCCACGGTCGAGCTCGCGGCGGCGCAGCTGGGCGCGCACGCGGCCGAGCAGCTCGCGGACCGAGAAGGGCTTGGTGACGTAGTCGTCGGCACCGACCTCGAGGCCGACGACCTTGTCGACCTCGGCGTCCTTGGCGGTGAGGACGATGATCGGCACGGCGCTGCGCGAGCGCACCTCGCGGCAGATGTCGAGGCCGCTGGGGCCGGGCATCATGATGTCGAGGATCAGCAGGTCGTAGGGGACGGTGTCGCCGGCGACTTTCTCGGCCGCTTCGGTTCCGTCGGCGGCGACGTCGACGTCGAAGCCGTCCTGGGCGAGCGCGTAACCGACGGACTCGCGGACCGATGGCTCGTCGTCGGCGACGAGGATGCGCCCGATGCTCATCGTCAGGCCACCGGGGTCGGGCTCGGCTGGGCGATTGGGAGGCGAACCCAGAACGTGCTGCCCTCGCCCTCGGTCGAGGTGGCGCCGATCTGGCCGCCCATCACGTCGACCATCCGCCTGGCGATCGCCAGGCCGAGGCCGAAGCCCTCCTGCTTGCGGGTCTCGCTGCGGCGGTAGAAGCGTTCGAAGACGCGCTCGATCTCCGCCGAGGGAATGCCGGTTCCGGTGTCGATGACTTCCATGATCACGTCCGTGTCGCTGTCGCGACGGCCGCGAACCGTAACGGTGCCGGGGGGTGGCGTGTTCTTGAACGCGTTCGTGAGCAAGCCGATCATCACCTGACGGAGCAGGGTCGGGTCGCCCTTGGCGGCCAGATCGGGCTCGACCTCGACCACGAGATCGAGGTGTTTGGGGGTCTCGACCGCGGCGACGACATCGCGGATCGCGACCGAGACGTCGACCACCTCGGTCTCCCCCGCTCCGACCGACTCGACCCGGGCGAGGGTGAGCAGCGACTGCGTGAGGCGGTTCATCCGCTCGGCGTCCTCGCCGAGGCGGGTGAGGAAATGGTCGCGCGCCTGGGGGTCGTCCTTGGCGCCGCTCTGCAGCACCTCGATCGCGCCGGAGATCCCGGCCAGCGGGTTGCGCAGCTCATGGGCGGCGTTGGAGACGAAGTCGGCTTCGGCGAACTCGCGGCGCATCTCTTCGGTGCGATCGCGGACGACGGCGAGGACCGCTCGCTCGCCGGGCAGGGCACGCGCCTGCATCGCGTAGGCACGGTCGCCGATCCGCAGCGCCGGGTGAGCGGCAAAGCCGTACTCGGCGGCGCGGCGGAGCTGGGGAAGCATCGCCTCCGGTGGCCGGCCCCCTTCGAGCAGCTCGACCGCGGCGCTGTTGGAGAAGCGCACCGGGCCCTCGTCGTCGACCACCATCACCGCGTCGGTGAGGCCGTCGAAGATCGCCTCGAGCTTGTTGCGGTCGGCGGTGAGCACGCCGAAGCTCTCCTTGAGCGAGGCGCGCATCGACTCCAGGGCGCGCGCGAGGTCGCCGATCTCATCGGGCCCGGAGACCGTCAGCGGCACGTCGAAGGACCCCGCGGCCATCTCCGCCGCCGCCTGGGCCAGGCGCGAGACGCGGTGGGAGATCGCCACCGCGATCAGGAAGCCGGCGAGGACGCCGATCGCGACCGAGACGACCAGGGCCCGCTGATCGTCGCCGAAGAGGTAGACGGCGAAGGCCGTGATCAGCGAGACGGCGGCGAAGGCGCCGCCGAGCCACAGCCTCATCCCGATCCTTCGCATGAGGAGTTACTAACACAAACGCCGCTCGGGGTCGGGATCGGGGCCGCCGGGGCTTCATGGGAGAATCGGCTGGTGCGAACCCTGGTGTTCATTCCCGCCTGGAACGAGGAGGACTCGGTCGCCGCGGTGATCGCGGACGTGCGCGACTGCATGCCCGGAGCAGACATCCTCGTGATCGACGACGGCTCGGCCGACGCCACGGCCGAGCGGGCACGCGACGCGGGGGCCCTGGTGGCCTCCCTGCCCTTCAACCAGGGGCTCGGCGCGGCGCTGCAGACCGGCTACCTGCACGCGTTGCGAGAAGGCTATGACTACTGCGCCCACCTCGACGCCGACGGTCAGCACCCTCCGGCCGAGGTGGCGAAACTGCTGGAGGAGGTCCGCGCCGACCGCGCCGACCTGGTGATCGGCTCGCGCTACCGCGACCCGGGGCCGGCCGAGAGCGACGACTACAAGGCGACGATCTCCCGCCGGATCGGCATCGGCGTGTTCCGCTTCTTCCTCACCCTGGCGACGCGCCAGCGCTTCACCGACACGACCAGCGGGATGCGCGCGGCGAACCGCAAGGTGATCGCGATGTTCAGCGAGCGCTACTCGCCGGACTTCGCCGAGATCGAGTCGCTGCAGCTGGCGGTGCGGGAAGGCCTGCGGGTGGAGGAGCTGCCCGTGCGGATGCTGGAGCGGGCCGGCGGGGCCTCGTTCCTGACGCCGGTGCGCTCCGCCTTCTTCATCTTCAAGGGCCTGATCGTGCTGATGGTCGGGCAGTTCCGCCCCCGGCGGGGGGCGGAGGCGGGACAGTGAGCGCGCTCGCGGTGGTGGCCGCCCAGAGGCCCCAGGTCCACCTCACCTCGCAGACGCGGGTCCTCGCGGCGGTCCTGGCGATCGCCTTCATGGTCCTGATCCTCGAGCTGATCCGGCGCGACAAGCTGCAGGAGCGCTACAGCGTCGTCTGGTTCGTCGCCGGGCTGGGGATGCTGGCCGGGGCCGCCTTCCCGGGCCTGCTGGAGCTGGTCGCCGACGCGATGGGCGTGCGCGACACCAACGTCGCCCTCTTCTCGATCGTGCTGCTGTTCCTGCTCGGGCTGGCGCTCAACTTCAGCGTGATCATGTCGCGCCAGGCGGCGCAGATCACCCGGCTGGCGCAGGAGCGGGCGCTGGAGAAAGCTCGCGAGCAGGTCTCAGGCGAAAACGGCAGCGAGGCGAAACGAGAGCGCCTCGAGAGCTAGCTCCTCGGAGACGTTGAGGTCGAGGCGGCGGCGCGTGTCCTGGACCAGCTCGGCGGCGCGGCGGGGCTGGGTGGGGTCGAGGGTTGAGGCATGGGCCTGCAGCTCGGCGATTCGATCCTGGTTGTAGGCAACTTCTGAGGCGCCGGAAGCGGCCGCGGCAAGATCCCGGAACCAGCTCGCCACCAGCTCGAGGCCAAAGTCGAGGACCTCTGTCCGACGGCGCCGCCCGGCTCGTTTCGCTTCGTCGGTGATGTCTTTGGCACTGCGTTTCACGCCGGCTTCCGCTTCTTCCTCGAGGAGCTTCCGCGTGGTTGCTTCGGTCGCTTCGCCTTCTGACTCGGCGGTCTTGAGGAGGGCGGTCCAGGCCGAAGCGGTGGCCCTTCCCAGTTCAAGCGCACTTGCCCGAAGCGCTCGGCCGGAGTCCGAGAGCAGGTAGCGGGCACGGGCCAGGTCGCCGGCGGAGAGGCGGGCGGCGGCGGCTAGTTCGTCCGGGGAGCCATCGATGGAGAGTTGAGCTTCTATGGCCTCTGGTGGGAGCGGCGCGAAGTCGATCGGCTGGCAGCGGGAGGCGATCGTCTCCAGGAGGGCGCTGGGCTCTGATGTGAGGAGGATCAGGTGGACGAAGCCGGGGGGCTCCTCCAGCGTCTTCAAGAGCGCGTTTTGGCTCTCGTCACGCATCTGCTCGGCGGCCTCGATCACGAAGACTCGCTTGTCGCCTTCGAAGGGCCGGTAGGAGGCGGCGCGGATCACTTTCTCGCGAAGCTCCTCGACCATGTGCTGGGCTCCTCGGGGCTTGAGCCAGACGAGGTCGGGGTGAGGCGAGGGGTCGAGCAGGGCGCGGCGGCGGGCGTCGTCGGGGTCGGTGGCGCCGGCGGCGAGTATCTCTGCCGCAAAGGCCCGCGCCGCGGCCGCCTTCCCGGCACCGCGGGGCCCGCGGAACAGATAGGCGTGGGACGGGCCCGAAGCGAGTGCCGCGCTCAGCGCAACCCGCGCCCGGGGCTGGTGCTCAAGCGGCAGCTCGGGCACGCACGGCCTCCAGCACTCGCTCGTGGACCTCCTCGACGCTGCCGTTCGCGTCGAGGACGACGACGCGGTCGGAGGCGATCTGGGCGATCTCCCCGTAGGCCTCGGCCACGGCGCGCTGCAGCTCCAGGCCCTCGGACTCGAAGCGGTCCTCGCCGTCGGCGCGGCCGAGGCCGGTCTCGGGATCGAGGCGCAGGAGCACCGTCACGTCGGGCCAGAGGCCGTCGATCACCGTGTCGGTGAGCGAGAGCACGTGGCTGGTCCCCAGCCCCCGCGCGCCGCCCTGGTAGGCGACGCTGGAGTCAGCGAAGCGATCGGCGACCACGGTCTTGCCGGCCTCGAGCGCCGGGCGGATCACGCGGCTGACCAGGTCGGCGCGCGCCGCCGAGAAGAGCAGCAGCTCGGCGAAGGGGTCGAGCTCGAGCGAGGGGTCGGCGAGCAGCTCGCGGATCCGCTCCGCCGCATCGGTCCCCCCCGGCTCGCGGATCAGCAGCGTCTCGGGGCCGAGCGCCTCGGCCAGCAGCTTCGCCTGGGTCGACTTCCCCGACCCGTCGATTCCCTCAAGCGAGATGAACACCGTCAACCCCCGTTCCGGTGGTCCTTATGCCACCTATGACCACATAAAGCGCACCGGAAGCTATTTGGCCGCGGCCTTGGCGCGTTTGCGACCGCGGGTGGCGGTGTCGGCTTTGCTCGCGACTTTCGCTTTTTTCTTCTTCGCCGGCGCCTTGCCGTCCTCGTCGCCCTCGGGCAGCGGTTTCTCGGCCATCGCTTCTTTGGCCGCTTTCGCCGCTTCGCGCTCGGCGCGGCGTTTCTTCATCTCCTGCATCGACTCGCAGTCATCGTTGAGGCAGAGGTTCCAGGGCCGCCCGCGGAAGGGCTGAACTTTCAGCCGCGGCGTCTCGCCGCAGACCGAGCAGCGTTCTTCGAGCTTGAAGACGTCGCCGCGCTGGGGCAGCGGGAAGGTCTGGTCGCAGGACTCCGGGTCGTCCAGGGTCCAGCCGCTGCAGCCGACGAAGCGTTTGCCCGATTTTTTCGCCCGGATGACGCGCAGCATGTGGGGCGAGCCGTCCTCCTTCTTGCGGCCGGCTTCCTCGCAGACCTTGCAGGGGCCGAGGATGCGGTCCTCGTCCATTCCCTTCCAGACGACTTTGGCCAGGTCTTCGCGGCTCTCGTCGATTTCGGTCCAGGTCTTGTGCAGGAGCTCGCGGCTGTCGCCGACGACGCCGTCCTTGGTCATCGCGCCGGCCGCGATCTGGTCCATCTCGGACTCGAGCTGCGCGGTCATCTCCGGGGTCGCCATCGCAGGCACGAATTTCTTGAACGCCTCGTACATCGCGATGCCCGTCTCCGAAGGGACCGGCGGGTTGCCGTAGACGTAGCCGCGGTCGAAGAGCTTCTTGATGATGTCGGCGCGGGTGGCCTTGGTGCCGAGGCCGCGCTCCTCCATCATCTCGACCAGCTTCGCCTGGGAGATGCGCGAGGGCGGCTGGGTCTCCTTGTCGAGGATCCACGGGTCGCCGTCGAGCGGCAGGCTCTGGCCCTCGGCCAGGGCCGGGATCTCCTCGTCGGAGGAGCGGGCGTAGGTGTAGATGCCGGCGAAGCCGGGGTCGACGACGACCGAGCCGCGGACGAAATAGGACTGCGAGCCGGCCTCGATGTCGGCGCGGGTGGACTCGGTGATCATCGGCGGGCTGAAGGTGGCGAGGAAGCGGCGCACGACGAGTTCGTAGACGCGCTTCTTGGGGCCGTCGCCGAGGGCGCCGGGGTGGATCGCCTGGGTCGGGTAGATCGGCGGGTGGTCGGTGGTCTCTTTTTTGCCGCGGGTCGGGGTCAGCTCGCCGTCGAGCAGGCCCGACGCGGCGGAGAACTCCTTGATCCGCACCAGCGAGGTGACCAGCTCGCGCAGCGGCAGCGAGACCGGGTAGACGGTGTTGTCGGTGCGCGGGTAGGAGATGAAGCCGTCCATGTAGAGGTCCTCGGCGAGGCGCATCGCGCTCGACGGAGTGATGCCGAGGCGGCTGGAGGCGTCCGTCGTGAAGGCGGTCGTGTTGTAGGGCGTCGGGGGCTTGCGGGTGTTCTTGCGCGCCGTCACGGCCTTGACCGTGCCCGGGCCGGCAGTGCCGGCGAGGGCCGCGTCGGCCTCGGCCTTCTCCCAGAACTTGTCGGTCTCGTGGTGGGCCTCGAAGCTGCCGTCGGGGTGCTGGAACTTGGCGAACAGTTCCCAGAAGGGCTTGGCGACGTGGGCGCGGCGCTCCATCTCGCGCTCGACGATCAGGCCCAGGGTCGGGCTCTGCACGCGGCCGACCGAGAGGAAGTTGGAACCGAAGCGGCGGGTGCTGAGCGAGACCGCGCGGGTCAGCGTCGCGCCCCAGAGCAGGTCGATGTCCTGGCGGGCGGCGCCGGCGTTGGCCAGCGGGTAGGAGAGCTCGTCGAGCTCGCCGAAGGCGCGCTCGATCTCTTCCTTGGTCAGGGCCGAGTAGCGGGCGCGCAGGACCCGCAGGGTGCCGGCCTTGGTTTCCTCGCGCGTGCCCAGCTCGGGGTTGGCGTCGAGCATCTCCTCCAGCGCCTCGAGCCCGATCAGCTCGCCCTCGCGGTCGAAGTCGGTGGCGATCACCAGCTCGTCGGCTTCCTTGGCGACTTTGCGGATCGCCTTGACGACGTTTTTGTCGGTCGGCTCCTTGATCAGCTCGGCGTCGATGAGGTCGTGCAGGTCGGTCTTCTGCCAGTTCGAGTAGCCCTCGGGAAAGGCCGGGCCGAGCACGTGCCCCTTCAGTCCGATCGTCCTGTGGTCGCCGTCGGCGTCGCTCCAGGTGTAATACGGGACTTTGAAGGTTTTGTCGCTGGTCGCGCTCCCCTTGCTGAGGAAGGTCGCGATCTTCTCGGCGCTGTTGTTCTTCTCGGTGACGATCAGTCGCATCGGGCGGCGAGGGTAGCAGGGGCGCTCGGCGACGCCTATAGGATCGTGGCTCTGTGAAGGCTCTGGTGACAGGCGGCGCGGGCTTCATCGGCTCCAACCTGGTCGACGCTCTGCTGGCGCGGGGCGACGAGGTGACGGTGCTCGACGACCTCTCGACTGGGCGGCTGGAGAACCTCGAGGGAGCGCTGGCGAACGGTGCGACGCTGGTCGAGGCCGACATCCGCGACCGCTCCGCGACGGAGGAGCTGGCCGGGCGCGAGCGCCCCGAGGTCGTCTTCCACCTCGCCGCGCAGATCGACGTGCGCAAGTCGATCGACGACCCCGCCTTCGATGCCTCGATCAACGTCGGCGGCACCGCCAACGTGCTCGAGGCGGCGCGCGCAGGCGGCTCCCGGCGCATCGTCTTCGTCTCGACCGGCGGCGCGATCTACGGCGAGGGCGAGGGCAAGGCGCTGCCACTGGGCGAGGACTCCCCGGTCGAACCGCTCTCCGCCTATGGCCAGAGCAAGTTTGCCGGCGAGGGCTACCTGGCGCTGTACCAGCGCCTCTACGGCCTCTCCAGCGTCGCCCTTCGCCTGGGCAACGTCTACGGCCCCCGCCAGGACCCGCTCGGCGAGGCCGGCGTGATCGCGATCTTCTGCGGGCGGCTGCGCGCCGGGCGAGCGCCCGACCGTGTTCGGCGATGGCAGGCAGACCCGCGACTACATATATGTGGGCGACGTGGTCGCCGCGGCGATCGCCGCGGCGGAGTCCGAGGCGACCGGTCCGATCAACGTCGGCACCGGCATCGAGACCGACGTCCTCGAGCTGGCCCGCCTGCTCGGCGAGCTGGGCGGTGCCGAGAGCTTCGAGCCCGAGCTCGCCCCGCCCGCACCGGCGAGGTGCAGCGGATCTCGATCGACCCCGCCCGCGCGGCGCGCGAGCTGGGCTGGAGCGCGCAGACCGGCCTCGCCGAGGGCCTGCGCCTGACGCTCGACTCGATCTAGCCGCCCGTCGGCGGGGGATCACTAACCTTCGCTCCATGCCCGCCCAGGCCTATGCCGGCAAGGAGTGCGTCTGCCAGCTCCGCAGGGGGATCTGCGACCAGTCGTGCGTGCGCGACATGCTGGAGACGCCGTTCTACATCGCCTGCCTGAAGCTGAAGGGGCGGCGCTGCCTGGTCGTCGGCGGCGGCGACATCGGCCTCGAGAAGGTCGAGGGACTGCTCGCCTGCGACGCCGACGTGACGCTGGTCGCACCGGTCGCGCATCCCGAGCTGGAGAGCCTTGCGGCCGAGGGATCGATCGCTTGGGAGAAACGCGCCTACGCGGGGGCGGCGGACCTCGAGGGCGCGTTCATGGTCATCGCTTGCACCGACGACAGCGAGGTCAACATCGGCGTCTTCGACGACGCCGAGAAGCGGGCGATGCTGGTCAACATCGTCGACGTGCCGCCGCTCTGCAACTTCATCCTGCCGGCGATCGTGCGCAGCGGGCCGCTGGCGATCGCGATCTCCACCGCGGGCGCCTCCCCCGCCCTGGCGAAGCGGATGAAGCGCGAGATCTCCGAGCTCTTCGGCGAGGAGTACGCCCGCCTCGCGGTGGTCCTCAACGACGCCCGCGGCTGGGCCAAGGGGACGCTGCCGACCTACCAGGACCGCAAGGAGTTCTTCGAGGGCATCGTCAACGGCGACCCCGACCCGGTGGCGCTGATCCGCGATGGCCGCGAGGCCGAGTTGCTGGCCCTGATCGCAGCCGCGCAGGAGCGCGCGGCCTCAGCACTGACCTGACGTCCGGTCCCGATATCACTCCTAGGGCGCGTGGGTGTACTGGCTTGCCTCACCGAAGGCACGAGCGGCATCGATGACCATCTGATCGCGACCCGCCGCAAGAGCGGCAATTGTGGTGCAGGGATTACCGTCCTCGTCAACGACACCCTGGGGCTTGCCAAGCAAGAAGGCCTTGACTATGCGCTCATCGTCCCCCTTGAGCCGATTTGCAAGTACGTAGGAGGCGATCGTGCGTAGAACATCCAGCCGTTCGTAGAGGTCATCGGAAGGGTCTGCCTTTCTCGAGGACCAGTTGCTCACTGTGCTGGAGGGAACGCCCAAGGCGCTGGCCACATGACCATGCGTCAGACCGCAACTGCGAAGCAGATGGATGATGACCCGTGGCGTCCTTGGCTGGCTGAGTAGGTAGCTGAGCTCGGAGCTTGTTACGCGAGGAAGCTCAGGCGCACTTCTTGGTGGGGATTCGCCCGGTGAAGTGCTAGGCATGAGTTCCTCCGTTTCTAGACATAAGAAGTCCGCCATCCCCTGCCATCGTGGGCGAACACACAATCAATATAGCAAGATATACCCCTGATCGGACGATCATTCTACAGATTTAAGACCTAGATACCTACTTGAAAACTGCAACGATCTTATGTAGCGTTGGGGATGGTCGGAGCCAGGAACGATGTCAGCGCCGAAGGAGGGCAAACATGGGCAGGCACCCAACGGTCGGTTTCAAGATAAGAGCGCCAGAGCAGGAGCGCCCACTGGTTGTGGTGGGCGATCTACTTAGGCGGGTCACGGAGCTGGACCACGCGCCAGACCCGCTCAGCGGCATTCGTGAGCTCGTCTGCTCAGCGAGCTACAAAGATGCGGCCCGCCGCTACTTGCAAGAGATGGAGGCAAGCGGGATCAATCCGGCGCTGATCGCACAGCGAATGACCGAGGAGACCCCGTTCACCCGGGTCCGCGTGAATGGCGAGCTCGCCCTGTTGCCACCCGATGCGGCCCTGAGTGCAGCCACACCTGCGCAGGCAAAGATTTGCGAGGCAGCGCTTGTGACAGCGCGGCGCGGCGATGTCGAGGGGTTCCTGTTCAACGACCCGGAGTGTGGCCGCGAGCGCCTCTTGCTGCTTGAGCGAGCGCTGGCCGAAGCGGTTGAGGTCATTGACTGTCATTACTTCACGCCAGCCCATCTACTCCCGCCCCACTCGCACGAACTCTTTGAGGTCGGACGCTAGGTCGTCCCCCTACTGGACATCCCCTAAAGCTAAGCAGCGGGAAGGGCGAAGAAGGCGACGGCCGCGAAGTGGGCTGCGGCTGCTGCGATTACGAGGAGGTGGAAGACCTCGTGGTAGCCGAAGACCCGGGGGTTGGGGTTGGGGCGCTGGGTCGCGTAGACGACGGCGCCGGCGGTGTAGAGCAGGCCGCCGGCGGCTACGAGGAGCGTGCCGGTCACGCCCATCTCGTCCCAGAGCCCGGGGAAGGAGATGATCGCGACCCAGCCGAGCGAGAGGTAGATGACGGCGGCGACCCACTTGGGGTGGTCGATCCAGACCATCTCGACCACGGCGCCGGCGATCGCGCCGACCCAGACGACGAGGAGGATCGCGTCGGCGAGCGGGCCGTCGAGGACCAGCAGGGCGAACGGCGTGTAGGTCCCGGCGATGAGGAAGAAGATCATCGAGTGATCCAGCCGCCGCATCCACTGGCGCACGCTGGGCCGCGTCCAGTTGACCCGGTGGTAGACGGCGCTTGTGCCGAGCAGGGCGGAGAGGCTGACCGCGTAGATCGCGACGGCGAGGGTCGCCTTCGGCGTCTTCGCGGCGAGGATCAGGGCGACGCCGAGGAAGAGCGAGATGACGAAGGCCCACTGATGGGAGACGCCGCGCAGCTTCGGCTTGACGGCGGCGATCGCCTCCGCCGCAACTTCCTTTGCAGATTCCGCCTTCTCGACTGCCCTTGCCCGCTTCATCTACTTGTCACCATAGAGGTAGATGGAGCGAAGTTTGCGGCAAATGCGGGGTCGCGCGCAACAAAGTACGTCCGACTCGACAACGATCCTGGGCAGCTCCCCCTAAAAGTCGCCGCGAGAGGAGAAGTTCGATGTCCAAGACCGCCACCAGCACCGCCCAGATCCGGTCTGCAGGGCCTCTCGGTCGAGCGGCAGATTTTCGACCGCCGGGGCCCATCCCTTCGACGAGATCGAGTGGGAGATCCGCGATGCCGTGATCGGCAACCCCGAGAGCCCGGCCTTCGAGCAGCGCGGGGTCGAGTTCCCCAAGAGCTGGTCGCAGAACGCGACCAACATCGTCGCCCAGAAGTACTTCCGCGGGCAGCTCGGGACCGAGAAGCGCGAGTCCTCGGTGAAACAGATGATCGGCCGCGTCGCGGGGACGATCTCCGACTGGGGGCGCGAGGGCGGCTACTTCGCCTCCGACGAGGACGCCGACGCCTTCGAGGCCGAGCTGACCTCGATCCTGCTCAACCAGAAGGCGGCCTTCAACTCGCCGGTCTGGTTCAACGTCGGCTTCGAGGAGCGCCCGCAGTGCTCGGCCTGCTTCATCCTCAGCGTCGAGGACAACATGGAGTCGATCCTCGCCTGGAACACCAAGGAGGGCAAGATCTTCCGCGGCGGCTCGGGCTCGGGGATCAACCTCTCCAACATCCGCGGCTCGATGGAGCAGCTGGCCAAGGGCGGCACGCGCGAGCGGCCCGGTCAGCTTCATGCGCGGCGCCGACTCCTGGGCCGGCACGATCAAGTCGGGCGGCAAGACGCGGCGGGCGGCGAAGATGGTCGTCCTCGACGTCGACCATCCGGACATCGAGCACTTCATCTGGTGCAAGGCCGACGAGGAGAAGAAGGCCGAGGCGCTGCGCGACGCCGGCTTCGACATGTCGATCGACGGCGAGGGCTTCACCTCGATCCAGTACCAGAACGCCAACAACTCGGTGCGGGTCAGCGACGACTTCATGGAGGCGGTCGAGGCCGGCGAGGACTGGCACCTGACCGCGCGCACCGACGGCTCGACGGTGAAGACGCTCGACGCGCGCGAGCTGATGAACCAGATCGCCGACGCGGCCTGGCGCTGCGCCGACCCGGGCGTCCAGTACGACACGATCATCAACCGCTGGCACACCTGCCCGGAGTCGGGGCGGATCAACGCCTCCAACCCGTGCAGCGAGTACATGCACGTCGACGACTCGGCCTGCAACCTGGCCTCGCTCAACCTGATGAAATTCCGCCGCGAGGACGGCAGCTTCGACGTCGAGGAGTTCGAGCACGCGGTCGACATCGTCTTCCTCGCCCAGGAGATCGTCGTCGGCTTCTCCTGCTACCCGACCGAGGAGATCACCGAGAACGCGAACAAGTTCCGCCAGCTCGGCCTCGGCTACGCCAACCTCGGCGCGCTGCTGATGTCCGACGGGCTTCCCTACGACTCCGAGCGAGGGCCGCAACGTCGCCGCCGCGATCACGGCGCTGATGACCGGCCGCGCCTACCGCCAGTCGGCGCTGATCGCGGCCGGGGCGACCGGGCCCTACGAGGAGTACGAGCGCAACCGCGACGCCCACAACGGCGTGATGCGGATGCACCGCGACGCCTCCTACGACATCGACGCGACCGGGATCAAGGGCGAGCTGCTCGAGGCCGCGCAGCGCTCCTGGGACGAAGCGGTCGAGCTCGGCGAGGAGCACGGCTACCGCAACGCGCAGGCGACGGTGCTGGCGCCGACCGGGACGATCAGCTTCCTGATGGACTGCGACACGACCGGGATCGAGCCCGACTTCTCGCTGGTCAAGTTCAAGGAGCTGGTCGGCGGCGGGCAGATGACGATCGTCAACAAATCCGTGCCGCTGGCGCTGCGCACGCTGGGCTACGCCGAGCCGCAGGTCGAGCAGATCGACGCCCACATCGCGGAGAACGCGACGATCATCGGCGCCCCCGGCCTCGAGGACGAGCACCTGCCGGTCTTCGACGTCGCGGTCGGCGAGCGGGCGATCTCCCACACCGGCCACATCGACATGATGGCCGCCACCCAGCCCTTCATCTCGGGGGCGATCTCCAAGACGGTGAACCTGCCGCAGAGCGCCACGATCGAGGACATCGCCGACGCCTACACGCGCGGCTGGAAGGGCGGCCTGAAGGCGCTGGCCATCTACCGCGACGGCTCCAAGACCGCACAGGCGCTGCGCACCGACGCGCAGGAGGGGAAGGGGGCCGAGGCCGAGGCGGTCCAGGCCGCGCCGGTGCGCAAGAAGATGCCGCGCGAGCGCGAATCGATCACCCACAAGTTCTCGATCGCCGGCCACGAGGGCTACATCACCGCCGGCAAGTACGAGGACGGCAACGTCGGGGAGATCTTCCTCACCGACATCGGCAAGGAGGGCTCGACGATGCGCGGGCTGCTCAACGCCTTCGCCACGGCGATCTCGATCGGCCTCCAGTACGGCGTCCCGCTGGAAACCTTCGTGCGCAAGTTCAGCTACATGCGCTTCGAGCCGGAGGGCATCACCGGCAACCCGGAGATCCCCTTCGCCAAGTCGATGCCCGACTACATCATGCGCTGGCTCGGCAGCCGCTTCATCGAGGACACCGACGTGCTCGAGGACCTCGGCATCCTCACCCCGGAGGTGCGGGCCAAACGGGATGCGGAGACGACCCAGCTCGGGCTCGGGATCGACACCAGCGGCGGCACCGCCGGCCCGGCAAACGGCGGGAACGGCGGCAACGGCCACTCCAAGCCCGTCCCGGCCGCGGCGGCCTTCACCGAAACGCCCCCGGTGGTCCCAGCCAAGATGTCCGGCCTCGACCTCGGCCCCGCCTGCGAGCAGTGCGGAGGGATGATGCAGCGGACCGGGTCCTGCTACACGTGCAGCAGCTGCGGCAACAACACCGGCTGCGGCTGAGCCGCTAGCTCAATACGACCCGCGCGTTGTGGCGCGGGGTCTCGGTGATCGCGCGGCGGAAGATGCGCTCCGGCTTCGGGTTGGCCGGGGCGATCCGGTGGCGCCTGACCAGCTCCTTGAGGACTACGGCCATCTCGAACTGGGCGAAGGAGGCGCCGAGGCAGCGGCGGACGCCGCCGCCGAAGGGGATCCAGGTGTAGGTGCCGGGCGGGTTGTCGAGGAAGCGCTCGGGGAGGAAGCGCTGCGGCTCGGGGTAGACCTCGGGGTTGCGGTGGGCGAGGTAGACGCAGGGCGCGACCGAGACACCCGCCGGCAGCTCGTAGCCGCCGATCTCGACCGGCTCGGTGAGCTTGCGCAGGACCAGGGAGATGACCGGGCGCAGGCGCAGCGTCTCCTGGATCGTCGCGGTCAGGTAGGCGTCGTGGCCGTCCTCGACCTCGCTGCGCAGGCGGTCGAGCTTCTCCGGATGGCGCGCGAGCCGCTCCACCGCCCAGGCGAGCGAGGTCGCGGTCGTCTCGTGGCCGGCGACCAGCAGCGTCAGCAGCTCGTCGCGCATCTCCTCGTCGCTCATCGGCGAGCCGTCCTCGTGACGGGCGCCGACGAGCAGGGAGAGGACGTCGTCGCGCTCCTCGAGGTCCTCGGCGCGGCGGCGCTCGGCGAGTCTCCTGGTAGATCAGGGCGTCGACGCGGTCGATCCGGCGGCGGAATGGGCCGAACCCGCGCACCCGCTCGGGCCCGATCAGCAACAGGGGAAGGAGGGCCGCGGGATTGGTGGTCAGGTCGAGGAACTCGCGCAGCGCCCCGCGCAGCTCGGTCAGCCTCTCGCCCTCCCGCACCCCGAAGACGGTGTTGAGGATGATCTCCAGCGTCAGCGCCTGCATCCGCGGCCGCAGCGCGTAGGGCACGCCGCGCGGCCAGCTCTCGATCTCCTGCGCGGCGATCTCCGCCATCGCCTGCTCGTAGCCCTGCATCCGCTCTCCGTGGAACGGGGGCAGCAGCAGCTTGCGCTGGCTCATATGCGGCTTCTCGTCGAGGACGAGGACCGAGTTCCGGCCCAGCACCGTGGCGAGGATTTCGTTGCCCTCGCCGGCGTGGAAGACCTTGGGATCGCCGGTGAAGACCTGCTTGATCGCCTCCGGGTCGGCGAGGATCACCCACGTCCCTTCGTAGGCGATCCGGATCGTGAACATGTCGCCGTAGCGGTCCTGGCAGCCGTATAGCACCCGCCTCGCCTGCCGCGACCAGAGCGCGGTCTGGACCGGCCTGGGGAACGGCATCCCGGGAGGCAACCCGCGCTTGCGGCCCCGGATCGCCGGCCGCGGAGCGGTTGTGGTGGCTGCCTCCATAGCGCCTCCTTCAGAGGCTAGTGGCGGCTCGGCTCAGCCGTGTGAGATGCGTCTCGTATCCGGTACGCGCCGGTTACGGAAGGGACTCGCAGGCGAGGCCGTCGTTGTCGCCATCGAGGCCGTGCGGATCGCGGTTCGGGTGGTGCTTCTTGAAGAAGCGCTGCGCCTGTGCCTGGGTCGAGAAATCCGAGCAATCGCGGTCGCGGAAGGCAAGGGCGGGCTGGGCGGTGCTCGCCAGAGCCAGAAGAACGACCGTCAGGACCGCGGCGGCGAGGCGAAGGCGATGGATTTGGGTCTCCACAAGGTTTCCTCCTGGAATCGCGTTGCTCGAGCACCACGCAGCATAGAGCTCAACCGGGTGAGGAGATCCGGGCGAGCAGGCGTTGGCCACAGCGCAGCTGGGCAGAGCCGTCCTCGAAGCGATGCAGGCGAAGGGCCGGTGGGCGGGCGCATTCGAAGGCAGCGGCCGGCCGGGCCGGAGCGGTTGGAACCGTGGCTCCCACGAGCGCGAAGGCGGCGGCCAGAGCGGCGATGGACAGTGCGATGGAGTACCTCAGTCGAGTCGTCATGCCCGTCTAAGGCTGGAGGAGGGACGATCTCTCCCCTCCCGGGCCCAGGCCGAGAGCTCTGCGGCAACCCTCCTTCGCATAGCCTGCGCAGCGTCGTGGCGCCTCCACAGCCTCCCCCCGCGTGCAGCACTGGGTCGCCCGCCGCACCTGCGGCATGAGGCCACGCACGCTGCGCAGGGTCCTCGGCCAGCCACCGAGGCTCGACGGGCAGGAGCTGGCGTGCGACATCCAGATGCTGCTGCGGCTGGCGGCCCTGGAGGGGGAGTTCTCGCTGGTCGAGGGGCGCACGGTCGAGCAGGCGCGGGCGGAGAACCTGGCCGGGGTCCCGGTCGTCTGCGGGCCTCCGCTGCCGATGGCCCGGGTCGAGAACATGGCGATCCCGGGGCCGGCGGGCGAGATCCCCGCGCGGCTCTACGTCTCACTCGGTGCGCCACGACCGCCCCAGCCCCTGCTCGTCTACTACCACGGCGGCGGCTGGGTGATCGGCGACCTGGAGACCCACGACGGGCTCTGCCGCTTCCTCGCCGAGCACAGCGGCTGCCGCGTGCTCTCGGTCGACTACCGCCTCGCGCCCGAGCACCCGTTCCCGGCCGCGGTCGAAGACGCTGTCGCCGCGTTCACCTGGGCGGCCGAACAGGCAGCCGAGCTCGGTGCCGACCCGTCCCGCATCGCTGTCGCCGGCGACAGCGCCGGCGGCAACCTCGCGGCCGTGACCTGCCTCCAGGCGCGCGACAACGGTGGGCCGCAACCGGCGATGCAGGCCCTGCTCTACCCGGTCACCGACTCCGTGGGCGGCCAGCCCTCTCGCGACACCTTCGCCGAGGGGTTCCTGCTGACCCGCAACGACATGGACTGGTTCGAAGGCCACTACCTGCCCGACGGCTGCGCCCCCGACGATCCCCGGGTCTCGATCATGCGGGCGCCCGACGTCTCGAACCTCCCTCCCGCCTACGTCGCCACCGCCGGCTTCGACCCGCTGCGCGACGAGGGAGAGGTGTACGCGTCGCGGATGCGCGAGGCCGGCGTGAAGGTGGCGCTGCAGCGCCACCCGGGCCTGATCCACGGCTTCGCCAACCTGACCGCGATCTGTCCCAGCACCCGCACGGCGATGCTCGAGGTGGCCGGCGCCCTCCGCATGGGCCTCAGTTAACCGCCTCCCGACACAACGCTTCCGGTGCGCTTTATGTCGCCATAGCCCACATAAAGCGCACCGGAGCGGCGAAGATACCCCCGGGGGGTACACTTGGGCGGTGAGCGACGCGGTCACCCACGGCTACACCGAAGACCGCGACGCGGTGCTGAAGCGGCTGCGCCGGATCGAGGGGCAGGTGCGCGGCGTCGAGCGCATGGTCGAGGAGAACCGCTACTGCATCGACGTCGTCACCCAGGTGACGGCGATCCAGGCCGCCCTCGACAAGGTCGCCCTCGAGCTGCTCTCCGACCACGCCGCGCACTGCGTCGCGGGTGCGGAGGGCGATCGGCAGGAGCGGACCGAGGAGCTGATGGCCGCCGTGAAGCGCTTGCTGCGTCGCGGCTGAGCCTTACTCGTACTGCAGCGACTCGAGCACGTCGAGTCGAGAGGCCCGCCGGGCCGGCGGGATCGCGGCGATGACCCCGGCAAAGGCGGACAGCACCATCAGCGCCAGCAGCGAGACGACCGGGTAGGAGAGCGCGAACCCTTCGTCCTTCAGCGGCTGGGCGATCAGGGCGGCGAAGATCACGCCCAGCACCATGCCGAGCAGGGCGCCGATCAGGGCCGTGATCACCGCCTCGTAGCGGATCATCGTCCGCACCTGGCGGCGCGACATGCCGATCGCCCGCAGCATTCCCAGCTCCCGCGTGCGCTCGTGGATCGAGAGCGCCAGCGTGTTGGCGATGCCGAAGAGCGAGACGATCACGGCCAGCGCCAGCAGGGCGTAGATCAGGCCGAGCAGCTGGTTGATCTGTTCTTCCTGGTTTTCCTTCAGCTCCTGCTGGTTGCGCACCTCGGCCACCGGGAAGGAGCGCTTCATCAGGGCAGCCAGGCTCGCCTGGACCCTGGCCGCGTCCGCCCCGGGAGCCAGCTTGACGAAGTCGATCAGGTCGTCGCGCTGGTCGAACTGGCGCGCCATCAGGCCCTGGGTGACGATCGCGCTGCCGAGCAGCCCGGCCTTGTCTTCGAACTCGCCGACCACTTCGAGATCGGGCCTGGCGCCGATCTGGGTGAGGAAGCGGACCCTGTCGCCAAGCGCGAGGTCGTTGCCGTCGGCGAAGGACTTGTTGAGGACCACCTGGCTGCTGGTGAGCCTGCGCAGAGTCTCCGCTCCCCCTTCGGTCCAGTCGATGTTGAGGACCGCGTCGGCGTTGCGGGAGAGGGAGGAGACGCGCGGCTTGCCGCCTCCGCCGTCCAGGAGCTTCGCCTGGGCCGCGCGCAGCGAGGAGACCAGGCCGACTCCCTGCACCCGGGAGGCAGCGGGCACTACGCGGGGCGAGATCGGCGAGAAGCCGTCGCTGTTCTGGATCACCAGCTCGCCCTGGAAGCTCTCGTCGACCGCGGTCGCGATCGAGCTCTTGATCCCGGCGGCGAAGACGGTGACGAAGGTGACCACGGCGAGGCCGATCATCAGCGCCGCCGCGGTGACCGCGGTGCGCGACGGGTTGCGCTGGGTGTTCTCGCGCGCCAGCCGCCCGGTCAGGCGGCGCGCCATTTCCAGCGGCTTGCCGGCGACCGAGGCAAGCGGCCTGACCAGCCGCGGGCTGAACAGCGAGACGCCGAGGATGACCACCACCGCGCCGCCGCCCATCAGGCCGGCGGCGGTGCCGCCGTCGGCGCCGCCGAAGAGCCCGCCGAGCAGCATCGCCAGGCCGACGACGCCGAGCAGCATCGCGGCGACGACGGTCACCAGGCCGCGGCGGCGGCTGTGGGGCAGCTCGATCGCCAGCAGGGCGGCGATCGGCGGCACGCGGGTGGAGCGCAGCGCCGGGATGAAGGAGGAGACGAGGGTGACGCCGATGCCGATCAGCAGGGAAACGACGATCGTCCTGTCCTTGGTCACCAGCGCCGTGGTCGGCAGGTCGATCCCGATCGCGACGAAGAGCGCGTTGAGCCCGATCGCGATCCCGTAGCCCGCGACGAGGCCGAGCAGGGCGCCCAGCAGGCCGATGAGGAGGGCCTCGATCACGACCGAGCTGAGGATCTGACGGCGGCTGGCGCCGAGCGTGCGCAGCATGCCGAACTCTTTGATCCGCTGCGCGACCGTGATCGAGAAGGTGTTGAAGATCAGGAAGGCGCCGACGAAGAGGGCGACGAAGGCGAAGACGAGCAGCGCGATGCGCAGGAAGCCGATGTCTTCGCGGATCTGGTCGGAGTTGCGTTCCGCGTTCTCCTTGGCCGTCTCGACCAGGACCGAGGCCGGGGCGACGCGCTTGACGCGCTGCTTCAGAGTCGCTTCGGAGACCCCCTCCTCGGCGGCGATCGCGATCTGGTCGAACTGGCCGCGCTTGCCGGTGATCCGCTGCGCCTCGGGAAGGAGGAGGCCGGCGATGCTGGCGCCGCCCCAGGAGGCGTCCCCGAGCCTGGTCAGGCCGACGATGCGGAAGGCCGCGACCCGCTCGACCGAGGCGAGCTTGAGGGTGTCGCCGAGCCCCAGGCCGGCCTCCTCGGCGGCGTCCTGGTCGAGGGCGACCTCGGCAGCGTCTCGCGGCGGCCGCCCCTCGGTATACGTCTGCGTTTCGAGCGCCTCGGGCAGGATCGAGGTGATGAACTTGGGGGCGAATTCGTTGCCGATCTGCTCGTTGCGGGAGTCGAAGAAGCCACCCGGGGTGAAGATCTGGCCGGCAGCCACGCTCACCCCCTGAACCCGCTCCACCCTGGGCAGCAGGGCGGCGCTGAAGCTGGGCACCTCGCCCGATTCCTGGCGCACCTCGTCCTTGGCGGAGATGACGACGTCGGTCTTCGCCAGCGAGTCTTCGAAGATTTCGTCGAAGGCGGCGAAGGTGGTGTCGGTGAGGATGTAGGTGCCGGCGACGAAGGCGACGCCGATCACGACGGCCAGCGTCGTGGTCAGGGCGCGGATCCGCCGGGCCCAGAGGCTCTTGAGGGCGAGACCGGTCACCCGGTCTAGTCGATCGTCTTCATCAGCTCGATCACCTCGTCGGTCGAGCCGGGGGCGCCGTCGTGGACGATGCGGCCGTCGCGGAGGGTGATCAGGCGGTCGGCGTGCGCGGCGGCGGCGGGATCGTGGGTGACCATGATCACCGTCTGGCCGAAGTCGTCGACCGCGTGGCGGAGCAGGCGCAGGACGTCGGCGCTCGCCTTCGAGTCGAGGTTGCCGGTCGGCTCGTCGGCGAAGACGACGGCCGGCTTGGAGACGAGGGCGCGGGCGACGGCGACGCGCTGCTGCTGGCCGCCGGAGAGCTCGGAGGGGCGGTGGGTGCGGCGGTCGCTCGAGGCCGACGGTCTCGACCAGCTGGTCGAGCCAGGCCTGGTCGGGCTTGCGGCCGGCGATCGAGAGCGGCAGGACCAGGTTCTCCTCGGCGGTGAGGACCGGCAGCAGGTTGAAGAACTGGAAGACGAAGCCGAGCTTGTCGCGGCGCAGCTTGGTCAGCTCGGCGTCGTCGAGGCTGGTGATCTCCTGCCCGTCGAGGACGACGGTGCCGGCGGTCGGCTTGTCGAGCCCGGCGAGGATGTGCATCAGGGTCGACTTGCCCGAGCCCGAGGGACCCATGATCGCCGTGAAGCGACCGCGGTCGAACGCCGTGCTGACGTCGAGGAGCGCGTCGACGGCGGCAGCGCCCTCGCCGAAGCGGCGCGACACGCCATCGGCGCTCACGACCTGATTGTTGTCGGCTGGGTCGGGCAGGGGTTCCGCTTAACTTTTTCGAGGGGCGTTGGACGGCTGGCGCTCAAAGGTCACTCGCGAAAAAGTACAAGACGCTCCACCCCTGCCCGACCCAGCCCTCAATAGCCTGGGCGGCACGATGACTCTGGCGGACCGATTCGACGGGTTCCTGGTCGACCTCGACGGGGTGGTCTGGATCGGGCGCGAGCTGGTGCCCGGGGCGGCGGAGGCGCTGCGGCGAGCTCCTCGAGGGCGGCAAGGAGGTCGTCTTCGTCACCAACAACTCGGTGCGTCAGCCGGCGCGCCTACGCCGGATGCCTCCGCGAGGCCGGCATCCCGGTCGATGACCGCAGGGTGGTGACCGCGGGCGCTTCGACCGCACAGCTTGCGGCGGAGCAGGTCGGGGCGGGGGGAACCGCCTTCGTGATCGGTGCGCCGGGCTTCAAGGAGACGGTCGCCGCCACGGGACTGGCTGCTGGACGGCGAGGCGGCGCGGAGCGCCGACGTCGGTGATCGTCTCCGGCCATCGCGAGTTCGACTACGCGGAGCTGCTCACCGCGACCTTCGCCCTGCGCGCGGGAGCGATCTCTCTTCGCGACCAGCCGCGACCCGACCCTGCCGATGCCAGGCGGTGCCTGGCCGGGGACCGGTGCGACCCTGGCCGCGATCGAGACGGCGTCGGGGCGAACGGCCGAGATCGGCGGCAAGCCCGAGCGCCACCTCTTCGAGCAGGCGCGGGCGCTGATCGGCGGCGCCGAGCGGGTCGCGATGGTCGGCGACCGGATCGCCTCGGACATCGAGGGCGGCCGGCGGGCCGGGCTGGCGACGATCCTCGTCCTCACCGGCGCCACCTCGCGCGAGCAGGCCGAGGCCGCCGACCCGCCTCCCGACCAGGTGATCGACGACCTCTCCGGGCTGTTGCGGTGAGCGTCGCGGCCGAGGAGACGCGCCCGCTCGTCCCCCGCCCCGGGATCGCCTTCGCCGGCGTCTTCATCGTCACCTTCTGCGGGCTGTTCGCGGTCGGCGCCGTCCTGCCCGTGCTGCCCCGCTACGTCCACGGCCCGCTCGACGGGGGCAACGTCGCGGTCGGGCTCGTGGTCGGCTCCTACGCGATCACGGGCCTGCTGCTGCGGCCCGTCGCCGGCCGGCTGCGCCGACCAGCGCGGCCGCAAGCCCACCGTCCTGCTCGGCTCGATCCTGGTCGCGCTCGGCGGCTTCATGTACCTGCTGCCGCTGGGCGTGCCCGGCCTGGTCGCGGCCCGGCTCGTGCTCGGCGCGGGCGAGGGCGCCGTGTTCACCGCCAGCTCGGCCTGGGTCGTCGACCTGGCGCCCCTCCCGCGGCGCGGGCGGGTGATCGGCCTCTACGGCCTCTCGGTCTGGGCGGGACTCAGCATCGGGCCGCTGGTCGGAGAGCTGCTCCTGCAACGCCTCCAGCTACACCGTGGTCTGGCTCTTCGCGGGAGCGGTGCCGCTGCTCGGGGCGGCGATCGCCACCCGCCTGCCCGATCCGTTTCACCCCGCCCCGCATCCCGAGGAGGCGCACCATTCGCTGATCGAGCGCGAGGCGGTCCGCCCCGGAATCGCCCTCGCCCTCGCCTCGATCGGCTACGCGACGATCGCCGCCTTCGTCGTCCTCCACCTCGACGCGCGGGGCGTCGGGCACGGCGCCACCGTCTTCGGCGCCTTCGCGACGATGGTCGTGCTGACGCGGCTGATCGGCGGCGACCTGCCCGACCGGGTCGGGGCCGCCCGGGTCGCCATCGTCGCCGCCTCGGTCGAGGCCGTCGGCCTGGCCACGCTGGGCTTCGCCCACAGCCTCCCGGTGGCGCTGGCGGGGGCCCTGGCGATGGGGGCGGCGTTCTCGCTCCTCTACCCCTCGCTCTCGCTGATCGTGGTCAGCCGCGTCTCCGACCGTCGGCGCGGCGCGGCGCTCGGAACCTTCACCGCCTTCTTCGACGCCGGGATCGGCCTCGGCGCCCCCCTCGCCGGCCTGATCGCCGCGATCGTCAGCTACGAGGGGGCCTTCCTCGTCTCGGCCGCGATCGCCTTGGTCTCGGCCGCGACGATCGCCTTCGTGATCGCCCCCCGCAACCGGGCGCTGCTGGCCACTCGCTAGCGCCGGGCGATGAGGAGGGACTGGGCGGCGCGGCCGATGCGGCCGCGCTCATCCGAGAGCTCGGACTCGGCGGTGCCGATGCCACTGGGCTGGGGACGGGAGACGGCGTCGACGCAGACCCACTCGCCCTCGGGCATGCGCTCGAAGTGGACGGTGAGGTCGACGTTGATGAAGACGTAGGAGCGCCAGTCGAGCACGGCGCTGATCCCGTTGCCGACGTCGGCGGCGATCAGCGCCCGCTGCAGGGGGGTCGGCTCCTCGCCGGCCACGAGCGGGTGCCGCATCCGCATCCAGACCGTCGCCGGTCCCGGCTCCAGGAAGGCCCCGGCGACGGCCTTCCACTCCATCGCCGTGTGGTAGCCGACGTCCTGCCCGGTCGGGAAGAACTCCGGCGTCCATCCTTCCCTGGGCCCCTGCGGCGGCGCGTCCTCGGCCACCGCCTCCGCCGGCATCTCCACCTCCGACACCCGCAGCAGCCAAGCGGTCGCCCGCATCAGCTCCCCAGCTTCCCCAGACAGCGACGCCTCCACCAGCTGCACTTTCTTCCCCGGCCGCAGCACCCGAGACTCGACCCGCACCACCCCGATCGGAACGGGTCTAAGGATCTCCAACACGACCCGCCCAACCTGAAACTCCTCAGATCCCACAAGCTCCTCGATTGCACGCCCGAGCAACGCCGAAGGCGGCCCCGCATGCTGCGCCCCCGGATCCCAAGGCCCCCTACAAAGCTCACTGGCAACGAAGCTGCCCTCGCCATTCGGGATGTAGAACGCCTCGTCCATCGCGGCGGCATCGTAAGGGACGGGTGGGGCGCCTCTCGGACGGGCGGATACTCAAAGCGCCGGCCTCATTAGGCCGGCGCTTGTCCGGACGAGAGGCGCCCCACCCGTCCCTCTACCCTCTCTCCATGGACAAGACCGAGAAAACCGACCAAGAATGGCGAGAGCAGCTGACCCCCGAGCAGTACGAGGTCACCCGCGAAGCCGGCACCGAGCGCGCCTTCACCGGCCCCTATGTAGACGAGAAGAGCGAGGGGATGTACCACTGCGTCGTGCTGCGGCACCGAGCTCTTCTCCTCGGACACGAAGTTCGACTCGGGCACCGGCTGGCCCAGCTTCACCGAGCCGGCCAACCTCGAGCACGTCGAGCTGCGCCCGGACAACAGCCTCTTCATGCGCCGCACCGAGGTCGTCTGCAGGCACTGCGACGCGCACCTCGGCCACGTCTTCGACGACGGCCCGCCCGAGCGCGGCGGGCAGCGCTACTGCATCAACGGCTGCGCGCTGGAGCTCGACGCAGAGGCTTCGCGCCGCCGGCACCCAGATAGCTGAACTTCACCGCGAGCGCCACCGCCTCGGTGCGCGTGTCCACCTCGAGCTTGCCGATCGCGTTGCGCACGTGGGTGTGGACGGTTGCCGGGCTGAGCGCCAGGCGTTCGGCGATCTCTTTCACCCGCAGGCCCTCGGCGAGCAGCTCGAGGATCTGGCGCTCGCGGGGCGAGAGCGTGAGCAGCTTCTCGACCTCCGACGGCTTGCCACCGGCGAAGTCGCCGCCGAGGAAGGTGCCGCCACCGGTGACCGCTTTGACGGCGCGGGCGATGTCCTCCGCCGGCGCGGACTTGAGCACGTAGCCCGAGGCTCCCGCGCGCAGCGCCAGGGCCAGCAGGTCGGGCTGAGCGTGGGCGGTGAAGACGATCACTTTGGTGCGCGGGACGCGACCTTCAGCACCTCCTTGGTCGCCTCGATCCCGTCGCGCTTGGGCAGCTCGACGTCGATGATGAGGACATCGGGCTCGAGTTCCTTGACCACGTCGACCACGTCGCGGCCGTTGCTCGCCTCGCCGACGATCTCGACCGTGTTCGAGTTGGCCATCCGGGCCTTGATCGCCTCGCGCACGATCTCGTGGTCGTCGCAGAGAACGACCCGTTTGGCGTCGCGCACGCCTGTGCTCATGAAGGCCCTGCCGTTACCGCGCTCATCGCGGTCCGATCCTCTCAGGCGCCCCGTAGGAATGCAAAATAGTGGGTAGCGTGAACCCGCCGTCCCGCTCCTGCCGGTTCTCGATCAGCGCGATCATCGTCCGTCCCACGGCCACCGCCGTCCCGTTCAGCGTGTGGACCGCCTCCGGGGATTCGCCGTCCGCCGGGCCGATACCTACAACCGAGGCGGCGGGCCTGGTAGTCGGTCGTGTTCGAGCAGGAGGTCAGCTCGCGGTAGCGCTCCTGGCTCGGGATCCAGGCCTCGCAGTCGTACTTCTTCGCCGCCGGGGCGCCGAGGTCGCCGGCGGCGACGTTGACCACGCGGTAGGGGATCTCCAGCGCGGTGAGGATGCGCTCCTCGATCGCCAGCAGGCGCTCGTGCTCGGCCGCCGACTCCGAGGGCTCGACGAACGAGAACATCTCGACCTTGTCGAACTGGTGGACGCGGAAGATGCCGCGCGTGTCGCGGCCGGCGGCACCGGCCTCGCGGCGAAAGCAGGTCGAGAAGCCGGCGTAGCGCAGCGGCAGGCGGTCGGCCTCGAGGATCTCGTCGGCGTGCAGGCCGGCGAGGGAGACCTCGGAGGTGCCGACGAGGAAGAGCTCGTCCTTGGGCACCTCGTAGATCTGGTCGCGGTCGCCGGGCAGGAAGCCGGTGCCGTAGAGCGCCTCTTCGCGGACGAGGACGGGCGGGACGACCGGCTCGTGGCCCTCGCCGCGGACCAGGTCGAGGGCGAAGCGGACCAGCGCCAGCTCCAGCATCACCAGGTCGCCCTTTATGTAGGCGAAGCGCGAGCCGGAGAGCCGCGCGCCCGCCTCCATGTCGATCAGGCCGAGCTCGGTGCCGATCTCGAGGTGATCGCGGGGCTCGAACTCGAAGCTGGGTCGCTCGCCCTCCTCGCGCAGGACGACCGCGTCCTCCTCGGTCATCCCTTCGGGCGCGTCGGGGTCGGGCAGGTTGGGCAGGGCGCCGACCAGCCGCTGCAGGTCGGTCTCGACCTGCTCCAGCTCGGCCTTGCCGGACTCGATCGTCTCCTTCAGCGCCGCCACGGCCTGCATCTGCTCCTCGGCGTCCTCGCCGCGCTGCTTCGCCTCGCCGATCTGCTTGGAGATCGTCTTGCGCTCGGCCTGGGCGCCCTCGACCCGGGGCAGCAGCTCGCGCCGACGGGCGTCGAGGGCGAGCAGCTCGTCGACCTGCTCGGCGGCCCCGCGGCGCGCGAGCGCCGCCTTGACCCGCTCGGGGTCGGAGCGGATCAGCTTCAGGTCGAGCATGGCTCGGAAACGTTAGGGCGCCGGCTGGGCGCCGGGACGGGGCGATTCTTCTGCTTCGTCGCCCGCGTACTTGGCGACGAAGCGGGCGACTTCGTCGGCCTCGTCGCCGACGACGATGTTGGCGGGCATGATCGCGCCGGAGAAGCCGCCGTTCTGGATCGCGTAGAGAGCGTCGTCATACGTCTCGGTTCGCTGGTCGAGGTTAGGACCCTGCGTGCGCAGGCCGCGATTGCCGCTTCCCTGGGTGCCGGCGGCGCTCAGCGTGTGGCAGCCGGAGCAGTGCGTGGCGAAGAGGGCGGCCCCCCCATAGCTGGGGTCGTTCTCGGCGACCGAGACGCCTTCTTCGCCGAACCCGCAGGCGGCGAGCCCGAGGGCGGCGAGGACGACCGTGGCTGTGATCAGTGCAGGGCGCACGCGGCGCGCATCATATTGTCTAGACCCGATCCGGTTCCTCCACGATGCCGACACCCGATCCAGCCCGCTTCCGAGCCGCGATGGCGATGCTGCCGACTGGCGTCACCGTGGTCAGCGCCAGCGGCCCCGACGGGCCGGCCGGAGCGACCGCCAACGCCGTCTGCTCGCTCTCCATAGAGCCGATGCTGATGCTGGCCTGCCTCGACCGCGGCTCGCGCACCCTGCTCGCCGTCCAGGCCGCCAACCACTTCGGCGTCAGCGTCCTGCACGCCGGCCAGGAGCCGATCGCCCGCGCCTTCGCCACCAAGGCCCCGGTCGCCGACAAGTGGGCCGGCGTCGGGTGGAGCGAGCGCGACGGGATCCCCGCGATCGACGACGCCCTGGCCTGGATCGCCTGCGACCTGCGCGACGTGATCGCCGCGGGCGACCACGTGATCGTCACCGGCGAGGTGCGCGACCTGGAGAGCGGCGAGGGCGACCCGCTCGTGTTCAGCGGCAGCGAGTACCGGCCGCTGGGATGAGTCGCCTCACGGTCCCGACCCTCCTGATCCTTGCGATCGGGCTGCTCGCCGCGCTGCCACCGCTCGCCACGGCCGCGCCGCCTGCCGACCGGTTCCCGTACTGCTCGTGGTGGCTGAAGACGACGCCGTCGACGGCGAACGTCGCCTTCCCGGACGCCGCCGCCACCTACTGGACAACGCCCTTCCTCGCCAGCGACGGGCTCAGCATCGAGGTCGACGGAACCTACCCCGACGCGCGCTACATGTCGTTCAACGTCTATGACGACGCCTTCGGCTCGTTCACCACCAATGGTGTCTCCTCGGGCCTGGCCGACTACCTGATCTCCCCCTCGGGCGGCAGCATCAACCCCTTCCAGGTCAGCGGCGCCCCCGGCGGCGCGTTCAGCCTCACGCTGAGCCCCGATCCGCAGGCGGGTCAGTCGAACACGCTGCCGCTTGCGCCGAGCGGCGAGGCGAGCGGAAAGCTGGGCGCGCCGATCGGCTACCTCGTCTACCGCACCTACCTGCCGACCGGCGGCAACGGCGCGGTCGAGCTTCCGACGCTGACGCTCGTCGACGGCGCCAGCCAGGTGACGCTGCCGCGCTGCCCGCCGGCCACCGGCCGGCTCGTCGCGGGCGTGACCAGCGCGAAGAAGTCGGCACGCAAAGCGGCGCGCGCGCTCGCGAAGCGCCTGGACGTGACGCCGGCCGCGGCCGCGCGGGTGGCGCTGAAGAGGATCGGCCGCAAGCTGCAGGGCGGCTCCGGCAGCACCTCGCCCTGCCGCGGATCGGCCTGCCCGCCGCCGTTGCGGTTCTTCCGTGCGACCGCGTCGACGACCAATGCCTTCTTCCCCAACGTCGACAACGCCTACGTCTCGGCGCTGTTCCGGCCGCGTGCCGGCACGGTGATCGTCGTGCGCGGCAAGGCCGCGACCGTTCCCGCCGGGACGAGTCCGGTGCCGTGGCCGCAACCGAGCCTGCAGCTGCGCTACTGGTCGCTCTGCAACAACATCTACCGCCAGCCCTGGCCGGTCGTGGCCAACCCACTGCCCGGGGGCGGCGTCGATTACGGCTGCGCCGCCGACGACGTGACGACGCTCGACGCCGACGGCAACTACGCCTTCGTCGTCGCTCCAGAGCGCCAGCAGGCGGCCGTCGAGGCGGCCGGCGGAACCTTCGTGCCGCTCTCGGCGACGCAGCCGCGGGCGCGGCAGCTGCTGATTCTCCGCAACATGCTGCCCAACGAAAGCTTCGGCTACGCCGTCCAGGACGCGCCGCAGGACGGCAACCCGGCAGCGGCCGCGGAAGCGATGGGCGACTACTACCCGCGTGCCTACCGCTGCACCCTGGCGCAATTCAAGGCGGGCAGCTCGCAGTGCGGATGAACGGGTCGGACTAGAAGCACAGCCGTCACTTCTGGGCTGCGAGGGCGACCTGGAGAGCCTGCCGTCGATCTGCGCCGAGCACGGCCTGGTGCATCCGGCGCTGGACCAGGAAGGGTGACGCCGTCGATTACCTCGGGAAGCGACGCGACTAGCCGAGCAGGCCCCGGCGCCGACACTCGCTAACCAGGTCGGCGACGGCGCCCTGAGCGTCTGCACGGTCAGCGTCGCGATCGACGTCGGCGTCGCTGATGAAGTCTGCCGCCCGCGCCGGGCCGGTGTGCTCGACGGTCTCAAAGTTGCTCGCCAGCCTCTCGAGCGCCTCCCTGACAATCTCGGCGTGATTTACAGCGTGGCCCTCGAGAGTTTCGGCAATGGACGCCGCCCCTCCCGGGGCGCGCCGGATCACATAGACGAGGTCATAGGCGTCCTTGGGCTCGCCGCGGTCTTGAAAGGCGAATGACTTGAGGATGACGAAGGCGGCTGGCCCGCAGACCGGGATCGTCCTCTCTGCGGCCTCTCCCTTGCGAGTGCGGCCCGCGAGTCGGACCTCGCGGATCTCCTCGAAGGCGAGCTCGAGGCCCTTGGTCATGATCGCGCCGAAGTCAGGCTCGAGCTTGTGCAGTCGCTGCCCCTCCTCGGAGTCGGGAACGAGCGGAATCAGGAAGTCGATGGTCACCGAGGCCTTGCCAAGACGCCAGCGCTGCAGGGTCTTGTTGCCCTCCTCGTTGACGTCGGGCTCGAACCCCTCCCGGCGAAGACGATCGCTGACCTCGGCGTAGTCACCGTCGTTGAGCAGGCCGATATGGAGGGCGACGTCGACGTCGCCGGAGCCGACGTGGCGATCGTCGTCCTCGTCGGCGAGCTCTCCGTCGAGGAGCAGGGAGGGAACCAGGCCGCCGACAATGCAGAGGCGGTCGAAGTAAGCGCCGAGGGTGACGGCGACGGTCAGCAGAGTCGATTCGACCTCGCGGGTCTCCTCGCGGCTGTAGCCGCTGCTGTGGCGTGGCTTATCCGGCGCTGCCATCCCAGAGCCCTCCTCGCCTCAGCTCCTCCGCGGCCTCCGTCGCCCGCTCGGGCAGGTGGACCAGGTCCACGTAGACCTGCGGCGGCGACACGCAGTCGATGCCATCGAGCTGGTGCTCACCGCTGAAGACTCCCTCGTCGTCGGGAACCAGCAGCTGCACATTCGCCCCACGCTCCTCGAGCCGCAGCCCGATCTCGTCGGCGACCTCCAGTGGGTCTCCCTTGACATAGACACTGTTGAGCCGGAACCCTGCGAAGTGACTGAGCAACCACGCCGCGGGCAGTCCGGTGAACGCATGATCCACGTCGGCATCCGCGAGTCTCCCAGCAAGCTCGCGCGCGAGTTCGATACCCGACCCCGAGATATGCCCGTAGACGAACTCATGACGATCGAAGCGATACTCAGCCGCCCACGCGTCGAGCAGGAGGAGCGGGTCCCGGGGACGTAGGCCGAGCTCAGACTCCTCAAGCAGCTCCTCCCCGCGAAGGCGCCCCACCGTCCGCGACACGTGGCCGTCATCGAGGCCGGTCACGACGGCGATCTCTTTCTGGCGCCACCACCTCTGCGGCTCGATCAGCAGCTCGCGGGTGACCCTGGCGCTTTTCGGAGCAAAGGGCGAGGACGGTCGCCCGCGCTGCGGGTAGCGATTTGGCTTGCCCTCGACGTGGATGTGGAAGTTGTCACCCTCGCGGATTGAGGCATTGCCGGAGAGATCGATCCAGTTGAGATTCACGTCCGCGGCCGCCTTGGATCCAGCCGGAGTCATGTAGGGGACGACGAGGACGCTCATATCCGCCTCGATGAGCTCGGCGTAGCGCTCTAGCTGCTCCTTCGCTGCTGCAACGACCCCCGGCCGGCTCGAGGCCTTGGCCTCGAAGATCCAGGTCTGGCCGTCGATCTCGACGACGACATCCACCTGGTGGCCGTCCGGCGCCAGAACCTCGCGTGAGACAGTCGCCGGCCGCCGATCCAGTAGATCCTCGAGCAGATCCGGCAGTTTCCGCAATGCTTCTCGCTCAAATTTTACGCCAGCCTTCATAAAGCCCATCTCCTGTCAACTATCTACAGGACGACAGTTTATGCAGATTCCCCCTCAATCTGCATAAAATCTATTCCTGCAACATTTTTACAGGACTACTCTTTAGACCTGAGCGTCAGGCGCGATCGAGCTGCTGGCGATCCCGTCGAGTTCGACATGGAGAGCCCGCCGGCGATCTGCGCCGAGCACGGGCTGGTGCATCCGCTGCTGGGGTAGCGGTGCGACCGAAGACGCTGTTCGCTTCGCCTACAGTGGGGCTAATAGGCCCATAATAGGGCTATTTAAGGGGGAAATTAGCGCGACTATGGCATGATGGAGCCATGCGAAGCTTCGTCGACCTCGACAAGACCTTCAGCGGGCAACCTCGAGCAGCTCGGCGGCGTCTTGGCCGGGATCGACACCGGACGAGGCCGAGAGCAACTCTTCGAAGATCAGGCCCCCGAGCTCTTGGGGCAACTCGCCGAGCACGCGCGCATCGCTTGATCACCGCCTCCAATGCGATCGAGGGAGTGATCGTGGCGAGCGAGCGCGCCGAGCGGATCGCCGAGGGCGCACGTCGCTATCGCAATCGCAACGAGCGCGAGTTCGCCGGCTACAGAGACGCAACCGACATGCTCATGCGCCTCGATTCATATGAGCCGCTGAGCATTCCCTTCGTCCTGCACCTGCACCGACTGATCTTTGCCCACACCGACGGCAACGGCGGCCACCTCAAGTCCGACCAGAATCTGATCGTCTCCTATGAGAACGGGCAGCGGGCGATCGTCTTCACCCCTCCCCCTCCCGAGGAGACCGAGTTCCTCCTCGGCGAGCTGCTGGTCCGCTACGAAGCCGCAAAGCGCGAGGGTCGCACTCATCCGCTCGTCCTGATCGGCGCGCTGATCCTGGACTTCCTCGCGATCCATCCGGTCGCCGACGGCAACGGCCGACTGGCCCGGCTCCTAACCGCCTACGAGATGCTCTCTCAGGGGTACGGCGTGACGCGCTACGTCAGCGTCGAGCAGCACATCTTCGAATCGAAGAACAGCTACTACGCAAGCCTCTACGAGTCTCAGCGAGACTGGCACGAGGGCAAGCACGACGTCTGGCCTTGGATCTCCTATCTCGCCCGCATCCTCGCCGGCGCATACGAGGACTTCGAGCAGCGGGTCGCGGCCGCGCCCAAGACGACCGGCAGCAAGCAGGACCGGGTCCGCAGCTACATCCTCGAGCAAGCGCCCGCGGTGTTCCGCCGGCGCGACATCGAGCGTGCCCTCCCCGGGATCAGCCTGGCGACGATAAGGATCGTCCTCAACGACCTGCGTGACGCCCGGACGATCAAGCCGGAGGGCTCAGGCCCCGGTGCCCGCTGGCACAAGCTCTAACCGCGGCCTTTAGTTAACGCGCTTGGGCTGGAAAGTTATTAAAGATCTAGCTATATCTCTAAAATAGTGGCAATGGCAGCCGAGGCCAGCTTTAAAGCCCGAGCAGGGCGCTTCGTCACACAGGCGGAGGGCTATTCCGCGTTCATTCCCAGGCCGCTTCCGCCCGATCCTCCGCTGGCCTTGGACGCCAGCCTGTTCAGCCTGCTTGAGGCAGCTGTCGGCGAGCTGGGACGGCTCGACGGCATCGCCAAGGTCATTCCCGATCCAGACTTCTTCGTCTCGATGTACGTCCGGCGCGAGGCCGTCCTCAGCTCCCAGATCGAGGGGACCCAGAGCACCCTTGAGGATCTGCTCGAACTCGAACTGGAGCAAGAGCGGAGCGACCCGCTGTCCGACGTATACGAACTCGTCAACTACGTCCGTGCGATGACCTTCGGCCTGGACCGGATAACCACGCTGCCGCTCTCCCTCCGCCTCGTCCGCGAAATCCACAGAGAGCTGCTGCGCGACGGCAGGGGCTCGAAGGCAACACCGGGGGAGTTCCGACGGTCGCAGAATTGGATCGGACCCTCCGGGGCATCGCTCAAACAGGCGACCTTCGTCCCACCGCCGGTCGCCGAGATGAAACAAGCGCTCCACGACTTCGAGGGCTTTCTCCACGCGGACAGCAGCTACCCGACTCTGATCGAGGTTGGCCTGGCCCACGCCCAGTTCGAGACGATCCATCCCTTTCTCGACGGCAATGGCCGGGTCGGCAGGTTGCTCAACATCTTGCTGCTGGTCCACCGCGGGGTCCTCCGCCAACCGCTGCTCTATCTGAGCTATTTCTTCAAGCTCCACCGGACCGAGTACTACGACCGGCTGATGGCCGTCCGACTCTCAGGGGATTGGGAGGGCTGGATTCGCTTCTTCCTGCGCGGTGTTCAGCAGACAGCGCGGGAAGCGACCGAAACGGCCGAGCGGCTTTTCGAGCTGCGCGAATTGCATCGCAGCTTGGTCCTGGAGAACAACCTGGGCCAAAACGGCCTGATGCTTCTCTCGAATCTCTTCCAACGACCGCTGGTCAACATCAAGCTCGTCGCCACGCTGCTGGACTCGACGTTCCCCACGGCAAGTCGTCTCGTGTCGGCATTCGAGGAGTTGGGCATCCTGGTGGAGATCACCGGTCAGAAACGCTCGCGCATGTTCCGCTACGAGCCCTACCTAGATCTCTTCGCCGACACCATTGAAGAGGAAGAGTTCCCCGAAGAGGTCAAGCAAAGGACACCGGATTGAGATTCGGGCTGAGGCGACTTTGGAGTGCGGCTACGGGACCCGTCCGGTCCTCGCGGAAGCTGAGCCTATGTGCCGTCCAAGGTCGCGATGGGAAGGTGCTCCACCTCGGCTACGCGTAGCACCTTGCGGTCGAAGGAAGCCACCGTTCCACCGGTATGCCCGGCGGTGGCCAGGCAATAGGCATCGGGAAGGCTGATCGGATGGCTGCCACGTAGCCGGGCGGCGCGCACTCCTATCGCCTCTCCCGGACGATGGACCTCTACGCCCAGTGCGGCGATCGCCTCGCGCGCCACTCGCAGCCGCTCGGGATCTGAACTCGGGGCGACCAACACCTCCGAGAGGTTGACGACGCTCATCAACTGCGTTGCCTGCTGCTCCCGCCACTCGGTGAAGAGCTCGCGGGCCTGGGCGTGGTGGGAGTCCGAGCCGTCAAGGGCGCCGATCAGGACATCGGCGTCCAGCACAAGCTTCAACGCGCCTCGTCCTCGGCGTCGAGTCGCTCGAGGTAGCCCGGTGGATAGGAGCCAGTGAGCACCCCGAAGGCCGTCTCGAAGGACACCGCGCCACGACGGATTCGCACCTCACCCTCCCCAAGAGCCTCGATTACGACCTTATCCCCGGCACGCAGTCCAGCCTCCTCCAGGGCGACGACGGGGACGGTCACCTGATGCTTGGTGGAGATCTTAGGCATGCCTTTACGGTAGCAGTAAAGGAATGGCTTGCCTCAATGGTTCGCGTCGCCTGTGCCGTTTCGAACATCCCTCAGGGGGGTGAATTTCGATCGCCAGAGCCTCATAGAGGAAACGATCGAAGGAGGAGACATGGCCTGGACGAGTGGGGACTTCGCGGGACGGCTGACCGCGAGGGCGGCGGTCGCGTTCGTCTTCGGAAAGGACGTCACACAGCAGCAGCTAGTCGACGCGGTCAAGATCGGAGACGTCGTATATGCCGCAGTCAGATGCAAGGGCACGCAGAGGGTCTGGGGCATCGTCTTCATCGTTGATCGCGAAGGGGAGCGCCTCCACGTCAAGCCGATCAGCGAGAACCTGGGGCCATTCGACGACCGTTGCCCACCAAGAATCCTCGATCTGCTCAGCGAGTCACGCACCGAGGAGGCACGCGACTGGCGCGCTCGTTGCCGAGCCCGAGGACGACGGGAGCGACGGGGGAGGAGTCCGTCAAGGACACCGGATTGAGATTCGGGACTGAGGCTGGGGCCGCTCGAAATAACGAGCCTAATTTCGAAGCGAATTGCTAAGCTGCTCCTCATGGCCCCCGGAACGAAGACAAAAGCACAGACCGCCAAAGCCGGAAAGCTCCGGGACAAGGCCGCACGGCCGCGCAGGAAATCGACTGGCCAACGAAGTCCGAAGGGCGCGGTGGCGCGGGAGAAGGCCGAGCTCGAGCGAACCCTGCACTTCGTCTATGGATATCGGAGCCTGGCCGATCAGGCGGGACAGGTCGGCGGGAAGATCCGCGCGCTCGCCTGGGAGCAGGTGAAGGAGTTCCCACCGATCCGTGTCCGTTCCGCACAGGACCTCCTCGAAGTCTCCGACCACACGATCGACGTCTGGTGTCGACGGGGAATCCTTGACCTACGCGCGGAGAGGCCCAAGCGCGTTTCACTCGACAGCGTTCTGACGGCGCGCGAAGCGCTCGAGGAAATCAGGGCCGCCGGCCAGGACCGCGACCTCACCGCGGCGCTGCTCAACAAGCTCGAGCTGGACGAACTGAAAGAGGACGCCCGCTTCCGCGCCTCGCTTGCCCAGGCGAAGCGCGGGGAACGCGGTGAGTGGCCCGAGGGGTTCTAAACCACCCTTCGATGTCTGGCTGACCAGAGAGGCCGCCGAGGACGTCAAAGCCCTGCGGGGCGCCCAGGCGCGGGCGGTGAAACAAGCACGAGCCGACCTTCAGAAAATCGGCTGCCGGGCGGCCCACTACCGGCTCTCGGGCGCGGGCGTCGAGCACCTTTGCGTCCTCAGACTGCGCGACAACTTCCGCATGGTTCTGCTCTTCCCCGCCGCGGACTAGGTCGCGGTCCTCCTCGTCGGGCCGCACGAGCGCGAGAACCCCGATCTGGACGTCTACCTGCGGCTCTATGAGGCCCTCGGCGTAGAGGTGCCGGACGACGAGCATCGTCGTCCGGCCTGCTGCGAGGACGGCCACCCGCCCGTCGACCCCGAGTTGCTCGAGCGCCTGATCGACAGGACCAAGGAACTGACCCAACAGAGGCGCAGGGCTCGGCCATCCGGCCGGTAACCGGGCAGGAACGGATCCACTCAGGGTCGAATCGAGTGAGCGGGCGCGAGAGCCCGAACACGCAACGCCGCCGTGAGAGCAGTGCGCCCGGCCTCGGCATGTTCGGCTGCTGTCCCTGACGGCCTCCGCGACTACGACCGCCTCAGCCGCCAGCTCGTCGCCATCGAGGTTTGGGACGCGAGCACCCGCCTTCCCCGCGAACGCCCTCGTTCGCAGCGGCTACTTACTCCCGAGCAGCCGGTCGAGCGCTCGGCCCACCTGGCGGTAAATCTGCTCCTCGTCGCCGTAGGGAACCTTGAGGCCGATTCGGATGACCTCAGCATTCGTCGGGCCGTCCTCGTCCGGTAGAAGCCGGTAGACGATCCGATAGCGCGGGTCCATATCGCGCTGCTCATCGAAGTAAAGCTTGCGGCAATCGGAGAGGTTGCCGGTCGAGAAGGCGAAGCCGCAGGGCTTACCCAGCTTCGGGTTTCCCTTCGAGACTTCCACAAGCAGCTCAAGCGCCCGCCGTTTCAGCTCCTCGGAGGGCAGGTCGAGGAACTGCTGCTTGGCGGTGGGGTCGAAGAATTCGACCGGGAGCCGAGCCACCTACAGGCCGAACTCCGCAGGATCGAAACCCGCCTCCCGCGCAACGTCGGCAAGCTCGACCCGCTTGCCCGTGTCCGCCTCCAGCGCCTCACGGACCTCCTCAGAGGCGACCAGCTCGTCCAGAACCTCGGTCAGCCACTCATACCGCTCGTAAGACAGGATCACGCCCTCCGGCTTCCGATGGGAGCCGAAAACGACCGGATCAGCCTGCCTTCCCGTCTCGCGAAAGAGCTTCAGGTAGCCAGAGAGATGGTCCCTAGCCTCGGCACTCGGAACCACGGTCTGCGGAGTTGCCATGCCGAGAACGGTAGCAGATTACGTACAAGTTGTTGTACGACTATCCATGAGCTTCGGGCCTGTCATCGAAAGCGCTCAGAGGGGTGCCCTTGGGTCGTAAATTAGAGGTAGTGCGCACATCGACCAGAGAGCAGACCGTCACGGAGCTCACGCGACGCGACATCTTCGACCACCTCTCGATGGAGCGAATCGCCTGGCACGGCCGCCTGGAAGAGGTCGCCTTCTTTGGAACGATCCTGAGCGGGGTCGAAACAGGGCCGGAAAATCAGGCCAAACCCACGCTCAAATGCGGGCACTTCGAGATACGGGAGCGACGGGACTCGAACCCGCGACCTCCGGCGTGACAGGCCGGCGCTCTAACCAGCTGAGCTACGCCCCCAGGCGTGGGCGGACTGCGCCCGGCGGGGATTATCTCAGGGTCGCTGGATTTGCAGCCGGTAGGGGGTCGGGTGGGGCGATCGGGAGCGGATCTCCAGGCGCAGGCGGGACTGGCCGCAGACCGTGAAATCCATCTGCTTGCGGGCGGTTGGGCGGGGGCGGAAGCTGCGGAGCAGCCTGCCGGCGCGGCTACGGAGGGCCAGCTCGTAGCCGCGCCGGTGCAGGCCTACCGGGCGCAGGGTCACCGTCCCGTCGAGCGGCGTAGGCAGGAACTCGACGGCTGCGCCCTCCCCCCTGGCTGGCACGCGCCCCGACAGCACGAAGCTGGTCCGCCCCTGCCAGGGCGTAAGGGTGTCTTCCTGGATCGCGCGGAAGGACTCGGCGTCCGGCGCCAGCTCGGGCAGCCAGCGCCAGCGAACCTGTGCTTCCGGGAAGCGGTTGTGGGCAAAGGCCTCCGCGAAGGCCTCGCCCGGATCCTCGAAGTAGTGGTCGCCCTCGTCGCCGGGGAAGAACCGGCCGTGGCGCCGCCCGCTGCAGACCCCCTCGAGGCTGGCCCAGCGCTCGGTCCCCCAGTCGACTGCGCTCGGGAACGGCGCCGGCAGGTCGCGGTGCTGGGCGACGTGGTGCCCGTACTCGTGAGCGAGGACGAACTCGCGGTCGGCGCCGTCCTCGTCGACTTCTTCGTTGCCGCTGAGGACGATCCGGTTCTCACCGGGGAAGTAGCAGGCCTCCGCGCCGAAGCCGCACTCGAACGCGAGCTGGTAGGGCGTGTCGAGCTGGACAGAGACCAGGCTGACCTCGGGGCCGTGCACCAGCGTGCCGATGAAGTCGGCGATCCGCTGTGGGTCGGCGTCGGTGCAGTTGATCGCACAGGCGGCGCTGACGCTGACCTCGATCGTCGCTTCGGTGCCGTCCCCGATCGCATAGCGCTGCGACGACGCGGTGGCCGAGATCCGCGCCGCCGCAGCGCCTGGCGCGCCCCTTACGACGTCTCGCATCGGTGCCGCCGGCCGCGACACCTCGAGCGCGTCCGCCGAGCCGGGGCGGCCGGAAGCCGCTCCGCCGGGAGCGGCGAAGAGAAAGACAATGGCTATGCCCGCAAGCGCCCCCGCCGGGCGCCGGCTCACGGAGCGGGACCCGGGTCTGTCTCGTAGGCCTTGGCGGGAAGCGAAGCCGAGAGCGGGGGTTGCGCCTCGGCGTCGATAACGAGGCAGTCGGCGCCGCGACGCGCGGCCGCAGCGCCGACCTTGGCCCCGGCTACGGGGCGTTCCCCGTAGACGATCTGCCGGGCACGGCCATCGAGACCGGCCCGGTCAAAGGAAATCGGCTCGCCCGCCGGCTCGGGCAACCGCCCGGCTCGTCCCGGCACTGCGCAGGCAGCGGTGGGCATGTACGCGGTAAGCGCCATTGCGAAGAAGGTCGCCGGGAGCAACGGGCGGAACCCTGAGCCACGTTGCATTGGGGCTTCACGTCAACTGCGAACACGGTAACGGGGAGGGCGCTGTGGGTGGGGAAATCCAGCCGACGGCGGTGTACCCGATCTGGCCCGTCAGTATCTGGGTCATCGACCCCCTCCGCAAGCTCCTCTGCACTGCCCTGGTCGCCGTGGCGGCGGCTGCACTGCTGGCTCCGGCTGGCACAGCGGCCACACCGCCGCGCCTGCTCGACGCCGGGCTCTCCCAGGCGGGCCGGAGCCTGGTCCTGACCGTGCGGACCTCCTCCCCGGTGGCCCTCTCCCGGCTCGACCGGCTGCCGAGAGCGGAACGTTCGCGCTTCCTCTGCCTGGAGATGCGCAAGCCCGGCCGCCGTGGCGAGCGGCTGCTCTGCCTCGGCGGCGAAAAAAAGGCGCGGCGGCGGGCCGGGCTGGAGCTGCTGAACGCAAACGGCGAAGTGACGGCGAAGGACACCGTCGCCGCCCACCTGAAGCGGCCGCGCCCGGACAAGCTCGTGTTGGCGCTGGAACCGCCGGACGCCGGGCTGTCGCCGGACCGCTACCGCTGGCGGGTCCTCGCCGACCTCGGCGGCTGCGGGACGAAGGCCGGCGGGGATTGCGGGCAGAGCCTGCCCGGCGAGAGCGCCCGCGCCTTCCGGCTGCGGCCGGTGCGCGCGGTCGGCTGCACGGGCGGGAGCGCGGGCCTGGTGACCAACGGGCCGCGCAATCGCAAGGTTCTCGCCCTCACCTTCGACGACGGCCCCGGCGACTACACGCCCGGCTTCCTCGACGTGCTGCGCGAAAAGCACGTCCACGGCACCTTCTTCGAGATCGGCCAGGAGGTGCCCGGGCGCGAGGGGACGCTGCGGCGAATCCTCGCCGAGGGCAACGAGATCGGCAACCACACCACGCACCACGACTCCTTCCCCGGCTACTCCGACCTGGCCACGACGAGCGGGTTGATCCGCGCGGCGACGCACTTCAAGCCCTGCCTCTTCCGCCCACCGGGCGGTGCCGTCGATGCCTCTGTGATCGCTGCCGCGGCCGAGGCCGGGATGCGCACGGTCACCTGGGACGTCGATCCCGCCGACTGGACCGACCCCGGCAGCGGCGCCGTCTACAGCCGGGTCGTCGGCGCCGCCGGGCCAGGCTCGATCGTCCTCATGCACGACGGCGGCGGCAACCGCAGCGGCACGCTCGCGGCGCTGCCGGCGATCATCGACACCCTGCGCGCCCGCGGCTACCGCTTCGCCACCGTCACCGAGCTGCTCGGGAGACGGCTGCTCTACAGGCCCTACGGTTAATACTTCCCCGCATGATCGTCGAGAGAACCGAGAATCCACAGTGGCTGTCCAACGCCTACCTGGTCGCCGACGAAGCCGGCGGCACCGGGGTGCTGATCGACGGCAACGACGACCTCGGGCCGCTGCTCGAGCGGGCCGAGCGCGATGGGATCGAGATCGCCCACATCCTCGTCACCCACCCTCACCCCGACCACGTGGCCGGGCTGGCCGAGGCTCAGCGACGGCTCGGCGGCGTGCCGGTGGTCGCCCATGCCGACGCGGCGGCGGAAATGGACCTCGACGTCTCCCGGACGATCGCCGACGGCGAGAGGCTCTCCGCCGGCGACCTGGAGATAGAGGCGATCCTCACTCCCGGCCACGCGGCCGGCCACGTCGCCTTCCTCGTCGACGGCACCGACCTCTTCACCGCCGACGTCCTCTTCAAGGGCACGGTCGGCGGCACGATGGCGCCGGGGGCAAGCGGCTTCGAGGATCTGCGCAACTCGGTGATGCGGCTGATGGAGCTGCCACCGGAGACCGTCGTCCACCCCGGCCACCGCGAGCCGACGACGATCGGCGCCGAGCGCGACGCCAACCCCTTCGTGCGGATCTGGCGGGGGGAGGCGGCGACCGGCGAGGAGCAGGTGACGGTCTGGGGGCGCCCGGCGACGCTGAAGCTGTGGGCGCCCGACTACGACGGCGGCAACAAGGCCTGGATCGTCTTCGGCGACGACGGCACCGAGGCGATCGTCGGTGGCTCCCAGGTCGAGCGGACCTGAGCGCGGCGCAGCTCTCCCCCGGATTTCCGCGACTTTAGCCCTCCCGGGCGGTTCTGGACACATGTGCGATTGGAGTACGGGCCGTTTACCACCACACTGCCCATTCGCCTCTGTTGGCGAAGCTCCGAACGACTGACGGCACTTGACCCAAGCGATCACAGCCAGCGGCATCCAGGAATTCTTCTTCGACTGGTATCCAGTCTTCGGGGTCTTCTTCATGGCCTGCCTGCTGCTCGTCTTCCTGAAACTGATGCGCAGCACGGTCGGCTCGACCAAGCCGGAGACGGTGAAGGCGAGCAAGACCGAGCCGGTGCTCTGGGACGAGGTTCAGGGGGTCGACGCCGCCAAGGACGAGCTGATGGACGTCGCCGAGTGGCTGCGCGACCCGGAGCGCTTCGCCGCGCTCGGCGCGCAGCCGCCGCGCGGGGTGCTGCTATTCGGTCCCCCGGGGACCGGTAAGACGATGCTGGCGCGGGCAGTGGCCGCGCAGGCGGGCGTGGACTTCTTCGCCGCCTCTGGATCGAGCTTCGTCGAGATGTTTGTGGGGAGGGGTGCCGCCAGGATCCGGCGGCTGTTCAAGGAAGCGCGCAAGTCGGGCCGAGCGGTGATCTTCATCGACGAGCTCGACGCCGTGGGAGGAGCGCGCAGTGGAGGAGGCGGCGACGGCGGTACGAGCGAGCGGGAGCAAGCTCTCAACCAGCTGCTGGTCGAGCTCGATGGGTTCGAGCGCGATCCCGGCACGGTTATCGTCATCGCCGCCTCCAATCACGTCGACAAGCTCGACCGGGCGCTGTTGCGACCGGGCCGGTTCGACCGCCAGGTGCTGGTCTCGCCGCCCGACAGCGACGGACGCGAGGCGATCTTGCGGGCACACGCAAAGGGAAAGCCGATGGGAGCGGATCTCGACCTGCGCGACGTCGCCCGCAAGACAACTGGGATGACGGGGGCCCAGCTCGCAAACGCGCTCAACGAGGGAGCGATCATCGCCGGGCGCGCAGGGCGCCCGGCGATGATGCGCGAGGACCTCGACGAGGCGCTGCTGCGCCAGTCGGTCGGCTCCCAGCAGGCCCGCCGCCTCAACGCCGAAGAGCGCCGCATCGTCGCCTACCACGAGGCCGGCCACGCACTCTGCAGGCACCTGGTCGGCAGCGACCCGCCGGAGATCCTCAGCATCATCCCGCGCGGCCCGGCGCTCGGCTTCGTCGCCTCCTCGCCCAAGGAGGACAGCTACCTCGAGTCGAGGGAGAAGCTCCAGAACGAGATCGTCACGCTGCTCGGCGGCCGTGCGGCCGAGGAGGAGGTCTTCGGGACCTCCTACTCCGGCGCCTCGGGCGACCTGGCACGGGTCCACGCGATCTGCAAGCAGATGGTCGAGGAGTTCGGGATGGGCGTGGCGCTCGGCGCTGAGGGAGCCCCGCCGATCGCACTGCCGACCGGCGACTACGCGATGTCGGACCGGACCCGCCGCGACGTCGACGTCGCGGCGATGACGCTGGCTCGCGACGCGCACCGGCGCGCCCGGGCCCTGCTTGCCGCCAACCGCCGCTGCCTCGACGACCTCGCCGCGAACGCGCTCGAGCGCGAGACGCTGACCCGCGAGGATCTCGACCATATCTTCGCCGGGCACGAGCTGGATGCGGAGATCGGCATGGGTGCAGTCGAGCGCGCTGCAGCCGCGCTTGCCTCGAAAGCCGCCGAGCCGAAGTAGAATCCCCGGTACCAGTGGCGTACCGCGACGAAGACCCTCACTACTACTTCCCCCCGGGGCGCTCGATGGCGCGGCGGGTTCACGGCGAGCGCGCCGTCGGCCTGCTCTACGGGCAGCGAGCGCTCCTGATCGGCGCACTGGAGCCGCTCACCTACACGGGCACGATGCTGAGCACCGCCGCCGGCGACCGTCCCTTCCAGCGCCTGGCGCGCACGGCGAAGATCCAGGAGACGATCCTGCTCGGAACCCGCGAGGAGGCAGACAAGGCCCTGGCCGTGGTCAACCGCCTGCACGAAAGGGTCAACGGGACCCTGCCCGAGGCGGCCGGAAGCCACCCCGCCGGCACCTCCTACTCCGCCTTCGACCCCGAGCTGATGCTCTGGACCCTGGCCGTCATCGCCGACTCGGGGCGAGCGATGTACGAGGCGATGGTTCGGCCGCTCACCGACGACGAGCGCGAGGATCTCTGGCAGGACTACGCGCGCTTCGGCGAGCTCTTCGGCCTGCCGCGCGACGACGTCCCCGGCAGCTACCGCGAGTTCCACGCCTGGTGGGAGTCGCGGATGTCCTCACCGGACCTGCAGGCGACCGAGCACGGCCTCGAGATGGCGCCGCTCGTCGCCTTCGAGCAGCCGGTGCCGGCACCGGCCCGCGGCAACATCGTCGCCCAGAACCACATCATCAAGGGCACCCTGCCACCGCGCGTGCGGGAAATCTTCGGCATCCGCTGGGGCCACGGCCACGAGACCGCCTACCGGGCGATGACCGCCGCTCACCGCCGGGCCCGGCGCTTCTTCCCCCGCCCGGTGCGCCGCGGCCGCAACGACGTCTTCTTCGACGTGGTCACCAAGACCGAGCAGCAGCGGGGCGGCACCCGCACGCCGCAGCTCCGCGTCAGCGCTTAAGAGATCTAACCCTTCGCCTTGCAGGGCTCGAAGAACGTGCCCCTGAGTTCGGTGCCGCCCTTGAAGGCGAACTCGCCGCGCGCCTGCAGGCGACCGGTCTCACAGCGCGCGTTGACGTAGCTGTAGCGCTTGCCCTTGTAGGTCCATTTCTTGCCGATGGTCAGGCGACCCGAGAGGGGGATGCCGTTTCCGCCGGCGATCGGCGGGATCCGCGCCTCTGTCCGGTAGCCGTAGACGCCTTTGCTGATCCTCTGGATCACGATCGGGATGACGAACGCGACCGGGGCCGGGACGGTCGTGTAGAAGTGGGCGAAGACGGTGTTGTTGCCGCCCTTCTTCGGGCCGTTGAAGAGGGTGATCGGCGAGGAGACGGGGATCGCGGGCTGTTCGGGGAAGACGACGACGCCGCGGCCGAAGCCCCTGCCGACGATCGCGCCCGGGCAGTTCTTGCGGGCCGCCTTCACCGTCGTGGCTTGAAGCCTGGCCGACGTGCAGACCGGAAGGCCCGTGGTGACCACGGATCCGTGCTTGTCGAATTCGAGGTTGATGTCCTGGATCACGGGCGGGTAGCCACCCGAGACCGTGCTGATCTTGCCGCCGCCGTAGATCTCGATCGGCGCGTTGCGGTCCTTCGGCAGCTGCTTGGGGTTGACGCCGCCTTCGGCGAGGATGACGATGTCACCGAGCTGCAGGCGAACTTTCATGGCACTGGCGCTGCCCACCAGCACGAGCAGGACCAGAGCCCCGACCAGCCCCGAGATCGCCAAGCGCCTTCTCTGTCTGAGGCCGCCGAGCATCGCCGCCCCTCCCTATTTGAGGACCTTGCAGGGCCTCAAGAACGTGCCGCTGAGCACCGTGCCGTCCTCAAACCCGAAGCGGCCCTTGGCCTGTAGGCGGCCCTTCGCACAGCGGGCGTTGGCGTAGCTGTGCTTCTTGCCCTTGTAGGTCCATTTGCGGTTGATCGAGATGCGCCCGGAGATCGGGTGGCCGAAGCCGTTGACGAGTTTCGGGATGTTCGCTTCCGCGCGGTAGCCGTAGGGGCCGCCGTGGATCTTTTCGATCACGACCTGGAAGAGGACCGTCGAGGGAGCCGGGACCTTGAGGTGTGCGTGCACGAACACCGTGTCGTTGCCGCCCTTCTTCGGGCCGTTGAAGAGGGTGATGCCGGTGCCCGCCGGGATCGGAGCCTGTTCGGGAAGGGCGACGACCGCCGTGCCGTAGCCCTTGCCGACGATCGCGTCTCCGCAGGCGCGCCGGGCGGTTGGAACGTCGGTGGCGACGAGCTTGCCTCGGGAGCAGACGGGAAGCCCCGTGGTGTCGACCAGGCCGTCCTTGTCGAATTCGAAGGTGATCTCGTTGAGAACCGGGGGGACTCGCCCGACACCGTCGAGAGCTTGCCGCCGCCGTAGAGCTCGATCGGGGCGAAGCGGTCCTTCGGCAGGGTTTCGGGCCTGAAACCGCCCTTGCCGATGATCACCAGGTCACCCAGGCGAAGTTCGACTCTTTCGACCGTCTTGACAGCTCCCGCCGTGGCGGCGAAAGCGAGGGCCGCCAGCGCCAGGGCAGCCAGGGCGGTCAGCTTCTTATGGGCGCGGAATCTCTGCATGGCGCTGATGGGGCTCCTCTATTTGCGGACTTTGCAGGGCAGGACGAAGTTTGCGGTCAGGGTGGTCTTGTCGGCGTCTTTGAAGGTGAACTGGCCCTTGACCTGAAAGCGGCCGGTTTCGCAGCGAGCGCTGATGTAGCTGTGCTTCTTGCCCTTGTAGGTCCATTTGCGGCCGACCGTGGCGGAGCCCGAGAGCGGGTGGCCATACCCGCCGGCGATCTTCGGGATTTTCACGTTGACCCGGTAGCCGAAGACCCCGTTGTTGATCTTTTCGATCACGACCGGGACGATGAACGTCGCCGGCCCCGGGTAATCGAGGTGGGCGTGGGCGATGATCGTGTCGTCGCCGCCCTTCTTCGGCCCGTTGAAGAGCGTGATCGGCGAGCCGACGTTGATCGGCGCCTGTTCGGGGAACTTGACGACGGCCTTGCCGAAGCCCTTGCCGACGATCGCGTCTCCGCAGGCGCGCCGCGCCGCCGGCACGTCGGTGGCGACGAGTTTCGCCTGCGTGCAGACTGGGATCCCGGTGGTGTCGACGGCGCCGTGTTTGTCGAATTCGAGGACGAAGTTGTCCAGGATCGGCGGGATTTCGCCGGAAACCGTGGAGAGCTTGCCGCCACCGTGCGTGGTGATCGGGGCGTTCTCGAACTTCGGCAGAGCGTTGGGCTCAAATCCGCCCTGCGCGTCGAGCACGAGGTCCCCCAGCACGACGTGCGCCTTGAACGTGCTCGCGTTCGCGATCGCCGCCGCGACCAGCACACCGAGCACAACCCCTAGAACGATCTTCCTGCCCATTCCCGCCTCTCCTCTCCCTTGCCCTGGCCCAAGATAACGAGGACTTTGAGAGTCCATGTTAAGACCCGAAGGCGTTCCCGCCGCCCGGGCCCAGCTAACGCGGCTCGACCAGCAGCGCCCGGGCAACTGCAAGAACAATCCCCGAGGCCCCGAGTAGCGCCGAGCCGGCGTGCAGCTTGCGGCCGTCGACCTCGATCGGCCAGGCGATCGCGACGAGATCCTCGCCCACCGGGACGGGAGCGTCGATGCGCGCCTGGAAGCGGGCGAGATAGCTGGTGCGCAGGTCGCCGTGCATGTAGAGGGCGAAGTAGGTGGGGCAGTCGAGGACCGCGCTGACGATCTCGGACATGACCTGGCCGGACTCGCCGGCGGTCCAGGGCGGGGGCGTCCAGGGGCTGGCGACGACCTCGCGGCCGGCGGCCGCGCCGGCAAACACGCCGAGCGAGTCCTCGCGCGCCCGCCCGCAGACGAAGCAGCGGCAGAACTCGCCGTCGGCAAGTCCGCGGTAGTGGGCCGAGGCCGCCCGCGCCTCCTCGACCGACACGGCCTCGGGCACCTCCAGGTCCAGCTCGGCCGCCGGCTCCACGGTCGCGACGAGCGTCTCGCCGTCGGCCACGCCCAGCCCCTCCTCCTCCCGCTCGACCCTCAGCTCGCGATCGAGCGGAACCGGGCTGCGCAGGCTCACCGCAGCCGGACCGTCGAGCAAGGCCGCGAACACCGCGGCGCTGTATCCCCCGTTGCCGCTGGCCAGCGGCCCGTTGAACCGGCCCGGGACCGACACCGCACTCTGATCCGAAACAGCGATGCCGGAATCGTACGGCGCAGCGATGGGCGGTGCCGGCGCCGATTTGCCCCGTTTCGGGCACTCCTGGGACCGAGTGCCCAAACCGGGTTGGCGACGCTCAGCTCGCGTGAACGGCGCAAGTGGTCCAGTCGAAGGTCTCCGGGAGCGCATCGAGGATGTCGCCGCAGCTCTCTCCGCTGCCTTGGACAGGCTCGTAGTTCCGGCGAACATGACGACCGATCACCACCAGGGCCACCTTCTGCGCCCCTGCCGCAGTCAGAACATGTGCAGCGGATTGAGCATGGCCGCCCGCGGTCCAAGTGTCGTCGAGCAACAGCACAGATTTGCCGGGGAGGTCGGCAATCGCTCTGTAGCGATTGGGGTCGAACTCGCGCCCGTCCACCTCACCTGTCGGCTCGAGCGTTCGCTGCAGGCGCTCCTTGATCGGTTCGATCCAGCCGGTCAGCTCTGCAAAGGCAGAATGCTTGTCCCGCTCCGGCTTGCTCGACGGAACGATCGTGACGAGATCGAAGCCGCCCACGCCGGCTGCACGGGCAACGCACGACTCGTGATCTCCTAGGAAACGCCAGAGGATCGCCGCGAGGCGAACCGCGTCATGGCGGCGGATGCCCGCGTTGCGGCTGTCCTTGTAGTTGCGAAGCGCCAGGTGCATCTGCCCGAGGTGCTCGCTGTAGGTGATGGGCACCACCGCATCGAGGCAATCTGGCTGGTGGTCGCAACTACGGCAGGTTTCGAAGTCCGGATTTATGAACGTCCAGCAGACCCGACAGATCCCAGGACCCGCGGCCACCATGTTCCGCATCGCCCGCTCGTAGGCCTGGCTGGCCTCATCGACCCCCAGGGCCATGGCGACCTTAAGCGGTCAGGGCGAGGTCGTTCGAATAGAGCCGCTCGAGGTGCCCCACGATCTCCTTGCCGCTGTCGACCACGTAGGTGCCGGGACGCTGCTCTGCGTAGGTCTGCGCCCACTGATGGCGCAGCAGCGAGCGCAAGAGGAATACTGGCCTGCCCTGCTCGATAGCCAAGCGAGCCTGCATGCGCGCTCCGCTTTTGTTGCCCGCCTCGACGACGACACTGGCGCGGGCGAAGCCGGACATCACCGCGTTTCGCTGGGGAAACGTCCAGCGGCGCGGCTCCTGGCCAGGCCAAAACTGAGAGATGACAGCACTCTCGCGACTCAGCTGCTCCTGCAGCTCGGCGTTCTGTTTCGGGAAGTGGTGTCGAAGGCCAGTGCCAATTACCGCCACCGTGCGCCCCCCTGCATCGAGCGTTGCCCGGTGGGCAGCACTGTCGATACCGGCGGCGAGCCCGCTGACGACGACGAAGTCGTGGGCGACCAGATAGCGGGCAATCTCCGCAGCCTTCTCAAGGCCTTCCGGCGAAGCTTTGCGGCTCCCCACCACCGCCACGGAGCGCTCGTCGGCGGGGCTCAGCTCACCCCGCACGAAGAGAGCTGGCGGGCGATCGTGGACCATCCGGAGGTTCGTCGGATAGGCAGCGTCCAAAACCGTTATCAGCCGGATCCCCTCCTGCTCGTAGGAGATCACCCGCTCCTCGAGCTGATCTAGCGTGATCTCTGCACTTTCGACCGCGAAGAGGCGAGGATCCCCGGTCGCCTCCAGCTGCTCCAAGAGGCTGAGGGCGCTCCCCGTCTCCTCGATCGAGCCCGCAAGTCGGTTCCACTCGACCCTGCGCCGAGCCATCAGAGCGAGCACAGCCGCTCGCTCCCTCGTGCTAACGAGCGTTTCGTTATCGAACATATGTTCGGATTCTAGCCTGGGCACAGGACAACCGTAGCGGCCTCGATAGTCGCGCTCCGCGCGGACGGCGCGCCAGCAGAGATTCCGTGCGCACGTCTCTTTTCAGACACGGCCAGCAGCGCAAAGACGGTCGAGGTTGGCGGCCCGGCTTTAGCACACCGAAGCGGCGCGAGCAGCATCGAGATAACGGAAGCTCTGCGGCGGCTCGAAGCCCTGCCAGCGCTGACGAAACTCAGCGAGGGGAATACCTTCGCCGAGCCGGCGCGGCTCGGCGAGTTGGATCGCCACCGCTAGATCGGCCCCCGCGAAGTAGGCATCGAATTCCTCGCGAGCCAGACCGCAGTCCGGGCCGAAGCGCCGCCATATTTCTGCCGGCGCGTCGGTCTCGACTCCCTCGATCCGGCTCGTGCCCACAATCAACTGGGCTGGCGAGGTCGCATAGAAGACCGCCATGGTGGAATTCCCAGCCCTAGGCCGCACTCGCCGCAACTCAACCGTCTTTTGTCCCGAAAGGATCATCTCGGCGAAACGGGGCTTGAGCGAGAGGAAAAGCGCGGGCGGCTCATTCTGCATACCGGGATGATCGCGTGTAGAGCCGACTGAAGATCGACTCGTCAACGGTGATCGGCGCCTGCGGGGCGTGGAAGTCGCGGCCGACCTCACGGTAGGCGGCGCGTAGATCCTCGAGGCTCAGCGGTTTGGCGAGAAGCTCGGTGTCGACGATCCTCAGCGCCATCACCTCGCTGCGCGTACCGGCTGCCTGCCGTACTTGATCGAAGCTCCAGGCGCCGAGGCGAGAAAAGCGACGGTAAAGCTTTTTGGGATCACCTCGTACGACCTCGCTCAGCTGCGAGACAGCGCGAAGGTGCCCTTCTGGATGACCGAGCTTGCCCCCCTTGACGTACCAGAGAACCCGCCCCGGGCAGCGAAACGAAAGGCCCGTCGTCGAGCGGTAGTAAACGTGCTCGCGACTCAGACCGAGCGCCAGCTCACGAGGGAACAGCGTCTCGCCCGCTAGTCGGGCCTCGAAGAGCAGCTCCGCCCAAGCTGGCTCGATCGAGATCATGTAGGTGGGAAGGTCGGCGTCAAGCAGCTTAAGTGGCCACAAGCGACGCTCCGTCGAAGCCGCCTCCTCCGGCCCGGCAGGCTCAACCTCAAAGTCCGAAACCGAGATGGCCCCACGGCGGACCTGGCAGCTCCAGCCAGCCTCGTTTCGCTCGAAACCCTCTTCCGGAAGAGCGCGGAGCACGGATCGAGACGGACAGGGATCGACCACTTCCACCGTCCTGGCACGGCGATCGGCGGCGGCGACACGAAGCGAGAAGGCAAGTTGACGCGCGAGCGCCTCCGGCACGGGGCCCGCGCCACGCACCCGAATCGCTTTGACCACAAGCTGGTCCCCGTTGAAACGCCGGACGACGCCACCGAGCAGCCGACCCGAATGCTCGCGGAAAGCAAGCACCTCATGGCTGTCGGGGTCCGCGAGGGCCGGACGCAGCACAGCGCGCAGGGATGCCAGCCGCTCGCCAACCGCATTGTTCAACAGGGAGACAGCGAAATCGTCCTGGGCGCCGGCCAGCAGGCGCGACTGGCTGATTGCGGTGCCTTGCAGAGCAGCAGGCTCGTAGCGATCCTGGCGGCGAGCACGATCCAGCCGGTCGATCAGCACCTCGGGTCTCAGAACCCCGATGTCAAGGTGCGCTTCGAGCGCCTCTGCGTGTCGCAGCAATGGCGCGTCTCGAGTGAGGAAATAGTCGGCACCGCCGCTAACTGCGAGGGTGATATGGCGATGGTCAGCTGCACCAGCCGAAGGCGCCAGCGCGGCGATCCTCGCGAGCAGTTCCGGTGCCATGCCAGTACCCCGGGCTATATGTCTGCATTGCGCGGCGTAGCGACGCAGGTCGAGGCGCCGTCGCTCATCGGGACAGTCGTTGGTCTCGTGGAAGACCTGATCCGTAACGCACAACTCAGCTAGCTCGGCCACCCAGTCGTCAAGCAGATAGCGACTCTCCAACCCATGCGGATCGTCGGACACAAGATCCTCCAGCACCATCTGGTCGATTGCGACCAGCTCCCGGTCCTGCGGCGCGGCACTAAAGAGGTCGGGGTGGCCGTGGTCGAGAAACCAGACGGTAAGCACGCTCCCCGCGAGGGCACGCCCCGGTCGCTCGTCCGCAGGCCGAAATCCAAGCCGTGGCCAGAGTTCGCTGGCAGGGAAGTCGCGGCGGCAGGCAAGTTCGATGCCGAGGCGCATCTGATTGCGGCTGCTGACCTCATGGACGAGCTGACGTGCGACTCCGTTGCCACGACGCTCGGGGACAACACAGAGGTGGACGATCTTGACCCTATTGGCAGGAAGGTCGAAGAGCACATAGCCGAGAACCTGATCCTGGTCGACTGCCGCGAGCAGCGTGCCGGCGGCGGCGCGATCCTCAAAGCCAGCGTCAGGGAGGAATCCGAGCCATCGCTTGTTGGCCCGGTGGAGGGCAAGAACCTGGCTGAGCTGCTCGCTGCCCAGTCCAACTTCGCAGATCGTCGGAGGCGGTGCGATTGCGGTTGACATCGAGGTATCTCAGCGTACCGTGACGAGATAGATCACCGGGGTCACGTTTCGCGGTGGACCGCGCTGCCCGCTGGTGCTCCAACTGCCATCGAGCAGCGGCACCGGACAGGCTGGTGGTCGATGTTGCCGCTGGCAACCCCCCAATCTCGGCACCGCTGGCTTTCGCACCTATTCGGTCGGATCGTGCACCTGGCCTGGCCGAACAGACGCCGCCGACGTCGAGCAGTCCAACCGCGACGGTCACAGCGCATCGCGAAGACCAAAGTTCGTCGGTAAGGTCGAAACTGAGACCGATGAGTGAGAAGCGGCGGATCGTCTCAGCGGTTTCCTGGCAGCGGCCCGGTGATCGCCGAGTACAGGCGCTGGGCGGCAAGGCGGTCGGCCTACTGGATCTGCCGACGGACTGGACGCCACCCTTCATCGTTCTCGGACAACTCTTTCTCGAGGCGTGGCAAAAGGCCGGCGGCTCAGCTGCCCGAGCTTTTGCGGGGGCGACTCACGAAGACGCCGCAGCACTGGCCGAGCTGTTGCGAAAAGCCGAGTCGATAGGAGGCTCGCAGGGACTGATCGCGCGTTCGAACGCCCCCGACGAGGCCGACGGCGAGGCGCGGGGGCGGTTTCGCTCACATGACACCAGCCTGCAGAAGGAGGAGCTCTTTGCCGCCGTCGACGCGGTGGTGGGACAGAGCCGCCCGCGGGAACCGGTCTTCGCGGTAGTGCAGGTGCGAATGACGCGGCAATCCGCCGGCTACCTCTCCAACGAGCGTCGGGTCGCCGAACGCAGTTCGCAGTGGCTGATCGAGGAGAACCATGCAGGCGGCGGGCGGAGGCGGATCCGCGTCAGAGGGGAGCCGCTCTCGCTGGATGTCGGCGACCGCGGAACGCTTGAGACGGCCCTGCGGCGGTTGGCCGGCGAGCTGCGCGCACGCAGCGACGGGCGGGTGCATTGCGAGTGGGTCTGGGACGGTCGCCGCCTCTGGGTCGTGCAGCGCGAAAGCCCCCACGAGATTCGAGGCGGGCCTGTTGCCGACTATCTCGGCAGCTCCCCCGGCGACGACTGTGGCGCAGAGCCTGCCTGCGGGCTTCAGCGGATTCGCCGCCTGAGCCGGGCGGAAGCGGCGGGCTGGAGCAAGTTGCGACGTCGCTACGCGATGGAGCAACTCGGTCTGCCGGTGGCGCCCGTCTACTTCCTCCCCGGAAGCGTGTTCGACGAACAGCAGGCAAGCAACTTCGCCGAGCTGCGGGAGGACCTGGCGACACTGACCCGCACCGGCACGCCGCTCGTCGTTCGCTGCGACGTGACGAGCGAGAGCAACCACCAGACGCTGGCGCTGCCCACGAGCGATCCACTGGCATCGTCCGACGCGCTACTAGAGGCAATGCGTAGGACGGCGGCTGGCCTTGCGGTGCGCGGCATCGGCGCCAGCGAGTGGGCGTTTCTCCCGGCGTCGCTGGTGCCGGCGCGGGCGAGCGTAATGGCCCAGGCACGGCCGGGAACGCAGATGGTCCGGCTCGACGCGCTGTGGGGCTTTCCCGATGGGGTCGGCAGCCTTCCCCACGACAGCTACTTCTACCACCCCGGCTCCGGGCGCACCGAGAGCCGGCGCGAATACAAGGGCACCTGCCTGCTCTGGGACGAGGTGGATGGCTGGCACTTCGAGGCCGTGCCGGCGCCCTACGACTGGGCGGCGGTGTTGAACGAAGAAGAGGTCGCGACGGCCGCCGAGTGGGCGCTGCGGCTCGCCGATCACCTCGGCCGCGAGGTGCAGCTGATGGTGCTCGTACGCGTCGGCGGAAGGCGAGGCGCCGCAGGGCTCGTGCCCTGGCACTACACCGACCATATTGTGCCGGCCCGGCGACAGACCGTGCAGTTCGCACCGACCGGCGAGATCGCTTTGGTGCGCGAACCCGCCGAGCTTGAGTCGCTCGATCTCGCCGGCTGCGAGGGAATCCTCCTGCGACCGATGGCGGCCGAGCTACGCGACCCCGCGTTCGTCCAAGGGGTCGGGCAGCAAGCGGCCGCGGCGGATCTGCCGGTCTACTTTGAGGGCAGCGTGCTCGGCCACTCCTTCTACCTGCTCCGCTCGACGGGCGCACACGTCATCTCGATCGGCGCGGCGCCGCCGTCCGTACGACCGGAGGACTACAACAAGCTGGTCCGCGATCGGATTCCGGAGATCGTCAGCGCCGGCGGAGGCGGGGCCAAGGTGGTCCACGCGAACGAGGTGCAGGCGGGCTGGCTGCTGCGACAGAAGCTGGTCGAGGAGGCACTCGAGGTCTTTGCCAGCGACGGAGACGAGCTGGTCGAGGAGCTGGCCGACCTCACGGAGGTTCTTGAGGCCATCTACCGGCAACTCGATGTCGATGCCGGGGACGTCGAGGCCGCGCGTAGGCGCAAGCGGGCGGAGCGCGGCGGCTTCGAGCAGCTGGTCTTCCTCGAATCGACGGTGCCCGACGCCAGCGTTGAGGAACCGCACGAGGCTGACGAGGAGGCGCTGTTCGACCTAGCCGAACAGCCGGCCCAGCAGGCACAGGCCCTCGGCGGCACCGATCCGGTCGAGGTTCTCGATAAGAACTCACGGATAGTGTTCCGGATTCCGATGGCGCCCCCACTGCGACAAGGTCTGCCCCTTCGCGAGCAGCAATTGACGGTCGGCGGCGCCTCGGTGTGGGTCAGCTTCGACGACGGCTTCGTTGAGTTGCGGGTCGAGCGAGGCGAGCCGCAGCCAGCGCAGCTCAAGCTGGAGCTGGACGAGTGAGACGTCCTGTGTCAACCCCCCGCCGTCAGAAGGCGGTTGAAGTTGCCGTGCCGGGCAGGGTCGTAGGGCACTCGGTCTCGCCAACAGCGCCAAAGAACGCGGATCCAGGCACGTCCCAAAGTGCGGATCGCGTGCGGGTGATCCTGGCCTCTGGCACGTGCCCTGCGGTAGACCTCTTTGGCCCACGGGTGCCAGTGGCGAGTGGAGTCAGCGAGGGTCGCCACGGCGGATCGCAAGCGCTTGTCGCAGGCCCGCCTGAAGGTGGCCACGCGCAGCTTGCCGGACTCCAGGGCGACCGGGCTCATGCCGGCGTCGGCGGCCATCGCCGCCTCGGTCGGGTAGCGAGCGCGGCAGTCGCCGAGCTCGGCGACCAGTGTCGCCGGGCAGATCGTCGTCGTCGGGTCGCGGAAGAGTGGCCGGAAGATCTCCGCGTCAGGGTGAGCGGCAAGCCGCTCGCGAATCTGGGCGTCGAGTGCCGCGATCTCGGCGACGATCGGCTCCAGGGCGGCGACCAGGCCGAGGACCACACCGCGCCGGGCGTCGCACTCGGTCTTCCCGGCGGTCCCCTTGGGCGCCGCCTTGATCCGCGCCACCAGCTCGGCGGGGTCGGTCCTGCCGCTATAGCCCTCCCGTCCCAGGAAGGAAGTCATGCGCCCGTCGCCGAGCCCCTTGGCGTCAGCGGGGCTCGGATAGCGCTTCAAGAAGGCCAGCGAAATCCGGCTGTCGAGTGCGGAGAAGATCAGCGCTCCGGGCCAGAAGGCCTGCAGTTGAGCGCGCAGCTGGTTGGCCAGCTCCACCCGCACCCCGACCAGGTCCTCGCGGGACCGAGTCAGCACCTTGAGCGCCTTGGTCTCCTCGCCGTCGGGCAGCAGCACCCGGAAGCGGTGGGCGTCGGTGCGCGCCAGCTCGGCCAGCACGTAGGCGTCGAAGCGGTCGGACTTGCCGTGGGCGACCGCGAAGCGCGGGCGCGCGGCCTTCACCTGGTTGGGGTGGATCGCCAGGACCTCGAGCCCCGCCTCCAGCAGACGCTCGACCAAGATCCCGTCCGGCCTCTCGATCGCCACCCGGGCGATGCCGGCCCGGGAGAGCCGCTGGGCCAAGTCGGCGATCCCCGCCTCGTCGTGGGCGGCGGAAAAACGCTCGGCCACTTTGCCTTCGTCGCTGACGCAGACCTCGTGGGCCTCGCTGGCCCAGTCGATTCCCGCGGTTCTCGTTGCTGCCATGCTTCCTCCTCGGTCGATTGCGATCGGCTGATAGCCGGCCATGAGGAGCCGTTGCGCGTGCTCATAGGGTGGCGTTCACCGACGCCACGTCCTGTTGGCGCTTCTGGCGCCTCGCACCGCCGGGAGGCGCTGGTCTCACTCGGGCCGTCTACGCGGCAAGCGAGCGTGGCGCTCTCCCGGCGGGGGTCGGCATCTCTTTTCGTTCCCCGGGGATCTTCGACGGCCTCGCTGCGCTCGGCCTCTCAATCTCAGAAGAACAAGGGGGAGGTTCTCCTATGAGCGGGCAGCTCGATCCGAGCGTAGCGATGCTGGAGGAGGTGGACTTCGGCGCGCTCGCCCGCACGGCGGTGCGGGCCACCGTGGCGCTGTGGGATGACCAGCGGAAAACCTTCAAGCGGAGCACGATGGACGAGCCAAACGAGCTGCGGCCAACGGTGACCTGTCGCTGCACGGAGGAGCTGCTCGACTCCCGCGAGGCGGTAATCGACGGGCTTGAGATCGACGGGGAGAAGCTGCTGGCGATGGCGAAGGCGGTGGTCGAGCCCGGGCCGAAGATCCTGCTCGACGCCTCCGAGCTGCACTACCCGAAGTTCACGCGGGCGTTGATCGTAGCGACAACGGCCAAGGCAGCCGCAGTGGCGGAGACCATTCCGGAGTTCGCCGAGTGCGCGACAACGGCACACGAGAAGATCGAAGCGGGAGTAGAGGACCTAGTCGACGGCCACGGGCCCAAGGACGACGCGCACCCCTTCGTCGTCTTCCATGTGCTGAGGGCACTACGTGCCGCCAACGGGCGGCTCGACCGTACCGAGCGGGTGAATGAGGCCGTTGACCAGCACTTTCGGTGGGTTCACGAGCAGACGCTGGCCCTGCTGGCGAAACACCACCTCGACACGATCAGCCCGGGCGAATCGGTGGTGCTCGCCTTCTGCGCGGCGACACTGAGCGAGCGCAGGGAACCCGGGTACGACAAGGCGGCGCTGGCGGCGCTGCGAGCCGCAGTCGCCGCGCAGGACAGCGCCGGGAGCTGGCCGCTCGGACGCGTCGTCCACAGCGAGCCGAGCAGGCTTGAGATCTCGACCTACGAGGTTGCCTGGGCCGTCACACGGAGCTTCCAGCTGCTGCTCGGCCGCGGCGCGATCGAACTCGACAGCGACGAAGCCAGGGAAATCGTCCGGGCGATCGCCAAGGCGGGAACCTTCGCAGCTCGCTCGATCGTCGAGCTGGACGAGGCGCATGGCTGGGCCTCCGATCACCCGTACCAGGACAAGAGGATCGAGTCGTGGACCTCGGCGATTGTGCTGCAGTTCGCGATCGCCGCCAACGACCTGCGCGAGGATCTCCGCAACCGAGCGGTGCTCGCCACCTTCACGGTCGCCCGCCCCGACGACGAGCTGTGGCCATCCTGGCTGCGCTGGAGCAAACTGTGCATGGCGGAGCCCGACGGCGAGTACCCGATCTACAGCTACCTGCAGAGCGAGATCATCGAGCCGATCCAGGCGGACCCCCGCGAACTGCCCTCCGGACGACGGGAGGACGCGTCCGTGCTGCTCTTCGGTCCGCCGGGGACGGCGAAGACGACGATCGTTCAGGCGGTCGCCGACGCACTCGGCTGGCCGGTGGTCTTCCTCAACCCGGGGATCTTCATCGCCAAGGGGATGGAGGCGATCGAGGCTGAGGCGCAATCGGTGTTCGAGCGGCTGCAGGAGCTGCGCCAAGCGGTCGTGATCTTCGACGAGTGTGACGAGCTGTTCCGCGATCGCTCCCCCGAGGGGAGCAGCGAGCAGACCCGCAGCATCAGTGCCTTCGTCACCGCAAGCATGCTGCCCAAGCTCCAGGATCTGCACGACAAGGGCCGCATTCTCTTCTTCATCTGCACGAACCACGTCGAGACGATGGACCCGGCGGTGCTGCGAGGCGGTCGGATCGACCACCGGATCGGGGTCGGCCCGGCCGACCGAGACGCCCGCAGGCGGATCCTGCTCGAAGACTTCGACAAGGACTCGCCGCCGCCCTTCGAAGAGGACGCGCTCAAGGCGCTGGCCGACGACACCAAACGCTTCTCACGCGGCGAGCTGAAGCGGGCCGCGCGGAGCCTGAGGGAGCGCAGGGAGCGGGACGAGTGGGCCGACGCGGACGCGGCGCGCGACGCGGCGAAGGCGATCGTTACGGAGATGGAGGACTCCGTCACCATCAGCCAGAAGATTTATGATGATTTCATCGAACACCGCAAGAAGCACAGTGACCCCTACATCCGGACGGAGGCAATGAAATGAGTGCCTCATGCGACTTCTGCGGTCAGATTGCGGGCGATTCGAACCATAACCGGCTGTTGCCGCTGCTCGGCACGAACTGGTCCCGCCAGCCGCTCTTGGCGGCCCGTGAGCGGGCCGTGACAATGCCGAGCGTCGGCGCGCTGGTCGAGGGCCACGTCCTGGTCTGCCCGTGCGAGCACGCCCGCAGCGTCGCCGCAGCGGACGATGCCGCGGTGGGCGATGTCGAGGTGCTGGCGGCGGAGACGCGATGGAGGCTCGAGCAGCGCACCACGCTTCCCGTGCACGGCTTCGAGCACGGTTCCGGCGACAACGGCCTCCGTGTCGCGTGCTCAATCGAGCACGCGCATCTGCATCTGCTTCCCGCCGACGTCGAGATCCGGCCGCGTCTGCGCCAGCTCTGCGAGTGGCAGCCCATCGAGCCTGGGATCGAGCCGCTGCGAGCCGCGGCCGACGGCCGTGAGTACCTCCTCTACGAGGCCCCTGACGGCGAGCGCTGGCTGTCGCCGACCGAGGTCGGATTCCCCTCCCAGCTGCTGCGCCAGGTATTCGCCGCGGCACTCGGCCGCGAGGACGAATGGAACTGGCGCGAGCATCCTGCCCGGTCCAGGGTGGCCGCGACGGTGGACCTTCTCGACCTCAGCCGAGTCGGCACCTGACGAAGCCGTTCGAAAATTACCGCGATGGGCGGTACTGGGCTCGAACCAGTGACCTCCTGCTTGTAAGGCAGGCGCTCTCCCAACTGAGCTAACCGCCCAGGCCTTCCTGATTATGGAACACGCCGGGCCAAGGAGTGGCGCGGTCGCGGGGATGGGAGAATCCGCGCGTGAGATTCGCGGTCTTCTGGCGGGTGGCGGTGGTGCAGCTGGCGGCTGTGATCGTCGCCTCCCTGCTGCTGGGGGCGGTCTTCTCGCACGGCTTCTTCGAGAGCTGGGGGTGGATCGCCGGTCCCGCCACCTGGCTCGGCTGCGCCTGGGTCACGGCCCAAGTCGTCGGGCTGGAGCCGGCGCCGACGCTGATACGGGCCCTGCTGGCAGGGATCGTCAGCGGCCTCGCGGTGCTCCTCGGGCTGCACTGGCTGGGGGTGCTCGTCGCGATCGGGCTGTTCGCCTGGCTCTGCGCGCGGGTCTCCGACGAGCGAGCCGCGTGAACCTCGGGCTGGAGGGACGCGTGGCGCTGGTGATGGGCGCCAGCCGCGGGATCGGCCGTGGGATCGCGGCGGCGCTGGCGCGGGAGGGGGCGCGGATCGCGATCGCCAGCCGCTCGCGGGAGAAGCTGGACGAGGCTGCCGCCGAGATAGGCGAAGCGGCGACGCCGTTCGTAGCCGACGCCTCCGACCTCGACCGGCTGGCGGACCTGCCCGGCGAGGTCGAGGCGGCGCTCGGCCCGGTCGAGATCCTCGTCGTCAACGCAGGCGGCCCGCCATTCGGCGGGGCGCTCGATCACGGCCTCGACGAGTGGGAGACCGCCTACCGCTCACTGGTCCTCGCGCCGCGCGTCCTCGCCGGCGCGGTCGTGCCAGGCATGAAGGAGCGTGGCTGGGGGCGGATCGTCAACGTCGGCTCCAGCTCCACCCGCGAGCCGATCGATGGCCTCAACCTCTCCAACTCCCACCGGATGGCGGCGGTCGGCTTCCTCAAGACGCTCTCGCGCGAGGTCGCCGCCGACGGGATCACCGTCAACACAATCGCCACCGGCCGCTTCGCCACCGAGCGGCTGGCCGACGCCTCGGGCTCGCTCGAGGGCGCCGAGGCCGCAGCTCGCACCGAAGTCCCCGCCGCCCGCCTCGGTCGCCCCGAGGAGTACGGCGACCTGGCCGCCTTCCTCTGCTCCGAGCGCGCCGCCTACATCACCGGCACCGTCATCCCGATCGACGGCGGCATGCTGCGCTCAGCGTTCTGAAGCCTGGCGCATCGAGGGGAACAAAATTACGTCGCGGAGGTTCTCGGCGCCGGCGACGAGCATCAGCAGGCGGTCGATGCCGATGCCGCAGCCGCTGGCGGTCAGCATCCCGTACTCGAGCGCGCGCACGAACTCTTCGTCGTGGGGGTGCGGGTCGGTCTCGCTGCCCGCCTCCTGACGCTCGCGCTGGCGGACGAAGTGGCGGCGCTGCATCTCGGGGTCGTTGACGTCGGTGCCGCCGCCGGTGATCTCCATCCCGGCGACGATCCCGTCGAAGGCCTCGCCGAGCAGCTCGGGATGGTCGGGCTGGGGCTTGACCAGCGGCCAGAGATCCAGCGGCAGGTCGACGAGGAAGGTCGGCTGGACGATCTTGGGCTCGACCAGCTTGCCCTGGATCGAGTCGACCACCGCGGCCCAGTCGGCCTTGGGGTCGACGTCGCCCTCGAGCAGCTCGGCCAGCTCGTCGCGGCTGGAGGCGACGATGTCGGCGCCGGTCGCCTCGAGGATCGCGTCGCGCAGCGTCACCCGCTTCCAGGGCGCCTTGAAGTCGATCCGCTGGCCGTCGCGCTCGACCACCGTCGTCCCCAGCACCTGCTCGACCACGGTCGAGAGCAGCTGCTCGGTGAAGGCCATGACGCCGTTGTAGTCGGCGCAGCTGAGGAACCACTCGAGCATCGTGAACTCGGGGTTGTGCAGCGGCGACATCCCCTCGTTGCGGAAGAACTTGCCGAGCTCGTAGACGTTCTCGAAGCCGCCGACGATCGTGCGCTTGAGGTAGAGCTCGGTCGCCGTGCGCAGGAAGAGCTCGCGGTTGAGGGTGTTGTGGTGGGTGGTGAACGGCCGGGCGGCGGCGCCCCCGGTCATGTGCTGGAGCATCGGCGTTTCCAGCTCGACGAAGTCGTGCTCGTTCATGTAGGCGCGGATCGCGGCGACGAGCTTGGCCCGCATCGCGAAGACCTCGCGCGAGCGCTCGTTCGCCATCAGGTCGAGTTCGCGCTGGCGGTAGCGGACCTCGGGGTCCGAGATGCCGTGGAAGAGGTCCGGCGGGTCGCGCAGCGCCTTGGCCAGCATCGTGCACTCGCGCACCGCGAGGGCGAGCTGGCCGCGCTTGGTCACGTAGAGGTCTCCCTCGACCCCGACCGCGTCGCCGATGTCGAGGGCTTCGATCCGCTCGAAGGCCTGCTCGCCGATCGCGTCGCGGCGAGCGTAGGCCTGGATCGTCCCGGTCAGGTCGCGGACGTCGAAGAAGGCCGTCTTGCCGTGGCCGCGCTGGCCGACCAGGCGGCCGGCGATCCGATAGGAGAACTGCGCGTGCTCGCCCTCGCCCAGCTCCTCAGGATCATGGGCCTCGAGGATCGAGGAGATCTTGTCGCGGTCCGGCCACCCCTCCCGTGGGTAGGGCTCGATCCCTTCGGCGCGCAGCCGCTCGAGCTTCTCCCGTCTGACGCTCTCCGTCGAGCCCTCCGAAGGCTCGACCTTCGAAGCTGCGTCGCTCACGGAACGAAGCCGACCGTCACCCGCTCGTCGCCGCGGTAGTCCGTGCGCGTCTCGGCCTCGCGCAGCAGGTCGCGCATCGCCGGGCCGTGGTGGGTGTCGTGCTCGAGCGCCACGCGCCAGCCGCTCGGCGTCTCGCCAAGCAGACCGCGGATCACGCCGAGGCCGTCGTCGCCGCTCTCGCCCAGCACGGCGATCTCCGGCTCGCGGCGGATCTCCGGCGAGCGCTCGTCGATCGAGGTCTCGGTGATGTAGGGCAGGTTGGCGATCAGCAGGTCGACCTCCTCGACGTACTCGGGGATGCCTTCGTCCACACTGACCTCGAGCTCGATGCCGAGGCGTGCCGCGTTCTCGCGCGCCGCCTCCGCCGCCTCCTCGGAGAGGTCCGAGGCGGTCACCCGCAGGTCAGGACGCTCGCTGAGCAGGGCGAGGGCGATCGCGCCGGACCCGGTGCCCACCTCGTGCACGCGGGCGCCCTGCGGCAGCTCGACGCCGACGGCGACGAGCAGCTCGGTCTCGCGGCGGGGGATCAGCACCCGCTCGTCGACGGCGACCTCGATCTCGCGGAAGCGGCAGCTGCCGAGGATGTACTCCAGTGGCTCGCGCTCGCTGCGCCGGGCGATGAGGCGCTCGACCTCCTCGCGAAGCTCGGGGCTCACCTCGGTCGAGCCGTCTCGCTCGAGGTCGGCGACGTCCATGCCCAACACCATCGCGACCAGCGCCCTGGCGTCCGCTTCAGGCGTCTCGCAACCGGCGGCGGCGATCGTCGCCGTTGCCTGCTCCACGATTTCCCCTGCGCTCCCCATCCTGCGACAGGCTACCGTGTCGGCGTCGCACGGCAAGGATCCACACGGCCCCGATCGCGATCATCGCCAGGCTCTCCAGCTGAGCCGTGGTGAGCCCGAGAACGGCATCGTCGTTGCGGCGCAGGAACTCGATCAGGAAGCGCTCCACACCCGCGTAGAGGAGGTAGATCGCGAAGAGGATCCCGGTGCGGAAGCGGTCGCGCAGCTGCCAGAGCATCCAGGCGCCGAGGCCCATCGCCAGCGTCTCGTAGACCGGGGTCGGGTGGACGGTTTCCTCGATCGGAACCGTGCCGTCGGGATAGGCCATCGCCCAGGGGCCGTCCCAGGCCTTGCCGTAGTCGCCGTCGCCGGAGAGCTGGCAGCCGCAGCGGCCGATCGCGTAGCCGAGCGCCAGCGCCGGCGCGGCCAGGTCGAACAGTGCGAGGCCGACGAAGTCGCGGTACCAGGCCCAGAGCAGAACCGCCAGGGCGCCGCCGATCGCTCCGCCGTACCAGACCAGGCCCGAGCCGGAGAAGAGGTTGCCGATCAGGTCGTCGCTGACGCTGTCGTAGTTCTGCACGACGAAGTAGACGCGCGAGCCGACGATGCCGCCGATCAGCGCGGCGAAGCCCATCTCATACGCCCAGTCGACCGGCTTGCCGATCTCCCCCAGCCGCTTCCAGATCAGCGCCCCCGCTGCGAGAAAGGCGAGGGCGAACATCAGGCCGAAGGTCTGGAGCGTGACGGGCCCGATGTGGAGCTCGGGGTACACCTCAGCCGGCGATCAGCATCTCCAGCAGCGCCTTCTGCGCGTGCAGGCGGTTCTCTGCCTGGTCCCAGACGGCGGAGCGCTCTCCGTAGAGCACCTCGGCGCTGATCTCCTCGCCGGGGTGCGCCGGCAGGCAGTGCAGGACGACGGCATCGTCCTTGGCCGCCGCGAGCAGGTCGGCGTCGATGCGAAAGGGCGCGAGGTCGGCCCGGCGGCGCTCGGCCTCGGCCTCGTCGCCCATGCTGACCCAGACGTCGGTGTAGATCGCGTCGGCACCGGCGGCCGCGTCGCGCGGGTCGCCGGTCAGCTTCGCGCCATGGCCCTCCTCGAGCTGGTAGCCGGGGGGCGCCGCGACGACGACCTCGACGCCGGCGAGCTCCCCGCGATCGCCAGGGAGCGGGCGACGTTGTTGCCGTCGCCGACGTAGGCGAGGCGCAGGCCGGAGAGCTCCCCACACCGCTCGCGCAGGGTGAGCAGGTCGGCGAGCGCCTGGCAGGGGTGATGCAGCGGGGTCAGCGCGTTGACCACCGGCACCTCGGCCGCATCCGCCAGCTCGGCGACGGCCTCGTGGGAGCCGGAGCGGATCGCGATCGCATCGACGTAGCGCGAGAGGACCCGCGCGGTGTCGCCGATCGACTCCCCGCGCGAGAGCTGCAGCTCGTCGCCGCGCAGCACGACCGGGTTGGCGCCCAGCTCGGCGACGCCGACCTCGAAGGAGATCCTCGTCCGCGTCGAGGGCTTCTCGAAGACAAGGGCGACGCTGCGCCCGGCGAGCGCGTCGGCCCCGAAGCCGTCCCTCCGCCCCGCTTTCAGCGCGGCCGCGCGGTCGAGCAGCTTGCCGAGCTCGAACGCGCCCAGCTCGTCGCCTGTGATGAAGTCCCGCTTCTTCAAGCACCGGATACTAAGTGGGTGCAATTCACCGCCGTCAGCTGGAATCTGTTCCACGGGCGCGATTTCCCGCCCGACCCCGCGCTCTTCACCTGGCGCTCGCGCCTGCTGCGGGTCGAGGAGCGGGGCGCGACGCACGTACAGGTGAACCGGGGCCTCGAGGCCGAGTTCGGGCAGGTGCTGGCTGGGGCCAGGTGGGACGTCGCCCTGCTGCAGGAGTGCCCACCACGCTTCGCCACGCCCCTGGCGAGTGCCTGCGCCGCCGAGTCCCACCGCGTGCTCACCTCGCGCAACTCGCTCGGCGCGCTGCGCGCCCTCGCCGCCCAGATCAACCCCGACCTGATCGCCTCCGGCGAGGGCGGCTCGAACCTGACCCTGGTGCGGGCGGAGGGGCCGCTGGGTGAGATCGTCGAGCGCCGCGAGCTGGCGATCCACGAGGGCAGGCCCGAGCGCCGCGCGATGGCCTTCACCCGCACCTCCTCGGGCGTCTGCGTGGCGAACCTGCACGCGACCAACGACCGGACGGCGCTGGCCGCCGAGGACGTCCTGAAGGCGGCGGAGCGCAGCGCGGAGTGGGCCGGCGAGGCGCCGCTCCTCTTCGGCGGCGACCTCAACCTGCGGCCCGGCGAGGATCCGGGCGTCTTCGACGTGCTGCGCGAGCGCTTCGGCCTCGCCGGGCCGACCGGGCCGCGGGCGATCGACCACCTGCTCTCGCGCGGGATGAGGGTCGCCGAGGCGCCGGCAGCCTGGCCTCCCGAGCGCCGGGAGCTGCCGCGAGGACGCCTGGCGCTGCGCCTTTCCGACCACGCTCCCGTCCAGGCCGGCTTCGAATGCGGGTAATCCCGGACCACCGAAGCCGGCAGGGATGAGATAGTCAACCGGGAAGACCCCCGGCAACCCCACCAGGAGGCAAGAGACCATGGCCGCGAAAAAACAGACCACCGGCAAAACTGCGAAAAAGACGAAAGCCGGCGCGCGCGCCAAGAAAGCTCCGAAAAAAGCCGCCGCGAAGAAGAAACCCGCGGCCAAGAAGGCGAAAGCCAAAACTGCGAAAAAGGCGGCGACCCGTGGCAGCGCGGCGACGGCGGGGCTCGACAAGAGCGTCGAGCAGTTCCGCGAGAGCCTCGAGCGCAGCGTCACCCTGAGCCGCGATCGGCTCCAGGAGGTCGTCGACGACGCGGTCAAACGCGGCCGCATGACCCGTGGCGACGCCGAGAAAATGCTCTCCGACCTGGTCAAAAAGGGACGGCGGCAGACCGACTCGCTGCTGAAAGAACTCGAACGGCTGGTCAAACAGGCGCGCAAAGAGGTCGGCGGCCGTGCCGAGCCGGTGCGCAAACAGGCCACACAGGCGGCGCGCCGCGCGCGCAAGAAACTTGGCTAGGTGAGCCAGGCCACCGGTGAGATGCCGGCGGCTCGCCGGCATCGCGGAGAGCAGCTCGAGGTCGAGATCGACTCGCTTGCCTTCGGCGGGCGGGGGGTGGCGCGCTCTGAGGGGCTCGTCGTCTTCGTCGCCGGGGCGCTGCCCGGGGACCGGGTACGGGTCGAGATCACGAAAGCAAAGAAGCGCTTCGCCGAGGCGCGCACGGTCGAGCTGCTGAGGCCGGGTGCCGAGCGGATCGCCGACAGCTGCAGCCACGACGGCGAGCCCTGCCCGGGGGCACCGTGGCAGGGCCTCGCCTACGAGCGGCAGCTCGCCAGCAAGCGCGACCAGGTGGACGAGGCGCTGCGGCGCATCGGCGGCCTCGACGGCTTCGAGCTGGAGCAGATCGAGCCGGCGGTCGAACAGTGGCGCTACCGCAACAAGCTCGAGTACTCCTTCGGCGAGCGCGACGGCGAACCGATCCTCGGCTTCCACGCCCGCGGCCGCTGGGACCTCGTCGTCGACGTCGAGGACTGCCTGCTCGCCTCCGAGCGTGGCAACGCGGCGCGCAACGAGGTGCGCGAGTGGGCGCGGCTGGAATCGGTCCCCGCCTACGACGGGCGCGAGCGGACCGGAGTGCTGCGCAACCTGGTCGTCCGCGAGGGCTGGCGCACGGGTCAGATCCAGACCCGGCTGGTGACCTCGGCGGCCCGCTTCCCGAAACCCCCGGTCGACCTTCACACGGCGATCGAGGGCGACTCGGGAGGGACCGACGGGCCGACCGGTGTCCTCGGCGAGGAGCGCCTGCGCGAGGAGCTCTGCGGCCTGCGCCTGGAGATGTCCCACGGCGCCTTCTTCCAGACCAACACCGAGATGGCCGAGCGGCTCTACGCGGTCGCCGCCGAGTACGCGGGCCTGAGCGGCAGCGAGCGGCTCTTCGACCTCTACTGCGGGATCGGCACGATCGGGCTGACGATGGCCAAGCGGGCCGGCGAGGTCTGGGGCCTGGAGATCGTCCCCGAGGCAATCGCCGACGCGGAGCGCAACGCCGCGCTGAACGGGATCGAGAACGCCCACTTCATGGCCGGCAGCGCCCGCACCGGCGTCCGGCCGCTGATCGAGAAGGCGGGCAAGCCCGACGTGGTCGTGATCGACCCGCCCCGGGCCGGCCTCTCGCAGAAGATCGTCCGCCGGGTGCTCGAGTGCGAGGCAAAGAAGGTCGTCTACGTCTCCTGCAACCCGACCACCCTGGCGCCGAACGCGGCCCAGATGGTCGAGGCCGGCTACACCCTGAAGCGGGTCAAACCCGTCGACATGTTCCCGCAGACCCCGCACATCGAGTGCGTGGCGCTGCTGGAGAGGTGAGCCAAACTAGACCGTCGTCGCGATCAGGGTGCAGATCGCGGCAAAGCCGGCGAGGATTCCGCCGGTCAGGGTGACGAAGCCGAGCATCATCGTGCGCTGGACGCTGTCGATGCGGTCGTTCACCCGTTCGAGGCCATCGTTCACCCCATTGAAGCGATCGTTCACGCCTTTGAAGCCATCGTTCACCCCATTGAAGCGATCGCTCACCCCATTGAAGCCATCTTTCATCTCGGTACGCAACGCCGTGAACTCATCTTTCATCTCGGTACGCAGCGCCGTGAATTCAGTCCTCATCTCCAGCCGAAGGGCGCCGATTTCGGACTCAACCTTGGCAAAGCGCTGATCGACCTTCTCGAATCCGAGGTCGACCTTCCTGCTCAGTTCATCGAGTCTTCCCTCTGTCCATTCCTGCGGCATTGCCTCCATGATGTCAGGCTAGGTTGAAACTTGTTGTCTGTGGTTGAGCTGGGATTAGAAAAGCGTCACGACTTTCGCTCAAAACTCAGGCAATAGGCTTCGACGTCGTGAGCAACGGAAAGAGCAGAGGCTTCGGAGTGGCCGCCGGGCTCGATCCCGAGGTGGCCCGTCCGCTGGCCCAGCGCTGCGCGGAGCTCGGCTACGGATCGATGTGGTCCAACGACCATCCCGGCGCCAAAGGACTGGAGACGCTGGCGGAGTTCGGCGCTGCGGCACCCGGCCTCGAACTCGGCGTCGCCGTGATCGCGCTCGACCGCACCCCGCCCGAGACGATCGCCGCCGACGTCGGTCGATTGGGCCTCGACCCGTCCCGGCTCTGGCTCGGCGTCGGTGCCGGCTTCGCCGAGAAGCCCTTGACCCGGATGCGCGAGGCGCTCCCCGAGCTGCGCGAGAAGCTGCCCGGCGTCCGCCTCGTCCTCGCCGCGATGGGACCGAGGATGTGCGCTCTCGCCGGCTCGGACTACGACGGCGCCTTCTTCAACTGGATGACCCCCGGGTTCGCCGCCGGCGCCCGCCAGAAGGTCGAGGCCGGCGCCCAGGACGCAGGTCGCCCCACCCCACCGGTCTTCGGCTACGTCCGCACCGCCGTCGGCCCCGACGCCGCCGAGCGCCTGGCCAAGGAGGAGTCCTTCTACCGCGACCTCCACGCCGGCTATCGCAACCACTTCGACCGCCTCGAGGAGCCCGAGGGCACCGTCGGCGTCGCGGCGGCGGACGCCGACGAGGCCCAGTCCCGGCTGTGCGCCTACGAGGCGCTCGACACGGTCGTGGTCAGGGGCCTGGCCAGCGCCAGGATCGACGCGATGGCCGCCGTCGCCGAGTCCGCGGCGCCCTGAGCGACCCGGCTTAGGTTTCCCTAAGGGTGGGATAGCTAGGATGCGCGGCCCATCGCCGCCGAAGCCCGAATAGACAGACCGCTGGCCCGCACCGTCGGCAGCACGATCTTCATCAGCCGCTGGCTGCAGGCGCCCCTCTACCTGGGGCTGATCGCCGCCCAGGGCGTCTACGTCTGGCGCTTCATGCAGGAGCTCTGGCACCTGGTCACCGACGCCGGACACCTGAGCGAGAACGAGGTGATGCTGCTGGTCCTCGGACTGGTCGACGTGGTGATGATCGCCAACCTCCTGATCATGGTCATCATCGGCGGCTACGAGACCTTCGTCTCCCGGATCAACCTCAAGAACCACCCCGACCAGCCCGAGTGGCTCTCGCACGTCAACGCCAACGTGCTCAAGGTGAAGCTGGCGATGGCGATCGTCGGAATCTCCTCGATCCACCTCCTGCAGACCTTCATCAACGCCGCCAACACCTCCTCCGACACGATGCTCTGGCAGACGATCATCCACCTGACCTTCGTCGTCTCGGCGCTGGCCCTGGCCGCAATCGACCGCTTCCTCTCCCCGAAGAGCACAGCGGAAAAGGTCCTAGAGACCAACCACGCCGACGGCCACGCCCCGGCTTCGGTGATCGATTGACCCCCGTATGCGTGGGTCAATCGTTCAGCCGTCGTCAGTACGGCGGCAGGTCCTCGTACCAGTCGCCCAAGGTCTTGAAAGAGCGCCAGAAGCGGGCCTTGGCACCCTCTTCATCCAGCGAGTCGTCGATATCAGGCGTGTAGAGAGCGTCGACGGTCGGGGTGAAGGCCTGGATCTCGCCCTCGAGCGGCTCGATCGGGCGGCTGAGCGGGACGTCGAGGCTGTTGAGCACCCGCAGCGCGGGTTCGCCCATGACGACGACGATCTTCGGCTGCACGATCGCGATCTCCTCGACCACGCGGTGCATGCACTCCGGCGCGGCGAGGTCGGGCTCCGCCGTCGGGCACTTGACGCAGAGGGTGCCGTAGACGACGAGGGGATCGATGCCAAGCCGCTTGAAGCTCTTCATCAGCGCGTTGCCGGCCCGGCCGTAGAAGGCGACGCCCTCTTCGATCTCCGCCGCGGCCGGGGCCTGCTTGAGCATGAAGACGTCCGCCTGCGGATGACCGGAGCCGAGCACCGGCATCAGCTTGCCGCGCGGGCAGTGGGGGCAGGCCTGAAGCTCGTGGGTCAGGTGGTTGAGCTCGCGGATCGCGCGCTCGAGGTACTTCTCCTTGATCTCGTCGTCGGTCGCCGGCATGCTCGGCGCCTTCTTTGACGAACCGCGCTCGGCTCCTCTCGCGCGGCTCGCCTGCATCAGCTCTTGCTCGCCTGACGCCTCTTGCGCGGCTGCCCGCCCCGGACAGGCTTGGCGTCGGGAACACTGCGTTTCGGTGCCTTCGGCCGGCCCGCCGTCTGCAACAGCTTCAGCGTCTGCACGTAGACCAGGTTCTTGTGCTTGCGCGTGATGTCGGCGTCGCGCATCGCCTCGAGGAACTCCGCCGGCCCGTCGAAGTCGTGGATGCGGATCCGCACGCTGCCCAGTCCCTGGGCGACGTGGCTGTCGGAGCCGGCGCCGGGGACGATCCGGTACTTGCGGGCAAAGCGTTCGGCCTCCTCGTTGAAGGCGGTCAGCGCCACCCGCGGGTTGAAGACCTCGAGGATGTCGATCTCCTCGACGATGTCGAGCAGGTGCTCGTAGTCGGGCACCGAGTGGAAGCGGTCGAAGGGGTGGGGGACGTAGACGAGCCCGCCCTGCTCGCGGATCGCGGCGATCGTCTCCGCCATCGTCATCCCGCGCGGGATCTTCTCCTCGAGGAAGAGGCCGATCACCTCGCCCTGCTCGGCGGTCTTCACCTCCTCGGCGACGATCACCTTCAGGTCGTCCATGCCCTCGGCGATCCTGCGCGCCTCCAGGGCACCGGAGACCTCGTTGTGGTCGGTGATCGCGATCGCGCCGAGACCGCGGTCGCGGGCGGTCTCCAGCAGCACCTCGACCGGCGTCGCGCAGTCGGGCGAGTGATCGGTGTGCATGTGCAGGTCGACCTCGATCAGCGGGCGCCTGGCGATGCGGCGACGCACCTCGGGGTCGCCGGCGGGGTCGTGGCGGCGCGCCGCCAGGCGCAGGTAGATCGCCTCCAGCTCAGCGGCGACCAGCGACCAGTCGCGGTCGGGACCGCCCGGCTCCAGCAGCTCGTAGGAGGCGGGGAAGTAGCGCTCCAGCAGCTCTCCCGTCTCGGGCGTGGTCACGGTGCGCGCGTCGAGGCGGCCGAAGAAGATCTCGACCAGCGGCCTCGCGACCTGGGTCGAGAGCACCCGCTCCTGCGGCGCATGGAAGGTGGCGACGTTGAGCGCGGAGGAATACCTCAGCGCCGAGGAGGAGACGCGGGGGGCGAAGGGCTCGTGGACGTGGACGACATCCGACGGCGTGCCGCGCAGCAGCTTTTTGACCTGGTCGCCGATGCCGGCGATCCGGACCCGGTGGCCGCGGCCCTCCAGCTCCTCCGAGACGCGCTCGATGAACTGGTTGACCGGGTTTTCGGTGCCCCGCCGGTAAGGCGTGACCTGGACTATCGAGAGGCGCTCAGCCGACACGTAGGGGCAGCATAAGAGCCCGCCTGCGCGGGCTCTTGCCTAGGCCTCGGTCTTCGTCGCCGCGTCGGGGGCCTCGGCGCCAGCCGCCTTGCCGCGCGCGTTGGCCGCGATGAACTCCTCGGTCCGCTCGCGCGCCTCGTCGTCTGGGCGCTGGGAGTGCGGCGACTTCATCAGGTAGCTGGAGGGCCCGTCGAGCTGGCCGGCGATGCCGTTGTTGAGCGCCAGCTTGATCAGCCGCACCGCGTCGATCACGACCCCGGCCGAGTTGGGCGAGTCCCAGACCTCGAGCTTCAGCTCGACGTTGAGCGGCACGTCGCCGAAGGCTTTGCCCTCGAGGCGGATGTGCGCCCACTTGCGGTCGGTGAGCCAGGCGACGTAGTCGGAGGGGCCGACGTGGACGTCCTCCTCGGGCAGCTCGTGGCCCATGATCGAGGTGACCGCGTTGGTCTTGGAGATCTTCTTCGAGTCGAGGCGCTCGCGCTCGAGCATGTTGAAGAAATCCATGTTGCCGCCGACGTTGAGCTGCGAGGTGCGCTCCATGCGCACGCCGCGGTCGTGGAAGAGGCGGGCGAGCTGGCGATGGACGATCGTCGCCCCGACCTGGGACTTGATGTCGTCGCCGATGATCGGCAGTCCGGCCTCCTCGAAGCGCTTGTCCCAGTAGTCCTCGCGGGCGATGAAGACGGGGAGGCAGTTGACGAAGCCGACACCGGCCTTGAGCGCCTGCTCGACGTACCACTTGGTCGCGTCCTCAGAGCCAACCGGCAGGTAGCAGACCAGAACGTCGGCCCTGGTCTCCTTGAGGATGCCGACGACGTCGGCGGTTTCGCCCGGGGCTTTCGTGATCTTCTGCTTGAGGTACTTGCCGAGGCCGTCGAGGGTCATCCCGCGCTCGACCTTGACGCCAAGGCTGGGCACCTCGGCGAACTTGATCGTGTCGTTCTGGCCCGACCAGATCGCCTCGGAGAGGTCTTTGCCGACCTTCTCGGAGTCGATGTCGAAGGCGGCGACGAACTCGACGTCGCGGACGTGGTAGCCGCCCAGGTCGACGTGCATCAGACCGGGCACTTCGTCGCTGGGATCGGCGTCCTTGTAGTACTGGACGCCCTGGATGAAGGAGTTGGCGCAGTTGCCGACGCCGACGATCGCGACGCGGACCTTCTCGTCCGTGCGGGCGGCGCCGTTGCTGCCAGATGCTCCGTTGCTCTCACTCATGAAATTCGAAGTCCTTCCTCGATCGGGCTAGGTCGCAAGGGACACCTTTACCCGGAGCTGGTTACAGATCTGTGGGGCCTGCGGCCTCGTTTGAAAGCTGGTTTCGGACGTGCCATACGCGCTGGATCGTCGTGACGATGGTCAGCACCGCGATCAGGTAGACCGCCGGGGCCAGAAGCTCGAAGTCGCCGATCCCGGCTCCCTTGGCGAAGACCAAGCCGATGGAGAGTATGACTACCCGCACCGGTCGCGTGGCCAATCCCACCTTGCACTCGACCCCGAGCGCCTCCGCGCGAGCACGCGTGTAGGAGACCATCAGCGAGCCGAGCACGGCGACCACGCACATCGCGGCGGCGAAATCCTGTCCGGTCGCGGCAAAGTAGCCGGCGACCGCGGCCAGCACGACCCCCTCCTCGATCCGGTCCAGGGTCGAGTCGAGGAAGGCGCCGAACAGCGTCCCCTTGCCCGACATCCGCGAGTAGCGGCCGTCGAGCGTGTCCATCACCGAGCCGACGACGAAAGCGATGCCGGCAAGGAAGAAGAGGCGCTGGGTGACCAGGGCGGCGGCGACGAGGTTGCCGATCAGGCCGGCGACCGAGATCGCGTTCGGGGTCAGCCGCGACTCGATCAGCCGATCGCGTGCATAGGCACGAAGCTCCTGGCCGTTGCGGGCCTGGCGGCCGTTGCGGCGCTCGCCAGGCGCCTTCGGAGGCGCCGAAGATTGCATCGGGGGGTGAGGCTACCGGGCGCGGGACCTGAAAGTCAGGCCTCCGCCTCCCGGGTGGCGGGTTCATAGCGCCAGGCCCAGGCGTGCGGGCGGGCTCGAGCCAGCAGCCGGTGGGCAACCACAGCTGACGTGGCGGCGACCATCCAGCCAAGCGCGATATCGGCCCAGTAGTGGTTGCCGGTGACGATGACGACCCAGGCGACCAGCAGCGGCCAGGCGATCCAGAAGGCACGCGTAGCCCTGTGCCGCGCCAGCCTCGCCCCGCTGAAGCCGATCATCGCCGCGAAGGCGCAATGCATGCTGGGCACCGCCGCATATGGGTTGATGAAGATTTTGACCAGGGCGGAGTCGTGGTTGACGCTGGAGAAGCTGTTGATCGTGTCGACGAAGCCGTACTGGGGGAAGAGCCGCGGCGGCGCGGTCGGGTAGAGCGTGTAGCCGACCACGGCCAGCCCCATCGAGACGATGAACATGTTGCGGATGAAGTAATAGGCGTCGTTGCGGAAGAAGTAGACCCAGAAGAAGAAGCCGAGCACGACCGCGAACTGGCTGTTCATGTAGACCTGGTTGGCGAAGTCGATCAGCCAGTTGGCCTGCAGGAAGAATTCCTGCATCGCCGGCTCGAAGAAGGTGTGCGTGCCGCGCTCGAGGTCGATGATCGCCTGGCCGTGGGCGAAGGCGGGGCCGTGTTGCCCCTCGGCGATCCCGCGGGCCGTCTCGTAGACGAGGTCGACGAGCACGAGCAGGCCGATCTGGCGGCCCAGGTCGCCCCAGCCCTGGGGCAGTTTCGCCGTGACGGCAGCGAAGGCACGAGACATCGGGCAATTGTAAATCGTCGGTTAACGGACGGTGGTTGGAACGCCCTTAGGCGACGAATTCCAGGATCTCGTCGACGAGCTTTGGTTGCTCGAGCCAGGGCCAGTGGCCGGCTCCGGGGACGACCTTCAGCTGGGAGCTTGGGAGGGACTGGGCGTATGCCTCTGCGAAGCGGGTTGGGAGGTAGATGTCTCGGTCGCCCCAGACGATCTGGGCGGGGCAGGTGAGCTTGTTGAGATCCTTGCCGGCCAGGGCCAGGCGGTCGGGGTTGGCGTGGCGGTAGAGGGCCAGGATGGCTCTTTGGGTCCCGCGGTCCCAGCCGCGCCAGACCATGTCGACGAACTCGGGAGGCATCGGGCCGCGGTCGCCGCGGGCCTGGCGCATGGTCCGCTCCATTCCCCATCGCGTCGTGGTCGCGTTGGCGAGCTCGCCCCAGGGGCGGCGACGCCAGACCTGGGCAACCCAGTGCCAGCGGTAACCGGGCAGCAGCGGCACGGCGTCGATCGCGACCAGCTTCTCGATCAGCTCCGGCCGCCGCTGCGCGCCGATCAGCGCCAGCGCCCCCCAGTCGTGCACGACCAGTTTGCGCCGGGTCACCCCCAGCTCGTCCAGGCACTTCTCGAGAAACGCCGAGAGCCCGAACATCGAGTAGTCGAACGACCGCGGGTGGGGCTTGTCCGACCTCCCCCACCCCGGCATGTCGATCGCCACAGCCGGGCCTCCCCGCTCCAGGAACGGAAGCCAGTCCTCGCTATGCGTCGGGTTCCCGTGGCAGTAGACGACGGGGGTCCCGTCCCCGGGCACGCGCCGATAGAAGACCCGCGTCCCATCGACCACAAGCTCGAGCTCTTCGATCGCATGCGCCACGAACGCGAACCCTATGGCCGCCTGCCTGAATAGGGTCAGGCGATGCCCTGGAAGCGACCTCCGAAGCGGCGGGTGCGGGCGGTCCGGGACCGGTTGCGCGAGATGTACGGGCAGCCGGTCAACGAACCGCACGGCCACCCGATCGCCGAGCTGGTGAAGACGGTGCTGTCGCAGCACACGAACGACCGCAACCGGGATCGGGCGTTTGCGGCGCTGCGGGAGCGGTTCCCCACCTGGGAGGAAGTGCGCGACGCGCCGGTCTCCGAGGTCGAGGAAGCGATCAGGCCAGGGGGGCTGGGAAGGTCGAAGGCGCCGCGGATCCAGGAAATCCTCGAGCGACTCGGCGATCCCCCCGACCTCGACTGGACCGAGACGGCGCCCCGCGAGGAGTCGCTCGAGTTCCTGCTCTCGCTGCCGGGGGTGGGACGGAAAACAGCGGCGTGCGTGCTGATCTTCACCTGGGGCATCCCCGAGATCCCGGTCGACGTCCACGTCCACCGGGTCGGAGGGCGCCTCGGCCTCTTTCCCGAGAAGGCCTCCTTCGAGCGAGCCCACGACGAGATGCTGGCGATCGTCGGCCCCGAGGACGCCTATGAGCTGCACATGAACCTGATCCGTCACGGGCGGGTCCTCTGCCGCCCCAAACCGCGCTGCGGGGAGTGCGAGCTTCGCCGAATGTGTCCCTGGTACCGTGCCGGGCGCAAATGAGCAAGAAGACCTTCATCTCCTTCGGTCTGCTGGTCCTCGTCCTCGCGGTCCTGATCCCCTGGCTCGTCTTCCGCTCGGACGGCGACGCCGCGCGGGGCGCCCAGAAGGTGCCCTCCGACCTCGAGAGCGGCCAGACCCTCTTCCAGATCAACTGCGGCACGTGCCACACGCTCTACGCGGCCGGCACCAACGGCAACTACGGCCCCGACCTCGACGAACTGCTGGCCCCGGCCGGCCTGCCCGAAGGGCCGACCGCGGAATCGACGATCGAGGCGACCGAAGGACGCGTCCTCAACGCGATCGAAGAGGGCGTCGACAGCAGCACCACGCTGGGCCGGATGCCCGGCGGCATCCTCAACGAGCAGCAGTCCGAGGAAGTCGCCGAATTCGTGGCGAACACCGCGGGCGAGGGTTAACCCCGCCCGCGGACCGTCTCGTCAGTGCTTGAACAGCAGGGCGCTGTAAAGGCCGGCGTGATCTGAGTCCCAGAAGCCGTTGACCGGGGCTCGGCCGGTGACCGAGGAGGCCTTCAGCTTGATCTCCTTCGGGTCGCGGGTCATCACGTGGTCGACCTGGTGGTCGAAGTCGGCGACCGAGCCGCCCGCGCCCTCGGCCAGCAGGCTCGACTTGAGGCAGCAGCTCAGCGGGTCGTTCGTGCTGCGCTCGCGCATTCCCGCGCCGAGCAGGGTGCGGTAGGCCTGCTGGTCGCCCGGTTCGACCGTGTCGTCGTCGGAGTTGAGGTCGCCGAGCAGGACGACCGGCAGCTTGCTCGTCGCCGGCCCGCCCGGGGCGACCAGTTCCCCGGCCTGCAGCGCGCGGATGCTCGGCACCTGACCGGCGTCGTCGAAGGCCTCGAGGTGGGTGTTGACGAAGCGGAATTCGTGACTGCCGCGAACCTTGGCGTCGATCGAGGTCCAGCCGCGCGTCACCTGGAGGTTGACCCCTGAGACCGTCACCGTCAGCAGGCTGGCGAAGTGGCCCGCCCGCGGGCGCTTGAAGGTGACGCCGGCGCCGCCCCGGACCAGGATCACGTCGCGCATCGTCAGGCGACCGTTGATCTCCGCGTTGGGGATCGCCCCGTTTGGCCCGTCGCCGGGGACGCCGTTCTCGTTGGCGGGGGCTTCGAAGTCGAACTCGTCCTGGGAGACCGCGACCCGGTACTGGGGCTTGCCTTTGCCCTTGTTGAGCTGGGCGAGCAGTTCGGAGAGGTAGTCATAGCGGACGGTCGTGGCAGTCGGGCTGGCGCCGGTGTTGAGGAAGACTTCGAGGCTCGGCGGACCGGTGCGCCAGAGGGCGACCTCCTGCAGTCCGACGATGTCGGGCTCCTTCTTGAGGATCTCCTGGGCGAGTCCCCTGGCCCGGGTGGGGAAGCTGTTGGCCGTCACTTCTCGCAGGATCTGCCCGGTCGCTTCGGTGAAGGCGGTGAGGCCGGACGCCGTGATCGCCGGCGTCAGGTCGGCGCCGAGGTAGAGGTTGCGGGTCATCGCGTTGACCTGCTTGGGCTTGCTCTGGCTCTTGCCTTTGCCATGCCCCTTGGCCTTGCCGTTCTTCTCATGGCCGGACGGGTGGTCGTCGTTGGCCCGCGCGCCGGCGGAGGCCGGGAGCAGGGCAAGGATCAGGGCGGCGGCAAGCGCGAGCAGAACCGCTGTTCGCCGGATCGCTGCAGGCGGGTGATTCAAGATGTCTCCTCTTCGTCGCGACCGCCGTCACCGGGGCCGAATTCGTCGAGGCGCCTCCACTAACCGCAAACCCACTATACGTGGCAAAGGTTGCGTCGCTTCAGGAATCTGCCATACTGGCGCTTAGATTTTTTGCAGACCGAACTAGAGCTGGAGGTACTTGATAGTGGGTAAGACGATCGGGATCGACCTGGGCACGACCAACTCCTGCGTCGCCGTGCTGGAGGGCGGCGAGCCTACTGTGCTGGAGAACTCGGAGGGCGGGCGCACGACCCCCTCGGTGGTCGCCTTCACCGAGTCCGGCGACCGGCTGGTCGGCACCGTGGCAAAGCGCCAGGCGGTGATGAACCCGGAGAACACGATCTTCTCGATCAAGCGCTTCATGGGCCGCAAGGAGGCCGAAGTCAAAGAGGAGGAGACGATCGTCCCCTACGAGGTCGAGGCCGGTCCCAACGGAGACGTGCGGGTCGACGTGCGCGGCAAGCAGTACAGCCCGCCGGAGATCAGCGCGATGATCCTGCAGAAGCTGAGGGCCGACGCCGAAGCGAAGCTGGGCGAGACGGTCGACAGCGCCGTGATCACCGTCCCCGCCTACTTCAACGACGACCAGCGCCAGGCGACCAAGGACGCCGGCAAGATCGCGGGGCTCGACGTCAAGCGGATCATCAACGAGCCGACGGCGGCCTCGCTCGCCTACGGGCTCGACAAGGAGACCGCCGACCACACGATCCTCGTCTTCGACCTCGGCGGCGGCACCTTCGACGTCTCGGTGCTGGAAATCGGCGACGGGGTCTTCGAGGTGAAGGCGACCGCCGGCGACAACCACCTCGGCGGCGACAACTGGGACAAGGCGATCGTCGAGTGGCTGGTCGCCGAGTTCAAACGCGACCAGGGCGTCGACCTCGCCGCCGACAAGAACTCGCTGCAGCGGCTCTACGAGGCGGCAGAGAAGGCGAAGATAGAGCTCTCCTCGGCGCAGGAGACGCAGATCAACCTGCCCTTCATCACCGCGGTCGAGGGCCAGCCCAAGCACCTCGACATGAAGCTCTCGCGCTCGAAGCTGAACGAGCTGACCGGCGAGTTGCTCGAGCGCGTCGTCGGCCCGGTCAAACGGGCGCTCGGCGACGCCGGCACCGAGATCGACCACGTCGTCCTCGTCGGCGGCATGACCCGGATGCCCGCGGTGCGCGAGCGGGTCAAGGAGCTGACCGGCAAGGACCCCCACCAGGGGGTCAACCCCGACGAGGTCGTCGCCGTCGGCGCCGCGATCCAGGCCGGGGTGCTGGCCGGCGACGTCAAGGACGTGCTGCTGCTCGACGTCACCCCGCTGACTCTCGGCATCGAGACCAAAGGCGGCGTGATGACGAAGCTGATCGAGCGCAACACGACGATCCCGACGAAGAAGTCGGAGACCTTCTCGACCGCCGACGACAACCAGCCCTCGGTCGAGATCCACGTGCTGCAGGGCGAGCGCGAGATGGCCGCCGGCAACAAGAGCCTGGGCAAGTTCCAGCTCACCGGCATCCCGCCGGCGCCGCGCGGGCTGCCGCAGATCGAGGTCACCTTCGACATCGACGCCAACGGGATCATCCACGTCACGGCGAAGGACCTCGGCACCCAGAAGGAGCAGAAAATCGAGATCAAATCGGGCTCGGGGCTTTCCGACGAGGAGATCCAGAGCATGGTCTCCGACGCGGAGTCCCACGCCGAGGAGGACGCCAAACAGCGCGAGCTGGCCGAGGCGCGCAACCTCGCCGAGAACGCTGCCTACCAGTCCGAGAAGCAGCTCGAGGAGCTGGGCGACAAGGTCGAGGCATCCGACAAGGAGACGATCGAGGCGGCGATCAGGGAGGTCCGCGACGCACTCGAGTCCGAGAGCGTCGAGGAGATCAACTCGAAGACGGAGGCGCTCACTGCTGCCTTCCAGCCGGTGTCGCAGAAGATCTACGAAGCGGCGCAGGCTGAGCAGGCGGCGGCTTCGGCTGACGGTTCTTCTGCGGAGGGCGGCGATTCCTCAGATGAGGAGGAGGTCGTCGACGCTGAGGTGGTCGATGAGGGCGACGAGAAATGAGTGACGAGCCTCGGCCCGCGGGTCCTGTCGGAGAGGCGGAGCAGGTTGAGACGGACCTCGATGCCCTGTTGGCTGACACACAGCGGGAGCGAGACGAGTACCTGGACCTCGCAAAGCGGACCAAGGCCGACTTCGAGAACTACCGGAAGCGGATGGCTGCTGATGTGCAGGCGGCCTCGATCCGTGGCAAGGCCTCGGTCGCCGAGGCTTTGATCGACGCAGCCGAAAATCTCGAACGCGCCCTCGCATCCGAAGGCATCGACCCCGATACCGCAGAGCTGGAGGACGGATTCGCCCACGGAGTGCTGCTTGTCTACAAGGGAGTGCGGGAGACCCTTTCGCGAGCTGGGATCGAGTCGATCGACCCCGCCGGAGAGAAGTTCGACCCCCAAGTACACGAGGCGCTGCAGAAGATTCCGGTCGAGGGCACCGAAGCGGGCGTGGTCGTCGAGACCATGCAAAAGGGCATCCGTGTCGACGAGCAGCTGATCCGGCCGGCTCGTGTGGTGGTGAGCGCGTAGGGGGGCATGGCCGACGACCTCTACAAGACGCTTGGCGTAGCCAAGGGAGCCTCCGAGGAGGAGATCAAGAAGGCGCACCGCAAGCTGGTGCGCAAGTACCACCCTGACCGCAATCCCGACGATCCCAAGGCGGAGGAGAAGTTCAAGGAGATCCAGGGGGCCTACGACACGCTCTCCGATCCGGAGAAGCGAAAGGAGTACGACTCCGGCGGGGGGATGTTCGGCGGCTTCGGCGGGGGCGGGCCCGGCGGGCCTTTCGGGCCGGGCGGGGCGCAGGCCGGCGGCTTCGACGTCGGCGACATCTTCTCCAACCTCTTCAGTCGGGGCGGTGGGCGGGCCCAGGCGCAGCAGGTTCGCGGCCGCGATCTCGAAACCGAGATCGCCCTCAGCTTCGACCAGGCGGTCAACGGGGCGCAGGTGCAGGTCACCGTGCCGAAGGCCGAACGCTGCCCGACCTGCCACGGCAGCGGCGCCAAGCCGGGCACCGTCCCGGTCACCTGCCCGCGCTGCGAAGGGCGCGGCATCGACGCCCAGAGCCAGGGCTTCTTCTCGATCAGCCAGCCCTGCCCGCAGTGCGGCGGCGCCGGCCAGGTGATCGAGAACCCCTGCCCCACCTGCGGCGGCTCCGGCCTGACCCAGCAGACCAAGCGCTACAAGGTGAAGATCCCCGCCGGCGTCAGGGACGGGGCGCGGATCAGGCTCGCCGGCAAGGGCGAGGCGGGTCAGCGAGGCGGCCCGCCCGGAGACCTCTTCGTCGTCACCCGCGTCGCCAGCTCACCCGTCTTCAAGCGACTCGACGGCGGCAACCTCGAGGTGACGGTGCCGATCACGATCTCCGAGGCGCTGAGCGGGGCGACGATCGAGGTGCCGACGCTGGAGGGGACGAAGAAGATCAAGGTCGGGCCCGGGACCAGGCACGGCTCGATCCAGCGGCTGCGCGGCGAGGGCGCGGCGAAAGCGCGCGGCAGCGGCAAGGGCGACATCCGCTACCGGCTGGAGATCGAGATGCCCGAGGAGCTGACCCCCGAGCAGGAGGAGGCGGCCGCCAAGCTCGCCGAGGCCTTCAACGGATCCGACCCGCGCGCCGACCTCCTGCGCAAGGCGGGCGCCCGATGAGCGCGATACGGCGCGAACGCGTCGACGTCTCGATCGACTCCGATCGCGGCGTCTTCATGATCTCGGTCGCCGCCGAGCTCGCCCACATGCACCCGCAGACTCTGCGCATGTACGAGGCGCGGGGCCTGATCCACCCCAAGCGCTCGCCCAAGAACACCCGCCTCTTCTCACAGCGCGACGTCGCGCTTCTGCGGCGGATCCAGCAGTTGACCGCCGAAGGTCTGAACCTGGCCGGGGTCGAGAAGGTGCTGATGCTGGAGCGTAGGCTCGCCGAACTGGAAGGGAAGGTCGTAGATGCAGCCGGATAGGTTCACCGTCAAGTCCCAGGAAGCGGTCGCGGCCGCGCAGGCCCTGGCCGCCGAGCGGCGCAACTCCGAGGTGACCCCCGCCCACCTGCTGGTGGCCCTGCTCCGCCAGCAGGACGGGCTGGTGGCGCCGATCCTGCAGAAGCTCGGCGCCGACCCGAATGCGATCGCCGCCCGCGCGGTGGCCGCGGTCGAGGAGCTGCCGAAGCTGGGCGAGACCGCGGAGGTGCGCCCCGCCTCCGCCTTCGTCGCGGTGCTGCAGCGGGCCGAGAAGGAAATGGCCTCGATGGGCGACGAGTACATCTCCACCGAGCACATCCTGCTCGCCCTCACCGAGTCCGGCTCCGGCGTCTCCGACCTGCTTCCCGACCGCGCCTCGCTGGAGAAGGCCGTGGCCGAGGTTCGCGGCCCGCACAAGGTCACCTCGCCCAGTCCCGAGGACAGCGTCCAGGCGCTGGAGAAATTCGGCCGCGACCTGACCGCCGAGGCGGAGTCGGGAAAGCTCGACCCCGTGATCGGCCGCGACGAGGAGATTCGCCGCGTGATCCAGGTCCTCTCCCGCCGCACGAAGAACAACCCGGTGCTGATCGGCGACCCGGGCGTCGGCAAGACGGCGATCGTCGAGGGGCTGGCGCAGCGGATCGTCGCCGGCGACGTGCCCGAGAGCCTGCGCGACCGGCGGGTGATCGCGCTCGACATCGGCTCGCTGCTGGCCGGATCGAAATACCGCGGCGAGTTCGAGGAGCGGCTGAAAGCGGTCCTGACCGAGGTGCAGGACGCCGAGGGGCAGATAGTCCTCTTCCTCGACGAGCTGCACACGATCGTCGGTGCCGGCGCCGCCGAAGGCGCGGTCGACGCGGCCAACCTGCTGAAGCCGATGCTGGCCCGGGGGGAGCTGCGCGCGGTCGGCGCGACGACGCTCGACGAGTACCGCAAGCACATCGAGAAGGACGCGGCGCTGGAGCGGCGCTTCCAGCCGGTGCTCGTCGGCGAGCCGGACATCAACGACACGATCGCGATCCTGCGCGGGCTGAAGGAGCGCTACGAGGTCCACCACGGGGTGCGTATCGCCGACTCGGCGATCGTCGCCGCCGCGACGCTCTCGGAGCGCTACATCGCCGACCGCTTCCTGCCCGACAAGGCGATCGACCTGATCGACGAGGCGGCCTCGCGGCTGAAGATCGAGATCGACTCGATGCCGACCGAGATCGACGAGGTCGAGCGTCGCGTCCAACAGCTCGAGATCGAGCGCACGGCGCTGGAGAAGGAGAGCGACGAGGCCTCGAAGGCGCGGCTGGGGGCGCTCGACGCCGAGCTCGCCGAGCTGCGCGAGAGCTCGGCCGAGATGAAGGCGCGCTGGCAGAACGAGAAGGAGGCGATCGACTCGATCAAGGCGGCCAAGGCGCGGCTGGAGGAGGCCGGCCGCGAGGCCGAGCGGGCCGAGCGCGACGCCGACCTGGAGCGGGCGGCGAAGCTGCGCTACGGCGAGATCCCCGAGCTGGAGAAGACCGTCACCGAGCAGGAGGCGCGCCTGGCCGAGCTGCACGCCGGGGGCGCCACGATGCTGACCGAGGAGGTGACAGAGGAGGACGTCGCCGAGGTCGTCGCCAAATGGACCGGCATCCCGGTCAGCCGCCTGATGGAGGGCGAGGTGGAGAAGCTGATCCAGATGGAGGACCGCCTGCACGAACGGGTGATCGGCCAGGACGAGGCGATCGAGGCCGTGTCCAACGCGCTGCGCCGCTCCCGGGCCGGGCTCTCGGACCCCAACCGGCCGATCGGCAGCTTCCTCTTCCTCGGCCCGACCGGGGTCGGCAAGACCGAGCTGGCAAAGGCGCTGGCCGAGTTCATGTTCGACTCCGAGCAGGCGATCGTCCGGCTCGACATGTCCGAGTACATGGAGAAGCACACGGTGGCGCGGCTGATCGGCGCCCCACCCGGTTACGTCGGCTACGAGGAGGGCGGGCAGCTGACCGAGGCGGTCCGGCGCCGCCCCTACGCGGTGGTTCTGCTCGACGAGATCGAGAAGGCGCACCCCGACGTCTTCAACACGCTGCTGCAGATCATGGACGACGGGCGGCTGACCGACGGGCAGGGCCGCACGGTCAGCTTCACCAACACGGTCCTGATCATGACCTCCAACGTCGGCAGCGACCGGATCGTCGCCGAGTCGGTCGACGAGCGGATGCGCGAGCAAATCGAGGAGGTGCTGGCCGCGACCTTCAAGCCCGAGTTCCTCAACCGGATCGACGACACGGTGATCTTCCACCGGCTCTCCAAGGAGGACATCGGCCGCATAGTCGAGCTGCAGGTCGACCAGCTGATCGGCCGCGTGCGCGAGCGCGGGATCGAGATCGAGCTGACGGACGAGGCGAAGACGCTGCTCGGCAACCTCGGCTACGACCCGACCTACGGCGCGAGGCCGCTGAAGCGAGTGATCCAGAAGCAGCTGGTCGACAAACTGGCACTGAGGCTGCTCGAGGGCGAGTTCCGCGAAGGGGACACCGTGCGCGTCGACGCCGGGGGCGGCGAGCTGAGCTTCGCGAAGGCATCTGAGACTGCCGGTGCGAGCGCAGCCTGACCCCACCGCATCGGCGCGTTTACAAAACGGTTAACAAAGTGCCTCACAATTCTGCTGGGATGGAGGCAGGAGACTTAGCTGGGAATCGCAATCCAGGGCACCGGATTTCAGGATTCGGAGCGAGAATCCGACGTAAGCTAGGGAAGCTTCACCCGATGACCCGACGACCCAAAATCAACGCTGGGCGCAGCATGCCGCGGGCGCGGGCGCTCGGCTCTGCCGTCGGGGGTCGCGCGAGAGGCGCCGGAGGAGCGATCCAGGAGCGAGTCGTCTGGCCTGTTTCCGACTTCTTGCGCGGCCTCTTCGACGTGGTCAGGTGGCCATTCGAGCGCGTTGCCTGGGCGGTCGAGCGGGCCGTGGTCTGGCCGCTCGGCGAGCGGACCGCGAGGTGGAGGGTGCCCGGCCGGACTGCCGTACTGGGGAGCGCGGCGCTGCTTGCAGCTGCGGCTCTCGCCTTCGTCGCGATCGAGGCCGGAAGTGGCAACGGCAGCGAAGAGCCCGCAATCGTCGCGGCGCCGGCCAAGGCTCCCGCCGAGAGCAGGCCCGAGCCCGAGCCGGCGGCCCCTGTCCTCCAGGGTGCCGTCCCCGACTTCGTGCCGGAGGGCGGCGACGCTGCGGCGACGAAGGTCGCCAAGGCCGACACCGTGATCGGCAGCGACACCGGTGCCACGACCGGCGCCCCCGGCGGATCCTCCGCGGCGGCGACGCTCTCGAGCGCCGGCGAGAAGGCAGAGGATCCGGGTCCCGCGGCGATCGACGTCGCGCGGCGCTTCTCGGACGCCTTCGTCCTCTACGAGACCGGGCGCAGCGGCGCCAAGATACGGGCAGCTCTCGACGCGACGGCGAGCCCGCGCCTGACCAAGGCCCTGCTCCGCCGGCCCCCTCGCCTTCCCGCCAACGTCGAGGTCCCCAAGGCGAAGGTGCTGAACGTGGTGCCGGGTCCGCGCAGCGGCGACACCTTCACGCTCAGCGCCTCGCTGCTGCGCGTCGGCGTCACCAGCGAGCTGCGCATCGACGTCCAGCGCGATGACGAATCCGGCCGGTGGCAGGTCACGGACGTGCTCGGCTGATGGGAAGGCTCCGCAACATCCTGCTCGGGGCTGCGATCGGGGCGGCCCTGATGGCGTCGAGCGCCGCGGCCGAGGAAGCCCCGGAAGCGACCTCCACCGAGGTTGAAGCCACGGCCCCGCCCGCAAGCGAAACGGCGGCGCCGGCGCCGATCCCCGCGCCTCCCATCTCCAGCACTCGGGCGGTCGAACAGGGCGACACGCTGGCGCCATCCGCCGCGAAGCCCAAGCCCGGGCCCACCGGCGGCACCGCCCCGGGCGAGACGCCGGAGGCGCCGGAGACCGACCCGACGCCCTCTCCCGAGTCCGACGGCGGCGCCACGGCGCCCGCGGCGCCAGGCGAAGTCTTCGCTATCCCCTCGATCCCCAGCTCGGGCTGCGCCTCCTCGGGCGTGCCGCCGGTGCTGATCCCGATCTACCAGCGGGCCGCCGCGACATACGAGCTGGGCCCCCAGGGCGCCGCGGTTCTGGCCGGGATCAACGAGATCGAGACCGCCTTCGGCACCAACCTCAACGTCTCCTCGGCCGGCGCGATGGGCTGGATGCAGTTCATCCCCTCGAGCTGGGATATGTACGGAGTCGACGCCAACGGCGACGGGGTTGCCGACCCCTACAACCCCGAAGACGCGATCTTCGCCGCCGCCAACTACCTGAGCGCGGCGGGGATGCCCGAGGACACCTACGGCGCGATCTTCGCCTACAACCACGCCGACTGGTACGTCGCCGACGTCCTCGCCAACGCCGCCTGCTACGGCGGCATCGGCAGTGCCGGCGGCGCCTTCTCGCTGCAGCCGGAGCTGCAGGAACTGGACTGCCAGCTGCCGGCGGCATGGCGCGAGAAGGTCCCCGCGAACTACCTGCGGGCCTTCGAGGACGCGTCCACGCGCTACGGCCTCGGCCGCCGCGGCGTCTGGGCCCTGGCCGCGATCGCGCGCCTGGAGTCGAACTTCGGCGCCGGGATGGACGGGGAGACGCTGAGCAGCTTCGGCCCGCTGGGCCTCGACCCGACCGAGTGGCAGCGCTACGCCGTCGACGGCAACGAAGACGGACGCATCGTCCGCGCGAGCCCGGCCGACTCGGCCGCGACGATGGCGCGGCTGATCTGGTCGCGCGGCGACCTGCGCGCGGGCGTCTTCACCCACAACCAGGCTGCCTGGTACGTCGAGGCCGTCCTCGCCGAGGCCGAGGTCCTCGAAGGCGAGTGCACCGTAACCCCGGTCGAGTGGACGCTGGCGCTGCCGGGCACGGTGGTCGCACCGATCGACTGGAACAACCTCACCCTCTCCAACGAGCTCGAGCTGCACGACCTCACCAGCGGCGCGATCGACCCCCGCATCGTCGGCCTGATCGGGGCGATCACCCAGGACCACCAGCTGACGATCTCCTCGCTGCGCTCCGACCACTCGATGTACACGGTCGAAGGCGGGGTCTCCAACCACTACTACGGGCGGGCGATGGACATCGCCGCCGTCGATGGCGTCTCCTGCACCGACACCGCCGTCGACGGGCCCTGCGCGGAACTCGCCCGCACGCTCGCCTACCTGCCCGCGCCGGCTCATCCCACCGAGCTCATCTACTGCTTCGACGTCGACGGCCCCGGGTCGGCCTTCGCGCGCTCCGATCACTGCGATCACGTGCACGCGGGCTACGACGGCTGACCCCTTCCCCACCTCGTCCGCGTCGCGTAACGTAGGGTCGAGTTCTGCCCAGCGCCGAGAGGAGACCGTCGATGCCTACTTACGTGATGCTGACGAATCTGACTGCTGAGGGGATTCGGACACTGAAGAACAACCCCGGCAGGGTGGCCGAGGTGAACAAGGAGGTCGAACAGATCGGGGCGAAGGTCGTTGCCCAGTACGCGACGCTGGGGCAGTACGACTTCGTCACGGTGGTCGAGGCGCCGGACGAGAAGACGATGGCGAAGGTCTCGGTCGAGCTTGGGTCTCGCGGGACGATGACGAGCCAGACGCTGGCGGCTATGCCGGCCGAGGACCTGGCCGGGTCGCTTTAGAGATTTGAAGGTCCTGGTCGTAGGAGGAGGTGGGCGCGAGCACGCGATCGTGCGGGCGCTGGCGCGGTCCGCGCACGCGCCCGAGCTGCTCTGCGCACCCGGCAACGCGGGGATTGCGGCCGACGCGGAGTGCCTGCCCGAGGTCGCGGCCGACGACGTCGCTGCGATCGTCGCGGCGGCTAGCGAGCGTGGCGTCGACCTGGTCGTGGTCGGGCCGGAGGCGGCGCTGGTGGCCGGCGTCGTCGACGCGCTCGAGGACGCCGGGGTGCCGGCCTTCGGGCCGAGCGCGGCGGCGGCGGAGCTGGAGGGCTCCAAGGCCTTCGCCAAGGAGCTGATGCAGGAGGCCGGCGTGCCCACCGCCTCGCACACGCTGCTGCGCAGCCGCGAGGAGGCCGTCGCACAGCTCGCCCGCGCCTCCTACCCGACGGTGCTCAAGGCCGACGGCCTGGCCGCGGGGAAGGGCGTGATCATCTGCCAGAGCGAGGCCGAGGCACGCGCGGCGGTCGATGTCTTCTTCACCGAGCGGCGCTTCGGCGAGACGACGGTCGTGCTGGAGGAGTTCCTCGAGGGCAAGGAGCTCTCGCTGCTGGCGCTCTGCGACGGCGAGAACGTCGTGCCGCTGGCTCCGGCCCAGGACTACAAGCGAATCTTCGACGGCGACGAGGGGCCCAACACCGGCGGCATGGGCAGCTACTCGCCGGTGCCCGGCTTCGGCCCGGCCGAGGTCGAGGAGATCCTCGACGCGGTCCACCGCCCGATCGTCGCGGCGATGGCGCGCCGCGGCCGGCCCTTCCACGGCGTCCTCTACGCGGGCCTGATGATCGGTCCCGACGGCCCCAAGGTGCTGGAGTTCAACACCCGTTTCGGCGACCCCGAGACCCAGGCGGTGCTGCCGCGGCTGCGCTCGGACCTGGTCGACCTCTGCCTCGCCGCACGCGAGCCCGGCGGCCTTGCCGGCGCGGAGGCCGAGTTCGCCGAGGACTGGGCCGTGACCCTGGTCCTGGCCTCCGCCGGGTACCCGGAGTCTTCCTCGAAGGGCGATGCGATCCGCGGCCTCGAGGCCGCCGCGGAGCTGGCGGAGGTGACTCACGCCGGGACCGCCGCGGGCGACGGCGGGGTCGTCACGGCGGGCGGGCGCGTCCTCAACGTGACGGCCCTGGGAGCGACGCCCGCCGAGGCCCGCGATCGTGCATACGATGCCGCCGGCCGGATCGAGTTCGACGGGATGCAGATGCGCTCCGACATCGCAGCCCGAGCGGTCGACCGCGTCGCCAGCTAGCCAGTCACCACAGAGAGGAAGAGATGAGCGAGATCTCCGAGGAGCCGCAGCCCACCGAGCCGACCCCGTCGCCCGAGGTCGAAGAGACCTTCGAGGAGATCGACGTCGATGCGCCGCTGGTCGGGATCATCATGGGTTCGAAGAACGACATGCCGAAGATGGAAGCCGCCGGCGCCGCGCTCGACGAGGTGGGGATCAGCCACGAGATGCGGGTGATGAGCGCACACCGCGATCCTGAGATGGTGCGCGAGTACTGCACCAACGCGCGGATGAGGGGCCTGAAGGTGATCATCGCCGGCGCCGGGATGTCGGCGGCGCTGCCCGGCGTCGCCGCGGCGCACAGCGACCTGCCGGTGATCGGCGTGCCGATCCTGGGCAAGTCCCTCGGAGGCCTCGACGCACTGCTGTCGGCTGTGCAGATGCCGCCGGGGATTCCCGTCGCGTGCGTGGCGATCGACGGAGCCAAGAACGCCGGGATCTTGGCGGCGCGGATAATCAACGCGTGATTCCTCGATACACGCGGGCTGCGATTGGCGAGGTTTGGGCTCCCCAGCGGAAGTTCGAGTGCTGGTTGGAGGTCGAGCTGGCAGCCACAGAGGCCTGGGCCGAGGAGGGCGTCGTTCCGAGGGAGGCTGCGGAAGCTTGCCGGGCCAATGCGGCGTTCACGGTCGAGGCGGTCAACGAGCGGGAGAAGGTGACCGACCATGACGTGGCGGCGTTCGTCGACGTGGTGGCCGAGTCGGTGGGGGAGCATGGGCGGTGGGTTCACTACGGACTGACCTCCTCGGACGTGCTCGACACGGCGCTGGCGTTGCAGTTGCGCGAGGCGGGAGAGGTGCTGCTGGAGGGAGCTCGGGCGTATCGCGATGCGCTGGTCGAGCGGGCGATGGAGCACCGGGACACGCTCTGCGTCGGTCGTACCCATGGCATCCACGCCGAGCCGACCACCTTCGGGCTGCGCCTCGCCGGGTTCGCCTTCGAGGCCGACCGCAACCTCGGGCGGCTCACCGACGCCTTCGAGCAGCTCGCCTTCGGCAAGCTCTCGGGCGCGGTCGGCACCTACGCCTCGGTGCCCCCCGCGGTCGAGGCGCGGGTGATGGAGCGGCTCGGCCTCGGGCGCGAGGAGGTGGCGACGCAGGTGATCCCGCGCGACCGCCACGCCGTCCTCACCTCGTCCTGCGCGATCGCCGGCGCCGGCCTGGAGCGCTTCGCGACCGAGGTCCGCAACCTGCAGCGCACGGAGGTGCGCGAGGTCGAGGAGCCGTTTGCCTCCGGCAAGCAGAAGGGCTCCTCGGCGATGCCGCACAAGCGCAACCCGATCCGCACCGAGCGGATCACCGGCCTGGCCCGCGTCCTGCGCGGCTACGCCCAGACCGGGCTGGAGAACGTCGCCCTCTGGCACGAGCGCGACATCTCCCACTCCGGCGCCGAGCGGGTGATCCTCCCCGACGCGACGATCTGCCTCGACTACATGCAGGACCTGGCGACCAAGGTCGTCGGCGGGATGACCGTCCGCACCGACCGCATGCTCGAGAACCTCGAGCTGACCCACGGCGCCCTCTTCAGCCAGCGCGCCCTGACGGCGCTGGTCGAGTCCGGCATGACCCGCGACGACGCCTACCGAGTCGTCCAGGAGAACGCCCAGCAGGCATGGGACACGGGGACCGAGTTCCGCGACCTGCTCGCCGAGGCGGCCCCGCAGCTCGACCTCGACGCCGTCTTCGATTACGGCGCCTACCTGACCCACATCCCCGAGGTCTTCGAGCGGCTGGAAGCGCTGCGGGGCTAGACCGGAATCACGGTCAGGCCCATGACGCCGGAGAGGGCGTCGTAGTCCCGATCCTGTGTTACGACGGGGATCTCATGGGCGGCCGCCGTCGCCGCTATCCAGATGTCGTTCACGCTGACTCCTCGTCCCGAGGACGCAAGGTAGGCCCGCATTCCGGCCCAGGCGCGTGCCACCCTCTCTTCAACGGGCAAGATCGCGGCGCTGCTGGCGCCTTCGAGAGTGACGATGCGGCGGTCTCGGCTTTCGATGTCCGGCGCCGCCAGGACGCCGGCACGTAGCTCGGCAACCGTGACGATCGAGATCGCGGAGCGTTCGGGGAGGGCCTCCTCGCGCAGTGGACGGCCCTTCTCCACGCCGACCAGCACCGATGTGTCGATCAGCCCAACCGAGGCGCGGCCGGCACTCACCAAAGCGGACCCATGTCGTCGGTGGTTTCGCCGGTAAGCCTGTCGAGGTCGGCGCGAAAGGTGGGATCGGAATCCGCGACCTTGCGTATGGCGAGAACCTCCGAAGGCGTGAGCCAACCCGATTCGCTCTGTCGGCTGTCGTGCGGTACGAGATCGGCGACCGGCTTCCCCCGAACCGTGATCACCATGCTCTCGCCGGCCTCGACGCGCTTGAGCAGGTCGGCGGTCTTGTTGCGCAGCTCTCTTGTCGCCACTTCTACGATAGTGCGACGATCGTAGCACCTGGGTTTTGGGCCACCCGTTAGGGTTGCGGCGTGATCCTCTACACCTGCGGACAGAAGAAAACCGGGCCGGCATTCGCGCATCCGTGCGCCAAGGCGGGCAAGGCGCTCGACGCGGCCGGATACGAGTACGAGATCAAGGTCGTCGGCGGATACAGGATGGCTTTCTGGACCTGGGGCAGCCGCGATGACGACCGGACCGAGGTGAAGGAGCTGAGCGGCACCAACGAGGTGCCGATCCTCGTCCTCGACGACGGCGAGGTGATCTCCGGCTCAGGCACGATCGCGCGCTGGGCGCGGGAGCATCCCGCGGCCCGGGCCGCTGCGCGGAACAGCTAAGCCGCTAGGAGATCGCGCTCGCGCGCCGGGTGGCGGGCGGTGACGACGACGGGGGTGCCGTTTTTGGGCGAGAGGGTGATGCTGCGGCGGCCGATCTTCTCCGGGGCCGGGTCGGCCTTGTGCAGCTCGCAGCGGGTGAGAACCTCGCGCAGGACGATCCGCATCTCGAACTCCGAGAAGGCCGCGCCGATGCAGCGGCGGACGCCGCCGCCGAAGGGGACCCAGGCGTAGGTGTCCGGGGCCTCGTCGAGGAAGCGCTCCGGGCGGAAGGCGAAGGGCTCGGGATAGACGTCGGCGCGGGTGTGGGTGAGCCAGATCGCGGGCGTCACGTCGGTGCCGACGGGGAGGGTGAGGCCGTCGACGCTCAGCTCGGCGTTCAGGCGGCGACCGGCCAGCGGCACAACGGGGCGCAGGCGCAGGGCCTCGGTGATCGTCGCGCGCAGGTACTCGTCCTCGCCCGCCTCGATCGAGTCGCGCAGGCGCTGCAGCGGCTCGGGGTGGCGGAGCAGGAGGTCGAAGGTCCAGGCCAGCGCGGTCGCCGTCGTCTCGTGCCCGGCGAGCAGCAGCGTCATCAGCTGGTCGCGCAGGTCGACGTCGGCCATCCCCTCGCCGTCCTCGAAGCGAGCCGCCATCAGGACCGAGAGGATGTCGTCGCGCTCCTCGAAGCTTTCCTCGGCGCGGCGCTCGGCGATCTCCGCGTAGAGCAGCTCGTCGACCGCCCGCAGCTGTCCCTCGAACTGGGCCCACGGCCCGCGGCCGGTGAAGCGCCGCGTCGCCAGGGCCGATCAGCTGGGTGAAGGGCGAGGCGGTCTCCTCCAGCACGTCGGTGAGCAGGCGGCGGAGCTGCTCCAGCCGCGGCCCCTCGGCGACGCCGAAGACGACGCGCAGGATCACGTCCAGCGTGATCGCCTGCATGCGCGGGTGGACCGCGAACTCCTCGCCCAGCGGCCAGGAGTCGATCTCGGCGTCGACGATCTCCTCCATGATCGGCTCGTAGGAGCGCATCCGCTCGCCGTGGAAGGCGGGCAGCATCAGCTTGCGGTGGGCGAGGTGGTCGGCTCCTTCGAGCAGCAGCAGCGAGCGCGAGCCGAGGATCGGCTCGAGGAAGACCTCGCGGCCGGGCGGCAGGCCGTGGGCGCGCTCCGTGTAGAGGGCCTTGATCGCGGCCGGGTCGGAGATCATCACCATCGGCCGCTCGAAGCCGAGGAACTTGACGCTGAAGTTGTCGCCGAGCCTCTCGCGGCACTCCTGCATGAAGGGCAGCGGGCGGAAGGCCCAGCGCAGCGTCTGGACGAGTGGCGGGCTCTTCGGTTCGGGCGGCAGCACCGCCGTCAAGGATCGCAGACCGACGCCGTACCGATGCTCCGCTGCCCGCACTGGTTAGCATCGGCTTAATGACGCCTGTCGCCGACCTCAAGCTCCACTCCTCCGGGAAGGTCCGGGAGATCTACGAGTGGGAGGACGACCTGCTGATGGTCGCCTCCGACCGGATCTCGATCTACGACGTGGTGATGCCGACGCCGATCCCCGACAAGGGGAAGGTGCTGAACCGGATCTCCGAATTCTGGTTCGAGCTGACCGCCGACATCGTCCCCAACCACTTCGTCTCCGCCGACGTGCCCGAAGAGGTGGCGGAACGGGCGATGCGGGTGCGGCGGCTGGAGATGTACCCGGTCGAGTGCGTCGTGCGCGGCTACCTCTCCGGCTCGGGCTGGAAGGAATACAAGCGCGAGCGGCGACCGTCTGCGGGATCGAGCTGCCGCGCGGGCCTGCTCGAGTCCGACAAGCTGCCGGAGCCGATCTTCACCCCGGCGACCAAGGCCGAGATCGGCGACCACGACGAGAACGTCGACTTCGACCGCGCCGCCGAGATCGTCGGCGACCGGGCGCTGATGGAGGAGCTGCGGCGGATCTCGATCGAGGTCTACGTCGCGCGGCGCCGAGCACGCGGCCGAGCGCGGGATCATCCTCGCCGACACCAAGTTCGAGTTCGGCCGCCACGCCGGCGCCGAGATCGTCCTCGCCGACGAGGTGCTGACGCCGGACTCCTCGCGCTTCTGGCCGGCCGACCGCTACGAGCCGGGCAAGCACGCAGCCCTCCTTCGACAAGCAGTTCGTGCGCGACTGGGCCGACGCGGCGGGCTGGGACCACACGCCGCCGGCGCCCGGAGCTGCCGCCCGACGTGGTCGAGCAGACCCGGGCCAAGTACGTCGAGGCCTACGAGCGGATCACGGAGCGCTCCTTCTAGTGGCGAAGGCGCGGGTGCTGATCCGGCCCGAAGGAGGGAATCCTCGACCCGCAGGGCAAGGCGGTCGAGCGGGCGCTGCCGGCGCTCGGCTTCGAGGGGATCGAGCACGTGCGGGTCGGCCGCATGGTCGAGCTGGAGGCCGAGGACCCCGAGCGGCTGGCGGAGCTCTGCGAGAAGCTGCTCGCCAACCCGCTGATCGAGGACTTACGAGATCGAGCGCCTCGACGGCGCCGCCTGATGCGCTGGGGAGTGCTCCAGTTCCCCGGCTCCTGCGACGAGCGGGACGCCCTGCACGCCTGCTCGCTGCTCGGCGAGGCGCGGCTGGTCTGGCACGAGGAGCGCGACCTCGGCGGCGATCGACGCGGTCGTCGTCCCCGGCGGCTTCTCCTACGGCGACTACCTGCGGGCCGGCGCGATCGCCCGCTTCTCGCCGGCGATGGAGGCGGTCGCCGAGTTCGCCGCCGCGGGCGGCCCGGTGCTCGGCATCTGCAACGGCTTCCAGGTCCTCTGCGAGGCGGGCCTGCTGCCCGGCGCCCTGCTCCTCAACGAGAACCTCCGCTTCATCTGCCGCCAGGTGGACCTGATCGACGAGACGAGTGGTCGATTTTCCACACCAGAGCGTGGTGAATTGTCCACTCGGCCGCTGTCGATTCCGGCCAAGCACGGGGAAGGGCGCTACTGGGCGCCGGATGAGGTGCTCGACGAGCTCGAGGCACGGGGGCAGGTCGCCTACCGCTACGCGCCGGGGCAGAACCCGAACGGGTCGGCGCGGGACATCGCCGGGGTGCGCAACGAGGCGGGCAACGTGGTCGGGCTGATGCCTCACCCCGAGCACGCTGTCGACCCGCTGACGGGATCGACCGACGGGCTGCGCGTCTTCGAAGCGGTCGCGGCAGCCGGAGTGCCCGCATGACGGTCGAGGTCGCCAAGCACCGCGAGCTGGGACTGACCGACTCCGAGTTCGAGCTGATCTGTCGAGAAGCTCGGGCGCGAGCCGAACGACGTCGAGCTGGCGATGTTCAGCCTGCTCTGGTCCGAGCACTGCGCCTACAAGCACTCGCGCAAGCTGCTGCGGCGACTGCCGACCGAGGGCGAGCGGGTGGTGATGGGTCCGGGCGAGAACGCCGGCGCCGTCGACATCGGCAACGGCTACGCGATCGCCTTCAAGGTCGAGTCCCACAACCACCCGAGCGCGGTCGAGCCCTTCCAGGGGGCGGCGACCGGGGTCGGCGGGATCCTGCGCGACGTCTTCGCGCTCGGCGCGCGGCCGATCGCGATCCTCGACTCGCTGCGCTTCGGCGAGCTGGACTCGGTCCGCTCGCGACACCTGCTCGACGGCGCGGTGCGCGGCATCGGCCACTACGGCAACTCGATCGGAGTGGCGAACGTCGGCGGCGAGATCTACTTCGAGGCCCCCTACGAGCACAACTGCCTGGTCAACGCGATGTGCGTGGGGATCGCCAAGCAGGCCGACATGGTGCGCGCAGCCGCGGCCGGAGTCGGCAACGCGGTCGTTCTGATGGGCGCCTCGACCGGGTCGCGACGGGATCGGCGGCGCCTCGGTGCTGGCCTCGGCCGAGCTCGGCGAGGGCGACGAGGCGAAGCGCCCGACGGTGCAGATCGGCGACCCCTTCGAGGAGTCCAAGGTGCTCGAGTGCTGCCTGGAGCTGCTGGAGAAGGGCCTGCTGGTCTCGCTGCAGGACCTGGGCGCCGCGGGGCTGACCTCCTCGGCCGCGGAGATGGCCTCTGCCGGCGGCGTCGGCATCGACCTCGACGTCGCGCGGGTACCGCTGCGCGAGGCCGACATGGAGCCCTTCGAGATCATGGTCTCCGAGTCCCAGGAGCGGATGCTGGGCGTGGTCGAGCCGGCGAAGGTGGCCGAGGTGCTGGCGGTCTGCGAGAAATGGCAGACGGGGTCGGCCGAGATCGGCATCGTCACCGACAGCGGGCTGGTGCGAGTGCTGCGCGACGGCGACGTCGTCGGCGAGATGCCGGTCGACGCCCTGGTCGACGGCTGTCCGCTCTACGACCTCAGCCCGGCCGAGCCGGACGGGTGGATCTACGGCAACCGAGCGACGCTCGACCCCAACGCCTCGGCAGAGGACACGCTGCTGGCGCTGCTCTCCTCCCCCAGCGTCGCCTCGAAGCGCTGGGCCTTCGAGCAGTACGACTCGGTCGTCGGTTCGCGCACGGTGCGCCGGCCCGAGGCGGCTGACGCCGCCGTCCTGCAGGTGCCCGAGGCCGGCAACGCGATCGCCGTCTCGATCGACGGCAACGGGCGCCGGGTCGCCTGCGACCCCTACGCGGGCACGGTCGAGGCGGTGCTCGAGTGCGCCCAGAACCTCGCCTGCGTCGGCGCCGAGCCGCTCGGGCTGACCAACTGCCTCAACTTCGGCAACCCCGAGAAGCCGGCCCCCGCCTGGCAGCTCGACCGCGCCGTCAGCGGCCTCGCCGACGCCTGCAACGCGCTCGGCGTGCCGGTCGTCGGCGGCAACGTCTCCCTCTACAACGAGGGACCGGAAGGGCCGATCTACCCGACCCCGGTCGTCGGCATGGTCGGCGAGCTGCCCGACCCGGCCCGCGCGGTCGGCAGCGCCTTCGCCGGGGAGGGCGACGCGATCGGCCTGCTCGGCCCCTTCTCCCCCTCGCTCGCCGGCTCGGAGCTGGCCAAGCTGCGCGGAGAGCTGGAGATGGGTCTCCCCCAGCCCGACATCGCCTCCGTCGCCGCCGCCTGCGCCACGGTTCGCGAGGCGGTCCGCGCCGGCAAGCTCTCCTCCGCACATGACATCAGCGACGGGGGCCTGGCCTGCGCGCTGGCCGAGTGTGCGATCGCCGGAGGCGTCGGCTGCCGCGTCGACGTGCAACCGCTGCGCGAACGCGGCTGCTCCCCGGAGCAGGCGCTCTTCGGCGAGGGAGCCGGTGGGTTCCTGCTCAGCGGCGACCGCGAGGCTCTCGCCGCGCTCGGCGCGACCGTGATCGGCGAGGTGGGCGGCACGACGATCGAGGTCGCTGCCGGCGACCGCAGCTTCGCCTTCGGCGTCGGCACCGCCGAGAGCGCCTGGCGCTCTCTCAGCGCTTAGATCGGCGGTCTCGGCGCTCGACGCGCTGCTCGAGGACGACCGCTAGGCTGGCCGGGTGCTCAGAGGCCTCAAAGCGGTCGTCGCCGCAGCGGCGATTTCGCTGCTGTGGACGACGTCAACCGGGGCGGCGTGGCCAATTGATCCGGGGAGGGCCTATTGCGGCACCGACCAAACCGTCGCCGACGTGACCGTGCTGGGCCTGGGGTTGGGAGGAATTCCAGCTCCTGCCCCAATCGACGGCGTGGTGACTGGCTGGGCAATCCACATCGGACCGTACGAAGGCGGGCTCGAGCAGCGCCTCCAAGTCTTCCGCCGAGTCGATGGACCTGTCAACCGCTTTCTTGCCGTGGCGGAGAGCAGCCCCCGGATGGCCCCCAGCAACTCGAGGGAGCCCTTCAAGACCCGGATCCCGGTCGAGAACGGAGACTTGTTCGCCCTTCGCGGAACGGTCGAGACCTTCCTCTGTCGGGAAATGTCCGCTGTCACCTCAGCCCTGCACGAAGGCCCGACGCCGATCGGATCGACCTATGAGTTCAGGGCCGAAACGGGACTCGGAGTGCCGCTGGAGGTGTTCGTCGAGCCAGACGAAGACGGCGACGGGTACGGCGACCTGACGCAGGATCGTTGCCCACGCGTGTCGACGACCCAGAACGGTTGTCCCGCCGTCAAGCTCCGCGTCGCGGAGGCGCTGGCCGGAGCGCGCTCGATCCTGCTGCGCGTCGCCGTCGCCACAAAGGCCGAAGTTCGCGTCTACGCCGACGCCACCTATCCGCAGAGGTTGCCCGGGTTTGACGGGGAGAGCATGGTCACCGAACTGTTCGGCGGCGGGGTCAAGACGGTGCGACCGGGAAAGGTCGCGAGCATCGGCATCAAGCTCTCGAGAAGATTGCAACGTCACCTGAAAGAGCGTGAGCAATCGCTCAAGGTCAACCTGAAGGTGCTCGCAACCAGCGTCGCCGGGCGCACGGTGGAGCGAGAGCTGACGGTGCGGCTGCCAGGGCAGAGGAGCAGTTAGGCAGAGTGAGCGGGTCCCGCCCCGCTGGTACCCTGCCTGGGTAGGCAGTCCGCCTGCGCGTCACGTCCTTTCAACCGCGAGGAAAGCACGCGCTTGACTCCGCCCCAGGGGCAGCAGATAGACCGCGATGGCCCGCGCGAGGAATGCGGGGTGTTCGGCGTATACGCACCCGGGCACGACGTCTCCCGGCTCGCCTACTTCAGCCTCTACGCGCTGCAGCACCGCGGCCAGGAGTCGGCCGGGATCGCCACCTGCGAGGGCGGCCACATCACGACGCTGCGCGACTCGGGGCTCGTCTCCCAGGTCTTCGACGAGGAGAAGCTGCGGGCGCTGGAGGGCGACATGGCGATCGGCCACGTGCGCTACTCGACCACCGGCGGCGGCTCCTGGGAGAACGCGCAGCCGGTCTGGCGTGACGACGGCCGCGAGCTGGCGCTCGCCCACAACGGCAACCTGACCAACGCGGTCGAGCTCTGGGCCGAGCTGAAGGAGCGCGGCATCGCCTTCCGCGGCACCTCCGACTCGGAGATCATCGCCGCGCTGCTCTCCTCCAACGAGGGCAAGCTGATCGAGGACGCGGTGACCGACATGATGCCGCGACTGGAGGGCGCCTACTCGACGGTGGTGATGACCAAGCGGGCGATCGTCGCCTTCCGCGACCCGCACGGGGTGCGGCCGCTCTCGCTGGGCCGGCTCGACGACCGCTTCGTCGTCGCTTCGGAGAGCTGCGCCTTCGACATCATCGGCGCCGAGCTGATGCGCGAAGTGCATCCCGGCGAGATGGTCTCGCTGACCGAGCGCGGCCTGGAGACGCGCCAGGTGGTCAAGGCCGAGCGGCCGGCGATGTGCGTCTTCGAGCACATCTACTTCTCCCGTCCCGACAGCCGCCTGGAGGGCAAGGTCCTGCAGCAGGTGCGCGGCCGGATGGGCGAGATCCTCTGGCGCGAGGCGCCGGTCGAGGCCGACCTGGTGATCTCGGTGCCGGACTCCGGAAACCCGGCCGCGGCCGGGTTCGCGCGGGCCTCGGGGCTGCCCCGCGACGACGGCCTGATCAAGAACCGCTACGTGGCGCGGACCTTCATCCAGCCCGGGCAGGAGCTGCGCAAGCACGGCCTGCGGCTCAAGTTCAACCCGCTGCCGGAGATCGTCTCCGGGCAGCGGATCGTCGTCGTCGACGACTCGATCGTGCGCGGCAACACGACGCGGCAGATCGTCGGCATGCTGCGCGACGCCGGCGCGAAGGAGGTCCACCTGCGGATCTCGGCACCGCCGATCCGCAACCCCTGCCACTACGGGGTCGACATGTCGACCCGCGAGGAGATGATCGCCCACAAGCGCACGGTGCAGGAGATCGCCGACGAGCTCAACTGCGACTCGCTCGCCTACCTCTCGATGGACGGCGTCTACGAGGCAATCGGCACCCGGCCCGAGGACCACTGCGACGCCTGCTTCAGCGGCCGCTACCCGCTGGGCGATCCCGAGGAGGCAAACGGGAAGTTCGCGCTGGAGATCAGCGACGTGGTCCCGGCCTCGCGGTAGCTTCCCGACAGTGAGCGACAGCTTCAAGCTCGTGGTGCTCGCCTCGGGAAGCGGCACCAATCTTCAGGCGATCCTCGACTCGCTGCACGGGCGCGATGGGATCGAGGTGGTCGGCGTCGGCTCGGACAAGGCCGAGGCACGGGCGCTTGAGCGGGCCCGGGCGGCCGGGGTCGAGACGGCGGTCTTCCCGCGCGAAGGCTATGCCGACCGCGAGGCGCGCGACGCGGCGATGGGCGAGTGGATCGAGGCGCGCGGTGCCGACCTGGTCGCTCTCGCCGGCTACATGCAGCTGCTGAGCGAGGGGTTCGTCGCCCGCTTCCGCCACCGGATCGTCAACGTCCACCCCGCCCTGCTGCCGGCCTTTCCGGGGCTCGACGCGATCGGGCAGGCGCTGGAGGCCGGGGTCGAGGTCACCGGCGTCACCGTCCACTTCGTCGACGAGGGGGTCGACACCGGGCCGGTGCTGCTCCAGCGCGAGGTGCCGGTGCCGGCCGGCCGCGACCGGGCCGCGCTCGAGGAGGCAATCCACGCCACCGAGCACGAGCTCTACCCGGAGGCGATCCGCATGATCGCGGCGGGCAGGGTTAGGATCGGCGCCGACGACCCGAGCGTCGTCGTCCTCGATGAGTGAGACCCGCGCAGACACCCAATCGGAAGCCGTGAGCGACGGCGCGGTGAGGGTGCGCCGGGCGCTCGTCTCGGTCTCCGACAAGACCGGGGTCGCCGACTTCGCCCGCGGGCTCGCCGGGCTGGGCGTGGAGATCCTCTCCACGGGTGGGACCGCGGCGGCGCTGCGCGAGGCCGGGCTCGAGGTGACCGACGTCTCCGAGTTCACCGGCCAGGAGGAGATCCTCGGCGGACGGGTCAAGACGCTGCACCCGCGGCTGCACGCGGCGCTGCTGGCGCGGCGCGAGGACCCCGAGCACATGGCGACGCTGGAGCGCGAGGGGATCGAGCCGATCGACCTGGTCTGCGTCAACCTCTACCCCTTCGAGGAGACCGTGTCCGCGCACGACGTGGCGCCGGAGGTCGCGGTCGAGAACATCGACATCGGCGGACCGACGATGATCCGGGCCGCCGCCAAGAACCACGACGGGGTCGCGGTCGTGGTCAAGCCCGAGTCCTACGACGCGGTGCTGGCGGAGCTGGAGGAGGCCGGCGGCGAGATCTCGGCCTCGACCCGGCACTGGCTCGCCAACGAGGCCTTCGCCCAGACCGCCCGCTACGACGCCGCGATCAGCCGCTGGTTCTCGGCCGAGTACGAGGACTACCCCGAACACCTGGCGGTCGCCTACGAGAAGGTGCTCGACCTCGCCTACGGCGAGAACCCGCATCAGCGGGCAGCGCTGTACTCCGAAGCGGGCGTGCGCAGCCACATCCTCTCGCGGGTATCCAAGCTGCACGGCCGGGCGCTCTCCTTCAACAACGTGCTCGACCTCGACTCGGCGCGGCGTCTGGTCGAGGACTTCGAGCAGCCGGCCTGCACGATCGTCAAGCACAACAACCCCTGCGGGGTGGCGATCGGCGCCGACTCGCTGGAGGCCTACGAAAAGGCGCTGGCCTGCGACCCGATGTCGGCCTTCGGCGGCGTGATCGCCTTCAACCGGCCGGTCTCAGAGGCGCTCGCACAGGAGCTGCACAAGAACTTCGTCGAGGTGCTGATCGCGCCCGACTACGAGCACGGGGCGCTCGCCGTCCTGCAGCAGAAGGAGGCGATCCGCATCCTCTGCGAGGAGGAGCGCCGCCAGCGCGACCCGGGCGAACGCGACGTCAAACGGGTCACGGGCGGGCTGCTGATCCAGGACCGCGACGGTGACCCCGAGCCGCGCGAGCTGATGGAGGCGGTGACCAAGGATGAGCCCGACGAGCAGCAGTGGCGCGACATGCTCTTCGCCTGGACCGTCGTCCGCCACGTCCGCTCCAACGCGATCGTGATCGCCAAGGACGGCGCCACCCTCGGCATCGGCGCCGGCCAGATGAGCCGGGTCGACTCGGTCCGCCTCGCGGTCGAGAAGTGCCGCGACGCCCGCGGCGAGGACGCGGACGCCTTGCTCGCAGGCTCGGCCGCCGCCTCAGACGCCTTCTTCCCCTTCGCCGACGGCCCCCAGCTGGCAATCGAAGCCGGCTCCACCGCCGTGATCCAGCCCGGCGGCTCCAAGCGCGACGCCGAGGTGATCGAGGCCTGCGAAGCAGCCGGCGTGACGATGGTCTTCACCAAGCACCGGCACTTCCGGCACTAGCCGAACTCTGGGTCGCGCTGCTACGGCAGCTCGGCCCGAGCGACGAGGAAAGCTCCGTATCTCATTGCGGTCCATTGGAGCAGAGACGGGTCACGTACTCTGGGGCGCAGACAGTCCGGCCGCGCCATCTCTGGTTGTACTCCGCCAGAAACTCGCTGAAGGCCTCTTGTTCCTCGGATTCGTTCCTGGCTCCCGCCTCGATCCGGCCTTGTATCCGCGTGCTGAGCAACTGCAGCTCGACCCGCTCGCGCACGTCGCGCCGCGTGAAGCGCATTTCCCTCAGGAATTCACGGTATTCGGACGCGCTCGCGAAGAACTGCTTCTTGAGAAGGGTGAGCGTGCGTGAGACCTGGCTGCGAGTGACGACGATGTTCATTTCCGCAGCCTGTCCCTTGATCCAGACCGCTTCGAGCAGGGTGTCGACGGCCGCCCGCATGAGCCGCTCGTATCCACGCCCGCCAGGCCTAGGCACCGTGTGACGGCCTTTTGCGGCGGCCTCCGACGCCAGGGCGTGGCGAAACTTGGCACGCGTGATCGTTCCCGTCCGATGGGAAACCTCATCAATGCGTGCGACCGTGTTCGGGACCAATTCCTCGGGGGTGGGCAGCGCCGCCGAGACAGTTGCGCTCCAACCCACCGCTGAGAGAGCGACAACGGGCACAGCGAAGCGCAAAACCCATCCGATCCGCGCCCTCCCGCCTCGATCCATAGGTCCAGCCTAAACGGCGTAGTACCCCTTACGAAACAGAAGACGAACCCGGTAGCCCGCGTCGCCGCTAGGCCAGTTCGCTGGCACGGTAGTGCGCCCTGAAGCATTCACATTTGCGCTACAATTGCGCTCGTGTCTTCCCCTGCATTTGCCAAAGAGGCGGCCTTCGTCCATGACGAGGCCCACCTCAGCTCCGAGGACATCGCTGCGGCCACCGGCGCCGCGCCGAGCACCGCTCGGGCCTGGGTGGCGCTGAAGCGGATTCCCTCGGGGAAGCGCGCGCAGCGCATCGCCGAGCTCTCCTCGATCAGCGAGCGGCTGCTGCGGGTGATGGACCCCGAGTACATCCCGGTCTGGATGAACAAGCCGGTCCCTGCCCTCGACGACAGAAAGCCGATCGAGCTGATCTCCCGAGGCGAGTACCTGCGCGTGGCGCGCATCGTCTCCGCGCTCGAGGAACCCATCGCGACCTGAGCCTTGGCGCTCGATGTCGACCGCATCGGCGTCGAGGGCGTCTGGTACCGCCATCTCCCCCACCGAGGCTCGGTCTGGTGGCGCTCGGAGCCGCCGCCCGACGGACGTTGGCAGCGAGGTGCCGAGATCGCCGGCTTCTACCTAGCCGACTCACGTGAGACGGCCTGGGCCGAGTGGTACCGGCAGATCGACGAGCTGGCGCTTCGGCCCGCCGACCAGCTGCCCCGAGACCTGTGGCGCTTCGCGGTGGACGTGGATGGAATCGCCGACCTGCGGAGCGAGGCGCAGCTTGCGCGAGTCGGGCTCGCAGCGCCTTTGCCCCGGCGCCATGGATGGCCAGCCTTCCAAGAGGTCGGCGAGCAGCTCCACGCCGAGGGATGGAACGGCCTGAGGGCCGGAAGCGCGGCAAGACCGGGAGGCGGCGAGATCCTCTGCCTCTTCCGCGAGAGCGAAAAGCTCGACAGCGTGAGGGTCCTCCCGCCACCGGCCATCCAGCGAAATCCGCCACCCCGGCCTGCTGCCTGACAGACTCGCCTCTCTCTGGCGTGGTTCGACCACCGTAACGAGCAGTACCCCCGGCGGGATTCGAACCCGCGCCGCGCGGCTTAAAAGGCCGCCGCTCTAACCAACTGAGCTACGGGGGCGCGGTGGCAATGGTAGAGGGCGGCGGGCCCTTCGGTGCGGTCGCACTTTCCGCCGGATAGCGGAGGGAAGTGCGACATCGGCGGTCAGGAGAGGTCGGGGAGGCCCTGCTCGGGGGTCGAGGCCTCGGCGTGGGTGCGGCGGGGGATGCGGCCGGCGTGGTGTGCGGCGTGGCCGGCCTCGACGCCGAGGCGCAGGGCGGTGGCCATCGCCACCGGGTCGGCGGCGCCGAAGATCGAGCTGGCGGCCATCACCGCGGCGCAGCCCAGCTCCAACGCCAGGGCGGCGTCGGAGGCGGTGCCGATGCCCGCGTCGAGGACGACGGGCACCGAGGCGCGCTCGGCGATGATCGCGACGTTGTACGGGTTGCGGATGCCGGCGCCGGAGCCGATCGGGGAGCCGAGCGGCATCACCGCGGCGCAGCCGGCCTCCTCGAGGCGGCGGGCGAGGATCGGGTCGTCGTTGGTGTAGGGAAGGACGGTGAAGCCCTCGCCGACCAGGGTCTCGGCGGCGTCGAGGAGCTCGACCGCGTCGGGGAAGAGGGTGCGGTCGTCGCCGATCACCTCGAGCTTGATCCACTCGGTCTCGAAGGCCTCGCGGGCGAGCCGCGCGGTGCGAACGGCGTCGCGGGCCGTGTAGCAGCCGGCCGTGTTGGGCAGGACGAAGAGGCCGAGGCGGTCGAGCACGTCGAGGACCGAACCCTTCGCGTCAGGGTCGATGCGGCGCAGCGCGACCGTGACGATCTCCGCGCCCGAGGCCTCCAGCGCGCGCTCCATCTGCTCCAGCGAGCGGAAGCCGCCGGTGCCGGCGATCAAGCGCGAGCTCCAGGCCCGGCCGCCGAGCTCCCAGCCCTCGGCGCCGCCCTGGATCGCCGCCAGGACCTCAACCCTGCTGCCCTCGGCCAGGGGGGTCGAGGCCCACTCGGCGCGCGGCGTCACCTCGCCGTCGAGGGCGACCGCGTAGCCGCGAGCGTCCTGCGCCCCCGCGGCCCGCGCGGCGTCGGCGAGCGTGGCCCCGTCCGCCAGCTCCCGCGGCTCCCCGTTCAGCTCGATCCTCATCCGGCCACCTTCGCGCCGGCAAGCTCGGCGGCGACCTTCTCGCCGGTCAGCGGCGCCAGCAGGATGCCGTTGCGGTAGTGGCCGCAGGCGAGGACGAGGCCGTCGAGGGCGCCGGGCCCGATCAGCGGCAGGTTGTCGGGCGTGCCGGGCCGCAGGCCGGCCATCGCCTCGACCAGCTCCATCTCGGCGACGTCGGGAAGCAGGCGGTAGGCCTCGCGCAGCAGCTCATGAACCCCCCCGGCGGTGACCGTGGTGTCGAAGCCGCGCTCCTCGGTCGTAGCGCCGGCGATCAGGCGGCCGTCGGGGCGGGGCACCAGGTAAATCCGCTCCGAGGCGACGATCCGCTCGCAGGGAGGCTCTCCGTCGGGTGCGCGCAGCTCGAGAATCTGCCCCTTGACCGGGCGGACGGGCGGGCGGGCGCGCTCGGGCAGCCAGGAGGCGACGCCCGCCCAGGCTCCGGTGGCGAGGATCACGGCATTCGCGCGCAGCTCTTCGCCGGCCTCCGTGCGCACGCCTTCGATTCGCTCTCCGTCGAGGAGGGCGTCCGCGACCTCGGCTCCGGCCCGGACCTCGACCCCTTCGGCGGCCAGCGCCGCCAGCAAAGCGTCCGTCATCAGCCGCGGGTCCACCGCCGCCTCGGTCGGCGCGTGCACCCCTCCGTTGAACGAGGGCGTCAGGCCCGGCTCCAGGTCGCGGCAGCGGCGCGGCGGCAGCCACTCCGCGCCGAGGCCGAGGGAGCGCTGCAGCTCGTGGACGCGGCGCAGCTCCGCCGCCTCGTCGCGGTCGAGCGCGACGTGCAGCGCGCCGCAGCGCTCGTAGCCGCTGTCCATCCCGCTCGCAGCCTCCAGCTCGGCGACGAAGACCGGGTAGGCCTCGGCCGCCGCCAGCGTCATCCGCAGCAGCTCGGGCTCGCCGAAGGCAAGCTCGCCCACCGGCGCCAGCATCCCGGCGGCCACGCGCGTCGCCCCGGCGGGCGGCGCGTCCCGGTCGAGCACGACGACGCGCGCACCGCGCCGCGAGAGGCGCCAGGCACAGCAGAGCCCGATCGCCCCGCCGCCGACCACCACCGCGTCATAGCTGCCTCTGTCGCTCAATCTTGCCTCCGCCGGCATTACCCGGATCAGGTCCAGACGGTCGGTGGCCTCGTTGCCACCCTCTCAGCCGTGGCATCGCCAGATGCCGTGGGCTCCCGTTTCCCTACCGATGCTACCCCTCCCCACTCGCCAACCAGGGGGCGTGTCTGACTTCAAGGGGCTATTCGACCCCCTTAGCTCAGACACCCCCCTGGTTGGGGCGCGATAATTGAGGGGTGAGCCTCGCCGCACCAGACGCCAAGGGCCCGCTGCGCCGCGAGCGGCTGCGCACGGCGCGGCTCTACCTCTGCTGCGATGCGCGGCCGCACGGGGAGGACCCGGAGGCGCTGCTGCGGGCGGCGCTGAACGGCGGGGTCGACATCGTCCAGCTGCGCGAGAAGTCGCTGCCCCGGCGTGAGGTCGAGATCGCCGCGCTCACCTTCCGCCGTCTCTGCGACACCTACAGCGCCCTCTTCGTCGTCAACGACGATCCCGACCTGGCCCGCGCCTGCAACGCCGACGGCGTCCACGTGGGCCAGGGCGACATGCCGGCGGCCGAGGCGCGCGCGGCGCTGGGCCCCGACGCGATCGTCGGCCTCTCCACCCACTCCCAAGAGCAGATCGCGGCGGCAGCGAGCGAGCCCATCGACTATATGAGCGTCGGCCCGATCTGGGAGACGCCGACGAAGGAGGGCCGCCCCGCGGTCGGGCTCGACCTGATCCGCCACGCGGCGACCGGCGCCCCCCACCCCTTCTTCGCGATCGGTGGCATCGACGCGGGCAACGCGGCGCAGGCGGTCGACGCCGGGGCGAGCCGGATCTGCGTCGTGCGGGCGATCCGCGACGCCGAGAACCCGACCGTCGCGGCCGAAGAGCTGCGCGGCGCCCTCGCGCCGCTCGGGGAGGCCGCGCCCGGTGCCTGACCCGGCGGCCGGGCAACCGCGCAAGCGCAAGGAGCGCGGCGCCTCCCCCACCCCGCGCGAGCGGATGGAGCGCGGCTACGCGAAGGCGGAGGAGCGCAACCAGGCGGCGCGGGAAGCACTTGAGCCGCTGGGCGAAGGGGAGCGTCCGCTGGTGGTGACGATCGGCGCCGTCGTCTCCGCCCTGATCTCCGCCTCGGTCGTGATCGGCTACGTCTCCGGCACCGAGGTCGACGGCGAGAAACCGCTCCTCGCGCAGGCGCTCGCGCCGGCTCTGCTGATGGGAATCATGGCTTGGGGCATGTGGCGCGCCCGCTACTGGGCGGTGCTCGGCTTCCAGCTGGTCCTCGTCTTCATCCTCTTCAGCGCCTTCTTCGGCCTTCTGGTCGCCGCCTCCTCGCTCGCCCAGATCGCCGGCACCCTCGCCCTGCTCGCGGTCGCCGGCACCTTCTTCTTCTTCATGGTCAAGGCGATGGCGCGGATCCAGATGCCCACCCGCCAGTAGGGCGCGGCACTCGCTCCGGTGCGCTTTATGCCATCCATTGGCACATAAGGCGCACCGGAAGGCGGCGCTCTATAGGCTCAGGCGAGTGGCAGATTCATTCGACGTGATCGTCATCGGCGGGGGCCCGGGCGGCTACGTAGCCGCGATCCGCGCCGCCCAGCTGGGCAAGAGGACCGCCGTGGTCGAGCGCGACAAGGCCGGTGGGCGCTGCCTCAACTACGCCTGCATCCCGGCCAAGACGGTGCTGCGCACGGCGGAGATCTACGAGCAGGCGCGCGAGAGCGCCGAGCTCGGCGTCGTCGCCAAGGACGTCTCGATCGATTGGGAGGCGCTGGGCAAGCGTCGCGCCTCGGTCTCGGAGTCGCTCTCCAGCGGCGTGAAGATGCTCTGGGACAAGAACAAGATCGCGACGATCGAGGGCGAGGGCTCGCTCACTCCCGAGGGGAACGTCAAGGTCGGCGACGAGGTCTACGAGGCCGGGACGGTCGTGCTCGCGACCGGCTCGGAGGCGCTGCCGATCCCCGGAGTCGAGTTCGGCCCCCGGGTCCTCGACACCTGGGGCGCCTGGTCCCTGCCGGAGCAGCCGAAGAAGATCGCTGTCGCCGGCGCCGGCGCCTCGGGCTGTGAGATCGCCTCCGCCTACGGGCGCTTCGGCACCGAGGTGGTGCTGATCGAGATGCTCGACCAGACCCTCCCGGCCGAGGACAAGGACATGGCCCGCGTGGTCGAGCGCGCCTTCAAGAAGCAGAACGTGACGATCTCCACCGGCACGCCGGTCGAGAACGTCGAGGCCGGGGAGAGCTCGGTCAAGCTCAGCTACGGCGGCGAGACGATCGAGGTCGACTACCTCTGCATCGCCGGCGGACGGGCGCCCGACGTCGAGGGGCTCGGCCTGGCCGAGGCCGGGGTCGAGCTGACCGACAAGGGCAAGGTCGCGGTCGACGAGTACTGCCGCACCTCCAACCCGAAGGTCTACGCGATCGGCGACCTGGTCAACGCCAAGGCGCTCGCCCACAAGGCCTCCGAGGAGGGCGTGGTCGCGGTCGAGCACGCCGCCGGCGAGCCGGCCCACCCGGTCGACCAGAACCTCGTCGCCGGCGCGACCTTCTGCCACCCGCAGGTGGCCAGCGTCGGCCTCACCGAGGCGGCCGCCAAGGAGGCCGGGCACGACGTCAAGGTCGGCAAGCAGAAGCTCGGCGGCGTCGGCGGCGCCACCGTCTACGACGACAAAGACGGCCTGGTCAAGCTCGTCGTCGACTCCAAGTACGGCGAGATCCTCGGCGCCCACATCGTCGGCAACCGCGCCTGCGACATGATCGCCGAGCTGGTCGCGACGATGGCGCTGGAGGGCGGCTACCAGGAGCTGGCCCAGATCGTCCACCCCCACCCGACGATCTCAGAGGCAATCCCGGAAGCGGCGCGAGCCGTCGACCGCTCGGCGATTCACGCCTGAGCGCGAGTCGCGGGCGCGTCAGCCCGAGCCTCGGCGGCAGCTCGATCGTCTCGATCCCCAGCTCGGCGGCGACGGTGAGCACGTCGGAGTCAGAGCTGGCGATCCGATCGTTCGATCCAGCGGCCGCCAGAAGCACGCAATCGGCCAAAGCCAGAGACCGTCGCTTGCGGTGATAGTGCCGGCTACGGAGCTTCTCCTGCCCGCCGAGCCAGATCCACGTCCACCGGGATCGGATCGATCGGGTCCTCGAAGAGCGGCTCCAGCACTTCGGCGACGCGCTCATGTGGAAGCCCCGTCAGCCGATGCGATCTGTCGTAGACCTCGGCGACATTGGCTGTGGTCATGGCAACCGATCCCCGACGAAGGATCGCCAGGACGGGCTCCATTGCCGGCTCTCCACGGATCACAGCTATCAGCGCATTTGCGTCGAGGAGCGTCAGCGGCTCTTCCACTTGCGCTCTTCCGCTTCTGCCTCCGCTTCGCGTTCTTCCCGTGCGACTGCCTCCCAGTCGACCTTGGGACCCTCTCCCGCGAACGCCCCTGCGGCGGCCGCGATCGGGTCGTCGGGAGCGGGCTTGAGGACGATCTCCTCGCCGCGGTCCTCGAGCGTCACCGTCGTCGTCCCCCAGCGCTTGCGGATCGGCGCCGGGATCGAGACCTGACCGCCCTTGCTTATTTTCATGCGCTTCTTCATGAGCATGGAAATTACCATGAGATACCTCACTCCTCGGCTCGTTCATGCGGACATAAGGTCTCCGCATGTCAGATCTCTCCCCCCGCGCCACCTTCTACTTCGACCTCGGCTCGCCCTACGCGTACCTGACCGCGGAGCGGGTCAGCGGCCTGTTCGCCGAGGCCGGCCTCGAGCAGCCTGAGTGGCAGCCGATCCTGCTCGGTGGGCTGTTCCAGAGCCTCGGGCGGGACTCGTGGGGCAACGGCCCCGGGCGCGAGGAGGGGATGGCAGAGGTGGAGCGCCGCGCGGCCGAGTACGGGCTGCCGCCGCTGATCTGGCCCGAGCCGTGGCCGGGCAACATGCTCTTCGCGATGCGCGCCGCCACCTTCGCCAAGCAGATCGGCCGCACCGTCGCCTTCTCCCTCGCCGCCTTCCGCCAGGCGTTCGCGGCTGGGCGCGATCTCTCCGAGCCCGACAACGTGCTGATCGCGGCCGCGGCCTGCGAGCTGCACCCGCGGGCACTGCTGAAAGCGGTGGAGACCGAGGGGGTCAAGGGCGCCCTGCGCGAGGCGACCGACCGGGCGGCGGAGCTGGGCGTGACCGGCGTCCCGTCGCTGCTCGTCGGCGGCGAGGTCTTCTGGGGCGACGACAGGCTTGAGGAGGCGGTCAGCGCCGCGAGCTAATGTCAGGGCGTGGCCGACCTCCCTGACGCCTCCACCTGTTACGGGCTGCTCGCGCGGATGGCGCTGATCCGCCGCTTCGAGGAAGAGGCGGGGCGCCAGTACCAGCGGGCCAAGGCTGGTGGCTTCCTGCACCTGGGGATCGGCGAGGAGGCGACGATCGTCGGCGTCACGGCGGCGATGCGCGAGGAGGACTACCTGATCGGCACCTACCGCACACACGGCCACGCGATCGCCCGCGGCACCGACCCCAAGCGCGTGATGGCCGAGCTCTTCGGCCGGGTCGACGGGACCAGCGGCGGACGGGGCGGCTCGATGCACATCTTCGACGCCGAGCACCGCTTCATGGGCGGCTACGGGATCGTCGGCGGCAACCTGCCGATCGCGGCGGGCCTCGCGCTCGCCTCCGAGTACAAGGGCGAGGACGCGGTCACCGTCTGCATGTTCGGCGACGGCGCCTCCAACGCCGGCAACTTCGGCGAGACGATGAACCTGGCGGCGCTCTGGAGCCTGCCGGTCCTCTTCCTGGTCGAGAACAACCTCTACGGGATGGGCACCTCGGTCGAGCGGCACTCGGCCCAGACCGACCTCTCCAAGAAGGCGGAGGGCTACGGGATCCCCGGGCAGCGGATCGACGGGATGGACGTGCTCGCGGTGCGCGAGGCGGTGGCGGAGGGGATCCGGCTCGCCCGCGAGGAGCGTCGCCCGACGATGCTCGAGGCCTTTACCTACCGCTTCCGCGGCCACTCCGCCGCCGACCCCGAGGTCTACCGCGAGCGCGAGGAGGTCGAGGAGTGGCAGGCGCAAGGACCCGATCGAGGCCTTCGCGCGGCGCTGCGTCGAGGCCGGCGTGCTGGGCGAGCGCGAGGTGCAGCAGGTGCGCGACAAGGCGGAGGAGACGGTGCTGGCTGCGGTCGAGTTCGCCGACGCCTCGCCCGAGCCGGCGCTCGACACCCTCTACGAGAGCCTCTACGTGCTCGACGGCGACGCCGGCTGGTACGCGGTCGACGAGCGCAGCCCGGAGCCGCACCGCGGCGAGCACGAGGACCGGATGCCGGAGGCGGCGCGCGAGCTGGCCGAGGCCGGCGCCGCCTACGCGGGACGCGACGAGGGCCCGCGGCCCAATCCGGCGACGCACGGCGACGCCCAGGAGGGCGTCGAGCCCGAGGTCGCCGAGGCGGGTGCGGACTCGCCGGTCGCCCGGGAGGTCGAAGACTGATGGCCGACGCTGCGGATGCGCGAGGCCCTGCGCGACGCGATGGCGGAGGAGATGCGGCGCGACGAGGCGGTCTTCGTGATGGGCGAGGACGTCGGCGTCTTCCAGGGCGCCTTCAAGGTGACCGAAGGGCTGCTGGACGAGTTCGGCGAGCGGCGGGTGCGCGACACGCCGATCTCCGAGAACACGATCGTCGGCACCGGGGTCGGCGCGGCGATGGCGGGGCTGCGGCCGGTGGTCGAGCTGATGACGGTCAACTTCGCGCTGCTGGCGCTGGACCAGATCGTCAACCACGCCGCCGCGATCCCCTACATGTTCAACGGCCAGGCGCGGGTGCCGATGGTGATCCGGATGCCGGGCGGCGGCGGGCACCAGCTCGGGCCGACCCACTCGCACAGCTTCGAGGCGCTCTTCCTGCAGGTGCCGGGACTGCTGGTCGCCTGCCCCTCGACGCCCGGCCGACGGCAAGGCGCTGCTGAAGGCGGCGATCCGCGACGACAACCCGGTCGTCTTCATCGAGCACGAGAGCCTCTACGGGCGCCGCGGCGAGGTCGCCGACGACGGCGAGGAGATCCTGCACTTCGGCGAGGCGGCGGTGCGGCGCGAGGGCTCCGACGTGACGATCGTCGGCATCCTCAAGATGGCCCACGTCGCCGAGGACGCGGCGCGGGACGCTCGCACACGAGCACGGGGTCGAGGCCGAGGTGATCGACCCGCGCACCCTGCGCCCGCTCGACCTCGACACGATCCTCGACTCGGTGCGCAAGACCAACCGCGCGGTGATCGTCGAGGAGGGCTGGCCGCATGGCGGCGTCGGCGCCAACCTGGCGACGCTGATCACCGAGCAGGCCTTCGACGACCTCGACGCGCCGGTGCAGCGGGTCACCGGGGCGGACGTTCACATGCCTTATTCGAAGCGGCTGGAGCAGGCGGCGATTCCGCATGAGGAGCATGTGGTGAAGGCGGCGCTGGCCACGCTGGAGGGGTCGATCTGATGGCTGACGTGGTGATGCCCCGGCTGTCCGACTCGATGGAGGAGGGGACGATCCTGCAGTGGCTGAAGCAGGTCGGGGATGAGGTGGCCATCGGGGATGAGCTGGTGGAGATCGAGACCGACAAGGCCAACATGGCGTACGAAGCGGATGTGGCGGGGACGCTGAGCGAGATCCTGGTGCAGGAGGGTGAGACGGTTGCGATCGGGACGCCGATTGCTCGGGTGGGCGGTGAAAGGACGGACGAGCGCGCTCGTCCGCGGGTCCTGTCGCTGCAGGGGACCCACCACCCCCTCCGGTCGCTAAAGCGTCCTCGGGGGCGGTTCCCCCTACAGCGCCACCCGCGGAAGAGGCGGCTATCAACGCCGCTCCGGCGTCTCCCCAAGCTTCAAGCCGAGACGGTCGAATCAAGGCGTCTCCCGTGGCGAAGCGGATCGCCAGGGAGCGCGGCCTCGATTTGGGGGAGCTTGAGGGGTCCGGGCCGGGGGGACGGATCGTCAAGGCGGATGTCGAGAAGGCTTCTGCCGAGGGTGGGGCGCCACTTGGACCGGCGGATACTCAAAGTGGCGAGCTAACCAGCTCGCCACTTGTCGGGACGAGTCGCGCCCCGACCCTCGGCCCAGGCTCCCCCGCCAGAGACCGCGAAGGGTCAGGTCACCTACGAGGATCCCTCGAAGCTGCAGTCGACCATCGCACGTCGGATGGCGGAGTCGAAGGCGACGGCGCCGCACTTCTACCTCGAGGCCGAGGTGGATATGAGCAGGCTGGTCGCGGCGCGAGCGCAGATCAAGGCGGGGGCCAACGAGGGCGATGTGGTGCCTTCCTTCAACGACATGGTGGTTAAGGCCTGCGCGCTGGCGCTGCGGGAGCATCCGCGCGCGAACGGGGCGTATCGGGACGGGCGGTTCGAGCTGTACTCGCGGGTGAACGTGGGGGTGGCGGTGGCCGCCGAGGACGCGCTGGTCGTCCCGACCGTCTTCGACGCCGACCGCAAGGGCCTGCGGCAGATCGCCTCGGAGGCGCGGGCGCTGGCGCAGCGGGTGCGGGACGGGCAGATCACGCCGCCGGAGCTCTCGGGGGCGACGTTCACCGTCTCCAACCTGGGGATGTTCGGGATCGACAGCTTCGCCGCCGTGATCAACCCGCCGCAGGCCGCGATCCTCGCCGTCGGCGCGATCGCCGAGCGTCCCGTCGTCCGCGACGGCGCGATCGTCACCGCCCACCTGATGCGGGTCAACCTCGCCTGCGACCACCGCATCCTCTACGGCGCCCCCGCAGCGGAATTCCTGGCGCGGATCCGCGCTCTCCTCGAAGAGCCGCTCTCCCTCGCTCTCTAGCGCCGAGTGGTCACTTATGCCCCCTATAGGAGGCATAAGTGACCACTCGGCGGGTCAGCAGGTCTTGCGAGCGCCGGTAATGGCATTCCACGCCCGGGCCACTGAGAAGTCGGCGGCAACCCGGAGCACACCCGGGCGAGACGCGTGGACGACCGTCCAGTCGCCGTGGCGGAGGATGCAGCCGGTGCCGCGGGAGATCGACCAGTAGGGGGTGAAGTTGACGCGGACGAGGAAGTCGCCGGGGCGGCTGACGTCGAGGGCGAAGCCCTGGCGGCCCGACCCAGAGGACCTGGGCGGCGGCCGCGGCCATCGGCTCCACCAGGGGCTTGGAGTTGCGCACCGCGTAGATCCGCCAGTGCTCCGAGGTCCAGCGCAGGTCCAGGTAGGGCGGGGCACCGAGGATCAGGCGGCGCTCGGCGATCGAGGAGTAGTCGAGCGGCGGCGTCGGGCAGGGCCACGTAGCAGATCGCGTTCTGGCGCAGCCAGCGGCCGTAGGCGGGAACGGTCAGCAGGTCCTCGCCGTAGAAGATGTCCTCGCGGGTGGTGTCCAGCTGGCGCAGCCAGCCCCGTGCCAGCTCGAAGTGGGTGGCGAGGTAGGCCGACTCCCAGTGGTTGGCGGTCGGCGGCACCTCGATCCGCACCGTCGCCGCCGCCGTGCTCGCGCAGCCAGCTGCGCCGGCGGGCTGGAAGTAGCTGCGCGAGGTCGAGGGGTCGCCGACGCTGCGGGCGATCTGGCTGACGCTCGCGGTCACCTGCCAGTAGAGGCCGCCGGCCATGAAGAGGGCGAGGAACCAGGCGAGAGACCCGCGGCCGCCGCGCCAGCACGACCGCGGCCAGCACCGGCCCGCCGAAGAGCGCGCCGAGGCGGACCGCGTTGCCGCCCATCGCGTTGGGGACGAGCCAGACGAGCGTCGAGGCGAGCAGGTAGGCGGCGATCGTCCAGCGCAGCTGCCGCTCCTCCTCGCGCAGGCCACGGGTGACGAAGAGGGCCGAGCCGCACCAGAGGGGGATGGCGAGGTAGGACGAGAACGCGAAGGGGAACTGGCCGGCGTCGGGGAAGACCAGGTTGGGGACGAGGATCAGCGCTAGGGCCACGAAGGCGGCCGGGAGCAGTCGGCCGCGGGGCCCGTCACGGCCAGATGCCGAAGCGCAGATCAGGACTCCGCCGAGGAAGGCTGCGGCTACCGGGCTGGAGAGCGCGCAGGCTGCCGAGGCGAGGAGCGCCAGAGTTGGGCGCTGAGTCTGGAGGGCGCGTAGCGATGCCAGCCCGAAGGCGACTCCCAGGGCGAAGGTGAGCTGGCCGTCGGCCAGCAGCGTCACCACGCCGGCGGCGAACCAGAGGGTCGCCCAGCGCGCGGCGTCGCCCCAGCGGTCGCGGACGAGCCGGTCGAAGAGGTAGGAGGAGGCGACGACCGAGACGGTGCCGACCAGTTGCGGCCCGAGCAGCGAGGCCAGCGGCGGGAAGAGGACGCTGTAGGTGAGCGTGTAGTGGCCGCCGTACCAGCTGCCGTTCCAGATCGCCAGGCCGGCCTCCTGGAAGAGCTCGGTGCGGAAGACCTGGGCGGCGAGGTCGCCGACCTGCGGGTTCCAGGCCAGCATCAGCAGCGGCGAGGGCGGCGCTCAGGGCAACGGCCGGAAGCCAGTCGGGTCGGAGTGACTTGGACTGGACCATGGGGACGGTGCAAAGAATAGGCGGGCGCCGTGCAACGATTTCGTTGGTGAGCGAAGAAGTCCTCGTTGTCCGCTGCGGCCTGGTCCCCTACGAGGAGGGGGCCGTCGCGCAGCGCTGGCTGCGAGGCCGCCCGCCAGGAGAGCGCCGTCCCCGACGTGCTGCTGCTGCTCGAGCACCCTCCCGTCTACACGCGCGGGCGCCGCTCCGGCGCAGGAGGAGCTGCCGATGGCGACGGGAGTGGTACGAGATGCAGGGGATCGAAGTCCAGCGACACCGACCGCGGCGGCCGCGTCACCTACCACGGGCCCGGTCAGCTGGTCGCCTACCCGATCGTCGACCTGAAGCCCTACGGCGACGACGTCCACGAGTACGTGCGGCGCCTGGAGCGGGTGGCGATCGGGGCGCTCGGCGACCACGGCGTCGCGGCGTCGACACGATCGAGGGGCTGACCGGGGTCTGGACCGAGGGCGAGCCGCCCGGCCTCCCCCGCCCCGGCCCCGACGCCCGACGGAGCGCCGCTCTTCGGCCCGCCGGCCCGCAAGGAGGCGCGCAAGATCGGCTCGATCGGCGTGCACGTCAGCCGCGGGGTCACGACGCACGGGCTCGCGGTCAACGTCAACAACGACCTGCAGCCGTTCGAGTGGGTCGTGCCCTGCGGGATCGAGGGCTGCCGGGTGACCTCGCTCAGCCGCGAGCTGGGCGCCGAGCAGGACCTCGACGCCTTCGCCGACACGGTCGCCGGCCGCTTCGCCGAGGTCTACGAGCGCGCGCCGGTAACGGCCGACCCCCGCCGACCTGGGCCTCGACAACGCTAGGCTCGGCATCGCATGAGCGAGACGACCACCGAGCCGGCCGAGCGCGTCCACGTCACCCGCTCGCGCGCCAAGCCCGGCGGGACCGCGGCGCGAGCGCCGACGGCACCGTCCCCTTCCGCCGCGCCCGCAAGCCGCCCTGGCTGAAGGTGCCGGCGCCGGGCGGGCCGACCTACCGGCGACTGAAGGCGATGATCGGCTCCGACAACCTGCACACCGTCTGCGAGGAGGCCAACTGCCCCAACGTCGGCGAGTGCTGGGAGCGCGGCACGGCGACCTTCATGATCCTCGGCGACGTCTGCACGCGGCGCTGCGGCTTCTGCAACGTGAAGACGGGGGTGCCGACCTGGAACGACCCGCTGGAGCCGCTGCGCGTCGCCAACCAGGTGAAGAAGATGGGGCTGCGCCACGCCGTCGTCACCTCGGTCGACCGCGACGACCTGCCCGACTACGGGGCGAGCGCCTTCGTCGGCGTGATCCGCTCGATCCGGATGCAGGCGCCCGGCTGCAAGGTCGAGATCCTCACTCCCGACTTCCGCGGCCAGGAGATGCCGCTGGCGAAGGTGATCCACGAGCGGCCCGACGTCTTCAACCACAACGTCGAGACGGTGCCGCGCCTCTACCCGGTGGCGCGGCGCGGCTCCAAGTTCCTGCGCTCGGCGCGGGTGCTGAGGATGGCGAAGGAGATGGGCGGCGAGCGACGTCGTCACCAAGTCGGGCCTGATGGTCGGGCTCGGCGAGTCCTTCGAGGAGATGGTCGAGACCTTCGGCATCCTGCGCGAGCACCGCGTCCAGGTGCTGACCGTGGGCCAGTACCTGCGCCCGACCGAGAACCACCTGCCGGTCGTCCGCTACTGGCACCCGGAGGAGTTCGAGGCGCTGGAGAAGGCGGCCTACGAGCTCGGCTTCGAGTCGGTCGCCTCCGGGCCGCTGGTGCGCAGCAGCTACCACGCGGACCAGAATCTGCCCGAGCGGGCGCTGGCCGGCTAAGACGCCGCGAGCAGCTCGCGGCGGATCATCTCGCGCGCGAACGCCGCGACGTCGTCGAGGGCACGCGGCTCGGCGATCTCGAAGCGCCCGGCGAGCCCGCGGGCCAGCTCGGCGACGCTGCGCGGCTCCTCCAGCTGGCCCCAGATCCAGGCGCCGGTGGCGTTCAGCCGCAGGGCGACGCCGGAATCGACGTCGAGCAGGACCGTCTCCTCGGGCAGGTCGCCGTGGACCGCGCGCTCCGTGCGCCGCAACGTGGTCTCCGCTCCGATCTGCGCTCCGCCCACGATCCATACCCTAAGACCCGCGATGGGCAGCCTCTACGGATTCGAGGTTAAGACCGAGTTGCCGCTGCGGCGCCTGAACGCGGCGGCGGGGACGCGCGGCGAGCTGACGGTCGAGGCGGCGCCGGAGCCTCTCGCGGCGCCCGACGAAGAGCCCGTCGCCAGCCTCGTCGACGAGCGGGGTCGCCGCTGGCATGCCAGCTACGAGCTCGGCGAGGGCCGCTGCCTGGTCGAGCTGCCGCCGAGCGGCCGCTTCCTGCTCGAGGCGGGAACGGGACGGGTCCTCGTCGACCGCGACGACGGGGACGACGAGCTGCTCGAGCACCGGATCGCCTCCTCGGCGATTTGCACGCTGCTGGCGATGCGCGGCGACCTCGCCCTGCACGCCGCCGGGGCAGAGGTCGACGGGCAGGCTGTCCTCTTCTGCGGACCAACCCAGAGGGGGAAGTCGACCCTGGCGCGGGTGCTGGGCGAGGACGGGCACCGGCTGCTCGGCGAGGACGGGATCGCGGTCGAGCTCGGCGACGGCGGGCCGGTCGCCTTCCCCGGCGCGCGCGGGGTTCGCGTGCGCCGCCGCGACGGCGCGGGACGGCAGCGCACCGAGCTGCTCGGCGATCCCGGTCCGGGCGAGCCGCCCCCCTGCCCGGTGGCGGCCGTGGTTCTGCTCGAGGGGCGGGGCGAGGGGCTCGAGGTCGAGCCGCTGGAGCCGGCGCGGGCGCTGGCCCTGCTCACCCCCAATCTCATCCACACCGGCGGGCGCACCTCGATCGCCGCGGCCTTCGCCCGGCTGGCAACCCTGCTGCGCAGCGTGCCGGCCTTCGCCGTCTCGCTGCCGGACGACCTCGGCGGGCTTCCCGGCGCCGCGCGGAAGATGCTCGACGCGACCGCCGTTCGGGGCTAGACTGCGCCGGCAGGCTTCGATCCAAACAGAGGGGGAGAGATGAGCGACAACCAGTCCACGCCCTACGAGGCTCCGAGCGTCGAGGAGATCGACACCGGCGGCTACCCGATCAGCACGGCTGCGGGCACCAGCCTCCAGTAGTAGCTCTATCGGCTGAGCAGTGAGACAACCGGGCGGCACGGGCTACACCGGCCGCTCGGCGGGCTGACGTGCTGACCCGCGAGAGCAGCTTCACCTGGGGCCGGCTGCTGTGGCGGGCCGGCCGCAGGTCGCCGCGGGCGCTCACCGAGGCGCCCGAGCGGCCGGTCGGGGCGAAGCTCGAGATCACCTACGCCTGCAACCTGCGCTGCGGTTTCTGTTACACCGACTCGCCGCGACACACGCTTCAGCGCACGCCGGAGCTGAGCGACGAGCAGTGGCGCGAGGTGGTGCGCCAGTCGCTCGAGCTCGGGATCGTCGAGGCCGTCGTCACCGGCGGCGAGCCGCTGCTGCGCCGGGAGCTGACCCTGGGGACGGTCGAGGAGCTGGCCGGCGCCGGGGTCGGCGTGACGCTCAACACCAACGGCTGGTTCGTCGACGAGGAGGTGGCGCGGCGGCTGGGGTCGGCGCGCGGCCTCACGGCGCACGTCTCGCTCGACGGGGCACGGGCGGGCCTGCACGACGGCTCGCGCGGCGTGCCGGGAAGCTGGCGGCGGGCGGTCGAGGGGATCGACCGGCTGCTCGGAGCGGGGGTCGGCGTCTGCGTCGTGCACGTGGTGACGCCGGCGAACGCCGGGGCCGTGCCGGACTTCCTCGAGCAGATGTGGGCGCTGGGCGTGCCCTGGGTGAGGGTGACGCCGGTGGTGATGACCGGGGCAGCGGCGCGGGGGGGCGAGTGGAAGGTCTCGCGCAAGGCGCTGCGCGAGGCGGTCGAGGAGTTCCGCGGCCGTCGCGGCGATGCGATGCGGATCGTCCTGCAGCCGGGGACGGGCGGCAGCGTCAGCCTGCAGGGCCGCGAGGCGCCGGGCAGCTTCCTGGTCCGGCCCAACGGCGACGTGCGCCCGGACTCGATGAGGCCCTTCAGCTTCGGCAACGCGGCGAGCGACGGGGTCGAGGCGTGCTGGAAGGCGATCCGCGAGGGGTGGGACGACGAGCGGATCAACCGCTGGGCCGGTGCGATGAAGAGGCCGGAGGACCTGCCGAAGTCCGAGCTGGTGGCGTATCTGGACGACGAGGTTCCCGTGGCGGGCGTCGGGGAGGGTTCGTCGGGCGGGCGGGATGCGCCGGTTCCGGAGAAAACGCCGCCCGCGCAGGTCGACCCGGGGGTGAAGCTTTGGAGGCTGAAGAGAAGGTTCGGGGTCTTGCAGGGGCGCGGCGCTACCGGCACGCGCCGCTGCGCTGGACCGGCAGCGCCCGGCAGCGCTTCGTGCGGCTGGCCGGCGACGGCAGCTACCTGCGGCTGAACGAGTCCGGCGGCGTCGTCATGGACGCCCTCGACGGCGGCACCCTCGTCGAGGCGGCCGAGGCGCTGACCGAGCGCTACGGCCTAAGCCGAGAGCGCGCCCGCGAGGACGCGATCGTCGCGACCCGCGAGCTGCTGCGCCGCCGGGTCGTGATGGCGGCCGATGCGACCGCCTCGTTCCCGGCCGAGCCGGGGACGACGGACCTGCCGGGGCTGGAGCCGCGGGGGGCGATCTCGCGGAGCTGACGGGGCGATTTGCTCGGTGTTGCTCCGATGAGTTACACTGCGGTGGCAATGCCCTCCAAGCACCCTCGAATCGCCGTGACCGCAGACCCAGAGTTGGGGGAGGCGCTGGCGCGAGTTCGCGCCGCCACCGGCACCCGTGAGGCCGATGCGACGCTGCTGCGCCGCCTTGCCGTCGAGGGGGCGGAGGCGGAGCTGGAGGCCGGGCGCGACCGCCGCGGCGCCGCCGAGGCCCTGTTTGAGGCGATGGATTCAGGGCAGTTCGACCTTGACCTGGCAGCGATCGATCGCCTCAACGCGCCGCCTGCTGCCTGATGTTGGAACGGCTTTGGGACGGCAGCGGCCCGGTGCTCGCGGATACCTCGGCCTGGATGCGGGCTCGTCGAGACGACAAGGCTCGCGACCTGCTGCTTGGCGCAATCGAACGCGGTGAGCTTCGCTGGTGTTGGCCTGTGCGCTACGAGTTGATGGTTGACGCACGAGGAGCGGATGGGATCGCCGCGGTCGAGCGAACCTTGGACACCATGCGGGAGATACCCGTGGATCGCGCCGTTCAACGTGCGGTCCTGGCGACCATGCGCGAGTTCGCGGCGGCCGGGTCCCACGGGGCCCATCGCTTTCCTCTCACCGACCTGACGGTTGCCGCTGCTGCCCAACATACGGGCATCGGCGTCGTGCACTTCGACCAGCACCTCGAGCACCTTGGCCATCATCTCGGCATCGAGTCTCGCTGGATCTCCGATCCACGCGCGCTCACCGAGTAACCGGCCAGCAGCCAAGCGATGGAGCCAGCCGGGATCGAACCGGCGACCTTCGCGTTGCAAACGCGACGCTCTGCCAGCTGAGCTATGGCCCCGTCACACGAAGTGTAGGCGGGTTCTGGGCGGGCAGACGAGCCGCCAGCCTCAGTCGTCGAAGTCGAAGTCCTTCGGGGGCTTCTGCTCGAACCAGAGCTGGTCGTCCTCTGGGGTCTCCTCCAGGAAGTCGGGGGTATCCTCGAGCACGTCCTCGTGGCGGCCGGTCTCGGGCTCCGGGCCGCGGATCGGCTCGGGCTCGTCGTCGTCCTCGATCTCGGCGACGCGCGGGGCGGTGGGCTCTTCGCTTGACTCGGGCTCCTCGGCCGGCTCCGGCTCGATGTCGCGCGGCGCCTCCAGGGCTTGGTCGAGTTCGTCGGAGAGGCGCTGCTCGTTCCAGAAGGCGTCGTCCTCGTCCTCGAACTCGTCGTCGTCGGGGGCGGGGCCCTGGATGACGACCTCGGCCTCGTCGTCATCGTCGAAGTCGGCGATCGGATCGGCTGGGGCGAGGCGGGGCTCGGCGATCTCCTCTTCGACCAGCTCCTCGTCGGAGGGCCGGGGCGACTCCGCGGCGAGTTCCTCCTCGATGTCGTGCAACTCGGTCGGCTGCTCGGCGATCGCCTCGCGCTCCTCGGTCGTGGGACCGGCGGGCTCGATGTCGGGCGCGGGCGCGGCTTCTTCTTCAGCTGCCTCGGGCGCGTCGAGGATCTCGTGCTCCATCGCCGGCTGCTCCTCCTCCGCCGGGGGCTCGGCGGGCGGCGGCGGCTCCTGCAGATCCGCGATCGTGGGCTCGCGCCGGGCGGCGGGCTCCTCCGGAATATCGGGCTGCGCCATGAACTCGGTCGGCGCCTCCGCGGCGGCATCCGAGGGAGCCTCGTCGCCGGGCCGCTCGGCCTGGCCGAAGGCCTCGTCCTCGAGCTGCTGCAGCTCGGAATCGCCCACGCCGTGCTGGCGCTTCAGTTCCAGGTGCTCTCGGATTGCCTCGTCAAGAATGCCCATGATCGGCGTACGTCGGGGAAACTAAAGCCTATGCGGTTATCCTTCGCCTTGCGAGGGCCCTGGGACGATCCTCCCAGCCGCGCACTCGGGGCTATAGCTCAGCTGGCAGAGCGCCTGGATCGCACCCAGGAGGTCGGCGGTTCGAATCCGCCTAGCTCCATCGCTCGATGTCGCTGCACACGGCGGGGTTGACCTTTCCGGGGGCGCTCCAATCAGCCCGGAATCCCGCTCCATCTCACCCACTACTAGTGGGTGAGAACGCGGCAATGCGAAGGAATTGACGGCGATTACCGTCGATTCCGCCTGGCTTTCCAGCGGCGGCGGAGCATTCCGATCATCACCCCGGCACGCATTCCGCCAGGCATGTCGCCCAAATCGGGGGGGCGGCGCCGATCCCGGTCGTGTCAGCTTTTTAGGTGATAATCTCACTTATATGTCTGACGTAGATCACGACTCGCTCTACGCACACGCCGAGGCTCAGGCTGGCTACTTCACGGTCGGACAGGCGCTTGAGGCGGACATGGACCGTGCCACCCTCCGTCACCACGCTCGTCCGGGTGGCCGCTACCAGCGGGTCGGCCGAGGGCTCTACCGCCTGCGCCACTTCCCGACCAGCCCGCATGAGCATGTGATGGCGGCGTGGCTGCCGCTGCGCGGTCGCGGCGCGGTGGTCTCGCATGAGAGCGCGCTTGATCTGCACGACCTCTCCGACGTGGTCCCCGCTGTCGTCCACCTGACGGTGCCCCGCTCGGAGCGGGGTGTCAGGCGCCGCGCCGGCGTCCAACTCCACACCAGCAAGCACCCGCCGAGGATCAAGGAGACCCGGCAGATCGCGGGCCTCCCCGTGACCGGCCCCGAGCGCTCGATCTTCGACGCACTCGAATCCGGCGCGCAACCCGAGCAGATCGAGATGGCGATCCACCAGGCGCTCGACCGCGGAATGACCACCTCGTCGCGCCTGCGGCGCTCGGCCGCCTCCCGCCCTGAGCGCATGCGGCGGTTCGCCGAGCGCGCGGTCGAGGAGGCCCCGACGTGAGATACGGGGACGCCAGGGCGTTTCGCATGGCCCTGGAGCAGCGGCTGAAGGACGGTGCCGGAGACGGTGCCGACCTGAACCGGAACCGCAAGCGCGTCGCCTTCGATCGGCTCCTCGTCCGCCTGCAGGTGGTGGCGGCAGATCGGTGGGTGCTAAAGGGCGGGTTCGCCCTGGACCTGCGCCTGGCTGCGCGGGCGCGAAGCACGAAAGACGTCGACATCGAGTGGCGGGCGGCCGAGGACGAGCTGGCGGACACGCTGCTCGATGCGGCAGACCATGACGCCGGCGACTTCTTCGTCCTCTCGATCGAGCGGGGCGGAACGCCCGCGGACCGCCTCGGGGGCGCCCACCGCTTCCGGGTCTCGGCCTCGCTCGCAGGCCGACCCTTCGAGGCCTTCGTCCTCGACGTCGGCCTGCGGGCCGACGATTCGGCTGGCGTCGAGACTCTTCGCACGGACGATTTTCTCGCCTTCGCCGAGATCGAGCCGATCGAAATCCCGGCAGTCCCATTGGAGCTCCAGATCGCTGAGAAGCTCCACGCCTACACCCAGACCTACGAGGGCGGGCGCGCCAGCACCCGGGTCAAGGACCTGGTCGACCTCGCCCTCATCGCGGAGCTTTCGCCGCTGGATGCCGTGACATTGCGGCGGGAGATCGAGTCCGTCTTCGACCGCCGGGAAGCGCAGGCTCCACACTCCCTGCCCTCCCCGCCCCCGGGGTGGGCGCTCCCGTTCGGGCGCCTCGCCGAGGAGGTCGGGATTTCGGCCGAACTCGCCGCAGGACACCGGGAGGCCGCGGCCATGCTCGACCCTGTCCTGGGAGGAGAGATCACAATCGGCGAGTGGCGCCCTGTCGAGCGAGCATGGTCGGGGGAAGCCCGAAGGGATCAGAGCTAGCGACTGCCGGAGCGGGACCGCGAAACCCCAAAGACCAAGCTTGCTCGGGACGAGGAGTACGGCGGCGTGACTGCCCGGCTACGCCGGGGTGGACATCTCGCCGATCATGCCAAGGATCTCCAAGTCGACTTGGAGATCCCGGGAAGCCTCGTCGAGGCCAACGCGTTCGGCCAGGCTCGTGTCGTTCTTGCTTCTCTCACAACGAACCCGGCCCGCTGCGGCGGGCCAGTCGCCGACCGGCGCGAGTTCGTCAGTGAGCGATTCGGCGACGGCCTGATCGTGGCTGATCGCGATCAGTTGCTCGGGCCGCACCAAGCGGGCAAAGGCCCGAAGCGTGCTGACGAAGGCGGCCTGATTGCTGGAGTCAAAGGCTGCCGAGGCATCGTCGATGGCCAGGACCTTGCGTCGCTCGACCGGCTGCAGGAGATACAGAGCGAGGAACCACGCCAGGCCAAAGACCACGCGCTCGGCGGCATTTAGCGTCAGCCGCGCGTCGAGGTCCCCCCGCTCGGTGGCGATCCCACCGATCACGAGCCGACGGTCCGAGCCAGAGATCACTGGAGGTTTGAAGTACCACTCAAAGCGGACCAGCGCGGCAAGAAGCTCACGAACAACCGGCGCCAACTTACCGGCAAGAAGCCTCTCGACCTCCTCTTCGCTCGCCTGTTCGATCGGGCCCACGCGCCCTTTACGAGGCCGGAGATCCCGCGCCACCTCGAAGCGACAGACGGAGGCCAGGACGCGCTCGGCGTGCGAGCCGAAGTCGCGGGCGGGATGTCGCTCCAGATCCGTCGCGATTGAGTCGAACGCGGCAGTTTGACGCTGCAGCAATTCCACCGTCTCCTCGATCGCCTCCAAGGCATCACCGGGATGCTCAAGTGGTCCCGAGAAGCTGGCCCCGCTGTACGCCGAATCCGGGATCTCGATCCCGTCGATCGGCTCAGGGATCCTGATCTCCCGCGGACCGACGATCTCCTCGAGCTCTTCCGCAGGTGCTGACTCCACGGCAGCGGCGAGAGCATCGGCGTAGTCAAGTAGCCGCCTCGACCAGACCCGATCCTCCAGATCCTCGGCGTCGCGACGAAACGACCCGGCCGTGCCTTCCAGCGCCCGCACATGTCCCAACCACCGAGCGGAAAGGCCCCGCGGGATCGCCGGGAGGAGCTCCTCATCGGGCTCCACCTCGTCGGGCTCCGGCACCGCCGGACGGGCAGCCCGGATCGCACCGGCGAGAAGGCGGAGTGCCTGCCCGTGCTCGCGCCGCTCGTCCGCCGCAGATCTCGCAAGACCGGCCGCATAGTCGAAGCGGGAGACATCAAGGTCGGCGCCGAGGGTCGAGGTCGCCAGTGTCTCGTCGACATCTTCGAGTGCCGAGAGCAAGTCCTTTACGGCGCCCCATCGCCGTGGCGCGTAGACGCCGCCCGTAGCGCTTCTGAGCACCTCTTCCGACCCGCGCAGTTCCGACGGATCGGGCAGGCGGACGACGAATCCCTTCCGCAGCTCGGTCTCGACGTGTTTGGTCCCGTTGGCGGTAATCGCTCGCAGCGGCGGCAGCCCGGCCTTCTCAAGGGCTGCATCGGCCTCTTTTTTGGCGTCGCGGACCAGCTCTTTCGTCCGGCGGTCGACCTCCGGCAGCTCCAGGCCGGTGATCGTCAAAAGCTGCCCGTACCGTTTCTCCGGTGGTTCCTCGACCAGTTTTCCGATCGTGTCCTGCGCAAGGACGCAGCGGACGAAGCTCCGCGGTCGGGTGCTCGGCGATCACGTCGGTGATCTTGCCGTCGGCGGCAACCTCGAAGTCCCCATCACCTTCGTGGGCCAGGTGCTTGGCGTACTCCGCAGCCTCGACATCGGTCGGCCGGCGCTGCGTCGTCCTCGCCCAGCAGATCTCCGCGGCCTCGAGCACAGCACTCTTGCCGCTGCCGTTGACGCCGTGAATGATCGTCACCGGAGCGAACTCGACCGGCGGATGGCCCGAAAAGCTACGGAAGTTCTTCAACTCCAACTTCGTGAACGGGGTTGGCGGGTCCAGCGTCGACCGATCCTCAAGATCACCGACCAGGGTGTCGGCGGCGGCAGCTCCCGCGGCTTTGCGAAAGCTCCCGAAAAGATCGTTTTGTCTAGCAGCATGGTCAGCAATAAGCTCGCGCAACCGCCCCCAAAATTGCTGCACGTCCTCCCGCGCGATCGTTTTCCCAAGCGCGCCTCGACAGCGCACAAGCAGCGGCGCGAGCGCGTCGTCGAGAGCCTCGTCGTCGTCGATCTCTGCGCGTCGCACGAGGTTGAGGTCGAGCCGCGTGAAGACCGCGTAGTCCCGATTCAACTCCTCGACCAGTTCCCGGATCGTTCCCTCCCCCGTCTCGTCGACGACGAGGAGGGCCAGCGGTGGGCCAAGCGCAGGCGAGCGACCGGCCGCGAGACCGTGCCGAAGACCGGCGATCGCGAACATGAGCTGCCGCCACACTTCGGCGCTACTCGTGTTGTCAACCTCGGCGACAACCGCGAACTGCGCCGTCGTCTTGTCCCACGCGGCCGCATCGATCATCGGCAGGGTGTCGCCGAGAAGTTCGACCGGTCCCCGGCGAGTCTCGAAACCGACCGCCTCCAGGCGCTTGAGGATGCGATCACATGCGGTCATGGGACGCGGACAGTCCCGCCCTTCTCGATCGATATGCCGTGGAGGTCGCCACCCTCGCCACAGACAAGGACCGGCGAAAGCCTGCGCGGCCTGGGCAGGACATCCTTGGCTCGATCGAGGGCCCCTTGTCTGTGGGCCTCACCGAGCTGCTCCAGGTTGAGTCCGACTGGCATGTAGGCGCGGCCCTGGTGGACGATGAAGCCGTCGGTGTCGCCCAGAGCCTCGGGCCGCTCCGCTTCGCTGAGGCCGAACCGATCGCGGAGGTCGTGGCGAACCTTCAATGCGCTCGCCATGACGGACTTGTCATAGGTCAACGGAACGTAGGAGAGAACCTTGTGCATCGCCGCGTTCACCCGCTGGATGAAAGTGTTGTCCGGCGAGTTGTCCAAGAGAAAGGACCAGCGGGCCATCGGCGGACCGGCCAATCCGAGAAGCGCGAGGCGCTCCGCATGGTCCGACGGGAGCGAATAGCCGATGGCTTCCACGCCTTCTTCCAGCTCGAGGGCGATCATCTCGGTCACCAGCGTCATCAGCACAGCGGTCGTGCTACTAGACGCGGTCGAAATCTTCGTCACCGCGCCTTCCGCGGCTCCATCCGGACCGATGCCGGAGGCGATCAGGTCCTTAAGCGCTTCCGTGTCGGGATCGTGGTCGATGACGACGAGGCGCGGACGACCCGACCCTGGATCTGCGGCGTATACGTCATTGAAGACGTCCTTCAGAGTTGCCGTCGTAGCCTCGTCTTGTCCGGAGAAGCCGATGAGGAGGAGGATGCGGGACTGGACACGGTCCCCAAGTGCCGTGGCGGCCCAGGAACGACCCGTCCACGACTTCACCTGCTCGGTACGGATAACGATCTGTTCGGCGATAGCTTTGGAAGGCCCTCCGCTCCACGCTTCGCGGTAGTGCTCGGCGCAGCCGTGCGCCTTCACAAGCTCGAACCCTCCGTCGCGGCTCCCGTCCTCTTGGTACTGGACCTGGTTGCAGAAGTAGACCGCGTGATCCAGCCACCGCGCTCCCTTCACGGTCCCAAGGGCGGGAAGGAATCCCTCCGCCTGCAGCGCCGCCTCTCCGCAGCAGTCGTAGTTGAAGCTGAAGGCCGTCCGCAGAGAGGACTCGCGGACCGCGCGGGCGAGAAGACGGAGAGCACAAAAGTGGGGACCGATTTCTTCTGACCCCGGCCAACGATCAGTGTCGTCGAGCCCCACGGCTTCAAGCACTTTCTGCTGATCTTCTGCGTGCGCCTTGTAGATGACTTCGGCGATCTCACCAAGGTCTTGTTCGCCGACACGTTTGACGGCAGCTCTCAGCGACTCGTCCCCGCAGCACTGAGCATGGAGCCCAGCGGCGATCTCACCAGCTAGGCGCATCCCGCAATCGTGGGATGCGCCGGCACCAAGGATCGGGAAGATCTCTTTCCCTCTTAGCTGCGCCGCCAGAGTGCGAAGGTCATCCACCTCGCGCTCGGAAAGGGCGAGCGCTTTTTCAATGTGGTCCCCAATCGGCAAGATTCGCGAGGGGTCGCGCGTCTGGACGATGATGACTAGAGCTCCACGTCATAGCGGGGCTCGAAAGCTCGCCCCGTCGGTTCGGCGGAGAGGAGATTCGACAGTAGAACGCTGCGGGTGCCGTTGCGCTTCAGGCAGTAGTAGATGAGTCGATCTTCCTCTGGCCCAGGGCGAATGCTGTAGGGCTCGACCTCGCGAGTCTCCACGGAACCGTCCTTCTCCGCAGCTTCAATAATGACCGTGCGATTGGCACGCGCCTCCTCGACGACCACGTCAAAAGAGTCGCTCATGATCAGGAGCGTACTTAAATACCGACTATTGCGTCTCTAGCGGAGAGCCGGAATGACGGATGGCAATCGTCTCGCCGGCGGCTACCGCGTCGGTGCCTCCCTTCGACGAAAACTCTCATGGAAGCGCAGGTTCGAACGCCACCTCGCTCTTCGACCGCACGAGGCCAGTATTGGGCACTATCGGCCAGTCGTGCCCGAATCGGGGCATATCCCCATCCGCCGTCGACTAAGACTCGGCACCAGCTACTTCACCACTCTACGATGCGGAGTGTGGCGCGCAGGAAGCCGATTCGCCAGGCCGCATCGCACCCAGGTGGTCGGCCATTCCAGGGCCACTCCAACCGCCCCGCTCGTTCTCACCCACTTCTCGCCAGAAGTGGGTGACTGCCTGCGCATTGCCGCATATCCCTGCTCATCAAGAGAACCTGCGCAAGATTAGCGGTTGCTCGAAAGCCCTGGAAATCGCGGCCTTTCTGCGACTTCGCGGGCAGTCGAATCCGCCTAGCTCCATCAGCAGAACCCATATGCGCGGGGATTGGCGGCTACTACGGGTTATTCCGCCTCGCTTCCAGCCCCTGGCCCGCCGAGAAGCGACTGGCACTCTGCGTCTGCCGCTTCGAACTTGGGGTCTTCGCGGTCGACGTCGGAGTCCTTGAACACCGGCCCTTCGCCGGAGAGATTCGGCTCCGGCAGCTCGTAGCCGTTCTCGCCCATGCAGGCGGCGTATTCCTTGACCGATTCGCGGAAATCCTTGGAGTCCATCGGCGGACCGCCGCCGGGTCCACCCTGCGGAAGTTCCGCGCCGCACTCTTCAAGCGCTTCTTTCATGTCTTCGCCGCCCTGGCCGAAGCCTTGAGGCGGTCCACCTTCGGGCGGAGCGCCGCTGCCGGGAGGCCCTTCGCCTGGATCGGGCAGTTCGACGCCCTGTTCTTCCAGGCAGGCGCGGGTGTCGTCGCTCAGTTCAAAGCCCCCGGGACCGCCGGCCTGGCCGGAAATCGCCGTGCTGCTTCCTTCGGTGCTGGAGTCGCCACTCGACCCGCCGCAACCGACGAGGAGAGCCGCGACCAAGACCGCCAGGGCACCCATCGACCACGCCACGACGGCCCGCCGCGGCCCTCTTGCTCTGTGCTTCCGATTCATCGTTCCTTCCTTTCTGAGCTGTGGGCGTGAGCGCCCCTGTCTCATTCACCGAAAAGTTCGTCCGAGCTGCCGCCGCCAGCAGCCGGCAGCCCCACGGACGCACTGGCTTCCACCCCGGATTCGGTGGCGCTGATCGAGCTGGCCTTCACCGTCGAGCCGTGCTTGGAGCCCTGCACTTCGACGCTGTCGCCTGGGCGGATCTTCTTCGCGCCGACGTTGGAGTCGCGGCTGATCTTCGATCCGTCTTCGACCCGCACGGCGACGGTGGCGCCGCCCGAGGCCTTCACGTAGATCGTGTTGCCGTCGACGCTCGAGACCGTTCCCGACACCGCCGCGCCGGAGCCACTGCTCGGGAAGTTGGCAGGGAGGCCCCCCGGCAAACCGCCAGCCGAGCCGCCTCCTTCGCTCCCCTTCTGCACCAGTACGCCGCCGAGGAAGCCGGTGGCCGCGATCAGCACGGCGATCAACGCGAGTGGCAAGGGAGCGAACAGGCGGTTGCGCGGCCGCGGTGGAAGCTCCTCCTCGGCCAGCTCGGTGGCCTGACTCATCTCGTCCTCCAGGTCGGTGTTGGGGCCGTGCTTACTCAAAGCGCAGCGCCTCGATTGGCCGTAGGCGCGCCGCCCGCGCCGCCGGGTAAGTGCCGAAGAAGAGGCCGGAGCCGAGAGAGGCGGCGGCGGCCAGGGCGACCGAGTACGGCGCCACCGCCGGCTGCACCCCGGCGATCTTGAACTGGCTGCCGATCAGGCCGACCGCGATCCCCAGCACTCCGCCCATCGCCGAGACCAGCAGCGCCTCGGTGAGGAACTGGGCGAGGATGTCGCTGCGGCGGGCTCCGATCGCCTTGCGGATGCCGATCTCCCGCGTCCGCTCGGTGACGCTGACGAGCATGATGTTCATCACGCCGATCCCGCCGACCAGCAGCGAGATCGCCGCCACCCAGGCGAGCAGCGTCGTGAAGACCCCTTCGCTGGAGCTGGAGGCTTCGATGATCGAGCCCTGGTTGATCACCGAGATCCCTTCGCTGACGCCGTGGCGCTCGTTGAGGATCGAGGTCACCTGTGCTTCGGCTTCGCCGATCGCCTCCTTGCTCACCGCCTGCACCGTGATCGAGCTGAGTTCGCCGTAACCGGCGAGGGTGTCTTCGACGGCGCTGATCGGCGCCATCACCACGTCGTCCTGGCTCTGGGTCCCGCTCGACCCCTTGGCCTTGGTCACCCCGATCACTTCGAAGCTCTTGCCGTTGGCTTGGATCGTCTTGCCGACCGCACTCTGGCCGGGGAAGAGTTCGGAGGCGACTTCCGGGCCGATCACCGCCACCCGTGCCCTTTCGGTCACCTGGGCCGCGGTGAAGAAGGAGCCCGATTCGACTTGGTAGTTGCGGGCCTCGGCATAGGGGGGCGTGGTGCCGACGAATTCGCCCGGTTCGTAGCTCGAGGATTCGTAGACCAGTTCGGTGCCGCTGGCACTGAGGACGGGCGAGACGCTCTTGATCGCCGGTGCCTTCGCGGGGTCTTCGAGCGCCTCGGCGTCTTCCTCGCTCAGCGTCACCGAGACGCTCGCCGCGCCGGCCGTGGCCGCGCCGGGCGTGGCCAGCACCGTCAGGGTGTTGGAGCCGAGCGCGTCGATGCTTTCCTGCACCGCGTTCGAGGAGCCCTTGCCGACCGCGATCAGGACGATCACCGAGGCGATGCCGATCGTGATCCCGAGCACGGTCAGCGCCGTGCGCATCCGGTGCGACGTCAGGCCGACCCAGGCGGTTCGGATCGTCTCGGCGGCCATCAGGCGCTCCTCGCCAGACGGGTCCGGTCCTCGGCGGCCTCCGCTTCGGAGCGGTTGATCTCGTGGTCTTCGACGATGCGCCCGTCCGCGAGCCGGACCAAACGGTCGGCGTGGGCGGCGACGTCGTCCTCGTGGGTGATCATCACCACCGTGTGGCCGTGGCGATTCAACTGCTCGAACACGGCCAGCACCTCCTCGGTCGATCGCGAGTCGAGGTTGCCCGTCGGCTCGTCGGCGAGGGTCAGCGCCGGGTTGGTGACGATCGCCCGCGCGATCGCGACCCGCTGCTGCTGGCCGCCGGAGAGCTCGGTCGAGCTGTGGCCGACGCGGTCGGCCATGCCAACCCGCTCAAGCGCCCGCAGCGCTCGGCGCCGCCGCTCGCCGCGGGGCAGCCCGGCGTAGGCGAGCGGCAATTCGACGTTCGCCAGCGCGGTCAGCTTGGCCACGAGGTTGAAGCCCTGGAAGACGAAGCCGATCTTGCGGTTGCGCAGGTCCGACAGCTCGTCCTCGGTGTGGGTGCGCACGTCGGCGCCGTCGAGCAGGTAGCGGCCCTCTGTGGGAGCGTCGAGGCAGCCGAGCATGTTCATCAGCGTCGACTTGCCGCTTCCCGACGGCCCCATGATCGCCACGTACTCGCCGCGCTCGATGCGCAGCGAGACGCCGCGCAGCGCGTGCACGCGCATGTCGCCGATCGCGTAGGTCCGGGTCATCCCCTCCACGCGAATGACGGGATGGCGACGGGTGTCCATCAGGGCGCCCCCGGGAAGCCGCTGGGTGGCCCGCCGCTGCCGAAGCTCGGAAGTGAGCCGCCGCCTGGGAAGGCGCCGCCTTCGCCGAGGCCGCCCGCCGGCCCTTCGCCCCCGGCGGCAGCCGTGATCTCGGGCAGCACCACCGTCTCGCCCGCCTTGACGCCGCTGAGGATCTGCGTCGTTTCGTCGCCTTTGAGCCCGGTGGTGACGTTGTGCTCGACTTCCTTGCCGTCTTCGAGCACGGTCACGCTGCCGCCGCCGGGGCCGGAGCTGATCGCTTCGCTGGTGACGCTAAGCGCGTTGCTCACCTGTTCGACGACGACTTCGGCGCTCGCCGACATCCCCGCCCGTACGCCCTTGGCGCTCTGCGTGATGGTGATCGTCGCCGGGTATTCGACCACGCCACTGCTGGAAGCTTCGCTCGGCAGGACGTTGACCTTGGTCACCCGGCCGGCGAGTTCGGTCCCTTCCATCGAGCTGACAGAGACGGTCGCCGGCTGGCCGGCCTTGACCTTGCCGATGTCGGACTCGCTGAAGGAGACCTCCATCTTCAGCCGGCTGAGCTGGCTGAGGACGATGAAGGCCGAGGAGGAGCTCGAGCTGCTGGAGCTGTCCGAGGAGCCGTCGGCGCCGAGGCCGCCAGTACTGGCGGCGCCGGATTCGATGCCCGAGCCGCCCCCGGCCGCGGAGCCTTCTCCGCTCACGGTTTCTCCTACCGAACCGGAGACGGAGGCGATCGTTCCCGAGATAGGTGCCCGCAGCGCGGTTTCGCGAACTTCCTGGCGGGCGCTCTTGACGCTGAGCTGGGCCTGGCGCAGCTTCGCTTCCGCGGTTGCGACGCTAACGGTCGCGGTGCCTTCGTAGCTGGCTGAGACTTCTTCGCCTTCGCTCGCCGCTTCGAGGGTTTCTTCGGCTTCGGCGAGCTGGGCTTCGGCGGAGGCAAGCGAGGCTCGCGCGGAGCTGGAGTCGATCCGCGCCAGCACCTCGCCCTTGCTCACCTTCTCGCCCGCCTCGACGTCGATCTCGGTGACTTCGCCGGAGGTGCCGAAGTTGAGTTCGACCTGCTGGGCGGCTTCGAGGCTGCCGTTGCCGGAGACGGTCGACTGCACGACGCCGCGCTCGACGGTCGCGGTCCGCTGCGTCGACGCCGAGTCGGCGGACGAGGAGCCAATTGAGGTGATCGCCGCCACGACAACGATCAGGCAGAGGAGCCCCAGTGCCCAGTTGTGCCAGCCGCGCCTGGCGCTGGCGATCGGTGAAGGCAGCTTGCTCGAACCCCGCATTGCCGCCATCTAAGAGGGGCTTCATTAGCGCCACCGCAGAGGCGGTGAAGAAGTGTGTAAGAAATCAGTTGCTGGGCGTCACCGAGCCGGCCTCGGCCGGGAAGCGGAGCGTCAGGACCGCCCCTCCGCCCGGCGCGTTCGCGGCCTCGACCTCGGCGCCGTGCGCCTCGGCCGTTTGACGCACGATCGCCAGCCCCAGCCCGGAGCCGGGGCGGCTGCGCGCGTCGGCGGCGCGGTAGAAGCGATCGAAGACGAAGGGCAGATCCTCCTCGCGGAAGCCGGGGCCGTGGTCGCGGACGCTGAGGGCGCCATCGGCGAGAGCCACCTCAACGGCACCGCCCTCCGGGCTCCACTTCGCCGCGTTGTCGAGCAGGTTGTTGACCGCGCGGGCGATCCGCTCGGGCACCCCTCGCACCGTGCTCGGCGAGAGGCTTGCCTCGAAGCTGAGCCCGGGAGCGTGTCGACGGGCTCGCTCGATCTCGGCGGCGACGATCGCTTCGAAATCGACGTCGTCCAACAGCATCTCGGGCTCGCCGCGACGCGCCAGCTCGACCACGTCGTCAACGAGCCGGGTGACTTCGTCAATCTGCTCGATCAGGTCGCGCTCCAGCTCGGTGCGGTCGGGGTCGGAGAGCCTGTCCTCCCCTCGCAGCAGCAGCTCCAAGTTGGCTTTGAGGCTAGCCAGCGGCGTGCGCAGCTCGTGCGATGCGTCGGAGACCATCTGGCGCTGCGCATCGGAGGAGCGCTGCAGGGCGTCGAGGGTGGCGTTGTAGGAGCGGGCGAGGCGGCCAAGCTCGTCGCCGGTGCCGTCGTCCGGCAGGCGCCGGGAGAGGTCGGCGCCGCCCGCGATCGACTCGGTCTCGTCGGTGAAGCGCCGCACCGGCGCCAGCGAGGCGCGGGAGACAAGCGCGCCGAGCACCGCCGCCAGGGCGATGCCGCCGGCCGCGACGATGGCGAGGATCAACAGCAGCTCGCGCAGGACGCTGTCGACTTCGTCAAGCGGCCGGGCGACCTGCACGGCGCCGCCACCCTCCAGCGGCTCGGTGAGCACGCGCAGGTGGTCGCCGGCGACCGTCTGGTCTTGCAGCAGCGGCCCTCGTTCTCCCCGCGCCACTTCCCTCGCCTCCGCGCTCACCGGCACCCTGATCGTGTCCTGGCCGGGCAGCTCGCGCACCGCGCCCTTTGGGCCGATGATCTGAACGAGCCCGGTGGCGCCGCCGAAGCGCGCCTGGGGCGGTTTCGGCAGGCGCAGGTCTTTGGGCGGTGCCGGCAGCGGTCCACCGCCGGACTCCGAGAAGAGCTGGATGCCGTCCGCCCGCTCGCGCAGGGCCGAGTCCACCTCGCCCCGCAGCTGCGAGCGCACAGCGAGATAGGCGGCGAGGGACGCGGCGAGGACGGCGATCGCGACGGCGACAGCCGCGGCGACCGCGAGGCGGCGGCGGATGGTCATGAGCGCGGGCGGCGCAGGACGTAGCCGACGCCGCGAACGGTCTGGATCAGTCGGGGCTCGCCGCCGGCCTCCAGCTTGCGGCGCAGGTAGCCGACATAGACGCCGAGGGAGTTGGAGTCCGGTCCGAAGTCATAGCCCCAGACCTGCTCGTTGATCGTGGTCCGCGAGAGCACCTTGCCCTGGTGGCGCATCAGCAGGTGCAGCAGCGAGAACTCGGTGCGAGTCAGCTCCAGCTCGCGCTCGCCGACACGGACCTCGTAGCGGACCGGGTCGAGGACGAGCCCCTCGTAGCGCAGCGTCTCCTCTTCCTCGTCGGCGAGAGTGCTGCGCCGCATGAGCGCCCGCAGCCGCGCCAGCAGCTCCTCCAGGGCGAAGGGCTTGACGAGGTAGTCATCAGCGCCGGCCTCGAGGCCCCACACCCGATCGGCGACCGTCTCGCGTGCGGTCAGCATCAGGATCGGTATTCGCTCGCCCGCTGCCCGCAGCCGTTCGCAGACCTCTAGCCCGCTCAGGCCCGGCATCAGGACGTCGAGGACCATCGCGTCCCAGGTGCGGTCGCGCAGCAGCTCGATCGCCTCCTCGCCACTGGCCGCCTCGGTGACGCCGTAGCCCTCGAGCGCCAGCGCTCGCCGCAAAGCCGCCCGCAGCGGGTACTCGTCGTCGACCACGATCACGTCCATCGCACACTGAGGATGGCGGGCGAAATGAAGAACAACGTAAGAAGTGGCTCTGGGCGCGCCAACAACTACGCTCATCCGGATGCTTGCCCCTGGGACGCACTTGAAGCGTCGCCCACCCGGACATGCCTTCGCGGCCCTTGGCGCGATTCTCCTCGTCTGTGCGTTGTCCACGACGGCCACCGCGGCCGGCTCGGCCGCGCGTGCTCAGCCGAGAATTCTGAGCGCGTCCTGGGGTACCGACGGCGCGGTCGGCTGTCCGAATGGCGCGCAGGGTCTCGACAACATCCCTGTCACGTTCAACTGGTTCATCCGTCGCTCGTCGATTCGGACCACCGACTTCCGGGTTGTGCGGAGCGACGGCAGCACCGCGAGCCCGACCTGCGCGCTTCAGTTCCCGCCGGACGAGTCGGACGAGGCTCAGACGGTGAATCTGATCGGCGACTTCGGGGACTCGAAGAGCGGCCCGACGCCGGTTGCGATTCGCGTCGTCGGCGCGCTGCAGGGCAGGGCCCCCGGAGCGACTCGGTGGAGGCGGATACCGCCCTTGCCCAAGGCCAAGGTGGAGCCGCTGTCGGGAGGCCCGTACATCGTGGACGCGTGGACGCTCACACCCGCGATCTACCGCGGTGACCGCAACCGCTGCACGGTTGGCAAGACCTTCGTGCGCGTGATGTGGTCCAACGGGCTCACGGCTTACCCGACGGGCGCCGAGGTCGGCGCTCCGGTTGTCGCGTCCTACCGCGCCGTCTACAAACTGCCGAACGGAAGGGTCGTAGCGCTCGCCCCCCTTGACGTTGCCGATCTCCACGATCACCCGAGCTCGGCCAACGCCGACAACATGCACGATCTCTGCCTCCCGCGGCCCCCTCGCGGTGCCACGCTGGCGAGAGTGACGATCGCCGGCGGGCTGATTCAGGATCCCAATGGCGATCCGAACGTCGCTCAGAAGTTCAGCGTGCCGATCAGGAGCTGAGCTGGAGAACACTGCTGCCGTCGGCGATCCTCTCCCACGACACAGCGAGGGCGGCGCTTACCGCGTCGGGGCGACCGCGCCGTCGTGCCTCTTCTTCGAGTTCCCGCGCCGTGAGCAGCCCGCGGCCAAGTGCCTGCCGCACGGCCATCTCCAGTTGCTCGGGCTGAATTTCCCCGGCTACGTCGACGAGCGTTCGCGCCGGGACGGTTAGGGCGAGACCTTCGCGCCACACCGTGGTGACCTCTTCTTCGTCGGGGCGGGTGTGGCGCACGTAGTGACTCAGGAGTTGGCTGCTGATTCCACGCTCCCGGGCCTGGAATAGCTTTGTTTTCGCGGACAGACATAGGCGCGCGAAAACCCGCTTCTTGTGACGTTCGCAGTCAAAGTGGAGGGATGGACTAGCATATTTTGTGCTAATTTGTCCACCTGCCCGGACGCGCTTACACGCAGCTGGCCGAGGTCGCCAACGAGCGGTACGGCTTCGTGACGCCGAACGACGCGCGGGAGTTGGGAATAAATCCGATGACCCTCGTGCGCATGGCCGAGCGAGGACAGATCGAGCGTCGCGGGACGGGCCTGTACCGCCTCCCCCTCACGCCGGCGAGCCGTCTCGACCCTTACATGGAGGCGACGCTCTGGCCGCGCGGGGCGCTCGGCGTCCTCTCCCATGAGACGGCGTTGGAGCTCTATGAGCTGAGCGATGTCCACCCGGCGAAGATCCACATCACCCTCCCCCGCAGCCACCGCGTCCGCCGCAGCGTGCCATCGGCGTACATGCTGCACCACGAGGATCTGGGAGCGGATCAGATCACCCAACACGAGGGGATCGCGATCGTCACTCCGGTGCATACGATTCGCCAGGCGCACAAGTCGAACCTGGGGACGGCGCTCGTCGGACAGGCGATCGACCAAGGCGAGGACGGTGGGCGTTTGACCAAGCGCCAGGCGAGCGCGCTTCGCCGTGAGCTGGGGATTGCCCGGGGCAGCGGGAGACGAGGGTGAGTCATTCGGAGCTCAAGGCAGCTCAACCCGCGAGAGCGAAGCGCAACTCGCGCCTGACCGCGCGCAATACGCCGTCGAACTCCGGCGGCGATGCCATGTAGTCGATCAGCTCCCTGTCCCATCGCTCCTCCCACCGGAGTGCGCAATCGGCGAACGACTCGCCGAAACGACCGGGGTCGCGGTCGCGATGGCGCGCCTTGCGCTCGAACAGCGGCCAGATCGTCTTGGCGTCGACGTTGTTCACCACGAGCAGCTCGTGCAGGTCATAGAGATCGCGGCACTGCAAGCGCTGCATGACGCAGCGCAGCTTCTCAGCGGCGATCTCCTCGAGCGTGTAGACACGACACCGACCTTTCTCTTGATCTTCGTAACGAGGATTGATCGGCAGAGTCGCCGTGTCTTCGACGAACTCGTCGGCCGCGAGGTCAAGCTTCACGAAACGTGGCTTGGCACCCAGAGGACCGACGTATTCGATGCGGGGCGGGGTCCTTTCGTCCAGCTCAAGCAGCGAAAAGCCGACCCGCTCTCTGCACTCGACGAGTGCCTCGGCGATCAGACGAGTCGCACCCTCGGCATCGACCTTGCCCGTCAGGCTGAAGTCCAGATCCGCCGAGTAGCGATAGTCCTCGAAGTGGCAGAGCCTGAGCGCGGTTCCACCCTTGAAGACGAGCCGCTGCTCTCGGTCGCGCTCAGAGATTGCGGTCAAGGAGTGTGCAAGGACGTAGTCGCGCTCCACGGCGGAGGCCGACAAGCCGTCCTCGTCGGCCCTTCGCTTGATCACGTTCTGGTGGATCACTGTGCGATCTCCCGCGCGACCGCCCGGGGATCGACCGGCCAGCGGATGCGCCACCTGCTGTCCCGAAACGCAGCGCTCGACTCTCGCAAGCCCGGATCCAGGTCGAGGTCCCAAGCGGGTGTCATCAAGGGCTCGAGCTTCCCTGCCAAGGCCGAGAGCTCCAGGCGATCGGCGAGCGACCCAATTCTTCGCAGGGCCGGGCCGGCACCCAGCTGCTCGGCAAGATCGCGCAGGCGGGCCGGATCCGGATCGGAGGCGGCAAGCGCCTCCGCGAGCGGGAAGTACCCGCCGACAAGATCCGGGCGTGCGGCGGCGTCCAGCAGCGCCCTCTCCAGAATCGAGACGAGAGCGCCGAACCCGGCCGGCTCGGTGCAGAGCTCGACCGTGTCGGGCCGCTCGAAGACGACCTCCAAGGGCCGCCCACTGACGAGGGAACTCGCAAGTCGATGCGGCGAGGCAATCTGGATGGTGCGAACGGGGCGGGTCAAAAGCCCGTGGAAGTCCAGCGCAGAGTGATAGGCGATCCTGTGAGCCCGCCCGTCGACCAGCGCCGCGACAGCGAGCGCCACGTCCTCCGAGGAGGCCCGGGTGCCCAGGAGGCCTATCTGGCGTATCGCATAGCGACCGCGAGCCACCTGATCGACCAACCCTGCACGTCGCCATCGCGCGAGCAGGTTGGATGCCGCACTCGGAGAGATCCCCAATTCTTCTCGCAGCTCCCTGCTCGTCAGGGTCGTCTTGCCAACGGACAGGCGGTCGTCAAGTGGTTTCAGCGAAAGGCGTGGCATTAGTTTTCAATACGCATTCTACACGTCTAACGTTAACTTCCGAGCATCTATTCCACCACTAGCCAAGGCGCGAATCCGCCGCGGCCTAACGCGTTCCGGTCGGCCAGACGGAGCTAAACCGCTTCGCCGCTGAGGGTGCGGCAACCGGGGGCCGGGAAGCGGCCCATCAGCTCGTGGACTTCTGCCCGCACCCTGTCCGCGAGCGTGGTGTCGTCGGGGGAGGCGACGAGCTCGTTCATCCACTCCGCGATTTGGGCCATGTGGTCCTCTTGGAGGCCGCGGGTCGTCGCCGCGGGGGTGCCGATCCGGACGCCTGAGGGGTCGAAGGGCTTGCGGGGGTCGAAGGGGATCGAGTTGGCGTTGGTGACGATCCCCGCTCGGGCGAGGGCGGTGGCCGCCTGCTTCCCGCTCAACCCCTTCGTGGTCAGGTCCATCAAGATCAGGTGGTTGTCGGTGCCGCCCGAGACGAGGTCGAACCCGCGCTCGACCAGCGCCCCGGCGAGCGCCTTCGAGTTGGCGACGACGCCGTGCGCGTAGGCGCTGAACTCCGGGGCCAACGCCTCTCCCAGGGCGGCGGCGATCGCCGCGGTCTGGTGCTGGTGAGGTCCTCCCTGCAGCCCGGGGAACACGGCGCGGTCGATCGCTTTCGCGTGCTCCTCACGACACATCAGCAACGCCCCCCGGGGACCGCGAAGGGTCTTGTGGGTGGTCGTCATCACCACGTCCGCGTGTGGGATCGGCGAGGGATGCGCGCCGCCCGCGATCAGGCCCGCGATGTGAGACACGTCAGCGACCATCAGGGCGCCGGCCTCGCGCGCGATCTCGGCGAATCCGGCGAAGTCGATCGTGCGGGGAACCGCGGTGCCGCCGCAGAAGATGATCTTCGGGCGGCTGGAGAGCGCGAGGTCGCGCACCGCGTCCATGTCCACCCGGCCGGTCTCGCGGTCGACGCCGTAGTGAACCGCGTTGAACCAGATGCCCGTCGCCGAGACGGACCAGCCGTGGGTGAGGTGGCCGCCGGCGGGTAGCGAGAGGCCCATGACGGTGTCGCCGGGGTCGAGGAACGCGAGGTAGACCGCCAGGTTCGCCGGCGACCCCGAGTAGGGCTGCACGTTCACGTGCTCGGCGCCGAAGAGCTCCTTCGCGCGCGAGATGGCGAGGTTCTCGACCTCGTCGATCACCTCGTTCCCCTCGTAGTAGCGCCGCCCGGGATACCCCTCGGCGTACTTGTTGACGAGGACGGTGCCGCTGGCCTCCAGGACCGCTGCGGAGCAGTAGTTCTCAGAGGGGATCAGGCACAGCGACTCCGCCTGTCGCTCGTCCTCCCGCCGCAGGAGATCGGCCAGCTTGGGGTCGGAAACCTCCACTGCGTGGCTCATGTTTCGATGCTAGCAGCGGCAATCGGGCGAACTCCGCAGCGCGGCAGCGCTCCTGTATCTCACGCACCGGTGGGCCCTGGAGCCCGACCTATGGCTGGGTCATCACCCTCACGATCCTGCCCTTGAAAGTGCTGAGGGTGGGGCCGGCGAGCGTGCAGCCCGGGGCGTCGTCGGGAGCGGCCGCGGTCTCCAGGGTCACCTTGACCTTCGTCCCGAAGGCCGGCGCGGAGCGCAGTCCCGCGGGCAGCGGAAGCCGGAGCTTGGCCCTGGAGGAGGCGTGGACGGAGTGAGTACCGAGGTCGATTCGACGGCTCTTGCCATGGAGCTTGTAGGTCAGGGAGGCCTCGACCTCCAGATGGGAGGGAGTGCTGACCGTGATCAGCGCCCGCACGCCGGGGACGAGCCGGCCGGCCCTGGCCCGCGGGGTGAAGGTCGCCGCCGAGGTGGCGACCGGGGCGCACCTGCTTGGCGTGCCAGCGGCGGGGTCTGCGCCGGTCGAGGCGGTTTCGGGCTTCTTTTTCGGGGTGAACGGGAGTGGAGTGACGGCGACCCCGAAGGCGTCGGTGCTGCCCGAAGGCATCCAGTTGTTGTCGATGCCGCTGCCGTCGACGTTGGCGCGGCCGAGCGCGCCCTGGTAGATCGCGTAGCCCCAGTAGACGTGCCCGGCATCGACGGCCACGCCGGCCGGATGAGCGCCGGGGATGAAGGCCTCCTCGATTTCGCCGCCGTCGATGTCGGCGCGTCCGATCGAGTCGTTCTGGGAGTTCGCCCAGTAGACATGGCCGAGGTCGACGGCGACTCCGTATGGAGTCAGGGGCCCGGCCGGATCGACGAATTCGCGCTCGACTTCGGACCCGTCGAGGGCGGCGCGAGCGATCGCTTCGTCTTCCAGGTTGCCCCAGTAGAGATGTTCGGCGTCGGCCGCCAGGCCGAAGAAGGCGCCGACGTCTTCAATGAAGCCCGGATCGACTTCGCCGCCGTCGAGGTCGGCGCGGCCGATCGATTCGGCGCCGGCGTCGGTCCAGTAGATGTGGCCCGCCGCCACCGCCAGGGCATACGGGTCGATGCCGCTGATGAATCCCTGTTCGACTTCGCTCCCGTCGAGATTGGCGCGGCCGATCGAGTGGCCGCTGAAGTTGGCCCAGTAGACGTGGGTCGCATCGACCGCCACGCCGAGCGGGTTGGACGCTCCCGAGACCAGGACCTGCGGGGATTCGCTGCCGTCGGCGGGAACGCTTTCGAGCGTGCTGCCGTTGAAGTGCGCCCAGTAGACCTGCGCGCCGGCCTCGGCCCGAGCGGCCAGCCAAAGCGAGGCAAGCAGGACCGCCGCAAGCGCCACGGCACAGAGGTGGTTCGTCCTGATCGTCAGCGGCATCCATTGCTCCCGTCTCGCAGTGTGGTCTGGAGGGCCGAAGACCCTGCCGCGCCTATCGACGGCGACCGGCACGAGCCTTAGTGCCGGTCGCTCGGATGCCGCTTCGCACGTCCGGGGCTTGCGCGAAAGATCGACGCGGCCGGCGGAGACCGATGAAGCCGCCCGGCCTCAACCTCCTATCTGTTAGGACGTTGAGGGCTGCCCCGAAGGATGAAATAGAACATTTCGTGCTTGCCCGCAATAGAAGCACGCACACTGAGTCTCGGCAGTCACGGGGCGCAGTATGCCGGAAGTTTGTGGACGGACCGTGGCACCACGTCGCGGCGTTCGGCGGGGTCTGTAGCTGGGTGCTGGCTCCGGCTAAGTTCGAAGATCTTTCACGTCGCAGGGCAGGCTTTCCGCCCGGTCGATGATCTCTGGGTCGCCGGTCAAAAGCACTGCGCCCTCAGAGGCAGCTAGCGCAACCGCGAAACAGTCCGCCAGCGCCATTGGATAGGAGGCCTTTAGGTGAGCCGCCGCTCGCATCGCCGAGACGCCGGGGAGATGCTCGGTGACCCGAGGGCGAAGTTCCTCGAGCGCACGGTCCGCCTCTTCCTTGCCGTGATCCCGGCTCGTTCGATAGTGGACCTCGACCAGATTGATCCAACTCATCGCCGGGCGTTCCTGACGCAGGATCTCATCGACCAAGTCTGCCGCGGGTTCGTCTCCGTCGAGCCAGGACAGCACAGGCCACGAGTCCAGACAGAAGGGCAAGGGCGCTACCGGGGCTCTTTGCCGCGATCTTCCAGTAGCCGCGCCGCCATGCCGCTACCAGCGAACCTTCCTCGCAGCGTCGAGCGAGGAGTCGCACGTCGTACAACGATCCCATCGTCAATGGACTCGAAGGAAACGTCCGTGCCTGGCCCGAGCCCAGCACGGACGCGGAGGTCCTTGGGGATCACCACTTGCCCCTTAGCACCGATTCGTTGAGTCATACTCCCTCAGTATACCTCGGACGGTAAGCCCCACGAGGGGATCTCCTCTGCTGTCAGGTGACCGGCGCGCCCCCCGGGCTGACGACGAGCCAGAGGCCGCCGAACTCGATCACGTTCTGGCAGAGGATGTTGCCGGGCGTGTCGTCGACGTAGTAGTAGAGCGGCTGGCCGTCATAGGTCACCTGCAGCTTGCCATTGGCCCGCTTGGTCGTGCCGAGCAGGCTCGCCTTGACCCCTTTGCCGGCACGGGGCTTGCCGTTGGTCAGCACCGGTGGCCAGGCGCTGGCGCAGGTCCCGTAGCACTTGCTCTTGGCCGAGCTTCTCCTTGCCGAAGACATAGAAGGCCTCGCCCTTGCCGTCGGCGACGACCTGGCCGTACTCGGAGCCGACCGCCTTGATCAGCCTGCCTTTGGCGGCGCTTGCGGAGGCATCGGACTTCATCGCCGCCTCCTCGCTCATCGACTCGTCCTTCATCGCCGCGTCCGACTCGTCGTTCATCACGGCGCCGGACTCGTCCTCCATCGCAGCACTGGTCTGAGCGGTGCCCTGGTTGCCGTTGGCGTCCTCGCCACCGCAACCGGCGCCGAGCAAGCCCACCGCCGTCACCAGAGCCACAAGCGCAATCCATCTCATCGGTCTTCCTCCTCAGTCGGGTCTCGGCGCGAGTATTCACCTCGCTCCTTACGAGTCCCTTACGGGTGCGAATCGCGTAAGGGACTCGTAATCGACGCCTGCCAGAGTTCGCCCCCGTGGTGGCCCTGATCGCATTCGCATTCCTCGCCGGCGCCGCGACCGCGCTCTCGCCCTGCGTGCTGCCGGTGCTGCCGGTGGCGCTCTCGGCCGGAGTGACCGGCGGGCGGCGGCGGCCGCTTGGCGTCGTCACCGGCCTCGTCCTCTCCTTCACCTTCGCGATCGTCGCCCTGGTCTACGCGATCGACGCGCTCGGGCTGCCGGGCGACCTGCTGCGCAACATCGCGATCGTCGTCCTGCTCGGCTTCGGCATCTCGCTGCTGGTCCCCTCCCTCGCGGCGCGCATGGAGGCTTGGGTCAGCCGCATGGTGCCGGCACCGCAGGGCGGCAAGCGCGGGGACGGCTTCGGCTCGGGCGTCCTGGTCGGGCTCAGCCTCGGTGTCGTCTACGCCCCCTGTGCCGGGCCGATACTCGCCGGGGTGATCACCGTCTCGGCGTCGCAGCCGCTCACCGCCGGGCGCCTCGGAGTCGCGCTCGCTTACGCGCTCGGCAGCGCCGCCGTCCTCTACCTCTTGATGCTGGGCGGCCGGCGGCTCAGCAGCCGCCTGACCCACCATGCCGGCCGCCTGCAGATGGCGATGGGCGCGGTGATGGTCGTCGTCGCGGTGGGGATGTTCGCCGATTACGACACCCGCTTTCAGACCGCGATCGCCAACGACCTGCCGGCCTTCCTGGTCAACCCCTCGAAGGAGATCGAGGAGAGCGCCGGCGTGCGCGAACAGCTCGCCGAGCTGCGCGGCACGCGGGCGCACGAGGGAACCGTCGGCGCGCTCGCCGCCGCGACAGCGCACGGAGGCGCCGCGGTCGGGAAGTCCTCTGCCGAGCGCCTGCCCGTGCTCGGCACCGCCCCCGACTTCACCGGCAATCAGGAGTGGTTCAACACACCCGGCGGAGAGCCGCTGAGCCTGCGCGAGCTTCGCGGCGAGGTCGTCCTCGTCGACTTCTGGACCTACACCTGCATCAACTGCATCCGCACCCTCCCCTACCTGAAGGCCTGGGACGAGCGTTACCGCAAGGACGGCCTGCGGATCGTCGGCGTCCACACCCCCGAGTTCCCCTTCGAGCGCGACGCCGGGAACGTCGAGGACGCGATCGAGCAGAACGGCCTCGGCTACGCGGTCGCCCAGGACAACGACTACGCGACCTGGAGCGCCTACGGCAACGAATACTGGCCCGCCAAGTACCTGATCGACGCCCAGGGCCGGGTCCGCTACACCCACTTCGGCGAGGGCGACTACGAGGAGACCGAAGCGGCGATCCGCGACCTGCTCGCCGAGGCCGGCCACCGCCCCGGAGCAGAGAAGGTCGAGGTGAAGGGAGAGCAGGCCTCCGCCTTGGTGACGACGCCGGAGAGCTACCTCGGCGCGGCCCGGGCCGACCGCTTCGTCACCGGGCCGCTTGCCTCGGGCACGCAGACCTTCGCGGTCCCCGCATCCGGCCTCGCCCCCGACAGCCTCGCCTACGAGGGCAGGTGGCGGATCGCCCCCGACGGTGCCACCGCCGTGGCGGGCTCGCGCCTGTATCTGGCGTTCGGCGCGCGGAAGGTCTTCCTGGTACTCGGCTCGCGCGACAACGCGCCTCGCTCGCTGCGGGTGATGCTCGACGGCGAGCCGATCGCGGCCAAGCTTGCCGGCCGCGACGTCCACGACAGCCTCGCCATGGTGCGCGATCAGCGTCTCTACCGTCTGGTCGAACTACCGCGGGCCGAACGCCACCTGCTCACCCTCGACTTCGCACCCGGCGTCTCCGGCTACGCCTTCACCTTCGGATGAGAGCTGCCGCTGCGACAATCGCGGGGATGGCGCAGCAGGCGGATCGGCGCACCGTGCTCGTCGTCGACGACGAGCCGACGATCTCCGAGGTGGTCGCCCGCTACCTTGAGCGCGGCGGCTACGCAACCGCCACTGCGGGCGACGGAATCGAGGCGCTGCGGGTCGCGGGCGAGTGCAATCCCGACCTCGTCGTCCTCGACCTGATGCTGCCAGAGCTCGACGGCTTCGAGGTGCTGCGCCGGCTGCAGGCAGACGGCGAGGAGCGCACGCCGGTCATCCTCCTCACCGCCAAGGGCGAGCACGACGACAAGCTCGCCGGCCTGCGCCGCGGCGCCGACGACTACATCGTCAAGCCCTTCTCGCCGAGCGAGCTGGTCGCCCGAGTCGACGCGGTGCTGCGCCGCGCCCACCCAGACCGGACCGAGGCGGAGCCGCTGCGCTTCGACGGGCTGGAGATCGACGTCCGAGCCCGCCGCGCGATTCGCGACGGCGAGGAGCTCCAGCTCAGCCAGCGCGAGTTCGACCTGCTCAGCTTCCTCGCCACCCACCCTGGCCAAGCCTTCTCACGGGACCAGCTGATGGACCGGGTCTGGGAGGCGGCGCTCTACTCGGACACCAGCACCGTCACCGTCCACGTCCGCCGCCTGCGCGCAAAGATCGAGCCCGATCCCGAGCAGCCGCGCTTCATCCAGACGGTCTGGGGAGTCGGCTACAGGTTCCAACCATGAGCCGGACGCCGCTCGGCTCCCCCCGCCCCCCGCGCCGCTTCGGCGCGCTTGGGCGCCAGGCCGTCGCCACGGCGATCCTGGTTGCCGCGGTCCTGGCGGCGATCGTCTTCGCCGCGCACATGATGTACGTGTCCGAGCGCGACGCCCTGCTCTTCTCGATCCTGGTCCTCGCGATCGGGATCGTCACCTTGCGCACCGCCGCCCTTGCCGAGCGCGAGCGAGCGCGAGCCGGCGCTGAGGAGACCCGGCGCGAGCTGGTCGCGGCTGTCTCGCACGACCTGCGCACGCCAATCGCCTCGCTGCGGCTGCTGGTCGAGGCGATCGACGACGGGATCGTCGACGAGGAGACCCGTCGCCGCTACCTGGCCACCATGCAGACTCACATCGGCTCGCTGAGCACGATGATCGACGACCTCTTCGAGCTCTCGCGGATCGAGGCCGGCGACATCGACTGGTCGATGCGACAGGTCGAGCTGGCCCTGCTGCTCGATGAGACGGTCGCCGCGATGCGCCCCGAGGCGCGGGCGAGCGGCGTCGAGATCCACACCGAGCTGCAAGCCGGCAGCCTGCCGGCGCGCGCCGACCCGGAGCGGATCCAGCGGGTCCTCTTCAACCTGATCCGCAACGCGATCCACCACACCCCCGCCGACGGCAGCGTCACGGTCAGAGCCGAGGCGACCGGCGAGGGGATCGAGGTGGAGGTCGCCGACACCGGCGAGGGAATTCCCCTCACGGAGCGAGACAGAGTCTTCGAGCCCTTCCACCGCGGCGGGACCGGCGCGGCCCGCGACTCCGACGGAGCCGGCCTTGGCCTGGCGATCTCCCGCGCCATCGTCGAGACCCACGGGGGGCGAATCTGGATCGCCCCCGGCGAGTCGGGCACCCGGGTCCGCTTCGCCCTGCCCGCCCGAACCGCGGGTTGAGTGAGGCTCCCATCGCCGAGCAGTGCCGCGCGGGCAGCGCTCAGCCCGCAGATCCGGCGAGCAGCGCGTCGATCTGGTTGAGGGCTTCGGTCATGCCCTGCTCCATCTGCATCTCGATCAGCTGTTCCATTCCCTCGCGGCTGGCGAACTTGGACTGGATCGTCATCGTCGCGGCGCCGCCGGCCTCGACGATCGTCACCGTCGCGATCGTCGTCGGCATCTTCGCGTTGGGCTTGCCCTCGTCGTCGGCGAAGCCGTCTTCGAAGCGCAGCCGGCTGGGCGGCTCGGCCTCCTCGATCCGCCACCATCCGTGGAACTTCTGCCCTTCCGGACCGGTCATGAAGTAGGCGGCGCGGCCGCCGGCGGAGAGGTCGTGCTCGACGAAAGTCGCCGGGTAGGTCGGCGGGCCCCACCAGCGCTCCAGCTGCCGCGGGTCCGACCACATCTCCCAGACCCGCTCGGCGCCGGCGTCGAACTCGGCGGTGATCGTCATGGTCAGGGCGTCGAGGTCCTTGGTCACGTCGGTGACGGGCATCGGCTGTCTCCTTTGTCTTCGTCGAGGATGTTGTCGATTCGCTCTACCCGGCCGCGCCACTCGGACTCGAGCCGGTCGAGCGCGGCGTGGGCGCGTTTGAGCGCGTCGGTCTCGGCCCGGACGATCGACTCGCGACCGACCCGGTGCTTGCTCACCAGTTCGGCCCGCTCCAGCACGGCGACGTGCTTCTGCACCGCCGCCAGGCTGATCGGGTACTCGCGGGCCAGGGCCGAGACCGAGAGCCGGCCCTCGCGGGCGCGGCGATAGATGTCGCGGCGGGTCGGGTCGGCCAGCGCCCCGAACAGCAGGTCGGCAGCCCCCTCGCCGCGGATCGGTTTCTTACCTACAACCATTTGGTTGCAGGTTAGCAGGCCGCCTCCTCAGCCGAAGTTGAGGACGCGGAAGCGGGTCGAGTCGATGGTGGAGTCCGGTGTGCAGGCTCCGTTGGAGGCGGTTTGGACGCTTAGCTGGTTGGTGGTAGGGGCGATCGGGTCGATCTGGGGCTGGGCGCCGATGCTCTGTTCCACCCGCTGAGGCGTGGTCGAGCCGGTCGAGACTTCGCCACCGCCGACCTGCAGGCCATTGAGCCTGATTTCGAAGTACACCCGGCAGGCGCCCGGGCCGGAGTCGTCGTAGGCGAGCGTCGCCACGGTGGCGCCGAGGATGACGTCGATCTCGCCGGGCCTCTGGACCCAGGTGCCGTCGGCCAGCGGGTATGGCTCGGGGCTTGCGGTCACGGGCGCCGAACCACCGGTGGGGCTGGCGACGAAGGAAACCGGGAACTGGAGGTTCGAGGGAGCGACCGCGCCCGCCCCGATCTGCTTCGACCCGACCGCGCCGTCGGCGATCTGGTTGCTCTGCACCGCGCCCACCGCAATTTTGCCGCTGATGATCGCTCTCTTGAAGACGTCGGAGGTGCGAACGGCCCCCGGGGCGATGTCGCCGGAGCGGATCTTGTCCGCCGCGTAGGCGGCGCCGCTTCCGAGGACGAGGAAGAGGGCCAGGGTCGAGACGACGTTTGCGTAGGTGAGGCGCGGTTTGTTTTGCATGCAGCCCATTTCGCCGTGGGGGCGCGGGGCGCCCCCCACCCGTAAGACATTCGAGCGGAGCGGATTTCAGCCGAGGTTGTCCAATGTGGAAGGGCCGTATGTGTTGCGAGATTTCCCTGGGGCCGCTTCGTGCTCTTCGGCGGCATTGACTCGACGTGGCTGCGCCGATGCGCAACGCTGTTGTCATGGCCGAGTCGGCAGCGTCTCGCGAGGTGGTGGCCCGATGACCGGCCGGCGCTGGGCGGCGATCGGGGCGCTGGTGCTCGGCGGCGCCGGGCTCGCGGTCGCTGTCGCCGAGGCGGTGCAAGAGTTTCCTCGCGGGGTGGTCGCGCTTGGCTTCGTGGCCGTCGGGATTCTTGCCGGCTGGTCCGGCCTCCTGCGAACCAGGGCGCTGCGGGTCGCGGGGCTGGCGGCCGGCGTGCTGGCGCTCGGCGCTGCGCTCGCGCTCATGTCCTCCGACCGCCTGCTGGAGGAGGCCCTGGCCATCGCGGCGCTGCTGCTCAGCGGCACTCTGGCGCACGCGGCGTTCAACGTGCGCGTGCGGCTGCCGTCGCGGCCCGCGCCGAGACGGCCGGTGCTGTTCTTCAACCCGAAGTCCGGCGGTGGCAAGGCGGAGAGGTTCTCGCTCGCCGACGAGGCGCGAGCGCGCGGGGTCGAGCCGATCGAGCTGAGGCCGGGAGAGGACCTCGAGCAGCTGGTGCGCGATGCGGTCGCGCGCGGCGCCGACGGACTGGCGATGGCCGGCGGCGACGGCTCGCAGGCCGTGGTGGCCGCGATCGCGGCGGAGCTCGACCTGCCCTACGCCTGCGTGCCGGCAGGAACGCGCAACCACTTCGCCCTCGATCTCGGGGTCGACCGCGAAGACGTCGTCGGCGCGCTCGACGCCTTCGTCGACGGGGGCGAGCACCTGGTCGACCTCGCCGAGGTCAACGGCCGTGTGTTCGTCAACAACGTCTCGCTCGGGCTCTACGCCGAGGCCGTCCAGCGCAGCGGCTACCGCGACGCAAAGCTGCGCACCCTGCTCGACATCATGCCCGAGACGCTCGGCCCCGATGGGACCGGACTCGACCTCCGGTGGACGGGTCCCGGCGGGCACGAGCACTCCGCCGGCATCGCGATCCTCGTCTCCAACAACCGCTACCGGCTCGGCCGAGCGGTCGGCTCCGGCACCCGCCCGCGCATCGACGACGGGCTGCTCGGGATCGCGATCCTGGGGGCCGCGACCGGCGGGCGGCGCCTGCTGCCGCAGCGGCCATGGCGGGACTGGGCCGCGCCGACCTTCGCGGTCGATGCCGACCACCCCGTCGCCGCCGGCATCGACGGCGAGGCCGCGCGGCTCGAGCCGCCCCTGCGATTCCGCGTCCGCCCTGGCGTCCTGCGCGTGCGCGTCGCGCGCCGGCACCCGGGCGCCTCGCCCTCGGCCACGCTGCCCGAAGGGTTCGCGCAAAGCGTTCGCGGCCTGGCGCGAATGGCGATCGGTCGCGATCCAGCGCGCGCCGGAACCCGAACGGCACCAAACTCCACGACGCCAACCACAACGAAGGAGAGCTGATGGACATCTTCTCGGTAGAGCAAAAGGAGCGCCTCAGTCGCGAGGAGGTAGCTGAGAGGCTGCGCAATCTCGCCGACATGCTGGCCCGCCACAACGAGATCGAATTCGACCGCGGCGGCACCCACTTCACCGTCAACGTGCCCGACGAGGTCGACCTCAAGATGAGAGCTCGAGGTGGAGAGCGACGAGCGCGAGCTGGAGATCGAGCTGACCTGGTGAACCCGGGCGCGGCGGTGACGAGGCGGAGCCCGACGTCCAGGGCCTCCTGCCGGCGAAGGTCGCCGTAGCGGCGGTCCCACTCGCCGCTCTCGAGGTCGCGGCGGAGCTGGCCGAGGCCACGGTCGACCGCGTCCTCCGGCAGCAGGTGCCAGATCGAGGAGCCGCGGCGCACGTCTGGGTCGAGGAAGGCCTCGGGCCGGCTCCAGAGGGCGATGCAGAAGCCGTCGCTGCAGTCGCCGGGCGCGAGAACCGTCTCGACCTCGACGCCGGGCAGGCCTCTCGAGCTCCCCGATCGTCGGGAACATGCGGCGATCGTGCTCGAGGATCTCCGGAACGTAGTCGCGGACGAGCCACATCTCCGCCGTCGCGTCGAGATCCAGCGTGAGGAAGACAATCCGGTCGCGGGTCACCCGGAGCACCTCTGCGAGCCCCCGCTCGAGGTCGTCCCAGTGGTGGATCGTGAAGACGCCCATCGCCGCGTCGACGCTCCCGTCCTCCAGGGGAAGGGACTCGGCAACGCCCTGGATCGCCGGGGCGGCGCCGGGCGGGCGCTGGGCGATCATCACCGACGAGGGCTCGACCGCGATCACCTCGCGGTCCCGTGGCTCGTAGGACCCCGTCCCGGCGCCGACGTTGAGAACGCTCCTCGCGTCGCCGAGCGCGGCCCAGATCGCCGCCTCGAAGCGCGAGTCGGCGCGGCGGACGTCGCTGTAGTTGAGGCCCATCCGGTCGTAGGCGGGAGCCTTCACGACTTCGCCTTCCGCCGAGGCTTGCGAGACGACTGAGCGGCGCCCCGGTCGCGCAGGAGGCCGACCAGCAGCTCGACGAAGTCGCCGTAGAGGTCGTCGCGAACGGCGTCGGGGCTGACCAGCGATTCCAGCGCCAGGCCAATCCCCAGCGCCCGCATGACCAGGGCGAGGTCGTCAGCCGGCATCGCCAGCTCGACCCCGGCCTCCTCCTGGTAGTGGGAGATGTAGCGGGCCACCGCCTCGCGCATCGAGGCCGAGCGGGTGCCGAACCGCCTGGCCAGCTCGGGTTCGCGGTTGGCGTGGCCGAGGAACTCCAGGTGCAAGACGAAGGACTCGCGGTCGGAGGCAAAGCGCTCCATCCACTGGTCGGCGAGCGCCCGGGCACGGACCTCCAGTGGGGCGTCCTCGTCGAGGCCGGCCTGGGTCTCCGCCAGCTCGCGCGCCCGCTCGGCCATGTACTCCTCGAAGACGGCGAGGAAGAGATCGGCCTTGCCCTCGAAGTTGGAGTACACGGCGCCGTGCGAGTAGCCGGCCTCCTCGGCGATCTCCTCGACCGAGGCGCCGTTGTAGCCGCGGCGGGCGAAGACCCTGGTCGCGGCAGCGATCAGCTCGGCCCTGGTGCGGGCCTGCTTCTCGGCGCGGGTCTCCCTCTTTCGCATGGCGGTCATTCAGATTGGTGTCCCAATTCGAATGGTGATACTAATGTAAAAGTGATTCCTGCGCCCGACCCCATTCAGGTGCTCTCCGAGTGGCTCGAGGAGGCGCGCGCGGCCGAGCTGCCGGCGCCGGGGGCGATGACGCTCGCGACCGTCGACGAGGCCGGCCGGCCCTCTGCCCGCATCGTCTCCCTGAAGCGGCTGGAAGCCGGCGCGCTGGTCTTCACCACCGGGCTGTGGACCCGCAAGGCGGCCGAGCTTCGCGGCAACCCGCGTGCGGCGGCGACCTTCCACTGGCCCTCGCTCGGCCGCCAGGCCCGGGTCGAGGGGCGAGCCGAGCTCGCGCCGCGCGCCCTCGCCGAGGAGCTGTTCGCGGCGCGTCCCCGCTCCCACCAGCTCCAGTCCCTGGCCTCGCGCCAGGGCGAGACGATCGAGGGGATCGACTCGGTGCGCACCCGGCTCGCCGCGCTGGAGTCCGACCTCGACGGCCGGCCCGTCCCCTGCCCAGAGGACTGGGGCGCGATTCGCCTCACCCCGGACGCGATCGAGCTCTGGACCGAGGGCGCCGATCGCCTCCACGACCGCCTCGCCTACCGAGCCGAGGGCGACGGCTGGCTCTGCTCCCGCATAGCGCCATAGCGGAGCTTTACCTTGTAAATCTATAGTCGTACTTTAGAATTACAAGGATGATTGAGCGCCGAATTGGGGCTGAGCTCACCGAGCTCCTGCGCCACTCTCCCGCCGTTGCACTGCTCGGCCCGCGCCAAGTTGGCAAGACCACGCTGGCGCTGGCAGTGGCGGAAGACCTCCCCTCCACCTATCTCGATCTCGAGTCGGAGGCCGATCGCACCCGTCTCAGCGAGCCCGCGCTCTACCTCGCCGACCACGCCGACGAGCTGGTCGTCCTCGACGAGATCCACCGCGCTCCGGGACTGTTCGAGGTGCTCCGGGGGGTCATCGACCAGGGCAGAAGAGAGGGGCGGGCAACGGGCAGGTTCCTGCTGCTGGGATCGGCCGGAATCGAGCTCCTCGCCCAGTCGGGAGAGACGCTTGCCGGCCGCATCGGGTTCGTCGAGCTGGCGCCGTTCGACGTCACCGAGGTGAGCGGGGGCGAGCTCGACCGTCTCTGGGTGCGCGGTGGCTTCCCCGAGAGCTTCCTCGCCCCGGAAGAGGCGGTCAGCCTGCGCTGGCGACAGGACTTCATCCGCACCTACCTCGAGCGCGACATCCCCCAGCTCGGGCCGCGAATCCCAGCGGAGACGCTGCGCCGGTTCTGGACGATGCTCGCCCATCGTCAGGGCGGTCTTCTCAATGCCGCCCAGATCGCTCGTGGCCTTGGGGTGAGCGGCGCGACGGCCTCCCACTACCTCGACCTGATGGTCGACCTGCTCCTGGTCCGCCGCCTGCCGCCGCGGTTGACGAACGTCGGCAAGCGACTGGTGCGATCCCCGAAAGCGTACGTGCGCGACAGCGGCCTCGTCCACGCGCTGCTCGGCCTAGCCGACAAGGAGGCGGTGCTGGGACACCCAGTCGCCGGCGCGAGCTGGGAGGGAATGGCGATCGAGAACCTGCTCGCGATCGCCGGCGAGCAGGCCGAGGGAAGCTTCTACCGAACCAGCAGCGGTGCCGAGGTCGACCTGGTTCTGACCTGGCGCGACGGGCGCGAGTGGGCGATCGAGGTCAAGCGCAGCCTGGCTCCCAGGCTGGAAAGGGGAGTGCGCTCTGCCCTGTCTGACATCGAACCCGAGCGAAGCTTCGTCGTCTACCCCGGCGACGAGCGATACAGGCTCGGCCCATCCACCGAGGCGATCGGGCTTCCTGAGCTGTGCGAGGAGGTGGGCGGGGAGCCTTAGGGTCGACGCCCCAGCCTCAAGAGGCCCGGATGAACAACCTGTTAGGAGCTACAGTTTGCGACGCCCGCTACCTCTGATGTTCGTGTGGCTCAAAGAGCGCCCGGAAGTGGACAGGTGCGACAGCAAGTTCATCCTCGCCGAGGACCGTGGCGCGGCCGAGGCCGCCGAGCTCCCGGTCAAACTGAGCCTGCAGATTCTCGCGAGCTTCGGTGGAGAGTGCATCCGCCTCCTTGGCCACCACGAGGACGAGCCAACCAACGGCGTTCCTCCCGGTCAGATATCGGTAGCGAGCGAGCAGCGCCAGTATCGAGTTGGTGTAGTGCGCCAGCCGCGGCGCTGGATCGCTGACCACAAGCTTCTGCTCGAGCACCACATCGGCGAGACCGACCGAGAGAGCGCTAAAGAGACCGTCGATCGCGAGTCGGTCCTCAGGTTGCTCACCAAGGACGGTAACGTCAGAAAGGAAGTGAAAGGACCCGAGCGTCTCCTGCGCGAAACTCTCGTCGAGCCGGGCTTCCGTCCGGCCAACCGCACGACGGCTCTCCTGTAGATCGAGGCGATCAGCGCCGTTTGGGCCCTCTACCATCTCGAGCGCCTGCTCCTCCAGCCGCTCTTGCTTTTCGGCCTCGGTCTGATTTTTGATCCGGAAGTTGTCGAGTTGAGCCTGGCGGTCGATCGCAGCGTCTTCCTTTCCCTGCAGCTTCCACAAACGCCACCCACCCGCGACCAGACATGTCAGGCCACCCACGAACAGTGCAGCCGCGAGACCTATCACCGGTCCTTCCAGCTTGATCATGGCGGACTTGCGTCCCTGAATCGCCCGACGATCTTTCGCACTGAGGCTCGCCAACTCTTTTCTTGGGATGCGCAGCAACTCGGTGTTGTGGAAGTAGAAGTAGGGGGCCAGGAGAGAGACGGCCACCAAGAGCACCCCGAGCGAGGTGAGGAAGCGATTGAAGTTGGCGGTGTCTGCGCGAGGCATGACGAGTGTGCTCACAGCGACCTTGAGCGGCGGCTTTTCACGAGAGCGGGGGCGGCGAAGTATCGGCGCGGGCAAGCTGCTCACGGCACCGGCAACCGGGCTTGGGTGCGGCGCCGGCGTCGCTGGTGTCGAAGGAGTCTCCGTAGAGACCATCAAAAACCCAACCAGAAGAGAGCTTGTCTCCCTCTGAGGAGAAGAGGCCGAGAAGCGCACACCCCGCCATGCCCGAACCAAGCACGCCAAGAGCCGTGACGCTCGGAGCGGACTCGCCCAGGGTTCCCACCAGATATCCCTCCCGCTCCAATTTGCGGCGCTGCTCAGCCGGCAAGTTCTCGATCCGGATTGCGTCGGGATCCAGCACTTCGCGGCACCAGAGGCACGGGCGGTCGGGGGTGAGCAGGCGCAACTCGGCGACCAGTCCGGCCAGCGTCCCGTCACTGCGGTTTCCAACCCGAACACCGACATCGATCACCGGCAGTAGGTAGGTGCTCGGAAGATCGTTCATCACGGCACGGCTGACGTGGGTGTCGGTGGCACCGACGACGAGATCCGCATCGAGAAGGTGCCGAAAGGCCGTCTCGGATGTAACGTCGCCGTCAACTCGAACCACCTTGGTGCCGAGGCCAAGACGATTGAGGTGGCCACCGACGACATCCACCTTGAGGGGAGGCGTAGCGGCGTGCACGTGGGCACGGCTGGAACCAATGACCCGGCGAACGTTGGACTCCGTATCGAGCCGGTCGTAGTCGAGCAAGATCAGGTCCCGTACCCCCATGCGAACAAGTTGCTCGGCAAGCGGCGAACCGAGGCCACCGCAGCCGACTAGGGCAACGCTCAGTTCGCGTAGATGCACGTGCAACTCACCGAGAGCATCGCGCTGGCGGGCATCGAGTTCGCGATCGCCAGGCGCGGGGCCTATGGGGTGGGAGAGGATGCGGGCCGAGCGACCAAGCGCAACAATCGTCCCCAGGGGCTCCAACCCGCGCGAGGTCCAAAGGGCTCCGGCCCAGCTGTCTTCATGGACAACGACGCCCGCGAACGGGCCGTCGAGCAGACCACCGATCGTGTCGCCAAGACTCTCCAGCGCGGATTCGTCCGCCGGACTCAGCTCAGCTGGATGCGAGGCAGCTGGGTGAGAGTGGACAAAGAGAAGCCCCGCTTGTGCCTCGACTGCCGCGCTGACGGCTGCCGAGAGCCAGCGTGCAGAAGGCCTCACCATGCCCTCCCCCTGGCAATCCCAGGCATCCGGGGGCGGGGTCAGCATCTCCGCGGCGACCAGGCGGGTCCCGTCGACGCCACGACCTTCGCGCATCAAGAAGAGTGCACCATCCTCCTTGGGGGTGCTGGCCGCAAACTGAGCCTCGAGCTTGGCGGTGGCGGCCGCGGGCAAAGCAAGCCGGATCATGCGAACTGCCGCTGGCGAGTCTCGATGGCGAATCGCTCCTCCATGAGAGCGAAGTGATCAAGCAGCCGGTTTCCGGTCGGCCGCCAGGCACCTTGACGGTGCCAGGAGAAGCGGCGCCAGCGGCGGCCGAGATAGGTCTCAACCCACTCGGCGCCTTTGGGGACTGTGCCATCGGGACGAAGAACCTCAGGGCTGGTCCAGAACATATCCGGGGCCGAGAGCGGGTACTGATAATCGGCTATGAAAAGCACATCGGTGCTGGCCAAGAGGAAGGCCGCAGAAGGCAATGGCACCTTTTCAAGGACAACGAAGAGGTGACCGTCGGCCTCCTGCACCTCACCATTGATCCCGACTCGCTCAGCAAGCTCCGCCATGTGGCGGGCAAGCAGGTCGCGGGCGGTCATCCGAACGTGCGGTTACCGGGAATGACGCGGAAATGCTCGTCATTCGTCAGCTCAAGCAAGCTCTCCTGATCGATCGGTTTCCCGCCGCTGGGGTCCCTCTTTCCATTTAGTCTCATCAAGTCCCACTCCTCCCCCTCGAACGAGGCCTTCCGAAGCAACTCGACCGCTGAGATGTGATCGCCGTCGATCTCGACGGACTCGTGGTTTACGAAGACTCGCAGCCGCTGCTCGACCTTTGGCATGGCACAATCCCTTCTTCTCTCCATCGCAACTCTACTCAAGTTGTTCAAGTTTATCACGCGCTTGACTAGGTCGCTGGTGAGGCTGCCTGGCCGTTAAGCCGAGATCCGCTTCTGGGCGCCCCGACGTGCCTTCTCTATCTCGGGGTTGGCAAGCTCGGGGTTGGCAACGCGGTACTGGTGGCGTTTGCCTTGCCGCGCGGTCGGGTCGAGCTGCCGTTCAGCAGCCCCGAGAGCAACAAGCGCTCTCAACCGCTTAGTGGCGGCGGGCGCCTTGATGTTGAGCCCCTTCGCCAACTCGGGGGCAGTGAAGAACGGCCGCAGGCGCTGAGCCTCTTGCAAAGTTTTCGCTAGCTGGGGTCGCTCGCGGAACAGATCGAGCTTGCCCCCATGCACATAGGCGACGCTTCGCTTTGCATGATGGGCAACGTAGCGCAGTGTCTCTGTCAGATCATCGTTGAGGTGGGCAGCTAGAACGATGCGGCCTGTGTCTTCATTGGCAATGGTCAAAGCCGTCACTGCATCCAAGACCTCCTGGAGGAAGGGCGGGGTCGCGGCCTCCACTCCGTCGAAGTCGAGGATCACATCGCCCTCGGCTCGAGTGAGCCTCCTGAATTCATCCGCCGCCTTCTTTCCAGCCTGTCGCGTAGACAGGAAGGCACCGTAATCACGCATGTAGATGTGGAGCACCGGCTTATCGAGATTGTTGTCGGTCGTGTTCATCTTTCTAATTTCGACAGCCGCTCCCCTGCAACTTGACTTTGCCCGTTCAACAATAGACCCCCGAGGAGCGGATTTGGATTCAGGTTCATACCGGAATCGTGATTGCCGAGCAAAATCCGGGAATCGACTCGGCGGTCGCCTTCCTCAGCGAGCCATTCTGCCAGTGTAGGCGGCCAGTGCCCGATGCGACGGTGAGCGAGACATCGAAACGGCGTTCCTTTGCGTGACCAACCAGTGTCCCCAGTCCGCCAACGTTGGAGGCGAGAACGACCTCCGATAGCGATTTCTGATCATATTGGCGGGTGCGCTGTCCGAGGTCGACCACGACGAGCTGGAGTGCTTCGTGAGCGCGGTCGTGGTAGGCACAAACGACAGGGGGAACCGGCGCCTGTTTTGCATGCTGGAGGGCGTTGGACACCAGTTCGGGCAGGCACTTTGCCGCGAATCGCGCCGACTCTGGCATATCGGCTTCGCACGCCTCGAACAGCTCCTGCGCGAGGGCGGCGGCTCTCTCCACCGTCGGTACTGACTCTGCCTGCAGCAGGATCTCGGAGGGTACGTCTCCGTTGTGTTCCTCGGTGTCATCGGGGAGCACCAAGTGGGCTGGATGGTTCTTGCGCACCAAGGCATGAAGACGCTCCCAGGTCTCAGGATCATCGCAAGGGCTGAGAGTGACGCGACCTTGCCGGTAACGACCCAGGTACTCGATCAGGCAACGTAGTGTGGCCCCGCCCCAGGCGTCGATCGCCTTGAGCGGTCCGCCCACAATCAGCACCTCACCGGGGTCGTATTCGTTGGGGCGCGGAAGGAGGTTTAGGGCTCGTTCGCCACAGAGCTCAGCTGGCAGCGTTTTGCAAAAATTATTCATCAGATCCGGACGTGTCGTTTTCATGGGCCTGTGGCTTCACAGCCGTTCCGACTCCACAACTCGCGCAGCCGCGGTAAAGCAGCTGCGAACCCCTGCTCCCAGCAAGTCCTCTCACTCAGTCAGACATTAGCCAATGAGAACTGGTCTGGTCGGCGCTGGATCCGCAAGCGGAGGTCGTGTCTCTCTTAAACCCGCACGTTGCGACACTCTGCAGCGCCCGCGCAGCGTTGGCGGACAGGCACCGTCGCCTAAATGCCGCGCAAGTCGGCTGACCTGCGGTGCCGAGCCACTCGACGGTTGTGGCACGACCGTGCCTAACAGCGCCTTTATTCATCTGCGGTGAAGCCGGCAGCTACGCTCCCCTCGTGACAGAGCAGCCGCAGACGGTTCTGGTGACTGGAGGATCGGGCTTCCTCGGCGGCTGGTGCGTCGTCGAGCTGCTGCGCCGCGGCCACCGGGTGCGGACCACGGTCCGCGACCTGGCGCGCGAGTCCGACGTCCGCGCAGCGGTCGCCTCGCAGGTCGACGCCGGCGAGCAGCTCTCGGTCTTCGCGGCGGACCTGACCGGCGATGCCGGCTGGGCCGAGGCGGTCGAGGGCTGCGACAGCGTCCTGCACGTCGCCTCGCCGTTCCCGCCGGTGCAGCCGAAGGACCCCGACGAGCTAATCGTCCCCGCCCGCGAGGGCACGCTGCGGGTGCTGCGCGCCTCGCTGGACGCCGGGGTCGGACGGGTCGTCCTCACCTCCTCGGTGGCCGCCGTCGCCGGCGGCGCTCGGCCCGGGGGCCGGCCGCTGACCGAGGCGGACTGGACCGACCCCGACAAGCCGGGCCTCTCGCCCTACGTGCGCTCGAAGACGATCGCCGAGCGCGCCGCCTGGGACTTCATGGCCGAGGCCGGCGCCACCGACCGGCTCGCCGTCGTCAACCCCTCCGCGATCCTCGGCCCCGCCCTGAGCGACGATCACTCCTTCTCCCTGCAGGCGATCCAGCGGCTGCTGAAGGGGATGCCGGGCATCCCGAGGATCGGCTTCAGCTTCGTCGACGTGCGCGACGTCGCCGACCTGCACCTGCGGGCGATGACCGCGCCCGACGCGGGCGGCGAGCGCTTCATCGCCGCCGGGGCGTTCTTCTGGATGTCCGAAGTCGCCGCCGTTCTGCGCGACCGCCTCGGCGAGGCCGCGGCCAAGGTGCCGAAGCGCAACCTGCCCGACCTGCTCGTGCGCGCCGCGGGCAGGTTCGACCCCGGCATCCGCTCGATCCTCAACCAGCTGGGAGTGAAGTACGAGTACTCCAGCGAGAAGAGCGAATCGCGCCTCGGCTGGTCCCAGCGCCCCGCCGAGGAGATGTTCCTCGACTGCGCGAGGAGCCTGGCCGGCGCCTGAGCCCGGCGACGCGGCTCGCCGCTGCTCTCTATGTAGTGTGCGGCCATGGAGCTGCCGGCAGTCGAGGGCGTCACGCACCGCTGGGTCGAGGCGCGGGGACTGCGCTTCCACATCGCCGAAGCCGGCGCGGGAGACGACCCGGTCCTGCTGCTCCACGGCTGGCCGCAGCACTGGTATGAGTGGCGCCACCTGATGCCGGCGCTGGCCGACCGCCACCGGGTGCTGGCGATGGATCTGCGCGGCTTCGGCTGGTCCGACGCGCCGCGTCGCGGCTATGAGAAGGAGAACCTGGCCAGCGACGTGCTCGCCGTCCTCGACGAGCTGGGGCTGGAGCGGGTGAAGCTGGTCGGCCACGACTGGGGCGGCTGGGTCGGGTTCCTGCTCTGCCTGCGCGCGCCGGAGCGCTTCGACCGCTACCTGGCGCTGAACATCCCCACTCCCTGGATCCAGATGCGCAAGGCCCTGCCGCACTCCTGGCGCCTCGTCTACCAGCAGCTCATCCTCGCCCCTTGGATCGGGTACCTCGCCCACCGCAGCGGACGGTTCGTGCGCTTGGCCCTTCGCGCCGGCGGCGCCGACCCCAGCTTCTGGGACGAGCGCACGCTCTCGATCTTCGCCGACAGCCTGGCCGAGCGGTCCCGGGCCAAGGCCGCCGTGCAGATGTACCGGGTCTTCAACCTGCGCGAGCTGGTGCCGATCCTGCGCGGCCGCTACGCGGACAAGCGCCTGACGGTGCCGACCCGGATGCTCTTCGGCACCGACGACGCCGCGATCCACACCGACCTGCTGGAGGGCTACGAGCCCCACGTCGACGACATGGAGATCGAGCTCGTCCCCGGCTGCGGCCACTTCATCGCCGACGAGCGCCCCGAGCTGGTCGCCGAACGCGCCCGGGCGTTCTTCGCGAGCTGACTACCTCGTGAGCGCCGCGACGAGCTCTGCGAACGCCTGGTGTTCGAGCGCCGCCTGCTCGTATCCGTTTGCCTCGTCGGTGGCCTTCGCCAGCCCGGCGACGTACTGACGCAGTGCCTCGTCGTCGGGGAAGGCCTCGCTCCGGGCGAGGCCGGCCAGCAGGGCCTCGTACATCACCAGCTTGCGGGTTGCCTCCTCGGGGTCGAGACTTCCCTTCCCCCCGTCTCGCATCTGGCCTTCGAGATCGGAGCGCAGATCGGTGAACATCTCGACCAGGAAGGTCTTCGACCGCGGGGCGATCGGGGCCGACGCGCTCTCCCCCTCACCACGCGCAGTCACAGGTCCGCCGGGGCAGCTATGTACATGCTCCCGGACCGCCCGGGATCCCCGCTCGCGACCCGCGCGATCAGGGCTGCGTCGCGCAGGATCGCGAGGTGATATCTGGCCCTGGGAGCAACCAGGTCGAGTGCCTCGACCAGCGCCGCCTCATCCGCTCCGCCCTTCTCCGTGAGGTAACCGAGGATCTCGAGCCGCGTCGGATGCCCGAGCGCCCGCCTGATCGCGGGGTCCGGGGGGTCGGGCTGTTTGCTGTGGCCTTGCACGGGACGCCTTTTTCGGCGCCAGAACCCCGGACGGGAAGGGCCTTCGCCCGCCCGGAGTGCTGGAACCAACTGCCGACCAAGTGAGACTCATCCACTCGTTTTCGTCGGAGTAGTGGACGGTTGCAGATGGGTACGCCCGCGGCAAAGCCGGATTTGGTTAACGCTCACGGTTTGCTGATCGGCACTCGCGAGGATCCCTTGGCTATCCGAGGTCGCGCCCGCTCGAAGGCCATCAGCGAAGCCACTACGGTCACGCCGACCTCCCCCGATTTGGCCATGCGATTGGCCGCCCTGGCCGCGATGTCCTGCACGCTTTTCAGTCTTTCCAAGACCTCAAGATCACCATTCCAGCAGGCGACGAAAAAGTCGTCGAGTTCGATTCTTCCTTCTGCGTCGAGACAGGGTTCGTCCGACATCACGACGCAGGCATCATCGCTGGCCATCTTCTTTTTCCGGTAAGCCACAATGGCCTCCGTAAATGTCCATTGAAGGTGCAAGCCGGCTGCTTCCTGGCGCTCCTCCGGCGACATCTTCTTGGCCTCCTCACGACTCGTAAGAGGTCGGGCGACCGCTCGGTAGACCGCCTTCTTGAAGTTGCCTTTCCCCCGGAACTCGACGAATTCGATGCAACCGGCGTCGTAGAGATCGCGCAGGTGATTGGTCACGTGTGACGTGTCCTCGCCGATCATCTCGGCAATGTCAGCCGCGCTGAACTCTCCCTCGTGGAGGATGATGAGCGATTCCTGCCGGATGCCATGGCTCAACGGGTATGTAGGTGCTTCCTCCGGCAGCCGCGACCGCTCGCTGGCTGGCCTCCGTCCCGGCTTTAGCTCTGCGTGCTTCATGCCCCGTTTCCTCCGATCAGATTCTGCTGAAGTTCTTTAGACGGTCCGAGCATAAGTCTTCGGGCGGCGCTCAGGCATGATTAGCGTTAACTGATACCCCAACGCTAAGATTTTCCTTAGCATTCCCTTTCTGATCCTGGCGATCCGCCGGGCCTGACAGGCGGGGAGGGGGTGAGCAAGGATGAAGATCGTGTCCGTCGATTCGGCCGTGCCGCTTCTGCATACGTTTAAGACGAAGTAGGCACGCCGCGATACGGGCCGGTCTTCGGCCGCTCGCATAGGACCGGGGATCGGCCTGGTCGTCAGCGCAGCAGGTCGCTCGGAGGTACTCCCAAGGCCCTTGCCAGCCGTTCCACCGTCGAGACCTTCGGGTCGCGCTTGTCGCCCTCGATCCTCGAGACCTCGGTGGCGTGGACGCCGCTGCGTTCGGCGACTTCCTCCTGGGTCATTTTGGCCTGCTCGCGAGCACGCCGAAGATTCCTGCCTAGATTGCCGCCCACACAGGGGATCGTCCGTCCTGGCGACGCAGATCACCATAGGAAAGTTCACAAGTCATGAACTTATCGCGCTTGCGGCCTGAGTGGGGTGCCCGGTACCTGAGCCGGTGCTCCCCGCCGGCGCCTTGACCCCGCTTCCGTCGCCCGATCGTTCCCGATCTTTGCTTGATCTTTCCTGTTCATTCGCCTAGCCTTGCTGCCGCATGGAGGCGAGCACGGCCAGCGAGCGGGTCACGATCGTCACCCTCGGGCCCGAGGGCACCTGCCACGAGCGCGCGGTCCAGCGCTACATGCGCTTCCAGGGGGTGGAGGACTACGGGATCGAGCTGATCACCGACTTCTTCGTCGGCCTGGAGATGGTCCGCGAGACGCCCAACTCCTTCCTCGTCCAGTGCAGCGCCCACCCGAAGGTGCACGAGATAACCGAGAAGCACTGGACCGAGATCTTCGTCGTCGACACCTTCATCTACCCGACCAAGCACCTGGTCCTGCTCAGCCGCCGCGAGGTCGAGCGGCCGCGCTCGCTGGGGATCGTCCCCGCGACCAAGGGCTACGTCGACCTCTCCCGGTGGGAGGAGATCGTCGACGTCGCCTCCAAGCCGATCGTCGGCGAGGGGCTGCTGCGCGGCGACTACGACTCCGGCCTGACCCACATGGAGCACTTCGAAGAGCACACCGACGAGCTCCGCCTCGACCTCGACATCGGCGAAATCGACACCACCTGGGTCGTCTACGGCCACGAGAAGCGCTTCGAGGGAGAGGTCATCGGCATTCCCTCCGCGCACCTGTTCCGCACCGCGGCGTCCGCAGCGGCGTAAGCGGGGCGAGCACGCCCCTCGGTTAGCCTGCGGCGATGACTGCCGAGCGGGAACCGGGTGGCACCGGCATCGAGGTCGAAGGGCTCGTGCGCGAGTTCAAGAACGGGCCGCGCGCGGTCGACGGCATCGACCTGCGGGTCGAGGAGGGCGAGATCTACGGCTTCCTCGGCCCCAACGGCGCCGGCAAGTCGACCACGGTGCTGATGCTGACCACGCTGCTGCCGCCGACGGCGGGGACGGCGCGCGTCGCTGGCTTCGACATCGTCAAGCAGGGCCCGCGGGTGCGGGCCTCGATCGGGGCGGCGCTGCAGGAGGCCGCCCTCGACCCGCTGCTGAGCGGCCGCGAGCACATGCGTCTGCAGACCGCCCTGCACGGCCTCGGCAAGTCCGAGCGCCAGACCCGCGGGCAGGAGCTGCTGGAGCGGGTCGGCCTGGCCCAGGCCGCCGACCGCAAGGTGGGCGGCTACTCGGGCGGGATGAAACGGCGGCTCGACCTGGCGCTGGCGCTGGCGCACCGGCCGCGCATCCTCTTCCTCGACGAGCCGACCACCGGCCTCGACATCCAGAGCCGCACCGCGCTCTGGGAGGAGGTCGGCCGGCTCGCGACCGAGGAGGGGGTCACCGTCTTCCTCACGACCCAGTACCTGGAGGAGGCGGACGCGCTCGCCCGACCGGGTCGGGATCATCGACCACGGCCGGATCGTCGCCGAGGGGACGCCGGCTGCGCTGAAGGCGGAGATCGGCCGGCCCACGGTCGAGGCCGTGCCGCGCGAGCCAGGCGAGCGCGAGCGGCTCGCCGCGGTGCTGGAGCGCTTCGGGGAGCGGGCGGGCGGATCGCCCCGGGCCGCGGCCGCGCGGCTGGAGGGCGGCGAGTCGCAGCTCGCCGAGGTGGTGCGGGCGCTCGACTCGGAGGGCATCGCGATCGAGACCCTGCAGCTGCACGCCCCTTCGCTCGACGACGTCTTCCTCGCCAAGACCGGCCGCTCGCTGGAGGGCGCGGAGGAGGCCGGGGAGCCGGAGGCCGAGGCGGTCGGCACGGCGTGAGCGGCGCCCTTCGCACGCAGGTCGGGCAGCTGGCGCGCCGTTCGGTCCTGCGCACCCTGCGCCAGCCGGCCCAGATCGTGCCGGCGCTGGTCTTCCCGCTCTTCCTGCTCGCGGTCAACTCGGGCGGCCTCAAAGACACGACCAACCTGCCCGGCTTCCCGACCGACTCCTACCTCACCTTCGCCCTCGCCGTGCCCTTCATCCAGGGGGCGCTGTTCTCGGTGATGAACACCGGCACCGACCTCGCCCGTGACATCGAGACCGGCTTCCTCAACCGCCTCGCGCTGACCCCGCTGCGCGGCGCGGCGCTGCTCAGCGGCCTGCTCGCCGGCGCCGTCGTCCTCGGGCTGCTGCAGGCCGCGACCTACCTCAGCGTCGGCCTGATCGCCGGGGCGGACCTGGCCGCGGGAGCGGCGGGGCGCGCTGGTGATCGTCGTCCTCTCGGTGACGATCACGGTCGCCTTCGGCTCGATCGGGCTCTTCGCCGCCCTCCGCACCGGCTCGGGCGAGGCGGTGCAGAGCCTCTTCCCGCGTCTTCTTCGTCTTCCTCTTCATCTCCTCGATGGCGCTGCCGCTCGACCTGATCCAGATCGCAGTGGTTCCACGACGTCGCCTCGGCCAACCCGGTCTCCTACCTGCTTGCGGCGTTTCGCTCGCTGCTGATCGACGGCTGGGACGTTGGCGCGCTGGCGCTCGGGTTCGGCATCGCCCTGGCGATCCTGACGGTCGGCATGCTCGCCGCGAGCAGCGCCCTGAAGACGCGACTGGTGCGGACGTGAGCGGCGCGGGCGCCAGCCACCGGCCGGCGGGCTTCCGCACGATCGCCCGTGCGGTCGCCTGGCGCAGCATCCACAACTTCCTCTCCAACCCGGCCTTCTTCGTCCCGGCAATCGTCTTCCCGCTCTTCTTCTTCGTCGCCTTTGCCGGCGGCCTCTCGGCGATCTCCGACGTGCCGGGCTTCGACTTCCCCAGCGGGTACACGGCCTTCCAGTTCGTCTTCGTCCTGCTCCAGTCGGCGGCCTTCGGCGGCGTCTTCACCGGCTTCGGCATCGCCCGCGACTTCGAGACCGGCTTCTCCCGCCGCTACCTGCTGGCCGCCTCCAACCGCAACGGGATCATCGCCGGCTACGCGATCGCCGCGCTCACCCGCGCGCTGCTCACCTGGACGATCCTCACCGCGATCGCCCTGCTCGCCGGGATGAACGTCGGCGGCAGCGGCGTCGACCTCTTCGGGCTCTTCGGGCTCGCCGTGCTGACCAACCTGGCGGCGACGATGTGGGCGGTCGGGGTGGCGATGCGCGTGCGCTCGATCCAGGGCGGCCCGCTGATGCAGTTCCCGGTCTTCCTCATCCTCTTCCTGGCGCCGGTGTACGTGCCGCTCAGCCTGCTCAGCGGCTGGATCCACGCCGTCGCCTCGGTCAACCCGGTGACCGCCCTGCTCGAGGCGGGCCGCGGCTTCATCTCCGGCGAACCGGAGGTGGTCGCCCTCGCCTTCGCGATCGCCATCGCCCTCCCGGTCCTCTTGGCCTTCTGGGCCCGGGGCGGCCTGCGGCGCGCCGAGGCGGCGGGCTGAGATGGCGCTGACCGAGCGGGTGCGCCGCTGGCAGGAGCAGGGCGAGACCGAGGAGTTCCGCGGCCACGCGATCCACGTCTTCCGCCAGCGGGGCGAGGGTCCGCTGCTGGTCCTCCTGCACGGCTTCCCCTCCAGCTCCTACGACTGGCGGTTGCTGCTCGGGGAGCTGGACGGGCGCAACGTGCTCGCCTTCGACTTCCTCGGCTTCGGCCTCTCCGAGAAGCCGGCCTCGCACGACTACAGCCTCTTCTGGCAGGCGGACCTGACCGAGGAGCTGGTTCGCCGCCACGGCGAGGGCCGGCCGGCCTTCCTCGTCGCCCACGACATGGGCACCTCGGTCGCCAACGAGCTGATGGCGCGCGACCTGGAGGGGAAGCTGGCGATGGACGTCGCCGGGATCCTGCTCTTCAACGGCAGCATGGTGCTCGAACGCGCGAGCCCGATCCTCGGCCAGCGGATCCTGCGCAGCCGCTTCGGCGCCCTCTTCGCCCGGCTCTCCAGCGAGCGCGTCTTCCGCCAGCAGTTCGGCTCGGTCTTCTCGGAGGCGCACCCGCTCGGCGACGAGGAGGCGGCAGACCAGTGGTCCCTGATCTGCAACAACGGGGGCCGCACCCTCGGCCACCGCCTGATCTCCTACATGGACCAGCGCGAAGCGCACGCCGGCCGCTGGCACGGTGCGATCCGCGAGTGGCCCGGCGACCTCAGCCTCGCCTGGGGCCTGCTCGACCGGGTCGCGACGACCGAAGTCCTCGCCGCGATGCGCGAGCTGCGTCCCACCGTCCCCGTCACCGAGCTCCCCGAGCTTGCCCACTACCCCCAGATCGAAGACCCGCAGCAGATCGCGGCCGCTCTGCGCGCCGCCCTCCCAGACTGAACCCCCGTTCCGGTGCGCTTTATGCCACCTATGAGCACATAAAGCGCACCGGAAGGGTGGCTCGGGTCAGGCCTCCGAGTAGGCGGGCTCGCCCTCGTCGGGCCGGGCGGGCTGCATCGCCGCCATCTCCTCGGGCGAGGGCATCGGCGCCGGCTTCAGCACCGTCACCGCGATCACGGTGGCGATCATGACCAGGACCGCGCCGACGACGTAGGCGAGGTGGTAGCCGGAGTTGAGCGCCGCGCAGCTGCCCGGCGCCGTCGGCGAGCCGACTGTCGGTGCGCTCGGTCGCGAGCGTCGCCAGCACCGCGAGGCCGATCGCGCCGCCGACCTGCATGCTGGTGTTGACCAGGCCGGAGGCGAGGCCGGAGTCCTCTGGCGTCGGCGCCCGACATCGCCAGCGTCATCAGCGACGGGAAGGCGGTGCCGACGCCGAGCGCCGAGCAGCAGCATCGGCGGCAGCAGGTCGGTGAGGTAGTCGCCGTCGACCGGAGTGCGGGCGAAGAGCAGGAGACCGACGCCGATCAGCGATCACGCCGGGGATCAGCGTCGTCTTCGGCCCGAAGCGCATGATCAGCTTTTCCGAGAAGCCGAGCGAGAGCGTGCCCATCACGATCGTCGCCGGCAGGAAGGCGAGGCCGACCTCGAGCGCGTCGTAGCCGAGGACCCGCTGCAGGTAGAGCGCGCCGAGGAAGAACATGCCGAACATGCCGGCGACCAGCAGCGCCTGGATCGCGTTCGCCCCGGCGACGTTGCGCGAGCGGAAGAGGCGCAGCGGCATCAGCGGGTTCGCGATCCGCGCCTGGCGGGCGATGAAGGCGGCGCCGAGAGCGAGCGAGATCGCTGCCCAGGATCAGCGTCTGGGCCGAGCCCCAGCCGTGCTCGCTGATCCCGAGGATGGTGTAGACGCCGAGCATCAGCGAGCTGGTGATCAGCGCGGCACCGGGGATGTCGGCGCCGGCCCTGAAGCCGATCCCGGGCTTGCCCTCGACCAGGCGCAGGGCGCCGTAGGCGGTGGCGATGCCGATCGGCAGGTTGATGATGAAGATCCAGTGCCAGCTGATCGCCTGGGTCAGGGCGCCGCCGAGCGAGCAGGCCGATCGAGCCGCCGGCGGAGGCGACGAAGCCGTAGACGCCGATCGCCTTCGCCTGCTCCCGCGGCTCGGGGAACATGGTCACGATCATGCCGAGGATCACGGCCGAGGCGATCGCGCCGCCGACGCCGGCGAAGAAGCGCCCGCCGATCAGCATCGCCTGGTTCTCGGCCGCCGCGCAGAGCAGCGACGCGGCGGTGAAGACCGCCGAGGCCGATCAGGAACATGCGCCGCTGCCCGAGCAGGTCGCCGAGCCGCCCGGCGAGCAGCAGCAGGCCGCCGAAGGGGATCAGGTAGGCGTTGACGACCCAGGCCAGGCTGCTCTGGGAGAAGCCGAGGCTGTCCTGGATCGACGGCAGGGCGACGTTGACGATGGTCACGTCGAGGACGATCATCAGCATCCCCGCGCAGAGCACGTAGAGGGCGAGCCAGCGGGTGGTGTCGGACTTGGCTTCGCTCATCTCGGGCACCCTAGCTGGTGGTCCGCAGCGGCTGCGCGGGCTCGAAGAGGGCGCCGTGGTGCGCAGGCGAGGAGAGCTTCGGCGTCAGCGTCGCCGGCCGAAACTGTGGCCGGCGGGAGCCACGGCGCGTAGCTCGGCCACGGCCCGTCGGCGGGGGGCCTGGGGGGCCTGCAGCTCGGCGACCTCGGCGACGACGACGTTGGTGGTGCCTTCGCGGCGCTCCAGCTTGCCCCTGGCGCGGACGAGGGGGGCGGCGCGGACGGCCGCGCGGCAGCGCTCGTAGACGGCCCCCGGGACGATCAGGTTGACGGTGCCGCGCTCGTCCTCGAGCAGCATGAAGACGATCCCCTTGGCGGTCTCGGGGCGCTGGCGGGCGACGACCATCCCGGCGACCTCGACCGTGCGGCCGTCGCCGATCTTCTCCAGGTCGGAGGCGCGCAGGATCTCCGGCCCCAACTCGTCGCGCAGCAGCCCCATCGGGTGCTCGTCAAGCGTCATCCCCGTCGAGCGGTAGTCGGCAATCGCCCTCTCCCACTCGTCCAACGGCTCCAGCTCCGGCGGACGCGGCGGCTCCAGCGGCAACGCCATCTGCACGTCTTCGCCGTGCCGGACTCCTGTACCCGCCGCGCCCGCTTCCCAGAGGGCCTTCCGGCGGTGGTTCGAGAACATGACCGGCCCCCCCGCCCCCACCAACGCGTCGAGGGCGCCGGCCCAAGCCAGGCGCTCGAGGGAGGCGCTGCTCGTACCGGAGCGGGAAGCGATGTCGGCGATGTCTTGGTAGGAGTCGCCGCGGCTGCGCTCGCCCACCAGGCTCTCCATCTCCTCCTTCCCGACGCCCTTCACGTAGCCGAGGCCGATTCGGACCACGAGGCCGCCGCGATCGCGCTCGACGTGGCAGAGCACCCGGCTGCGGTTGGCGTCGGGGCCGGCCAGGCGCACGCCGCGGCGCTGGGCCTCGTGGACGAGCGCGTCGGGCGGGTAGAAGCCCATCGGCTGCTCGTTCAGCAGCGCGCAGAGGAACTCGGGCGCGTGGTGGATCCGCAGCCAGGCCGACTGGTAGGCGAGCAGGCCGAAGGCCGCCGAGTGCGCCTTGGGGAAGCCGAAGCCCGAGAAGCCCTGGATTTGGTCCCAGACCCGCTCCGCCGTCGCCCTCCCCACACCGCGCGTTCCGGCGCCGGCGAGGAAACGCTCGTGGTGGGCGCGCATCGCCTCCTCGGAGCGCTTGCGGCTCATCGCCCGGCGCAGCCCCTCGGCCTCCGCCGAGGAGAACCCGGCCAGCGCCATCGCCACCTCGATCACCTGCTCCTGGAAGACGATCGTGCCGAGGGTGTCGCGCAGCACCGGCTCCAGCAGCGGGTGGTCGTAGGGGACCTCGAAGCCGGGGTCCTCGCGCAGCCGCTTGCGCCTCTCTATATACGGGTGGATGGCGCCGCCCTGGATCGGCCCGGGACGGACGAGCGCCACCTGCACGGTGAGGTCGTCGAGGTCGCGCGGCAGGGTGCGCGGCAGCATCTGCATCTGGGCGCGGCTCTCGATCTGGAAGACGCCGGTCGTCTCCGCCGCCCGGATCGACTCGAAGGTCTCGGCGTCGTCGATCGGGATGCGCGAGAGGTCGAGTGGGCGCCCCCGCGTCCTCCCCACTTCCTCGACGCAGCGCTCGACCGCCGAGAGCATGCCCAGCCCGAGCAGGTCGATCTTGAGGAAGCCCGCGTCCGCGCAGGAGTCCTTGTCCCACTGGACGATCTGGCGCCCCTCCATCGCCGCCGGCACGACCGGGCAGACGTCGATCAGCGGCTCGGTCGAGATCACCATGCCACCGGGGTGCTGGGAGGCGTGGCGAGGCAGGCCCATCGCCTCGACGCAGAGCGACAGCAGCGCCCGCCAGCGCGGCGAGGCCGCTCGCTCGGGCCCGATCGCGGCGACGACGTCGCGCTCGATCTCGGCGCCGCGCTCGTGGAAGCCGGCCATCTTCGCCACCCGGTCGACCTCCTCCGGCGGCAGCCCCAGCGCCTTGCCGAGGTCGCGCACGGCGCCGCGCGGGCGGTAGGTCGGGAAGGCAGCGACGAGGGCGGCGCGGTCCGCGCCGTAGCGCTCGTGCACACGGGGGATCAGGATCTCGCGGATGTCGCGGGGGAAGTCGAGGTCGATGTCGGGCACCGAGGTCGCTTCCTCGTTGAGGAAGCGACCGACGAAGAGGTCGGCGGCGACCGGGTCGACGTGGGAGAGGCCGGTCAGGTAGCAGACGATCGAGCTGACGCTGGAGCCGCGGCCTCGCCCCGGCGGCAGGACCGAACGCGCCGAGCCGGGCCCGCGAACCTCGGCCGCGACCTCGCGCGCCAGCTCGAGCAGGTCGCGGTGCAAGAGGAAGAAGCCGGAGAGCCCGAGGGCGCGGATCGTCCCCAGCTCGTCCTCGAGCCGGGCCTCGGCCTCGCGGCGGTGTGACGAGCCGGCGTAGCGCTCGGCCAGCAGGGACCGGCAGATCCCAGCCAGCTCGCGGTCGACGCCGGGCTCTCCCGCCCGGGGATAGCGGTAGCCGAGCTCCCTGCCGAGGTCGAAGCGCAGCCGCTCGGCCAGGCGCAGGGTCTCGGCGGCGGCGTCGGGGTGCTCGGCGAAGCGCGCCGCCATCGCCCACGGCGAGGCCAGCGCCGAGGTCGGGTTGCCGCGCCGCCGGGGCTCGGACTCCTCCAGCGTCATCCCCAGCCGCACCGAGACGAATGCGTCCTGCAGCGGCGTGCGCCGGCGCGTGTGCGAGTGGACGTTGCCGGTTGCCACGCAGGGCACCCCCAACCGCTCCGCCAGCCCCTCCAGCCAGCGGTTCCGAGCGCGGTCCCGCCGCCAGTAGGGCCGCTGCAACTCGACCCGAAACCGATCCCGCCCAAACGCCCCGAGCAACCGCCGGCCGATCTCGGCCCCCACAGCCAGCTCGTTCCGCTCGAACGCCGAAGCAACCGCCCCCTCCCCCGCACACCCGGACAAGCACACCAAACCCTCGGCGTGCTCTTCGACCTCCCCCAAGCTCACCCAAGGCGCCCCCGCTGACCTCTGCGAGTTGTCCCGCGTATGGGAATGAGCAGCTGTAAGAAGCCGACAGAGGTTCCGGTATCCCGCTGCGCTTTCACAGAGCAGAGTTATGTGGAGGTATCTGCCAGCGACAGGACCCGCCGGCCCAACAACCTTCACCGTCAACTCCGTCCCTGTGATCCCCTTGATCCCGAACCCCCTGCACGCATGAACCCACTCCATCGACCCCCAAACCCCGTCGTGGTCGGTCAGCGCAAACGCCGGATACCCAAGCTCAGCCGCGGCCGCCGCCAGCTCCGTCGGCGTCGAGGCCCCGTCGAGGAAGGAGAAGGACGAGTGAGCGTGCAACTCCACGTACGGGGGCGAACCGCCTGCCATCAGCCCCGCTGCCTGTACCAGTGCCCAGTGCCGGCACTGCGAAAGACGACCGTGTCGCGGCCGTCGGCGAGCACCAGCTCGAAGTAGTGCCGGCGCATCGGCTTCGGCGTCCACCAGCGGTCCTCGACCAGCCACTCCTCCCGCACCGCCTCGACCGCCACTCTTTCGACCGCCCGCGGCCTTCCCCCCGGAGCAGCCTCGACCGCCACCCGCCGCGGCACGTACAGCCGGCGCAGCCCGGGCGTCATCTCGCCGCGGTCGGCGTGAGGACCGCCCGGCGCTCGGGGAAACGCGAGGCGGAGTCGAGCGGAAGCACCTCGAGCAGCGCCTCCGCGCCCTGGGCCGCGCGGACCTCGCGGATCGCGTTGCCCAGCCGGCGGCGGCGCTGCTCTTCGCCGCGGACCGAAAGCTCGAGCTGATCGCCGACGCGCGGGCCGAGGCCGACCGCGAGGAGACGCAGGGAGGAGACGGGGCCGGGCAGCGCCTCCAGCCGCGGCGCGAGCACCGAGCGCAGCACCCGAGCCGAGGCGGTCGGTCGGCCCAGGCCCTGGTCGACGCTCCAGCTGCCGCCGCCGCTGAGCAGAGCGCCGAGGCGCAGGCCCAGCACGGTGCGGCCGGCCCGCTGGGGCGCGGCGAGCAGCCGGTCGACCAGCAGCTCCAGGGCGCGGTCGAGCTGGGCGCCGGCCGCCCCTTCCGGCAACTCGACCTGCTCCTCCAGCTCCTCGTGCGGGTGGCGCGGTCGCAGCGGCGAATCCTCTCCCCGAGCCAGCCGCAGCGCCCGCAGGCCCGGCGGGCCGAAGCGATCGGCCACCTGGCGCGGGGGGAGCGCCGCGAGCGCATCCAGCGTCACGATCCCCAGCCGCCGCAGCGTCTCGACCAGGTCGCCCGCCTCGCGGTCGGTCAGCCCGATCCGCCCAGCCAGCGCCGCGACGGGCACCGGTGGACGTCTCCCGCTCGCCGCGAGCCAGGCAGCGAAGCGGCCCCGGCCGGCGCCGATCCGCACCTCCCTCCCCACGGCCAGCCGCGTCGCCGCCAGCACCCCGGCGCTCCCGCCGCCGTGCATCCCCCGCAACCCATCGACCGCGAAGAACGCCTCCCCCGTCCGCTCGGACTCGACCGCGGCACCGATCCCCTCCAGCCCCCTGAGTAGCCGCTCAGTCGCCTCAGCGGCGGCGACCGGGTCGGCGAGGGCGGGATCTGGGATCAGGGCGCAGGCAACCTCCATACGAACATATGTTCGTATAAGAGCCCAGCGAAATCAAGCGGCTTCGTCGAGGCGGTCGGCACGAAACCTATGTCGCAGGCGCTCAGTCCTTCTCGTGGGCGATCTTGGCCGCTTCCTCACTGCCGAGATAGGGCGTGAGGGTGAACTCGACCAAGTCGGGGAGGAGCTCTTCCAGCTCCTCTGTCTTGCCGGCGATGATGCGGCGGGAGATCAGCGAGACCATGCCCCCCACCAGCGCCTCCTCGGTGGTCGGCGAGAGGCGGGCGAGGACCTCGGGCGAGCGGCCCTCGCGGCCGCTCTGGAAGTAGGGGACGAAGCTTTTGATCGCGGCGTCGTAGCGCTCGACCACGACCGGCCCCGCGACCAGCGCCTCGACCATGCAGAGGCGGGCGAGGTGCGGCTCGGTGGCGAGGAAGGCGAGCATCGCCGCGATCCCGGCGCGCACGGCGTGCGGCCAGTCCTCGGCCTCCTCGAAGCCCTCCGAGACGCGCTTGCGCAGCTCGGTCATCACCGTGTCGTAGGCGGCGACGAAGCACTCGTCCTTGCTGGAGAAGTGCTCGTAGAAGGTGCGGCGGGAAACAGCGGCGTGCCTCGTTATGTGGGCGATCGTCGTGCCGGAGTAGCCGTTTTCGGCAATCGCCTCGGCGAGACCCGCGACCAGCCGCTCGCGCTGGTTGTGGACGACGAACTCGCGCGGCAGGCCGTGCCGCCCCGGCGGCAGGCGCGAAAGCTCGGGCGGATAGCCCTCGGCGCTCGCAGCGCCGTCGGACTTTGGGGAGGAGGTGCGTTTGGCCACGCCCCGACGATATCGCGCCGGAGGGTCGAGTCCCCTGCCCAGCTCGGCCATCGCAGCCTCCAGGCCCAGATAGGGCATCACGGCAGCCGACATCAGCTGCGGCACCAGCGCCGGCAGCTCGTCGCCACGGCCCTGCACGATCCTCGAGTAGACCTGGCCGTAGGCCGACCCCGCCAGCGCCTCCGCGGTCGTGTGGGGAACCGACTCGGGGTCCTCCATCTCGTTGCGGCCGGCGTCGATCAGGGAGGCGATCACCCGCATCGTCATGTCGCGCCGGGCGCGGGCGGCGTCGCCGGCTGCCAGCACCTCGACCGAGAAGGTGGCGCGGGTGGGATTGCCGCGCAGCGACTCGACCACCTCGCTGGCAACCGCGCGCAGCTTGTCGGGCCACCGCTCCTGGCTGTTGTAGGCCGCCAGCATCGTCTGCATGCAGGTCTCGTTCATCTCCTGCCAGGCGGTGAGGAAGCAGTCGTACTTGCTGCGGAAATGGCGGTCGAAGGCGGACCGGTCGAGGCCGGCGGCCTCGAGGATCGTCTCGACCGTGGTGTCGGCGTAGCCGCGCTCGGCGGCGATCTCGACCAAGGCGGCGAGAATCCGGTCGCGCTCGGGCCCGGCGGTGCGCTCGCGTGTCTCTACATCGAGCACTAGGTCACGGGCCCCCCAGTCCCCGCCCTTAGCTCAACCTGCTGTCGGTGGCGCTTCGGCCGATGTCCGCTTGGCCGCCTCGGCGCCGAGGTAAGGAGTGAGCGCAGAACTCCACCAGCTCCGGCAGCAGGCTCTCGATCTGCTCGGCCTGCCCCATGATGATGCGCTGGTAGAGGATCCAGAAGATTCCGCCGACGATCGTCTCCTCCAGCGTGTCCGGCAGCTCCTCGCCCTTCGGCGAGACCTTGCGGCCCATGCGGAACAGCGGCACGAAGGCCTGGATCGAGCGCTCGTAGCGCTCGACCGCGGCGGGACCGGCGGAGAGTGCCTCGACGATGCAGGTGCGGGCGAGGGCCGACTCGCCGGCGACGTAGTGGAGGAAGGCCGCGAGACCGGCGTTCACCCGGGCCGGCCAGCTGTCGACCTTGCTGGCGGCGTCGACTACGCGCCGCAGGGCCTCGGTGACCGCGTACTCCGAGGCGGAGAGGAAGCAGTCCTCCTTCGAGGAGAAGTTCTCGTAGAAGGTGTTGCGGGCGATCCCCGCCCGGCTCACGATATCGGCGACGGTGACGGCTCGGTAGCCCTTCTCGACGGTCTCCTCCGCGAGGGCGGCGATGATCCGGGCGCGCTGGTGCTGGGTGATGAACTCCCGCGACAGCGGGTGCCTTCCCGGCGATGTCCGGGTCGCCTGAGGAGCGCGTTCGGCCACGAAGGCCAGGGTACCCACAGCAGTTCCTTATGCCAAGCTGGACGTATCGGCCGAATACCGTTACAGTACCGAGGCCCAGACAAGCGGTTCCCCTGATCGAGAAGAGGAAGGATCGGAATGGGAGAGCAGGCCGCAACCAAGGTCCTGGCAGGGGCTGAGGAGGCCGGCGCGATGGGGCCAACTTCTCCCCACGCTTCCACACTCAAGCTGGTGATTTCACCCAAGCGCGAAAGGATCCTGGAGGGGATGCTCCAGTCAGTCGGGTCGAAAGGCTACGACGCGACCTCCGTGCGCTCGGTGCTCGACTCCACCGGGCTCTACCGGCAGGCCTTCTACGACCTCTTCGCCGACAAGGAGGCCTGCTACCTGGAGGCGTTCGACCTCGGCGTGGAGCGGCTGGATGCACAGGTGCAGGCCGCGGCTGCCCCTGAAAAGACCTGGCAGGGGAAATTGCGCGCAGGCCTCGGTGCCCTGCTGCAGGCACTCGACGGCGAGCCCGATCTCGGCCGAGCCCTGATCGTCGAGGTCCACGCAGCAGGGCCCGAGGCTCTCGAGAAGCGCTCGCAAGTGATGAAGCGGATCACCGATTTCATCGACTCGGCGCGGGCCGATCCGGGCGAGGGGGAGTCGCCGCCGCCGATCGCCCCGGAGGGCATCGTCGCGGGCATCCACTCGGTCGTCCACGCCCGGCTGTCGACGGGGGCGGATGAGGGCTTCCGCGAGCTGCTGCCCGAGTTCATGTACTTCGCGGTGCTGCCCTACTTCGGCTCCGACCTCGCCGAGCAGGAGATGCAGGCCTCTAAAGCCTGACCAGGTTCTCCGCCTCGATCCCCCGGGTGACGCCGCGGAAGTCGACCACGAGCGGGGCGGTCGAGACGACGTTCTCGTAGTCGACGCTCGGATGGGCGGTGACGATCGCCGCCACGTCGCAGGAGGAGAGGGCCTCGCTCAGCTCGGCCGAGGCAAGGCCGAGGTCGGGGACCTGGGGAACGTGAGGATCGTGGTAGGAGATATCGGCGCCGAGGTCGACCAGACGCTTGGCGATCTTCAGCGCCGGAGACTCGCGGATATCGCCGACGCCGGCCTTGTAGCTGAGGCCTGAGGAGGAGGACCTTCGAGTCCTTGACCGGCTTGCCGGCGTCGTTCAGCGCGCGCGCGATCCGCTCCACGCAGAAAGCCGGCTGGGTCTGGTTGACCTTGCCGGCGAGCTCGATGAACTCGGGGTAGAAGTCGTGCTCGCGCGCCTTGAAGGCGAGGTAGAACGGGTCGACCGGCAGGCAGTGCCCGCCCATCCCGGGGCCGGGGTCGAAGCGCATGAAGCCGAAGGGCTTGGTCGAGGCGGCGTCGACCACCTCCCAGACGTCGATTCCGAGCCGGTCGCAGAGCTGCGCCAGCTCGTTGACGAGGGCGATGTTGACCGAGCGGAAGATGTTCTCCAGCAGCTTCGAGAGCTCCGCCGCCTCCGGCGTCGTCAGGACCACGACCTCGTCGCAGATCCGCGAGTAGAGAGCCTCGGCGCGCTCCGAGCACGCCGGCGTGAGACCGCCGACGAGCTTCGGCGTTGTGCGGACGGTGTAGTCGGTGCGACCCGGGTCGATCCGCTCCGGGGAGAAGGCGAGGTGGAAGTCGCGGCCGGCGGAGAGCCCGGACTCCTCGAGGATCGGCAGCAGCCGCTCGCGGGTGGTGCCAGGGTAGGTCGTCGACTCGAGCACGACCAGCTGCTCGGGCTGGAGCACCCCAGCCAGCGCGGTCGCCGATTCGAGCATGTAGGTGAGGTCGGGCTCGCGCGACCCCGTCAGCGGCGTCGGCACGCAGATCACGATCGCTTCGCAGGAGGCGAGATCCGCCTGGTTGGAGGTTGCCCGCAGGCGCTCTCGCAGGGGCGCGAGCGCGGCGTCGGAGATGTCCTCGACGTGGCTGCGGCCCGCGTTCAGACCCTCGATCTTGCGCGGGTCGGTGTCGAGCCCAACGACCTCGTCCCCTGCCTCGGCAAAGGCGACGGCGAGTGGCAGACCGACGTATCCGAGTCCGACTATCCCGATCTTCATTTCCGCAGTGTAGGTACTGAGAGGGGCCGGTTGGACGTTGTGGCCAGGGCTGGGGGATTGCTTGCGAAGTCGTTGGACAGTCCGCTGCCGCTGCCCTACGCTGACTGCATGGATTCGTCATCTACTTCGAATCCAGAGCGCCTGCCAAGCGGACGCCATGGTCTGCCCCGCGCCTACGTCGTTCGCTCCCAGCGCGAGCGACTGCTGGAGGCGATGGTCCGGGTCGCCGCCGCCAAGGGCTACGAGGCGACCACGGTCACCGACGTGATCGAGGTCGCCGGCGTCTCCAGGGCCACCTTCTACGAGATGTTCGACGACAAGGAGGCCTGCTTCCTCGAGGCCTACGACGCCGTGATCGACGTCCTCGTCGCCCACGTCACCAGCGCCTTCGAGGCGGCGGCGGGCGAGCCCTGGCCCGAGCGGATCGCCGCCGGCGCTCGGCGCCCTGGTCGAGCTGCTGGCGGCCGAGGCCGACATCGCGCGGATGGCGATGGTCGAGGTGACCGCCGCCGGCGACGACGCGCGGGCGCGCTACCGCGCGGCGCTCGCCCGCTTCACCCCCTTTCTCGAGGAGGGCCGGGAGTACTCCCGGCAGAGCGAGGAGCTGCCGCCCGACACCGCCCGCTTCGCGATCGGCGGTGCGACCTCGATGATCTTCGACGAGATCCGCGCCGGCCGCGGGCCCGAGCTGCAGCGGATCCTCCCCGACCTCGTCTTCGCCGTGCTGATGCCTTACCTCGGCCCCGAGGAAGCGGAGGACGAGATGCGGCGGGTCACCCGGGACAGGTAGCTCAGACGCCCTCGCCGTGGCGGCCCTCGCCGTCGGCGAAGCGGGCGCGCCGCGGACGGCGACGTCGAGGACCTCGCTGCCGAGCGGCGCTCGAGGTCGAGGCCGTCGGCGAGGGGGAGGCCGAAGCCTTCGATTGCGCCGCGGCGGTCGGCGAGCATCGTCTCTTGGGGGAAGGCGGCGATGCGCTCGGCGAGCTCCAGGGCTCGCTCCAGGTGCTTGCCGGGCTCGACGACCTCGTTGACGAGGCCGATCCGGTGCGCCTCCTCGGCCTCGACCGGGCGGCCGGTGAGGATCAGCTCCAGGGCGCGGCCCATGCCGACGATGCGGGGCAGCCGCTGCGTGCCGCCGTCGACGCAGCGGGACTCCCCAGCGGCGCTCGAAGAGGCCGAAGGTCGATTGCGGCGTGGCGATGCGCAGGTCGCACCAGAGCGCCAGCTCGACGCCGCCGGCGAGGCACCAGCCGTCGACCGCGGCGATCGCCGGCTTGGACGGGCGTCAGGCGGGTCGGGCCCATCGGCCCGTCCGGGATGGGCGACGTCGAGGTTCATCGCCTTCAGGTCGGCGCCGGCGCAGAAGGCCTCGCCGCCGGCGCCGGTGAGGACGAGGACGCGCGCCTCCTCGTCGGCCTCGAAGTCGCTCAGGCCCTGGCGGAACGCCTCGGCCGCCGCGGCGTCGATCGCGTTGCGGCGCTCCGGCCGGTCGATCGTCAGCACGGCCGCGGCACCGACCCGCTCGTAGCGAAGCTCGCTCGCTCATCGCCGAGATCCTCGCATAGAGGTGGGAGCGGGCGGGCTAGTCGCGGCGACCATCCGGGTCTCGCGGCGACGCCCAGCTCCCGGGTGTGCGCCCCGGCACGCGCGGCCATCGAGGGCAGGCGCTCGGCGACCGGACCGAACGCTAGGCGAGCCGTCGGACGCGGACGCTCGCCCGTAGAGCACGAAAACGCGACCGGGGATGACGCTCGTAGCCTGCCCCGCGCGTAGCCTTCGCACGTAGAAGCTCTTTGCGCCACCTTCGAGACGGTGTCCCGCTTGGCTTCCGCGGGGCCTGTCTCTCCCAGTCGCAAAGCGAACCTAGCGCGCCTCCGCCGGCGGCGCTAGGGGGGCGACGAATACGTTCCCGCAAACTCCGGAGAAATGCGCCCGTCCGGAGCGTGCTTATACGGTCGCGCAGCTAACCTCTGCCCGATGCGCATCGACGAGATCATCGCCTCCAGGCGGCCCGATCTTCTCGGTCGAGTTCTTCCCGCCGAAGACGGCGGAGGCGACCGAGCAGCTGTTCGCGACCGCCCGCTCGCTGCGCGAGCTCGGAGCCCGACTTCGTCTCGGTCACCTACGGCGCCGGCGGCTCGACCCGCGAGGGGACGGTCGAGATCACCCAGGCGCTCAAGGACGAGCTGGGCTTCGAGACGATGGCGCACCTGAGCTGCGTCGGCGAGACCACCGAGGGCCTGGCGGCGACGCTCGACCGGATCGCCGAGGCGGGGATCGAGAACGTCTTCGCGCTGCGCGGCGACCCGCCGCGCGGGCAGGAGGACTTCGTCCAGCCCGAGGGCGGGCTGGGCAGCGCCGCCGAGCTGGCCGCCTTCATCTCCGAGGGCTGGGACTTCACGATCGGCGGCGCCTGCTTCCCCGAGGTGCACCCGGAGGCGCCCGACCTCGACACCGACCTCGCCTACCTGAAGACGAAGGTCGAGGCCGGGGCGTCGTTCCTGATCACCCAGCTCTTCTTCGACAACCAGGTCTACTTCGACTTCGTCGACGCCGCGCGGGCGGCGGGGATCGACGTGCCGATCCTCGCCGGGGTGATCCCGGTCGCCAGCTTCGCCCAGACGAAGCGGATCTGCGAGCTCTGCGACGCCTCGATCCCGCAGCCGCCTGGAGGAGGCCTTCGCGCGCCGCCGAGGGCGACGAGCGGGCCGAGTTCGAGCTCGGCGTCGCCTACGCCGCCCAGCAGTGCGCGGAGCTGCTGTCGCGGGCGCTCCCGGCATCCACTTCTACGCGCTGAACCGGGCGCCGGCGACGCGGGCGGTGCTCGGCGCGCTGCACGCGTCGCGACCCTGGGAGCGGCGCCGGCGGCGATGCCGGCGACTTGGCGAAGTCTCTCTGACTAAACTAGGCCTCGCCTCATGGCAAATCGCAGGGAGGAAGAGAGGGAGCGCGCTCCGCCAGGCCCGGCAGGAACGCGAGACGAGCCAGGCCTCGTCGGAGCGGCGGCGCCTGATGATCGGCTACGGCGTGGCCGGCGTGATCGGGCTGGTCGTGATCGCCGGGATCGTCGTCGCTGATCGCCTCCTCCGGCGGCAAGAACGAGGGCGGCGACGCCCACATCGACGTCGGCAGCCGGCTCGACCAACGGGGTCCAGCCGGACAACCGCTCCGGGGCCGAGCCTCCGGTCGGCCAAGGTCACGGACCTGAAGCAGGCGGCGAAGAAGGCCGACTGCGATCTGCGCCTGAACCTCAAGGACGAGGGCCACGAACACATCCCGCAGACCGCCACGGCGCCCGAACTACAAGACCAACCCGCCGACCTCCGGCAACCACGTCGAACCGCCCTACCAGCAGGCCGACGGCGCCTACAGCGAAATGCCGACGGAAATCGACATCGTCCACTCGCTCGAGCACGGCCGGATGGAGATCCAGTACAGCCCCGACCTGCCCGAAGGAGACCAGCTGGAACTGAAGGGCCTCTACGACACGATGTACGGCGGGACGCTGCTCTTCCCGAACGAGAACATGCCCTACGCGGTCGCGGCGACGCACCTGGACGAACCTGCTCGGCTGCAACGAGTACAAGGGCGCGATCACGCTCGACGCGATCCGCGCCTTCGGCAAGGCGACCTGGGGCAAATACGGCGGCGAGCCGGTCGAACACGTTCACGCTCGACCGGCGCCGACGCCGTTGGAACCGACCGTCAAGCTGAGCCCCGGTCAGCCTGGCGCCCGGTAGGCCGGGAAGAAGTCGGCCCGCGTCGCGGCCGGCGCAGAGGCGCGCGTAGGCAGTCGCGTCGCAGACGATCTCCGAGGTGCTGCCAGGGCTGCTCGCGGTTGGCGAAGCCGCGCTTGAACTCCTCGAGGCGGTCGCCGCGGGCGATGCCGCCGCCGAGGTTGAGCGGCAGGCCCAGCTCGGCGGCGAGCTCGACCAGCGCGGCGACGACGTTCTTCATCGGCGAGTCGCGCAGGTGGGAGTCGGCGCTGCCGCTGAGGTAGTAGTGGAGGAAGCCGTCGCTGCGGACCGCGATCGAGGCGGCGGCGACCTCGCCGTCCGGGCGCGTGGGCGAGGGCGAGCCAGGTGCGGTCGGACTCGAGGATGCGGTCGAAGTAGGCGGCGCCGAAGAAGTAGCGCTCGGCGGCGCCGGTGCGCCGCATCGTCTGCTCGTAGGCGGCGAGGAAGCCGGCGCGCGTCGGCGGCGGTCGTCTCGGGGCCGGGGACGATGCGCGACCTCGTAGCCGCGGCGCAGGTTCTTGTTGATCTGGTTGCGGTCGCTGGGCCGGCTCTTCGCGCGGCAGCTCGGGGTCGGCGATCTGGACGACGTTGCGCTCGGTCGCCGCCGCCAGCGGCGGGTCGCCGAGCGCGTGGCGGACGAAGACGGTGACGAGGCCGGTGCCGGAGAAGTCGACCGTCGCCGGATCGATCGGCGAGTGGTCGATTGACCCCGCTATAGCGGGGTCAATGACCACTCGCCGGCGAAGCCGGGGTAGCCGTAGGGGGAGATCGCGTCGCGCTCGGGGGCCTCGCCGATCTCGCGGACGATCAGCGGGGCCAGCAGCTCGGCGTCGCCGGCGTCGATGCGCAGCGTGTGGGTGACGCCCTCGGCGTCGAGGAACGGGCGCGAGCGGAAGAACTCCTCGCCGACCGCCGCCTCGCCCCGGTCCGCGATCAGCTCGGCCCTTGCGGTCGGGCGCGCTCACGAGATCAGGTCCGCCGCCGCGGCGCGGAACTCGTCGGGCAGCACGCCCCAGATCTCGCAGTCGTCGGCGGGCTCGCCGTCGCGGCGCAGGTGCGCCCGCATCGTCCCCTCGTGCTTCCAGCCGAGCCCGGCGACGGTCTTCTTGGCGACCTCGTTGCAGGCCGGGATGCGGCCGTAGACGCGGTGGGCGCCGAACTCGTCGAAGGCCTTGGCGATGGTCAGCGCCTCGGCGCGCCGGCCGACGCCGCTGCCCCGCACGTCGTCGCCGATCAGCGCCCCGAGCTCCGGCGCGGTCTGGCGGAAGAGCCCGTAGAGGGCGGTGAAGCCGACCGGCTCGGCGCGGCCCTCGACCACGATCGCGTACTTGCGGTCCTCGCCCGAGTCGTCCATCGCCCGCCCGACCCAGCGCCTCGGCTTCCTCCGCGAGAAGCCGTCGCGCTGCTCCATCAGCGAGCGCGGTCGCCTCGGGGTTGTTGAACCAGCGGTGGACCGCGGCGGCATCGCCGGGCTCGAACGCTGCGCAGGCTGACCTCGGCTGTACTCGGCTCATCGCCGAAACCCTAGTCCGGCGCGAGGCCGTGGCCGGTGACGAGGAGCCAGGCGGTCTTGGCGAGGATGCGGAGGTCGAGGCGCGGCGCTGCGGTGATCGACGTACTCGACGTCGAGCTCGATCCGCTCCTCCCAGGGGATGCCGGCGCGGCCCTGGACCTGGGCCCAGCCGGTGATCCCGGGGCGGACCTCGTGGCGGCGGTGCTGGCGCGGCGTGTAGTCCGTCGACCTGGGCGGGGATCGTCGGGCGCGGGCCGACGATCGCCATCTCGCCGCGCAGGACGTTGACCAGGTTGGGGATCTCGTCGAGCGAGGTGCGGCGCAGGATGCGGCCGGCGGCGGTGACGCGCGGGTCGTCGCGGGTGACGACGGTGCCGACGCCGACCGGGTCGGAGCCCTCGACCATCGTGCGCAGCTTCAGCATCTCGAACTCGCGGCCCGCCGAGGCCGACCCGGCGCTGGCGGTAGATGACCGGGCCCGCGGCTGCCGAGCTTGATCGCGAGCGCGGCGATCAGCAGGAGGGCGAGAGGAGCGCGAGCGCGAGCGCGGCGATGGCGATGTCCAGAATCGCTCGGCATCGGCTATCGGCGGCGGCGCGTCATCGCGTTCCCTCGAGCCTTCTCCCAGGCCGCCGGGTGGCCCGTGACGCAGCCGGTCCCAGAGACCCGCGGCGATCGAGGCGTGGTCAGCACGTAGTAGCGGGCGACGCGAAACGGGGCAAGGCGGAACCGACCGCCGAGGAGCGCCGCGGCGATCGCGGCCAGCTGGACGCCGTATGCGGCGACGTAGACCCAGCCCTGGCCGAGCAGCGGCGAGGTTGGCGACGAAGGCGAGCAGGTGCAGGAACGGCGTCAGGTAGCGCAGCAGCCGGTGCGAGAGCGAGCTCGAAGGCGTAGAGCGGCGGAGTAGCCGCGCGGGCGAGATCATCCGCTCGCCGACGACGATGTCCCAGAGCCCGACCATCATCCGCCGTTTGCGGGCGAACTCGCCCTCCATGGTCGGCACCATCTTCTCCTCGGCACGCGCCCAGGGGACGTAGAGCGAGCGCTAGCCCCTGCTTCGCCAGCTGGAAGGGGAACGAGAGGTCGTGGCTGCCCGAGGGGGCGAGCGGAAGGTAGGCGCTCGCCGCGCACGGCGTAGATCGCGCCGTTGCCGGCGGTGACGCCGGCGAGCGCGGACTCCATCTCCCGCACCGCCATCTCGTAGCGCCAGTAGGCGCCCTCGAGGTTGCTCGCCGTCGGGGTCGAGGAAGCGGACCTGGCCGCAGGCGTAGCCGACGCCGGGTCGGCGAAGGGCTCGACCAGGTGGCGCAGGGCGTCCGGGCGCCCAGGCGCTGTTGGCGTCGGAGAAGGCGAGGATCTCGCCCGAGGCGCGCTCGGCGGCGGCGTTCTGGGCGGCGATCTTGCCGCCGCGGGGCAGCTCGAGGACCAGGTCGGCGCCGGCCGCGCGGGCGCGCTCGGCCGTCGCGTCGCCGGAACCGTCGGAGGCGACGATCAGCTCCAGCCGCTCGCGCGGGTAGTCGAGCGCCAGCGCGTTGGCGACCTTGGCCTCGATCACCTCCTCCTCGTCGTAGGCGGCGACGATCAGCGAGACGCGGGGCAGCTCCTCCCAGGTGCCGGGCTCCAGCGTCGGGCGGCGGCGCAGGGCGAGCAGCGCCCGCAGGGCGAGCGGGTAGCCGAGGTGCGTGTAGACGATCAGCCCAGCGCGAGACCCAGAAGAGAGCGGCTAGCATCGGGCGATTATCTGCTTCCGGTGCGCTTATGTCCCCATAGGTGACATAAAGCGCACCGGAACAGGGTCTGGGCTCATCGGAGGTCGCGGTAGAGCGCGAGCGTCTGGGCGGCGACCGCGTCCCAGGAGTAGGGGCCGGCGGCGGCCTCGGTCGCGGCCCGGGCCAGGCGCTCGCGCGCGGCGGGGTCGGCGACGAGCGCGCTCAGGGCGCTCGCGAGCGCGGCTGGGTCCTCGGGCGGGACGAGCCGCGCGGCGCCGGTTGCCGCCACCTCGGGGAAGCCGCCGACGGCGCTGAGCACCATCGGCTTGCCGAAGGCGAGGCCGGTGTAGAGGACGCCGGAGTGCTCGACGTCGCGGTAGGGGAGGACGACGACGTCGGCGCGGCGGAAGATCGCCGGGATCTCGGCGTCCTCGACGAAGCGGGTGAGGAAGCGGACGCGGCCGGGGCTCTCGGCGGCGAGGCGGCGGAGCGGCTCCGGGTCCATGCGCGGGTTGCCGACGATCCACAGCTCGGCGCCGTCGAACCTCGCGGAAGGCCTCGAGCAGGGTGTCGATTCCCTTGTAGGGGCGCAGCAGGCCGAAGAAGAGGACCACCGGGCCCTCGGCGCCCTCGAGCTCGGCGGCAGCGGCTTCTCCTCCGGCAGCCGGGTGAGGTAGTCGAAGGCGCCGTGGGGGATGACGCGGACCCGCTCGGGGTCGAGGCCGACCTCGTCTCGCAGCCGCACCGCGCCGTGCTCGGAGTGGGCGATGACCGCGTCCATGCGCCCGAACGCCCGGCGCGCGCGTCGCCAGGTCGCGGCGGCTCGGCTGCGGGCGGCAGCACGTAGTGGGCGGTGAGCAGGCGCGGGCGGGCCGGTGGCAGCAGGTGCGCGTCGAGGGCCGGCATCGTCAGCCACTGGTAGTGGACGACGTCGGCGGCGAGAGCGCGGCGGAGGCGCAGCATGTCGGGCAGGTGCTCGACGGCCTTGAGGGCGCGGCGTCCGGGGGCATCGAGGTCGCGGCGCGAGGTGCGGCGATAGAAGCACTCGCGCACCCGGTAGCCCTCGGCCGGAGGCACCGGGCCGTAGAGGAAGCGGCTGGTCAGCAGCTCGACGTCGGCGCCGCCACGGGCGAGCGCCGCGGCCAGGGCGCGGTCGTAGGGCGGCGTGAAGGCCGAGGGGTCGACTAGCTGCACGCGCATGACGCGCGATTATGGTGGCCCCCTTGGCGCCCACGCTCTCCTACTGCGTCGTGAACACGAACGGCCGCGAGTACCTGCTCGCCTGCCTCGACGCGATCGAGCGCACCCACCCGACCGGGGTCGAGCGCGAGATCCTCGTCCTCGACAACGCCTCCGACGACGGCTCGGCCGAGGCGGTGCGGGAACGGGGCGGCGACGTTCGCCTGATCGCGCTGGACCGCCGAACGGGCAAGGCCGAGAACGACTCGACGCTGATGCGCGAGGCGAGCGGCCGCTACTGCCTGCTGCTCAACGAGGACTCCGAGCTGCGGCCGGGAGCGGCGGCGGCCCTGGTCGCGGCGCTCGATGCCGATCCGCAGGCGGCGGCAGCAGGTCGCGCAGCTGCTCGACTCCGACGGAGCGCCGGTGCCCTGCGCCTGGCGCTTCCCCGGCGTCGGCACCGCCCTCGCCGGGGCGCTGTTCCTGCACCGCTGGCTGACCGTGCAGAGCAAGGGCGGAGTCACCCGCCGGGTCGACTGGGCGCAGTCGAGCGCCCTGCTCGTGCGCCGCGAGGCAGCATCCGAGGTCGGCTACATGGACCCCGACTTCTTCGTCTACTACGACGAGTGCGACTTCGCCAAGCGGCTGGCCGAGGCCGGCTGGCACAGCCTCTTCGTCCCCGCCGCCGAGGCCGTCCATCACGACCAGCTCTCCACCGACCTGGCCAAGGGCCTCCCACGCATCGTCGAATTCCACCGCAACCGGGACCTCTACATGCGCAAGCACCACGGCCCGATCGCCGCCCTGGCCGTCCGCGCCCTCACCGCCTGGTCCTACGCGGTTCGCGCGCTGGCCGCGACCTTTCTCCCCGGCCAACCGGCAAAGGTCTACTGGGCCCACGCCCGCCAAGCGCTCCTCCCCGGTCGCGGTGAAAGCATTCGGGACCGGGCGGTGGCGTAGGCCACCTACAGGCGGGAGTCCTCATCTATCAGCTCCGCCTCGGCGACCTCCGGGATGCGGCCGTCGACCGCGACGGGGGCGGGTCGGAAGGAGCGCAGGCGACGAACGAGGACGATCGGGTGACGGAGGTGAGCCAGCCAGCGGCGCTCGCTTGTCGTGAAGAAGCCGGTGGCCAGCAGGGCCGCCGGATAGGCGAGCCACAAGACCGTCCTCGTCAGGAAGCCGGCGAGGCCGTCCGTCGGCAGGAGCAGCTCCCCGAACGCGACAAGCGCGGCGGAGACCAGGACGACCCGGGCGAGCCGGCCCCATTCGTAGGGGACCGGGAAGAGGCGCTGGGTGAAGCCGTACATCAGGGCCAGCACGACGAGGTAGGAGGCGACGAGGGCGAGGCCGGCGCCGACGATGCCGAGGGGCGGCACGAGGAGGAGGTTGAGGGCGACGTTGGCGACGAGGGCCGCTCCGGTCGCGGGGAAGTTGAACTCGGTGCGGCCGGTGCGGCCGAGGATCACGACGAGCACCATGTAGAGGGCGTAGAGGGTGACCCCGGCCGCGATCAGGCCGATCGGTTCGTAGGCGTCGAAGAACTCCGGCGCGGCCAGGGCGCGCACGATCCAGCGGGAGAGCAGCCACATGCCGGAGACGACGAAGGCGCCCCCCACGACGAACCAGGTGACGACCGCGGCGTAGGCGCGACGGGCGTCGTCGTCGTCGCGAATCGAGTAGGCCAGCGGTGGCCAGGCGAGCTGGAAGCCGCGCACCAGGACGTTGACCGCCTGGGCGAACTTGACCGCGAGCGAGTAGAGGCCGGCCTCGGCGAGGCCGAGGGTGCGGACGATGATGATGCGGTCGACGAAGTTGAGCGCGTAGAGCGAGAGCTCCGCCGGCATGGTCGGGGTGCCGAAGCGCAGCATCCGCCGCAGCAGGGGCCGGTCGATCCGCAGCGAGAGGCGCTTGCGGTGGTAGACGATCAGCGCGAGGACGACGGCCGCGCCGCTCACGTAGCTGCCGAGCAGCAGGCCGCGGGCCCCCTCGCCCGCCCCGACGACGAGGACGACGGTGAGGCCGATCGCGGCCACGACACCGACCATCGTGGTGACGAAGAAGGCCCGGGCCTGCTCCTGGAGACGGAAGATCGTCAGCAGGTACTCGTGCAGCGTCAGCACCCAGAGGCCGGCGATCGAAATCCGCGCCAGGTCCGCGGCCGGCTCGTCGAGCAGCGCTTCGGAGATCGGCTGGGCGAAGGGAAGGGCGAGGAGGGCGGCCGCCGTGGAGAACCAGAAGAGCGACGCGAAGGAAGTGGAGAGGACGGCGGCGGGCTCCTCGTCGTCCTTGTAATAGAAGCGCAGCAGAGCCTCGATCACGCCCAGCCGGACGATGATGCTGGCCGAGACGACGGCGGCGAACATCACCTCGGCGGCGCCGTAGTCGGCCGGGGTCAGGTAGCGCGTGTACAGCGGCAGCAGCGCGACCGCGATCAGCTTCGAGAAGATGCTGGCCGCCGTGTAGGCGGCGCCGGTCGTCGCTAGGCGGCGGAGGTATCCGGACACGCGGCGAGCCTACGTTGATCGGCGGCTGCGAAGGAGGCACCGGCGGCCAGGAGGACCCAGGTGATCGGGTCCTCGTAGAAGCCTGCGTAGGCCATCGTGTGGACCAGTAGGGCCGTGAAGGTTGCGAGGATCGCTGCCCGGGCTACTGGCAGCTGGCGCGCGGGTAGATGGGACAGCGAGCGGGACAAGCCTGAAGCCATTGTCCACAGGGCTGTGAGGAGTAGAGCTGCGTAGAGGAGTAGCCCCGCCAGGCCTTGCTCAGCCGCGATCGTTATCGGCTCGGTGTGGGAGACCGAGACGGGGACCTCCTTCGTCTTGACGTGCTGGCGGTAGGCCTTGGGGAAGCTGCCGGAGCCGTAGCCGTAGACGGGGCGTTGGACGAACAACTTGACGCCTCCCGCCACCAGGTTGCAACGGCCGCCGGTGTCGACGTTGCAGCGATCTGGACTGAGCTTCGAGACTCCGCCAGCGAAGACGACTATGGACGCTGCCAAGATCACACCGACGCCTACCGCCCCGAGCGTCCAGCGCAAGCTCCACTTCAAGGCCGCCAGCACGGCCAGCCCTCCCAGGAGTGCGGCGAAACTTGACTGCGAAAAGGTCGGCACAAGGCCAAGCCAGAGCAGGGCGATCAAAGCCGTGAGAAGTCCGAAGGTTCGTCGCTCACGAGTCCATAGAAGGGCACTCGTAGCCAGCACAGCCACCAAGGCGAGGTACCGCCCGTAGATGTTGGGGTCCCAGAACACGGAGTTGACCCGGAAGTAGGTGTGGAATTCGTTCGACCGGATCACCTGGTCGTTCCAGAAGAGGCTGCGGCTAAGCCACTCGACCGAGCCGACGATCACGAACGCAACCGCCTCCAGGGCGACGACCCACAGCACGAGAGTCAGGAGCTTCCGGTCCCAGTCGACGTCGCGCAGCAGCCCGTAGACCAGGCTGAACGGCACGAAGAAGAAGCAGACGTCTTGCAGCCCTTTGGAGAAGTCCTCGGAATACAGCGTCTGCACTGCGTACAGGGCCACCACCGCGGCGAGGATTCGCGGGAGCCAGACTGCTGGGCCGGTGGGTCCTGTCGCTGCAGGGGTTGCGCGCCAGTTGCGCGCTGCTGTGGCGAGCACCCCGGCAGCGATGACGAGGTAGAGAGGGACCAGGAGGTTGGCGGTGTCTCCACCGGCCTGAAGGGGCACTCGGAACGGGAGGGCGGCGACGATCGCGAGCGGGAGCAGGATCGGCCAGCGGCGAAAGGCGAGGGCGAGAGCAACGGAGGCGGCCACGGCAAGCACTCCGAGCCCGACCATGCGGCCTGTGCTGTCGCGCAGGTCGGCGATCGCACGGGAGTCCCACTGGTCGCCCAGGATCAGGAGCGGGAAGAGCGCCAGGGCGATGAGCATCGCGGTCGCCCGCAGGCGACCGGGGGGAAGCAGGATCGCGCCGGCCGCCGCGGCGGCAGCGACCAGGACGCCCGTACCGGCGAGGAGCTCGCTCAACCCTCGCTCCCCTCGATCTCGAGGCACGGCCCGGTCGGACGTCGCTTGGCCTCATGCAGGCGCATAGCCCCCGGGGGCACGAGCACGCGGCCCTGGTCGAGCAGCCTTACCCGCAGCTTGTAGCGCCCGGGGGGCGCAACGCCGTCGTTGCGTTCGCGGCCATCCCAGTAGTAGGTGTGGAACTTGTAGCGCTTGAGGAAGCGGTCGCGGGCGAGGGTGATGACCAGCTTGCCACCCGGCTTGACCACCTGAACCGTGCCCTGGTCGGAAACAGTCGTGCGGAAGCGGATGCGGATGCGATCGAGCCGGCAGTCGCCGTTGGGAGTGAACGAACGGCTTGCCGGCGTGCCGAAAGTGACCCGGTCCAGCACCAGCGGGTCGCGCTTGAGGCGCTGGGAGTAGGCGAACGCTGCGGCTGTGGCGAGGACTAGGAGCGCGAAGACCAGCGCGGCCCAGGCATCAGCCTTCGGCCGCGGCATTGTCCTCGCCGACGATCACCGAGACCGGTGCGCCGCCTGAGACGGCGGCGATATCGGCGGTCATCAGCTGCACCTCCGAGACCCCCAGGGCGGCCGCGACGCGGCGTGCCTCGGGAGCGTGGCCCCGCTCGAACATGACGACGCTGTCGGCGAAGCTGGTGCTGCTGTTGGTGACCGCGCCGAGCTGGAAGCCCTTGCGCTCGACCATGTCGCCGTAGGTGGCGGCGAGGCCCGCGACCGCGGTCCCGTTCAGCACCGTCACCTCGATTTCGGCCGGCTTCACCCGCGCCGCGGCCTTGCCCTTGCCGCCCTTGCCGCCGTCGCTGTCGGAGCCCTGGGTCGCCAGGTATATGGCACCGCCGGCAACGGCGACGACGATCGCGAAGACCGCTGCCAGGTAGCGCGGTTGGGCGAGCCGGGCGCCGGCGCTGGAGAGCCCGCCTTTGAGCCGCTCGCCGCGAGTCTGCTCGGGCAGCCCGGCCTCGCGCCGCTGCCGGCGCTGCTCCCGCTCGGTCACCGCCGCCTGCTCTGCCGTGCGCGCCTCCTCGAGCGCGCGCAGCTCCTCGGCTCGCTTCGCGGCAACCGCTGAGGTCGCCTCTTTGCGCTCGCCGTCGCGCTCGGGTGCCGAGCCGGCCCACTCGCGCAGGCGACGCAGATCGCGCCCCTGGGAGAAGACGAGCATTGCCAGCACGGCGAGACCTAGAAAGGCGGCCAGGCCAGCGAAGGCGCCGATTTGTTCGATCAGCTCCAAGTGGGGGCGAGAGGCTACTCGTCGTAGGCGAGCGCCGCTGCGTCCCCGCCCGGTGCGGTGATCATCTCGACGACTCGCTGCGCCAGGTTAACCTCGTCACCGGCCAGCACCAGGTCCTCGAGCGAGTTGAGCGTCGCTTCGACCCAGTCGGCGTCCAGAGGCGTTTCCCGGACGGCGCGACGGATCCGCTTCGCCGCGGTCGGCTGCTCGCTCTCGGCCAGGCCGAACAGTTCCTCGTGCAGCTTCTCCCCCGGCCGCGGCTTGGTGAACTCGACCGCGATGTCGGCTTCCGGCTCGTAGCCGGCGAGCCGGATCATGTTGTGCGCGAGGTCGACGATCCGCACCGGCTCGCCCATGTCGAGGACGAAGACCTCGCCCTTGCCGGCGCCGATGTCGCCCGCCTGGATCACCAGCTGCACGGCCTCCGGGATCGTCATGAAGTAGCGGGTCATCTCGGGGTGGGTGACCGTCACCGGCCCGCCGCGCTCGATCTGGCTGCGGAAGATCGGCACGACGCTGCCCGAGGAGGCGAGCACGTTGCCGAAGCGGACGCTGGCGAAGCGGGTGCCGGGATGCTTGCGGCCCGCCGACTCGACGATCCACTCGGCCATCGCCTTGGATGCGCCCATCACGGTCTTCGGGTTGACCGCCTTGTCGGTCGAGATCAGGACGAAGCGCTCGACGTCGGAGGCAGCGGCGGACTCGGCGGTGATCCGGGTCGCGATCACGTTGTTGCGGACCGCCTCCAGCGGGTTGGCCTCCATCAGCGGCACATGCTTGTAGGCGGCGGCGTGAAAGACGACGCTGGGCTTGAAGCGCTGCATCGTCTCCAGCATCCGGTGCGGCTCCTTGCAGTCGGCGAGCACCGACTCGACGCTGGTGAAGTGGCGCTCCTCGACCATCTCGCGGTCGATCTCGAAGAGGTTGTCCTCGGCGTGGTCGAGCATCACCAGCAGGCGCGGGCCGACCCGGGCGATCTGGCGGCAGAGCTCGGAGCCGATCGATCCGCCGGCGCCGGTGACGAGGACGATGCGGTCGCGCAGGTAGGCACCCACCCGGTCCAGCTCGAAGACGACCGGGTCGCGGCCGAGCACGTCCTCGACCTGGACGTCGCGCAGCTGCTTGTTGAGCTGGACGCCACCGCGCAGGAGCTCGAACACGGTCGGCAGCGTGCGCACGCGGATCTCACGCTCGCGGCAAGCGGCGACGACCTTGGCGCGGAGCGTCCCCGGCGCCGATGGGATCGCGATCACGACCTCGTCGGGGTGGGTCTCGTCGAGGATCGTCGCGATCTTCTTGGTCGAGCCCAGCACCTTGAGCCCGAGCATCCGCATCCCGCGCTTGCGCGGGTCGTCGTCGACGAACCCGATCGCGGTCGCGCCGAGGTCGGGGTTGAGCTGCAGCTCGCGCACGACCATCTGCCCGCCCGAGCCGGCGCCGACCACCAGCACCTCGTGCTTGGGGAGCCGGCCGGAGCGCGAGGGTCGCTCGACGATCAGCCGCACCGCGAGCCGCGCCCCGGTGATCAGCATCAGCGTCAGCAGGAAGTCCATCACCGCGACCGAGCGCGGCAGGTTGTGGGCGAAGGGCTGGATCACCGTGAAGGCGACGACGAGGATCGCGCTGGAGACGGCGACGGCGCGCACGATCAGCAGGAAGTCGCGGCCGCTGACGTAGCGCCACCACTTCTGGTAGAGCCCGAAGGCGGCGAAGACCGAGAGCTTGACGGCGACGACGAAGCCGGCGGCCTGCAGGAACAGCGTCCAGTAGCGGTCGGGCAGGCCGTTCGGGTCATCGAGGAAGCGCAGGCGGAAGGCCAGGTAGAAGGCCAGCGCGACGAGGGCGCCGTCGGCAACCAACTGGAGGACCCGGTTGCGGTAGACGGGGTGGTTCAACCGGCGCATGGAACCGTGCCAGTTTAGTTGCTGTTCGGTCGCGTCCCTACAATCCCCGCTTCGCGCATGCTCCTGCTCGCCAGCGTCACAGACTTCTTCCTCGACCCGATCGTCAACGCGGGGACCGATTTCATCAGCAGCACCGGGCTGCCGGCGGTCTTCATCCTGATGGCGCTGGAGTCCGCCTGCCTGCCGGTGCCCAGCGAGGCGATCATGCTCTTCGCCGGCTCCAGCGTCGCCGCCGGCGAGCTGACCATGTTCGGGGTCGTTGCCGCGGGAGTGCTCGGCAACCTGGTCGGATCCTGGGCCGCTTACGCCGTCGGCTACTACGGCCGCATCGACCTGCTCGAGAAGAACAAGCTGATCCACCTGCCGCCCAAGTACCTGAAATGGGCCGATGACTGGTTTGCCCGCTACGGCGACGCGACCGTCTTCTTCTCGCGCATGCTGCCGATCATCCGCACCTTCATCTCGCTGCCGGCCGGGGTGGCGAAAATGCCCTTCTGGCGCTTCACGGTGCTGACGCTGCTCGGCTGCATCCCCTGGGTCCTGATGCTGAGCCTGATCGGCAAGAGCGTGGGCGACAACTGGGAGGAGTGGCGCAACCATCTGCATCTCCTCGACTACGCGGTGCTGGCCGCGGCGATCGGCCTCGTCGCCTACCTGCTGCTGAAGCGCCGGGGCGGCGGCAAGAGCGACGAGGAGCCCGCAGCGGAGCCGGAGCCCGATCCGGAGCCGGCGGGCTCACGCGGAGCTTGAGCGGCACCGCCGACGGGAGCATCTCCGACCGCCGCGCCGTCGCGCTCGGTTTGGTCCAGGGACCGGCCGAGCTGCTGCCGGTCTCCAGCTCGGCACACATCGTGCTCGTGCCCTGGCTCGCGGGCTGGGAGTGGGAGACGATCGACCCCGAGGTGCGCAAGAGCTTCGAGGTCGCACTGCACGCTGGGGCGGCGGCGGCGCTGCTGATCGGCCAGCGCCGCCTGATCGCCGAAGAGCTGCGCGAGTTCGACCTGCGCGGAGCGACGGTGCTCGCCCTCTCCTTCCTGCCCGCCGCGCTCGTCGGCTACAAGCTCGAGCGGCCGATCGAGCGCCACCTCGGCGGCCCGGGCGCGACCGCGATCGGCCTGCTCGCCGGGGCGGCGGCGATGCTCGCCGCCGATACCCGGCCCCAGCTGCGAGGGCGAGGCGAGGCCGGGGCCGCCGACGGGCTCGCCCTCGGCGTGGCGCAGGCCGGGGCGCTCGCGCCCGGGGTCTCGCGCAACGGCATCACCCTGGCGGCGGCGCGCTGGCGGCGCTTCTCCCGCGACCAGGCGAACCTGCTCTCGCGCACCGTCGCGCTGCCGATCATCGTCGGCGCCAGCCTGCTGAAGGGCGTTCGCCTCAGCCGCCGCGGCGCCTCCCCCCAGCTGCGCCGCTCGATGGCGATCGGCGTTGCCGCCTCCTTCGCCTCCACCCTCGCCTCCCAGCGCCTGATCAAGCTGGTCGAGGGCGACCGGGCACTGTGGCCGTATGCGGCGTACCGGGCGGCGCTCGCGGCTGTGGTGCTTTCGAAATTGCGTCGTTAGCAGCCAATTCCAAAATTTGGAGAAACTTGGAATTGATTTGGAGTTAGCTTGGAGTTCCCACAACACCTGGAGGACCGATGATCGCCAAGACAGACTTCATAGGAGTCCCGTCGCAAGACGCCGAGCGCTCGCGGCGGTTCTACGTCGAGACGCTCGGGTTGCGCCCGGACGAGAACGCGCGGTTCGAGTTCTGGGCCGGCGACACCTGCTTCGGCATCTGGGAGCCGGAGAAGTTCGGGATGGAGTTCGCGCCGCAGAAGAACGCGCACCCCGCGCTGCACGTGGACGACGTCGCCGCGGCGCGCGCGGAGCTCGAGGGCAGGGGCGTCGAGTTCGCCGGCGAGATCATGGACACCGGGGTCTGCCACATGGCCTTCTTCACCGATCCCGACGGCAACGACCTGATGCTCCACAACCGCTACGCACCCCAGGGCGACTGAGCGGCTGGCTGGGCTGAAAGAATCGCCCGTATGAGCGGCGACGCGTACGCGAAAGCGGGTGTGGACCAGGGTGCCGCGGACTCGGCCGTGGCGGGGCTGGTCAAGGCCCTGAGTGCGATCCAGCTCGGGCGGCCCTCGCGCGCGGTGCCGCTGCCCGGCCATTACGCGAGCGTGATCCGGATCGACGAGCGGACCGGGATCGCGCTCTCCACCGACGGGGTCGGGACCAAGCTGCTGGTCGCCGAGCAGCTGGGCAAGTTCGACACGGTCGGGATCGACTGCGTGGCGATGAACGTCAACGACGTGATCTGCGTCGGCGCCGAGCCGCTGGCGATGCTCGATTACATCGCGATCGAGCGGGCCGATCCCGCTGTCTGCGAGCAGATCGGCGTCGGCCTTGCGCGCGGAGCCGAGCTGGCGGGCGTCGAGATCCCCGGCGGGGAGCTCGCCCAGCTCGGCGACATGGTGCGCGGCTTCGACGTCGCCGGGGCCTGCTTCGGCACCGTGGCGCTGGACGAGATCGTCGACGGTGCGGGGGTGCAGCCGGGCGACGCGGTGATCGGCCTCCCCTCCTCCGGCCTGCACTCAAACGGCTACACGCTCGCCCGCGCGGCGCTCGACGGGCTGCCGCTCGACGAGGATCCCGAAGGCCGCCTGGGCCGGCCGCTTGGCGAAGTGCTGCTCGAGCCGACCGAGATCTACGTCAAGCCGATCCTCGAGCTGCTGCGTTCCGGGGTCGAGGTGCGCGGCCTCGCCCACATCACCTCCGGTGGACTCGGAAACCTGCTTCGCCTCGTGGCCGACGTCGGCTACGAGATCGAGGATCCGCTCCCGGTTCCCCCGATCTTCACCCTGATCCAGGAGCGCTCCGGGACGTCTGACGACGAGATGCGCGAAGTCTTCAACATGGGCTGCGGGTTCTGCTGCGTCGTCGCCCCGGACGACGAGAGCGAGACGCTCGAGCTGCTGCGCCGGCACTACCCGGAGGCAAGGCGGATCGGCCACGCCTTTAAGCAAGCTAAACACTAGTTAAGTAGACACTAGTTAAGTAGTGTCTACTCTGCTACCGTCTTTGGGATGGAGTTCATCGGACGCGACGCGGAGCTGGGCGCCCTGCGGGCGGAGTTCGACCGAGCGCGTCAGGGCGAGGAGGGGCGATTTGCCTGGGTCCAGGGGCGTCGGCGAGTGGGGAAGTCGCGCCTCGTGCAAGAGCTCTGCAACCGTTTGGAAGCCCCATACGTCTTCTACCAGGCGCCCCAGCGAGGCGTGGGTGCGGCAATCGCCGCCTTCGTCGATGCCGTCGCTCAATCGACGCTTCCCGCGGCCTCCGCGTTCGAGGGGGCCTCGTTCGAGTCCTGGCCCACCGCCATCAGGGCAGCCGTACAGGGCATTGATCCGGCGCGGCCGGGGATCGTCGTAATCGACGAGCTGCCGTACCTCGCGGAGGGCGATCGTGGGTTTCCGGCAGACCTTCAGCAAGTGTGGGACCGACTGCTCGAGAGCACGCCTCTGCTGCTGGTCTGCATCGGCTCCGACGTGCGGATGATGGAGAGCCTGGTAGGCGCCCGATCGCCGCTTCACGGCAGGCCCACGCTGGAGCTGCGGGTGGCGCCGCTGAACCCGGCAGAGGTCGCCAGCCTCACCTCCGCGCCCGATTCGGCGGCGGCATTCGACCGTTACCTGATCGTGGGAGGCTTCCCGCAGCTGGCGGCCTCCTGGCCGAGGGGCGTCGGCACACGAGCGTTCCTGCGGAAGTCGCTCGCACACGACCAAACGCTGTTCGCCGCCACCGCCCTGCGGATCATGGCCTCGGAGTTCCCGCGCGAGCTGCAGGCGAAGGACGTGCTCGAGGCGATCGGACACGGCGAGGCCTCCTACGGCCGCATCCAGGCACGCAGTGGGGTGAGGGGCAACACCCTCAACGACGCGCTGGATCTGCTGGTCGAGCGGAAGCGCCTGGTTGCGAAGGAGCTGCCCTTCGCCGTTCCCAGCGGCAAGAAGGCCCCCAAGTACATCGTCACCGATCCCTATCTGCGGTTCTGGCTGCGCTTCGTCGGCCCACACATGGAGGAGCTCTCGCGCGGCCGTCCGGAGCTCGTCGTCGGCCGGATCGAACGCGACTGGGAGCTCTACCGGGGAAGGGCGGTCGAGCCGCTGGTGCGGGCCTCACTCGAGCGTCTGCTCGCCGATCCGTCGCTGAGCGAGAGGCTTGGCGGCGCCCGCCACGTGGGTGCGTGGTGGCGACGCGATCACTCGATCGAGGTGGACCTCGTCGGCGGCGACCGTCCCGACCCCGGGACGATCGGCTTCATCGGCTCGGTCAAGTGGCGAGAGCGACGGCCGTTCTCCGCCAAGGATCTGGCAGAGCTGGCCAAGCAGCGCGCGCAGGTCCCCGGTGCCGACAGCGCCAGGCTCGTCGCCGTCGGCCGCAACGGATTTGAGAAAGGCCTCGCTGCGGATGCGACATTCGGCCCCGACGAACTGCTTTCCGCCTGGGGGAGAAGCACCATCGACGGCGTGTTCGACAATGACCACTAGATGAGCCCCGCACCTTCCAGCGCGATGATCGGGACCGTGCTCTCCGGTCGCTACCGGCTGGAGGCGAAGCTGGGCAGCGGCGGGATGTCGACCGTCTACCTGGCGCGCGACCAGACGCTCGACCGCTCGGTCGCGGTCAAGGTCATGCACCGCGAGATGTCCGAGCAGGCCGACCAGCTGGAGCGCTTCCGCCAGGAGGCGCGCTCGGTCGCCAAGATCTCGCACCCCAACGTGGTCTCGGTGATCGACGCCGGCGAGGACGGCGGTCACCCCTACATCGTCTTCGAGTACGTCGAGGGGGAAACGCTGAAGCAGCGGATCGCGCGGGACGGGGCCCTCGACCCCCAGGAGGCGATCGCCTACGCGATCGAGGTGGCGCGCGGCCTCTCGGTCGCGCACGCGCGCAACATGGTCCACCGCGACATCAAGCCCCAGAACGTCCTGATCGACGCCGAGGGGCGGGCGAAGCTGACCGACTTCGGCATCTCGCGCCAGCTCGAGCAGGACGGGATGACCGCCACCGGCCGGGTGCTGGGCACGACCGACTACGTCGCGCCCGAGCAGGCCATGGGCCGCAAGGTCGACCCCCGCTCCGACGTCTACTCGCTCGGGGTGGTCCTCTACGAGATGCTGGTGGGGCAGGTCCCCTTCCAGGCCGACAGTCAGGTCGGCGTGGCGATGAAGCACGTCAACGAGGAGCTGCCCGACGTGCAGCGGCGCCGGCCCGAGCTCTCGGCGGCCGTGGCACTCGTGGTCGAGCGCTCCACCGCCAAGGACCCGGGGAATCGCTACCAGCACGTCGGCGAGATGATCGACGACCTCTCGACCGCGCTCGAGGTGGAGGCGGCGCGGGCCGGGTCGACCACCGGCGAGGCGACCAGCGTCCTGGAGGCCGTGCCGCCGCCCAAGCGCGAGCTCTCGGGCCGCGCGCGCTGGAGCTGGGCCGCGATCGCCGGCCTGGTCCTGGTCACCGGCGCCGTGCTGCTCGCCGTGCAGCTGATCTCCTCCAGCGGCCTCGGCGGCGGCGGGGCCAACGACGGCAAAGGCAAGCCGGTCTCGCTCACCTCGGCGACCGACTACGACCCGCAGGGCGACGAAGAAGAGATCGGCAGCAAGATCGAACTCGCCGTCGACGGCGACCCGACCGGGACGGCGTGGGAAACCGAGCACTACGACTCCGACGTCTTCGCCGGAACCAAGACCGGTCCCAACGCGGGGGTCGGCGTCTACGTGACGGCGAGCTCGCCGTCCAGGCCGACCAAGATGATCGTCCGCACCCCGACCCCCGGCTGGGACGCTCAGGTCTTCGCCGCCGCCTCCGGGCCGCCGGGCGAAGTGTCCGAATGGGGAGAACCGGTCGGCATCGCCATCGACGCCTCTACGGTCGAGGAGATCGACCTCACCGTCCCGCAGCCCTCGCGCTACTTCCTGCTCTGGTTCAACAAGGCTTCCGAAGCCCGCGACCAGCCCGGCCGCTACCAGGTCGAGGTCACCGACATCGAGCTGCTGCGCTGAGGCGGCCTTGAGCGGCCGGCGAGCGAAAGCCTCCCTGGCCCTCCTCCTCGGCCTGGCGGCACTGCTCGCGGGTTGCGGGCACAGCTCCGCGCGACCGTTTCAGGCCCAGGTCCACGTCGTCCCGGTCGCCGACACCAGGGTCGCCTGGTACGAACGCGGACAGGGGCCGCCGCTGGTGATGCTGACCGGCACCGGCTCGACGATGGCCGAATGGGACCCGGCGCTGCTGCGGCTGCTGGCCCGCGATCGCCGCCTGATCCTGCTCGACTATCCCGGGGTGGGGCTCTCGGGACCGTGGCACGGCCGGTCCTTCGACTCGCTGGCCGGCTCGGTCGCCGGCCTGATGGACGCGATCGGCCTTCCCGAGGCGGATGTCCTCGGCTGGTCGATGGGGGGTTTCGTCGCCCAGCGCCTGGCCGTGGATCACCCGCAGCGGGTCTCCCGTCTGGTCCTCGCCGGCACCAACCCGGGAGGGACGCGGACGGTGCTTGGCACGAAGGAGGCCCAGGAGATCGACAGCGACCCCGACCCCTCCGAGGCCGACATCCTGCGCGAGCTCTACCCACCCGGCCGCCAGGCCGAGGGCCGCCGCTTCCTGCGGCGGCTCGAACGGGCCAGCGAGAGCGGCGAGATTCCTGACGACTTCCGCGTCCCCGCGGCGACCGTGCGGGCCCAGGTCGCGGCCGAGGATCCCTGGCTGCACAGCAACCGCAACTACCGCCAGCTGGGAGCCGTGGGGGCACCGATCCTGGCCGCGGCCGGCGCCAGGGACCCGGTCGTGCCGCCGGTCAACCTGCGCCTGATCGCGGACCGGGTCCCCCGTTCCAGACTCGTCGTCTTCCCCGGCGCCCACGCCTTCCTCTTCCAGGAGCGCCGGGCGTTCGCCCGAGCCGTGGACCGGTTCCTCAGCCGCTGAGCACTACTTGGAGCCCGCCGGATTTCGGGCGGACCGGCAGCAATCAGTCGAGATCGAACGCGGCCGCGATCGCTTCGCTGAGAGCCGGCTCTTGGCTGTCGAGCAGGACGCCGATCCGCTCTCCAACGGCATCGGTGGGAATCGTGGTGATGTTGTCGCAACTGACGACCGAGGGCTCCGCGAGGCCGTTCGCAGCATCGACCCCTACCTCGCTGGAGAGCCCGCGGATGGTTGTGGTGATCGGCGCGACCGTGACCGTCCTGAGATGCGGCTGTACGAGCTCGCGCGTGAGGATCAACACAGGCCGGGCCTTGTCGAGCTGTGCGACGTGGATGGCCCGCATCAGGTGAGATCGCGAGGCAGGCCCGCCGCGTACCCGGCGAGTCCTGCAAGCTCCGGGTCCGGACCTGTACGGGCAAGGATCCGAGCGTCGCGTTCTGCGAGGGCACGCCGCCGCTCGCGCTCGAGCGCCCGGGTTACGACAGCCGCCCGGCTGCGCTCGGTGCCGGAGTCGACGATCTCGTCGACGAAGTCAACAAGATCCTCAGGAAGTCGAACGGCGATCTGCTTGCTCATCCCAAAATGGTAGCGAAACGGTAGCAACCGCTCTGCTTCCCCGTTTCGCGCGAAACAGAGGTAATCGATTGCAATCGTACGCCGCCATGATCACGTCTCCGAGGAGCGGCTCTTTGGCGTGATGCCTATCGGTCTATCTTGAGCGTGATGCGTCTTGACCGTGATATCGAAACCGCGCTACCCGGAGTGGTGGGCGTGTAGGTGACCCGGACTTCGACCGTTGCTCTGCCATGGGTGACGAGCTTCGCCCAAGTGGAACCGTTCGGAGCGACCGGCAGCACCACCTCGCCGGCCCCTTTCGCGATCCGGCTGACGGCCTTGGTCCCTGCACCGGCGACATCCAGCCTGCCCACCCCGGCTACGTTGGCGACGAGGCGTGCGTTGCCGTGACGCCGGTCGAGTGTCACTGTGGTCAGCTTGAACGCGCTCAAGGGCTCGCCGAGCTTCTGGACGCGGTCGTTGCTCGTGTCGGCGACGTAGAGGTCGCCCCTTGAGTCGGTGGCCAGAGAATGCAGCCCTCGAAACTGACCATTGCCGGATCCTGTCTGACCGAACTGGCCGAGGTAGGCGCCCTCGGGGGTGAACTCCACCACACGATTGAGCTTCGCGTCTGAAACGAAAACATGGCCGGCCCGATCCGTCGCGACACCCCATGGCTGACTGAGTTCGCCCGCTCCCCAAGCATCCAGAATACCGCCTTCACTGGTGAACTTGGTGACCCAGGTGCCGCCGGTCACGTAGATGTCGCCGGCAACGTCCGTGGCGATCCCGTTCGTTTGGGTGTCGATGGGGCCGCGGCCCTGCGGTCCGGGAACGGTGTACTTCCATCGGACCATCGGGCTTCCTTTCGAACTGAACTTCTCGACCCACGTGCCCATCGCAAGGTAGACGTTTCCCCGCCTGTCGGTCGCAATGGCCCCGGGCACAACACCGACCTGGAGATGGATCGGTGCCCACTGGTCGATCAACCTGCCGTGCGAGTTGTACTTCAGCACCCGGTAGTTCCTCGTAGCCTTGCCGCCGGTGATGACATAGACGTGTCCGGCGCTGTCGGTCGCAATGCCGCAGCCGCACAGCTCTGTTCCGGGGCGGGGCTTCCATTGTGCGGTGAGCGCTCCGCGCGCGGTGAACTTCTGCAGTAGTCGGTGACTGTGATCGACGACGTAGACGTTTCCGGACCTGTCGGTCGCAACCGACTCCGGGTTATTGAAATTCCCGGGCGTTGTGCCCTGGCTGCCCCATTTGGTGACGAAGCCGAAGCCCAGGGCCGCCGGCGCGCTGGCCAGAAGGAGAGCGCCGCTGACGAGGACCTCGGCAAGAAGCAGCGACGAGATCCTTCGTTTACCTGCACCTGAGGAACTCTTCTCTATACGCATTTGGCCTCTCTCCGGCAATCTGCCCAGTCGCATCCAACTGTAGGAGAGGATGGGTAGTCGGGCATCGTTGGATTGCCGCAGGGTTGGGACGGAGTTGACCGCAGTCGCCGCTATCGCCTTCACGCGAGGCTGTCGCACAAATACCTCGCTTTTCGGTCCGTTCGCGCCGAGAAAATGGGCCACGCCTCAGAACTTCCTCAGCTGCGACCGTGACCAACCGATGCTGTTGCCGCCGGACCTCCGGGATTGGCTCGACGATCGCCGCCCGGGTCCCCGATGGAAAGCTCAACACCACCGACCCCGACGCGAAACTGCAGTGTTTTCTACGGCCGGCCTAGGACACGTAGGCCTTGCGCACCATCGCGGCCGTCCATCGGTTCGTACCGTGGGCCGGGAGGACACCCTTCCTGTTCAGGACCTCGGCGATCTCGGCGAGGGACTTGCCTTTCGCGAGCAGCGTTCCGATCTGCTTTCGCCATCCATAGTCCCGCTTGTTGCAATAGATGTGGGCAAGTCGAACGTTCTCGGGGCGGAGGTGCCCGCCGGCCGACTTGAGGATCGGGTAGTGGTCGGGCGAGGGGGCCCACTTGGTGCGTGGCGTCGTGACCTGATCGAACTCGCCGCGCCCCTTGTGGTGGTAGCACTGCGGCATCTCGCACTTCACGGCGAGGAGCTGGCCGTGCTCGGCCAGCTGCACGAGGACACCTTTCACACCGAGCCTGCGGAGCTCGTCCGCGACCGACCTATCCGCGCCGTCGCCAGGTGCTGTCGTCGCCATCGAGTCACCCTTCCTCGTGTAGCCGTCCAATCGAGCCTAGTGCATACGTCGCGCAAAGCGGTGCTTCCGCGGCTGACGATGTCGCCTCCCAAGCCTTCGCCCGTCCAGCATCCCGCAGGCGATCCCAATCGGAATGTCGCTCTCGTCGACGTAGCTACTGCTTTCGCGTGAAGGCGACAGCGCGGAATCTCCGCCGCCATACTTGCCCGGCAGATGCCGCGAGTCGTCTTGCCCCGAACCGCCAAGCAGGCCTTTGTCTCGCTGTTCTCCTCGGTGCCTCCACTGCTCGCCGCGGACGCCGCCCGGCGGGCGATCCGGGCTCCTCGGGAGGAGCGCCTGGGATGGGCGCTGATCGCCGCCGTCCACGCCCTCCCCGGTGCCTACTTCGCCAAGGGATTCCTCAGGCCGGCAGCGCGGAGCAGACCGGACCTGCCCGGCCTGCAGGCCGCGAGCGCGATCGGGTCCCTCGCGGCCTGGCGGCTCGCGCGGCGCCACCCGCTTGCGGTCGCACTTGCCGGCGGCGAGAGCCTGGCCTGGATCGCCTATACCCGCTGGTACTCGCGGTTCGGCCGCGAGGCCTCCCCCGCTCTTGCGGTCGGGAAGACCCTCCCTGACGACCTCCCGTTCGTGGAGCACGACCGCGGGCCGGTCACGGCGGCCGAGCTGCGCGGCCGGCCGACGGCGTTCCTCTTCTACCGCGGCAACTGGTGCCCGCTCTGCATGGCGCAGGTCGGTGAGATCGCCGCCCAGTGGCGCGAGATCGAGGCCCTGGGCGCACAGGTCGTCCTGGTCAGCCCTCAGGACAACCGGCACACCCGTGCCCTCGCCGCCCGCCACGAGGTCGCCTTCCGCTACCTGCGCGACGACGGTCTCGTCGCGGCGCGGCGGCTCGGCATCCTGAACGAGAACGGGACCCCGGCGGGGATGGTCGGCTACGAGGACGACACGGTCCTGCCGACGCTGGTCGTCACCGATGCCGAGGGGCGCGTCGTCTTCGCCGATGAGACCGACAACTACCGCGTGCGGCCGACCCCGGACACGGTGCTCGGCGCCCTGCGCAAGGCGCAGGGGACGACCCAGCCGGTCGCCTCCAAATGAGCGGGTGGCGCCAGGTCCGTGCCATCGCGGTGCTCCCCGGCACCGTAATCGTGCTGGTTCCGACCGCGATCCTCCTCGCCACCGGCTCGAACGTCGGCTGGGGCCTCGGCGGGATCGCGGGCGCCCTGCCCGTTTTCATCGGCCTCGCCTCGATCGCGGCCGGCTTCGCCCTCTGGCTCTGGACCGTGCGCCTGTTCGCCCAGATCGGCAAGGGCACGCTGGCGCCCTGGGACCCGACCCGGCGACTTGTCGTCGAGGGCCCCTACCGCCACGTGCGCAACCCGATGATCACGGCCGTGCTCGCGGTGCTGGCCGGCGAGGCCGCCCTGTTCGGCTCGCTGCCGCTGCTGATCTGGTTCGCGGCCTTCTTCGCAGGCAACGCCGTCTTCTTCTCGCTGTACGAGGAGCCCGGCCTCGAACGCCGCTTCGGCGAGGACTACCGCGCCTACAAGGCCAACGTCCCCCGCTGGCTGCCAAGGCGCACGCCGTGGGGCCTGACCCAGCGGCAGTAGTCTTTGTCACTACATTTAGCCTTGTAACGGCCGTACCGTCATATAAACTGGCTCAAGTGAACGTCATCGGACAACTTGCTGTTGAGCTTGGGGCTCCGGAGAGGACGCTCCGCCGCGTCGTGGCCTTGGGTGCGGTGCGGTGTCGGCGGCTGAGTACACGGCGGCTGCGACTGGCCGATGGAGAGCTTGGCTACCTTCGCGGCCACTGGGGGTTGCTCACCGAATTGCGCGAGGCTCTTCGCACCGAGCGGCGAATTCGGATTGCGATTCTTGTTGGCTCCATGGCGAGAGGGGACGACCACTCGTTCTCCGATGTCGATCTCCTCGTAGACCTCGAAGATGAGGCGCCGCTCGATCGCATGAGACTCGCGATGCGGCTTGGCGAAAAGATGGGGCGGGAGGTCGACATCGCGAGCCTCACGCGCACGAGAGAGCTTGACTCCCCTGCTTGGCTTCAGGCACTTGACGAAGGCCGTGTGATCGTTGACCGCGATGGCGCTTGGCCCGGGCTGCGCAGGGGGCGGCCTGCCGTCTACAGGCGGGCGATGCGCTCCTACCGGCAGCAGCGAGCGGATACCGCCGAAGCGGTAGAAGACCTACTCCTCCACTGAACACATGGGGCGGAAGCTGGATTCGCGTATGCCTTTGGTTCCGATCAGCTACGTCCGAGCTGAAGAAGCCCGCCTCATTCGCCGAGTGGAAAGTCTCGAGGTGCATCGTGCGGGACTCGACCATGCGATCGAACCCTTCGGCGATCAAGTGCTCGATCCGGAGAGGTGGCGGAATGCCTTCAGTTCGAATGACCCAGCGGACGTCGTTGCTCGGAACGGTGTGACCGGCTGCTACTCGGCTGTCATCAACGGCTATATCGAACTGCTCAAGACCGGTGCTCACCTTGTGGGTCTTACACCACACAAGAAGGACCACGCTAAGAACGCAATCGACCACGTGCGCGCTGACGGTGGCATCACGGAGAAGCAGGCCCATCGGGTTCACGAGCTCTATGTGTTTGAGGGGCGCGTCCAGCATGCGTCGCCAGATGTCAACGCCGACGAGGTTCGCGAAGCAGTCGAACTGTTGCGCGGCGAGGCGCTCGCGCTGATCAGGAGCGCAATCAAATGGCTGGAGAGCAACGGCATAAGCATCGCGCTGAAATAGGGCCCGGCTCAGAACTCGTGGGAGCGCGCTTTGGCGTGGCGCTCCAGGGCCAGTGCCACGAGGCGGTCGCAGAGGGCTGGGTACTCGAGGCCGCTTGCCTCCCAGAGCTTGGCGTAGACGCTGGTCTGGGTGAAGCCGGGCATGGTGTTGATCTCGTTGACGAGGACGGTGCCGTCGGGCTCGACGAAGAAGTCGCAGCGGGCGAGGCCTGCGCAGCCGGCTAGCTCGAAGGCGCGGGTGGCGAGGTCGCGGACCCGAGCCAGCTGCTCGTCCCCGATCGGGGCCGGGACGACCAGCTCCATGCCGCCGTCGCGGTACTTGGTCTCGTAGTCGTACCACTCGCCGTTGGCGACGACCTCGCCGGGCATCGAGGCCTCGACCTGCTCGTTGCCGAGCAGCGAGCACTCGACCTCGCGGCCGGAGGCGTGGGCCTCGACGATCACCCGGGGGTCGTGGCGACGGGCGAGTGCGACCGCTTCGTCGAGCTCGTCCCCGGCCCCTCGACCCGGCTGATGCCCACGCTGGAGCCGAGGCGCGAGGGCTTGACCCAGAGCGGGGAGCCCATCGACTCGCAGCGCTCGCGCCAGCCCGGCTCGCCGGCGGCCGCGAACTCGACCTGGGGGATCTCCACCTGGGCGAAGAGCCGCTTCAGCGTGAGCTTGTCCATGCAGATCGCCGAGGCGAGCACGTCGGAGCCGACGTAGGGCAGCTCGAGCCACTCGAGCAGGCCCTGGACGCTGCCGTCCTCGCCGAAGGGGCCGTGCAGGGCGGGGAAGGCGGCCTCGGCGCCGAGCAGGCCCTCGGCGGGCGTCAGCGCGACCGGCGAGCCCTCCCAGCTCCAGGCTCCCTCGCGGGAGATCGTCACCCGCAGCGGCTCGTGCCCGGCCTCTTCGAGGCCGCGCGCCACCGCCTCGCCGGAGCGCAGCGAGACGTCGTGCTCGGAGGAGCGGCCGCCGCTGAGCACGGCAACCCTCATTCGAGTTCTTCGGCTTCCGGTTCGGTCGAGCCGACGGGCGCCTTGCCGACCACCAGGCTCACGGTGTCGCCGGGCTTCAGTTCGGACCCCGGCGGCGGGAACTGGTCGGTGACGCGGCCGACCTGCGAGGGGACTTCGGTCTGCTGTTCGGAGACGACCGGCTTCAAGCCGGCGGCGCGCACGGCTTCCACCGCTTCGGAGCGCAGCTGGCCGATCACGTTCGGCGCCGTCGACTTCTCTTCGCCCTTGGAGACGACGATCGAGACCGACGATCCGGCCGGCAGCTTCGAGCCGGCACTCGGCGCCTGGCTGATCACCTCGCCGGCCGGCGAGGAGCTCTCCCGTTCTTCGACGCTGGGCACGAAGCCGCGACCGCGGATCTGCTGCACCGCGACCGAGCGCTGGGTGCCGACGAGCACCGGCACGGCCGCCAGCTTCGGGCCCGTGGAGACCCGCAGGACGACTTCGCTGCCCCGCGTTGCCGTGGTGCCGCCGGAAGGCACCGAGTTAATCACCAGTCCCTGTTCGACCTTTTCGGAGACCGTCTTTTCGATCCGCGGGTCGAAGCCCGCTTCTTCGATCTCGGTTTCGGCAACGGCCGCCGTAAGCCCGGCGGTCGAGGGAACCTTGGCGGTCCCCGGGCCGGAGCTGACCGTGAGCACGATCTTCGGCTTCGAGCAGAAGAAGGAGAGGAAGGCGCAGTCGAGCGAGGCCTGGCTCGCCGGGGGCGAGGCGAGCGGATCCTGCTCGAGCACGGTGTTCGCTGGGGCTTCCCGCTCGACCCGCTTCACTTCTCCCACCTCGAAGCCGTTCTGCTGCAGCAGCGCGATCGCCACGTTGAGCTCGTTGTCCTTCACGTTGGGCACCTCGGTCGTCGTGTCGCGGGTCAGCGCGAATCCGATCAGGGCTCCGATCAGGACGGCGGCCGCAACCAGCAGCCAGCGGCGGCGCCTGCGGCGGCGCTCCTCCGCCTCCTCGTCATACCCCTCCGCCACCGGCTCGGACGGCGTCGCCACGACCGGGGGCAGCGGCGCGAAGGCCGCCGTGCCTTCGGCCCCACCCCCGGGATCGCGCAGGGCGGCGTCGATCGCGGCGATGAAGGCGTCGGCGTTCTGGAAGCGCTGGCCCGGCTCCTTCTCCAGGGCCCTCATCACGACCGCGTCGAGGGCGGGTGAGACCTTCGGGTCGATCGAGCTCGGCCGCTGCGGCGCCTGAGAGACCTGCTTCATCGCCACGGCGACGGCGGACTCGCCCTCGAACGGCACCCGGCCGGTCAGGGCCTCGTAGAGCATCACGCCGATCGAGTAGAGGTCGGAGACGGCGGTGACGTCCTGGCCCTGGGCCTGCTCGGGCGAGAGGTAGTGCGGCGTGCCCATCACCGACCCGGTCTGGGTGATCTCCGAGACGCCCGCGCGGGCGATGCCGAAATCGGTCACCGTCGCCTTGCCGTCGGCGTCGACGATCACGTTCTGGGGCTTGAGGTCGCGGTGGACGACGCCGTTGCGGTGGGCGAAGCGGGCGCCCTCGAGAACCTGGCGGATCAGGCCGGCCGCCTGCTCGGGAGTGAGGCCGGCGTCGATCAGCTGCTTCAGCGAGCGCCCCTCCAGGTACTGCATCGCGATGTAGTAGGTGCCGTCGACGTCGCCGCGGTCGAAGACGGAGACCACGTTGGGATGCTGGAGGCCGGCCGCGGCCTCGGCCTCGCGGCGGAAGCGCTCGACGAACTCGCGGTCCTGGGCGAAGCGCGCGTGCAGCACCTTGAGCGCGACCTGGCGCTGCAGGTGCGTGTCCTCGGCAAGCCAGACGTCGGCCATCCCGCCCGAGCCGATCCGCTGCAACACCCGGTAGCGGCCGTCGACGACGCTTCCCTCTCCCACCTCAGCCACGCCTCTCTCCCTTCCTCATTCGCCGCTCAGAATCGCTTCCGCCACGTCGCGGAAGATCGGTGCGGCGACGTCGTTGCCGAACTGGGTCGTGCACTCGACCGTGGCCGCGATCGCGATCTGGGGGTCCTCGGCCGGCGCGAAGCCGATGAACCAGGCCTGGTTCTCGTCGGTGCCGCCGCCGCAGGAGTCGTTGTAGGGGGTTTCCGCCGTACCGGTCTTGCCGGCGACGGTCACGCCTTCGATCCGAGCGTTGGTGCCGGTTCCTTCGCTGACCACGCCCTGCATCGCGGTGTTCAGCTCCGCCGCCGTCTCCTCGCTGATCGGCTGACTGTACTCGGAGGGCTCCAGGCGCTTCGTCACCCGCCCGTCGGGGTCGACGACCCGGCTCCAGATCTGCGGCTTCATCAGCTTGCCGCCGTTGGCGATCGCGGCGGCGACCTCGGCCATCTGCAGCGGGGTCACCGCCAGGCGCTCCTGGCCGATCGCGGCGCGCGCCAGGTCGACCGGGTCGCCGGGACCGAGCAGCTCGCCTTCTTCGAAGATTCCGCTGGTCGAGAGCTGGTCGGAGGGAAGGTCGATTGCCGGCTTGGTGTTGAAGCCGAAGCGGTCCATGTATTCGAACAGCGTGTCCTCGCCGAGCTGTTCGCCGAGCTGGGCGAACCAGGTGTTGACCGAGTTGGTCAGAGCGGTGTCGAGGGCGATCGGGCCGAAGTCCTCGTCGAAGTCGTTGTGCAGCTCCTGGCCCTGGACGTCCAGAACACCCGGCGCGTCGATCGTCGTCTCCGGCGTGATCGCGCCGCTGTCCAGGCCGGCGGCGGCGGTCACGACCTTGAAGGTGGAGCCAGGGGGGTACTGGCCCTGCGTGGCGCGGTCGAACAGCGGCGCTTCCAGTTCGTTTTCGTTCAGCTCTTCCAGTTCGTAGGGCACGCGGTTGGGGTCGTAGGACGGGTTGGAGGCGAGCACCCGGATGCGGCCGCTGCTCGGCTCGATCGCGACGACGGCTCCGAAACCCACTTCGGCCAGGTCTTCGAGCGCCACCGCCTGGGCGGACGCATCGAGGTTGGTGACGATGTCGTTGCCTTCCTGGTTGCGGCCGCGCAGCTCGTCGAGGATCGAGGTGAATTCGGAGTCGTTGCCGACCAGCTCGTCGTTGTGGAACTGCTCGAACTCGGTGTCTCCCTCTTCGACGAAGCTGTAGCCGATCGGGTGTCCGTAGAGCGAGCCTTCGGGGTAGCGCCGCACGTAGCGCAGGGCGTCCCCCCTCCCCTTCGGGACCGAGCGGGCGATCACGGTGCCGTCGGCGGCGAGTATCCGGCCGCGCTTGATCTGCTGCTGCTCGAGCAGCGGGCGCTTGTTGGCGTCCTTCTCCTTCAGCGCCTCGGCGTCGAAGACCGACCAGAACGAGGTGAACCCGATCAGCACCGCGAAGAGGGCGACGATCAGGGCAAAGAGCTTGACGATCTGGGGGTTCACCGGCCCTCCAGGGCGAGGCCGCCGAGGCGGGCTTCCGCACCGGCCTCGCGGCGGGCGCGATCGGAGACGAGCAGGAGCAAAGCCAGCAGGACGAAGTTGGCGACGATCGAGCTGCCGCCGTAGCTGATGAAGGGCAGGGTGACGCCGGTCAGCGGGATCACACGGGTGACGCCGCCGATGATCACGAAGGCCTGGATCGAGAAGACCGCGGTCAGGCCGGTCGCCAGCAGCTTCGAGAAGCCGTCGTCGGCGATCAGGGCGATCTTGAAGCCGCGCGCCGCGATCAGCAGGTAGATCATCACCACGCCACAGGCGCCGAAGAGGCCGAGCTCGTTGACGATCAGCGAGTAGATCGTGTCGGTCTGGGCAGCCGGCAGCAGCGCGTTGTCGGTGCCCGGGATCGTGATCAGCGCCTGCCCGAAGCCCTTGCCGAAGAGGCCGCCGTCGGCCTGGGCGAAGATCGACTGGAGGATCTGGTACCCGCTGCCCTGCGGGTGGGCATAGGGATCGAGCCAGATCTCGACCCGGTCGTGCACGTGCGGCACGGTCGAGGCGAAGAACCAGGCGCCGACGAGGAACATCGCCATCCCGATCGCGACGAAGGAGAAGCGCCCGGTCGCCACGTAGAGCAGCGCCAGGAAGGCGGCGAAGAACATCAGCGAGCTGCCGAGGTCGCGGATGAAGACGAGCATGAACATCGACGCCCCCCAGACGACCAGCATCGGGCCGAAGTGCTTGAGCGGCGGCAGCGTCACCCCGAGCACGCGGCGGGCGCCGACGATCAGCACCTCGCGGTGCTCGCGCAGGTAGCTGGCGAGGAAGACGACCAGGCAGATCTTCGAGAACTCGGCGGGCTGGAAGGCGAGGGGGCCGATCTTGACCCCGAGAAAGGCGCCGTTGACCTGCTGCCCGATTCCCGGCAGGCGCGGCGCCAGCAGCAGCAGCAGCCCGACCGCGGCGATCGTGTAGCGGTAGCGCTCGAGCACGTCGTAGTCGCGCAGGAACTGGATCGTCAGGGCGAAGAGAGCGAGCCCGAGCACGAACCAGTTGGCCTGGTCGCGGGCGAGGTCGGGGTCGATCCGGTAGATCATCACCAGGCCGAAGGCGGTCAGCAGCGCGACCAGCGGGAAGAGGTATGGGTCGGCGTCGGGGAGCCGGACGCGAAGGTAGAGGTGGGCGGCGAAGCAGACCGCGAGGAAGTAGGCGCCGTAGACCAGGCTGGCGTCGTCGATCCGGGCGCTCTCCTGCGCGAAGACCGCGGCGAAGCCCGCGGTGAGCAGCAGGGCGACCGGGACCAGCGCGGTCAGCTCCCGGTTACGTGCGCTCATCGAGCCCCTTGGGATTTTTCGATGTCTTCGATCAGCGAGACGGCGTCGGCGCGGGAACGCAGGTCGTGGCCGGTGACCGCGTCGCGGCGGCGGGGCGGCAGGGCGGTGGTCTGGACCGGGCTCGCGTATCGCTCGTCGTAGAGAGAGATCCCGAGGGGAAGCTCGTATGGGAGGCCGCGGTAGAGGGCGACGCGCCCCCCGTCGTCGGTGCCGAGGAACCAAACCTGGCGGTTCCCGTGCCAGGCGCCGAAGGCCAGCGCGCCGAGAAGCGCGAGGACGGCCAGTGCCGAGACCGCTCGGCGCAGCCGGCGCCGGGGCGGCTTGGCCGCCAGCGCCTCGCGGCGGTCGTGCGCCGCGGCGGCGGCTGCGCGGCGGCGCACCTCGGTCGCGGTGAGGCCCGCCTCCTCCGCGCTCGGGCCGATCAGGGTCGCGCCCTCGGGACGGCGCTGCGGCGCTGCGGCGTCCTCGAGCCGGAAGGCGAGCGCCGTGATGTTGTCGCGCCCCCCTGCGCGGTTGGCTTCGTCGACCAGGGCGCGCACCGCCGCCTGCATCGTCGTCGCCCCGGCGAGCAGCTTCGCGATCTGGGCCTCTCCCAGCATCGTCGTCAGCCCGTCCGAGCAGATCAGGAAGACGTCGCCCGGGCCGGCGGACACCGTGTGCACGTCCGGCTCGACCTCCGGCTCGGGACCGAGCGCCCGGGTGATGATCGAGCGCTGCGGATGGTCCTCGGCCTGCGCGTCGGTGAGCTGGCCCTTGCGGCGCATCTCCTCGACCAGGGAGTGGTCGCGGGTGAGCTGGTCGAGCCGCCCGCCGCGCAGGCGGTAGGCGCGGCTGTCGCCGACGTGGCCGATCGCCACCTCCTCGCGCTCGGCGTTGACGATCGCCGCCGTCAGGGTCGTCCCCATCCCGGCCCGCGAGGGATCCTCGCGGGCGAGGTCGTGGATGCGGCGGTTGGCCGTGAGGATCGTCTCGCGCAGAACCTGCTCGGCCGGGCCGTCCGGGAGGTCGATGTCGAAGGCGTCGGCGGCGGCGCGGGAGGCAACCTCGCCCGCCTGCGCGCCGCCCATCCCGTCGGCGACGACGAAGATCGGCGGGCGGACGAAGAAGGAGTCCTCGTTGGCGTTGCGCTGGCGGCCGGTGTCGGTGCGGAAGGCCTGGTCGTCGATGCGCAGCATCAGCCAGCCTCGTACCTGAGCTCGGTGTCGCCGATCCTCACCACGTCGCCGTCGATCAGCTCCGCCTCGCCGCTGAGGGTCGCGTCGTTGAGCTGTGTCCCGTTGGTCGAGTTCATGTCCTCGATGTATGTACGGCCATCGCGACTGAAGATCCTGGCGTGTACGCCGGAGGCGTAGCGGTCGTCGATGCGCACGTCCGCATCGGCCGAGCGGCCGATCGAGAGCCCGCCGATCAGGTCGAAGCGCTCGCCGGGCTCGAGGCCGCCGCCGCGCTCCGCGACCAGCCAGACGTCGGGGCCCGGCTGCGGCGCGACCGCCGCGACCTGGTGGAACCCGGTTGCGTCGGAAGCGGGCATTGCCGTCCGCCGGACGTCCTTGAGCGCCCCCCGGGCGATCCAGAGCAAGAACAGGTAGAGGACGGCGAGGAAGCCGAACTTGAGGGCGACTGAGATCGGGTCGTAGTCCACGAGACCTACTGCTCGATGTCGAACAGGAAGGTCGTGGTCCCGACGGTGACCTGGTCGCCCGGGCTGAGCCGGGTCGAGGAGACCCGGCGCCCGTTCACCTTGATGCCGTTGGTCGACCCCAGATCGGCGATCGTCCAGTCGCCGGACTGCGAGCGGCGCAGCTCGGCGTGGCGCCGCGACACGTTGGGGTCGCCGAGCACGCACTCGGCCTCCTTCGAGCGGCCGATCGTGGCCCGCGGGCCGTCCAGCACGTAGCGGCGGTCCCCCAGGGAGACGACGGCGCGGGTCGCCACCAGCGCCTGGGCCCGCTGCTCGGGGCTCTTCGCCGGCGCGGCCTCCTGCTTCACCGCCGAGTAGACCATCGTGTGGCCCTCCTCCCCCTGGCGGGGTGCCTCGCCCTCGTGAGCCGGCGGCTTGACCAGCCGCGTCTGGATCCCGAACTCGCCGAGCCGCAGGCGCTCGTCGGTCTTGAACTCGACCGCCGGCCGGGTCAGCAGGTCGTAGCTGCGACGCCGGGCGTGCTCGAGCAGGTAGCCGGAGAGCTCCTGCTCCAGGGAGCGCTCGTAGCCCTCGAGCTTGGTCCGGTCCTTGCTCGAGAGGTAGACGGTGTACTCGTTCGGCACGTAGACGCGGGCGACTCCAGCCGTCTTGTGGGAGTCCATCTCCTTCGCCAGCTTGCGGGCCAGCTCGACCGGCTGCACCTCGGAGCTGAAGGCACGGCTGAACACCCCCTCGACGAGGCCTTCGATCCGACTCTCAAGGTTGCGTAGAACGCTGATCGGTAGCTCCTTCTCGCGGGCGAGGCCGGCGCCCGGGGTTGGGAAAATCCGGGTCGAATCCTACGGCAGCAGGACGCCGTGACCGGCGGCGAGCCAGGCTCCCAGGACCGCGGCGGCGGCGACCGCGGCGAGGTGCAGGCGCAGCGAGCGCTCGCGGCGGGGCGGCTGGTCGGCCAGGCGGTCGAGCGAGGCCTCGATCGCCTCTCCCAGCTCCTCCAGCGAGGGTCGCCTGCCGGGACGGGATTCCAGGCAGGTGTCGACGGTGTCCGACAGCTCGCGGGGAAGGTCCGGCCGCAGCCGGCGCAGGGGCCGGTGGCGGGCGCCGATCGCGCGTGCGGTTGCGGCGGGGGTGGCGCGCCGGTTCGGGTTCTCGCCGCTCCAGCACTCGTACAGCATCAGCGCCAGCGAGTAGACGTCCGCCTCGGGGCCGGCGTCGCGGCCCTCCGCCTGCTCGGGCGCCATGTAGGCGAGGGTGCCGACCACGTCGCCCGGCGCGGTCAGGGAGGTGGCGCCGGCGAGGCGGGCGACGCCGAAGTCCATCAGCTTCGCGCGCGGCTCCCCGTCCTCGGTGACGAGGACGTTCTGGGGCTTGATGTCGCGGTGGACGACGGATCGGCAGTGGGCGTGGTCGAGCGCCTCGCAGAGGTCGGCGCCGATCTCCCCCACCTCGCGGTCGCTGAGCTCGCCGTCGCGGCTGAGCTGGGCCAGGGTCGAGCCGTCGACGAGCTCGGTGACGAGCAGCGCGTTGCCGTCCTCCTCGCCCATCTCGTAGAGGGTGACGATGCCCGGGTGGTTCAGCCTGGCGGCCGCCTGCGCCTCGCGCAGCACTCGCTGGGAGCCTCGCGAGCCGGTCGATTCGATCGCCTTGACCGCGACCGGGCGCTCGAGGCGGCCGTCCCAGGCCTCGTAGACCGTGCCGAAGCCGCCGCTGCCGATGCGGCGCTCGATCAGGAAGCGGTTGAGGACGAGCGTGCCGACCACGTCACTCCCCGGTTCGCCGCGCAGGACAGCACTCCTGCGCGGCGAAGAAACCGGGACGGCGTCAGGGAAACGCGGCGTTTGCTGCGCTTCTTGGCGCGACGACCACGGCAGCGTTCATACTCTCGCCCCAGCCAACCAGCCCTGGAGAGCCAGATTCCCTTGGAGGATTCCCCCGCAAACCGCCCGGCCCGTCGGCCACGACCGTCGCGCCGGCCCGAACGGCAACAGATCCTGATCCGCCGCGGCCTCGCCCTCGGTGGCGGTCTGCTGGTCCTGATCCTGCTGGTCCTCGGCGTCAAGGGCTGTCTCGACGCGCGCAAGGACCGCGCGCTGAGCGACTACGCGCGCGACGTCACCCAGATCGTCGAAGAGACCGACCAGACCAGCAAGGCGCTGTTCGACAAGCTCGAGGATCCGGGGGGCCTCTCGGTGACCGACTTCGTCGCCGAGGTCAACGCCGACCGCAGCGCGATGGACAACTACGCGAGCCGGGTCGACGGCCTGGACGCCCCGGGCGACATGGGCAACGCCCAGGACACGCTCGAGCTGCGTCTACCTGCTGCGCAGCAGCGCGATGAACGAAATCGCCGACCAGATCAGCACGGCGCTCGGCGACGTCGGCTCGGAGAAAGCCACGGCGATCATCGCCAAGCAGATGCAGACCCTCGCCGCGAGCGACGTCCTCTACGGAGCGATCGTGCGCCCGGAAATCAACGCCGTCCTCGCCGACAACGGGATCGCGGGAAGCGACGTGCCGAAGAGCGTCTTCGTCCCCGACGGGACGGTCTGGCTCGACGAAGAGGAAGTGAGCGCCGCGCTCGGCTCGGTCAGCGGCGCGACCGGGGCGGCGACCCCCGGGGTGCATGGCCTCGGCCTCCTCGGCACCAGCGTCAACGGGACCGAACTCTCGGCCGAATCCACCACCTCCGTCGTCAGCGAAGGAACGCCCGAGGTCGAAGTCGAAGTGCAGAACCAGGGCGAATCGACCGAGAACGGGATCGACGTCTCGGTCACCGTCAACGGCGCGACGCTCTCGGGAACGATCGACAGCATCGGGGCGGGAGAAACGGGAAGCGTCTCGATTCCGCTGACCCCGGCTCCGACCGGAGAAACGACGCTCGAAGTCCAGGCCGACACCGTGCCCGGCGAGCAGCTCTCCGAAAACAACGAAGCCAGCTACTCGGTCACCTTCGAATAGGGGGCCCAGTGCGGATCGCCTACCTGGGGCCGGCGGGGACCTTCACCGAGGACGCCCTGCGCGAGGCGCTCGATCCGGATACGACGTTCGAGCCGCTGCGGACGCCGACCGTTCACGACGCCATCCTCGCGGTCGAGCACGGCGAAGCCGACCGTGCCCTCGTCCCGTTTGAGAACTCGATCGAGGGCTCGGTGCGCAGCACCCTCGACACGCTGGCCTTCGAGGCCGAGGGCGTGACGATCGTCGGCGAGCACGACTTCGCCGTGCGGGCCCAGCTGATCGCGAGGGAGGAGATCGAGGTCGGACAGGTCACGGCGGTGCTCTCCCACCCCCAGCCGCTCGCCCAGTGCGCCCGCTTCCTGCGCGAGAGCCTGCCCGGCGCAGAGCGGCGCAGCGTCGACAGCACGGCCGAGGCGGTGCGCCTCGTCGGCGAGTCGAGCGAGCCCTGGGCGGCGATCGGCGCCCGCGCGGCGGCCGACCTCTACGGCTGCACGATCCTCCGCGAAGACATCGAGGACGAGAGCAGCAACGTCACCCGCTTCGTCTGGATCGCCCCGGCAGGCACAGAGCCAGAGGGCGGCACGGCCTGGAAGACCTCCCTGGTCTTCGCGGAGCTCGGCGAAGACCATCCCGGCGCCCTGGTCGAGGCCCTGCAGGAGTTCTCCTCCCGCGCCGTCAACCTGACCCGCATCGAGTCCCGCCCCCTGCGCAGCGGCCTGGGCCGCTACATGTTCTTCTGCGACCTGGAGGGAAGTGCCCGGGACAAGGTTGTGGCCGAGGCCATAGATGCTCTCCGGACAAAGGCCGCCTCGGTCCGAATTCTGGGCTCCTACCCCGTCGATTAGAACCCGCGTGGCGTGGCGGCGTGAGATTCGAGATCTCGTTTAGCGATCTGCATTTCCGGCGGCCAGGTACTCGGCTATCTCCGATATCCGGCCCTCCGGGCCGAGGGTGAGGAAAAGGGCCCCCCTAAGTTCGATGCTCGAACCTCGCTCGATGTTCTCGGCCGCGATGGCCTGGGACCCGACGTCAACGAACAGGCGCACGCATTCCATCGTCAGGTCTGGGTATTCGCGCAGCTCCGCTTCGTAGCGGGTGCGGAGAGCATCGATCCCATGCAAGAGGGCGGTGCCGTCGCGAAACACCAGGTCCGCGGCGTAGAACGAGTAGTAGCTCTCCAGATCGCGCCTGTTCCAGGCATCGACGTAGTCGGCGTAAAAGCTCGCCAGCTCGGCGGCGTTGAGCCCTGGCACGGGACGCGATGCTAGTGGGCGAGGGACGTGGCGGTCGAGCTCGTCAGGCCGGCAATTGTCCGGACGAGAGTGCATCCCTCGCCGGTTCACCCAACGCCTGCGTAGAATTCCCGAGCAAGATGGCACGAGTGCTCGTACTCAACGCAACGTATGAGCCGATCAACGTCTGCACGTTGAGACGAGCCGCTGTCCTGCTGCTGAAGGAAAAGGCCGAGCTATTGGAGCGGCGCGAAGGTGCGATCCACTCCGAGCACATGACGATGGAGCGGCCCGACGTGATCCGCCTGGTCAACTACGTGCGGATCCCGCGGGAAGCGCACAGGAGGAAGATCACCCGCCGCGCGGTGCTCGCGCGGGACTCGTGGACCTGCCAGTACTGCGGCTCGCGCAAATCGGGCCTCACGGTCGACCACGTGATCCCCCGCAGCCGCGGCGGCAAATCGGTCTGGGAGAACATCGTCGCCGCCTGCGCATCCTGCAACCGCCGAAAGGGCAACCGCCTCCCCCGCGAGATCCAGATGCACCCCGCGACCACGCCGAAGGCGCCGGGGCCAACCGTCTTCATCCAGGTCGCCAGCCCCTCGATTCCCGAAGCCTGGCAGCAGTACCTACCAGCGGCGGCGTAGGCCCCGCTGCGCTCAGGGGCCGGGGGCAACCGTGCGCAGGCCCGCAAGTCGGGCCGCGGCAGCCTGACGCTGGTCATAGGTCACGAATGCCTCGACCGGGCTGAGGTGCAGAGCGGTGGCGACGTGGATGGCGTCCAAAGTCCGCAGGGACGGCTCGGTGAGCGCCGCCGCACCCAAGAGCACGTCGTGATCGACGGGCCTCAGAGCGATGCGGTGGATCAGCTCGTCCACGCGTCCCCAAAGCCCCTCCAGCGGGAGCGCGGGGTCCATGGCGACCGCGCGACGAAGAGCCCGAGGTACCTCAGCCAACGCCAGCTCGCTGCTTACGAGATCCGCCCCGGCGAGGTATGCGCTGAGCGAGGCGGACTCAGCCTCGTCGCGCGCGAGCTTGACCAGTGCGGAGGCATCCGCGTAGAAGACGGGCACGTTCTCAGCGGTCGCCGCGGACTTCTTCGAGTGCCCGACTCAGAGCATGCGGATCGCCGGCCGTTTTCAACGGCTTTGGCAGGGGCCCTGGGCGAAGCGGCGCGGACACTCGTCCTTCGGCGATCAACCGGTCCAGGTCGGACCCGATGCTCGCCGCCGGACCCAACTCGGCCACCGGCCGGTTGCGGTCGGTGACCACCAACCGCTCCCCTTTGGCCACGCGCCTCAAGTAGACGCTCAAGTTCTGCCTCAGCTCGGCAATGCCAACCGAATTCTCACTCATGTACATAAACGTAGCACCTCGCCTTCCGCTCGCTTTCCAGCCGCACTACTAAGGCTCGCTGCGTCAAAACTCGCCCCCCTCAGCTCGCTAGGACCGGCGAGCTGAAAGCGACGCTGGCAATAGAGAGACTGGATGTCCCTCGGACTGGCGGATACTCAAAGCGGCGAGCTAATTAGCGAGCCGCTTGTCAGGACGAGGGACATCCAGTCCCTCTACCCCTCCAGCTGCTCCTGCCCGTCGGGCTCCTCGGCATCCGAGTCTTCGTCAACCACCAGAGCCACGGCGCTGACGGAGTCGTCGTCCTTCATGTTCATCACCCGGACACCCTGGGTCGGGCGGCCCATCTGGGAGATGCCGCCGGCCGGGGTGCGCTGGACCATGCCGTTCTGGGAGATGAAGAGCAGGTCCTGGTGCTCGCGGACGATCAGGGCGCCGGCGAGGCCGCCCTTCTTCGCGGTCAGCTTCGCGGTCAGCACGCCCTTGGTGCCGCGGCCCTTGACCGGGTACTCGGAGACCGAGGTCCGCTTGCCGTAGCCGTTCTCGGTGACGACGAAGAGCTCGGAGTCGTCGCGGGCGATGTCCATCGCCAGCACCCGGTTGGCCTGGCCGTTGACCTTGGCCGAGACGTTCATGCCCTTGACGCCGCTGGTGTCGCGCCCCATCGGCCGCACGGCCTCCTCGGAGAAGCGCGAGGCGTGACCCGACTTGGAGACGAGCAGGATGTCGTCGTCGCCCGAGGTGAGGCGGACCTGGACCAGCTCGTCGCCGTCGCGGATCTTGATCGCGATGATCCCGTCGGCGCGGATCGGCGTGTTGTAGGCCTTGAACTCGGTCTTCTTGACCAGGCCCTGGGCGGTGGCGAAGACGAGGTAGCTTGTTCTCGCTGAAGTCGCGGGTCGGGATCACCGCGGTCACCTTCTCGCCGTCGCGAAGCGGCAGGACGTTGACCAGGGCGCGGCCTTTCGAGGTCCGCGAGCCCTCCGGCAGCTCGTAGACCTTGAGCCGGTAGACCTTGCCGCGGTTGGTGAAGAAGAGCAGGAAGTCGTGGGTCGAGCAGATGTGCAGGTGCTCGATGTAGTCGTCCTCCTTGAGGTCCATCCCCATCACCCCGCGGCCGCCACGATGCTGCTGGCGATAGGTCGCGAGCGGCAGGCGCTTGGCGTAGCCGGAGTGGGTGATCGAGATCACCATCTGCTGGTCGGCGATCATGTCCTCGATGTTCATGTCGCCCTCGAAGTGGGTGACTTCGGTGCGCCGCTCGTCGCCGTAGCGCTGGTCGACCTCGTCCAGCTCCTCGACGATCACCGCGTCGATCCGGGCCGGGTCGCCGAGGATCGCGCGCAGCTCGGCGATCCGCTTGGCCAGTTCCTCGTGCTCCTCGCGCAGCTTGTCGGACTCCAGCGCGGTGAGGCGGGCGAGGCGCATGTCGAGGATCGCCTGCGCCTGCTCCTCGGAGAGCTCGAAGCGCTCGATCAGGCCGGCCTTCGCCGCATCGGTGTCGGCCGAGCCGCGGATCAGCTCGATCACGGCGTCGAGGTTGTCGAGCGCGATCAGCAGCCCCTCGAGGATGTGGGCGCGGGCCTCGGCCCGGCGCAGCTCGTACTGGGTGCGGCGGATGACGACCTCGCGCTGGTGGTTGACGTAGTGCTCGATCAGCTCCTTGAGGCTCGAGCGTCCTCGGCACCCCGTCGACCAGGGCGACCATGTTGATGCCGAAGGTGCTCTGCATCGCCGTGCGCTTGTAGAGCTGGTTGAGCACGACCTCGGGCGGGTCGCCGCCGCGCTTGGTCTCGATCACCAGGCGCATGCCGTTGCGGTCGGACTCGTCGCGCAGGTCGGAGATGCCGGTGATCTTCTTGTCGCGGACGAGGTCGGCGATCTTCGTGATCAGGCCGCCTTCGCCGCCCTTCTTGACCATGAAGGGGAGCTCGGTGACGATGATCGCGTCGCGGCCGCCCTTGAGCGGCTCGACGTGGGCTCGCGCGCGAATCCGCACCGAGGCTCGACCGGAGGCATAGGCGTCGCGCGATTCCTTCGGCGCTCATGATCCCGCCGCCGGGGAAGTCGGGCCCCTTGACGTGCTCCATCAGGCCGGCCAGATCGATGCCGGGATTGGCGATGTAGGCCTTGACCGCGCCGATCGACTCGCTCAGGTTGTGCGGCGGGATGTTGGTCGCCATGCCGACCGCGATCCCGGACGAGCCGTTGACCAGCAGGTTGGGAAAGCGCGCCGGCAGGACGAGCGGCTCCTGCTGGGACTCGTCGTAGTTCGGTCCCCACTCGACCGTGTCGGCGTCGATGTCGCGCAGGAGCTCGGTCGAGAGGCGAGCCAGGCGAGCCTCGGTGTACCGCATCGCGGCCGGCGGGTCGTCGTCGATCGAGCCGAAGTTGCCCTGGCCGTCGACAAGCATGTAACGCAGCGAGAAGGGCTGCGCCATCCGTGCCAGCGTGTCGTAGATCGCCGAGTCGCCGTGCGGGTGGTACTTGCCCATCACCTCGCCGACGATGAAGGCGGACTTTCGATAGGGCCGGTTGGGCTGCAGGGCGAGGTCGTGCATCGCGTAGAGCACGCGGCGATGCACCGGCTTGAGGCCGTCCCGCACGTCGGGCAGCGCCCGGCCGACGATCACGCTCATCGCGTAGTCGAGATATGACGACCGCATCTCGGTCGTCAGCTCGCGCTCCTCGATGCGCCCTCCGGTCAGCGCTTCGGCACCCTCCATCTAGATCACCCGTCCCTCGAGACGACGGCCCTCGCTAGACGTCAAGGAACCGCACCTCTTTCGCGTGGCGTTCGATGAAAGCCTTGCGCGGCTCGACCTTGTCGCCCATCAGGTCGGTGAAGATCTTTTCCGTAAGCGAGTCCGCCTCCTCGGAGATCTGGACCTGCTCCAGGGTTCGGGTGTTCGGATCCATCGTGGTTTCACGCAGCTGTTCGGCGTTCATCTCTCCCAGGCCCTTGAAACGCTGCATGGTCACGCCCTGGCGGGCGAGCTCCATCACCATCCGGCGCAGCTCGGCGAAGGACTCGGCCGTGCGCTCTTTCTGGTCGAGCGCGACCTTGAAGGGGGGACGACCGAGCTGGCTGAGCAGCTCGGTGTGCGACTCGATCAGACGGCGGTAGTCGTGCGACTCGAAGAGCCCGGCTGTGAGCTCGAAGGCCTTGGCCAGACCGTCGCGGCGGTGGATGGCGCGGACGAGAATCTCATCGCCGGATTCGGAGACGATCTCTGTGTCGAAGAGCTCCTCCGAGCCGGCCTCGCCGTTGAGCACGTCTTTCACCTCAGCCAGCGAGCCGACGCCGCGGTCGAGGACTTCCGACTCGCCGAGGAAGCGGACCAGCTCGTGGCCGAAGTCGGCCTGCAGCGAGTCGGCCCAGCCCTCGTGCTCCTTCAGCCGCCGGTTGAAGCGCTGCCAGCGGGCCGGGGTCAGCTTGTGCGAGACGCCCTCGGCATCGGCAACCTCCATCTGCTCGAGCTTGTCGCGCAGCAGCAGCTCCTCGAGCTCGGACTCCTTCTCGACGTAGGTCTCCTGCTTGCCGTTCTTCAGCTTGTAGAGCGGCGGCTTGGCGATGTAGACGTAGCCCTTCTCGATCAACTCGGGCATCTCGCGGTAGAGGAAGGTCAGCACCAGGGTGCGGATGTGGGCGCCGTCGACGTCGGCGTCGGTCATCAGCACGACCTTGTGGTAGCGCGCCTCTTTGACGTCGAACTCCTCGCGGATACCCGTGCCGATCGCCGTGATCAGCGCCTGGATCTCCTGGTTGGAGAGAACCTTGTCGATCCGCGCCTTCTCGACGTTGATGATCTTGCCGCGCAGCGGCAGCACCGCCTGGGTGTTGCGATCGCGGCCCTGCTTGGCCGAGCCGCCGGCGGAATCGCCCTCGACGATGAACAGCTCCGCCAGGGCTGGGTCGCGGACGGTGCAATCAGCCAGCTTTCCCGGCAGGGTCGAGTTCTCCAGGGCCGACTTGCGGCGGGTCAGGTCGCGTGCCTTGCGCGCTGCCTGCCGGGCGCGGGCGGCATCGACGGCCTTGCCGACGATACGTTTCGCCTCGCCGGGGTTCTCCTCGAAGAACTCGCCCAGCTTGCGATTGACCGACTCCTTGACGAGGCCCTCGATCGGCGGGTTGCCGAGCTTCGTCTTGGTCTGACCCTCGAACTGCGGGTCGGCGAGCTTGACCGAGATCACCGCGGTCAAGCCCTCGCGGACGTCGTCGCCGGTGAGGTTCTCGTCTTTCTCTTTGAGCAGGCCTTTGCCGCGCGCGTAGGCGTTGAGCGTGCGGGTCAGAGCCGAGCGGAAGCCGGAGAGGTGGGAGCCGCCCTCGTGGGTGTTGATGTTGTTGGCGAAGCTGAAGACCGATTCCTGGTAGGAGGAGTTCCACTGCATCGCCACCTCGACCTGGCCGTCCTCGGTCTCGTTCTCGAAGAAAACCGTCTTGGCGTGGATCGGGTCCTTGTTCTCGTTGAGGTGGGCGACGAAGTCGACGATGCCGCCCTCGTAGTGGAAGGTGTCGCTCTGACCGCCGGCGCGCTCGTCGACCAGGTCGATCTTGAGGCCGCGGGTGAGGAAAGCGGTCTCACGCAGGCGCTCGGCCAGCGTCGCGTAGTCGAACTCGAGCTCGTCGAAGATCTCCGCGTCGGGGAGGAAGGTGATCGTGGTGCCGTGGTCGCCGGTCGCGGCGCCCTTCGCCAGGTCGGCCTGGGGCTTGCCGCGCTCGTAGTCCTGTGTCCAGACGGCGCCGTCGCGGCTGATCTCCAGGTGGAGGCGTTCGGAGAGCGCGTTGACGACCGAGATGCCGACGCCGTGCAGTCCGCCGGAGACCTTGTATCCCTCGCCCCCGAACTTGCCCCCGGCGTGCAGGGTGGTCAGCACCACCTCAGCGGCGGGACGTTTCTCTTTCTTCAGTTCGTCGACCGGGATGCCGCGGCCGTCGTCGATGACGGTGCAGCTGTTGTCCGGGTGCAGGACGACGCGGACGTTTTCGCAGTAGCCGGCGATCGCCTCGTCGACCGAGTTGTCGAGAACCTCGTAGACCAGGTGGTGCAGGCCGCGCGGCCCGGTCGAGCCGATGTACATGCCCGGTCGCTTGCGAACCGCTTCCAGGCCCTCGAGGACGGTGATGTCCTTGGCGCCATAGGAGTCCGACCCACCCTTCTTGGCCGCGGTCGTCTTCGTCTTCTCAGGCAATTAGTCCCTTCCCGCTCTCATAGAAAACCCCGACTCCGTGGACGCGTGGCGCACAGGATCGGGGCCGAAACGCAAGTTGACATAAGGATACCAGTTCGGGTCCCTCGAAGGCCGGTTGAGCCGAGCAAAAATACCTGGAAATCGCCATAATTTAAATTACTTTCGGTCATCTTCCACACGGAACCGCAAACTGCGGGGCGCCTGCTCTCCGAGGCGCTCCTCGAGGCGCTCCAGGAGCTGGCCTTGCATCAAATCCAACTCCTGGGCCCAGACGGAATCCGAGCAGCTCACCACGGCCTCCCCGGCACGCTCGGAGACAGGGCTGGCAACGGCGGCGATCTGCTCCCCCACGGTCTCGGCCCAGGCGACCTGGAGGGCGGCGAGGGGCGTCTTCGGCGCGGCCCGGTCGAGCGCGGCGCGCAGCGCCGAAGCAGCCGGACGCGGTGCTCTGCGGCGGCTCACGCCGCCGCCGCTTCGCTGAGGACGAGCGGCATCCGCACGACGGATCCGCTCGCGCGCTCCGGCAAGGACTCGATCGACGCCGCCGTGATCAGCGCCTGCCCGCCGCTCGCGAGTCTCTCGACCAGCCGCTCCCGGCGTCCGGGGTCCAGCTCGCTCATCACGTCGTCGAGCAGGAGCAGCGGCACGACCCGGCGGGCCTGCAGCAGCACGTCGCGCTCGGCAAAGATCAGGGCGAGCAGGCTCGCGCGCTGCTGGCCCTGCGATCCGAAGCGGCGCAGCGAGCGGCCGTCGCGCTCGATCTTCAGCTCGTCCAGGTGCGGCCCCCAGGAGCTGCGGCCGAGGCGGATGTCAGCTTCGCGGCGCTCGGCGAGGCCGGTGCGAATCTCTTCGGCAGACCCCGCGGCGCGGGGTGCGTACTCGATCGTCGCGATGCCCTCCATCCCGAGGTCCTCGGCGGCCGTCGCGAAGGGTTGGGCCAACTCGTCGACCGCCTCCGCCCGGGCCGCAACGAGCGATGCGGCGGTGGCGGCCATCGTCTCGTCCCAGACATCCAGGTCTCCGGGCGCGGCACGGCCCGCGGCGACGCGGGCAACCAGCGCGTTGCGCTGGGCGAGCACCTGTCCGAAGCGCTTGCGCAGGTCGGCGCGGGAGGGCCAGCGGGCGGCGATGAAACCGTCGAGGTGGGCCCGGCGTTCCGCCGGCGGGCCCTTGATCAGGGCCAGCCGGTCGGGAGCGAACACGGCGACGGGCGGGCGGTTGCGGGCGATCGTGGCCGGATCGGCCGGGGAGCCGTCGAGCAGGTGGCGCCGTCCCTCGGTGCGGCTCACCGAGGCGAGCAGGTGGCGCTCGATGTCGTCGTCGTCGCGAACCGTCGCCTCCGCCCGGGCGAAGGACTCGCCGAACGGGATCAGGTCGCGCCGGTCGCCGGTTCGGAAGGAGCGGCCGGTGAGAGCGAAGTAGAGCGCCTCGAGCAGGTTCGTCTTGCCGATCCCATTGGGGCCGACGAGGCTGACTATCCCCGGGCCCAATGCCACCCGCGCCTGAGCCAGGCTCCTCAGCGGCCTCGCTTCGACGGCCGTGACCAGCACCCGGCCAACCTCAGACGTTGAGGCGGATCGGCATCACCAGGTAGCGGAAGTCTTCGTTGTCGACCGGCTGGAGCAGTCCCGGCCGCAGCGGTGAGATCAGGCGCAGCATCACCTCGTCGCCCTCGACGCTTTCGATGCCCTCGCGCAGGAAGTCGGGGTTGAACCCGATCTCCAGCGGCTCGCCCTCGAACGCCGCCGGCATCGTCTCTTCGGCGTCCCCCACGTCGGGGGTCGAGGCTGCCACGGTCAGCTCGCCCGCGGAGAACGACAGTCTCAGAGGAGCGTTGCGCTGGGCAAGCTGGCTGACGCGGCGGATCACGTCGAGCAGCTCGGGCCGCGGCAGCCTGACGTCGTGCTCGTAGGACTCCGGTAGGAGCTGTCGAAAGTTGGGGAACTGGCCGTCGATCAGCCTCGTGTTGAGGAGGATCTCCCCTGCCTTGAAGACGGCCTGGTTGGGGAGAAGGGCCACCGAGACCGACCCGACGCCGTCGCTGGAGACGATGCGGCCGAGCTCGCGCAGGGCGCGGGCGGGGATGTTGGCCTGCAGCTCGCCGCCGATCTCCTGCTCGAGCTCGGTCCGCTTGACCGCGAGCCGGTAGGAGTCGGTCGCGACCATGGTCATCTCCGAGCCGCTGGCGCTGACCAGAACCCCCGTCAGCACCGGCCGCATGTCGTCGCGGGACGCGGCGCCGGCAACCAGGTCGACGGCCGCGGCGAGCTGCGCCGCCGGGATCGTCAGAGGCTCGCCCTCCTCGTCGGGCAGTTTGGGGAAGTCCTCGCTGGGGAGGGTCCGCAGGTGGAAGCTCGAGCCGCCGTTGCGAATCTCGACGTCGCGCTCGGACTCGCGCAGCTCGATCTCCACCGTCGGGTCGCCGAGCGAGCGGGCGAGCTCGGCGAAGAGCCGGCCGGGAAGGAGGACCGAGCCGGCTCCGTCGACCTCGGCCGCGAGCTTGGTCTTCAGTCCCATCTCGAGATCGGTTGCGCAAAGGCTGACGCCGCCCTCCTCGACACCGACCAGGATTCCCGAAAGCGACTGGGTCGCGGCGCGGGTCGAGACGGCGCGGGAGACGATCGAGAGCTTGGCGACCAGCTCATCGCGTTTGGTTGTCAGCTTCAAGTGATCGATGCCTTCTTGAGTTGGATTAGGGCTTGTTGAAAAGCGCGAGAACGAGGGCCGTGCGGCTTCGGCAACGGCTTCGAGGGTTGTGGGCTGCTCTGTGGAAGGGCACTGATTCTTACACCGGCGTCGGCTGTCAGGCCGAGCCTGTGGAGCCGTTGTGGATTGCAGAGCGGAGCTGCTCGACCCGGGTGGCGAGCCGGGCGTCTTCTCCGCACCGAGCTTCGATCCGGCGGATCGAGTTGAGCACGGTCGAGTGATCCCGCCCACCGTAGAGCCGGCCGATCTGGGGAAGCGAGAGGTCGGTCAGCTCCCGGGTGAGGTAGATCGCCACCTGGCGGGCCCGCAGGGGGGTGGCGGCGCGGGTGGAGCCGACGAGCTCGGCACGGGAGATGCCGAAGGCGGCCGAGACCCGGCTCTGGATCTCCTCGACCGGGTTGGACGCGTGCGAGCGCGCCGTTTTGGGGATCACAGCGTCGACGAGCTCGGTGCTGACCGGCTTCGCCGTGAGTGAGGCGTGGGCGATCACGCGGGTGAGTGCGCCGTGGAGCTGGCGAACGTTGGCGTCGATTCGCCGCGCCAGCTCGGTCAGGACATCGCCCTCGGTGTCGATTCCGGCCTCGCGCACGAGACGTCGCAGGACGGTGAGTCGCGTGGCCAGGTTGGGAGGCTCGACGGCGACGGTCAGGCCCCACTCGAAGCGATCGCGCAGCCGCGTCTCGAGGGTCGAGAGCTCGCTCGGAATGCGGTCCGCGGAGAGGACTATCTGGCTGCCGCCCTCGTAGAGGGCGTTGAAGGTGTGGAAGAACTCGTCCTCGGTGTGGCGCTTGCCCTCGAGGAACTGGACGTCGTCGACGAGCAGCACGTCGAGGTCCCGGTAGCGGCGCTTGAACTCCTCGGCACCCTGCGTGCGCAGCGCGGCGACGAACTCGTTGGTGAAGCGCTCGGCGGTGGCGTAGCGGACTCCCAGGGTGGGCGCCGAGGCGCCGAGGTAGTTGGCGATCGCTACAAGGAGATGCGTCTTGCCGAGACCCGGGGGGCCGTGGAGGAAGAGCGGGTTGTAGGCCTCCGACGGCGCCTCGGCGACGGCGAGGGCCGCGGCGTGGGCGACACGGTTGCCCTCGCCGATCACGAACCGGTCGAAGGTGTAGTTGACGTTGAGGTCGAGATCGGGGCGAAGGCCGGTCCCCTCGGCGTCGCTGCCACTCACGGCGAAGCTGACATCGGTCAGGTCGGATTCGCTGGCCTTCAGCGCCTCGCGGATCAGCCCCGTGTAGCGCCGTTCGGTCCAGGTCCGGATGCTGTCCGGAGCCGAGAGGTAGAGGACCCCTGCTCGTGCGCCCGAGGGCTCCACCGGCTCGAGCCAGAGCTGGAACGTGGAGGGCGGCACGGACGCGCGCAGGCGCTCCCGGATTTCCCCCCAGGTACGGTCGAGCTCGGATTTCGCCACGCAATCGTCCACCAAGCGGCCGACCATAGCGACGGGTGTCAGCCACGAAATCGGTGCGCCCGCAAATCCCGAAGAAAGCCTGTGGCGCCGCTGCCGCGCAGGTTGAAAAGCGATCCGTATACTGCGACGGCCGATGAAGCGGACTTATCAGCCGAAGAAGCGGAAGCGGGCGAAGACCCACGGGTTCCGGGCGCGAATGAGCACCCGGGGCGGCCGGGCGATTCTCAAGCGCCGGCGCCGCAAAGGCCGGAAGCGCCTCACTCCTTAGATGGCGGCGAAACGACGCCGCCTTTCGCGCAGCGGCGAGTTCGACCGCGTCTACCGCGACGGATCATCACATGCGACCCGCTACCTCGTCCTCTACAGGTTCCCCCGCAAGAGCGAAGAGGCCGACGAAGTGAGGCTCGGCGTCTCGGTGAGCCGCAAGGTCGGCGGCGCCGTCGACCGCAATCGCGTCAAGCGGGTCCTGCGCGAGGCTTTTTGGGATCTGTCCGGCGAGCTGCCGGCGGGCCACGACTTCGTCTTGGTGGCGCGACCCGAGATCGGCGACCTGGTTGAGCGCGAGGGCTCCACGGGCGTGCGTGCGAGCATCGAAGAGGCCCTGGTCGGCGGCAAGGGAGGGCGTTCCACGTGAAACGGCCGCTCCTGGCTCTGATCGCCGCCTACCGACGCTGGATCTCCCCCGCGATGCCCCGCCGGTGCCGTTACGAGCCGACCTGCTCCGCCTACACAGCGGAAGCCGTGCAGCGATTCGGCGCCCTGCGCGGCTCTGTTCTCGGCGCCTGGCGCCTGCTGCGCTGCAACCCCTTCAGCCACGGCGGCTTCGACCCGGTCCCCGACCGCTTCACGCTGCGAGTCGGACCGGTCGACCCCGCCAGCCACCACGGTGAGGTGCACACATGATCCCGGCGAACATCCTCCAGCCGCTGATCGACATCGCCAACGAAGTCCTCGTGTTCTTCCACGACACCGTCGGTCTCAGCTGGGGCGGCGCGATCATCGCGCTGACGATCGTGACGCGGACGCTGCTGATCCCGCTCACCTACAAACAGCTGAAAGGCATGCGGGCCCTGCAGGCCCTTCAGCCGCAGATCAAAGAGATCCAGGCGAAATACAAGAACGACCGCCAGCGCATGCAGCAGGAGATGATGCGCTTCTACCAGGAGAACAAAGTCAACCCCTTTGCCTCCTGCATCCCGCTGCTGGCGCAGCTGCCGGTCTTCATCACCCTCTTCTACCTGCTGCAGAACGAGCTCCCGGACGACATCGGGTGCACGGCGGGCCAGTGCGGTTCGGAAGCCTCCTTCTTCTTCATCAGCGACCTGACCGCAAAGGCCACCGGCGGCGAACTGATCGCACTGCTGATCCTCTACGTCGGCACGCAGCTGATCTCCGGGATGGTCATGGCGGTCACGGCCGACAAAAGCCAGCGGGTGATGATGTTCGTCCTGCCGCTGATCTTCGTTCCCTTCGTGATCAACTTCCCGGCCGGCCTCGTCCTCTACTGGATCACCACCAACGTCTGGACGATCGGCCAGCAGTACACGATCCAGAAGCTGATCCCGGCGCCCCAGGTGGCCACGCCGGAGGAGATCCAGGCGGCGAAGCCACCGCCACCCTCTCCGCGGAAAAAGAAGAAGAGACGGTAGGAGGGCCGGCGGGGAGGGGTCTGGGGACCCCAGCACCGCCTGAAGGCGGTGCAATCGAGAGCCGCTTCGCGGCTGAGAATCACCTAGCAGGGGCCGCTTCGCGAGGGTCCCCAGACCCCTCCCCGCCGGCCCCCTCGGGCAGCCCAAGCTTTCTCGTCCCAGCCCTGGGCGAGCCTCGGTCCAGAGCTGCTCGGTGCCGGGGCGCATTCAGAAAGCCCGCCGAAATCAGGGACTGTCTCTTAGCGAGCTTCTTTGGCTCGGTTGGTGGGTGGGGGGATGCCCCTCGAACGGACGGATACTCAAAGTGCCGAGCTAATTAGCTCGGCACTTGTTCGGGCGAGGGGCATCCCCCCACCCAGGACCCGCCGCGCCAACACCCTCCCGCCAATAGACTGCCCGCCATGGGTGAGATTGCCGATTGGCCTGCGGAGCCGGCAGAGCGTGTGAGGGAGCTCGTCGAGGGCGTCCTGGACGAGCTGGACCTGGAGGGGGACGTCGAGATCGTCGAGGACGACGACCGGATCACGGCCTCGGTCGAAGGGGGCGACGACTACGGGCTCTTGATCGGCAAACGGGGGCAGACGATCGACGCGCTCCAGCTTCTGGCCTACCAGGCCGCTTTCCGCGGACTCAGGGACAGGAAACGGGTTGTGATCGACGCCGCCGGATACCGGGAGCGGCGCCGGGAGACGCTGACGGCGCGGGCGGACCGAGCCGCGGAGCAGGCCCTGAGCGACGGCCGCTCGGTTGAGATGGATCCGATGAGCGCGCAGGAGCGGCGGGTCGTCCACGAGCATTTGAAGGACCGCTCGGGTGTTGAGACTTACAGCGAAGGGGACGAGCCGCGGCGGTGCGTGGTCGTTGCTCCGCTTGTGTCTGAGTAGGGGAAGCGGTCCGGTAGGGGTTCCGCTTAACTTTTTCGAGCTACGGTCCAGGTGGGACCATGGCTGCTGACGAAAAAGTACAAGACGCTTCACCCCTACCGGACCGCTTCCTCGACAAATCCCAGAGGGCGACGATCGCGCGTGTTCTGGAGCTTCTCGAGACCGAGCGGGCGTCGGTCAGCTCTGTCACCGACCCGGCGCGGGCTTGGAAGGTCCATGTTGCCGACAGTCTCACCGGCCTCGAGGTCCCCGACCTTCGGAGCGCACCAAGGATCGCCGATATCGGCTCTGGAGCTGGGTTTCCGGGGCTGGTACTGGCCGTTGCGCTGCCCGGCACCCAGGTCGACCTAATCGAGTCCGTCGGGCGCAAGTGCGAGTTCATCCGGCGTGCGATTGACGCCGCGGGGATCGGCAACGCCCGGGTTCTGAACGTCCGCTCTGAGGAGCTGGCGCGGGCCGAGGGGCGAGAGGCTTACGCGGCCGTCACGGCCCGTGCGGTGGGCAGGCTCTCCACCCTGGCCGAGCTCGCCTCGCCCCTGCTCGAGCAGGGCGGCGTCCTCGTCGCCTGGAAGGGAAAGCGCGACCCCGAGGAGGAGGCGCAGCTCTCCCGCGCCGCCGAGGGCCTCGCGATGCGGCCCGAGCGGATCCTCCACGTCGGCCCCTTCGCCGGCAGCGAACACCGACACCTGCACGTCCTGCGCAAGAGCGGTCCCACGCCGGCCGGATTGCCGCGCCGTGCGGGAATGGCCAAGAAGCGGCCACCTGGATAGGCACTAGTAGGCCTGCCCGTAAATACGTTCAGGCAGATCGGCAGGATCTCCGCGGCGGGGAACGAACACCACCGCAGTGGCCCGCAAGATCGAGATCGAGCTGAGCGAGGAGGAGCGCAGCGAGCTGGAGCGCCTCGCTCGCTCAGAGACCCGCCCCTTCCGCGAGGTCCAGCGAGCACGGATGATCCTCTACTCCGCGGCCGGTGAGACCGACGGGTGGATCGCCGAGCGCCTGGACTGCACTCCGGAGTGCGTCGGCAAGTGGCGACGAAGATTCGGCGCCCAGCGGCTCGAGGGACTCACCGATCTGAAGCGCGCGGGACGCCCGCGCCGTTTTCCCCCCGGAGCAGGTCGCCGAGGTCAAGGCGATCGCCTGCGAGCTGCCGGCCACGCACGGCCTGCCGCTCGGGCGCTTCACGCGCACTGAGCTTCACCGGCTGGTGATCGAGCGCGGCGTCACCGACGCCTCGGCGACAACGATCTGGCGCTGGCTGCACGACGCGGCGATCAAGCCCTGGCAGGTGCGCTCCTGGCTCTTTCCCCGCGACCCCGACTTCGCCCGCAAGGCCGCGCCGGTGCTCGACCTCTACCAGCGTCGCTTCGAGGGAAAGCGCCTGCGACCCGACGAGTACGTGATCTCCGCCGATGAGAAGTCCCAGCTGCAGGCGCTGGGGCGCCGCCACCCGACGCTCGCACCCGCGCCGGGACGGCCCTCCCTGGTCGAGTTCGACTACCGCCGCGGCGGCACCCTGGCCTATCTCGCCGCTTGGGACGTCCACCACGCCAACCTCTTCGGCCGGGTCGAGGAGAAGACCGGGATCGAGCCCTTCGGCCGCCTGGTCGAGGAAGTGATGACGAGCGAGCCCTACGCCTCGGCCCGCCGGGTGTTCTGGGTGGTCGACAACGGCTCTTCGCACGCAGGACAGGCCTCAATCGATCGGCTTGAGGGCGCCTACGAGAACCTGCGCCTGATCCACCTGCCGATCCACGCCTCCTGGCTCAACCAAATCGAGCTCTACTTCTCGATCGTGCAGCGCAAGGCGCTCACCCCCAACGACTTCGGCTCCCTGGAGGAGCTCTCCGAGCGGCTGCTCGCCTTCCAGGCTCGCTATGCCGAGATTGCCCGCCCGTTCGAGTGGACCTTCACACGCTCGGACCTGGAGGGGGTGTTGGCAAAGGTCGCTGACCGCGAGCCGGAACTGAAGCTCGCGGCCTGAGCGAACTTGCGGACGGGTCTACTAGTCTGCGGCCGGATGGGCGTTGTCTACGCGATCTCCAATCAAAAGGGCGGTGTCGGCAAGACGACGACCGCGGTCAACGTGGCCGCCTGCGTCGCCGCCACCGGCGCCCAGACCCTGCTCGTCGACCTCGACCCGCAGTGCAACGCAACGGTCGCCCTGGGTGGCGAGCGCGACATGCACCCCTCCTCCTACGACTGCCTCACGGGCGACGTCTCGGTCGCCGAGGCGGCGCGTCCGGCGGGCCCCGACAACCTCTGGCTCGTGCCGGCCAACCGCGATCTGGCCGGTGCCGCGGTAGAGCTGCCACGCATGGATGGCTCCGAGACCCGGCTGCGCGAGCGCCTTGGCCCGGTGCGCGAGCGCTTCGCCTACACGCTGCTCGACTGCCCGCCCTCGCTTGGCCCGGTCAGCGTCAACGCGCTGACCGCGGCCGACCGGGTGATCGTGCCCGTGCAGGCCGAGTACCTGGCGCTCGAGGGCCTGGTCCAGTTCCTCGACACGCTGGCGACGATCCGCCGCGAGCTCAACCCGGCGCTGGAGGTGTCGGGCCTCCTGGTCACCATGCATGACGAGCGCACCCGCCTGGCGCAGGACGTCGAGCGGGAACTGCGTCAGCACTTCCCCGAAATGGTCTTCAAGACGGTCATCCCGCGAAGCGTCAGGGTCGCCGAGGCGCCGAGCTACGGCCTGCCCGTGACCGCGCACTCGCCGGCCTCGCGCGGCTCGGTCGCCTACCGGGCGCTGGCCGAGGAGCTCGTCGCCCGTGGCTAAGGCCGCCAAGCGGGGCCTGGGGAGCGGTCTCGCCGCGATCCTGCCGGAGGCCTCGGCCGACGCCGCGGGCGAGCTGCGCGAGCTGCCGGTCGAGACGATCAAGCCCAACCCGAACCAGCCGCGCACCAAGATCGACCCGGAGTCGCTGGACGGGCTCGCCTCCTCGATCGAGGCAAACGGCGTCGTCCAGCCGCTCCTGGTCCGCCCCCTGCCCGACGGGAGCTATGAGCTGATCGCCGGCGAGCGCCGCTGGCGCGCCGCGCAGAAGGCCGGCCTGACCAAGGTTCCCGCGGTCGTCCGCGACCAGGAGCTGGCCGAGCGCCTCCAGGTGGCCCTGATCGAGAACATGGTGCGCGAGGACCTCAACCCGGTCGACGAGGCGCGGGCCTGCGCGGCCCTGGTCGACGACCTCGGCCTCTCCAGGGAGGAGCTGGCGCGGCGCGTCGGCCGCAGCCGCCCCGCCGTCTCCAATCTGATCCGCCTGCTCGACCTCCCCGACGAGGCGCTCGAGCTGCTCGAGTCGGGAGAGCTCAGCGAGGGCCACGGCAAGGCCCTTCTCGCAGCGGAGGGAAACGACGTGCGCCGGCGGCTCGCCCGCGACGCCGCCCGGGGGGGCTGGTCGGTTCGCGAAACCGAGAACCGTGCCAAGCTGGCTGGCCAGCCAAAGAAGAGACGGGTCGGTGCGCAGGCAGCGTTGTCGGCCGGGGAGGCCGCGGCGATTCGCGACGCGGCCGACGAGCTCGAGTCGGCCCTCGGCCATGAGGTCACGGTGCGGCCGAGGGGAGGGGGGGTCGCGGTCGAGATCCGTTTCGGCGACCTCGACGAGGCTCTGGCGCTCGCCCGCAAGCTCGCCCGCAACGGCCGCTGAGGACACGCCGTTAGGCCTCGATCACCCCGCTATCCTTCGGCTTGGCTGCGGGCGATTAGCTCAGTTGGTTAGAGCGCGTCTCTGATAAGGACGAGGTCCCTGGTTCGAATCCAGGATCGCCCACTCGTGCAACAGATGCAGATCTACGGCGTCAGCTTCGACATGGTCGGCAAGCAGCCGATCGTCTTGCTGAAGACGGTTGACGGCAACAAGTTCCTGCCGATCTGGATCGGCCATCCCGAGGCGGCGGCGATCTTGATGAAGCTCCAGGGTGCCTCGACCCCGCGTCCGATGACCCACGACCTGCTCTCCGACCTGCTCGACCAGCTCGACGCCAAATGCGAGCGGGTCTCCGTGACCGAACTGCGCGACAACACCTTCTACGCCTCGATCACGGTTTCGATCAACGGCTCGGAGATGGAGATCGACTCGCGGCCCTCCGACGCCCTCGCCCTCGCCGTCCGCGTCTCGGCACCGATCTTCGCCGACGAGGACGTGATCGAGGAGTCGGCGATCGAGTTCGAGCACGACGTCGAGGACACCGAGGAGGTCGTCGACAAGTTCAAAGAGTTCCTCGACGAGGTCACCCCGGACGACTTCGCCAAGGGCGAGGATTCCTAGACGCTCGCCGGAGCCAGCGCCAGCTCCAGGATCCGCTCGACCAGCTGCTCGAAGGACATGCCGGCCGCCTCGGCGGCCTGGGGGAGGAGGCTGGTGTCGGTGAGGCCGGGGATCGCGTTGACCTCGAGCACCTGCGGGCCGTCCTCGGCGAGGATCAGGTCGACGCGGGAGAAGCCGGCGCAGCCGAGCGTCTCGTAGGCGGCAAGGGCGGCGTCGGTGACAGCGGCCGCCTCGCCCTCGCCGAGCTGCGCGGGGCAGACGAAGGAGGTGCGGCCGATCTCGTAGCGCGCTTCGAAGTCGTAGCTGTGGCCGGGCCGGGGGATCGCCTCGACCACCGGCAGGGCATCGCCGCCGAGCACGCTGACCGCCAGCTCTCGACCGCTGACGAATCGCTCGAGCAGCACCCGGTCGTCGTAGCTGAAGGCGGAGACGAGGGCGCTGGGAACGCCGGCACCGCTCTCGGCGAACTTCACTCCCAGCGCCGATCCGCCGCGACTGGGCTTGATCACGAGCGGGAAGCCGAGCCGCTCCTCCAGGCTCCCGAGGGCGTCGGCGGCACCGAGCTCGCGGAAAGCCGTCTCGTTGAACGCGAACCAGTCGGGGGTCGGGATGCCCGCCGCGCGCAGCTCGTGCTTGGTCAGGACCTTGTCGATGCAGCGCACGCAGGCGGCGACGCCCGGTCCCGTGAAGGGGATGCCGAGGATCTCCAGGCAGCTCCTGGACGGTTCCGTCCTCTCCGCCCATGCCGTGCATGGCGACGAAGGCGACGTCGGGCCGCTCGGTGCTCAGCAGCTTGGCCAGGTCGCCCCCGGCCTCCAGCGCGAGCACCTCGTGACCGAGCCGGCCAAGCGCGTCTTCGACCCGGGCTCCGGAGCGCAGCGAGACGCCCCGCTCGAGCGACCTCCCACCCTTGAGGACCGCGACCTTCACGCGCCCTCGGCCTTTCGAAACGGAACGACGTTCTCGGGCTCCGGCTCGCCCGCCCCCTGCTTGGGCTGGGCGGCCGCCGGTCGCTCGCCGGTCAGGGCGCTGTAGAGCTCGACCTGCTCGCCGATCACCTTGCCGATCCGGCGGATGCCCTCGCGGATCTCGTCCTCGTCCCCGGCGGAGAAGTTGAGCCGCATCGAGTTGTGCCCGCTGCCGTCGACGTAGGCGGCTTGGCCGGGGACGAAGGCGACGTCCTCGCGCAGCGCCTTTGCCAGGAGGTCGCCGGTGTCGATGTAGGGGGGCAGCGTCGCCCAGATGAACAGCCCGCCGTCGGGCTCGGTCCAGGTCGCCTGCGGGGGGAAGTGGCGACGAAGCGCCTCGACCATCGCGTCGCGCCGGGAGCGGTAGATCCCGGCCAGGCTCTCGACGTACTCGCGCCAGTTCCCGTCGCGGAAGTACTCGCGGACGAAGTACTGGGTCAGGGTGGAGGTGCACAGGTCGGCGGCCTGCTTGCCGAGCACGACCTTGTCCATCACCGGCGGCGGGGCGACCGCCCAGCCGAGGCGGATGCCGGGCGAGAGGATCTTCGAGAAGGTGCCGACGTAGATGACGAAGTCGCCGCCGTCGAGCTGGTAGAGGGGCGGCATCGCCTCGCCCTCGAAGCGGAGCAGGCCGTAGGGGTTGTCCTCGACGACGAGCAGCTCGCGCGAGCGCGCCAGCTCGACCAGCCTGCGCCGCCGCTCCAGCGACATGGTCACGCCGGCGGGGTTCTGGAAGGTCGGCACCGAGTAGACGAATTTCGGCCGCCGCCCTTCCCCGTCGAGTCGCTCGAGCACGGCCTCCAGCTCGTCGATCCGCATCCCCTCCGCATCGCACTCGACCTGGATCGTGTCGGCCTCGTAGCTGCAGAAGACCGGGATCGCGCCGGGGTAGGTGGGCGCCTCGCAGATCACCGCGTCGCCGGGGTCGACCAGCGCCTTGCAGATCAGGTCGATCGCCTGCTGGCCGCCGGTCGTGACGATCACGTCCTCGGGGTCGGGAAGCATCCCCTCGGCGCCCATCACCTCGACGATGCAGTCGACGGTCTCGCGGAAGCCCTCGGTCGGCCCGTACTGGAGCGCCTCCGCGGCGGACTCCTGGGCGATCCGCGTCATCTGCGCGGCAAAGGTCTGCGGCGGGAAGGTCGAGGTGTCGGGAAGGCCGCCGGCAAGCGAGATCACCTCCGGCCGCGCGGTCACCGCCATCAGGTCGCGCATCGCCGAGGAGCGCATCACCTGCGTTCGCGCCGCGAAGAGGCCGGCGTACCGCTCCAGGTCGCTGCTGCGGGCGTGGGCGCGACGCCGGTGGGGCGGCTCTGGCATGGGGACAGTGTGCCGAATTGGCGCCGGCTCGCCCGGGGAGCTAGGTTTCCTGCGTGGGATCTTTCTCGGGAATCTGCCTGGAGCTCGGCATCGGCATCGCGATCGGGATGCTGGCCGGCACCACCGGCACGCACGGCTCGGCCCGCGGCCGGATGACGATCCTGGCCGGCATCATCGGCCTGGTGGCCGGAGCCCTGCTCGGAAGCACCGCCGGCGTCAGCACCGTTGCCGGAGCCCTGTTCTGCATGGCCGGGGCCGTCTTCGCCTGCCTGATCGTCAGCGATGTGGTCAGCGGCGCCGGGCGCCGCGAGGGAAGTGGCTCCGGCGCGCTCGGCTTCCTGGTCTCTCTCGTCGCCCTCGTCGTGGTCGCGATCGCGCTGCTGATCAAGCCGGCGGTCCTGCTCGTCGTCGCCGCGCTGGCCTGGCTCGGCGTCTCCCGGCGCCGCCGTGCCCAGCGCAAACACGCCGGCCTCCGCGTCCTGCGCTAGAGACCCTCCCGAATTGAGGATGATTGGCGGTGGTGCTCGCCAAGAAGCTGGTCCTCACCTACGTCGACTCGCTGCGCACGGACATGCTGCTCCGCGCCGTTGCCGAGGGACGGGCGCCCACCTTCGGTGCCCTGATCGAACGCGGAGTCCTGGTCGAGGACTGCGTCTCCAGCTTCCCCTCGGTGACCCCGGTCGCCTGTGCCGAGATGGTCACCGGGCAGGGTGCGGACGGTCACTGGATCAGCGGCATGAACTGGTACCACCGGCTCGAGCGCCGCTACGTCGAGTACGGCTCCTCGATGGAGGCGAGCAGGGCGTTCGGCATCTTCCGCGTCCTCTACGACCTCGTCTACAACATGAATCTGGCGCACCTCAGCCCGGCTGCCGAGACGCTGTTCGAGCGGCTCGACGACGCCGGCGCGCGAACCGCCTGCACTCCTTTCCTCACCTACCGCGGGCGCCACCGCCACCAGGTGTCGCTAGAGGGACTCCTGCGCCGGGCGGTCGACGCGACGCAGCTGAAGTTCCGCCACCACACCTGGGGGCCCGCCGAGCTCTTCTACGGCGACCTCTACGCGAGCAGCGAGGTGCCCTGCAAATCGACCTCGATCCCCGGCGCCCGCGACGGGTACTCGGCCTGCTGCGCCGCCGAGCTGGCGAGAGGCGACGGCTTCGACTTCCTGCTCTTCTCCCTGCCCGACAACGACAACTACTCCCACCGCCACGGACCGGAGGCGAGCGTCGAGTCGATCTCCAAGGCCGACCGCTGCTTCTCGAAGCTGGTCGAGGCCGGCGGCGGGCTCGACGCCTTCCTCGCCGACCACGCGGTCGTCCTGCTCGCCGACCACGCGCAGACGCCGGTGCACCGCGGACTGCCGCTGGCGGACCTGCTCGGCCACGAGTGGTCGGTGCTGAGGCCGTCGGAGTCCGACCCCGACCGGGCCCAGCTGGCGGTCAGCCCGACCGGCCGCGCCGCCCACGTCTACCTGCTCCCGGGGGCGGGGGAGCGGGCCGACCCGGAGGCGGTGCGGGCGAGGCTGAGCGTGCTCGAAGGGGTCGACCTCGTCTGCCGGCTCGAGTCTGCGGATGGCAGACCGCTGGTTCGAGAGGAGCCGGGGGCGCCCGCGGACGGTGCGGTGGCGGTGGTCGAACGCGGAGAGGCAGGGCTGCGCTTCGGACCCGGCGACGCCGTCGCCGACCTGCGAGGCGCTCGCTGGGACTTCGAGGGCGACCTCGACGCGATCGCGGCGACGGTCGAGGACGGCCGGCTGGCGAGCCGGGACTACCCCGATCCGCTCGCCCGGATCTGGTCCGCGCTCACGGCTCCGCACGCGGGGGACTTCGTGCTCTCGCTGGCGCCGGGCTACGAGGCTGTGGACTGGGGCGGCATCACCCACGCCGGCGGCGGCAGCCACGGATCGCTGCACGCCGGCGACTCGCTCGGGCCGCTGCTCTTCGTCGGCTGCGGGCCGGCGGATGCCTCCGAGCGAGCCCAGTGGGCGCTCCGCGACGTCGCGCCGGTCGTGCTGGGCCACTTCGGGCTATGAGGTGGGCCACCGCGGCCCTGGTCGCCGCGGCTCTTCTCGCCCCTTCGCCGGCGAGCGCGGACGTAAGCGCCTCCGCAGCGACTCGCAGCGCCGGCCAGGACCCGAAGGTGGTGGAGGAGCGCAAGGACAACGGGAGCCTCGAGCACACGACCGCCAAGGTCGACGGCAACTGGGAGGTCGCCTGGTTCGCCGGAGACGACCAGGTTGCGCTGGTCATCGTCGACCCGGCGACGGGCGAGGTGCGCGAGTCCTGGACCGGGTACCAGATCGCCTGGAAGATGGCCCGCGGCTACTCGGGCGCCTTCGGCCACAAGCTCAACGCTCCTTATGTCTTCCTGCCGCTCTGCGCGATCTTCCTCCTCGGCCTGGTCGACTGGAGGCGACTGCGCCGCCTCGCCAACCTCGACCTCCTCTTCCTGCTCGGCTTCGGGGTCTCGCACCTCTTCTTCAACCGGGCCGAGATCGGCGTCTCGGTTCCGCTCCAGTACGTCCCGCTCGTCTACCTGTTCGGCCGCGCGCTGTGGATCGGGTTGCGCGGACGCAACGGCGGCGGGATACGCCCGGTCTGGCCGGCCAGGTGGCTGCTCGTCGCCGCCCTCTTCCTGATCGGCTTCCGGGTCGGGCTCAACGTGGCCGACTCGGGTGCGATCGACGTCGGATACGCCGGCGTGGTCGGCGCCGACCGCCTCGCCCACGGGGAACCGATCTACGGCAACTTCCCAGAGGACGTCTCCCAGGGCGACACCTACGGCCCCGTCAACTACCTCGCCTACGTCCCCTTCGAGGCGATCTGGCCCTGGGCGGGCAGCTGGGACGACCTCCCCGCCGCCCACGGCGCCGCGGTCGCTTTTGACCTCGCCACGCTGGCCCTTCTCATCCTCTTGGGCCGTCGAATTCGCCCTGGACCGGAAGGCAACAAGCTCGGCGCCACCCTCGCCTTCGGCTGGGCGGCCTATCCCTATACGGCTTTCGCCTTGCTCTCGAATTCCAACGACACCCTGGTGGCGATGCTGCTGCTGGGCACCCTGCTGGTTCTCTCCCGTCCGGTCGCCAGAGGCGCTATGGCAGCCCTCGCCGTGTTTGCCAAGTTCGCCCCCCTGGTGCTGGTCCCGATGCTTGTCACCTATGACCGGAAGCGGTGGCGATTCCTCCTCGCCTTCGCTGCTGTGACAACCACCGTAATGCTCTGGCCCGCGATCGATCCCGGTCTTCCGACCTTCTACGAGCGCACGATCGATTACCAGGCGGGAAGGGATTCGCCCTTCAGCATCTGGGGTCAGGTAGCTGGACTCGAGCCGCTGCGCATAGCGATCCTCACAGCCGTGGGAGCCCTTTCCGTATTCCTAGCTTTCCGCCCCAAGCGCAAGAAGCTCACGCAAGTCAGTGCTTTGAGCGCGGCGCTTCTGATTGGCCTCCAGCTCACCATGCAGCACTGGTTCTACCTCTACATCGCCTGGTTCTACCCCCTGCTGCTGGTGGCAATGGCACTCGGGACATCCCCTCAACGGACGGATACTCAGAGCGGGCGAAGCCCGCGAGTTCGGGGAGGGGATGTCCCGAGTGCCAACCCCGCTTCGAGCTAGGCCGCAGGAGCAGGCACCATCACCTGGTCGATCGAGTCGGCGAGTCCTCGATCGTTGACGTCGACCACCGCGCCCATCACCCAGACGTCCTCCTCGGCGGTCTCGAACTTGACCGGCATCTGGGTGATCATCTGCTCGAGGATCAGCTCCGGCTTGACGCCGAGCACGCTGGTCCGCGACCCGGTCATCCCGACGTCGGAGATGAAGGCGGTTCCCTGCGGCAGCACCCGCGCGTCGGCGGTCGGCACATGGGTGTGGGTGCCGAGCACGGCGGCGACGCGGCCGTCGAGGTGCCAGCCCATCGCCACCTTCTCGCTGGTCACCTCGGCGTGGAAGTCGACGATCGCGAAGTCGCACCCGATCTTCTCGAGGATGCTGTCGGCCTCGTGAAACGGCGAGCGGGCGACGGTCAGCCCGATCGCCCCGCTGAGGTTGATCACGCCGACCCGCTTCCCGGCCACCTCGACGACCGTGTAGCCACGGCCCGGGTTGGCGTAGGGGTAGTTGGCCGGGCGCACGACCCGGTCGCTGCGGTTGAGGAAGTCGTAGGCCTCGCGGTGCCGGTAGACGTGGTTCCCCGAGGTGATCACGTCGGCGCCGGCCGCGAAGATCGCGTTGGCCGTCTTCTCGGTAATCCCCATCCCGCCGGCCGAGTTCTCGCCGTTGACGATCACCATCTCGGGCTCGTAGCGCTCGCGCAGCCCGGGCATCGCCGCGTGCAGCCCGCGCCGCCCGGGGCCGCCGACCACGTCTCCGATGAAGAGCACTCGCATGACGACTGACACTAGCTGCGAAATGCGCAAGGGTGTAGGCGTGAGCGAGGAAAGCGAGATCCTGGAGCGCGCGATGCGCTACCCCTACGCGGTGCCGGCACGCTCCTTCGTGCAGCAGGGTCACCGCACGCTCGACCCGGCCGAGGTCGAGATCGACCGGGAGCAGCGCTCGCGGCTGCTCGTCTACGGCTCAAACGCCTCGCCCGAATCGCTGGCCCGCAAGCTGGCCCTCAGCGCCGACCCGGTCCTGGTCGAGCCGGCCTGGCTGCATGACTTCGACGTTGTCTACTCGGCGCACTTCGCGCCCTACGGCGCGGTCCCGGCGACGCTCCAGCGCAGCCCCGGCACCACGGTGAGGGTGGCGATCATCCACCTCACGCCCGAGCAGCTGCGCCTGGTCTCGGCCACCGAGCCCAACTACGAGCTGACCGCACTCGACACCGCCACCTGCGAGCTGCACAGCGGCGAGCCGGTGACCCAGCTCTCCGCCTACGTCAGCCGCCACGGCTGCCTGCTGGCCGACGGGGAGGAGGTCGCCCTGGTGGCCGTGCCCGCCCGCGATCGCCGCTTCGCCGAGCTGAGCGAGCCCCAGGTGCTCGAGCGCCTCCGCCAGCAACTCTGCCCGGAGGAGAGCATCGACGCCTTCGTCCTCAGCGGCGTCACCGACCCAAACCTGGCACAGGCCCGGAGTGCCCAGCTCGACCGCCGCGCGTTCTCACCGGCGAGCTGACCTCGCCCCACACTGGGGTGCGGGACGCGGGTCTACGAAGACTTCCCTGTTGCCTTTTTGAAAACCCAAGCTAGCCTGAGCTTGTGAAACTCCCCCGATTCAGGGTGGCCGCTGTCCTCCTCGCGGCGTTGGCGCTTGCTTTGCCAGGTGCGGCCGCTGCGCTGCTCGAGGGAGGGGGTGGCACCCTCACCGTGATCATCAAAGGACCCGGCACGGTCCACGTACCGGGATGGGGTATCTGCTCTCCACCGTCCTGTGAAGTGGAATTGCCCGAAGGAAAAGTCACGCTGACCGCGATCGCGGACCCAGCCGCGGTATTCGTCAGCTGGAAAGGCTGCGACAAAGGCGGGACCAACGGCGCCCAGTGCACGGTGACGGGCGGCGCAGGCAAATCGATCACCGCAACCTTCGTGGGGGCTCCCGAGCTCACGGTCTCCAAGGCCCCGGGTTCCGGCCTCGGAAAGGTGACCAGCTACCCAGGCGGGATCCTCTGCCTTGCCAACTGCTCGACCACCACAGCCGGCTTCAAGGAAGGCGCCAAAGTCAAACTCAACCAGGCCCCGTCCAAGCACTTCCACTTCGTCGAATGGCTCGGGGACTGCGCCGGCTCCGGTCTCTGCGAAGTGACGATGGGGGAAGAGCACGACGTCGAAGCGCTCTTCGGCGAAGACCCCAAGTACAGCCTCAGCCTGACCAAGGATGGCGGTGGGCAGGGCACGGTCAAGAGCCTGCCCTCGGGGGTCAACTGCGGGACGGTCTGCTCCTCGATGGATTCCTCCTTCTACGAAGGCGAAGTTGTCGAACTCATCGCGACACCCGGCAAAGGCTCGACCTTCGAAGGCTGGTCCGGAGCCGGTTGCTCGGGTACCGGCACCTGTCAGGTCACGATCGGCGAAGCGAAATCGGTCGAAGCGAAATTCGGACCCACTGCTCCCACGATTTCCGGGGGAGAGATCATTCCTCCGCCCGAGTGAACTGGATAACGGGCGGTTAGACCGCGGCGAACCGGCGTAGCGCGAAGCGGGCGAGCAGGCCGTAGGCGGCGATCAGGGCCGCCAGGTGCAGGAGGGCGACGCCCAGGTCGGGGCCGGCGGGATCGAGTGCTGCCGTCATCGCGTCGAGCGCGGGCTTGAAGGGGAAGAGGGCGGTGACGATCTCGATCGCGTCGGAGAGGGCGGAGCCGACGGCGCCCGAGGGGATCAGGGAGAGGAAGGCGATCGGCAGGGTGACCATGAAGGCGAGCAGGGATACGGCGCGCACCTCCCGAGCCATTGCGCCGAGCGCAGCTCCGGCCGCGCCGAGCGCTGCCCCGCTGGCGAGGATCGCGACCAGCCAGAGCCCGAAGCGGCTCCAGTGCAGGGGCACGAAGAGTGCCAGGCCGGTCAGCATCAGCAACGTCACCGCCAGCCCGACCACGACCCCCAGCGCCACCTTCTCGGTCAGCAGGGCTGAGTGGGAGACCAGTCCGCGGGTGAGACGGGGGAAGGCGTTCTCCTCCCGCTCCAGCGCCAGCGAACCGGCGACGAGAAGGACGACGACGAAGGCGAGCGTGAACGTCGCGGAGACCGCGATCGCGAAGGAGTCGAGCGGGGGGGAGGAGCCATCGACGACTTCCTTGTCGACCGCGATTGGCTGGGCGAGCCGGGTCAGCAGCGGTGCGCCGCTGGCGAGGTTGTTGCGAGCCAGGGTGGTGAACCGGATCACCCTGTCGACCGAGTCGCGAAGCTCGCCCGGCGGCAGCGCCGGCCGCAGGGACTTGACGATGCGGGCGCTGTTGCGCAGGCCGAGGATCTCGATCGTCTGGCCGATCACCCGGATGTCGCCGCCGTCGAGGACGAGGTCGAGGAATTTGCCGCCCTCGCCCGCGATGCGCCGCGCGATCACGAGATTCGCCTGCGCGATCAGCGCGTCGATCCGGTCGTTGACCAGGCGCGCCTTCACCGGGTCCTCCTCGCTGACGACCACCTCTATCTCGGGGGTCTTGGGAAACGGCGTCGAGAGGGAGTTGATCCGGCTGACCAAATTGGCGGGGAGGATCAGGGCGGCGAGGACATCGCCCGAGCGGACCTCCTCGACCGCTTCGGCACGGCTCTTGACGTGGACGCACTCGACCCGGGCGCAGATGCGGTCGTTGACGCCGATGTTCGGCAGCTCCCTGGTGCCGACGCTGACCCGCGCATCGGCTGGGACGTCATTGAGGAAGGCGACCCTGGGCTTCTCCGGCGAGCGTGAGATCGCGAAGCCGACCAGAACCGCGATCAGCACCGGGTAGGCGACGAGCAGCACCGCCTGCAGGGGAGAGCGGCGCAGGATCTGGAGGTCCTTCAGCAGGAGCCAGCGCATCAGTGCCCCCTGTGGTGGAGGAAGGCGACGAAGGCGGTCTCGAAGTCGCGCCCTGCAGCCTCGGGAGCCTCACGCCGCACCGCCTCGAGCAGCCCGTCGGGCGAGCCGTCGAAGAGCGCCTCGCCGTCGGCGAGGACGAGCAACCGCCCCCCGTAGCGCTCGGCCTCCTGGATGTCGTGCGTGGAGAAGATCACCGTCGTGCCGTTCGTCTCGGCCAGGGCCGAGACGAACTCCCACAGCCGCGCCCGCTGGCGCGGGTCGAGCCCGACGCTGGGCTCGTCGAGCAGCAGCACCGAGGGCCGCGAGAGCAACCCGATCGCGATGTTGATCCGCTGCTGGTTGCCCCCCGACAGCCGCGCAACCACCTCACCCCGCCGATCGCCCAACCCCGTCAGCTCCAGCATCTCCTCAACCGAGCCCCCCGGATCCGCATGCCCCTCCAGCCGAGCAAACAGCAACAAGTTCTCCTCGACCGTCAGCCGCCGGTACAAGGCCGCCTGCTGAGGCACCCACCCAACCTCCCCCTCGGGCAGGTAAACCTCACCCTCATCGGGCTTCGCAATCCCCGCGAGTATCGACAGCAGCGTGGTCTTCCCAGCCCCGTTAGGCCCAATAACAGCCACGAGTTCCCCAGCAGCGGCCTCGAAGTCCATCCCCCGCAACGCTTCACGCTCCCCGAAGCGCTTAACAAGCCTCCGCGCCTCGATCACGGCCGTCCCTGTCCCAGCTCCCGCCTCCATTGGCGCAAACGCTATCCGGCCAGCCAGCTCCCGGTTGTTATGCACCGCTTGAGCTTGAGCATTGACGAGAGAGCTGTGGCGGTTCCCTTCTCCAAGCCCTCCCCTAAACTCGCCCCCGATGCCGTTTCCCGCAACACGCATGCGCCGCCTGCGGCGTACAGAGAGCCTGCGCGGCTTGATCCGAGAGACAGAGCTCTCCCCCGCCGACCTGATCCAGCCGCTATTCGTCGTAGCCGGGGAGGGCGTCCGTGAGGAGGTTCCCTCGATGCCGGGAATCGAGCGGTTCTCGATCTCAGAGCTGGTCGCCGAGGGAACCGAGATCGCGAGCGCGGGGATCGGGGCGGTGCTGCTGTTCGGGATTCCGGCCGCCAAGGACGAGACCGGCACGGGGGCCTACGACCCCGAGGGGGTCGTGCAGATGGCGGTGCGGGCGCTGAAGGAGGCGCACCCGGACCTGACGGTGATCACCGACGTCTGCCTCTGCGAGTACACCTCGCACGGCCACTGCGGATTCGTCCGCGAGGGCGAGGTCGACAACGACATCACGGTCGAGCTGCTGGCCAAAATCGCCATCTCACACGCCGAGGCCGGCGCCGACGCCGTCGCTCCCAGCGACATGATGGACGGGCGCATCGGCACGATCCGCCACCAGCTCGACGAGGAGGGCCACTCCGGCGTTCCGATCGTCGCCTACAGCGCGAAGTACGCCTCTGCCTTCTACGGGCCCTTCCGCGACGCCGCCGAGTCGACCCCGGAGTTCGGCGACCGGCGCGGCTACCAGATGGATCCCGCCAACGCCGCCGAGGCTGTGCGCGAGGCCGAGCTCGACCTGGAAGAGGGCGCCGACATGCTGATGGTCAAGCCGGCCACCGCCTACCTCGACGTGGTGCGGCGGGTCAAGGAGGCGACGGGTGCCCCGCTCGCCGCTTACCACGTCTCCGGCGAGTACTCGATGCTGAAGGCGGCCGCCGAGCGGGGCTGGATCGACGAGCGCGCCGCGGTGCTCGAGACGCTGACCTCGATCCGCCGCGCCGGCGCCGACGCGATCGTCACCTACTACGCGAAGGAGGCCGCAGCTTGGCTTCGGTGAAGACCCCACAGTCCAAGGCCCGCTCCCGCAAGGACGGCGCCGCGATCCCGCTCGACGAGACCGACAAGCGGCTGATGAACCTGCTGCAGTCGAGCTTCCCGCTCGACCCCGAGCCCTTCGTGCTGGTCGCCTCCGAGGCGGAGCTCGAGCTCGATGACGTCCTCGCCCGCACCCGGCGCCTGCTCGACGAGCGGATCATCCGCGAGATCACGCCGATCTTCGACACCCGCGCGCTCGGCTACGAGTCGATGCTGGTCGCCGCCAAAGTCGACTCCGAGCACCCCCAGCGCGCCGCCCAGGCGGTCAACGCGCACCCGGGCGTCTCGCACAACTACCTGCGCACCCACGACTTCAACCTCTGGTTCACGATCGCCACCCCGCCGGATTCCGAGCTCGGCCTGGCCGGCACCCTCGACGTGCTGATGCGCGAGACCGGCGCCGAGTCGATGCGCCAGCTGCCGACCCTGACCCTGTTCAAGATCAACATGAACCTGGAGATGGAGAAGGGCACCGACGCCCTGGCAGCCGCGGTCGAGGCCTCACCACCCCGCGAGCTGGAGCCACAGCCTTACGACGAGCGCGACATCGCCGTGATCCGCGCGCTTCAGGGTCCGATGCAGCCGGTCGAGCGCCCATACGACGAGGCCGCGGCGGAGGTCGGGATGACGACCGAGCAGCTGCTCGCGCACCTGGGTGGGATGGTCGACCGCAAGCTGCTGCGCCGGGTCGCCGCGATCCTCTTCCACCGCCGGGCCGGCTTCTCGGCCAACGGGATGGGCGTCTGGAAGGTGCCCGAGGGCGAGATCATGGAGACGGGCGGCCGGATGGCCTCATTCCGCGGCATCTCCCACTGCTACCAGCGCCCCACATACGAGGACTGGCCCTACAGCGTCTTCACCATGGCCCACGGCCGCTCCAAGGAGGAGTGCGACGCGATCCTCGACTCGATCGCGGAGGAGTGCGGGATGGGCCCCGACGACCGCGCCACCCTCTACTCCTCGACCGAGTACAAGAAGATCCGCCTGCACTACTTCACCGACGAGTACGCCCGGTGGGAAGCTGAACACGCGTAGCGGCGAGCTGTACGAGCGCGCCCAGCGCGTTCTCCCCGGCGGCGTCAACAGCCCGGTGCGGGCGATGCGGCAGATCGACCGCGAGCCGATCTTCGTCGAGCGCGGCGAGGGCTGCGAGCTGATCGACGTCGACGGCAACCGCTACCTCGACTGGGTCGGCTCCTGGGGACCGCTGATCCTCGGCCACGCCCACCCGGAGGTGCTCGCCGCGGTCGAGCGCGCCGCCGCGGGCGGAACCAGCTTCGGCGCCGCGACGGCTGGCGAGGTGGAGCTGGCCGAGGAGGTCGCCGCCCGCGTGCCCTCGGTCGAGATGGTGCGCATGACCAGCTCCGGCACCGAGGCCGCGATGAGCGCCGTCCGCCTGTCCCGGGCGGTCACCGGCCGCGAGGTCGTGGTCAAGTTCGCCGGCGCCTACCACGGCCACTCCGACGGCCTGCTCGCCGAGGCCGGCTCGGGGGTGGCGACGCTGGCGATCCCGGCGACACCGGGGGTCACCGCGGCGCAGACCGCCGGCACCGTCGTCGTGCCCTGGAACGACCCCGAGGCGCTCGAGCGGGCCTTGGCGGACCACGCGGTCGCTGCGGTCCTGGCCGAGCCGGTCGCCGCCAACATGGGCGTGGTGCCGCCGGCCGAGGGCTTTCTGGAGCTCCTCCGCGCCACCACGGCCGACGCCGGCGCTCTGCTCGTCTTCGACGAGGTGATCACCGGCTTCCGCGTCGCCCGCGGCGGCGCCCAGGAGCTGTACGGGGTCGAACCCGACCTGACCGTGATGGGCAAGGTGATCGGCGGCGGGCTCCCCGCTGCGGCGCTCGGCGGCCGGCGGGAGCTGATGGAGCGCATCGCCCCCGCCGGTGACGTCTACCAGGCCGGAACCCTCTCGGGCAACCCGCTCGCGACCGCCGCTGGCCTCGCGACCCTGCGCGCGCTCGACCCCGCTGCGTACGAGCGTTTGGCGACGCTTACCGACCGCCTCGTTGCGGGGATGGAGCGCCTCGCTGAGGGGCGGCCGCTCTCGGTCGCCTCGGCCCCGGGCCTGGCGACGCTCTTCTTCGCGCCGCAGGCGCCGACCGACTTCGCCGCGGCGTCGGCCTGCGACCTCGACGCCCACGCCCGCTTCTGCCGCGCGATGCTCGACCGCGGCGTCTACCCGCCCCCGTCGCAGTTCGAGGCCTGGTTCGTCTCCCTCGCCCACGACGAGGACTCGATCGACCGCACCCTCGAAGCCGCCGCCGACTCCCTAGCGTGAAGCCCTCCGATCCCCGCGAAGCGCTGGCGCTGCTCGCCTCCCGGCTCCGTGCCGAGGACACGCCGATCTCCCCGTATGTGGTCGAGACCGTCGAGGAGCCGGTCTTCGGCCTGCTCGCTGCCGCCGGCCCCCGGGCCGCATCGGACCCGGCCGAGTACGCGCTGGTGGTCGAGTCCGTGCGCGAGGGCTACCTGCTGCACTACGGCGAGCCTCGCCTGCTGCGCGGTCACGACGAGGACCTCGCCCTGCTCGCAGGCGACTACCTATACGCACTCGGGATCGAAGGGCTGGCCACGCTCGGCGACTCGGAGGCGGTCGCGGTGCTCGCCGATCTGATCGCCCGCTGTGCCCAGCTCCACGCGGAGGAGCGCGAGGAGGAGGTGCCGGCGCTGTGGCGCCTGTCGGCCGCCGCGGTCGGGGGCGAGCATCGAGGCGGCGCGAGTCAATAGACTCCTCGCTTCCTGAGGTGAGCTGTTGAGCGACGGAGCGGACAAGCAAAACGGAGCCGAGGCGGCCGGTCGGCCGGAGCGGCCCCAACCGAAACCCCCCGGCTACTTCGAGGGCGAGTCGATGACGCGCCGGCACGCCTTCACGATCGCCGCCCAGGGCCTCGGCGGCCTCGCCGGCGCGGCGATCGTCCTGCCCGCGGTCGGCTTCGCGGTCGCGCCGATCTTCCACCGCGGCAAGGAGCGCTGGGAGGCGGTCGGCCCGGTCGGCGACTTCGTCGAGGACACCTATCGGCAGGTCGTCTTCACCGAGACCGAGGGGATCGGCGACGCCGGCAAGACCACCGCCTACATCCGCAAGAGCTCAAAGGATCTGGGCGAAGAGCCCGGCCAGATCGTCGCGGTCTCCAACCGCTGCGTCCACCTCGGCTGCCCGGTCCGCTACGTCGAGGCCGCCGGGAACTTCATCTGCCCCTGCCACGGCGGCGTCTACGACTTCCAGGGCAAGCGGATCGGCGGCCCGCCGGTGCGCCCGCTCGACCAGTTCCAGACGCGCATCCGGGGCGGCCAGGTCGAGGTCGGCCCGCGCTACAGCGTCACCTCGCAGCTGGAGCCTGTCCGCGCCCGCGACCCCGGCGAGTTCACCGGCGGCATCTGGGAATATCTGTACCCGCCGCGCCCGTCCACCTTCCCGCCACCGAGCAGCTGAGGCCTAGCCGGCGATGAAGCTCGACTCCCTGATTCCCGCACCGCTCCGCAAACCGGCCAAGCCGGGCGAGGGCAACGGTGCCAAGGGCGCCGCCCCGGCGGATCTGAAGACCGCCCCGCCCGAGCGTCCCACCGACGCGAAGAAGCTCGCCGACCGCGCCGTCGAAGCGCCGGTCGACGTCCTTGCCTGGGTAGACCAGCGCACGGCCGCCTCGGGCTTCCTCACCGGGATGCTCTTCCGCAAGGTGCCGAAGGGGACCAACTGGTTCTACACGCTCGGCTCCGCGACACTCTTCGCCTTCATCGTCCAGGCGGTCACGGGAGTCTTCCTGGCGATGTTCTACACGCCCTCGACGACCCAGGCCTACGCCTCGATCTCGCACATCAACAACGAGGTCTTCCTCGGCGCCTTCGTGCACGGCATGCACAAGTGGGGCTCGAGCGTGATGGTGATCCTGATCTTCCTCCACATGGGCCGGACCTTCTTCTTCGGTGCCTACAAGTACCCGCGCGAGCTCAACTGGGTGATCGGCGTCGTGCTGCTGATCCTGACCATGACGATGGCCTTCACCGGGTACCTGCTGCCCTTCGACCAGCGCTCCTTCTGGGCCTCGGTGGTCGGCATCAACATCAACGGCACCGGCCCGGTCGTCGGCCCGTACCTGAGCGACTTCCTGCGCGCCGGCCCTGAGCTCGGGGCGACGACGCTCTCGCGCTTCTACGCGATCCACATGCTGCTCGTCCCGGGCGCGATCATCGCCTTGATCGGCGCCCACATGTATCTGGTGGTCAAGCTGGGCACCACGGCGCCGCCCTGGCTGAAGGCGGAGAAGCCCAAGGCAGCCGCGCCCGTCTCCCAGTTGAACGCCAGCTCCAACGGGTCCGACGGATGAAGCCCGCCGACAAGCAGGCATATCTCGAGGAGTACGAGCTGCTGAAGAAGAAGGGCAAGCCCTTCTTCCCCTACGCGGTGCTCAAGGACTCGGCGATGGCGCTGATCGTCGTCGCCGTGGTCATCGCCATGTCGATCGTCCTCGGCGCCGAGCAGGGGCCCAAGGCGGACCCAACCTCGACCACCTACGTGCCGCGTCCCGAGTGGTACTTCTTCTTCCTCTTCGAGCTCCTGCGCGTGATCAAGCCGCCGGAGCTGGTCCCGATCGCGACGATCGGGATCCCGACGATCTGCATGGTGCTGTTGCTCCTACTGCCCTTCTACGACCGCGGCCCGGAGCGCAACCCGATCCGCCGTCCGATAGCGACGACGGCCGGTGTGATGACGATCGTCGCGATGGCCTACCTCACCTTCCTCGGGGCCACCGGCGGCTCGCCGACCGAGATCGAGATGGAAGTGGCGCCGCGCTACGAGGCCGGCAAGGAGGTCGTCGCCGGCGCCGGCTGCCTTGCCTGCCACAAGATCGGCGAGAACGGTGGCACCATCGGCCCCGAACTCACCCACATCGCCCAACGGGTGCCGCGCGCGGCGATCGTTCGCTCGGTGGAAATCGGCCCCGACATCATGCCGTCCTATCGCGATCTGCCGCCGAAGAAGCTCAACGAGCTGGCCGACTTCCTGTCGTCGCTCGACTAGCTGCCAGACTGGTACGCGATGGCTAACACCGCTCAGCCGCAGCGGGAATCGACCCAGTTCTCCGAACAGGTCAATCGCATGTTCGATCGGGTGGCAGGTCGCTATGACCTGCTGAACACGGTGATGACCGCGGGTCTCCACCACCGCTGGAGGGAGAAAACGGCGGATCGAGCAAAGCTCCTGCCGGGAGACTCGGTTCTCGACGTCTGCTGCGGCACCGGGGACCTCGCTCTCGAGCTGGCCGGCCGGGTCACGCCCGGAGGGCACGTCGTCGGCTGCGACTTCTCCGAGCCGATGCTCGACCTGGCGCGGGAGAAGGCCCGCGCGCGGGAGGCCACCGGTGTGCGCTTCGAGTGGGCGGACGCCCTCCGCCTCCCCTACGACGCCGGCCGCTTCGATGCCGTCACGGTCGGCTTCGGAGTCCGCAACCTCGCCGACCTCGATCGCGGCCTGCGCGAGATGACTCGCGTCCTGCGTCCCGGGGGGCGGCTGGTGATCCTCGAGATCACCCAGCCGACCCGGCCGCCGCTCTCGACCTTCTACTCGCTCTGGTTCAACCGTGCCGTGCCGCTGCTCGGCGCTTTCTCCGGCGACGCGGAGGCCTACTCCTACCTGCCCGAGTCGGTGCGCAGCTTCCCGCCGCCCCTCCGCCTGGCGGAGATGATGGACGCCGCCGGGCTGGAGCGCATCCGCTGGACCGTTCTCGCCGGGGGGATCATCGCGATCCACAGCGGCGTCCTCGGGTGACCCGCCCCTCCGCCGTACCGCCTCCCGTCACGGCGGTCCTCGACGCGTCGAGCCGCTGGCTGCCGTCCCGCCTCGGCGGGGTGGAGGATCTGCTGCGCGAGCAGGGGCGCGATCACGGCGAGCGCCTGGGGGCCGAGGCCGCCGCGACGCTTGCCGCGGGGGGCAAGCGTCTGCGCCCCCTCCTCGTACTGCTCTGCGCTGGTGAAAAGGGGGGAGAGACAGCGGTGCGCGCCGCCGCCGCGATCGAGCTCGTCCATATGGCGACCCTCGTCCACGACGACGTCCTCGACGACGCGCCGTTGCGACGAGGCCTGCCGACCGTCGCCGCAACGTCTGGGCGCGACCGTGCCGTGGCGGTCGGGGACCTGCTCTTCTCCCGCGCCTTCGCCCTCCTCGCCACCCACGGCGACACTCGCGAGATCGCTCTGCTCGCCCGCGCCTCCGTCGCCCTCGCAAGGGGAGCTCGCCCAGCGCCAGGACGCATTCGACGCCGGGGTGTCCGAGCAGCGCTACCTCGACCGCTGCCGGCTGAAGACCGGGGCGCTGTTCGAGTGCGCCTGCCTGCTCGGCTGCGACGCCGAGGCCCTGGGCGCGTTCGGCGCCGATATCGGTCTCGCATTCCAGCTCCTCGACGACGTCCTCGACGTCTCAGGCCCCCCCGAGCGGACCGGCAAGGCTCGCGGAACCGACCTGCTCGACGGCACCGTCACCCTGCCCTTGATCGTGGCCGCCGAATCAGACCCGTCCCTCCGCGAGGTCGAACTGCGCCAGCTGGATGCCGCCAGCGCCGAGCTCCTCTGCGACCGAATCGCGGCAACCGGCGCCCTGGACCAAGTCCGCTCCCGCGCCCTCTCGATGGTCACGGCGGCCAAGCAAAAGCTAAACGAGGCCCAGTTCGACGCCGAGCAGAAGCACCTACTCGAGCTGGTCGCCGACGGCGTAGTCCAGCGTTACTCGTGAGGCCTAACTGAAGTCGTCAGCCGTAATCAGGTCGGCGTCCAGCGCCGCCGTGAACGTGTCGACGACGTACCGCATGTTCTCGTGCGCGAGTGTCTTCAGCACTCCGGTCAGTTCGCGGGTGCCGTTGTCGAGCTCCTCGTCGAAGGCGTCGATCTCCGCTTCTCCGTGGACCTCGTCGCGCTGCCACTCGCACTCGGGGCAGCGCCGCCAGAGGCGCCAGTGCCCGCGATCGCCAGCCTGCTCCCAGCAGGTCGGCTGCACCAGCGGCGAGGAGCAACGCGGGCAGACGTGAAGCCCCAGTGCGGTGTTCGTCTGTCCGGTGCTCGTGTGTCTCATCTCTGCCTTATCGAACCCGCGAGCGGGCGAGTCAACCCGCACTTACCCGCAAGGGCCGGAGAAAACCCCATTTTTGGGTAGGCGATCCACCCAATTCGCCGTGATCCAATTGCGCTGGGCGACCGTTACCATGGGTCGATGCCAAATGTTGGACCTCTTGAGCTTGCGATCGTCCTGATCATCGCCCTCGTCGTCTTCGGCCCGAAGCGCCTGCCGGAGCTGGGACGCTCCCTGGGCCGGGGGATCCGCGAGTTCCGCGGCTCGGTCAGCGGGGACAGCCGCGACGAGCCCGAGAGCCGCGAGGCGATCGAGCCGCCGCAGCCGCCCGCCGAGTCGGGTGTCGAGGACGAGACGGTCGCGCACGACCGTCGCTGAGGCTCCGCGATGGCCCGGATGAGGCCGGTTTCGCACGAGGACCGGCTGACGCTGGTCGAGCACCTGGACGAGCTGCGCACCCGCGTGATCGTCTGCCTGCTCGTATTCGGCGTCGCCCTGGCGCTCTGCTTCTGGCAGAACGAGCTGCTGCTGGAGATCGCCTCGGCACCGCTTCCCGGCGACCAGAAGCTGCTCACGCTGGGGGTGGCAGAGCCGTTCACGACGACCCTCACGGTCGCCACCTACGGCGCCCTGATCCTCTCGCTGCCGATCCTGCTCTACCAGGGCTACGCCTACGTGCTGCCGGCGTTCAGCGACCGCGAGCGCCGCGTCGTCCTGCCGTTCCTGATCTTCGTCCCGATCCTCTTCGCGATCGGGGTCCTCTTCGCCTACTTCGTGGTCATGCCGCCCGCGGTCAAGTTCCTGCTCGGCTTCAACGACACCCAGTTCAACGTCCAGGTTCGCGCCCGCGACTACTACAGCTTCTTCTCGGCCACGATGCTCGCCGGCGGCCTCGTCTTCCAGCTGCCGCTGGGCATTCTCGCCGTCACCAGGCTCGGCATCGTCAGCGTCGACCAGCTCTCGGCCAACCGTCGCTACGCCTATCTCGCGATCGCCCTGCTCGCCGCGGCGCTTCCCGGCGTCGACCCGGTCTCGATGCTGATCGAGATGGTGCCGCTCCTCCTTCTCTACGAGTTGAGTATCTTGATCGCTCGCGCCTTTGGCACGCCAAGGGCGGTGGGAGGAACGGCAAGGCCCTCAACACAGGAGCGCTGATTCGAAGTGGCAGATGGAGAGCGACGGATGCTTTTCGACATCCGGGGACGGCGGAAGCACGTCGTCCGTGTCGTCTACGCGATCCTCGCGCTGCTGATGGGCGCCAGCCTCTTTCTCGTCGTCGGCCCGGTCAACCTCGGCAGCCTCGCCGGCAGCGGCGGCAGTGCCGAAGCGAGCAAGATCCTCGACGAACAGGCCGAAGAGGCGGAAGCGAGGCTGAGCCGCGACGAAAGCAACCCCAACCTGATGCTCGCCGTCGTCCGCGCCCGGGTCGGCGCCGGCAACGCCGAGACCGAAGTCAACCCCCAGACCGGCACGCCGGTGCTCAACGCCGACGGACGAGAGGACCTCGAACAGGCGGCCGGGATCTGGAAGGCCTATCTCGAGGAGACCGACGAGGTGAACCCGTCCGGGGCGCTGCTGATGGCGAATACCTTTTTCATGCTCGCCGAAGCGGGGACCAGCATCGAAGAAATCGTCACCAACGTCGAAGGGGCGGCGACCGCACAGCGGCTCGCCACCGAAGCCCGTCCCGCCGTCGGCTTCCTCACGACCCTCGCGTCCTACGAGTACCTCGTCGGCGACTTCAAGGCCGGCGACGCGGCCGGCGAGAAGGCCAAGGCCAAGGCCACCGGGCAGGAAAAGAAACAGGTCGAAGAACAGCTCACCGAATCGCGCAAGCGCGGCAAGCAGTGGCAAAACGAAAAGAAGCGCTTCGCCAAGACCGAAAAGGAACAGGGCAAAGAAGCTCTGCAGAACCCCTTCGGCGGCCTCGGTGGCAGCAGCGAAGGTCTGGGCGAATAAGCCGCGGAGATGGGCCGTGCTGGGCTCGAACCAGCGACCTTGAGATTAAGAGTCTCCTGCTCTACCAACTGAGCTAACGGCCCCGGGCGGGGAAGTATAGGAAGGTCCGGCTCTCTACCGGGCCGTGCAGGCCTTTTCGATCGTGCCGTCGATGATCGTCGTGTCGGCGAAGGTGAGGCGGCCGTGCGTGCGCAGGATCCCGTCGCTGCAGCGGGCCGAGGCGTAGCTGCGCCTGGAGCCCTCGAAGCGGTAGCGCCGGCCGACGGTGGCGTCGACGTGGGTGAGAGAGCCCAGGCCGCCGGCTATCGGTGGGAGGTCGACGATTGCGCGGTAGCGGAATTCCCCGCCGCGCCGCTCGATCGGGACCGTGACGACGAACGTCTGGACCGTGGGGACCGCGGTGCGGGCGTGCAGGATCGCGGTCGCGTGGCCCTCCCGGCGCGGGCCGTTGAAGATCGTCAGGGGGGACCCGACCCTGGCCGGGGGCCCGCTGCCGAGGGCGATCAAAGCCTCCACTCTGCCGCTGCCGACCACCGCCCCCGGGCAGCGGCCTCGCGCTTCGGCGGGTGTGGCTTCCTCCAGGATCGCCGGATCGCAGGTCGGGAGGCCGCCGGCGCTGAGCCTCCCGTCGCGGTCGAAGTCGAGCACGATCTGCTGCACCGCAGGCGGGATCCCCCCGTCGACCGCCTTCAGGTTCGCGTGCGCCTCGAACTCGATCGGGGCGAAGGACCGCTTGGGAAGGAGGCGGGGAGTGAAGCCGCCGTCGGCCGTGAGGACCAGATTCTCGATCCGAACCAGGGCAGCGTCGGCGACGCCCGTGCACAGGACACAGACAACGAGCGCCCCGATTCCCAGTAGCCGCCTCAAATCGCCCTCTGGCTAGCCAGGCTAGCGCGTCGGCCCCGCGGTGGGCCCATGCCGGTTCCTTAACAGACTCTTCCGCATCTTTTCCCCCGCTCCGTCGCCTGGACCGGCAAACTACGGGCGTGCCCATGAGGAGGAGCAGGGGGCGGAGCGACGGCGATCGCGGAAGTCGCGAGGGCAAAGCCCGTCCCCCGGTGTCGCTGCGACATCCGCGTCGTGCGCTGGCGGTTGCGCTGATCCTGATCGCGGCGCTCTCCGCCTTCGGCTTCAGCCTCGAGGAGAGGCTCAGCCCCGCCACGCTGGAAGTCCCCGGGACCGGGACCGCGCGCGCCAACGAGATGCTGCGCGAGCACTTCGGCGATACCGCGATCTTCGCGATCCTCTTGGAGGGCCCGCCCGGCGCTATAGACAGGCAGGGCCCGGAGCTGATCCGCGCCTTCCGCGAGGACCCGATGGTGACCACGGTGTCGCCCTGGGACCGTGGCTCGGTCGATCAGCTGCGGCCCAGGCCAGGCCGGGCGCTGATCATCGTCGACTTCCACGTCGATCCCGTCGAGGCGGCCAGGGACAAGGTGCCGGTGGTAGACGAAACGCTCGAGGAGGTGATCCACGTGCCGGTCTCGGCCACGCAGACCGGCGCCGCAACATTGACGAAAACGATCCAGGACGACTCGATCTCCGCCGCCGAGACGGGGGAGCTGATTGCGATGCCGATCCTCCTGATCGTCCTGCTCCTGGTCTTCCGCTCGCCGGTTGCCGCCGCGATCCCGCTCGGCTTCGGCGTAATCGCGATCTTCACCTCGCGCGGGCTACTCTCGTTGCTCACCGGCTTCTTCGACATCAGCGCCCTCGCCCTGACCGTTTGTTCGATGATGGGCCTCGCCCTCGGCGTCGACTACGCACTGCTGCTGGTCTCGCGCTTCCGCGAAGAGCTCGCCGAAGGCGCCGACCCAATCACCGCCGCCTGGACGACCCGGCGCACGGCCGGGCGCACCACGGTCTTCGCCGGCAGCACCCTGATCCTCTCGATGCTCGTGGCGATGTTCGTCGTCCCCGGCGCCCTGCTCGCCTCGCTGGCCGCGACCCTGGCGCTGGTCGTCCTGCTCACGGTCGTCGTCGCGACCCTCGTCGGTCCGCCGATCCTGGTCCTGCTCGGGCCCAACGTCGATCGCTGGCGGATCGGGGCGGCTCCGAACGGGGAGCGCTCGCGCCTGATGACCGTGGTCGGCGCCGCGCTCAGCCGGCCGGTCCCCGTCTCGCTGGCGATCGGCGCCGTGGTGCTGGTCCTCGCGGCACCGGCGCTCGCGCTGAAGACCGGCCCCTTCACCGTCGGCGAACTCCCGCGCGACTCGCCGGCCCGCGTCGACGCCGAAAGGGTCCAGGACTCGGTCGGGTCCGGCTTCGACGCACCGTTCGTGGTGGTCGCCGTCGCCAAGGACGGCACGATCACCGATCCCGATCGGCTCTCGACCCTCAGCCGCTGGCAGCGCCAGGTCGCCGAGACACCCGGCGTGCAGAGCGTGATCGGCCCCGGCCAGATCTCGCGCTCGGTCGAACCGCTGCGCCGGAGGGGGGCGGCATTGATCTCCTCCGACGACGACACCGGGCCGCTGGCGAACCTCGATCGGCTCGGGCGCAACCTCGGCCGCGCCGCGGACGGGGTCTCGGCCCTGCGCAAGGGGCTTTCGCAGGCCACCTTCGGCGCCGGGCTGCTCGCCGAGGGCTCGAGCCGTGCGGAAGAGGGGGCTGAAGAACTTGCGGAGGGCATCGCCGAAGCGGCCACCGGCGGTCAGGAAGCGGTCGATGCGATCGAACAGTTCGCGACGGGCTCGCGGAAACTGGCAGAAGCGCAGGAAGAAGCGGCTACGGCCAGCCTCTCGCTCAAGTTCGGCACCCACGACCTGATCCCCAACCTGAACGTCAACGTCCTGCCGGACTCACGCCGGCTGACCAGGTCGCTCCAGCAGGACTCCCAGAGCACGGTGCCGCAGCTGCAGGCCTCGGCGCAGGCGGCAGACGAACAGCTGAAGGCGGCCCTGCAGTTGCTCGAAGGCATGACCGTCGGCAAGACGGACCCGAACTACGACGCCGCCCTGGCGGCGGTCCGCCAGGCGGCAGCCATCTCCAGCACGCTGCCCGCCGAGCTCGGCGCCCTCGCCGAACGGCTCGACCAGAACGCGGACGACGCGAAATCGATCAAGTACTGGCTGCAGAGCACGCTGAGCAACCTCAAGCGCCTCAACGACGGGGCAACTCAGCTCTCGGACGGCCTCTTCGAAATCGCCCGCGGCGGCGACAGGCTCGCCGACGGCGCGGAAGTCCTCGACCGCGAAGCGCAGCAACTTGCCGGCGGCCTCGACGAAGCAAGCTCGGCCTCGGCCCTGCTGGCCGGTGGGCTCACCCAGCTCGCCGGCGGAACGTCCGAGCTCGAACGGCGACTCGGCGAAGCGTATTCGCGCTCCTACCCGCTGCAGGCGGGCCTGCGCGGCGCCACGGTTCGCGTCATCTCCCAGAACGCCAGGCTCAACCGGCAGGTCGACAACCTGCGCCGCACCACGCCGGGCATCTTCGACTCGGGCTACTTCGTCCTCTCCGTCCTCGACGGCACCCGTGGCGAGCTGCGCGAGGCAGCGTCCCAGGCGGTCGACCTGGGCGGCGGCGGTCAGGCGGCGCGGTTCCTGGTGACGAGCCGCTACGACTTCAGCACGGATGGCTCGATCGAGCTCAACGAGCGGCTCGAAGAGGACGCCGCCGAGCTGAGTGAGGACGCAAACGTCGAAGCCGGCATCGCCGGGGGCCCGGCCACCGTCAACACCTACAGCCAGGTGACCCGGGACCGGATGCCCTACGTGATCGCCACGATCACGCTCGCCACCTTCCTCATCCTCGTCCTCGTCCTGCGATCGCTGCCCCTGGCGGCGATCGCGGTGGGGCTCAACCTCCTCACGGTTGCGGTCGCCTTCGGCATCCTCACCCTGCTCACCAACGTGCCCGAGGGCTGGCCGCTGGGCGGCCGCACATACGTCAACGCGGTCGGGGCGACGATGATCTTCGGCGTCGTCTTCGGGCTCTCGATCGACTACGCGGTCTTCCTGCTGGTGCGGATGCGTGAGCACTACGACAGGCACGGAGACAACGCGGCTGCGGTCAATTTCGGCCTCGAAAAGACGGCCCGGGTGATCACCGGCGCCGCGGTGATCATGATGGCCGTCTTCATCGCCTTCGCGGGGGCGCCGGTGCAGACGGTCAGCCAGCTCGGGATCGGGCTGACCGTCGCGGTCATTCTCGACGCCACCGTCGTTCGCATCGTCCTGCTGCCGGCGCTGATGCTCATGATCGGCGAGCGGGTCTGGTGGCTGCCACGCCCGCTGGAGCGGGCGCTGCCACGCCTCAACGTCTGACCGACGCCGCTATTTCTTCTGGGTGCACTTCCCGGTTACGCCGGGCGTCAGGGATTCGCCGTCCTTGAAGACGAACTCGCCGCGCGCCTTCCAGCTCTTGGTCGGGCAGGTTGCGTTGATGTAGCTGCGCTTCTTGCCCTTGAAGGAGTAGGTCTTGAAGACCTTGAGCTTGACGCCGGTGACCGCTCCCTGGCCGCCCGCGATCAGCGGAATCGCGACGTCGAGGCGCGGGCCGAAGCCCTGCTTGTTGAAGTTCTTGACCACGCCGACGAGAACGACCGTGGTCTGGACCGGCGTCTGGCTGTAGAGGTGCAGCAGGATCACCGGCTTGCCCCCGCTGGGCACGCCGTTGAAGACCGTCATCCCCGCAACGACCGGGAAGACCTTTTCGCCGACGACGAGGTCGAGGGTGCCTTCGCCATTGCCGATCTTCGCTCGCTTGCATTCTTCGAGCGCCTTTTCGGTGGAGGTGTTCTGCAGGAGGGCGGGGTCGCAGGTCGGGTAGCCCTTGGTGTAGATCGTCACGCCTTTGGGGAAGTCGACAATCGCCTGCACGGCCGGGATCGGCACGCCGTTCGGCGTGGTCGCGTTGTCGGTCGCGGTGGTCACTTCGAGCGTCGCCGGCGCAGGCTTCGTCGCCGAGCGGTTCTTCGGCGTGATGTTGACGCCGATGCTCTGGGTGTTTCCGTCGGCGCCGACAAGCACCGGGGACTGGACGGCCGAGGCTACGCCGGCGGCCGTGACGGCTACGCCAACCGCCATGGCAACTGCAAGAGTCAGACGTTTGCGCATTGGCATTCGCTCCTTTTCGGTTTTGCCAAAAACGCCTCCCGTTCCCTTAACCCGCCGCAGTTCCAGAGTAGCGCGTTGAATTCCAGTTAAGTACCTGCACGCCCCGCGCTTGGCAGCGGGTCGCTCGGATACGATTCTGCAGCCGTTAACCCGGATCGGAGGCCGGGGAAACCGCAAGCGACGATCCGTGGCTGCCAAACCCTCAGGCGAGGACAAAGTCCCGGCGCAAAGCCGGGGGGTCACCCCCGCGCGGATCGCGGCGATTGCCGTGCTCACGGTTGCCGTGATCGCGCTCGGCGTCGTCATCCTCGGCGGCAACGGCGAGCACCGCTACCGACTGCTGTTCCAGAACGCCAGCCAGCTCGTCCCCGACAACCAGGTGCTGATCGGCGGGCAGCCGGTCGGCTCGGTCGAAAGCATCGACCTCACCGACGACAACCTCGCCGAGGTCGAGGTGAGCGTCGAACAGGAGCTGCACGAGGGCACCACGGCGACGATCCGCGCCACCTCGCTCTCGGGCGTCGCCAACCACTACGTCTCGATCAGCCCCGGCCCCAACAGCAACCCGCCGCTGGGCGACGACGCGACCCTGGGGCTCGCCTCGACGACCACGCCGGTCGACATCGACCAGTTCTTCAACACGTTCCCGACGCCGGTTCGCCGCGCTCTCGGCGAGTTCATCCGCGGTAACGCGACCTGGTACGCCGGGCGCGGGGAGGATGCCGGCGACTCGTTCAAGTACTTCGGCGTCGGCCTCAACCGGGCCGGCGCCCTGTTCCGCGAACTGACCGCCGACGAACGGCTCTTCTCGCGGTTCCTGGTCAGCTCGAGCCGGCTCGGCACGGCCGTGTCCGAACGCAGCGAGGAGCTCTCCAGCGCGATCGCCAACGCCAGCACGGCGTTCGGCGCGATCGCCGAGGAGAACGTCGCCCTCGGCCGCAGCCTCGCGCTCCTGCCTCCCACCTTCCGCCAGGCGAACACCACGTTCGTCAACCTGCGGGCGGCCCTCGACGACCTCGAACCGCTGATCGAAGCCTCGGCGACCGCCACCAAGGGCCTCGCCCCCTTCCTGCGCGAACTGCGCCCGGTGGTCTCCAGGGCGGAGCCGGTCTTCAGGAACCTCCGCCTCACCGTGGCCCGGCCGGGCTTCGCCAACGATGCCAACGAACTGCTGGCGGCGCTGCCCACGGTCCAGCAACGGGCTTCCAGGACTTTCCCCCACGCCGAAGAAGCGATCGCCGGCTTCCAGCCGAACCTCAACTTCTTCCGCGCCTACGCACCCGACCTCTTCAACGGGTTCGCCAAGCTGGGCCAGGTTTCGGCGCCCTTCGACGGCAACGGCCACTACACCCGGGTCAGCTTCTCCGACCTCAACATCTTCAAATACGCCGGCAGCGGCGCCGCGCTCGAACCGATCTCTCCTGCCGAACAGTACGACGTGTTCGGCAGCGCGGCCGGGGTCACCCGCCGCTGTCCGGGCGGCGGCAGCCAGCCCGCCGCCGACGGCTCGAGCCCCTTCGTCGAACCGCCCTTCTCCGGCTCCGGAGTGACCGCCTCCGATTGCAACCCCGATGACGCACCCCAGGGGCCGTGAGGAGAACGCTTGCCATAGGCGCGCTGGTGGCGGCAGCGGTCGTCGCGGTCGTCCTGCTCGCATCCGGGGGCAGCGGCGACAGCGGCTACGTGGTGCGGGCGATCTTCGACAACGGCGGCTTCATGGTGAAGGGCGAGCAGGTCCGCGTCGCCGGCGCCAACGTCGGCGAGATCGAGTCCGTCGACGTGACCCGGCCGGGGGAGATCGACAGCTACGAGGGCGGCGAGCCGCAGGCGATCCCGGGCAAGGCCGTGATCGCGATGAGGATCGACGATCCCGGCTTTCAGGACTTCCGCAGCGACGCCAGCTGCCACATCCGCCCGCAGTCGCTGATCGGCGAGAAGTTCGTCGACTGCCGGCCGACACTGCCCCGCGCCCCAGGCACCCCGCCCCCGCCCGCGCTGAAGGAGATCGCCGACGACCAGCCCGGCGCGGGCCAGTACCTGCTGCCGCTGGAGAACAACAGCACCAGCGTCGACCCGGATCTGATCAACAACATCAACAAACTGCCCTACGCACAGCGCTTCCGCCTGATCTTCAACGAACTCGGGGCGGGCCTCGCCTCCCGCGGCGCCGACATCGAGGCGGCCGTGATGCGGGCTAACCCGGTCCTGCGCGATGCCGGCCGCCTGATCGGCACGCTCAACGCTCAGCGCGACCGGCTCACCCAGCTCGCTGCCGACTCCGAACGGATCCTCGAGCCGCTCTCGCGCGAGCGCGCCCACGTCGCCGGCTTCTTCGCCAACTCCGGGGCGGCGGCCGAAGCCAGCTCCGAGCGCGGGGCCGACCTGGAAGCCTCGCTGCGCAAGTTCCCCGCCTTCCTGCGCGAGTTTCGGGCGACGATGGCCAGCCTCCAGGGCTTCTCCGACACCGCCACGCCGGTCTTCGTCGACCTCGGCAAGGCCGCTCCCTCCTTCGCCGAAGCGACGCGCCTGCTGACGCCATTCTCGGCCGCCTCGACTGTGGCGCTGAAGTCGCTCGGGAAGACGGGCGAAGAGGCCGGCCCGACCCTGCGCGCCGCCGACCCGATCGTCCGCAAGACGCGTGACCTGGCCAAGTCAGGTGCCAACCCGACAACGAAGCTGGCCGAGCTCTTCGCCAGCGTCAGGGAAACGGGGGGATGGAGCAACCTCGTCGACCTGATCTACAACGGCACCGCGACGACGAACGGCTTCGACGAATACGGGCACTTCCTGCGCAGCGCGGTCACCCTCGCCGATTGCATCGAATACGAAATCGCTCCGAAGAGTGGCTGTGTGGCCGACTTCACCGGTACCAACGCCGGCACCTCGTCGATCGGCACTGCGAGCCTGGTCGACCTGCTCGAAGAAGCGGAAGCGAGCCGCGCCGGCGGAACCCTCGCCCGACCCGGCACTCCGGGGGCGAGCCTCGCGCCCTCGGCGCCGACCGGCCCCTCGACCCCCGATCTCGGCGACGGCCGCGAGCTCGGCGCCGCCCGCCCGCTCCCGGCACCTCGCGAACGCGCCCTCCTCGACTACCTCCTGGGACGATGAGAAACCGCAGCGGCATACAGGGAGTGGCGAGCAGCCCGGTGATAGTCGGCGCGGTGACCGTGCTGGTCGTGATCGTCGCCGTCTTCCTCGCCTACAACGCCAACAACGGCCTTCCCTTCGTCTCCACCTACAACCTCACCGCCCGCGTGCCCAACGCCAACGCCCTGGTCAAGGGCAACGAGGTGCGGATCGGCGGCGCCCGCGTCGGCGTCGTCAAGAAGGTGGTACCCGTGCAGACGGGGGACGGCGGGGTTGCGGCCGAGCTCAGCCTCAGCCTCGACAAGAGCGTGCAGCCGCTGCCGGCCAACTCGACGATGATCATCCGGCCCAAATCGCCGCTCGGCCTCAAGTACCTGCAGATCGTGCCCGGCGATTCCGGCGAGGGCCTCGCCGCCGGCGAAACCATCCCGCTCTCGGCGGCTCGCCCCGAACCGGTCGACATCGACCAGTTCTTCGACATGTTCGACGAGAGGACCAGGCTCTCGATCCAGCGCGGCCTGGCCGGCTTCGGCAACGCCTTCGCCGGTCGCGGCCCCCAGCTCAACGCCTTCTTCGCGGTGCTGCGCGAAGCGCTCGAAAGCGGGCAGCCGGCGCTGGCGAACCTCGTCGCGCCGAGCACCGACTTCGGCGGCTTCTGGCGGGCGCTGGAGAACCTCTCCGCCACCGTGGCGCCGGTGGCGGAGGAGCAGGCGAGCATGTTCGTCGCCCTCGACCGCACCTTCGCCGCCTTCGCGCGGGTCGCCCGCCCCTACATCCAGGAAACGATCTCCAAGGGCCCCGAGACGCTCGACGTGGCGACCGAGACCCTGCCAGCCCTGCGCCCCTTCCTCCGCAACTCCGAACGCTTCTTCGCCGCCCTGAAGCCGGGCGCAGCGGCGCTCGCCGAGACCTCGCCGACGATCGCCGCGGCGCTGCGCGCCGGCATCCCGGCGCTGAACGAATCGCCGAAGCTGAACGCCCAGCTGCCGCCGACGGCGGATGCCCTGCTCGCCTTCCAGGAATCCCCGGGCGTCTTCAACGGCCTCGACCTGCTGATCGACACCAACGACCTGCTCGGCCCGGCGATCCGGTTCATCGGCCCCGCCCAGACCACCTGCAACTACCTGACGATCGCCTTCCGCAATCTGGCCAGCGCCTCCAGCGAGGGCAATCCGCTGGGCAACTGGATCAATGCGATCGCCTTCCAGGCGCCGAGCGGGCCGAACTCGGAGGGCGGGGCCGCATCGGCCCCCGCCAACAGTCCCGAACCGGAGGACGAACGGTTCCTCGTCTCCAGCGGCGGAAAAGCCAATCACCTTCATTCCAACCCCTATCCGAACACCGCCTCCCCCGGCCAGCCCAAAGAGTGCGAGGCGGGCAACGAGCGATATGAAGCAGGTGTGACCAGGATCGGCAACACGCCGCGCAACGACGGCATCAAGACCTCCGGCCAGTCCAAGAAGCAGCTGGGTGAAGGCTGATGGGACGCCTGCCGGAGCGCGACACGAGGGCCGGGGCGACGAACAGCCGCTTCAAGTGGCGGCCCAGCAACGCCCTGATCGCGGTCATCTTCCTGCTCATCTTCACGGTCGGTCCCTACCTGGCCTTCACCGGCCACGTTCCGTTCACCAGCTACGGCTACCAGCTCGAGGCGACCTTCTCCAACGGCGTCAACATCGCCGCCAACTCGCCGGTGCGGATCGCCGGCGTCGACGTCGGCCGCGTGATCGGCGTCGACCGCGACGGCAACGCGACCAAGGTCACCTTCACGGTCGAAGACCAGGGCCGACCGATCCACGAGGACGCCTTCGCCGCGATCCGGCCGCGGATCTTCCTCGAGGGCAACTTCTTCGTCGACCTGGCGCCCGGCAGCCCGAGCGCGCGGGAGCTGGCCAGCGGCGAGACGATCGGGGTCAGCCACACCTCCACCTGGGTCCAGATCGACGAGGTGCTGAGCGCCCTGCAGGCGCCGGTGCGGGCCGACCTCAGTCGCCTGCTGCAGAGCTACGGCACGGCGCTCACGCACGAGCCGACGGCGGCCGAAGACGAGACCCAGGTTCCCGAGGTGCAGGGCAAGAGCGGCGCCGAGGCCCTCAACGAAGTCTTCCGCTACGGCGGCGACGCCGGCCGCTACAGCGCACAGGTCACCAATGCCCTGCTCGGCACCCAGCCGCGTGACCTCTCCCGCCTCGTCGCCGGCGCCGGCCGCGCCTTCGGCGCCCTCGCCCGCAACGAGGAGGATCTCAAAGGGCTGATCGTCAACTTCGACGTCTTCACCGGCGCCCTCGCGGCCCAGTCGACCAACCTGACCGCGACGGTCCGGCGCCTGGCGCCCTTCCTCGACGAGTTCCACGGCTCGCTTGTCAGCCTCAACAAGACCCTGCCGCCACTGCGCGCCTGGGCGATCGAGCTGACCCCGGCGGTCGAAGAGCTTCCCGGCTGGATCGCCGCCGGCAAGCCCTGGCTCAAGCAGGCCTACCCGCTCCTCTCGGGCAAGGAGGGCGGCGGCACCGCCAAGCTCCTGGCCGAGGCCACTCCCGGCTTCGCGGGGGCGGCCCAGGCGGGCAAGGCGATCGCCTTGCCCCAGCTCAACCGGATCAGCCTCTGCACGTCCAGGGTCCTGGTCCCCACCGCCAACCAGACGATCGCCGACCAGTTCAGCACCGGTGGCCCCAATTACCGCGAGTTCCTCTATACGCTGGCCAACTTCTCCGGCTGGGGCCAGACCTTCGACGGCAACGGGCCGTTCGTGCGCCTGCAGCCCGGCGGCGGCGACGTGCTCGCCGAAACCGCAAACCCCACCGGCAACCTAACCACCGACAGACAGCTCTTCACCCGGACGATCGCCGCCCCCGCGGGCACTCAGCCCCAGCTGGCGGCGCGCCCGCCGAAGAAGCCCGACGTGCGCTGCGACTCAAACCCTGTCCCTGACGTCAACGGCCCGCTCGGCCAGGTTGGCGCTCCATCACCGGCGGCGGTGAGCCCATGAGCCGCTGGTCGCACTTCCGCTCCTCCCTCGCCCGCCAGTCGCGCGGGCGCAGCAAGGACACGATCGCGATCGCCGTTCTCGCTGCGGCCGCGATCGTGATGACTCTCTGGATCTTCACCCAGCAGAAAGCCTCGCTGCCCTCCTGGATCCCCGCCGTCGGCGAAGAGTTCGCCCACGTGACGGGAGAGTTCACCACCGCCCAGGCGGTGACCCCGGGCCAGGGGCAGGCCGTCGTCATCGCCGGCATCCAGATCGGCAAGGTGTCCTCGGTCGAGCTCGAAGACGGCCACGCCGTCGTCGGCATGGACATCGAGCCCCAGTACATGGAGCTGATCCATCCCGACGCGAACCTGCTGCTGCGGCCGAAAACCAACCTCAACGACATGACGGTCGAGGTCGATCCCGGCCGGGCCGACGGCCAAATCGAGGACGGCCACAACTTCCCGCTCTCGCGCACCGAACCCAACGTCAACCTCGACGCGTTCCTCGCCACGCTCGACGCCGACACCCGCCAGTACATCCAGCTCCTCGTCGCCGGCGGCGCGCAGGGGATCGGCGGCCGTGGGCGCCAGCTCTCGGGCGCCCTGCGGCGCTTCCAGCCCTTCGTCCACTACACCGCCGACCTCAACCGGGCGGTCGCGCAGCGCCGCGTCGCAATCGCCAGGGCGATCCACGGCTTCAGCCTGCTGACGACCGAGCTCGGCCGACACGACAAGGAGCTGGAACGCTTCGTCAGCTCCTCCAAGGCGGCTCTGGGCAACTTCGCCAACCAGCAGCAGGCGATCCAGGAGACGCTGACGAGCTCCCCTCCACCCTGGGCACCGCGGAGACCACCTTCGCCAGCGTCAACCGGTTCTCCAACGCCGCGCGCCCGGCGCTGATCGACCTGATCCCGCAGGCGCAGGCGCTCGGCCCGGCGCTGAGGGCCAACGAGCGGCTCTTCGAGCAGACGACCGGGCCGATCCGCGACCAGATCCGGCCCTTCACCCGCGAAGTCCGCCCCGTGCTCACCCACGCCAAGCAGGGCGCCGCCGACTTCGAGAAGTCGGTGCGCGGCTTCGGCCAGTCGCTCGAAGGCTTCAACGGCTTCCTCAACGAACTCGCCTTCAAGCCGAAGGGCTCGCGGCAGAGCTACCTCTTCTACCTGCCCTGGCTCAACCACAACTTCAACGCCACCTTCAACCTCGACGACCCCGCCGGGCCGATCCAGCGCGGCGTGGTGCTGATCTCCTGCAACGGGTCCGACCTGGCCTACGGCCTCACCACCCAAAAACCGTACCTCCAGACCCTGCTTCAGGGAGCGAGGGTGCCGCGCAAGGGAGAACTCCCTCCGATCGCTCCAGACCCCCAGGAACCCTCTCGAACCTGCGGCCCGGGAACAGAATGAGCAAGCGCGCCCCCAGCACCACCCAGCTCCTCGTCATCGCCGGCTTCGCGCTGTCGTGCTTCGGCATCCTGCTCTTCCTCTGGATCACCTTCGGTGGCCCGACGCCGTTCAAGGCCAAGACCTATGAGATCAAGATCCCGTTCAGGGAGGCGACCCAGCTCGCCCAGCAGTCCGACGTGCGGATCTCCGGCGTCTCGGTCGGCAAGGTGCAGGACATCGTCCTCGCCCCGGACGGCAAGAAGGCGCTGGCCAAGGTCGCGATCCAGGACAAGTACGGCCCGATCCCGCGCGACACGCGGGCGATCCTGCGCACCAAGACGCTGCTCGCCGAGACCTACATCGAGCTCACCCCGGGCGACGGCGACGGCCCGCCGCTGCCCGACGGCGGCACCCTGCGCCCGGCCCAGGTCGCCGAATCGGTCCAGCTCGACGAGATCTTCCGCACCTTCGACCCGCAGACCAGGGCCGCGTTCCAGAGCTGGCAGCAGGAAGCCGCGGTTGCGATCGAGGGCCGCGGCCAGGACCTCTCCTACGCCTTCGGCGAGCTCGAACCGACCTTCACCCAGGTCGACCGCATCTTCCGCGTCCTCGACAGCCAGCGGCTCGCCGTCAACCGCCTCTTTCGCAACGGGGCGATCTCGCTCGAGGCGCTGCGCGGCCGCCAGGGCGAGCTGGCGGGGCTGATCCGCAACTCCAACGCCGTCTTCAGCACGGCCGCCGAGCGCGACCGCGACATCGAAGCGCTCTTCCGCGCCTTCCCCACCTTCGAGGACGAGTCGCGGTTGATGCTGGAACGATTCAAAGCCTTCGCCGTCAAGTCCGACCCGGTGATGCGCCAGCTCGTTCCCGTCGCCGAAGAGCTTTCGCCCACCCTCGTCGCCTTCTCCAACCTGGCACCGCAGGCGCAGGGCTTCTTCGAAGGCCTGCGCCCGGTGATCAAGCGCGCCCCCACCGGCTTCCCGGCGGCGCGCAAGCTCTTCCGCGACGAGTTCCCGCCGCTGCTGCGTGCCATCGACCCGTTCGGCCGCAACCTCAACCCGGTCCTCACCGGCCTCGGCCTCTACAAGCGCGAGCTGGCCGCGACGCTGGGCAACGTCGCGGCGATGACCAATGCCACGCTGCCCAGCAATGCGGAAGGAGTCAAGGTCCATTACATCCGCGCGATGGGCCCGTTCAGCCCGGAGTCGCTGGCCACGTACCCCAGCCGGCTGACGAGCAACCGTCCCAGCGCCTACAGCCAGCCAGTGGCGATGAAAGGGCTCGCCGCCGGCCTGCCCAGCTTCGATACCCGCCAGTGCAGCTCAGGCGTGACCGCGACCCTCGACCCCGAAACGCCGAGCAACGAAGTCTTCCAGGCGCGGGTGAAACGGAACAGGGCAACCCCGGAAACACCGGAGACGCTGCTCAAAAACGCGGAAACCTTCTTCACCAACCTGAAGAAATACGCCTTCGGCGGGCAGACAGATTCCGCCGTAGTCCCGGCCCCGGGTTGCGTCCAGCAGGGCCCGTTCGCCCCGGTCGGCAGGACGGGCGCGGCGACGACGTACCAGCATTTCTTCGAACAGAGCGAATAGCTCGCGGGTTCGACGCGGCGGGCCCGCCGCGAGAGATGTCAAATCTTTCCCCGTATTTGCACGGGAGGCACACATGGAGCAGCTGATCGTCTGGTTTGCTTGAGCTTCGGGCGGTTCCGCCGCTTCGAGTCCTTAACTAGATCGAATGGCATCCGCTCCCACAGCCCACGTTCCGCCGCAGAACATCGAGGCGGAGGAATCGGTGCTGGGGGCGATGCTCGTCGCCGAGCCGACGCTGACGCGGGTGATCGACGAGGTGAAGCTGAACGCGGGCGACTTCTACCTGGAGAAGCACGCGGCGATCTTCACCGCGATCCACGACCTCTACGCGGCCTCCAAGCCGGTCGACGAGCTCAGCGTCGCCGAGGCGCTGACCCAGCGCAACCAGATCGAGGAGGCGGGGGGCAAGCACTACGTCTCCGAGCTGGCGGCCAAGGTGCCGGCCGCCGGCAACGCCAAGCACTACGCCGAGATCGTCCAGCAGAACTCGCTGCTGCGCCGCCTGCTCGGTGCCGGCCAGCAGATCCAGGGCTGGGTCCACGAGCGCGACGGCGAACCGCGGGAGCTCTCCGAGCGCGCCGAGAAGCTGCTCTTCGACGTCGCCCACAAAGAGCAGGCGAGCGACTTCAAGCTGCTCTCGGAGATCCTCCACGACGAGGTCGACCGCCTAGAGAAGCTCTCCACGGGCGAGTTGGAGTTGACCGGGACGCCATCTGGGTTCCGAGACATCGACTCGATCACGGGTGGGTTCCAGCCGGGGAACCTGATCATCGTGGCTGCCAGACCCGCTATGGGAAAGTGCGTTTCGTCACAAAGTCTGATCTATGACCCTTACACGGGGGCACGGCGAAGGGTCGACGAGTTGTTCCGCATGCATAGCCGCGGCGAAGAGATTTGGGTTGCCTCGCTCGGTCCGGATCTGCAAATGAAGCCGGCGAAGGTCGCGGCAATCGAGCGCAACGGCCGTAAACGGGTCTACCGACTGACGACGCGTCTCGGAAGATGGACCGAAGCAACTTCCAATCACCCCGTTCTGACGAGCTCCGGATGGGAGGAGCTCGGCAACATTTCGCCTGGCACACGTATTGCGGTGCCCCGCAAGCTGCCGCGTCCCAGCCGCACGGTTGAGCTGCCCGATGCCGAGGTTGTTTTGCTCGGCGCCCTCATCGCTGACGGGTCGATCGCGGGAGAGACGCCGGCCTACTGCTACGGCTCCGATTCCAGAGTGGCGGGAACCGTCGAGATAGCAGCGAACGCATTTGGTGTTCAATTCCGCCCGTCTCGTGAACAGGCCCGGGGCGCTTCCTCCTTGAGCTCGGGACACCGTGGATCCGCACCGAACCCGGTGACTCAAATGTTGCGTCGCCATGGCCTCATGGGTCTTCGCTCCGCTGAGAAGTTCGTCCCCGACGCGGTTTTCGGCCTCTCCGACGAGCAGTTGGCCCGCTTCCTCGGCGTCATGTACGCCTGCGACGGACACGTCTACTGCAGCGATCGCCTGGCCCAGATCGGCTACACGACGATCAGCGAGCGACTCGCTCGCGACGTCCAGCACCTGCTGCTGAGGCTGGGCATCGTGGCGACGATCAGGACGCTGAAGCGGCCGGTCTACGACGGCACGGGGAAAGTCGCCCGCGAGGTTCGGATCACGTCGCAGGAGAGCCTGCGCAGGTTCTGCGAGCTGATCCCGGTCCCCGGCAAGGAGGAGAAGCAGGCCGAGGTCTTGGAGCGGCTGGCCGTCGCGCCTCGCTCGACGAATACCGACACTCTGCCGCCGGAGATCTGGGACGATATCCTGCTCGCCAAGGGCGATCGATCCTGGGCAGACGTCAGCGAGCTGACCGGCCGGCCGCGGAACCACAACTGGCATGTCGGCGCCCGCGCTCCTTCGCGGGGCCTGGTCGGCGAGCTGACGACCGCGGTCGAGTCTCCGGCTCTGGAGGAGCTCTGCGACTCCGACATCTGGTGGGACGAAGTCGAGTCGGTCGAGTACGTCGGGGAAGAAGAGACCTACGACCTCGACGTTCCGGGTCTGCGCAATTTCGTCGCCGACGACATCATCGTCCACAACAGCGCGATCGTCGCCAACATCGCCGAAAACGTCGCCGTCAAGCGCAACCTGCCGGTCGCCTTCTTCTCGCTGGAGATGTCAGAGGTCGAGCTGGCGCAGCGCTTCATCGCCTGCCGGGCGCGGATCTCGGGCGACAAGCTGCGCAAGGGCCAGGTCTCCCAGAAGGACTGGCCGAAGGTGGTCCGCGCCTGCAACGAGCTCGAGGAGGCGCCGCTTTGGTTCGACGACTCCTCCGATCTCGGCGTCCTCGACCTGCGGGCGAAGGCGCGGCGGCTGCACGCCCAGGAGCAGGACAAGGGCGGCCTGGGCCTGATCATCGTCGACTACCTGCAGCTGATGCGCACCGACGACCCGCGCGCCAACCGGGTCGAGCAGGTCGGCCAGATCAGCCGCGGGCTGAAGATCCTCGCTCGCGAGCTGGAGGTCCCGGTGCTGGCGATCTCCCAGCTCTCGCGCGCTCCCGAGCAGCGCCACCCTCCCAAGCCGATGCTCTCCGACCTGCGCGAATCGGGGAACCTCGAGCAGGACGCCGACGTCGTGGCTTTCCTCTTTCGCGAGGACTACTACCGCGATCCCGACGAAGAGCCGGACGGCCTCGCCGACCTGATCATCGCCAAGCATAGGAACGGGCCGATCGGCACGCCGAAGCTCGTCTTCCTCGACCGCTTTCCGAAGTTCGCCGACTTCGCCGGCCAGGAGCGGCCGATCGAGCAGCCGGCAGGAGAAGGGCCGCCGATGGAGGATCTCGCCACCTCGGGGCCTGAGTTCTGATGCCGGCGATCGCGCGCAGCGAACCGTTCCGCGAACAGGCCTGCACCGTCGGGGTCTGCGACGGCTCCGGCTGGATCCTCGGCCCCGAAGACGTCGCCCGCGAATGCGAGTGTCGGGCGCAGCGGCTCAAACGGGGGCGTAACCGGGGAGTGGCCTCGGTCATCCCCCCGCGCTACAGGGGCGTCTCCTTCGACCGGCCGCCGGTCTCCGACATGGCGCGCGACCTCGAGACCAAGGCCGCGGTCACCGAGGTCCGCCGTTTCGTCGACGAGCTCGACCAGCGCCTCGACGCGGGCCGCGGCCTCTGGCTCTTCGGCGACACCGGCACCGGCAAGACGACGCTGGCGATGCTGGTCTCCAAGGCGGCCCTCGCCGCCGGCCACTCGGTCGCGATCTACTCGCTGCCGAAGCTGCTTGCCCGCATCCGCCGCACCTACGACTCCGAACCGGGCGGCGACTCCTACCTGGCCTTCTTCGAGCGCCTCACCTCCGTGGACCTCCTCCACATCGACGACCTCGGCGCCGAGAAGCGCAGCGACTGGGTGCTGGAGCAGCTCTACGCCCTGATCAACGAGCGCTACGAGGCGCAGCGCTCGGTCCTGGTCACGACCAACCTCCCGCACGAGGAGCTGGAGGAGCAGATCGGCAGCCGGACCGTATCCCGCCTGAGCCAGATCTGCGACGAAATTCCCCTCTTCGGCAACGACCGCCGCTACGGCAAGGTCGCCTAGCCGATAGACCCGCCACAATGCCCGGGCGATGCCAGGGCTAGTAATCGTGGGTGCCCAGTGGGGCGACGAGGGCAAGGGCAAGGTCACCGACCTGCTTGCCGAGCGCGCCGACGCGATCGTGCGCTTCCAGGGCGGCAACAACGCCGGCCACACGATCGTCCGAGACGGCGAGGAGTTCAAGTTCCACCTGATCCCCTCGGGGATCCTCTACCCCGACAAGGCCTGCGTGATCGGCAACGGCGTCGTCCTCGACCCGCGCATCCTGCTCGGCGAGATCGACGGTCTGCGCCGCCGCGGCGTCGACATGAGCAACCTGAAGATCTCCGCCAACGCCCACCTGATCATGCCCTACCACGTGCTGCTCGACACGGCGGGCGAGGTGAAGCTGGGCAAGCTCTCGCTCGGCACCACCCGGCGCGGCATCGGCCCCTGCTACGCCGACAAGGCCCTGCGCCTCGGCATCCGCGTCCAGGACCTGCTCGACGAGAAGATCCTCCGCACCAAGATCCGGGTGGCGCTCGAGCCCAAGCAGCAGGCGCTGCGCGAACTCGGGGTGCAGCGCCGCAAGCTGCGCAAGGAGGCCGGCGAGGGCGATCGCGAGGCCGCCGAGCAGGCGATCGAGGACGCGCCGGATCCCCGCCTCGACCTGCACACGATGACCGAGGAGCACGTCAGCTACGGGCACCGGCTCGAGCCCCACATCGCCGACACCTCCCGGCTCTGCTGGGACGTGCTCGACGCTGGGCGCACGGTGATCTTCGAGGGTGCCCAGGCGACCCTGCTCGACCTCGACCACGGCACCTACCCCTTCGTCACCTCCTCCAACCCGATCGCCGGCGCGGCCACGATCGGCGCCGGCGTCGGCCCCGGCGACATCGACGAGGTCTGGGGGGTCGCGAAGGCCTACGCGACCCGGGTCGGCGCCGGCCCCTTCCCGACCGAGCTCTCCGACAATCAGGGGCGCCACATGCTGGAGCGCGGCCACGAGTACGGCACGACGACGGGAAGGGAGCGGCGCTGCGGCTGGATGGACCTGGTCGCCCTGCGCTACGCGGTGCGGCTGAACCGGATGACCTCTCTGGCGATAACCAAGCTCGACGTGCTCAGCGGGATCGGCCCGCTCAAGGTCGCGGTGCGCTACCGCTCGCGCGAGGGCGCGATCCTCGACACCTTCCCCTACCACCAGTCGATCCTGCACTCGGCGGAGCCGGAGTACGAGGAGCTGCCAGGCTTCGACGCCGACATCGAGGAGTGCCGCAACGAGGCCGACCTGCCCCCCGAGGCGCGCGCCTATCTCGACTACATCGCCGACTTCGTCGGCGTCCCGATCCGCCTGGTCGGCGTCGGCCCCGGGCGCGAGCAGATCGTCTGGCTCGGCTGAGCCGAGTCTCGGCTCAGGAGGGGTTGCGATTGAGCTTGAGAACCAGGATCGAGGCGAGTTTCCAATTGCCGTCCTCGTCCCGTGACACGTTGATCGTGTAGGGGTCGCCGCCCGCCCTCCAGAAGATATGGCCGCCTTCCCTCCTGACCCGCAGGGTCCCCGCATCCACTTCGCTGGAGACGTAGGTCTCGCGGGCAGGCACCTTCCCGAGCAGTTTGGCGATAATCGTGGGGCAGTCCTTGCCCGCTACGTCTTCGAAGTGCGAACCGAGGATCGTTACCTCCCCCAGCGCGTGTTCGTCCAGCTGAGCGCAGGACGCATCCCAGTCATAGGTGACGTGTGCGACGAGATAGTCATGCACGACGCGGGCGGCCTGTTCCAGCGCCGGGGTGGTCGACTGCTGCCCGTGGTGCAGGCTGGTGTAGTAGGCGATGTCGCGAAACTGCTCCAGGCCCTCGTTCTTCACGTGAAGCGGACCCATCCTGACGTTGGAGCGGATCTGCTGTTCGCTTCCGCTGTCAGCCACGGTTTCCTCGGTTGTCGTGGGGGTTGACGTCTCTGCGGCGGAAGTCTGATCGCCGCCGGCTGACGGCTCGTCGTCGCCGCAGGAAGCCAACAGCATCGCGATCAGCACGGTGACCCCGAGCGCGATCCAAGTCTTCAGCGGTCCCCCTGCCATCGAAATCATCTTACTGAGTAAAATAACTTCTGCATCACGTGAGGCGCGTGGGTTCGAACCCGTGGATTCGCCACGCGCCCTCTTCGTGCCGCATCAGCATCGCGTATGTATCGCCGTACCCGTCCTCATAGATGACAAAAGTCCGCGGGCCCTTACGGCGAATGCTGGTCGGATTGACCTCGATCGACCCTTCGATCTCGTCTACCGAAGAGATCGTTTCCAGACTTTCGATGCCGGCGCCGCAGCCCCGGTCGCCTTGCCGCGCAGCCATTCCCTTGGCCCTGGAGAGCATGTACGCGGAGAGATAGGAGCACACCTCGATGGAGTTTCCGTCGGTGCGCGCGTCAAGGTAGTCGCGCAGGACGGCCGTCGCTTCCCCCAGTTCCGCCTCGTTGCCTTCCTCACCGAAGCTGAGGATGTCGTCACGCAGCGGCTCGTTGACGTTGTTCCAGGCATTCGGCTGGGCCCCCGACGCGGGTGCCCCCGATTCGGCCGGTTCGCCAGTCGCCGCCGGCTCCGAGCTGCCTCCGCATGCGCCCAGAAGCAGTGCGGTCAGGATCGCGGCGAGCATGGCGGCAGCCCTCAAGCTCTTCCTCGGCATCGATCAAACAATACCGACTAATTGAAATAAAGATTACGAGATCGGCGTCGCCGCGAGCGAGCCGACCTTCCAGGCGCCGTCTTCCTGCTCCATCAAGACCGCGTACTCGGTGTTCTTGGCGCCGCGATAGATGAGGAAGGCCCGTTCGTCTTCGAAACGCAGGCTGCCTGCGTCGACGACAGTGGATTCGCGTCGCACCGCGGCGGGCAGAGGTGGCGTCAGCGCCCCGAGGATCGCGGCGCAGCCCTTGCCCTCGAGCTGGCTGGACTGAGACGCGAGCACGTCGAGCTGGTCCGTGACCGTCTTCGCAAGGTTGGCACAGGCGGCCGGCCAGTCTTCGTTGGCGCGGGCGACGAGGTAGTCGTGCAGCGCGGTGGCCGCTTCCTCCAGTTCGCCCTCGTCGCTCTCCTCGCCGAAGTTCTGGATGCTGTTGTCGCCCCCCGCGGTTCGGTACTGAGCTGCTCCGCCGCCCGAAACCTCGAGCGGCGCCGGATCGACGCTCGCCTTCGTGCCGCCCGACTTTTCGCCACCCTGCTGCGACCCCGACCCACCCTCGCTCGAGTCTGTCGAGTCGGAATTGCTTGCCTTGCCCGGGTCGGCGTCGGCTTCCTTTGCAGGCGAGGTGTCGGTCGTGGCCGAGCCCGAATCGCCACAGGCGGAGATGGCTCCCGCAGCGAGAACGGCCACGCAAAGCGCGGCAATGCGGCGTATCCCCTCCCCGGTCACCATCGGCAATTGTATTGATCGCGCTCCCGAAGCTGAAATTGCGGGGGAGACGCGCGGGTACAGAAAGTCGCGATCGGACCTCTTCTGTTCTACAGTTTCGGAATGGCCTCCGGTAGACGCACAGCTAGGTTGAGTGAGCGCCTGCCGAGGGGGCGGCACGGGTTGCCGCGGGAGACCGTGACGGAATCCCAGCGCAACCGGATCCTGCAGGCGATGATCGAGGTGGTCTCCGAGCGTGGCTACCCCGAGACCCGGGTGGTCGACGTGATCGGCGTGGCCGGAGTCTCGCGGAAGACCTTCTACGAGCTCTTCGCCAGCAAGGAGGACTGCTTCCTCGCCGCCTACGACGTGCTGCTGGGCAACCTGCTCGGCGATACGGCGAAGGGGTTCGAATCCAAGCCCGGCGCTCCCTGGGCCGAGCGCGTCGCCACCGGCCTCGGCGAGCTGCTGAAGGATCTCGCCGAGCATCCGGACGAGGCGCGCTTCGCGATCGTCGAGGTGCTCGCGGCGGGGCCGAAGGCCCTTGCCCGCCGCGACGCGGCGCTGCGCCAGTTCACCGGGTTTCTCGACGCCGGCCGGGCCGAGACCTCGGTCGAGCTTCCCGGCATAACGTCGCTCTCGCTTGCCGGCGGGGTCAACGAGCTGCTCTACAGCGAGATCCTCCACGGCGCCGCGTCCCGCCTGCCAAGCCGGCTGCCGGACCTGATGTTCTGGATCACGCTGCCGTTCCTGGGCCCCGAGCGAGCGGCGGAGGAGCGCGAGCGGACCCGGCTCTCGATGATCGAGGACTGAGAACCCGGCGTGTTAAGCCGCTCTTTTCTGTGAATGTCGGGGTTTATCTAGACGCCGATGTTGGTAATTTGGGCTGCTGGAGGGATAGACCAAGGCTTTCTATGGCCGAGGCAGATACGGCTAGGCCGCAAAGGAGAGAGGTAGACGAATGCGCAAGCGCTTGATTTGGACACTCGCCGTGGGAGCGGCCCTCGCCGTCGCGCTGGCGGGCATCGCGACGGCAGAGAAGCCCGTCGTCGTCCAGCAGGGGAATCTGAAGATCACCGTCAACGGCGGCTTCACGCCGAAGAAGCTGCCGAAGAGCACGATGGCTGGGATCAAACTCAACATCAGCGGCAAGGTCGAGACCGTCGACGGCAGCCACCCGCCGGCGCTGAGGGAATTCATCGTCGAAACCGACAAGAACGGCGCGATCAACGCCAAGGGCCTGCCGACCTGCAGCGCGGCAAAGCTCAACTCGCAGGACACCAAACATGCCGAACAGGCGTGCCCTGACGCGATCGTCGGCGAAGGCAAGACCGACGTCGAGATCGAATTCGCCGAACAGGCTCCGATCGTCGCCAAGAGCAAGCTGGTCGCCTTCAACGGCGGCGTCAAGGGCGGTGTGACGACGCTCTACATCCACGCCTTCCTCACCGTTCCGGTGCCGGCGGCGGTCGTCACGACCGTGAAGGTCACGAAAGTCAAGAACGGTCGCTACGGCACGAAATCGGTCGCCACGATCCCGGTGATCGCCGGCGGCTATGGGTCGCCGATCAATTTCGAACTCAACGTCGACCGCAAATTCACCTACAAGGGCAAGAAGCAGAGCTACCTGCTCGCGAAGTGCCCCGACGGCCATCTCAACGCGAAAGGGACCGGCGTCTTCAGCGACGGCACCCGGCTGGCGGGCAGCGTGGTCCGCTCCTGCACCCCGAAGGGCTAGCGAACGCTTCGACTCAGGACGAATAGGGGATGGAAAGGGCGGCCCAGCGGGCCGCCCTTTCCTTGCCGCTCAATCCCGCGGATCGATTCGGTCGACGGGAGCGGGCGGGATCAGGCCCTCGGCCTCCTGGCGGCGCTCTCCCCGGCGCAGTATCCGCTGGGTCAGGATCGCGATGCTGAGGATCGCCGTCGCGCCGAGGCTGAGCTGGACGCTGAGCAGGCCTTCGCGGGTCCAGTAGACGTCGCGCAGGTCGAGCAGCAGGGCAGCCTCGTCGAAGGTCAGCCCCATGCCGACGCCGGTGGTGACCGCGAGGCGCTCTTCCAGCGCGTCGTCGTCGGTCAGGAGCGCCGTCGTCCCGGAGGCGAAGGCGATCAGGATGCCCGGTACGAAGTGGTGGATGTGGCGGCCGCCGACGCTGACGTTGCGAAATGGCCACCAGTCGTCGCGGATGCCCCAGGTCGAGAGCCGAACCAGCGCGAAGGACCCGAGGAAGCCGGCGAGCAGGTTGAAGAGGACCGTTTCGCTGCGCGGCGCGTCAGCGTAGCCGCTGACCGCGACCCCAACCGTGTCGAGTGCGGCGACCGGGGCGGCTTCCACCAGCCCATCGCCACCGCCCTGGTGGGAGCGGCGCTGCAGCATGCGGCCGTACTGGCCGGCAAGCACCGCTCCGGCGCCACCGAGCGCAACGGTGGCAAGCGCCAGGGTCGCACGCTCCGAGCGGGCCCAGCCGAAGCGGGTCCTCGCCTTGGCGCGACGGCTGATGCGGGTTGGCAGGCGGCGCGAGGTCAACGCCTCGCAAGCCTAGCCGCCGGACCGAGCGGCGCTAGCGTTCCTCGGTGACGATCGTCTTCACCGTCGCGACCGCGCCGTCGGCGATCTCGATCTCGACCATGTGGGTGCCGATCTCGCGGATCGGCTGCTCGAGGCGGACGTTGCGGCGGTCGATGCGCAGATCGCGCGCGTCGCGGATCGCCTCGACGATCTCCTTTGCTCCGACCGAGCCGAAGAGCTTGCCGTCCTCGCCCGCCCGCTGGTGGATCGTCAGCACGGTCTTGGAGAGCAGGGAAGCCGCCTGCGCTTCGCGCTCGGCCCGCGCCTTTTCGGCCTTCTCGTTCGCCACGCGCCGGCGCTGAGCCTCCTCCAGCGCACCGGGAGTTGCCGGTGCGGCCAGCTTGCGCGGGATCAGGTAGTTGCGCAGGTAGCCGGGCGAGACGTCGATCGGCTCGCCGCGGTTGCCGAGATCCTCGACATCCTCGAGCAGGATGGCCTGTGCCATCAGCGCTCTCCGACGTAGGGCAGGAGCGCGATCTCGCGTGCCCGCTTCACCGCTACCGAGAGCTGTCGCTGGTGCTTGCGCGAGAGGCCGGTTACCCGCCGCCCGCGCGTCTTCCCCTTGTCGGAGAGGAAGCGGCGCAGGAGACTGAGATCCTTGTAGTCGACCGCCTCGGAGTTGATCCGGGTGTATTTGCGGGGACGCGCGCGGTCTGGCGCTCGCCTTCCCCGCCGCGGCGGTGCTGCTCCTGAATCCATCCTGGCCATCGGACGCAAGATCCTACAGAAGCAGCACCGAGGAGACGGAGCCCAGAGGGCTTAGAAGGGGATGTCGTCGTCCCCGCCGCCTCCACCCGCCGCTGCCCCGGCGAAGTCCGAGGAGTCGGCCGGCACGTCGCTGCTCGGGGTGAAGCCGCCGTTGCCGCCGCCGCCCCCTCCGTCGCGGGAGCCGAGGAACTGGACCGATTTGGCGACGATCTGGACCTTCTGGCGTTTGCCGCTGCCGTCTTTTGCCTCCCATTCGCTCCAGTCGAGACGGCCCTCGACCGCAACCGGGCGGCCCTTGGAGAGGTAATTGGCGCAGTTCTCGCCCTGCGCACCCCAGACGACCACGTCGAAGTAGTTCGCCTTGTCCTCCCACTGGCCGGTCTGCCCGTTCTTGCGGCTGCTGTTCACCGCCACCCGCAGCTCGCAGACCGAAGTCCCGCCGCCGGTGCTGCGCAGCTCGGGGTCCTTGGTCAGGTTTCCGGTTATGACCACCACGTTGATGTTCGAAGCCGCCACGGCTCTCAACTCCTCTAATCGCTTGCCTGAACTCCAGTCTAAGAGCGCAGGCGGCGCGTCTCTCCCCCCTTGCCCCGCAATCTCCGCACAAATCCAGGCCAGCGGGCCGATTTCACCCCGCGTGGGCGTAGCTGCGAGCGACCGGCGCTACTCGGCGGGCGCTGCAGGCTCGTCGGGGGCCGTGACGGCGACCTCGACCTCGACGGCGGGCTCGTCGGGAGCGGCGTCCTCGTCACCCCGGTGGCTGCTGGGGGCGCCCCGGTCCCGCGACGCCCCGGGTGCGGGTGCGCCGGCGGCCGGCGGCACCATCACGGGGGAGCTGGAGTCGACTTTGAAGATGCGGAAGCGCAGCACGCCGTCGGCGATCTTCAGGTTGTGGTTGAGGTCGTCGAGCAGCTCCGACGGTCCCTCGAAGCGGAACCAGCGGTAGTCGGCCTCGTTGCGCTGCTCGATCTCGTAGGCCATCTTGCGCAGGCCCCACTTGTTCTCGTGCTTCAGCGTCCCGGCAGCCTCGATCCGGCCACGGGCGTCCTGAGCGAGCGCGTCGCGCGCAGGCTCGTCCTGCCCGGGGTCGAGCATCAAGACCAACTCGTATTCGCGTGCAGAAGCCAAAGGCGGCGAGGGACTATAGCGGGGAGGGGGCGAGGGTCGGGTACCACTGCCCGCTCAACTTTTCCGCATGCAGGTAGGGCGGTGCCCCAACGTGGTCGGGGGCGGAAAAGTACAAGCCGCGGGCAGCGGCACCCGACCCTCGCCATCGAGGCCCGGGGGGAGAAACCCAACCGGCTTCAGCCTTAGGAAGCAATGAAGCTAAGGGTCCGCTGGTCGCAGGCCGGGGCAGGCGCGCTTGTTTTTGCTCTCGTGCTTGTGGTCATTCGGGTCGGTCCCGAGCTATTTAGGCCTTCCGACCCACCCCAGCTCCCCCCGGACGTCGGCCTGCCGCGGGCTGCGGAGACAGCGCCGATCGTGCCTGAGCCTTCTCGGGCTCGACCGCATCTCGGGCGGGTGGCGCGGGGTGGGGGTGTGCGGCGCCGCGCGGAGGCTGCTGAGGGCGGGGCTTCGAAATCAGGTGTGCACCGTCCCTCTGCCCGAAGCAGCGCGCAGCGCAAGCCGGGCACCCCCACCCCGCGACAGGACCCGCCCGCCTACGCCGCCGAACCCTTGGCGGTCCCGCCGGCACCGCCCGAAGTTTCCCCGCCACCCCCACCCGCCCCACCAGACGACGGCTCGCAAGAGTTTGCGCCGCATTGACATGGGTGGCCTGGCCTCGGGGTAGGCTGGGCAGCAGTGGCCGACAGCGACCCGCTGATAATCGTCTCCAACCGGGGCCCGGCCCAGTTCGAGCTCGACGAGCAGGGGGAGCGCACCGTGCGCCGCGGCGGCGGCGGGCTGGTCACCGCGCTGTCCGGACTCGTCTCCCACCGCGACGCGCTCTGGATCGCCTCGGCGATGACCGACGAGGACGTCGCCGTCTCCGAGGAACGCGGTGGCCCGGTCGAGCTCTCGATCGACGGCATCGACTACCGCGTGCTGCTGGTCGGCAGCGACACCGAGGCCTACGACCGCTTCTACAACGTGATCGCCAACCCGATCCTCTGGTTCATCCAGCACTACCTCTGGGACCTCTCCAATGCGCCGGACATCCGCCAGGAGGAGCTCGACGCCTGGGACTTCGGCTACCAGGCGGTCAACCGGGACATCGCCGCGGCCGTCCTGGGCCAGATCGAGGGCCGCGAGCGGCCGCTGGTGATGCTGCACGACTACCACCTCTACACCGCCCCCGCGATGATCCGCGCCGAGCGCCCCGACGCCTTCCTCCACCACTTCGTCCACATCCCCTGGTCCCAGCCCGACAGCTGGCGCATCCTGCCGGGCCGGATCCGCGAGGCGCTCTTCCGCGGCATGCTCGCCAACGACATCATCGGCTTCCACACGGGTCACTACTGCATCAACTTCCTGCGCTGCTGCGACGAACTGCTCGAGGCCGACGTCGACTACGACCTCGGGGTCGTCCGCCATGCCGGCGGCCAGACCGCCGCCCGCGCCTACCCGCTCTCGATCGACGCCGAGCGGTTGCGCCGCGTGTCCGAGTCGCCGGAGGTCGCCACCGCCGAGCGCGAGGTGCTGGAACGCCGCCGCAAGCACCTGATCATCCGGGTCGACCGCGCCGACCTCTCCAAGAACGTGCTGCGCGGCTTCACCGCCTTCGACACCTTCCTCACTCAGCACCCGGAGTTCCGCGAACAGGTGACCTTCATCGCCCACCTGCAGCCCTCGCGTCAGGACGTCCCCGAGTACGCCGAGTACCTGGAGCGGATCGAGGCCCTGGTCGCGGTCGTCAACCACCGCCACGGGACCACCGACTGGATGCCGATCGACCTCAAGATCTATGAGAACTTCCCCGAGGCGGTCGCCCGCTACAAGCACTTCGACCTGCTGATGGTCAACTCGCTCTTCGACGGGATGAACCTGGTCGCCAAGGAGGCGCCGGCCGTCAACACTCGCGACGGGGTGCTGATGCTTTCCGAGAACACCGGCTCCCACGAGGAGCTGGCCGACTGCGTGCTCTCGGTCAACCCCTTCGACATCCAGGAGCAGGCCGACGCGATCTACCGGGCGCTGACGATGGACCCGGAGGAGCGTCGCCTCCGAGCCCAGCACCTCAAGGAGCTGGTCTTCGCTCGTAACCCGGGCGATTGGGTCGACGAGCAGCTGGCCGACATCGCGGAGTTGCGCGAGCCTGTGCGGTAGGGCGCCGGCTTTTTGGAAGGCCGGCGTTCGGTGGGGCGGGGGAGCCTGGCCGTCCTCCAGTCGAATTGAGCACCGCCCGCTTCGCGCGCGGTGCGATGGAGTGCGCGGCTCCGCCGCGCCCCGGCACAGATTGCATAGGCCGCTTCGCGACATTCGTCTGGAGGACGGCCAGGCTCCCCTCCAACACGTCACCGGGTGACGCCCAGCTTGCGAAGCCGGCGCCAGGGTCCACAAGCTTTAAAAGAGATTGGGTGGCCGAGACGGCGCTCCGAGTCGTGGGCTCTCGAACCTTGTGTGCTGTCGAGAGGGTGGTGGGCGCCCCTCCCCAAAACACTCCAGCGAGGCTCCTGCCGAGCGTTTTGGGGAGGGGCGCCCGCCACCCCCACACCCCAACCTCTAGGTGCCCAGCTCCGACAACAGTTCCATCCAGTCGCGCAGCAGCCGCGGCGAGAGGAACTCCTGGCGGGCGTGTTCCTTGCCGGCGCGCCCGAGGCGCTTGCCCAGCTCCGGGTCGGCGAGGATCTCCAGGCATCGCTGCGCGCACTCCTCGGGGGAGTCGACGAGGAAGCCGCTCTCGCCGTTGGCGATCTGCAGCGGGATGCCGCCGACGTTGCCGGCCACGGTCGGGCGTCCCTTCCAGAGCGCCTCGGTGACGGTCAGGCCGAAGCCCTCGCGGATCGACTTCTGCAGGCATACGTCGGACTGCGACTGGAAGGCGTTGACCTCGATCGCGCCGACGTTGTTGAGGTTGTTGAGGATCTTGATGTCGTCGTCGCCGTCGGCGTACTCGAAGGTGTGCTGGAAGAACTCCCAGCCCTCGGGGTCGTCGGTCGCCATCGAGCCGACCAGCGCGAGCTGCACCTCGGGCATCTGCTCGTGGACGATGCGGTAGGCGTCGATCACGCCCATCGGGTCCTTCCACGGGTCGAAGCGGGAGACCTGGGTCAGAAGCGGCCGGTCGACGTCGATGCCGAACTGTTTGCAGACGAAGGCGGCGTCGTCGGGCGAGAAGGCCATGTTCTTCGGCGAGAGCGGGTCGATCGCCGGCGGGATGATGCGCACGCCGTTCTCGCCGCCCTCGCTCTCGACGCCCTCGGGCACGTAGGCGGGCAGGTGCCAGACCGTCGCGTCGTATTCCTCGATCATCGGCAGCAGGCGGGCGATCGGCTCCGGGTTGGGCTCGGAGAGGTCGATGTGGCAGCGCCAGATCCAGTTGCGGCTCTTCTCCCCGGCGCCGCGCTTCAGGCCGATCGGCTGCGGGTCGTGGACGATGATCGTGTCCCACTCGCCCTGCAGGCCCTCGGCGTTGATCGCGTTGATCTCGTCGAAGATTTCCCACTGCTCGGCGCTCAGCGTCTCCTCGGCGCCCTGGAGCGAGTTGTGCAGGAGCTTGGTGGCGTTGAAGAACTCCTCCTTGCCGAAGATCACGTGCCAGTGGGCGTCGATGCCGACGTCGCGCATCAGGGGCACGATCGTGTAGAGGATCTCCGAGACGCCGCCGCCGAAGGCGGTGGCGCTGACGTGCAGGACGCGATGGCCCTTCATCGGCTCCGCCAGCTCGCGGATGCGCTCGATCGTCGCCTTGCCGGCGATGTGGGTGTAGTCGGCGAGGGACTTGTGGCCGAGGGAGACTTCCTGAAGCATCCGGGAGTTCTACAGCAGCAGGTCGGCGGCAGCGCTTCAGCCGCCCGGGCGGCTGCCGAGCGTAACCGCGATGGTTTCCCGATCGCCGTCGTGGAGGACGACGAGCTCCACCTCGTCGCCGGGCTCGTAGTCGGAGACGAGGCGGGCGAGGTCTTCGGGGCCGACCACCGGGTGGCCCTCGATCGAGAGGATCACGTCGCCGCCCGTCCTGTAGGCAGCTGCCTGGAAGCGGATCCGGCCGTCGCTCCCCTCCAGGCCCGCTTCGTCCGCGGGCGCACCGGGAACGACTTCGTCGAGCAGCCCTCCGTGGTCGGCGTCGAGGCGCAGCTTGCGCGCCAGCTGCGGGTAGAGCGCCTGGCTGGAGACGCCTATGTAGGCGTACTCGGCCTCGCCGTCGTCTTCGAGCTGGGCGATCGAGCGCTTGACGGAGGAGATCGGCACGGCGAACCCGACCCCGTCGTTGGCGCCGGATTCGGTCTCGATCTGCTGGTTGATGCCGATCACCCGGGCACCGGCGTCGAGCAGCGGGCCGCCCGAGTTGCCGGGGTTGATCGAGGCGTCGGTCTGGATCGCTCCCTCGATCTGGAACTTGGTCAGCGATTCGACCGAGCGGTCGGTCGCCGAGACGACCCCGACCGAGAGCGACTGCTGCTCGCCGAAGGGGCTGCCTATCGCGGCGACGGGCTGGCCGACGACGAGGTCGGCGTCGTCGCCGAGCTCGAGCGGGTGCAGGGCGAAGCCGTCGGGCTCGACCGCCAGCAGGGCGACGTCGGCGAAGGGGTCGAAGCCGACGATCTCGGCGGGCACCACGTTGCGATCCGGGAACTCGACGTAGACGGCCTGCGCCGGCTCGCGGTCGCCGCTGGATTCGTCGGTGACGACGTGGGCGTTGGTGACGATCCGGCCGTCGCTGTCGAGGACGAAGCCCGAGCCCTCGGCCGCGCCCCCTTCGTTGCCGAAGACCGAGCGGATCGTGACCACCCCGGGCGACGCCTCGCGGAAGACCTCGGCGGCGTCGAAGCCGCGACCGGCCGTCTGCACGACCACCTGGCGGGTCGTGACCGTGTCCTGCCGGTCGGCGCCGCCACCGTCCCCGTCTGAGCCGCCGCACCCGGCGAGAATCAGCGCCAGCACGAGCGGCGCCGCGAGCCTGGAGCCGCCGTTCACGCGGCTGCCTTGGTGGTGACGCTCGGGGTGGGCGGGACCGGGGTCGTGCGCGAGTGGGGCAGGTCGAGCGTGAAGGCGGTGAAGCGCTTGCTGGAGGCGATCCCGACGCGGCCGTGCATCCGCTGCGCCAGCTCGCGGGCGATCGCCAGTCCCAGGCCCGATCCGCCGGCCGAGTCCGCGGTGTAGAAGCGCTCGAAGATCCGGCTCTGCACGCTGCGCGGGATGCCCGGGCCGTCGTCGGAGACGGTCAGCTCGGCGCGGCGGTTGGCGGAGTAGGTGGTCACGGTCACCTTGGTGCCCTCGGGGGTGTGGGTGAGGGCGTTGTCGAGCAGGATACGGATCACCTGTCGCACCCGATCGGGGTCGCCGCTGGCGATAACCGGGACGGCGGGGGTGCGCAGCTCCAGCCGGGACCCGTGGCGGTCGGCACGCGGCCCGATCTCGCGCGCCACTTCGCGGGCGATCGTGCCGAGGTCCACGTCGCTGCTCTCGATCGCGACGGCGCCGGCGTCGAGCTGGGAGAGGTCGAGCAGGTCGGCGGTCAGCTTGGTCAGCCGTTCGATCTGCTGGCGCATCGTCCGCACGAACTCGGCCTGCTCCTCGGGGCTCGGGTCCTCCTCGTCAAGCAGCTCGACAAAGCCGCCGAGGCTGAAGATCGGGGTGCGCAGCTCGTGCGAGGCGTTGGCGATGAACTGCTTGCGGGCGCTGTCGAGCTCGGCCAGCCGGCGCTGCATCTCGTTGAAGGTGCGGGCGAGCTGCCCGAGCTGTCCGGCCGAGGAGATCGGGATCGGCGTCTCGAAGTTGCCGTCGGCGACCTTGCGCGCGGCCTCCTGGAGGCTGCGGATGCTGCCGGCGGCCACCCGGGCGAAGTAGATCCCGACGCCGAGCGTGGCGACGATCGCGATCAGGCCGCCGACGAGGATCTGGGCTTTGACGCCGCCGTCGCCGCTGGCCGCGCCGCCGATTGCGACCACGTAGGTGTAGACGATCAGCACCGTGCCCACCGCGATCGCCACCGCGGTCACGGTGATCCGGTTGCCGAGGTTGGACGGCCTGAACCGCGGCACGGGCCGGCCTACTCCTTGAACCGGTAGCCGACGCCGCGCACCGTGAAGAGGAACTCGGGCTCCTTGGGGTCGCTCTCCAGCTTCTCGCGCAGGTGGCGGATGTGGACGTCGACCGTGCGCGGGTCGCGGTACTCCGAGTCGCCCCAGACGTGCTCCAGCAGCGTCTCGCGGCTGAGCACCCGGCCGGGCGACCGGGCAAGCGCGCCGAGGATCTCGAACTCCACGTAGGTGACGCGGATCTCCTCCTCGCGCAGGGTGACCATGCGTCGCCCGAAGTCGATCTTCAGCTCGCCGTGGTCGATCTCCTCTTCCTCGGGCGGCTTGCCCGCCATCCTCGAGCGGCGCAGCGCGGCCTTGACTCGGCTGCGGAACTCGCGCATCGAGAACGGCTTGGTGATGTAGTCGTCGGCACCGACCTCCAGGCCGGCGACCTTGTCGGTCTCGCTCCCCTTCGCGGTCAGCATGATGATCGGCACCTGGCTGCGGGAGCGCAGTTCGCGGCAGACTTCGACCCCGTCGAGCTTGGGCAGCATCAGGTCGAGGATGACGAGGTCGAAGCGTCCCTCCTCGAAGCGCTGGAGGGCTTCGCGGCCGTCCTGGGCGGAGGTGACGTGGTAGCCGTCCTTGCGCAGCGGATAGCTGAGCAGGGTCTGGATCGACTGCTCGTCATCGACAAGGAGGATGCGCGTCGATCCGTTGGGCATGGACAAAGCGTATCTCTGGCCGGGTTGGACAGATGTGCGAGTACCAACTACTAAGGTTGCCGGGTAGAAAGCCGATATGAAGCGCAGGATGCAACCCCGACAGCTGAAGAGCCTGGTCGAGACCGGCCACTACAAGCCCGAGCCGGCCCTGATCGCCGATGCGATGCTGCAGCGCCGCGGAGTGCGAGAGCTGCTCACCAGCGAGAGCTTCATGCGAGCTGGTCGAATCCCCCCGGCTCCACAAGCCGGCCGCCGGGCAGCCTGACCTCGACTCCCGAGCCGGCGAGAACCTCGCCGACCTTCGTCAGCGCGACCCCTTCCTCGGCGCGAACCGCCTCGGTCGCCGCCTCGAGCTGCTCGGGCGGAAGGCTGGCCAGCAGCTCGTAGTCCTCGCCGCCGCCGAGCAGCTCCCACGGGTCTCGTCCCGCGGCCGCCATCGACTCCCGGCTCCCCGGCGCGAACGGGATCTCCCCGGCGTCGATTCGGAGAGCGACGCCGCTGCTCTCGGCGAGGTGCCGGGCGTCGCCTCCGAGCCCGTCGCTGAGGTCGATCATCGCCGTTGCGCCCGCGTGGGCGAGCGCGCGCCCGGCGCCGAGGCGTGGCCGGGGTTCGAGCTGTCGTGCGCACAACGCGTCCGCATGTTGCGACGCCGAGTGGTCGATTGACCCCTCTATAGGGGGGTGAATCGACCACTCGGCGGCTTCCAGCAGCCGCAGGCCGGCGGCGGCGCCGCCGATCTCGCCGGTCAGGACGAGCGCGTCACCGGCCCTGGCGCCGCTGCGGTGCACGAACGCTCGCGGATCGGGTGCGTGGCCGACCACCGTGACCGCGAGGAAGAGCTCGGCGGCGCGGGTGACGTCGCCGCCGGCGATGCTCGTCCCGGTGGCGGTGGCGAGGGCGACCATGCCGTCGAGGAGCTCGATGCAGCCGTCCTCGTCGAGGTCGGAGGGGAGGCCGAGCACGACGTAGGCCTCACCGGGCTCGGCCCCCATCGCGGCCAGGTCCGAGAGTGCAGTGGCGAGCGCCTTGTGGCCGATCTGGGCGAGGGTCGTGTGTTCGCGACGGAAGTGGACGCCCTCGACGAGGGCGTCGACCGAGGTGGCGGTGGCCCCGCCCGGGACGGTGACAGCCGCGTCGTCGCCGCTGCCGAGACGAACGCGCGAGCTCGGCAGCGGCAACCGCTCCCGTATCCGCGTCAAGAGCTCGAACTCACCCATGCCTCCATTCTCCCTCCAGCTCACCGCCGCCGTCACTAAGGTGCGGCGCGGTGGGTGAGCGCAGGCAACCATTTCTGCATCGTGTCGGCGAGGCCGGGGCAAAGGTCGGATCGAAGCCACCTCGCAGCAAGCGGGTCCGCCTGGCGATCCAGCTCGGGATCGCGATTCTCGTGTTCGGCTTCCTCGTGCTCACCGTCGTCGACCAGTGGGCTGAGATCAAGGACAAGGGCGTCCACTTCCACGTCGTCTGGCTGATCCCGGCGTTCGTCATCCTGCCGATCTTCTACGCGCTCAACGCCGTCGGCTGGGACCTGATCCTGCGCTTCCTCGGCTACCGGCTCGGGGCGGGACGGGCGCAGGTCGCCTGGGGCCAGCCGCTGCTGGCGCGCTACGTGCCGGGCAGCGTCCTCTACGTCCTCGGTCGCGTGCTGCTCTCCGAGCGGGCGGGGGTGCCGCGGCGGCTGACGGTCGCCAGCATCGTCTACGAACAGGCGCTGCAGGCGACCTCGGCGATCGTCGTCGCTTCCTACTTCCTGATCAGCCACCCTGACCTCGAAGGCCAGCCGCTGCGCTGGGGGGTGCTCCTGCTGATCCCGCTGTTGATCGCGCTACTGCACCCGCGCGTCTTTGGGCCACTCGCCAACCGCGCGCTGCGGGCGTTCGGCCGAGAGCCGCTGCCGGAGGTGATGTCGGTGCGCGGAGTCGTTGCCGTCCTCACCTTCTACACGCTCAACTGGGGCGTGATCGCGGTCGGCCTCTACTGCGTCGCCCGTTCGGTCAGCAACATCTCGGCCAGCGACATCCTCGTCGTCGGCTCGGCTCAGGCCTTCGGCTATGTAGCGGCGCTGGCGACCCTGATCGCCCCCGCTGGGCTGGGCATTCGCGACGCCGCCTTCGCCTGGGCGGTGAAGGTTGCGGCACCGGGGAACAGCTTCGCGGTCGCCTCGCTGATCGCGATCGTCGTGCGGGGGGTGCTGACGGTTGTCGAGGTGCTCTATGTGGGGGTCGTGACGGCGTTGGGGCGGCGTGAGGGGTGGAGCATCCATACGGGTGTGCTGCATGCGAGCCCGGAGGAGGAAGAGGCGGTTGAGGGGGAGGCCGAGGGGGCGGCCCTCGCCCCGACAAGCCGTCCCCCTAATTAGGGGGACGGCTTTGAGTATCCGCCGGTTCGAGGGCCGCCCCCTCGGCCTCCCGTCCGCCGCGAGTCTCAGCTTCCGGTGCGCCTTATGCCAGCTATAGGCACATAAAGCGCACCGGAAGGCGCTACAGCGGGATGCGGGCTCCTAGCTGGTAGGCCGTCAGGACTAGGAGAAGAGCTTGGAGCAGCCGGTCGCGGGATAGGGCTGCCAGGGGGAGGGGCCAGAGGAGGTACCAGGGGAGGAGCCAGGCGGTGGTTAGGAGGAGCCCGGTTGTGGCCCAGGCGGCGGCGCGGAGCCAGTCGTTGCCTCGGTAGGTCCAGATGAGGAGGTAGGCGAAGAGGGCGGCGTAGAGGGCCAGGAATGTGACTCGGATGGCGTCGGGGTCGAGGCCGGCGAGGCGGGCCGTGGCGATCGGGATGCTCATGTAGCTCGTGCGTCCCTGGTTCTCGCCGGCGAGGGCGAAGGCGTCGAGCCAGTCCCAGCCGAACCCGAGCCACGCGAGTAGCCCAATACCCACCACGGCCGCCGCCACCCCCACCAACAGCCTGCCGACGGGCCTGAAACGTCCACTATTTGGACGTTTCAGGCCCGTCGGCGGCGAGGGCGCGGTTGCTGCGAGGGCGAAGGGGAGGGCGATGGCGGCTGAGGCCTTGACGGCGATCGCGGCTGCGAAGGCGGCGCCGGCGGAGGTCTCGCGGGCGGTCATCGCGCCGGCGACGCCGAGGGTCATCAGCAGGACGGCGAGGGCGTCGTTGTGGGGGCCGCCGACGACGTGGACCAGGACGAGGGGATTGAGGGCGACGAAGGCGGCTGCGCGGAGCGGGTCGACCCCGCGCGCAGGGGCGAGGCGGGCGACGAGGACCGCGGTCGCGAGGACCGCGGCAGCAGAGGCTGCCTTCAATGCATAGACGGCGGCGTCGACCGGCAGCTTGGCGAGGGGGTAGGTCGCGAGCGTGAACAGAGGGCCGTAGGCGCTGGTCGTGCCGGTCCACTCGACCTCGGCGAAGGCAGGGTCGGCGGGGAACGCGGACGGCGGATGGACGTAGGGGTCGAGGCCGTGCAGGACGCCGAGTCGCGCGTAGTCGACGTAGCTGTAGACGTCGTGGGAGAGCAGCGGCGGCAGGCAGGCGAAGGCGAGGAGGAGCGCGCCGATGAGCCCCCACACCCGCCGCCGTCCGAGCCGCGGCGCCCAGGCGAGCACGGCCAGGTAGCCGGCGAAGCCGGCCCAGATCAGGCCAAAGGCAACCTCCGGCGCGACGCTCAGCTATTCGCTCCCGGCCTCGGGGGCGGCGCCGCCGCCTCCCACGCCTGTGACGGGCGGCGGCGGCACCGGCGTCGGCTCCTGTCCCGCCCCGGGCGCGTAGGCGTCTGGGTCGTAGTTGCCAGGGTCATAGCCCCCGGTCGCTTCTTCCCCCAGCCGCCTCTCTTCGGCGTCGAGCTCCGCGGCCCCGGCTCCGCCTGAGTCGCCGCTGCGCGGCACCGAAGCGGTGAACTGGCCGAAGTAGGGCGCCCAGCCGATCGGCGTCTTCGGCTGCTCGAATTCCTCGCAGGGCACCTCGCCGCCTTCGTAGAGCGCGTGCCAGATCTCGGCCGGGAAGGTGCCGCCGTAGACGGTTATCCCGTGCACGCTGGTCATTTCGATCGCGTTGGACTCTGGGTAGCCGACCCAGACGACCGTCGCCAGGTTCGGCTGGTAGCCGGCGAACCAGGCGTCGGTCGTGCGGTCGGTGGTCCCCGTCTTGCCTGCCTGTCCGGGGCAACCGGTGTAGGCGGCGGTGCCGGTGCCGCCGGTGATGTTGTCGTGCAGCAGCCGCGTCACCTCGTAGGCGACGGCCTCGGAGACGACCCGCCGCGGCCTCTCGCGCCGCGGTCGCTCGATCCGGCCGCCGGGGAAGACGACGCGCCGGATCGCCACCGGGTCGCGGCGGATGCCGCCGGCGGCCAGCGTCGCGTAGGCGCTTGCCATCTCCAGGGGCGAGACGCCCACCCGCAGGCCGCCGATCCCCTCGGCGGGGATCCCGTCGAGGGGGCTGACGACCCCAAGCGCCCGCGCGGTTGCCGCGACCCGCGCCGGGCCGACGTCGAGGTCGAGCTGGGCGAACACGGTGTTGTCGGAGGCGACCGTCGCCTGCTGGAGGTTGATCGTCCCCTGGTAGCCCTCGTCCGCGGTGTGCACCTCCCAGTGCCCCCACTGCGGCAGGTCCAGCGCCAGCGGCTTGGAGGTGTAGTAGGTCGAGTAGGGATCGATGCCCTGCCTGATCGCCGTCGCCAGGACGAAGGTCTTGAAGGTGGAGCCCGGCTGGCGATGGCCCTGCGCGGCGAGGTTGAACTGGCTGGCGTCGTAGTCGGAGCTGGAGGCCATCGCCTCGATCTCGCCGTCGCGCGGGTCGATCGAGACCAGCGCCGAGGAGGGGTCGGTCGAGTAGGGGAGGGCCGAGCGCATCGCCTCCAGGCCGACGCCTTGGAGCTTCGGGTCGATCGTCGTATAGACCCGCAGGCCGCCGTTTCGCACCGTGTCGACCCCGTAGCGGTCGAGCAGCTGGTCCTCGACGTAGTCGAAGAAGAAGGGCTCGCGGTGGGCGAAGTAGGAGCCGGAGACGTCGAGGCCGAGGCCGTGCCGGCGCGCCGCGCGGGCGCGCGCCGGGGCGACGTAGCGCAGCTCGGCCATCTTGGCCAGCACGGCGTTGCGCCGCTGCAGGGCCTTGCCCGGGTGCAGGATCGGGTTGTAGTCCGTGGGCGCCTGCGGCAGGCCGGCGAGCAGCGCCGCCTGCTCCAGGCTCAGCTCGGAGACCGGCTTGGAGAAGAAGATCTTCGAGGCGGCCTGGACCCCGACCGCGGTCGCCCCGTCCACCGTCCCGTAGGAGGCGGTGTTGAGGTACTGGCCGAGGATCTCCCGCCGCGAGTGGCGCTTGGCGTACTCGTCGGCCAGCTTCGCCTCGACGATCTTGCGCTCGAGGTCCCGCTTGGGGTTGCGGATGCAGAGGTTGCGCACCAGCTGCTGGGTGATCGTCGAGCCTCCCTCGACCACCTCTCCCGCCTCCAGGTTCTTCAGCGCCGCGCGCCCGATGCTCTCGTAGTCGATACCACCGTGCTCGTAGAAGCGCTCGTCCTCGATCGCCACCGTGGCCAGCTGCAGGCGCTTGGGCACGCGGTCGATCGAGACCGGCTGGCGGGCCTCGTCGGACTCGACCAGCCCCAGCCTGGTGCCGTCCCCGGCGTAGATGACCGTGTTGCCGCCCCGGTCGACCTTCTCGCAGGCGGCGAGCGAGGGCGCCTCGGCGGCGACGTCGAGCACCCAGGAGGCCACCGCCACCGCCCCCAGGACGACCGCGACGACGATCCCGGCGGCGAGGAAGAGCACCTTGCTGCCGGCGCCACCGCGCCGCCGCTGACGTCGACGGTTGCGCTGCGTCATCACCTAGAGCGTACTTCCGCCGGGTGCCCGCTCAGGCCTGCGTGTCCTCGGTCGAGAGGTTGTGGACGATCCCCTCGACCAGCAGCTGGTTTGGGATCACGACCGACGTGCCGTCGCCGGGGTTGACGTAGGTGTAGGAGAGGGTGATGTCGGTGACGCGGCCGCTCACCTCCTCGAAGGAGATGCGGTCGCCGATCTTGATCGGCTGGGAGACCGCCAGCTGAACGCCGGCGATCATGTTGCCGATCGTGTGCTGGGCGGCGAAGCCGACGATCGCCGCCAGCACCGCGGTCGAAGCGAGGATCCCGGTTGCCAGTCGCTGTAGCTCGGTGAACTGGGCGAGCGCCAGGGCGACGAGGACGAGGAAGGCGACCAGGATCAGCAGGCGGCGGAGGAAGCGCAGCCGGGTCTTGGTGGACCGCGAGACCTGTGAGACTGCCGGCGTCATGGATGCCACGGTATCCACAAAGCCAGCGGTTCCAGGGCCAGCCTTCCCCTACTCCAACTGGGGCCCACTCGCTGCGGTCCTGGGAGTGGTCCTTGCTATCGGGGCCGGGGTCCTGCTTGGGATCCCGGCGATCATCGTCGACCGCCCCCAGGACGGGGAAGACCTCGGCGCCACGGCGCTGGCGATCGTGCAACTGGCGACGGCGCTGGGCTTCGCGATGGTTCCGCTGGCGATCGCGGCCCGCCGGGCCACCGACTTCCGCGAGGCGCTGCGACGGCTTGGCCTGCGGGCGTTCCGCGTCGCCCCGGCGGTGGGGTGGATGTTCGCCGCGATCGGCGCCTACCTGCTCTTCGCGATCGTCTACACGGCGGTCTTCGGCGCTCCCGAACAGGAGGACATCGCCGAGAGCTTCGGCTCGGTGCCGGTGCAGATCCTCCTGATCGTCATCGCAGCTCCGGTCGCCGAGGAGATCTGCTTCCGCGGGATGCTCTACGGCGGCCTGCGCGAGCGCTGGCCGAAGTGGGCCGCCGCGCTGCTCGCCGGCCTGATCTTCGGTTCCCTGCATGCCCTCACCGGGCTGAGCGCCGTCCCTCCGCTGGTCGCGTTTGGCGTCGTGCTCTGCCTGCTCTACGAGCGGACCGGCTCGATCGTGCCGGGGATCGTTCTGCACATGCTGAACAACTCGGTTGCGCTGCTCGGGCAGTGAGGGGGGGTGGGAGAGGGGGAGGGGCACCCCTCGGACGTCCAATCGCCGGTCTAATGAGACCGGCGATTTGAGTATCCGCCCGTCCGAGGGGCGCCCCTCCCCCTTCCGGCCGCGTTCTCTGCCGACCCATACGGCAGAATGCTCGGCGATGAGACGACTGATCCTCGGCGCCGCCCTCGCTTTGCTGCTTGTTTTGCCCGCTGCCGCCTCTGCTGCTCCTGCCAAGGAGCCCGCCGGGCCGCCGCAGGCGACGGTGAAGATCGAGGTCGACATTCGGGGGAAGAAGGCGCGGATCTACAGCAAGGTGCCGGTGGTCGGAACGGTGACGCCGTTCGCGCCGGGCCAGCACGTTGCCGTGACCTTTTACCTCAACGCGCACAAGCTGCTGACCCGCAACGTGGCGGTGCAGAAGGGCAAGGGCGACAGCGGCAAGTTCCGCGCCGCGATCGGGATCCGCGAGGGGGGCAAGTACGCGGTCAGCGCCAAGCACGTCGCGACCGCGGAGCTCGGTGGCGACAGCACCGTGCGCAAGAGCTGGAAGGTCAGCTACCCGGCCCTGCACGAAGGTCAGTGCGGCAACGTCGTCGTCGGCTTCAAGAAGGCGATGCGGAAGATGGGGTACATCGCCAACGACGGCCGCTGCTTCGGCGGCAAGACCGCACGGGGCGTGCTCGCCTACCGCAAAGTCAACGGGATGACGCGCAGCTTCCGCGCCGGCGCCGGGCTGGTCAAGCGCGTATTCGCCGGCCGCGGCGAATACGAGGTGCGCCACCCCGGAGCCGGCAAGCACCTCGAGGCCCCGCTCTCCAAGCAGGTCCTGGTCTTCGCCGACGGCGACGAGGTCGTCGCCGTCTACCCGATCTCCTCCGGCAAGTCCTCGACCCCGACCGTCACCGGACACTTCAGCTTCATCCGCACCGAACCGGGCTACAACTCGCACGGCATGTACTACTCCTTCTACTTCTACGGCGGCTACGCGGTGCACGGTTACGAATCGGTGCCCGACTACCCGGCCAGCCACGGCTGCATCCGCACCTTCATCGCCGACCAGCCCGAGATCTACAACCGGATTAACTTCGGCGAAGACATCTTCGTCTTCTGAACGGGCGGGAGATGATCGGCGAGAGAACCCTGAAAGCGGTTCTCGCCTTCATCGCCGCCTACCACGTCGCGTTGGGGCTCATGCAGCTGTTCGCCCCCGGCACGTTCTTCGAGGAGATCGGCAACTACGGGGTCGAGAACCTTCATTACGTCGGGGACGTGGGTTCGTTCACGCTCGCCTTCGGCGTCGCGGTGGGAATCGCGGTAGTGCGACCGGCATGGCGGGCACCGCTGCTCTGGCTGGGGGCGCTCTGGTACGGCTTCCACGCGGTCAACCACCTCTTCGACATCGGCGAAGCGAAGAGTGAGGCGCGGGGCTGGAGCGACACGCTGCTGATCGCCTTCGGGGCTCTTGCCGCGGCCTGGCTGGCGCGAGCGTCCGAACGGCTCTACGCTGAGGGGCCCAACCGGAAGGTGCAGCGATGAGGGTCTTCGTGGCAGGAGCGAGCGGTGCGATCGGCAGGCCGCTGGTGCGCCAGTTGCTCGCCGCCGGGCACGAGGTGACCGGGATGACCCGGCGCGAGGAGCGCGCGGAGGGGATCCGCGCGGCGGGGGCCACGGCAGTCGTCTGCGACGCTCTCGACGCGACCTCGCTGGAGATCGCCGTGCGCGGCGCGGCCCCCGAGGTCGTCGTCCACGAGCTGACGGCGCTGCCGCCGCGGCTCGACTACAAAGCGAAGGACGACCCGCTGGCGGCGACCAACCGCCTGCGCCGAGAAGGGACACGCAACCTCGTCGCGGCGGCGAAGGCGGCGGGCGCGCGCCGCCTGATCGCCGAGAGCGTCGCCTTCTTCTACGCCCCCGAAGGCGACTGGGTCAAGGACGAGGAGGAGCCACTCTTCCTCGACGCGCCCGCCCCCTTCGGCCACGCCGCCGCCGCCCTGGCCGACCTCGAGCAGCAGGTGCTCGGCGCCAAGGGAATCGAGGGCATCGTCCTGCGCTACGGATGGCTCTACGGCCCGGGCACCTATTACGCCCACGACGGCTCGCTGACCGAGGACGCGCTGAAGCGCCGTGCGCCGATCGTCGGCAAGGGCACCGGTACCTTCTCCTTCGTCCATGTCGAGGACGCCGCCTCGGCGACGGTGGCGGCCCTTGACCACGGCTCATCCGGTGCCTACAACGTCGTCGATGACGATCCGGCCACGATGCGCGAATGGGCGCCCACGTTCGCCGAGGTCGTCGGTGCGAAGAAGCCCCTCCGCGTGCCGGTCTGGCTCGCTCGCCTCGTCGCCGGTGCCGGCGCCGTCTCGATGGCGACTCAGCTGCGCGGCGCCTCCAACGCCAAGGCCAAGCGCGATCTCGGCTGGCAGCCCCGCTACTCGAGCTGGCGGGAAGGCTTCCGCGACGCCGAGGCGCGGGGGTAGGCCGCCCGCCAGCCATAGGATTGGGGTCGGATGACCGACCTCGACGCCGCCAAGGAAACACTTCTCTCCGAGCTGCGTGAGCACTCGCTGGTGATCGGCGAGGTGACGCTCTCGAGTGGGGCCACGGCCCAGTACTACGTCGACGCGCGCCGGGCGCTCTTGCGGCCAGCCGGGTTCCTCGCGGCGGGAGAGCTGATCGCGGCCGCGGCGGTCGCGGCGGGGGCGACCGCGGTCGGCGGGCCCGCGACTGCGGCGATCCCGCCTTCGTGCGCGGCTCTGGCGGTCCCAGCCGGTGCCGGCCTCGTCGGCTTCTTCGTCCGCGGCGAGCGCAAGCAGCACGGCCTGCAGCGCTGGGTCGAGGGCCCGGTCGAGCCGGGCGCCCGCTGCCTCGTGGTCGAGGACACGGTGACGACTGGCGGCTCGACCGCCAAGGCGATCGCGCGGATCGCCGAGCAGGACCTCGAGGTGGTCGGCGTCGTCGGCGTCGTCGACCGGCTGGCAGGAGGGGGCGAGAAGATCGAAGCTGCGGCCGGCGTCCCCTACCGCGCCCTCCTCACCATCGACGAGATCTACCCCGACCGCCCCGACCGCGACTGAGCGGTGGAGCCCGACGCCGTAGAGATCCGCGTGCTCGGCTGTCTGGTCGAGAAGCAGCACACCACGCCCGACGCGTACCCACTCTCGCTCAACGCCCTGCGGCTCGGCTGCAACCAGTCGACCAACCGCGATCCGGTGGTCGACTACGACGAGGAGGACGTGGTCGAGGCCCTGCGCCGGCTCGCCCTGCGCGGCTGGACCCGCCTCGCCAGCGGCGCCGGCAGTCGCGCCCGCAAGTACCGCCATCTGCTCGGCGATGCCTTCGGCCTCGACGACGCCGAGGTCTCCCTCCTCGCGGTCCTGATGCTGCGCGGCCCGCAGACCCCGGGCGAGCTGAAGCAACGTGGCCAGCGGCTGCACGATTTCGGTGATCTCGCCGCGGTTCAGGCGACTCTCGATCGACTGGTCGAGAGGGGCCACGTGGCGCGCCACGAGCGGCGGCCCGGTCAGAAGGAGGACCGCTACGAGCAGCTTCTTGGCGGCTCGCCGGTCGAGGCTCAGCCCGGGCCCCCGCCGATCGCACCCGCCGAGGACCGGCTCACTCGCCTCGAGCGCGAGGTCGCCGAGCTCCGCTCCGAGCTGGCCGCTTTTCGCTCCGAGCTCGGCGGCTGACCGAGCGCGACTTCCGGTACGCGGGCGGAACAACCCGGGTCCGCAACTGTTGAGTAGAGTGAAACTGGAACGCTGCGGGCCCGAAAGCGTCCGCAATCGACCTGAAGCGAAGCAGGGCTCAGGAAAGGGACGAGCGGAATGGGGACACTACGTGGCGTAATCGTTGCCGCCCTGGTCGGCTCGGCCGCCTTGCTCTCGCCCCTCGCGTCGGCCGAGACGAAGGAAGAGCACGGAGTTCGCGTCTCGGTGGACGGCAGGCTCTCGCCAAAGAAGCTTCCGCGCCACGGCACCGCTCCGGTCTCGGTCAGCGTCTCGGGCAAGATCGGCTCGAAGGCGTCGAGCCCCCCACCGAAGCTGGAGACGTTGACGATCGCGATCAACCGTCACGGCCGCCTCTCCTCGCGCGGCCTGCCCCGCTGCCGGCTCGGCCACATCGATCCCTCGACGACCAGCGAAGCGATGGCGGCCTGCGCCCCGGCGCTCGTGGGCGACGGAACCTTCTCGGCCGACGTGAGGCTGCCGGAGCAGTCCCCCTTCCCCTCCGACGGGAAGGTCCTTGCCTTCAACGGAAAGCTGGGCGGCCGGCCGGCGATCTTCGCCCACATCTACGGAACCGATCCGGTTCCCACCTCGTATGTACTGCCCTTCTTCATCAAGAGCTCCGGGGGAACCTTCGGCACGATCCTCGAAACGTCGCTGCCCCGGGTCACCGGCGAATGGGGCTTCGTGACCGGGATCTCGATGACGCTCGACCGCCGTTTCACCGTCGGCGGCAAGCAGCGCAGCTTCCTCAGCGCGGGCTGCCCGGCGCCCGAAGGGTTCGGCCTCGCCACCTTCCCGCTGATCCGCACCAGCTTCGGCTTCGAGGGTGGCGTCAAGGTGACCAGCACGGTCAACCGCGTCTGCAAGGCGCGTGGGTGAGGCGATGAGCCGCCGGCCAAAGCTCACCTACGCCAACGTCGTCTCCACCCTGGCGCTGTTCGTGGCGCTCAGCGGCGCCGGCGCCTACGCCGCCAGCCAGCTCCCGCCGAAGTCGGTGGGGGAGCCTGAGCTGCGACCCGGTGCCGTCACCGCCGAAAAGCTGCGCAAGAACGCGGTGATCGCACCGAAGATCAAGGCCCTCGCCGTGAAGCAGGGCAAGATCGCGAACGGCGCCGTGAGCGCGGCCAAGCTCGGCAACGGTGCGGTGGGTGGAGAGAAGCTGGCCGAAGGGGCAGTGACCACGAGCAAGCTGGCGGGCGGCGCCGTCACCGGCGAGAAGGTCGACGAGTCGAGCCTCAGTCAGGTCCCGAGCGCGGCGAAAGCGGAGTTCGCCACCAGCGCCGAGTCGGCCAACCCGATCGTTTTCGCGCGGGTGTTCGCAGACGGCAAAGTCAACATCGCGTTCTCCAAGGGGATCGGCACCGGCGACGTGAAAGCGATCCTCCCCAACGTCTACTGCGTATCCGCGCCCGGATTCAGCCCCCGCGGAGTCCAGGTCACCGCGGAGGACAACGCTGCAGGCGCGATAGTCGCCAGCGCCAAGATCGAGGGCGGGACCGCCTGCGTTGCGCCACAGGTGGAAGTGCAGACGTACACAGTCTCCTCCGGGGTGGTCACCCCCAAACAGGAGCCCTTCTACATCACGCTGTACCGCTAGCCGACGCCCCGAGTAGGACTCGGGCCGGTATGTCTCTTAAAGACGCTTGATTGCGCTGGGCGTCGAATAGCCCTCAAGCGCAAACGGGTTGAGAAACTGGCGACCCCAGAACCGCTTGCGTTCAGCCTCGGGAAGCTGTGCTTGATCGCACACCTCGAGCCAGTCACGTTCGATCACTTCGATCTGGTGGTCGACGATTTCCTTGGCTTCCGATTTGCCCACTTGGTAGACGTGGGCTCGTTGAACACAGCCGGCGACTTGGCTGAGCTTGAACGAGTCGCTGCCGTCTCCAATGATCATCGCCTGCGCAGCCTCTCCGCCGCTGCGAAGCTGAGGGCAGATGTCATAGGCCGGGGTGAGTGAGAGGGCCTCGCCGTCCCAGAAGGCAGCGGTGTTGCGGGCATGATCGTCGGTGTTTCCGACCAGGATGTTGAAAGTGATTCGCGCAAAGAGCTCGCGCAGTTCCTTGGCAGGCTGGGTAAAGCGCTCGCGGATGACCTGGGCGAGCTCGGCGTAGCTGGCCCAGCGGGCTGCCAGTTCGTTGAGTTCGAGAATGGTCAGCGCGGAAACGAGAGCCCGGCGCTTTGCGGTGTTGGCGATGCGGTCGAAGCGCTCGACGAGCACGACGGCCTTGCCCAAGGCTGTCGTGAGCTTCACTGGCGCAATGTCGAGGCCGGCCCGGCGCCCCAGCTCCATGGCGATGTACTCGCCCTGGACCATTGCGATGGTGTCGGTACTAGAGGAGAACTTGGCAATCAAGCCCCGACCTCCGTCGTCGATCAATGCCTTCGGTCGTGCTCCGCCAATCGAGCTGCCGCGAACCAGCGCTTCGTCCAGGGCAGGTGTCAGGGGTACCCCGGCATCCACTCGCTCGGCTGAAGTTGCCAGCTCATCGAGGGTCGCGGTCTCGAGCTCGCGCGGCACGTAGTTAGTAGCCGAAGCCTGGAAGTCCAGTGCGCCGATCCGGTCAGAACCCGATTCGAGGAGGAAGGAGAGAACACCGAGGTCCGCTGGATCTGTGTTGGCGCCTTCGGACCCCAGAAGCCGATTCATGATCACTCGCTGACCCCAAGCATCGGGTCCGGCATCCAGGATGCATCCCGGGGCTGAGAGCTCCGGCAGGGGTCTGATCCTCCGTTCGCTCAGCGGCAACTCGGGGCCGTAGATCGAAATCCGGTCCTCTCGTTCGAGGTAGCTGCGGCCGTAGACGAAGCTGACCTCGCCACCGGCCTCGTCGAGCCGCCCCGCCACCACGGGTTTCTCCGACTCCGGCAGCCATATCCAGACATATGCCTGACTGGGCGTCTCAAAAGTCATTGCCGAGATCTTCTTCCGGCTCGCGAACCCTTTGCGGCAGCAGTGTCAGGTGCTCGCGTCGGCGCAGCAGCTCCGCACCCAGGCTGGTGCGGTCCTCGTGAAACAACGGCACACCGACGAGGGCTGCCACATCAAATGCAATACCCAAGGTCACGCTTGGATCCCCCTGTTCGACCTTGAGAAGGGTGCTCGTGCTTATGCCCGCTCGCTCGGCAAGTTCGCGGACGGTCCAGCGACGCGCGACTCGAGCCTCCCTTATCTGGGAGCCGAGCAGCTCAGCAACATGCCGAGCGGTCCGGGAATATGAGCGAATTCGCTTGGGCATCGTATCGATAAATAACAACGTAAGACAATAGCAAGTGTTTTATCGATACAAAGCCACATATGCCCCGAGCTGGATTCGAACCAGCGGCCTACTCCTTAGGAGGGAGTCGCTCTATCCAGCTGAGCTATCGGGGCGGGTTACCGGAAAAGGCTCTGCTGAGCCGTTTCCAGTGATTGCTTGCCGTCCGCGCTTGACTCAGAATCGACAGAAACCGGCTCCCCGCTGCCCATTGCTGCCCAATCGAGGGCTGCATCGAACTCGCGAAGCGCCACGCCGATCAGCCTCTCGCGGCGGCGCACAGCACTAGCGTAGACCTTCATCGAGAACCCCGACGAGGGTTGGCCTGCACTGGGTTGCGAAGTACACGGTGCCGCCAGCGACTACAGCCCTGCCTTATCGCTCGAAAGCCCGATTGCCCGGGCTAGGACGACGCCCAAAAGAATGATGCCCGCGGTCGCTGTTCCCAGTTCGAGCCACCGCGCCAGGCTGGTTTCCGGATCGTATTGGTTGCCCAGCGTAATCATGGTGGTTGCGCTCAGATAGAGATAGTCGAGCGCCGTGGTGGCGCCCTGGCCGGCTCTGGCCCCTTCCTGCACTACGAAATCGTGACGCGCGAAGGCGTGATCCACGATCGCGAATATGAGGGCAATCTGAAGAGCTTGAAACGCGACCGTGATCAGGCTGCCAGCGAGAAGCGGCTCGCGTCGGTCGAGAACAAAGCCGAGGATGGTATGGCCGATCTCAGCGAGACGAAAGAGTGCAAGACACGCGAGCACCTTGGCGAAAAGCTCGTTGTCGGGTGATAGCAGCCAAGTCGCTACTAGAACGGCGAACCAGAAAGTCCCATACTTGGCGGCCGCCCTCTCCTTTTCTTGGCGGATGCGTCGACGCTTCTCGGGGCTCTCTCCCTCCGTCTGGAATCGCTTAGCCGCATCGATTAGCAACCAAGAAGGAACCACTATGAGACTCCAGCAATAGATTCGTAGGGCGATCCTGTCGAACAACAGAAGATCGTCTTGCGCTGAATCCCGAGCGACCGCCTTCTTCCATGCCTCTCGACGCTGCGAGAGCCAGCCTAAGTCCGATAGCAGTGCCACGGGTCCTTATGAGGAAGCCGATTGCACCTTGAGACAGGTCGAGCCCGAGGGCTCCAGGATCCGCATGACGGCGACCATACTTTTTCGCGAAGACAGCTAAGTGATCAAATCATCTGCGAGGCACATAGGAGGCCCTCGGGGCCGGGTAAACCAGCCTCCAACTCAACGGAGGACCGCCTCCATTGAGTTGTCGGGACCTCACAGGAAAACTCCGCTGAGCCGTTTTCGGCGATTGGCGGCCATCCGAGTCCGACTCGGAATTCGACGGAAGCCGGCTCCCCGCTGCCCATTGCTGCCCATTCGAGGGCTGCCCGCTTGTCGCTCACCGGCTACCCCTCGCCATCTGGGGGGTTGGCCGGGCCGTACTCGGCTTCAAAATCGGCCAACGTCCCGGGCGTGGTGCCGAGCCGCTTCCGAGCCGCCTCGAATGAGGTGTCCAGCACCAAGGTGAGCGAGCCGTCCGGGCGCTCCTCGGTGACGCGGTACTCGCCCATCCGGTCGTCGCTGAGCCTCGACGTGAGCATGCAACTCCATGCGGTGGATGATGGCAGGAGCCGACCGTGCTGTTGAAGGCATCCCTGCATTTCCGCTCGCTGCGCTTTCGCTTCCATGTCTGAACTCCGCTGTCTTCACGGCCAAACCGCTTCCTATTGCCACAGGGATTCAGATTCGCAAGTGCCGCCCGAAGGCGGCACCGCATCTCAGCCGCCGAAGCGAACTGAGGGGGTGCAGACAGAATACCTACAACCCTCGCCCGGTGCCCGCCTCGCGGCGTCGCGGGCTGATTGGGCAGCAGAGCTATCCCGCTGCCCAAACCGGGATATAAGCACGGCAATCGACTGGAATCCGCGCCCGCACGAGGCACCGCGCAAACCGCTGTGCAGAGCCGAAAACGCCCACTTCTCCAACTCGCTTAGGAGGGAGTCGCTCTATCCAGCTGAGCTATCGGGGCAGTTTTGGGGATTGTCCCGCATCGCCGAGGATGAGATACCCGTGCGGGTGGGGCACGGGCATGGCCAAGTCGGCTGGCCTGACACCGTCTTGATTTCGGACCTCGGCCAGGCTGGAGCCAGCGGCAACTATCTCGCCGTCGCGCACGGCGATCCACTTGCCCCAATATGGCCCCAGGTCGCCCTTCGGAGTCGCCCTGGCTTGGCAGCGGCGGAAGTAGGTGCGGTTTCGTCCGCGGTTCACTCGGCCTCCCGATTTCCGGTCGTCGAATCATCCGATTTGGATGCCAGGTCTGCGATCAGATCCTGGCACCAGCTGACCGCAGCGTTGGCGACGGAGATCGCTTGCTTGCGATCCAGTGTCTCGATCGGTGCGTCGTCATAACGGAATTCGGCGGCCCAGGGGGTCAGCCAGGACGCGGACTCGAGGCTCCGGATCCATGGCGATGGAGTGCTTCTCGGCCAGCACGATCAGATATTCGAGGTCGTGTGTCTTTGGAAAGTCGACGCCCTGCAGTGTCAGGGCGACCTTCACGGCCTTCTCGACGGCCTGCTGCGCATGAAAGCCCACCGGACGGTCGTCCATCTCTGGATCGGGGGCGAGCTTCTCGGCGGTCGCCAGGTCGATCTCCGCGAGCCGGCCGAGGGACTCTGCGACCTCGATCTGCTCAGGCGTGGGCAAGGACGCGACCGTCGCGCAGCGCGTGATGGACCATCGTTCCCGGCACCTTTGCGCGCCTCTCGACGCGCTTCTCGTCGAGGACGACGATGTCTACCGGCGCCGGGAAGTCTCTGAGGGCACGCCGCAGACGCTCCCACTCTTTCAGGCGGTTCTCTACAACAGGCTCGATGACGAGGAAGTCGACATCGCTGTTCGCACTCGCCTCTCCGCGGGCGTGGGAGCCGAAGAGAATTACCCTCGACTCTGCGCCGGCGGTTTCTGCCAGCAGTCTCCCTGCCTGGTCGATCAGGTTACGAGAAACCATGGCGGACAAGGTAGCGGAGCAGGTCGCCGACAAATGCAATCCATTGGGCAGCGGCTGCCCAAATCCAAGCCAATCGAGCAATCCGACCAAATATCTCCTCGGCATCGAGTCGCAGCAATTGGCTCTACGGCGGCAAGAACCGCGACTCCTCCAATTCGCCTAGGAGGGAGTCGCTCTATCCAGCTGAGCTATCGGGATGGCCAAATCGTAGAGCTAATGGCCCGTCGCATCGAGATCCTCCAGGTCGGCCTGATCACGCGTTCTTCCTGCTGCCCGCTTCATCGCCTTTAGATCCTCAAACGAGCAAACGCGGACTCTGACGCCGAGGACGTCTATCTCGGTTGCCCCGGCACGCAGCTCGTCGTATGTCGGAACGCCGTCAAGGCCTTGAACAACATCCAACTGGCCAAGCTCGGTCTCGATGGCGACGCGCTCTCCGCTCGCGAGCTGTGCGGCGATTGACGGTGGCGTGCTGAGGAATGACTCGCTGGTGTGAATGTGGCCGTGAATTGCGACCGCCACCCCTGCGACACGCTTGAGGTTCTCAGGATCGGGGGCGACAACAACGTCCACATCCTTCGTCCCTCGGACGACGCCCCAGGCATTGACGGCAAGGCCACCGATCAGAACGAACTCCACCTCCGCTTCAGAGAGTCGGCGCAGGAGCTGATCGAAAGCCGGTTCGGTCAATGGAGGCGGGCGGATCCAACGAATCGCATCAACTTGTGGCTTAGCGCGATGCCCTCAGCAAGGTTCACGCTCATGGGGCGTTGTGCGTCCTCACGCAGCCGGTGCAGCCGGACTGTCTCGGCCTCGGCCGCTGCGTTTTTCGACGGCTTGCTCACCCCCGGGATGGACTCCATGACCAACACGGTAGCGGAGCATTCTGGGGACGTCTGAGGCTTCGGTGCGTCTGCCATGCCCAGAGAATGCTATTGCCGAGGAGGACAGCGAGCCGAGCGAATAAGGTCGATCTGCCTTGGGACTGGTCACCGGACGACTGCGCAGGCGGGCGGAAGGCCATTTCGCGGGGCTGACGCTGCTGCGCGAGGACGACGCCAACAGCTTCGGGGTCGAGTCGGCCGGCGTCTGGCAGGTGCGTGGCAACGGAAACCTGGCGCTGACCAAGCACGAGCTGCTTTTCGCGCAGTGGGTGCCTAACCGGCTGCTGCGCATCCCCCGCAAGGCGATCGTCGAGGTGACGAAGACCAGGTCGCACCTGGGCAAGACGATCGGGCGGGATCTGCTGAAGGTCTCCTGGACAACCGACCTCGGCACCCAGGACTCGATCGCGCTCTGGGTGGGAGACCTCGGCGGCTGGCTCGAGGCGCTCGGGGCTGACGGTACGTAGTTGCCTGTAGACGCCTTTCGACCTCTTCGGGCGCTCAGTCCTCTTGCAGGAGCGATTCAACCGAAGTGCGGAGTGTGGCTGGATCGATGGCGGGAAAGCGGAACAGCTCGGACTCGATCGACTCGAACAGTTTCCGCAGTCGCTCCGGCTCGACCTGGCCTGAGGAGACCATGCTGCGCACGTCCACGAGGTCGAGCTCGAAGCCGCGCTGGAGCTTGGAGAGGGCCTGCGAGTAAGGGTCGAAGTCGAAGACCTCCAGATTTCCCTCGCGGAAGCGGAAGCGGGAGCGCTCCTGCCATTCGGGCAGCGGGGGCAGGAAATCCAGTGGGGAGGCAAGCTCGACGTTCAGCGAGAGCTCCTCCTTGAGGCCGCGGATCCTGCTGAGCGCATCGTCGGAGTCCGGCTCGAAGCGTACGTCGACGTCCACGGTGGAATCCCGCCACCCTTCGAGCACCGCCGTCGCCCCGCCGGTCAGGTACATCCGGGTGCCGGGGGCGACGGCGCGGCCGGCTCCCGTGCGAGAAGCGCGATTCGCTCTGCGTCAGCCGCGTCGCGCAAGTTCCGCGGCTCCCGCAAAGCTGGCGACCCGGGCGAGGATCGCGTTGTAGCGCGAGTGGGCTCCGTTGCCCAGCTCATCGGCCAGCTGCCGGTAGAGCATGTGTGCGGCAGGCGGGCCGTCTCCGGCGCTCGGTGCGTCGAGCCCTGCCCGCCGCAAGCGAGGCGCCGCCGCCTGCACCGCGCTGGCGTTCACGCTGGCGCGTCCCGCCTGGAGATCGGCGAGGCCGGGCAGCACGATCTCGGCGCCCGGCAGGTTCTCGAGCCGCAAGTCCTGCATACGTGGGTCAAGCGTAGAGGCTCTCCGAGGCCAGCTCCTGGCGCGGCGGCTCCAGAGCTTGACCTGCATGAAGATCTCGTCGCCGTAGCCCTCGAGGGCGTCGAGGGCGATGAGGGTGAAGCGGTCGTTGGAGATCGCTTCCTGGTCGACGGTCTCCAGCTCGAGCTCGGCGGTGGCGGCGACGGCGCCCCGGACCAGGGGGCGGCCCCAGACGAGGGTGACCGCGCCGGCGCGGCCGTTCTCGCCCCGCCAGCGGCCGATCACGTCGTCGTTGAGGTCGATCCTCCAGTCCGGGTTGTCCTCGGCGAGGACGTCGGTGAAGTCGGCCTTGGCCCGGAAGTCGGCCGGCTCGCCCTCCTCGGGCTGGACGTAGGAGACGTGGCCGAAGAGCTCCAGCGGTGCCCTCTGGCCCCTCGACCCGGGCGGTGCACGGCACCCAGACGCGCCCGCCCCAGGCGCGCTCGGGGAACCAGTCGAGCTCGGCCGGCGGCCTCGACGCCCTCCGGCAGATCCTCGATCCCCGTCGCAGGCCTCGCGGAACGCCTCGGCCAGCCGCTCGGCGAAGCGACCGTGCGGGATCCCCTCCTGGGTGCGAGTCGGCGATGAAGCGCGGGATCGGTCGCGGGTTCGGCGGCACCGATCAGAGCGCCAGCGTCTCTCGCAGGTCGGCCGCGGCCCGCTCCGGCGGGTAGATGTTGATGTCGACGCCGGTGGCGAACTCGAAGCCGGCCTTGATCGCTGAGCCGCGGGGCGATGTCGACGTGCCAGTGGAAGTGCTCGGTCGCCGCGCGGCGCGGTGCGGACCCAGAGGTTCAGCTCGGGCGAGCCGTCGAAGCGCTCGGCGAGGAGGCGCAGCGCGGTGCGGATCATCGCGGCGCCCGTCGTGTCCTCGGCGAAGCTCGGCCGCCGCGGCGCGGGCACCACCCGCAGCTCGAAGGGGGAGCGCGAGGCCCAGGGGCAGATCAGCGCCGCCTCGTCGTCGATCGCGACGAGGCGCTCCTTGCGGCGCACCTCCTCGACCAGGACGTCGCTGAGCAGGCCGCCGCCCGCCGTCCGTTCGCGCGTAGGCGCCGGCCCGCTCGCGCTCGCGGGCGACCGCGGCCGGGACGAAGGCGAGCGCGTAGAGCTGGGCGTGGGTGTGCTCGAGCGAGGCGCCGGCGCCCGCCGCCCTCGTTGACGATCAGCTGCACGTAGGCGGCCTCGCGCGTGGGCGCGCATCCGCTCGCGCCAGGTCTCGACCGCGGCGGCGAAGCTGCTCCTCGCTCAGCTCGGCCATCGCGGTGACGTGCTCGGGCGCGTTGACGATCACCTCGTGGGCGCCGGTCGCCGGCCGCGAGGCGAAGAGGTCGGGTTCGCCGGCGCGGCGCGACTGCGAGCAGCGGGTCGCCGGCGCTGGCGAAGGCGCCCGCCTCGCCACTGGTCGCGTCCGACGAGCGCCGCCTCCGCCCCGCTCTCGCCAGCGCCGGGTAGAGGTTCGGCACGACCCGCGTCGTCCAGCCCGGCGTGTCCGGCGCGCCGCCCCCGGCGCGCGTCGCGTAGACCTCCGGCGGCGTGCGGTCCTCGCGCCCCTCGCAGAAGGGGCAGTTCTCCGGCCCCTTCGGCTCGCTCGGCGCCTCGGCCGGAACTGTCGGGACGCTCGGCCCGGCCCGGCGCGAGGATCGTCCGCAGCCCGGTGAGCTGGTCGATGCGGATCTCGGGCGCGCTCAGGACTGGGAGGTCGCGGGCGGCTCGGGCGGGGGAGGCGGCGGCCTCGCTCCCGGCTTCGGCACGCCGAGGAACGGCTCGAGCACGTCCATCGGCAGCGGGAAGACGACCGTCGTGTTCTGGTTGCTGCCGATTTCCAGCAGCGTCTGCAGGTAGCGCAGCTGCAGCGAGGCCGGGTTGGTGCTGATGATGTCGGCGGCGTCGGTGAGCTTCTGCGCCGCCTGGTACTCGCCCTCGGAGTTGATGATCTTGGCGCGCCGCTCGCGCTCGGCCTCGGCCTGGCGCGCGATCGCCCGCTGCATCTGCTCGGGGATCTCGACGTCCTTGATCTCGACCGCGGTCACCTTCACGCCCCAGGGCTCGGTCGACTCGTCGATGATCTTCTGCAGCTCTTCGTTGAGCCGCTCGCGCTCGGAGAGCAGCTGGTCGAACTCGGCCTTGCCGAGCACCGAGCGCAGCGCCGTCTGCGCGATCTGCGAGGTGGCGAGGAGGAAGTTCTCGACCTCGACGATCGCCCGGTTGGAGTCGACGACGCGGAAGTAGGCGACCGCGTTGACGCTGGCGGGGACGTTGTCGCGGGTGATCACCTCCTGCGGCGGGATGTTGAGCGTCACCGTGCGCAGGTCGACCTTGACCATGCGGTCGACGAAGCGGGATCAGCAGGATCAGGCCCGGGCCCTTCTGGCGCGATCAGGCGGCCGAGGCGGAAGATCACGCCGCGTTCGTACTCGCGCAGGATCCGCACCGAGGCGCCGAGGGCGATCAGCGACGAAGATCACCAGGACGACCAGCACTCCGAGTGCGACTTCCATCAGCTTGCTCCTTCGTCGGCCTGGCCGGCGGCGGCGACGCGGGACGGACCACCAGGGTCAGCCCGTCGACCGCCTCGACCCGGACTCTATCCCCAAGGCGCGACCGGCGCCATCGCCGTCGGCCAGCGCGCGCCCGCCAGAGCGCGCCCTCGATCCAGACCTGGCCCTCGGGGTCGAGCGTGGTGCGCGCCTCGGCGAGCGAGCCGACCAGCTCCTCCGATGCCGGTGCGCACGGGCTCCTCGCGGTGGGCCTCGAGCACCTTGCGGGTGATGACGTAGAAGGTGACGCGCGAGAGCAGGCCGAGCGTGATCAGGGCCGGCCCGATGTAGTCGGCGTCGCTCGGCGTCGGAGGTGAGCGCGACGCACGCCGCCGGCGACCAGGCCCGCCGCGCCGAGGACCGCCAGCACGCCGCCGGTCGGCAGCAGCAGCTCGGCCAGCAGCAGGGCGACTCCGATCAGGGCGAGGACGACGAAGACGTCCATGGCTCGATTATCCGCCTTCGCCCGAGCGCGTAGCGCTCGATGTCGGCGCGCAGCTCGCCGGCCTCGAGGTAGGGCCTCAGGTCGAGGTAGACGAGTTCGCCGTCACGGTCGTAGAAGGCGGTGCCGGGCAGGCCGAAGCGCGCCGAGCTCGCTGGCGATCTCCTCGTCGGGGTCGCTGTAGCTGGGGTAGGGGACGGGTGCCTCCTCGAGGAAGGCGCCCGCGTGCGCCTTCGGAGTCCTGGCTGTTGACGCCGAGGAACGCGACGCGCTTGCCGTAGGCGGCTGAGGCCCGCTGGAAGGTCGGGAACTCGAGGCGGCATGGCCCGCACCAGGAGGCCCAGACGTTGACGACGACCGGGTAGCCCCGCAGCGCCCCGATGCGCCTCTCGTAGGCGTCGAGCCCTCCGGGAAGCAGCTCGTTCCCCTGCCGGTGCAACGCTGCGAGGGCGGGCGGCGACCCCGCCAGCGCGGCCGCGTAGTCGGGGTGCTTGCCACCGAAGTCGTCGCTCCCGCCGGCCCCGCAGCCCGCTGCCAGGAGCGCTGCCATCGTGGCCAGCGCCAGCCCGGCTGCAAGCTTTCGTCCCATCTCCGTCAATTCCGTGATTACAATACGTACGTTCGGTTCGCATCTGCGATGCAAGCCGCTGAGAGCGCCGGGGGGAGCGCAAAGCAGACTCCCGGCATCCTCGTCCCAGTGCCCCCGCCCATCTGAGTTGAGTTGCGGCGGGGACGGAACCCGAAAGCCTTCATGGCCAAGACCAGCGAAGTTGCCGCGCGGGCGGCAGTTCCATCAAGCGCCGACATCGAGCGGGCGGCGAAGTTCGTCCGCGAGCCCTTCCTGCTCGACGGCGAGGGGCCGGAGGCGCTTGCGCCCGGGACGGCCCGCCGCCGCGCTCTCGACGCCGCTCTGAAGGAGCTCGACGCGGGCGCCGAGGACCCGTCGATCCAGTGGCGGCGGGACTTCTCCCTGCTGCTCGGCCTGGAGCGCCTGCTGGCCGACGAACCGCCGAAGCTGCGCGACGGGGCGGAACTCAACCCGCACCAGGTCGACGCGCTCTCGGGCACGCTGACCGAGCTGATGGCCGAGCAGCAGGTCGCGATCGCCGACGAGGCCAACGGCAACGGCGCGGTCGAGACGGCAGAGGAGACGCTGCCCTCCGCTGCCCCCGCCGCGAACGAGGCAGGTGAGGCAGGTGAGGCAGGCGAGGACGGCGAGGCGGCCGACGGCGAGGCGGCCCTGGAGGACGAGGAGCTCGCCCCCGACGAGGAGCCGCAGGACTGGGAGGAGGCGCCGGCCGAGGACGAGGAGGAGACGATCGAGGAGGCGCCGGAGGACCCCGGCGCCGAGCGGCGCTTCTGGTTCGAGCACGCGACCGGTGCCGGCAAGACGGTCGCGGCGGTCGGCTTCATCGACGCCTCGCGGACCGGCGGCGTGCTGATCCTCACCCACCGCCGCAACCTGGTCGACCAGTTCATCGGCGAGATCTCCGACCGCGGCTACAAGGAGCGGTTGCGCCCGCCGCTGCTCGACGGCCGCGACGACCCCGACGGCCCGGTCACGGTCGAGACCTACCAGTGGTTCGTCCGCAACCACAAGAAGATCTCCGACGCCTACTCGATCGTGATCTGCGACGAGGCGCACACCGCGCTGGGCGAGAAGACGAGCGCCTGCATCCGCGCCTGGGTCGGTCCGGTCTTCATCGGGATGACAGCGACCGGCGCCCTGATCGCCCGCCACGTCACCGACCTCTTCCCGACTCAGACCTCGCGCTTCGACCTCGATCCAGGCGGCGCGCCGCGGCGTGATCTCGCCGCTGCGCTGCATGCGGATCCCGCCTGGGCCGGGGGTGCGGACGATCGCCAAGGTGCCGCTGCGAAAAGGCGAGGTCGACCAGGACTTCGACCAGGAGGAGCTGGCCGCGCTGCTGGACCAGGAGCCCTTCAACGTGGCGATCGCCGACCTCTACAAGACCCGCTTCTCGGGGATGCCGGGCGTCCTCTACACGGCCGGCGTGCAGCACGCCAAGAACGTCGCCCGGGCACTGCAGAACGCAGGCATCGCCGCCCGCGCTGTCTCCGGCGAGACGCCGAAGCGCGAACTGGCGGAGATCCTCGCCGGCTTCGAGCGCGGCGAGGTCGACGTGCTCTGCAACGCGATGCTGCTCGCCGAGGGCTGGAACTCGCCGCGGGCGACGCTCTGCATGCACCTGGCGCCGACCGCCTCGCGGCGGATCTACCAGCAGCGGGTCGGCCGCGTCACCCGGCGGGCGCCGGGCAAGGAGGCCGGCCTGGTGATCGACTTCGTCCACCCGGCGACGACCCATGACGAGACGATCGTCACCCTGCACAGCCTGCTCGACCGCGACGTCTACCGCGGCGGCGCGATCGTGATCGGCCCCGTGCGCCGTGCGCGCGGCCGGCGGATTCGGGTCGAGCGGCGGATCGTCCCCGTCTCCGACAACGAGGAACGCCGCATGCAGGTGCTCGAGCGCGAGATGTGGCGGATCGCCGTCGACAACCTCGACCACGCCGAGCAGCACGCCTGGGCGGCGCTGGCGGGGGCGCGGGTCAACCCCCAGGGTTGGCGCCGGGCGCGGGCGATCCTGCAGGCCTCCAACTCCAAGGAACTGCGCCGCCGCTTCCTGCTCACCTGCGTGCAGCGCAACCGCAACTCGCAGCTGAAACTGAAAGCGCTGAGCGAGATCGCCGACCTCGGCGACCCCGAGGCTTTCGACGACGCGATCGACATCGTCGGCACCTGGACCCGCGACGACCGCCGGGCCGGGACGAAAACGCTGCTGCAGGCGCTGGTCGACAAACGGATCGGCCGCCGCGACCAGGCGCAGGCCTGGGTCTGGCGCCTCGCCTCCTACACCCGCGAGCTGCACGAAGAGTATGCGGTGCAGCGCTGGCCGGAGACCAAGCGGCTGCTCGGCCTGCTCGTCAACTCCTCCGGTCGCGCGCACGGCCGCAACGCGCGCCGGCTCGTCCACGCCGCTCGCAAACAGGACCGTCGCCTGGCGGTGGCGCTGCTCGCCGCCTCGGTGTCGCACACGCCGGAGGGCGAAGAGGTTCTGCGCGGCGCCCGCATGCGGATGGCCCGCAAACCCTCGGCGATCGCGCGCGAGCTGCTGCGCAACTTCCCCAAAGGCGGCAAACGGCGCAAGCGCTCGAACAAGAAACGGTCGCCCAAGAAAGGCGGCGAGGCGAGGCGAGCCTCCGGCGCGCGAAAGGGCCGCGCCCGCGAGGGCGACGCCGGGTCGAACGGCGGCTCAGATGCGGAGCTGGACCTCGCCGGCGCCGAGACTGACGCGACTCCCCCCGTCGACGGCGACGACGAGGTTGCCGCGGTCGTCGATGCCGTCGGCGACTCCTGAGCCGTCCTCCCAGCTGACCTCGCGCCCGCGCAGTCCGTCGCGAGAGCGCCACTCGCTCAGGATCTCGTTCTCGGCGGCATAGACCCAGTGGTCTAGGTGGCGGCTTAGGGCTTGTGCAGCGGTGGAGGGAGTCGGAGCGAAGAGCGAAACCGCCGGCTGGCGAAGGTCGTTGGGGAACTCGTGCTGCTCGATCGAGAGATTGAGGCCGATGCCGATTACGGCCCAGCCGTCTTGCGGTCTCGCCTCGATCAGGATTCCGGAGAGCTTGCGTTCTTCGAGCCAGACGTCGTTGGGCCACTTGACCTGGCACTCGATGCCGGGACGCAGCTCCTCGGCGGCGGCGCAGACCGCGAGGGGGGCCGAGAGCGGCAGCAGCAGGTGGCGCTCGTCGAGGGGGCGGAGGATCGCCGAGTAGAGGAGGGCCTTGCCCTCGGGTGCGGTCCAGACCCGACCGCGGCGGCCCCGCCCCGCGGTCTGTTCGCTGGCGGTGATGACGGTCCCGCCCGGCGCTCCCGCTTCGGCCATCTCCCGTGCCCGGCTGTTGGTCGAATCCGTGACCCGGAAATGCCGGGATGGCCACCCAAACCGAGTCTCGTCCCCGTGATGTCGCACTTTCCGCCGCATACCGAAGGTTTGTACGACATCACCGGGACGCGTCGGCGAGGAGGGCGGCCAGGAGGCCGTCGACGTCGTGGCGCTCGGCTTCGACGTGCGACCTCGAGGCCCGCGGCGCGGGTCGCCTCGCTGGTGACGGGACCGATCGAGACGATGCGGGCGTCCGCCGGGAAGCGGTCGCCGAGCGCCTCGATCAGGTTGCGCACGGTCGAGGAGGAGGTGAAGGTGACGTAGTCGGCGCCCTGGGCTGCCTCGACCGCCTCGTCGGCTCGGGCTGCTCGCGAACGGTCTCATAGAGGGCGACGACGTCGACCTCGGCGCCGCGCTCGCGCAGCGCGTCGGGGAGGACGTCGCGGGCCTCGGCGGCGCGGGCGACGAGGACGCGCTTGCCACTCGACCTCGACCTCGGCCAGCGCCTCGACCAGCGCCTCGGCGACGAACCGCTCCGGGACGACGTCGGCGGCGATGCCGTGCGCGGCGAGCGCCCTGGCGGTGCCGGGGCCGATCGCGGCGACGGTCGCACCGGCCAGGGCGCGGGCGTCGAGGCCCGCCGTCGCGCAGCGCCTCGAACAGCAGCCGCACTCCGTTGGGGCTGGTGAGGCAGACGAGGGCGTACTCGCGGATCGAGCCGACGGCATGGCGCACCTCTTCGCGCTCGATCCGCGGCTCGATCCGGATCGCCGGCAGCTCGACCACCTCGGCGCCGAGTCCGCGCAGCGTCGCCGCCAGCCCGCTCGCCTGGGCGCGGGCGCGGGTGACGACGACGCGGCGCCCGTGCAGCGGGCGGCGCTCGAGCCAGGCGAGCGACTCGCGCCGCTGCGACGACCGGCCCGACGACGATCAGCGCCGGGGCCCTGACGCCCTCGCGCTCGACCGCCTCGGCGAGCGTGCCCAGGGTGGCGCACGACGGTGCGCTGCCCCGTCATCGTGCCGCGCTCGATCGCGGCGGCGGGCTCGTCGGCGTCGCGGCCGGCGTCGATCAGCGCCGCCGCGTTGTCGGCGAGACGCTTGACGCCCATGTAGAAGACGAGCGTGCCGGGGAAGCGCGGCGAGCGCCTCCCAGTCGATCGCGGTCTCCTCCTTCTCGGGGTCCTCGTGGCCGGTGACGAAGGCGACCGCGGAGGCGTCGTCGCGGTGGGTGACGGGGATGCCGGCGTAGGCCGTGGCGGCGACGCCGGCCGTCACGCCCGGAACGACCTCGAACTCGACCCCGGCCTCGCGCAGCGCTTCCCCCTCCTCGCCGCCGCGGCCGAAGACGAAGGGGTCGCCGCCCTTGAGCCGGACGACGCTCTTGCCCGCGCGCGCGGCCTCGACCAGCCGCTCGCCGATCTCCTCCTGGGGGACCGACGGGCTGACCCGGCGCCTTGCCGACGTAGACCAGCTCGGCGTCCTCGCGGGCGCCGTCGAGCGCGCCCGGCGGGATCAGCCGGTCGTAGAAGATCGCGTCGGCCGCGGCGATCAGCTCCAGCGAGCGCGCCGTCATCAGCCCCGGATCGCCGGGCCCGGCGCCGACCAGGTAGACGACCCCCGCTCGCGCGCTCACAGGACTCTCCCCTGGGTGTCTGATCTAGACCGCCATATATGGCGGTCTGATCAGACACGTCAGGCGCCCACTCCTCGGCACGGTCGAGGATCTCGCGGGCGCCGGCGCCGAGCAGGCGCTCGGCGAGGTCGGCGCCGACCAGATGGCGGGTTCGTCGCTTCGCCCTCGACCCGGTCGCGGATCCACTCGCTGCCGTCGGGCAGGCCGACGAAGGCTTCGATCCGCACCCGGTCGAGATGCCCGTCGAGCCGGGCGTGGACGCCGACCGGGCTCGTGCAGGTCGCCTCGCAGCAGCCGCGACGACGGCGCGCTCGGCGGTCAGCTCGCGCAGCGGCCTTCGTCGGTCAGCCGGTCGACGCTGCGCAGCGCCGCCTCGTCGTCGTCGCGGATCTGCAGGACCAGCGCGCCCTGGCCGGCGGCCGGCGTCATCGCCTCGGCCGGGATCGCGAAGGAGACCTCCCCTCGCGGCCCAGCCGCCGCAGCCCGGCGGCGGCGAGCACGATCGCGTCGAGCTCGCCCTCGGCGAGCTTGCGCAGCCGGGTGTCGACGTTGCCGTGCAGCTCGCGACACCTCGAGGTCGGGCCGCGCGGCGAGCAGCTGGGCGCGGCGGCGCAGGCTGGCGGTGCCGACCCGGGCGCCCTCGGGCACCTCGTCGAGCGAGCCGCCGGCGCCGATCCAGACGTCGGCGGGGTCCTCGCGCGCCGGCACGGCGGCGATCGCCAGCCCGTCGGGCAGCTCCGCCGGCACGTCCTTGGCCGAGTGGACGCCGATGTCGGCCTCGCCGTCGAGCAGCGCCCGCTCGACCCCGCGCACGAAGCGCGCCTTGTCGCCCGGCTCGCCGTCGGAGGAGACCTCGACCAGCTCGGCCCCGCCGAGCAGCTCGGCCACCTGACCCGCCTGCGCCAGCGCCAGCGCGCTGCCGCGGGTGGCGATTCGCATCATCGGGCAGGCAGAGCTGCGGTCACGGATCGGCTGCGGCGCAGCTCGGTCACGTTCGGCCCGCCTCGCCCTCCGGCTCGGTCTCCGCGTCGAGCCCGAACAGCTCGCGCAGGGCGCTGACGTAGAGGTAGGCGTCGTCGCTGCCGGCCGAGCGCTTCATCCGCAGGGTCGGCTCGTGCAGGAGCCGCGAGGCGATCGCCTTCGCCATCGCGCCGACCCGCTCGCGGTCGGCCTCGCTGAGGCTCTCCCAGCGGCCGTCGTTCTCGGCGAGGACCCGGCGCACGATCTCGTCGGCGCGCTCGCGCAGGGCGGCGATCGTCGGCACCACCTCGAGCGAGGCGAGCCAGCGCTCGAAGCGGTCCAGCTCGGCGTCGAGGATCGGCTCCGCCCGCCGCGCCTCGGCCTCGCGGCCGCTGGCGTTGCGCTCGACGATCTGCTGGACGTCGTCGATGTCGTGGAGGCTGACGCCGGCGATCTCGCGGCAGGCCGGCTCGATGTCGCGCGGCACGGCGATGTCGACCAGCAGCAGCGGCCGCCCCTCGCGCGTCGCCATCACCTGCTCGAGCTCGTCGCGCTCGACGATGTGGTGCGGCGAGTTGGTCGCGGAGACGACGATGTCGGCCCGCTCGAGCTGCTCGGGCAGCTCCTCGAAGCGGACCGCGTCGCCGCCGAAGCGCTGGGCCAGGCCGATCGCGCGGTCGTAGTGGCGGTTGGCGACGAAGACGGTGGCGACGCCGCGGCGCGACCAGCGCCCGGGCGACGAGCTCGGCGGTCTCGCCGGCGCCGATCACCAGCACGCGCCGCTCGGCGAGGTCGCCGAGGGTGCGCCGCGCCAGCTCGACCGCGACGGAGGGGATCGAGACGCCCTTCTCGCCGATCCGCGGTCTCCTCGCGCACGCGCCCGCCGGCGGCGAGCGCGCCGCGGAAGAGGCGGTTGAGGATCGGCCCGGTGGCGCCCTCGACCAGCGCCAGCTCGTAGGCGCGCTTGACCTGGCCCTGGATCTCGGCCTCGCCGACGATCATCGAGTCGAGCCCGGCGGTGACCCGGAAGAGGTGGCGGGCGGCCTCGCCGCGAGCGCAGCGAGTAGAGGTGGCCGAGCAGCTCGGTCGGGCGGATCTCGGCCTGGCGGGTGAGCACGCCGAGCGCCGTCGACTCGGCCTCGACCGGGTCGGAGACGACCAGGTAGAGCTCGGTGCGGTTGCAGGTCGAGATCGCCGCCGCCTCGTGGATGCCGGCGACCGCGGTCAGCTCGCGCAGCGGCGCCGACCGCGCGGCCCTCGGTCAGCGAGAGCCGCTCGCGCAGGTCGAGCGGCGCGGTCTTGTGGGAGACGCCGAGCGCCAGCAGCTCGGACATCAGGCGCTCACCTCCTCGCGCTCGGGCGCCGCCGCCTCGCCGTTGGCGCGGTTCTCGGCGAAGCCGGCCAGCTCGCGCAGCTCCCGCTCGATCCGCTGCAGTTTCGCCGCCATGATCGCGACGTAGACGACGAGCAGGACGAGGAAGACGACGTAGGCGCCGGCGACGTACTTGCCGGCCTCGTCGAGCGGCAGGGCGGGCGCGGCGAGCGGCAGGAAGTCGCATCTAGCTCACCTCCGGGGCGATCCGCGAGCGCCGCCCGGCGGCCGGCGCGTCGAGGGCGCGGCGCAGGCGCTTGAGCTGCCCCGAGGCGCTCTTCGCGGTCAGCTCGAGCTTGACCAGCGTCACCCAGAGCAGCGCCATCGCGAGCGAGGCAGACGAGGAAGGTGAGCATCATCGCGCCGGGCAGGCCGCCGTTGGCGGTGGCGAAGACGCGCGGGTGGACGAGGCTCTCGGCCAGCCGCACCGCCATGAAGTTGAGCGGCACGAAGGCGCCGGCGGTGATCGCGAAGACCGAGGCGTAGCGGGCCTGGCGCTCGGGGTCCTCGATCGCGTAGCGGAACGGGTAGTAGGTCGCGTAGAGGAGGAAGACGATCAGGAAGCTGACCAGCGTCGGCTCGTCCCAGACCCACCAGTGGCCCCAGGAGGCCTTGGCCCAGATCGCGCCGGTGATCAGCACGGCGACGCCGAAGATCACCGACATGTGGATCGAGACGTAGGAGTAGGCGTCCCAGCGCGCGGTCGCCGCTGCGCAGGTGCGCGATCGCGAAGACGCCGCCGACGACGAAGCCGACCAGCGCGACGATCGCCAGCGGCACGTGCAGGTAGAAGATCTTCTGGATGAAGCCCTGGTCGGCGTCGAGCGGCGCGTAGAAGAAGACCAGCGAGAAGGCGGCGGCGATCGCCACGACGGTCGCGATCGAGAGTGGTCTCAGTCCTTTGCCGTACATGCGTTTCTCGCGGTGCGAGGCGCCTGCGCGCTCAGTCCTCCAGGAGGAAGTCGAAGACGGCGTATCCGACCAGGAGGAAGATCAGATCGTATAGGCCGAGCACCGCCAGCCAGGTCCCGAAGCGGTGGTAACCGGGACCGCCCACGGCCAGCAGCGGCTCGCTGGCGCCGGTCGCGGCGATCATCAGCGGCACGACCAGGGGCAGCAGGACGAGCGGGCCGAGCAGGTCGCGGGCGCGCGAGTTGACCGCCATCGAGGAGATCAGCGTGCCGGTCGCGGCGAGGCCGAGGTCGGCGAGCAGCAGGACGGCGGCCAGCGGCGCCAGCGCCGCCGCGGAGTCGAGGAAGAAGAGGGCGAAGACCGGCACCACGATCAGCTCCAGCACCACCAGGTAGACGAGCAGCGCCGCCGCCTTGGCGGCGAAGAGGGCGGTGCGGTCGATCGGCGCGAGGCGGATCGCGTCGAAGCCGCCCTCCTCGCGCTCGGCGACGAAGAGCCGGTTGACGCCGAGCAGGGCGGCGAACAGCAGCGTCGCCCAGAGCACGCCGGCGGCGAGGCTGCCGGAGAGGCTGGTGCGGTCGAGGCCGAAGCGGAAGATGACGAAGGTGGTGATGGCGAACAGCGCCATCGCCGGCAGCGACTGCAGCGTGCGCAGCTCGGCGCGCAGGTCCTTGGCGAGGATCGCGGCGAAGGCGGTCCGGGACGGGGTCACGCCGGCACCGGCCTCTCCGCCCGCCTCGAGGCGCAGCACCCGGTCGGCCTCGGCCTCGAAGCGCTCGGGGTCGTGGGTGACGACGACGCGGGTGCGGTCCGCCGCCGGGGCCGATCAGCGCCGCGCGCCAGCTCGCGCCCCTCGGCGTCGAGGTTGGAGTCGGGCTCGTCGAGCAGCAGCAGCTCGGGCTCGTGCAGGACGCAGCGGCAGATCGCCAGCCGCTGGCGCATCCCGGCCGAGAGCTCGGCGACCCGCTCGTCGGCGCGCCGCTCCATCCCGACCGCGGCGAGCAGCGCCGTCGATCCGCGCCTCGGCCGGCCTCGCCCCGCAGCCCGTGCAGGCGGGCGTGGAAGCGCAGGTTCTCGCGCCCGCTGAGGTCGCGGTAGAGCAGCGGCTCGTGGCCGAGGAAGCCGATCCGGCCGCGCAGCTTCCAGGCCTCGCGCGGGCAGCTCGCAGCCGAGCACCCGCACCTCGCCGCCGCTCGGCCGCAGCAGCGTGGCGAGGATGCGCAGCAGGGTCGTCTTGCCGGCGCCGTTGGGCCCCAGCACGAGCAGCGTCTCGCCCGCGCGCCAGCTCGAAGCCGACCCCGTCGAGCGCCGTCCGCTCGCCGTAGTCGCGGCGCAGGCCGGCGACGCGGATCGCCGGCTCAGCGGAGGCTCTGATCGCTGCTCACGGGTGGGATTGTGACCGTCTAGGGTGGCGCAGCACCTTCGACCATCCAAGGAGAGTTAGATGACAAAGAAGTGGATAGCGCTGCTCGCGACCGTTGGCGCGTCGCTCGTGGTCTGTGTGCCGGCGGCGATCTGCGGCGCCATCACGGCGATAGCGCGAACGTGAAGACGACGGTGACGATTGGCTCCGTCGGCTACCAGGGCAAGGTCAGCGCCGCCAGCGCGACCTGTGTCGGCGAACGCACGGTCGTCCTTAAGCAGAAGGGCAACGGCGTCCTCAGCCGGGTCAAGTCGAAGGCCAACGGCAACTGGAAGGCCGACCTCGAAGAGCTCAACGAGAACATCAAGATCCCGGCAAAGGTGTACGCCGAAGTCAAGCGCCGTCAAGCCCCCGCGGGACCGGTCTGCGACCTGCCTCGCCGCCGTTTCCAAGACGGTGGAAATCGCCGGCGGCTGAGACAGGCGTCGCTGGCTCAGCGGCGCTTCTCGCAGGGTGCGGCGCCCGACCTTGAGCAGCGGCGCCGGCGCCCTCGCGCAGCGCCTTGGTCCGCGTCGGCGCCCTTGCCGTAGAGCAGCTTCGCCGAGGCGCGCACCGCTTCGCCGAGGGTGCGGTCGTAGGGGTGCCACCAGAAGTCGCGGGTGAGGCCCGGCTCCCAGGCGTTCATCTTGACGTTGACGCACTCGTAGAAGCCGAATTTGGAGTGCGAGCGGCCGACGCCGGAGTCCTTGACGCCGCCCCAGGCGCACTGGCAGGCGCCGTGGCTGAAGGAGTGGTCGTTGACCCAGACCATCCCCGACTCGATCCGCCGCGCGATCCGCTCGCCCTTCTGGCGGTCCTTGGTCCAGACCGAGGCGCCGAGGCCGAACTCGGAGTCGTTGGCGAGGTCGATCGCCTCCTGCTCGGAGTCGACGACGACGATCGGCAGCACCGGGCCGAAGATCTCCTCGCGCATGATCCGCATCTCGTGCGTGACCCCGGTCAGCACGGTCGGGGCGACGAACTTGCCCGGCGAGGCCGGCGACCTCGGTCGGGCCGCCGCAGAGCTTGGTCGCGCCGGAGGCGACCGCGTCCTCGATCAGGTCGACGACGATCTCGTACTGGTCGTCGGACGTCATCGGGCCGATCTCGGTCTCCCACTGCGATCGGGTCGCCGAGGCGCAGCTTCTCGGTCTCGCGGGCGACGCCCTCGACGAAGCGGTCGGCGACCTCGCGCGACGACGTAGACGCGCTCGATCCCCGAGCAGGTCTGGCCGGCGTTGGCGAAGCCGCCCCAGACGGCGCCGGAGATCGCGTTGTCGAGGTCGGCGTCGGCGCAGACGATCATCGGGTCCTTGCCGCCCAGCTCGAGCACCGAGCCCTTGAGGCTGCTGCGGCGCAGACCTCGCCGACCTTGCGGCCGACCTCGACCGAGCCGGTGAAGAAGATCTTGCCGGCGCTGGAGCGCGGCCAGCGCGTCGCCGACCGCGCCGCCGCCGTGGACGACGCGGACCAGGCCCTCGGGCAGGCCGCCCTTCTCGAAGACGCGGCGGATCGCCTCGCCCAGCAGCGGCGTCAGGCTGGCCGGCTTGAGGACGACGCCGTTGCCGGCCATCAGCGCGATCGCGACCTCGCCGAAGGGGATCGACCAGGGGTAGTTCCAGGGCGCGATCACGCCGACGACGCCGATCGGCTCGTAGGAGAAGCGGCCTTTCTTGCTCATCAGGAAGGCCTGGCGACATCCGCACCTTCTCGTCGGCGAGGATCTTCGGGCCGGCCTTGGCGCACCAGTGCAGCGCGTCGACGGTCGGCAGCAGCTCCATCGTGTAGGCCTCGGCGCGCGGCTTGCCCTGCTCGTTGACGAGCAGCTCGGCGATCTCGTCGATGTCGTCGAGCAGCGCGTCGGCGGCGCGCCGCATGTACCGGGCGCGGTCCTGCAGCGACAGCTCCGCCCAGGCGGGCTGGATGCGGGCGACGTCGTCGACGACCCCCTGCACCTGCTCCGGCGTGATCGTCGCGACCGAGCCGACCAGCTCGCCGGTGGCGGGGTTGAAGGACTCGAGGGTGGACTGGGCGGGGGGTGACTGCGTTGCGCTCTCCATGGCCGTCGATTGTAAGGCGACCTTGGGCGAGGCGCCGATTTTCCAGGTACCGTTCGGTATCTCAATGGGGGCGCTGCCGGACAACCTGGCCCGCATGGTCGAGGAGGCCAAGCTCGAGCACGCTCCGGACCTGGTCGACCGGCTCGCCGCGGGCGCATTCCGGGGAGATCCGATCGCCGATCCACTGGTCGCCTCCTTCAAGGCGATGCCGGGCGGCGCCGGGTGGCGGATGCTCGACGAGGCGCTGCTGTACGGCGTCGACGCGGTCGACGGTGCGCCGGCGCAGCTCGCGGAGCTGCTCGGCCCGGCCTTCGAGCCGCCGGACTGGGTCGACCTCGACCTCGTCGATGCCGGCGCGCTCGCCTTCTGGCGCAGCGGTGGCATCAACATCGGGCTGGCGCTGATGTGCGGCTCGCTCGCCTACGGCTACCAGAGCGCCCGCCTCACCCGGCCGCTCGCGGCGACCGGGCGGTTGACGCAGATGGCGCCGCGCCGCCTGCGCGAGACCGGGCGCTGGGTCTCGGCGGCGACGAAGCCGGGCGCCCTGCGTCCCGGCGCCGAGGGGCTCCACGCGACCGTCCGCCTGCGCATGGTTCACGCGCTCGTCCGCGCTCACCTGCTCGAGTCGCCCGACTGGGACCTCGCCACGTGGGGCGTGCCGATCAGCGCCAGCGACACGCTGGTCACCGCGGTCGGCGGCTTTCTGATCGTGCCGCTGCGGGCGCTGCAGGATCTCGGCGTGCGCCTCTCCCCCGCCGAGCTGGAGGCGATGACGCACCAGTGGACCTGGATCGCGTCGCTGATGGGGACGCCCGACGACCTGCTGCCCGGTTCCTACGGCGAGGCGCGCGAGGCGCTGGCCGCGGCACTGGCCCTCGACGAGGGACCCAACGAAGACTCGCCCAAGCTGATGCACGCGCTGCTGCACCACGGCGCCGAGCTCCCCTTCGAGAAGCGGTTGCCTCGGCTGGCGCGGGGGCCGGGCCGGGCGATAAAGGCGCGCTTCCTCGCCGGCTTCGTCCGCCGCTGGATGGACGCCGAGATGGCTGACCGGCTCGGCGTGCCGAACACGCAGCTCACACGACTCACGCCGATGCTGCGGCCGCTGGCGCTGGCCCGCGAGGTCGCCCGCGCCGGCCACCTGCTCGGCTCCGACGAGCGCATCGCCAGGTTCGAGCTCGCCTTCGTCGAGCGGATGGCGGCGATGCGGGCAGAGGACGACGAGACGATCGAACCTCACCAGGCCGCCCGCGAGCCGGTGCTCTCGGCTGCTTGAGAGACGGGTCTCAGGGTTCGAGAATCGGCGTCAGCAGCTGCCACGCCACGCCGCGAACCCTCTCTTCGTCGTCGAGGGGGAGGACGCTCTCTGGGATCAGCACGAAGCTGATCGCGAGGCGGACCATCAGCTCGGCAGTCTCTTCGACTTCGACTTCGCCGAGCACTCCGGCCCGCTGCGCCGTGCGCAGCCGCTCGGCAAGACCGGCTCGGAGGACGGCGAACATCGCTCCGTCGTGATCTGTGAGTTTGCCGAGCACGGCCTCGGGCTCGAGCCGCGCGAGCCGGCTCAGCAGGGGGTGCTCGCGGGCCAGGCGGAGGGCGGTGGCGAAGCCTGCGGCCGCCTGCTCGGCTATCGGCGCGTCGGGCGGTGCCGCCGCGTCCATCGCGGCGAGGCAGCGGCGAGTCTCGCGTTCGCCGAGCGCCGCGACCAGCCCCTGCTTGTCGCCGAAACGGCGGTAGACGGTCATCCGCCCGACTTCCGCCCGCCGGGCGACGGCGTCCATCGTCAGGTTCTGCAATCCGAAGGCGGCGGCGGTGTCGAGCGCGGCGTCGAGGATGCGGGCGCTGATCTCATCCGCCCCCGTCGCCTCCGGGCCGTCCTCGTCGGTGAGCAGTCTGAGCGGCGCCCGCTCCATCAGGCGGCTACCGGGATCCGGGAGGGGGAGGCGGCGTCGCCGCGGGCGATCGCCTCACGGCGCCAGCGCAGGTAGCTCGGGCCGACGTTGCGCAGAGTGTCGGGCAGCAGCGGTGTCGCGGCGCGCGAGGCGGCGGCGAGGACCTGCAGCTGGCGCTGCTTGGCGGAAGTCCACTCGACCCCGAAGCGGTCGCGCAGGAGCGGCGAGAGCAGGCCGCCGGTGACCAGGGTGATCTGGTGAGCGGCCGGGATGCGGGCGAGCCGCCAGGCGGCCTCGGGCAGGAACGGCAGCTCGGGCCGCGTCGGCGCGGCAAGCGACTCGAGGACTTCGTCGACGGCCGGCGTCCGCTCGAGCCGCTCGGCGACCATCCGGTCGAAGTACTCGCCGAACTCGGCCCAGGTCTCCGGCAGGTCGCTCTCGCGAACCCCGATCAGACGCCCAGCTCGCCTCCATTCCGCATAGAAGACGCCGACGTCCTCGGCGGGGATCGGGGTGCCCAGCAGCTCCTGGGTGCGCACGATCGAGTGGGCGAGCGTGGCGTGGACCCAGGCGTAAGCCTCGGGCTCCAGCGCGTGGTAGCTCTCGCCGTCGGGCTTCACGCCCTTGATGTGCTTGTGCATCTCGCGGATGCGCTTGCCCATCTCACCGGCGAGCTCGGGGCCGCCGTAGGTCATCACGTAGGAGTAGTCGAGGGTGCGCAGCAGGCGCCCCCAGGGGTCGCCGCGGAAGTCGGAGTGCTCGCTGACGCCGGCACCGACCGTCGGGTGCCCGACCTGGAGCAGGATTGCGTAGGCCCCGGCGCTGATCAGCCGCACGTCGCCGCCGTAGCGCCAGAGGACGGAGCCGGGCTTCGCCACGAGCGCGGGGATTTCGTCGGGAGCCGGGAGGACGGTCGGCACGTCTCGCACGGTACAGCAAGACGAATACCGTCTCAACCATCCCCTGTGCCGGCTGGGCGCCGTGGCAAGATCGGCGTGTGGAGCGACTGTTCGACGGCGACGAGGGACTGGACGCGGGGTCGGTCCCGGCGGCCGATGCGCCGCTGGCGGTGCGGATGCGGCCGCGAAGCCTCGGCGAGCTGGTCGGGCAGGAGCACGTGCTGGGAGAGGGGTCGGCGTTGCGCACGGCGATCGAGAGCGGGCATCCGCACAGCGCGATCCTCTACGGACCGCCGGGGGCCGGCAAGACGACCCTGGCGCGGATCGCGGCGGCGGGTGCCGAGGGCGCTTTCGAGGAGGAGTCGGCGGTCAACGCCGGCCGGGCCGAGATCCGCGCCGTGATCGAGCGAGCGCGCGAGCGCCGGGCAGGAAGCGGCCGCCCGACCGTCCTCTTCCTCGACGAGATCCACCGCTTCAACAAGGCCCAGCAGGACGCGCTGCTGCCGGCGGTGGAGGAGGGGCTGCTGACCCTGATCGGAGCCACCACCGAGAACCCCTACTTCGAGGTCAACTCCGCTCTGCTCTCGCGCTGCCAGATCTACGAGCTGCGCCCGCTCGAGCCCGGGCAGGTCGAGGAGCTGCTGCGCCGCGCGCTGGCCGACCCCGAGCGCGGGCTGGCCGAGCCGCCGCCGATCGAGGACGCGGCGCTGGCGATGCTCGCCCACCGCAGCGGCGGCGACGCCCGGGTGGCGCTCTCGGCGCTGGAGCGGGCGGCCGAGCGCTCGGGCGGTGCGCCGGTCGACGTCGCCGCAATCGAGGACGCGCTGCAGCGCAAGGCGCTCGACTACGACCGCCAGGGCGACCGCCACTACGACTTCGTCTCGGCCTGGATCAAGGCGACGCGCGGCTCCGACGCCGACGCCTCCCTCTACTACCTGGCGGTGATGCTGGAGGGCGGCGAGGACCCGCGCTTCATCGCCCGCCGCATGGTCATCCTCGCCTCCGAGGACGTCGGCAACGCCGATCCGCAGGCGCTGCTCGTCGCCGACGCCGCGGCGCGTGCGGTCGACCGGGTCGGCCTGCCCGAGTGCGCTCACAACCTCGCCCAGGCCGCCGTCTACCTCGCACTGGCCCCCAAGTCCAACGCCTCCTACAAAGCGCTCGGCGCGGCACGGGCAGAGGTCCGCGCAAACGGCGCCAAGGCGCCGCCGGACTACCTGCGCGACGCCCACTATCCGGGGGCGAGATCGCTGGGCCGCGGCGAGGGATACCGCTACGCCCACGACGAGCCGGGCGGCGTGAGCGACCAGCCGCTGCTACCCGAGGGGCTGGAGGACCGCCGCTTCTACACCCCGACCGACCGCGGCTTCGAGGCCGAGCTGGGACGGCGACTGGAGGCGCTGCGAACGCAACTTCGCGGTCATTGATACAGGCGCAACTTCTTCGGGACGATCGTGTTTCAAGGGGCGGCTTTCCAAGCTAGAGCCAGGGAGAGCCGACACACCCGCCGGAGGCCTGGACTGGGGGCCTCCGGCGGGGACCCTAAACGGGACAAAAGAGGGGGAACGGTGACCGCGCCTGGGGGGCGCGGCCGCCGCGTCTGGAGGCAAGTCCCGGTTACGACTTCTCAACCATCTGGGAACAAGTCGCCAACATCGGCGGCCACCGTCTCGGTGATGGTTGTGGCCATGACCAGAAACGCGTTGCGCCTAATCGCCCTGTCCGCCCTCGCCCTGTTGCTGTCGGTGCCGCCTGCGCTCGCCGCGCCGAACCCGGTCAGCCTGGGATTCCTCGGCCGCACCGCGGCCGGTGGCGAAGAAACGGCCGAGATCGCCGCCTTCGATCCGGTCCACAAGCGGGTCTTCGCCACCGACGGGACCAACAACCAGCTGGCCGTCTACGACTTCTCCGATCCGAGCGCGCCGGCGCCGGTTGGCACGATCGACCTCAGTCCCTGGGGCGACGGGCCCAACAGCGTCGTCTACCTGCGCCGCTTCGGCGGCGTCGTCGCGGTGGCGGAGCAGGCGGCGACGGTTGGCGCTGCGGGCAGCGTCGAGATCTTCAGCACCGGGGGCAAACACCTCGCGAGCTTCCCGGCCGGGCCGCTGCCCGACATGGTCACGACGGCGGTCGGCGAGCGCTACCTGCTCGTCGCCAACGAGGGCGAGCCGGCCAGCGACGGCTCGGTCGACCCCGAGGGCTCGGTCACGGTGATCGATCTCGCGGGCGGTCTGAAAAAAGCCTCGATTCGCACCGCCGACTTCGACGGCGTGCCGCTGATCGGGCCGGTCAGGGTCTTCACGCCCGGGTCGAGCGCTGCGCAGGACCTCGAGCCCGAGTACATCACCAGCGACGGAGACCGCGCCTGGGTCTCGATCCAGGAGGCGAACGCGGTCGCCGTGCTCGACATCGACCGCGCCAAGTTCAAGTTCGTCCGCAGCCTCGGCTTCAAGGACCACGGCCTGGCGGGCAACGGCTTCGACGCGACCGACAAAGACAACGCGCCGACGATCCAGACCCATCCCGACGTCTTCGGCATGTACCAGCCGGACGCGATCTCGGCCTTCACCGTGAGGGTGAAGCTCCCCTGCTTCGGCTGGCCCTGCCGCTTCCATCCCCGCTACGTCACCCGCACGCTTCTCGCCACCGCCAATGAGGGCGACGCGCGCGACTACGACTTCTTTGCGGAGGAGTCGCGGGTGAAGGACCTCGACCTCGACCCGGGCGTCTTTCCGGCCGGCACGAGCAGCGACACCCAGCTCGGTCGCCTGACCGTGACGACGACGCTCGGCAACACCGACGAAGACAGCGAGTACGAGCAGCTCTACGCCTTCGGCGGCCGCTCGATGTCCCTACTCGACGTCCACGGCGGGATGGTCTATGACACCGGCGACCAGCTCGAGCAGATCTCGTCTCTGCTCGACCCGGTCAACTTCAACAAGGACAACGAACCGTCGAAAATCGACAACCGCTCCGACAACAAGGGCCCCGAGCCGGAGGGGATCGCGACCGGCGTGGTCGGCGGCCACACCTACGCATTCCTCAGCGCCGAGCGCAGCGGCATGATCTACGCCTTCGACCTCTCCTCGACTCCGGGCGAGGCGGAGTTCGCCGGCTGGGTCAATACGCGTGACGCGGACCTCGGCCCCGAGGGGCTCGCGTTCGTTCCCGCTGCCCAGAGCCCGACCAAAGCGCCGATGCTGCTTGCCACCAACGAGATCAGCGGCACGGTCGCGGCCTACGGCGTCATCCCATAGGGAGAGTCGCGGCACTCTGGGAGTCCTTCTCTATGGTGGTGTCATGAGCTCGGAGCGGATGCGACTCGGTGGGATGGCGCTGCGCAACGGCCTGCTGATCCACGGGCCGACCCACTGGGCCGCTGCGGTCCGCGGTCCCGACGGTGCGGTCCAGGTCGCCTCTGCGCGCAAGCCCGAGCTGGCACCCGGCTTGGCCGCCCGGCTCCCCGGCCTGCGCGGCCCGCTGAAGCTGGCCGAGGCGCTGGCCGTCCTGCCGATGGTGCGGAGGAGGATGCCCGCCGCGCGCCTGCCCTTCGAGGACGTTCGCGTGGTGGCCGCGATCGGCGCGACCCTGATCGCGACCGCGGCGCTGCGCAAGCGCTTTGGCAGCTCGACCCTGCGCGAGGGCGCCGTCCAGGCGATCGGTGCCGTGCCGGCGCTCGTCGCCCTGCTCGACCGCGACCTCGCCGCCTACCACGGGGTCGAGCACAAGGCGATCGCCGCCTACGAGCAGGGCATCGACGACCCGGCCGGCGTGCCCAAGGAGCACGACCGCTGCGGCTCCAACCTGCTCGCTCCGATGATGCTGTTCTCGGCCGGGGGCACGATCCTGCTCGAGCGGATGGTCGAGCGGCCCGGCCCGGTCGCCCGCGCCACCGTCGGCCTCGCCGGTGCCTCGGTCGCGGTCGAGATGTTCGCCTGGAGCGACCGCCACCACGGCGACCCGCTGGCCGAGGCCTTCCACACGCCGGGACGGGAGATCCAGCGGCTGATCGCGACCAAGGAGCCGACGCCTGCGCAGCTCGAGGTCGGCGTCGCCGCTCTGGCCGAGATCCTGCGCGCCGAGAGCGCCGCGTAGACTGCCGCCCCGTGTTTGGACGCATCGACCACATAGGAGTCGCCGTCGAGGATCTCGAGGCCGGCATCGCGCTCTACGCGAAGACCTTCGAGATGGAGCTGGCCCACCGCGAGACGGTCGAGGAGCAGGGCGTGGAGGCGGTCCTGCTCGACGTCGGCGAGGGCCACGTCGAGCTGCTGGCACCGCTCGGCCCCGACACGCCCGTCGGCAAGTACCTCGCCCGCAAGGGCCCGGGCCTGCACCACGTCGCCTACGCCGTCGAGGACATCGACGCGACGCTGGAGGGCCTCGCGGCCGCGGGGATCGAGCTGATCGACAGCGAGGCGCGGGTGGGGATCCGCGGCAGCCGCGTCGCCTTCCTGCACCCGCGCTCGACCGGCGGCGTGCTCACAGAGATCGTCGAACCGGCAGAAGGAGGGCATTGATGGCGGACACGCCGCAGAAGGTGGAGATCGGCTTCGAGGGGGGCCAGGTGATCTCGGTTCGCCTCAACGAGGACGAGCTGAAGGACCTGCGCAAGCAGGTCGACAAGGGCGGTTGGCACGACGTCAAGACAGAGGACGGCGTGCTCGCCCTCTACGTCGGCAAGATCGCCTTCCTGCGGATTGACTCGGGCGATCACCGCGTCGGCTTCTGAGGCGTTGCCTCGGTCATGAGGCTCAGGACGGCACTCGCGCTGGCTGGGGCGGGGGTCGTCGGCGCGGCGCTGTGGTGGCGCAAGAACCCGTCGGCCTGTCCCTACGGGCAGCGCTTCTGGGTCGAAGCTCCGCACCCGATCATCACCCGCGAGCGGCTGCGCGAGGTCATGCGCCCCGAGCCGGGCGAGCGCGTCCTCGAGATCGGCCCCGGGGTCGGCTACTACACCCTCGACCTGGCCGAGTGGGTCGGGCCCGAGGGCACGGTTGAGATCTTCGACCTCCAGCAGGAGTTCCTCGACCACACGCTCGGGCGCGCCGCCGAGCGCGGCCTCGCCAACGTGGTCCCGACGCAGGGCGACGCAACGGCTCTCCCCTATGAGGACGCCTCGATGGACGCCGCCGTGCTCACCGCGGTCCTCGGCGAGATCCCGGATCCCGGCGCGGCTCTGCGCGAGATCCGCCGGGTCCTCAAGCCCACCGGCCGCCTGATAGTCGGCGAGCTCTTCGGCGACCCGCACTTCACCACCCAGTCGAGCCTCAAGCGCCAGGCCTCCGAGGCCGGCCTCGCCTGGGAGACCCACTCCGGCAACTGGCTCGGCTACTTCGCCCGGCTGGTGCCCATCGGCTGAGAACCGTATTCGCCGTCAAATAGACGGCGAATACGGGACGGGTCGACCCTGGTGGGGCGGGTGGTCAGGCTAGCGCGTCCCAGAGCCGGTTCTCGGCCTCGGCGACCTTCTTGGCCGCGGCGTCGACATCGCGCCAGAGGGCGCGGTCCGGGTCGTCGCTCTCGCTGGCGGCGTGGAAGGTGCCGGCGAGAGCGGTCCAGCGGGCGGCGGCCTCGGCGGCCAGGGGGGCCTCGGGCCGGTCGGCCTCCTCGAGGAAGCGGGAGTACATGAGGCGGAAGGCGCCGCCGCCGGTGCCTCGGCGCTCGATCACCTGGTAGCCGAAGCGGGCGCACCACTGCCAGTCCTCGGTGACCTCGGGCCAGCTGCCGGCCTCCTCGGCGAGGCGCTCTACCGCGCCGATGCCGGAGAACTCTCCGAACTCGGAGGCGACCATCGCCTGGGTCGCCCGCTCGATCGCGGCGGGAATCGCGGCGCGCAGCTGCTCCTGGGTGACCGCTCCCGATGCGGTGAACATGTGACCCGAGAGCGGGTAGGCGGGGTGCTGGCTGTGGCGGGCCTTGTCGAGGTCCTCCAGCCGGGTGGTGGTCTGCAGCTCCTCGAAGCCGGTGTCGGAGAGGTGGGCGAACTCCTCGTCGTAGCCGGCGAGGACGACCGCGTGGCCGGGGAAGTGGGCCGAGTTGCCGTAGTGGTCGAGGTAGTAGAGGTCCGTCAGCAGCAGCACCGGCTGGCCGGCGTCGACCTCGGCCCGCGCGGCGTGCCAGGCCCCGTCGTCGCCCTCGTCGAAGGTGCGCAGCTCCAGCGCCGCCCCGGTCAGCTCGCCGAAGGTCTCCTCGAGCCGCGCCGTGCGGCCGTTGAACCAGCGCGTCGGCGAGGCGTCCTCGAGGGCGACGTAGTAGAAGCAGGCGCCGGCACCGAGGCCGAAGGCCATCTCCTCGCTGATCTCGGCGCCGTGGAATCCCAGCAGGTTGCGCAGGGCGGTGCTGCCGCAGTGGTGGCCGGGCGTGTGGGTGTAGTCCGGGACGGTGGGCATTTGCGGAGAGGGATATTGACTGATGGTTGCTGGCGGGCGGGTCCTGTCGCGGTCTTGGTGCCACCACCCCTGCGGTCGCTAAAGCGTCCTCGGGGTGGTCCCCCAAGACCGCGCCACCCGCCCGAGAGACCTATCCTGCTGCGCCGATGGCCAACGTCGACGAAAAGCTCCTGCGTGCCATGCGAACTCGCGGGCACACGCCCGGCTTGGAGAAAGCTGCGAAAGCTCTTGGGAAGACCGGGAACAACGGGGGGGCGTGGTTTGGGATCGGAGTTGCCTTGGCGGTTCTCGATCCGTCCAACCGTGAAGCCTGGTTGATCTGTGCGGTGCTGGGGCCGGTTGCGATCGGGTTGAACTACCTGATCAAGCTCGTCGTCAAGCGGCCGCGGCCGGTGCTGGAGGGGCTGCCGCCGCTTGGGGGGGCGCCCAGCTCGCTGAGCTTTCCCTCGGCGCACGCGACGTCCTCGTTCGCGGTGGCCACTGCGATGACCCGGGTCGAGCCGCTGGGGGCGCTCGCCTTCGTCCTCGCGCTCGCTCTCTCGCTTGGCCGCCCCTACCTCGGGATGCACTACCCCTCCGACGTTCTCGCCGGCGCCCTGCTCGGCGTCGCCCTGGGCCTGATCGTGCCGCTCTCCATATGAGGGCCGGTGGCGGCAGATGAAGGTCGGGATCGTCGGGCTCCCCAACGCGGGCAAGTCGACGCTCTTCAACGCGCTGACCAGCGGCGGGGCGCAGACCGGGGACTACCCGTTCACGACGATCGAGCCCAACATCGCGATCGCCCCGGTCGCCGACGAGCGGCTGGAGCGGATCGCGGAGACCGTCGGCAGCTCGAAGCTGGAACCGGCGACGATCGCCTTCCACGACATCGCCGGCTTGGTCAAGGGCGCTTCGGAGGGGGAGGGGCTCGGCAACCAGTTCCTCGCCTCGATCCGCGAGACCGACGCGATCTGCCACGTCGTCCGCTGCCACGCCGACTCCGGCGTGCCGCACCCCGACGGGCGCGTCGACCCGCTTGCCGACATCGAGACGATCGAGACCGAGCTGGTGCTCTCCGACTACGAGCAGGCCGAGCGACGGCTCGACCGCGTGCGCAAGGGCGCCAAGTCGGGCGACGCCGAGGCGATCGCCGAGCGCGACTGGCTCGAGCAGGTCGTCGCGGCGCTCGCGGAAGGAAAGCCGGCCCGCTCGATCCCCGTCCCCGACGCGGCCGCCCACGGGCCGCGCAACCTGCAGGCGCTGACCTCCAAGCCGATCCTCTACGTCGCCAACGTCGACGAGGGCGATGCCGAGGCGCCCGAGGCGGTCGCGGCTCACGCGGCCGCGGTCGGCGCCGGTGTCGTCGCGGTCAGCGCCCGGATCGAGGGCGAGCTGGCCGAGCTCGATCCGGCCGAGGCCGAGGAGATGCGCGAGTCCTACGGGGTCGAGGGCTCCGGGCTGGCGCGCCTGGTCCGCGCCGCCTACGACCTGCTCGAGCTGATCACCTTCTTCACCGCCGGCGAGGGCAAGGAGGCCGTCGCCCGCCCGCTCGCCCGCGGCTCCACCGCCTGGGAGGCGGCGGGCACGATCCACACCGAGATCCAGGACGCCTTCGTCAAGGCCGAGGCGGTTGGCTGGCAGGAGCTGGTCGAGTGCGGCGGCTACGCGGCGGCGCGCGACAAGGGGCTGCTCCGGGTCGAGGGACGCGATTACGTCGTGCAGGACGGCGACGTCATAACCATCAAGGTCTAGTCCCCCGACCCGGTTCAGGCTCTCGCTCTAGTGTTCCCTGCATGGATCAGGGGGCGCGCTTCCCGCGCGTGTCCGCGAAGGCGGGCCACTACGAGAGCTTCTACATCAAGGCCTGCCGGCCCGGTGGCGGGCAGGGGATCTGGATCCGGCACACGGTTCACAAGCGCCCCGGGGCCGAGCCCAACGCCTCGATCTGGCTCGTCCTCTTCGACCGCGAGGCGGAGGGGCCGCGGGCGACCAAGGTGACCGTTCCCGCGGCGGACCTCTCGGCACCGGTCGGCTCCTGGATCCGCATCAACAAGGCCGAGATCGGGCCCGGCCGCGCCAGCGGCTCGATCGCCACCGAGGCTTTGACCGCCTCCTGGGACCTGACCTTCTCCGGCGACGCCGAGCCCTGCAAGTACCTGCCGGCCGACTGGCTCTACGAGGCGCCGCTGCCGCGGACCAAGTTCGTCGCTCCGTTCCCGATCGCCCGCTTCGGCGGCCGGCTGGAGATCGACGGGGAGGAGATCGAGCTCTCCGGCTGGCCCGGGATGATCGGCCACAACTGGGGCAGCGAGCACGCCGAGCGCTGGGTCTGGCTCGAGGGGACCGGTTTCGAGGACGACCCGGACGGCTACTTCGACGCCGGCGCCGCCCGGATCAAGCTGGGCAGCAGGACGACCCCCTGGCTGCCCTCGGGAATGCTCTCGCTGGAAGGGGAGACCCACCGCCTCGGAGGCTTCGGCAAGATCCGCTCGGCTTCGATCGAGGCTGAGCCGACCGCCTGCGAGTTCGTCCTGCCAGGAAAGGGCGTCGTCGTCCGCGGCCGAGTCTCGGCACCGAAGAAGGACTTCGTCGGCTGGGTCTACGCTGACCCCAAGGGCCCCGAGCACCACACGCTCAACTGCTCGGTCTCCGACCTCGAGCTCAGCGTCGAGCGTCCCGGCAAGCCGGACCGCAAGCTCACGCTCCCCGCTGGCGCCGCCTACGAGTTCGGCATGCGCGAGACCGACCACGGCATCCCGATCCAGCCTTACCCGGACGGCTGAGTCCTATTCTGGCTCCGAGGCAGTCGACCTCTTTTTGTTGCGCCTCAGTCTCCGCTTGATCAGGTCCTTGATCTCGTCGTTGAAGATGGCGATCAGCAGAGCGAAGCACGCTCCGAGAAGCAGCTTGACGATCCCAAGGGCGGTGATGTCCGCCAGCCCCGCGAGCAATTCGTTGCGGAACCACGGGCTGCGCACATCAACTTCTATCGGCTTGGTGTTGAGGACCGGGATCGCAAGCTCTTCGAGATCCGATACAGGATGTGTTTGTCTCCTTCCCTTCGGATAGCTCGAACCGAACGTCTGCGAGGGCGCGATCAGGACCATTCTGGATGTGCTGTCGAGGCGGACACCCAACTCTGCTCCCAAGAAGGAGCCGATGTGGCCGAGCATCGGAAGATGGATCTCGTTGCTCGTTTTAGGTGGCAGCTTCGGCACCTGAAGCGGGACAGTGCGTTTGTGCCTGAAGACCATACTTGTGGTGGTGAGATCGACCAGGCGCCATCCCCGTCGACGGAGGCCATGCTCGAGCGGCGCTCTCAGTGCACGGGCCAGGACTGTCGCTGATGGAGTTCTTCGCGACCCAGCACTAGAGAGGCTTGTGTACAACACTAGTTGCCGAAGGTTGGTGGCGGTTCTCCTGACTGCTGCGTTGGAGACGTAGAGGCTGTCGGTCAAATCGAGGCGCTCAGGGCTGTCGCGATGGGTCCCTTCGCCGCGATAGGAAGCGAGAACCAGGACACGATCTATTTCTTCTCTCATAGCTGGATTTTTCATAGAGAGGTCAGAAGGGGCCAAGATCACCGACGCAACGACGGCTGCGAGACCAGCAAGGACGGCTCCCGCGATCCCTACTTGCCGTATCCACTTTGGATGTGCCCCGCGCCAGCGCTTGATTGCGCGAACGACGGCCGGCGCAACCCCGACCAGGAATCCGAGGATCGCGAAGGGAAGCAGCGAGGGCACTAGTAGGCCGAGGGCAAACCCGCAAGCCGAGGCTAGGAGGAACCGGACATTCACCGCCCATCACCTGCATGCCGCATCTCGCGGAGGCTATGGAAAAATCTTTTTGAATGTCATCCAGCGGTCGTAGGCGCCGAGGGCGGCGGCGAGCTGCATCGCCGCGGATCGTGGTCACGCCGCCGGTGCTGTGGAGCTTCGCCCAGACGATCCGGGGCGAGGCGCCGCGCTGGGTGACGGCCACTTTCGTCAGGCGTCCGTCCAGGTATCCGCCGAGCCGCTCGCTGATCTCCGGCCCGGAGAACTTCAGCGTCCAGTCGTGCAGCGGGCAGTAGTAGTCGTAGGGGTCGGGGACGCCGACCAGGTAGGGGACGGCCGGGCCGAAGAAGACGTTTTGGACGTTCTCGGTGTGGCCGCCCGAGCAGGCCGAGAAGTAGGTCTCGGCGATCTCGCCGCCGTAGGTCAGCACCTGCCCCTTCGTCGCCGTGGTGGCGGCGTTGGTGGACGGGGTCTCGCTCTGTAGGCCGCCGTAGACCTGGCTGCGGGTGTCGCTGTAGAGGTCGAAGCCGTTGCCGCCGATGCCGGCGGTGAGGGCGAAGGAGCGGGCGGCCACGGCCTGGGCGCGCAGTGCCGCCTGCGGCCAGGAGGGAGGCGACTCGTTGGCGATCACGCCCTTCACGTACTGGTCCACGGCCAGCGCGTTGATCGTGTTGAGCGAGCCGGCGTCGCTGTCGGTCGGCACGACCTCCAGCGCGCCGCGGTAGGCGGTGCCGGCGATCTGGATCTTCCCGGCACCGGCCGCGCGCAGCCGCCTCCCGCAGGAGGCCAGCGGACGGCCGGCGGCGTTGCGCAGCTTCACGCTCGTGCCGGCCCGGTGCGCCTCATAGCTTCGGCTCGGGTCGAGCGCCCTGCCGCAGGCGCTGCTGGCGCCGCTGAAGCCGACGTCCTCGGGGGAGATCTCGAGCAGGACGCGGACGATCCGGGGTGCGGTCAGCTGCCCGAGGCTCGTCCCGGAGTAGTAGTGACCGAGGATGAAGCGGTAGCCCTTGCCGTGCTTGGCGTAGCCGTAGGCCCCGTACTGGCTCATCCCGACGCCGTGGCCGAAGCCGTGGCCCTCGACCACCCAGGAGACGCTCGCCTGGGCGGGCGCGGCCAGCAGGAGAAAGAGCAGGATCGTGAGGAGGCGAGCGCGCATCTCTGGATCAACAGGTTCGCGATGGACGAGTCGCGGCCTGCACTACGCTGTTGCAATGGCGACGCAGGCCGTGCGCGCAGCCGACCACAAGCTCCTCGCCGCGGGCGAGTGGCTCGAGACCGGCGAGTGGGGGGAGGTGCGCAGCCCCTACGACGGGACCGTCGTCGGCCGGGTCGCCGAAGGCGACGCCGCGCTGGTCGATCGCGCCGCTAGGGCCGCGCAGAAGGCATTCGAGTCGGCCGACTTCCCCCAGCACGAGCGGGCGTCGACGCTCGATCGGGCCGCCGCGCTCGTCGGCGAACGGGTCGAGGACCTCGCCCTGACGATCGCCGCCGAGGCAGGTAAGCCGCTGAAGACGGCGCGGGTCGAGGCCGCGCGCTGCGTCGACACACTCACCTTCTCCGCCACCGAGGCGCGCAAGCTGACCGGAGGCACGGTGCCGATGGAGGCCTCGCCCGCCGGGGCGGGCAAGCTCGGCGTGATGCTGCGCGTCCCCTACGGCGTCGTCGGCGCGATCAGCCCCTTCAACTTCCCGCTCAACCTGGTCGCCCACAAGCTCGGCCCGGCGATCGCCGCCGGCAACGCGATCGTGCTGAAGCCCGCCGGCCAGACGCCGATCTCCGCCCTGAAGCTGGCCGCGATCCTGGTCGAGGCGGGCCTGCCGGAGGGCTGGCTCAGCGTCATCCCCGGCCCGGGCCGCGAGGTCGGCAACGCGATCGTCGAGCACGAGCTGACCCGGGCACTCACCTTCACCGGCTCTGCCGGAGTCGGCTGGGGCATCCGCAGCCGCGTCCCGCACAAGAAGGTCAACCTGGAGCTGGGCTCCAACGCACCGCTGATCGTCCACTCCGACGGGGACTGGGAGACCGCGGCCGACAAGGCGAAGCTGCACGCGTTCTCACACGCCGGGCAGAGCTGCATCTCGATCCAGCGGGTGCTCGTGCAGGAGGAAATCGCGGACGCTTTCGTCGCGCGGTTGGTCGCCAACACCGAGCAGCTGCGGGTCGGCGACCCGCTCGACCCCGAGACCGACGTCGGGCCGCTGATCTCCTCCGGCGACCGCGACCGGGTCAAGGAGTGGATCGACGAGGCGGTCGCGGCGGGGGCCGAGCTGCTCACCGGCGGCGATCTCGTCGACGAGGGCCGCTGCCTCGCCCCGACGCTGCTCGGCTCTCCGCCGCGCGAGGCCAAGGTCTGGTGCGAGGAGATCTTCGGACCGGTGGCGACGATCCACCGCTACGGCGAGTTCAGCGAGGCCCTGCGGATGGCCAACGACTCCAAGTTCGGCCTCCAGGCAGGCGTCTTCACCCGCGACCTCGGCCGCGGCCTCGAGGCCGCCAGCACCCTCGAGTTCGGCGGCGTTCTGATCAACGAGGTCCCCACCTTCCGCGCCGACCAGATGCCCTACGGCGGCGTCAAGGACTCCGGCAACACCCGCGAGGGCCCCGCCTTCGCCGTCCAAGAGCTGACCGAGGAGCGCTTCGTCACCCTGCAGGGCTGAGCTATCCGCATTATTATAGGTATATCGCTACTATTATGCGGATAGATAATGGACTTCAGGCGCCCATTGACCGTTGTTACGCCTACGCTCGACGGCGATGTCCTTGCCGTGCTCGCTGGCGCACGTGAGGAGTTCAGCGGGCGACGCATCCACCGTGTTGTCGCACACGGCTCGGAAAACGGGATCCGTAACGCAGCCGATCGGCTGGTGGAGCAGGGCGTCGTGCTACGGCGTCGGGTCGGCCGGGCGAACCTCTACACGTTTAACCGGGAGCATCTGGCAGCCCCCTATATAGAAGGTCTTGTCTCCCTGCGCGGGCAACTCTTCGACGGCCTGCGGAATGCAATTTCCTCCTGGAACCCAGCGCCCCACTCGGTGCTGGTGTTCGGCTCGGTTGCCCGCGGCCAAGCCGGGCCTTCAAGCGATCTAGACCTCCTTGTGGTCCGGCCTTTGGCGGTCAGTGCGGAGGCCGACAAATGGCGCGGACAGTTGGCCCATCTCGAAGATCTTGGGACGGCCTGGACCGGCAACGACACACGAATCCTCGAGTACGACGAAGGTGAGTTGGAGGATGTGGCGGTCCGCCGCGTGATCGAGCAGGCTCTCGCCGATGGCATCGAGCTGTACGGCTCACAATGTGCTTTGCGTCGTCTGCTCGGAAAGGCTGGGAGATGACCTCTCGAACCCGGTTGCGAGACTGTGACGACGAAATTGTTTCTGGGCGGCTCAGCAAGGCTGAGCAGTTCCTCGATGTGGCGGCGATGGCCAGGGATCTTGCCGATGACGAGGAGGATGTCGGCGATGCCGTGGTCACGCTGTGTGTGCACGCAGGAATCGCAGCCTCCGACGTGATCTGCTGCATGGCGTTGGGCCATTTCGTCCAGGGCCAGGATCACCTCCAGGCGATTGCCGAGCTGTCGAAGGTGCACCCCGATGGGACGCGGCTTGGGAACGATTTGCGGGCTCTTCTGCAGATGAAGACGCGGGCAGGGTACGGCGCCCCGCCCGTCACCGCTGATCAGCGGAAGCGCGCCTTCCGGCGCGCCGAGACATTGGTTGCCGCGGCAAAGTCTCGACACGCGTCCTGACGAAAGCGATTCGTCACTCGTGCGGCCTGGCCATGCGACGGTGGTCCAGGGCCTCCTCCAGAACCGCTGGCTCTACGCCTTGCTCTAGCGCTACCTCACGCAGGGAGCGGCCGGACTCGGCCGCGGCCTTGACGATGTCGGCGGCTCGGTCGTAGCCGATGTGGGGGTTGAGGGCGGTGGCCGTGGCGAGGGTGGCCTCGGCGTGGCGCTCGGTCATCTCCTCGTTGGCCTCGAGGCCGGCGACGCATTTCTCGTTGAGGAGGCGCGAGGCGGAGGCGAGCAGCTTGATCGAGTCGAGCAGGTTGCGAGCGATCAGCGGCACCCGCACGTTGAGCTCGAACTGGCCCTGGCTGCCGGCGACGGCGATCGCGGCGTCGTTGCCGATCACCTGGGCGGCGACCTGGATCACCACCTCGGGGATCACCGGGTTGACCTTGCCCGGCATGATCGAGGAGCCCTTCTGCAGCTCGGGCAGGCGCAGCTCGGCGAGGCCGGCGCGCGGCCCCGAGCCCATCAGCGCCAGGTCGTTGGCGATCTTGTTGAGCGAGACGGCGTAGACCTTGAGCGCGCCGGAGAGCTCGACCAGGGCGTCGCGGTTGCCCTGCGCCTCGAAGGGGTCGAGCGGCGCGGAGATCTCCAGGCCCGTCTCGGCCGCGAGCCTCTCGCGCACCTTGGCGGCGAACTCCGGATGGGTGTTGAGGCCGGTGCCGGTCGCGGTGCCGCCGAGCGGGATCTGGCCGACCCGCCGCAGCGTCCCCTCGATCCGCTGCACGCCGAGCCGCACCTGCGCCGCGTAGCCGCCGAACTCCTGGCCGAGGGTGACCGGGACCGCGTCCATCAGGTGGGTGCGGCCCGCCTTGACGACGTCGGCGAACTGCTTGGCCTTCGCCTCCAGCGCGGCCTCCAGCCCGCCCATCGCCGGCAGCAGGTCGTGGGTCACCTCGCCCAGCGCCGCCAGGTGGACGGCGGAGGGGAAGACGTCGTTGGAGGACTGCCCCATGTTGACGTGGTCGTTGGGGTGCGCCCCGTCGCCGGCGAGGTTGGCGAGCACCTCGTTGGCGTTCATGTTCGACGAGGTGCCCGAGCCGGTCTGGAAGACGTCGACCGGGAACTGGTCGTCGTGTTCGCCGGCGGCGACGGCGTCGCCGGCGACGGCGATGCGCTCTGCCAGGGCGGGGTCGAGCCCTCCGAGCTTCGGCGTTGACCAGCGCGGCCGCGGCCTTCAGCCGGCCCAGCCAGCGCACCACGGGCACAGGCACCGTCTCGCCCGACACCGGGAAGTTGTCCACTGCCTTGGTGGTCTCGCCACCCCAGAGCTGCTCAGTCAAGGTCCGCGCCTCCATCGAAGTCGTTGTCGCTCAAGCGTATTCAGCCGCGGGCCCGGCCGGCGTCGAAGCCCCGCTGGTAGGCGTCGAGGAAGGTCGCCGGCAACGGCCGGTTGTCGGGGCTGTAGCGGGCCGCGGCGGCGAGGCGGCGCAGCAGCTCGGCGTGGATTCCCTGCGTTCCGTCAGCACCGCGCTGCGCTGCGCCGAGCAGGTATCCGAGCTGAACATTCGCAGCGCCGCCAGGGTCCTCACGCGCCTCGACGTTCAGCTCGGTCGCCGCGGTCACCATCGCCGTGCCCACGCTGGCCAGCGCCCCGCTCGCCTGGTTCTCGGCCAGGCAGTCCGAGATCGGCGTCTCGCCCCGGAGCAGCACCGTCCCCGGCGCCACCTCAAGCGCCCGCAGGTAGGGCCCGCTCCCTTCCAGGCAAGCGACCGGTGTGGAGTCGTCCGTCGACCCACAGCCGACGAGGACCGCGAGAGCTGAGAGAGCTATGGCAACACCGGCGCGCATCGACCGCAGATCCTATGGAGCGCCTGGCTCGCACTCGTTTGGAGTCAGTCGCCGCGAGCCGAGACGCCGCCAGCGTGGACGGTCGAGATGCCGCCCGACGGCCCGGGCGGCGGGGCCGGAGGAGTCTTGGGGCGCTTATGGCGCGGCTTGCGACCAGGCTGGGCGCCGACCGGGAAGACTTCGACCCATTCGGCGATCTCGAACTCCGGCACGGCGGCGTGTTCCCAGGAGAGGTGGAGGTGGTGGCCGCAGCCGTGACCGGCGTCGCCGTCGTAGCCAACCCAGCGGAAGGGCGCCGCCGGCTCGTTCTGCACGGGCTCGGCCCAGAGCGCGAGGCGGGTGATCCCGCGCCAGTTGGCGTCGCATTCGTCACTCCAGTTCAGCGGCGAGATGTCGACCGCCAGGCCGTTGTAGTGATCGGAGTTCTTGACGTGGCAGCCGTGGCAGCCGACGTGTTCGCCGTTCGGCAGCGGCCCCGAGTAGCCGTCGCTGACGTAGATCGGGAAGCGCTGGGCGATCCAGCGCAGGTTGGGGATGATGCGACGGTCGACCATGTCGCCCTCTTCGTGCGGGATCGAGGCCGGGATCGGGACGATTTCCCCGGTCCCGTAGGCGAGGCGGGTTGAAGTTGGGCCAGCGCTCGCCGGCCCAGCCAGGATCGCGCTGAGGGCTGCAAGCGCGACTGCGGCGGAAAGGACCCGGTTGGCGAACGCTGGCGATGTCACGTTTGCGGTATCGACCGCTCGGGCGTCTACTTGAGAATCGCATCGCAGCTATAGGGTTTCGCTCGGTATGCCAACGGTCCGCGAAGCCAGCTTCGACCTCTTCCGCGAGCGCGGGATGACGACGATGTTCGGCAACCCCGGCTCGACCGAGCTGCCGATGCTCGCCGACTTCCCCTCCGACTTCCGCTACGTGCTCGGCCTGCAGGAGGCGGTCGTGGTCGGGATGGCCGACGGCTTCGCCCAGGCCTCTGGCCGCACGACGGTCGCCAACCTGCACACGGCGCCGGGGGTCGGCAACGCGATGGGGGCGATCTTCAACGCCCAGGCGAACCACTCGCCGCTGCTGGTCACGGCCGGGCAGCAGGCGCGGGCGCAGATCACCCTGCAAGCCAACCTGACCAACCGCGACGCGATTCGCATGCCCCACCCGCTGGTCAAGTGGTCCTACGAGCCGGCCCGGGCCGAGGACGTGCCGCTGGCGCTGGCTCATGGCGCCCACCTCGCCGGCCTGCCTCCGAAGGGCCCGGTCTTCGTCTCGCTGCCGATGGACGACTGGTACGCCGAGGTCGACGAGGCCGACGCGCGCGAGGCGATCGCGCGCCGGGTCGAGGGCCGCGCCGGCGCCGATCCGGCCGCGGTCCGCGTCCTCGCCGACCGGCTCGAGGCCGCGACCAACCCGGTGATGGTCGCCGGTCCCGACATCGACGCCTCCGGCGCCTGGGACCTCGCAGTCGCCCTCGCCGAGCGCCAGCGGCTGCCGGTCTGGGCGACCCCGGCGACGGGCGGCGGGCGGCTCGGCTTCCCGGAGAGCCACCCGAACTACCGCGGCGTGCTGCCGCCGGCGATCGGCCCGGTCGGCCAGACGCTCGAGGGCCACGACCTGATCCTCGTCCTCGGCAGCTCGGTCTTCCCCTACTACCCCTACATCCCCGGGCCGCTGCTGCCGGACGGAGCGAAGCTGGTCGCGATCACCAGCGACCCCGACGAGGCCGCCCGGGCGCCGATGGGCGACGCGCTCGTCGCCGACGTGAAGCTGACCCTGGCGGCGCTGCTCGAGGACCTGCCCGAGTCCTCGCGGCCGGCGCCCGAGCCGAATCCCGGTCCGGGCGAAATCCCGCCCACCGATCCGCTCAACTCCTCCACGGTCCACACCGCCTTGGGCGAGGTCTTCCCGGAGGACGGGATCGTCGTGCTCGAGTCGCCCTCCAGCACCCTCGCGCTGCGCAACCAGCTGCGCCTCTCGCGCCCCGGCAGCTACTACTTCGCCGCGGGGGGCGGGCTCGGCTTCGGCCTCCCGGCCTCGATCGGCGTGCAGCTCGCCCAGCCCGACCGCCCGGTCGTCTGCGTGATCGGCGAGGGCTCGGTCCAGTACGCGGTCAGCGCCTTCTGGACCGCCGTCGCCTACAAGGTCCCGGTCACCTTCCTCGTCCTGCGCAACGAGGAGTACGCGATCCTCAAGTGGTTCGCCGAGGTCGAGCAGGTCGCGGGGGCGCCGGGGCTCGACCTTCCCGCCCTCGACGTCGCCGCGGTCGCCGAGGGCTACGGGGTGACGGCGCACCGCGCGAAGGATCGCGACGGGGTGCGCGACGCGCTCTCCAAGGCGCTCGCCTCGCCCCATCCCGAGCTGGTCGAAGTCCCGGTCGCCCCCGGGATGTCGCTCTTCTGATGGCCTCACCGGACCGCGCCCCCGACTCGCTGGCCAGGGGAGCGGCCCAACCGCTGCGCGCCGAGCTCGAGGAGCTGCTCGGCGCCGACCGGGTCCTCGCCCGCGCCAGCGACATCGTCCGCTACGCCTCCGACGCCAGCCCCTACCGGCTCCTCCCACAGGTCGTCGTCATGGCCCGTGACGCCGGCGACGTCGCCAAGGTCCTCGCCTACGGCCGCCGCAGCGGCGTCCCGGTCACCTTCCGCGCCGGCGGCACCAGCCTCAACGGCCAGGGCCAGACCGACGGGATCCTGGTCGACGTGCGCCGCCACTTCGGCGGCGTCGCGGTGGAGGACGGGGCGGCCCGCGTCCGGCTCAAGCCGGGCACCGTGCTCGGCCACGCCAACCGGGTCCTGGCGCCCCACGGTCGCAAGCTCGGCCCCGACCCGGCCAGCACCGACATCGCCTGCGTCGGCGGCGTGATCGCCAACAACTCGGGCGGGATGCGCTGCGGCGTCGCCCGCGACTCCTACTCGACCGTGCGCTCGATGACCCTGGTGCTCGCCTCGGGGACGGCGATCGACACCGCCGAGCCGGGCGCCGCCGAGCGCTTCGCCGCCGAGGAGCCCGAGCTGGCCGCCGGCCTCGCCGCGATCCGCGACGAGATCCGCGCCGACGCCGAGCTGAGCGAGCGCATCCGGCGCAAGTTCGCGATCAAGAACACGACCGGGTACCGGCTCTGCGCCTTCCTCGACGCCGAGGAGCCGCAGGAGATCTTCCGCCGCCTGGTGGTCGGCTCGGAGGGAACGCTCGCCTTCGTCGCCGAGGCCGTCTTCGAGACCGTGCCGCTGCCGGCTCGCACGACTACGGCCTGGGTCCACTTCCCCGGCATCGACGAGGCGATCGCGCCGGTTCGCGACCTGGTCGAGAGCGGCGCGACCGCGGTCGAGCTGATGGTCGCGCCGGCGCTGATCACCGCCGCCTGGAACATGGTGGGGGCGCCGGAGGAGTGGAAAGAGCTGCCGCCGGAGTCGGCCGTGCTGCTGGTCGAGTACGGGGCCGCGAGCGACGAGGAGCTCGCCGCCTCCGTCGCCAAGGCGGAGGCGATCTTCGCCGGCCACACGACGCTCGAGCCGTTCGAGTTCACCCGCGAGGCCGAGGAGATCGAGCTGGCCTGGCGCGTGCGCGAGGGGCTGCACGGGTTGATCGGCCGCGTCCGCATGCCGGGCACCGCGCTGATCGTCGAGGACGTCTGCGTGCCGCCGGAGCGGATCGCCGAGGGCGCCCGCGACCTGCAGGCGCTGCTCGGCGAGCACGGATTCCTGCCCGGTGTTGCCGGCCACGCCTCGGCCGGCAACCTGCACTTCATGCTCACTCCGGACTTCGCCAAGCCGGAGGACCTGGAGCGCTACGAGGCCTTCATGGCCGAGCTGGTCGAGCTGATCGTCGGCAAGTACGACGGCTCGCTCAAGGCCGAGCACGGCACCGGGATCAACATGGCCCCTTATGTAGAGCGCGAGTGGGGGGAGAAGGCGACCGAGCTGATGTGGCGGGTAAAGCGGCTCGCCGACCCCGACGGCGTGCTCAACCCCGGCGTGGTCCTGAACCGCGACCCCGGCGTCCACCTGCGCAACCTCAAAACCACGCCGGCGATCGAGGAGTCGGCGAGCGCCTGCGTCGAGTGCGGCTTCTGCGAGCCGGTCTGCCCCAGCCGCAACCTGACGACGACGCCGCGCCAGCGGATCGTCCTGCGGCGCGAGATGGCCCGCCAACCGGCCGGGTCGCCCCTCCAGCGAGCCCTGCTGGAGGAGTTCGAGTACGACTCGCTGGACACCTGCGCGGCCGACGGCTCCTGCCAGCTGGCCTGCCCGCTCGGGATCGACACCGGCCTCCTGGTCAAGGAAATGCGCAAGGAGAGGCACACGCCGCGCGCCGAAAGGGTCGCCTTGGCGGCGGCGAAGCGCTGGAAGGCGGTGGAGGCCGCCTCCCGCGCCGCCCTCCGCCTCGGCGGCCCGCTGGCGAGGCGGACGAAGCGCGGCAAAGCCCTGCCGGGGCCGGCACGGGGGGGAGCAGGGGGTGACCCTCTCCCGACAAAAGCGGGGAGTGTCGGGAGAGGGTCACCCCCTGCTCCCCGAAGCGCCGCCGCGGTTTACGTCCCCAGCTGTACCAACCGCATCTTCGGCGGGAACCCGGTCGAGGCGCTGGTTGCCGTTTCGGAGCGGGCCGGGTTGCCGGTCTCGATCCCGGCGGAGGTGGCGGGGAGCTGTTGCGGGCTGCCCTGGAGGCTCGAAAGGGTTCGGCGAGGCGCACCGCCACAAGGCGAACGAGATGGTCGAGCGTCTCTGGGGGTGGAGCGGCGAGGGGCAGCTGCCGGTCGTGATCGACGCCGCCTCCTGCACGCAGGGGGTGGCCGAGCCCGGCGAGGGAGTGCTCACAGAGCGCAACGCGGAGCGGCTGGCCGGGCTCGAGATCCTCGACTCGGTCGCCTGGGCGCATGACCGCCTGCTGCCGCGGCTCGAAATCGCCGCCAGGGTCGGCTCAGCAACCGTCCACCCGACCTGCGCCACCCGCCACATGGGCCTGGCGCCGCGGCTGCGCGCCCTTGCCGGCGCCCTCGCCGAGGACGTCCACGTCGCTCCCTCGGCGACCTGCTGCGGCTTCGCCGGCGACCGCGGCATCTCGCACCCAGAGCTGACCGCGGCCGCCACCGCGCCCCAGGCAGAGGAGCTCTCCGGCCGCCATTTCGACGCCCACCTCTCCAGCAACCGCACCTGCGAGATCGGCCTCAGCCGTGCCACCGGCGAGCCCTACGAATCGGTCGTCGTCCTGCTCGAGCGGCTAACGCGAAGCGGCTGAGGCGGTGTCGCCGACGCTCGCCTCGGAGAGCGCCTCGGCCTCGAGGATCGCCTCGCGGATGCGCGGGTCGCTGTCGGCCCGCCTGTCGAGTAGCGGGTTCAGCAGCCCGCGCAGGGCGGAGATGTAGCGCCAGTACTTCGGTGCGAAGGTGCGGGGCGCCCGCTCCTCGATCCCGCGCACGACCACGGCGCCGGCCTCGGCGGGGGTGATCCGCTTCATCAGGAAGGCGGGCGCGGTCTTCTCCAGGCGCTGGGCGCCCGGCTTGGCGAAGGCGTCCTGGACGAGCTTCGTGTCGACCCAGCCGAAGTAGGCGACCCCGGCGCTCGCGCCGAGCGGCCGAAGCTCGGTCCGCAGCGAGCGGCCGAGGGCCTCGACCCCCGACTTCGCCACCGCGTAGGCGCTGCTCAGCATGCCGTTGGCGATCGCGTAGGCGGAGGAGACGACGACGATGTGGCCCTGGCGTTCGGCCACCTGGGGCAGCACCGCCCGCACCGTGTTCCAGACGCCGAGCAGGTTGATGTCGATCACGCGCTCCCACTCCTCGGCGGAGACCATGCGGATCGTGGTGGTCGTCGGCGGGGCGATGCCGGCGTTGGCCATCGCGATGTCGACCCCGCCGAAGCGCTCGACCGTCTCGGCGACCGCGGCGCGCAGCGATCCGGCGTCGGTGACGTCGGCGGCGATCCCGATCGCTCGCTCGCCGATCCGCTCGGCGGCCTCGCGGCCCTCCTCGGCGTCGACGTCGAGGAGGGCCACGGACGCCCCGCGCTGGTGCAGCTGGCGCGCTGTCTCGTAGCCGATCCCGCGGGCGCCGCCGGTGATCAGCGCCACCTTTTCGTTCACGTCGTAAGCGGGCATGCCGGGGCGGGCCTAGCTCTTGGCTGCCGGGGTCGCGGTGTCGCTCGCGTCCGCCGACTCGGCGTCGCGGATCGCCGCGATGATGCGCGGGTCGCGCTCGCTGCGTCGGTCGAGCAGCGGGTTCAGCAGCCCGCGCAGGGCCGAGAGGTAGCGCCACCACTTCGGCGCGAAGATCCGCGGCGCGCGCTCTTCGATCCCCTTGACGACGGCCGCCCCCGCCTGTTCGGGCGTGATCCGCTTCATCAGGAAGTCGGGGGCGATTTCCTCCAGCACGCTGGCGCCGGGCCTGGCGAAGGTCTCCTGGACCATCCGCGTGTCGACCCAGCCGAAGTAGGCGACGCTGGCGCCGGCGCCGAACGGCATCAGCTCGGTCCGCAGGGCGCGCCCCATCTGCTCGGCCGCGGCCTTGGAGACCATGTAGGAGCTGCCCAGCATGCCGTTGGCGAAGGCGGCGACGGAGGCGACGACGACGATGTGGCCCTTGCGCTCGGAGACCTGGGGCAGGGCGGCCCGCAGCGTGTGCCAGACGCCGAAGAGGTTGACCTCGACCACCCGCTCCCACTCCTCGGCCGGGACCGAGCGCATCGTGGCTATGGAGGGCGGGGCGAGGCCGGCGTTGGCCATCGCCACGTCGAGGCCGCCGAAGCGCTCGACCGTCTCCGCCACTGCGGCCCGCATCGCCCCGGCGTCGGTGACGTCGGCGGCGATTCCGATCGCCCGCTCGCCGATCCGCTCGGCCGCCTCGCGCGCCTCGGCGGCGTCGAGGTCGACGACCGCGACGGAGGCGCCGCGCGCGTGCATCTGGCGGGCGGTCTCGAAGCCGATCCCCCGGGCCGCGCCGGTGACCAGCGCCACCTTTCCGTTCAGGTCGTAAGCGGGCACGCGGGAAGACTATTGCGTACCAGGGCCGACCGTCCCGGGGTGAGCAGGCACCCGCTCCTAGAATCCCGCGTCCATGTCCGGCTTCCGCCCCGTCGATGCCAAGCAGTCCTTCCCCGATCTCGAGCAGCGCGTGCTCGAGCGCTGGCGCGAGCGCGACGTCTTCCGCCGCTCGCTCTCTCAGCGCGAGGGGGCGGAGATCTGGAGCTTCTACGAGGGGCCGCCGACGGCCAACGGCCGCCCCGGCTCCCACCACGTCCTCTCCCGCGTCTTCAAGGACGTCTACCCGCGCTACAAGGCGATGTGCGGGTTCCGGGTGCCGCGCAAGGCGGGCTGGGACTGCCACGGCCTGCCGGTCGAGCTCGAGGTCGAGAAGCAGCTCGGCATCTCCTCCAAGCAGGAGATCGAGGAGCTCGGTATCGCCGAGTTCAACAGGCGCTGCCGCGAGTCGGTCTTCGAGTACGTCGAGGAGTGGAACCGGCTGACCGAGCGGATCGGCTTCTGGATCGACCTCGACGACCCCTACGTCACCCTCGACGACGACTACATCGAGTCGGTCTGGTGGTCGCTGAAGCAGTTGTGGGACAAAGACCGCCTCTACGAGGGCCACAAGGTCGTGCCCTACTGCCCGCGCTGCGGCACCGCGCTCTCCTCCCATGAGGTCGCGCTCGGCTACAAGGACGTCGAGGACCCCTCTATATATGTGCGCTTCCCGTTGCTCGGCGAGGACGGGACCGAGAGCGGCGAGTCGCTGCTGGTCTGGACGACGACGCCGTGGACGCTGCCGGGGAACGTCGCGGTCGCGGCTGCGCCCGGCGTCACCTACGTCAAGGCGCGGGTCGGAGACGAGGTCCTGATCGTCGCCGAGCCGCTGCTGGAGAAGGTGCTGGGCGAGGGCGTCGACGTGCTCGACCGTCTGCCCGGGTCAGAGCTGGTCGGCCGCCACTACAAGGGGCCGGTCTTCAACCTCAACGACCGCGAGTCTGGCGGCTTCCCGGTGGTTGCCGGCGACTTCGTCACCACCGAAGACGGCACCGGCCTGGTCCACATAGCGCCGGCCTTCGGCGAGGACGACTACGCGGTGGCTGCCGAGAACGGGATCTTCGACCCGACCAGCCACGGCACCCTCTACAACCCCGTCGGGCTCGACGGGAAGTTCGACAATCGAGTCGCCGGCTTCGAGGGCAGGTTCGTCAAGGACCCCGAGGTCACCCGCGCACTGATCGCCGACCTCGACCGTCGCGGCCTGCTCTTCCGCGAGCAGGTCTACGAGCATGCCTACCCGCACTGCTGGCGCTGCGGCACGCCCCTCCTCTACTACGCCAAGTCGAGCTGGTACGTCGCCACCTCGCAGGTCCGCGACAAGCTCCTCGCCAACAACGAGACGATCGGCTGGCACCCCGAGCACATAAAGGACGGCCGCTTCGGCAAGTGGCTGGAGAACAACGTCGACTGGGCGCTCTCGCGCGACCGCTACTGGGGAACGCCGCTGCCGATCTGGGAGTGCGCGGGCGTGGACTGCGACGGGCGCTTCTGCGCCGGCTCGGTCGCCGAGCTGCGCGAGCGGGCGCGCGGCGACGTCCCCGAGGACCTGCACCGTCCCTACATAGACGAGGTCGTGCTCGACTGCGAGGACTGCGGCGGCGAGATGCGCCGGGTCGAGTCGGTGATCGACACCTGGTACGACAGCGGCGCGATGCCCTTCGCGCAGCTCCACTACCCGTTCGAGAACCAGGAGCTGTTCGAGGAGCGCTTCCCGGCCGACTTCATCTGCGAGGCGATCGACCAGACGCGCGGATGGTTCTACACCCTGCTGGCCGAGTCGACCCTGCTCTTCGACGAGTCGAGCTACAAGAACTGCGTCTGCCTCGGCCTCATCCTCGACCCCGAGGGCCAGAAGATGTCGAAGAGCAAGGGCAACGTGGTCGAGCCCTGGGAGGTGATCGACGCCCACGGCGCCGACGCCTTCCGCTGGTACTACCTGACCGCCCAGCAGCCCTGGTCCGGCTACCGATTCTCGGTCGACACGGTCGGCGAATCGGTCCGCCAGTTCCTGCTGACCCTGTGGAACACGTACTCCTTCTGGGTGCTCTACGCCAACGCCGAGAACCTAGCCCCCGCCGACTTCGACGATTCGCTGACTTCGCCTTTTGTTCCGGATAGCGGAACAAGACACGAAGTCAGTCCGGGGGAGGACCTGGATCGGTGGGCGCTGTCGAAGCTCCAGTCCACGATCGCGACCGTCCGCGAGCGCATGGACGCCTTCGACTGCACCGCGGCGGGGCGGGCGATCGCCGAGTACGTCGAGGAGCTCTCCAACTGGTACGTGCGGCTCTCCCGCCGGCGCTTCTGGGAGGGCGACCGGGCGGCCTTCGCGACCCTGCGCCACTGTCTGCTGGAGACGGCGGCGCTGCTCGCGCCGTTCACCCCCTTTCTCGCCGACGAGATCCACCTCAACCTGGCCGGCGGCGAGGGGGAAGCGCTCGGCGAGCTGCCCGACTCCGTCCACCTGCGCGACTTCCCGACCCCCGATCCCGCCCTCTCCGATCCCGAGCTGGAGGCCGCGATGGAGGCTGTGCGCCTCACGGTCGAGCTCGGCCGCGCCGCCCGCGCCCAGGCCAAGGCCAAGGTGCGCCAGCCGCTGCGCCGCGCGGTGATCGTCGCCAACGACGCCGAGCGCGCGGCGATCGAGGCGCGTGCCGACCTGGTCCGGGCCGAGCTCAACGTCAAGGAGCTCGACTTCGTCTCCGAGGAGGCGGACCTGGTCAGCTACGCGGTCAAGCCCAACTACCGGGCGCTCGGCCCGCGCTTCGGCAAGCGGATGCCGCAGGTCGCCGCCGCGGTCGGGGCGCTCGACCCGGTGCACGTCGCCAAGGTGATGGCCGACGGCGGCGAGATCGGCATCAGCGTCGACGGCGACGAGCACACGATCGGTCCCGACGAGGTCACCCTCGCCCTGCAGCCGCTGGAGGGCTACGAGGTCGAGGCCGAGGCCGGCCACGCGGTCGCCCTGCAGCTCGAGCTCGACGACGAGCTGGTCCGCGAGGGCCTCGCTCGCGAGATCGTCCACGCCGTCCAGAACGCCCGCAAGGCCGCCGGCCTCGACATCTCCGACCGGATCGAGCTCGGCCTCGGCGGCGACGACGACCTGATCGCCGCCGCCCGCGCCCACGAGCCCTACATCGCCGGCGAGGTCCTGGCCACCGCGATCGCCTACGACGCCGCCGAGATCGCCCCGGTCAGGGTCGACGGCCGCGACCTGCGCATCTCCGTCAGGCGGGCCGGTGGCTGAGGCTGCGGCCAGGCGTCGCGCATCGGGCGACGCGGAATTTCGAGTTACGTGAAGTTGTGCGCGCCTCGCGCGCGCCCGCAACGTTTACGGTGCAATCATGCACCTGATGAGGGAGACCTGGACCGACGCGAGACTCGATGACTTTCGTGCTGAAGTCAATCGCCGATTCGACAAGGTCGAAGGCGAAATCGCCGAGCTGGGAGGCGAGGTCAAAGAGCTGCGTGGCGAAATGAAAGCCGGATTCGAATCGCTCCACAGGACCATGGTGCATGGCGTCGTCGCCCTCTCTGCCTCGTTCATCGCCGGCTTCGCGGCGATAGTCGGACTCGTCGCCACTCAGCTCTGAGTGGCCGTCACACGGGCGGCCCGGCTCAGTCCCCGGCCGCCTCGCCGATGATGAAGTCGGTCTTCTTCGAGTCGGAGAACTTCACCCAGCAGTGCTCGGGGGCGGCGCCGGCCACCTCGACCAGCGCCGCTTCGATCCGCCTGGCGATCTCCGCCTTCTGCTCGTCGGAGCGTCCCTCGAACCAGTGGACTTGGACGAATGGCATCGCGAACCGCTCTCCGCTCGCCCGCTAGGCGAGCGCCGGCTCCAGCTCGGCCTCGAGGCGACGCTTGGGCATCGCACCGATCACCTTCTTGGCGATCGCCCCGTCCTTGAAGAGGATCAGGGTCGGGATCGAGAGGACCTCGTACTGAGCGGCGGTCTGCTGGTTCTCGTCGACGTTGACGCTGACGATTTTCAGATCCTCGCGCTCGGCATCCATCTCCTCCAGCACGGGGTGGACCACGCGGCACGGCCCGCACCACGGGGCCCAGAAGTCGACGAGGACGGGGCCGTCGGCCTCGAGGACCTCGGACTTGAAGGTGGCGTCGGTCACGTCGTGGAGCTTGCCTGTCACTGGAATCGGTCTCCTGGGGATCGTGGTTCAGCGCTCAATACTTCAGAAAGTATAGCGAGGCTCGTCTGACGCTCGCGCTCGCTAGCTTTGCAGAGGTGACCAACGCCGAGATCGCCGCCGCCCTGGACGAGCTGGGTGTCCTCTACGAGCTCGACGGCGCGGTCAAATACAGGGTTCTCGCCTACAGCACCGCGGCGAAGGCGATCCGCGAAAGCCCGGTCTCAGTCGCCGACCTGGCCGCCGCCGGGCGGGCGACCGAGGTCCCCGGCGTCGGCAAGACCCTGGCGGAGAAGATCGACGCGCTGATCGAGACCGGCGAGATCCCCGCCGCGGCGAAGCTGAAGGCGAAGTACCCGCCCTCGCTGATCGAGGTGACGCGGGTGCCCGGCCTGGGCGCGAAGACTGCGCGGCGGCTCTTCGAGGAGCTCGGGGTCGCCACGCTCGACGACCTCCGCGAGGCGGCCGAGGGGCAGCGCATCCGCGAGCTGAAGGGCCTCGGCGCGAAGGCAGAGGAGAACGTCCTCGCCAGCCTCGATCGCCTCGGCGAGCCCGGCGAGGGCACGGGCCGGGTGCTGCTCTCGATGGCGCGCCCGATCGCCGAGGAGCTGGCGCGGGCGCTGCGCGAGCACCCGGCCGCCGACCGGGTCGAGGTCGCCGGCTCGGTGCGGCGCTGGGCCGAGACCTGCAAGGACATCGACCTGATCGCCACCGCGGAGGAGCCGCAGGCCCTGGCCGAGCACCTCGTTGCCAGCCCGCTGATCGCCGCCGCCGGGAATCCCGGCCCCAACGGGGTGCGGGCGCAGACCCAGAACGGGCTCTCGGTCGACCTGCGCATAGTCGCCCCTGAGGCCTTCGGCAACCTGCTCCAGCACTTCACCGGCTCCGCCGCACACAACGTCCAGCTGCGCGAGGAGGCGGTGGCGCGCGGCCTCTCGGTCTCCGAGCACGGGATCACCGAGGTGGAGAGCGGCGAGGTCGAGCTCTGCGCAACCGAGGAGGCCGTCTACGAGCGCCTCGGCTACGCCTACATAGAGCCCGAGCTGCGCGAGGGCAGGGGGAGCTGAAGGCCGCCCGCGACGGCACGCTCCCCGACCTCGTCTCGCTCGAGGACATCCGCGGCGACCTGCACTCGCACACGACCCTCTCCGACGGCCGCAACACGCTGGAGGAGATGGCCGAGGCGGGCCGCGAGCGCGGCTACGCCTACATGGCGATCACCGACCACTCGGCCAGCCACGGCTTCGGTGACCACGTCACCGCCGAGCGCCTCTGGGAGCGAGTCGCCGAGATCGAGGCCTGGAACGAGGGCAGGCGAGGCTTCCGCCTGCTCGCCGGCTCGGAGGTCAACATCGGCCTCGACGGCGGCCTCGACTACCCCGACGACTTGCTCGAGGCGCTCGACTGGGTCATCGCCAGCGTCCACACCTCCTTCGCGATCTCCGAGAAGGAGATGACCGCCCGCGTCCTCACCGCGATCGAGAACCCCCGCGTCGACTGCATCGGCCACCTCACCGGTCGCCTGCTCGGCCGCCGCGAGCCCTACGGCATCGACGTCGAGGCCGTGGTCGAGGCCGCGGCCCGCACCGGAACGATGCTGGAGATCAACGGCAACCCCAACCGCCGCGACCTCTCCGAGCACCACGCCCGCCTCGCCGCGGATGCCGGCGTCACCATCGTCCTCAACACCGACGCGCACGGCGTCGACACTCTCGACAACATGGCCTACGCGGTGGCGACCGCGAGGCGAGCCTGGCTCACGGCGGGCGACGTCGCCAACACGCGTAAGTGGCTCGACTTCAAGAAGCTGCTGAGGCGGTAGCCGGAGCCGCTATTCCAGGGCGAAGACGACGCGGACCGTCGCGGTGACGGTGGAGGTTCCGGGCCGGGCCGGAGGCGCCTTCTTGCGCGGGCCTCCCTGGCTTTGCGGGGCCGACGGGGCCACCACGGCTTCCGACGGCACCACATTCGCGCCTTCGTCGATCGTCAGCACCGGACCGAGGATCGCGCCTGCGCGCGTCGCCAGCGCCGACGCCTTGGCCTTGGCCTGATCGAAGGCTGCGAGCAGGGCTTCCTCGTAGGTGGTGTCGGGATGGCTGGGGAAGTAGGTCGGCCCTCGGGTTCCGGTCGCCCCCGCGGCCACGGCAGCCCCGACCAGTTCGCCCGCGCGCTCCGGCTGGTGGAGGACGACGGTAACTCCCTCCGCCGCCCGCCAGATCGCCTTCCCGTTGCGGGTCAGCTTGCGAACCGAGATCGCCCCGGTCGTCGTGTCCCCCGGTCCAACGCCCGGGGTTGCCTGGATCGTGGCGATCACCGAGCGCAACCGGATCGCGACGACGCGCAGCGCGGCGCCCTTCGATTTCCGTTCCTTGCTCACCGAGAAGTGCAGTTCGGCCGCGTCGTTGACGGCCTCTGTGACCGCTTCGCCCTTGACCGTGATCGTGCGATCGAGCGCTGACGCAGACGCCGGCACCAGGACGAGCATGAGCGATGCAAGCAACGACAGGGCGCGGATTCGACGAAGCACTGAGTTCCTCCCACGACGTGGTTCGGTTGTCGCGACTCTAGCCGCTCAGGTTTTCTCAGCTTGTGACCCTCCCGCTACGGAGCCCCGGGGTGCGCACCAGCTGTATCGGCCGCAGAGCCGAGTTGGGCACTACGTAGAACTTGACCCCGTCGCGGTGCTCGATCGCCAGTACGGCGCCCTCCCGCGAGTGCCAGGCGAGCGAGACGAGCAATGCGTAGCCGGCGCCTACCGCGGCTACGCCTGGGAAGAAGATTCCCAGGGCGCCGGCGGCGATTGCGGTGAGGGCGATCGGCCAGAGGCGGGCGAAGGCGATCCGCGCCGGGGTCTCGGGGGGCAGGGAGGTGGCCGTGCGGGCGCCGGCCAGGGCGCCACGGAGGGCGTCCGCGGCGCGGGCGGGACGGCCCAGGTAGAGGCCGACGAGGAGCGCAATCAGCCACCAGGTGCCGGCGACGATCAGGGTCGTGGCGTCGCTGTCGCGATTGGTGGCGACGGCGGTTATCGCGGCCAGGGCGGTGGCCTCGGCGCCGGTGAGCAGGACGGTGACTCGCAGCAGGTCGGTGTAGGGCATCGCTACCCGGCCAGCTCTTCGAGAAGGGCGATCCAGCCGGCGGGCCCGTCGACGGTGAGGTCGGACTCCTCGGCCAGCTCCGGCGGCGCCTCGGGGGAGACGACGCCGACGCAGAGCGCGGTCGTCAGTTGCCCCTCGCTGCGCAGCTCGCGCAGGCGGCGGCAGGCGTCGAGGTCGGTGCGGTCGTCGCCGGCGTAGACGGCGGCGGCGAGGTCCCTGCCGGCGAGCAGCGCCGCCACGGCGGCGTCCTTGCCTCCGCCCCCGACCGGGCGCAGCTCGAGGACCTTGCGGCCCCAGCGCGGTTCCAGGCCCGCGCGTCCCGCCTCGACCGCGATCTCGTGGGCACGGGCGTCGGCCGCGCGCTCGTCCTCGGCGCCGCGCCAGTGCAGCGCCTGGATCGGGCCCTTGTCCTCGCGCCGCAGGCCGCCCGCCTCCAGCTCGTCCTCGGCGAGGCCGGCGAGGAACTCGGCCGCGTCCCGCTCTCGCCCGGCCACGGCGGGGTCGAGCTGTGGCTCGTCCTCGCCCGCCGCCAGCAGCTCGAAGCCGTGGTTGCCCGCGTAGGCGATGCCCTCGACGCCGACCAGGCGGCGCGCCTCCAGCGCCTGGCGCCCGGAGATGCAGCCGACCAGTCCGAAGCGGTCGCTCAGTGCCGCCAGCAGCTCGGTCGCCCGCGCCGGCACCGCCGCCTGCTCCGGCCGCTCGGCGATCGGCGCCAGGGTGCCGTCGACGTCGGTGAGGATCGCGGTCCGCTCCGGGTCGGCGCGCAGGGCCTCCACCGCGGAGCGCCTCAGGCCGCCGGCCCCCGTCTCAGATTCGCGAGACACTGCATCTAGTATCGCTGCACGATGGCCCAGGACCCGGCGCTGCCCTCCAACCGTCTGCTCAAGCTCGCCGCAATCGGCACCCTGGCGGGGGTTTTCAGCGGCCTCTTCGGCGTCGGCGGCGGCACGGTCATCGTCCCTCTGCTGATCTTCTGGTTCGCCTATGGCGAGCGTCTCGCGACCGGCACCAGTCTCGCCGCGATCGTCGTCATCGGCCTGCTCGGGGCGCTCGCGCAGGGCGGCATCTACGGCAACGTCCACATCCTCACCGCCCTCTGGCTCTCGATCCCGGCTGTGATCGGGGTGATTGCCGGGACGGCGATCCAGCAGCGCATCCCGCAGCGGGCGATCTCGCTGCTCTTCGCCGCCCTGCTCGTCGGCATCGCGATCGAGCTGATCTTCTGATGGACGTCCTCTTCGCGATCCTGATCGCGCTCGCCGGCGGGCTCGCCGGTGGCCTGGTCGGCGTCGGCGGCGGCGTCCTCTTCGTGCCGGCGCTGACGATCTGCCTCGGCCTCTCCCAGGTCGAGGGCGAGTCGACCTCGCTGCTGATGATCGTCATCGTCGCCCTGGTCGGGACCTACCGCCAGCGCGCCTACGGCAACGTCAACCTGCGCGACGCCGCCGTGATCGGGCTCCTCTCTCCGCTCGGCGTCCTGGTCGGAGTCGCGGCGGCCAACGAGGTCTCCCAGCGAGCCTTGGAGCTCTCCTTCGCCGCCCTCGTCCTCTTCATCGCCTACGGCCTCGTCCGCCGCGCGCTGGCACCTCAGGACGGCTGATCGTTTGACCCCCTAATACGTGGGTCAAACGATCAATCGCCGACCTACGCGCCGACGGCGCGCCGGCAGAAGGCCGAGATCGCGGCGATCGTCTCTTCGGCGGAGACCCGCTCCCCGCGCACCGGCGAGAGCGGGCCGACCAGCGCCTCGCTGATCGCGCCGATCAGCGAGGCCGCGGTCAGCTCGGCGTCCTGCTCGGGCAACTCGCCGGCCTCGATGCCGCGCCGCAGCAGCTCGGCGAGCCGCTCGCGGTAGGTCTGGCGATAGGCCAGCCGCTCGGCGTCGACGAGCGGGTCGACCGGCTCGTAGCCGAGCGCCCAGGCGAGCCGCGGCTGGCTCAGCGAGCTGCTGGTGAACTCGCGCACGATCGCGTCGAGCTTGTCGACCGCGGTGCCGGGGACCGAGCTCGCCTCGCGCAGGTGACTCAGCTCGCCCTCGGCCATCGTGCGGAAGACCTCGACGAACAGCTCAGCCTTCGACGGGAAGTGCCTGTACAGCGCGCCGGCGGCAACCCCGCCGCGCTCGGTGATCGCCGCGACCGAGGCAGCCGCGTAGCCGCCCTCCTCGAGCAGCTCGACCGCGGCGGCGAGCAGGCGCTCGCGCGTGCCCTCGCCTCGGTTGCTGGGCCTGCCGGTCTTGGGTCGAGTCGAGGCCATGCCTTTCCTACTCGTAGGAAAGCGCATCGGCGAGCGGGGCTCGCGCGGTGAGCCAGGCGGGCAGCGCCGCGGCGAGCGTTCCGACCAGCACCGCCGCGGCGGCGGTCGCGGCGACGGCGCCGAGCTGGAGCTCGTCGCCGATCACGTAGCCCTGCGCCTCGAGGAAGCCGAGGGTCGGCCCCCGGTAGCTGACGATGCCGCCGATCGCCCCGCAGGCGGCGCCGATCGTCATCACCAGCAGCGTCTCCAGCGCCAGGGCGCCGAGCAGGCCCCCGTTGCCGATCCCCATCGCCCGCAGCACCGCCCACTCCCGCCGCCGGGCGAAGACCGAGGTGGTGACGATCCCGCCGACAGCGACCAGCGCCGCGATCAGGGTGAGCACCCGCATCGCCAGCATGCCCTGGGTGCTCTTTTCCATCTGCGCGTCGATCCGGCCCTTGAACTCCGCCCCGCTGATCGCGTGCAGCGGCGCCAGCCGGCGCAGCGCGGCCACGTCGACCTTCCGGCGGCGGTCGACCGCGAGGGCGCTGACGGCGTCGGTGCGGTAGAGCCGCCTGTAGCGGTCGATGCGCATGTAGACGGTGCCCGAGGGCCAGGCGAAGTCCTCGACTTCGCCGAGCACGCGCAGCTTCCGCGGCCCGCTCGCGGTCGGCAGCACGAGCATCTCGCCGGTCTCGACGCCGAGGCCGGCCGCCATCACCCGCGAGACGAGCACGCCGCGCGGGTGCTCGCGCAGCAGCGGGTACTGCTGGGGAAGCCCGTGGCCGCGGCGGATCAGCCCGCCGCGCGTGCTGGGTACCAGCCCCCGCACCTCGATCTTGCGCCCCTCGTAGGGGACGAAGGCGAAGGCGACCGCGCGCACCGTCGCCGACGGGTCGCGCAGCGCGCGCCGGCCGTAGGAGAGGTCGACGGGCACGCTGGCGAAGGCGTCGTCGGAGGCGAGCAGATCCTGCGCCCCGGGGCGGATCACCTGGTTGAGGCGGTCGATCCGGTCCAAAAGCGTGTGTTCGGCGAGCTGCGGCGGCACCACGGCGGCCACCCCGAGCGCGATGATCGCCGCCGCCAGGGCCGCCCGGCGCGGGTTCGCCTCGATCGCGCCGCGGGCGACCAGCTCGACCTTGGAGCCGCCGTGCTCGCGCCGGCCGAGGGCGATCGCGACCAGGCCGACGAGGCCCGGCGTGGCGAGCGCCAGCCCGAGCAGGACGGTCACCGCGGCCAGCGGGAAGATCCCGGCGTCGGCGATCAGCAGGCCGAGCGCGAGGCAGGCGAGCCCGCCTCCGAGCAGCGCCAGCGCCGCCCGCAGCGAGATCGTCGAGGTCACCGTCGCCCCGGCCTGGGGCGAGCGGCCGAGCTGGTCGGCGATCGAGCCGCGGGCCGAGGCGAGCGCCCCGACCGTCGCCGCGATTCCGACGAGGAGGGCGACCGCGGCGGCGCCGGCGACGACGTCGGGACGGATCGCGACCTGCATGTTGAAGCCGAAGACGTCGGTCAGGTAGGTCGGCACCTGTGAGGCGAGGTAGCCGGCGATCGGCGCGCCGATCAGCACCCCGGGGGGGATCGCGGCGACGAGCAGGGCGCAGAGGATCAGGCTCTCGGCCGCGATCAGCGGCATCCGCCGCGAGCCGAGCGCGCGCAGCAGCCCGAGGTCCTCCTGGCGCTCGAGCATCCGCATCAGCTGCAGCACGTAGATCAGCAGCCCGGCGATCGCCAGCACGACCATGCCGAAGACGAAGGTCGGCGCCCGCACGGTGAAGTCGAGCACGTGGCTCAGCTCCCCCTGACTCGTGTCCGGCGTGGTCAAGACGGCGTTCCGCGGGAGCACCCCCTCGCTGCGGTGCTCGAAGGCGGCGAGCCCGGTGCCCGGCCCGAGCTTCACGTAGATCGCGGTTGGTTGCCCGGGGGCGCCGCGCATCGCCTCGAGCCGCTCGCGAGGCAGGGTGATCACGTCCTCGATCGCGGGGCTGACCTCGACCACCCGCGCCACCCGCAGCCGCGGCGAGCGCCGGTAGGCGAAGATCCGCAGCCTGTCGCCGCGTCGCACCCCGAGCTCCCCGGCGAGCTCGCTCGGCAGGGCCAGCCCCGGCTTCGCCGCGCGCCCGGTGGGCAGCTTCAGGTCGCGCTGCACGGCGCTGCCCAGGCGCCTGGCGGAGCGGTCGACCCCGATCGCCGTGGCGACGACGTCCTCCCTGCCGGCTTCCAGCGTGACCCGCTGCTGGGTCACCGGGATCGCGAAGCGGGTCCCGCCGACCCGGTCCAGCCGCTTGGCCAGGCCCGCCGGCAGCGAGGAGGAGCCGATCGCTTCGACCTGCACGTCGGAAACCCCGCCGACCGCCTCGCCGCGGTCGCGGTAGGAGTCTTCGATGCTGGTCATGAAGGCGAGCAGGCCGACGCCGATGCCCAGCGCCAGCGCCAGCGCCGCCCAGAGCACCGCGGCGCGCATCCGCTGGCGGCCCATCGTGTGCAGCAGGTGGCGCGTCAGCAGGGCGGTCAGGTGCGCCTGCGAGCGGATCCGGGTCATCTGCGGATTAGGGAGGCCGGGCCGGCGATGAGCCCCTGACCGTCGCCGTTCGGCCCCGAGTGGTCGAGGTCGGCGACGCGGCCGTCGACGAGCGAGACGATCTGGTCCGCGTAGCGGTCAGCCAGGTCGTGGTCGTGGGTCACCATCACCACCGAGCGGTCCCCGGCGGTCTGCTGGCGCAGCAGCTCGAGGATTCCGTGGGCGTTGCGCTGGTCGAGGTTGCCGGTCGGCTCGTCGGCCAGGATCAGCTTCGGCTCGTTGACCAGCGCTCGCGCGATCGCCACCCGCTGCATCTGGCCGCCGCTGAGGTTGCGCGCCGGCGCCTCGGTCTTCTCGCCGAGGCCGACGCGGTCGAGCAGCTCGCCGGCCCGGGCGCGAGCGGCTCGCTTCTCGCCACCGGCGATCGCCGCCGCCAGCTCGACGTTCTGGCGCGCGGTCAGCCCCGGCAGGAGGTTGAAGAACTGGAAGATGAAGCCGAGGTTGGCGGCCCGGAAGCGGGAGCGCTCCTTCTGGCCGAGGGTGCCGATCTCGCGGCCCTCGAAGCGCAGGCTGCCGCCGCTGGGCACGTCGAGCGTGCCGATCAGGTTGAGCAGCGTGCTCTTGCCGCTGCCGGAAGGGCCGACGATCGCGACCAGCTTGCCGGGCTCGATCTCGAGCGAGACACCGTGCAGCACCTCGACCATCTCCCCGCCCTGGGGATAGGACTTCTCGATCTCGCGCAGCTCAAGCACGGCGGGCAGCATAGTGAATCCCGATTCACATCGTCGCCGCCTGTACTCTGGGAGAAGTGGACTCACTGACCTGGGAAGGCGACCTCCCGCAGCTGCGCAGGCCGATCCTGGTCTGCTCGTTTCGCGGCTGGAACGACGCCGCCGGAGCCGCCTCGACAGCGCTCGAGGCCATCGCCGACGCCTTCGACTCGGAGACGATCGCGCAGGTCGATCCGGAGGACTACTTCGACTTCCAGGCCACCCGGCCGACGATCGCGCTCACCGAGGGCGAGGTCCGCCGCATCGACTGGCCCCAGAACAACCTGATCGCCGCCCGCGTGCCCGCCGCCGAGCGCGACCTGGTGCTGCTCGACGGGACCGAGCCCAACCTGCGCTGGCGCACCTTCTCGGAGACGATCTCGACCGCCGCCGACGCGCTCGGCGTGGAGATGGTGGTCACCCTCGGCGCCCTGATCGCCGAGGTCTCCCACACCCTGCCGGTGCCGATCACCGGGCTCGCCTCCGACGAGAAGCTGGTCGAGGAGCTCGACCTGCAGCGCTCCTCCTACGAGGGACCGACCGGCATCGTCGGCGTCGTCCACGACTGCTGCCGCAAAATGGGGATGACCTCCGCCTCGCTCTGGGCGGCGGTGCCCCACTACATCGCCGCCATCCCCAACCCAAAGGCGGCGCTCGCGCTCCTGCGCCGCCTCGAGGGCGTCACCGGCATCGCCATCGAGGCGACCGAGCTGGAAGAGGAAGCGACCAGCTACGAAGAGCAGATCAACCGCGCCATAGCCGCCAACCCCGAGATCGAGGAGCTCGTGGACCGCATCGAGGCCGAGCAGGAAGACCAGCTCGAAAACCCCGAGGACCTCCCGTCAGCCGACTCGATCGCAAGAGACTTCCAGCAGTTCCTGCGCCAGCAGGGCGAGCAGTAGGGCCTGCGGCGCAATATAGGCGAGGGAGAAGTCGGCTTGCGACAGACTCGGGGCGAACTGTCGTCTCAGGTGAGAGACCTGATGTAGACAATAAATTCCGGCAGATCTGCCATCCTGTGGTCCAAATTGAGCGAGAATTGCCTGCCCGGTTCCCCTCGTGCTGCCGCTCCGACTTGACGCAGGGTCAAATTACTGTGTAGGGTTGCGCATATTACTCTAATTCTTACTAATAATAAGAAATGAGCGCTGACATGCCCCAGCTGCCGTGCGCCAGGCCGATCAAGGCGTCCCAACATTACGCGCGTCGCGCGAGATGGCTCATCGTATTTACGCTCACGCTCCTTGCCAGTTCGGTGGCTCCGGTATTCGCCACAGAAGAGGGAGGCGGCGAATCAGCGGCTGGCGAAGCGCAGCCGCCGAGTCCCGCCGAAATCGCGAGGCTCGAAAGCCAGGAACTCGAATACGCGGAATGGCTTTCGAGCCCCGAAGCCATCAGTCAGCGAGAGGCCTCTCAAGCCGCCTACGCCAATCTCTCGGCCAGTGAAGCCCGGGAGCTGGTCCTCGAAGTGTTCCCGGGACAGATCGACGCTCTGAATGCCGATCCCGCCCGAGTCCTCAGCGAGCTCGAAATCGAGAAGCCGCTCGGGGCCTACGCGGCCCTGATCTCCGACGAACAGGGCGAGCGCTCCATCGTCGAATCGTCCGTCCCTGTCGAGAGCGAGCTCGGCGGCAAAGGCAAGCAGCCGGTCGACCTCACCCTGGAGCAGTCGGGCACCGATTTCGTTCCAAAGAATCCGGTCACCGAAGTCACACTGCCCGGTTCGGCCGAAGGGTCAATTCGACTCCAGAGCGGGCTTGAAGTCGAGCTGCCAAGCGCTAATGACCACAGTGCCCAAAGCTTGGGAGACATGAACCTCTTCTATCCGGAAACGGAGACAGAGACCGACACGCTGATTTCGCCGATAGCCGCCGGCGTCGAGGTTTTTGAGCAGCTGCGTTCCCCGGAAAGTCCCGAGCAATTCCACTTTGACCTCGACCTACCCGCAGGAGCAACGCTCAATGAGACCGAAGCGGGTGGTGTCGAAATTATCTCTGCTTCAAGCAACCTGATCGGGGAAGTACCTCCCCCGAGTGCCATCGATGCTCAGGGTGCATTGGTACCGGTTGAGATGAGCGTTGAGGGCGCTTTGCTCTCACTCGATGTTCCTCACCGCTCTCTCGAATTCGCATATCCGATTCTCGTTGATCCGCAATTCCTCGAAGAGGGCTATGTCTCCTTCAATCAATGGAGCCCTGCTTGGAACGACTCATACATCCTCTCGAATACCTCCAGCCTTTCCGCCGCCGCCAAAGGCGGCGGCTACACGTATGGCGCCAACACTCGCGGCCATTGGGTCTACACCGCTCCAGGGCAGACCACCTACATCGCAGCTGCGACCTTCTTCTCAAACAGCTTCAATCTCCCCTCGAACTGCGCCACCGAACAACCCACTAATCAACCTCACGGCTACGCCGGTCTCTACAACCCCTCCTCTGGAGGCTATGTCGGCCTCGGCATCTGGTCCGGTGGCAGCAGCTCCAGCCCCGCATACCAGACCGGTTGGGTCGGGGGTCCCGGCGTGCGCCAGGCGATGGTTGGGATCGGCACCGGCACGAGCTCAGTCCACCACAAATGCACGTTCACGTTCTCTGTCGGCGGTGTCACGATCCAGGAGAGTGACCCCGAGGCACCAACGGTTAACTGGGTGAGCGGCACCTCGAGCAAATGGGTCAAAGACATCACGATCACCGCAAGCGTGAGCGATCCAGGTCTGGGGGTCAAGGGGATCACCCTCAGCCCGGGAGGGGCACTGCCGCACACCGACAACATGGGTGGTTGCACGGGCACTTACACAAGTCGCTGCTCAGCCGGCGGGCAAGCCAGCTTCGGCGTCGGCTACTTCGCCGAAGGCGAACGTAGCGCGAGCATCTCCGCCTACGATCCGTTGGGCCCCGACAACGGAGCCCACGTCTCCTCCAGCTACCAGTGGACGACGAAGCTCGATCGCGGTAAACCCGAAGTTGAACTCGAAGGTCAGCTCGCCGAAGCGATCGAAGAAGCCGAAGGCGGAGGGGAAGTCAGCACAGAAGATGTTCCGCAGCTGAGCCTGCCCGTCTACAACCTGAGAATCGAAGCCGAGGACGGCAGTAACGCCGAAGGCAAAACGAAGCGCTCGGGGATGAAGGACATCGCGGTTTTCGTAGACGGGAAAGAAATGGAAGTGCCCTGGGGCCCACAGGAATGTCCCACTAGCAGTTGCTCGATGACCAAGACCTACCCAGTTCACCTCAACGGCCTCGGGGGCGACCCCGTCCATCAACTGAACGTAATCGCCGAAGACCAAGTCGGCAACGCGCGCGAACGCGAGATCGAATTCGAATACATACCCGCCACCGGGATGAAGGACGAGTACGTGATGCATTACTTCCCGTTGCCCGACGGTCAGGGCAACGAAGAGGAAGAAGAGCGCCCGAGTCGCCCCGAACTAGCGGTGAATGTGACAAACGGCAACCTCGTCTTCCGCCAAAAGGACGTCGATGTCGAGGGTCCCGCCGTCGACCTCGAAGTCGAACGCTTCTACAACTCCCAGCAGCCCGAGGAAGAGAGCACCGAGTGGGGACGGGGCTGGACTCTGGCCCAGACCCCGGAAGCTCGAACCCGAAGAGACAAAAGAAGAAGAACCACCCGTCAGGGCCTCCATGGTCCGCACGAGCGGCGTTCGCGAGAGCCCGTCGGGCTGCCGACCGAAAGCGGCGGCACGCAGTTCGACAAGAAGCTCCAGGCGGTTGTGATCAAGGAGCCCGGTGGCGGCTACACGGTCGAAGACCAAAGCGGCGAGACCGACACGTCCCTTGCTTTCGACAAAGCCGGCAAGGTCAAGGAGCTACAGACCCAGGGCTACGCCAAGATCGACTACGACTACGAAGACGGCACTCTGTCTGAAATGGCGGTCGATGACCCAGCGAGCGCCTACCTGACGCCCGAGCAGCTGGAAGAGCTGCGCAACGAACCGAGCCAATGGGCGACCCAAGCCACCGTCAGCCCAGAAGTTCGCACCGAACTGCAGCTGACCGACGTTTCCTGCACATCGGCGACCAAATGCACGGCTGTCGGCTACGACAAATTCATGGGACGGACGTTCGCCGAGTCTTGGGACGGCTCGGCTTGGAAAATGATCGGCTCGAACCTGGGGACCAGTGCCGAACCCACCGTCTCCTGCCCGAGCTTCCACCTCCTGCCATATCACCGGGACCCATGCCGGCAGCACAGCGGGCACCTGGATTCTCCTCAGTGGGAGCTCCACCTTCAGGGCCTTCGCCGCCCCCGAAGGCGCGAGCAGCTGGAAGCTGCGCGACATCTCATGCACTTCGGAATCCTCCTGCACCGCGGTCGGCTACGCCCACATCAGCGGCAAATACAAGACCCTGGTCGAGCGCTACGACGGCACCTCCTGGTCGATCCAGGAAAGCCCCGAGCCGAGCGAAGGAAACGGCTTCAGGGCGATGTCGAGCGTCTCCTGTGCCTCCTCTGCTCAATGCATGGCGGTTGGCGAAGCCGCCGGCAAGCCGTTCGCCGAGAAATGGAATGGAGCGCAATGGGCGCCCGTCTCCATCCCGGTTTCCACGGAAGGCTTCCTGGAAGACGTCTCCTGCGTCTCCACCACGTCCTGCATGGCCGTTGGCCATCATGGCTGGTGGGAATGGATGGGCTGGTCGTGGAAAAGCAGCACCCTCTCCGCGAGCTGGGACGGCAGCGAATGGTCTGAGATCGAAACGCCCCAACCCAGCGAAGAACTCTTTGTCGACGGCGCCACTCTCTCTTCGGTCTCCTGCCTCTCGACGACATCCTGCGTCGCGGTGGGGAGCTTCGCCGCCTACGGAGGGGAAGAAGGCGATGAAGAAAAGACGCTGACAGAGGTCTGGGATGGCAGCGAATGGACGACCCGGCCCTCCACCGGCCCCGACGTCTTCAGCACCCTCGCCGCCGTCAGCTGCACCTCCACGAGTCAGTGCACAGCGGTCGGCAGTGCTCGGCCAATCGACAAAGACACGAACAACATGGTGACCCTGGGGGAGCGCTGGAACGGCTCCGAATGGACCACCCAAGCCACCCTCAGCCCCGAAACGCGCACCGAATTGAACCTCTCCGACGTTTCCTGCACATCGGCGACCAAATGCATGGCTGTCGGCTACAACAAATTCATGGGACGGACGTTCGCCGAGTTCTGGGACGGATCGGCGTGGAAAATCGTCCAGTCGAACCTGGGAACCAACACAGAGCCCGCCGTCTCCTGCGTCGCCCTCCCCCACTGCCATATCGTCGCTACCACTGCGAACGGTACGCAGGGCACCTGGATCTACTTCCAGCCGAGTGGAGGCTCTAACTGGGGCAGCACCTTCAGGGCCTTCGCCGCTCCCGAAGGCGCGAGCGCCTGGAAGCTGCGCGACGTCTCATGCAGCTCCGAATCCGCCTGCACCGCGGTCGGCTACGCCCACATCAGCGGCAAATACAAGACCTTGGTCGAGCGCTACGACGGCACCTCCTGGTCGATCCAGGAAAGCCCTGAGCCGAGCAAAGGAAACGGCTACAACGCGCTTGCGAGCGTCTCCTGCCCCACCGCTCAGTACTGCCTGGCGGTCGGCAAAGCCGACTCCAAGCCCTTCGCGGAGGAGTGGGATGGCACCGAATGGACGCTCGCCCCAGTGGGCGTCTCTGAAGCCGGCACCCTCGAAGACGTCTCCTGCGTCTCCGCCACCTCCTGCACGGCGGTTGGCTACCTCGGCTGGTGGGACTCGAGCTACGGTTTCCAGTGGGTGGAAGGCGAGACCCTGATCGAGAGCTGGGACGGCTCCGAATGGACCGAAATCGAAGCACCAGAACCCAGCGAAGAACCCCTCGCCTCAGATGCCCGCCTCTCAGCCGTCTCCTGCACCTCGACGACTTCCTGCCTTGCTGTCGGCGCCTTCCTCACCGAGGAAGGCGAACAAGGCAATGAAGAAAAAGCGCTGGCCGAGATCTGGGACGGCTCCGAATGGGTGACCCAGCCCTCCCCGGCAAGCCCCGCCGTCTTCAGCGCGCTGGCTGGCGTGAGCTGCACCGCGCCCGGCCAGTGCACGGGAGTGGGCGCTGCCCGACCGGAATTCAACGGAACGAACAATATGGTGACGCTGGGGGAGGAGGTCGACCTGCCACCTGTGCCATCCACCGAAGACGATCCCAAGGTCGAAGTGGAGGCTTCGAGCAGCCTCGTCGACAGCGTGGAAGGCGACGAGGCGGGCCAGATTGCCTATGAGCATGAGGACGAGCTGCTGACCGCGGTGAATGGGCCCACCGGCGAAACGGCATATGAGTACGACTCCAACGAACGGATGACGAAAGTAACGCTTCCCACCGGCACCTGGGGCCAAGTCGCATACAGCGAAACCGACGGGCGAGTGAAATCGGTGACCGTCGACCCAGCCGGGGAGGAGCCGGCAAAGACCACCTACTTCGTATACCAGGACTCACCCAGCCGACGCACGACTGTCAGCCCGGAAGGTGACCCGGCGACGATTTACGACATCGGTGCAGATGGTTCAGTGCTCAGGTGGTGGAACACGCCGACTCCGCCGGAACTCGAGACCTTGTCCGGCAGCCTCTACCAGAACAAGGAAACTCCCCAAGCGATTACACCCGGAGACTATGCACTCTCCATTACCGCCCATTCCGCGGAAGGCATAACATCGATAGAAGTAATTGCCAACGGCTCCACTCTCGTCGACGAAAAGACCTGCGAGCAGGAATGGGAAACCCCCGAAAGAGAGTGCCAGACAGTCGAAAACCTCTGGGTCACCAACACCGGCAGCTGGCCACCGGGGATCCTCAGTCTCGACGTAATCGCCACCGACGCAAATGGCAATGTCGAAAGCACTAAATTCTGGGCCAACATTCCATACACTCCTCCACCAGATCCCGAAGCCGACGAACCGCCGACGTTCGAGGACGTCTTGCATTTCCGCGAGGAATTCGGCCTCGACCTGGACCTCAAAGGCGACGAGCAGGCGATAAGCGAACGGATCTTCGATCTAATCGGCGCTTGGTACAACCCGAATACGCCAAGTGGTGAAATTGCGCGGGCGACCTACCAACGATGGGGTTCTCCTCTGCGTCCGGTGGACGCTGCCGAGATGGAGTACCGAGAGCACTACGTGGCTACCGTTGGATCAATGCTGGAACAGTGGGGCAATAGCGTACTGCCGAATAGCTACGCGGGATATTACGTTGATAATCCGGATGGGGGCATTATCAGGGTTGGATTTACCGGCCAGTCGCTTTCAAACCTAGCTCTGTTCAAGCAGCAACTGAATCCACCCGCCCAAGGCAGACTCGAAGGCTTTTTGGCGCCGGAGGCGCTTTCGGCCGAAGCACTCGTCAAACAAGAGGACGCAATATCGACGCTTCTAGAAACAAATCAATCTCTCGGCTCGCTAGTAGGTGAAGTATGGGTGGACTATCAAAAAAACACTGTGGAGATAGGCACAACAAACGTGGGTCAGACATCTCAGCTGCTTCAGGCAGCGCTAGGAACCCTAAAAGGTATCGATGTCATTAGCCAACCGCAGCCCCAATATTCGTCCGGTCGAAATCGCGTCAACGGTCGTATGCTGGCGGGAGATAGGGTGCTTATTAAAGAGAGCGACTCTTCTTGTACCGCGGGGTTCGGTGCTTATGAACGTCGCCATCGTAAATCAGATGGTGCTCTAATCAATGCACCCTTCTTTCTTACAGCTGGCCACTGCTTTGCGGTAGGGATAAAGGTATGGCGCAGTCCATATTCTGGCTACGGTGGAAAGACAGAGTGGAACAAATTGGGAGAAGTAACTCGCAGCCCCTATGAACTTGGTGCTGGAGTTGTGGATGCAGAGGCTGTGCGCCTCGAAGCTGCTGGTGTGGCTCCGCGGCAAATTTATGGCCGCAATGGTAATCGTCCCAAGTTCGAGGATCCCGTGGTTGGTCACCGCGGACAAGAGTTGTGTTTTTCCGGCGCGTTCACTGGCGGCGTGCGTTGTGGCGAGGTTGTAGGTATTCGCAAGGTAAAGTTCGCTGGAGTGCCACGTCCCTGCGGTTGTCTAAAGATCGCTGCCCCCAACATCCCGGGCGATAGTGGTTCACCTGTCTGGGACCCGCGTACCCATGCAGCTGTCGGTCTTTTGCGTGGTTATATCGGGGAATTTACGTTGGTCCAGCCGCTGCTAGATACACCGAACAACAAAGGTTCTGTATATGCCGGTGTGTTGGATTCCTCCAAAATGTACGACCTGCATCTCATGAGTGGTGGCTAAGGATCATTTAGACGACTAATGCGCGTGATAATTGTGAGATCAGTTAAATGGATATCTGCCTGGGCGGTTGCGATCGTCGTACTGGGGTGTGGCGATAAGCCTGCGGCGGGAGACGACTCTCGGCAAAATGGCAATCCTCAAATGAGGCGCGTGCAAGTACAACAAGTTCACTGGAAAACGTACGGAAGCCCCCAGGGGAAGACCATCCGGATTATTAGTGAAGTAGGTTACTGCGCGGGAACTGATGAGCCGCGCATTGAGAAAGTACGAGTTCGGGAAGAGCGACGCCGGGTGCTCCTCACTGCGTTCCTGACAGACCCTGTGCCGAACAAAGGAGAAGCTTGCGCAGATGTTGCACTTGGGGTAAGGAAAGTCGTTCACCTCCGCCACCGCCTTGGCCGTCGTGCACTATACGACGCAAGTTTTTCTCCTCCGAAACGGCGCTGGCCAAAGTAATCGCTTCCTAAGCGTCGTTGACGAAATAGCAGCGATGGGTTCTCGTTCGAAAGGATGCCGTGTCAGCTCTCGGCCGCCGGGTAGATCAGCATGGTAGTCATACCAACTGTACGTCGTCGGAGCGGGGGTGTGCTCGAAGTCCTGGTTCGGGACCCCCTCACCGATCGTGAGCACGGTCCGCTAGCGTGCTCACCGAGGGCGAGGTCCGCCGCATCGACTGGCCCCAGAACAACCTGATCGCCGCCCGCGTGCCCGCCGCCGAGCGCGACCTGGTGCTGCTCGACGGGACCGAGCCCAACCTGCGCTGGCGCACCTTCTCGGAGACGATCTCGACCGCCGCCGACGCGCTCGGCGTGGAGATGGTGGTCACCCTCGGCGCCCTGATCGCCGAGGTCTCCCACACCCTGCCGGTGCCGATCACCGGGCTCGCCTCCGACGAGAAGCTGGTCGAGGAGCTCGACCTGCAGCGCTCCTCCTACGAGGGACCGACCGGCATCGTCGGCGTCGTCCACGACTGCTGCCGCAAAATGGGGATGACCTCCGCCTCGCTCTGGGCGGCGGTGCCCCACTACATCGCCGCCATCCCCAACCCAAAGGCGGCGCTCGCGCTCCTGCGCCGCCTCGAGGGCGTCACCGGCATCGCCATCGAGGCGACCGAGCTGGAAGAGGAAGCGACCAGCTACGAAGAGCAGATCAACCGCGCCATAGCCGCCAACCCCGAGATCGAGGAGCTCGTGGACCGCATCGAGGCCGAGCAGGAAGACCAGCTCGAAAACCCCGAGGACCTCCCGTCAGCCGACTCGATCGCAAGAGACTTCCAGCAGTTCCTGCGCCAGCAGGGCGAGCAGTAGGGCCTTATCCGATCGGCTTGACGATCCTCAGCTCACCCGCCCGTTACACGTTGCGCAGGACATCGGTTTCCGGGTAGACGTACGGGTCGCTCACACGTGCCGCAGCGAACCATTCGCCGCGGCGGAAGAGACCAAGTCGTCAAGCGGCTTCCCAGCTAGGAGGCGCTGCTCCGCCTCATGAAGATCTGCGTTGGTGGCAGCTCCCCGCACCCACAGATCCCCGAGCTTGCGAACAGAGCCCTTTGCCTCAAGGCCCTCTAGGCGCAGCGACCCGGCGACGCTGGCAGCGATCTGAGCACGATCGATCACAACTTTAATTCTACCGGGGAGCCACGCATCGAGGGCGACCTCCAGCAGTTCCTGCGCCAGCAGGGCGAGCAGTAGGGCCTACGGCGCAATCGGACGGCCGGTGCGCTCGCGGTGCTTGCACCCCGGCCAGCAGCAGGGTCGGCGCTGACCTTCCTCCAGCTCCTCCCGGGTCCGCCGGATACGGCGCTCTCGGGTGGCCTGCCGCTTGGCGTCCTCGACCCAGCAGATGAACTCGTTGCGGGCCAAGGGCGTGATGTCCCTCCAGGCATCGAGTGCCGTCGCGTTGGCGATCAGCGCCTTGCGCAGGTCAGCGGGCAGTCGATGCACCACCCCACCAGGAACTCTCTGGCCGCTCACAGGCCCATCGTAGTGTGAGCCCCGAGTATGCCTCCGCTTTCTCGCGGCGCATCCACGAAGTCGAAGGCGGCCGGGCTCTTCTCGTGCCGGGCACAACCCATTCATGGGCTACCGTGGCTCAGTCGGGGGAATCCGCCCGGCGAACCTGCGACGAACTGGAGGATGGAATGGCGTACGCGATCGTCAACGACTTCGAGGGCGGTACGAGGGAGCAGTACGACGCCACCACCGCTGTGGTGCACCCGGCGGGCGGCCTGCCCGCCGGCCAGACGCATCACTACGCCGGGCCGAGCGCAAACGGCTGGGTCGTCATCGCGGTCTGGGAGTCAAAGGAGATCTGGGAGAAGTTCCGCGACGAGACGCTGCTGCCCGCCTTCCAGGGAGGGGGGTCCGTGTTGCCGGGCCCACCGAAGACGACGGAGTTCGAGGTCGCGGTCGAGTTCTAGACTCCAACCGATGGGCTGGACCGACGGGCTCCAGGTCTTCTGCGTCGATGTGGGGTCAATCGCGCGCGGCAGCTTCGCCTGGGCGCGCCGGATACCGGGTTCCGACGGTGAGGAACTTCGCCGGCCCGAGAGCATCGAGTCGCTCCAGTACTCGAAGGTCGCGCCGGAACCGCCAGTGGCAGAGCGATGCTTCTCGCGCGAAGAAGCGGTAGCGAGAAAGCGCAGGCCACAAACCCTCAACGACTAGGTTCTTGCCTGTGATCCGCTCGCGAAGCAGACTTCTCAACAGGTGGTCGCTGGTTGCGGTGGTGCTCATTGCGTCAGCGGGACTCGGAGCATGTGGGCGGGCTTCAACCGATGGCGCCGAGCAAGCGATCGCCGACCAGTCGCATGGACGCCTTTCTGAACCTGAATGCGACGACTTCGATACCGATTTCGAGGAAACGAGCTTTGAGTGCTCCGCCGCCCAGTCCGGCGGCCGCCGGATAAAGCTCATGGTCTTCTTCAACGGCAGGGATGGCGACCCGCTCATCCTGGAGTGGCCTTGCCTCTCAGCCGAGATTCGGTGGAAGGCGACTCGTGAACACCCGGCGCTGCGCTGCGGAAGGCCGCTGAACGGAACCTCGTTCTGAGGCGCTCTGACTCAGCTCTCCGCCGCCGGGCAAATCAGCCGGTAGTCGCACCAGCTGCACGTCGTCGGTGCCGGCCGCGGCTCGAAGTCCTGGCCTAGGACGCCCTCGCCGACCTCTAGCACGGTGCGCTCGACTCGCTCGGCGTCGTCGGGCCTGACCGGCGCGGCCACCTTGTCGGCGTCGAGCACGTAGTAGTAGCTGCCGGTGGTCGCCTCGACGTCCCAGGCCTCGCGGGCGGCGAGGCGGTAGAGCGCCAGCTGCAGGTCGCTCTCCAGGTCGGCCGCGCTCTTGCGTTCGCCGGTCTTGTAGTCGATCAGCTCGTAGCTGCCGTCGGGGAGGCGGTCGACGCGGTCGACCCGGCCGCGAACGTGGTGCGGTCCGATCTTGATGTCGAACTTCCGCTCCAGCCAGACCGGCTCGCCCTCCGCCTCGCGCTCGCGCTCCCAGTAGAGGTTCATCGCCGCGCGGGCCTTGTCGCGGAACTGCAGCTCGTCGTCGCTGGTGCCGAACCCCGAGCGCCGCCAGCCGGCCTCGAAGAGGTCCATCAGCCGCTGGTGCCCGTCCTCGCCGGGCCCGTCCTTGTGGAAGCGCTCGAGGACGTTGTGGATGAGGATCCCGAAGCGCTGGTTGATCGTCGACTCCTGGGGGATGCCGAAGACCCGCGTGAACTTGTACTTCAGCGGGCAGGTCAGGTAGAGGTCGAGGTCGGAGGCCGAGAGGCTGAGGGAGCCGTCGCCGCGGCGGGGGAGGAAGCCTTCGAGCGAGGGCTCGTGACGGGCCGCGATCAGGCGCCGCCGGCCGTCGCGCTCGCGCTCGGAGTCGAGCAGGTAGGCGTCGAGGGGGGAGGCGTCGAGCTCGGCCTGCTGCTCGGGGGTGGCGACCTGGCGCAGCAGCCCGTTGACCGCCTCCACGGCCTCTGCCGTCGCCTCCTCGCCCGGCCGCTGGGCGAGGGCCGCCAGCTTCAGCAGCTCGAGGTGGCGGGCGATCGCCCGGTTGACGTCGACGACCGTGTCGAGGCGGGGCTCGGAGAGCTCCCGCCCCGCCGACCAGGACGCCTCCAGCACCTCCTCGCGCAGCTTGCGGTAAGTGGCGTGCAGGCCCTCGGCCGGGCCGAAGAGCTCCTCCTCGTGGAGCTCCTCGCCCTCGACCCCCTCCTCCTCGCGGCCGATCCGCGAGAGGACCAGGCTGGAGCGCGCCTGCGCCGCCTCGGGGGCGCCGCCGAGCGCGAAGACGTGGTCGAACTCGGTCCCCTTCGCGGCGCGCCGGCCCAGGCCGCAGACGGTGCCGGGCGAGCGTGGCTCCTCGCCTCCGGCGGGCTCGACGCCCGCCTCGGCCACGACGCTGAGGAAACGGACGAAGTCGCGGGTGGATCCGTGAGGCTCGCGCCTGGCCCAGGTTGCGGCCAGCTCGGCGAGACGGGAGAGCCCGAGCAGCCGCTCCGCCACCTCCGGCTCGGCGGCGAAGAGCCGCTGGCGCCGCAGCCCCACCCGCTCGATCAGCCGCCTGACGAAGACGTCGGCGCGCCGCTCCTCCATCGCCGCCGACGCTTCCCCGTAGAGCTTGAGGAAGGACTGGATCCGCTCCCGTCCCTCGGGGGGGATCTGGGGACTTTCGAGCGCCGCCTCGCAGGCGGAGACCATGTCGACCTTGCGCCTGCGGGCGATCGTCGTCAGCCGCGCCAGGTCGGCCGAGCGCAGCTCGGTCGGCGGGCGGGTCAGGGCCCGGGCGACGGCGGCCGAGTCTTCGGGGTCCGCCAGCGCCCTCAGCCAGGCGATCGCGTCGCGCACCTCGGGCCGCTGGAACAGGGCCGCCGGGCCGGTCAGGTGAAATGGGACTTCCCGCTCCTCCATCGCCGCCGAGACAGCCCCGCCGTTGGCCACCGGGTCCTCGACGAGCACGCAGATCTCTTCGGCGCGGGCGCCGCCGGCAAGCAGATGCTCGACCTCCCGGGCAACGGCCTGCGCCTGCGCCCGCTCGTTCGTGCAGACCCATCGCCGCACAGTCGGTTCTCGGAACACCTTCTCCAGGACCAGCGTCTCTGGCTGGGAGTCCAGGGAGACGGCGCCCTCGCTGGCATAGAGGTGGTTTGGATTCTCGGCGCGGAGCACCGAGAGAATGGCCCGCTGGGCGGAGGTCGTGTCCTCGTACTCGTCGACCATCAGGTGAGCGAATCGAGGCTCCGATCTCGGTACGGATGTCGGGGCGCTCGTGGAGGAGCTTGTTGAGGACCAGGAAGACGTCGCCGCGGTCGAGGTTGCCTGACTCGGCCAGGATGCGGTCGTGGGCGGCGCAGAACTCGGCCAGCTCGGGCTCGGGCGGCTCGGAGCCGGCCTTGAGCTCATCGACCTGCTCGAGGAGGCGGGCCAGGAGCCCGGTGGCGTTGCCGCGGATCTCGCGGTTGCGGAGCGGGAGGTCGTCGAGGCGGTCGAGCAGGGCCGCCAGGCGCTCGGCCGGGCCGAGGACTTCGAAGAAGGGGTCGAGGCCGGCGGCGGTGGACCGCTCGCGGAGCAGGCGCTCGGCCAGCTCGCCCCAGGTGCCGATCCAGAGCTCCTCGTAGGGAGTCTCCAGGAGCGCTTCGACGCGCCGGCGGAGCCGAGCGGCAGTTGCCTGCGTCGAGGTGAAGACCAGGATCTGAGCCGGATCGAGCCCGTCGCCGGCAAGCCGCGCGAAGCGCCGCGCCAGGGCCTCCGTCTTGCCGGTCCCCGCGGCGCCGAGCAGGAGCAGGGGCCCGTCGCCGTGCTCGACGGCCTGCTGCTGTGTCTCGGCGAGAGCGAGCATGCTCCAACGCTAGCGAGTGCGCGGCCTCCATAGGATGGCCTCGGTGGACGTTTTCTCCGCAGACTGGCTGGGAATCTGCCGTCGCGTGGTCGCGGCGCAGCGGGCGATCTTCGACGAGGTGCGCGGGGCCGAGGCGCGCACCGTCTACGAGGGAGTTGGCGAGGGAGGCGACCGCACCCTGGTCATCGACCGCCGCTGCGAGGACGAGGTCTTCGCCGAGTTCGAGGCGCTGGCGGCACAGGGCGCCTCCTTCGTCGCCGTCTCCGAGGAGCGCGGCGAGGTGACGTTCGGCTCCGGCGGCCCGGCCCGCGTCGTGATCGACCCGATCGACGGCTCGCTCAACGCCCGCCGCACGCTCCCCTCGCACAGCCTCAGCATCGCCGTGGCGTCCGGTGACTCGATGGCCGAGGTCGAGTTCGGCTACGTCTTCGACTTCGGCGCAGGCGAGGAGTTCGCCGCCCGCCGCGGCGAGGGCGCGACGCTGGGCGGCGAGCCGATCCGCGTCGCCGCCGACCGCGACAAGCTGGAGCTGCTCGGCCTCGAGGCGGCCGAGCCGGGGCGCGCCCTCGCGGCGCTGGAGGCGCTCTCGGACCGCGTCTATCGCCTGCGGGTGGTCGGCTCGATCGCGATCACCGCCTCCTACGTCGCCGCCGGGCGCCTCGACGCGATGCTCAGCCTCCGCCCCTGTCGCTCCGTCGACGCGGCGGCGGCACAGCTGATCGTGCGCGAGGCCGGCGGCCGGGTCGCCTTCGGCGATCTCGCCCCGGAGGATGCGCGCCTCGGCCTCGATGCGCGCTACCCGATTGCCGCTGCCGCCGGGGAGCGCGCGCTGGCAATCGCGCGCCTGGCCGAGTAACCGGTCGCAGCCGCTCGGTTAAGAACAGGTGTTCGCGGAGAACATACGTTCGCTACACTCGCGAACCTCAGGCAGGAAACCGCATACCGAAGGGATCTCCTCTTTATGGCAACGCAGACCAAGAGCAGCAACGGCACCCCGGCCGGCTCAACGGCCAAAGCCTCGACGAAACGTGGCGGCACGACCCCGGCCCTCGACCTTCCGGTCGGCGCCGTCCTCACCGTGACCGACCGCGTCGGCGAGCTGGTCGAGCCGTTCAGCGGCCGCAAAGCCGCTGAGAAACAGCTCAAGACCTACCGCACCCAGCTCCGCCGCGAGGTCAAGCGCGCCGAACGCCGCGGCGCAACCGCCCGCAAGCAGGCGACCAGCGCCCTGAAGCGCAACCGCACTGAGTTCGAGCAGCGAGTTCGCAAAGCCCGCGAGCTTCTCCCCGTCTAAGCACTACCTACCCAGTACCGCGACCGGCGCCGAGCCGGCTGGCTTGAACGGCCAGCCGGCTTGGGCCGGGGCGTAGGCGCGGAACTGGAAGCGCACGCCGCGGCTGTCGTCGTCGGCGAAACGGTAGGAGTACCGGAAGCGCCCGCTCCCGTCGGTGCGCACCGTGCGGAACTCGCTCCAGGGCAGGCCGGGGAGGCGGAACTGGAGCTGCACGGCCTTGCCTCCGGCCGGGATCCCGGCGCCGCGGGAGAGGATCCGTCCGCTGAAGAGGACCGGGCGCCCGCCGATCTCGGCGACGGTCGAGGAGACCCTCAGCCGTAGGCCGGCGCGGACTCCCAGCCTCAGGGGCTTGCTGCTTGCGCCGCGCAGGGTCGCCGTCGGCGCCACGAGCGCCACGACTTCCCGGCCCGGGCCCGGGCCGAGGCGAACGCCGAACTCGCCACGGGAGGCGGTTCGCACCGTCGTCACCCGCTCCGGCATCCCCGACTCCTCCGCGAACCGCTCGATCACGCGCACTGGTGCCCCCGCCAGCGGCACCCGCCGTCCCGCGAGCAGGCGGCCCCAGTAGAGGACGCTCTGCCCGTAGCCGAGGGTCCGCTGGGATTCGACGCCCTGGCGGCCGAATCCGGCGCGAAGCGCGGTCGAGACCTTGAGCGGTGCGACGAGGCGCATCGGCGCGCCATTGCCGCGGCTGGACGCCGAGGCCTCGTTGCCGGCCCGGTCGTAGGCGGTGGCGCGGAACTCGTACTCGCCGGGCGGGTGGGCGCCGGAGTCCCAGCGGGCCTCGAGGACGCCGCCGTCGAGATCGGTCGGGAGGGGTGCGAAGCGCTCGCCCGAGCCGAGCGGCCTCACCGAGATCTGCCCGCGACTCGGGTCGATGCCGGAGAGCGGGTCGCCGGCGCGCGCCTCGATCCGCTCCGGATCCTCCGGATCCTGGGAGTTGGCGAAGGCGAGCCGGGGCGGCTCCCGGTCGATGCGGACGACCGTCGTCTCCGGCTCGCGGTTGGGGCGGCCGTTGAGCGTTCCGCCGTCGGCCAGGTTGCCGGCCGCGTCGCGGGCGTAGAAGGCGATCGAGTGGATGCCGGACTCGATCGCGGTGGCGGTGACGGAGTCGCCGGGCGCGGCGACCGGCGACCCGCCGTCGATCCGGATCGCGGTGAAGGGGCCACCTGGGCCGGCCGCAGACATCCCCGACTCGCCGTCGGTTGCCCTGGCCGTGAGCGCCAGCGGCCGGTTCGACCAGCCGGCGGGAACGCCGAGGAGGATCGTCTCCGGGTCGGTCTTGTCGACGCGCAGCACCGTGGAGCCGGCCTCCACCGAGTGCATCCCCGATCCCGAGACGGCGACCGCGTGGACGTAGCTCGTTCCCTCGGGCAGCTCTTCGACCGGCAGGACGTCTTCGCCGGCTCCGCCGCGCAGGTCGGTCTCCGCCTCGCTGCAGGCGTACCGGTCGGCGCAGGGGCTCTCGCCGGGGGCCCGGTCGATCGAGACCGCGTAGCCGCGGATGCCCGCGAGCGGCTCGGGGCCGGCGGGCCGGCCGAGGTGGAGCGCGAGGGGCAGCCCGTTGCGGGAGATCCAGCCGGGGACCGGCAGCGGGTCGACCCGTCCCGGCGCCGCGTCGTCGAAGCGGAGCGTGGCGATGGCTGGAGCGCCCTCGTATCCCGACGCATCCTCCAGCCACACTTCAGCGCGGTAGGCGCCGGGAGCGGCGGGGACGGTCAGGTGCTGGATCGAGGTGGCGGCCCAGCCGACCTCCGCTTCGGCCAGGAGGTTGCCATCGGGGTCGAGAAGCCGGTGGTGGACGGCGGCAACCGGCGAGCCCCCGCTCGGCAGCGGATTGGTCCAGCGCAGGGCGAAGCTCGTCTCGGCGTGCCAGCTCTCCTCGCCGCCGTCGACGCGCAGGTCGAGCGGCTGCAGGGGCGACGCCGCCGCGCCACCCGCCGAGCCGAGCGCGAGCGCGACTGCGACCAGGACCGAGGCCACTGCCGGGAAGGTGCAACGCCTCACGGCCCGAACTCCCCCGCGGCCGAGCCGCTCGACGAGCTCGGGGCCGGGCTTTCGGCAGCCGGAGGCGGAGCTTCGGCGACCGGCGGAGCTTCGGCGACCGGCGGCGGGGATTCGTATTCGACCGCCCCGGCGGAGGTCGCCGCATCGGCACCCAGGTCCCCGGCCTCATCCTTCTGCTCTCGCGCCGCCGGAGGTTTGGGCTGCGGTTCGGGTACCGGCGCCGGCTCGTACTCGACCGCCTCGCTTGCCGCGGCACTCTCAGGGCGGTCCGCCGGCCGCTCGAGTGCGGGGCGCGGCTCGCCACCGCCGGCAAGGGGATCCGGGAGCACTCCGGTCGCGACGCAGGCCGCGGCGCCCCCGGCGGCACCGGCGCAGACCGCCAGGAGCTTGGCGAGCGCGACCACGCCAGCGCCGCGGGTGCCGCCGGCGGCAGCCATCTGGGTAGCGGAGTCCGTGCCTCCACCCACGCCCGGCAGGCGCGAGGCGAGCCCGGCGAGGGCATCGTGCGCTCGTTCGAGCAGAGAGCGCGAGGGCGGGAGCGCCGGCGCCAGCGCCGCCGCGATCCGCGGAGCGGCCCGGTAGGCGCGCATGGTCGAGCGGCAGTGCGCGCAGGCCCGCAGGTGCTCGCGCACGGTCGCGGCGTCGGCCGGGCTCGCCTCGCCGTCGCAGAAGGCCGAGAGCAGCGGCCGCAGCTCGCGGCAACGGCTGCCGTCCTCGCCGCTGGAGAGCACGGCGCGGAACCTGTTTCGTCCCTCGGCCAGGACCCGGTTGATCTTCGTCTGGCTGAAGCCGGTGATCTCGCCGATCTCGGTGTAGGAGTAACCGTCGGCGAGCAGGCTCAGGGCCCGCAGCTCCGCCGGCTTCAGCGCCTGCAGCGCCTCGCGGGTGCGAGCGACCGCTTCGCGTCGCTCGGCCTGCTCTCCGGGCCCGCCGCCCTCGGCCGGGATCGAGGCCAGCGGATCCGGGGCGCCCTCGCGGGAGCTGTGGAACCCGAGCAGCCTTTCGCGGCTCTCGCGCACCGCCATCGCCTCGTGCCTGGTCACCGTCTGCGTCCAGCGGATCAGTTCCCGCGGGTCGGTCGTCGGCGCTTTGGTGAGGACGATCTCCAGGGCCCGCTGATAGGCGTCCTCGGCGTCTTCCACGTCGAGCGAGAAGCGCCGGGCGGTGCGTTTCAGCGCTTGCTCGTGGCGGGCGATCATCTCCACGGCGGCTCGCTTACGGGCCGCGTCCGTCTCGGGCCGCGCGCGGCCACCCGGCTCGAGCCGCGTTCCCCGCATCGCAGTCGACTCCCGCTCCCTCAATCCACTGAGCTCCCCCTGCACCGGTTCAGATACGTAGTCCAAACATGCCAAGCGAAGGGCGCGGCGGCGGTGGGTTCTCCCCCCTCCTGGACGGGTGATCGGCCCGTTAACCCGCAAATTGCATGAATCTCGACCGCCCGACCGCGCGCGGGGGCGGCCGATAGCATCGGGGCTCGATGAGCACCTGCGTGGTCACCGGCGGCGCCGGCTTTCTCGGCTCCCACCTCTGCGAGCACCTGCTCGGCCAGGGTCACCGGGTGATCTGCGTCGACAACCTCGAGACCGGCTCGCTGCAGAACATCGAGCACATCCGCGACGCGGCCTTCGAGTTCCGCAACATCGACATCACCGAGCACGTCGACATCCCCGAGGATGTCGACTTCGTCTACCACCTCGCCTCGCCGGCGAGCCCGATCGACTACCTGCGGCTGCCGCTGCACACGCTCAAGGTCGGCTCCCACGGGACCCACCACATGCTCGGCGTGGCCAAGTTCAAGCGCGCCCGCTTCCTGATCGCCTCGACCAGCGAGGTCTACGGCGACCCCGAGGTCCATCCTCAGACCGAGGACTACTGGGGCCACGTCAACCCGATCGGCCCGCGCGGCGTCTACGACGAGGCGAAGCGCTACGCCGAGGCGCTGACGATGGCCTACCACCGCCAGCAGGGCGTCGACACCTCGATCGTCCGCATCTTCAACACCTACGGCCCGCGCATGCGCGCCCACGACGGGCGGGCGATCCCGACCTTCCTGCGCCAGGCGCTCGAGGACCGGCCGCTGACCGTCTTCGGCGAGGGCGAGCAGACCCGCAGCTTCTGTTACGTCGACGACCTGATCCGCGGCATCGTCGCCCTGGCCGAGTCCGACGTCCACTCGCCGGTCAACATCGGCAACCCGGACGAGTTCACCCTGCTCGAACTGGCCAAGACGGTGATCGAGGTGACCGAGTCGCGCTCGGAGATCGTCTTCGAGCCGCTGCCGGTCGACGATCCGCAGCAGCGCCGCCCCGACATCGGCCGCGCCCGCGACCTGCTCGGCTGGGAGCCGAAGGTCGACCTGCGCGACGGCCTGCGGATGACGATCGAGCGGTCGGGCGTCGAGCGCTTGGCCGGCGCTTCGGACTAGCGCCAAGAGAGAGGGCGGCCCGTAGGCCGCCCTCTCCAGACTTGCCGGTCGGCGCTGCGCTATTGCGTTTGCGCCACGAAAGAGAAGGACCCAAGCCCGTCTCCCGGGGCGAATTTTTCGTAGGGAATTTTTTTCGCTTCCAGCGGCGAGCCGAACACCGAGTTCAACGTTTCTGCGGTCACTGCCTGCAGGGTGGCGGTGGCGTTAAGGACGCTCACTTTGCGGTTGGTTGGATCGGAGACGATCGTCGCCCCGGTCAGGTTGAGGTCGGCGATCGAGTCCTGCCGAGCGCACCCAGGTTGAGTTTGGGGTCGACGGTTGATACCACGTTGACTTCGACCGTTGCGGTCTTCGCGCCGAGGTCGATCCAGATCGCGCTAAGCGTCATTGTGGTTTCCAGTCCGACACCGAGCACCTGGTGCAGTTTCACGCCGCCCGTCGTCTGCACGATCCCGCTGCTCGCATCGGGAGCGATCGTGCCGCCGCCGATGGGGAATCTCAGTATCGGCGGGAACGGCGGGAATTCTTTCTCGGCCGGCGAGATGGCGTCGAGTTCGACACCTAGCCCACCAGCACCGATCGGTTTGACGAACTTTTCGACCGTCGCTTTGTCGGTGACCAGGTCGGCCTTGTTGCCATCTGCCACCACCGCAACCGTCTTCGGCTGCGTTTCGCTGAAGGAGCCGCCCATCACCTGGTTCTTCTTGAACGGCGAGCTGCTACTCGTCTTACTGGCCGAGGCGCTGCTCTTCTTGCCGCCGCTCTTCTTCGAGCTCGTGTAGCCGAGCTTCTTGTTGAGTTGGGTGACGGCGCTGTTGGTCAGCTTCAGCTTCGCCACGTTGACGTTGACGCCGAAGCCGTTGCGGGCGTAGGTGAGGCCGGAAACCGTGGCGACCTTCATCTGCTTGTTGGCGACCTTGCCGGTCAGCTTGCTCTGGGCGGTGTCGAGTACGAGCCCCTTCACCGGAGCCTGCTTCTTGCCCAACTTGAACTTGATGCCGCCGCTCAGTTCGACGTTGCCGAGCCCGTTGGTCGGATCCATCGAGCCGCCGGCGATCGTGAGCGTCACCTTGCGCTTGTTGACCTTGCCAGGGCTCACCTTGAGCACCTTGACACCGGCCTTGTTCAGCTTCTTGTAGAAGCCCTTGTTGAGGTTGATAGTCGTCGTGCCGCTGGCTACTGGGTCGCTGGTGGCCGAGGCAACGGGCGCAAAGGCGAGCAACGCAGCCAGTGCAGCGACCACTGCTACCGCTGACGGCATCGTCCCCCGGGCCCTTACCGGCTGGGTCACTTCTCTCATATCGATCCTCCGTTTTACTGCCGCCCCCTGCTGCCCCGACTTGGCGACTTACGGCATGTCGATTTGCAGCCAAGATTATTCCCGGCCTGCACCTCAACAAACCGTAATTGGCCGCAATGTTCCGGTCGGCCGCAAGCGCGCGGGATACCCGCATATCCTGTCGATATGGCCACAGAAGAGACCCACCGCACGATCGCGCCCCTCGTCGGCCCCGACGACGAGCGCGTCTTCACCGATTCCGGCATCGAGATCGAGCGTCTCTATGACGAGGACGACGTCGCCCCAGGGCTCGAGGAGCGCCTCGGAGAGCCGGGCGCGCCGCCCTTCACGCGCGGCATCCACGAGGGGATGTACCGCGACCGGCTCTGGACGATGCGCCAGTACGCCGGCTTCGCCACGCCCGAGGACACCAACGAGCGCTACCGCTACCTGATCGAGCACGGCTCGACCGGCCTCTCGATGGCCTTCGACCTGCCGACCCAGCTCGGCCGCGATTCCGACGACCCGCTCTGCCGCGGCGAGGTCGGCCGCACCGGGGTGCCGATCGACACGATCGAGGACATGCGGATCTGCTTCGAGCAGATCCCGCTCGACGGCGTCTCGACCTCGATGACGATCAACGCGCCGGCGGCGATCCTGCTGCTGCTCTACGAGCTGGTCGGCGAGGAGCAGGGCGTCCCCTCCGAGAAGCTGCGCGGCACCGTCCAGAACGACGTGCTGAAGGAGTACATGGCGCGCGGCAACTACATCTACCCGCCGGTGCCGACGATGCGGCTGACCACCGACATCTTCGAGTACTGCCATCGAGAACGTGCCGAAATGGAACACGATCTCGATCTCCGGCTACCACATCCGCGAGAAGGGCTGCTCGGCCGTGCAGGAGGTGGCCTTCACGCTCTCCAACGCGATCGCCTACGTCGAAGCGGCGCTCGAGCGGGGCCTGAAGATCGACGAGTTCGCCCCGCGCCTCGCCTTCTTCTTCAACGGCCACAACAACGTCTTCCAGGAGATCGCCAAGTTCCGCGCGGTGCGGCGGATGTGGGCGAAGATCGTCGCCGAGCGGTTCGGCGCCGAGAACCCGAACTCGATGAAGATCCGCTTCCACACCCAGACCGGCGGCGTGACGCTGCAGGCCCAGCAGCCCGAGGTCAACATCATCCGCGTCGCCCTGCAGGGCTTCGCCGCGGTCTGCGGCGGCACCCAGAGCCTGCACACCAACGGCTTCGACGAGGCGCTGGCGCTGCCGACCGAGCGCTCGGCGCGGATCGCGCTGCGCACCCAGCAGGTGCTCGCGCACGAGTCCGGCGCCGCCGACACCGTCGACCCCTTCGCCGGCTCCTACTTCGTCGAGTCGCTCACCGACGAGATCGAAGCGCGCTCCTGGGAGCTGATGGAGAAGGTCGAGGAGCTGGGCGGCTCGGTCGAGGCGCTGGAGTTCATGCAGCGCGAGATCGAGGAGTCGGCGCACTCCTACCACGAGCGCTACAAGACCGGCCAGGACATCATCGTCGGCGTCAACAAATACGTCACCGACCAGGTCGACGACGTCGACATCCTCCGCGTCGACCCCGAGGCCGAGGAGCGCCAGCTGGCCCGTCTCAAGGCCTTCAAGGAGCGCCGCGACCAGGCCGCCGTCGAGGCCAAGCTCGAGTCCCTGCGCGACGTCGCCCGCGGCGACGGCAACCTGCTGCACCCGATCCGCGCCGCGCTCGCCGCCGACGCCTCGATCGGCGAGGTCTGCGGCGCGATGCGCGACGTCTTCGGCGAGTACAAGGGCGGCGCGTTCTTTTGAGCATGCTAATGTATGCTCATAGTGCTTGAGCATCGCCTCCAGATCCTGATCGACGACGAGCGCCACTCGCGGATCACCGCCGCGGCGCGCGAACGCGGCGTCTCGGTCGCGACGGTCGTGCGCGAGGCGATCGACCGGGGTATCGGCGCCTCCGCTGGCCGCCGCGAGGCGGCTGCCCGCCGGCTGCTCGACGCGCCCGACATGGACGTCCCGGATGTCGACCAGCTGCGGTCCGAGCTCGACGCGCTGCGTGCCCGACGGGCGTGATCGTCCTCGACACCACCGTCCTCGTCTACGCGAAGGGGGCGGATCATCCCCTTCGCCAGTCGTGTCGCGACCTGATTGGCGCGATCGCGGACGGCGCCATCCAGGCCACGACGTCGGTCGAGGCGATCCAGGAGTTCGTGCACGTGCGGGCGCGGAGGCGGGATCGCGATGACGCGGCTGCGCTGGGCCGCGACTACGCGGAGTTGCTGTCACCTCTGCTGGAGGTCGATCGGGACGACCTCGTCGCGGGCTTGACGATCTTCGAAGCGACCGAGAGCGTCGGCGCTTTCGACGCCGCGCTCGCAGCCGCCACGGCGGCTGCCGGCGCGGCGGCGCTGGTGTCCGCGGACGACGGCTTCGGTGACGTTCCGGACCTTCTCCACGTCGTCCCTGACGCCGCGGGCGTCGCCTCGCTGCTCGCGAAATAGCGCTGCGGCTCTCTGCACCGTCTCGTTCATCCGGGACACGGCAGGAGGAGGCGCCGCCGGTCGGTTGAAGCGGGCGGGATGATCGAGGTCGCGCGGACGCTGATGAAGTCCGAGCCCGAGCTGGCCGAGTTGGTCGCCAGCGTCGAAGGGGTCGAGGTGACGATGGCCGAGAAGGGCTTCGGCACCCGCGTGCAGCTGCGCGCCGGGAGCGACTCCGGCCTCGCCGCGACCGATCTGGAGCGAATCCTGGATGACCTGGCCGAACCGCAGCAAGCAGCCGTTCGGCGTCTGAACACGAAACGAGAGGAACGAGTTGAAGCTGATCAAGAGGCACCTGAATCCGGCCACCGCGATCGCATGCATCGCCCTGTTCGTGGCGCTGGGCGGCGCCGCCGTGGCTGCGAAAACCGCGAGCAAGAACTCGGTGAAGACCGCGAGCATCGCCAACGGCGCCGTGACCACGCCGAAGCTCAAGAACGGCGCCGTAACGACGCCGAAGCTGCGCAACGGCGCGGTCACCGGGGCGAAGATCGCCCCCGCGACGATCGGCTCCAGCCAGCTCGCCAACGGCTCGGTCCGCTCCGGCCAGCTCGGCGGCCAGGTGGTCACCGAACCGAAGCTCAAGAACGGCGCCGTGAGCGAGAGCAAGCTCGCCAACGGTTCCGTCAGCAGCGGCAAGCTGACGTCCAGCTTCCTCGGCCAGCTGGTCCGCAACGTGACGTACGTGAACCAGGCGACCGGCGAAGACTCCGAAGAATCGAAGTCGATCACCGCTGAATGTCCCTCCGGCAAGCTCGCGATCGCCGGTGGCGCGCGGCTCGGCGGCGAACTCAAATCGGTCGCTTTGACCGGTTCGACACCGTTCGTCGCCGGCAACGGCAGCCGCACGGGATGGAGCGCCTTTGCGCATGAGACGGGCACGGGCCAGACCGAGAACTGGTCGATCGAGGCTTTCGCCGTCTGCGCCGAACTCTAGGCATAGGTGATGTCGCAGTTCCCGCCGTATAGCGGCGGGAACTGCGACCGCAGGGGGCACGGTTGGGCGCGCCGAAATAGACTTCCGCCCGCGATGCGCGAGAAGAACCCGATCACCCACGAGGAGAAGCTCGCCTACCTGCGCGAGCTGCGCGAGGAGGCGATCCACTCGGCCTCCGAGGAGGCGGTGGAGAAGCAGCACGCGAAGGGCAAGATGACCGCCCGCGAGCGGGTCGAGAAGCTGCTCGACCCGGGCTCCTTCGAGGAGCTCGACACCTTCGTCCGCCACCGCACCTACGACTTCGAGATGCAGAAGAAACGGCCCTGGGGCGACGCCGTCGTCACCGGCCACGGCACGATCGACGGCCGCACCGTCTTCGTCTTCTCCCAGGACTTCACCGTCTTCGGCGGCAGCCTCGGCGAGGTGATGGCGGAGAAGATGTGCAAGGTGATGGACCTCGCCGCCCAGGTCGGCGCGCCGGTGATCGGCATCAACGACTCCGGCGGCGCCCGCATCCAGGAGGGCGTCGTCTCGCTCGGCGCCTACGGCGACGTCTTCGTCCGCAACGTCCAGTGCTCGGGCGTGATCCCGCAGATCAGCCTGATCATGGGCCCCTGCGCCGGCGGCGCCGTCTACTCGCCGGCGATGACCGACTTCATCTTCATGGTCAAGGAGACCTCGCACATGTTCATCACCGGCCCCGAAGTGATCAAGACGGTGACCGGCGAGGAAGTCGAGTTCGAGGAGCTGGGCGGGGCGATGAGCCACAACTCGAAGTCGGGCGTCGCCCACTTCGCCTCCGAGGACGAGGAGAGCTGCCTCGAGGACGTGCGCTACCTGATCGAGCTTCCTGCCCTCGAACAACCTCGAGGCGCCGCCGCGCTTCGAGCCCTACGACGACCCCGAGCGCGAAGACGCCGAGCTCGACACGCTCGTCCCCGACGATCCCTCCAAGCCCTACGACATGCGCGAGGTGATCTCCCGCATCGTCGACGACGGCGAGTTCTTCGAGGTCCACGAGCACTTCGCCAAGAACATCGTCTGCGGCTTCTCCCGCCTCGACGGCTTCCCGATCGGGATCGTCGGCAACCAGCCCGCCTTCCTCGCCGGCGTGCTCGACATCGAGGCCTCCGAGAAGGCGGCGCGCTTCGTCCGCACCTGCGACGCCTACAACGTCCCGATCCTCACCTTCACCGACGTGCCCGGCTTCCTGCCCGGCACCGACCAGGAGTGGAACGGGATCATCCGCCACGGCGCCAAGCTGCTCTACGCCTTCACCGAGGCGACCGTGCCGAAGCTCACCGTCGTCACCCGCAAGGCCTACGGCGGCGCCTACGACGTGATGAACTCGAAGCACATGCTGGCCGACTTCAACGTCGCCTGGCCGACCGCCGAGGTCGCGGTGATGGGCCCCGAGGGCGCGGTCAACATCATCTACCGCAAGGACATCTCCTCCTCGCCGACCCCCGACGAGCGCCGCCAGAAGCTGATCGACGACTACAAGGCGCACTTCGCCAACCCCTACTCGGCGGCCGAGCGCGGCTACATCGACGACGTGATCGAGCCGCGCCAGACGCGCCCGAAGCTGATCAGGGCGCTGCGCATGCTGCAGACCAAGCGCGTCGCCCAGCCGAAGCGCAAGCACGGCAACATCCCGCTGTAGGGCGGGTGATCTGCCCGACGACCTAGGAAGGGACGCCCGCTCGCAGGCGCTCCGCTCGGTTGCCGATCGCGTCGACGATCGTCTCGACCAGAGGGTCGACATGCTCCGGCCGCCCGGCGAGATGGCCGGCCGCATTGAGGATCCGTTCGACCGATGGCTCCATGCGCTCCCGAAGAAAGCGCGGGGCGAAGCCGACGTCCGCGGCGAGTCGGCTCCAGGCGGCCCGGTTCACCTCCGTGAGATGAGTGGCTCCGTCGACCGACATCGCCAGGCGCGTGGTCAGTTCCCCGTAGACGGCTGTCGAAACCAGGTCGTAGAAGGGGGCGAGGCTGGGGGCCGGGGAGTCGTAGAGCAGCGAGTAGTTCTTGCCATGCGCGTCGCAATTGCCGATCAGCACGTTGAAGACGAGTGCCAGCCAGAACTGCTGGCGATCGCGGGCGGGAGCCGCCGAGTGCTCGTCGATCAGGTGCATGGAGTCGCGGACGCTGGGCCCGCCTTCGTGCTGGTACTTCTCGATGTAGAGCTTGCCCAGGGCCTGACAGAAGTCCTCCTGGTGCAGGCGGCGGACCGGCTCTTGGGTGAGGTCGCGGTCGTAGCGGGAGACGATCAGGAAGGGCAGGCCCGAGTCGGTCTCGGCACGGCGGACCTCGGCCGCATTCAGGCCGACCTCTCCGGCGAGGCGCATGCAGAAGAACTCGTTCGTGACCAGACCGGGGAAGCGCTCTGGCTCCGGCTTGAGGATGTGGGTCGTGGGCTGCTCCGTGCTGTGCGGCAGGGCGAACGCGCCGCCGGTCTCGATCACGGGCAGCTTGCTCTGGGCACCCGCCAAGGAGAGGCGCACCTCGCCGGCTTGGTCGACGGCAAGCGGGCGCTGAGGCAGCTGGGTGAGGATCGTGTCGAGCCTCTCTGGCGAGAGGATCTCCGGCCCGCCGCCCACGGTTTCCTGACTCTCGGGCCCCGCCTCGGCCGCGTCTCCTGTGGGTCGCAGGGTCACGGCGCCGGCGACGTCGCCGCCGAAGCGCTCGAGCAGCTTGTAGTCGTTGGCGGCCGAGATTCCGCTGACCAGGGCCACTTGACGACGGACGTCCTCCTCGGGCAGGAGATTGCCGAAGAAGGCGAGGCAGTCGCGGTGCGGATAGGGATCGGTCCGCAACGGCAGGTTCACCGAGAGCGGCGCGCCTCCGGCCTCTACGTAGGCGGGGTCGTAGCGGAACTGCAGGTTGCCGTTGTCCTTGCGCAGCAACGCGCCGGCAAGGCGCTCACCGAGGTGGACCTCAAGCTCGGGCTTCGCCACGTGCCTCGACTCCGACGTTCAGCCCGAGCGCCCGTGCCGCCTTCAGCGCGATTTCGAGTCGCACGGTCTCCTTGCCACCCTCGAGCTGGCCGATGACCTTGCGGTTGACGCCGATCGAGAGCGCCAGGTCGTCCTGGGTGAGCTTCAGGGCGCTGCGGCGTGCTTGGATCGCAGCCCCCAGGGCCGCCGGGGAGTTGGTTTGCTCCATTGCGGCAAGATAGCATGATGAGACCGTTCGGTCTCATTTAACCACTATTGGGCGAGTGGGAGCGGAATGAGACCGATCAGTCTCATCTTGATGCAGCGGGGGTCCCGGTTACGGCACTGCGGTCGCCTCGGTCTCGACGCCGCCGCCCCCGATGCGGCCGCCGCGGCCGGCGGGTGCGGCTGTCGTCCCCTCCTCTTCCCGGGTGAGGCGGTGGGCGAGGTAGACGGGGACGATCGAGATCAGGACGACCAGGACGGCGACGGCGTTGACGATCGGGCGCTCCTGGGCGCGGAAGAGGTTGCTGAAGATCCAGTAGGGGAGGGTTTCTTCTCCGGCGCCGATCGTGAAGGTGGTGACGATGATCTCGTCGAAGGAGAGGCCGAAGGCGAGCAGGCCGCCGGCGCCCAGCGCCGAGCGCATGTTGGGGAGCGTGACGTGGCGAAAGGTCTGCCAGGTGTTGGCGCCGAGGTCGGCCGAGGCCTCCTCGAAGGAGGAGGACATCCTGCGCAACCGGGCGATCGAGTTGTTGTAGACGACGACTATGCAGAAGGTGGCGTGGGCGACGATTACGGTGAACAGCGAGAGGTCTATGCCGAAGACCTGGGTGAAGGTGTTGTTGAGCGCAACCCCGGTCACGATCCCGGGCAGGGCGATCGGCAGGATGACGAGGAAGGAGATCGTCTCGCGGCCGAAGAAGCGGTGCCGGGCGACCGCCAGCGACGCGAGCGTCCCCAGCACCAGGGCGATCGCGGTGGCGGCGAGCCCGACTTTGATCGAGGTCAAGAAGGCGTCGCGTGCCGTGCTTTCGATCGCCTTCGGGAACCACTCGAAGGTGAATCCGGGTGGCGGCCATTCGAGGATCTTGCTCGAGTTGAACGCGTAGATCCCAAGGACGATCAGCGGGATGTAGATGAACGCGAGCCCCGCGCCGACGGCGATGCGAAGCAGGATCGTGGATCGTCTCGAGAGTCTCACCGTTCTCCTATACGTGCTCGAAGGCGCCGAGCTTGCGCGCGACGAGCAGGTAGCCGACCATCACCACGATCGGCACCAGCGCCAGGGCCGCGGCGAAGGGCAGGTTGTTGGAGATGTTGTTGAAGACGACGTTGCCGATGAACTGGTTGTTGGAGACCAGCCTGGGCGTGATGTAGTCGCCGAGGGTGAGGGCGAAGGTGAAGATCGAGCCGGCGACGACGGCGGGGAAGGAGAGCGGCAGGATCACCCGGCGGAACGTGGCGAAGGGTCTGGCGCCGAGATCCTCCGAGGCGCTGATCAGCGAGTCGGGGATGCGCTCCAGCCCGGCGAAGATCGGCAGGATCATGTACGGCAGCCAGAGGTAGCTCATCACCAGCCAGACCGCGGCATTGCCGTAGCCGGGCCCGCTGAGGCCGAGCGGCTCCAGGACCCAGTCGATCAGCCCGCCACCGCCGATCATGTTGCGCCAGGAGAGAACCTTGACGAGGTAGCTCGACCAGAGCGGGATCAGCACCGCGACGACGAGTATCGCCTTGGTCCGGCGACTCGCGACCTTGGCCATGTAGAAGGCAATCGGGAAGGCGAGGACCGCGTCCGTGATCGTCACCAGCGCCGCGATCAGGACCGTGCGACCGATGATGTCGCGGTAGACCGGTTCCTCGAAGAGGATTTCGAAGTTTTCGAGGCTGAGGCTCTTCTCGAGCTCGCCGCTGACGGCGTTGACCGACCACAGCGAGGCGACGAGGAGAAGGGCCAGCGAGCCGAGGTAGCCGACGACCAGCCAGCCGGCGGGGCCCGCCAGGAGCGCCCCCACCTGAAGGCGGGGGCGCCCGTGGAACAGCTTGGCGAGCCTGCGGCTCAACCCTTGATCGAGGTCCAGGCCTGGACCCAGTCGTTGTAGTCCTTGCAGTCTTCCGAGCCGTTGCCGCAGTCGGCGAGCGGGGTCTTCCAGTAGTAGACGCGTTTCCAGAAGCTGGGTTCTTCCGCGTGGTATTCAGCGCAGAAGTTCGGATTCGCGGTTTTCTCGCATGCCAGTTCCTGGGCCGGCGCCTCGCCGAAGTATTCCGCCACCTGGGCGTTTGCCTTCGGTTCGATGATCCAGTCCATCCACATGTACATGCAGTTGGGATGCGCTGCTTCGGCGCTGATCATCCAGGTGTCGGACCATCCCGTCGCGCCCTCTTCGGGCAGGAAGCCCTGGCTCGCCGGGCTCGCCGCCACCGGCTCGCCTTCTTCCTTGAGCAGGAAGTACTGGTACTGCCACGTCGTGCCGACCTGACTGTCGCCGCTGGCGAAGGACGAGATCTGCTTTTCGGCTTCCGACCAGTATTCGCCCACCAGTGGCCGCTGTTCCTTCATCAGCTGCACCGCCGCTTCGAACTGTTCTTCGTTCAGCTCGTAGGGATCTTCGATCCCGAGGTCCGGGTTGTGCGTCTTCAGGTAGACCGCCGCTTCCGCGATCGACATCGGGTCGTCGTACTGGCTGATCTTGCCCTTGTACTTGGAGGCGACTTCGGGGTCGAGCGTCACGTTCCACGACTTCGGTTCGGGCGCCACCGAATCGCTGTTCCACATCAGCAGGTTTGCCCCGCGGCCATGGGGTATGCCGTATGGCTGGCCGTCGAAGGTGTTGTACGGCTGGTTCTTGAGGTCGGAGAAGACGGTCTTGTAGTTCGGGACGAGGCTGACGTTGACCGGGTCGACGTCGTCGCCTTCGACCAGCCGGGCGGTGGCGTTGCCCGAGGCGGAGACCCCGTCGTATTCGCCGGTCCGCATCAGCTGCACCATTTCGTCGGAGGTGCCGGCGACCTTGTTGTTGACCTTGCAGCCGGTCTTCTGTTCGAACGGCTTGGTCCATTCGGGTTCGACGTAGCCCGCCCAGGAGATCAGGTCGACCTGACCCTCCCCCTTGCCGAGCGTCTGCAGTTCCTCGCCGCCACCGGTGGTGGTGTCGTCGCTGGAGCCGCAGCTGGCAAGCAGAAGCATCGCTGCCAGTAGCCCTCCGACGATCAGCCAGGCCGTTCGTGCTGAATTTGCGTGTCGCCTTCTCACGGTGTTCCTCCTCTATGTAGAACTGCCTTGGACGGCGACCGTGTGCTCTGGGCGCCAGCCCACCAATACCTCCCTCCCCTGCTCGGAGGCAGCGTCTGCCGACGTGCCTTCCACGTTCTGCCGTACGAGTTGAAGCTCTCCGCCCGCGTCGAGGGCGACCGTGTAGCGGGTCACCATTCCGGCGTAGGCGACGCTGGCCACGCGCCCGCGTTCGGTGCGCAGCCCGTTGGCGGCGGTGCCGGGGTCGACCAGCTGGATCTTCTCCGGGCGGATCGTGAAGCGCGAGCCGTCGCGTTCGAGCAGGTTGGAGACGCCGACGAAGCCGGCGACGAACTCGGTTGCCGGCTGCTCGTAGAGCTCGACCGGCGGGCTGACCTGCTCGATCCTGCCCCGGTTGAAGACGGCGATGCGATCGCTCATCGTCAGCGCCTCGTCCTGGTCGTGGGTGACGTAGACGAAGGTGATCCCGACCTCGCCCTGGATCGCCTTCAGCTCGACCTGCATCTGCTCGCGCAGCTTCAGGTCGAGGGCGCCGAGCGGCTCGTCGAGCAGGAGCACCCTGGGTCGGTTGACGATCGCCCGCGCCAGGGCGACGCGCTGGCGCTGCCCGCCAGAGAGCTCGGCCGGCTTGCGGTCGGCGTAGCCCGGCAGGCGCACCATCTCCAGGGCCTCCTCGCCGCGGCGGGCGCGCTCGTCCCTGGCGACCTTGGCGACGCGCAGCCCGTAGGCGACGTTCTCGCCCACCGTCATATGGGGAAAGAGGGCGTAGTCCTGGAAGACGGTGTTGACCGCGCGGTCGTAGGGCGGCACGCCGCGGACGTCCTTGCCCGCAAGCTCGATCGTGCCGCCGCTCGGGTCCTCGAATCCGGCGATCATCCGCAGCGTCGTCGTCTTCCCCGAGCCCGAGGGGCCGAGCATCGTGAAGAACTCCCCGGCCTCGATCTCGAGGCTAATTCCCGCAACCGCTACCACCTCGCCGTAATGCTTGGTGAGGTCGGCCAAGCGGATGTCGGGTGTAGCAGCTACACGAAAACGTTATCCGAGCGGTTGAGGAAAGCAAGGACAATCTCGCCCCGGCCGGTTGGCCGGGGCGGAGCACTGCCCTGCCTGAGGCTCAGTAGCTGGCGGGGTGCCGGGCGACGTAGCCGGCGGAAGTGCGCAGGTCTTCGTGCCAGCTCGGGCCAGTGGACCCGTCGGTGTTGCCGGAGGTGTCCCAGCGCAGGCCGGCGATCACGGCGTAGGTGTGACCGGCGTTGGCGTAGACGGTGATCCAGCGCCCTTCGCCTGCCGAGCCCCAGCTGGCCAACGGACCAGAGGGCATTGGGCTTTCAAGGAAGCGGCCGCCGTGCAGGGCGAAGCTGACGGAGCCGGAGCAGTCGTAGCCCTTGTCCCACCAGCGAGCGTGACCGCCGCCCCATATATATGGCTTGGAGCGGATTCGGTTGGCTGCCGCGATAACTGCCTTGACCCGGGGCGGCGCCGACTTGGGTGGGATCACCATCCCGTTTTCGAGCAACTTCGCTTTCGCCGTAGGCGTGCAGATGTCCACTTCGGCGGATGAGACGCCGCCACCGTCGCAGGCGGCCGATGCGGCCCCCGGCGTCAATGCGAGAGCCGAAAGTGCCAGCCCTGTAGCAATGCCCAGCTTGAGTTTCTGCCTGTTGTTGCGCAAACCGATCTCCTTCGTCGGCCTACGGGGTTAGCTGTCGGGCTGGCGCTATAGGAGCCTGCGCCCCCGCCTGAACTAGGCGAGTTAGCCCCGAAAACGTGGTTCCCCCGCTCCCGTGGCGCCTCCAGCGCACGGGACTCGGCGTTTCGGTTATTCGGAACGGCGGCAGTGTAGACGATCTCCCGGCCGTTTGCTCATGGAAAACAAACATTTTGTGGCCTTTCGCACTTGAGGCATATCTCCCTCCTTTCGACGCCCGCGCTGCTAGCTTGCGCGCTGGGATGGAACTTGCCGGCAAGACCGCGCTGCTGACCGGGGCCACAGGCGGCCTTGGACGGGCGATCGCCCGGGCGCTCGCCGGGCGCGGGGCGAAGCTGGTTCTGAGCGGCCGCAAGGCCGAGGCGCTGGAGGCGCTCGCCGCGGAGCTGCCGGGCGAGGGTCACCGGTTCGTGCCCTCGGACCTTGCCGAGCCGGGCGCGGCGGAGAAGCTGGCCGCGGAGGCCGGCGACGTCGACGTGCTCGTCGCCAACGCGGGGCTGCCCGGGACCGGGCGCCTGCCCGACTACTCCAGCGAGCGACTCGAGGGCACCCTGCGGGTCAACCTCGAGGCGCCGATGCACCTCGCCCGCGCGCTGGAGCCCGGGATGGTCGAGCGCGGCAAGGGCCACATGGTCTTCATCTCCTCACTTTCGGGCAAGTCCGCGACCCCGCTCTCCTCCGTCTACAACGCGACCAAGTTCGGCCTGCGCGGCTTCGCGCTCGGACTGCGAGCCGACCTCGACCCCCTGGGCATAGGCGTCTCGATCGTCTCCCCGGGCACGATCCGCGAAGCCGGGATGTACGCGGACTCGGGCGCCGACCCGATCCCCGGCCTCGGCACCGGCTCTCCCCAGCAGGTCGCCGACGCCGTCATAAAGGCGATCGAGCGCAACAAGGTCGAGATAGCCGTCGCCCCGGTCCAGCAGCGCCTGCTGGCCCACTTCGCTCTCGCCAGCCCCGGCATCTCGGTCAAGGTCGCCAGCGGCGAGGCCGGCCAGAAGGCCGCCGCCAGCGTCGCCTCCGGTCAGACCGACAAGCACTGAAGTGCCCGAGGCTCACGCGGCGATGCTCGCCTCGATGAGCGGTGGCGCGAGTTCAGCGCGTAGCCGGTCAAGTGCAAACCGGAGTCATTCTCATTAGAGTGCTGCCGAGCCCACTGCCACCGACCCACCCAGCAGAGGACGGCCCTCGTTGCTCGAGCCCTTCCAGCTTCCCTTCGTACAGCGCGGTCTGATCGAGGTCCTGATCCTGGCGATACCCGCCGGCATCCTCGGCACCTGGATCGTCCTGCGCGGCCTCGCCTTCTTCTCGCACGCCGTCGGCACCGCCTCCTTTCCGGGCCTGGTGCTGGCCGACGGGCTGGGGTTCGCGGCCCCGCTCGGGGCCTTCGGGGCGGCCATGCTCTTCGCCGGGGGGACGGCCGGGCTGCGCGGCCGGCGCTCTGGCACCGACGCGGTCGTGGCACTGGTCCTGGTCGGCTGCCTTGCCGCCGGCGTGATCCTCGCCAGCGACGTGTTCGGCTCCGGCTCCAACATCGAGACGCTGCTCTTCGGCAGCCTGCTGCTGGTCGACGGTGGCGACATCGCGCTGGCTGGGGGAGTGGCCGCCGCGACCGTGGCGGCCAGCCTCCTGATCGGCCAGCACTGGCTGCGCAGCGGCTTCGACCCGACGACGCCGGCCGGCAGTGGACCGGATGCACGGGTCTTCGACGCGGTCCTGATCGTGCTCGTCGCCCTGGCCAGCGTCGCGGCGCTGACCGTCGTCGGCGCGCTGCTCGTCACCGCGCTCTTCGTCGTCCCGGCGATCACCGCCCGGCTGCTGACCGAGCGGCTGCGCAGCTGGCAGCTGCTCAGCGTCGGCCTGGTCGCGCTGGAGGGAACCGTCGGGCTCTGGCTCTCGGTCGAGACCAACGCGCCGCCCGGCGCGACGATCGCCTGCGTGGCAGGGGCGACGTTCCTGCTCGCCCTGGCCGGGCGGGCGCTGACGCGCGTCCCGCGCGCCGCTGCGGTCGCGGCCGCCCTTGGAGCCCTTGCGCTGATCGGCGCCGGCTGCGGCGGCGGGTCGGGGGACGGGGACGGCGGCGAGAAGCTCACCGTGGTCGCGACCACGACGCAGGTCGCCGACTTCGCCCGCGACGTCGGTGGCGAGGAGGTCGAGGTCAACCAGCTCCTGCAGCCCAACAGCGACCCTCACGACTACGAGCCGCGACCCTCCGACGTGCAGGCGGTCGCCGGCGCGGACGTCGTCTTCGCCAGCGGCGACGGTCTCGACGAGTGGATCGAGGAGGTCGTCTCCGACAGCGGCACCGACGCCGAGGTCGTCGACCTCGGGGTCGTCGCGCCCGTCCACCTGCCCGGCGAGGGCGATGAGGAGGAGCACCACGACTCCGAATACGACCCTCACTGGTGGCATGACCCGCGCAACGCGATCGCCGCGGTGCGCGAGATCGAGCGCACGCTGATCGCCGCCGACCCCACTCGCAAAGCGGACTTCGAGCGCAACGCGAACGCCTACGTGGAGCAGTTGAGGGCACTCCAGGCCGGCATCGCCGCCTGCATCGAGACGATCCCCCCGGCCCAGCGCAAGCTGGTCACCGACCACGACGCCTTCGACTACTTCGCCGCCCGCTACGGCCTCGAGGTCGTCGGCGCGGTGATTCCCTCCCAGACCACTCAGGCCCAGCCCTCGGCGAAGGACCTGAGCGAGCTGGCCGAGACGATCGAATCCGAGGGCGTCGAGGCGGTATATCCCAGAGAGCTCCCTGAACCCCAAGGCGGCGCAGGCGATCGCCAACCAGACCGGCGCCTCTGCCGAGTACACGCTGTACGGCGACACGCTTGGGCCGGAGGGCTCAGACGGCGCCACCTACACCGAGATGGAGGAGGCAAACGCGGATTCCGTGGTCCGCGGGCTCACAGGAGGGGATCGCGGGTGCCAGGCGAGTCCCTGATCGAGGCAGAGGGCCTCGCCGCCGGCTACAACGGGCAGGCCGCGATCTCAGGCGTCGCCTTCGCCCTGCGGGCGGGGGAGAGGATGGCGTTGCTCGGCCCCAACGGCGGCGGCAAGACGACGCTGCTGCGGGCGATCCTCGGCGAGTTGGACCCACTGGCGGGGACGTTGCGGGTGGCGGCGCGCTGCGCCACCGTCCCACAGACCGAGCGCTCCCAACTCGACTACCCGGTCTCGGCGCTGGAAGTGGCGGCGATGGGGGCGCTCTCGCGGCTGCCGTGGTGGCGGCGCCCAGGGCGCCGCGAGCGGGAGGCAGCGGAGCGGGCGCTGGAGCAGGTCGGCCTCGCCGATCTCGCCCACAAGACCTTCGGCAAGCTCTCCGGCGGTCAGCGCCAGCGGGTGCTGATAGCCCGCAGTCTCGTCCAGGACGCTCGGGTGCTGCTCCTCGATGAGCCTTTCTCGGGCCTTGACCGCCCCGCATCGGAGCTTCTGGAAGGGCTGATCGCCGCGCTTGCCGCGGAGGGGCGCGGGGTGATGATCGCCACCCACGACCTCGAGCAGGCCCGGCGCTGGGACACCGTGCTCTGCCTCAACCGCGCCCAGGTCGCCTGCGGGCCGCCGCAGGAGGTGCTGGGCCTCGACGTGATCGAAGAGACCTACGGCGGTGCGATCGTCCAGCTGCCGGGGGCCGAGGGTCGGGCACTCCTGCCCCCACACCACCACTGAGCGATGCTCGAGCCCCTCGCAGACGAATTCATGCGGCGAGCGATCGCCGAGACGATCCTGATCGGGATCGCCGGTGGGACGCTCGGCTGCTGGGTCGTGCTCTACCGCCTCTCTTACGCGGCGGAGTCGCTCGCCCACTCGATCTTCCCCGGCCTGGTCCTGGCGACGCTGGCGGGGGTGCCGCTACTGCTCGGCGCCGCCCCGGCGATCCTGCTCGCGGCGCTGGCGATCGCCGCGATCTCCCGCATGCCGGGGATGAGCCGCGAGGTTGCGGTCGGAGTCGTCGTCACGACGTTCTTCGGATTCGGCGCCTTGCTGGCGCTCTCCCCGGACTCCCCACCTGGCCTGCAGGGGCTCCTCTTCGGCGACGTCCTCGGCGTCACCGACGGCGACCTGATCGCCGCGGCCGCGATGACGTTCGTGGTCCTCCTCGCTCTCTTCCTGCTTCACGCCCGCCTGCTCGCGGTCGGGTTCGACCGCGGCGTCGCCGCGGCCCTGGGCGTGCGCCCAGGGCCCACCGAAACGGTCTTCATGGTCCTGCTGGCGGCCGCGATCGTGGTGGCCGTCCAGGGCCTTGGCAACCTGCTCGTCGTCGCGATCTTCGTCGGTCCCGCCGCGGCGGCCCGCGAGTTGACCGAGCGGGCGGCGCCGATGATCGCGCTCGCGGTCGGCATCGCGGTCCTCTGCGGCCTGGCGGGGCTGTACGCGTCCTACTACCTGGGCACCGCCGCCGGCGCCTCGATCGCCCTCGCGATCCTGGTCGCCTACCTGCTTGCCCTGGCGGCGGGGCGGCTGCGAGCGGCTCCGGTGGGGCCGGAGCGGGCGGGTGCGGAGGCTACGATCCCCTAGATGGCGACTGCGACCGACACCGCCTGGGCCGAGCACGCGCTGGAGACCGTGCGCTCTGCCGGCCTGCGCCGCGGCGGCGCGCGCACGGCCGTGATCGAGGCGCTCGCTCGCCACGACTGCGCGGTCACGGCGCTGGAGCTGGACGACGAGCTGCGCCGCCGCAAGCCGCGAGTCGGCCGGGCCAGCATCTACCGGGCGCTCGAGCAGTTCGAGGGGCTCGGGCTCGTGCAGCGGATCGAGATCACCCGCGGCACCGCCGCCTACGAGCGGATCGAACCCGACGGCCACCACCATCACCATGCGATCTGCCGGGCCTGCGGCAGGATGGAGACCTTCGAGGACCGCAGCCTCGAGCGCGCGATCGACAGGGTGTCGGGGCGGATGTCGTTCGAGATCTCCGAGCACGACGTGGTCCTGCGCGGCGTCTGCGAGCGCTGCTCTAGCTGAGCAGAAAGCAATGCAAGTTAGGGACAAAAAATGTCCCTAACTTGCATTCTTAGCCTCGACCTCGATGTCGAAGGAGTGCCCGCCTGGCGACTCAACGAGAAGGTCGAAGCCCTCCTATCTTCGCGCGACGTCTTCGACCTCGACCTGCTGCTGCGCCGCAGCCCCCTTGCACCTGGCGCTCTCGATCCCGAAGTGCTCACCGCCGCCGTCGATTTGGCGCTACAGCTGCCCTATGCCGCATTTCAGGATCAGGTCCTACCCTTTCTCGAGCCCGAGGCAGTCGAGCTCTACGCGGGTGAGGCGTCCTGGGAGCAGATGCAGACCTTCGTTGCCGAGCAACTCGAAGAGGCGAGATGACTGCGGTCGGCAACTACGGCCAGCTGCTGCGACTCGATCGCCCCTTGATCACGACCAGCGAGGCGGCGGCGGTTTGGCAGACGAGCGGGCGCACCGCCGGCAGGCGCCTCGAGGCGCTGGACGAGGGCGGGCTCGTGCGTCGACTGCGTCGAGGCCTCTGGGCGCTCGATCCCGAGATACCCCCGTTTGCCGTCGCTCCTTTCTTGACCGCGCCCTTCCCGGCCTACGTCTCCTTTTGGTCGGCTTTCGCTCGCCACCAGATGATCGAGCAGATCCCGCGGCAGGTATCCGTTGCCTCACTCGATCGAGCGAAAAGGATCACCACGAGCGTCGGCCTCTTTGAGATCCACCACCTCGCTCCCGAGGTCTTCGGTGGCTTTGGCGGCTCCGAAGACAGCGGCTACGTTGCGACGCCCGAGAAGGCGCTCTTCGACGCCGTGTATGTCCGTGCTGCGTCCGGCACCCGCGCCTTCTTTCCCGAGCTCTCGCTGCCTGCGGGTTTCGACGATGGCGAGTTGGAGAGATGGGCCGAGCGGATCAAAAGCGCGCGCCTCCGAACGCTTGTCTCGCGCCGCCTTGAAGAGGTGCTCGGCGCGGCGCGGCGCACCCCATGACGCGGTTGGGAGCGTCGCCCTCCTAGGATGGAGAGATGAGCTCTCCTGACTCCTTTGGCGCGCGTTCGACCCTCGAGGTCGGCGGTCGCTCCTACGAGATCCATCGCCTCGATGCACTGGCCGAGCGCTTCGGCGTCGGCCGCCTGCCCTACTCGATCAAGGTGCTGCTGGAGAACGTGCTGCGGCTGGAGGACGGGGTCGCGGTGACGAAGGAGGCGATCGAGGCGATCGCGGGCTGGGATGCCGCCGCCGAGCCCAGCACCGAGATCCCCTTCCAGCCCGCCCGGGTCCTGATGCAGGACTTCACCGGGGTTCCGGCCGTCGTCGACCTGGCGGCGATGCGCGACGCGATGGCGGAGATCGGCGGCGACCCCGAGGCGATCAACCCGCTGGTAGACGTCGACCTGGTGATCGACCACTCGGTCCAGGTCGACGCCTTCGGCAACGAGCGCGCCTTCGCGGTCAACGCCGAGCACGAGTTCGAACGCAACCGCGAGCGCTACTCCTTCCTCAAGTGGGGGCGCGAGGCCTTCGACAACTTCAGCGTCGTGCCGCCGGCGACCGGCATCTGCCACCAGGTAAACCTCGAGCACATCGCCCAGGTGGTCTACAGCCGCGAGCGCGACGGCGTCCTGCGGGCCTACCCCGACACGCTGGTCGGCACCGACTCGCACACGACGATGGTCAACGGGCTCGGCGTGCTGGGCTGGGGAGTGGGCGGGATCGAGGCCGAGGCGGCGATGCTCGGCCAGCCGATCTCGATGCTGCTGCCGCAGGTGGTCGGCTTCAAGCTCGGCGGCGAGCTGCCCGAGGGGGCCACCGCCACCGACCTGGTGCTCACCGTCACCGAGATGCTGCGCGAGCGCGGCGTCGTCTCCAAGTTCGTCGAGTTCTTCGGGCCGGGCCTGGCGACGCTGGGGCTGGCCGACCGGGCGACGATCGGCAACATGTCGCCCGAGTTCGGCTCGACCTGCGCGATCTTCCCGGTCGATGCCGAGACGCTGCGCTACCTCGAGCTGACCGGCCGTCCCACCGAGACGCTCGAGCTGGTCGACGCCTACGCGCGCGAGCAGGGGATGTTCCACGAGGAGGGCTCGGCCGACCCGGTCTTCTCCGACCTGGTGGAGCTCGACCTGGGCGCCGTCGTGCCCAGCATCGCCGGGCCCAAGCGTCCCCAGGACCGGGTGCCGCTCGCCGACGCGAAGGAGGCCTTCCTCGAGGCGATGGAGGAGTTCGACGCCGAGGCGGGCGAGCAGCTTGGCAACGGGATCGACGAGGCGGGGGACGAGTCCTTCCCGGCATCCGACCCCCCGGCCGAGGATCACGACGACGAGCGCGGCAAGCCGCGACCCGCGGTGCACGAGGGTGCCGTCGCGCTCGCCCCGCGCACCAGCGAGGACGCGGTCGAGGTGACGCTCGCCGACGGCACCAGTTTCGAGCTCGACCACGGCCGGGTGGTGATCGCGGCGATCACCAGCTGCACCAACACCTCCAACCCGAGCGTGATGATCGGCGCCGGCCTGCTGGCGCGGAACGCGGTCGAACGTGGCCTGACGCGCAAGCCCTGGGTGAAGACCTCGCTGGCCCCCGGCTCGACCGTCGTCACCGACTACCTGGAGAAGGCCGGGCTGACGAAGTACCTTGACGAGCTGCAGTTCAACCTGGTCGGCTACGGCTGCACGACCTGCATCGGCAACTCCGGCCCGCTGCCGCCGGAGATCTCGGCGGCGGTCGAGGAGCGCGACCTCGCGGTCTGCGCGGTCCTCTCCGGCAACCGCAACTTCGAGGGGCGGATCAACCAGGACGTGAAGGCCAACTACCTGGCCAGCCCGCCGCTGGTCGTCGCCTACGCGCTGGCCGGCAGGATGGACCTCGATCTGACCACGGAGCCCCTGGGCGAGGGATCCGACGGCGAGCCGGTGTACCTGCGCGACATCTGGCCGGACGCGGCCGAGGTGAAGGACCTGGTCGGCCGCTCGATCGCATCGGAGATGTTCACCCGCAACTACGGCGGGGTGCTGAACGGCGACGAGAACTGGAAGGCGGTCGAGGTTCCCGGGGGCGACCGCTACACCTGGCCCGACTCCACCTACGTGCGCCGGCCCTCCTTCTTCGAGGGCATGCCGGCCGAGGCGCCGGGCGTCAAGCCGATCCGCGGCGCCCGGGTGCTCGCCCTGCTCGGCGACTCGATCACCACGGACCACATCTCCCCCGCCGGCGCGATCAAGAAGGACAGCCCGGCCGGGGCCTGGCTGATCGAGCACGGGGTCGGGCCGGCGGACTTCAACTCCTACGGCTCGCGGCGCGGAAACCACGAGGTGATGATCCGCGGCACCTTCGCCAACATCCGCCTGCGCAACCTGCTGGTCGAGCGTTCCGGCGGCTTCACCCGGCGCTTCCCGGGTGGGGAGGAGACGACGATCTACGAGGCGGCGACGGCCTACGCGGACGAAGGGGTGCCGCTGGTGGTGCTGGCGGGCAAGGAGTACGGATCCGGCTCCTCGCGCGACTGGGCGGCGAAGGGGACGAAGCTGCTCGGCGTTCGCGCGGTGATCGCCGAGAGCTTCGAGCGCATCCACCGCTCCAACCTGATCGGGATGGGGGTGCTGCCGCTCCAGTTCCCCGAGAGCGAGAGCGCGGAGACCCTCGGCCTCACCGGCGCCGAGACCTTCGACGTCGGCGATCTCGAGGAAGGCGAGTCGAAGTCCGTGACGGTGACCGCCCGGCGAGAGGACGGCACGGCGGTCGAGTTCGAGGCGACCGTTCGCCTCGACACTCCCAACGAGGTCGCCTACTTCCGCAACGACGGCATCCTGCAGACCGTTCTGCGGAACCTCAGGAACTGACTCGTCTGGGAGAGAGGGGCGGCCGTCTCGGGCCCGCAAAGGAGATGCAGGAGGGCCGCGGGAGGCAGGGGGGTCCGCGCGACCCTCACTGCACCTACGCGTCGGTAGCCAGGGAGGGATGCCGACGCGGCCGTTCCCCTAAACGGGACTGCTCAGAGAAACAGTCAGGTTGTACCTATACCGCGCCGAATGCCTGCGGTCAAGCCGGTAAGGACGTGTCTACGGCGATTCCGCAACTCTTTGCGGGGAATCCGCAACGCCCCAGCCCTTGCGTTCGATCAGCTCGATCCCGATCACGCTGCCCACCGGGCCGACCGGCGTGAGCGTCGCGGCGAGCAGGGTGTAGGGCGCCTCTCGCCGGCCGCAGGCGACCCAGATCACGAGGCACAGGACGATGAAGCCGAGGCCGTGGGCCCAGCCGAAGATCATGGTCTCGACCTCGAAGCCGGGCAGGAGCCAGAACAAGATCAGGAAGCCAAAGAAGCCCAGCTCGATCCACGAGAGCCACTTGACCCGAGCGAAGAGCCGGCCTGGTGTCGGCTTCGGCAGATCCTTCATTGCGCCCCAAGATACCCAGCTCCCAGCTGGGGCGGGCGTTGACTGCGTACTCGCGCCTGCGGGGTCGGATCACCGGCAATCGACTGAAAGAAATCGACACCTGAGATGGAAGCTTGAGGCTGGTGGACGAATATCGGTGTGTCTTTTTGACCGGTGGGCGCTTAGCCTCTGCCAGCTGTGCGAACCGTTGCCCTAGGCCTCCTTCGCAGATGGGCACTCGCTTGCCTGGCGCTCACCCTCGCTTTGCTCCTCGTGCCGGTCAGCGCGCATGCCGCCTCCAGGACATGGGACGGCGGCTGCGGTTTCGACACCGGCTGGAGCTGCGCGGGCAACTGGAGCGGTGACGTCGCTCCGAGCGGGGCTGACACTGTCGTCTTCGGCCCCGCCTCGACCGGCAACTCGACCGTGGACCCCGCCTTCGGTGGCACCATCGCCGCGGTCAAGCTCAACGCCGGCTACTCGGGGGCCGTCTCCCTGGCCAGGTCCCTAACCGTCTCGAAGAGCTTCCTGCAGAAATCGGGGAGCTTCACCGCGGGGGGAGAGGAGCTCGTTTCGAAGACCCTGACGCTCTCGGGCGGGAGCTTCACCGCCAGCTCAGGCACCACGTCCATAGATGCCACCCTGAAGGTTACGGGCCTCCCGAGCTTCGATGCGAACGGGGGGACGGTCGACTTCGGCAGCACCAGCGGCGTGCTCACCTGCGGTGGTGTCACGTTCAACCTGGTCACCCTCTCCCATTCCTCCGGCACAAAGACGGTCGGCGGCGATTGCAACCTTCCCCTCGGCGAGGATCCCGTTGCTGGCGACGGCGGTTCGATCCTGCTCAACGGCGCCCTGTCGGGCTCGGGCACTCTGGTGACATCCGGAACGCTGACCCTGGGCAACAGTGGGAGCCTGTCGGGCTTCTCGGCCTTGGAGGCGGGTGCGCTGACGGTAAGTGGGAGCCAGGACCTTGGCGGCCTTTCCGACCTTGCCGTGGGCAAGACGTTCACCCTCAGCCCCGGTGGCAGCCTCACCGCCCCGGCCGGAACCGCGTCGTTCGGGGGGAAGTTCACGATCGGCAGCGGCGCCACCTTCGACGCCAACGGGGGGACGGTGACTTTCGACGGAACCGTCAGCGCCGTCCTGTCCTGCGGCAACCAGACCTTCAACCTGGTGCGATTTGCCCATACGGCGGGCCGCAAGACGGTCGGCAGCGACTGCACGCTGCCGCTCGGCAGCAACCCGAGCCTGGGCGAAGACAGCAATGCCTCGGTCACGCTGAACGGAACGCTGTCCGGGAGCGGCACGCTCACGGCGCCCCAGACGCTTGTCCTGAACGGCACCGCGACCCTCTCCGGCTTCAGCGGCCTGACCGCGCTGGGAGGCTTGACGGCGGCGGGCCTGACCCTGAACGCCGCCTCCTATGGCACATTCGCGGTCAACGGCAACTACACCCAGACCGGTGGGTCCGTGACGGCGCCGACGGGAGCGGACTTCCACGGCCAGTTCAGGCTGAACTCGGGCTCGACCTTCAACACGCCGGCAGCGGGGTCGGTCAACTTCGCCAACAACTTCACGATCAACGCCGGCGCCACGTTCAACTCCAAAGGCGCGACCGTCGTCTTCGACGGTGGCCACAGCTCTTCGATCTCCTGTGGCAGCGCGACCTTCGCCCTGGCCGCCTTCGCCAACACCTCGGGCACCAAGACCGTCGGCAGCAGCTGCAGCCTCCCCCTCGGCGCGAACCCCAACGCCGCGAGCGGCGGCTCGATCGCTCTGAACGGCACCCTGTCCGGTACGGGCACCCTGACAACGTCGGGGACGCTGACTCTGGCAAGCGGCAGCAAATTGTCCGGATTCTCGGGCCTGGCGGCCAACGCCCTGACTGTCAACGCGACCCACAGCTTTGGGACTTACAGCCCGTTCACCGTGGGCGGCACGTTCACGCTCGGCTCGGGCAGCAGCTTCACGGCTCCGAGCGGGACCGCGTCATTCGCCGGCGACTTCGTCAACTCCGGCAACTTCATCCACAACAGCGGGACCGTCGTCCTCAGCGGCGGCAGCCAGCAGCTCAGCGGGAGCACCACATTCAACAAACTCTCCAAGACCGTTGCAGCGGAAGCGACCCTCACCTTCGCCGCCGAAAGCACGGTGACGGCCGCGGGGGCCCTGACGCTGAAGGGCGCCGGTGCGAGCAAATTGCTGAAACTCGCTTCGTCGACTCCTGGAAAACCGTGGACGATCGAAGCCAAAGGAAGTCAGGACGTCGGGTTGGTCTCGGTTTCAGACAGCACGAGCAAAGGCTCGACCGTTCCCGCCTACGCCAGTGTCAACGGCGGTGGCAACACGAGCTGGAGCTTTCCGGTGCCGACGGCTCCAGGCAAACCGACCACACCCCAATCGCCAACCAAAGACGCGACGCCCTCCTTCACCTGGACCGCTTCCACCGATGGAAGCGTTCCGGTGCTTCGCTACGAAGTGCAGTGGAGCGAGGACGACAAATTTAAAAAAGGAGTGATCTCGGACGCCTTCGTACCGACCAATTCCTGCGACCTCTCGACGACGACCTGCGGCGGCTTGGGGAACCTCGCCAAAGACAAGTGGTCCGTGCGTGTGAGGGCTTTCGACCAGCTGGGGAACCCGTCGGCCTACTCGAGCATCACCGAGGTGCACATCAACTGAGCCGGGTGCTAGGCGCCCGGGGTCAGCGCGGTCAGCACGATCCGCTCCTGCTCCCGGGCGTGGGCCCCGGAGTAGCCCTCTCCCGGGCTGGCCCGGGTCGGGCGGCCGATGTAGCCGAGCTCGACGCCCTCGGGCAGCAGGTGGGGGAGGCGGCGGGACATCACCTTCCAGCAGCCCATGTTGCGCGGCTCCTCCTGGACCCAGGTGATCTCCTTCAGGTTCGGGTAGGTGGCGATCAGTTCGGTCAGCTGCTCCTCGGCGAACGGGTAGAGCAGCTCGACCCGGACGATCGCCACGTTCTCGGCCTTCTCGCGGCGTTCGCTGGCGTCGAGGTCGAAGTAGACCTTGCCGGTGCAGAGGATCAGGCGCTCGACCTTCTCGCGGCGCTCGCCGGCGCTCGGGTCGTCGAGGATGAAGTGGAAGTGTTCGCCGGTCAGCTGCTCCGGTGTGGCCGCGGCGCGGTCGAGGCGCAGCAGCCCCTTGGGGGTGAAGACGACCAGGGGCCGCGGCTTCTTGATCAGGGCCTGCCGGCGCAGCAGGTGGAAGTACTGCGCTGCCGTGGTCGGGTTGGCGATGCGGATGTTGCCCTCCGCCCCGAGGGCGAGGAAGCGCTCGATGCGGGCGCTGGAGTGCTCGGGACCCGAGCCCTCGTAGCCGTGGGGGAGGAGGAGGGTGAGGCGGCTCGTCTGGCCCCACTTGGCCTCGCCGGAGACGATGAAGCTGTCGACGATCACCTGGCCGGCGTTGGCGAAGTCGCCGAACTGGGCCTCCCAGAGGACCAGCGAGCTCGGGGTGGTCGACGAGTAGCCGTACTCGAAGCCGAGGCAGGCGATCTCCGAGAGCGGGCTGTTGTAGAGCTCGAAGGGCGCGCTGGCGTCGGCGAGGTTCTGCATCGGGCAGTACTCCAGGCCGGTGTTCTCGTCGTGCAGGACGAGGTGGCGGTGCGAGAAGGTGCCCCGCTCGGTGTCCTGCCCGGTGAGGCGGATGTGGACGCCCTCGGTCAGCAGCGAGGCGAAGGCGAGCGACTCGGCGTGGCCGAACTCGATGCCGCCGCTCTCGAGCGCGCCGACCCGGTTGGAGAGCGGCTTGCGCAGCTTGCGGTGGACGGTGAAGCTCTCTGGGACCTCGATCAGCTCCTGGTTCAGCTCGCGCAGCTTCTCGATCGGGACGGCGGTCTGGACCGGGGGGCTGGCGCTGCGGTCGAGCTCGCCGGTGCTGGAGGTGGTCACGGTCGGGTCCTCGTAGTCGCCCAGCTCCATCTTGTGGCGGAGGTCCTTCAGCGCCGCCGACATCTCCTCGTGGCGTTCGCCGGCGCAGGTCTCGACGTCCTCCTTGGCGATCACGCCCTCGCCGACGAGCTTCTCGGCGTAGATCTCGGAGACGGGGGGGTGCGCCTTGATCTTGGCGGCGATCTGGGGCTGGGTGTAGGCAGGCTCGTCGGTCTCGTTGTGGCCGTAGCGGCGGTACCCGATCACGTCGATGACGATGTCCTGGCCCCAGCGCTCGCGGTAGGCCATCGCCAGCCGGATCGCCGAGGAGCAGGCCTCGACGTCGTCGGCGTTGACGTGGACGATCGGGATGTTGAAGCCCTTGGCCATGTCGGCCGCGTAGGGAGTCGAGCGGGCGTCCTCGGGATCGGTGGTGAAGCCCACCTGGTTGTTCTGGATGATGTGGACGGTGCCGCCGGTGGTGTAGCCCTTCAGCGCGCGCAGGTTGAGCGTCTCGGCGACCACGCCCTGGCCGGGGAAGGCGGCGTCTCCGTGCAGCAGCACCGGCACCGCGCGCTTCGGCTGGTGCTCGATCCGCGAGCCCTCGAAGTCGGACTGGAGGAAGCGCGTGGCCCCCTCGACCACCGGGTTGACGAACTCGAGGTGGCTGGGGTTGGGGAAGAGGCGGACGGCGATCTTCTCGCCCTCGCCGGTCTCGTAGACCCCCTGGTGGCCGTAGTGATACTTGACGTCGCCGGTGCCGCCGTGGGGGATCGCGGCGACGGCCTTCACAGCGTCGATCTTCTTCGAGCCCTCGAACTCGGCCAGGATCGACTCGACCGAGCGGCCGAGGTTGTGGGCGAGGACGCTGAGCCGGCCGCGATGGGCCATGCCGAAGACGACCTCCTCGGCACCGCCGCGGTGGGCGAGGGTGACCAGCTCGTCGAGCATCGGCACGACGACGTCGAGGCCCTCGATCGTGAAGATCTTCTGGCCCAGGTAGGCCTTCTCGATGAAGCGCTCGAACTCGAAGACGTCGACCAGGCGGCGCAGCAGGCGGCGTTTCTCCTCGTCGGCGAGCGGCTGGCGGTGGGCCCCGGTCTCGACCATCTCGCGCAGCCAGGTGCGCTGATGGTGGGAGGAGAGGTGCTCGAACTGGTAGGCGATCGTGCCGCAGTAGGCCTCGCGCAGCCGTGGCAGCGCCTCGAGCAGGGTCTCGCCGGGGACGCCGATGCGCAGGATCGAGGCGGGGATCCGTTCCATCAGCTCCGGCGTCAGGTTGAGGTTCTCGGGCTGGATCGCCGGGTCGCCCTTGGGCGCTCGCCCGAGCGGGTCGAGCCGGGCGGCGAGGTGGCCGTGGGTGCGGTAGCCCTTGAGCAGCGAGGTGGCGGCCTGGACGGCCTGGAGCAGCTCTTCGTCGGGCTGGGTGGCGGTGACGGCCATCTCGGACGAGCCGGCCGCGCCGAGCGGGGGGGCCGAGGCCGAGGCGGGGTGGGCGGAGGAGACCGGCGACGCGTCGATCCCGAGGTCCGCGGCGACTCCCTCGTAGAAGTCGTCCTCGCCCTGCAGGAGCCGCTCGATGCTGCGCAGGAATTCGCCGGACTCGGCGCCCTGGATCACCCGGTGGTCGTAGGTTGAGGTCAGCGTCATCGTCTTCGAGACGCCGAGCTGGCGCAGGCGGTCGGGCGAGGCGTGCGCCCACTCGGGCGGATAGGCGATCGCACCGGTGGCGATGATCGCGCTCTGGCCGCTCATCAGGCGGGGGACGGAGGCGACGGTGCCGATCCCGCCCGGGTTGGTCAGCGAGATGTTCGTTCCCTGGAAGTCGTCGGCGGTGAGCTTGCTCTCCCGCGTCTTGGTGATCAGATCCTCGTAGTAGCTGTGGAAGGCGGCGAAGCCGAGGCCCTCGGCGCCCTTGATCGCCGGCACCATCAGGCTGTGCGAGCCGTCCTTGCGCTCGACGTCGACGGCGATGCCGAGGTTTACCGGTCCCCCCTCGAGCGCAAACGGCTTGCCGTCGCGCCGCTCGAAGACCCGCGTCATCACCGGGTGCCGCTTGGCCGCCTGCACGATCGCCCAGGCGACCAGGTGGGTGAAGGAGACCTTCATCCCCCGATCCTTCAGCAACCCGTTCAGAGCCTTCCGCTTCGCATCGAGCGTGTCCACCGCAACCGTCCGGAACGAAGTGGCCGTAGGAACCTCCCGCGACTCGTCCATAGCCTGGGCCAACATCGCCGCGGGCCCCCGCAGTGCCTTCTCCGTGCCGGCGGCAGCAGGCGCAGCCCCATTCCCAGCCGCCAAAACATCGTCCTTGGTCACCTTGGCCCCGGGCCCAGAACCAGCAACCGAGCCAAGATCGACGCCATTGGCCTCAGCAATCCGCCGCGCAACAGGCGTCGCCCGGACCCCATCCGCGCCGTTGGTCCCGGCGGCAGCCCCAACCGCCTCTCCCGCGGGTGGCGCTGTAGGGGGAACCGCCCCCGAGGACGCTTTAGCGACCGCAGGGGGCGGTGGGTCCCCTGCAGCGACAGGACCCGCGGGCCTGGGCTCGTCGGCGCCTTCCCCGGGTTCCATCTCAGCCATAGGCGCCCCAACCGGCACCTCGTCGTCCACAGCAACCAGCAGCTTGGTGATGGTGCCGTCCGCAGGCGCCGGCACCTCGGCGTCGACCTTGTCCGTCGACACCTCGACGACCGTGTCCCCCTCGCGCACGAAGTCCCCCTCGGCGACGTGCCACTCGAGCACGATGCCCTCGGTGACCGACTCGCCCATCGCGGGCATCTCGATCTGCAGGGTCGCCGTTTGCGCCATTCTTGGAATGAGTGTATGAAACAGAGGTGAACTACTTCGTCACCGGTGCCACCGGATTCATCGGCCGCAACCTCGTGCAGCGGCTTTTGCATCGCGAGGGGACGATCTACGCCCTGGTCCGGGCCGGCTCGCGGGGCCGGCTGGAGGAGCTGCGCACCTCCTGGGGGCCGAACGGGGCCCGGGTCGTGCCGATCGCCGGCGACCTCGCCCAGCCGGGGCTGGGCGTCTCCGAGGAGGATCTGGTCACGCTGCGCGGCGACGTCGACCACTTCTTCCACCTGGCCGCGATCTACGACCTGGCCGCCGGCGCCGAAGCTCAGGAGGTCGCCAACGTCGAGGGCACCCGCCACGCGGTCGAACTCGCCGGGGCGATCGAGGCGGGCTGCTTCCACCAGGTCAGCTCGATCGCCGCCGCCGGCCTCTACAAGGGCGAGTGGCGCGAGGACATGTTCGAGGAGGCCGAACAGCTCGACACCCATCCCTACTTCCGCACCAAGCACGAGTCCGAGCGGGTCGTGCGCGAGGAGTGCCACCGGCCCTGGCGCGTCTACCGGCCCGGCGTCGTCGTCGGCGACTCGCGCACCGGCGAGATCGACAAGGTCGACGGTCCCTACTACGCCTTCAAGCTGCTGCAGCGGGCGCGCAGGGTGCTGCCCGGATGGCTGCCGGCCGTGGGCGTCGAAGGCGGCGAGATCAACATCGTCCCGGTCGACTACGTGGCCGACGCGATCGACCACATCGCCCACCAGCCGGGGCTCGACGGCCAGGCATTCCACCTCACCGACCCGGCACCGAAGAGCGCCGGCGAGATGATCAACCTCTTCGCCCGCGCCGCCGACGCGCCGCAGGCGGCGCTGCGGCTCGATTCTGGCATCACCGACCCGGCCAGCTCGCTGGTGCGCACCGGCCTGCGCTTCTTCCCGCCGGCGAAGCGGGTGATGAAGGCGGGGCTGGGCGAGCTGGGCATCCCCGCGGGCGTGCTCAACTACTTCAGCTACCCGACCCACTTCGACTCGACCAACGCGCAGGCGGCGCTGGAGGGCACCGGGATCGAGGTGCCGCCGCTCGACACCTACGCCGACCGGATCTGGGACTACTGGGAGCGCAACCTCGACCCGGACCTGTTCAAGGACCGCTCGCTGAGCGCGGCGGTGCGGGGCAAGGTGGTGCTGATCACCGGCGCCTCCTCGGGGATCGGCAAAGCAACCGCGGTCAAGGTCGCCGACGCCGGTGCGACCGTGCTGCTGGTGGCCCGCTCGATCGAGAAGCTCGAGGACACCAAGCACGAGATCGAGCAGGCCGGTGGCGTCGCCCACATCCACCGCTGCGACATGTCCGACTTCGAGGACGTCGAGCGGATGGCCGAGGAGGTCCTCGCCTACCACGGCCAGGTCGACATCCTGGTCAACAACGCCGGGCGCTCGATCCGCCGCTCGGTCGGCCTCTCCTATGACCGCTTCCACGACTACGAGCGGACGATCCAGCTCAACTACCTGGGTGCGGTGCGGCTGATCCTGGCGCTGCTGCCCTCGATGCGGGCGCGCAAGTCGGGGCACATCGTCAACGTCAGCTCGATCGGGACGCAGACCAACCCGCCGCGCTTCTCGGCCTACGTGGCCTCGAAGGCGGCCCTGGACGCCTTCAGCCGCGTGATCGCCTCGGAGGTGATCGACGACGGCGTGCACCTGACGACGATCCACATGCCGCTGGTTCGCACGCCGATGATCGCGCCGACGCGGATGTACGACATGTTCCCGGCGGCCTCGCCGGAGGAGGCGGCGGAGATGATCGCCGGGGCGATGGTCCATCAGCCGAAGAAGGTGGCGACGCGGCTGGGGACCTTCGGCGAGCTGTTGTACGCGGTGGCGCCGACGGTCAGCGACAGGATCTTGAACCAGGCCTACAAACTGTTTCCGGAGTCGCAGGCGGCCAAGGGGAAGACCGAGGAGGCGCCGGATCGGGCGCCCTCAACCGAGGCGGTTGCGTTTGCTCATTTGATGAAAGGCGTTCATTGGTAGAGGGCAATCCCGGGCGTCAGTCGATATACGTCCTGTAGCTGGCGGGGACGTCGACACCGAGGAGGATGTCCACGTAGGTCTTTGCGTACGTGGCGGCGCGTTCCATGCTTTGGGTTGGCCAGAAGACCCACAAGCGGGCAGTGCCTTCCCGCTCCTCGGCGTGGCCTTCGGCGATCAGCCAGCAGGCCAGAGGGTCCGTCGAGGGAGTGATCAGGACCTCGGCGTCTCCACAAACGCCCTCCGCGTCCACTGTCACGCGCCCAGCGCTGTCCGCCAGCTTCATCGGTCGTGGTGTGCAGGCCTCGGCAGCGGCACGTGCGGCTGCATCGGCCTCGGCGTGCAGGGCGGCAGGATTTGGGCGTTCGATCGGCTCTTCGATCCCCCCTGGGCCATCGCTTGCCACGCTGTCCGCATCCTCGCCTTCCAGCCACTCGAGCCATTTGTGGACCCCGCTGGCCAGCTGCCCATTGAGCGCGCTTGCCTCGGAATCGCTCAGCGCATGAGCACATGAGTTGCGCAGCTCGCGAAAGCCGTGCAAGATCTCCGCCTGCTGGGCGGAGATCTTGTGCTCCTTGACCGTCTTGTCGATGAGCGGTCCGAGGGTGGCCTGAAGCGCCCACTCTCGGAAGTCCGGGAGCGACCTCGCCAACAGCAGCTCCATCGCCGTGCCGGCGACTGCCCCAGCGGCGGCGATCGCTTTCATCGCCCAGAGTTCGCGAGCGTGCTCGACAAGTCCGTCGTATCCAGACCCCTGCTTGAGGTGGCGTCCGGTGCTGAGCGTCAGTCGTCGCAGCAGCATGTGCTCGGCGAGATCGAGGTCGGCCACTTCCATGCTCATGCCGTCCATCTCACCAACGAGCCCAACCGTTTCGTATCCCTCCCAGGTGTCGTAGCGACGCGGATGGTCGGGCTCCAGTGTCAGGTAGACCTGCTTGGCCAGAAAGCCGATCAACGGCAGTGAGTACTCGCTTGGATCGGGTGGTTCGTCCTCCACCTTGACCAGGCCGGCCGGGCCGGCCGCCTGAATCAGCTCCAATGCCCGGTCGCGCAACGAGGTGCTGGGGAAGCCGAGTACGACGCACCAGATCGAGGGATAGCCCGACTCGCGGTAGGCGCGCTCATGGGGAAGCAGGCTGCCGAACCACTCTGGGATGAGCGGGATCGATGTGACGTCGTATGTGTCCCAGATGTCACTGTGGAGGAGCGTTCGCCTGATCCGCCAAAAGCGCTCGTTGCTGTACCGATAGTCCTCCTGTTCGTCGAACCAGAGGGCGGCGCGGCAGGGTCCGTATTTTCGCCCGAGGCCCTCGTCGCCTATTTCGTGGATCAGGCTCATTCGTCTGTCTGCGGAGGTTGAGTGAGGCGCAGGCTAGCGCCAATCAGGAGTAGCGTCCCAGCCCGATGGAGAGCAGGCGGCTCAAGCACTGGGGGTGGGGGTACGAGGATCAGGTGCCTTCGCGGGAGGAGCTTGGGGAGGCTGCGGCGGGGATAAGGGCGCGGTTTGGGTTTGGGGGCGAGCCGGAGGAGGCGGTGCCGCTCGATGAAGTTGAGTTGCGGGCTCCGCGCCTGAAGGCTCCGAGTGACCTTGGGGATCTCTTTTCGGATGAGCACTACGAGCGGGTTTCGCATGCGTTGGGGAAGGCTTATCGGGACGTGGTGCGGGGGTTTCGGGGGGAGTTTGAGAACCCGCCGGATTTGGTGGCTTTTCCGCGGGACGAGTCGGAGATCGAGGTTGTGCTCTCCTGGGCTGAGGCCGAGGGGGCTGCTGTGGTGCCGTTTGGGGGCGGGACGAGCGTTGTCGGCGGGGTGGAGGGGCGGCTGGGGGACAGGCCGTTCGTGTCTTTGGATCTGCGGCGGTTGGATCGGGTGCTGGAGGTCGATGCTGAGTCGCTGGCGGCGCGGATTCAGGCGGGAGCGACCGGGCCGGGGCTGGAGGACCAGCTGCGCGAGCACGGGCTGACGCTGCGGCACTTCCCGCAGTCGTTCGAGTACTCGACCCTGGGCGGCTGGGTCGCGACCCGGGCCGGGGGGCACTTCGCGACGCTTTACACGCACATCGACGACCTGGTCGAGTCGGTGCGGGCGATCACGCCGCGGGGGACCTGGGAGAGCCGGCGGCTGCCGGGCTCGGGGGCCGGTCCCTCGCCCGACAGGGCCCTGGTCGGCTCCGAGGGCATCCTCGGCGTCATCGCCGATGCCTGGATGCGAGTGCGTCCGCGTCCGGAGTACAAGAGCTCCTGCGGCGTCGAGTTCGACGACTTCCACGCCGCGGCAAGGGCGATCCGCGAGATCTCCCAATCCGGCCTGTACCCCGCGAACTGCCGCCTCCTCGACGCCCTCGAGGCCGGTACGACCGGCGCCGGCTCGGGCGAGAAGAACCTCCTGGTGCTCGGCTTCGAGTCGGCCCGGCTCCCGGTCGAAGAACCGATGCGCCTGGCCCTCGACATAGCCCGCTCCTACGGTGGCGAACCCGGCGACCCCCGCACCACAACCCCGCCGACGGGCCTGAAACGTCCAAATAGTGGACGTTTCAGGCCCGTCGGCCCTCAGTCTGCGGACGCGGTGGGGGCCTGGCGGGGGGCGTTCCTGCTGGCGCCGTACCTGCGTGACACGTTCGTGGCCTGCGGGGTGCTTTCGGAGACGTTCGAGACCGCGATCACCTGGGACCGCTTCGAGGAGTTCCACGCCGAGACGATGGCGGCGGTTCGGACCAAGGTGGCGGAGGTCTGCGGGGCGCCGGCCGAGGGCGACGGCTCGCCCCGCGTCAGCTGCCGCTTCACCCACGTCTACCCCGACGGGCCGGCGCCCTACTTCACCGTGATCGCCCCCGCGATACGCGGCGGCGAGGTCGAGCAGTGGGACGAGATCAAGGCCGCGGCCTCGGAGGCCGTGATCGAAGGCGGCGGGACGATCACCCATCACCACGCCGTCGGCCGTGATCACCGACCCTGGTATGACCGCCAGCGCCCCGCCCCTTTCGCCGCCGCCCTGCGCGCCGCGAAGGCGGAGCTGGACCCCGCCGGGATGCTGAACCCCGGCGTCCTGATAGATGCCTGACCGATTTGTCGGCAAAGGCGATCAGGCTCGTACGAGGTCGCCATCGACAATCCGAAAGCCGTACTGACTCACAATCCAGGGGAGCTGCAACTCGGCGCGAACTCCTAGCTGGGTGAGATGGCGCGCGGTTCTTTCAAGATCGGAAGACCCGCTTTCTGTGAGGGTGCTGAGCACGGTCTTGGTGAGACTTTCGATGTCCGGCCCCAAGACCCACTCGTCCGAAACGTGGTATTCGGCAAGCCGCAGCAGCAGCGCCAGTCGGTGAGGCATATCGTCGGGAAGAGCTTCTCCAGCGTGGTCGATTTCCGCGATTGCGTCTCTCAGTTCCGTTGGATGAGCTACGGAACCGAGACGCCCGTGCAGCATGTCTACCGCGCCGCGGATAGGCCAGTCTTCTTTTTGCATTCGCTTGGAGAGAAGCGTCTCGACCGCGTTTTGCATCTGGCGGACTCGCTCCGGCGTGACACCGAGATCGGCCGAAACCACCGCGAGGGTCGGCACGTTGCTTGGTTCCAGCCTTCGACGTTTGAAGGCGACGAACCCCGGAGTTCGTTCGAGGCTCGCGAAAGCTTCCGCGAGTGAGGGACCCGATTTTCTCAAGGGCGTATTGAGCTTGTTCAGGCGAGTTGACGTGTGATCTTCGGCTAGCCGTAGATAGGCAGATGCCCACTCGAAGATCACGGCGCTCAGGATTTCCTCGATTGTCTTCCTGCCGACGTTTTGCATCCGAAAGATTTCCCATGGACTTAGCGCTGCCAGCGAGGTCATGATGCTGGCGCCTGCCCGCGCAACACAGTTGGCAGCGCGGACGCTCAGTCGATCCGTGAACGAGAGGGAGTCAACGAGATCCAGACCGGGAAGCAATTCGCGCAGTGAGGCATGCTGCCATTCCTCCCGCGTGTGAAGCTCCGTGACCAATTTGGATACGAAGGGATTCGTTGGATTGCGAAGTTCGCTCAGCAGCTGCCTGTCGGCTATCGGATCGGGTGTTTTCCCAATCAGGCATTCCAACGCCTCCGCTCCCGTCACAGGAGGCGTTTTTCTGATCTCTGCGATCTCCGGGTGTTCAGGGGTTGGCTGCAGCAAAAGGAATCTCATCCCGTACCGATAGTCAACCACGCAATGACAAGGGGACGTTCCACTGTCGTAGGCGAGCTACGCCCAGGTCGAGGCCAGCAAAGAGGGCTGACAGCCTCCAGCGGTACCCTGTCGCGACCAAATCTCTCTTGCCAGGCGGGTTTCTCTGCGCTCGCCGACCCTCCCAGCGTGGAAACGATCACCTCCGAACAGCCGACGGTCCCGACAGCCCCCTCGATGGACGAGCCCGTGGTGCCGCGACGCTCGCCGTTGCGAGCCGCGATCAAGACCGGGCGGCCGCAGGAGTGGATCAAGAACCTCTTCGTCTTCGCCGGGCTGGTCTTCTCGGGCAAGTTCAACCAGCCGCACGCGGTGCTGGAGGCGACGCTCGCCTTCGTCTCCTTCTGCGCGATCTCCAGCGCCGGCTACTACGTCAACGACCTGATCGACGTCGAGCTCGACCGCAAGCACCCGAAGAAGCGCTTCCGGCCGCTGGCCGCGGGGGAGCTCTCCGAGGGCACGGCGAAGCTGATCGCGCCGCTGCTGGCCGCCGTCGGCATCGGCATCGCCTTTGCCACGGTCAACTGGGAGGTCGGTGTGATGGTGGTCGGCTACGGCATCGCCCAGATGGCCTACAGCCTCGGCCTCAAGCAGATCGTGATCGTCGACGTGATGACTCTGGCCGGCCTCTTCATCCTTCGCGTCGCCGCCGGCGCCAGCGCCGTCGACGCCCACGCCTCCGAATGGCTGCTGCTTTGCACCGGCATGATCGCCCTCTTCCTCGGCTTCACCAAGCGCCGCCAGGAGGCGGTCTCCGAGCTGCACGAGGGCACCAGCAGCCGCCCGGTCCTCGAGCACTACTCGCTGCCCTTCCTCGACCAGATGGTCGCCATGGTCACCACCGGCACCGTGATCAGCTACTCGATCTACGCCGTCAACTCGCCGATCGTCGGCAACGAGATGATGTGGACGATCCCCCCGGTCGTCTACGGCATCTTCCGCTACCTCTACCTGATCTACGACCGCTCCGACGACCGCTCGATCGCCGCCATGGTCTCCAAGGACAAGGGCATGATCGCCGGAGCGGCGGCCTTCGTCATCACCGCCTTCGCGGTGCTCTACCTCTTCAACTAGCCCGGCTGTCGATCCGGGCGCGTACGATTGTCTGTGCAATGCGCGAGAACGACGTCCAGCCGCTTGACCCAACCGAACTCGCTGAGATAGACGCGCAATACAGGCCGTTCCCTTCTTTTGAGGACTGGCCTAAGGAATTGCCAGGCGCCGATGCATGGGAGCACAGCCGGTTGGAGTTCCAGGAGATCTCCAACGGTGCAGCGGACGCTGATCTGAAGGAGGCTCAGGCCGTCGCAATGCGAGCTGCGGCTTTCGATACGGGGGCAATAGAGGGCCTCTACTCCACGGATCGAGGGCTAACAATGACCGTGGCCACGCAAGCAGCTGCATGGGAGCAGGAGGTTGCAAAGCAGGGCCCAGATGCCCGGGCTCTCTTCGAGGCCCAGCTTTCGGCTTTTGAGCTTGTCCTCGACCAAGTCACCGAACGCTTTCCGAAAGTGACTCAGGCTTGGATACGGCGTCTTCACGAGGAGATTACTTCTCCTCAAGAGACCTACAAGGTTCACACGCCGCTCGGCGTGCAGGAGCAGCCCCTACCAAAGGGCGAGTACAAGGTGTATCCGAACCACGTCCGCACCGAGACAGGCGAGGTGCATGCTTACGCTCCGGTAGATCGGACTCAGGCTGAAATGCAGCGTTTGGTCGACGAAGTTGACTCCCCTGATTTTCGTGAGACCCATCCGGTCATTCAAGCCTCGTACGTCCACTACGCATTGGCTGCGATTCATCCTTTCGCGGACGGAAACGGGCGTGTGGCACGGGCTGCGGCATCGGCCTATACCTATAGAGCGGCATCCATACCGTTGCTGGTCCTTGTTGATAGGAGAGACGCCTATCTGTCAGCATTGGCACGGGCTGATTCCGGCAACACAGCGGAGTTCGTCGACTTCATTGGAAGCGTGACAAGAGAGGCAATGGAGCTGGTAGTGGATAGCTTGCTAACTGCCCGCGCTCCGCAGCCGGCCGCAGTTCTCCATGAATTCGAAAGCCTTCTCCAGGCCGAGCAGACCGAGTTCGATCAACTCTGCTCTCAGTTTGCCCAGTGGCTTCACAACACAGGGCACCGGCTGGTCGACATCCTTAGGGTTCCTGATGGCATCACGATCGCCATCGAAACCCTCAGTGACAATATCCAGCCGCCGCAGGGCTTTCGGGATGTTCTGGCTCCCGGTCTAAAGGGAATCCGGTTCAGCTTTCAAGCCATGCCACCAGCCCAGGAGACCGTTCTCCGGCGGATTGATGTCTATGCGGCCGCGGATGACGAATCCGACGAGGCTCTGCTCGCCCGGTCGGTTGACCCACCTGAAGAACAGCTGGTTCTAGCCCGAGACGAGATCCATCCGCAGCTCTCGAGCGTTGCCCAGGTGAAGGCTGAGAATTTCCTCCAGCGCATCTTGGGCCAAGGCCTAGATGAGCTTCGAGGAAAAGTCAGCGGGAGGATTCGAGGCACAGGCGGGCAGTAGCCGCTTCTGGGTCGTATCAGTCCGGCTCGACCGCGAGGTTGGAGACCAGCTCGGTCTTGCCGGCGCGCTGAAACTGGAGGTCGATCGTCTCGTCCTTGCGGTAGGTGCCGAAGAGGCCGAGGTACATCGCCAGCCAGCGGCCGGTGCCGACCTTCTCCTTGACGATCTGGCGGGTGAAGACGATCTCGCCGGCCGCGACCCGGTAGTCGTCGCCCTCGCGCTGCTCGACCCCGTTGACGAAGACGGCGTACGGCGCCTCGGCGCCGGCGGGCAGCTTCACCCGCCGCCCGGCGGCGTAGCTGCCCTTTGGGATCTCAGCTTCGGCCATCGCGTTCCAGAGTCTCGCGCACCAGGTCGAACGGCGTGTCGTGCCCGCTCGGGTCGAGCTCCTCGCGCCGTACCCCGCCCCGGTAAGGCATGAACGTCCCGTCTCCCCGTACGTCGACCCCGGCCACCGGCCTGCGCAGCCACCCCCTCCCGGTCAGCTGCAGCCGAGCCCGGACCTGCTCCTCCGGCGCAAAGTCCCGCAGCGACGAAACGGCCTTCACCGGCCCCTCAGCCCGAATGGCCAACGCCCGCTCCCGCATGGCCGCCACAGCCTCCCCAAGTTCGTCAAAGCCCAGGTGCTCCACGTCCGACCCGTCCCGCACCGTCAGCTTCCAAGCGCCCACGGGCGCAGGGTATCTAGGCCCCGCGCCGCGGCCGCTTGGGCCTGCGCGCCGGTGGCCCGGCGATCTTTTCGGGCCCCTCGCGGTCGCCAAGAGCGACGTAGTCGCGCCCCCGCTCGCCGGTGTAGATCTGCCGCGGCCGGGAGATCTTCTGCTCGGGGTCGTCGTGCATCTCCATCCACTGCGCGACCCATCCCGCCGTGCGGGGGATGGCGAAGATCACGGTGAACATCTCGGTCGGGATCTCCAGCGCCTCGTAGATGATCCCCGAGTAGAAGTCGACGTTCGGGTAGAGCTTGCGCGAGGTGAAGTACTCGTCGTCGAGCGCCCGCTTCTCCAGCTCGCGCGCGATCTCGACCAGCGAGTTGTACTCGGTCGCTTCGAAGACCTCGTCCATGTGCTGCTGGATGATCCGCGCCCGCGGGTCGTAGTTCTTGTAGACGCGGTGGCCGAAGCCCATCAGCTTCTCCTCGCGCGCTCTTCACCTTCTCGAGAAAGGCGGGGATGTTCCCGACCGTCTCGATCTCGCGCAGCATCCGCAGGACCGCCTCGTTGGCGCCGCCGTGCAGCGGGCCGTAGAGCGCCGCCACGCCGGCCGCGACCGCCGAGTAGGGGTCGACGTCGGAGGAGCCGACGCCGCGCACGGCGTTGGTCGAGCAGTTCTGTTCGTGGTCGGCGTGGAGGATGAAGAGCACGTCGAGCGCCTTGGAGAGGCTCTCCTTCGGCACGTGCTTGATTTCCGTCTTCTTGAACATCATCGAGAGGAAGTTCTCGGAGAAGTTGAGGTCGTTGTCGGGGTAGACGTAGGGCAGCCCCATGTTGTGGCGGTAGGAGAAGGCGGCCAGGGTCGGCACCTTGGCGATCAGCCGGACCGCCGCCATGTAGCGCTCCTCGGGGTCGTCGATCTTCTTCGCGGCCGGGTAGAAGGTGGAGAGCGCGCCGACCCCGGCGAGCAGCATCCCCATCGGGTGGGCGTCGTAGCGGAAGCCCTCGAAGAAGTGCTTGAGGTCCTCGTGGACGAAGGTGTGGTGGGTGATGTCGTAGGTCCAGCGGTCGAGCTGCGGCCCGGTGGGCAGCTCGCCGAAGATCAGCAGGTAGGCGACCTCGAGGAAGGTGGAGCGCTCGCAGAGCTGCTCGATCGAGTAGCCGCGGTGTTCGAGCATCCCGGCATCGCCGTCGATGTAGGTGATCGCCGAGCGGCACGCGGCCGTGTTGGTGAAGGCCGGGTCGTAGGCCATCATGCCGAATTCGTCCTGGATCGACCTTGATCTGCCGCAGGTCCATCGCCCGCACGGTGCCGTCTGAGATCGGCAGCTCGTAGGTCTTGCCGGTGCGGTTGTCGGTGACCGTGAGGGTCTCGGTGCCGGTCGGGGCGGCCCCGTCGGCGGCTGCGTCTCTGATCTGCTGCTCGGTGGCCATCACCCCTCCTCGAGCCGTTTCAACTGGAGCGGCCAGTATCGCAGCTCAGCTCGCCTGTCCTGTTGCGTTCCGGAGAACTGAAACGGGGCTACTCGGCGGTCGCCGGCAGCGGCTCGAAGCGCGTCATCGCGTGCAGCTCGGCGAAGCGCTCGTCGATCTCCTCGCGGCTGAGGCGCGGCGACCCGCTCGGTGCCGAATTGCTCGACGTTGAAGGAGGCGAGCACGGTGCCGTAGCCCATCGCCCGCCGCAGCGTCGCCTCGTCGAGCTCGCCATCGTGGCTGTCGAGGTAGCCGAGGAAGCCGCCGGCGAAGCTGTCGCCGGCGCCGGTCGGGTCGCGCACGTCCTCGAGCGGGATGCCGGGCAGGGCGAAGAAGCCCTCGGCGGTGAAGAGGGCCGCGCCGTACTCGCCCTGCTTGGCGACGACCGCGCGCGGCCCGTGCTCCATCACGGCGCGGGCGGCGCGGGCGAGGTTCGGCTCGCCGGTCAGCTGGCGGATCTCGGCGTCGTTGAGGACGACGCAGTCGACCTCGGCGATCGCCGCCAGCAGCGAGTCCTTCGCGGTGTCGATCCAGAGGTTCATCGAGTCCAGCGCCGAGAAGCGAGCCGTGTCGCACTGGGCGCGCACCTGGCGCTGCAGGTCGGGCTGGATGTTGGCGAGGAAGAGCATGTCGGCCTCCTGCGAGGCAGCCGAGAGCTTCGGCTCGAACTCGCCGAAGACGCCGAGCTGGGTGTCCTCGGTGTGGGCGACGTTGAGGTCGTACTCGTAGCGCCCGCGCCAGAAGAAGGACTGTCCGCCGGGGACCCGCTCGATGTCGTCGGTGAGCACGCCGCGGCCTTCCAGCACCTCGAACTCGGCGGTGCCGAAGTCGTCGCCGACCGGGCCGACCGGCCGCACCTCGGTGAAGAAGCTGGCGGCGAGCGAGAAGTGGACGGCGGCGCCGCCGAGCATCCGGTCGCGCTCCCCGAAGGGGGTGCGGACGGAGTCGAATGCGATCGATCCAACAACGGTGAGCGACATCGGGCACGGCAGCTTAGCCGCTGCCCTGCGAAACTCCGCCGCCGATGAAGGCGATTCAGATCGAGGAGTTCGGCGGGCCGGAGGTGCTTCGGCACGTCGAGGCCGACGATCCCGTTGCCGGGGACGGAGCAGGTCGTGGTCGAGGTTGCGCGCAGCGGGATCAACTTCGCCGATACGCACGCGACCCGCAACGACTACCTGGCCGAGCAGACGCCTGCCGCTGATTCCCGGGGCGGAGGTCAGCGGGCGGACGGCCGACGGGCGGCGGGTCGCGGCGCTGCTGGGCAGCGGCGGCTATGCGGAGAAGGTCGCGGTGCCCGAGGCGCTGCTGATTCCCGTGCCCGACGAGGTCGACGACGACCAGGCGGCGGCGCTGCTGCTGCAGGGGCTGACCGCGATGGCGCTGGTGCAGCGCTGCGCCCGGATCGAGCCGGGGGAGACCCTGGTGGTCGAGGCCGCTGCCGGGGGCACCGGGGCGCCTCGCGGTGCAGCTCGGCAAGCGGGCCGGCGCCAAGGTGATCGGCCTCGCCTCCAGCGAGGAGAAGCGGGCGCTGGTCGAGCGGCTCGGCGCCGACGCAACGGTCGACTCGCGCTCGCGAGGACCTCGGCGCGGCGATCCGCGAGGCCAACGGCGGCGAGCGGGTCGACGCGGTTCTGCACATGAGCGGCGGCGACGCCTTCGACGCCGAGCTCGGCATCCTCGCCCCGATGGGGCGGATGGTCGTCTTCGGGATCGCCTCGCGCGAACAGCGCGAGGTCTCCACCGCGGCGCTGCTGCGCGGCTCCAAGTCGGTGATCGGCTTCTGGCTCGTCCACCTCCTGGCCCGCCGCGAGCTGGTCGCACCGATGATCGGCGAGCTGCTCGGCGCGGTCGCCGCCGGCGAGCTCGAGGTCACGGTCGGCGACGTCTACCCGCTCTCGGAGGCCGCCCGCGCACACGAAGACCTGATCGCGCGCCGCACCGCCGGCAAGCTCCTCCTGGACCCGGCCCGATGACCGCCTTCAAGGACCTCGGCCTCTCGCCGCAGATCCAGCAGGCGATCGACGAGCTCGGCTTCGAGGAGCCGACGCCGATCCAGGAGGAGGCGATCCCGGAGCTGCTCGGCGGCCACGACGTGATCGGCCAGGCCCAGACCGGCACCGGCAAGACCGCCGCCTTCGGGCTGCCGCTGCTGCAGTACGTCGACCCGGCCGACGACGAGGTGCAGGCGGTCGTGCTGACGCCGACCCGCGAGCTCTGCATCCAGGTGACGCAGGCGCTGCGCGCCTACGCCGAGCACCTCGACGTCGAGATCGTCGCCGTCTTCGGCGGCGCCCCGATCAAATCCCAGCAGTCCCAGCTGCGCTCCGGCGCCCACGTCGTCGTGGCCACGGTGGGGCGGATGATGGACCTGATGAGCCGCCGCTCGCTGGTCCTCACCGCGGCCCGCTACATCGTCCTCGACGAGGCCGACGAGATGCTCGACCTCGGCTTCATCGAGGACGTCGAGAAGATCCTGCGGATGTGCCCGAGCGGGCGCCAGACGGCGCTCTTCTCGGCGACGATGCCGCCGCCGATCAAGCGGCTCGCCGAGAGCTACATGTACGACCCGACGACGATCCGGATCACGCCGAAGAACGCTGACGGTCGACGCGATCGCCCAGGCCTACGTCGAGGTCGACGGCCAAGGAGAAGGCCGCGAGGCTGGTCGAGCTGCTGAAGACCGAGGAACCCGAGCAGGCGATCATCTTCTGCCGCACCAAAATCGGCGCCTCGCGCCTGGAGAAGACGCTCAAGGACAAAGGGCTCGACGTGAAGGCGCTGCACGGCGACATGAGCCAGGGCTCGCGCGACGGCGTGATGATCGCCTTCAAGGACCACCGGGTGCGGTTGCTGGTCGCGACCGACATCGCCGCCCGCGGGCTCGACATCGAGCACGTCACCCACGTGATCAACTACGACGTCCCGGCCTCCTCGGAGGTCTACGTGCACCGCATCGGCCGCACCGGCCGGGTCGGCCGGACCGGCCGCGCGATCACCTTCGTCACCCCCGCCCAGCGCGACGAGATCGGCCGCATCGAGCGCGACGTGAAGACGACTCGATCGGCGAGTGGGAGACGCCCGAGGATCGGCTCGAGCACGCGCCGCGCCCGCGCCGCCGCGAGCGCAGCGAGGCCAAGCCGCCCGCCGCGGCGAAGCGCGCGAAGGACCGCTCCGACAACGGCGCCGAGCAGGAGTCCGCCGAGCCCGGCGCCGCGGTCAAGCTCTTCGTCAACCGCGGCGAGCGCAGCGGCATCACGGAGGAGGATCTGCGCTGGGCTCTGCAAGCGAGGGCGCCGTCCTCTCCGACGAGGCGATCCACGACGTCAGCGTCCTGCACCGCTTCTCCTTCGTCCGCGTCGCCCCCGAGAAGGCCGAGCACACCGTCGAGTTCCTCGACGGGACGAAGCTGAAAGGCAAAGAGATCCGGCTGGAGATCGCGCGGAACTAGGTGTCGCCCGCTACCGGGGCTGGGTCAGCTCGGCGATGCGGGCGAAGAGGCGGTCGAAGTCGATCGGCTTGGTTATGTAGCCGCTGACCTCGATGTCGGTTGCGGCACCGGCGTCCATCTGGTCCTGGTGGGCGCTGACGATCAGGACCGGGGTGTCGACCCCGTCGGCGCGCAGCTCGCGCAGGGCGTCGATGCCCGACTTGCGCGGCATCATCGCGTCGAGCAGGAGGATGTCCGGGGCGGGGTCGGCGGCCCGCATCGCCTCGACCGTCTCGACCCCGTCGGCGGCCGTGAGCACCTCGTACCCCTCCATCTCCAGCCGCGTCCGCAGCAGCAGCAGGATCGTCTCCGAGTCATCGGCGATCAGCACCCGCGTCATCCAGCCACCGCCGGCAACCGCACTCGGAAGGTGGAGCCCCGGCCGAGTGTCGACTCGGCCTCGATCGTGCCGCCGTGCAGCTCGACCAGAGACTTGGAGATCGCCAGGCCGAGGCCGGTGCCGCCGACGTGCTGGGTCAGGCCCGCGTCGCCCCGGGTGAAGCGATCGAATATGTGCTCGAGCTGGTCCGCTGGCATGCCGGGCCCATCGTCCTTCACGGCCATCTCCACTTCCCCTCCCCGGCGGGTGGCCGTCACCTCGATCGACGCGCGGTCGGGGCTGTACTCGTGGGCGTTGGTGATCAGGTTCACCAGCACCTGGCGGATCCGGTCGCGGTCGACGCTGACCTGGGGCAGGCCGAGGTCGATCCGCTGGGCCAGGGACTGCTCTCGCGCTTCGGTTTGGCTGCGCATCGTGCGCACCGCGTCCTCGACCAGCGAGGCGACGTCGGTGGGCGACGCCTTGATCGTCAGCCGCCCCGCGTCGCTGCGCGCAAGGTCGAGCAGGTCGTTGAGCAATCGCACCAGGTGGCGCGTGTTGTCGAGGATGATCTCGACCGTGTCGGCCTGCGCGGGGCTGAGCTTGTCGCGCTCCAGCATCAGCAGCTCGGCGAAGCCCTGCACCGAGGTGAGCGGGCTGCGCAGCTCGTGCGAGGCGGTGAGGACGAACTCGTCCTTCATCGTTTCCAGCTGGTCGCGCTCGCCGGCGCGCCGCTGCAGCTCGGCAGCCATCTCGTTGAAGGCTTCGCCGAGGGCGGCCGTCTCCGAGAGCCCGCCGACCTTGACCCGCGCGTCCAGGTCGCCGCCGGCGAGCCGCCCCGAGGCGTCGACCAGCTCCTCCAGCGGGCGCCGCATCGAGGCAATCAGGCCGGCGAAGAGCAGCGCCGCCCCGGTCAGTCCCGCGATCAACCCGGCGCCGACCAGCAGCGCCGTGTCGCGGGTCTCCCCGTCGATGTCGTCGCGCAGCTGCTGACGCGTCCGCTTCTGGGCGACGATCGCCGCTGCGGCCGGGCCGCGGGGTGCGCCTTCGGCCAGCCGGTTGCGGGCGGCGATCTCCACCTGGTAGGAGCGGGCGGTGGCGTCCTCGAAGTCCTGGCGCTGCTGGAGGAAGCGGGCGACCCCGATCACGGCGAGTCCGGTGAGCACCGCGAAGGCGATCGCGAAGCCGATCGTCAGCCGGTTGGCGACCGACGGGCTGAGGCGGAATCGGCGTCGGGAATATGCTTGCGCGGCTATGGGCGACGAGGCTACAGGCACGGCCGACGGCACCGCCGAGGCCCCGCAGGGCATCGACCGGGGCGGGGTCGAAGCCTGGTTCGCCGAGCACGTTCCGGGTGTTCAGTTGCCGCTTTCATTCGACCGGATCTCCGGCGGCCACTCGAACCTGACCTACGGCGTGCGCGACGCCGCGGGCGGGCGCTGGGCTCTCCGCCGGCCGCCGCTGGGCAAGCGGCTCGGCTCGGCCCACGACATGGCTCGCGAGCACAGGGTCGTCTCGGCCCTCGCGCCGAGCGCCGTGCCGGTGGCGCCTGTCGTCGGCCTCTGCGAGGACGAGAGCGTCAACGAAGCCCCCTTCTACGTGATGGAGTTCGTCGAGGGGCCGATCCTGCGCGGCCTGGCCGAGGCCGGCGCCTTCCCCGAGGAGGCCGACCGGGGGGCGATCGGCGAGCGCGTCGTCGACACCCTGGTCGAGATCCACGCGGTGGACCCCGATGCGGTCGGGTTGGGCGACCTGGGCCGCAAGGAGGACTACGTCGCCCGCCAGCTGCACCGCTGGCATGGCCAGTGGGAGAAGTCGAAGACGCGCGAGCTGGATGCGGTCGACGCCGTTCACGAGCGACTCGCGGCGCGGATACCCGCGCAGGGACCGGCGACGATCGTCCACGGCGACTACCGGCTCGACAACATGATCCTGGCGCCGACCGGCGAGGTCGCCGCGGTGGTCGACTGGGAGCTCTGCACCCTCGGCGACCCGCTCGCCGACGTCGGCCTGCTGATGGTCTACTGGCCCGAGCCGGGAGACGAGCTGGTCGCCCTCGGCCAACCGGCGAGCCTGGCGCCCGGCTTCCCCAGCCGCGAGGAGCTGAAGGCCCGCTACGCCGAGCGCTCCGGCCGCGACCTCGCCCAGCTCGACTTCTTCGTCGCCCTCGGCTACTGGAAGCTGGCGATCATCCTCGAGGGCGTCTACGCCCGCTACGCGGCTGGCCAGTACGGCAAGGTCAACCCCGGCATCGAAGAGTTCGCCCGCCTTGTCGAGCGCCTCGCGGACGCGGCCGACGAGGCCGAGCGGCGCAGCTGAGCGCAGCCGTCCAGGCCGCTTGACATGCTCGCCGCCGACCTGCAAGGGTCGTCTAATGCGCAGCAGCCGGGGAATGGTTCCACGGCCAACCCCTGCCAATCCCGATCACTAGTAGGCCTGCCCGTAAATACGTTCAGGCAGATCGGCAGGATCTCCGCGGCGGGGAACGAACACCACCGCAGTGGCCCGCAAGATCGAGATCGAGCTGAGCGAGGAGGAGCGCAGCGAGCTGGAGCGCCTCGCTCGCTCAGAGACCCGCCCCTTCCGCGAGGTCCAGCGAGCACGGATGATCCTCTACTCCGCGGCCGGTGAGACCGACGGGTGGATCGCCGAGCGCCTGGACTGCACTCCGGAGTGCGTCGGCAAGTGGCGACGAAGATTCGGCGCCCAGCGGCTCGAGGGACTCACCGATCTGAAGCGCGCGGGACGCCCGCGCCGTTTTCCCCCCGGAGCAGGTCGCCGAGGTCAAGGCGATCGCCTGCGAGCTGCCGGCCACGCACGGCCTGCCGCTCGGGCGCTTCACGCGCACTGAGCTTCACCGGCTGGTGATCGAGCGCGGCGTCACCGACGCCTCGGCGACAACGATCTGGCGCTGGCTGCACGACGCGGCGATCAAGCCCTGGCAGGTGCGCTCCTGGCTCTTTCCCCGCGACCCCGACTTCGCCCGCAAGGCCGCGCCGGTGCTCGACCTCTACCAGCGTCGCTTCGAGGGAAAGCGCCTGCGACCCGACGAGTACGTGATCTCCGCCGATGAGAAGTCCCAGCTGCAGGCGCTGGGGCGCCGCCACCCGACGCTCGCACCCGCGCCGGGACGGCCCTCCCTGGTCGAGTTCGACTACCGCCGCGGCGGCACCCTGGCCTATCTCGCCGCTTGGGACGTCCACCACGCCAACCTCTTCGGCCGGGTCGAGGAGAAGACCGGGATCGAGCCCTTCGGCCGCCTGGTCGAGGAAGTGATGACGAGCGAGCCCTACGCCTCGGCCCGCCGGGTGTTCTGGGTGGTCGACAACGGCTCTTCGCACGCAGGACAGGCCTCAATCGATCGGCTTGAGGGCGCCTACGAGAACCTGCGCCTGATCCACCTGCCGATCCACGCCTCCTGGCTCAACCAAATCGAGCTCTACTTCTCGATCGTGCAGCGCAAGGCGCTCACCCCCAACGACTTCGGCTCCCTGGAGGAGCTCTCCGAGCGGCTGCTCGCCTTCCAGGCTCGCTATGCCGAGATTGCCCGCCCGTTCGAGTGGACCTTCACACGCTCGGACCTGGAGGGGGTGTTGGCAAAGGTCGCTGACCGCGAGCCGGAACTGAAGCTCGCGGCCTGAGCGAACTTGCGGACGGGTCTACTAGATCCAAGGAGACCCCAGTGACGCAGATACGCAAGCGACTCACGTACGCAAACGTGATGTCGTCGATCGCCGTCTTCCTCGTCCTCGGAGGCGCGACCGCCTTCGCCGCCACGAAGATCGGCAGCAACGAAATCAAGAGCAACGCGATCACGACCGGCAAGATCAAGAAGGAAGCGGTCAGCCGGGCCAAGATCAAGAAGGCCGCAATTGACGCCTCGAAGCTTGCCGACGGCGCCGTGACGACGAGCAAGCTTGCCAATGATGCTGTGACGGGCGAGAAGGCCAACGAGTCGACCTTTGGGATTGTGCCGACCGCCAACCATGCCAACACGGCTACTACGGCCGCGCCTCGCGCTTACGCTCGTGTCTTGAACGCCAACGGCGGGGTCGGCGTTGATGAGTCTCGCTCAAAGGGAATTACTGACGCCTCAGTCACCGAAATCGGTGGCTCGGTTTACTGCTTTGAGCTCGGTTTCACCCCCTCGGGCGTCCAGGCAACGGTCGACTGGATTAGCGGTGGCGCCAGTACATTTGCTCACGCCACGGTGCAGCCGTACGTGTCTTGTCCGGCCGGGAACGACGCCTCTGTTCGTACGACGGACAAAGAAGGCGCTGGGATCAACACGATCAATTTCTACGTCTCGTTTATCGACTAAGTCGAGTTCGACTGAATCAGGTCCAGCAAAGGAGAGGGTGGGGCAATTGCCCCACCCTCTCCGCTGAATTGGCCGACTGCATAAGCGAGTATGTATCTAACCTCAGAACTCTCAACGAGGAGCAAGCGATTTGGGGGTGTGTTCGTGGGGCTCGTATTGTTGCTTTCGCTAGTCAGCTGTGGCGAGAGCAATAAGGATCAACTACCCGCATCCGAGTCCACCACACCCTCTGGCTACGGAGAGGACAGCCAGTCCTCACGTGACGGCCATGCAGCTCGAAAGGTCTTCCACACTCGACCGACGCGGCGACCAAGGGCTCGGGCGATTACCCGGCAGGTTCGAGTCCACCGGTGGAGGCTGGCGGAAGCCCACCTGCTCCCAGCAACAAGTCAAAAGTGACCAGTACGCCTCAGCAACTCGCTGCCAGTGAGGCGGACGCCTTGCCGGCCGGCAAGGGAACTCATCGATCACCCGCCGCAGAAGAGGCAGCTGCAATGGCTACGCCGACGGAGGAAGGCCCTGGTAGCCCATCATCGAGCCAGGCCGAGGCTGCGGCCGCGCAAGCGGCAAGATAAGTGCGACGCTATTTGGCGCAGCTCGCTTTCATGCGCTCGATCAAGGAGGCTCCCGTGAAGCAGATCCGCAAGCGACTCACCTACGCCAACGTCGTCTCGACCCTTGCACTCTGTCTCGTCGTCGGCGGCGCCACGGCGATTGCTGCCCAGAAGGTGCCCAAGCACAGCGTCGGGCCCAGGCAGCTGAAGGCCAACGCCGTCACCACGCCGAAGATCAAAGCCAATGCGGTGACGACGCGCAAGATCAAGAAGAGCGCGATCACGTCGATCAAGATCCGCGACGACGCGGTCACCAGCGCCAAGCTCGACGACGAGGCGGTGACGACGCCGAAGATCGCCAAGGAAGCGGTGACCGGCGCCAAGATCGACGCGGCCAGCACCCCCTTCGGGCGCATCGTCCACGAAGCGCGTGGCACCTCCACCACGGCCCTGCCCAGCGAAGAAGCGTTCACGATCTATCCGTTGGCTGACAGCGCCTACACACAGCCCGCCGGCCGCGACGACACCTACATCGGCGGCCTCGAGGTTCTGATCCCGGAATCCTGCACGGCCCCCAGGGAGATAACCGTTCGCCTGCTCGTCGATCCGCTCGAACCCGTCTCAGGGGAGGAATTCGTTGCACAGCGTTCCGTCGAGGACGGGGGCAGCGCTCCGCTCAGCCTGCAGATCAGCCTCGGCCCCGCCGCCAGCTTCCAGCCGAGCAAAGCCACCACCCATGAGCTCTACCTGGCTGCGAGAGCCGAATGTGGAGGCGGCGGCGGCGTCACCGCCACCTCGGGTGGCATCGACGTGATCGGCACCGAATAGCCGCTCAGAGGTTGCGCATCCGCACCATCAGCGCGGCCGATGGCGTGACCTTGCCGGTGGCATACGTGGAAAGTCGCGAGGCCGAGGTGCCGATGCGTGAGGCGAACTCAGCGCGGGTGAGGCCGGATCTCGAGATCAGCAGGCCGACCTCGCCCGCGACCGCCTCCCGCTCAGCCCGCTCCGCTTTGTGGCGCGCACGGTCGATGGCGCGTTGCATTGCCTCGGTTACGCCGTAAGGGCGGCTGTAGGACAGAACCGCTTCGATTCGCCGGGCAACCGGGCCCCATGGCTGAGCGCCGATCGCCTCAGCGAGCCGCCTCCAATCGGAGAGGCCACCTCGCTCGAGCGCCGTCTGGACCGCCTCGAGCGGCCAATCCGCAACCGGATCCTCCGGTGAGGCGTCGACGTTTCGGAAGACGAGCGAGGTCATGCGATCACCATCCGCCCCGCGACCTCGCCAAGCACCTCGGTCACGGCGGCCCAATCGCTCCAGCGGGCCTGCAGGCGCCGGTAGGAGGAGAGCTGATCGATGACCGCTCGGTCGGCTGGCTGCGGATTGGAGAGCTGGCGAACCAGCTGCGAGGCGATGCCGTCGCCTGCGCCGCGCTGATCCGCGTAGTAGTCATCGATCTGCGCCAGAACCTCGGCGGCTCGCTCCACGCCGATTCGCGCGGCGAGTGCCGCGAGGTCGAGGTAGTCGCGGGTCTGGTTACGGCGGACGACGAGGAACGCCTTGATCCTCAGCGTCTCCTCGATCGTCGGCGCCGTCACCTCTCCTCCGGACGGCACGGCAACAGTCGAGACCTCCAGCGGCTCCTTGCGGATCATCTGACGCACGCCCGTTTCGATGCCATCCAGATTCCCGAGGATCACCTTGCCCGGGGTCACGCGATTGGTGGCCCAGCCCGCGTCCCCCTCGACCGCTTCGAGCACCATCTCGAAGCGGTCGGCCAGGTCTGCGACGACATGATCGTGGTCGCGCGATTCACGATGGTCGGCATACAGGATTGCCGCGGCGCCACCGACCAGCACTGCGCCGGGAACGAGCCGCTGCAGATGCGCGGCCGACTCCAGCAATGCGACGAACTGTGGATCTCGGTCGCCGACTGACGGATTCTCAGTCACTGGGACAGATTATCAGATCAGATAACTGACTCAGACCCGGCCTGCCAGAGTGCCAATCGCCTGTTCGTTCGCTGGGTCGATGCGCTCGAGGCCGGCAATCTGGTCGAAGGCGCCGTCGGTGCTGAGGATCGCGTCGATGCCGCGGTTGAGCGCGAGCCCGGCGAAGACGGCGTCGCGGGCATCGAGGTCGGGATGCGCCTTGAAGAGGTCGATTCCTCGGTGCACGTCGCCGGGCTCCAGTGGGTGCCACCAGGCGAGCTTGGCGACGTTGCGAGCGGCCAGGGCGGCACCTGCGCGATCTCCCGTCCGTCGCGCCCGCTGGTGGATGAGCTCCTGCAGCAGGTCGGCACTGGCCTCGCCCTGCAGCTCGCCCGAGGCTGCCCGGCGCACCACTTCGCGGCAGGGCTCCCGGTAAGCATGCTCCCCGCCGAGGGCGTAGACGAAGATCGAGGTGTCGTAGAGAAAGCGCCTCACGCCCCGGGCCACTTGTCCTGCGGAGCGTCGAGCATCGCGCGCTTCTGGATCTCCCAGTCCGGCTCCGGGCCATCGGGGGGAGGCGACATCGCAAGCAGGGCTCGACCCGCTTCCTCGCGCTCGGCCCCGCGTCCGCCCTGGGAGAACTCGCGGTCGATCGCCCGCCGCACCAGCTCGCCGATGGGCGCCCCGATCCGCTCCGATTCGCGGCTGAGCAGCAGATAGCGCTCGTCATCGACAAGCACCTGAAGACGACGATTCAACATGCACATACCTTAGCAGGCGGGTATGTGCATACCTGCTCAGACCATGCGGCGGGCGAGGACCATCTTGTGGACCCGAAATGACGTGCAAATTGCAACGCTTGAAATGTCGTTCTTGCAACGCCCACGCCGACTGGGCGGAGACGGACACTCGTCTCTATCACTACCGGAGCGGCAGGCGCGAGATCGACCTGGTGTTGGAGAGCCGCAGCGGAGAGATCGCGTGTGTCGAGGTGAAGGCCGGAGCCTCGTTTGGAATGAGTGACTGGCGCGCCATGGAGGCATTGCGCGACGAGCGCGGAGAGGATTTTCGCAGTGGTGTCCTGCTCTACGCGGGAGAGCGAACGCTGCCGCTGGGCGACAGGCTCTGGGCCGTGCCCGTCAGTGCCCTGTGGCAACTCTGATCGGGCGTCGAAGTCGGGTCAAAGCGCGCGCCTCGCGTGCTTCGGGTCCAGTTCCCCCGCGGCCTCGGCCTCGGCGCGTTTCCCCCAGCGGTTGAGCTCGCGGCGGGCGAGGACCATCTTGTGGACCTCGTCGGGGCCGTCGGCCAGTCGCAGCATGCGGCTGAAGCGCCAGAGCGCGGCGAGGGGGGTGTCGTCGGTCATGCCGAGCGAGCCGTGAATCTGGATCGCGCGGTCGAGGACGTCCATGACCATGTTGGCGGCGATGATCTTGATCGCCGAGATCGCCTGGCGCGCGGCGCGCTTGCCCTCGGTGTCCATCTTCCAGGCGGCGTAGAGGGTGAGCAGGCGGGCCTGGTCGATCTCCATCCGCGAGGCGGCGATCGCCTCCTGGACGAACTGCTTCTCGCCCAGCGGGCCGCCGAAGGCCTGGCGCTCGTTGGCGCGGTGGCACATCATCTCCAGCGCCCGCTCGGCCGTGCCGATCGCCCGCATGCAGTGGTGGATGCGGCCGGGGCCGAGGCGGTCCTGGGCGACGACGAAGCCCATGCCCTGGCCGCCGAGCAGGTTGGAGGCGGGGACGCGGCACTCTTCGTAGCGGATCTCGCAGTGTCCGGGGCCCTTGTCGTGGCCCATCACCGGGATCGGCCGGACGAGGTTGAAGCCGGGCGCGTCGGTCGGCACGCAGATCATCGAGGCGCGGGCGTAGGGGTTGGCGTCGGGGTCGGTGACGACCATCGCGATCGCCAGCTCGGCGCCGACCGCGCCGGAGGTGAACCACTTGTGGCCGTCGATCACCCACTCGTCGCCGTCGCGCACCGCCCGCGCCTGCAGCAGGGTCGGGTCCGAGCCCGACACCTCGGGCTCGGTCATCGAGAAGCAGGAGCGGATCCGTCCCTCCAGCAGCGGCTCCAGCCACCGCTCCTTCTGCTCGTCGGTCCCGTGCTCGGCGAGGATCTCCATGTTGCCGGTGTCGGGCGCGGCGCAGTTGAAGGCCATCGGCGCGGCGACCGGGCTGCGCCCCATCTCCTCGCAGAGCAGCCCGTACTCCCAGTTGGTCAGGCCCGGGCCGAAGCGCTCCTCGGGCATGAAGAGGTTCCACAGCCCCTCGCTGCGAGCCCGCTCGCGGATCTCGACCAGGATCTTCGGGAACGGGACCCCCGGCGCGACCTCCGCGTCGAGCGCCTCCATGATCTCCCGCTCCTGCGGGTAGATCTCGGCGTCCATGAAGTCGAGGATGCGCTCGCGCAGCGTCTCGACCTGGGGGCTCGGCGTGAAGTCCATCGACTGGGTCCTCTCCTCGGGGCTGGGTCGCCGGAACGCTAGCGCGTGCTGCCGGATTCCCAGACCGTGGCGAGTGGCACAGCTGAGATTCGCTCCCCGACGGGGATCGAGTCGGAGCCGAGGTGGAGTAGGAACCCCCCCTTGAATCTGTCGCCGAGTTTGTCGCGCAACAGCCTGAGGCCCGACGCATCGCGGGGATGCGGATTTGCCGAGGCCTTGACCTCGATCCCGACGACCTCGCCGCCGGCTCGTTCGACGACCAGGTCGACCTCGTTGCCGGCTTGGTCGCGGTAGTGATGGGCGTGCGGCCTTGGCCATTGGTCGCCGATGCTCATCTGTCGAACGATCTCGGTGACGGCGAATGTCTCGAACACGGCTCCGGCGAGCTCCCCGTCCTCCACCAGCCTTTGCTCGTCCACTCCGATCAGCGAGCAGAGCAGTCCCGTGTCGGCAATGTGCAGCTTTGGGGTTCGGATCACGCGGTGACCCAAGTTGACATGCCAGGCCGGCAGCTGCAGGACGATGAAGAGCTGTTCGAGACTCCGCAGCCTCGAGCCGACGGTCTTGTGATCGATTTCCAGGTCACGGCCAATGGCGCTCAGGTTCGTCAACGCCGCGGTACGGGCGGCGGACAGACGCAGGACCTGGGCGGCTGCCTCGCTGTCCCGGACGGACGCCAGTTCGTGTACCTCACGACCGAGAATCGACCCCACATAGCCGTCGAAGAACCTCGTGCGGCGGCTTGCGCCGGCGCGGACGGACGCGGGGAATCCACCCTTGACGATTCGGTCCGCATAGCCGACCTGCCGAGCGGTGGCGTTCCGCCGGTCGGCGTCTTACCGGCGAAGGCGTCCTCGAGGAACGTCGATCGGCGTCGGCTCAGCTCTTCCTGGGAGAGAGGCCAGAGCGTTAGGTAATCGACCCGACCGGGCAGCGCGTCGGCAACCCGCGGGTGGGTGATGATGTTCGCCGATCCGGTCAGGAGAAACCGCCCAGGCGCGGGTTCCTCATCAACGATCCGCTTGATCGCGAGCAACAAGTCCGGGGCGCGCTGAATCTCGTCGATAGCCAGCCGCTCTGCGTTGGCGAGGAACCCGACGGGGTCTTCCCGCGCAAGCGCGAGCGTCGAGGGATCGTCCAACGTCAAGTACCGAGCCGGGTGCTCCTCGCTCGCGATCGACTCTGACAATCTGGGAGTTCATGGTCTACAAATTGGGAATAGAGGTCGACAGATCGTGAGTTTGTCGCCGGACAGATCGTGAATTTGGATCAGCGGAGCCGGTAGCGAGCGAATAGCTCACCGTCTTGCTCGAGCAGCCAGGTGAGCTCGAGCTCGGCTACCTCGGCGAGGGGGCCCTTGAGGATGCGGGGCGCGTCGCCACCGACCAGCTTGGGCGCCACGGTCAGGAACAGCTCGTCGACCGCCCCCGCCGCTTGCAGGGCGCCGTGAAGGGTCGGGCCGCCCTCGCAGAGCAGGGCCCTGACGCCCTCCTCGTGGAGGGTGTTGAGTAGGGCCGGGAGGTCCGCCCGGCCCTCCGGTCCGCTTTCGACCACGACGAGTCGCTTGGAGAGCCCGGCGTAGCGCTCGGTGCGCATCGTCCCGGCGCCGATCATCACCGCATCGAAGCGGGTGCGCAGTCCGACCAGCATCTCGGTGTCGGCGTCTGAGCCGATCGGCCCGGAGACCCCGCCGATCGAGGCCCGGCCATCCACCGTCGCCGCGAAGTTGACCGCGACGAAGGGCCTGCCCTCGCGCGCCTGCTCCCAGGGCCGGTAGGAGTCGAGCTGCTCCTCGACCGTGGTCTCGCCGGGATCAGGGATCAGGCGCCGCATGGCCCCCGGAGCCTAGTGATGCGGTCGCTACGCGAAGCGGGTCAGGAGTAGTCGTGCCAGCCGGCGAACTCGCGGCCGGCGAAGCGCTGCAGCTCGGCGACGTCGGCGCCGAAGCGGCCGCGGATCGTCTCGAAGAGGTCGTCGGGCAGCTTCGGCTTGGGGGCTGGGGGCTTCTCGGGGTCGTGGACGACCTTCTCGACGATCCAGCGCATCGACTCGGGCAGACGGTCGAAGTTGCGGTCGAAGGACCGGAAGCCGGGCAGCTTGATCAGCTTCTCCATGAACTGGTATTTGTCGCCCTGCTTGGCGCTCGACTTCTCCCACTCGCGGTCGAACTGCTCGGAGGTGAAGCCCTCGTCGACGCCGGCGAAGGCGAACGCCTTGCGCATCGTCTCCTCGCGTTCGGATTGCAGCTCCTCCTGGGCGATGATCTCGATCTGCTCGCGATCGAAGAGCTCAAGGTAGGGCTGCAGCTGCATCCAGTACTTGGAGCGGTTCATGTAAGAGGAGTCGGGGTCGGAGAGGACCTCGACCAGGTCGCCGGCCTCATAGCCGGCGCCGGTCGCGTGCACCCAGTGGGAGAGGATGCGCTTGATCGGGTCGCGCACCATGTAGAGCAGGCGCGCGTCGGGGCAGTGCTCCTTGATCCGCGCCGGGACGCCCTCGAAGCGGGGCAGGTTCGTGTAGTGCGGGGAGGACTCGCCGCGCACCTTGAAGCGGTCGTCGAAGCGGCTCGCATACCAGTCGAGGCCGAGGTCCCAGTTCAGCTCCGCGGCGAAGAAGTTGAGCTCCTTCGGCTTGGACATCTGGATTTCCGGGTGCAGGCCGAGGTAGTGGTGGATGCTCGTCGTCCCGCACTTCAGGCCGCCGATGATGATCAGGTTCGGCAGCTCGGCATGGCGCTTGCGCCGGCGGCGGAAGCGGCTCTTGCGGTCGGCCGTGTAGCGCTCGCGGGCGCGCGCGCACATCGCTTCGTCGGCCGGGTCGCGAGGGGCCTGCGACACCGGGATCTGCTGGTCGGTCTCTGACACGAGCGGGCTAGTGTAGCTGCGGTGCCCTACGCCGATCTCGCATCCAGCTTCAACTCGTTTTTCAACGCCGCCTCGGCGTTCTTCCGGCACCTGTCCGAGATCGAGTGGGCGCCGTTCGCGATCGCGCTCGGCTTCCTGCTCGCGATGCAGCTCTGCCGCGCCTGGGCGTGGCGCAACGTCCTGCGCGCCGCGTACCCGGGCGAGCGGATCTCATTCACGCACCTGAGCGCCGCCTATCTCGCCGGAGCGGGGATCAACGCGATCGTCCCCGCCCGCGCGGGCGACGTCACCAAAGTCTTCCTGGTCAAGCGGCAGATCCCGCACTCCTCCTATCCCGCGGTCACCTCCTCCTTCCTCGTCCAGACCGTCTTCGACACCACGGTCGGGGTGCTGGTGCTCCTCTACGCGATTACCCAGGGCCTGCTGCCGCCGCTGCCCCGGATCCCGAACCTGCCCGCCTTCGAGATCTCCTTCTGGGCTGACCACCCGACGGCGTTCCTGATCGTCACCGGCGTGCTGCTGGCGGCGATCGCGATCGGCGTCTACCTCCTCGCCCACCGCGTGCGGCGCTTCTGGGACCGGGTCAAACAGGGGCTCGCGATCCTGCGCCAGCCGCGCCGCTACCTGCGCGAGGTCGCTGCCTGGCAGGGCCTCGGCTGGCTCTGCCGCTTCGCCGCCTTCTGGTTCTTCCTCGAGGCGTTCAACATCGGCGGCTCGGTCGGCAGCGTGATGCTGGTGATGAGCGTGCAGGCGATCGCCAACGTCGTTCCCTTCACGCCCGGCGGTGCCGGCGCCCAGCAGGCGCTGCTGGTGGCGACCCTGCACGGGCCCTCCCGCGCCGCCGTCCTCTCATATTCGGTCGGCACCCAGATCGCGATGGCCGCCTGGTCGGTCGTGCTCGGCTTCGCCGCGATCCTGCTGGTGTTCCGGACGACGGACTGGCGGGGGCTGATCCAACAGGCCCAGGACGATGCGGAGCGGGAGGAGGTGGCGCCATCGACGGCTGTGTAGGCCGTCCGTCAGAGCCTCTGCGGGGAGGAGGTCGACGCCACGCTCTCGCGCTGCACTCCGCAACTCGTGGTCCCAGCAGGCCAGTGTCAGCGACCTCCCCACGAAAGCCGTGAGGCTGGCGAGGTGAAGGGCGTCGTACGCCCGCAAAGCGTGCTCTTTCGCGGCCGCGGAGGCGTCGTGGATGAGCCTGTCGGTGACCTCATGGATGTAGAGCGGGTTCCACAGCTCCTCGAGCTTCTGAAGGGCCGTTTCGAATTCCGGGCCGGATAGGCGCATGCCTTTCCGCATCCTCGTCAAGGCGGCGCTGGCCTCGACATGAGTGATGGCGCTGGTCGAGACAAAGCTTGCTTCGCCGTGGGAAGCATGGGCGATGTCACTACCCGGCTCGTCGACGAGCAGCTTGATCAGAGCGCTTGTATCCAGATAGAGGCTCAGCGACGGCCTTCGGAGACGTACTCGGAGGCTGTCGGCCCCGGTCCGCGCAGCTTGACCGGCTTCGGGACAAACCGTTTGCGGCTTTGCGGCGGTCGCACCGTCCCGTCGGCGATCAGGGCGGCGAGGCCCGGAGGCACGTCTGTCGACACCATCGTCGCCACCGGCTTGCCCCGCCGGGTGATCGTGATCGTCTCGCCCGCCTCGACTTGCTCGATGATCCGGCTGGCGTTGTTCTTCAGCTCTCTTATGCCGACCGTTTTGCCCATGTAGCCACATTCTAGCGTTAAGGGGCCACATCGCAAATCAGCTCGACCAGCCGGGGTAACGGCCGCCGACCGCCCACTGCCAGGGTGGCCGCTCGGAGGCTGGGAACTCGTAGTGGTTTCGCCCGGGGAGGGTCTCGAGCGGGACCAGGGCGGGGTCGTCCTCGAGCAGGACCTGGACGCCGGCGGCCGCGTCGATCTGGGCCTGGCCGGCGCGGCGGACGACGCCTTCCCAGCCGAGGCCGGGGCGGTAGAGCCAGTAGGTCAGCTCGACCCAGCCGAGCGAGCTGCGGCGGTCGGCGATCTGGGTGAAGGCGGTGGTGCGGCGCCCGGAGGCGGTCAGGTGCGGCCCCGCGGCGACGGCGCAGCTCTCGCGCCGGCAGCGGCGGAAGTCGACCGGGACCAGCGGCAGGCCGGAGGGCCCTGACTTGGCCTCCGGGACCGGCGCCAGCGCGCGGGCCAGCCGCGCCAGCGGCCAGCCGTAGGCGGGGACCAGCGGGTGGTGGCGGCAGGCGTCTGGGAGGCGGGGGCCGCAGGCGATCCGCCTGCCGATCGTGCCGGCGAGCTCGCGGCCGGCGTCGACTTCGCCGCTCGCGGCGACGGCGGCGATGGCGACGAGCAGGAGGAGCGCGACGAGCGCGACCAGGCCGGCCTGCTCGACGCTTGCCGATCCCCTCTCCGCCTCCCGCCCGCGGTGCATGGCGCCGACGCTAGGGCGGGGCGGCGCGCGCGTGGCGCGCACAACCTCACGGGACCGTGCCGCCTCTGGGTCTCTGCTTTCATGTGACGGGTGGAGGGCAGCCCCTTCAACCTTTTCGGCGACCCGGACGAGTTTCGCGCCCGCATGGAGGAGCTCTCCGAGCAGATGCAGTCCTCCCAGCGCGTCGCCTGGGCCGACAACGCGATCAAGCTCGCGGTCGAGATGACCGTCGCCTCGATCGGCCGCCTCGACCTCTCCGGCAGCCCCGACGAGCAGGCGATGCAGGTCCGCGACGCGATCCGCGTCCTTTTCCCCGAGTCGGTGACGCTGGTTCGCGAGGCCCGCGAGGGTCTTTCTTAGCGGCCGCTAGGCCAGTAGCCATGCGGCTCAGTAGAGCCGAGATCTGAGCTTCAGGACCGTCGCAACGGAAGATCCGCTCGATGCTCATGATTCTCTCCTTCGAGGGCAAGGATCCGCTCCCTGTGTCCGGCGAGCGGTTCATTACGGGTCTACGAGGTTGAGGTGCGACGCTGGATCGGGCTGGTCTTCCTGAACCCAAACCCGTGCACAAAAGTGCTTCAAAACTAGTCGCTGTCCCAAGTCCGTGCCCCAGACCCAAGTGCAAGGTCGGGTTCGGCGGGAGGGGGTATGGGAAGCCGGTAAGATCGGAGGCAATGAAGCTGAGGGCGCGGGGGTCCACACCCTGCGTAGTTCACTCGGCTCAGAGGCTTCCCGGAAGCCATGGCTCCGGGAGTGCCGCCCATGCAGGCGTCGGTTCTTCTTTCCACGGAGGCCGACGCCTGTTTTAAGTTTTACGCAACCAGATTGCGTAATTCCCAATCATAGCCGCTAAGTTCTGACTCCCATTACGACTCGGGTTATGGCGTCGTCATATGACGACGCGTGATGCACCACGTAGCGTTGCCGTTATGCATGCAAAGAGCAACGGGTAACTCAGTCAGGTGGAGCAGCGGAGTTCATGGAAAGGCCCGCGTCGGGGGTTCAAATCCCTCCCCGTCTTCAAGAAGGCCCAGGCTGCTTCAAGCGCCGTGCCTTCTTTTTTTCCAGCGTTTCGCGGAGGCCTCCTAGAGCAGCTCCAGGTGCAGCGTGATCGTGCTTCCGCGCCTCGTGGCTGCGGCCGTCAGCTCTAGGGGGACGGCCACGAGCATTGCCGGGATGGCTACTACGACGGTGATCAGGGTGTCTAGGCGGCGTTGCCAGGGGCGCTCGGCGGGGGCTGCTTCGGCGCGTCCTAGGCGGGCCAGGGCCAGGTTGCGGCCGAAGGTGAAGCCGTTGAGGACCGTTTGCCACATCGTCGCGATGCCGCGCCCGGGTGACCAGCGGGCCTCGGAGACGACCTGGTCGCGGTTGGCGACGAGGCGGCGCACCGACTCCGGCGTGAACAGGTAGCGGCTGGCGGGCTCCAGCCCGGCCCAGCCGGCGCCGCCGATCCAGGCCGAGAAGCTCGCCCGGCTGGCGATCCGGATCGTCTCCCCGTCGCGCATGCGGTCGAGCGCCTCCAGCGCCTCCTCCGCTCCCCCGGCGGAGCCGACGACACCGAGTCCACAGCTCTCGCAGCGGCTCACCGGACCGGCCAGGCCCACCCGCGCGTCGATCCAGCCGAAGAGCGGCTCGCCGCAGGCGGGGCAGGGTGGGTTCTCGGGCCCGGCGCCCGCCTCGAGGGGCACGACGGGGGTCCTCCGGCGCTCATCCACAGTGGTTCGCTCCGCACTCATGCCGGTAGCGTACGGCGCAGTGGTTCTGAGCGAGATCATGACCGTCGGCGTCGTCATCGCGTCGCCCCCCGGTCGTCGATGCGGATAGGCTCGCCGGCATCGTCACGGTCGACGACATCCTGGAGCGCGAGCGGCGCTGGGCGATGCCCGTCGCCCTGGCGACCTTCGCCGCGCTCGCGTTGCTGATCGCGTCGACGATCGTGGTCAGCTCGGTCAGCGGCGACGGCGAAGCCGAGATCCTGCGCGCGGCCGACGCGCACCGCTCCGACATCGTCTTCTCCAGCATCCTCCAAGCGCTCGGGCTCGCGCTGCTCGTGTTCCCCCTGGTCTTCCTGTTCCGTGCCGCCCAGGCCCGCAGCGAGCGGGTGCGCCCGCAGCTGATCGGCCTCGTCGTCGCGGCGCCGCTCTTCCTCGCCGGGGGGGCGCTGTTCAACGCCATCGCCACCAACGCGGCGGCCAAGGAATTCGCCGACGGCAAGGCGAGCGCCGACCTCAGCGTCAAGGAAGCGACCCGGGAATGCGTCTCGGACCGCGGCGACGACAAGGCCCAGTTCCGCGAAGACTTCGGCAGCGGTCGCGCCGCCCTCGGCGAGTGCGCGTCCGAAAAGGTCGAAGACGACGCCGCCACCAACGCAGTTGCCGATGCAGGTACCCGCGGCATCGCCACCGGCCTCAGCCTCGGCGGCCGGCTCGGCCTCGCCTTCGCCCTCGCCTACAGCTGCCTCTGGGCGATGCGAACCGGCCTCTTGACCCGCTTCTGGGGCTCGCTCGGGATGGCGCTCGGCATCGCCGCCCTGCTCTTGCTGATCCAGTTCACCCTGCTCTGGTTCCTCTACTTCGCTCTCCTGGCCGCCGGCTGGGTGCCGGGAGGCAGACCCCCGGCCTGGGCGGCCGGCGAAGCGATCCCCTGGCCGACGCCGGGGGAGAAAGCGGCGGAGGCGCTGGGCGACCCGGAGGATGAAACCGACGCGCGAGGGTGAGCCCGCGATCGTCCTGCGGGGCGCGACCAAGACCTACGGTCGGGGTGAGGTCGCGGTGCGGGCGCTGCGGGCGGTCGACCTCGAGATCTGGCCGGAGGAGTTCGTCGTCCTGCTCGGGCCGAGCGGCTCGGGCAAGACCACGCTGCTCAACCTGATCGGCGGGATCGAGCCGGCCAGCGAGGGCGAGATCGTCGTCGACGGCCGCGACGTGAGCGGGCTCGACGAGGAGGGCCGCACGCGCTTCCGCCGCGAGACGGTCGGCTTCATCTTCCAGTTCTTCAACCTGATCCCGACCCTGACCGCGCTTGAGAATGTCGAGCTGGTCGCGGAGCTGGGCAACGGCCCCGACCGCTCCGCCGAGATGTTGAGGCGGGTCGGTCTCGGGGACCGGCTCGACCACTTCCCGGCGCAGCTGTCGGGCGGCGAGCAGCAGCGGATCGCCGTCGCCCGCGCCCTCGCCGGAGGACCGAAGGTGCTGCTCGGCGACGAGCCGACCGGGGCGCTCGACCTGGAGACGGGGCGCACCGTGCTCGGGCTCTTGCACGAGCTCAGCCATGAGCTGCACCAGACCGTGCTGCTGGTCACCCACAACGCCTCGATCGGGCGCATGGCCGACCGGGTGCTGCGCATGCGCGACGGCACGATCGTCGCCGACGAGCGCAACGAGGAGCCGTCGGCGGCCGAGGCATTGGAGTGGTGAGCCGGTGAGGGCCCTGCGGACGAAGGCACGCCGCGACGTTCGTCGCCAGCGCACCTCGTTCGTCGCGATAGTCCTCACCATCTTCCTCGGCGTCACGCTCTTCGGCGCCACCTACGACGCCTACCTGAACCTGAAGAGCTCCTACGCGGAGGCGTTCACCGAGTACCGCTTCGCCAACCTGACCGTCACCGGCGGGCGGACCGAGGAGCTCGCCGCCCGCGCGCGGTCGCTCCCCGGCGTGGAGGCCGTGCAGGCCAGGACCCAGCTCGACCTGCCGGTCCGGATCGGGCGCGAGAAGTTCCTCGGCCGGGCGGTCGGGATGCCGGCCGGCGGGGCACCCGCCGTCAACCGCTTCGCCCTCGTGGACGGGTCCCGGCTCGACCCGGCGCGACCGCGCGGGGTGCTGGTCACCGAGACGACCGCGGAGGCCTTCGAGCTGACCGCCGGGGACCGGCTCGTCCTGAGCGGCGCGGGCAGGCCGCTGCTCGCCTCGGTCCAGGGCGTCGTCTCCTCCCCCGAGTACTTCTGGCCGGCGCGCAACCGCCAGGAGGTCTTCTCCGCCCCCAAGGACTTCGGCGTCGTCTTCGCCGCCGAGCGGGTCGTCCGTGCCCTCGCCGGCAGCCCCCGTCCCAATCAGGTGGCGATCTACTACGACGGCGGCGACCCGAACGCGGCGCTGACCGCGCGGCTCACGGAGAACGCCGAGCGCCTCGGCGCCTCCGACGTGCTGACCCGCGAGCAGCAGCCCTCCAACAGCGCCCTGCAGCAGGACGTGACCAGCTTCGAGCAGCTCGCGATCCTCTTCCCGCTGCTCTTCCTCACCGCGGCGGCGCTGGCGACCGGGATCCTGATGCGGCGCCTGGTCTCCTCGCAGCGGCCGATCATCGGCATGCTCAGGGCCTGCGGCTACTCGCGCAGGCAGCTGGTGCTGCACTACATCTCCTTCGGGGTCGGCGCTGGGCTGGCCGGCGCGGTGCTCGGGGCTCTGGCCGGCCTCGGGTTGGCCCGTCTGTGGACCGCCGCCTACGTCGACCAGCTCTCGATCCCGCTGACGGTGTTCGAAGTACGACCGCTGACGATCCTCGTCGGGCTTGCCTTCGGGGTGGGCACGGGCGCCCTGGCCGCGGCGGCGCCGGCATCGATCGCGGCGAGCGTGCCGCCGGCCGAGGCGATGCGGCGCTTCGCCCCGGCGCGGCGCGGCGGGATGAGCCTGCCCGAGCGCCTGCTGCCGCCCCTGCGGCGCCTCCCCGTGCGCTGGCGGATGGCGCTGCGCTCGGTCGGCCGCAACCCCCGCCGCGCGACCGCGACCGTGACCGGCGTCGTCCTCGCTCTCGTCCTCGTGCTCTCGGCCTGGGTGATGATCGACAGCGCCACGCTGCTGATCCGCCACCAGTACGAGGACGTCGAGCGCCAGGACTCCCAGCTCGTCTTTCGCGGGCCGGTCGGCCCTGCCGAGCTCGACCGGGTGCGCCGGGTACCGGGGGTTGTCAGGATCGAGCCGGCGGCCGAGGTCGCGGTCGCGCTGCAGGCAAACGGGCGGCGCTACCAGACGGCGCTGATCGCGCTCCAGCGCGACACGCGGATGCACGGCTTCTATCTGCAGGATGGCGGCAGGACGAGGCTGCCCGCGGCCGGCATCCTGGTCGGCCCCTTCGTGCGAAAGCGACTCGATCTCGCCGAGGGGCAGGCCGTTCTCGTCAGCGAGCCGCGCACCGGCAGCCGGATCGAGGTGCCGGTTGCCGGCGTCCTCGACGAGCCGCTGGGCGGATACGCCTACGCCTCCCTGGAGGCCCTGCGGGGGCTGGCCGGGGACCGCCTCGGCCTCGGCAACTCGGTCTTCGTCCGCTACCGGGACGGCGTCGACCGCGAACGGATGCGCAGGCAGCTCAGCGCCCTGCCCGGCGTCGTCGCCTTCGCCGATTCCAAGGCCCTGCTCGACTACGTCAACGAATACCTCGGCCTCTATTACCTGATCATCGGCCTGATGGTGCTGTTCGGCGGCGCGATGGCCTTCGCCCTCCTCTACAACGTGATCCAGTCCAACCTCACCGAACGCGCGGTCGAGGTGGCGACCCTGCGCGCGGCCGGGATGCCGTTCTCGACCCTCGCTCGGATGATCACGACCGAGAACGTCGTCGTCGCCTCGATCGGGCTCCTCCCCGGCTGCCTGCTCGCCTATGAGGTGGCGAAGCTCTACATGGGCCAGTTCTCGACCGACTGGTTCAGCTTCGGCGTCCAGGCGCGGCCGGCCAGCTTCCTGATCGCCTGCCTGGCGATCCTCGTGGTCGCCCTGCTCTCCGAGCTGCCGGGCCTGCGTGCCGTGAAGCGCCTGGACGTGGCCGAGGTGGTCAGGGAGCGTTCGGCGTAGCGGCCCGCTTGCGGTGCGTGCGGATCTCGCTGAGGATTCGCTCCAGGCGGGGCTCCTGCGAGGTGTCGACGAAGCTCATCGCTGCGGCGACTCCGGGATGGATCGCGGCGATCCGCTCGTGCATCGCCTGGGCCACCGCGCGGTAGGTGGGGTGGCCCTCGCGGCCGGAGCGCAGCTCGATCAGGTGCATCGCCTCGCGGGCGTTGAGGTCGAGCGTGTAGCGGATCCGGTAGGCGAGGCTGAGCGCGTAGGGCGCCTGCTCGGGCATGCCGGCGGCGACGAGCCGCTCGTACTCGCCGCGCGAGACCTCCAGCGCCCGCTCGAACTCGTCCCCGGCGCCGGCTTCGCGCACCTCCTCGGGCACCCCGGCCCCCAGGTCCGGGCCCAGTCGCTGCCACTGGCAGGTCAGCATGCGGTGGCGCTGCAGGTCGCGGAAGGCGCCGTAGTCGGAGACGATCTCGAAGCGGTAGCGCAGCGCCTCGAAGCCGCGGCCGGGCCGGTGGCGGCGGTTGCGACGCTCGCCCACCATCGCGCCGAGCAGCTCGGCCCGCTCGCCGCGGTCGAGCACGTCGATGCGGGCGAGGATCTCGGTCTCGGGCACCGCGGCCGACTCGAAGAGGCAGGAGGCCAGCAGGTCCTCTTCGCTGCCGTCGACGTGGACCAGCTCGACCGAGGGCACCGCCTCGCCGGCGTCGCGCCGGTCGAGGCCCAGCCGCGAGACCCACCGCTCGGTGCGCTCGCGGCGCTGCTGCAGGTAGCCGATCCACTCGCCGCCGCGCTCGGGCCGCTCGACCCGCGAGACGAAGCTCGGCATCACCTGCTTCAGCTCCTCCAGGATCATTCCGCCGTACTCGCGCGCCTCGGGCAGGGGCGAGGCCATCAGCCTGAGGATCAGCTGCTCGTAGGCCTGGCCGGAGGCGTAGATGCCGACGTGGCTGAGCGTCGCCGCGGGGAGCAGGCCGCGCAGCAGGTCGAGCGCCTTGGCCTTGATCGAGCGCCGCCAGGGACCCTCGGGTTCGCCGTCCCCGCGCGGCCAGCGCTCGGCCGCCCACTCCTCGACCCGCGCCAGCGAGCGCGAGTAGATCGCGAAGAGCTCGTCCATCGCGGCGGCGAACTCGGGGCCGAGGTCCTCGCCGCGGTAGTAGCGGTAGCCGCCCCCGGGCATCGGCACGTCGTAGGGGATGTAGCGGGTCGACTGCTCGAGGTAGGCGGCGAGCCGGCCGCGCTGCAGCTGCTTGGTGAGGATGTTGGAGACGAACTCGCAGGCGACGTGGGCGCCCCCGACCTGGGCGATCGAGTCGTCGCCGTAGCCGACGAAGACGCGCTCGTAGAGCCCCGCCGCGCGCTCGCCCTCGGCCCCGTCGAAGGGCCGCGTGCCGTCTGGCGCATCCTCCGCGAACTCCTCCAGGTAGAGCCGCCGCACCGTCCCCGAATACCGCGAATAGCGGGCAAAAAGCGCCCCCTTCACGGTCTCCGGCAGGTTGACCAGCGCGAATACGGGCCGGTCCAGGTTGGTGAAGTGAGGGGCAAGCAGCGCCCGCTCCTCAGCGGTGAAGTCCTCGACCGGGTAGCGCACCGGCGCATCGTAGCCGGGCGGTTGGCTGGCAAACCGACGAGTCGCGCCTAGGCCGGCGCCCCCTACGGCTCTTCGCCGCGAGCTCGCCGCAACCGCTGCAAGTCGGTCAGGTCCTCCGGCCGTCCGGCCTGCTGCTTCAGCGCGACGAGATCCTCGTAGCTCACCACCTTGACGCTGAGTCCGCCGATCTCGGTCGCAATCGCCCCTGGCTCAAGCCTTGCCCAAAGTGCCTCGTCGCCGATCCACTGCATCACGTCGAACTGACCGAGGCGGGTGCGCAGCACCCAGTTGCCGCCGAGCGCGAGGGCATCGGGGTCGAGTGGATCGGGAAGCTCCTCGTCTTCGAACTCCTGCGCGCCCTCGATTTCCGCGTCCAGCTTCCTCAGGACGTTGGCGAGGCGCTTCAGATTGCCTGCGCCGGGGGCCGGCACAACGTCGACATCCTTCGTTGCGCGGACGTAGCCATGGAAGCCCACCGCTACCCCGCCGATTACGAGAAAGTCCACGCCCTCCGCAGCGAGGGCTTCGAGGATTCCCTGGATGTCGAGGCTCAGCCACTGCGCTGGCGGCGGCCCGCCTCGGCGACTCTGGACATGAACCGGGACAGCTCGAAGACCTGCTCCATGCGTTGGGCCGGGGTCAGCTCCAGGTAGTCGCGGCGCAAGGCGGCGCTCTCGGCCTTGCCCTCGGGCGTCCAGTTCCCGGTCGGTCTCTTGGTTGCCACGCGCAAACGGTACAACGGAGGCCTTCGGCCGGAGCGAACCGGCCCGGAATCGCAGCGCAACCCTCAGGCCGAACGTTCTGGAGGCGCGGCCATCAGCTCCACCCGGTGGCCGCCGGGGGCGATTGCCAGCGCCCGGGGGGAGCCCCAGTGTTCGCGGCGCAGCTCCACCTCGAAGCCGAGCTCGCGCAGGGCGGCCACGTCGCGGTCGAAGTCGCGGGCGACGATCGCCGTGTGGCCGCGGGCCGGAACGACCGGGTCGTCGGTCGGCATCAGGTGGATCTGTGTCCCCTCGCGTTCCAGCCAGGTGAACTCGCCGAGCGACTCCGGCGGCTCGACCTCGGCGAACCCGAGCGCCCGCCAGAAGGAGACCGAGCGCCCGACGTCGGCCGGCGTCACCTCGATCCCCACGTGGTGCAGCATCAATCTGCGCTCGCGAGGGATTCATGACAGCCAAGACTGGGTGTCAAAAGGCGCACAGGGCTTGACATCGCCCAATATGCAGGAGAGGTTCGCATGCCTGAACGAATCGTACCGTCTGCATAGATATATATAAATATAGCCATTGACTATGCTAGATACGCATCAATGCGAGGGAGCCGAATGACCGAGAGGACAGACCAGGAGTTGGGGGCGCGCATCAAGGAACTGCGCGAACAGCGACAGATGAGCCAGGCAGGATTCGGCAAGTTGCTCGGAATCAACCAGAGCACGGTGAGCCGGATTGAGGATGGCATCCGCCCGCTCACGGCCAGGGAGCTGGCATCTGCAAGCTCTGCTCTGGGTGTGACAGTCGGGGCGTTGGTCGGAGAGGAATCGGAGGCGCCCGCGTTGCTCCGAGCGGGGGAATCCGACAACGAGGCTGTGCGGGAGTCTCTTCGGATCTTCAGCGACTGTATCGACGAGTTTCGGGGCGTCGAAGCCCTGGCGGGATGACTGGCGACCGAGCCGCGGAGGCGGCTCGGCGGGACTTGGGGATCGGCCTGGAATGCCCTGTTCCCGATCTCCTCCGGCTGCTCGAGGACGAGGCCGGGCTGCACGTCTTCATCGTGCCGCTCCCCGAAGACGGCATCGACGGTGCGTACCAGCTCAACGGTGGCGAGCCGTTCGTCCTAATCAATCAGGACAAACATCCGGCTCGGAAGCGATTCACGCTTTCTCACGAGTTCGGTCACCACTGGCTCGGGCATGGGGCTCAGCTCGACAGCAGGATCGAGTTGGGAGACCGAAGGCGCACTGAGCTTGAAGCGAACCGATTTGCGGGGGCATTTCTCATGCCCAGACCCGCCATCGACGATTGGTTTGCGCGACACGACGACCCTGAGTTGTCCCTAGAGACCATCGTCAAATTGGCTTTTGCATTCAACGTAAGCGCTTACGTGGCTCGGTTCCGGCTGCAGGCCGTGAACCGCTTGGCCTCGCCGACGCAGAAGAGGCGCCTGGACGAGGCTCTGAGATCCGAAGATCACTACGAGGTAGCGAGGAGGCTGGGCTTGATGAGGGCGCAGGATTCCATCAAGGCCGAGCATGCGCAAGGTGCCTACGTTCCGGCGCCCATGCAGGCCAAGATCGGAGACCTGGTCCGCCGGGGGTTGCTTAGCGAGGCTGCCGCCAAGGCGCGCCTCCGCCTTCCCGAGCCTGCCGCAACCGAGCGCATCGAGATGCTCTGCGCGCCGTCGCTCTTCGGGGAGTGAGTGGAGGCACTTGACACCACTCCTGCTCACGGATTCGACTATGCCGATGAGCTTCTGTCAGGCGGGGATCGGTTGCGCTCGAGCGATGGCCCGGTACCTGGGGGACAGGGTTCATATGGTCGAGGACGTTCACACCGAGCTTCGGCGACTTTCCGAAGATCTGCCCGCCCTTGGGGCGTTGTTGGAGGATTGGCCTCCCAATCCCATTCGCAAGCTCGACTTGGACTTGAAGGCGGAAGTCGCGACGGCCATCAAGGCAAGACACGTGCCTGGTCAGCACCGCAACGAGGACCGGGGGGAGATCGCCACGGTGCTCTACGCCATCCAGCAGCGGGTTGCCGGTGAGGCATTCGGCGTGATTACCGATGATGGCTACGGGAAGGCCCTGGCGCGTGACAGAGGGCTCGAACTTGTGACGACACCCGAGCTCGCGATCGCGATGGTCCGGGCAGCCGCCTTGACGGAAAAGGATGGCAGGCGTGTCTGGCAACGGTGCGTCAGCCGGAGAAGCTGGAATCAGTTCGACCGCGCCCTAGCGCGAGCGGCCGGTTAAGCAGTCAGAATGCAAGCGAGACCAGGGAAGCGGCGACGACTATCGCGGTCGACCAGGTGACGGCCTCGGCGGTTATCTCCATGTCGAGCCCGTAGGCGTGGGCGATGACCAGCGAGTTGAGGCCCGACGGCATTGCCGAGAGCAGCCGGTAGGCGGCGGGCAGGTCGACCAGGGGCGCCGCGAGCAGCATCAGCAGGGCCGGGACGACGGCGAGGCGGATGCCGATCGCCAGGGCGACCGGCCGGGTCATCGGCGGCGGCATCGGCAGCTCGCCGTGCTCGGCGTTCTCGGCCAGAGTGGCGCCGACGGCGAAGAAGCCGATCGGCAGGATCGCGACGATCAGGGCCTGGGAGAGGTCGACGAGGACGTCGGGCGCCAGCGCCTCGGGGGCGAGCAGGCCGAGGATCGCCGCGTAGAGCGGTGGGTTGCGGGTGAAGAAGGCGCCCACGCGCTGGCGTGGGGTTTCGCCGGCCTTGGTCCCGAACGCCGCGCCGACGGCGAAGGCGCCGAGCAGCAGGCAGGGGCCGGTGACCAGCACGTCGTAGAGCACCGCGGTCGAGAGCTGATCGCGGCCGAGCAGCGCCACCGTCAGCGGGTAGCCGAGGTAGCCGGTGTTGACGCTGAGCACGCAGCAGACCACGGCGCCGACCTGGAAGCGGGCCAGCTTCAGCACCCGGCTCGCCACCCACCAGGCGAGCAGGGCGCCGAGCGAGGAGGCGACGATCCCCAGCGCCAGCCCGACCCCGTGGTCGAGGTCGATCGAGCTGGCGGCGATGTTGAAGAAGATCACCGGCGGCAGGAAGACGTAGAGCAGCAGCGTCAGCGAGCGCCGCGCCGCCTGCGCGGCCCCAGCCGGCCAGCGCTTCTCCGCGCCGACGCCGATGGCGACAGCCAGCACGATCGCGACGGTTGTGAGCAGGACCCCGATCGCGGGACCCTATGGGCGCCGCTCAGTCAGCCGCGTACAGCGCCTCGATCTCCGCTTCGTACTTGCGCTCGATCGGGCGGCGCTTGAGCTTCATGGTCGGGGTCAGCTCGTCTCCCCCCGGCAGCCACTCGCCGTCGAGCACCTTGAAGCGCTTGATCTGCTCGACCCGGGAGAGGCGGGCGTTGGCCTCCTCGACCGCGCTCGCGATCTCCTCGGCGACAGCGGGGTCCCCGGCGGTGACGCCGCGGGCGGCGAGGGTTTCGGGGTCGAGCGCGAAGAGGGCGACGTTGTAGGGGCGGTTGTCGCCGATCGCCACCGCCTGGGCGATCAGGGTCGAGGCGGCCTTCAGCTTCGCCTCGATGTTGGCCGGCGACATGTTCTTGCCGCCCGCGTTGATGATCAGCTCCTTCTTGCGGTCGACGATCCGCAGGTAGCCCTCCTCGTCGAATTCGCCGACGTCGCCCGTCAGCAGCCAGCCGTCCTCGGTCAGCGCCTCCGCGGTCTTCTCCGGCATGTTGCGGTAGCCCTTCATCACCTGCGGCCCACGCACCATCACCTCGCCGTCGGAGGCCAGCTTCACCTCCGTTCCGGGAACCGGGGGGCCGACCGTCCCCACCCGCACCCGCCCGGGCGGGTTGAAGGTCGAGATCGCGGTCGTCTCCGACAGCCCCCAGGTCTCGCAGATCTCGATCCCCAGCGCGAGGAAGAACCTGAGCACCTCGGGCGGCGTCGGCGCGGCGCCGACAACGAAGGACTCGACCTCATCGAGGCCGAGCATCCCGCGGACCTTGGAGAGCACCAGCTCGTCGGCCCGGTCCCACTCGGCCTGCAGCTCGTCGGGGACGCCTCCCTCCATGTAGGCGTCGGCGCGGCGCAACCCGATCTCCATCGCCCACTCGGTGGCCTTGCGTTTCTCGTCGTCCTGCTCGGCCGCCATCCCCGCCTCCAGGGCCGCCTTCAGCTTCTCCCAGATGCGCGGCACCCCGCCCCAGGCGGTCGGCTTGACCTCCATCGAGTAGACGACCATCTCGCGCGGGTTGGGGCAGCAGTACACAGTCGAGCCGTAGATCATCTGCGCGTACAGCCCCGCCCAGCGGTCGGCGATGTGCGCGGTGGGGAGGAAGGAGATGCCGCGCCCGCCGGGCGTCACCGGACGGATCTGGTCGACGGCCCGCCAGACGCCGAGCATGTTCGAGTGGGTCAGCTGCACGCCCTTCGGCGGCCCGGTGGTGCCCGAGGTGTAGATCAAGCAGAGCACGTCCTCGGGCTCGACCGAGCGCCAGGCCGCCTCGAAATCGAACCCGGGCTCGCCGATCGACTCCAGCTCCTCGATCGAGATCGTCCCCTCCGGCGCCTCGCCGTCGACGACCACCACGTGCTCGAGGCTGCCGACGCGCTCGCGCGCGGCCAGCACCGTCTCGAGGAAGGCCTGCTCGGTGACGAGGACCGTGTTGCCGGCGTCGGCGACCACGTACTCGACCTGCTCGGGCGAGGAGGTGTTGTAGACGGAGAAGCAGGTGGCGCCGAGGTGCATCGCGGCGCAGTCGGTGAGGTGCAGGGCGGGCCGGTTGACCAGCATGAAGCCGACCGTGTCGCCGCGCTTCACCCCCAGCGCCGCGAGTCCCGCGGCTCGCCTGCGCACCGCCTCCGCGTACTCGGCGAAGCTCGCCTCGTAGTCGCTGTCTTTCAGCCGCAGCGCGGGGCTGTCGGCCCACTCCTCAGCCGTCAGCTGAAACGCCTCGCACATCGTTGCGGCGGATAGTGCCCCGGGCCGGGCGCTCGCCTCGGCCGGCGCGGTCTCGACTGGCTCCACTGCGTCTCCTCCCCTTGGTTTCCAGCTCGGCCCACCATAGTTCCCGATCCGCGCTCGGCGTGCAAGCGCCAGAAGGCCTGCCGGCTGAGAGAATCGGCGGGTCGACCCCAAGGAGGCTCCGCATGGCCGAGTTCCCCGCACCCGATGAAGGGATCGTGCTGACCCACTTCGTCGTCTCCGACGACGTCGAGCGCTCGCGCCGCTTCTACGCCGACGTGCTCGGCGGCGAGACCGTCCGCACGGGCGAGCCGTCGTGCGTGGCGCTCGCCAACAGCTGGATCATCATCAACGTCGGCGGCGGCCCGACCGAGGACAAGCCGACCGTGACCTTGGAGACGCCGCCCGACCTCGACCGGGTGAGCGCCTTCCTCAACATCCGCGTCGCCGACATCGAGGCCGTCTACGCGGAGTGGAGCGCCCGGGGGGCCGAGTTCCTGGCGCCCCCGGAAAGGCGCAAGACCGAGATCCGCTGCTACATGCGGGACCCGGACGGCCACCTGATCGAGGTCGGCCAGAAACTCTGACCCGGCTCGCCCCCGACGGCCCGGAGCGGGCCCTCAGGCCGGGCTGTGGGAGCGCAGTGGTTGCAGCCAGGCGGCGGGCAGGATCGGCGGCGCGTCGCCGGGGAAGCGGGGGACCGCCCGGCGCGCCAGCCGCCCGGCGGGCCGGGCGTCGATCGACGGCCGCAGGTCCTGGAGCGTCATCGCCAGGCGCACGCTGGCCCCGATCTGGAAGTCGGCCGCGTTCAGCTCCTCGCCGTCGAGCACGCCGGCGGCGATCCACTCGTCGACCTTCTGCAGCGTGCCGTCGAGCCCGGCGAGGTTGGCCCGGATGGCCTCGTCGGTCACTTCGTTGACGCGCACGCCCGCGGCGACGAACGGCGAGGTGAGGCGGGCGGCAAGGGCGGCCGGGACGCCCATGACCGAGCGCCCCATGTAGCTGCGGGTCGAGGCTCCATCGGCGTGCGTCGCCCAGAGCACGATCTGGCGCACCGGGTGCTGGAGCTCCTCCTCGCCCCAGCGCTCGGCCTCCTCCACCGCGAGACGCCTCTCGGGGTCGGCGGGGAATAGGGGCGGCTCGGGTTGCAGCCGGTTGAGTTCGCGCGCGATCTCGCGCGACCCCTGGACCCTGCGGCCGTCGATCGAGATCGCCGGCACGGTGTTCCCCGGGAAGCCGAGCGGCCGGCGCAGGACGACTTTCGCCAGGAAGGGGACGAGGTCGACCCGCCTGAACGCGATGCCCTTGTGTTCGAGCATCGCCTGCGTCGCCATCGTCGGGTGCGACCCCGGGAGGCCATAGAGCCGGACCTTCATCCCGGCCGATCCTATTGGCCGTCGAGTCTGCCTAGTGCCCGAAAAGCGAGAGGCCGGCGCGTTCGGCGAACTCGACCAGGGGCTGGGGGATGACGCCGAAGAAGACCACGGCGGCAGCGGCGAGCAGGGCGGGGGCGACCAGGTGCCAGCGCCGGCCGGCCTCGGGGTCGATCGGGTCCGCTTCCGGGGAGGCGCCGGCGATGGCGGGAGTCGCCCCGGCCGCTTCTCCGCTGGGGCGCATCCACATCGCCGCCACCACCCGCAGGTAGTAGGCGAGGGAGATCATCGTGCCGACGGCGATGAAGACCGCGAGCCAGGTGTAATCGCCTTCGACCAGGGCCTCGATCAGGTAGAGCTTGCCGATGAAACCGACCGTCGCCGGCAGCCCGGCGAGGCCGAGCATCGAGATCGTCAGCGGCCAGGCGAGCTGGGGCCGCTCGGCGCCCAGGCCCTGCACGGCGCGGATGTCGTCGCCGTAGGGGGTCTCGCGCTCGCGGGCGACGACCACGGCGAAGGCGGCGAGGTTCATGAAGGCGTAGCCGGCGAGGTAGAAGACGAGCGCGCTGGTGCCGGCGCTGTCGGCGACGACCAGGCCGCCGAGGATGTAGCCGGCCTGGGCGACGCCGGAGTAGCCGAGCATCCGCTTCAGCGAGTCCTGCCTGAGCGCGCCGACGTTGCCGACGACGATCGAGATCGCGGCGAGCACGGCGAGCGCCGGCTGCCACTCGCTCGCCTCGACGTTGAGGGCGACGAGGAAGAAGCGGACGAAGACGGCGAAGGCCGCCGCCTTGGTCGCCACCGCCATGAAGGCCGTGATCGGCGTCGGAGCGCCCTCGTAGACGTCCGGCGTCCACTGGTGGAAGGGGGCGACCGAGGTCTTGAAGGCGAGCCCGACCGCGGTGAGGCCGATGCCGACGAGGATCAGGGCGTCGTTGGACGGCCCGCTGGCGATGCCCTTGGCGATCCCGGCGAAGCCGGTCGAGCCCGAGCCGCCGTAGAGGAAGGCCATCCCGTAGAGCAGGGTCGCCGAGCCGAGCGAGCCGACGATCAGGTACTTCAGCCCCGACTCGAGCGAGCGCTCGCGCCGCAGGTTGGCGGCGCAGAGGATGTAGAGCGGGATCGAGAGGGTCTCGATCGCGACGAAGAAGGAGACGAGGTTGGTCGCCTGCGCCAGCAGGACCATGCCGAGCACCGAGCCGAGCAGCAGCGCGTGGTACTCGCCCGAGCCGACCTGGTCGGCGGCGGGCTCGCGGATCGAGAAGAGGACGGCGAAGCTGGCCGTCAGGATCGCGATCAGCGAGATCGCGATCGCCAGGTCGTCGAGCCGCAGGGCGCCGGCGACGAGGCTCGGTCGGCTCGCCCCACTGCCAGATCAGCAGCCCGGCCGTAGTCGCCAGGACGAGCAGCGTCAGCGCAGGCGCTGTGCGGCGCAGCGGCTTGAAGACGGCGGTGAGCAGGACGACGCAGAGCCCGGCGGTCAGCGCCAGGACCGGCGACAGTGCTGCGTAGTCGATGTGCGGGGCGTTGAAGTTCATCGCTCGACGAACCTCTGCTCGGGTTCAGCTGCCCAGGTTGCAGGTTCGACCGACGCCTGCACCGCGTCGTCCGTCCGCGAGAGGATCAGCTGCGGGTAGAGCGCCAGCCCGAGGATGCAGAGCACCAGCGGGACCAGCACGATGCCGTCGCGCCAGGCGATCTCACGCGATTCGAGCCCCTCCGGCTTGCGGTTGTGCATCGTCCGCTGGTAGAGACGCAGCGCGTAGTAGGCGGACATCGCGACGCCGGAGATCGCCACGAAGCGAAGACGATCTTCGAGTCGAAGAGGCCGTTGAGGATGTAGAACTCGCCGACGAAGTTGGCCGAACCGGGCATCGCCAGCGTCGCCAGGGTGACGATCAGGAAGAGCGCCGCGAGGACCGGCGCCTTCATCGCCATCCCGCCCATCTTGCGTCAGGTCCTCGGTGCCGCTGCGCTCGGCGAGGATCGCGACGATCACGAAGCAGCGGCGCGACGACGAGGCCGTGGTTGACCATCTGCAGGACGGCCCCGTCGGCCCCGTCGGCGGACAGGGCGAAGATGCCGGCGGTGATGAAGCCGAGCTGGGCCACCGAGGAGTAGCCGGCGACGAGCCTCACGTTGGTCTGGGTGAAGGCCATCACCGAGCCGTAGAGGATCGAGGCGAGGGCGATCACCAGCACGACCTCCTGGAATTCGACGGTCGCGTCGGGGAAGAGCGGCAGGACGACGCGCAGGAAGCCGTAGGCGCCGACCTTGGCCAGCACCCCGGAGAAGACCGCCAGCACCGGCAGCGGCGCCGCCCGGTAGGCGTCCGGCATCCAGCCGTGCAGGAGGAAGGCCGGCATCTTGACCAGGAAGGCGGCGGCGAAGAACCAGAAGATCCAGCGCTGGCTGCCCTCGGCGATCGGCTGCTGGGCGAGCTCGGCGATCGAGAAGCTGATCTGGCCGCCGTCGGCGGCGATGATCGCGGTGGCGATCGCCGCGACCAGCATCAGCAGCGAGCCGATCAGCGTGTAGACGATCATCTTCAGGGTCGCCGCCGAGGCCGTCGGCCCGCCCTCGCGGTCGCTGCCCCAGGCGCCGAAGAGGAAGTAGAACGGGACCAGCATCAGGTCGAAGAAGAGGACGAAGAGGAGCAGGTCCTGGGCGAGGAAGGCGCCCAGGGTCGCCGTCTCGCCGAGCAGCATCATCAGGAAGAAGAGGTGCGGCCGATCCTGCTCGCGGAAGGCGGCGAACGCCGTCCCCGCCGGTCCAGAGCACCGTCGTCAGCAGGATCAGGAAGACGTTGAGCCCGTCGATGCCGAGGCTGTAGTCGACGCCGAGGCCGGGGATCCAGTTGACGTCGACCGTGTCCTGCAGGCCCGCGGCGCCGGAGTCGAAGCCGGCCAGCAGGGCGATCGCCAGCGCCAGCGTCACGGCGGTCCCCAGCGTCGCCCACCAGCCGGCGAGGCGGCGCGGCAGGAAGAGGCCGAGGAGGCCGAAGACGAGCGGTGTCCAGAGCAGCGAGTTGGTCATGAGCTGACGAGCAGGAAGTAGAGGGCGAGGCCGGCGAAGCCGGCGATCAGGAGCAGGGCGTAGCTGCGGACGAAGCCGCTCTGCACGAGGCGGACGACGCGGCCGCCGGCGCTGACCACGTCCTCGGTGCCGTTGACGAGTCCGTCGACGACGACGCGCTCGAAGGTGCGGTTGGCGAAGCGGCCGATCGCCAGCGCCGGGCGCACGACAGGAAGTCGATCAGCTCGTCGAAGTACCACTTGTTGACGGCGAGCAGGTAGACGGGGCGCAGCCGCTGGCGGAAGAGGCGCCGGCAGCTCCGGCCGCGCGCACCCAGAGCAGGTAGGCGGTGGCGATGCCGAGCAGCGAGATCGCGCCGCCGATCGCCAGGCCGCGCCACTCGGCGCCGACGCTCGGGTGGATCGCGGCTCAGCGGCGAGTCGGCGAAGACCGGCTCGAGGAAGGCGAAGAGCACGTCGGTCGACGCCGGGGACCTGGATCAGGCCGGCGAAGAGGGCGCCGAAGGCGAGCACCGCCATCGCCACCGCCATCGGCTTGGACTGCTCGGCGATGTGGTGGTGGGCGCCGGGGAAGCCGACGTCGGGGTCCTCGAGCTCTTCGTTGGCCGGGTTGATCGGCTCGCCGTGGTGCAGGTGCCCGGTCTCGATCAGCTCCTGCGCCTCGTGGCAGGGCCTGCCGGGCAGCACGCGGAAGATCAGGCGGAAGGTGTAGAGCGCGGTGAGGAAGGCGCCGACGTAGCCGCCGATCGCCATCCAGTAGTACATCCCGCCGCGCGCCTCGGCGTAGGCGAGGATCGAGTCCTTGGAGAAGAAGCCCGAGGTGAGCGGGAAGGCGGCCAGCGCCAGGCCGCCGATCAGCAGCATCAGCGAGGTGAAGCGCATCGCCTTCCAGAAGCCGCTCATCCGGTCGATGTCCTGGCGGTTGGCCATCGCCGAGATGATCGAGCCGGCCGCCATGAAGAGCAGCGCCTTGAAGAAGGCGTGCGTCATCAGGTGGAAGAGGCCGGCGCTAGTAGGCGCCGATCGAGACGCCCATGATCATGTAGCCGATCTGGCTCATCGTCGAGTAGGCGATCGCCCGCTTCAGGTCGGTCATCGCGATCGCGATCGTGCCGGCGACCAGCAGCGTCGCCAGCCCGGTGAAGGCGGCGATGTCGGCGGCGGTCGGGGCGAGGTCGAAGAGGACGTGGGTGCGGGCGATCAGGTAGACGCCGGCGGTCACCATCGTCGCCGCGTGGATCAGCGAGGAGACCGGGGTCGGGCCCTCCATCGCGTCGGGCAGCCAGGTGTGGAAGGGCAGCTGCGCCGACTTGGCGAAGGCGCCGACGAGCAGCAGCAGGCAGATCGCGGTGACCGTCCACTCGTTGGTGCTGAAGACCTCCGGGGCCTTGGCGAAGACCGACTCGTAGTCGAAGGTCCCCAGTTCGCGGAAGATCAGGATGGCGGCGAGGACGAGGCCGATGTCGCCGACGACGTTGATCACGAAGGCCTTCATCCCGGCCCTCGTCGCCGTCGTGCGCCGGTACCAGAAGCTGATCAGCGCGTAGGAGGCGAAGCCGACGAAGGCCCAGCCGACGATCAGCAGGACGAAGTTGCCGGCGAGGACCAGCAGCAGCATCGAGAAGACGAAGAAGTTGAGGTAGCTGAAGAAGCGGTGGTAGCCCTCGTCGGACTGCATGTAGCCGAACGAGTAGAGGTGGATCAGGGTCGAGACCCCGGTGACGACCAGGACCATGAAGACCGAGAGCGGGTCGACGAAGATCCCCAGCTTGATGTCGAGGCCGGCGACCGAGGCGTAGTCCCAGAGCGAGGAGGCGTGGTGCCGCGCCTCGGGGTCTTCGCCGAGCAGGCTGAGCAGCGCGGCGACGCCGCAGGCGAAGGCGACGGCGATCGCGGCGGTGCCGATGACCCCGGCGGCCTTCGCCGGCAGCTTCTTGAAGCCGATCGCGATCACGATCGACCCCAGCAGCGGGAAGAGCAGGACCAGCCAGGCCCAGGCGGTGGCGCTCATCCGCGCAGCTCCCTCAGCTCGTCGACGTCCAGCGGCAGCTTGCGGCGGAAGATCGCCACGATCAGGCCGAGGCCGATGACCACCTCACAGGCGGCGACCACCATGACGACGATCGCGAAGATCTGCCCCTCCTGGTTGCCGACCATCCTGCTGAATGCGACCAGGGCGAGGTTGCCGGCGTTCAGCATCAGCTCGAGGCACAGGAGGATCACGATCGGGCTTCGCCGAATCAGGATGCCCATCGCGCCGGTGGCGAACAGCAGGGACGAGAGGACGATGTACCACTCGATGTTCACGAGGCGTCCTCTGCACGGCGACCCGCCAGCACCACCGCGCCGACCGCGGCGAGGAGGAGGAGGATCGAGGAGGCCTCGAAGGCGAGGAGGAAGTCTTCCAGGAGGAGCTTGCCGATCGCGGCGGGGTCGCCGAAGCCGGCACCGATGTCGGGGCCCTCGGTGCCGAGGGCGGTCAGGGAGGAGCCGAGGACGGCTATCGAGAGCTCGATGAAGAGCGCGGCGCCCATCAGCGGGGCGAGGAAGCGCTGGCCGGGGATCGGCTCCCAGGTCGGCTCGACGTCCGCCGCCGACGTAGGCGACGACGAAGACGTAGAGGACCATGACCGCGCCGGCGTAGACGACGACTTGCGCGGCGGCGACGAAGGCCGCGGTGAGCAGGAGGAAGAGGACCGCCAGGGAGAAGAGGTGGACGATCAGGGCGAGGACCCCGTAGAAGGGGTTGCGCAGGGCGACGACGCCGATGGCGCCGCCGAGGGCGCCGAGGGCCGCGGCGAAGAAGAGGACCGCTTCCACTTACTCGCCCTCCGCCCGCAGCGGGGTGCGCTCGATCGGCTCGGCCAGCAGCATCTCCTTGGTGAAGATCAGGTCCGCGCGGTCGTAGTCGGCCATCTCGTAGTCGTGGCCCATCGTGATCGCGTCGAAGGGGCAGGCGATCTCGCAGTAGCCGCAGAAGATGCAGCGCGAGAGGTTGATCTCGTAGACGGCGGCGTAGCGCTCGCCGGCCGAGACCCGATCGCCGGGGATGTTCTCGGCGGCGACGACGCGGATGCAGTCGGCCGGGCAGGCGGCGGCGCAGAGCGAGCAGCCGACGCACTTCTCCAGCCCGGTGTCCTCGAACTTGTGCAGCTTGTGGCGGCCGCGGAAGCGCGGGTAGACGGGCGTCTTCTCCTCGGGGTACTGGATCGTCAGCGGCCCCTCGATCAGGCGCGCCATCGTCGTCTTCAGCCCGCGCAGGGTCTCGCCGAAGGCGCGGTAGGCGCCGCCGACCCCGCCCGGCTCGGGCCCGCGCTGGACCTCGACCACGTCCTGGTCCTTCAGGTACGGGAACTCGGTCATGTGACCACCACCAGGACCGCGGTGACGAGGACGTTCAGCGTCGCCAGCGGCAGCAGCACCTTCCAGCCGAGGCTCATCAGCTGGTCGTAGCGCAGGCGCGGCAGCGTCGCCCGCACCCAGATGAAGAAGAGGACGAGGCCGAACATCTTCGCCAGCATCCAGATCGGGTCGAGGAAGCTCGGGCCGGGACCCATCCAGCCGCCGAGGAACATCGCTGCGGCGACGCCCGGAGACGACGATGATCTCCATGTATTCGACCAGGAGGAAGCTGCCGAAGCGCATGCCCGCCGTACTCGGTCATGAATCCCTGAACGAGTTCGGCGTCGGCCTCGGGCATGTCGAACGGGGTGCGGTTGGTCTCGGCGAAGCCGGCCAGCATGAAGATCAGGAAGCCGACGAACTGGGGGACGACGAACCAGATCGCGCCCTGGGCGTGGACGATGTCGACCAGCGAGAGCGAGCCGCCCATCATGATCACGCCGAGCAGCGCCAGGCCCATCGCGACCTCGTAGGAGATCAGCTGCGCGGCGCCGCGCATCGCTCCGAGCAGGCTGTACTTGGAGCCCGAGGACCAGCCGCCGAGCAGCAGGCCGTAGAAGGCGATCGAGCCGACGGCGAAGAAGTAGAGGATGCCGATCGGCACGTCGATCCCGTAGAGGCCGACGCCGTCCTGGACGTCGCCCCAGGGGATGATCGCCAGTGCCAGGACGCCGGAGAGGACCGGCAGCAGCGGGCCGAGGATGAACAGGGTCGGGATCGCGTTCGCCGGCCGAAAGGCCTCCTTGGAGAGCAGCTTGCCGACGTCGGCGAGCGGCTGCAGGATGCCGAAGGGGCCGACCCGGTTGGGGCCGTAGCGGTGCTGGAAGCGGCCGATCAGCTTGCGCTCCAGCACCGTCATCAGCGGCAGGATCGCGAAGATCACGCCGAAGATGACAAGCGCTCTTGACGACCATGATCCAGGTCGCTTCGACGAGCTGTGTGTCGGCGAGGGGCAGCATCAGGGAGCGGCAGTCTTCTCGATCTGGACGGAGACCGGGCTGCCGTTGAGCAGGGCGTTGGCGTTGGCCTCGGCGGTGCCCTCGATGAGGAAGCAAACTCCCTCGGGCACGCGCTCCCTGATAGCCACGCGAGCGCCCAAGCTCGTCCCGTTCTGGGAGACCCGCACCGCGTCCCCGCTCTTCAGCCCAAGCCGCTCGGCGTCGGATACGGATAGCTCAACACGCTGCTGCGGGGCCAGGAACCGCAGGGGAGGATTCAGCTCCGTGATCGGTCCGGCCCACAGATCGCGGTAGGTCGCGAGGGCTAGGGCGCCCGGGGCGGGGTCCCCAAAACGCTCGGCGGGAGCCTCGTTGGAGTGTTTTGGGGACCCCGCCCCGGGCGCCTCAGTCGGCTCGGGAGTGTTTGCGCGAGCGGGGGTGTCTTGCCAGCGGATGCCTCGGCCGCCGATGTCGGCGTCGGTGATTCCGGCGTAGAAGGGGACCGCTTCGGTCAGGGCTGCGAAAGCTGAGGGCTGGGACGAGATGCCGGTGTCGTGGCCGAGGGCGAGGGACAACTCCGCAAGGACGCCCCAGTTCGGACGGATGTCGCCCGGCCTTGAAGCGCTGGGGCGAACGCGCTGGAGGCGGCCGTCGGGGTGGGTGACCGTGCCGTCTTTCTCGGCGTGGGTCTCCAGCGGGAAGACCACGTCGGCCATCGCGGTGGTGGCGTTCTCGAAGGTCGAGAAGCGACGACGTGGTCGGCTGCGGCGAGAGCGTTCTTCCAGGCCTGGGTGTCCGGGAAGTCGCGCAAGGGGTCGACGCCGAAGAGCAGGAGGGACTTGAGCTCTCCCGACTCCAGCGCCGCGCGGATCTCCTCGGTCCCCTTCCCGGTCATTCCCGTATTCGCCGTCTTTGTGACGGTCAATACGGGACTGGTCAGGCCCGGGCCGGCGTCGGGGAGGCAGCCGGCCTCGCGCAGGCCGCGGGCGTTGGCGAAGTCCGGGACTTCGAGCAGGCCCGAGTTGTCCTTTCCGGCGAGGTCGAGGGCAGCAGCTACGTCGAGCAGCGCCTCGACCGCACCCTGCTCGCGACCGATCCGCTCGCCCCAGATGACGACGACCCGTTCAGCGCTCTGGAGTACGTCGGCCACTGCCGGTACCCCCTCCGAACGTTTTGCGGAGTCGGCGCCGTCAACCTCGGGGGACAACCCCGACTCTTCTCGCCGACCTCCGAGTGAGGAGGGGGTACCGGCAGTGGCCAGCGCCCCAGCCAGCTCGGCGAGGAAGGCGGTCGCGCCGCCCGGCGCGTAGCGAGCGACCGCGGCCGCTCCGCCGTCGAGGGCGGTCGGGCGCTCGGTCGCCACCGCCAGCCGGGCGCCGTTGCGGCGGATCGCCTTGCGGATGCGCAGGTCGAGGATCGGGAGCTGTGCAGGGGGTCGGTGCCGACGACGAGGATCGCGTCGGCGTTGTCGATGTCGCGGACCCTGGCCGAGATCTCGGGCTGAGCGAGCTGTACGAGGGTCTCGCGCGACGGGGCCGCGCGATGGCCGCGAGTCGACGTGCGGCGAGCCGAGCGCCTCGCGCAGGATGCGCTGGACGAGGTAGCCCTCCTCGTTGGAGGCGTCGCCGACGATCGCGGCGCTCGCCGCGCCGCCGGCCTTCAGTCCGGCGGCGGCCTTGGCGATCGCCTGCTCCCAGGAAGCCTCGCCCCGCCGCGCAGCGCGCGGCCCGCGCACCCGCTCCTCGGCGCCGAACATCTCGAAGCCGTAGCGGCCGCGGTCGCAGAGCCAGCCGTCGTCGACGTCGGCGTTGTCGCGGGCGATCACCCGCTTCACCTGCTCGTCGCGGACGGTGAAGCTGACGTTGCACTGGCTCGGGCAGAGCGTGCAGACCGAGCCGGCCTGCTCGATGTCCCAGGGCCGGGCGCGGAAGCGGTAGGTGTAGCTGGTCAGCGCCCCGACCGGGCAGAGGTCGGTGATGTTGCCGTGGAAGGGCGCGACGTAGGGGCGGTCGTCGAAGGTGCCGACGAAGGTGCGGTCGCCGCGCTCGAGCAGCTGCAGCTGCTCGTCCTCGGCGACCTCCTGGCTGAAGCGCACGCAGCGGTAGCAGAGGATGCAGCGCTCGCGGTCGATCGCGACCAGCGGCGAGAGCTCGACCGGCTTCTCGAAGTGGCGCTTCTGGTCGGTCATCCGGCTCTTGCCGGGGCCCCAGCCCATCGAGATGTCCTGCAGCGGGCACTCGCCGCCTTTGTCGCAGACGGGGCAGTCGAGCGGGTGGTTGACGAGCAGGAACTCGACCACCGCGCTCTGCGCGTGCTTGACCTGGTCGGTGCGGGTGTGGACGACCATGCCGTCGCGCACCGGGGTCGAGCAGGAGGTCTGCAGCTTCGGGATCCCCTCGATCTCGACCAGGCACATGCGGCAGGCGCCGACCGGCTCGCCCAGCTTCGGCTCGTAACAGAAGACCGGGATCTCGACGTCGCCCCGCCTGGCGGCGTCGTGCAGCATCTCGCCCTCGGTCGCGGCCACCTCGCGACCGTCGATGATCAGCGTGATCTCCTTGCCGCCGGGACTCATGCGCTCACCTTCCGGTGCGCTTTATGTCTGCATGGGTGGCACAAAGCGCACCGGAACGTCATGCGGGCACCGCCTCGGCGATTACCGCCTCGAACTCCTCGCGGAACTTGCGCACCATCGCCCCTACCGGCATCGCCATCGAGTCGCCGAGCACGCAGAGGCAGTGGCCGATGATGTTCTCCTGGACCGAGGCGACGATGTCGAGGTCCATCGGCGTCGCCTCCCCGCGCACGACCCGTTCCAGCATCTTCACCGTCCAGTTGGTGCCCTCGCGGCAGGGGGTGCACTTGCCGCAGGACTCGTGGTGGTAGAAGCGCGCCGTGCGCAGCGCCATGTGCGGGATCGAGACGCTGTCGTCGGCGACGATGATCGAGCCCGAGCCGAGCATCGAGCCCGCCTCGGCCATCGCCTCGAAGCTGTAGGGGAGGTCGAGCCCCTCCTCGGCGGTGAGGACCGGGGAGGAGGAGCCGCCCGGGTAGAAGGCCTTCACCTCGCGCCCCTCGGCCGGGCCGCCGGCCAGGTCGCAGATCAGCTCCCGCGTCGGGATGCCCAGCTCCACCTCGTAGTTGCCGGGTCGCTGCACGCAGCCGGAGATCGAGACGACCTTGGTCCCCGGCGACTGCTCGGTGCCGAAGCCGCGGAACCACTCGGCGCCGTTGGCGACGATCCGCGGCACGTTGGAGAGCGTCTCGACGTTGTTGATCAGGGTCGGCCCGCCGTAGAGGCCCTGCACCGCCGGGAACGGCGGCTTCAGCCGCGGGTTGCCGCGCTTGCCCTCGAGCGCGTCGAGCAGCGCCGTCTCCTCGCCGCAGATGTAGGCGCCGGCGCCGCGGTGGACGACCAGCTCGAGGTCGCGGCGGGTGCCGAGGATGTCCTTGCCCAGGTAGCCGGCCTCGTACGCTTCGGCGACGGCGGCGTCGAGGACGTCGGCCTGCGAGTCGTACTCGCCGCGGATGAAGATGAAGGCGTGGCCGATGCCGGCGGCGAGGGCCGCGATCGCGATCCCCTCGATCAGCTGGTGGGGGTTGCGCTGCATCAGCTCGCGGTCCTTGAAGGCGCCGGGCTCGGACTCGTCGGCGTTGCAGCAGAGGTACTTGTCGACGCCCCCGCCGCGCGGCAGGAAGCTCGCCTTTTTGCCCATCGAGAAGCCGGCGCCGCCGCGGCCGCGCAGACCCGACTCTTCGAGCTCCTTCAGCACCTCGTCGGCCTCCAGCTCGCGGTAGGCCTTCTCCAGCGTCGCGTAGCCGCCGTAGCCCTTGTAGCCGTCGAGCGTGCGCAGCGCCGGGTCTTCGGCGTTCTTCAAGAGCATCCGCGTCTCAGGCATCGGGCCCTCCCGGCAGCGGCCGCTTCTCCAGCGCCTTCTCGGGCAGGACGTCGGCGCCTGCGCGCAGCTGGTCGATCGCGGTCTGGCGCCTCGGCGGCCTCCAGCGGGCCGAAGTAGCGCTCGTCGATCGAGGCCATCGGCGCGATGTCGCAGGCGCCGAGGCACTCGAACCCGGTGACGAAGAGATCGGCGTCGTCCCCCGCCGCGGCCCGGAACGCCTCCAGCAGCTCGTCCCCGCCCCGCATCCAGCAGCTGATGTTGGTGCAGACAGCGACCTTGTGAGTCCCGACCGGGTCGGTGTGGAGCAGGTCGTAGAAGCTCGCCACCGACTCCAGATACGCAGGCGTCACCCGCATCACCGCAGCGGCCTGCCGAATCCCCTCCGGCGTGCACCAGCCATAGAGCCGCTGCACCGCCCAGAGCGCCGGGATCGAGGCCGATTTGCGGTCCGGGTAGCGCGACATCAGCTCCTCGATCCGCTCGCGCAGCTCCGCCGGGCAGTCCACCTCGTGCAGCTCGGGAACCCGCTCCGGAGCTCGATCCGGCACGCGACCCTCGGTCAGAGCGATGTCGATCGGCAGATCAGGCATGACGGCTCCGTAGAGGGCGACGGGGGGCCTCCCCGACGGGCGGATACTCAAATTGCCGGTCCAACTGGACCGGCAATTGGACGGCGGAGAGGCCCCCCGTCGCCCTCACCGATCCACCCCACCCAAGATCGGGTCGAGCATCCCCAGCGAGCAGATCATGTCGGCGACGTAGCTGTCGACCGACATGTCCCTGAACGCCTGGAGGTTGACGAACGACGGGTCGCGAAAGTGCACCCGCGCCGGCTTCGCCGAGCCGTCGGCGAGCACGAAGCAGCCCAGCTCGCCCCGCGGCGACTCGATCGCGTAGTAGAGCTCGCCCGGCCCCACCCGGTAGCCCTCGGTGACGAGCTTGAAGTGGTGGATCAGCGACTCCATCGAGGTCGAGAGCTCCGAGCGCGGCGGCAGCACGTACTTGCGGTCGTCGGCGATGAAGGGGCCCTCGGGCAGGGCGTCGATCGCCTGCTCGATGATCCGCGTCGACTCGACCATCTCCGCCACCCGCACCCGGTAGCGGTCGTAGTTGTCGCCGACCGTGCCGACCGGGATCTTGAAGTCCATCTCCGGGTAGGCGAGGTAGTCGAAGGCCTTGCGCAGGTCCCAAGGCTCGCCGGCGGCGCGCAGCAGCGGACCGGTCACGCCCAGCTCCAGCAGCCGCTCGCGCGAGACAATCCCGGTGCCCTTGGTGCGCGAGAGGAAGACCTCGTTGCGGTCCAGCAGCGCCTGGTACTGCTCCACCCGCACCGGCATCTCGGCGATGAACTCGCGCAGCTTGCGCTCGAAGCCGACGGGGATGTCCTCGATCACGCCGCCGACCTGGAAGTAGCGCGTGTGCATCCGCTGCCCGGCCGCCATCTCGAAGAGGTCGAGGATGCGGTCGCGCTCGCGGAAGCAGTACCAGAGCATCGAGATTGCGCCGAGGTCGAGGGCCGTCGTCCCCAGCCAGACCAGGTGGGAGTGGATGCGGTTGAGCTCGAGGAAGATCGTCCGCAGGTACTTGGCCCGCGGCGGGATCTCGAGCTCGATCAGCCGCTCGACCGCGCCGCAGAAGGCCTCCATCTGGAAGAAGTAGGAGACGTAGTCCATCCGCTCGACGAAGGGGATGACCTTCCAGTAGCTCTTGTCCTCGCAGGACTTTTCGATCCCCGTGTGGACGTAGCCGATGACCGGCCTCAGGTCCTTGACGACCTCGCCCTCGAGGTCGACGACCAGCCTCAAGACCCCGTGCGTGGCCGGGTGGTGAGGGCCGATGTTGACGGTCATCACCTCGGTGCTGCGGTCCACGATCGGCTCAGCCATAGTTGCGCTCGTTGTAGGTGAAGGTCACCGGCTCCCCACCGACCGGGAAGTCGCGCCGCTGCGGCCAGCCGACGTAGTCCTCGGGCAGCAGGATCCGCCGCAGGTCGGGATGCCCCCGGAAGACGATCCCGAAGAAGTCGAAGGCTTCGCGCTCCTGGAACTCGGCGGTGGGGAAGAGCTCGCAGCAGGAGTCGATCTCCGGGAGCGTGTCGTCGCCCGGGTCGGCGAGAAGCGCCTTCACCCGGATCCGCTCGACCCGGTCGCGGTTCAGCAGCTCGTAGTGAACCGCGAAGCGCGGCTCGGCCGGCAGGTAGTCGGCCACGTGCAGGCTGGAGAGAAAGCGGTAGCCCTGGCCGGGGGCGTCGCGCAGCCAGCGCAGCACGTCGAGCACGTGGGAAGGGTCGATCGACAGCACCGCCCGCTCCTGGGCGAAGCCGGTGTCGAGCACGGCGCCGGGGTGCGCGGCTTCGATCTCCCCCCGGATCAGCTCCAGTCCGGGGGCGTCAGGCACGAATCAGCTCCCTCGCCGCGAGGTAGGCCTCCGCCGCCTCGGCGCTCGGCTCGCTGCGCGGTCCCCCGCGCGCCCACTCCTCGGTGCCGGCGGCGTCGTAGCGCTGGCGCCAGCCCTGGTCGGGGTTGCCCTGGATCTTGCGCTGCAGCTTGGTGAAGCCGTAGAGGACCGCCTCGGGCCGCGGCGGGCAGCCGGGGATGTGCAGGTCGATCGGCATGAACTTGTCCGCGCCCTGGACCACCGCGTAGTTGGAGAACATGCCGCCGCTGGAGGAGCAGGCGCCCATCGAGACCGCCCACTTCGGCTCCAGCATCTGGTCGTAGAGGCGGCGGACGACCGGCGCCATCTTGATCGAGACCCGGCCCGAGAGGATGATCATGTCGGCCTGGCGCGGCGAGGCTCGCAGCGCCTCGGCGCCGAAGCGGGCGAGGTCGTAGCGGGCGGTGACGATCGAGATCGGCGCCTCGATCGCGCAGCAGGCGAGGCCGAAGGTGAGCGGGAAGATCGAGTTCGAGCGCGCCCAGCCGAGCATCTTCTCGAAGCTGGTCATCACGACCTTCTCCTCGACGTAGCGCTCCAGCTCCTCTCCCTCGAGGTCGCCGCGCAGCATGTCGCGGGCGCGCAGCTGGCGCTCGCGCATCGTCTGTCGCTCTACTTCCAATCCAGCGCACCCTTTCGCCAGACGTAGACGAAGGCGACCAGCAGCAGGACGACGAAGGTGACCAGCTCGCCGAGCACGAAGATGCTGTCGGCGTCCTCGAGGATCACCGCGATCGGGTAGAGGAAGACGACCTCGATGTCGAAGAGGATGAAGAGCATCGCGATCAGGTAGAAGCTGACGCCGAAGCGCAGGCCATGCGAGGCCTTGACCGGGATTCCCGACTCGTACGGCTCGCCTTGCCGTAGGCTCGCCGCGGTCGGGCGCTTCGGGCGCTTCGGCCCGATCACGTGGTTGAGCATCGCGAAAGCCCCCCCAACGGTGACGCCGAGGAAGGCGAAGACGAGAATCGGCAGGTAGCTCTTCAGCACTGGTATTTCGAGGTTGGCGCGGGCGACTCGCGGGGCACCTCGTAGGTTGGCGCCCCACCGCCTGCAACCGCCTTTATACACCCACCTTGTAACAGATTGCTACATAGTGATTTTTCGCATCAACAAGCCGAATCCCGACCCTCTTAGGAGGAAATAGCCGTGCCCGAGGTCCACCTCGTCGTCGGCTGCGCCGTGATCCTCCTCAATGCCGTCGCTTTCGGCTTCGGCGGCGTGGCCTGGTTGCGCTCCCAGGCCTCGATCCCTTTTTGGTACCTGTTGCGGGGAGCGCAGGCGGCGGTCTTCGTCCAGGCGATGCTCGGCGGCCTGCTCGTCTTCACCGGCCACGAACCCACCGACGAGATCCACTACCTCTACGGGATCCTTCCCCTGGTCGTCTCCCTGATCGCCGAGGGCGCCCGCGCCGGCGCCGCCGAACGCGAGCTGGGCGACGTCGACATCGAGGCCATGTCCCCAGAGGCGCAGCAGTCGTTGGCCCTGGCCATCGTCCGCCGCGAGATGGGAATCATGGCCGTCAGCTGCGGCGTGATCCTCTTCCTGGCCCTCCGCGCCGCAGGGACGAGCGGCGCCTTCTAGTCGAATCTGCATTTACCCGTCCTCAGAGGGGGTAAATGCAGACTCGACCTTCTCAGGGGTCTGTTTGGCGGTTGAGGCCGAGCTGGATCGCGGCTATTGCCGCGAAGACGGTGCCGGTGGCGATGTGAAGGATGGCGTCGGCGCTGTTGTTCGGGAAGGCGAAGATGCCGGCGGGGCTGGTCGAGAAGATCGCCCAGACCCCGGTGACGAGCAGGGCGACCGCGACGTAGGTCGCGTAGAGGACGGCCCAGCGCGGCTTCAGGGCGAAGTAGTAGGCGGGGAGGAAGAGGAGGAAGCCCGAGAGCGCGTGGACGCCGTTGAAGTCGACCCCCAGGACCCGCTCGGTCGCGGCGCCCTCGCCGAAGTCGAAGCTGGGCTCGGCGATCAGGCCGGCCGTGGCCCAGACGAGCTGCAGGGTCGCGACGACGACGATCCCCCACTGGGCGAAGGTCCACTGCGTCCGCGGTGCGGTTGCCGCCTCCATCGGCGCGGACATTAGCCAACGCTCGGGCCTCGAACATAGGATTCGCCCCGTGGAGCTCGGCGCAGACACCAAGGTCGTGCTTCTGCTCGCCGCGGCGATGTTCCTTTGGGCGCTGCTGCTCGGGGTGCTCAAGTACCGGCAGATCGTCGAATCGGAGGAGAGCGTCGCCCACCCCTACGTCGACGTCGCCCACCGGGCGGCGCTGCTCTACAGCTTCGCCCTGTTGCTGGTCGCGACATTCGTCGAGCTGAGCGGCTGGAGCACCCTGGTCAACCTGCTCGCCGCCGGTGCCCTCTCCTTCTACTTCTTCGCCGCCGTCGCCGGATACATGGTCCACGGCTGGCGGCGCGACACCGAGAACCAGTTCCACGACCCGGTCGGCGGCATCCACGCCTTCATGGTTGCCCTGATCGTCGCCGAGATCGGCGGCTGGCTTGTCCTGGTCGCCGGCTTTCTCGACGCCCAGGTCTTCTAGCCCGGCCTCAGAGAGACGTATCCTCGGCCCCGATGAGGCGAGCCTGGATCGCAGCCTTGGTGGCGGGACTCCTCTTCGCCGGCGCCATTCCGAAGGTGGCCGGTGCCGCGACGTGGGTGGTGCGCGGCGGAGGCTTCGGCCACGGCGTCGGCATGAGCGCCTACGGCGCTTACGGCTACGGCCTGCACGGCGCCGGCTACCGGCAGATCCTCGGCCACTACTTCCGCGGGATCGGGATCGCCGAGATGCGCACCGCGCCGATGGTCCGCGTGCTGCTCACGACCAGCCCTGGCGATGTCTCCTTCTCCCGTGCGACCGCGGCCTGCGGCCAGGAGCTCGATCCCTCTCGCAGCTACGTGGCGCACATGCGCGGCTCCTCGGTCCGGCTGCTCTCGAGCTCGGGCAGGCTGCTCGCCCGCTGCGGCGACCGCCTCCACGCGGACTCCCGGGGGGCGATCCGGATCGCCGGGGTCGGCCTCTACCGCGGCGCGCTCGAGGCAATCCCCAGCGGCTCGGCGCTGAACGTCGTCAACGTGCTCAACGTCAACAACTACGCCCGCGGATCGGTGCCGGCGGAGGTCCCGCCCGAATGGCCGATGGCGACCCTGCGGGCGTTCGCGGTCGCCTCACGCTCGATCGCGCTCTCGACCGACGTGGGGGGCGACGGCTTCGATCTCTACCCCGACACGCGAACCCAGGTCTACGGCGGCGTCGCGGTGGAGGACGCGCGGACCGACGCCGCCGTGCAGTCCACCCGCGGTCAGGTTGCGACCTTCGGCGGCGAGGTGATCCAGACCACCTACTTCTCCTCCTCCGGTGGCCGCACCGAGTCCGGCTTTCTCGGCGCCCCCGAGGTTCCCTACCTGCGCAGCGTCGCCGACCCCTACGACTACTACGCCCCCCAGCACCGCTGGACCTTCCGCTTCTCCCAGTCCGAGATCGACTCCCGCCTCGGCTCCTACGTGAGCGGGCGCCTGCGCGACGTCGTCGTGACCAAGCGCGGCGACTCGCCCCGGATCGAGTACGCGAAGCTGGTCGGCAGCGGGGGTACCGCGACGATTCGCGGCGACACACTCGCCGCCGCCCTTGGTTTGTATGACCGGTGGGCGTTCTTCACGAAGGTTGGTAGGTAGGGGGAGCCCGGTCGGTCGTCGGGCGAATTGATGTCGCACGCCCGCTCCGCGGGCTTAGCGACAATCTGAGAGCGCGGCTGCGCCGCGCCTCGAACCACGAGTGCAGCGGCCGCTTCGCGACATTCGCTGTGTAGCTTCCGCCCGTACCTATTCGCCCGTCAGGGCTGGATAGGTCGGACGCCCCGGAGCGAGCCCGTAGGGCGAGCGCAGGGGCGTCCGACAGGTGGCGTCCGAGACCCCAAAGAGGGTGTGGACGGCGGCGGGATGGCTCGACATTCGCTTGGCCGTCCAGTGCCCTTTCTGGGATCTGTCTCCCGCCGTCGCCCACGGATGCCGCCGTGACTTCATAGAAGCCTGGACATCACTCGACACAGCTCTGTCCGGCGGCCTTCCACATCACCCAGGTCAATGAGGATGAGGAGGAAACGATGATCGCAGTCGGAGTCGACACCCACAAGGACAGCCACTTCGCGGTGGCGCTGGATGAGCTCGGGCACCTGCTCGGGGAAGCTCGTCGTCGAAGTCGGTATGGCCGGCTATCGAGAGTTGGAGCGTTGGGCCGACAGTCTCGCGGCCGATGGCCGGCGGCTGTGCTTTGGGATCGAGGGCACGGGCAGCTATGGCGCCGGCCTGCGCGAGCACCTGCAGGGCGGTGGCCACTCGGTCGTGGAGGTGGAGCGTCCGCGCCGGCGTGAGCGGCGGAGAGGCAAGTCCGATCGCATCGATGCCCTGGCGGCGGCGCGGAAGGTGCTCGCAGGCGAGGGCCTCTCGACGCCGAGGGCGAGCGGCGCGCGCGAGGCGCTCGCGGCGCTGCTGGTGGCTCGCCGCTCCTGTGTGAGCGAGCGCACAAGGCTGCTCAACCAGCTGCAAGGGCTGCGCGTCACCGCGCCGGTCGCGCTACGCGAGCGGCTTGGTGAGGGCGGCGGCAAGCGACTCGAGCGGCGCCTAGCCGGGATGCGTGCCCGCCAAGGCGCTGGGGTCGCCGAGCAAGCGGTGCTCGCGGTGATGCGCGACCTGGCGGTCCGCTCGCGAGGGTTGGGCGCTGAAGCCGCCCGCTATGAGTCAGAAATCGCCCAACTCGTCGCCTCGCTCGCCCCGGCGCTACTCGGAGAGGTGGGCGTGGGGCCGATCTCGGCCGCCAAGCTCTTGGCCTGCGACCCGGCCCGCTTCAAGAGCGAGGCGGCCTTCGCCCGCTGCAACGGGACGGCGCCGATTCCGGCCTCCTCGGGCAAGACGGTCCGTCACCGCCTCAATCGCGGCGGAGATCGCCAGGTCAACAACGCGATCCACACCATCGCGCTCGCACGCTCGCGATATGACGCCGAGACGCGGGCCTACCTCGATCGCAGGATCGGCGAAGGCAAGACCAAGCGCGAGGCGATGCGCGCGCTCAAGCGCCACCTCTCCAGGGGCCTCTTCAACCGCCTCGTCGAGGTGCCCTTGACTTCATAGAAGCATCCCGACGACCGACCGGGCTCCCTCCAACACGTCACCGAGTGACGCCGAGATCGTGAAACCGGCCCCCAGGGTCCCCAAGCTCATAAAAGAGCTTGGCGCGCCCGAAAACGGCACCCAGGCATCTGAAGCTTTCGGGGAGCCGAAGGAGGTTTCGGCGCCGGAACTCTCCGAGGCTCGTGCGCTGTCGAGGGGACGCCGGTGCCCCTCCCCAAAACACTCCAGCGAGGCTCCCGCCGAGCGTTTTGGGGAGGGGCACCGGCGTCCCCCAACCAACAACCGCCTAGAGAGAAATCAGGCAGTCGTCCCTGTCCTTCATCTCCAGCGGCTCGTCGTTCGGAAACGCCTCCAGCAGGGCGTCGGCGATCAGCCTGCCGCGTTCGGCGTAGCCCGGCGTGGTGAAGTGGATGCCGTCGTCGATGAACCAGTCGTCCTTGACGTCGGAGGCCCAGTCGTAGATCGCGCATGTTCGGGTAGCGGTCGCAGGCGTCGCAGCAGCGCCTTGTCCCAGTCCTTCATGTTCGGCGTCGTCGTAGGGGCGCCGCTCGGCGAGGAGTGACTTGACGTTCACCCACATCACCGGTTCGTCGCCGATCGATCGACATCATGCTGTCGATCCGCTCGTCGTAGCCGAACGTCGAGCCGGCGGCGACGTTGGCCGCCTCGTTGGTGCCCAGCGCGAGCACCCAGCAGCCGTCGAAGCCCTTCGCTCTTCCAGGCTTCGGCCACTTCCTCGGCGTTGGGAAGCCCTCGAAGTTCTCGTAGATCGAGCGCGCGCCGGAGACCTCGAGGTGCTGCGTGGTCGCCCCGACCCGCGCGTACTGGGCGGCGATCAGCTCGCTTCGGTCGGGCAGGTATTCGGCGGAGACGAGCCCCTCCGAGGTCGAGTCGCCGATGTGGACGACCGCTTCGCAGGAGGTCGCGCGGTTGCCCGTTGTCACGTTCTTCGCGGTGACGCGTCTTGGCCACGGTCGCGGAGCCCGACCGCGCCTCGCCTCGCTCGCGCGACGCCGACGCCGGCGAGGCCGGCGACGCGCGACGGCGACGACCAGGGCGCTGACCGCCGACGAGCGCCCAGCCGTCGGCGCGGTCGACCCGCTGCCGCCGCCAGCGCGCCCGCCCGCAGCTGCTCCCAGAGCCGGCCCAGGGCGCCGTGGCGGATCGGGTCCTCGACGTAGCTCCAGGAGAGCGCCGCGATCCCGAAGATCGCGGCGACCTGGAGGACGGCGCGGAGCAGGTCGACGCGGCCCTGCGCCCCCTCGGGCGTGGTCAGGACGATGATCGGGAAGTGCCAGAGGTAGATGCCGTAGGAGCGCTCGCCGATCCAGCGCATCGGCCGGCAGCCGACGATCGGGCCGAGCCGCGAGGCCGGGTGCGCCAGCGCGGCGACCGCGAGCACCGTCGCCAGCGAGAGCAGGAGCGAAGCCGCCGCGGTAGAGGAACGGCGAGAACTCGCTCGAGCCGCCAGAACATCAGCGCGATCACGAGCAGGCCCGACGACGCCCGTCGCCGTCGATCGTCCGCCGCGCCTGCGCGGTGATTCCGGCGACGCAGGCGGCGGCTCGGCCAGACCATCGCCAGCGCGGCGCCGACCAGCAGCTCGCAGCGCACGGGTGTCGGTCCCGTAGTAGACCCGCGACGGGTCGAGCGCGGGGCTGTAGAGGACCACCATCAGGATGCCGGAGACGAGCGCCGCGACCGAGGGTGACGCCGGCAAGCCGCGGGCGCACCCCGGTCGTGCTCTTCAGCCTCCGGGACGAAGCTGAACCCCGACCATCAGCAGGAACGGCCAGACGATGTAGAACTGCTCCTCGACCGAGAGCGACCAGAGGTGGTTGAGCGGCGACGGCGCTTCGAAGCGGGCGAAGTAGGAGACGTCGTGGAAGATCAGCCACCAGTTGTTGAAGTAGGCGACGGCCGACAGCGCGGCGGTGCGGAAGTCCGCCGGCTGGTGCGGCCCGATCACCGTCACCCAGGCCATGACCACGATCAGCATCAGGAACAGCGCCGGCAGCAGGCGCCGGGCGCGCGCGAGCCAGAACGACTTCAGCTTGATCCCGCCCCGCTCGACCTGGGTGAGCAGGATGTCGGTGATCAGGTAGCCGCTGAGGGTGAAGAAGACGCCGACGCCGAGCAGGCCGCCGGCGGCCCAGCCGAATCCCAGGTGGTAGAGCGATCACGCCGAGGACGGCGATCGCGCGCAGGCCGTCGAGCCCGGGCATGTAGCGCTCGCCGCGCTTGACGGGCTCAGGCATAGGAGGAGACCATGGTAAGCATCGCCGCCAGTGGCAATTGCCGCTGTGCCATCTGCACGGCGAGATTCCGGGCCAGCTCCGTCCCTATCGCCTCGGCCACCGATGCCTGCCGCCTGGCGATCTTCGCGACGGCGGGTAGGTCCGGCCCTGATTCCAGCGCCGGCTCGCGCGCAGGGGCAGATGAGAAGGCGAGGCATCCCTGGATCCCCCGGGCGATCAGCTGGGCGCGGTAGTCGGCTCCCTCCGCAATCGGGTGCAGGTCGTCGGCCTGCATCAGCTCGGGGTGTGTGTCGACCGCTCCCGCCCAGTCGGGTACCTGTGTGCCGGGGCGCGATGCGGCAAAGGCCTCGACCACACGGTTCTTACCGGTGTTGTCGATGCCGTCGACGGTGAATCCGTGGACTGTCGGTACGACCATGCACCTGTCGCCGACGGTCGCGGCAACCGCGGCGAGGTTCTCCGCGAGGATCTCGGGGTAGGCAGGATTGTCGTTGGTGCCCGCGTCGAAGACGACCACCGAGTAGGAGGGGTCGTAGCTTTCCTTGAACAGGTCGAGGATCTGGTAGCTGTTGTAGCCGCCCTCGGCGTTAACGGTGAGGGGCACGCCGGGCAGGTACCGCTCGAGGTAGGGAGAGGTCAGGATCGCGAGGCTGTCGCCGACGACCAGGGCGCTGCCGTTGCCGCTTGCGCTCGCGGTGGGCGCGGCAAGGGCGAGAGCAGTCAAGAGCGCCCCCGCCACGGTCGCGAGCTTGCGCGCTCTCGGCATCGGTCGAATTTCTACAGCAAAGACGCTGGGCCGCCGCTGACGGGCTAGCCTCCGCCCATGCGGCTATGCCCAGCGGCGACAGCCGGCGCACTGCTGAGCCTTGCACTGGCTCTCGCCGCCTGCGGAGGCGGGTCGACTTCGGGCTCCGAGCGGGCAACGGCGGTGTCGAGCGGCGCCGAGCCGGTTGCCCGCCCCTCGGCAGACACGGGCTGCCGGGCACAGCTGCGCCCGTTCCTCGGCTCGATGGACGCCCTGCGCGAGGACCTGGCGGTGGGGCTCAGCTATGAGGACTATCTGGACGAGCTGAGTGAGGCGCAGGCTGCCTACCGCCGCATCCGTGCCGATCGGCTCCCCGTCGGCTGCCTCCTCGTCGCCGCAGGGGCGGGCGAGCGGGCGCTGAATCGCTATATCGAGGCCGCCAACGTCTGGGGCGATTGCCTCGCCACCGCGGCTTGTGAGACCGAAGCGATCGAACCCAGATTGCAGCGGCGCTGGGCCCTCGCTTCCGACCTTCTCACATCGGCGCAATCCGGCCTCTAATTGCGCCAATTCCTCACTCCACGGTTAATTGCAGCCGTTTTTCTGTGGGATTAGAAGGGGAAAAAGTAAGTAAGGAAAGTTACAGTACTAAATTTTACCTTTTTGAATTTAGAAGTAGTACGGTTGAGCAATCAACGTTTCCGCAACCCAAAATTCAGACCCTGGCGAAGACTGGCAGTGGGACGAGGCGCACCGGTTCTGCGTCCGGGTCGCCCACCGTTACACCAACAATCCGAGCGAGGTGGAGGACATCGCCCAGGAGGCCCTGCTGCGGGCGTGGCGCCGGCGCGCCACCCTTCGCGACGGCCAGCGGCGCAACGAGTGGCTGGCGACGATCGTCCGCAACGAGGCCTACCGCCAGCACGAACGCGTCCGTCCCGACCCTGTCGCCGACGTCGAGGTGCAGGAAGGGGGGGTCGACGACGAGCGCATCGCCTCGACCGTCGAGCGCGCAGATCTACAAGCGATCCTCGAGAGCCTGGGCGAGGACGATCGCCAGCTCCTGAGGCTGCGCTACACCGAGGATCTGACCCAGCAGGCGATCGCGCGCCGGCTGGGCCTGCCGGACGGGACCGTCAAGGTCCGCCTGCACCGTTTGAGGCTGAAGCTGCGCCAGGCGATCATCGAGGGCGAAGTCGTCGACGGGCCTCAGCCGCGTCCGACGCGCCGCATCTCCGCCGCCGCCGCGCGCGGCCCGATGTAGGGGACGAGGACCGCGAAGAGCAGGTCGGGCAGCAGCGCGGGCAGCTTCGCCGGGCGTCCCGCCAGGAGTTCCTCGAAGATCAGGCCGGAGACCGCGCCGGCCGACATCAGCGAGATGCTGGCGGGCAATTCCCTGCCGTTGGCGAGCCCGTGGCCCTCGGCCAGGTACTCGGTGAAACGGGAGATCGCGTCCCAGTGGCGCCGGCGGACCTCGATTCCGGCCGTGGTGGGCTCGACCACGGCGATGCGCGCGAAGCTCCGGCTCGAGCACGAACAGGTCGACGATCGCCGCAAGGCCCTCCCGCACCCGTTCCAGCCAGTCCTTCCTGTGGTCGCAGTTGCCGTCGACCTTGGCAAAGAGCCGCTCCACCGCCATGTCGTAGGCGGCCAGGAAGCAGTCGTGCTTCCCGGTGAAGTGCGCGTCGAACGTGGCACGGTCGGTGCCCGCTTCCGCGATCACGTCATCGACGGTGGCCTCCCGGTAGCTCTTGCGGCCGACGACGAGGATCGTCGCGGCGAGGATCTCTTCACGGTGGTCCCTGGCTGCGGCCGGCAGGCGCTGCCCTGCGGGTGAAGAGGTTGGGATCGGCTTTGTCATCGCGGCATGGTGTGTCAGGCGTCTCCGCCCGATCGGCCCACCTCCCTGGCAAGCGCCGCATAGGAACTGCAGGCACTCAGGGTCCCAAAAAGTGGCCCGGAAAGCAAGGTGGCGAGGGGCGTATGTACATGCGGGCGGTCGGGCGGGGCCGAATCTCAGACCCCTGTACAACCACGTGGCCCCTCGGCGCCGCGACCATTTGGCAATGGAGACTGCGCCTCGCCAGATCGTGGCCTTCGGCGGCGGTGGCTTCTCGATGGAGTCGGGCAATCCCCTGCTCGATGAGTACGTGCTCGGGCTCTGCCCGCGCGAGCGCCCCCGCGTCTGCTTCCTGCCCTCGGCGAGCGGCGATGCCGACCACTACGTCGTCCGCTTCTATCGCGCCTTCCCGGCCGGGACCTGCGAGGCCAGCCACATCTCGCTCTTCCGGCGCGAGCAGGGGCCCGCCGACCTGCGCGAGCACCTGCTCTCCCAGGACCTGATCTACGTCGGCGGCGGTAGCGTGGTCAGCCTGATCGGCGTCTGGCGGGCTCACGGGATCGACGCCATCCTGCGCGAGGCGTGGGAATCCGGGGTCGTTCTCTGCGGCCTCTCGGCCGGCTCGCTCTGCTGGTTCGCCGAGGCGCTCAGCGGCTTCCACGGGGCGCCGCGGCGGGTCGAGGGGTTGGGACTGCTGCCCTTCAGCAACTGCGTCCACTACCAGCCCGGGTCCAAGCACGGGCTCGCCTACCACGGCCTGCTGCGCTCGGGGATGCGCTCCGGCTACGCCGCGCAGGACGGCGCGGCCCTGCACTTCGTCGGAGAGGAGCTGCACCGGGTGGTCGCCTCGCGGCCAGGGGCGCGCGGGTACCGCCTCGACGCGGTCGGGGGGCACGTCGTCGAGATGCAGATGGCCACGACCTACCTCGCCGATCCCCCGCTGCCGGTGGTGCCCCTTTCCGGGTCGACGACGACGGCGATCGCGGCGTAGGTCGGTCTTGGTCACCCGCATCCTGACCCTCGGCGGCCACGACTTCAGCTCGCGCCCGCCCGACCGCGCGGTCAGCGAGCTGATGCTGCGCCTGGCGACCGAGCGGGCCGGGGGCAGGCCGCGGATCTGCATCCTGCCGACCGCCAGCGGCGACACCTCCGAGCAGATCGGCCGCTTCTACGCGGCCTTCGGCGAGCGGCCCTGCGAGCCCTCCGACCTCTCCCTCTTCCGGCTCGGACGGCGCCCGATGGCGCTGCGCGACCACCTGCTCGCCCAGGACCTGATCTACGTCGGTGGCGGCAGCCTGGTCAACCTTCTGGCCGTCTGGGAGGCGCACGAGCTCAGCGCGATCCTCAGCCTCGCCTGGGAGCAGGGCATCGTCCTCGCCGGCCAGAGCGCCGGTGCGATGTGCTGGTTCGAAGCGGGGATCACCAAGTCCTCGGGCCGCCCCGAGGTGGAGGCGGGGCTGGGGCTGCTCGGCGGCAGCCTCTGCGTTCACTACAACAACGAGCCCGAGCGCCGCGCGGCCTACCTCGACGCCGTCGCCGGCGGCATCCCCGACGGCTACGGCCTCGACGACTACGCCGGCCTCCTCTGGGAGGGCACCGGCCCCCCCTCGGCGATCACCGCCCGCCGCGGCGCCCGCGCCTACAAGGTCACGAGCTCCGAAACCGGCGTGGTCGAGTCACCCCTGCCGGCGAGGTTTCTCCCAGCCCCTGCGCCGGCCGCCCTGCGCGAGGACATCGCCGAGTTCAGGCGGATCAAATCGATGCGCAAGAGGGCGGGGTGGTTGGGGTAGCCGGATCGCGGCTTTTCCGACCACCAAAGTTTTCGCCCCCGCCTACAGCGACTCGGCTCGCCACTCGAGCTCATTCGTCAGCATCCATTCCAGCAGGGCCTCGCCCTCAGCCGGCATCCGCCCGTTGCCCGTCAGGCAGTCGACCGCGACCTGGGAGGGCGCGGCGAACCGAAGGCCCTCTTCGCTCGCACCGCGCTCCCACACCACGGGGTCGAAGGGCTGCAGGAGGATGACGTTCGCTCCCTCTTCGGCTTCCAGCAGGCCGAGCCGGGTGGCGACCTCGGCTGGGGAATCGCTGTAGGCAAGCAGCATCGCGGGGGCGGTCACCGGCGCCAGGCGATGCGCGGCGACCGAGCCCGTTATTGCCAGCTTTCCGGTCGTGCCTTCTTTCCGCAGGGCCATCAGCACCTCATCCAGGCCTGAAGGAGCGATGAACCCCGCCCGCGCGGGATTGCTCTTGAAGACTTCGTACGAGGTGGCCCACCTGCGCAGGAGTCCGGCGATGTCGACGCTCTCGACCGGGCCGCGAGGCGAGCGCTCCACCAGGGCTTCGCGGTAGAGGGCGTCCAGCAGCCGTGAGACGTACCCCGGTGCGAGCCCCGCGGCTTTGGCCAGTTCGCCCACGCCGTATGGCGGCCGGACGTCGGCCAGCAGCCGGATCAGGCGGCCGGCCTTGGCGCCGCGGAGCCGTACCTGGCCGCGGTCTTTGGGCGCCGGGTTGCGCGCGGAGCCCTCCGTCCGCACGAAGACCGACGGGTTGTCGACGCGCAAGAGGGCGTTCCCGGTCAGGTCGATGTAGTTGATGTCCTGTTCGGAGAGGAGCTTCTGCGTGCGCCTGCTGATCCAGGGGGCGATGACCAGGAGCGGCAGCTCCGCGCCCATGTTGCGCGCCTTCCGCACCTGAGGCAGCAGCTCGATGACTCCCCGTGGGGATATCGACTGCCTTTCCTCGACCGCGACCGTGGCGACCCTCCCATCGGGGTCCCTGAGCGAGATCTTCCCCTCCTCCGGTGGCACGGAGAGATCGGGGCTGCGGGCGGGTGAGACCTCGACGTTCCAGCCTCGCGGCAGGCAGTCCTCGAGCCAGGCGACGGCCTGAGCCATGAGGGTTTGGCCCGTATAGCGGTTGTTTGCAACGGTCATAAAAAGAGAATATCAGGAGATAGTTTCCTATATCGCTGATTTTGCCGCTGTTGCAAAGAAGTGCTAGGACGATGACGATGTGGCTGCGCGGTGCTCACCGCTACGCCCTGGAGGTGCCCCGTCGCATTGCCTGTGGCGAGGCCCCCTCCGCGACCTGCCCCGCAACTCTGTTATGCGCGCACTCGAAGAGCTGCGGGTATCGGGATCGCCCGCAGCGAGAGCTTGGGGCGATTAGCGATCCACGATCCGATGTTGGCTCACTATCCCTTCGAACTGGACCCGCTGCTCCGAAGGTCGCGGTCCGCTCTGGCGCTGATCTCCGCCGCTCGTTTAGGGCTCATAACCCGAAGGTCGCGGGTTCGAATCCCGCCCCCGCTATAGGAGAAGGCCCCGGAAATGGGGCCTTTTTCTTTGGAGTAGCCCCGCGCTTCAGCCGTCCCGCCCTTGTAGCGCCCTTGCTAGGAAGGGACGTAGCCGTGCGTAGGAGAGCGCCGCCTTCCTCCGCCGCGCGTACTGACGCCTGGAGATCCTGCAATTTCCGATGATTCTGTTCTGTCCGACCGGGTGCCTATCTTGCCCCTGTCTGCCGCTCCTTCTCAGCGGTCTTCGAACAGTTGAAAACGGGCCTCCGGCGGGAACCCGGAGGTCCGTTTGCTTTTTTCCGTCCGATGGTTGTCTGATTATTTTTCATGTTCGATAGACCTGCGCTCAGCAGTTCCCAGCTGGCTGACGCACCAGACATAAGGAGTTGGCATGCCCGGGAGTGCGCCTGAAGACCCCAAGCTTCGAAGTGACCCGATGCTTCACCGGGTCCTGGCAGACGTCGCCAGCACCGGCGCAGAAATGGAACAGAGGCGTAGCGACGCCCTGCTCGCGAAGGAGCGTCTTTTCCCGTTGGTGGAGGACGGTGACGGCGACAGACGCCTGATCGCCTATCTAACTGGTCCCGGCCTCGGCAACATCGACCTCGCGGATGCTGCCCCGATCGGCAGCATGCTGGACGCTATCGGTACGTGCGACTACCTCGACCTCATGCTGAACAGCCCGGGCGGGTCCGGTGAGACCGCCGAGAAGATCGTCGAGATGTGTCGCGACCACTGCCGGAAAGAGTTCCGGGTGATCGTCCCCAACTACGCCAAGAGCGCTGGGACTCTGATCTCGCTCGGCGCAGACAGCGTCGTCATGGGTTACCTGTCGGAGCTAGGGCCAATTGACCCTCAGATCCTCACGGCCGTCAGCGGCGTGCAGCACATGGTTTCGGGGCAGTCGTTCATTCAGGCCTACGAGACCACCCAGGAAAAAGTGAAGGAGGCGCTGGCTAATGGGGAATCGGCAATCGGCTATCTCCAGAGCCTCAATGCGAGCACGATGGAGCCCGCCTTCATCGAGCACTGCCGACGGGGCGTCGAGTTCAGTCGCGATATCGCCAAAAAGTTTTTGCCCGCATACCAGCTGAAGGCCAAGCACAAAGGCCAAACCGGGTTCGGGAAAAAGAAGCTGGAAGAACTGGCGGTCGAGGTGGCCGAGAACCTCCTGTCCAGAGATGCGAGATTCAGCCACGGTCGATTGATTGGAGCTGAGGAGGCTCGCGACGAAGTCGGCTTGAACATCGACTATCTACAGCGCGACGACCCGTTGTGGGATGCCTACTGGGAGTTGTACCTGCGAGCCGAAGTCTTCATGCAGACCGTTCCGACTGCCCCTGAACAGGGGGTGTCGAAGCTTTTCTTCGACCGGGACTCGACGCTGCCCGCGCTGGGACCGGCTTAGCCGCCGGTCGGCGCGACGTATCGGTTGCCGAACTGGGGTCGGATCGGCTTCTTGACGGTCTGGCGGCTGTCGCGCGAGAAGCTGCGCAAAAGTTGCAGTGCCTGAGCCTCCTGCTCGGTGAGCGGGGTCGGCTGTTTCTGCGGGCCGTTCTGAGTGCCAGATTTAGTCATGTCCCCTCCTCGACGTGATGCTTGCAACGTGTAGCTATGGCGGGAAGTTATAGCTTTTCCTTCTGTCCGAACGTTATCGGTCTGTGTCTGTCGGCCTTTAGCCGCCCCATGTTCCGCCCTCTTTCGCGTCGAGCTAGCCGTGCCTGATGCGGGGCACGTCCTCGTCGTCGTCAGGCTCAGCACTGCCCTCGTAGGCAGCATCGAGCGAAGCGCCCAGCGCGTCGTGGACGGACGGCAGCAGGTGGCCGTAGACGTTGAAGGTGGTCTGAATGTCCTTGTGGCCCAGGTGGTCTTGGATCGCCTTCGGGTGCGCGTCCTCCCCGATGAGCATGGCGGCGCAGGTGTGCCGCGGGTCGTGGAAGCGCAGGCCGTGTTTGCTTGGGCTGAGGACGTAGGCCAGGCCGCCGCTGTCGAAAAACTCCGGGCAGCGCTCGTCATCGGCTTGACGGTTGCGTTGCACGACTGGCAGTAGCGGCGCTTGACGGCGGGCTTGAAATGGCGACGGTAGAAGTTGTCGTGCCGGATCACCTCGCCCTCGGTGCCGGTGAACAGGAGCCGGTCAGGGTCGGCCGGGTCCGCCGTCCACCGGAACTCGCCCGCGTCGTCCACGGCGTGCCCTCGAGACGGATCTCGTTGAACTTCGAGCCGCCGTCCTGGCGGCCGACGCAGAACGGACAGGGCTGGACGCCGAGCCCGGGCTTAACCGGCGCGAGGCGCAGCGACTTCGACTCCGCGTTGCCTTCGTACTGCGCCTGCGGGAAGCCGGGATTGATCGCCGCGTAGTAGTTCCAGGTGTTGTTCTTCGTGTTGATGGTCAGGCGGCGGGTGTCGTCGTCGGGCCAGTTGTTGTCGTAGACGTGTCACGTCGTAGATGCCGTGCCCATGTTCTCGACCGCGTAGGGGGTGATCGCGTGGCCGGCTTTGAACCCGGGCGCGCCGGCCAGCGTCAGCTCAGGCTGGCCAACGACACGGCGCGGTTATCGCGGACCTTGTTCTTGCCGGTTGCCGGGCGGTCGCGCCGATTCGACGTGATTTCCCTGTGCTCGTCCAGGACCCATCCCCACTCGCCATCCCGCTCGTCGGCGTAGCGTTCGAGGAGATCTCTCCGCAGGTAGAGAAGGCTTCCCGACCAGCCCTGAAAACCCCGGCACGAGAAGGCGCGCGCCGCTGGACGTTTGTGCTCGTCGATGAATTCCATCGAGCTTCCCGCTTGGCGCAGTTGGAGAGACCGGCAGAGGAACTTCGTTGGCACGGCGCCAATTTCGGCGGTGTTGAAGGCAGAGCGCCGGAGGGGCCAGGCGATGCCGATTCCTAGCAGCTCTATCGGTGGTCCTGGGGCTCCGCCGAAGTTCGCCAACCGCGGGGTAGATTCACCGTTCGGCTTGGTCGTTCGGCTGTCGAAGGAGGGCGCCCAGGGAATCTCACCTCCGTAGCAATCGTGCTCGGAGTGGATCTCAGGAACCGCGTCGTTGTCGATCCCATGTGCCGCGATTTGATCCTCGATCGATTCCCACCCCTCCAACGCCAGTAGCCCACGTATCCGAGAGGCTCCGACGTAGGGCTCGGTCGACAGTCGAAACGCCAGCCGGGCGTCGGTGAGGAGCCAGGACCCGTCCTCGTCCTCCCTTTGCAGCAGATCGTTGAGGATCTGGCTCGGCCCGGGCTGGATCCACTTTCGCCCCGGGTCGCTCTCGTCGCGCCAGGGCGATAGGAATCGGGGCACCGGCGCCGACTCCGGGAACGAAGGGTCCAGCCGCGGTTCGGGCAGGCGCCAAGCGGCGTCCGAACCGGGATCGACGAGCAGGGAGCCTTCGTCGGAGAGCCGGCCCGCGGCATCGAGGATCCCAGCCCGAGCGTACTTCTCGGCGTAACTGTTCAATTGATCCGGATCGATCTCGTGTTCCTCTGCGGCTGCCAAGTACCGCGCCCATCCCAGCTCCGCGATCCTTGCCCGAACCAGTCCTTCGATCTCCTGCTCGCGGCCGTCTGCGGCGCTCAGCGACAGCGCTTCGATCGCCTCTCCGACCTCCTCGATCTCGACTGCTGCGTCAACTTCCTCCCAGGTGCCGTTGTCGGGCAGTGCTGCATTCGGTGGGCTCTTCGGTTGCGGCAGCGGGGGTTGCGCCGCATCCCCGGAGGCCACGACCTCACCCTCGCTCAGCCATGACGCGAACTGCGTGATCCGGTACGCGTACTCACGGATCTGCCAGTTCAGGGTTGGATCGGACGCCGCAGGGCAAAGCAGTCGGTCCTGTAGGTCCCGAGCGAGCTCGGTCACCGTCGCAGGGTCCGTGAGGACGGGGTCCTGTGCTCGCATGGCGACCCCGTAGGCAGCCCCCAGCAGTCCTTCGAGGATCGCGGGATCGTTCACGTTGAGCATCTCGATCACGCGCCGAAAGAGCAGACCGGGCTCTCTCAGCCCCAGCCTGTAGAGGGCCAGCACGGCTTCGTCGCGGCGGTGGGTGTGGGGCGTCGTCAGGGTCCAGCTGAGCCATGCCATCGCGACGGCGTCAGCGCCCGAGCTCTCGCCCAGGCGCCAGGTTTCGGAGAGGCGCGCAATCTGATGACCTGCCGCTTCCGAGCCGCTCCAGGTGAGATCTCGCTCCCAAACGTCGAGGCCGCCCAGAATTCGATCCAGGATCAGAGCATTGAGCGGATGGTTCGGGCGCAGCAGGGAGCCGGAGATCGCGTCTAGGATGACCTCGGAGCGCCTCGGAAAGGCCAATCTCAAGCCTTCGAGGCTCGCCTCTCCCATCTGCTCGGGGGGAAGCCGCAGGCTGGCGAGGGATGCCCTCCAGTAGAGCTCTTGGCTCTCAGAGAACACCTCAGCTAGCTCGATCTGACGGCGTCCCAGGATGCCGGCCATGCCGGTGAGTATGTCTTCGACCAGAGGGTGCGCTTCCAGGGTCGACGAGGTGGCGGCGGTCAGATCCTGAACGTCGAAGCGTTGCAGGAGTCCCTTGCCGATCACGTGCCCCGCCAGGAGGTCGTAGGCCCAGATCACGTATTCGCCTTCCTCCACCACCTCGCGCAGCACGATCTCCTCCGACTCGAGCTGGAATCGCAGTGACTCCCTCCACTTCGCTCGCCGCTGGTCGCCGAGGACCGTGGTCACATCGAGCCGTCCGAGCTGGCGTGCCTGCGCGTCGTAAAAGCGCTCCCCGAGAAGGAGGACGGCGTCCATGATCTCGACCTCGGGGACCTCCATGGTCGTGGCGATCCGGGCGACGACACCGTCCAGGTACGCATCAAAGACCTCGGAGAGGCTTCCCGGTAGGTCGTCGGCGTCGATCGTCCGAGTTGCTTCTGGGTTTACCGTCCTGCAGAAGACGCTGAGCAGAAGGGGGTCGGTGGGCCGCCACCAGTCGATGGCCGCCGGAGTCGCGTCGATCCTGTAGTGGCTGAAGTAGCGGTCGACGGCTTCGCGTTCTACTCCGACGAGGCCGGCCAGATCCACAGTGGGAACGTCGTCGGGGAGGCAGAACCTGCGGTAGCTGGGACGTACGGTGATCAGGGCGAACACGTGCTCGAGCTGCGTGAGCCTGGATTGAAGTCGGGCGAGGACGGCCTTCCAGTCGCTCGGATCCTCCGACTCGTTGATGCCGTCGATGACGATCGGGACGCGGCGTCCTTCTCGAACACCCATTGCCTCCATTGCCTCGAGCAACTCATCCAGCGTCCCCGCCAGGCCGCTGTGGCGGGCGAGGTCGTCGTCCTCGATGCCCGAGGAGAACTGACTTCCGAGGAGCAACACGCCCTGCGCCTTGGCGGACGGCCCGGTGATATTCGCTGACAGATGGGTCTTGCCGGCACCGGCCGAGCCCGAAGCCACGATCATCGGCCGACCGAAGCTCAGGGCCGCGATCTTCAGGAATCGCCTGACCCGTCGCAGGGCCAGGAATCCTTCTTCTTGCCGACGGGACGCATCGTCGGCGTACTCGAAATCCAGCTCGTGATCGCCCCAGAGCTCGTCATCCCTCGGGCTTTCGGTTAGTGCGTCGGCCCTTTCGAGTTCCTCTCTCGACGGCTTCAGCCCTTCCGATAGCCGGTCGCGCAGTTCGCCAAGGCTCTCGGTTGCAGTCCCGAGGGCCTGCATGAGATCCAGGTGCATTTGCTCCATCTGCTCTTCACTCGCTAGATGGAGCGTCTCCTGTAGGCCCTCGTAGGTGGCTTCGAGCTCCACCAGGATGCTGCTCAGCTCATCTTCCGGGAGCGGTTCCATGAGGCGTGCTTCCACGTCTCTCTGGGTGGGGGTCAGGATATGGAGCTCCTCGACGTACCGGTGGGCGATTGGCGCCATCGCGGTGCATCGCCGCCGGGTGAGCTCCTCGCGGCTTAGGGTCAAGGATCCGAACCAGGACTGCCTCAGTGCTTCGGCGGGGCCCGTCAGCAGGCCGATCAGCGTCTCTCCATCCCAGTGGTGGAGGGTGAACGGGGCATCAAGGTCAGCAAGCCAGCGGGCGTCCGCGGCGGTGAACTTCTCCCGGGTCCAGAGGACCCAATCGGTTAGACCGGGTACGTGTCGGACGGTCTTCTCGATCGAGTCCTCGATCGCCGTCCGCTGAGCTGCGAGCAGGCTCCCGTCCCGTTTCAGCGTTTGGTCGTCGAACCATTTGCACTGCCAGCCCCAGTGGCGGCCGGGTCCACCTAGGTCGCAGCCTCCGGCTTCGACCTTGACGTGAAACTCGACGCCCGGGTTCTGCTTCCGCGTGGCCAGGGGCCCGAAGCGCTCATAGTGGCGCCTCACCACCTCCCGGCAGAGGACCTCCCAATTGTTGCGCGGGTCTCCCGTGAGGCTCGCAAAGCGCTCCCAGCGCAGATCGGACACCGGCGATTTCTATCTCGAAACGTCAGTGGTATGACTTTCCGATTCGCCTGGCCCTAGGCTCAGCCCACCGGCCAGGAGGCCATCATCATCTCTCCGAACGCCCGAGCTCTTTCGCCAGTTCTTCGTCGGCGTTGGGCTTTTGTAGCGCTTCCTTCAGACGAGCAGGTCGAAGGCGAGCTGGGGGCTGGATCGCTCCCCACGGACCCAGGGTTGTTCGAGGACAAGTTCGGCTCCTTGGACGTGGCAATCGCGGATTTCACGGCCGAGCATGGGCGCACGTAAAGGTGATTGACCTCGAAGAGCGGATGCCCCGGCTTTTCGCCGAGCATCCGTAGCTCTCAGGCAGTGCTTGGCTGGATCTGCCCTTCATCCGAAGCGCCGCTGGGGCAACAAATGGGGCAACGCGCCCCACAGACTCCAGCCGATCTCGAACGGCCGGAAACCGCTCTAAGGACGCGCTCCACGTAGCCGAGCGGGTCCACCGGATCAGGCTCATAACCTGAAGGTCGCGCCTTGGATTCAGCGAACCCCTCCATCAAGGCCCCAGCAGCGCCGCCGGCACAACCCCGATCCCATCCGCGCGGCGGTAGGCAGCGTCGCCGGTGGTGACGACGATCGCGTCGAGCAGTTCGTCGCCGATCACCTCCTTTAGCCAGCGGAGGTTGCGGGTGTCTTCGTCTTTGATCGTGCGCTTCAGCTTCACCTCGATCGCGACTACGCGTTTGTCTTGGGCCTCGACTATGAGGTCCACCTCGCGGTCGCCGCGGAAGGTCCTCAGGTGGCCGGTTCTCCCCTCGGCGCCCTGGGCGTAGACCCGGACGCAGAGGGTCACCAGCGACTCGAAGAGCGCGCCGAGGAGGGTGCCGTCGCGGGGAAGCGGCCGGCCCAGCTCGGCATTCTCGAGCAGGGCCTTGGACGTTGCGCCCAGCAAGTGGGCTGCCAGGGCTGGGTCGGCGAGGTGGTGCTTCGAGGCGGCCATGAGGCGAGACAGGTGCCGCCGGGTCGGTTGCCAGGCGGGAACGGGGTCGAGCAGCCAGAGGCGTTCGAGGATGGCGCGGTAGGGGCGGGCGGCGTCCTTCGAAAGCTGCTCTCCCTCGTCGCCGGTTGCCGCCGCCCGGATCTTCTCGAAGGAGGTCGTCGTCGCGGTGGCGGCGGCATAGGCGGCCATCCAGCGTCGCAGGCCGCCGGGGTTGCGGACCGCGTGACCGAGCTCCGGGAAGTCACGATCGACGACGCGCTCGATGTACGCGTCGAGCTGCAGCCGCAGAACCCGGCCGGAGACGTCGCGCAGGCCGGGGAAGCCAGAGGCGAGGATCTCCTCGACGTAGCCCTCGAGCCCGATCGAGGTTTCGCCGCTGAGGTCGGGGCGGCCACCTTCGAGCAGCTCGGTCAAGCTCACCGAGGGCGGATCGTCGAGGCGCTCCGCCAGGGTCAACGGACGCATGCGGATCGTCGGGATTCGCCCGGCGCCGGAATGGCGGCCGGTGCCGTCGGGGGAGGCCGATCCGGTGAGGAGGAAGCTTTCGGGCTCAGCACCGTCGTCGACCGCTCGCCTGACGAGGTCCCATGTCTCGGGAAGCCGCTGCCACTCGTCGAGCAGGATCGGCTTCGCGCCGTCGAGCAGGCGGGCGGGGCCAGCTTCAGCGAGGGTCAACCGCCCCGGATCGTCGAGTCGGTGGATCGTCGCGGCCCTGCGCGAGGCCGTCTCCGTCTTACCCACTCCCTTTGGCCCCTCGATCGCAAGCGCGGGCAGGGATCCGAGGATCTCGTCAAGCTCGATGTCGAGCACGCGACGCCTATAAGACACGTGTTTACCCTTCCATTTCGCAGCTAGCTACCCTTCCATTTCGTAGCAGTATATCGGTCGGTTTCGCACCAGATCGGCCGATTTCGCGCCGAGGCAATGGACCCGGGCCGGTAACGCTTCCCGCCCCAGCTACCAATAAACGGGCATGGAGATCGAGGAAGCGCTGACGGCGCCGGCGAGTGGGCTCGGAAGGCCTCGTAGACGGCACGGCGCTACCCTGGTCGCGATGCGGCGGGCGGAGTCGATAGGGCTTGGGGCGCTTCTTGCGCTGGCAGTCTGCGCCGCGCCGGCCAGCGCCGACCCGCTCTCGATGACCTTCACCGAAGACCGCGCCAACGTCGGGGTCCAGCTCACCGACGCAGCCATGTTCGCGGCCCCGGACACTGCGCCGTTCAATGCTCAGATCGATCCCGGGACCGGTGCGATCACGTCGGGGATTCTGGACGTCCCCCAGTTCGCGACGCACATCACCGAACCCGATCGCGACGTCACCGTCGATTTCGCGATCGGGACGATCAGCGGCAGCTTCACCCAGGCGACCGGGGCGCTTTCGCTGGAAGGCACGGCCGGTGGGACGCTGACGTCCGAAGGCGAAGAATGCACCGTTTCGACGGACCCGCCGGTCCTCGCCCTCAGCACCGTGGGGAACAGCGGCGGCGAAAGCCCGCGCTCCGGAGCGCCGTTCACCGCCGGGCTCGCCGGCCCGGGAGCGATCGCCGGGCAGTGGGACGACATGCTCGCGACGCCGGTCGATGCCGGAGACGCCGAAAACGTCAAATTCTGCAAAAACGTCCACAAACGCATCGGCGGACCAGGGGGGATCTGGCTCGATCAGAAGGGCGAGGTCGTGCCAAAGCCGATCGTCGACCCGGGACCTTCAGGGGGATGCGTGGTCCCCAAGGTGACCGGCAGGAAGGCGAAGGCCGCAAGGCGGATGATCAGGGCGGCCGGCTGCAAGGTCGGCACGGTCTCGAGGCCGAAGCGTCAGAACGTGAAGGGGTGGAAGCTCGTCGTCAAGCGGCAGACGCCCGGGGCAGGGGCGACCCCGGCCAACGGCAAGGTTCACCTCAAGCTGGGTTTCGAACCCCGAAAAGCGCGCCGCTAGCTAGCTACGCCCAGCGAAGCTCGTTCTCCCTACCCGCCCATTCCCGCGGCCGGCGGCGCGGTCGGGTCTGCCGACTCGGCTCCCGGGTTCTCGCGCGCGATGTAGTCCTCGGCGAGCAGCAGGTTCTCCTTGGAGCGTTCCACGACGTTGAGCAGGTCGCCCATCAGCGCGACCTCCTCGACCTGCTCCTTGACGAACCACTGCATGAACTGCTCGGCGCGGTAGTCCTTGACCTCGCGAGCCAGCTCGAAGAGGGCGTAGATCTCCTCGCCGACCCGCTTCTCCTGCTCGAGCGCGGCCTTCACCGGGGCGACGCCGTCGGAGAAGCTCGTCTCCTGCGACTTGATGTCCGGGACGTGAACCTCCTCGCCGACGTCGAGCAGGTACTGCACCATCATCATCGCGTGCTCGCGCTCCTCCATCGCCTGGCGATAGAAGAAGGCGGCGAGGCGGGGGAGGGTTTCCGCGTCGTAGTAGACGGCGCAGCCCACGTACTGCTGGGAGGCGGCGAACTCGTTGGCGATCTGCTCGTTGAGGGCGTCGGCGAAGCGTTTCTCGGCCATCTGTTCCTTTCAGTCGTCCCAGCGGAACCCGGTTGGGCTCAGCTTGGGGTCGAGGGGGCTGGTTGGTAGGCCCTCCGGCGGCTGCGATTCGTTGTAGCCGCGCGGAGCCGTGTCGTTGGGGGTGTCGGGGTGAAAGAGAGAGGCGAGAACCTGGATCTGGCCGCGGCCGACGCCGAGCTCCCACTGGCCGCCGCCGTAGGCGCCGATGCCGTTGGCCTCGCAGTAGTCGTAGGTCTCGCAGAGCTCGCGCAGGCCGCCGATCCGCGAGGGCTTGACGTTGACCATCTTCGGCGGCCAGGGCAGCGCCTCGATGTCGGCGATCGAGTGGATCGGCGCGTCCCAGGTGAGCCGCTCGCGGATCGGCTCGAGGATCGGCCGGGTCTCGTCGGTGACGTCGGGATCCTCGATCCAGGCGTCGGGGAAGGCCTCGATCAGCTTCGCATAGAGCACGGGGTCGGTCTCGACGTCGACCACGGTGCCCTTGTAGAAGCCCTTCAGGTCGAGCGAGTCGACGGCGCCGGTCGACACCAGCTCGGCGATCAGCTCGTCGGTCCAGTCGTTTACCGGGTCGAGCTTGAAGCGCAGCCCGGGGTAGCGGTCGAGCTTTGCCCGCAGGGTGTCGATCGTCGAGGGCTGGTCCTCGCCGGGCGAGAGCCGCATCGAGCAGACGAACTCGACCGGCCCGGGCTCGCGGCCCAGGGCCTCGGCCAGGCCCTTGCCCGCCTGGCGCAGTGCCAGGTCGAGTGCCGCCGACTCGAAGGCCCAGCGCCGGTAGAGGCGCGAGACCTCGCGCTGGGGCTCGGCGGGGAAGGTGTCCTCCTCCGCCATCAGCTCGCAGAACTCGCCGAGCGTCGCGAAGCCCGTGATGTCGAGCGAGGGGCCGGCGTCCTGAAAGGCGATGTGGTCGACCGGGTCGTAGGTGACGTCCTCGCCCAACCCGTCCTCGCCGCCGCCCCACATGTGGATCACGGTGCTGAGCCGTTCGAAGCTCGGCAGGTGCAGCTCCAGCGGCTGCAGCTCGTAGCCCTCGATCTCCAGGGGAAGGTCGGCCAGGGCGTCGAAGGTGGGCACGAGCGGAGTGTATGGGGCGCCCTGAGGCGACTCAGCCAGGCGCGAGCAGCCGGAGGCCGGGGACGCGATCGAAATCTGTGTCAGAGCTTGCGATCAGGGTGCAGCCGGCGGTGATTGCGTGGGCGGCGTGGAAGGCATCGCGGGGGGCTAGGGCGGGGCGTGACATCAGGGATTTCGCCCGGTCAGTCACGGCGCCGTTCGTTGCTTGAAGCTCGAGGCCGAGGGAGTCGACGGCACGCCAGGTGGAGGTGAGCCGTCGTCGCATGGAACTCATGACCGCAGCGGGATTGCTTCGATAGGAAGTGAGCGGATCGCTGTCGCCGTCGTCGCGCAGCCAGGCGAGGACCAGGCGGTAGGCGAGTTCGTCGATGACGAGGGCGCTGATCACGCCGGCGTCTTCCATCTCGCCAAGCACCTTCGCACGCCAGGTCTCTACCGAGCCCAGGGTGCCGCCCCGTTTGGAACGCAGGTGCGCGTAGACGAAGTTGGTATCGAGGTAGCAGCGACTCACGGCGATCGCAAAGCCCGCTCGAGGGCGGGATCGGCCAGCTCGGGCCAGTCGCCCACGAGGACCCGCTCCAGCTCGCCGGGCCGGGCGTCGCCCGCGGCGCCGGCGGTCCTCTCCCAGGCCCCGCTCGCCTCGGGGCCAACCTCCCAAAGCGATCCCGGCCCTACGCCGAGCGCCCGGGACAGTTGCGCGATCGTGTTCAGGTCCACCCTGGTCGCGCGGCCGGCCAGGATGTTCCGAACCGTCTTCGGGTCCAGCCCCGCCTCCTCGGCAAGTCGCCCTGCACCCCAGCCGCGCTGGGTGGCCAGCTGCTCGACTCTCCATGAGATCTTCGTCATAGGAACATCTTACCTAAAGAGGAGGATATTCATATCGGTCCGGCTGGCCCACGGAGCCGCGAGAAGACGCTGCAAACTTCCCGACTTTCTTATAGAAACCGTTGGATAATTCTCGTCCAAGGGTGGGTCCAGGCTCGCCGGGAAAGGAATCGCATGAAATCGTCAGCCAGGCTCGCCGTCCTCTTGGCGTTGTTGGCAACGCTTCTGTTCGCCGGCGTCGCGGGCGCCCACACCTTGAAAGTGTCGCGGGCGGCGAAGGCCAACAAGACCTTCACCCGGCTGGTCTGCGAAGACAGCAACGACGACGAAACGAAGTGCTTGGCCTCGAAGTCGGCCGGTTGCAAGCGGATCTCCGCGCATCGCGTGCGCTGCTCGATGTACCTGACCCTGGAATCGACGAAAACCAAGGAAGTCGTGCGTTGCCAGGGCCTGGTCGAGTGGGTGCTCAGCGAGAAAAACGGCAGCATTCGCCCGACCTTTCTCGGCTTCCAGTCCTGCAAGCAGCTGAGGGCGCCCGAACAGGAACCCGCGCCTACGCCCTGAGGGTTGGGGGCGCATGGGTGGGGTCGCAAAAACGCGCGGCAGGAGCCGCGCTGGAGTGTTTGCGACCCCACCCATGCGCCCTGGCAGACTCGGGGGCGTGAAGCACGACGCGCACGGGTATTGGCTTGAGGAGGCGCCGACGGTTGAAGGGCTGCCGGCGCTCGAGGGTGAGCGGAGGGCCGATGTCGTCGTGGTCGGGGGTGGCTACACCGGGATGTGGGCGGCCTGGCACCTCAAGATGCTCGAGCCGGAGGCACGCGTGGTCCTTCTCGAGGCAGGAAGGTGTGGATGGGGGCCCAGCGGGCGGAATGGGGGGTTCTGCAACGTGATGTGGTTCTCGCTGCCGAACATGCGGGGGCGGTGGGGGGATGCCGGGGCGCTGGCGGTGGCTCGGGCGGCCCAGGCTGCGGCGACCGGGGTTGGAGAGTTCTGCGCGGAGGAGGAGGTCGACGCCTGGTACACGCCCGGCGGGTATCTGCAGGTCTCGACGGCGGAGGCGCACGACGCGAAATGGGCCGAGGCGCTGACCGCCTGCGAGGAGCTGGGGGTGGGCGACGCGATCCAGCCGCTCTCGCCCGAGCAGGTTGCCGAGCGCTGCGCCTCGCCCGCCTTTCGCGGCGGCGCCTTCTACCCGGATGCGGCGACGGTGCAGCCGGCGCGGCTGGCGCTGGGGCTGCGCGAGCGGCTGCGGGGGCGCGGGGTCGAGGTCTACGAGGGCTCCCCGGTGACCCGGCTGGTCGGCTCGCCGCAGGGGGTCGAGGCGCACACGGCCGGCGGCATCGTGCGCGCGGATTCCGCCGTGCTCGCCGTCGGCGCCGCGGCGAAGGCGCCGGGTGGGCCGCTGCGAAGCAGCCTCACCGTCGCCTCCTCGCACATCGTCCTCACCGAGCCGGTGCCGGACCTGCTCGAGGAGGTCGGCTGGACCGGCGGCGAGTGCATCACCGACAGCCGCGCCCTGATCGACTACTTCCGCACCACCCCCGACGGCCGGATCGCCTTCGGCTGGGGCGGCGGCCGCATCGCGATGGGCGCCCGCCTCCACGGCCGCAGTGAGCTCGACGCCCAAGTCGTCTCCGAAGCCGCCGCCCACCTCTGGGATTACTTCCCCGGCCTCGAGCACCACAGCCTCACCCACGCTTGGGGCGGCCCCATCGACGCCTCGCCAACCCACCTTCCTCTCGTCCTACCCCTGCGCGGCGGCCGAGCCTTCGCCGCCGCCGGCTACACCGGCAACGGAGTCGGCCCCTCCCACATGGTCGGCCGCACCCTCGCCTCCCTGGTCCTCGACCGTCGCGACGAGCCCTCCCGCCTGGCCTTCGTCGACCCCTCTCCACCGAAAGTCCCACCCGAGCCCTTCCACTGGCTGGGAGGCGAAGCGATCCGCTGGGGCATTTCGCGCAAGGAGACCGCCGAGCTCGCCAATCAGGCTCCGGACCCCATCAGCGCCCTGCTTGCCCGGGTCCCGGAGCTGATCGGCTTCCACATCGGGCGGTAGTGGGTGAGCTTAAGATTGCGCGATGAACGGTCAGGTAACTGTGAGAAGCCGGCCGGACGAGCGACGCGGCCCGCCGCGATGGTTCGTCACTCTCTGCTTCGCAGCAGCGGGCCTCGTGATGGCGATCGGAACGTCGTCCAGGTGTACTGAGGCACTCGGCTCTCCGCTCGACTCCCCCCTTGCCATGCCGAGCCGGTTCTGTCGCGTGACCCAGCTATACCCCGGAACGACGACCAGCCTCCTGCTCGTCTGCGCGGCCTACCTGATCCCCGCCTTGGCCGTGGTGGCGGGCTCGACAGCGGCCCACAAGATGCGGCGCGACGGCCTCTATCTGGCCGGCGTCCTGATCGGAACAGCCCTGCTGATCATCGAGGCATGGCTGCTGACGAGGGCGCATCTCGACTTTTTCCCAAGCGGCCCCTGACGGCGTTGCCCTAGGGGGAGCTTGAGGAACTCAAAGAGGCTCGCAGAGCCTTCGCAATCACCTTGGTGTCGAACTCTTCGATCGCCTCCTCGTGTTCGGCGTGTTCGGCGATCTCGCCGTCTCACATTCACCAGCGCTGTGATCTCAGGTCGGGAACCGGCTGGTGACGACCTTCTCCCGCGTATAGAACCGCACCGCGTCAGTCCCGTTCGCGTGGAGGTCTCCGTCCATGGAGTCCTTCCAACCGGAGAACGGGAACCAGGCGACGGGGGCCGGGACGCCGACGTTGACGCCGAGCATGCCGGCCTCGGCGCCGTAGCGGTACTGGCGGGCTGCGGCGCCCGAGCGGGTGAAGATTGCGCCGGCGTTGCCGTAGCGGGAGCCGTTGAGGAAGTCGAGGGCTGCGTCGAGATCGTCGACCTCGACCAGGGTGAGCAGGGGGCCGAAGAGCTCGTCGCGGGCCAGCTCGGACTCGGGATCTGCGACAGCGATGGTCGGGCCGAGGAGCGTGCCGGCCGGGCCTGCGTCGCCGCGGCCGTCCAGCAGCAAGCTGGCGCCGCCGGTCGCGGCTCTGCCGATCGCCTCGGCGACCTTCTCTCGCGCCGCGGCGGAGACCATCGGGCAGACGTCGGTTGCCGGGTCCTCGCCGGGGCCGACGGTCAGGTCCGAGGCGGCGTCGACCAGCGCCTCGCGCACCCCGGCCCGCCGTGCCTCGTCGCCCACCACGACGCAGACCGAGCCGGCGAGGCAGCGCTGGCCGGCGGCGCCGAAGGCGGAGCCCATGATCCCCGGCATCGCCTGCTCGAGGTCGGCGTCGGGCATCACCACCAGCGAGTTCTTCGCCCCGCCCAGGGCCTGGACGCGCTTGCCGGTCCGCACCGCCCCTTCGGCGACGATCCGCGCCGTCTCGGCGCGGCCGACGAAGGAGACGGCGTCGATGCCGGGGTCTTCGAGGATCGCGGTCACCGCGGCGCGGCCGCCGTGGACGAGGTTGACCACCCCGGGGGGGATCTCCTCGACAGCGGCGGCGACCTGGACGATCAGCTCCGCTGGGCGCGGATCCTGCTCGGAGGGCTTGAGGATGAACGAGTTGCCGCAGGCGATCGCGTAGGGCAGGAACCAGAGCGGGATCATCGCCGGGAAGTTGAAGGGCGTGATCGCGGCGACGACGCCGACCGGCTGGCGCACCATCTCGACGTCGACCCCGGCGGCGACGCCCTCCAGCGTCTCGCCCTTGAGCAGGTGGGGGATCGCCGCCGCCGACTCGACCGACTCGATCCCCCGCCCGACCTCGCCATCGGCGTCCTCGAGCGTCTTGCCCATGTCGGCGCTGACCAGCGCCACCAACTCCTCGCGCCGCGCCAGCAGCCCCTCGCGCAGCGCCAGCACTGCCCGGGCCCGCCGCTGCGGCGGCACCTCGCGCCAGCCCGGCTGCGCCGCGCGCGCCGCCTCGACCGCCGCCCGCACCTCGGCCGCGCCGGAGAGCGGCACCTGGGCCACGGTCGCGCCGCTGACCGGGTCGACGTCGGCCAGCGTCTCCAGCCCGTCGCGCCGTGCCCACTCCCCGCCGACGTAATTGCGCAGCACGCTCATGACACCGGGACGGGCTGTGGGGCGGCTTCCGGTTCGGGCCGCACCGCGGCCAGGCGCTCGGCGCGGCGCTGCTGGACGAGGACCAGCGCGACGGCGATCGCGGTCAGGGCGAAGAGCATCGTCGCCAGGACGTTGACCTGGACCGGGATGCCGCGCAGGCTGACCCCGTAGACGTAGAGCGGGAAGGTCACCGTCGTGCCGGAGTTGAAGTTGGAGATGACGAAGTCGTCGATCGAGAGGGCGAACGCGAGCAGCCCCGCGGCGACGATGCCCGGCGCCAGCAGCGGCAGGGTGACGGTGCGGAAGGTCGCCAGCGGCGTCGCGCCGAGGTCGGCGGCCGCCTCCTCGAGGTTGCGGTCGAAGCCGATCAGCCGCGAGCGCACCACCACGACGACGAAGCTGATCGAGAACATCACGTGGGCGATCAGCAGCGAGGAGAAGCCGAGCGCGAACGAGTAGTAGATGAACATCGAGAGCAGCGCGGCGCCGATCACCACCTCGGGCGTCGCCATCGGGATCACGATCAGCAGGTTGGTCAGGTGCCGCCCGCGGAAGCGGTGACGGACCAGCGCGATCGCCATCAACGTCCCGATCGCGGTCGAGATCGCGGTCGAGAGCGCCGCCAGGCGCAGGCTGGTGAAGAGCGCCTCGTTCAGCTGCGGCAGCGAGAAGGCGCTCGACCAGTACTCGGTGGTGAAGCCGTCGTCAAGGCCGAAGGTGAGTTTGCCCTGCGGCGTGGCGCCGAAGGAGAAGACGGCGATCACGACGATCGGGATCAGCATGTAGGCGACCGCGAGTCCGGCGTAGATCGGCAGCGCGTTGTGGCGCAGCCAGGCCCAGGAGCGCGCCGCGACCGCCATCAGGTCGCCTCCTCCTCGTCGCCCATGAACGCGCCGGTGCCGGCGAAGCGGATGTAGACGCTGACGATGGCGAGGATCAGCGCCATCATCAGAAAGGAGAGCGCCGCCGCCTCCGGGTAGTCGCGCTGGTTGAGGTAGAGCGACTGGATCACGTTGCCGACCATCGCCTGCTGGGTGCCGCCGAGCAGCTGAGCGTTGATGTAGTCGCCGAAGGCCGGGATGAAGGTGAGCAGCACGCCGGCGACGATCCCCGGCATCGTCAGCGGCAGCGTCACCCTCAGGAAGGCCTGGCGCGAGGAGGAGTAGAGGTCCTTCGCCGCCTCGACCAGGCGCAGGTCGAGCCGCTCCAGGTTGGCGTAGAGCGGCAGGATCATGAACGGCAGGAAGTTGTAGGTGAGGCCGGCGATCACCGCCCCCGAGGTGGCGAGCACGCGCCCGTCGGGTGGGACCAGCGCCAGCGTCTGCAGCACGCCGACCAGCGGGCTGGAGTCGCTGAGGATCGTCTTCCAGGCGATCGTGCGGATCAGGTAGGTGGTGAAGAAGGGCGCGATCACGGCGAAGAGCAGCAGCAGCTTGAAGCGCCCGGCGCGGAAGGCGATCGCGTAGGCGAGCGGGTAGGCGATCAGCAGCGCCAGCACCGTCGCCGCGCCGGCGTAGAGGAAGGAGCGGCCGATCTGCTCGGTGTGCCCGGAGAGCGAGTCGGGGAAGTTGGACCAGGCCCAGTCGAAGGTGTACCCGGTCGTCAGCGAGCCCGAGCGCAGCGCCATCTCGCCCATGAAGTACATGGGCACGACGAAGAAGACGATGAGCCAGAGCAGCCCCGGTCCCAGCAATCCATACGGGACCAGGCGCTGCCGCAGGCTCATCGTCTACCCCGGCCCTAGCCCGTGATCACTTCCTGCCAGGCTTCGTTGACCGGTTCGAGGTCCGGCGGCGAGTCCTGGTCGGTGCACTTCTCGGTGAACTTCGGCGTCGGGAAGACCAGCGGGTCCTTGGCCAGCTCCGGCTTGACCAGGTCCTGCACGCCTTCGACCGGCGGGATGTAGGTGATGTATTCGGCCAGCGGGGCGTTGATCTCGGGTTGGTAGACGAACTCCATCCAGCCGAAGGCTGCGCCGACGTTGGGCGCCCCGACCGGGATCACCATGTTGTCCGACCACAGCGTGCAGCCCTCGGTCGGCATCCGCCATTCGGCGTCGGGGTTGCTGACGATCGAGGCATCACCCGACCAGCCGATCGCCGCGACGATGTTGCCGGCGTTCAGGTCCTCGTTGTAGTCGTTGCCGGTGAAGCGGCGGATCTGGCCGGATTCCGCCGCCTTGCCGATCCGGTCGATCGCGTTCAGCCAGTCTTCGTTGGTCGCCTCGACCGGGTCGATGCCTTCGGCCAGCATCACCAGCGGCACGGTTTCGCGGAGTTCGCCCAGCATCGTCACCTTGCCCTTGTACTTCGGGTCGAAGATGTCGTTGACCGAGCGGATCTCGGGCGCCTTGGCGGTGTCGACCCAGAGCCCGCCCATGCCGCTCGCCACGGCACCGAGAACTTGCGCCCGGGGTCGAAGGCCGGGCTCTGCAGCTGCGGCCTCATGTTTTCGAACACGGTCGGCAGGTCGGCGTGGTCGATCTCCTGCAGGTAGCCCAGGTCGTACATCTGCTTCGCCATCCAGTCGGTGACGACGAAGATGCTGCGGCCGCCCGATTCGCCCTGTTCGAGCAGGGGCTGCATCTTGCCGAAGAAGCTTTCGTTTTCGATGACGTCTTCGATGTAGTCGACCTTGACGCCGGTCTCGTCTTCGAATTCCGCGACCGTGTTGTCCGGCCCCGGTTCGATGTAGCCGGGCCAGTTGGAGATCGTCAGCTTGCCTTCCACCGGCCCTCCTTCGGCGGTGCTCACTTCGTCGCTGTTGCCGCCGCCGACGGTGTCGCCACCGCAGGCCGCCAGCCCCAGCGCGGCCACGGTCGCCGCCACGGCGACGGCCACGGCAAACGTCCCACCTCGCCTTCCTCGATCTCGCATCTCAGCCACCCTCTCTGCTCATCTCGAGGCTCGCGCGGTACACCTGCGCGTTCCCCTGTTTACGGCTCGGCTCCGCCCCCGGCGACTCGCGCACCACGTGCATGTGCTCCGGCTCCCAGGAAAGCTCCACCCGAACCCCGCCGCCCGGCAGCTCGCGCCGCTCGGCCTCGCTGGCGTTGGGGACGAGGACGGTCATCCGCACGGCTTCGCCGAGGTCGACGACGATCTGCGTCGCGGTGCCCAGGTAGAGAGAGCTCTCGACCACGCCCTCGACTCGCGGCAGCCCGTTCGAGCGCACTGCTGCCGCCTCGAGCGCGTCGATGCGCAGCTTCTCGGGCCGCACCACCGCGTGGCAGCGCTCGCCGGGCGCGAGCCCGTCGGTGGCGGCTGCCAGCGCCGGCCCCTGGTCGAGCCGCACCTCGCCGTCGCTCTGCGACCGTCGCCGGCATCAGGTTGGAGACGCCGATGAAGCCGGCGACGAAGGTGGTGGCGGGGCGCTCGTAGACCTCCTCGGGACCGGCCGACCTGCTCGACCCGGCCCCGGTTCATCACCGCGATCCGGTCGCTCATCGTCAGCGCCTCCTCCTGGTCGTGGGTGACGTAGACGAAGGTGATCCCGACCTCGCGCTGGATCCGCTTCAGCTCGACCTGCAGGCCCTTGCGCAGCTTCAGGTCGAGCGCGCCGAGCGGCTCGTCGAGCAGCAGCACCTTGGGCAGGTTGACCAGCGCCCGGGCCAGCGCCACCCGCTGCTGCATGCCGCCGGAGAGCTGCGCCGGGCGCCGCTTCGCCTCGGCGGCGAGGCCGACCCGCTCCAGCTCGGCCGCGCACCCGCCGCCCGATCTCGGCCCTCGGCACCTTCTTGCGCTTCAGCCCGAAGGCGACGTTGTCCTCGACGCTCAGGTGGGGGAAGAGCGCGTAGCTCTGGAAGACGGTGTTGGTGGGTCGCCTGTGGGGCGGCAGCCCCGCGACGTCGGTCGCCCTCGATGCGGATCTCGCCGGCGCTCGGGTTGCTCGAAGCCGGCGATCATCCGCAGCGTCGTCGTCTTGCCGCAGCCGCTCGGACCGAGCAGGGTGAAGAACTCCCCGGCGGCGAGGTCGAGGCTGAGGTCGTCGACGGCGACCACCTCGCCGAAGCGCTTGGTGACGCTTCGCAGCTCGACGCTCTGTATATCTCCTTCCATGGACTCCCTCCTACCCGTGGATGCCGGACTGGAGTCCATTCAGACGGTAGCGCTACGCCTCGGCCGGCACGACCAGAACCGGGCAGCTCGGACGTGTGGAGGAGCTTGTTCGGCGTCGAGCCGAGGATCATGCCCTTCAGCGGCGGGCTCGCCGTAGCTGCCGACGACGATCATCCGCGCCTTGCGCGCCTCGGCCACCTCGACCAGCGCCTCGTGCGGCTTGCTCGGCGACCATGCTCGACCTCGGCCTCGACCCCGCCGGCCTGCGCCCGCTGCAGGGCCTCTCCGGTCACCTTCTCGCCGAACTCCTCGATCGCCTCCTCGTGTTCGGCGATCTCGCCGCCCCACATCCCCGGCGGCGCGTAGCCGAAGACGATCACCACCCGGTCGCCGAGGCCCTTGGCAAGGCCGACCGCCTCGTCCAGCGCAGCCTTGCCGCAGTCCGACCCGTCGTATCCGACGACGATCTCGCCCATCTCAGTCCTTCCTCTCTCCGCCGCGTGCGATCGGCTCCGGTGGCAGCTCGGCTTCGCCCTCGAGGAACCCGGCGGGGACCACCTCCGGCTTGCGGCGGAAGAACTCGGGCAGCTTGCGCCACTGGATGAACATCAGGAACACCCCGAGGATCAGGAAGAAGGCCGCGATCACCAGCGGCGGGCCGAGCCCCAGCCAGGAGTCGCCCGATTCGGAGTTGGCCGGGTCGGAGAGTTCGATCGCGTTCTTGACCAGCAGGTAGAAGAGGATCGCCCCGCCGAGCGAACGGCCCGACGCCGACGAAGAAGAAGTTCTTGACGCTGCGCAGCAGCTCGCGCCGGTAGTAGATCGCGCAGGCGAAGCCGGTCAGGCCGATGTAGAAGGCGATCATCAGGCCCGAGCGCCGCCAGCGAGTCGAAGAGGATGTTTTCGCTGACCAGGGTCAGCCCGACGTACCAGACGATCGAGGCGACGCCCATCGCGATCGTCGAGACGTGCGGAGTGAGGAAGCGCGGGTGGACCTTGCCGAGGCTCTTCGGCATCGCCTTCGAGCGCGCCATCGAGAGCGTCGTGCGCGCCGTCGGCAGGATCGTCGTCTGGGTCGAGGCGGCGGCCGAGGTGAGCACGGCGATGATCAGGATCTTGTCCAGCGGCGAGCCGAAGACCTCGGTGCCGAGCGCGCTGAGCACGTCTTCCTGGTTGGCGATCAGCTGGTCGACGCCGGCGTAGGCCTGGGCGGCGACGGCGACGATCACGTAGATCCCGAGCAGGATCAGGGTGCTGACCACGGTCGGCCTTGCCCGGGCGCCTCGCCGGTGTCCTCGGTCTCCTCGTTGACGGTCGCGGTCGTGTCCCAGCCCCAGTAGATGAAGACGCGCGAGCAGCATCCCGGCCGAGATCTCGCTGGGGCTGAGGCTGAACGGGTTGAGCCAGGAGAGGCTCGGGTCGATCGAGCCGGCGAGCGCGTCGCCGCTGTAGACCTTGACCAGGGCGACCACGGCGAAGGCGGCGAGGGTGACGATCTCGGCCGCGAGCAGGCCGATCTGCGTGCGCGCCGAGAGCTCGATCCCGATCAGCACGATCGCCGTCATCAGCGCGATCCAGACGACGCCGACGGCGGTGACCGCCGCGGTCGAGGCGGCCGCCGAGTCCCAGCCGACGAGCAGGAAGGTGTAGAGGCCGGCGATCTGGGCCAGGTTGGCCATCACGATCACGTCGGCGACGACGATCGTCCAGCCGGCGATCCAGCCGAGCTGCGGCCCCATCGCCTTGGTCACCCAGGAGAAGCTGGTGCCGCAGTCCGGGTCGGCCTTGTTCATGTAGTAGTAGCCGGCGGCGACCAGGAACATCGGGATGAAGCTGATCAGCAGGATCGCCGGCGCCTGCAGCGCCGACGGCCGGCGACGACGAAGCCGAGGGTCGCGGCGAGGCTGTAGCCGGGCGCGGTCGAGGCGACGCCGATCACGACGCTGGAGGCGAAGCCGATCGCGTTCTTCTTCAGGCCCTTGTCGCCGCTGCTGGGCACCGGAGGCGCTCGGTGCCGGTCGAGCCGGAGGCGGGAACCGATGCGCTCTCCATTCCGTGCTCCTTTCCGTTGTGTGCGCGGCGCCTGTCCGACAGCGCTAGCCCGACGGTAGGCGGACGGGACGATCAGCACAAGTGGCGAATGTCCCAAAAGCACCGTCTCGACTTGTACAATTCGTACAAGTCATGCCGAGTCGACTTGACCCATGACCGACTTGCAAGTGCGCTATACCAGCTCTAGCGTTGTCCATAACCGGCGGAGCATGAGAGGAGACTTGAGATGGCCGTAGCGTCGAGACCGGAGTCAGGCTCGACGGTGGGTAGCGGCCAGCTGCAGGAGCTGGCGCAGCGCCATCTCTGGATGCACTTCTCGCGGATGGGCTCCTACGGCCCCGACCACGAGATCCCGATCATCGTCCGCGGCGAGGGCTGCTACGTCTACGACGACCACGGCAACCGCTATCTCGACGGCCTCTCCGGCCTCTTCTGCGTCAACGCCGGCCACGGCCGCACCGAGCTCGGCGAGGCGGCCGCCGCGCCAGGTCGAGGAGCTCGACTTCTACACGCTCTGGAGCTACGCGCACCCGCGCGCGATCGAGCTCGCCGCGCGGATCGCCTCGCTCGCCCCCGGCGACCTCAACCGCGTCTTCTTCACCTCCGGCGGCTCGGAGGCGGTCGAGTCGGCGCTGAAGCTGGCCCGCAACTACCACCGCGCGCGCGGCAACGGCCAGAAGCACAAGGTGATCGCGCGCGAGATCGCCTACCACGGCACCTCGCTCGGGCGCGCTCTCGGCGACCGGCATCACCGAGCTGCGCTCGCAGTTCGAGCCGCTCACGCCGGGCGGCTGCCACGTCCCCAACACCAACCTCTACCGCTGGCCGGAGGACCGCCACCCGCTCTGGGCGGCGACCGCGATCGAGGAGCGGATCGAGTTCGAGGGGCCGGAGACGGTCGCCGCGGTGATCCTCGAGCCGGTCCAGAACGCCGGCGGCTGCTTCGTCCCGCCCGACGGCTACTTCCAGCGGGTGCGCGAGATCTGCGACCGCTACGACGTGCTGATGATCTCCGACGAGGTGATCTGCGCCTGGGGCCGCCTCGGCCACTACTTCGGCTGCGAGCGCTTCGGCTACGTCCCCGACATCATCACCGTCGCCAAGGCGCTGACCTCGGCCTACGCGCCGATGGGCGCGCTGATCGCCTCCGACGCGGTCGCCGAGCCCGTTCATGCGAGGGCGACGCGTCCTTCGCCCACGGCTTCACCTTCGCCGGCCACCCGCTGGCCGCGGCGGTGGCGATGGCCAACCTCGACATCTTCGAGCGCGAGGACCTCTGCGGCCACGTGCTCGCCAAGGAGGGCGAGTTCCGCCAGATGCTGGAGACCCTGCACGACATCCCGATCGTCGGCGACGTGCGCGGCGCCGGCTACTTCCACGCGATCGAGCTGGTCAAGGACAAGGAGACCAAGGAGAGCTTCAGCGACGAGGAGTCCGAGGAGCTGCTGCGCGGCTTCCTCTCCGGCGAGCTCTACGAGCGCGGCCTGATCTGCCGCGCCGACGACCGCGGCGACCCGGTCGTCCAGCTGGCGCCGCCGCTGATCGCCGACAGCGAGCAGTTCGAGGAGATCCACGACGTCCTGCACGCCGTGCTCGGCGAGGCCTGGAAGCGGGTCCGGGGATAGGCCGCAGCATGCTGACCGTCCAGAGCCTGCTCGACGAACTCGACCTCGAGCTCGCGGCGGGCGCCGAGCGCGGCCGAAGCGCCGGTGCGCTGGGTCCACATCTCCGAGCTCGAGGACCCGACGCCGTGGCTCTCGGGCGGCGAGCTGATGCTGACCACCGGCATCCCGCTCGACAGCGCCGCCAAGCAGCGCGCCTTCATCCGCCTGCTCGCCGACAGCAACCTGGCCGGCCTCGGCTTCGGCACCGGCTTCAGCCACGACAAGCTGCCGAAGGCCCTGGTCGAGGAGGCGCGCAAACGCGACTTCCCGCTCTTCGAGGTCCCCTACTCGACCCCGTTCATCGCGATCACCGAGAAGGCCTTCGCCCGTCTCGTCAACGAGCAGTACGAGGTGCTGCAGCGCGGCATCGCGGTGCAGCGGCGGCTCGAGCGGCTGGTCCTCGAAGAGCGCGGCCTGGAGGAGATCGTGGCGACGATCTCCTCGGCGGTCGGCGGCACCGTGGCGATCCTCGGCGGCCGCGGCGAGCGCCTCGCCGGCCGCGGCTTCCGCCGCCAGCTCTCGGCCGAGGCCGTGAACGCGATCCGCGAGGAAGCGCTGCGCGCACACCGCCGACGGGCACCCCTTCGTCCCCTCGCACCCGGCGGTCGCCGGCCGCGCTCTCGCCCACCCGGTGATCTCGCCCGGCGGCGGCCCGCCGCAGGCCTGGGTGGTGATCGTCCGCGACTCGGGCGGCCTCGGCGACTTCGAGCGGCTGATCCTGCAGCAGGCGGTGGCCGTCGTCGCGCTGGAGCTGATGCGCCGCCGGGTCGCGCGCGAGACCGAGCGGCGCCTCGCCGGCGACGTCCTCGCCGGGGCGCTCGGCGGGCGCCTCGAGCCGACCGAGCTGCGCCGCCGGCTCGAGCCCTTCGGGATCGGGGACGAGGCCGCGGTGCTGGTCTTCGACCTCGACGACCCGGCCGCCGCCGAGCCGTGCTCGAGCGGGCGCTGGCCGCCGACGCCTGCCCGGCCGTCGTCGCGCCGCACGCCAGCGGCCGCCGCGAGCTGCTCTGCGCGGTCGTCGACGCCGCCGACCGCGACCCGGTCGACCTCGCGGCCGAGGCTCGCCGCGCCCTGGTCAAGGAACGCGGCCCGGTCCGCGCCGCCGCCAGCCGCCCGGCGCCGCCCGAGAGCCTGCGCCACTCCTTCCACGAGGCGCGCTGCGCGCTCGAGGCGACGGCGTTCGACAACGGCAGCGCTCCGGAGGTCGCCTCCTGGCGCGACCTCGGCGCCTTCACGCTGCTGCTCTCGATCCAGGACGACGAGGCGCTGAAGCTCTACTGCGACAGCGTCCTCGGCCCGATCGAGGAGGGCGACGAGGAGTACGGCGGCGAGCTGCTGCGCTCGCTGGAGGCCTTCATCGAGCAGAACGGCCAGTGGGAGAAGGCCGCCCGCGAGGTGCTACTGCCACCGCCACACGCTCCGCTACCGGATGCGCAAAGTCGAGGAGCTGACCGGCCGCGACCTTTCCCGCGCCCACGACCGGATCGAGTTCTGGCTGGCGTTGCGCGCCAGGGAGCTGGTGACGTGAGGGTCGGGATCCCCGCCGAGATCAAGCCGGACGAGTACCGGGTCGCGATCACGCCGGCCGGCGTGCGGGAGATGGCCGAGCATGGCCACGAGGTGCTGGTCGAGGCCGGGGCCGGCGAGGGCAGCTCGATCTCCGACGCCGAATTCGTCTCCCAGGGAGCGCGCATCGTCCCCGACGCCGCCTCCGTCTTCGCCGAGGCCGAGATGGTGATCAAGGTGAAGGAGCCACAGCCGGCCGAGGTCGAGATGCTGCGCCCGGGCCAGCTTCTCTTCACATACCTGCACCTCGCCCCCGACCCCGAGCTGACCCGGGGCTCTGCGGGTCCGGCGCCACCTGCGTCGCCTACGAGACGGTCGAGGACGCGCACGGCCGGCTGCCGCTGCTGGCGCCGATGAGCGAGATCGCCGGCAAGATCGCCACCCAGGCCGGCGCCTTCATGCTGGAGAAGCCGCTGGGCGGGCGCGGCATCCTGCTCGGCGGCGTGCCCGGCGTCGCCGCGGCCAACGTGATGGTGATCGGCGGCGGCGTGGTCGGCATGAACGCGACCTTCATCGCGATCGGGATGGAGGCCGACGTCTTCGTCTTCGACAAGTCGATCGACCGCCTGCGCGAGCTGGAGACCGCGTTCGCGGGGCGCTGCTCGACCGTCTACTCGACCACGCTCGCGGTCGAGGAGATGCTGCCGCGCGCCGACCTGGTGATCGGCGCGGTGCTGGTCCACGGCGCCCGCGCCCCCTACGTCGTGCGCCGCGAGCAGCTGGCGCTGATGAAGCCAGGCGCCGTCTTGGTCGACGTCGCGATCGACCAGGGAGGGTGCTTCGAGACCTCGCACCCGACGACCCACCAGGACCCGACCTTCGAGGTCGACGGGATCACCCACTACTGCGTCGCCAACATGCCCGGTGCGGTACCGATCACCTCGACCCACGCCCTCACCAACGCGACGCTGCCCTACGCGATCGCCCTCGCCGACGAGGGCGTCGCCGGGGCGATCCGGCGCGATCCGGGCCTGCGCCCGGGTGTCAACGTCGCCGCCGGTGCCGTCACGCACCCGGCCGTCGCCGAAGCCGTCGGCATGCCGTGCGTCCCCGTAGAGGACGCCCTGAACCTGAAAACCCCCGCCGACGGGCCTCAAACGAGACATATAGACGTATCTGAGGCCCGTCGGCCCCAACACGCGGAGGGCTGAGTAGATGGCCACGGTTGAGAAGACGAAGCTGCGGAACTTCATTGGCGGCGAGGCAGTGGATCCGGCGGAGGGTGGGATGGAGGACGTGGTCAATCCCGCCACGGGCTCCGTGATCGCCGAGGCCCCGCTCTCGACCAAGCCGGATGTCGATGCCGCGGTCGCCGCGGCGAAGGCGGCCTTCCCGGGCTGGGCGGCGACGCCCCCGGGCGAGCGGGCGCGGGCGCTGCTGCGGATGGCGGACCTGATCGAGGAGCGCGGCGAGGAGATCGCCGACCTCGAGGCGGCTGACGCGGGCAAGCCGCGCAGCGCGGTGGTCGAGGACGAAATCCCGGTGATGGCCGACCAGCTCCGCTTCTTCGCCGGCGCCGCTCGCACGATGGAGGGCCGCGCCGCCGGCGAGTACATGGAGGCGCGCACCTCCTTCATCCGTCGCGAGCCGATCGGCGTCGTCGGTCAGATCACGCCCTGGAACTACCCGCTGATGATGGCGATCTGGAAGATCGGCCCAGCGCTCGCCACCGGCAACACCGTGGTCCTGAAGCCGGCCGAGACGACGCCGCTCACCACGCTGCTCTTCGCCGAGTGGTGCGGCGAGATCCTGCCGCCGGGTGTCTTCAACGCGATCGGCGGCCACGGCGAGCCGGCCGGAGCCGAGCTGGTCACCCACCCCGATGTGGCGATGGTCTGCCTCACCGGCTCGCCCCCCACGGGCAAGTGGATCGCCAAGGCGGCGGCGGACACGCTGAAGCGCGTCCACCTCGAGCTCGGCGGCAAGGCACCGGTGGTGATCTTCGACGACGCCGACATGGAGGCGGCGATGGAGACGATCGCCGGAACCGGCTACTACAACGCCGGCCAGGACTGCACCGCCGCCACCCGAGTACTCGCCTCAAAAGGCGTTTACGACGATGTCGTCAGCGGGCTTGCCGAGGAAGCCAGGGGCCTGGTGCTGGGCGACACGCTGAGCGCCGACACGACGCTGGGCCCGCTCAACTCCGCCCGTCAACGCGAGCGGGTTGAGGGCTTCCTCGAGCGCAAGCCCGGCAACGCCGAGGTCGTCACCGGCGGCGCCCAGCCCGACCTGCCCGGCTTCTTCCTCGAGCCGGCGGTCGTCGCCGGCCTCGAGCAGGGCGACGAGATGATCCAGAACGAGATCTTCGGTCCGGTGATCACGGTGCAGCCTTTCACCGACGAGGAGAAGGCGATCGAGTGGGCCAACGGGACCCGCTACGGCCTCGCCTCCTCGGTCTGGACGCGCGACGTCGGCCGCGCGATGCGGGTCGCCAACGCGCTCGAGTTCGGCTGCGTCTGGATCAACGACCACATCCCGATCGTCGCCGAGATGCCCCACGGTGGCTTCAAGCAGTCCGGCTACGGCAAGGATCTCTCGGTCTATGCCCTGGAGGACTACACCGAGATCAAGCACGTGATGGTCAACCTTGAATAGAGCCCCCTCCGGACGGGCGACTACCATCGCGGCGCAATGAAGGTAGCCATTGGAGTGGCTCTGGCCGCAGTCGTGTTCATCGCCGCGGCGCCGGCGCCCGAAGAAGACGACCCGCGCTGCCATGGGCGGCAGCCGGACATCGTCGGTACCGACGGCGACGACGAGCTGCGAGGGACGCCCGAGCGCGACGTGATCTGGGGTGGCGACGGCGACGACTCGATCCACGGCAGCCTCGGCAACGACCTGCTCTGCGGCGGCCCCGGAGCCGACCTTGTCCACGGTGGTCGTGGCAACGACGAGGTCGACGGCGGCGCCGGAGACGGAGACCGGGCGATCGGCGACCTCGGCGACGACAAGGTGCTCGGCGGCACCGGCGATTCCGACGAGGCGGCCGGCAGCCTCGGCATCGACACGGTCAGCGGCGGGCCGGGGGACTTCGACTTCGTCCACGGCGACTACGGCTACGACCGCATGGACGGGGGCCCGGGGCAGCACGACATCGCGTCGTTCGCCACCGACGTCGCCGCCGTGAAGGGCGGCGGCGGGGTCAAGGTCTCGCTCGCCAGGCACAGAGCGCGCGGCGACGGCCACGACCGCCTCTTTCGCTTCGAGGACCTCGAAGGCTCCGCCTTCGACGACGTCCTCGTCGGCAACCACCGCGCCAACCTGATCGACGGGGGTGCCGGCGACGACGTCATCCGCGGCGGCGGCGGCGACGACGAGCTGAGCGGCGATCAGGGAACCGACCGGTGCGCCGGTGCCAGGGGGCGTGCCTCCTCCTGCGGTCACGAGAAGAGGATCACGGCCTCCGCATACGTCGAGCTCGACCCTGTGCCCGGCGGCGGGAGCGGCCTGCAGCTTCTCGGCGGCGGCGGCACCGACCGCTTCGTCGTCGCCTTCGACGAAGCGTCCTCCACGTTCGGGATCGCCGCCTCGGCGAGCATCGCCGTGGGGCCTGGGTGCGAGCTGCTCGGCGCCACGCAGGCGAGCTGCCCTGCCGATGGCCCGGCGCACTGGCTGATGGCCGACCTGGGGCCCGGCCACGACAGCCTGCGGGTCGAAGGCTCGCTGGCCGGCGCCCAGAACGTCCGCATCGCCGGAGGCCTCGGCAACGACACGATCCGCGGCGGCGACGAGGACGACCTGATCGAGGGCGGCCACGGCGCCGATCGCCTCTACGGGGGGGCGGGTGCGGACGGCCTGATCGGCAGCATGCCCGGGCCCACCTTCCTCTACGGAGGCCTCGACGGGGACCTGCTCGCCGCCGGCGGCGGCTGTGCCGGCGGGGCGCTGGTCGGCGGCCCGGGCCGCGACGACGCCTCCTTCGCCGAGACGCCGGCACACCCCGGCATCCTCCACGTCTCCTTCCCCGCCCATGCGGCCTGGATCGACGCGATCCCCGGCTGCGACCGGGTCCACCTCTCGCCGACCAACGAGGACATGGAGGGCTCCTTCGACTGGGACATCCTGATCGGTGACGCCCGCGCCAACAACATGCTCGGCCAGCCCGGCGCCGACCGCTTCTACGGCGGGGGCGGAGACGACGTGATCGACGCCCGCGACGGCACCCGCGACTTCTCGATCCAGTGCGGCCGCGGCACGGCCGCGACAAAGGGGAGGCCCACCCGCGGCGCCCCCACCGGCCGAGCCCTCACCGACCCCTTCGACCCCGGCACGACCCTCTGCGCGATCTCCAAGCACGGCAAGCCGGTCGACGGCCTGGGCATCGCAGACGAGCCCTGATTCGGGGGTTGTGTTTGGGGGAGCCTGGGCGGTCTTCGGGCGAATTGAGCACCGCGCGCTTTGCGCGCGGTGCAATGGAGTGCGCGGCTGCGCCGCGCCCCGGCCCGGATTGCATAGGCCGCTTCGCGACATTCGACCGGAGGACGGCCGGACCCCCTCCAACAGCTCCCAATAAGCCCGAGCCTGCGAAGCCGGCACCAAATCTCCCAAGCTTTTAAAAAAGAGAGCCCGGGGCGCCCGTACGCGGTACCTAGGCTTGGGGAGCTATTCGGGAAGCCGGGAGCTTTCGAGACGGGAGCTTTTCGAAGCTCAAGGACTGCGGGGGACGGTGGGGCGCCCCTCCCCAAAACACTCCAGCGAGGCTCCCGCCGAGCGTTTTGGGGAGGGGCGCCCCACCGTCACACCACCATCACCGCTTTTCGCCGTTAGCCACCGCGCAAGCTTCCTCCGCCCCGACAAAAGGAGCGAGCGTCACGTAGGTAGCGAGCGGGACGATCTCCTGCATGCTCTCCGGCCCCGACCGCTTCACCTGGTCGTAGATCATCGAGTAGATCGCGCCGCCGATCGCCTCGGCGGCGATCGGGCTGGCGTCGGGGTTGAGCTGGTAGCCGGGCACGAGCAGAGCCTCCATGCCCTCCATCACCTGGTCGCGCTGTTCCAGCGCCCGCCTGCCGGCGGCGTAGACGTCGACCGCGCCCAGTCTCGTGTACTCGGGCTCGGCCGCGCAGAAGGCAAACATCCCGGCGAAGGCGCCGCGCACCTGGTGCGGCCAGTCCGATGCACGGCGGAAGGCGGGCAGCGTCGTCGCCAGCATCTGCGCCGAGCCGCTGTCGACCGCGGCCAGCATCGCCTCCTCCTTGTCGGCGAAGTTGGCGTAGAAGGTCGAGAGGGAGATCGAGGCCCGGGCGGCCACGTCGCCGATCGTCGTCGCCGGATAGCCCTTCTCGGCGACCACTGAGGCCAGCGCGCGCAGTATCCGCTCGGCCGGGTCATAGCCCTGCACCGGGCCGGCGTTCGCCGGCGGCTTGTTGCGAGGACGGCGAAGGGGCACGGGTGGAGGTGGGTACGCCAGCACCCAGTCCCACATCTGTGGGACCAGCCCGATCAGGGTGTCCTCTTCGCCCCGGTAGAGCCGTGTGTGGATGACCTTGCGCACGCCGCCGATCAGCGCCCGCACCAGCTCGGGGGGCATCCTCTCGTCGCCCCGGACCTGTTCGAGCGTGGCCGCGACGAAGCCCTGGAAGGCGTCGGTCGTGCGATCGATCTCCTCAACCGCTCGCGGTCCCACCGCGTAGATCTCGACGAAGCACATGCGCGCCGCCGCCGCCTGGTCGACGATCAGCCTGACGAAGGCCTCGAAGGCCTCACGGGCGCGCTCCTCGGTGGGGGGATGGTCCTCGCCCTCGCCGACGATGGAATCTATTGCGGGGCCTACGAATGCCTCGAGGGCTGCCAGAAGGCACTCTTCCTTGTCCTTGAAATGGTCGTAGAAGGCGCTGCGCGAGACCCCCGAGAGCTCGAGCAGGTCGGCGACCCGAGTCGCCTCATAGCCCTTCTCGGCGACCACCGCGACCATTGCCGCGAAGAGTCGCTCGCGCTGGTTGCGCGCGACCTCCTCGGCCGGGAGCCGGCGGCCGGGCTGCAGCTTGCGCTCGTGCAGCGTCCCGGCGTCCCCCCACGGAGTCCTCAGCGTCGTCGCGGGGCTATGGCCCGCCATGGGTGTCCAGTTCAGGGGTCTGCACGGTCCTCTCGGGAAGAATAGTACGCGTCATTCTCTGCAAAGACAAGCCGATTCGGCACAAAATTCCTCTCTCGACAGCCATAATGTCACGAATATCGAGATCTAGCCCTGCAAGGCGGGATGAGAAATGTTGACCTGAGCGTAAGAACGTGTTTGTATGTCATCCCATGGATGCTCAGGAAGCTGCAGTTACGCCCGAGGTTCTCCTGCCGGCACCGCACGGCGGCACTCCAGCGGGCGTGAGCACGGTCGGCACGCCGCCGGCCAGGCAGCAGCTCTCGGGCGAGTTCGTGGCCCAGCACCAACGCGCGCGGATCGTCCTCGCGCTGGCCGAGGAGATCGTCGAGCACGGCTACCGGGATGTGACCGTGACCGGCATCGTCAAGCGGGCCGGTGTCGCCAGGAACACCTTCTACGGCAACTTCGCCAACAAGGAGGAGTGCTTCCTCGCCGCCTCCGACCTGGCCGGCCAAGAAGCGATGAGGCACGTCGCCGACGCCGTCAGAGTAGCTCCGCGCGAGTGGGCCGAGCAGGTCCGCGCGGGGGTCGGCGCCTTCCTCGCCTACGTGGCGAGCGAGTCGGCCCTGGCCCGCGTCTTCGTGGTCGAATCGCTCGCCGCCGGCCCGGCCGCGGCCCAGCGCTACGAGCGCACGGTGCGCGCGGTCGCCCCCTTCTTCCGGCTTGGCCGGCGAACCACCGATGCCGGCGAGCATCTGCCGCCGACGCTGGAGGAGACGATCGTCGGCGGCATCTTCTGGGTCGTCTACCAGCGCATCGTGGTCGGGCGGCCCGAGGAGCTCGAGGGGCTGCTGGGCGAGCTGGTCGAGTTCGCGCTGACGCCCTATCTGGGTGCGGCGGCGGCTCGGCGAGTGGCCGAGGCGCGCGACAACTGAGCGGTTACGGGCGGAGTTCGGTGAACCCGGCGGCCGCGAAGTCGCCGTCGAACGCCAGCGCCTCGTCTATCCCCCTGGCACGCATGTAGGCGAAGCTGGTCGCGTCGACGAAGGAGTACTCGCGCTCGTCGTGCTGGCGCAGCCAGGCGAGGGCCTCGTCTTCCATCTGATCGGTTATGGCACCGACGCTGACGTGACCGTTTGGATCGTCGAGGTTGTCCAGCGCCTCGACCGCCTTTCCGTGCCACGCCTTGCGTCTGATCCAGGTCCACGTCTCCCCCCGCACGTGGTTGGTGGTCACGATCCGCCTCCCGGCCAGCTGGCGCGAAAGTCGAACCGCGGCCTCGTGATGCTGGTCGCGCCTGATCAGTCCCGCTACCAGGAAGGAGGTGTCGGCGAAGATCAAGGGTCCGGATTTGACGGGCCGTAGACGACGTCGTCGACGGTCATGCTGCTGTCTCGATCCCCCTCGACGGTTCCGAACATCTTGAACAACGGATCGTCCTCTACCGGTGGCAATGGCCGTATCTCCTCCCGCACGCAACGTCTGATCACCTCCGCCTTCGAGAGCCCCTCTTCTTCGGCGCGTCTTTCCACCGCCGCGTCCAGCTCGGGCTCGATCGATATCTGCAGTCGCTTCATGGGGGTCAAGTTACATCACTCTCCTTAAGGTAATGTAACAAAATACGCGCGAAAGTGTGCCAATTGGGGTCTCGACTAGGCTTGAGGCATGGCCCGGTGCCCAAACGACGACGAGGCCGCCGCAATCGCGGCGGCGGTCGAGCGGTTCGTCGCCGAGACGGCACCGGCGCCCGGCGGCCAGGAGGAGGCTGTGAGCCCGTGGCAGCGGGCGGCGCTGCTCGAAGGAGTCAGCGCGAAGGGCACTGTCGAGGATCCAGAAGGAGGAGTGAGATGGCTGTCGTGAAGATCATCGAGCTGGTCGGAAGCTCGAAGACGTCCACCGACGACGCAGCGAAGCAGGCCTTGGCCCAGGCGCAGGGGACGCTGCGCAACATCCGGGCGGTCGACATCGTCTCGACTGGGATTCGGGGCGAGAACCTGGACGAGTACCGCGCTCACGTGCGGGTCGCCTTCCTGATCGAAGGCACTGAGATCGACTAGCGGCTGGGGTCCAATCGAGGCGTTGGTTAGATTCCCGTCCATGAGCGATGAGGCGAGAGAGGTTTCGCGCGAGGAAGCGCAGGAGCTTGTGGCTGGCGGGGCGCAGCTGGTTGACGTGCGCGCTGAGCATGAGTGGGATGCGGGGCGGATCGAGGGGGCCTCGCACTTGCCGTTGGCGGAGTTGGCCGAGCGGGCGGGGGAGCTCGACAGGGGGCGGCCGGTCGTTCTCTACTGCCGGGGCGGCAATCGGTCGACGATGGCCGCCGAGGCGCTTGCTGCCGAAGGGTTCGACGCGGTGAAGCTGAGCGAGGGGATCGTCGGCTGGGCCGAGGCAGGGCTGGCGCTCGAGCCGGACGGGGCTCGGGTGGCCGAGTCGGGCGAGGCGGCGGAGATCCTCCACGCGCGAAAGCGTCTCCCGCCGAGCCCTTGACGACTTAAATACCCTAATCCCTGTCAGGTTTTGCTATTTTCCACAGGGTGGAGGTAGCCGTCGACCAGCAGAAGGAGCAGCGGGGCAAGGGCCGCACCGGCACCCTGGAGAACCCCGAGACGCTACGAGAACGTCCCGGGGCACGTCATCCCGATCATCGAGCGCGAGTTCGACGACTTCGACAACGAAGCCGAGGAGTTCCTCGCCGGCAAGATGGCCGAGGACGAGTTCATCGGCTTCCGCCTCAAACAGGGCGTCTACGGCCAGCGCCAGGCCGACGTGCAGATGGTCCGGGTCAAGCTTCCCTTCGGCGGCGTCACGCCGGAGCAGATGGAGGCCTTCGCCGACGTGGTCGAGAAATGGGCCCCGCTCGAGAAGGGCCACATAACGACACGGCAGAACATCCAGATCCACCACGTCCCCCTGCGCGACATGGAGTCGCTGATCCGCGAAATATCGGCGGTCGGCCTCTCCTCCCGCGAGGGCTGCGGCAACACGGTGCGCAACGTCACCGGCGACCCCTGGGCCGGCATCGCGCCCGACGAGATCTTCGACCCGACGCCCTACGCCGGCGCCTACGTCCGCTACTTCGTCCGCCACCCGACGACGCAGCTGATGCCGCGCAAGATCAAGACCTCCTTCAGCGGCTCCGACGAGGACCGCGCGATCGCCGGCATCCACGACGTCGCCTTCCTCTCGCGCGAACGTGACGGGGTCAAGGGCTTCGAGATCCGCGTCGGCGGCGGCACCTCGATCATGCCTCGGATCGCGCCGACGCTCTACGAGTTCGTCGAGGCTGACAACGGCGACTACCTCAAGGTCACCGAGGCCGCGCTGCGCATCTTCGACCGCCAGGAGTGGCTGCGCGTCAACCGCGCCCGCGCCCGGATCAAGGTCCTGGTCGACAAGATCGGCATCGAGGCCTTCCGCGAGCAGGTCGACGCGGAGCTCGAGGGCGATTGGGTGGCCGAGCGCGACTTCGACGTCGAGCGCCTGCGCTTCGACGACGACGAGGAGGCCAACGCGCCGGCACGCGCCGGCGGCGACCGCCTCTCCCAACGGCGACCGCACCGAGTTCGACCGCTTCGTCGAAGGCAACGTGCAGGCCCAGCGCCAGGAGGGCTTCTCCGCGGTCGAGGTGAAGATCTACCGCGGCGACCTGACCCCGGAGCAGTTCCGCGGCCTCGCGGCGATCATGCGCGAGTACACCGGCGGCTACGCCCGCAGCACCGTGCAGCAGAACCTCGTCCTGCGCTGGGTCCGCGACGAGGCGCTCTATGACGTTTGGCAGCGGCTGACCGAGCTCGGCCTCGGCGAGGCCGGCGCGCGCGAGATCACCGACGTGGTCAGCTGCCCCGGCACCGACAGCTGCAAGACTGGGCATCACCAGCTCGATGGGCCTCAACCAGGCGATCAAGGAGCGGCTCGAGGCGATGGAGATCGCCGACGCGCTGACCCGCAAGATCCACGTGAAGATGAGCGGCTGCCCCAACGGCTGCAGCCAGCACCACATCGCCAACATCGGCTTCTACGGCGCCTCGCTGAAGGTGGGGGACCGTCAGGTTCCGGCCTACATCCCGCACATCGGCGGCAACTACGAGGGCGGCGAGGTCGTCTTCGGCACGCGGCTGAAGTCGCGCCTCCCCGCCAAGCGGGTGCCCGAGGCGGTCGAGCGCTGGATCGCGCCTCTACGAGGCGGAGCGCTCCGGCGACGGCGAGGAGTTCAACGCCGTTCGCCGAGCGGATCGGCGCCGCCCGCTTCGAAGAAGAGGTCAAGGACCTGACGCTGCCGGCCGAGTTCAGCCTCGAGACGATGCAGCAGTTCATCGACTGGAACCGCTCCAGCCCCTACAAGGTCGAGCGGGGCGAGGGCGAGTGCGCGATATGAACCCGGTTGCCGCTCAGCCCAGCATCTCCGACCCGGAGGCGATCGCCGCCGACCTCGAGGATCGCAGCGCCGAGCGAGGCGATCGAGTGGATGTTCGAGACCTTCGGCGAGAGCCACTACATCGCCTGCTCTTTCCAGAAAACGAGCTCGGTGACCGCTCACCTGGCGAGCAAGGTCAACCCCGAGGCGCGCTTCTTCTACCTCGACACCGACGTGCTCTTCCCGGAGACCTACGAGACGCGCGACCGGCTCGCCGAGCGCTCGGGGTCGAGTTCGACCGCTTCCACAACCTGACCCTGGCCGAGCAGGCCGCCAAGCACGGCGACGAGCTCTGGAACCGCGATCCCGACGCCTGCTGCGGCCTGCGCAAGGTCGAGCCGATGCGCCGGGCCCTCTCTTCCGTAGACTGCTGGCTCGCCGGCGTCCGCCGCGAAGACTCGGCCAGCCGCGCCAAGACCCCGAAGTTCGGCTGGGACAAGCGCTTCGAGCTGTGGAAGCTGAACCCGCTCGCGGACTGGTCCGAGCGCGACGTCTGGAACTACATCCGTGAGCACGACCTCCCGTACAACCCGCTCCACGATCACGGCTACCCCTCGATCGGCTGCACGCACTGCACCAAGCCGGTCGGGCCGGGCGGCTCGCCGCGCGATGGCCGCTGGGCGGGCCTCGAAAAGACCGAGTGCGGGATCAACTAGCGCCGCGACGCGGCTGAGATAACCCCTTCGTAACCCTTCCCCCAACCGATTGGTGAGATTCAACGCATGAGCGAGACGATGACTGAGCTTTCCCTGACACTTTCCGAGCGCCACACGGCCGACTTCGAGATGATCGGCAACGGCGGCTTCGCGCCGCTGACCGGCTTCCAGGGCTCCGCCGACTGGGAGCGCGTCTGCGCCGAGATGCGGACCGCCGACGGCGAGTACTGGCCGATCCCGATCACCCTGGCGACCGACCTGCGAGTGCGAGGTCGGCGACGTCGTCTCGCTCTCCAGCGACGAAGGCAAGCCGCTGGGCCGGATCACGGTCGAGGAGATCTGGGAGCGCGACGTGCGCGAGCGAGGCCGAGCAGGTCTACGGCACCACCGACGAGGCGCACCCCGGAGTCGCCGCGATCTACGAGGAGGGCAACCGCTGCATCGCCGGCCCGATCGAGGTCGACGCGCTGCCCGACCACGAGGAGGCCTTCATGCGCCGCTACAAGACGCCGGCCGAGCACAAGGCCGACTTCGAGGCGCGCGGCTGGAAGAAGATCGTCGCCTTCCAGACCCGCAACCCGATCCACCGCGCCCACGAGTACCTGACCAAGGCGGCGCTGGAGACCTGCGACGGGCTCTTCATCCACCCGCTGATCGGCAAGACCAAGGCCGGCGACATCCCCGCCGACGTGCGGATGCGCTGCTACGAGGTGCTGATGGAGAACTACTACCCGAACGACCGGGTGGTGCTGGGCGTGAAGCCGGCGAAGATGCACTACGCCGGCCCCCGCGAGGCGGTCCTGCACGCGATCGTCCGCCGCAACTACGGCGCCACCCACTTCATCGTCGGTCGCGACCACGCCGGCGCCGGCGACTACTACGGCACCTACGACGCGCAGAAGATCTTCGACGACGATCGACATCGACGAGCTCGGGATCGAGCCGCTGATGTTCGAGCACACCTTCTGGTGCAACGAGTGCGAGGGGCTTGCTTCCAACAAGACCTGCCCGCACGACCAAGAGGCGCACCTGTTCCTCTCCGGAACCAAGGTCCGCGAGATGCTCGGCAACGGCGAAAGGCCGCCGCACGAGTTCTCCCGCGACGAGGTCGCCGACATCCTGATCGACGCTTACAAGGAGGACTGAAAGAGCATGGCTGGCGAGAAGGGCTTCACCCTCTGGTTCACCGGGCTCTCCGGTGCCGGGAAGACGACGATCTCGACGGCTGCTGGAGGGCCACCTGCGCGAGCGCGGCTCGAAGCTGGAGATCCTCGACGGCGACATCGTGCGCGAAAACCTCTCCAAGGGGCTCGGCTTCTCCAAGGAGGACCGCGACACCAACATCCGGCGGATCGCCTTCGTCGCCGACCTGCTCAGCCGCAACGGCGTGCCGGTGATCACGGCGGCGATCTCCCCCTACGCGGAGATCCGCGGCCGAGGCGCGCGAGCTGATGGGCGAGCGTTTCATCGAGGTCTACGTCAAGGCGTCGGTCGACACCTGCGCCGAGCGCGACGTCAAGGGTCTCTACGCGAAAGCCTTCGCCGGAGAGATCAAGGAATTCACGGGAGTGTCGGACCCCTACGAGGCGCCCGACAACGCCGAGGTCGTCTGCGACACCGAAAGCGAAACGGCCGAGGAGTCGGCGCAGAAGCTGATCGAGTACCTCGAGTCGCGGGACCTGATCCCGGCCTCGCCGGTCGCGGCCTGAGTTCTGCGAAACGTGGTGGGAGGGGCGGCAGTCCCTCCGTCTGACAAACGCCGGGCTAATTAGCCCGGCGTTTTGAGTATCCGCCAGCCGGAGGGACTGCCGCCCCTCCCTTCGGATTCGGCGCCGGGCCCCGAGCGGCTGCGGAGGGGTCCCGCGACTCCAGGCGTCTCCAAGCGTGGAGCTGGTACGGTCGGCTTGAGTGGTGCGAATACTTTCCCTCATTTCCTGTGCCTTGGTGCTTGGATTGCCTGTCGGATGCGGTGGCTCCGAGGAGAGCGCGCTGTCGCCGAGCGTCTTGCGGGAGCGAATCGACGCCCAGTTCGACCTTCAGGAAGGCAGCGACAGCCCGGAGGCGAAGGCCTTGGTCAAGACCTTCCCGGAAGGGTCGCTTGTCTCATGCTGGAAGGAGGACGCCGACAGGGTGTGCGCCGTGACCTTCTCGGATTTCTCGTTGGGCGCCCGGTCGTTCTCCCGCACCCTCGACTACTGGGACTTCTACCTGGCCGTCTTCGAGCCCGGCAGCGAAGACCCGGATATCGATCAGGTCGACGCGGAAGAAGCGCTGTCGCCGTCGCGGCGAAACGGCTGAGCCCGTTTCCGGGCTAAGTCGGAGGAGCCGGTGGGGACGAGGTCGAGCTCCTCGCATAGCCGAACTCGGAGATGTCCCTGCTACGAGGGGCGGGACATAAGATCTCAGTTCCGCTCGCCTGTTCAAACGAAGGAGAGAGATCGTGCGTTCTCGTCTATCGCTGAGACTGCCGTTGCCCCATGTCGTCCTCGCCCTGCTTGGCTCAATCGCGGTGCTGTGCTGCCTCGCTGCCCGCGCGGATGCGTCGGTGGGCGCCTATCGCGTTCTGCTGACCGAATCGTATCCCTCGGGTCCCCACGAGCTCGGCGCCCAGATCGCCACCTTCTCCGACGTCGCCTCCATCGACTACGCGGACACCTCGGCGTCGACACCGACGGCCGCCCAGCTCGCCCCGTACGACGTCGTCGTCAGCGTTGGCGACAGCAGCTACCTGGACCGCGAAGCCTGGGGCAACTCCCTGGCGGCCTACCTGGATGGCGGAGGCGTCGTCGTCCAGGCCGGCTACGACAGCTGGGAAGACGCTTTCCCGATGGGCCGGTTCGAGAGCGGCGCTTACGCACCGTTCATCCCCGGCAACAACGGCAACCTGACAACCTCGCTCGGCGCCTTCGATGCATCCAGCCCCCTGATGCAGGGGATCGCCACCCTGACGACGGAAGACAACACCGAACCGGAACTGGCGCCGGGAGCGACCCTGATCGCGAAATGGGCGAACGACAAGAACGCGATCGCGATGAAGGGGCGCGTCGTCACCACCACCGCCTGGATCGGCGACGACTATGGACCCGGCCTCTGGTCGGGCGACTATGGCCGCCTCGTGGTCAACGCCGTGCGGACTCTCGGGCCCCAGCGGCTGACGGTGACGAACTCGACGCCCGCTGGAGGGACGGTCGCCAGCAGTGCCAGTGGCATCTCCTGCGGCACCGTCTGCAGTGCCGAATTCACCTACCAGACGCCGGTTGGTCTGGCCGCGACTGCCAACAAGGGGTTTGCCTTCGCCGGCTTCAGCGGCGCCTGCACCGGCGTCGCCTGTTCGTTGACGATGGACGCCGCGAAGGCGGTGACGGCCAGCTTCACCTCCGTCAAGTTCGTCAAGAAGAAGGCGGAGCTGAACAAGAAGAAGGGAACGGCACTCGTGTCCGTCACGCTCGGTGGCCCCGGCAAGGTCGTGGTCAGCGGCAAGAAGACGAAGAAGCGCAGCAAGACGGCCAAGGCGGCGGGGACGCTGAAGATGCCGATCGTGGCCAAGGGCAAGGCGCTTGCGGCGCTGAAGAGCAAAGGCAAGGCAAAGGTGAAGTTCAACCTCGCCTTCACACCCCCCGGCGGGACGACCGCCACCTTGACCAAGTCGGTCGTACTGAGGCTGGCCGGCTAGCTCGGCACGACCTGGCTTACGGCCTCGGCGGCACCAGCGGCTCGCTGAGGCCGTAGGTCTCGTAATCCCCGAACTTCGAGAAGGTCTTGTGGGTCGGGCCGTGGTAGTCGGAGGAGCCGGTGGGGACGAGGTCGAGCTCCTCACAGAGGCGAAGCAGGTGCTCGGTCTGCTCCTTGCTGTGGGTCGGGTAGAAGGTCTCGACGCCGTCGGCTCCGGCCGAGCGGATCAGGTCCTCGACCTCGGTGGGCTCCGAGATGTCCCAGTAGGGGTGGGCGATGACGGCGACGCCGCCGGCTTCGTGGATGATCTCGATGGCCTGGTCGGCCGTCGGCCAGCGGCGCGCGACGAAGGCCTTGGCGCCGGGCACGAGGTACTCCTCGAAGAAGGGGCCGAGGTCGCCGGTCGCGCCGGCGGCGCGGGCGATGTGGGGGCGGCCGATCGAGAGCGCGTCGCCCGCTTCGCGTATCGGCGTCGGCGAGGGTGCAGGTCGAAGCCCTCGCCGCGCAGCTTCTCGACGATCTCTCCCGCCCGGTTGACCCGCTCCTGCTGCGCCCGGTCGCAGGCCGGCGCGATCTTCTCCAGGTCGACCCAGTAGCCGCAGACGTGCAGGTCTTCGGCGTAGGGATGCACGCAGGACATCTCGATCGCCGGCACCAGCTCGATCCCCAGCCGCTCGCGCGGCCTCGGCAGCCTCCGCCACCCCCGCGATCGCGTCGTGGTCAGAGAGCGCCAGCGTCGTCACCCCGGCCTTGGCGGCTTCCTCGACGACACCGGCAGGCGCCAGCTGCCCGTCGGAGACCGTCGAATGGCTCTGCAACTCGATCAGCATGAGCCGGGCACCCTATATGGCCAGGGGCTCGCAAAAGTGTTCGGAACAGTTGCTTTGCCGGTCACCCGAACAACTTTGGCGCTGGATCGCCGTTGCACACGGGCCTCGAGCCGAGAAAACAGCTACGCACCAAAGGCTTTAAGCGCCGAGCCAGGCGGCGCAGTCTCCCGAGCCCCGTCGAGGGGTGGTGGGGATGCCCCTGGACTGGCGGATACTCAAAATCGCGCGCTAATTAGCGCGCGATTTGTCAGGCCAGGGGCATCCCCACCACCCCGCCTCAGCTCTGAATAGACTGCGCCGCCGTGTTCGAGAAGGTCCTGATAGCCAACCGGGGCGAGATCGCCATCCGCGTCGCCCGCACGCTGAAGGAGATGGGCATCGGCTCGGTCGCCGTCTACTCGGAGATCGACCGCGACGCCCCGCACGTGCGCGAGGCCGACGAGGCCTTCCTGATCGGCCCCGCGGTGCCGGCCGAGAGCTACCTGAACATCTTGAAGATCATCGACACCGCCAAGGAGGCGGGCGCCGAAGCGATCCATCCCGGCTACGGCTTCCTCGCCGAGAACGCCGACTTCGCCCGTGCCTGCGCCGAGGCCGGCGATCGTCTTCATCGGCCCGCCGCCGGAGGCGATCGAAGCGATGGGCTCGAAGACGCGGGCGCGCGAGATCATGGCCGAGGCCGGGGTGCCGATCGTCCCCGGCGCGACCGAGGCCGCGGCTGACGTCGAGGCGGCTCGCAAGCAGGCCGAGGAAGCCGGCTACCCGGTCGCCTGCAAGGCAGCGGGCGGCGGCGGCGGCAAGGGCTTCCGCGTGGCGATGACGCCCGACGACCTGCAGGAGGCCTTCGAGGGCGCGGCCCGCGAAGGCGAGAAGTTCTTCTCCGACGTCGCGCGTCTACGTCGAGCGCTACCTCGAGGACCCGCGCCACGTCGAGGTCCAGGTGCTGGCCGACTCGCCACGGCAACGTGATCCACCTCGGCGAGCGCGACTGCTCGGTCCAGCGCCGTCACCAGAAGGTGATCGAGGAGGCGCCCGGCCCGCACGTCGACGCCGAGATGCGCGAGCGGATCGGCAAGATCGCCACCGACGCGGCCGCCGCGGTCGGCTACCGCGGCGCCGGCACGGTCGAGGGCATGCAGGTCGGCGAGGAGTACTTCTTCCTCGAGATGAACACCCGGGTGCAGGTCGAGCACTGCGTGACCGAGATGGTCACCGGGATCGACATCGTCCGCGAGCAGATCCTCGTCGCCGCCGGCGAGCCGCTGTCGGTCGCCCAGGAGGACGTGCGAGCTGCGCGGCCAGGCGATCGAGTGCCGGATCAACGCCGAGGCGGCCCACAAGAAGTTCGCCCCTGCGCCGGGCGCGATCACGACCTACCGCGAGCCGGCCGGGACCGGGCGTCCGCGTCGACTCCGGGGTCGAGGCCGGCTCCGAGGTGACGCCGATGTACGACCCGATGGTCGCCAAGCTGATCGTCTGGGACGTCGACCGCGAGCACGCGACGCGCCGCATGCTGCGGGCGCTCGACGAGTACGAGATCGGCGGCCTGACCACGCTGATCCCCTTCCACAAGGCGATCCTCGCCACCGAGCAGTGGGTCGGCGGCGAGACCTGCCGCGACCTGATGGAGGACCGCGACTGGCTCAAGTCGACGGCGCCGGAGACGGTCGCGCTCCGGCTGGAGCCGATGAGGAGAAGGCGCGAGCAGATCGCCCGCGACTACAAGGTCGAGGTCTCGGGCAAGCTCTTCGACGTCAAGGTGATCGGCGAGGCAGTCGCCGGTGCGCGCCGCCCCGGCAGGCGGCGGCAAGCAGCCGCCCAAGCGCGAGCGCAAAGTCGGGCGGCGCGGCGAGCGCCTCCAGCGAGTCGCTGCCCTCGCCGCTGCAGGGCACGGTGCTCAAGGTCGCGGTCGAGCAGGGCGCCGAGGTCGCCGAGGGCGACCTGATCTGCGTGATCGAGGCGATGAAGATGGAGAACGAGATCGCCGCCCACCGCGCCGGCAAGGTCACAACGCTGAACGTCGCCGAGGGCGCGGCCGTCTCCAGCGGCGACGTGCTCGCCGTCATCGAGTAGCGCCGCTCAGCGGCTCTGCTGCGCTTTTTCCTTCTGTTCGCATTTCCCGCAGTTCCGTTCTTCTTCTGGCGCGATCAGCGCGCTGCCGTTCCTTGCGGGTCAGCGGGATTTCGGACGCTTCCTCGCTGCAGCCCCGGCCGACGCAGTCCTCGAGCCGGCCGATCAGTTGCGCGGTGCAGGAAGTTGCGGATCGGGAAGTAGTTGGGGATCGCGGACGAGGTTGTTGAGCTCGTTCGGGTCCTTGTTGATGTCGTAGAGCTCCTTCTCGCCGTTCGGCCAGGCGATGTACTTGTAGGGGCCGAGGCGGATCCCCTCGTAGTCCTTGGGCGGGGCCAGGATCGAGGCGCTGCGCCGCTCCACGGCCGTGCAGCCTGCGGCGCTGGCGACCGCGGTCGATGATCGCGCCGCTGTTCGTTCGACGTCGCTGGTCTCGACGAAGGACTCGAAGAGGAGCGGGCCGCCGGGTGCGCAGCTCGGGGTCGCGCAGGAAGGGCGACCAGCGAGCGTCCGTCGATGCTCTTGTCGGCCTCGGCGCCGGCCAGCTCGAGGATGGTCGGGGCGATGTCGATGTTCTGCGACCAGCTCGCCGGATTCGCGTGCCCGGCCTGATGCCCGGGCCGCGGATCAGGAACGGGCAGGTGGGTGGCCGGCTCGTAGGCGAGGAACTTGCCGCCGATCAGGCGGTGCTCGCCGAAGAAGAAGCCGTTGTCGGAGGTGAAGATGACGTAGGTGTTGCGCAGCCGGTGCTGGCTGCCCAGCGTGTCGATCGATCAGCTTCACCCCGTCGTCGATCGCGCGCAGCGACTCGAGCTGCTTCTGCCAGTAGACGCGGTAGGTGTGGCTCGTCGCTCAGCGTCAGGTAGTTCGGCGTCGCGGATGAAGCGCGGCTTGTCGCTGACGTTGCCCTCGTCGAAGCCTTCCGAGCGGTCGTGCGGCAGCGGCGCGCCCTTGAACCAGTCGTAGTGGCGCGGCGCCGGCTCGGGCCCGGCCGGGCGGCGGAAGTCGCCGTGCGGGGCGGTGTAGTCGAGCTGCAGGTAGAAGGGCTGTTCGGGCGGGTTTCCGGCAGCTCTCCGATCGCGTAGTTGGTCAGCGTGTCGGTCTCGTAGAAGCAGGGCAGGCCGTTGAGCGGGGCGAAGGGGCAGCCGAGGTCGTCGCGGACGCCGTATTCGCGCGTTTCCCAGCTGCCCGAGTCTCCGTAGGGCCCTTCGATCGAGCCGTTGTTGTTGAGCGTGTAGCCGTAGAAGTAGTGGTTGGTGTCGGCTTTCAGGACCGAGTGCCAGGCGTTCCAGCCCGGCGGCACCGTGGTGCCGTCGTCGTAGGGCTCGTCGCCGTAGCCGTTGAGGAACTTGCCGACGTGGATCGTGCGGTAGCCGGCCGCCTGCAGCCAGGTCGCGAGGTTGTGGCTCGCGGCGGCGCGGAAGGCGAAGCCGATGTAGCCGCCGTTGGGCTGGACGTTGCCCTTGACGCCGTGGTTGTGCGCGTAGCGGCCGGTCAGCAGGCTGACCCGCGAGGGGCAGCAGAGGGGATAGGAGACGTAGTAGCGGTTGAAGGTCATGCCGCGTTTGGCGATCAGGTCGAGCGTGTTCGGCATCGCCCGGATCGGCGGCCCGCGTAGGCGCGGAAGGTCGCGTAGAGGCTCGTCGAGGGTCTGGTCGTCGGTCTGGATGACGACGAAGCTCGGCGGCTGGCGGTGGCGGCCGCCGTGGCGTCCGGCGCGTTGCCGAGCGCCGCGGCGAGCAGGCAGAGCAGCGCCGAGCAGCGCCGCGGCGAGGCGGCAGGCGCGCGCGCGCGGGACGGCCTGCTTTGTCTCGGATCGATGCATCGAGTATCTGTCGGCGGCCGACCTACCGGGTCGAAACAACGACGCCCGGCCGAAGTTGCGAAACGCTAGAAGATCGCTCAGGACGCGCCGAGCTTTTTCGCCGCGTCGCGGAAGTTCTTCACCGTGGCGCTGGGCGCTTTGCGGCCCTCGAGCTTCTCGCCGTGGCGGTTGACCCAGATCACCGGCACGTTCATCTTCAGCAGCGGGCGCGACGTCGGTCGTGTAGTTGCAGCCGATGTGGACCCAGCCTTTCTTGCCGCCGATCCGGCGCGCGCACTCTTTGAAGTGGACCGGGTCGGGCTTGTAGCTGCGCACCTGCTGGGCGGTGACGACGAGGTCGAGTTCGGTGCGCAGGTGGCGGCGGGAGATGCCGAGCAGTTTGTCGTCGATGTTGGAGATGATCCCGATCTCGTAGCGCTTGCCGAGCCGGTCCATCGCCGCGTTGGCCTCGCGGAAGGGCAGCCAGTAGGCGACGCTGTCGGGCAGGAACTGGGCGCGCGAGGGCTCGATCTCCCAGCCCAGCTCGCCGGCGACCTTGACGATCGTGCGGCGCAGCACCTCGGCGTAGAGTTCGTAGGAGCCGGCCATGATCTCGGCCTGGACCTCCATGAAGCGGGCGAGGAAGGGCTCCTCCTCGAAGCTGAAGCCGTCCTTCTCCGCCTCTTTCTTGCAGGCGTCGACGATCCCCTTCTCCCAGTCGATCAGGGTGCCGTAGCAGTCGGTGGTCACCCATTTGATGGTTTTGAGAGCTGGAAGAGGCATGGCGGCGGCGCATTATGCCAATCGCTCGGCGGGCAGGCGGCGCGCCTGGCGAGGTCGGATAGGCTGCCGCCCGCGCCGCGAGCGGCGCCGCCCCACATGGACCTCCTCGAGTATCAGGGCAAGCAGCTGTTCGCCAAGCACGGCATCGCCGTGCCGAGCGGCGAGGTCGCCGCGACCGTCGACGACGCGGTCGCCGCGGCGGAGCGGATCGGCTACCCCTGCGCGATCAAGGCCCAGGTGCTGATCGGCGGCCGCGGCAAGGCGGGCGGGATCAAGATCGCCGCCGACGCCGAGGAGGCGCGCGGCACGCCGACGCGATCCTCGGCATGGACATCGTCGGCCCGCACGGCGAGGGCCCCTTCCGGGTCGACCAGGTCTGGATCGAGGGCGGCTCGGACATCGCCGCCGAGTACTACGCCTCGGTGATCCTCGACCGCGGCGAGAAGAAGCTGCTGGCGATGGTCTCCGCCAAGGGCGGGATGGACATCGAGGCGGTCGCCGCGGAGGACCCCGATGCGCTGGTCAAGCGCCACATCGACCCGACCCGGCCCTTCGACCGCCGCCGCGGCGCGGCCGATCGTCGACGACGCCGGCCTCGACGAGGACGTGCGCGACGCAGGCCGCCGAGGTGCTGGCGAAGCTGGCCGAGGTGGCGAGCGCCGAGGACGCGACGCCTGATCGAGGTCAACCCGCTGATCGTCACCGCCGACCGCGAGGTCGTCGCGCTCGACGCCAAGGTGACGATCGACGGCAACGCCCTCTTCCGCCATCAGGACCTGGCCGAGATCGCCGACACTGCGACGACGACCCGCAGGAGGCGATGGCGAAGGAGAAGGGCCTCACCTACGTCAAGCTCGACGGCAACGTCGGCATCCTCGCCAACGGCGCCGGGCTCTGCATGTCGACGCTCGACGTCGTCGCCCAGGCGGGCGGCGCGCCGGCCAACTTCCTCGACGCCGGCGGCGGCTCCAAAGCGGAGGCGATCGTCGACGCGCTCGACCGTGATCACCTCCGACGCGAAGGTCACCGCGATCCTCTTCAACATCTTCGGCGGCATCACCCGCTGCGACGAGATCGCCAAGGGGATCGTCGACCGCCTCCGCGCAGATCGACCTCGAAGCTGCCGCTGGTCGTGCGCCTCGACGGCACCAACTCCGAGGAGGGCCTGGAGATCCTCGCCGAGGCCGACCTTCCCAACCTGCACCAGGAGACGACGATGCTCGACGCCGCCCGTCGCGTGGTCGAGCTGGCGGGGGCGAGCGGCTGATGTCGATCATCGTCGACAGCGAGACCGAAGCTGGTCGTCTCCGGCCTGACCGGCCGCGAGGGCTCCTTCCACGGCCTGCGCAACCGCGCCTACGGGACCGACCTCGTCGCCGGCGTCACTCCCGGCAAGGGCGGCCAGGACGTCGAGGGCGTGCCGGTCTTCGACTCGATCACCGAGGCGGTCGAGCGAGGCCGGCGCCAACACCTCGATGATCTTCGTCCCGGCGCGCTTCGCCGCGCCGGCGATCGACGAGGCGATCGAGTCCGGCGTCGAGACGGTGATCGCGATCACCGAGGGGATCCCGGTGCTCGACATGCTGAAGACCTACTGGAAGGCGAAGGAGGCCGGGGTGCGGCTGATCGGCCCGAACTGCCCCGGCGTGCTCTCGCCCGGCAAGGCCAACGTCGGCATCATCCCGGCCCAGTTCTTCGACCCCGGCAAGATCGGCGTCGTCTCCAAGTCGGGCACGCTGACCTACCAGATCGGCAACGAGCTGAAGCAGGCGGGCGAGGGCAACTCCTCGATCGTCGGCATCGGCGGCGACCCGATCGTCGGCTCGGACTTCATCGACATCCTCAAGCTGTACGAGGCCGATCCGGAGACCGAGCTGATCGTGATGGTCGGCGAGATCGGCGGCGACGCCGAGGAGCGCGCGGCCGAGTTCATCGCCGCCGAGATCTCCAAGCCGGTGGTCGCCTACATCGCCGGCTTCACCGCGCCTCCCGGCAAGCAGATGGGCCACGCCGGCGCGATCATCTCCGGCTCCTCGGGCACCGCCCAGGCCAAGAAGGACGCGCTCGAGGCGAAGGGCGTGCGGGTCGGCGAAAGCCCGACCGAGACGGCGAAGATCGCCGTCGAAGTGCTGCGCGGCTAGCGGCGCGGGCTCAGTAGACGGGCTCCGGCCGCACCGTGAGGGCGCGGACGATCGCCTCCATCCCGCGCATCGAGTTGTAGGGGCCTTCGCCCCGGTCGAGGCAGAGGGTGCAGATCGCGAGGTTCACCCCGACCACCACGTTGCCGATGCGGGCAATCGCCCAGTTGCGATCGGGTGGGTGGTGTGGGCAGGCGCCCTGGTGCCTGGCGCCGTAGTCGGCGTAGACGACCGCGCTGCCCCGCTCCAGCTCGACCTCGGTCGTGCGAGCGCAGCGTCCCGTCCGGTTCAGCTTCCCGAGGGCGGAGCTCTGGAACCGCTTCCAGCTCTGGCGAGTAAAGGTGTCGAGAGCGAATCCGCCGTACTCGAGCCGGAGCTTGGCGCCCGGAGGCCCGGCGCCTCCCGCGGTCGGGAACGCGTCCTGCAGTTCGGTGTCCGGCAACCCCTGGCCGGGCACGAAGCTCCGGCCCACCCAGTAGACGGGGAGCTTCAGCCCGGGGTCGTCGAGCTGCACCTCGGCATCGTCCCGTTCGGCTTCGGCATAGGGGGAGGGATGTTCCAGTCGTTCCTGTTGGAGCTGCGCGAAGTGCAGGGCGGCTCTGTCGTTGCGGCGCGGATTCATCCCCGCGGCCTCGACGAAGGAGATCAGCTTCCCGGAGCGCCAGAAGAGGATGGTGGCGGGCTGACGGATCGTTCCTTCGACCAGCTCGTTCTTAGAGCGGAATAGGGCAGCTTGGGCCCCGCTCGGGGGGATCGAGACCATTTTGCGGTACTGCCCCTCCTTGCCGTGGTTGAACAGCCTGATGACGAGCCCGAAGCCGTTGCTGGCGGCCGCTTCGCTTGGCGTGTTAAGGGTTAGGGCTTCGACCAGCGGCGGCGCCGGTTCCAGGCCGGGGACCTCGAAGATCCGCTCGTACTGGTAGCCGCAGCCTTCGGGCCGGTACTTGAGGACCCAGTCCATGTAGCGCCTCGCGAAGCGTCCTTTGAACCAGTCCCCCTCTACCACCGGGCCCAGCGCCCCACAGCCGCTGTCGTCGCCGATCTGGTAGCCGGGAGGTAGATCGTGGAGCCGCAGGACGGTTTCTTCGCTGCCAGCCATCAGCTCGCCGGTCGGTGCGGTGTACGCACTCGCGCTGGGAGCAGCGAGCAGAACGAGCGCCACTGCGAGCCCCAGTGCCCTTGCCATGGAGGCAGTATGTCCGAAAGGCCGCTGGATAACCGCCGTTGCTAGTGTCGAGGCCGATGACTGCCGAAACGATTTCGTTTGCCCGCGGGGCGCCGAGCGCCGACATCCTGCCCAGGGAGGCGGTGCGGGAAGCGGCTGCCGTCGCGCTGGCCGAGGACTGGGAAAAGGCGCTCTCCTATGGGACCGGGATCGGGCACCCAGGGCTCTGCGAGTGGGTCGCGGAGCGGCACGGGGGGCTCGACGCCGGGCAGGTGATGATCGCCAACGGGTCGCTGGAGGCCGGCTGCGATGCTCTTCGAGCACCTGTTGGAGCCCGGCGACCGGGTCGTGGTCGAGCAGCCGACGTATGACCGCACGCTGCTGATGCTGCAGCGGCTCGGGGTCGAGTTGGTGCCGGTGCCGCTCGAGGCCGACGGGCTGGACGTCGCGGCGCTGCGAAGCGGCGCTCGCCGAGGGGCCGATCAAGCTCGCCCACGTCATCCCCAACTTCCACAACCCCGCCGGCTGCACGCTCTCGGCCGCGAAGCGGGTGCGACTGGTCGAGCTCGCCGCCGAGCACGGCTTCTGGATCTTCGAGGACGACCCCTACCGCGAGCTGCCCTTCGAGGGCGAGGCGCTGGAGACGATGCTCTCGATCGACAAGGCCGACCGCGTCGTCCACGCCTCCTCCTTCTCGAAGACGGTCAGCCCCGGAGTGCGGGTCGGCTACCTCGCCGGGCCCGGCGGCCGAGATCGCGAAGCTCGCGAAGCGGGCCAACGAGACCTACATCTCGCCCAACATGCTGGCCGAGTCGGTGGTGCTGGAGCTCTGCCGCTCGGGCGGGCTCGACCGCAACATCGAGTTCGTCAAGGGCGCGCTGCGGGAGCGCCGCGACGCCCTGGTCGAGGCGCTGAGCGAGCAGATCCCCGAGGCCGAGTTCGTCGTCCCCGGCGGCGGCTACTTCCTCTGGCTCGACCTCGCCGAGGGCACCGACACGACCGCCCTGCTCGCCGAGGCCAAGGGCGAGGGCGTCGCCTTCGTCGCCGGCCCCGACTTCATGATCGACGGCGGCGAGAACAGCCTGCGCCTCTCCTTCGCCAGCGTGCCCCCGGAGCGCATCCCCGAGGGCGTCGGCCGCATCTCCCGGGCGCTGGAGCGAGTCCGCGCCGGCTCTCCGGCCTGACCGGCGGCCTAGCGGCCGTAGCGGTCCTGAGAGAGGACCAGCTGCTCCGGGATCGCCGCCCGCGGCGGCGGCGCCGGGTCGGCGCGGACCGAGACGGTCTCGGCGACGCTGCGGGAGACCTGGTGGCGGCCGTCGGCGGAGGCGATCGTCACGCCCTCCTCGTCCGAGCTCTCGACGGTTGCCCTCCAGGCCGGGCTCCAGGCCGGCGTCCTTGAGGTAGTGCAGGAGCTCCTCGGCCTCGTTCTCGAAGCGCAGCACGTGGACCTTGGCGCCGACCTCGACGTCGGCGAGCAGCGAGCCCTGCTCGCGGGCGCCCTCGACGATCGGGTGGCCGTGCGGGCAGGTGGTCGCGTCGCCGATCGCGGCCCGCATCCGCTCCTCCAGCACCGGCGACATCGCGTGCTCGATCCGCTCGGCCTCCTCGTGCACCTCGTCCCAGGGGATGCCGAGCACGTCGGTGAGGAAGCGCTCGATCATGCGGTGGCGGCGGACGATGTGGCTGGCGTGCTCGCGCCCCGAGGCGGTGAAGTCGAGCGACTTGTCGGCGCTTGCGCTCGACGTAGCCGTCGTCGACGAGGCGGCCGATCATCTCGTGCACGGTCGGCGGCGAGAGCTGCATCGCGCGGGCGATGTTGGCGCCGGTCATCGGCAGCCCGGCCTCCTCCAGCCAGAACATGATCTCCAGGTACTCCTGCTCGGCGACGGTCGCCGTGTCCTGCGACAAGGGGCGCTCCTTCCGGGGGTCGAGAATCGGCCGAGTCGATACTAGCGCCAGCCTCAGCGGCGCTCCATCAGGGTCGAGACGACCGCCTCGTAGAAGCCGTCGCCCATCGCGCCCTCGGTGACGGTCGACGTTGTCCCAGGCGGCGCAGCGCGGCGCGCAGGCCCGGGGTCGCGCTCGGGGCCGTTGGCGACGACGAAGAAGCGGCCGACCGCGGCGGCGACCTCGAGGTCCTCGACCGAGTCGCCGACGGCGATGCAGTCGGCCGGGTCGTAGCCGCGGGCGCGGGCGTGGGCGGCGACCGCGCCGGCCTTGCTGACCATCTTCGGGACCAGGTGGTAGGCGTGGGTGGGCCCGTCGACCGCCGGCATCTCGCGGCCGATCGCGCCGTTGTCGAGCAGGCGCAGGTCGTCGTGGCCCTCGGCTCGTCGAGCAGCTCGTTGGCCTCGCTCGACGTCGACCTTGCCGCGGAAGAGGTGGGAGAGGACGCGGCCGTGGTGCCAGGGCGAGTGGTACTCGAGCCGGCCCTCGAAGTGCTCGAAGAGCATCTTCGGGATGCCGCGCTGCTCGATCTTCTCGTAGACGGTGCCGTCCTCGTCGGGGACCAGCTCGCCGGTCATCAGCGTCGTCTCGCCGTCGATCGCGAAGGCGCAGCCGGCCTCGTAGATGTAGGAGGTCTGGCCCATCAGCCGGGCCGCCTCGTGGACCTGGGGCTCGCGGCGGCCGGACATGATCACGACCTCGACCCCGGCCCGGTGGCAGGCCTCCAGCCCGCGCGCCTGGGCCAGCGAGAAGCCGCCCTCGGCGTCGCGGAAGAGCGAGCTGCCCCTGCCGAGCAGGGTTCCGTCGAGGTCGGTGTAGACGCATCGCAGTGCCATCGGTGCGGTCGCTACGGTAGCCGGCATGAGCTGGCGGCTCGCCGACCGGAGCCTCGACCTGGCGCAGCCGCTCGCGGCGGGGATCGTCAACGTCACCACCGACTCGATGTTCGAGGGGGCGCGCAGCGGGACGCCCGAGCAGGCGGTCGCCGACGGGCTGGCGCTGGTCGAGGCCGGCTTCGACATGCTCGACGTCGGCGCGGTGGCGGCGCGCAGCGGGCCGCCGGTCCCGGCCGAGGAGGAGGCGGCGGCGCTGGTGCCGGCGATCGAGGGGCTGGCCGGGGCCGGGCGTGCCGATCTCGCGCCGACACCTTCTCGGTCGAGGTCGCGCGGCGCGGCGCTGGCGGCGGGGGCGGTCGCCGTCAACGACATCTCCGGCGGCTCCGAGGAGATGTTCGAGCTGGTCGCCGAGAGCGGCTGCGGCTACGTCCTGATGCACATCGAGGGGCCGCCGCGGGTCGACCGGCTCGGCGCGCCGACTACGACGACGTCGTCGACCACCTCAAGTCGTGGTTCGGGGGGAGAGTCGAGCGGCGCCCAGAGCCTTGGGGTGGGCGAGGAGCAGATCGCGATCGACCCCGGACTCGACTTCGACCTCACGCACCGAGCAGGACCTCGAGATCCTGCGCCGGCTCGCGCGAGCTGCGCGAGCTCGGGCTGCCGCTCTACGTCTCGCTCTCGCGCAAGGACTTCGTCGGCGCCGTGCTCGCCGGCTCCTGGGAGGAGCGGCTGCCGGCCGGCGAGCGCGAGTGGGGGACGGTCGCCGCGGTCGCGCTCGGCCGTGCGCGGCGGCGCCGACGTCCTCCGCATCCACGACCGCAGCTCGCTGCAGGCGATGCGGGTCGCCGGCAGGATCGCCGCGCGGGATCGCCGCCTGATGGCCAAGAGCCTCCTCGAGACGCCTTGGGCGATCGCCATCGACCCGGCGCGTCGCGACGGCCGCATCGTCGCCGAGAGCGAGCGAGGCGGAGCGCGAGGCGCGGACGGTGGCGCTGCCGGGCTCGCTCGACCCCGGGCTTCGTCGAGGCGCTGCAGCGCGCCGGGGTCGAGCGCCTCTACTCGCACCAGCGCCAGGCGCTGCGAGGCGGCCGGCCGCCTCCAACCTCGTGATCACCAGCGGCACCGCCTCGGGCAAGAGCCTCGCCTTCAACCTGCCGGTCCTCGACGGGATCGCCCGCGACGCCAAGCGCCGCGCGCTCTACCTCTACCCGACCAAGGCGCTCGCCCAGGACCAGGCGCGCAAGCTGGCGGCGCTGCGCCCGCCCGGGCCTGCGCGAGGCGATCTACGACGGCGACACGCCGCGCGAGGAGCGCCCCGCGATCCGCCGCGCGCAGCAACCTCGTCCTCACCAACCCGGACATGCTCCACGTCGGCCTGCTGCCCCACCACAAGAGCTGGGGCGACTTCCTCGCCAACCTCGGCTGGGTCGTCGTCGACGAGGCGCACACCTACCGCGGCGTCTTCGGCTCCCACGTCGCCAACGTGCTGCGGCGACTGCGGCGGGTGGCGCGCGCCTACGGCGCCGAGCCGCGCTTCCTGCTCGCCTCGGCGACGATCGCCAACCCGGTCGAGCTGGCCGAGCGAGCTGGTCGGGACGCCGTTCGAGCTGATCGACGACGACGGCGCGCCTCGCGCCGGCCGCGAGATCGCGATGTGGAACCCGCCGCTGATCGACAAGGCGACCGGGACGCGGCGCTCGGCGCTCTCGCGAGGCGGCGGACCTGCTCGCCGAGCTGGTCTCCCACGGCGTGCGGACGATCTGCTTCCTCAAGAGCCGCCGCGGGATCGAGCTGATCCAGCGCTTCGCCCGCGAAGCGCTGGAGGCGCGCGGCAAGCCGGAGCTGGCGGCGCGGATCGCCCCCTACCGCGGCGGCTACACCCCCCAGCAGCGGCGCGAGATCGAGGCGCGGCTTGCCGGCGGCGAGCTGCTCGCGGTGGTCGCCACCGACGCGCTCGAGCTGGGGATCGACATCGGCGAGCTCGACGCGGCGATCTGCGTCACCTTCCCCGGCACCGTCGCCAGCCTGCGCCAGATGTGGGGGCGGGCGGGGCGCCGCCGGCGCGGGCTCGCCGTCTACGTCGCCGGCCAGGACGCGCTCGACCAGTTCTTCTGCCGCCACCCCGAGGAGTTCATCGACCGGCCGGTCGAGGCGGCGATCCTCGACCACGACAGCGAGCAGATCGCCTCGCGGCACCTGGTCGCCGCCGCCTACGAGCTGCCGCTGAGCGAGGAGGACGACGAGGTCTTCGGCGCAGGGCTGGCGGGAGCGGGCCGAGCGGCTGGTCGCGCGCGGGCGAGCTGCGCCGGGCCGGGGGGCGGACTGCTGCCGCGCAGCAGCGAGTTCGTCGCCGCGAAGATCCCGCTGCGCTCGGCCTCGGCCGACTCGGTCGCGGTGATCGAGCGCGAGTCCGGGGAGATGCTCGGCCTGGTCGAGGCCGAGCGCGCCTTCACGACGATCCACCCGGGCGCGATCTACCTGCACCTGGGGCGCTCCTACGAGGTCGAGCAGCTCGACCTCGAGGGCCGGCGGGCGGTCGTCTCCCGCTTCGACGGCGACTGGTACACGCGGCCGAAGAAGGAGACCGAGATCTACATCGAGCGGGTGCGCGAGCAGCGCGCGACGTCGGGGGTCGAGCTGCACTTCGGCGAGGTCTCGGTGACCGAGCAGGTGATCGCCTTCCAGCGGGTCTCGATCTCCGACCAGGAGCCCTTCGACATCGTCGCGCTCGAGCTGCCCGAGCAGCACTTCGTCACCCAGGCGCTCTGGTACGTGCTGCCGGAGCGGCTCAGCGGCGCGCTGCCGCCCGACGTCCTGCTCGGCGCCCTGCACGCGACCGAGCACGGCCAGATCGCGGTGCTGCCGCTGATCGCGATGTGCGACCGCTGGGACATCGGCGGCCTCTCGACCAACGTCCACTTCCAGACCGGCCGCTCGACGATCTTCATCTACGACGGCCACCCGGGCGGGGTCGGGATCACGCTGCGCGGCTACGAGCAGTTCGAGCGCCTGCTCGGCGACGCCGAGCGGCTGATCGCCGAGTGCCCCTGCGAGTCGGGCTGCCCCTCCTGCGTGCAGAGCCCCAAGTGCGGCAACCTCAACGAGCCGCTGCACAAGGCGGGTGCGCTGGAGCTGATGCGTTCGATGAAAGACTCCGGCGGGTGAGCGGGGAGCGTCAGGTTGCGGTTATCGGCGGGGCGGACTGCGAGTCGGAGTCCGAGGCCGTCCTGCTCGCCGAGGAGGTAGGGCGGCGGCTGGCGGGAGCGGGCGTGACGCTCGTCTGTGGAGGGTTGACGGGAGTGATGGAAGCGGCGTGCCGCGGGGCGACCGAGGCCGGCGGCGTCGCGATCGGGATCGTCCCCGGCAACTCGGTCGCCGAAGCGAATCCGTACTGCACCCACGTCGTCGCGACCGGCATCGGCCACGCCCGCAACCTGGCGGTCGTCTCTTCGGGCGAGGCCGTGATCGCGATCGGCGGCGAGTGGGGCACGCTCTCGGAGATCGGCTTCGCCAGGGCGATCGGCCGTCCCGTGATCGCCCTGCGCAGCTGGTCGCTGAACGGCCGCGAGCGGGTGGAGGGCGCCCCGGGCGTGATCCCGGCCGATTCGGCCCGCGAGGCCGTCGAGCGGGCCCTCGAAGCGCTCTGACACCCAGGCCGCTCTACGGCCAGAGCTCGCGGAGGGCGAGGATTGCGAAGGCGTGGGACCAGGCGAGGGGAGTGGTCGAGGTCGGGACGCCGGTCTGGGCGTCGACCCGCTCGGGGAGCATGCCCGCCCGGGTGGCGGCGCGGCGCAGGGCGGCCATCAGGCGCAGGGCGGCGGGCCGCTCGCCGAGCGCGGCGAGGCCCCAGGCCGTCCAGGCTGTCGGCGCCGTCCAGGGATCGTCGCCGCCCTCCCAGTCTTCGGACGGGACGATGCCGAAGCGGCCGCCGCCGGAAGCGACCTGCAGCAGCGTGCGGCGGAGCGCCGGGTAGAGCGCGGGCTGCGGGAACGGCCGCACCGCCCAGGCCGCGGCCGAGTCGAGCCCCGATCCGGGATCGCCCTCCTGTCGCACCAACCCGCGCCGAGTGACGAACCCCCCAGCTGCCGGCCGACGGGCCTGAAACGTCCAAATGCTGGACGTTTCAGGTCCGTCGGCAACCGTTGATGCGATCACGTTGGCGAGGTAGTCGCCTGGGTCGCCCTCCTGGTAGTCGGCGCGGTCGCGCCACGGCAGTTGTGGCACCTCGGCGCGCAGACCGGTCGCCCTTGCCGCCGCCGCAACCCACCCCGTTGCGTCGCCCTGTGCAGTCCGTCCCGCGACCGGGGTGCCGTCTGGGTAAAAGCGCGCCGCGGCCTTGAGGTCGAGGCCGAGCAGGAAGCGGACGATCCGCCGGGCGTCTGCTCGGTAGCCGGCAGAGGAGAGGGCGATGGCCACCGTGCCCGCGTCGCGGGGCCAGACGTATTCCCAGCCGTCGCGGAAGCCAGCGACGACGGCGCCGCTGCGCGGATCCGTTACCGCTCGCAGGACCAGCAGCGAGCGCCGGTACAGTCGCCGCGCCCAGCGTGGTGCGCCCGGCCCGAGCGGCCGTGCCCGCGCCAGCCAGCGCGGATCGGCGCCGATCGCCCCCGCCGCGCCGAGCGAGCGCACGTCGACGTCCCGTGCCCGCCCGTACTCCACAACCGTCCGCAACTCGTTGCTCTCCGGCAGGTAGCGCAGCCGGACCGAGTCCTCCCGCGAGCCCCCCGAGACGAGCGCCGCGCCCAGCACGACGGCCACCATCAACCCCAGCGCTGCACGACCCCAAGCCATGCCCCAATCGAATCAGCCCCGTCGCCCCCCGGTCGCTAGCCTTCCCAAGGCGGCCCAGGCCGCACCAGCTACCAGGCGAGGTAGCTCAGTTGGTAGAGCACACGACTGAAAATCGTGGTGTCGTGGGTTCGATTCCCACCCTCGCCATCGCATTGCAGAGCCAAGAGCGCCGCCCCCGAGGCGGCGCTCTTGGGCTCGGGTCAACGCCAGGTCGGGGAGGACAGAGGATTGATGAACGACGCCGAGCTGCTCGCATTTGCCAAATCCTCGAGCGCTACCCGTTCGGTGCCAACGATCTGCACCAAGCGGGGGTTCGGTGACTCAACCGCAACTTTGCTGACGCTTGCCTAAGGGCCTAGCCCTATAGGCCCGCCGCCACCCGCGCCGCCTGTGCCCGCTTGAAGGCAATCAGGCCACTGGCGAGCTGTAAGAGGGCGAGATGGTTCTCGTCCTTCTTGGACCAGCGAACCAGGATCGCCCGGTTGCGATTGAGCCAGGAGTGACACGCCTCGACTACCCAGCGGCGCGCTCGCCAGTCGGGGTTGTGTTGCTTGAGGTCGATCTCCTCGCCGCGAGCGCGGATGTGTGGTGTGAATTCGCGGTCCTCGAGCAGGTCGCGGACCGCTGGGAAGTCGTAGGCCTTGTCGAGGCAGAGGCCCTGGGGGTCGGCCTCGGTCGGCTTGGGGCGCTCGATCGGGATCGAGTCGAACGTCCCCTTCAGCAGGAGGTGGTCATTGCGGTTGGCGCCGTCGTGGTCGAGCCCGATCGGGATTCCGGCAGCATCTGTGAGGAGCGAGCGCTTCGCCCCCCCTTGGCTCTATCCGTGGGATTGGGACCCGTCTTTGGCCCGCCGAGCGGCGCCTTGGTCATCGCCCCGTCTGCCGCCAGCCAGGACCAGTCGATGCCGATCGCATCGTCGTAGTCGAGCAGGCCCTGACGCCAGATCTCATGGAAGACGCCCGCCCGCTCCCACTCCTGAAAGCGCCGGTGGGCGGTAGAGGAGTTGCACACCCCGGTCGCGTCAAGCGCGTTCCACTGCATGCCGGTGCGCAAGACGAGCAGGATCGCGTCCATCACCTGGCGCTTGGGCAGCCCGCGTTTGTGGGTGCCGAGCGGGTGCTCGGGCGGAGGCGGCAGCAGCGGCTCGATCTTCTCCCATAGCCAGTCCGGCATTCGCCAGCCATCGTCGCGGTCGACCAAGCCCATCTCCAGCCTCCTATGTCCGATCAACAGATCGGATGAGGGGTTCGCCGGGGGCGGGTGAGAATCCTCCTATAGGGCTAGGCCCTAAGCTGGCGGCGATGTCTGCGCTGATCGCCACGCATAAACGCCTGCGGTCGCACACCGGCGGGGAGTGTGCGTTCCGGGGTTGCTCGCAAACTCTCTTCATTCCACTCGAGCGCGGTGAAGGGGTGACGACCATGGCCGGCAAGGAGTGTCACAGCGTCGCCTATGTCGATGAACACCTTATTCCGAGGCGGGGAACTCCCTGAGGCGGGCATGATCAAGCCAGGGGAAGAACCGACGGCTGTCACGTCTAGGCCACTATGGGAGTGGGTCTTCCTGTGGATCGGCGAGCACAGCAACCTCGGCCTTTTGCACCCCCTCGACGAGAACCGAGCAAAGGAAGTCATCGCCGATCTCTCTGCCGTTGGCGAGCGTCCCAGCTACACGCAAGTCAAGGCCTTTCTCGCAGATCGCTGGCCTGAGCACCTCGGGGCCCAGCGGCGAATCCGCGAGTTCTGGCGCCAGATCGAGCGAAACCCCGCCCATCGCTTTCGACTGCTCCGCCCACCGCGGCGCTTCTACACCCTCGACCGGCTTGTGGAAGAGCACGGCCTGCTGCCGCTGGAGACCAGGCTGGCGACACTCGCAACCGAGGCGATCGCCGCAACTGCTATCGCGGTCAACCGGGGCAGCGCGGCAGAGTTCGAGCGCCTTCGCGCCGAGTGCGACCGCGTCACCCGCGCCTTCGAGGACCTCCGCGCCCTGCGTTTCGGCCCCGCCTCGGTCGGTAGGTATTGGGACAAGTTCGAGCACGCCCGGCCGCCCGCAGGGACCCGAGGGGCGATTGATTAGCGCTTTGCGTGGATCGAGCGATTGGCCAGCGGATCACTCGGCGAAAGATGAGCCGCGCTCGAGCTTGCGGATGCGCTGGCCGGTACAGATCACTCCCACACCCTCCATTGACATCTAGGCTTGTCGGATTGATGTCGGTCGATCAACGCGGGCTATTGGAGTGAACGGTCGACGCTCGCGAGACATGGTAGGTGCCGCTGCGAAGGTTCTTGTCGAACGGCTGTTTGACCTGCGCCGAAATGCCGGCCAGGTTGTGCGGGGCAGGTTTTTCCAGCCCTCCGAACGGACCGCGCGGCTACCTCGCGACGATCTTCGGCGAAGCCTGCTGCGCCACGGGGGCGAGGGTGAGCGGGCCGAGGCGTGCCTGGTTGAGGCCGCCCGTCAGCTCAACCTCGATGGCCGAAAGCAGGGAGAGATAGCCGCTTACCTCATTCGCGAGGCTCACGACGCCCTGCTTGACATTGGCGGCGTCAAGCGAAGCATGCTCAAGGTGCGGGCTGAAAAGGTGGTCACGACTTGGAAGCTGCCGCGCGACGAAGGGGGCGCGGAAGAGAATCTCGAGGCAGCCGTCGGGGACCTGGAGCTTGCCCTCCCGAACCCGAACGAGGAAAGGCTCGAAAACGCGATTCGCAGCACGGCACGTCGCAAGCCTCAGCGCGGCGATTCCGACTTGATCAAACAGTTCCTGGACAACCTGGAAGACGCCAACAAAGGCCTCCATCGAGGTATAGGCCGAACCCAGGCGGCAGAAGCTCTATGAGCGCACGGTGAGAGTGATTGACAGGCTCTTTGGCCCGATTAGCGACCGCTTCGACGAGATCGACCTGCTTCTCGGGGTTTCGGATCCCTCCGAGGCCGACGTATCCCGTCTAGCGGAGCTGGTGGGCGACGATCGCCACCTCAACTACTTCTTCGAGAAGGTGGAAGGCTCCGCCTGGATGCGGGCACTCGCCGAGGAGCGCATTCTCCAGCCTCCGACGGAGGGCGGTTGGCCAGCAGGTTCCTACATCTTCCGGCTTGTCGACAGCGATCCCGATGTCGTGCGGGAGTGGCTCGTCGCCAGAGGGAAAGAAGAGCTGAGCCCTCAGCAGTCAGGCTTCCTGCTGCGAATTGCCAGCCGGCTTGACGGAGGCGCCTACCTGATTGCCGACCTAGCCAAGGGCAACCTCGACTCACCGGAAGTCGAGTTCCAAGTGGAGCACTACCTCTCTGGGCTCTCGGACCAGCGGTTGCGTGAAGCGGGCCTCCAACGTTTGGTGATCGAGTCGCTCAAGGAGGCTCCTCTCTGCTGATAGGGGCGGCGTCGACCTGCATCTGGCCGCACGAATTCTTGAGGTCGCTTTGAATGCGCTCCGTCTCGGAGACCAGAAACGCTGGCTCCAGGCCTTGATGCATAGCCTTCGCGATCTCGCCGCGACCGAGGATGAGCTGAGGTTGCGTGCAATGAGGCCCTTGCCAGAGTTGAGCGTCGACCCTCGGAGTCGGTCGGGCCTCGAGCTGATCGCGGCGGCCGTGCGCGATGGGGCCGAACAGGCCACCGCAGCCGGACTTGCCGCCAGTGACGTTGTCGCAGTTCTCGAGATCCTGGAGGAGCCGCTGCGCGCACGCCTCGTCGCCGACTACTTTCGTGAGCGGGGGTCTGCGTATGCCGCGGACGCCCGGAGATTTCTGCTCGACCAGATCGGCACCAACTCGTTCCCCAGTCCCGAGGAGCTCCAGCTGCTTCGCGAGACCTTTGAGCTCGTCGACCGAGACTTTGGCGCACGGGTTCGCGAGGCGCTCGGGCCAGCGCCGCGACCCGAAGAGATTGATCAGATCCCCGTCGAAGATCGCCTCCCCGATGAGCTGTATCGGCCCCACAGGTGGCTGGTAGCCGTGCCCGAGGCAGAGCGAGGCAATTGGCAGGAGGCCGATCGTCGCCTCAGCGAGCGCTTCGGCGCCGCCCCCGCCGACGGCGTGATCTTTCGCGTCGGACCTGCACGCTTCGGCGGCGCGACCAGTCCGATCTCCCGCGAGGACCTTGCCGTGCTCGGACCCGAGGATGCAGCGAGGAGAATTGCAGCATGGGAGCCTCCGCCGGAAAGGTCCTTTCTCGATCCTTCCGCCGAGGGTCTTGCCGACGCGCTGACCGAACTGATTGCCGAGAACAGCGCGACCTGGCTTGCCGCGGATCCAGGGCAGACCGTTGCGGCCCTCCGCTCACCGCGCTACGTCAGCGCATATCTGGATGGCATCGAAAAGGTCGTTGATCAAGTCGATCAGGGCCAGGCGGAGCTGCTCGTCAAGGCGATCGCCGGCGTTCAATCCACTGCCGAATCCGCAGTTGGAGAAAACCGTGAAGATGCAGAAGATTGGGTCTATTCGGCCCATCGAGGAAACAGGCTGATCCGTGCCCTCGAGGAGCGCGGCCTGCTGCTGGAGCAAGCGACCCACGAGCGGGCCTGGGCAGTGACTGTGGCGGCGATCCGCTTCCGCTGGCCCGGTTCTGGCACGGACGGGGACCCGCTCACTCGTGCGATCAACCGTCCCTGGAAGCTCGGCCTTGGAAACGGCGATTCTTCTTGCTGACCACGATGGGTCCGTTGACCCAAGACTCTTGGCGCTGTTCGACGAAGTTCTTGCTCTGGAAGGGGACAATGCGGAATTGGGACGCGCGATCATCGCGACCCGGCTGCCATGGATCCGCCTCGTTGCCCCCGAATGGTTCGCGGACAACGAAGAGATCCTGATCGGCGGTCAGGCACCTGACCACCTCGGCGATCTCACTTTTGCGACCTACCTCGAGTGGGGTAGGCCCGAGAAAACGATCATGACTGAGCAGCGCGAGCGGCTGATCGATTCGTTGAAGGGGTCAAAGGCGGAGTTCGCGCTACGGCACCTCCTCCATGGTCTTGCATGGGGCGTCGAGAGCTTTGGTCCCGCCGGTGCTGCGGACGTCCTTGCCGACTATCCGGAGCTCTTCAGTGAGGCGGCTAGGACGCTTGGCATCGAGCTTCGGGAGTTGGACGCCCCTTCCCCGGAGCTCGACCGCGCGACTGATTTTTGGCGAGAGGCGCTCGCCCGCGAGCTTCCGGCGGAGGCCTACAGCGGCTGGGGCTGGTTTGCCATTAATGACAATCTGGACGACTCGACTTGGCTCGATCTCACCCTGCAGACCGCCGCGCGGGAAGGTGTCAATCTCGCCGAGCCCGAAGAGATTGCTGAACGTGCCGAGCGTCTGTTGCCAGATCCACGGGTGCTCCGCCTCGTTTCCCTGTTGCTGGATGCTGACCCCAAAGCTTGGGAACTCGAACAGATCGGCGCCGTCGGGCTGCGTTTGCTCGGCTCAAGGATCGGCGATCAGGAGGTGCGCAACGAGCTACGTGAGAGGCTGCTTGAGCGCGGCTTTCACGATGCGAGGGACATTCCATAGTTGAGCGGGCGTCGTCCCCGTCTAGCTGATGGGTTCCTTCGAGCGCCGCAGCAATTGGCCTCCGCCAGTGAAATGCTTCGAGTCATGTTGCAGGTGGGGGACCAGGACCGTTTCGAGCAGACGTACACGAACCGGCTGAAAGGGCTGCTTGCGCCGAGGGGCCAACTGCTCACCTATGAGAGCGATCGCGCAGCCCTGGATCTCGGGCTTCATCTCTACGAGCCAGAGGAAGGGAAGGGGGAACCCCACCTGGGGCAGGTTCGCGTCTGGTTTCAGCTCAAGGGGATTCGCAGCGCGACGCTCGATAGAAGCCGGCTCGACGCCATTGACGAGCTGCCGATACGGGGTCTCTCGCTGCAGCACATCCAATACTGGTCCGCCCATCCGGAGCCGGTCTACCTGGTGGTGTATCTGGAGGCGCTCGATCTGTTCTTGGCCCAGGACGTTCGCGACCTTGTCGAGCGAAACGGCGGGTTTGCCTGGCTTCGCGAGGCTGCTGAGCGCCAGCGCACGACCACGCTGCGGATGCCGCTCTCGGCCAGCCTCGAGAAGGCCCTCGATCAGATGCCCAGACATCGAAGCCTGCGTTTGGACGGTCCCGACTTTCGCGGTCGTCCGCTCGGCCATCGCTTCGACCCCCTGCGCTGCGAGCTTGACCGTCTGCCTTCCGAGCAGTTCGAAGCGCTGGCGAGCCGCCTTATGGAGGTCCACGAGTTCCGCCCGGATCGCGAGGTCGACCTGACCCCCTACCTCAGATCTCCGATCGGCCGCGTCCATGCTCTCGCGGGCCGCTTGTATTTGACCTACGAGTGGACCACTCCGCTCGAAACCGAGTTTGGAGTGGGGCCCGACAGCGACTTCAGGATCGAGGCGCGCCCCCATTCCGCGCAGGGGGAGGTTCTGGTCGTCATCCATTCAGACGTTGACGGTCCGCCGCGTCCGACCGATGCCAATGCGGGCTTCGTCGAGGCCCTGCAGGAAGAAGGGGTCGAGCAAGCGTTGGTCCTTTTCAATGCCCCGGACCTCGAGGGGTCCGTCTTCGGTGGCTGGCGGACGACGCTGCCATCTATGGCGGGGGTTCCGCAGGGGCTGGGAAGCCTTGCCTTCAATGTCCTGACCGCGACGAACATCTACCTCGAGTTCCTCGACGTTCTCAGGTGGCGCTATCTGAATTTCAGATGAGCGGCCAAGCCTTCTTTGCGCAGCGGCTCGGGACGCTCCGCCCTCTAGATCACCCGGGTTTGGGCTCTTGGCTGTCGCCTTGCACGTAGACCGCTGCTTCGAGGACTTTCTGAATGGGATCGAAGGCCGGCCGGACATCTCTTCCGTAGTGGCCAAAGACATCGCAGATGCCCGCTCGCGCGAGGTCAAGCGCGGCGAAGACGGGGGCCGAAGAAGTCGTGCGAATCGGAGGGCGGAAGGCCCCGACCCGGTGGTTGCCGTGGAGGGGCTCCTCGCAGATGAGGGTGTCGTCCTCGCGGACCGCCGGCCACTCCCCATGGTTCTCGCTCGACAGGGGCGCGTAGGTGAGGTCGTACTCGCGCTTTAGGCCAGCCTCGATGGCCATCTTGCGTATGTCGACATCGGCGAAAGAGCCGAGATTGACTGGCTGGAACAGCTCGTCGCGCTCGAGGTTGACTCTCCCGTCGAGGTAGTCGAGCATCTCCCGCGCGTTTTCGTCTGGGTCCTCACCGAAGTCGGCTTTGATGTGTTCGCGGAGCAGCTTCAGGCGCCCGAGCCCATGCTCCCGGTAGGCGGCGTAGACCTCCGGGTCGCCGCGGGCGATAAGCCAGCCGGCCAGGATCCGGGCGTCGACGATCGGGCGCAGGTGAAAGTCCGCGGTGTCCGGCGCCCATGCCGAGGGCCGTTCGATGAAGGCGTAGAGCAGGCGATACATCCGTGAGGCGAGCCCCAGAAGCACCGCGTTTGGCTCGTCGCGGGCGGGATCTCCGAACGCCTCCAGCTGCACCCGGCGCAGTTCCTCGCCGAGGGCGTCGCAGGCCTTGACGATCGCTCGCACCTCTGAGAGCTGCATCAGCGGCTCGGCGTCGAGCGGGCCGTCCTCTTCTGGCATCTCTTCCTCCTCTAGTTCAAGCCGAAATTGACATGGGGTCAGCTCGCGGCTGCGCTCCCAGAATTGCGAGGGCCATTCGTTCGGCGGATATTTGACGGACTCCATGCCGGCAAAGCTCATCCAGGAGGCCCGCATCCGAGACTCGAAGCCACCTTGCTCTGAGGAGCTCATCCTCGCGGGGTACCTGGCGCCGACCTCGAGAATGGCGGGATTGATGAGCTTGCCGTGTTTCATGTTCCGCGAGATCGCTGCCATGCGCAGGTGGGTCTCGCGGACGCCCAATTTGTCGCGGTTGTCATCGACCAAGGACCGCATCAGCCCCAGCCCAGCTGCGGCGTCCGGCTCGTGGCGCTCGAGCCAGTCCTCATACAGCCAGTGCGCGGGGCAGACCGGGTAGAGGCCCAGTGCGTGGCCGAAGGCTTCAGGCAGGGCGTGGGGCATCTCGGTGCGCAGGGCGAGACGGGCGCTCTCCCGCAGCTCCTCGGGAACCAGGGCAAAGGTAGAAAGGCGGCCGTCGGCACAGCGAGACCCCTCGGGAACGAAGCGATCCACGACGTCGAGTGCCGATCGCACGGCCTGCCAGTCTGAGCGCCTGCCCATCATCAAGGCAAGCCAGAGGAAGTCCGGGAGCATATCCCGGTGCCAGCTGATCTCCGACAGGGGGTGGCGCAGCAGCGGAGGGATCAGCTTGCGCTTGTGCTGGTGGTGGTCGGCGAGCACCCGTCGAGGGCGAGCTTTCCCCCGGCGGCCCGCCCCCCGCTTCTTGCGAGCCATTGCAGTTCATTGTGGCGGCGACACCGGCCGAGTGGGAAGTGGCTCGGGGACCCTTTCCGCGAGCCAGTATCTACTCGAAACCACGGCAATCCGCGGGAATCTCGCCACTTCCCGGGGGAGCTGCCACGCTCAGATGGCGAGCGCGATTTCGCATTCCAGAGCGGTTTACCAGCGCCCGAAGCGTAGGAACCTCAACTCTCAGACCGACGACTGAAATCGTGGTGTCGTGGGTTCGATTCCCACCCTCGCCATACTCGTCGACCACGACGAATGGCATGGGCGCGTCAGCCTACGCACCCTGCTTGTCGCCCACCGAAGCTAGTTGTCTGCGAGGGCGGCCTTGACCTGCTCGTCGGCCAGTGCCGCGTTGCGCTCGTCGAGCTCGCGAAGCTCCGCCGCCAGGTCGTAGTTGCCTCGCAGCGAGGAGAGCAGGGCGCCCTGAGGAATTCGGTAGGACCCCCCGGGAAGCTCCAGATAGGGAATCGACTCGGCGTCGATCCAGCGCCGGACGGTTCGCTCGTTGACGTTGAGCAGCGTCGCGGCCTCGCTCACCGTCAGCAGTTTGGGTTTGGCAGCAGTGGTGGCCATCGTTTCTTTCGGTCGGCTCGATCCGAAGCGGCTCGGGAATCAATATAGGACATGTCGGGCAGAAAAGCAATTTTCGGACATACGCGGGCAGCTTGGTATAGAAGCACACGAGGCCCCGCCTTGTGACCGGAAGGCACCCGGAAACCCCCGAAAGGGGCCAGGTGTGTAGATCCTTTTGACCCCACCCTAGTTTTCTATTCATATACTTATTCCACTGGTAAAGTAGAAAATATGTCTGAGGTAGAAAATCGCTGGCAGAAGATCCTTGCATCCGTGGTGGAGGGCACGATCGTCGAAGCTGCGCCGGGTGATAGCGGCGCCGATCTTGTGATTCGGACTCGCGATGGCCGGGCGATTGAGATCGAGGTGAAGTGGGCTGGCGAGGGCTGGCCGCAAGACGTTCGGCGCGTTGCTGCCACGGTCGGCGAGCAGTGGCCGGACAACGCCGTCGTCCTCGCACGGAGCCTCTCTCCCGGCGCGATCGAGTGGCTGCGGGAGCGCGGTGCCAACTGGGCCGACGAAGCCGGCCAGGCTCATATCGTCGGGCCAGGCGGGCTGGTCGTGATCCGCGAACTCGCTCAGCCGCCCGACGGGCGGAGCGCGCCGCGTTCCTTCTCGTGGTCGAAGTCGGCGATTGCGATCGCGGAGGCGATCCTCGCTCGCGAGGATCGCCCGCTGCGTGTCGCCGAGCTCGCGGAGAAGAGCGACTGGTCCACCGCGCAGGCAGCCAAAGTCCTCAAGGCATTCGATGGCCAGGGCTGGACCGCCAAGCAGGGAGCTTCGCGTGGACCCGCTGCGCATCGGAGGCTGGTCGATGCGGGCGGACTGCTCGCCGCATGGTCGGCTGCGGTTGCCGATTCGCCCCGCGCAACCCGCATCGCCCATCGTGCGACCAAAGACCCGATGGCGCTCCTGCTTACCGACCTCGCCCCTGTCTTGGAGCGAACGGTGAGTTGGGCCATCAGCGGCTGGGCTGGACTAGACCTCTCCGCCCCATTCGCGACCACGACGCCCAGCCTGCATATCCACATCGCTGATACCGACTTCGCAGCACCGCTCAGCGACGCGATCGAGGAGGCGGGCCTGCGTGAGGTCGACGAGGGTGGCCGAGTTATTTTCTGGGCGGCCGATGCCCGCATCTTCACCCTCTCCCGGCGAGTCGAGGATGTGCCCGTCGTGAGCGCCCCGCGCCTGTTCGCGGATCTGTCGTCGTTCGGCGGCCGCGGTGGCGATGCGGCCGACCACGTCAAGGCGGAGCTGATCGATCCGCTGCATTCCGGCGAGTCGACCGAGGAGGACGCCGCCGATGGATGAACCGCGCTCCCGCGAGACCCGCGCCCGCGCCGAGACCGCGTTGGTACGGCTCCTGCGATCGACGGCGTGCCGCTGAAGTTCGAATTCCTCTGTGACCTCCCCGACTTTTCGCGAGGGCGAGATCGTCCGGCCGAGCTCGCCGACTTCGTGCTGTACCTCCAGAGCCTGGTACGAGAGCGCTACGTCAGGACCGCGGACGTCGTCGCTCAGCGATTCTTTGGGGCTATGCAGGAGTACCTAAGTAAATAGGGAAACTTTCCCAAGTGATCGTGCTTGGAAGCTCGCGGGCTCGTGATCGATGAGCCAGGAAAAGCCCTCGGGTTCGGGCTCCGATTCAGACCACCGTCGTTCCTCGCCTCTCGGCGATCGGTTGCCGGGCGTCGTGCTTGCTGTCTTCGCGGCTGCATGCCAGCCTCTGCTGAGCCGTCTGACCGAGGTCTCTTGGGAGGCGACTGCGCTGCTCGTCCTCGGGGTGGGCCCATGGGCGCTGCTGCTCCTGATCGATCCGCATCCCACTGGCGCCGCGAAGCGCGGAGTCACCGCCCTCACCGTGGCGTTGCTACTTGTGGGGGGCACTGCTTGGGGCTTGGCCGCGTTGCCCGGGGGCACCGACGACGGTAGGTGCAGTCCCGACTACGAGGGCGCCTGCGTCCCGGTCGACGTACCCGATGTCGATTGCGCCGAACTCCCGGTTCATGGGTTTCGGTCTGTCGGCAGCGACCCCTACGAGCTGGACACGGACGGTGACGGAGTCGCTTGCGAGTAGGGAGGCTGGGGCTGAGCAGGCTCGACACCCACCCCGACTGGACGGGGAAATACGGATGAAGACCGCGCCGCGCGGGGGCATCATCGAACCAGTGGCCTCCCCGACCAGACACGCGATGCCGGCCGCCGATGCGGCTTGGCTGCACATGGACCGGCCGACCAACCCGATGGTCGTCAACTCGCTGGTCGTGCTTGGGGGGATGCCCGAGTACGACGCGGTGGCGGAGCTGTTGGAGGAGCGCCTGGTCCAGCGCTTCCCACGCTTCCGCCAGCGCGTCGTCGACCCGGTCGGCCGGCGGCCGGCATTCGAGGACGACCCTGCCTTCGAGCCTCTCCGATCACCTGCACCGGCTGGCGCTGCCGGAGCCCGGCGACCGGGCCGCGCTCGAGGCTCTGGCCAGCGACCTGATCACCCCGCCCCTCGACCCCAACCGACCGCTCTGGCATGCCTACCTGATCGAAGGCCACGACGGGGGCGCCGCCATGCTCTGGCGCGTCCACCACTGCATCGGCGACGGGATCGCGCTCTCGCGGGTCCTGCTCTCGGTCACCGACGAGGCCGATCCCGCGGCCCAAGCCGCGCCGCCGCCCGCCGGCAACGGCGGGCGAAGCGCGCTGCGGCGCCTCGCCGACCTCCCCGGCGAGGCGATCTCGGCCACGCGCAAGCTCGGCGGCGCCGCCCTCCACGAGGGCATGGAGACGCTCGCCCATCCCGACCACCTGCGCGAGCTGGCCGGCGCCGCGGCGCGCGACGCCTCGACCGCGGCGAAGCTGCTCGCCTCCCCGGCCGACGCGCCGAGCGGCCTGCGCGCCCCGCTCACCGGCACCCGTCGCGTCGCCTGGTCGACCCCCTTCGACCTCGCCACGATCAAGGAGGCGAGCCACCGGCGAAAGGTGACGATCAACGACATGCTGGTCACGGCGCTTGCCGCGTCCCTGCACGAGACGCTCGACGCTCCCGACCACCCCGAGGAGATCCACGCGATGGTGCCGTTCAATCTGCGCCCGCTCGACGCCCCGGTCCCGGCCGAGCTCGGCAACGACTTCGCCCTGATCCTGCTCGAGCTGCCCGTGGGCGACGTCGCCCCCGCCGAGCGCCTGCGCGAGGTGAATAGCCGCATGGAGGCGATCAAGCACTCCAACGAGGCGCCGATCGCCTACGGCCTGGTGGGCGCGATCGGCCTGACGCCGCCCTGGATCGAGGACCGTCTGATCGGCTTCTTCACCGACAAGGCGAGCCTGGTCGTGACCAACGTCCCCGGCCCGCGCCACCGCCTCGGCTTCGCCGGCGTCCCGGTCGAGGGCATCCTCGTCTGGGCGCCCTGCTCGGGCAGTCTCGGCATGACCGTGAGCATCTTCAGCTACGCCGGTGAGGTGACCGTCGGCTTCATGGTCGACACGGCGCTGCTCGCCGACCCCGAGCCGCTCGCCCGCGCGTATGAGCGCGAGCTGGCGCGGCTCTGCGCCTGAGCGCCGAACCCGCCAACCGCAGGCGCTAGGGTCGCGGCGATGAAGACCGCCGTGATCACAGGCGCTTCCAGCGGCATCGGCGCCGCCACGGCGCGGGCGCTGGCGGGCGAGGGCTACCGGACGATCCTCGGCGCCCGCCGGCTCGACCGGCTTGAGGCCCTGGCGGCGGAGATCGGCGGCGAAGCGGTCGAGCTAGACGTTGCCGACCCGGCCTCGGTGGCCGCGTTCGCGGCGCGCGTCGAGTCCTGCGACGTCCTCGTCAACAACGCCGGCGGCGCGCTCGGCCTCGGCCCGGTCGGCGAGGCCGACGAAGAGCAGTGGCTGCGGATGTACGAGGCGAACGTGATGGGGACGATGCGGATGACCCGCGCCCTGCTGCCGCGGCTCCTCGCCTCCGGCGACGGGCACGTCGTCAGCGTCACCAGCATCGCCGCCTTCGAGACCTACCGCGGCGGCGCCGGCTACACCGCCGCCAAGCACGCGCAGCGGGCGGTGCTGCGGACGCTGCGCCTGGAGACGCTGGGCGAGCCGGTCCGCTTCACCGAGATCGCGCCCGGCATGGTCGAGACCGAGTTCTCCGTGGTCCGCTTCGGCGGCGACGAGGAGAAGGCCGCCCGCGTATACGAGGGGATGCAGCCGCTCAGCGCCGAGGATGTCGCCGAGTGCATCCGCTGGGCCCTGGCCCAGCCCGCGCACGTCAACGTCGACGAGATCGTCGTGCGGCCGCGCGACCAGGCGACCGCGACCGACGTGCATCGGCAGGCCGAGTAGCCGCTCTCGCTCAGCCGGCGGCGGGAGGATCGGCGAGGTAGCCCTCGGGCTCCTCGACCACGGTGTTGACCAGCTCGCCGACCCGCTCGATCTCGACCCGGACCGTCTCGCCGACGTGGAGCACGTTCTCGCGGATCGGCTTGCGGCCGATGCCGACGCCGGAGGGCGTGCCGGTGGCGATCGTGTCGCCGGGCTCCAGCGTGAACGCTTCGGAGAGGTGGGAGACCTGCTGGAAGCAGTCGAAGACCATCCCGGCCGTGCTCGCGTCCTGGCGCAGCTCGCCCTCGACGAAGCAGCGGACCCGCAGGTCCTGCGGGTCGCCGACCTCCTCGGGGGTGACCAGCCAGGGGCCGAGCGGCCCGTGGGTGTCGAAGGACTTGCCGATCGTCATCGTCTGCGCCCGGCCCTGCCAGTCGCGCACGCTGAGGTCGTTGGCGCAGGTGTAGCCGGCGATCACCTCATGGGCGCGCTCGACCGGGACGTGGCGGCAGCGCCTGCCGATCACGATCGCCAGCTCCGCCTCGTAGTCGAGCAGGGTCGAGACCTTCGGCATGTGGACGTCGGCGCCCGGCCCGACCACGCAGGTCACCTGCTTGTTGAAGAAGACCGGCACTTCGGGCGCCTCCATCCCCATCTCGGCGATGTGGTCGGCGTAGTTGAGCGCGATCCCGAGGTACTTCCGTGGGGTCGCGGGGGAGAGCAGCCGGATGTCGGCGAGCGGCAGGCGCGGGGCACCGGCGGTCGCCTTCTCGACGCCGCCACGACCGACCGCGGCGAGCGCAGCCGCCGGTTCGGCCGGCAGGCCCGAGGCGGAGAGGTCGACGACCTCCTCGCCCTCGACGATCCCCAGCGCGGGGCCGTCCGGCTTGGCGAACCGACACAGCTTCACGCGGGCGACCCTAATCGTTCAGCTCGTCGATCAGCTCGACTACGCGGCGCTCGATCTCGTCGCGGGTGGCGCGGACCTCCTCGATCGGGCGGCCCTTCGGGTCCTCGAGGTCCCAGTCGACGTACTGCGTCCCGGGCACGTAGGGGCACTCGTCGCCGCAGCCCATCGTCACCACGACATCGGCCCACTCGGCGTCGGCGGTCGTCAGCCGGCGCGGTGTGCGGGTGACGAGGTCGATGCCGTGCTCGCGCATGACCTCGACCACCTCGGGGTGGACGCGCTCGCCCGGCGTGGTCCCGGCCGAGCGGGCCTCGTGGTGCCCCGCCGCCGCTCGGGTGAAGAGCGCCTCGCTCATCTGCGAGCGCCCGGCGTTGTGCAGGCAGACGAAGAGGACGTGGGCCATCAGGTCGATTCCATTGCGGTGCCGCCGCGGACCAGTTGGTAGGCGAGCGCGCCGACGGCGGCGCCGGCGATCGGGGCGACGATGTAGATCCAGAGGTCGTGCACTTCTCCTGAGATTAGGGCTGGGCCGATCGAGCGGGCGGGGTTCATCGAGGCGCCGGTGATCGGGCCGCCGAAGAGGGCGTCGAGGCCGACCGCGCCGCCGATCGCGATCGCCGCTCCCGCCCCGACCGCGCGGGTGTCGGTGGCGACGGCCATGATCGTGAACATCAGGAAGGCGGTCAGGACCACCTCGTAGACGACGGCGCTGCCGGCGCCGACGCTGGGCAGCGTCGTGCCGAGGTCGGCAGGCTGGCTCGGCCAGACCGCGAGCAGCAGCGCCGCGGCGGCGATCGCGCCGAGCAGCTGGGCGGCGATGTAGGCAAGCGCCTCGCGGCGGGGGAAGTGGCGGGTGAGGGCGAAGGCGAGCGTCACCGCCGGGTTGAGGTGGGCGCCCGAGAGGTGTCCGGTCGCGTAGACCATCGCCATGATCACCAGGCCGAAGACGAGCGAGACGCCGACCGCGCCGAGCACGCCCTCGTGCACCGTGTCGGTGACGATCGCCCCGCAGCCGGCGAAGACGAGGGCGAAGGCGCCGAAGGCCTCGGCGGCGGAACGGCGGAGGAGGTCGGGACGGCCGTCCATCGTCGGGCTCAGCAGCAGGCGGCAGGCGTCGCGTCCGGATCGGTCGGGACCGAGGCCCGCTCCGGCACCGAGAAGACGCCGCGCACCGCGTCGAGAGCCCCCGGGACGAGGCTGAAGTAGCTGTAGGTGCCGCGCCCCTCGCGCTCGATCACGCCGGCCTCGACCAGCTGCTTGAGGTGGTGGCTGACCGTTCCCTGCGAGAGACCGAGCAGCGGCTGCACCTCGCAGACGCAGACCGGCTCGCCGGCGGCTCGCAGCAGCAGGTTGACGATCCGCAGCCGGTGCCGGTCGGCGAGCGCCTTCAGCACCCGCTCGAGCTCGACCGACCGTTCCTCCGACAGAGAGGAGCCCGCCAGCGGCGTGCAGCACTCGATCACGGGGAGCTCGGTCATGGATCGGCACCCTAGCACTCTTCATCGATGAATATCAATGAAATGGAGAACTACGATTCCACGCGAGATGAAGCCGAGCCGGTTCGACCTTCGCCGCCTGGCGGCGATCTACGTGGGGGGAATGCTCGGCGCGCTCGCCCGGGTCGGCCTGGCGCAGGCCACCCCGCACGGCCCGGCTGGCTGGCCCTGGGGGACCTTCGCGGTCAACATGGCCGGCGCCCTGCTGCTCGGCTTCTTCTTCGCCCGCCTCAGCGACCACCCCGAGGACAGCGTCGCCCACCCGTTTCTCACCACCGGGGTCTGCGGCACGCTAACCACCTTCGCGACCCTGCAGCTCGAGCTGTTCGAAATGGTCGACGCCGGCCACCTCGCCCTGGCCGCCGGCTACATCGGCGCGACCCTGGCAGCCGGCTACGTCTGCATCCGCGCTGGGATCGCTCTCGAGCGGCGCCCGCGGAAGGTGGCCGCGTGAGCGCCCCGGCCTGGGTCGCGGTCGGCCTGCTCGGCGGCGCCGCCGCGGCCGCCCGCTTCCTGATCGACTCGGCGTTCGCCGCGCGCGTCGACCACCCGTTCCCGCTCGGCATCCTGGCGATCAACCTGGCGGGGACCCTGGCGCTAGGCCTCGTCGCCGGTGCCGCGCTCAGCGGCGAGGCGCTCGTCATCGTCGCCGGCGGCATCATCGGCTCCTTCACCACCTTCTCCACCTGGATGCTCGACTCGCACCGCCTCGCCGACGCCGGTCACGCCCACCTGGTCTGGCTCAACCTCGGCCTCTCCCTGGTGGCCGGCTTCGCCGCGATCGTCCTCGGCCACTGGCTCGGCTCGGCCCTCTAATCAAGCCGTCCGCCTGCGCCACTACTTTGGATTGCAGATGGAGCAGCAAGCTCTCACCGAGACGCTGATCGCGACGAGGGTGCCGCTGGGCGAGCTGGAGGACGGGCAGCGGGTCGGGGCCGTCTACGCGGTTCGCGAGCGGGAGCTGCGGCGCAAGCGCAACGGCGAGCCCTGGCTGCGGCTGAGCCTCGGGGACGCCAGTGGCAGCTGCGAGGCCGTCGCCTGGGAGGACTCCGAGGCGCTCTACGCGATCGCCGCCCCCGGCACTCCCGTCCACGTCAGCGGCCTCTTCGAGGTCAGCGAGCGCTGGGGCTCGAAGATCAAGCTGAGCGGCCTTCGCGAGGCCACCGACGGCGAGTACGCCACCGAGGACCTCGCGGTCGAGTCGGAGGTCTCCTTCGAGCGCCTCGAGAGCGACCTGCGCGAGCTGCTGGCGACCGTGCAGGACCCACGGCTTCGCCACCTCCTCGACCGCTTCTTCGGCGAGGACTCCGAGATCTGGGCCCGCTTCCGCGACGCTCCGGCGGCGAAGGTCTACCACCAGGCCTACCGCCACGGCCTGCTCGAGCACACGGTCTCCGTCGCCCAGGCGGTCAGCGCCGCGGCCGCCTTCTTCCCCGGCATCGACCGCGACGTCGCCGTCACCGGAGCTCTCCTGCACGACATCGGCAAGACCGAGGCCTACAACGACGACCCGCTGGCGATCGACCTCACCGACGCCGGCCGCCTCCAGGGCGAGATCCCGCTCGGCTACTACAAGGTGCGCCGCCAGATCGAGGAGATCCCGGGCTTCGACCCGTCCCTTGCCCAGGCCGTCCTGCACATCATCCTCGCCCACCACGGCTCGCTCGAGCACGGCTCGCCGGTCGTCCCCGCCACCCGCGAGGCCGTCCTCGTCCACATGATCGACAACCTCGGCGGCCGCCTCGGCAGCTTCGACCGCCTCGAGCGCCAGCTGCCCGCCGGCGAGTCATGGTCCGGCTTCGACCGGGCCCTCTCCGGCTCCGCCTACTTCGGCCAGCGCGCCGCCTGACGCCGTGTTGAAGCGCCACTGGCCGGTCCTCGTACTGGGCTGCGCGATCCTCGCCTCGACGTTGTTGCTGCTCTACCTGAGCCGGGGCCTGGCGCCCCTCGTCGACCAGTGGGGCTACATCTACGCCTACCGCTCGTGGTCGCTGGAAACGCTGCTCACCCCTCACAACGGCCACCTAATGGCTCTCTCGATCCTCCTCTACAAGGCGATGTTCGCCGTCTTCGGGGTCGAATCGCAGGTGCCCTACCAGCTCGTCAACTACGCGCTTTCCGCGACGGTGGCGAGCCTTCTCTTCGTACTGATGCGGAATCGCGTTGGAGATCTTCTCGCCCTCGCGGCCGCCGTCCTGATGCTCTTCTACGGCGCCGGCGCCGACGTGATCATGCCCACCTTCGCGTTCCCCAACCTGCTCGGCCTCGCCCTCGGCTTGGCCGCGCTCCTCGCCCTGCGCCGCGCGAGCCTGAAGGGCGACCTCGCAACCTGCGTCCTCCTCACCGTATCGGTGGTCTCGTACAGCATCGGCATCGTCTTCATCGCCGGAGCGATCGCGGCGATCGCCCTCCGGCCCCCGGGACAGCGCCTGCGTCGTGTCTGGGTCGTCCTGGTCCCGCTGGCCACCTACCTGGTCTGGGCTCTATGGGCAAGCAAGTTCGACCAAACGCACATCTACGTGCACAACCTCAAGATCATCGGCTCGGCCTTGGTCGACCAGGTCAGCGCGGTCATGGCAGGCCTCACCGGGCTCTTCACCACTCCCAACGGCCCGCTGCCCACGGCGAACCCAGTGCCGATTCGAACCACCTGGGGACCTGTCCTCGTCGCTGGCCTCGCGGTGCTGGCCTACGTGCGGATGCGCCGCCTGCCGAAGCCGGGTCCGGGCGCGGTCGTGGCGATCGTCGTGCTCATCGTCTATCTCCTCCTTGTCGGCATCGCGCTCAACCAGTTCCGCAACACGTTCGATACCCGATTCGTCTACGTCGGCTCGGTGCTCTTGCTGCTCGCAGTCGCCGAGCTGCTGGCTCCCTACCGTCCCAGCCGGGCAGCGCTGGCCGGCGTCGGGGTTGTGTTCGTCTTCTCGATGTGCGCGAACGTCGCCGAACTGGGGGACGTCGCCCAGTCCTTGCGGGCGCAGTCGTCCTTGACCCGGGCCAAGCTGGCGGCGGTCGAGCTTGCCGGACCCGCCGCCGAGGAGTCGGCAGCGGTGGAGGAATCCCCCCGGGGCAATGAACTTCTCCGTCGGAGAGTTCCACGAACTGGATGCGGACTTCGGCCTGCCCGCCTATTCGCAGGAGGAACTGGAGGCTTCCGCGCCGGGCGCCCGGCAGGCCGCCGACGAAGAGCTCGTCCGAATCATGGGCATTGCGCCGGAGCCTGTGCGAAGCATCGTGCCACCTCCCGGAACACCGGTCCTGGAAGTAGCCGTGCAGAACGGCAGCCCGCCGCCGCGATGGCGCGGCAGCTGTCTCTTGCTCGTCACTCGCGACGCGGCGAAGACGCAGGCACTCGTCAGCTTCGACCGCGGTGGCCTTGCCTACCGCTCCGCTGCACCCGTGGAAACGTCGATCGGGCGCTTTGCCGACCTGCCCGTCGCAGCCTTGCCGGCGCGAGCGGGGGCCGGCCGCATTGCGGTGCCGACCTCGATCCCGGGCGCACCCTGGACGGTCGCGATGCAGATCGCTGCCCCGACGCTCGTTTGCCCCGTTGCCAACTGACCTAGACTGCCCGCGTTCATGATGCTCGCCGATCGAACTCGGGGACGGTCCCGGTGAACCCGCAGGTCAACCCGCTCCCGACGATCGAGGCGCTCGCTGCCCGCTTCGGCGCCTGGGCACGCCGGGTTGGGGAGGCGCGAGTGGCCTTCGCGATCTTGGCCTTGGCCTATGTGCTCGCCGCGGTGCTGATCTTGAGCTGGGGCAAGGGCCAGACCTTCATCAACGACGAGTGGAACTACCTCGTCGTCTTCGGCGGATGGAACCTGGAAACGCTGATGACGCCCCAGAACGGCCACCTCCTCGTCTTCCCACTGACGCTCTACAAGACCCTGTTCGGCACGGTCGGGACAAGCTCGCACCTGCCGTACCAGGCGACGACCGTCGTCCTCCACCTTGTCGTCGCGACGCTCTTCTTCTGCCTCGTCCGGCGCCGTCTCCCGCTGGCGGTGGCGGTTGGCCTCACGCTTCTCGTCGTCTTCTTCGGCGCTGGCTGGGACACGCTGATGGGGGCCTACGAGATACCGAACCTCTCCGGAATGGCCGCCGGCCTCGGCATGCTGTTGGCGCTTCAGCTCCGCACCCGCGGTGGAGATGTTGCGGCCTGCGTCTTGCTCACCGTCTGCCTCGGATCCTTCAGCGTTGGAATTGCGTTTGCCCTGGGGGCGCTCGTCTCGCTGCTGCTGGCCGGGCGGTCGGGGCGGAGGCGCCTGTGGGTCGTCCTTGTCCCCGGGCTGGCGTATGTCGCCTGGTTCCTCTGGGCGCGTAAGTTCGGCCAGGGGGAGGTCACCGCCGAATCGATCAGCAGCGTCTTCGCGGGCAGCGCCGACCAGCTGGCCGTGATCTGCGCCGGGATCACGGGCCTGTTCCGAGTGCCGGGCAGCGTCGGCCTCCCGGTCGTCGTCGAACTGCGTCCCGACTGGGGCTACCCGCTTGCCCTGGTCCTTGCGGCACTCGTTGCCCTGCACGTCCGCCGCGCCCCCCGCTCGATCTATTTCTGGACCGTGGTCGGGATCCTGCTCGCCTATCTGGTGTTGGTCGCGTCCGGCCTCAATCCGGCCCGCGCCCCCAACGCGAGCCGCTATGTCTACATGGGCGGGGTCATCAGCTTGCTGCTCGTCGCCGAGCTTGCACGAGATATCAAATGGTCGACCGCGGCCGGTTTCGTCGCGGTCGCAATCCTCTGTCTCTCGCTGATGGCGAACGCGGCGACCCTTCGCGCCGGAGGACGCCTATTCCAGGCCGAGGGGGACACCAACCGGGCGACTCTGGCCGCGATCGAGCTGGATCGTTCCCACGTCGACGAGGGCATGTTGGTCGAGGACCAGGAAAGCACCACACGTTCGCATCCCGACATGTTCTTCCCGATCTGGTCCTACTTCGAGATGGCCGAGGATTCGGGCTCGCCCGCGTATGACCTCGACGAACTGCTCGCCGCTGGAGGGCAGGCGCGCGAAGCCGCGGACGAGGTTCTGGTCCGCACCATGGGCATCGTCGCCACGCCGGTCACGGCGCCGCAGGTGGCCCGCCGTGGATCGTCGCCCGAGCCCCTGAGCGAAGGCGACGGACACACCCGCCCGCTCGGCTCCTGCCTGGTCCTGATCCCCGACCTCGGTCGCACCGCGACCTTTACGCTCGGCCTGCCGCCGGGTGGCTTCAGCTACAAACCTGCTCCCGGCGTGACGGCCGAGATCAAGCTGGGCCGCTTTGCGGACCGGCCCGTGATCGAGCTGCCGCCGGTCACGGGTCCGGCCGAAGTCGCGATCCCTCGCGACGCAGCCACTAGGACGATCCCCTGGAAGGCGGAGCTGAGCACCGACTCCAGAGTGCTCGCCTGCGCTCGCTGACCGGCGGTTGGCTCAGAAGCGCCGGGTGCAGCGTTCGATCTTCTTGACGTCCCCGTTGGCCCGTTGCACGCAGTGGACCAGCTTCTGCGGGTTCGCGCCGCGGGTCTTGGTCACCTCGAAGGAGCGGTGGACCTCGCGCTTGATCTGCGTGCTCATCCCTTCCAGCGACTTGCCGATCCGGTCGAGGCCGGTCGACTTGAACGCCTCGTCGGTCGTCTTCAGCACCGGCTTGACGATGAAGAGGTAGCAGAGGAACAGCACCCCGGCCGTGACCGCAAGCCGGATGATGCCCGAGGTCACGTTGCCGAAGAGGTTGCGCAGGAGGTCCATGGAACTGGCCGCACACTATCCTGCGACCCGTGGCGAAGGACACCGAGAAGCTGATCCGCCAGCTCTCGCTGATCTCGTTCCTGATGGCACAGGGGAGGCCGGTTTCGGCGCTCGAGATCAAGCGCGAGGTGGAGGGCTACAGCGACATGAACGACGACGCCTTCGCGCGCCGCTTCTACGCCGACCGCGCGGAGCTGGAGAGCCTCGGCATCCAGCTCGGGGTCGAGAAGCCGGGCGAGGGGTTCTTCGAGGCCGAGCTCTACTCGCTGCCACCGGAGAACTTCTACCTCGACGCGATCGAGTTCTCCGACGAGGAGCTGGCGGCGCTGGGCACCGCGCTCTCGCTGCTCTCCGAGGGCGACTTCGCCTATGCGGAGCCGCTGCGCCTGGCCCTTCAGCAGGTCGCCTGGGGTCACCCGAACCCGCTCAAGGAGGGCGAGCGCGCCCCGGTCGAGATGGCGATGACCGCGTCGGCGGGCGGTCGCGATCTCTCCCAGCGCCTCTCCAAGATCGAGACCGCGATCTCGCGCCGCAAGACGATCGAGTTCACCTACTACACGATGGAGCGCGACGAGACCGCGAAGCGCAGGGTCGACCCGTACCACCTCGTCTTCCGCGGCGGCCAGTTCTATTTGATCGGCCACGCGCACGAGCGCGACGCGGTCCGCGTCTTCCGCCTCTCCCGGATCCAGGGCAAGGTCGGCTACGCGTCCAAGGCCGAGCACGACTTCTCACCGCCCGAGGACTTCGACCGCCGCGACTACGGCCAGCGCGCCGACTGGCAGCTGGGGGAGATCCGGGGCAAGGCGAAGATCTTCGTCCGCGACCGCATCGCCTGGCTGATCGAGCGCGACTTCGGCGCCTACGGCGAGCTGCGCCCGGCGAAGAAGTCAGACGGCGCGCCCGGCAAAGGCTCGGTCTTCGAGACCGACTACGCCTCCCCGCGCGAGCTGATCGCCTGGGTGCTGCGCTGGCGCCAGAACGCCCAGGTGCTGGGCCCCGAGGAGCTGCGCGAGGAGGCCGAGAGCCGCCTGGCGCTGCTCCACGACCGCCACAACGACGGTTTCGAGCCGGCCGAGGTCGTCGACCGCCCGCTGCGCGAGGCACCGCGGCGGGCCCGCTCCAACGGCCGCGGCGAAGCCGCGATCCGTCCCGAGCGCTTCGCCCGCCTCGTCACCCTCGCCGGCCTTCTGATCGACTCGGCCAAACGGGGCGAGCGCCTCGGAGTCGCCGACCTGCGCCAGCGACTCGAGCTGACCGGCGAGGAGCTGCAGGAGGACATCGACCTGCTCAACGTCGTCAACTTCGGCGGCGGCACCTACGTCCTCTACGCCGAAATCGTCGGCGACGAGATCGAGGTCGACTCCGAGCCGTACGGCGACAACTTCGCCCGCCCGGCGCGCCTGCTGCCGCTCGAGGCTAAGGCGCTGGTCGCCGCGATCGACCTCTTCGGCGACCACCTGCCGCAGGGCGGCCTGCAGAGCGCCCGCACCAAGATCGTCAAGGCGCTCGGCCACGATCCCTCGGAGGAGGGACTGGAGATCGCCGCCGAGCAGCGGCGGCGACGCCGAGGTGGCGCGCAAGTCGTCAACGAGGCGATCGGCGCCAGCCGGATCCTCGACCTCGACTACTACAAGGAGAACGAGGACCAGTTCACCAAGCGCTCGGTCGAGCCCTACCGGCTGGAGAACGGGCGCGAGGGCTGGTACGTGGAGTGCTACGACCTGACCAAAGAGGGCGTCCGCCACTTCAAGCTCGACCGGATCAAGGAGGCGACGCTCTCAGGGCAGGCCTTCGAGCCGCGTCCGGAGGTCGAGGAGCTGGCCGGGGTCGAGGGCTGGATGACCCACGGCGAGGTGCCGACCGCCCACGTCGCCCGCGTCTGGGTCTCCCCCGAGCGCGCCCGCTGGCTGCGCGAGGAGCGCACCGTGGTCGAGGAGCTGGCCGACGGCGCCGTCGTGGTCGAGCTGCCCTACGCCGGGACGTCCTGGCTGGTGCGCGAGATCCTCCGCGGCGCCGGCGACCTCGTCGTGCTCGAACCTGACGACGCCCGCGAGGCGATCGCCAAAGAGGTCGGCGGCTGACGAGTCTGCATTTAGGCGGCCCTGGGGCGCCCAAATGCAGACTCACGGGGATTGACTTGATCGAGCAGGCGCCCGGGCACCCCGAGATCGCGCGAATCGTCGCGCCCAACCCCGGGCCGATGACGCTGGAGGGGACGAACACCTACCTATACGGGGCCGGCCCCTGCACCGTGATCGACCCGGGGCCCGATGACGCCGCGCACCTGGATGCGATCCGTGCCGGCGCTGAGGAGCGGGGCGGGATCGGCCTCGTCCTGCTCACCCACAGCCACGGCGACCACGCCGACGGGGCGGAGGGGCTCGGTGCCGAGGTGATCCTGCCGTCGGACGGGGAGGAGCATGGCGGGCTGCTCGCGGTCGCCACTCCCGGTCACGCCCCCGACCACGTCTGCCTCCTCACTGCCGATGGCGTCTGCTTCAGCGGCGACCTTGTGCTCGGCGCCGGCTCGACCTTCGTCCCACCCGACGGCGGCTCGCTCAGCGCCTACATGGGCTCGCTGCGCCGCCTGCAGGCCGAGCCGATCGAGCTGATCTGCCCCGGCCACGGCCCCTGGATCGAGGACCCCGCAGCCAAGCTGGCCGAGTACGTCGAGCACCGCGAGATGCGCGAGCGTCGCCTCCTCGCCGCCCTGGAGCGCGGCGAGCGCTCCCGAGATGCGCTGCTGGCAGAGGTATGGGACGACGTCCCCGCCGAGGTCCGGCCCGCCGCGGCGATGGTGATGCAGGCCCACCTCGACAAGCTCGCCGCCGAAGGCCGCTTCGAAGCCGATCTCACCCCCTGACAGCGCTTCCGGTGCGCTTTATCTCCGCATGGATGGCATAAAGCGCACCGGAAGCCGGGGTTGGCCAGCCAGCCAGTAGTCTTGGGCGCATGGCGGGCGGACGCGCGATGCGGACGGGACTGACGGTTGGCCTGGCGGGGACCGGGCTCGCCGCGGCGACGGCCGCCGCCGCATGGCACTGGCTCGCTCGCCGACCGCTGCCCAAGCAGAAAGGGACGATCGCCCTCGACGGGCTCGAGGGGACCGTCCGGGTGCGCCGCGACCGCTGGGGCGTGCCCCACATCGAGGCAGCCAGCGCCGCCGACCTCTGGTTCGCCGAGGGCTTCTGCCATGGCCAGGACCGCCTCTGGCAGCTCGACTTCTACCGCCGCGTCGTCTCCGGCCGCGTCTCGGAGATGGCCGGGGAGGAGGGGCTGCCGATCGACCGGCTGATGCGGACGCTCGGCATCCGCCGCACGGCCGAGCGCGAGGCGGCGACGCTCGACCCCGAGCTGCTCGCCCTGCTCAACCGCTTCTGCGAGGGGGTCAACGCGGCCGCGGCCGACGCCAAGGCGCTGCCCTTCGAGATGCAGCTGCTGCGGCTCGCCTGGAAGCCCTGGCGCCCGGTCGACATCCTCAGCCTCGGCAAGCTGCTCGCCTTCGGCCTCTCGACCAACTGGGAGCGCGAGCTGCTGCGCGCCGACATGGTGCGCGCGCTCGGCCCTGAGCTGGCCGCCCGCCTCGACGCCGCCTACCCCGCCGAGAATCCCGTCGTCACCCAGGAAGCATGGACCGGCGACGGGCTCGCGATCGTCGAGCAGATCGACGCCGTGCGCCACTCGATCGGCCTCGCCGCCGAGGCCAGCGGCTCCAACAACTGGGCGGTCTCCGGCAAGCTCAGCGCCAGCGGCAACCCGCTGATCGCCGGCGACCCGCATCTGCCGCCGAGCATGCCGGGCATCTGGTACCAGGTCGGCCTCAGCCTCGATGGCCGTTTCGTCCGCGGCGCCTCGCTGCCGGGCATGCCAGGCGTCTACATGGGCCAGAACAACGACGTCTGCTGGACCTTCACCAACGTCATGGCCGACGTCCAGGACCTCTTCGTCGAGAGGGTGGATGGCGACCGCTACCTATTCGAAGACGAGTGGCGCCCGCTGGAAATCGTTCGCGAGGAGATCCCGGTCAAGGGCCGCGACGCGCCCGAGGTGCTCGACGTCCGCGTCACCCACCACGGGCCGCTGGTCAACGACGCGCTCGGCGCCGACGAGGGCGAGCCGCTCGCCCTGCGCTGGCAGACGCTCGACCAGCCGACCGCCTTCAAGGGGATGTTCGAGCTGCACGACATCGCCTCCGGGCCGGAGCTGGTCGCCAAGCTCGCCGACCACATCTCGCCCGCCTCGAACCTGATCTGGGCCGATCGCCACGGCTCGATCGGCTACAAGCTGATCGGCCGCCTGCCGCTGCGCAAGGGCGGCTGTCCCGACCTGCCCAAGCCGGGCTGGACGGGCGAGTTCGAGTGGGAGGGGACGATCCCCTACGAGGAGCTGCCGGAGAAGGTCGACCCGGAGAGCGGCTTCCTGGTCACCGCCAACAACCGGATCGTCGGCGACGAGTACCCCCACCACATCACCAGCGAGTGGCTCGACGGCTTCCGCGCCGAGCGGATCGAGCAGCTGCTGCGCGCCAGCAGCGAGCACGACATCGAGGGCTTCGAGGCGATGCAGTCCGACAACCTCTCGATCCCCGGGATCGAGGCGGCGCGCCGGCTGGGCCGGCTCGCGCCGCAAGGCCAGCGCGAGCTGAGCGCGATCGAGCGGCTGCGCAGCTGGGACGGCCGCCTCGACCCCGACTCGATCGCCGGCACGATCTACCAGGCCTTCCTGTTGCGCCTGGCGCGCGAGGTGGCGCGCGCCGCGATCGGCGATCGCGACCTCGCCGAGCGCTGGCTCGACCGCGCCGACAACGGCTTCACCCCCCACGTCACCTCGCCGTGGCGCTGGCACTCGCACCTGATGAAGCTCTGGGAGGAAGACGACGAGGAGCTGATCGGCCGCCCGTGGGACGGGCTCGTGCTGGAGGCGCTCGGCGGCGCCCTCGACGACCTCAGCGAGCGCTTCGGCCCCGATCCCGAGGCCTGGCGCTGGGGACACGTGCACGAGATGGAGTTCCCCCACCCGCTGGGCGAGGCGAACCCGCTGCTGCGCAAGCTGCTCAACCGCACGCCTGAAGGCGGGCGGCGCACAGGAGACCGTGAGCCAGATCGCCTACGACCCGAACGACCCCTACAAAGCAGTCTGGGCGCCGAGCTGGCGGATGGTCGCCGAACCGACCGCGCCCGAGCGCTCCCGCTGGCAGATGTTCACCGGACAGTCAGGCCACCCCGCCAGCCCCCACTACGACGACCTCCAGCCCGACTGGCTGGAGGGCCGCACGCAGCCGATGGCCGGCGAGGGCCCCTGGCGCGAGTTGGACCTCGTGCCTGCAAGCGCTTCTTAGGGCTGGGCCGTAGCGGCACTCTTCATGCACTCTGGCTGGCTGTAAGCCGAATCGATTCGGGATTGCAATGGTTGGACGGGTATGCGCTTGCTTCGTCCCGCTCTGGCGGCCGTCGTGCTGCTCGCGCTCCTGGCCACGCCGGCTGCGGCCAAGACGGTCCATTTCGGCGGCCAGGCCGTCGACGTGCCCGCTGGCTGGCCGGTATACAAGCTCGCCGAGCACCCGCAGATGTGCGTGCGGCTCGACCGGCGCGCGGTCTACCTGGGGACGCCGGGAGCGAGCCAGCGCTGTCCCTCGCAGGCGATCGGCCGCCAGCGGGCGATCCTCCTCGACCCCGCCGCGGACGAGCGGGCGAGGGCGAGTGCGATCGGCCCGCCGGGGGCGGAAGGGTCGCCCGCGAGTGGCGAGGAGTACACCGGCCTCGGCTTCGACGCCTGCGCGGCGCCCTCCTCACGCGCGATGGCGGCCTGGGAGGACTCGCCCTACCGGGCGGTCGGCGTCTACATCGGCGGACTCAACCGGGCCTGCTCGCAACCCAACCTGACCGAGGAGTGGGTGAGCGAACAGGTCGCGGAGGGCTGGCACCTGATCCCCACCTACGTCGGCCTGCAGGCGCCGACCAGCGCCTGCACCAGCTGCGCCAAGCTGAGCCCGAGCACCAGCCTGGCCTCGGCCCAAGGAGTCGCCGCCGCCCGAGACGCGGTCGCCGACGCGCAGGCGATCGGCATGGGCCCCGGCAGCCCGATCTACAACGACATGGAGGCCTACACGCGCACCTCGAGCGCGACCAAGGCGACCCTGACCTTCCTCGCCGCGTGGACCGAGGAGCTGCACAACCTCGGTTACGTCTCCGGCGTCTACAGCTCCAGCGCCTCGGGCATCGCCGACCTCGCCGACCAGGTGGGGGAGGACTACTCGCTCCCAGACAGCCTCTGGTTCGCCAACTGGAACGGCAGTCGCAACGCCCTCGACCCCTACATCCCGGCGACTGCCTGGACCGCGCACCAGCGCATCCATCAGTACCGCGGCGGCCACGACGAGACCTGGGGCGGGACGACGATCAACATCGACAACAACTTCGTCGAAGGGGCGACCGTGGGCGGCGAGCTCGCCGCCCCCGTGTTGCCGCCGCTGACGGTCAAGAACGTGAGGCCGGAAGCCGGCACGGTGCGGGTCTGGGTCCGCTGCGGCTGGCCGGAAGGCGAAAGCTGCCCCGGCCGCATCATCCTCCGCACCCACGCCAGGCTGCCGCAGCGCTCCCGTCCCGGGGTGCCGACCAGGGTCGTCCGCGTCGGCGTCAGCCACCGCACCTTCCGCCTCGCCGGCGGCCGGTCGCACACCTTCCGCGTCGCGCTCAACGAGCGCGGGCGCCCGCTGCTGCTCAGGCGCGGCTTTCTCAAGACCCAGCTGCTGGTCGCGATTCCCGGCGCCCGCACCACCCGCGCGGTGGAGCTCAGGCGCGGTCGCTAGCCGCCGGGGCCCAGTCGTCGCCGGGGCCGGTTACCGCGGTGACAAGCTCGACGATCGCCTGCGGCGCCTTCGCGGGGGAGCCGGCGTCGAACGGCGGCTGCGGGTCGTACTCGATGCCGAGCTGAACGGCCTGGGCGACCTCGGGCCCGACCTCCTGGCCGACCAGGTGCAGGGCCATGTCGATCCCGGCTGAGACGCCGGCCGCCGTGACGAACTTGCCGTCCTGCACGAAGCGCCCGCCGACCGGGTCGGCACCGAGCGCGCCCAGCTGCTCGAGGAAGGCCCAGTGGCTGGTTGCCTTCCTGCCCACGAGCAGCCCGGCGGCGCCGAGCACCAGCGAGCCGGTGCAGACCGAGGTGGTCCACTTCGTCCCCTCGTCGATCCGGCGCAGCCAGGAGAGCACGGCCTCGTCTTCGAGGAGCGGCCGGTTGCCTTCGCCGCCGGGGACGAGGACCATGTCGATCTCGCCGACTTCGTCGATCCCGAAGTCGGCGCTGAGCCCGAGCGCGCCGCTGTCGGTGCGCACCGGTCCCTTCTCCGGGCCGACGAACTTGACCTCCCAGCCCGGAACGGAGCGCAGCACCTCGTAGGGCCCGATCGCGTCGAGCGCGGTCAGCTTCTCGAAGATCAGGATCGCGACCTGCATGGAGTCGATCGTACGGCGTCGACGGCGGACGCGACGCGAGACGCGGGAGTCAGTCCCAGGTTGCCAGCGGCAGGTGCTCGAGGATCGTCCGGTCGGCCGTGACCAGCGGGGCGTCGGCGACGATGGCCTGTGCCGCGATCATCCGGTCGAAGGGGTCGCGGGTCCACGAAAGCCCTATGGCTGTTTCCGTCAGCTCGGCGAGCGAGACGTCGGCAACCTCGAGGCCGATGCTCTGGCGCAGGGCGGCGAGCATCATCGGGGCGGGATCTCGAGCCCGCCCGATTTCGTGCATGTACGCCAGCTCCAGCGAGACGAGCGGCGATGCTCGCAGCTTGCGCTCGCTGGCCAGCAGGACTCGAGTGGGCTCCGGGAGTCGCTCTTGTAGGCCGGCGTACAGCCAGAGGGCTACATGTGTGTCAATTAGGATCAGGGTTCCACTCCGAAGACCAGTCGATGTGGATCAGCTCGTCGGGGTCGCCGACGATGGCTCCCTCGCGACGCGGCAGGCGGTCCCAGAACGACCGCTCTTCCTTGGGGGCGATCACCAGCGTCTTGCCGTTGCGCTCTATTTCCAGCGGCTGGCCGGTCTCGAGGACCTCGTCCAGCAGTCGGTAGATGTTGGCGCGCAGTTTCGAAGCGGTGATGGCCATGGCCAGCTCCTCTGGAGTCGTACGTACAAGCAAAGGATAAGACGTACGTACGCTAACCCTGGGAGCGGCGGCAACTGGAATCTGGGCTTGCATCGCCATGTTGGAGGCGACGCTACAGGGCGCGGATTCACGCGTGGTGCGTCAATGTGCGCGGCTCTCAGGCAGCTTCGGCGCCGATCCGTCAATCTTCGCCGCGTGAGCCGCCGCGACCAGATCAAGCTGACTGACGAGGAGCGTTTGGAGCTGCTCGACGAGGAGCGGATCGCGATCGTCTCCAGCCTCGGGCCGCGCGGCTGGCCGCACTCGATGCCGATGTGGTTCGTCCCCCGCGACGGGGAGGTCTGGATCTGGACCTACGCCAAGTCGCAGAAGGTGCGCAACCTCGAGCGCGACCCCCGCGCCACGGTCCTGGTCGAGACCGGCCACGAGTACGGCGAGCTGCGCGGGGCGATGATCGAGGCCGAGGCCGAGATCCACCGCGACTTCGAGACCGTGATCGGTTTTGCCGAGGAGCTGACGCTGCGATACGCCGAGGGGATCTCCTCAGTCGAGGGCGACGCCAAGGCGGCGCTCGAGGCGCAGGCGCCGAAGCGCGTGGCGATCCAGTTCAAACCGGTCCGCACCGCGACCTGGGACCACCGCAAGCTGGGGGGGACATATTGAGAACCGCAAAGACCACGATTCTGTTGCTGGCCGTCGCTACCGCCCTCGCCCTGCCCGCAGCGGCCCAGGCCCTGCCCCGCAGCTTCTTCGGCATCGCTCCGCAGACGTTCATCGGCGACGCCGACACCGGATACATGAAGGCGGCGAAGATCGGCAGCGTGCGCTGGCCGGTCAACTGGGCCACCGTACAGCCAACGGCAAACGGCCCCTACGACTGGAGCAGCGTCGACCCGGCGATCGAAGCGGCACGGCGCCGGGGCCTGCACGTGTTGCCCTTCATCTACGGCACGCCGCGCTGGATCGCCCCCAAGCCGACGACGATGCCGATCGACAGCGGCAAGGCACGTAGGGCCTGGCTGGCGTTCGTCGAGGCTGCGGTCGAGCGCTACCGGCCACTCGGCGTGCGCACCTGGCAGGTCTGGAACGAGGCCAACTTCTTCTACTTCGCCTTCCCGGTCTCGACCGGTCGCTACGCGCAGCTGCTGAAGCTCACCCAGCCGGTGATCAAGCGGGCCGACCCGCAGGCGAAGATCGTCCTCTCCGGGCTCTTCGGCGACCCCGACGAGGGCGGCAGGCGCGGCATGGACGCTGCCGACTTCCTCAACGGTCTCTACCGCGTGCCGGGGGTCGAGCGCTACTTCGACGCCGTTGCCCTGCACCCCTACGCCTTCCACGTCGACGACCTCGAAGCGCTCACCGAGGAACTGCGCGAGGTCGTGGTCGACAACCGCGACCGCGCCACTCCCCTGCAGATCACCGAGATGGGCTGGGGTTCGCAGAACAACTCCAAAGTCGTCGCATTCGAGCAGGGCATCCAGGGACAGGCGCGCGAACTGCGCGGCGCCTACCGCTACCTGATCCGCAACAGGGGCCGGCTCAACCTGCAGGCCACCTACTGGTTCTCCTGGAAGGACAACCCCGAATACGTCGCCTGCAGCTTCTGCGACTCGGTCGGGCTCTTCCGGACCGGCCCCGCCTTCAAGCCGAAGCCGGCCTGGAGGGCATTCGTGGCGATCACCGGCGGTCGAGCGCGACCGTAGGTCAGCAGCAGGGCAATCGCGACCCGCGGGCGAATAGCATCGCGCCCAATGTCTGCCGCCGCGACCCGAGAACCCGCATGGCTCGTCCTGCCGACCTACAACGAGGCCGAGAACATCGCGGCATTCGTCGAGGCCGTGCGGGCGGTTGTCCCGCCTTCCGCTCAGATCCTGATCGTCGACGACAACTCACCGGACGGGACCGGGGAGATCGCCGATCGGCTGGCTGCCGAGGCGGCGAACGTCAGCGTCCTGCACCGCCCGCACAAGGAAGGCCTCGGCCCCGCCTACATCGCCGGCTTCCGCCACGCCCTGGGAGAGGGCGCGGCGCTTGTCTTCGAGATGGACTCGGATTTCTCCCATGACCCTGCCCACCTGCCGGCGATGCTGGCGGCGGTCGAGGATGCCGACCTGGCGATCGGCTCGCGTTACGTGCCGGGTGGCCGGGTGGCCGACTGGGGCGTAATCAGACGGGCGATCAGCAAGGGGGGAAGCACCTACGCGCGTCTGGTGCTCGGCTTGGGGATCCGGGACCTGACAGCCGGCTTCAAGTGCTTTCGCCGTGAGGTGCTCGAGGCGATCGACCTCGACTCGATCGAGTCCCGCGGCTACGCCTTCCAGGTCGAGATCACCTATCGCACGATCCAGCATGGGTTCAAGGTGGTCGAGGTGCCGATCGTCTTTCGCGACCGCCGCGAGGGCAGCTCCAAGATCGATCGCTCGATCATCACGGAGGCGATGTGGCGGGTGCCGCTTCTGCGGTTTGGACGGCGCCGGTCTCGCTGAGTGGGGCCTCGGACCCCTGTCCGATCAGCCGGACCATCGCGATTGCGGCGTCCGCGGCCGCCACCAGGAGCATCAGGTCGCGGAGGACCATGTTGAAGGACGAGCCGTAGACAGGCGGGGCCCCCCAGGCGCCCATGTGGCCGTAGGCCGCCGTGGTGAGGATCCCGGCGCCTACAACGATCCATGCCGGCCGGCCGATGCGGCTGCGGGCGCTGCTCAGCGCGACCGCGGCCAGACCGAGGAGCCAGATGAAGTACTGGGGGCTCAGGACCCCGCTTGCCACCACCAGCAGGAGGACGAGCGTGAAGACGAAGTCCCTGCTGACCACGGCGTCGGTGAGGTCCTCGCGGCCACGGCGAATCGCGCGGGAGCGGGCGGCCCACCAGGCCGCGGCGGCGGCCAGGATCGCGAGGGTCGCGAATTTGAGCAGCGTCGCGACGGCGTCCGCCGGACCGCTGGCGATCTCGCTGGTGCCGGAGCGGGAGAGGGTGGTCGGCGCCTCGCCGGTGACGATCTCGCGCAGGTGCCAGGGCAGGCTGGCAACCGCTTCGACCTGCAGCCCGCGGCCGCCCTGGGCCGTGAGAAATTCGAACATGTCGCCGTCGAAGAAGACGGCCGAGAGCGCGAAGACGACCGCGATCGTTCCCGCGGTGGCGGCGATCGCACGAAGCAGGCGCCGCCCGTCCCACTCGCCGAACAGCACGACGATCGGCCAGGCTTTCACCATCGCGCCCAGCCCGGCGAGCACGCCGAACCAGGTCGGCCGCCGGTGGATGACCACGAGGGCCGCCATCGCCAGCGTCGTCCCCACCATGTCGAACCGCAGCAGCGGCACGGTACGCAGCGCCGGCACCGCCAGCAGCCAGATCCAGACGCCGGTGTCTCGCCCCCGGCGACGCGCGAGGAAGGCGACCAGCGCGAACGCCAGGAAGTCGAAAGCGAGCATCGTCCCCACGAATGCGGGCCCGAAGCCCTTCAGCTCGATGCCGAGCTGCGCCAGGAGGAGGATGAAGGCGGCGCCCGGCGGGTACTGCCAGAGTTCCCCGGAGGGCAGGGCGCCTTCACTTGCTAGCGGCGCCGCCCAGCCCTCGTAGAGGAACACGTCTTCGAGAGATGTCACCGACTCGTGGTTCCAGAAGCCGATCTGGGCGAACATCAGCGCTCTGGTCCCGAGCCACACCGCCGCCCAGACCCACAGTTTGTGCCGGCTGTAGAAGGAGCTCATCCCTGGCGTCGGTAGTCGCCGCGACTCAGGTGGTGCTCGAGGAAGACGTAGAGGACGATGAAGAGGTAGCGGCTGCCCATCTCGTTGAGCGCGAGCTTGGAGACGCCTGCCTTGCGGTTGGTCCAGGAGATCGGCACGACGCCGTAGCTGTAGCCGCGCACGATCGCCTTCAGCGGCAGCTCGACGGTGAGGTTGAAGTGGTGCGAGAGGAACGGCTGGACGTTCTCGATCACCTCGCGGCGGTAGGCCTTGAAGGCGTTCGTCGTGTCGTTGTAGCCGTGGCGGAAGAGGACGCCGGATGCCCCAGTTGACGATCCGGTTCATGACCAGCTTCGAGCGCGGGTAGTCGATCACCTGTGCTCCCGGCATGAAGCGCGAGCCGAAGGCGCACTCGTAGCCTTCTTCGAGCAGGCGCTGGTAGCGAACGATGTCCTCCGGGCTGTCGGAGCCGTCGGCCATGACGATCGCGACCGCGTCTCCCTCGAAGGCCTCGAGCCCGGCGCGGACGGCGAAGCCGAAGCCGTTGCGGTAGTGGCGAGGGCAGGCAGCGAACCTGGGGATGCGCGCCGGCGACCGTCGCGACCGACCGCCGCGGTGCCGTCGGTGCTGGAGTCGTCGACGACGATCACCTCGTGGTCGATCGTCCTCGCGCTCGAGCGTGGCGACGATCCCTTCCAGGGTCTCGACGACGGTCCCCTCCTCGTTGTGGGCCGGGATGACGACGGAGAGCTTCATGCAGCTGCCGAGGCCCAGCGCTCGGCGTTCGGCTTCGTAGATCTCGCGCAGGATCGTCTCCAGGTCGCGCTGCGGGCGCCAGTCCGGGTAGTCGGAGCCGAACTCGTCGAGGTCGCTGATCCACCAGCGGTGGTCGCCGATCCGCGCCTCGTCGCTCATCGTCCAGTCGAGCTCGCGTCCGGCGATCGCGCTCGCAGAGCCCGATCGCCTCGAGCATCGAGCAGTTGCTCTCGCGACCGCCGCCGATGTTGTAGACCGCGCCGGCACGCGGGGCTCTCGTGGAAGAGCAGGAAGGCGTCGACGAGGTCGGCGCTGTGGATGTTGTCGCGCACCTGCTTGCCCCCGTAGCCGAAGACCGTGTAGGGCGTCGCCGGTGACGGTGCACTTCATCAGGTAGGCGAGGAAGCCGTGCAGCTGGGCGCCGGCGTGGTTGGGCCCGGTGAGGCAGCCGCCGCGGAAGCAGACGGTCGGCATCTCGAAGTAGCGGCCGTACTCCTGGACGAGCAGGTCGGCGGCGGCCTTGGAGGCGCCGAAGAGCGAGTGCAGCGTTGAGTCGATCGACATCGTCGTGTCGATGCCGCCGAAGCACTCGTGCTCGGCCGGCAGCTCGAGCCGGGTCTCGAGCTCGACCAGCGGCAGGTGGTTCGGGGTGTCGCCGTAGACCTTGTTGGTCGAGGTGAAGACGAAGGTCGCCTCGGGGCAGTGCCGCGCGTCGCCTCGAGCAGGTTGAGCGTGCCGTTGGCGTTGATCGTCGAAGTCGGTCTGCGGGTCGCTCGCGGCCCAGTCGTGGGAGGGCTGGGCGGCGGTGTGGACGACGAGCTCGATCTGCTTGCCGTCGCTCGGCGAAGACGCGGTCGATCGCCCTCTGCGTCGCGGATGTCGAGGTCGACCGTGCGGAAGCGTCGGAGTAGCTCGCGGCCCAGCCGCTCGGTGACCGGCGCGGTCGAGGCCTCGGGGCCGAAGAAGACGGCGCGCATGTCGTTCTCGATGCCGATCACGTCGTAGCCGGCCTCGACGAAGCCGCCTGACGGACTCGGAGCCGATCAGGCCCCCCGACCCGGTGACGATCGCCTTCGGCATCGTTTGCGTTGCCCCTTTCGCCTGGCGCTAGCGCGCGAATCCCAGCGCGGCGCGCAGCTCGTCCTCGTGATCGGCCGACCAGTCAAGCAGGTCGGCGAGCACCTCGCGCGGGCTCGCGGCGAGGCCGCCACGAAGTGAGCGAGCGCAGGTGCGAGCAGTCGCTCAGGTAGATGGGCACGTCGCCGGGCCTGGTCTCGGCCTCGGTCCCGATCGGGACCTCGTTGCCGGTCAGCTCGCGGCAGAGCTCGGTCGTCTCCAGCAGCGAGAGGCTGCCCTCGCGACCGCCGCCGACGTTCGCCGTGACCCCGCTCCAGCGCGTCGGGATCGGAGAGCTGCTCGTCGACCAGGTCGACCAGGTCGTCGATGTGCAGCAGGTCGCGCACCTGCTTGCCCGCGCCGCCGATAGCCGATGTAGGAGAGCGGCCGGCCGAAGCGGTGGGCGAGCAGCCACCAGGAGAAGACGCCCTGGTCGACCTTGCCCATCTGCCAGGGCCCGGCGATCACGCCGCAGCGATTGATCACGGCGCGTAGCCCGAAGGCATCGGCGTACTCCTCGATCAGCAGCTCGGCGGCGAGCTTGGTGGCGCCGTAGAGCGTGCGCGGCCCGGCCAGCGGGAAGGCCTCGGAGATGCCCGCTGGGCCGGCGCCGGGGACCGGCTGGGACGCGGCCAGCTCGAAGCGGGTCTCGGCCTCCTCCAGCTCGAGCTCGAGCTGCGGGGCCACCGGGTAGACGCGGCTGGTCGAGAGGAAGACGAGGAAGGCGTTCTCCTCGCCGCGCTCGCTCGAAGGCAGTTGAAGGCGCCGAGCAGGTTGGTGTGGACCGAGTAGGAGGCGTCGGCGAAGCCGGCCAGGACCGACGGCTCGGCCGAGCACTCGACCATCGCGTCGAAGCTCCCCGCCGCGGCCAGGTCGGCGGGCTCGCGCACGTCACCGTGGACGAACTCGACTCCCGCCTCCCGCAGGCGCGGCAGGTTCAGCTCCGAGCCGCGCCGCATCAGGTTGTCGAGCGCGACCGAGCTCCAGTCGGAATGGCGCTCGGCAAGCGCGACCGCGAGGTTGGCGCCGACGAACCCGGCGCCACCGGTGATCAGAATCCGCACGCGGGCACTATATGTTGCCTGCCCGGTGAGCGGAAAAGGCGCCACGCGGCAGGACGGCTTCCCCTTTCTCGCGGCGCGCGAATGGGTGGCAACGCACGCCACCGCGACGGCGGCGATCGCCTACGGGCTCGTCGCCGCTGGGGCAGGGTGCGCTGCCTTCGTCGCGCTCTTCTCCGGATTCGCCTTCTACGACGACGAGGGCACGTTGCTGATCGCTCTGAAGGCGTTTGCCAACGGCCAGGTCCTCTACCGCGACATCTACGCCGCCTATGGCCCCTTCTTCTTCGACGTCTTCGGCGGCTTCTTCGCGCTCACCGGCATCGCCGTGACCAACGACGCGAGTCGCCTCGTCGTCGGCGTCGTCTGGCTCGCGACCAGCGTGCTCTTCGGCCTCGGCGCCCAGCGCCTGACCGGCCGCTTGGCGCTCGGGGTCGCGGGCATGATCGTCGCCTTCGCCGCGCTCGGGGTGCTCGCCGCCGAGCCGATGCACCCGCAGGTGATGATCGCCCCCCTGCTCGCCGGCATCACCCTGCTCGTCGCCTTCGGGCCGACGAAGCGGGTCGCCTGGGCGGGGGCCGCGACCGGCGCCCTGCTCGGCGGCCTCGTCCTCACCAAGGTCAACGTCGGCGGTTACGCGGTGATCGCCGCCGTTGCCGCGGCGGTGCTCACCTGGGAGCCGTTGCGGCGGCGGCGCTGGCTGCGCTGGCTGACGGCGGCCGGCCTGCTCGCCCTTCCCGTCGTCGTCATGTACCCCGATTTGCGCGAGGACTGGGTTCGCCAGCTGGCTGCGCTGGAGGTTCTCAGCCTCACCGCCGTGGCGATCGCCGCAACCGCCGTCCGCCCGGTCCCGGGCGAGTCCTCGGCGACGCTGCGGCGCTGGCTGCTGGCCGCGCTCGCGGGCGGTGCCGCGGCCCTGGTGGCGATCCTCGCCATCCTGGTCCTGACCGGGCCAACCGTCTCGCAGGCATACGACGGGATCGTCACCCAGGGGCTGAAGCTGCGCAGCGTCTTCATGATCCCGCTCACGGCGCCGACCGCGGCAGTCGACTGGGGGATCGCTGCGGTGGCCATCGCCGGCCTAGCGGTCTGGCTGCGTCGGGCTGACGGCGGCCCGCCGTCGATCTGGCCGGGCCTGCTCCGCGTCCTCGCCGGCGTCGCGACCTGGTTCACCGTCGCCGCCGTCGCGCCGCTCTCGGTCGGCCCGCCCGGCAACTACATCGCCCTGCCGATGGTGCTGGCCTGGGTCGCCGCCCTGCCCCCGGCGGGGAGCGCCGAGCCGCCCTATCGCCGCTTCGCGCGCCTCTTCCTGCCGCTGCTGGCTATCTGCCAGACGTTGCAGGCCTACCCGGTGGCCGGCAGCCAAGTCCGCATCGCCTCGGTCGCGTTCGTCGCCGTCGGTGCGGTCTGCCTCGCCGACGGGATCGGCCAGCTGCGCGCCTGGAGCGCCGCCAGCGGCTGGGAGGCGCCCCGCTTTCAGGCGGTGAGCACCACCGTGGCGCTGGCGCTCGCCGCGGTGCTCGGCTACCACGCGATCCTCTCCCCGGCCGCCAACGGCCTGGTCGCCTACCGCGACAACCCGACCCTGCGCCTGCCGGGGGCCGAAATGCTGCACATCCCCCAGCCCCAGAACGAAGAATATGCCCGGCTCGTCGACCTCATCCACGAGCACCGCTGCACCGCCTTCATCGGCTTCCCCAACCTCGACAGCCTCTACCTCTGGTCGGGAATCGAACCGCCCAAGCCGAACCCGCCCGGAGCCTGGCCGATCGTCCTGCCCGTCGACCAGCAGCAGCGCGTGGTCGACCAGATGCGCGCCTCGCCGCGGCCCTGCGCGATCCGCAACGACGGCCTGGCCGACGGCGCCTGGCTGCACGGCACGCCGCCGGACGAAAGCGATCCGCTGGTCAACTACATCTTCAACGACTTCAGGACGGTCGACGAAGTCGGCGACTATCAGTTCATGGTGGCGAAGGGACAGACCCCCTCAGCCGAGGCGAACCGCCTGTCCAGCGGCCCGGAATGAGTCGACGGTTCGCCGGAGGCCGTCGACGAGGTCGGTGCGCGCGCGGAACCCGATTTTCTTTTCCGCCCGGCTGACCTCGAGGTAGCGGACCGGCTGACCGTCGGGGCGCGTGGTGTCCCACGAAGTCTTGCCGTCGAAGCTCGCGGCGGCGGCGATCATCTCAGCGAGATCGCGGATCCTCGTCTCCACGCCGGTGCCGACGTTGAACGGCTCCGAGAAGTCGGCGTGCTCGGCGGCGAGAATCAGGGCCCGCGCCGCGTCGTCGACGTAGAGGAACTCCCGCGACGGCTCGCCAGTTCCCCAGAGCACCACCTCGGGCTCGCCGGTCTCGGCGGCGACCACGTACTTGTGGACCATCGCAGCGATCACATGGGAGTCCTCGAGGTCGAAGTTGTCGTCGGGCCCGTAGAGGTTGGCGATGACCGGCACGCAGGAGTCGAGCCCGTACTGGCGCCGGTAGGCATCCGAGAGCACGATCAGCATCTTCTTGGCAAGGCCGTAGGGGGCGTTCGACTCCTCTGGGAAGCCGTCCCAGATGTCGTCCTCCTTGAACGGCACCGGCATGAACTTGGGATAGGCGCAGACCGAACAGGCGGCGACGAGCTTGTCGACGCCGAGCTCACGACAGGCCTCGAAGACGTTGAGGCCCATCGCCATGTTGTCGCGGACGAGGGGACCCGGGTTGCGGCGGTTGTAGCCGATGCCGCCGACGTTGGCCGCCAGATGCAGGACGATGTCGGCGCCCTCTAGGGCCTCTCTGCACGCGACCGGATCGGTGAGGTCATACTCGGCCGAGCGCGGTACCCGCACGTTGGCACCGAGTTCGGTCAGCATCCGCGCGGTCGGCTTGCCGAGGAAGCCGGCGCCTCCGGTGACCACCGCGGTCCTGCCGTTCCAGAATTTTGGCTGAGGGCTTAGATCGGTCACGTCAGGTCACCTTTCCGGCGAGCTGGTCGTTGAGCGCAGCGACATCGGCATCGACCATCAGCTCGATCAGCTCGCGAAACCGCACCTTGGGTTCCCAGCCGAGCTTCTCCTGCGCCTTGCTCGCATCGCCCAAGAGGGAGTCGACCTCGGCAGGGCGGAAGTAGCGACTGTCGATCTCGACGTGCTCGTCCGGGTCTAGGCCAGCGTGCGCGAAGGCGACCTCGAGCGCCTCGCGCACGGAGTGCTTCTCGCCGGTGGCGATCACGTAGTCGTCGGGCTCCTTCGCCTGCAGCATCATCCACATCGCCTCGACGAAGTCGGGCGCGTAGCCCCAGTCGCGCTCGGCATCGAGATTGCCCATGTACAGCTTGTCCTGGAGCCCGGCTTTGATGCGCGCCACGGCCCGAGTGATCTTGCGGGTGACGAAGGTCTCGCCGCGCCGGGGGGACTCATGGTTGAAGAGAATGCCGTTGACCGCGAACATGTCGTAGGCCTCGCGGTAGTTGACGACGGCCCAGTAGGCGGCCACCTTGGCGACGGCATAGGGGCTGCGCGGGTGGAACGGGGTCCCCTCATTCTGGGGAGGCGGGGAGGCGCCGAACATCTCCGAGGAGGAAGCCTGGTAGAAGCGCGGCTTCACCTCCGACTCGCGGATCGCCTCAAGCAGTCGCAGTGTGCCGGTTCCCGTGACGTCGAAGGTGTACTCGGGGATGTCGAAGGAGACGCGGACGTGGCTCTGGGCGCCGAGGTGGTAGATCTCGGCCGGCTGCAGCTCGTAGAGCAGCCTGGTCAGGGCCACCGGGTCGGTGAGGTCGCCGTAGTGCGTGAACAGCCGCGCCTCCGGCTCGTGCGGGTCGCGGTAGAGGTGCTCGATGCGGCCTGTGTTGAAGCTCGAGGAGCGGCGGATGACGCCGTGGACCTCGTAGCCCTTGGCGAGCAGCAGATCGGCCAGGTAGGAGCCGTCCTGTCCGGTCAGGCCGGTGATCAGGGCGAGCTTGTTCGCGTCACTTCCCATGCCGATGCGGTGATCCTTGCAGAAGGGCCGGCTCAGATCCGCCGGTTCCGTCCCTTGGCGCATATGAAGAGTGCGTCCACCTGAAGCAGGCTGTCCATCTCGATGTCGCTGAAGCCAGGCTCGATATCTGCCATGACAAAACCGAGTTTCTTCATGGTCTCGACGAGGTCGGTGAATAGGGCCTGTCCCTCGTAGAGCTCCACCAGCCCGAGCTCCATCTCCACCATCTGGCAGCGCGCCAGGGTCGAGTGGCCACCGGCGAGAGCCTCCGCCTCGTGGCCCTGGACGTCCACCTTGAGGAAGAGCCGGCGGTCGGCGGTGGCGTCGACAGCAGCGTCGAGCGTCGTGATCTCGACCTCTTCCGTGTCGACGTAGGCCGAGCTTGGGTCGCCGTGCTCGTGGGCCTGCGTCATCGGTCGCAGGGAGCTGCTGAAGCCGTCGTTGCCGGAGATGTTCAGGCTCATCGTGCCCGGCTCCGATCCGACCGCTTGCCGCCGGCATTGCCAGAGCGGATCGTCGGTTGCCGCCGCCTCGAGCCGCTCGAACATCGCCGCCTGTGGCTCGAAGGAAAGGATTGCGCCCCGGTAGCCCTCGTGGCGCAGGGAGCCCGCGTACTCGCCGGCGTGGGCGCCGACATCGATGACCTGGTCGATGCCCGCGGCCTCAATTCGCTTCATCCGTCGTTCCAGGTAGGTAGCGCCGGGGCGGTAGCGCCGAATGTCGTAGCCCGTTCGGCGGAGGAGTTTCTGCACCTGTTTGCGAATCATGGCGCGGTTGATATCAGGAGCTGTGCCGGCGCCGTCTGAGGGCGAGCGCTTGGCGCACGGTCAGGTCGGCCAGCCCGGAGCTGGGAATCTGCCGGGGGGTCGTTCCCTTGCCGGCGCGCCACCCGGCGATCCGCCCGCGGAGCCCGCTCAGCGTTCGCTCGCGAAGCAGTTGACCGGCGCAGATTGCCCCCTCGCAGACCAGGGCCCGGACAGCCAGTCCGGGATGGCGCGTGACCCGATAGCGCCGCAGCATGTATCCGCGGCTCCAGCCGGTGCGCGCGTACTTGGCGCTGCTGCGGGCGCCCAGCGTCTGGGAGTACTCGTGGACCGCGCGGGCGTATGGGGCCAGCTTGCAGTCGGCCCCTATCGCGCGTAGCCGCAGCGCCAGGTCCAGATCCTCGTAGTAGAGGAAGATGCGCTCGTCGAATCCGCCGACGCGCCGGAATGGCTCGGCTCGGATCAGCGCGGCGCCCCCCGTTGGCCCGAGCGGATCGGGGGCGCCGACGGCGGCCTCTGCGAGTTCGCCGTTGAGATAGTCGAACCCCATCAGCGTCCGATCGGCGATCACACCAGCGGAGTCGATCCTGCCCGAGCCGTCGGGGCGCAGGAGGACGCCGGCGACCATCTGCGCGCCTTCCTCGGCCGGGCGCAGCAGTGCCTCGATGAAGTTCGGCTCGCAGACGACGTCGTTGTTGAGGAGGACGATCGGATCGCCCGGCTCGCGCTCGATGGCCAGGTTGAGGGCGCGACCGAAGCCGATGTTCTCCTCCAGGGCGATCGTGGTGACCTGCGGGAAGCGCTCCGCGAGCATCGCGACGGACTCGTCGCTCGAGCCGTTGTCGACGACGACCACGTGTGGGACCACGGTCTGCGCGAGGAGGCTGACGAGAGTGCGGGCGAGCCGCTCTGCGCCGTTCAGATTGGGGATGTAGACGGTCAGCGCCATCTCAGGCCAGCCCGAATGCGTCGCGTACCTCGATCGGAAAGCGATCCCCGTGCAGATCCTCGGCGTAGCGCCTCAGGTTCTCCGAGTAGCGCTCGACCGCCCCCACGTCCTGCGCAAGCGTGAGGATCGCGTCCCGCAGCTCGGCCGGGTCCGAGGGGGACGCCGTCAGTCCGAGCCCATGCTGTTCGACCAGTCGCCCGACCGCGTTGTCGTTGCCGACGACCACCGGTGTCCGCGCCGCTGCCGCCTCGAGCAGGACGCGGGAGCCCGACGGGCGCCAGCCGAAAGAGAGCAGGGCGCAGCGTGAGGTCGCCATCCGCGACATTGCCTCGGAGTAGGTCACCCGCCTGAAGTCCGTGTCGAGTTGGATGCCCGCGCCCCCCATGGCTCGCAGCTCTGTCTCCAGCTGCCCCCGGTACTCGGGCGCCACGGCCCCGTAGATGGACAGCTCGAGGCCCTCGCAGCCAGCCGCACAGGCTGCGGCGAGCCGGCCCATTCCCTTGCGCTCGTCGATGTAGCCGAACATGAAGCATCCGTGCCTCTCCGCGCTCCGCGCCGGCGCCGGCTCCAGCTCGAGGCGTGGCTCGGGCAACCAGCGCGCCGGCGCTCCGTGCCGGCGCTGCCAGCGCTTGACCGCCTCGACGTCGAGGCCGAAGATCTCATGGGCGTCGGGCCGCCGTCGCCAGCGCTGGATGTTGAGCTCCTTGAACACCGCGCTGGGGCGTTCCCGGGGCGAGAGGGGGAGCTGGTAGGCCCGGGGATAGTGAGCCGTTGCGAACATGATGAAGATGCTCGTCTTGCAGGGAAATCGTGGCGTGCCGGCGAGCCAGCGCAGGACTGGGTCGGCGAAAAGCACAGCCGTGTGATCGGGTCGCGTCTTTGCGACGACGTCCTGCAGGAGCTCGATTTCCTGCCGCGCCAAGGATGCCTTGTCCAGGTCCGCCTCGGCAGCGGGGCGCGGGCGCGGCTGCCCAGGGAATGGACTTCGATCCGGGAGTGGTCGATGCTCTCCAGCAACGTGTCCGGCGCCGCCAGGACGACGTCGGCTCGGCCAGCGAGCGCATCGGCGAACGCCTGGGCGTAGAAGTTGTGGTGGCCGCCGGCGTTCCACTCGAAGAGACAGATCTTCATGCTGAGGCCGTCCGGCGGCTGAGCAGGGGGCGGACGATGCCGAGGATCCGGGTCATGTCGGAGCGGGAGAATAGGAGCTCCAGGGGGAGCCAGACGACGGTCACCGTTGCCAGCGAGAGGAGCAAGCCGGTGACATCCTCGCCAAAGTTCAGCAGCTGGGCGGCCAGGGTCGCGAGGGCGGCGATCGCGCTCGCCTTGCCCACCGTCACCAGCGAGCGCCTGATAAGCGGGTGCGCGCCGATCGCAAGGGCGATCGTCCCGACCAGCGTGGAGACGGTCAGGGCGAGGCCGATGCCACTCGTGCCGAGTGGCACGGTCAGCAGCGCGGCCATCGCCAGCAGGACCGTCGATTCGGTGATCGCCGAGGCAAGCGGAAAGCCGGCCCGCCCGTCTGCCATGAACGAGCCGATCATCGTCGCGCAGGCGCTGGCCGTCAGCATCATCCCCAGCGAGCCGATCAGGACCACGTCGGCGGTCGGCATCCATTCGTCTCCCAGCACCACCGCGATCAGGGGCTGCGCGGCGCCGGCGACCAGTGCCAGGGGCAGGCCGGCGGCGATCGCCGTGAACACGGCGATCTCCCCGGTCCGCCGGGGGCGCAGCTCGGCTTCCCCGGAGAGGGCCGGAAAGGAGACTCGCGCGACGGCCGAGGCGAGCGCGATCGGGAAGGAGAAGAGGCGTTTGGCCATCGCGTAGTAGCCAGCCATCGGCGCGCCGCCAACCGCTGCGAGGATGCTGACGAAACCCAGCTCGCGGACCAGGTAGATGCCCTGGAGGACGCCGATTCGGACGCCGAACCCCAGGAGGGGCCGGACTGGCTCCAGCTCGATCCGGGGGCGTCGTGCGAAGGGCTGGATGCTCCACGCTGCCACGACTCCGGCGAGCGCGCCCGCCGGGACCGCGCCCGAGAGGCTGAAAGCGCCGAGTCCGGCCACGGCCGCGACCAGCGCGAACCCGTTGAAGGCGAGTGTCTCGGCGGTCTCCACAAGGGCGACGCGGCCGAAGGCAAGCCGCCGCTCCATCAGCACCATCGGCATCGCCCGCGCCGCGTAGAGGGGCATCGCCAGGGTCGCGACGGCGATCACCTGCAGCGTCTCGCTCGACCCGCCGAGGGCCGGCAGGAGCGCGAACGCGGCCAGCATCGCCAGTCCGCTGAGCGCAGTCGCGAAGATCAGCATCAACCCCCCGACCGCGGACTGGAGCTGTGGGGAGGGATCTTGGTCGAGTCGCACGAGAGCCGCCGGAAGCCCCAGCTCGGCCGCCCGCTGGCCGACCATCTGGACCGCCAGGGCGATGGCGAAGAGCCCGTAGTCGGCGGGGGTGAGGATCCTGGCCAGGAGGATGGTGACGCCCGCGGTGAGCAGCTGCAGGCCCAGGGTTCGACCGACCAGCACCCCCACGCCGCGTGCGGCCACAACCCCCAGGGCGGGCTCGGCCGGTTGTGCGGCCTCGAACCGCTCCGAATCCTCGAACGGCTCGGTTTCGCCCGCCACCTAGAGGAGACCCGCCGGCGGCTGGATGTCGAAGATCTTCAGCAGCGGGCGGCTGGGCGCATCGGGCACGATCTCGAACACCGAGGGGGCGCCGATCCACGATCCCTGCAGGAAGATTCGGGTAGGCGGAAGATCGCCGGGCTCCTCGATGTCGCGCTGGTAGGAGACGCCGCCGAAGTTTTCCTCCCCGGGGATCACTTTCAGGTTGGTGTGCTTGCGATCGGAATCCCGCTCGAACAGGAGGAGGTCCGGACGCGGCGCCGCGACCCGGCCGTTGGGGAACGTTTTACCGGCCAGTTCGCCGACGCTCAGCGACCACTCGTCCGGTTTGGCCCCGCGGAAGGGAAGGTTGGTGCCGTACGCCTGGGCACGGAAGCCGGACTCTCCCGAAAGGACGCTGATCCGCGCGCGAGATGTGGCCAGCCCCCGGTCGACGATCAGGAGGTCGGCGCGAGGCGGGGTGTACGAGCCGATTTCGAAGCTGCGAGTGACTCCCGGGCTCTGTGCGCTGAGAGTTCGGGAGTAGCGGTTGACCGGGGCGCCGTTGTCGCTGCGGCGGACGGTGACGAAGATTTTCTTGGTGGCCTGCTGGATTTCGAAGATCGCGGGAATGCTCATCGGCAGCCACGAGCCGGTGTCGTAATAGGTCTTGCCCGGTAGGCCGGAAGTGCGGAAGCTCGTCGACCGGGTTCGCCGGCTGACCGGGTCGAAGACGTGCAGGTGCGCAGTGCGGCCGCGCGTGTTGACCCAGTAGATCTGGGTGTTGTCGGAGCCGCGGCCGCTGTCGGTGAAGATCGAGTCGGCGTGTGCGATCGAACGCGGCAACGGCATCGTCTTGACCAGCGGGAACGGCTCGGGCAGGGTGCGCTGGACGATCAGGCCGGCGATGAAGAGCACGATGATCGCCGCGAGCCCGGAGACGATCGCCGCTTTTGCCCCTGGGTGTTGGCCGCGAGCGGTTCGGGACTCCTCGGCCCGGGCCCGGTCCTGCGGCGTCTCGGCCGGCGCCGCTGCAGCTCCGCGTTCCCCCATGCGGCGGATCTTGCCCCATGCGGCGCCGACGATGCCGGGCGGGCGGTCGGGGTCTTCGGCGAAGGCGCCGAATACGAGCAGCATCGGTGCCACGATCAGCCAGTCGATCTGCTGCGTCCAGAAGTTCGTGTAGAGGCCGAAGAGGGCGACGAAGGTGAGGTAGGCAGAGGTCAGGGCCCACCGGAACGAGAGGGTTCTCGCGGCGGCGGCGTATGCGCCCGCAGCGATAGTGCCCGTAATCGCCACCCCCGGTATGAGGAGCGGAAAGCCGCCGTCTGCCCAGAGCGGTCCGGCGACCGTGCTGGTCACCCAGGGAGGGGTCAGTGTGGCCGATACGTCTCCGATGTGCCGCGCCCCGGAGACGACGCTGTCAAAAGCGACCGCGTTGTAGACCCCATGGCCGTATGAGGCTGCGGTGGGGAAGTGGTCGACGATTCCCTGGAGGGCGACGAAGTTCGTGGTCAGCGCCAGGTAGAGGGGTACGAGCGGCTTGAACACGAACGACATCGGCGGCAGCACTTCACCGAAGAGCTCGGCCTCGAACGGGGTCCACGGGTGCTGGTAGGTGCGCAGGTAGAAACCGAAGCAGATGGCGAGGAAGGCAGCCATCCCCCCGGCGGTGAGCAGATAGGGGCTGGGGCGGCCCCAGTAGAGCCAGCGAGCGATGATCACGACGACGATCGGCAAGACGACGTTGCCGCGACCCGCTTGCAGGGCGAAGGCGCCGAGGGCGATGGCCGAGAGCCCCAGCTCAAACCGGGACTCGCGACCAAAGGGGTTGCGGGCCCGGGTCATCGCCACGATCACCGCCACGGTGAGCAGATCGGTGAGCAGGATGGCCGGACCGCCCTGGGAGAAACGGGCGTCGTCGATGCTGCCGCTGAGCAGCGGAGGCCTTCCGGAGCGGGCGAACTGGTAAGCGACGGCAAGCAGGCCGATCGCGACCAGCACGACCAGAAGGCGCCGGAACCGGCGCTCGGAGATACGCAGCTCGCCGCGTGCCGGGGAAAATGCGGTGGCGATGCTTGCGATTCCCTGGCCGATCAAGCCCCCGGCGACGAATGCCAAGGGGACGGCAATGACCACCGCGATCATCACCGTCGACCAGGACTCCTGAATGTGCAGCAGGTGGAACTGGGACAGCAGCGCGGTCAGAATCCAGATCAGCGGGAAAAGGAGCAGCGGCGAGAGAACCGACGCGTTGAGGCGGCGCAGGGTCATCGCGCCGCCTCCACCGGCCCCAGCCGGTAGCCACGCGCGTAGCCGCCCCGGGTCATCGCCAGCCAGACACGCTCGCGCAGGCCCCGCGGCAGGGGCAGGCGAGCGAGGGCGCCGATCAGGGGTGCGGCAAGTCGTACCGCGCCCCAGACCGCGCCCCGTGGCTCCTGCACTCCCGGATGGGGCCGCTCGGGCCGCAGGCGGTTGTAGAGAGCAGCGGAGCGGCCGACGGCGACCGAGCGACGCAGCGACTGGGCCGGGGTGGTGGGGTGGTCGTGGAGGACGAGCAGCTCGGGGTGGTAGTCGAGCTCGAGGCCGGCATCGGCGAGCCGGGCGCCCAGCTCGGTGTCCTCGACCGCGGCGGTGGGGAAGCGCTCGTCGAAGCCCCCGACCCGCTCGAAGAGAGACCGCTTGAGCGATGCGTGGGAGCTGTAGAAGTAGCTCGCGGCGTCGACCGGGCCGGGCTCGAGCTCGAAGTAGTGGAACTGCGGGCCACCGTTCTCCAGCCAGTGCATGAACGGCGTCACCGGGTTGCGCGGGCTCCACGTGATGCGGCCGAGCACCCCGTAGGTCTCCTCGGGCCGGGCCGCGTGCAGGGCGAGGTGGGCGCGCAGCAGGCCCGGGTCCTCGGGCTCGGTGTCGTCGCCGAGGAAGAGCAGGACCTCGCCCGTCGCGGCGGCCGCCGCCGCGTTGCGGGCCGCCGCCGGGCCGCCGCTCGGCTGCTCGAGAACCCGCAAGGGGATCGCCGAACCCGAGGCCCGACCGCGCAGCTGCCCGACCGTGGCGTCGCTGGAGCCGTTGTCGACGACGATCGCCTCGACCGCGGCGTCGCCGAGCGTCTGTGCCGCGAGCGCGTCGAGCGTGCGCGTCAGGGCCGGCGCGCGATCCTTGGTGGGTATGACGACGGAGAGGGAGTTCATCTGGCGCCGCCCGCTCTAAGGCGCCGGGAGAGCCTAAGTAGCGGCGCGGCGATTGGCATGGCCCGGCGGTGGTGGAGGCGAATGTAGCGCTCGACGGAGCGCAGGCGGATCGCCTGCTGGCGTTGCGTGTCGACCTGGGCGAAGGCCTCGGCGCCGATATGCCCGACCTTGGCCGAGCCGACGACGAAGTTGCGGAGACCGGCATCGTGGAGACGCTTGGCCAGGTCGACGTCCTCATACCAGAGGAAGAAGCCCTCGTCGAAGCCCCCGACCCCCTCCCAGAGGCCGCGGCGGACGACGAAGCAGGCGCCGGAGGGCTGGCCGACCTCGGCTGCGGCGCCCGCGGCGGGGGTCGGCTGGCGCCGCTCGCCGAAGGAGCCGGCGAAGATCCGCACCAGCATCGTCGCCGCCCCCGGCAGGGCCGCGTGGTAGCGGTCGGTGTCGCCGCCGAAGACGGGACCGACCATGCCGGCGTCCGGCTGCCGGGCCACGCTTGCCAGCGCCGCCAGCGCCCCGGGGTCGGGCAGCACGTCGGCGTTGCTTACGCAGACCAGCCCGGCTTCGCCATCGTGCAACGCCCGGTTGGCTGCCGTGCCGTAGCCGAGGTTCTCCTCGCCCAGCTCCAGCCGGACGCCCGGCGGGCAGCCCTCGCGCAGCGTCTGCCGCTGTTCGGGCCGCGAATCGTTGTCGACGATCGTCACCCGCGCCTCGACCCCCTCGGAGGCGGCGTAGGCGCGCGCGGCGGCCAGCGCCGCCTCGGCCGTGTTCCAGTTGACGATCGCCACGTCGATTGCGATCGGTGAGGTGCCTGGGCCCATGAACGACGCGACGATAGCCTTCCCGCCAGTAGCTGGTGCCCGTCGAATCAGCCGAGTGCCCAGAGGAACAGGTGGGCGGGGACCAGGTCGGCGTCGGATCGATGCTCGAGGTCGTCCACGGTGACCAGAGTGGCCGGGCGACCCGGGAAGGCGCGGGCCACTCCGGCTGCGGAGCGCTGCGTCGGCTCATAGCGGCGCTATAGGGCGACGGCCACCGCATTCTCGATCTGGGTTTTGAAAATAGGCCGCCTTTTTCGAAAACAACTTTTCGATACAGCCACTCCGCCTCGAACCCGACGGCTCATCGGCACGCGACGATAGCCTTCCGCCAGTGCAAGACCTCAAAGGCCTGATCCTCTCCGGCGGCGCCGGGACGCGGCTGCGCCCGATCACCCACACCTCGGCGAAGCAATTGGTGCCCGTCGCCAACAAGCCCGTGCTCTTCTACGGGATCGAGGCGCTGGTCGACGCCGGCGTCACCGAGATCGGCATCATCATCGCCCCGGAGACCGGCGAGGAGATCCGCGAGGCGGCCGGCGACGGCTCCGACTTCGGCGCCGAGATCACCTACATCGTCCAGGACAAGCCCGCCGGCCTGGCCCACGCGGTCCTCACCGCCGAGGAGTTCATCGGCGGCTCGCCCTTCGTCATGTACCTGGGCGACAACCTGCTCGCCGACGGCCTGCGCGGCCTCGTCGCCACCTTCCGCGCCGAGGAGCCCGACGCCCTGATCCTGCTCACCCCGGTCGACGATCCCCAGTCCTACGGGGTCGCCGAGCTCGACGGCGAGCGGATCGTGCGCCTGGTCGAGAAGCCGAAAGACCCGCCGTCGAACCTGGCGCTGGTCGGCGTCTACCTCTTCGCGCCGGCGATCTTCGACGCCGCCCGCGCCCTGGAGCCCTCCTGGCGCGGCGAGCTGGAGATCACCGAGGCGATCCAGGGCCTGATCGAGCAGGGCAAGGCCGTTCGCTCGGAGGTCGTCAGCGGCTGGTGGAAGGACACCGGCCAGCTCGCCGACATGCTCGAGGCCAACCGGCTGGTCCTGGAGGAGATCGAGACCCGGATCGACGGCGAGGTCGACGAGGGCTCGAAGATCGAGGGCCGCGTCGTGGTCGAGCCCGGCGCGGTCATAAAGGGCTCGGTCGTGCGCGGCCCCGCCGTGATCGGCGCCGGCGCCCTCATCGAGGACGCCTACGTCGGCCCCTACACCTCGATCGGCGACGACGTGCGCATCTGCCGCTCGGAAATCGAGCACTCGATCGTCCTCGCGGGCTCGGTGGTCGAAGACCTCGGCACCCGCATGGAGGCCAGCCTGCTGGGCCGCGAAGTCAAGCTCACCCGCAGCGACGGCATGCCGAAGACCCTGCGGATGCTGGTCGGCGACAAGTCCGAGATCAAGATCATCTGACGGGGCGAGAAAACGTAGGCTGGCCAGCCGAGAAATTGTATATTTGCTTGGTGAGAATCTGTAAAGTACATGGTCGTGAAACTGTCTAGTTACGACCAAGAACCTGCCGTAGCGCTGGCGGAGTAGTGCGCGGGTCTGGCCCGTACCTGCCCCGGATTGCCGACCGGGAACTCGACGAGCTGTTCGAGGAGTTGCCGGCTGTTGCCATCGAGGGACCGAGGGCTGTGGGCAAGACGGCGACTGCGGAACGGCGTGCGGCAACCGTCTACCGACTCGACGTAGACAACGAGCGAATCGTTGCCGAAGCTGACTCCTCGAGACTGGTCTCAGGGGACAAGCCCATCCTGATCGATGAGTGGCAGCGCCTGCCGGCCTCGTTGGATCGCGTGCGGCGGGCGGTCGACGATGGCGCGGGGCCCGCCAGTTTTCTGCTGACGGGATCCGCTGCGCCGACGAGGCCGCCGACCCACACCGGCGCCGGCAGGATCGTGCGAGTGCGCCTTCGGCCGATGACCCTTGCCGAGCGCGGTGTCGGCTCCCCGACTGTCAGCCTCGCCGAGTTGCTCGAAGGCAAGCGTCAAAGGCTCCTAGGCCGAACCGAGGTGGACCTCGAGCGCTACGTCGAGGAGATTCTGGCATCCGGCTTCCCGGGGATTCGCGACCTGTCGCCCCCCCGGAGGGAGGCACAGCTGGACGGCTATCTCGACCACATCGTCGATCGCGATTTTGAGGAGCTTCGACCATGAGCTGCGCAGGCCGGCGACCCTGCGGCGATGGATGGCCGCATACGCGGCGGCAACCTCCACCACGGCCTCGTTCGAGACGATCAGGGAGGCGGCCGCCGGCGACCGTGGGAAGGCACCGGCCCGTGCGACAGCATTGCCTTACCGGGATGTCTTGGAGCGGTTGTGGATCCTCGATCCGGTTCAGCCCTGGCTTCCGACTCCCAACCGGCTCAGGCGTTTGACCGCTCCCTTCAAGCACCATCTCGCCGACCCCGCGCTTGCGGCGCGCCTGCTGGGGGTTGACGCCTCGGTCCTGTTGAAGGGGGGGAGTCCCGGTCCCAGTGTTCCGCGCGATGGAACTCTGCTTGGCGCCCTGTTCGAGTCGCTGGTCACGCTGTCTGTCCGGGTCTTCGCACAGCGAGCAGCGGCCCGGACAGCGCACCTGCGCACCTGGGGTGGCGAGCGCGAGATCGATCTGATCGTGGAGAAGGGCCGAGCGATCGTCGCAATCGAGGTCAAGCTCGGTGCTGTGGCGACCGATCACGACGTCCGTCACCTCCTCTGGCTGCGGGAGAAGCTGGGAGATGAACTCGCCGACGCCGTCGTGGTGACGACTGGCAGGGACGCCTATAGGCGAAAGGACGGCATCGCCGTCATCCCGCTGGCACTGCTCGGCCCCTGAGGACGGAATCCCAATCTGTCGACCGGCTAGCCTGTCCGGCCCATGAAGGTTCTCGTCACAGGAGCGGGCGGCATGCTCGGCCGCGACGTCATCCTCGCCGCGGGGAACGCCGGCCACGACGTGGTCGGGTTCGGGCATACCGAGCTCGACGTCGCCGACGAGGCGGTCGTCAACTCGAAGTTCGAGCTCGAGCGCCCCGACGTGGTCGATCAACTGCGCCGCCTGGACCGACGTCGACGGGGCCGAGGAGGCCGAGGACGCGGCGATGGCCGTGAACGGGAAGGGTGCCGGGCAGGTCGCCGCGGCCGCCGCTTCGGTCGGAGCCTCCGTCCTCTACGTCTCCAGCGACTACGTCTTCGACGGCGCCAAGGGCGCCCCGTACGTCGAGACCGACCAGCCGGCGCCGCTCTCGGCCTACGGCCGCACCAAGCTGGCCGGGGAGGAGGCGACCGCGGCGGCCAACAAGCGCCACTTCGTCGTCCGCTCCTCCTGGCTCTTCGGCATCGGCGGCTCCAACTTCGTCGAGACGATGCTGCGCCTCGCAGCGACCCAGAACGAGGTGCTCGTCGTCCGCGACCAGGTCGGCTCGCCCACCTACACCTGGCACCTCGCCTACGGCATCGTCCGCCTGATCGAGGGGATCGAGTTCGGCATCCACCACATGGCCGCCGGCGGCGCCTGCTCCTGGTACGACTTCGCCCGCGAGATCTTCGACCAGGCCAAGGTCGAGTGCCGCGTGCTCTCCGGCACCACCGAGATGCTCGGCCGCCCCGCCCCGCGCCCCCCCTACTCGGCGCTCACCAGCCAGCGCCAGCACGCGATCGAGCTGCCGCCCTGGCGCGACGGCCTCGCCGCCTACCTGACCCAACGCAAGACCGAGCAAGAGGCCGCCGCGTAGCGTCTCCCGCCCATTTGTCGTTTCAGGATCGCTACCCTTCCGCCGCGTGAAGCTCCTCGTCACCGGCGCCGCCGGGTTCATCGGCTCGACCTACGTCCGCCTCGTCTCCGGCGAGCACGAGGTGCGGGTGCTCGACAAGCTCACCTACGCCGGCCGGCGCGAGAACCTGCCCGAGGGGACCGAGCTGGTGGTCGGCGCGATCGAGGACCCGGAGGTCGTGCGCGAGGCGATGGAGGGCTGCGACGCGGTCGTCAACTTCGCCGCCGAGTCCCACGTCGACCGCTCGATCGACGACCAGGACGCCTTCGCCCGCACCCACGTGATCGGCACCGGCACCCTGCTCGACGCCGCCCGCGAGCTCGGCGTCGGCCGCTACCTGCAGGTCTCCACCGACGAGGTCTACGGCTCGATCGAGTCCGGCTCCTTCACCGAGACCTCGCCTCTCGATCCCTCCTCGCCCTACTCGGCGACCAAGGCCGCCGGCGACCTGCTGGTCACTGCCCACGTCCACACGTACGGCATCGACGCCTCGATCGTGCGCGGCTCCAACAACTACGGCCCCCGCCAGTACCCGGAGAAGCTGATTCCGCTGATGGTGCTGAACGCCCTGCACGGCGACCCGCTGCCGGTCTACGGCGACGGGCGCCAGGTGCGCAACTGGCTCTACGTCGAGGACTTCTGCCGCGGCATCCACACGGTGCTGACCAAGGGCAAGGCCGGCGAGGCCTACAACGTCGGCGGCCCGGACGAGTGCGAGAACATCGAGGTGGTCAAGCGGGTGATCGAGCTGACCGGCGGTGACGAGTGGCCTGATCGAGTACGTCGCCGACCGTCCCGGCCACGATCGGCGCTACTCGCTCTCCTCGGCCAAGCTGGAGGAGCAGCTCGGCTGGGAGGCTCAGGTCCACTTCGCCGAGGGGCTGGAGAAGACGGTCGCCTGGTACCGCGACAACGAGGAGTGGTGGGGACCGATCCGCTCCGGCGAGTACCGCGAGTACTACGAGAAGCAGTACGGCCGGGCGCTCGGCTGATGCTGAAGCGCCTGCCCACGAAGCTCGACGGCATCGTCCTGCTCGAGCCGACCGTCCATGGCGACGACCGCGGCTTCTTCGTCGAGACCTACCGGCGCGACCTCCTTGCCGAGCACGGGGTGAACGCCGAGTTCGTCCAGCACAACCAGTCGCGCTCGGCCAGGGGCACGCTGCGCGGCCTGCACTTCCAGACCGAGCCCGGCCAGGCGAAGCTCGTCCGCTGCGCCCGCGGCGAGATCTTCGACGTCGCCGTCGACCTGCGGCGCGGCTCCCCGACCTACGGCCAGTGGGAGGGCCATGTCCTCGACGACGTGCTCCACCGCCAGCTCTTCGTCCCGGTCGGCTTCGCCCACGGCTTCGCCGTGACCAGCGACATCGCCGACGTCGCCTATCTCTGCTCGAGCGTCTACGACCCGGCCACCGAGGCCGGCATCGCCTGGGACGACCCAGGGGTGGCGGTCGAGTGGCCCGTCGCCGAGCCCCTGGTCAGCGAGCGCGACAGCGCCGCGCCGACGCTGGCCGAGCTCGCCGAGACCCTCCCCTTCTGAGCTCGAGCGCCTCCGGTGCCGGAATTGGCACGGTCCCGGCACATTCGTCGCACCACGCGTGCATCGGCGCCTGCAACGGTCCTCCCATGACACAAGCCATCGCCGTAGACATGTCCGCCACATGGCCTAATGTGATCCACATGTCCAAGATGATCCAGATCCGAGACGTCCCCGACGACGTCCACAGGACGCTCAAGGTGCGCGCCGCCGCGGAGGGCATCTCGCTCTCCGACTACATCAAGCGCGACCTCGAAGAGCTCGCCAGGCAGGCCACGCTCGAGGACGTCTTCGCCAGTGTTCGTGCCCGCGGGGAGTCCGGCATCAGCGCCGAGGAGATCGTCGAGGGCATTCGCCAGGTGCGCGGCGAGCTCCCGTGACAGTCGTAGACGCCTCGGTCGTTTTCTCCGTCCTCGTTCGCGGCGAGCACGCCGATTGGGCCGACGAGCACCTCTCCGCTGCTGGCGGAGGCCGGTCGCTGTGGGTTCCACACCTGATCGACGTCGAGGTGGGCCATGCACTGCGCCGCACGGTCGCGGCGCGGAAGCTGGGGGAAGACCGAGCCGTGGCGGCGTTGGGCAGGCTGTCGGAACTGCCGCTGCGTCGAATCGTCCACACCGGCCTGCTCGATCGAACCTGGCAGCTGCGCCACAACCTCACCTTCTACGACGGCATTTACGTCGCCCTCGCCGAGATCCTCGACGCGCCCCTGATCACCCTGGACCGCCGCCTCGCCAGGGCGGTGGACGATGTCTCGACGGTGACCGTCCTGACCGTTGCCTAACGGCCGCGGACCGCGGTGATCGCCAGGCTCGTCGCCAGCTTGGCCCAGATGCCGGCGTAGACCGCCGTGTTCACCAGCGGGTTGTGCTCGGCGGCGTCGAAGCGGCGGTAGAAGCGGCCCATGCCGCGGTGGAAGGCGATCTCCTGCTTGGGAGCGCGCCGCCTGCCGCTGGAGCCGCCCTTGACGTGCAGGGCCACCCCGGCGGGCTCGTAGAAGACCTTCCAGCCGGCCTGCCAGAAGCGCCGGCACCAGTCGAGATCCTCCATGTAGAGCCAGTAGCCCTCGTCGAGCAGGCCGACCTCGCGCACCGCCTCGGCGCGGCAGAGCATGAAGGCGCCGTTGACGGCATCCACCTCGCCGGCCTCGTCGTCGCCGAGGTGTGTCGCCCGGTACTGGCTCAGCGATTCACCGGCATCGTCGCTGCGGCCGATGCCGGTGAAGTGAGCGAGGGCGCTGAGCGGAGTGGGGAAGGAGCGCTTGCAGGCGTGGTCGAGCTCACCCGATTCGGTCACCAGCTTGCAGCCAACCATGCCGATCCGCTCCTCGGAGCGCAGCCGCGCCAGTGAGGCGTCGAGCGTGCCGGCGTAGACCTCGGTGTCGGGGTTGAGCAGCAGCACCGCGTCGGCCTCGTCCTCGCGCAGGACGACGTTGTTGGCGGCGGAGAAGCCGATGTTCTCGCGGCGGATCAGCCGCACCGCCGGGAACTCGCGCTCGACCATGTCGGGAGTCGAGTCGGGGCTGCCGCTGTCGACGACCGTCACCCGCATCGTGCCGCTCGCCGGGTGCTCCGCGAGCGAGCGCAGGCAGCGCCGCAGCAGTTCTTCGGCGCCGTGGCTGACGATTACGACCTCGAGGTCGAGCTTGCTCTGCATCTGGCTGGATTCTCTAGTAAGCGCCTTCGCCGCGGACGATTGCCCTAGGCGTGCGCAAGAGGATCGCCAGGTCGCCGGCGACGGAGAGGTTGTCGAGATAGTCGCGCTCCATCGCCAGGCGCTCCTCGAAGGTGAGGTCGCCGCGGCCGTAGACCTGCATCGGGCCGGTCAGGCCGGGCTTGATCGCGAGGCGGGCTCGTTGACGCTCGTCGTAGAGGGCGACCACGGCCTCCTCCTCGGGTCGCGGCCCGACCAGCGACATGTCCCCGCGCAGCACGTTGATCAGCTGCGGCAGCTCGTCGAGGCTGGTTCGCCGCAGGAACTTTCCGGCGCGGGTGATGCGCGGGTCGTCGGGGATCTTGAAGGCGGGCTCGTCGAGCTTCTCGAGGTCGACCAGTTCGCCCAGCCGCTCCTCGGCGTCGGCCACCATCGTGCGGAACTTGAGCATCGTGAAGGGCACGCCGTCCTTGCCGGCGCGCTTCTGGCGGAAGAAGACGGGCATCCCCGAGTCGATCGCGATCAGCGCCGCGGTCGCCGCCAGCAGCGGCGAGAGCACGGCCAGCATCAGGCCTGAGACGGCGATGTCGAGCCCCCGCTTCAGCGCCAGGGTCGAGCGCGGCGGGTCGGAGAAGCGGAAGTCGAGCACGGGAAGCTCGGCCAGCCGGTTGAGCTCGATCCCCGGCCCGAGCAGCCCGTAGTGCTTGGGCAGGAAGGTGAGCCCGAGGCCGGCCGCCTTGCACTCCTCGATCAGGCGCTCGGCATCGCCCTCGCTCATCTCCTGCTCGGCGACCACAACCCGCTCGACGTTGTGTGCCCGTGCCACTCGCGATATCTCCTCGATCGACCCCAGCCGTGGCAGCGAGGCCCGGCGATCCTTGTCGCGCGGCGCCGAGAGATAGCCGACCAGCCGTAGTCGAGCCTCGGGGTGAGTGGCGATGCGCCGCGCCACCACATCGGCCATCGTTGCGGGACCGATCACGAGGCCGGTGGCGACGTCGGTCAGGTGATGCCAGACGAAGCGCAGCATCGCGCGCACGAGGAAGCACCCGGCGAGGGCGCCGATGCCGACCAGGATCGCGCTCTTCGCCGAGAGGGGTCCTGGGGGACTGAGAGCCAGCAGCCCGTCGAGCACGATCACGCCAAGGGCGCTCGCCGAGACCAGGGCAGGCAGCTCGTCGAAGGTGCTGTGGCGGATGCGGCGGTGGTCGTTGTCGTAGAGGCCGTGCAGCTTCAGCATCAGGATCCAGGCCGGAGTGAAGAGCACCGCCCAGAAGAGCTTGGCCACGTCCGTGGTCGAGGTGAGCGCCGTCGCGGCGCATAGCGCCGCGACGATCACGGTCCAGTCGCCGGTGGCGAGGAGGCGCCGCAGCAGGGCGCCGCGGCGCTGGGAGGAGCTGGGCCCGCTCGCTCCGGAACCACTTGGCCCTCCGCCCACCTGCGTCTGTCTCCCGGTTTCGGTTGCGATCGCCTCGGGCATCCCGGCTCCCTGTGCCTCACGGGTCAGGCGGGGCTCATCAGCAGTTCCACCCCGGGGTCTCCAGGCAGGCGGCGCGCGGGTTGAGCTGGCGAGCCCGCTTGAGGTCTTCGAGCGCCGCCGCTTCCTCACCAGCGGCGTTCTCGACCCGCGAGCGCAGGTAGTACCACAGCCAGTTTCGGTCCTCGCGCTCGATCGCATCGGTGAAGTGCGCGGTTGCGGCGGCATATTCGCCCTGCAGCTCGGCCAGCAGGCCAAGCTGCACGTAAGGGGAGGCGGCCCAGGGCTCGATCGAACGGGCGTTGCCGGCGTAGTCGAAGGCGGCGCCGAGATCGCCGCGGGCTGCTGCCGCTTGGCTGGAATCGATCTCGCGCTCGACCAGCAGTGGGCCGATCAGGGCGATCGCCGAGATCCAGGCGAGGACCATGGCTGTCACGGTCAGGCCGAAGCGCCGTCCGTCGAGATTGCGGGACTCTTCGCGACGTGGATCCGCCGCGATCTGACTGCAACGAGCGGCGACGACGAGGCCACCGGCGATGAAGAAGACCCCGCCGAGCACGGCGATCTCCCAGAACCAGTCGAAGGCGGCGCTGATCGCAAAGGCGAGCATCGCGGCCAGCAGCGCCGCGTAGCGCTCGCGCTGCGGCGGCGGCGCAGCGCGCCAGGCCGCGAAGGCGCACCAGAGCAGCCAGCCGACCAGGCCGAGCACGAGCAGGCCGCCGACGGCGCCCAGCTCGGCAAAGGACTCGAGATAGAGCGAGTGGGCATCGTGAACGGGGATCTCCCTTTGGCGCAGCTGCTCCCAGGAGAACTTGTAAGTGCCGGCTCCTTGGCCGAGCAGCGGCTTTTCCTCGAAGGCTTCGCCGGCGGCCTTGTAGAAATCGTGGCGGCCGGCCCCCTTGAAGTCGGCGAAGTGTTCCTGCGGATTGCTCGGGAACTGGATGTCCGGGCTGGTGAATTGGTCCCAGGCGCGCCCGCCGACGGCGACCACGGCCACGATCGCGAGCAGGGCCGCGGTCAGGCCGACCATCCTCAGCACCCGCGGGTTTCGCGAGATCGCCACCGCTTTACCGCTCAGCCCGCCCTGGCGTCGCTCCTCCCAGCGCAGCGCAGCGAAGAGCAGCAGTGAGAGGGCGACGCCGGCCAGCAGGACCAGCATCACGGTGACGCCCTCGGCGATCGCCGTCTGGGTGCCGAGGTTTTCGGCGAGGCTGTCCCGGCTCTGCACGGCGAGCACAGCCGGCAGCGCCCCCAAGGCGCCGATCGCCAGCGTCGCCAGTAGCCAGAGACGGTCGGAGGAAAGCGCGATCAGGCTGATGCAGGCAACGAGCAGAGCGAGCAGACCCCCCCGCGAGTAGGTGAAATAGAGGGCCAGCAGGGAGATCGGGATCGCCGCGGCCGCGAGCCAGCGAAGGACCGCCCAGGTGGCCTGGCGGCTGGTCCAGAGCAGGAGCGGGATGGCGATCCCGAAGAGGGCGCCATTCGCGTTCCAGTAGCCGAGCGGGTAGTTGAGGCGGGGGCCGCTGCCGAGGGCGCTGCCGACCGTCAATACATGGGGCAACAGGCGGCTGGTGAGGCCGAGTATCGCGAGCAGGGCCAGGGCAATGGCCAGCCCTTCGGCGAAACGTTGGCGCCTTTGGTCGGTTTGGGCGATCAGGAACGCGGCAAGGAAGAAGCCGAGATAGACCAGAACTCGGTCCGCCTCGATCACTCCCAGCTCGACCGACCCCGACCAAAGGGACGAAATTGCAGACAAAAGCGACAGACAGACGATCAGTCCGCCTGCCCAGTAAAGCGGTCGCTCTGGCTTCACGGCTGAGCCCGCCCCGAACACGAGCAGGGCAACCACGATCAGCCACACGGCCAGCCCCGCTATGTGACGATCGCTCACATCGAAGCCGCCGCCAGCCAGGGCCAGGCCGCCAATCAGGGCGATCGGTGCAAACAACGCCGCCGTTTGGTCTAACCTTGCGCGCCATGAAGCTCGGGAAGCGCCATTTCGGTGGCCCAGGTCTGGGTCGCTACTCCTCTCTGTTGGTGTCAGCGATTGCTCTTGCATTGGCTTTCTCTGTCGCGCCCGCTCAGGCGGAAGAATGTACGAGCTCCAGCTGCGTGCAGTACGACCCCTCCATCCCTAGAGCCGATGGGGGGAAGACCCCGCCGAGCCATCAGCAAACCCCAGCGAAGGCTTCGAAGACCGGTGAGGACGGGGGGACGACCCAGCCGCAGTCGGGCGCGGAAGGCTCAAAAGGGCCTGAAGAATCTGGGGAAGGCGAATCATCTCCGGACGAAGGTGCTGTGGTCGGCGGTGGCGACGACGGCAAGCCGCAGGGTAATGCAGGGGGCAGCGCCAACGGCGAGGCCAAGCAGGCCGCGCCCAAATCCGACCAGGCCGGCTCTGCCTCGCAGGCCGGCAGCGACGGCGGTTCCTCGCCGCTCGTGCCGATCCTGATCGCGATCGCCCTCCTGGCGGCGATCTCCGTCGCGGTCGTGATGTTCAGGCAACGGCGCCAGCAGGGCGGCTCGGCCACGCCTGCGTCGCCCAAGGCCAGCTGACGTGTCGGTCGACCGGAAGCGCCCCTTTGGGCTGACGCGTACCTGGATTGCCGCGCTGGCGGTCTCACTCGTCGCCCTTGCGTCGACGGCACCGGTTGCCGCCGCCGTTCCGGGCAACTTCTGGGGCATCTCGCCCCAGGGCGTGCCGACGGGGGACGAGTTCAAGCGACTTCGCGCGGGTGGGGTCGACAGCGTGCGGATACCGGTCGGCTGGAGCGCCATCCAGAAGGAACGGGGCGCCGCCGACTTCTCCAGCATCGACCCCCTCGTGGCGGGTGCGGTGCAGGCGGGGCTCGAAGTGTTCCCGTTCGTCTACAACTCGCCGTCCTGGGCCGTGCCGCTGGCCGCCGTGCCCGGCTCCCACGGCACCGTGCGAGCCCCGAAGACGCTGCCGGTGAAGACGGGCTTCCAGCGCAGCTCCTGGACCAGCTTCCTCCAGCTCGTGGTCGGCCGCTACGGACCGAGCGGCAGCTTCTGGGCCGAGAACCCCGGGTTGCCGAAGCGGCCGCTGCGCACCTGGCAGGTCTGGAACGAGGAGAACTTCAAGTACTTCGTCGTCAGGCCGAACCCGGCCGAGTACGGCAAGCTGGTCAAGCTGTCCCACGCGGCGATCAAGAGCGTCGACCCGGGGGCCAAGATCGTCCTCGGCGGGATGTTCGCCCGGCCCCGGGAGGCGCAGTTCAGGAGCAAGCCGCCGCAGGCCTACTTCGCCACCGACTTCCTCGACCAGCTCTACCGCACGACGCCGGGGATCAAGAGCAAGTTCGACGGAGTCGCCCTGCACCCGTACACCGGCTCCTACCAGGAACTGACCCCCGACATCGAAGAGTTCCGCGCGGTCTTGAGGAAGAACCACGATGGCGGCAAGGGGCTCTGGATAACCGAGATCGGCTGGAGCTCCCAGCCGCCCGACCCAAAGCACAATGCCTTCGCCAAAGGCCCCCAGGGGCAGGTGAAGCAGCTCAATGGCGCCTTCAAGCTGTTCAAAGCCAAGCAGGCGAAGTGGCACCTGAAGCAGATCTTCTGGTTCTCGGTCGACGATCAAGCCGGGATCTGCAACTTCTGCGACGGGACGGGACTCTTCGGCGAAGGGTTCCTTCCCAAGCCCGCCTGGTACGCCTACGTGAAGTTCGCCGGCGGCAACTCCGGCTGACCCGCAGGCATCCGGCGTAAGATCGGTGGGTTGACCACCGACGCGAAAGCAGGTGCGGGATCCGACCCGCTGGCGCCCTTCAGCGACCCCGTGCGGCACTGGTTCGAGGCCTCTTTCGAGGGGCCGACGCCCGCCCAGGCGGGAGGCTGGGAGGCGATCTCCGGCGGCGCCAACGCGCTGATCTGCGCCCCGACCGGCTCCGGCAAGACCCTGGCGGCATTCCTCTGGGGCATCGACCGCCTCTCGCGGATGCCCGATCGCGGGCAGGGTGTCCGCCTCGTCTACGTCTCGCCGCTGAAGGCGCTCTCCTACGACATCGAGCGCAACCTGCGGGCGCCGCTGCGGGGGATCGGCGCTGACATCTCGGTCGGCCTGCGCACCGGCGACACCTCCCAGGCCGAACGCCGGGCGATGCGCAAAACCCCACCCGACATCCTGATCACCACCCCCGAGTCGCTCTACCTGATGCTCTCCTCCGGCGTCCGCGAGATCCTCACGACCACCGAGGCGGTGATCGTCGACGAGATTCATGCGGTGGCCCAGTCCAAGCGGGGGTCTCATCTGGCGCTGAGTCTGGAGCGACTTGAGCATCTGGTGAGGGCCTCGGGGGAGGGGTCGTCGGAGCAACAGCGGGGAGGCTCCGTCGACCCCTCCCCCGAGGCCCTTCAGCGGATTGGTCTGTCCGCGACTCAGCGCCCGCTGGAGCGGATAGCTCGGTTCCTCGTCGGTCCCAAGCGCGAGTGCAAGATCGTCGATGCTGGCGTGGCGAAGCAGCTCGACCTGGAGATCGTCGTCCCGGTGGAGGACATGGCGGACCCGGGAGCTCCAGCTTTCCCAAGCGAGGACGGGGCTCCAGCTGACGGTGAGCCCCTAGCTCACGTTCGCTCCATTTGGCCCGCCATCTACCCCGAGCTTCTAAAGCTCGTACGCGAACACACGTCAACGATCATCTTCGTAAACAACCGCCGCGCCGCCGAGCGCTTGGCCAAACGCCTGAACGAGCTTCACGCCGACGAACCTCCGCAAGAGCTTCCGGCTACCGAGCATGCCGGTAATACGTCTCTGCCGGGGGGTGGCGCAGTAGGGGGGACCACCCCCGAGGAAGCTTTAGCTACCGGAGGGGGTGGTGGGTCCCCTACTGCGACAGGACCCGCCGGCCCAGAAGCCATTGAGGAAATCGCCCGAGCCCACCACGGCTCTCTGTCCCACGAGGAGCGAACCGTGGTCGAGGAGCTGCTCAAGTCGGGTCAGTTGCCCTGCCTGGTCGCGACGTCGTCCCTGGAGCTGGGGATCGACATGGGTGCCGTCGACCTCGTGATCCAGGTCGAGTCGCCCAAGTCGGTCAGCCGCGGGCTGCAGAGGGTCGGCCGCGCGGGCCACTCCGTGGGCGATGTCTCACGCGGTCGCATCTTCCCGAAGTTCCGCGCCGACCTGCTCGAGTGCGCCGTCGTCGCGAAGCGGATGCGGGAAGGGGCGATCGAGGAGACGGTGATCCCGCAGAACCCGCTCGACGTGCTCGCCCAGCAGCTGGTCGCGATGGCGGCCCTGGACGAGTGGGAGATCGACGAGGTCGAGCGGCTTGTCACCGCGAGCGAGCCCTTCCACGAGCTCTCCCGCGAACAGCTCGAGAACGTGCTCGACATGCTCGACGGGCGCTACCCGTCCGACCGCTTCGCCGAGCTGCGCCCGCGGATCGTCTGGGATCGCACCGCCGGCACGATGCACGGCCGCAAAGGCGCTCGCCAGCTGGTCGTCACCAACGCCGGCACGATCCCCGACCGCGGCCTCTACGGGGTCCATCTGCCCGACGGCCGCCGGGTCGGCGAGCTCGACGAGGAGATGGTCTACGAGGCCCGCCCCGGCCAGACCTTCCTGCTCGGCGCGACGACCTGGCGGATCGAGGAGATCACCCGCGACCGCGTCATCGTCACCCCCGCGCCCGGCGTGCCCGGCGCCGTCCCCTTCTGGAAGGGCGACGGGATCGGCCGCCCCGCCGAGCTGGGACGGGCGATCGGCGCCTTCGCCCGCGAGGCGGTCGGCCGCGAGCCCAAGGAGCTGCGCCAAGGATTACGACCTCGACCGCCGCGCCGCCGAGAACCTGGTCGCCTACCTGCGCGAGCAGCAGGCGGCGACGCGGGTCGTCCCCTCCGACGAGACGATCGTGGTCGAGCGCTTTCGCGACGAGATCGGCGACTGGCGCCTCTGCGTGCTCTCGCCCTACGGCGGTCGCGTCCACGCCGCCTGGGGCCTGGCGCTGGCGGCCAAGATCCGCGCCGAGCGCGACCTCGAGGCCGACGCGATCTGGTCCGACGACGGCATCGTCGTCCACCTGCCCGACGCCGACGTGCCCCCGCCGGCGGACCTGGTCCTGGTCGAGCCCGACGAGCTCGAGGATCTCGTCGTCGGCGAGCTCTCCGGCTCCGCCCTCTTCGGCTCGCACTTCCGCGAGAACGCCGCCCGCTCGCTGCTGCTGCCCCGCGCCTATCCGGGCAAGCGCACGCCGCTGTGGCAGCAGCGGCTGAAGGCGCAGAGCCTGCTCGAGGTGGCGCGGGACTTCCCCCGCTTCCCGGTCGTGCTGGAGACCTACCGCGAGTGCCTGCGCGACGTCTTCGACCTGCCGGCGCTGACCCAGCTGCTGGCAGACCTGCACTCGCGCAAGCTCAGCCTGGTCGAGGTCGAGACCCCGACCGCCTCGCCCTTCGCCTCCTCGCTGCTCTTCGACTACGTCGCCACCTACATGTACGAGGGGGACACGCCCAACGCCGAGCGGCGGGCGGCGGCCCTGGCGCTCGACCGCGACCTGCTGCGCGAGCTGCTCGGCCAGGAGGAGCTGCGCGAGCTGATCGACCCCGAGGCGCTGGTCGAGGTCGAGGCGCAGCTCCAGCACCGCACCGAGATGGGCCGGGCCGGCGACCGCGACGCCCTGCAGCAGGTGCTGCGCAACCTCGGCGACCTGACCGCCGAGGAGTGCGCCGAGCGGGTCGCCGAGGGCTACTCGGCCGCCTCGATGCTGGAGAAGCTCGTCGCCGAGCGCCGCGTCGCCCTCGTGCGGGTCAACGGAGAGGAGCGCTGCATCGCCGCCGAGCACGCCGGCATCTACCGCGACGCGCTCGGGGTGCCGCCGCCGGCCGGGCTGCCCGACAGCTTCCTCGCCGAGCATCCCGACCCGCTCGTCGCCCTGGTGCGGCGCTACGCCCGCACCCACGGGCCCTTCCCGACTGCCCAGCTGGCGTCCCGCTACGGAGTCGACCCGACCCCGGCGCTGCGCGAGCTGGAGCGCGCCGGCACCCTGGTCCGCGGCGAGCTGCTGCCGGGGGGGACCGAGCGCGAGTGGTGCGACTCCGACGTCCTGCGCCGGGTCCGCCGCGCCAGCCTCGCCCACCTGCGCCGCGAGGTCGAACCGGCCGCCCGTGACCGCTTCGCCCGCTTCCTGCCGAGCTGGCAGAACGTCGACGCCCACCGTGCCGCAGGCGCCGGCCCCGACCGCCTGCGCGAGGCGCTGGTGCCGCTGCAGGGGGTGGCGCTGACGCCCAAGGTCTGGGAGGGCGACGTGCTGCCTCGGCGCCTCGGCGCCTACTCGTCCGTCTGGCTGGACGAACTCTGCACCAGCGGCGAGCTGGTCTGGATCGGCGCCGGCGCCCGCGGCCGCAGCGACGGTCGCGTCGCCCTCTACTTCCGCGACGACGTCCGCCTCGCAGGGCCGCCGCCGGCCAACGCCAAGCTGGAGCGACCCGAGGGCGAGGTCCACGACGCGATCCGCGAGCGGCTCGCCGCCGGCCCCGACTTCTGGATCGACCTGCTCGCCGACCTCGACCATCCGGTCGAGGAGCTGCACGGAGCGCTCTGGGACCTTGCCTGGTCGGGCGAGGTGACCAACGACGCCTTCGCGCCGCTGCGGGCGCCGCGACTGCGCACGGCGCCTCCGGCCGAGCGGGGCGGCCGGCGCTTCGCCCGCAGCCGGGCGCGCGGGGCCGCGATCCAGGGCCGCTGGTCTCTGACGGCGCCGCTGTTCGAGAACGGACCGGCGGCCGGCCCGCGCCTGCGCGCCCAGGTCGAGCTGATGCTGGAGCGCTACGGCATCGTCACCCGCGAGACCGTCCTCGCCGAGGGAGTCCCCGGCGGCTTCGCCAGCGTCTACGCCGAGCTCGGCAACCTCGAGCTGCTCGGCACCGCCCGCCGCGGCTATTTCGTCGAGGGCCTCGGCGGGGCCCAGTTCGCCCTGCCCGGCGCGGTCGAGCGCCTGCGCTCCCTCCCCGAAGACGACGGCTCCTTCCTCCTCCTCGCCGCCACCGACCCGGCCAACCCCTACGGCGCCTCGCTCCCCTGGCCCAAGGCCCCCAGCGGTCGCCGCCCCGCCCGCTCACCCGGCGCCCACGTCCTGCTCCGCGACGGTGCCCCGGTGCTCTACCTCGAGCGCAGCGGGAAAGGGGTGGTCCGCCTGGTCGAGCTCGACCCCGAGGAGCTCGCGGCGGCGATCGGCGCCCTCGCCGAGGCCGTCGCTGCCGGCCGCCTTCCAAGGCTCGCGGTGGAGAAGCTCGACGGCGAGGCCGTGATCGGCTCCGGGCACGAGGACGCCCTGCTCGACGCCGGCTTCAGCCGCGGCGGCCCTCGCAAGCTGACACTGGCGGCGCGCTGAGGGCCGCTCCCTGCTCAGCGGGAGCGGCCGAGCCCGATCAGGAGGCCGACGTGCTTTGCGACGGATTCGACGGTGTCGGGGGAGGCGTATCCGAGCCTTTTCAGAAGGCGAGCGTTCGATACCGAGCGCGCCATCTCCGGCATGGCAAAGCTGACTCGGTTCAAACCTCCCTCCGGGGGTTCCAATCTGACGTGAAGCTCGCTGCCCCAGTCAGTCGTCGTAAGGGGAACGCCAATCAGCAGCCCCATCACCGAGCGATTCATCGCATTGATCGAAATCACCAGATGGGGCCGCCGGCCCCCTTGCTCGTGGCCCATCACCGGATCTGGGTCGGCGAGGTAGACCTCTCCTCGTTTGACCTTGAAAGCGTCAGCGTTCATTGGCGGGACCGTCGAGGGGCATCTCGAGCCAAGCTTTCATCTCCGCGTGGATCTCGTCCCCATGCTTCCGATAGGACTCGTCCATCGAGGCCAGCAGGCTCTGCTCCTCCAACAGGTCCACGGCTGCGTCAAACATCTCGGTCAAGCTCTTTCCCTCGAGCTCGGCCTGGTGAGCGAGGCGCTCCTGCGTGCTGCGGCGCACGCGGATCATCATCGTCTCGGTTGCAGCCATGGATCGAGTATACAGATCTGTATACACACATGGGGCAGGTTCCATACCCCGTCACAAGGCTCCGGCCAGCGATTCTCTCCCCCCTTAATCGAAGAAGCTCGGTTCGCTGGGATAATCCACCCGATGGCGGATCGCGAGCAGGGGCAGGGACCGATCGAGTTGCTGCGCAGCGTGCCGCTCTTCGCCGATCTCGAGGAGGGGGAGCTGGAGCGCTTCTCGCGCGTCGCGGTCGCCCGCTCGTTCCCGGCCGGCACGCGGGTCTTTCACGAGGGCGACCGCTCCGACGCCTGCTACATCGTTCGCGACGGCAGCTTCCGCGTCACCCGCGAGCACTCCGACGGCCGGGCGATCACCCTGGCGACGCTCGGCAGCGGCGACATCTTCGGCGAGCTGGCGATGCTCGACGGCGAGGTGCGCTCGGCCAGCGTCGAGGCCCTCACCGACGGCGAGCTGCTCGCCCTGCCCGCGGGCGAGGTGCGCGCGCTGCTCGCCCGCAACCCCGACATCACGGTGAAGCTGATCGCCGCCCTGGTGCGGCGCCTGCGCACGGCGAACGAGCGGATCTCGCGCCAGTCCTTCCAGACGGTCCCCAGCCGTGTCGCCGGCGTGCTCTCCCAGCTGGTTGCCGAGGAGGCCCCGAGCTCGGGGGAGGGCGGCGAGGTGACGATCCGGATGAACCAGGCCGACCTGGCCCAGCTCGCCGGCACCTCCCGCGAGAGCGTCAGCCGCTTCCTCGCCGACCTCGAGCGGGGTGGGGTCGTCCGCCCGGGGCGCGGGCGCGTCACCGTGCTCGCGCCGGAGAAGCTGAGCAACTACATCTTCTGAGGGCGACCGGAGCCGCTCAGCAGCTGCTCGGCTTCGGGTCGGCGCGGTCGCGGTTGACGTCGTCGTTGCCGCCGCCGCAGAGGATCGCCTTGTCGCGCTGGCCGTCGATCGCTTCGATCGAGTCGTTGCCGCCCTTGCCGATGAACGTGTCGGCGCCAAGGTGCCCGAAGAGGCTGTTGGTGCCGTTGTCGCCGACCAGCACGTCGGGCCCGTCGGATCCCTCGAGATCCTCGTTGTCGCCGAATATGCGATCCGGGTTGCCGCAGCCCGGAGGCGCCCCCGTGCCGTTCAGCTCGATCCGCATGCTGGCGTTGGAGCGGCCGTAGGATGCGGTGTCCTCACCGGGGCCGCCGCTGTAGGTGTGGCCCTGGCAGACCTCGACCGAGGAGACGAGCAGGTCGTTGCCGGGCCCGCCCGCCAGCTGGTCGGAACCCGGGTCCGCGTAGAGCACGTCGCTGCCGGCGTTGCCGACCAGGGTGTCGTTGCCGCTGTCGGGCCCGTTGTAGTTCTCGCCCGCTTCCAGCACGTCGTCGCCGATGCCGCCGCTGAGCGTGTCCGAGCCGGCGTTGCCGTTGACCCGCACCTTGACGCCCGCGGGCACGCTCTCCTCGACGGCGATCGAGTCGTTGCCGCCGCCGCCGGTGATCACGACCAGCCCGGTGGCGACGGGGGTGGGGCAGGAGGCCGATGTGCTCGACCCGACGTTCCCGCAGCCTTCGCCGGCCGCGATCGGCCCGTTGTCGGAGATCGTCCAGCCGCCGCTGAAGGAGAGGTGGATGTCGTTGGGGCCGGGATCGCCCTGGACGATCAGGCTGCTGCCGTCGAGGCCTTGGTTGAGGATGACGAAGGTGCCGCCGGCGGGCGGGGCCTCCTCGGCGCCACAGGAGTGCTCGGTGGCGAAACGGTCGCACTGGTCGCTGCCGGCGCCGCCGTAGGCTTCGTCGGCTCCGGCCAACCCATCGAGGTCGTCGTCGCCGACCCCGCCGTCGATCCGGTTGGTCCCACCGTCGCCGACGATGTCGTCGCCCTGGGGTGAGCCGACGACGTCCTCGAAGCCCTGCATGGTGTCGTGGCCGTCGCCTTTGGAGCGCCCGCTCGAAAGGTCGACGACGACGCCGCTGCGAGTGGCGCTGGCGTAGGAAACGATGTCTCGCGCGCCAGGGCCGCCATCGAGCGTGTCCTCGCCGCTGTCGCCGCGGACCACGTCGCCGTCCCCGTCGCCGCCCGTGGCTATGTCGCTTCCCGCCGCGCCGTAGACGAAGTCGCTGTCGAGCCCGCCGTCGAGCTTGCGGTCGTCGCCTGGCCCACCGTCGATCTGGTCGATCCCCGGCCCGCCTTCGGCTTCGTCGTTGCCCTTGTCTCCCATCAGGACGTCGTCGCCGGTACCACCCTCGGCGCGGTCGCTGCCCTTGTCGCCGTTGGCGTAATCGTTACCGCCGCCGCCCTTGAGCACGTCGGGGCCTTTCGAGCCGAGCAGGGTGTCGTAGCCGTCGTCGCCGAGCAGGTTGTCCTTGCCCTTGGCGCCGCTGAGCCAGTCGTTGCCGCTGCCGCCCTCGAGTCGATCGGAGCCGGTGTCGCCGGAGAGCCGGTCGTCGCCTTCCTCGCCATAGAGAGCGTCGAAGCCGCGGCCGCCGTGGATCGAGTCGTCGCCCGGGCCGCCGCAGATCGTGTCGTTGCCGTTCGGCCCGCCGGCGATGCGGTCGTTGCCGCCGCCGCCGTAGATCACGTCGCTTGCCTTCTTGCCGACGATCACGTCGTTGCCCGGGGTGCCGACGATCGTCGCGTGCTTGCCGCCGCAGGTCGCCGCCGCGGCGCTCCCGGCAGCAAGGGTCAGCCCGATCGCCGTGGCGATCGGGAGCACCCGGAGGATGCGCCAAGGGCGTGGTGGTTCCAGACGTAGCATTCCCTGTCCTTAATCGGCACCAGCAGTCGTTTCCTGAGCCAGCCCCCAATACCCGTCCAGCGTCAGATACGCTCGCCCGCGTGAGAGGTGGCATCTACGTACTCAATTTTTACTCGCCGATCTTCGTCGACCAGCTCAAGCGCGGTCGCAAGTCGGCGACGATCCGCCTCGGCGACAAGAGCAACAAGTATGAGCGCGGCCAGGTCGTTTGGATCACGGTCGGGTTCCGGCACAGCCCGCGCGAGAAGATTTTCACCGCGGTCATCGACGATGTCGAGGTGAAGCGGGTCTCCGAACTCTCGCCGCGGGACATCGAGCATGACAACCCCGAGTTCCGCCGCCTCGAGGACGAGATCAAGTTCCTCGAACAGATCTACGCCCGTCCGGTCTCTCCGGAGGAAGTCGTCACCGTGATCCGCTTCTCGCAGATAGTCGAGCCGCCCGGCTCGCACTACGGCAACGGCGAGACCCCGCGCCACAACTAGCGCGGGATGGCGCAGTACTCCTTCCTCACGACCTGGCTGCTGGACTCTCCGCGCGAGCCGGTCTTCGAGGCGATCTACGACCAGGCCAGCTGGCCGCAGTGGTGGCGCGGGGTGGAGGAGGCCGAGGAACTGAGGCCCGGCAACGGCGACCACGGCGTCGGCACCGTGGCGCGCATGGTCTGGAAGAGCCTGCTGCCCTACCGGGTCGGGTTCGAGGTGACGACGACCCGGGTCGAGCCACCGCACCTGCTCGAGGGCGACGCGGTCGGCGAGCTGACCGGCGTCGGCCGCTGGCGTCTCTTCGAGGATGAAGGGGTCACCGCGGTGCTCTACGAGTGGAACGTGGCGACGACGAAGGCCTGGATGAACCTTGTCGCACCTGTGGCCCGCCCGGTTTTCGAGTGGAACCACGACTGGGTGATGGCTCGCGGCGGCGAGGGCATCGCGAGCCTCCTGGGCTGCCGCCTGCTTACGAACGGCTGACTCGCTATCTTTCAGTTCCTGGCACTCTCACCTGGGGAGTGCCAATCCCAGTTCGAACTTCTTTATTCCACCGACCAACGATGGAGGTATACGGATGAAGCTGAAGCCCCTCGGGGACCGGCTGATCGTGAAGCCGATCGAAGAGGAGGAGACGACCGCGAGCGGAATCGTCCTTCCCGATACGGCCAAAGAGAAGCCCCAGAAGGGCAGGGTCGTCGCCGTCGGCGACGGCGCGATCAACGAGGACGGAACCCGCCGCCCGCTCGACGTGAGCGAGGGCGACGAGGTCCTCTACTCCAAGTACGGCGGCACCGACGTCACCGTCGAGGACGAGGAACTGCTCGTGCTTCGCGAGTCGGACGTCCTCGCCAAGCTCGGCTAGCTCGTCGCCAACCCACGGACTTAGAAGAACCAAGGAGGACTGAAATCAGATGGCTCATAAGGAGCTGAAGTTCAGCGAGGAGGCAAGAGGGGCCCTACAGGCCGGCGTCGACGCAGTCGCCGACGCGGTCAAGGTCACCCTCGGCCCGAAGGGTCGCTACGTCGTGCTCGACAAGAAGTTCGGCGCGCCGACGATCACCAACGACGGCGTCACCATCGCCCGCGAGGTCGAGGTCGAGGACGTCTTCGAGAACCAGGGCGCGCAGCTCGTCCGCGAGGTCGCCACGGCGACCAACGACGTCGCCGGCGACGGCACCACGACGGCGACGCTGCTGGCCCAGATCATCGTTCGTCAGGGCCTCAAGAACGTCGCTGCCGGCGCCAACCCGCTGGCCCTGCGCCGCGGGATCGAGAAGGCCGTCGACGACGTCGTCGAGAACCTGCGCGAGAAGCAGTCCAAGGAGGTCGCCGGCAAGGAGCAGATCGCTCGCGTCGCCGCCATCTCCGCCGCCGACGATGACATCGGCAACGTGATCGCCGACGCGATCGAGAAGGTCGGCAAGGACGGCGTGGTCAACGTCGAGGAGGGCCAGACCTTCGGCATGGAGCTGGAGTTCACCGAGGGGATGCAGTTCGACAAGGGCTACATCTCCCCGTACATGGTCACCGACCAGGACCGCATGGAGGCGGTGCTGGAGGATCCCTACATCCTCATCGCCAACCAGAAAATCGGCTCCGTGCGGGACATCCTGCCGGTGCTCGAGCAGGTGATGCAGGGTGGCAAGCCGCTGCTGATCGTCGCCGAGGACGTCGAGGGCGAGTGCCTCGCGACGCTCGTCGTCAACAAGCTGCGCGGCACCTTCACCGGCGTCGCGGTCAAGGCTCCGGGCTTCGGCGACCGCCGCAAGCGGATGCTGGAGGACATCGCGATCCTCACCGGCGGTGAGGTGATCACCGAGGAGATGGGCCTCAAACTCGAGAACACCCAGATCTCCCAGCTCGGCAAAGCCCGCCGCGTCGTCGTCTCCAAGGACACGACCACGGTGATCGACGGCGCCGGCGAGGCCGACGACATCAAGGGCCGGATCAAGCAGATCAAAAACGAGGTCGAGAACACCGATTCCGACTTCGACCGCGAGAAGCTCCAGGAGCGCCTCGCCAAGCTGGCCGGCGGTGTCGCGGTGGTCAAGGTCGGCGCCGCCACCGAGACCGAGATGAAGGAGAAGAAGCACCGCGTCGAGGACGCGCTGCAGGCGACCCGCGCCGCGCTCGAGGAGGGCGTCGTGCCGGGTGGCGGAGTGGCGCTGCTCAACGCCCAGTCCAACCTCGACACGGACAAGCACGACGATCCGGACGAGGCAACCGGAGCCCGGATCGTCTTCCGGGCGCTGGAGGAGCCGGTTCGCCAGATCGCCGAGAACTCCGGCCTGGAGGGCTCGGTCGTCGTCAACAAGGTCCGCGACCTGAAGCCGGGTGAAGGCCTCAACGCCTCCAACGGCGAGTACGGCGACCTGATCGCCGCCGGGGTCATCGACCCGACGATGGTGACGCGCTCGGCGCTGCAGAACGCCGCCTCGATCGCGAAGAACATCCTCGTCACCGAGGCCGTGATCGCCGAGCCGCCCGAGGAAGGCGGTGCCGGTGGCGGCATGCCCGGTGGCATGCCGGACATGGGCGGGATGATGTAACGACGCCGGGAAACCTGGCTCGGCATCCCCGTGCGCACGTCTGGCGGCGCCGGGCAGCGCCGGGCGGTGTCCTCGAAGGCCCGAATAGCTCTGCTATTCGGGCCTTCTGCGTCCTGGCCCGGCTTGCCGCGGCGCTCGCCAGCCGCACACCCGGGACTCCCGAGACAGGTTTCCCGGCGTCAGGGTTTCTTTGCGGTTTTGGGTGGGGGAGGGGGCAGCGGCGGCAGGGCGCCGGCGTTGTATTCGGCGTATTCGAGGAAGGTTGGGCGGCGGAGCTTCAGGCGCAGGGTGTTGGTCGTGCGGGGGTAGAGGCCGAGGTCGTAGGGGTTCTCGGCGGCGGTGCCGAAGCCGGTGTAGTAGACGAGCATTCGCACTCGTGGGCGCTTCACGGTCCAGGCGATCAGCTGCTTGACGAAGCGGGGGTCGTCTTTGCCGGCCACGGCCCACTCGGTGAGCGCGATCGGCTTGCCCTTCCACTGCTTGCCCGCGTAGAAGCGGTTGAGGTCTTTCCAGACCGGATAGTTGGAGTAGAAGTCGGTCCCGGCCCAGTCGACCCAGCGCGCGCCCGGCCAGTAGTTGCCGGGGAAGTTGCCTTTCACCCGCGGCGAGCCTCCCGGCAGTGGGCTCCAGACGATGCTGACGGGGGCGGCCGGCAGGCTCGTCGGCGGCGGGCCTTTGGTTCGGCTGACCGGCGGCAGCCCGATTTCGGCCAGGGTCGCGTTGATCTTCTTCGAGCGTGCCGCCGCCGCGCACGATCGTGGCGATGCGACGGAAGGCCTGCTTGTACCAGCCGGTCGTGTGTTCGCCGCCCTTCTGGGTGCCGTCGCAGTTGACCGCGGACCAGACGTTGAGGCAGCGGTTGGGCTCCCCGAGCGGCCTGATGTAGGCCGGCAGCCCGCGTTTGGAGAAGAAGTCGTTGAGCTGCAGCAGGTAGTCGTCGCCGTAGCCGAGCGCGATCTGCGCTGGCGTGATCAGCTCGGCCAGGGTCTGGTCGTCGGCGGTCGAGATGTGCAGGACCGGCCGCGTCGCCGTTTCCCGCCAGCGTTCGTAGGCCGCGTTGAGGCTGTTGCCCCAGGGATGGAAGGTCTCCAGCAGGGCCGGGTGCTTCGCCATCAGGCCGGCGAATTCGTTGAACTCTTCGGTCGTCCCCCGGTCGCTGACGCCGAAGGAGCACGTTCGGCTTCGGCGGGACGAGGGTCAGCGCCTTTGCCTGGCCCGCGAAGAGCCCGGCGAGGAGCACCGCGAGAACCGCCGTCTGTCTAGCTCTCCTCCAGTACATCGTCCATCCTTCTCGGCACCACTCCCAGCTCCTCCGCATCGGCCGTGCCGCGCTCGCTGAGCATCGGAACCTCCATCAGCTCTGCCTCCTCCCATGTAGCGAACACGGCCTCGCCGAAAAGGGAGCGCATCGCGATCAGGCCGGAGCGGACCAGCGGCAGCGGCAGATGGACGAGCGGGCGCGGCCTGCCGGCGATGCGGCTGACGAGGTCGGACATCTGGTCGTAGTCGAGCGTCTCGGGCCCGGCCAGCTCATAGCGCCGTTCTTCGCCCCGGCCCAGCGCCGCGACGACGCAGCGCGCCGCGTCCTGCGGCCCAGATCGGCTCGAAGCGCGCCCGGCCCTCGCCGGAGACCGGCAGCACCGGCAGGAAGGAGAAGCGGCGCAGCAGGGTGATCCACGGGTCGCTGTGGTCGTAGACGATCGAGGGCGCGAAGATCGTCGTCTCCAGGGAAGAGGACGCCACGGCCTGCTCCGCAAGCCACTTGGCGCGAAAGAACCGCGTGCGCTGGGCGGCCGAGGCGTTCGAGAGCGCTGAAGAAGACGAAGCGCCGCACGCCGCTGCGCTCGGCGGCGCGCAGCAGTCGCACGGTCGCGAGGCCGTTCAGCTCCTCGATCCGGTGCGGGGGCTGGTCGCGGATCGTCGCCGCCAGGTGGACGACCGTGTCGACGCCGCGCAGCGCCTGTCGCACCAGGTAGGGGTCCGACATCTCGCCGAGGTCGCCGAGCGCGATCTGCACGTCGACCCGCCGAGAGCCCAGCCGCCGCGGCTCGCGCACGAGGCAGCGCATGTCCTCGCCGCGCTCGAGCAGGAGCGGCAGCAGCCTCGACCCAACGCTTCCCGTTGCCCCCGTCAGCAGCAGCATCGCTTGCCGATGCTAGTGGGGGAGCGTCCTCCGCCGCACAATCCGTAAAATGTGCATCCGCGCTTTGGCGGGGGCCAGCAGGCCTCCGGTTGCACCGAAACGACGAAACCAGGAGAAAGCCTCGAATGACCTACGTCATCGCCGAGCCTTGTATCGGCACCAAGGACAACTCGTGTGTCGAGGTATGTCCCGTCGACTGCATCCACCCGACCCCGGACGAGCCCGACTACGACTCGGTCGAGATGCTCTACATCGATCCGGACGAGTGCATCGACTGCGACGCCTGCGTCGAGGCCTGTCCGGTCGACGCCTGCTTCGCCGAGGACCAGCTCCCGGCCGAGTGGGCCAAATACGCCGAGATCAACGCGACCTACTACAAGAGCAAGGCGAGCGCCTGAGAATGGGTGGATGCAGACGCCCTTGGGTTTGCGCCAGTCTCTAATTGGGCTGACGCCAAGTATCCTTGCTGCGTGCGGCGGGGCCTTCATGCAGCGATAGCGGCGCTAGCAATTGGCGCCCTTGTGGGGCTCTCAGCGCCTGCATGGGCTGAACCCTCGTTGCCCACTTTTGACGGCACAACGTCGTTCCCAGCGATTCAAGGAACATCGGATCCTGAGAATTTCTCCTGGGAAGTCGAGCTGAGCGACGGCCAGGAACTTCAACTGGTCGATAGCCGGCACGCCGCCGTCTACTACACCGAAGACGGTCAGCTCGCGCTTGATATCACCGCGGGAGAGGCCCATGACGCCGTGGGTTCCGACGTTCCGACGAGCCTAGCGGTCTTCGGGGAGAACGTCATCACCTTGACTGTGCACCACCGCGTCGGCAATCCGGTGGCCGGTGGAGCGCCATTTGAGTATCCCGTTCTTGCCGGGGCAGGCTGGCCCGGCGGCCCAACTGATCCCGAAATCGTCAAAGGGCCTATGGATGAACAAGAACTCCGCGAAGCCCGCGAACGGATAGAAAGAGCAAACCCCGCGGCTCTGGATGCTGGTGTTCGGAACGGCTGTCGCGTGCCCATGCTCAAGGGCCGCTCCTTGAGGAACTCAAAGAGGCAGCTCAGGCAGTCTGGCTGCAGGATAGGTCAGGTCAAGAGGCTCAAGGGCACTATGGCTAGGGCTGGCAGAGTGATCAGGCAAAACCCCAAACCAGGCAACGTGCTGCCGTCGGGAGCCACCATCGACGTGACACTTAATCGATAGGCCTCTCACCTACCCGGATCACCGAGCAATTGATGCAATAGCAAGAGCGTGGCCTACTAGGGCCGGGACTCGGCTTCACACAGCTTCGAACGGGCGGCCAGCGGGCCGCCCGTTTCATTTGGTCTCGCGCGGTCGAGCTCGGTGTGCGTCAAGAGTACAGGGCGAGCGCGTCTGCGTAGAAGCGCAGGTAGGCGTTCCAGTGACGATCCCAGTACGCGCGCTCGTGCCGCCCGGGCCAGGTGCGTGCGGTGAGGTCCGCACCGGCCGCCTCCAGCGTTTCGTTCAGGGCCGCGCCGGCGCTCGAGAAGGGATCCTCGGTTCCGGCGTCGTTCCAGATCGGGATCGGGCCGAACGCTTCCGAATCGGCGCGAACGGCCGCGATCACGTCGTGGCGCTCGAAGTCTTCGGCGTCGTCGAAGGCTCCGGGAGCCGTTTCGGCGCCGCTGAGCCACAGGGCGGGCGAGTGGCCACCGACCGCACAGAAGCGCCCCGGGTTATGGAGAGCCAGGTCGTAGGCGCCGAAGCCGCCCATCGAGATGCCGCCGATCGCCACCCGTCCAGGATCGACCGGGAATTGCCGCGTCACTTCCGGGATCACCTCGTCGAGCACGTAGCTGCCCCAGGCCCCTGTGTCGCGGTCGTGCCAGTAGCTGCTCCCGTCGTCTTCGGGGAAGGCGACGACTGGCGCCCCGGGGCCGAGCCGGGCTAGGGCCGCGAAGAACGCCTCGTCCCCCTCAAAGGGCCCACCCCCGACGAAATCGTCGACGTTCTCGCCTCTCCCGTGCAGGAACACGAGCAGTGGCCTCGTCTCCTCATCTCCGCCGCCAGGGACGACGACGCCGACGTCGAGGTCCCGGCCGATCGCCTTGCTGTCGACGGCCAGGTGGGTCACCGTTGCACCGTGCCGGTCGGCCGGCGCGAGGACCGTCGAGCGGAGGGCGAGCCAGGCGATGGCCAGCAGGATGCCGACGACGACCGACCCGGCGACCCGCCGCCGTCTCTTCACCTGCCTGGGCGACGGTCGGGACGGGTGCATTCCTGCCCGCAGCCTATCCCGTCCTTGCTAGCTTTTTGGGCGATGCGGGGGCCGTGGCGCACGCTGACCTACCCGCTGCGGCGTTGGCCGCGGCTGTCGAAGGCGGCCCTGTCGGTGAGCGCGCTCCTCGTCTTCTTGGTGGCGGTGACGAACGTCTACGTGCTGCTCGGTCCCGGCGGAGGCTCGACGACCCGGGTTGCCGATGTCCCTCGCGCCCAGGTCGCGATCGTCCCCGGCGCGCTCGTTCAGCCCGACGGCAGGATGAGCACGATGCTGGCGGATCGGGTGCACCGCGCGGCCGCTCTCTGGCATGCGGGGAAGGTCGACAAGATGCTGGTCTCCGGCGACCATCACACGTGGGCCTACGACGAGCCCGACACGATGCGCAAGGCACTGGTGCGCGCCGGGGTCCCGGGCCGCGACATCTTCGAGGACCACGCGGGCTTCGACACGTGGGCGACGATGGTTCGGGCCCGGAACATCTTCGGCGTCCGAAGCGCGGTGGTCGTCACCCAGGGGTTCCACATGCCGCGAGCGCTCTACCTTGCCGACGCGGCTGGCATAGACGCCACGGGGCTGACCGCCGACCTCCATCCGTACGGAATCCAGGGCGTGAAGAGCAGCCTGCGCGAGGGCCTCTCCCGAGTCAAGGCGGTTGCCGACACCGCGCTCGATACGCCCGCCGTCGGCGGGCCCCCTGTGCCGATCGGCGGCGACGGCCGCACGAGCTGGGGCCCGGTCCCGCCGCCGGGAACACCGCCGGCGGGCTCGCCCGGGCGCTGAGCGACGACCTCGCCGTTATTGAACGACCGGCAGCGGGGTGCCGCTGACCGGCGGTGCCTCGGCCGGGGCCGGCACCGCCTGCAGGACCGGCAGCTCCTGCGGGGTTGAGGCGATGATTCCCCGGGCGGCCTGGCGGATCGCCTGCGAGGCCGGCGCGTCCGGGTTCGCCGTGACCAGCGGCGTGCCGGCGTCGGCGTGCTCGCGCAGGTCCTCGGAGAGGGGCACCTTGCCGAGCAGGGGGATGTCGAGCTCGTCGGCCAGCAGCTGCCCGCCGCCCTCGCCGAAGATCGTCAAGCGCTCTCCCTGGGGAGTGGTGAAGCCCGACATGTTCTCGATCGCGCCGAGCAGCTCGAGGTCGAACTTGGCGGCCATGTCGGCGGCGCGCTTGGCGACGGTCTGCGCCGCCGGCTGCGGCGTGGTGACGATCACGAACTTGGCCTGGGGAAGCAGCTGGGCGAGCGTCATCGAGACGTCGCCGGTCCCCGGCGGCAGGTCGAGCAGCAGGTACTCCAGCTCGCCCCAGGCGACGTCCTCGAGGAACTGCTGGATCGCCTTGTGCAGCATCGGCCCGCGCCAGACGACGGCCGAGTTCTCCTCGACGAAGAAGCCGATCGACATCACCTTCACCCCGCCGGCCGCCTCCAGCGGCAGGATCTTGCGCTCGCCGTTCACCTCCGGTTTGCGGTTGACGCCGAGCATGCGCGGGATCGAGTAGCCGTAGACGTCGCAGTCCAGGGCGCCGGCCGCGTGGCCTTCGGCGGTCAGCGCCGCGGCCAGGTTGGAGGTCATCGTCGACTTGCCGACGCCGCCCTTGCCCGAGGCGACGCAGATCACGTTTTTCACCTGCGCCAGCGCGCCGGCCGGCAGCTTGCCGCGGCCCAGCGTCTGCTGCAGCGACGACTTTCTCCTCGTCGGAGAGGACGTCGAAGCCGACCGCGACCTCGGTCACCCCGTCCAGCTCGGAGACCTGCTTGGCCACCGCCTGTTCGAAGTGCGAGCGGATCGGGCAGCCCGCCGTGGTCAGCGAGACGACCACCTCGACGCGCCCGCTCTCCTTGACGTCGATCGAGCGCACCATGCCCAGCTCGACGATCGAGCGGCGCAGCTCGGGGTCGATCACGGCGCGCAGCTTCTCGGTTATCTGATCCTGCGTCGGAAGTGGCATCGGGGCCATTCTCGCAAAGGCGCACGGGCGGCAGCGGCCGGCCGGTTCGTCCGCCCGGGGGGAGAGTTTTCCGGGCCCCGGCCTTAGCCCTCCACGAGCTGTCGAGCGAAGGAGGAGATTTCATGTCCGGTACACGGGGCGGACTCGCCCGCATCGTGGCAATGGGAATCGCGCTTGCCCTGGCGCTGCTGCTGCTGGGTGCGCGCGAGGCGACCGCGGGCAAGTACGCGGTGGCCCAGTGCGGCTGGTACATCGGCGCCGACGCGTCCTGGGCCGACACCACGGGAGGGGCGAAGTTCCGCTCCGACGGCTGGTGCGTGCCCCCGGCCGGCCAGGATCCCTTCGCCGGCGCCCACCTGAAGAGCTTCACCCGCGACGGGCAGTCGACCGTTTCGGGCACCCGCTACGCACGCTGGCGCTGGGAGGCGCCGCCGGGGACCGGCATCGCCCAGGTCCGCGGCACCTGGTGGCACGCCCTGCACGACGGGATGGAGCAGCGGATCGGGGTCGGCACCTGGAACGGCGGCTTCGACGCCTTCGCCTCGGCGGGGACGACGGACACCACCCCACGCGAGTTCGTCGCCGGCTTCAACCCCGCCCAGCCGGCGCTCGAGGACCGCCTCCTCTGCGCTCGCGCGGAAAGCAAGTGGTGCAGCCTCGACGCCGGCTCGTGGTCGGCGATCCGGGCTTTGACGATCACGATCCAGGACGACCAGGCCCCCGCCGCGGGAATCGGCGGCGACGTGCTCGCCGGCGGCTGGCGGCGCGGCGCGCAGGGCGTCGGCTTCTGGGGCAGCGACGTCGGCGGCGGCGTGCGCTTCGGCGAGACCGCGGTCGACGGCTCCCGCGTCAACCTCACCGAGTACAGCTGCGCGAAGGCCTCGATCGGAGGCGAGTGGCGGGCGACCCAGATGCGTCCCTGCGGTCTCGGGGTCTCCGGCGGCGCGGCGATCGACACGACCCGCTTCAGCGACGGCCCGCACGCCATCCGCCATTGCGTCACCGATTTCGCCGGCAACGGCAGCTGCACCGCCGATCAGACCTTCTTCGTCGACAACAACCCGCCGGCCCACCCCCGCTCGCTCTCGGTCGCCGGTGGGGAGGAGTGGCGGCGCACGAACGACTTCGACGTCGCCTGGGCCAACCCCGACCAGGGGCCCGCGAGTCCGATTGGCGGCGCCTTCTGGAAGATCGAGGGGCCCGCGGGCTATGACAGCGGCGTCAAGTTCGCCGCGGGCCGCGGCCTGGCGGCGTTGCCGGACCGCTTCGCGCCCCACGCCGGCGTCTACGCGCTGAGCGTCTGGCTGCGCGACGAGGCGGGCAACGACGCGGCATCCTCGGCCGTGTCGGTACCGCTGCGCTTCGACGACGTGCCGCCGGCCGTCGCGTTCGAGCCGGTGGACGCGGGCGCAGCCTCGCCGCAACAGGTCCGTGCCCAGATCGCCGACGACCACTCCGGTCCGGCCGGCGGGGAGATCCACTACCGCCGCCTCGACGGCAAAGAGTGGGTCGAGCTGCCGGCGAAATTCCAGCGTGGGAGCCCTGTGACCACGGCACAGCTCCTCGCCACCCTGCCCGGCGACCTGGGGCCCGGGACCTACGTGTTCCGGGCCGACGCGGTCGACGGGGCCGGCAACGCCGCATCGACCACCCGCCGCGCCGACGGGGTCGAGATGACCGTGCGCAAGGTCGCGTCGAGCGGCGTCGCCGGAGTCAAGCGCGCGGAGCCGGCGCGCGGCAAGGCGCGGATCTTCGCCCGGCTCGCCTGGCGCGGACGCACGGGCACCGAGCTCACCGTTCCCTTCCGTGCGAGCGCCGTGCTCCGCGGCCGCCTCCTCAACGCCGATGGGGCGGGCCTCGCCGGCCGTGCCCTGCGGGTCGTCTCTCGCCCGTCCCGGGGCGCCCTGCGGAAGGCGCGGGTCGAGACTGTCGAGACCGGGTCGCACGGCGGCTTCCGGCTCGAGCTCCCGCCGGGAACCTCGCGCCGGATCGCGGTTTCTTTCCTGGGCGAGGAGAGACTGGACGCGGCGAGCCGCGGGCCGTTGACGCTGCGGGTCCGCGGTGGCGTCGAGCTTCCACGCGACCCCCGGCTCCCTGCGCACCGGCGAGGCACTGACCTTCCTCGGCCGCGTGCGAACGCTCGGGGCGCCGCTGCCCCGTCGCGGCAAGCTGGTCGCGATCCAGTACTACGAGGAGACCGCGGCGCGCTGGCGCCCGGTCCTCGTCACCCGCACCGACCACAGCGGCCGCTTCCAGGCGCGCTACCGCTTCCGCTACGTGACCGGCACCGCCGCGATCCGCCTCCGCGCCCAAGCCCTCCCCGAAGAGCGCTGGCCCTACGCCCCCGGCTCCTCCCGCCCGGTGACGGTGCACGTCACCGGTTGAGCAGGTCGAGTGGTCGATTTACCCCCTCATAGGGTGGTGAATCGACCACTCGATAGAGTGGTGGCCGTGTCGCAGGCAACCCTCCACACCAGCGCCGGGGCGATCGTGCTCGAGCTGCACGACGACGACGCGCCCAAGACGGTCGAGAACTTCCGTAAGCTCTCCGCCGACGGCTTCTACGACCAGCTGGTCTTCCACCGGGTGATCCCGGACTTCATGATCCAGGGCGGCTGCCCGGAGGGAACCGGCCGCGGCGGTCCCGGCTACACCTTCGAGGACGAGTACAACGACCACAAGATCGTGCGGGGCGCGCTGGCGATGGCCAATGCCGGCCCCAACACCAACGGCTCCCAGTTCTTCATCGTCACCACCGAGTCGGCTTCGTGGCTCGACGGCAAGCACACGGTCTTCGGCCGGGTCGTCGACGGCATGGACGCCGTCGACGCGATCGAGTCGGTCGAGACCGACGGCTCCGACCGCCCGGTCGAGCCGCAGGAAATCGAACGCGTAGAGCTCTCGGAGTAGCGCTCAGCCCTCGTGGCTGAAGCTGACCCGGGGAAGTACGCGGCCGAGCGATTTCGGCATGTACCAGGCGGCGGGTCCGGCGAGCCGCAGGAAGACCGGCAGCAGCAGGAGCCGCACGAGGAACGCGTCGAGGAGGACGGCGACGCCGAGGATCACGCCCATCTCCTTTGGGGGAAGGGGGCCGGAGAGGGCGAAGGTGAAGAAGACGGCGACCATCACCGCGCCGGCGGCGAGGATCGTGCGGCCGGAGTGGGCCAGTCCGTTGACCATCGCCTCGCGGGCGTCGCCCGACTCCTCCCAGTGCTCGCGCGCCGAGGAGAGCAGGAAGACCGTGTAGTCCATCGCGATCGCGAAGATCATCGCGAAGAAGAAGATCGGCCCCCAGGCGTCGAGGAAGCCCTGCGACTCGAATCCGAGCAGGCCGGAGAGGTGGCCGTCCTGGAAGATCAGCGTCGCGACCCCGAAGGCGGCGCCGGTCGAAAGCAGGTTGGCGAGCACGCCGATCGCCGCCACCAGGGGCGCCTGGAAGGCGACGAGCAGGAGCAGGAAGCCGAGCCCGAGCACGACCCCGATCGCCAGCGGCGTCTTCGCGCTCAGCGCCGCTTCGAGGTCCTGGTTTTCGACCGCGGGCCCGCCGACCAGCACGGCGTGGGGCAGGTCCGCGCGGAGGCGGTCGACCGTGTCGCCGAGCGCCGTCGTCGAGGGCCCGGCGGTTGGGATCGCCTCGATCAGCCGATCGCCGGCGGGGCTCGGCGCGGGCGGCATCGCGGCGGCGATGCCGGGATCCGAGCGCAGCACCGCCAGCGCCTGACGGGACTCGCTCCGGGGAGCGAGGACCTGCAGCGCTCCGGGCGCACCCGGGCCGAACGCCTCGGTCACCTGCTGGTAGCCGACCCGCGAGTGGTCCTCGGGCGGCACCACCTTGATCGACGGCATCCCGGTGCGCAGGCCGAGGATCGGCAGGGCGAGCAGCACGAGGGCAACGAGGGCAAGGCCGCCGAAGGCGATCGGCCGGCGCCAGAGCAATTCGCCCCAGCGGGCGAAGCGGGGCGAGCGGTGCTCGCCGCTGTGCGCCCAGGGAAGGGCGAGCTTGTCGACGCGAGGCCCGAGCTTGGCAAGCACCGCCGGCAGCAGCGTCAGCGTCGCCGCCAGCACGAAGATGACCGAGACCATGATTCCCAGCGCCATCGAGCGGAACGCGGGGCTGGGGACCAGCATCACCGCCGAGAGCGAGATCAGCACCGTGACGCCGGAGAAGAGGACCGCCTTGCCGGCGGTGTCCATCGTCTCGCCGACCGCGTCCACCGGGGCGTGCTCCTGGCCGAAGAGCGCGTTGCGGAAGCGCATGACGATGAAGAGCGCGTAGTCGATCCCCAGGGCCAGGGCGAACATCAGGGCGAAGTTCATCGCCCAGATCGAGATCGGGAAGACCTGGGTGCCGAGGTAGAGGACGCCGGCCGAGGCGATCAGGCCGACGATCGTCAGCATCAGCGGCAGCCCGGCGGCGACCAGGGAGCCGAAGGCGAGGACCAGGATCGCCAGGGTCACGGGCCAGGAGATCAGCTCCGACTTCAGCATCGCGTCGCGGTTGGCTTCGTTGAAGTCCGACCACATGCCGGCGGCGCCGGTCAGGTTCGCTTCCACGCCGGGCGCCGCGGCGGCGGCGAGCTCGGCCTTGAGGTCGTCGGCGGCGGCGACCATGCCGTTCGGGTCCTCGGCGGCGCCGGCGCGGATCACCGCGGTGTGGCCGTCGCGGGAGATCGAGAGGCCGGGGCGCGGGGGGGTCACGGTGGCCACCGCGGGGTCGGCGGCGAGGATGCGCTCGGCCCGGCGCAGCGTGGCGCGGAACGGAGGCGAGCTCGCGGACAGGCGGTCGGAGTGGACGGCGACCTGGAGGCCGTAGGCCCCGCCGCCGGCGAAGGCCCGGTCGACCCGCTCGCGAACCTCGACCGACTCCGAGCCGTTGGCCTGCCAGCCGGCACCGGAGAGCGCGGTCTCGACCCGCGGGGCCAGGATGCCGAGGCCGACCGCGACGATCGCCCAGACGGCGAAGACCCAGCCGCGCCTCAGGGCGGCGAAGCGACCGAGACGGCCGATCGGCCCCAGGGCGCTCACCGGGGGCACCCGCGCTGGACGCCCAGGTAACGGCTCAGCACCCACGATGCGGGGCAGTTGCCGATCGCCACGAAGAGCAGCTGGTTGAAGGCGACGAACCCGGTGAGCAGCAGGAACCAGGGACTGACGGTGGCGGCGAGCAGGGCGCTGAGGCCGGTCATCGTCCCGGCCAGCATGAAGAGGATCCGCTCGAGCGGCCAGCGCAGCGCTTCGCTGCGTTCGGGGCTGACGGGCCTGGTGGCGGCAACTGTCGGCATCGCTATCCTCCTAATGCATCGATTTACAGATTAACAACTTTACAGTTGTGAAATGGTAAGATAGCAGACCGATGGCCACCATGCAAAGCCCACTCCGGCCCGACGCCGCCGAGCTGATCGCGGCCCGCTTCCGCGCGCTCGCCGACCCGACCCGGTTGCGCGTGCTCGACCAGCTGCGTCGCCACGAGGAGCTCTCGGTCGGCGAGCTGACCGAGGCGCTCGGCACCTCCCAGCAGAACGTCTCCAAGCACCTCGCGGCCCTGCGGGCGGAGGGCTTCGTCACCCGCCGCAAGCGGGGGACCAGCTCGCTCTACCGGATCGGCGACCCCGCGGTGCTCGAGCTCTGCGACCGGCTCTGCGAGGCGATGGAGTCCCAGATCGCCGGGCTGGGCTCGGTGCTGAGCGCCTGACTCAGCTCTCGTCGCCGTGCTGTTCGCGGCGGCGGCGCAGTGCCTGGCCGGGGCGCCAGAGGCTGACCAGGCCGGCGACCAGGGTGACGAGGAAGATCTGCCCGGCCATCATCTCGAAGCCGGCGATCAGCCTCCCGGGCTGACCGCCGGGGACGAGGTTGCCGTAGCCGGTTGTGGTCAGCGTGGTGTAGCTGAAGAAAAGGAAATCCGAGCCCGACGGGTCGGGCACGCCTTCGAAGAAGGCGCCGCCCTGGATGCGCTCGACGGCCCCGTAGAGGAAGGTGAAGAGGATTCCGAGCACGGCGTAGACGCTGAGCGCGCCGAGGATCGTGCGCGATCCGACTTCCGGCGCGGTGACGACCCGGCGCAGTACCGCGCCCATCGCCACCGTCAGCAGCGAGACCTGGATCAGGGAGGCGACGTTCAGCCAATCGCGGTCTCCCGTGGCGGCGCCGATCGCGGCCAGGGCGACGGTCAGCAGCGATAGCCCGATCGCGATCCGCACGACCACCACGCGAGCGTGCGAGCTGGTCAACGCCACGACGGACGTCGCGCTGGTCGCGACGGTCAGGATCACCGCCGTCCAGCCGCGGTTCTCGAGCAGCGAGGTCAGCACATAGGTCGTGAGCACCAGCACGAAGACCAGGCCGAAGGCATCGCTGGCCCGCTCCGCTCGCTGCCGCCATCGCTCACGCGTCCGCGCTCGGCGCGATGCCGTCTCCATCTCCGCAGGTTCGGTCGCCGCCCTGCGTTTCCTGCCGCCCCGCGCCGCAGACCGGGCAGTCCGGCTCCTGCACGACCTGCTCCTCCTCGGCCTCCATCGTGCGGAGGTCGAAGATCTTGCTCACGCCGAGGCTCGACGGCGTCGCCAGGCCAGTCAGAAAATGCATTACGTCGAGGGCGACCTGACCGCTGATCAGGGCGCAGGCGGCCCCCAGCGTGGCTGCCGGCGATTGCTTGGCACGCTGCTGCTCGACGGCCGCGTCGTATAGGGGGTAGGAGCGCTTGTAGGCGATCTCCTGGCATGAGTAGCAGCCGGTTTCACCCGGGACATACAGGGGCCCCACGCGGGCGATCGGCGGATAGTGGCTCATCGCGATGTAGGGGATGCCGGTCGCAAAGCAGGCCGAGTTGACCCAAAGCTCGATGTCGTGAGCCGGCCAGTCGACCGCGTTGACGACGAGGTCGCAGCCTTCGATCGCCGCCGTAACCGCTGCCTCGCTGTCGAGCCGTTCCTCGCGAGTCTCGATCTGGATCGAGGAGTTGAAGGCGCCGAGCCGTTTGGCAGCCAGGCCCGCCTTCGGCTGGCCGATGTCGGCCTCGCCGTAGAGGATCTGGCGATTGAGGTTGCTCAGCTCGACCGTGTCGAAGTCGACCAGCAGCATCTCGCCTATGCCGCAACACGCGAGGGTCAGGGCCGTCCAGCCGCCAAGGCCGCCGACGCCCAAGACCGCGATACGAGCATCTTCCAGCTTGCGCTGACACTGAGACGGCGTCTGCCCGGTCGAGACGTCGCTGAAGTAGCGGAGCTGGCGGTCGAAGCGTGCCCGGGTATGGGCGTCGATCAGCTCGTCGTCGGACGCGTCCTCTCCCAGCCCCATCTCGCCGAGTTGTGAGATCAGCTCGGCGACCAGGTCCGCCCCAAACTCCTCGTCCAGCTCCCGGCGGGTGCGGGTGCCGTCCAGCGCGTCAAGCAGTTGCCTCAGCTGCGGGCTCGGATCTTTGATCCGAATGTCGGAGGTCTCGCTCGGCCTGCGCAGGTAGAGGTCCCCGTTCGGTGCCTGAAACTGCTCGGTCGTGCGCTTGATCCGCGGTCTTTCCCAGACTGTCGGGCTATGCGGCACGGGCAACGTAGATCGCCTTCGTGTGGACCGCGCCATCCAAGGGCTGGCGCGGGATGCCGTCGGTGCTCTGGCCGTAGATGCTCAGGCACTCGAGGCCCGCCCGGTCGATGGCCGTCAAGATCTCGGCCTCGGTGAAGTGGCGCTGGCGATGGATGGAGACGTTGCCGCGGCTGGCCGCCTGGCCCTCGCTGCTGGGCAGCTGCTCAAAGCACGAGAACTCGAAGATCGAGCCCGGCTCGACCTCACCCGTTGCATTCCCCTGCAACACGAAGCGTCGTCCGTCAAGCTCGACCTCGACGCCCTCCGCGTAGAAGCCGTAGACCGGCAGCTCGTTGACGTCGAAGAGCAACAGGCCCGAGGTCGCCAGGTTGCTCTGCATCCCCCGCAGCGCCGCCTCCAGCTCCTCGACGCTGAGCAGGTAGTTGATCGCGTCGTCCAACGCCCAAACCAGATCGAACTCGCCAAAGCACGGCAGGCTGCGCATGTCGGCGATCTCCAGGCGAGCGGCATCGCCGGCCTTCTGCCGGGCCAGATCGAGCATGGATGCCGAGATGTCGCAACCCACGGCCCGCCACCCACGCGGAAGCATCGGCAAGAAGCTCTTGCCGGTGCCGCAGCCGACGTCGAGCAGGCGGTGGCCCTCGAGCCCCTCTCGCTCCAGGACGGCAAGGAGCTGCGCCGTCCAGAACTCATATTCGTGGTGGGCGGTGACGTCGTCGTAGAGCGGCGCCATCGCCTCAAAGGCGCGCTCGGCGCAGTCGGTTTCCTGCCCCCTTGTCCCCAAATTCCCCGTCACCCGCAAGGGAAGAGGGTAACCGAAGCCACTCGACTAGTCGAGTGGCTTCAGTAGCTGGTGGAGCTCTGAAAATCTGGCCGATCCCCAGCTATGGGCGGGGATCGGCCAGAGGCGCATTAAGCGCCCTTGAATGTGTAGACCGACGGAACCACGGCCTCGACCTTTTCGAGCATGTCCACCACCCCCTCTCTCCCGCTAGCTTGAGAACAAATACCGAGACTAGTCGACTAGTCGATCAGCTTCGGTAAGTGAGAGAGCGCGGGGGAGGCAGTGCTATCCAAATACTTGCCTGTTACTAATCGAAATCGGCTAAGGTTCGCGCGCTTGATCAACCCAGGAGAGGAGAGGGCTGTGGCAAAAACGGTGATGCCGGAGACCCGTATCGACGAGCAGCTCTTTCGCCTGCTCCATAGTCCCGGACAGTACGCCGCTTTGGCTGTTCTTATCGAACGGTCAGCGTCAAAGAGCGATGTCGCCAGGGAGCTCGGTGTCAAGCTCAACAAGGCGGACTATGACGTAGGGGAGCTCGAGAAGATGGGCTTTGTAGAGGAGGTCGACACCGAGCGCCGACGCGGGATGCCGACAACCATCTATCGGGCTGTGATGCGACCGGTGTTCAGCAGCGAGGAATGGGGCGAGCTGAGCCAAGACGAACGGGAACGGTATGTGCTCTGGGCTCAACAGCTGGTTTTGCGGGATACCGCTGTCGCTTGGCGCGCACGGACTCTTCAGGCCCGCGCAGAGTCACACACAAGTCGCTCCCCACTTCGTGTCGACGAGCTGGGCTGGATCAAACTCAACGAAGGTCTCGACGATCTGCTGGCCCTAGCCCGCGAGGTCGAAGTCGAAAGTGTCGATCGGGCACGCGAGGCCGGCGACGAGAGCAAGCTCATCAATATGAGGCTCTCGATGTTCGCTTTTGAGATGCCGCCTACGGGGAAATCCCCCCAAGTAAACATATTGTCTCGAAACCGATCGACCAGTCGATCTAACACGTCCTAGAAGTGTGGAGGTATTCCACACTTCTATGTGGAAGTCTCCATTAATCCACTGAGACCAATCAATAGGTCTCATCAAAGGCCCTCTGTGTTCAACGCCCCGGCGGCCGGGTTCGTAATCGGTAGCCGGCCTCCGGGGTGTTGAGCAGCCGACCGTTGCGTGAACCGACAGTGATACGCGCGGGTTGAGGAGGTCGCAACGCAAGGGGGCGCAGATGTACGACGACAAAGGCCAGGCGAAAATGGATCGTGAGGAGTACGTACGCAGCAATCCAATTCGAGCCAGGATTCTCGACCTTTACGAGCAGGACGAACAGCGATCGCTCGCACCCGGCGACCTGCTCCGCGAGCTATCCGGCGGTCCGGCCACAGCTCCACTCGTCGCCTATCACCTCCGCGTCCTGAGTGACGCCGGATTTATTCGAACCCGGGGTGAAGGCTCGGATTGACCGACTCGATCTCGGCTAGTGCCCTCACGCTGCATCCACAGACATCACTCAGTCGAGCCGCACTTCGGCATCGACCCTGGTGATCCACAGCACGTCCCCCTCGGCAAGTTCGCTGGCGGTTTGCCTACCGATGCCGATGACGCCGGAGCGCTCCTGGTCCGGTCCGAAGCGCGGGTCCCATCGCACGTCCACGAGATCGACACCGCGCAGCACAATGCTGATCCGGCAGGTTACGAGCTCGTTTTGCCTTGAGCGCTGGCCTCGACCTGGTTCTCGGCCCACTCGACCGCTTCCTTGGCCAGCGCAAGGGCCTGCTTTCGATCCAGGGGGTCGTCGATCGTCTCCCCGTATCGAAACTCCACCGCCCAGGGGGCGAGCACACGAACCTCGTGCAGGGATGGGGGTGGTGACGTTTCGATCTCGTCCAGGCGCTCGATGAGATACCGAAGGTCGTGCGTCCATGGGAAGTCCTGGCCGAACGCTGCGAGCACTGCCTTCAATGCCTTCTCGACGGCCTGCTGTGCGTGGAAGCCGACGATGGCGTCGGCCGTGCTGCCATCGGGAGCCAACTTCGCCACTGCATCGGCATCCTCCCCGGCCTTGCGCAGAAGGAGCTGAGCTTCTTCGAGGCTCAGGTGGTGACAAGGACGCGGCCCTCGCGAAGCGCCCGATGAACCAGCGTGCTCGGCACGCGCTCGCGCCGTGCCGCCTCCTCCTCGGAGACAACGACGACATCGACTGGAACACCTAGCGGGGGCAGAGCATCGCGCAGGCGCACCATCTCGTTGAGCTTGCTCTTTACCTGTTCCTCGATCACGAGAAAATCGAGGTCGCTGTCATCGCGGGCGCCGCCTCGCGCTCTCGACCCGAAGAGCACGACCCTCGCCGGCGAGCCGGCAGCCGCCGCCAAAAGTCGTCCCGCATCCTCGATCACGGCATCGTCGATCATGGAGGCATCGTAGCCGCTGCAGCACGATCTTCACGAATTAATCTGACATCAAATTAGATATCATTCGTGGCATGCCGAGCGACGGCAACCCTCTCTCGAAGACTGAGACGATGCAGTCGCCTGGCGACCTGGTTCGCGCCCGCCGCGATGCGCACGGTCTGAGCCAGCGGCAGCTCGCGCTGCGCGCCGGGACCACCCAGGCCGCCATCAGCAGGATCGAGCGCGGCGAGACCTCACCGACTTTCACGACCCTTGCCTCCCTGCTTGCAGCGCTCGGTGAGGAGCCGACGCTCGGGGCGCGCCGGATGGAAAGCGACCACGACGAGGCCCACCTCGCCGCGAATCTGGCGCGCGCCCCCGGCGAGCGGCTCGAGTTGGCAATCAGCTGGAATCAGCTCGCGGGCGAAGTCGCCGTTGCCGGGAGCAAGGCCCGGCGCACCCGATGACCCGCGGGGAAACACCGCTGCGGGCAGCGGACATCCTCGTCGCGCTCACCGAGCACGATGGATGAATGGCATAGAGCCTTCTCAAGCAGCAGCGGCAAGTCGTTCCCGGCGTCCTACGTGCGCCACAGGAGACTTATCAGGCCGGAACGCGCTCGCCGGCAGGAACGTAGTGCTCCAGCTCGGCGGGCTGCTCCAACGCGAAGGGAATGCCCTCCTCGGCGAGCTTGACGACCTCGGCGTAGGAGTCTCCAGCGGCAGTCCAGCCCTCTACATCGGGGGACTCGGCCCACCAGCCGTCGGCTTCGTGGTGGTAGATGACGCGCACGGTCTTCATTGATCTCCAGGTCAGAGTAGCTCTCGGGCCTCGGCTTCGGCAAGCCCAACGTCCCTGACGAGAACCTTGCGGACTACGCCGGGCGGGACGGTGGCCTTGTCGTGGAACGCGAAGGTCAGCGGTGGGCGGCCCGGTGCCTCCATGCGGCGATGCGAGCCGGACTGTCGCGAGACGCGATAGTTCAGGGGCTCTCGTTCGAGAATGGCGAGCAGGCGCCTGGCCTTCATCGTTGGGAATCGACTCACGGCGGAGACCTAAGACTCGGCAGCCTCAATGTCTCCGGGGCGGCCATTCAGATATGCGTCCAGCAGCGCGGCGCCCTCCGCCTCGGAGCCTGGCATCAGATGGCCGTAGAGATCGAAGGTCACCGCGATCGAGGCGCGCGGCCCATTGAGCCGGGTGAGATACCAAGGCCTTTTGCGGGCTGAGATAGGCAAGGATTTCTTTCCTAGGGCCTTTCCTGGTTATCGGCGTAGCTTTTCCGGGGCCAAGTCCTATATGCTTTCTTCATCATGAGCGGCGATCTGACTCCAGAGAACATCGCTGACCGGCTTAGGAGAGCGGAGGCGCGGAAGGCTGAGGCGCTCGCACGCTACGAGGAGGCTAGTGCGGAAGTAGCGTGGCTGGAAGAGGGGCTTCGTCTATTTAGCCCCGATGCCGAGCTTGATAGCGAGACGTCAAAGGACGCTCTGACCGAAATTTTCCCAGAGGGCTTTGTGTTCGGCCAGGGGATAAGGCCCTCGCTTCGTCAGGCAATGGTCATTGTCATGCGAGAGCACCCCGGGCGCCGTTGGACCGTGGCCGACTTGACCCAGGCTCTTGACAGTAAGGGTTGGCTGCCCGAGAACGGCAGCAAGCGCGTCAGTGATATGGCAGGGGACATGGTTCGCTTGAAGCAGGTTGTGCGCCATGAGCGCGGCGTTTACAAGCTTTCCCCGGAATTGGCGGCAGCGTTGGAGACTGCGCCGGGGTTCGAGAAATGAGACCGGGGCGGCGGGTCCAAACCGCACGATCCAGCCCGGCTCAGAAGCCCCGAGGCGGAGAGCTGATCTCTCTCCGCCTCGGGCACGCCATCGGAGGACCTGAGTACAAGGTGAACTCCCCCTGACTTAGGACCGGGAATGCTGAGCCGGCATTTGTGGGTTCGAATCCCACGCCCTCCGTTCAACTGCTGCTCGCCATGATAGACCTGCTCCGGTCGTTGTCGAACTAGAGGCGAGGAGTGGTCCTTTTGTCACTCAGGCGGCAGCCGGAGTCAGGCGCTCAAGCGCGTGACGGCCGATCTCCGCTCGGACCGGGGGAATGTCTGCGGCAGGTGGGGCGTCCTTGTGCCGGTAGGAAACCTCGACCGTGATCCGCTGCAGAAGCTCGTTGCGCAGCCGGGCGAGCCGACCCGTGTGGACTGGCTCGATCAGCATGTCGAAGTCCTCGGTACCGACGATGACGGCCGCCCGCCCTTCGTGCAGGTAACGCCAAAGAATCCGGTCGGTCTGGGGCGTGTCCTGCCAGGGGATGAAGGCAGCGCCATGCGGGTAGCCGGGATCGACATCGCTCGTGGCAGAGTCGATGAATGCCGACAGGGCGGCTTTCTCAGCGGGCGTTGGCATCGTCGTCATGAGGTTAGCTCCGTCCAGCTCTTACCGAACCACTCGATGATCCTCGCCATCGCATCGTTTGTGTCCGAGACGTTGAAGGGCAGTGGCTCGGCTGGCTGCTTCTCGCCGCCAAGGTAGCGGTGCCAGTGATGCTCGTCAACGTGGCGGTCGGCATGGGAGTTGTCGGCCACGACCCGGGTCTCCCAGCCCTTCGCACCGAGAACCTGGAGCATGATTGCGTACTCGACCGGCCGCGCGCGGAGCGCCGGTAGACGATCTGGGCGTCCTCGGTTCCCCTGATCGGGTGCATGCTTTCACGGTCCTTGTCCACGTCCGCAACTTATCCGCTGCGCCGGGCGCGAGCGAGCGGTCGGCATGGCGAATCGCCCGCCAGCCTGATCGTCCAAATAGGCCCGATAAGCGGAGGGGGGGGGATTCGAACCCCCGAGACACCTTTCGATGTCTGCCGGTTTTCAAGACCGGTGCATTCAACCGCTCTGCCACCCCTCCGGGGAGTAAGCGATCGTTCGATGCTAGACGCCGAGGCGTACGACCGTAATCGCTCTGGATGATTGTATTGTCTGCAATGCGTCGACTGCTCGTACTTGCCTCGGCGATGGTCTTCTTCGACGTCGTCTTCTTCTCGGCCATCGCGCCGCTGCTGCCGGACTACGTGTCCGAGCTCGGGCTCAGCAAGGCCCAGGCCGGCGTCCTGTCCGCTTCCTACGCCGCCGGGACCCTGGCCTTCTCCCTGCCCGCGGGCCTGCTCGCCGCGCGCATCGGTCCGCGCCGCACGGTCATCGGCGGGCTGTTGCTGCTCGGGTGCTCCAGCGTCGCCTTCGGCTTCGCCCGCGAGTACGTCCTGCTGGATCTCGCCCGTTTCGTCCAGGGCATCTCGGGCGCCCTGATCTGGGCGGGCGCGCTCACCTGGCTGATCACGACCGCACCGCCCGAGCGGCGCGGCGCGGTCATCGGCACGGCCCTGGGCACGGCCGTCGGCGGTGCCCTCTTTGGCCCGGCGCTGGGCGCCTTCGCGGCGGAGGTCGGCACCGAGCTCGTCTTCAGCGGCGTGCTCGTGGTGGCGATCGTGCTCGCCAGTCTCGCCGCGCGTCTGCCCGAGGCCGCGCCGCCCGAGCGGCAACCGCTGCGTGAGATCGCCGAGATCATCTTCAGCCGCCCGATCCTCATCGGGACCGGGTTCGTAGCCGTCCCCTCGGTGATGTTCGGCGCGGTCGAGGTCCTGGCGCCGCTGCAGATCGCCGATCTGGGCGGCGGCCATGCGGCGATTGCCGGGGGCTTCATCGCGGGCGCCGCCCTGGAGGCGCTGCTGGCGCCCCTTGCCGGTCGCTACTCCGACCGGGCGGGACGCAGGATGCCCTTCGCGATCGGACTCAGCATCTGCTCGGTGGCGATGGTCGCCGTCGCCGTCGGGGCGACCATGGGGGTGGTGATGGCCGGGCTGATGCTGACCTCCCTTGGCGGCGGCATCTGCTTCACGCCCGCACTGACCATGCTCTCGGAGACGGCGGAGTCGAGCCGGCTTCACCAGGGCTTCGCCGCCGGTCTCTCCAACATGGCCTGGGCGCTCGGTCAGGTCGTCGGCGGCCTTGCCGGCGGTGTTCTCGCGGGCGTGGCGGGCAACGCAACGCCCGGGCTCGGAATCGCCGCCCTGCTGCTCTTCACGGTTGCCTACTCCCTCCACGCCCTTTCGCCCCCCACGGTCCGTCCCGCCGAGGGCGGAGGGGGCTAGGCTCCGCGGCGATGGCTTCATCGAGCGCTGAGCGGGGGGGACCTGGGTCGGCATGGCGCAACTGGGCCGGGGACCAGGTCTGCACGCCGTCGGAGCTGGTGCGACCGGGCGGGCGCGAGGAGCTCGCCGAGGCGATCGGCAGAGCGGTCGCGGCCGGGCGCAAGGTCGGGGTTGCAGGCTCGGGCCACTCCTTCACCGAGGCGGCGAAGACCGACGGCACGATGGTCGACGTCCGCTCGCTCAGCGGCGTGATCGACGCCGACCCCGCCTCCGGCCTGGTCAGGGTCGGTGCGGGCACGGTGCTGAGCGAGCTCAACGAGGAGCTGCACCGGCTCGGGCTGGCGATGGAGAACCTCGGCGACATCGACCGCCAGACGATCGCCGGGGCGATCTCGACCGGGACGCACGGGACGGGAGCGAAGCTGGGCAACATCTCCTCTCAGGTCGAGGCGCTGGAGCTGGTCGGGGCCGACGGCTCCGTGCGCGAGCTGAGCGCCGAGGGCGACCCGGACCTGCTGCGGGCGGCGCGCGTCGGGATCGGCTCGCTCGGCGCGATCGCCGCGGTGACGCTGCGCTGCGTGCCGGCCTTCACCCTGCGCCGGGTCGACACGCGCCGGCCCCGCGAGGAGGTCTTCGACGCCTTCCAGGAGGGCGCCGACGCCAACGAGCACTTCGAGCTCTTCACCTTCCCCTACGCCGACTCCGCCCTGGTGCTGGAGCGCAACCGCACGGAGGGGCCGCCGCGTCCCCGCGGCCGCGCCGCCGCCTACCTCAACGACATCGTGCTCGAGAACTGGGCACTGGAGGCGATCTCCGCGGCCGGGAAGGCGGTCCCGCGGGCGATTCCCTCGCTCTCCCGCCTCGCCGCCTGGCTCGCCTCGGGCAGCAAGGCGACCGACCGCAGCGACCGGATCTTCGCCAACGAGCGCCGGGTGCGCTTCACCGAGATGGAGTACGGGGTGCCGCGCGAGCACGGTCCCGAGGCGGCGCGCCGGGTGATCGAGTGGGTGCGGGCCAACCGCTACCCGGTCTTCTTCCCGATCGAGATGCGGGTGACGGCCGGCGACGACGCGCTGCTCAGCCCCTCGCACGAACGCGACACCGCCTACATCGCCGTCCACCAGTACCGCGGCATGGAGTGGCGCCCCTACTTCGAGGCGGTCGAGTCGATCATGAGCGAGTACGGCGGCCGTCCACACTGGGGCAAGCGCCACTTCCAGACCGCGGCGACGCTGTCGCAGCGCTACCCGCGCTGGTCAGCGTTCCAGGCCGCGCGCGACGAGCTCGACCCCGGGCGCGTCTTCACCAACCAGTACGCCGAGCGCGTCCTCGGCCCCTAGGCGGCTGCAAACCGGCGCCTGGCGGCGTCCTCGGTCGCTCACGTGCGGAGCACGCTTCGCTCCCTGTGTCCTTGCCAGGCTTGGTTTTCGCCGCCTAGAGGAACGTCTTTCCCTCTCCTCGGTACGTCGGGACCACGTCGACGATCTGCTCGCCTTCGACCAGGTGCAGGGCGTCGAAGCGCTCGCAGAGCTCGCCGGCCTTGGCGTGGCGCATGTAGACGCGGTCGCCGATCCGCAGGTCGCGGGCGGGAGGGCCGCTGAGGGGGGTCTGGACCTCGCCGGCGCCCTCCTCGGCGTCGAGCTCGAGCCCGGCCGGCAGCCAGGGCGAGGGAAGGCGGGCGGCGTCGCCGCTGCCCGAGGCGAGGTAGCCGCCGCCGAGCGCGGTCGCGACGCCCGGCGTCGGCTTGCGCACGATCGGCAGGGCGAAGCCGGCGGCGGGGGTGAGCGAGAAGCGGCTGTAGTGATCGAAGAGGGCGGGGGCGTAGAAGCCCGATCCCGCGGCGACCTCCGTCACCGCGTCCTCGGCGCCGGTCAGCTCGAGGCTGCCGGTGCCGCCGCCGTTGACGATCGGCAGCTCGGCGAACTCGCGGATCGCGGCGACGACGGCGGCGCGGCGCTCGGCCAGCTCGGCGGCGGAGCGGCGCTGCATCGTGCGGATCGCGGCGCCGCGGAACCGCCGCCCGGGCGGCTGGTCGCCGACGCCGGCGATCTGGCCCTCGTAGGACATCAGCGCGGCGAGCTCGACCTGGGGCCGGCGCTCGACCTCCTGCGCAAGCGCCACCGCCTGCTCGACCGTGTGCACCGGGGAGCGCTTGGGCCCGACCTTGAGCCGGCCGCCCATCGCCCACCAGCCGGCGTCGAGGTCGATGCAGACGCGCACCGGGGCCGCGTCCGCCCCCAGCACCGACTCGATCGCGTCGAGGTGCTCGCTGCAGTCGACCATCACGATCGGCGCCTCGGCCGGGCTGGCGACCGAGCGCAGCGCCAGCTCCCCGAGCGCCGCGGCGTCCGCCGTCGGGTAGGCCAGCAGCAGGTTTTCGAATCCGCACTCGGCCAGCCAGAGCGTCTCCGGCAGCGTGAACGTCATCAGCCCGGCGTAGCGCTCGTCGCGGCCGAGGATCCGCTCCACAACGCCGCGGCAGCGCAGCGACTTGCTCGCCACGCGGATCGGCTTGCCGCCCGCCCGCTCCAGCATCGCGCCGGAGTTCGCCCACATCGCGTCGAGGTCGACGAAGGCGAACGGCGCCTCCACCTCCTCGAAGATCTGCTCCAGCTGTGCATGCGAGCGGCCGGACACGAAGATGAGACTAGCCGCGCCGCCGGGCACTAGCTCTTACAATCGGCCCCAGTGCCCGGAGAGGTGGCCGAGTGGCTGAAGGCACTCGCCTGCTAAGCGAGTAGGGGGCGCAAGCTCTCTCGAGGGTTCGAATCCCTCCCTCTCCGTTCAGAGCGGCGCTGTGTCTTGTGCAGAATGCTTGTGGTGAGAGTCGTCCTCGTAGCCTTGGCCCTGCTTGCAACTGGCTCTGTTTTCAGCGATCGATCCGTTGCCGGCGATTGGCAGGAACTGCCTGTCGTGCCAGCGCTTGGACCTGTTGTCACCGGCCACCTCGAAAAGGTCGTGAGCCGGGGAGAGCAGCTCGGCAATCGCCCGGGCGTCGTCGCCAAGATTGGTGACAGCATCACTGCATCGCCTGCGTTCCTGCAAGCGCTGGCGTGCTGGCCGGCCCAGCTGGGCCCATGGGAGGCGGAGCTAGGCGGGACGCTCGCGTTCTTCGGGCAGTCCGCCGTGCCTGGTGGCTCTGAGGAAGCTCAGTGTCCGGTCAGCAACAGCTATTCGCGCCTGGGCGTGGCGGCCGTCGGAGGATGGCGGGCGGCCGACGCGCTTCTGCCACGCGAATCCTTGGCGGAGTGCCACGGGCTGCCCGCCGTTTCCTGTGAGCTGCAGCTGATCCGCCCATCGGTTGCCCTGATCATGTTTGGAACCAATGATCTGGAGGACATCACCGCGACCCAGTTCCGCCTCGACCTCGCGCGAGTGGCCCGGCGCGTGTCCAGCGCGGGAACCATCCCGGTGATCAGCACGATCCCGCCTCGGGCCAGGCAGCCGTTCTCGCAACGGGTCGCGCGGTTCAATGCCGAGATCGCCGCCTTGGCCGAGAATCGGGCCCTGCCGCTCTGGAACTACTGGCGACAGATGGTCGCGCCGGGGGTTCCCCGCGCGGGTCTGAGTCGCGATGGGGTTCACCCGAGCATTCTCTGCCCGCCCTGCACCGCGATTGACTTTCGGCCGGTGGGATTGCGGCAGGGGTATGCGCTGCGGAACCTCGGAGCCTTGCTTGTCCTCGATCGCCTGCGCCGGGCAGTCCCCCTGGTAGACGGTCAGTAGGAATCCACCGTCGAGCCGGGAGCGCCGCGAGGGCGCGCATTCCTCGTCGCCAGCTTGCGCACCCCACGGATCAGGGCGTACGTCCCGATGGCCAGCGCAAGGGTCCCGCTCACGGCAAGTCCCCAGCGAACGGGGATTGCCAGCTCGGTCGTGGAGAGGGAACTCTGCAGAGCGACGAGGAACGGGATATGAACGAGGTAGATCCAAAAGCTTGCGTCCGCCAGATAGCGCAGCACGCGCGACTCCTTGCGGACGTGTCGGGCCAGCACGCCCCAGATCCCGAACAGGGTGAGCCAGCAGACCAGGCCCACGGTGAACAGTCCATAGAGGCGCAGCTCATCGATTTCGGCCAGGATGCCGGGTGTGCCGACGTTGCCGGTGAAGTCGCCGTTGTCGTAGAAGAGAAGGAAGGCCGGTACGGCGATCAGCGCTCCGGCCCCGAGCCGCAGCCAGGCCCCGCGCTTGAGGTTCTCCAGCAGGTCGGTCTGACCACTGAGAAGCCAGCCGAAGAAGAAGAAGAGGCTGTAGTAGGCGAAGAGGGTCGGGGCGGGGACCAGCGAGTTGGATGCGGTTCCTCCCGCCACCCAGCCGGTCTTGGTGATCAGGATCGCCGCGCTGATCGACGCCAGGACAGGAACCGCCCACCACGACCCGATCAGGTTGCGAAAGCCACGGTTGATGGCTGCCCCCAGCCCAGGTGCGCGCTGGATCGCCAACCAGATTCCGATCGCGATCAGAGAGATCATCAGCAGGTAGGCGATGAACCACAGGTGCCGCGGCGAGAGGCTGAAGACGTTGGCGACGTCCAGCTCTCGCTTCGCCGGAAGCGCACCTTTGCGCGGCCAGAGGGCCGCCGCGCCGATGACGAGGAAGTTCGCCAGCGGCACGACCGTCAGCATGCCCACGGCCAGCGGCAACCCGAGTCGGCGAAATCGAGCACGCAGCTGGCGGGCAGCGGTGGATCGTCGCAGCGCGCTGGCGGCAAGGAACCCGGAGATGGCGAAGAACAGGGGCATGTGCCAGGTATGGACGAACCAGACTGCGGCATCGACGATCTCGGCCCCTCCGTCGCCCTTCTGGACATAGCGGGCAGCGTGGTATGGGATCAGGAGGAGGATCGCCGATACGCGAATGGCGTCTAGGTGATGCCGACGCTGCTGGCTTACACCTTGAGACATAAGGTCAGGGTAGGCGGTTCCTCGAAAGAGGCTATGAATCCCCGATGGATCAACTCGTCCAGGTCATCGGGGCGCTGCTCATCCTGAGCGCCTATGCCGCGGCTCAGTTCGGCGCCATGGACCAGCACTCGCGGGCCTACCTCGTCCTCAACCTGGTCGGCTCGGTGGTGCTCGCGGTGCTCGCCTGGGAGGGGCGCCAGTGGGGGTTCCTCCTCCTGGAGACCGTATGGGCGGCGGTTTCGCTCTGGGGCCTGATCCAGCTCCGGCGCGGCCGGCCGCTCGCGGGCTGAGCCAGCTGCGGGCGCGCAGGACGACCCGGCCGCCGCGGGCGGGAATCATCGTCACGTTGCGGTGCAGGGCGCGCTCGGGCTCGGGCTCGGCGGCCTCGAGGTCGAGGCGGCGGGCCGTCGCCTCCAGGACGACGCGCATCTCGGCCATCGCCAGGGCGGCGCCGAGGCAGCGGCGGATGCCGCCGCCGAAAGGGATCCACTCATAGGTGCCGGGCTTGCGGCCGAGCCAGCGCTCGGGGCGGAACTCGAAGGGCTCGGGGTAGAGATCCTCGCGGTGGTGGACGAGCAGGATGCTCATCCCGACCGGGGTGTCGGCGGAGACGCCGTACTCGCCGAGCTGCCAGGGGACCGTGACCCGCCGGCCGATGAAGGGCACGACCGGCCGCGAGCGCATCGTCTCCACGATCGTCGCCTCGATCTGTTCTTCGGCGCCCTTGCCCGTGCGGACGGCCTCGCGCAGGGCCTCGTGGGCATCGGGGTTGCGGACCAGCCGCTCCCACGCCCACGAAAGCGAGTTGGCGGTCGTCTCGTGGCCGGCGAGAACCAGGGTGAGCAGCTCGTCGCGGACTTCTTTGTCGTCCATCGCCTCGCCCTCCTCGGTCCGGGCCTGCAGGAGGAGGGAGAGGATGTCGCGGCGCTCGGCGAGGTGCTCGTCGCGGCGGCGCGCCTCGATTACCGCGTAGGTCGGGCGGTCGAGCAGCCCGATCGCGACCTTCATCGGGCCGAATGCCTCCTCCCGCGCCATGTTCATCAGCTCGCCGACCTGGGCAAGGGGGGAGGTCGAGGCGTTCACCAGGCGCCTGACCGTGTTCCGCATCCGGTGCTCGGGGGTGCCGCGCTCGGGCCGCCCCTCGATGCCGAAGATCCCGGCCATGATCACGTCGAGCGTGATCGCCTGCATGCGGGGTGCCAGCGCAAAGGGGCGGTCGAGCGGCCAGGTGTCGATCTCGCGTTCGGTCGCCTCGGCGATCATCGCCATGTAGCGCTCGATCGCCTCGCCGTGGAAGGGCGGCAGCAGAAGTTTGCGCTGGCGCATGTGGCGGGGGCCGACCGCGGTGAGGACCGAGCGCGTGCCGAGAATCGGTCGCAGCGGCGACTCGCCGGTCAGCGAGGGCGCCTGCTCGGGCTTGGCCGTGAAGAGAGAGCGCACGTGGTCGGGGTGGCTGGTGACCACGGGGCCGCCCGGCATGGTCGTGCGCATGCGGAAGACGTCGCCGAGGCGCCGCCGCGAGCCGAAGACGTACTCGATCTGGCGCTGGTTGAAGCGCAGCATCTGGGCCGCGCGGGGAAGCGGAACGACGGGCGGCTTGGGGAGCGCCGCTGCCTCGGCCGGTTCTACCGGACCGGCGGGGGAGGGCGGCGCCTCGCCGACGAGGTCCGGGAAGGCCGGTTCCTCGGTGCCGACGGGGCGCTCCGCAACGGTGCTCACCTGAAGATTGTTACACAGATCGATGTCATGGTCTGACCACGCTCTACAGTCATACGCATGGAGCGTCGCAGGCGGACCAAGATCATCGCGACGGTCGGGCCGGCGAGCTGGGACCCGGGCGTCCTCACCCGCATGATCGAGGCCGGCGCCGACGTCCTCCGACTCAACTTCTCCCACGCCGACCGCGACCGCCACGCGCGCACGATCGAGACGATCCGCGCGGCGGCCGAGCAGGTGGGGCGCGAGGTGGCGGTGCTCGGCGACCTGCCGGGGCCGAAGCTGCGGATCGGCGAGCTGCGGGGCGACGTCGCCGAGCTGGAGACCGGTATGCACGTGAAGCTGACCCCGCGCGACGTCGAGGGGGACCGGGAGACGATCCCGGTCACCTGGCCCGGGGTCGCCTCGCTGCGCGAGAACGAGCCGGTCTACCTCGCCGACGGCTCGATCCGGCTGCGGGTGCACGGGGCCGACGACGGTGGCGTCGATTGCGAGGTCGAGGTCGGCGGCACGCTCTCCTCCCACAAGGGGATGAACGTGCCCGGCGTCAGCACCCCGGCGCCGACGGCCGGCGACCTCGGCTGGGTCGAGTTCGCTGTCGAGCAGGGCATCGACCTGCTGGCGGTCTCCTTCGTCTCCAGCGCCGCCGACCTCGAGCCGGTGAGCGAGCGGCTGCGCGCGCTCGACTCCGACATCCCGCTGATCGCGAAGATCGAGAAGCAGCAGGCGGCCGAGAACGCCGAGGAGATCGTCGCCGCGGCGACCGGCGGGATCATGGTCGCGCGCGGCGACCTCGGGATCGAGCTGCCGCTGGCCCAGGTGCCGGTCGTGCAGAAGCGGCTGATCCGCGCCGCCGGCAAGCGCTCCAAGCCGGCGATCACGGCGACCCAGATGCTGGCCTCGATGGTGACCGCGCGGCGGCCGACCCGGGCCGAGGTGACCGACGTCGCCAACGCGATCTACGACGGCACCGACGCGGTGATGCTCTCCGAGGAGACCGCGGTCGGCCACCATCCGATCGAGGCGGTGAGGGTGATGGACCGGATCGCGCACGCCACCGAGCCCGACCTGCCCTACGGCGAGTGGCTCTTCAGCCGCACCGAGCAGGCCACCCAGGAGGTCGCCGACTCGGTCGCCTGGGGCGCGGTGGGGGCCGTCTACCGGCTGGGCCTCTCCGCACTGGTCGTGCCGACCACCAGCGGGCGCACGGCGCGGCTCGTCTCCGCCCACCGCCCGAACGTGCCGGTGCTGGCGGTGTCGCCGCGGATCGAGACCGTGCGCCGCCTCAACCTGCTCTTCGGCGTGACCGCGGTGCGCAACGAGCACGAGACCGACGTGCGCGGCCTGCTCCGCGACTGCGCCAAGCTCGCCGGCGAGCACGGCATCGCCGCCTCCGGCGAGCTGATCGCGATCACCGCCGGGCTGCCGGAGCAGGAGCTGGGGACCAACCTCTTCGAGGTCCACCGCGTGCCCTGAGGCGCAGTAGGGTTCGCGCCGTGACGGCGATCCGACTCGAGCGCGACGGGGGCCTGGCGGTCGCGACCATCGACAGCCCGCCGCTCAACCTCTTCAACCGGGCGATGTTCGAGGCCCTGGACACGACGATCGCAGCGGTCGAAGCCGACCCGCCGCGGGCGCTGCTGTTCCGGGCGGAGGGGCGCGTCGTCTCCGGCGGGGTCGACGTCTCCGAGTTCGACGGGCTGACACCCGAGCGGGCGGGCGAGCTCTGGGACGAGTCGATCGACCTGGTAGAGCGCCTCGAACGGCTGCCGCTGCCCGTCGTCTTCGCCTCCCACGCGCTCACCCTGACCTGGACCTTCGAGCTGGCGCTCGGCTGCGACCTCATCCTCGCCGCGCGCTCGGCCAAGTTCGGCCTGGTCGAGAAAGTGGTCGGGCTGACGCCCTCGATGGGCGGCACGCAGCGCCTCGCCGAGCGCGCCGGCAGCGGCCGTGCCGCCGAGTTCGTGATGACCGGCGAGCTCTTCGGCGCCGAGCAGCTGGCTGGCTGGGGCGTGGTCAACCGGGTCTTCGAGGACGAGGGGTTCGACGAGGCGGCGCGCGCCTTCGCCGCCGAGCTGGCGGCCGGGCCGACCAAGGCGCACGCGATGACGAAGCACGTCCTGCGCCGCTTCCGCGAAGGCGGCGTCGCCGCCGCCGACGAGGCGATCCGCAAGGACGCGGTCGACCTGTTTGCGACCGAGGATTTGCAGCGCGCGGTCAAGACCTTCCTCGAGCACGGTGAGCCGGGCCACGCGACCTTCGAGGGCCGCTGAGCCATGAGCGAGTTCTTCGAGGCGATTGCCCAGGGAATGACTCAGGCGGTGCCCTTCGCGGGGCACCTCGGTCTGGAGATCGCCGAGGTTGCGGAGGGCGAAGCGGTCGTGGTGCTGCCCGAGCGAGACGAGCTGACCAACCACGTCGGCTCCCAGCACGCGGGCGCTCTCTTCACGGTCGCCGAGACGGCCTCAGGCGCCGCCTTCGTCGGTGCCTTCGCCTCCCGCATGGGCGAGGTGACCCCCCTTGCCCGCGGCGCCGAGATCTCCTACGTCAAGGTCGCCAAGGGCCCGATCGAGGCCCGCGCCAAGCTCGGCGTCGACGCCGCCGAGGCCCTCGCCACCCTCGACGCCGAGGGCAAGGTCGTCTTCCCCTGCGAGGTCGAGCTGACAGACACCTCAGGCGACCCCGTGGCCACCGCCTCGGTCCAGTGGCACGTCCGGCTGAACCAGCCCGCCGACCCCGAAGCCACCTAACCACGCCCCCAAGTCCCTAGAATCGCCCTTCGGGTCCTTCGACCCGTCTCCCGCGCCAGTAGCTCAGTCGGATAGAGCGTCGGTCTACGAAACCGAAGGTCACAGGTTCGAATCCTGTCTGGCGCGTTGACTCGATCCCGCTTTGGGAGTGGATTGCGGGCGCCCTGTCCACCTACGTTCATCACGTGCTGACCGTCGGCTCAGGGCCCTGTCTCGCGAGGACCCGGACGATCCTGTCTGCGGCATCCATGGGCCGCTCGTGCTCCCAGACTCTGATTACGGTCCATCCGGCTGCGCAGAGCTCGGTCTCGTTGAAGCGATCACGCTCGACGTTACGGGCAATCTTCGCGCTCCAGTAGGTGGCATTGGTCCTTGGACTCGTTCCGTGCTCTGGGCACCCGTGCCAGAAGCAGCCATCGACGAAGACGGCGACCTTCTGGCGACGGAAGACGATGTCGGCCCGACAGCGCAGGCTCTCCATCGGTCGTACGTCGACTCGATATCGGAGACCACGTCGATGCAGCTCAGATCGGAGGGCAAGCTCAGGGCGGGTGTCGCGCTTGCGATTGCCCTGCATGACCGCTCTGGCGGCGGGCGAAGAGGCCGACGGCGCTTTGGGAACGACGGTGCTCCCGCTATTGACGCTCGTTCCATCGGAGCGGCTTTCTAGGTTGGTGGGCATGGATGCGATCTCTCTCTTCTCAGGGGCAGGCGGTCTCGACCTTGGATGCGAGGCGGCTGGCTTCGAGACGGTCGCGGTTGTGGAGGCCGATGAGACTGCGCGCGAGACGATCCTCTCAAACCGCTTTGAGTTCTTTCCCCGGCTGAGAGATGAGGTCGTGTTCACCGACATCCTCCAGACCGATCCCCGCGACCTTCTTGAGCGATGCGGGCTGGAGCGGGAAGAGGTATCTCTGCTGCATGGAGGCCCGCCCTGTACTCCCTTTTCCAAGTCGGGCTATTGGCTTGCCTACAAGCGGGCGGGCGAAGACCCTCGGGCAAGTCTTCTAGACGAGTACGTCCGCATGCTGCGCGGCATCAAGCCGCAAGCTTTTCTGATGGAGAACGTCTACGGGCTCGCCTATCGCAATCAGAACCGGGCTGTTCTTGAGCGATTCCTGCGGGCGACTCGCAGGGCCGGATATGTAGTCGAGTTCCGCATCATCCTTGCCGCAGACCTTGGCATCCCCCAGCTCCGACAGAGGCTTTTTTGCGTTGGCATCCGTCGCGATCTCATCCCTGGCTCTCAGCGTGGCTGGGAATTCCAGTGGCCCGAGACCACCCACTCGGGACCGCATGAGACGCGGACCGGCTGGGATAGGGACCTACCACTCCATGTAAGTGCTGGAGAGGTTCTGACGTCTCTTGCCGATGAGCTCAATCCCCCCGAGCCCGAGGAGACCGTGAAAGGCACCTATGCCAGTGCTCTTCGAGCTATTCCGCCCGGCGAGAACTATCTCTACTGGACTGCTGAGCGCGGCCATAAGAAGCCTCGGTTCAAGTGGCGCTCGCGCTACTGGAGCTTCTTGCTGAAGCTTCACCCGGATAAGCCGTCCCCGACTATCCAGGGGCAGCCCGGGCCGTGGGTGGGGCCATTCCATTGGGACAACCGGCGCCTTCGGGTTGCCGAGGTCAAGAGGTTGATGACCTTTCCCGACAGCTTCACGGTCCTTGGATCTAGGAGGGAGCAGCAGCTTCAGCTCGGCAACGCCGTCCCACCGGAACTTGGAACTGCGGTAGCAGTCGCCTTGGCCGACGAACTCAGGCGCCTGGGTTGTGCTCCTTCGCCAGAGTTCGCTTTGGCTGCATAAACAGCTCGCGACGAGATCGCATCCTCGGCGTCGGAGAGCCAGGCTAGCTTTCCGGGCATGGGAATCAGGCTTGAGGATCAGACGCTGCTCCTTGCGCTCGACGAGGCACTCGCGCTCGCGCGGTCCACTGACGAGCTGCCGGCGGTGTGGATTGCCCGTGTCGATCGACTCGGTGGGTTGGGCGTCAAGACGTACATCGCGGCACTCGGTGGTGCGCTCCTCGCGAAGGCGGCCGATCCGCGGGTGGACAGCCTCGCTCAAGATGAGGCTGCCGGTCCTCGCGGCTACAGCCTGCGGAAGGCAGCCGAGTTTCTCGCCCAACAGAACAACGGGCGCTACCACCTCGGGGCGGAGGGACGCTGGCCCCTCAACAACCGGCCATTTCTTGGGGGTCCAGCGCGGATAGACGAGTTCACGAAGGTCTCAGGCAAGGCGCGCCCGGCGTACGAAGCATTTCTCGACGGGCTTCGGGATCTGAGACGACTCGAGCGCACCGAAGCCCTTGCGGCCTTGGCGGCATTCCTTCGGGTGAGAATGGCTGTTCAGGAGGCTGAGCGCGAAGCAGCCCGGGCCGCGCGCCAGATAAGAAGCGATCTCGCGCTCGAGGATCTGGTCGGAATCGTTGATCGGTTTGTCCGGGCAGATCCGGAAGGGGGGAGACGCGCGCAGGCCTTGTCAGCCGCAGTCCTCGACTGCGCCTTTGACGACGTTGAGCTTCAGCCGATCAACAGCCCTCATCCCGGCGATGTCCGGGTGCTGTCGGATGGCCAAATCCTCCTCGCGGTCGAGGCAAAGCAGCTACCGGTCACGGAGGCAGTGGCGTCTGAGCTGTCCCGCGAGGCGGCCGAGCTGGGTGCGGACCTCGCGCTGCTCGTGGTGATTGCCGAGCAACACGCGCCGCTCGATCGCGATCGCATTCAAAGAGAGGCCTTGCGCGAAGACGGGACTTTGCTCATTGCCTGCGAGAGTGCGTTGGAATTGATCAGTTCGGTTGCGGTTCTTTCTGGAACGTCAGCCATGCGGATCGAGGCAGACCTTCCTGGGGCATTCGCAGGGCGCCTGCGAGAGATCGGAGCCAGCGAGAAAGGTCAGAACGAGTGGAGACAGCTCCTCGAGAGTCGCTCCTGACGTTCTCGGGGACTCCAGCATCCCTTAATCGGAACAGATAGGGTTTCCGCTGTCTGTTCCATATCGCTCCCGGGGGGTAACCGTGTCAACGCAGGGACCTCAGGCGGGTATCCTTAATCGGCCGCCCCAGCATCTTCTTCTCGCTACCTACAACTTCAGCGGTTCTGACTCGCGGGCGACCCTCGACGCATTGCGGGGGCTTGTCGAACGCGAGTTGCGCTCCGATCTCGACGCCCCCAATGCTCCAGGGGCCAAGGAGCAGCCCTCGGCTGAGACCGGCGAGCTCGGCTTTCACTCTGACTACGATCGCGCTTTCCTCACGATTACGCTTGGAATTTCATCGACCGGCTTTGAAAAGCTCGGTATTGCCGAAGCCGAACACCCCCAGGACTTGCGTCCCATCCCCTGGGGAAATCTTGTCGACACGCCGCCAAACAGCGAATCCGGCGATTTTGTATTGCAGATTTGCGCCGACAACCTCTACATCTGCGAGCACGTTGTGCGCCGCATCGAGGAGGAGCAGGGCGAAGAAGTCACGCTTGTGTCGACGGCGATCGGTTCGCAGCGCTACAACAGTCGCGCGGGTCGAACCTCGCGACGGGAGGGCCGAGCGCTCATCGGCTTCCTCGATGGAACCTCCAACCTCGATCCGCGCAATTCCGAGGGCGACCAGAAGCTCGTATTCGTCGATCCGGAAAACATCAGCTATCCGCAGAATCCTCCCGCTGGTGAACTGCCAACTCCAAGCCCCTACGGTCGCGAAGGGGCATCGAAACCTCACTTCCCTGATGACCTTCATCCTGTTCCGAGTAGCGAGCCCGCCTGGACGAAGGACGGCAGCTACATGGTTGTCCGGGTTTCGACCTTCGACACCCACTCTTGGGACAAACTGGCTCAGAACGACCAAGAGCACTCGGTCGGTCGCTTCAAGTTCTCGGGTGCGAGTCTCGACCTCCATGACGAGGAGACCGAGCTCGAGAAGCCACCTGTCTTCGAAAGCGATCAGACGAACACAGCGGTGCCGACCACGGCACACATCCGGAAGTCCAATCCGCGAGGCGGAGAAGAGGATGCGCAGCGGCGCATTTTTCGGCGTGGCTACCCGCTGATTGCGCCCGCGCCCGGGGAACTGCAGCGAGGCCTGATCTTTGTCGCTTTTGCCCGAACGATTACTACCCAGTTTGAGTTCATTGTGCGGGCCTGGATGCGCAATAAGGACTTCCCCGTTCCCGACGCCGGCGTTGACCCGCTGTTTGGGAAGATCGGCGAGACGGTACAGGGTGGCGGCTACTACTTCGTGCCGCCGCTTGAAGAGAAGACTCACCCTTGGACCTGGAAGTTGCCGCTTTCCTAACCCTTCTGGAGGCCCCTTTCGTGCTGTCCTCGTACAGGCTCTCGAGCATCGCTGCTCGGATGACCAATTTATATGGCACGACTGACCCCTCGCTGGTGAAGCGCGTTGGCGTCGATGCCGATCACTTAAGGAGCAGTCTGGTAGCCACGTTGGCGAAGAAGCATCAAAATAATGTTGGCGATATCAGCGACGCTGAGTACCGCTCGGCTCGCGATTTCCTCGCCAGCGTCGAGCACTTCTTCACTTTCGACTACGACCTCCTGCTCTCCTGGGCGCTAGTGCAGGAAACGGAGTCGACGCTCTCGACGGGGCCCGGCACTCCGGTGCGATGAGTTGTTCTGCGGGGGGCCGTCTCGGCAAGACGATCGTCGGCGTCGTGACTGTCATCGATGAGGAGTTCTCAAGTGCCCGGCGAGCGCTTGATGCCAGCATGAGGCATCCTAAGAGCCGCTACTTTCACGGCGCGGATGGCCCCGACCGGTTCGTTCTTGCGCAGCTAGCTGACCGTGGCAACGTCGCGGCCTCCGAAGGCATCGCCAAGCTGATCGAGCACTGGCGACCGGCGGTCGTTCTCGTCTCCGGCATCGCTGGGGGGATCGAGTCCGAGGACGGTCCCGGGCTGGGGGATTTGGTGGTCCCCGACTACATTCATTACGCCGATTTCCGCAAGATCACCGAGACCGGCGACCGGCTCCGATACGCCGCGTACGATCAACCTACCGTGAGCATTCGCGATGAACATGTCGCCGGGCTGATCGTTGAGGAGAGGTGGAGCACCCGCATCGAGCAGCCCCGGCCGGAGGTGCAGGCAGAGACGGAAGGCGCCGCGGCGCCGCCGTCGGTTCATGTGGGCGCGGTCGTCGCAACTGAGAAGATTCTCGGTGACCCTGATCATCCCGAGCAAGAACGGATCTTCGTGACCTTCGATCATGCCGTCGCGGTCGATATGGAGTCGTACGGCGTCGCCCGTGCGGTGCATGGAGCGCGAACCGATGTCGACTACAACCCGCGTCTCTGCATCGCGCGCGGGATTTCCGACATCGTCCGCCGGCACGCGGGCGAGGAAGAGGAGGGGCGCGCGGGGGGTCCCGGTGTGAAGGTGCGGATCAACACCGAGGAACGATCGCGATGGAAGGCCTACGCAGCCGACGTGGCCGCGGCCTTCGCCGCGGAGTTCGTCGCGGAGGCCGGCTCATGAGGTCAGCGCACACGACGCTCCTCGAAGAGTCGCGGGATGCGCTCGACCAGATTCCCATTCATGAACCTGCGTACGACTTCGAGGTTGGTCTCGCGGAGGGATATGACGAGCTTCTCTCCGGGGAATTCGCCGAGGTGACTGGCGATTTGGATCAGCTTCTCGACCTCCTGAGCCTTCGAGGAAGACTCTTGCTCTCGGCCCCCGCGGGTACTGGCAAGACCTCTCTGTCACTGCGCCTTATGGCTCGCGCGGTGGAGAAGGGTTGGCCCACTTTGCGGGTGGACCTGCGCCGCTGGACACCAACCATCGATGATCGGTGGCGCCGGTCGCTGGATGCAGAAGCGCTACCGATCGGGTTGCTCTCGCCCCTCACGACGCCACCCGCGGAGGATCGCCTGATCCGCGATGCACTAGGCGAAGGGTCAGCTTTGGTTGTGGTCGATGGTCTCAACGAGGTCCCCGCGAGGAGCGCCCGCGCGATACCAGTGGTCTTGGATCTCCTGGCCAGACGCAATCCTCAGATCGGTATCGTTCTCTGCGACCGTTTTCAGCGCCGCGAGTTGCCATCTGATGATTGGGTGCTCGGCACTATCTCCGACGTCAGGGGCCCGGTTGCATCGCCGCGCGTCGACAGCGCGTTGCTGCTCGACATCTCCGACGGGAGGATCGATACGGGCAAGACAGAAGCAGACATTCTCCTCACCTTTCTCTGCGCCAAGGCCCAGGTCAAATCGCCCAATCAGGGGGGGCTTGCAGATGCAGCACTGCGGCTGTACAAGGATGAGAGTCGCTACTTCGAGTGGTCGGCCTTGCGCAGTCTTCTCAGCGACGTCGACATCGCGACACGACTCGAGTCCTCGGGCACAATTCACCGCGAAGGGGATTGGGCCTTCTTCCGTCATCACCTTTTCCACGACGCTTTGGCCGCCCACGCGGTCGCGACCCGCTCCGAATGCTGGGACGGGGAGGCATTCGACACGCTCACCTTCAACGCCAACAGCTTCGATGCGGTCGGGCTGGGGCTAGAGCAGATCCGCGAGGAGGGAGACGCCAATCGATTTGTCCTCTCGGTTTATGACTGGAACCTGTATGCCGCCGCCTACGCGTTGGCACGCGGGAGGCGCCTCGGCACGCTCGCAGTGGATACGAATACGGAAGAGGCGATGCTTGCGGTCCTCGCCGAGAGGCGCTGGGATCCCGTCGCACCGTCCGCACAACGCGTCTCCGATGCCTTGCGGGTCTTCGAGACGAGCCTGGCTCGGCGCTACCTGGATGCGCGCGACCCCGAGGAGGTCTGCTCGATCGTGGCCGAAGGCGGTGTCGATGAAGGCGGGAAGGGTTGGAGACGACTCTTTCTGGGCGAGGTCGGGACGAACCGTCTGCTCGACGAGCTCGTCTCCGGCGGGGCTTTGAAGGGATGGATCGCCGCCAACTCCCTCCGCAGGAACGTTTTGAGAGGCGATGAATTTGCCCGACTCGCTGGCGCGCTCGGCGATTCGTCCGGCACCGTTCGTTGGCGCGCCGTTCACGTCCTGGGTTCTCAGCCCCGAGCCGAGGCTGCCGAGCTTCTCCTCCGCGCGCTCGATGACGATGAGTGGGTCTGGGTCCGCTATGGTGCGGTTAGGGCGCTCATCGAGATGGCAGCCTTTTCAGAGGAGCTCCGCCAAGCCATCATCGCCGACATTATTTCGCGAATCCCACAGCTCGCGCGGGAGCCGAGGGTGTTGGCCGAGATGGAGAGGGCTTTGCAGCTTCGGGTGCCGCCCGAGGGCTGGGGGCTAGCGGTGGCACCCCTGCTTGAGGAATTGTTCTCAGTGGCACTGACCGTCGCCGATCAAGATCACTGGCGCTCTGTCGGTCGCAAGGTGGAAGCCTCGATCCGTGCTGCCCGTGCGGCAGAAACATAACCGCGGGGTCCGTTTCGGTGTCCAGCATGTCACTTGACCCGATCCCCTGGGAGGAACTTTCCTCGTTGGCTTGGAGGGTCAGAGAGCACGCCCGCGTGTACGGCCCGACCCGGGTTGGTGCTGCGGTTCTCGCGAGCGGTGGCAATATCCACGTCGGCTGCAACTTGGAGCATCGTTTTCGCTCTCATGACGTTCATGCCGAGGTTTCGGCACTTGCGAGCATGATCTCTTCGGGCGACAGCAAGGCAAGGGCAGTATTTGTGGCGGCCGAGCGCGAGCGCTTTACTCCCTGCGGCAGTTGTCTCGATTGGGTTTTTGAGCTTGGTGGCCCCGACTGTCTCGTTGCTTTCCAGTCTGCGCCAGGCCGGGAAATCAATGTCCTGAAGGCGCGCGAGTTGATGCCGCGCTATCCACGGTAGGCACTGCCGGGGGCTCAGGGATCGTCGTCATCGGTGAAGGCTGCTGATTTGCCAACGGCTGCGTTTTCGCTTCGGGGTAGGGCTTAGCCAATGGCTTCGCCGAGCTTGGATCGCTGGATCCGCCTACGCGCGCTCGGTCCGGGAGAGTCCGGATGCTGAGCCAGGCCGGGTTTGACGGAGACCCCGAAACCAGGATTCCTACCTGGAAGAAGGGAACTCCCAAGCCATGCCACGACAGAAGAAGTACCCCGATGAGCTGCTCGATCGCGGTGCCCGGATGGTCGCCGAGTCCGGCCGCCCCATTGCCCACGTAGCCCGCGACCTCGGCATCCACCACGAGACCCTGCGCAAGTGGGTGCGCCAGGCAGAAGCCGACGACGGCAAGCGCAAGGAGCTGCTGAGCAGCCAGGAGCGCGAGGAGCTGAAGGCTCTACGCGGTGAGGTGCGCGAACTGCGCCGGGCAAACGAAATCCTGAAGTCGGCGTCTGCGTTTTTCGCCGCCGAGCTCGACCCACGCCGAACGAAGTGAGCGCCTACATCGAGGAGCACCGCGAGCGCTTCGGGGTCGAGCCGATCTGCAGGACCCTGGAGGTGTCGGCCTCCGCCTACTACGAGCGGGCCAAAGGCGAGCGCTCCGACCGCGAGATCGAGGACGAGCGCCTGCTCTCCCGCATCGAAGAGATCCACGAGCGCAACTACTGCGCCTACGGCTACCGGCGGATGTGGATCGCCTTACGGCGAGAGGGCGAGGAGGTCGGCCGTGGCCGCGTGCAGCGGCTGATGCGCGAGGCCGGGATCCAAGGCGCCAAGCGGCGCGGCAAGGCCTGGCGCACGACCAAGCCCGACCCCGATGCCCACCGCCGGCCCGACCTGGTCGAGCGCGACTTCAGCGCCGAGGCTCCCAACCGCCTCTGGGTCGGCGACTTCACCTACCTGCGCTCGTGGGAGGGCGCCCTGTTCTTCTCCTTCGTGATCGACGCCTTCTCGCGCAAGGTGGTGGGTTGGCAGCTCGCCTCCCACATGCGCACCGACCTGGTGCTAGACGCGCTGCGGATGGCCCTGGGTCAGCGCGAGCCCGGCGCCGACTTCGCCCTCGTGGCCCACACCGACCGCGGCTCCCAATACACCTCTGCCGACTACACCCAGGAGCCTCGACGACCACGGCGTTCTCGCCTCGGTTGGGTCCGTCGGCGATGCCTATGACAACGCGATGGCCGAGAGCTTCGTCGACACCTTCAAGACCGAGCTGATCGCCGACCGGGTCTGGCGCTCCCGCTCCCAGCTCGAGCTGGCCGTCGTCGAGTACGTCGCTTGGTTCAACAACGACCGCCTGCACGAATCCCTCGGCGATGTCTCACCTGCCGAGTTCGAGTCTCTCTACGCTGCAGCGGGGGATCAACGGATCTCCCTCAAAATGAAGATTGGATCCAACTAAAAAGGTCTCCGTCAAACCTGGTCCGGCTCAGATCTCATGCTCGCCTGGCAGTGGTTGGATCATGCTGTCGAGTGCCGGGGTAGCGAGGTCGCATCCGCGCTGCTCAGCGCGGGTCAGCGCGGCAGCAACCTCACTGAGGTCGGCACCTCCCTGCTGCAGAGCCAAGCCCAGGTGGTAGGCCCCGAGGCCGTCGCCACGCTCATCGGCGCGTCGAAGCGCGGCGAGGGAGCCGGAGACATCGCCCTGTTCGGCTAGGAGCAGGCCGAGCTGCGTAGCGGCAGTTGCATCGCCACGTTCGTCGGAACTGCGGAGGTGTTGAGCCGCAACGTCGTTCACCGCGTACTCCTATGCCAAGAGGGGGCAACAGGCCGCCTAACCGTAACTATTTTCACCTAGGATTGTCAATCGAGTGATGACCGAAAGGTGGCATGACGACCACGTCTGAGGAATACCAGGAAGGGCTTCGGCTACGCGCCGAAGGAGACGCCGAAGCGGCCGAGGCTGCCTTCAGACGCGGCGACCTGGCCGGCGACGCTGAGTGCGCGAACGAATACGGTCGCATCTGCGCGCACCGCGGCGATATGGCCGAGGCGGAGGGCGCTTTCCGTCGGGCCGCAGACCGCAATTCACCCGCTGGCTGGTCGAACCTGGGTCTCGTCCTCCTCGACGAGCACGACGACACCCCGGGTGCGATCACTGCCCTGGAGCGGTCGCAGGAACTGGGCTATGTACCCGCCTCGTTCAATCTCGGGTGCCTGCTGCGCGAGCGGGGAGACTTGGTCGGCGCCGAGCGAGCTTGGTCCTGCGGGGCTGCTGCGGGTGACGGCCAGGCGGCTTTCAACCTCGGTTTGCTCCGTCAACAGAGCGGTGACGTGGACGGGGCCGTGGAGGCCTGGCGCCTAGGGCGGAGCTTCGGCGACCTAGAGTCGACGCATTCGCTCGGGCGCGCCTTGCAGGAGGCCGGTGACCTGGGTGGTGCCGTCGAGGCATTTCGCGAAGGCGACGAGAACGGGGATGCCGAGTCAGCGTTCTCGCTCGGAGCGCTCCTATATGAGCAGGAAAGACCCGCCGAGGCCCTGGAGGCGTTCTCGCGGTCGGCCGATCGAGGAAAGGACGGCGTTCGCGATCTAATCGCGAAGCTCCTGCGGGAGCATCCCGAGCTGGGGGGTGACGCGACGCCCCGTCCAACCACCGTTGGTGACCTAGTCGAGCAGTACAAGGCTTCGCACCGGCCACCGATGCCACCGATTCAAGTTGCGCCGCTGGCCGAGGGCGAGGAGCGGCTAGTCCAGACCGTGCACCGGGCCGACGGAAATCGCAACGATGTCTACCTCATGCACAGTGGTCCCGAGCACGGCGACGTGATGGGAACCGGAGAGCCGGTCCGATTCGTCGCGGTGATAAGAAGCACCGACGAAACCGGCGGTCGCGAGGGGGCCATGTGGTTCAGGGCCTCCACGTTGGAGGCGCTATATATCGACATCGCGTTGGCTTACCGACGCCAGCCGCCGCCACCGGGTTTTGGCGTACGGAACGCGCCTGAGATCGAGCAGCTGCTCGCCGCGCCATAGCCTGCTTCCACAGGTCACCGGAGGACCGCACGCTAACGGTCCTGGAGGTTGGGGTGGGCAACCTCTTGGGGCAAGAAATGGGGCAAGCTCCACAGATCCCAGCCGATCCCAGCCAATCTCGACTTCGCGAAAACCACTTGAAACCGGGCTCTACGTAGCCCAGCCGATCCACGGGCTCAAGCTACGAAACCGAAGGTCACAGGTTCGAATCCTGTCTGGCGCGTTCCTCTGCATTCCGAGTGAGGCCGCGCTTTTCCCGGCCCAGAGCCGATCAGCCCGCTTTCACTTGATTCGCCGTTCCGCGCGCCTCCTTGGCGTTCCAGGCGGTTCCGTAAGGCGGTGGTCTCATCTTGGTCTCATTTCCTGGGGGCAAATAGGGTCTGCGAGATGGCAGACGATCCTCAGGCCAAAGCGCGCAAGGCGATTCGGCGCGCTCAGGCTGATTTCGAGCGCGGACAGGACCGACTCGAAGCGCTGCGCGAGGCCCGGCGTGAGAGCTTCGAGGAGGCCCGCGCCGCTGGCCTCTCCATGCGCGACATCGCCGCGGAAACCGCCCTGCACTTCACGCGGGTCGCGCAGATCCTCAAGCAGAGCCCGTAGCAATCCGTAGATACCCCTCGACGCCTCGGCCGCGCGCGAATCCCGCGAGGAGATTGCGTATCGCCACCGAGCATGGCGCCAGCAACGTGCGCGGCTTGGTTCTGCTGGACCTGGCGAGGTTGGCGCCTCCACCGATCTCGATCTCCATGATCTCCGGTCGAAACGGCCGGTTCGATCCGAATGTCGCCATACGGTGCAGCCGTGGAACTGAGACTGCCACGTGGGGCAGGGACGCGCGACCACGGCTACGCCGCGGAGCTTGATGCCGACCTCGGTGGCGCGAGCGAGGTGATTCTGGATGCTGGCAGCTTGGCGGGCTTGCATCCCCTCTTCGCGGTGAGGCTTGCGCTCTGGATGGAGGGCCAGCAGCAAGCCGGGCGCAGCGTCGAAATCAAGGAGCCCGAGGACGGGGAGACACGCAGATGCTTTCGCGCCTGTCGCTTGGGGAAGGGCATCGGCGGCGTTGGCCAGGCGCTTGTCGAGGACGACGCCGATGTGATCATGCGACCGACCCGGTTGAGCGAGCTGACTGAGGTCGATGCGCTTGCCGACAGGCTGCTGCAGCCGCTGATCGATCATTTCGATGATGTCGCCGTCGTCCGAGATGCGGTCCTGATGGCGGTCAGCGAGCTTTGCCAGAACGCGGTGGAGCACGGCGCAAGCGATGCCGGCTGCGTTGTGGCGGCAAGTCGTGGCGAGGTCGATGGGTTGAGCCGGATCATGCTGGGCATCGGCGATTGTGGGATTGGGATTCCCGCGCACATTCGTCGGAATCACCCCGACTTCGTGGTCGACGAGCATGCGATCGGTCAGGCGCTGCAAGAAGGCGTGAGCGGCACTCGGCGGCCCCATCGGGGCAACGGCTTCACCTGGGTGCTCAGGGAAACCCTATCTTCGGCAGCGTCTTCGGCTGAGATGTTCATCCGGGCCGGACAGGGAGCCTTCCGACGCGAGATTGTCGATGCCCGCGTCAAGGACCACGGCTGGAATACGCCGTCTACGCGGGGGACTTGGATTGCCTGCGACTGGACGACCATCGGAAGGCTGGATCGGTGATTGCATGCGTCCGGGTCTTGACGTAGCCTCGCATCCATGACGACGCTAGAGAACGACATTCCACGATCCTCGGCGTCACCCCGATACGTGCTGGGGCGCCATGGCCAGGCTTTCTCAACCCGAGCAAGGGCGGAGCAGATTCGAGCCGAGATCGAGCAGCTTGTGGCGGACGGTCGCGATGTCCTGATCGACTTCGAGGGTGTGCGCTCGGTGAGCTACTCGTTTGCCGACGAGCTGATCGGCGTGTTCGCGTCCCACTATGAGGCGGACCGCCAAGCTCTGCGCCCGGTCGTCATCGGCCTCTCGGCGCAGGCCCAGCGAGTCGTGCTCGGCAGTCTGGAGCAGCGGGGTCTCCCCGACGAGGTCTCGCGCGAGCTGGTCCCGCATTAGACGGTCGGGCGCCTGACCGAAGGTCACAGGTTCGGAAGGCTTCCGGGGACTTTAAGGAGCTCAGGCGCTGCGCAGAAGCTGGGAGACGACCTCGCCGGGCTGTTGGCCGCGCTCAGTGGCGATTCGCTCTAGGCGCTTGGCGTCGTCGCCCTCGACGCTCACGATGATCGAGAGCTTCGCGTCGGGATTGCCCTCGTGTATCTCGATCTGATCGGAGTGGGCGCAGTCAAGGTCAGCGTCGAAGTCGCCCGACTGAGGATCGGCATCGGTCCACGGATCCCTCCCCATCTCACTGATGATTCTACATTGGTTATGAGACCTGTTGTCTGCGCTAAGGTCATACGTCTTGTGAACTCACGGGAGAGGCATTGAGCATTGATGGCGGGCTTTCTCCCGCCGCCAAAGTCATGAGTGAAGCGATCGACCTTGCGATCGGGGGTTGCTCGCCCTATCCCGACCGAGCCGCTTTCATTGACGTCGACACCGCTTCGGCTGGCATCGAGATCAAGCGCGTAGCCGATGAAGGGTTGCCGGTCGTCCTCGTTGCTGCAAACGGCAGCACACGAGTCGTAATTCCAGCGGCAAAGAGGACCTTGGGCAAGACGGCCAGCGGCAAGCAAATCACTGATGAGCTGATTGACGTCCTTTGAGGAAGGCGGAGGCGGGATACGAGATCGAGGAGGTGACGGACCGCGCGGCGCGGCTGCGCCTGTTGGCCATGCGCCTGCACCAAGCTGACGGGCTGGACCGCGACGTGCTCAGGTGCATCGAGGAGCTGACGGAGATCCGGGAGGACGTGCACCGCATCGCGGCCGCCCACGGGGCAACCAATGTTCGCTTGCTCGGTTCAACCGGACGTGGAAAGCAGGACGCCTCCAGCAATCTCGGTCTTCTTATTGACATGGCGGAGGGCCGGACCTTGTTTGACCTGATCGCGCTGTCCAACGAACTGGAAGAGAGCCTTGGGGTCGAGGTGGATGTCGTGACAGAGGCCAGCCTGTCGCCCTATGTGCGCGATCGCGTTCTCGCTGAGGCGGTTGCGCTCGGTGGGGATCAGACTTAAACGACCCGACCTTGCTGTATTGCGTATTGATACTTGATACACTGCTCCTCATCATGGTCAAGGATTCCGATATCTATGTCCTCAGCGGGCTGCTCGCCCACGACGGGGCCTGGAGCTACCGATCGCTAGCGGAGCGGCTCCGTGTTCCGCACCCGGTTGTACAGCGAGCGCTGGAGCGGGCGAAGGGCGCGGATCTGTATTCGGTGGACCGTCGCGAAGTCCATCTACCTCACTTCGAGGAGTTCGCGCTTCACGCGCTCCGCTTTGTTGTTCCTGCTCGGCTGGGTCCCCTGACGGCAGGCGTGCCAGCGGCCTGGGCGGCGGAGCCGATGGCGGGCGCGATCCGCTCCTCGGGCGATGAGCCCCCTCCCGTCTGGCCCTACGCCCTTGGGCGAGTTCGGGGACAGGCCATCGAGCCGCTGCACTCTGCTGCACCTGGGGCGGTGGAGAATTGGCCGGAGCTCGGTGAAGTCCTCGCTCTGCTTGACAGCCTCAGGGCCGGAGATGTTCGGGTCCGGAAGGTAGCGGGAGGCCTTCTCTCGAAGATGCTGCGAGAGCGATCCGTGGTCGCAGGCTGGTGAGCGCGCTTCAGCTGGAGACTGCAGCGGCGCTTCTCGGGCCTCTGCTCGATGAGGTCGTTTTCGTCGGTGGCGCCACGGTTCACCTCTGGATCACCGAGCCCGGGCGCTCCTCCAGTGCGGGCGACGGAAGATGTCGATGTGGTCTGCGAGGTGGCGAGCCGTGTGAAGTACCACCAGCTCGGCGATCGACTGCGCGAGCGGGGACTTCAGGAGGCGATGGGCGCGCCCGTCATCTGTCGGTGGAGAAGCGCCGATCCGCAACTCGTCTTGGATGTCATGCCGACCGATCCGGACATCCTCGGCTTCTCCAATCCGTGGTACGAGGAGGCGATATCCAGCGCCGTGACGGTTACGCTTGGATCTGGCGCCGAGATACGCGCCGCGGCCCCGCCGGCGCTCGTCGCGACGAAGCTCTGCGCTTGGAAGGGTCGAGGCGGCGGCGACCTGCTGCCAAGCCTCGATGTCCACGACGTGCTCACGCTGATCGATGGACGCTCTGAGTTGATCGAGGAAGTCGCGTCCGCAGTGCCCGATCTGCGTTCCTACATCCGCGACGAGCTGGCCGAGCTTCAAGGGGAGTTCTATTTCGACTACGCGGTTCAGAGTGCCACCGCTTTCTACGGCCCAGCGGGAGCCGGGCGCGCTCGGCTCGTCCGAACCCGCATCGACGAGCTCCTCGCCTGACCCCTGGGGCCAACAGATGTGGCAACAAGGCTCACATATTCCAGCCGGTCCTTCGCCGCGGGTGTGACAAGGTGGACGGGTGCGGCAGCTGATCGCGATCGGGTTTGCATTGGGGCTATGGCTTGCCCCGAGCTCGGCGCAGGCGTTCGACACCGGCCCTCATGCCGACATGACGCGGGATGCGCTCACCGCTGAGGGGTTCAGCGCGGCGGCTGCGGATGTCGGCATGGTCGACAACTGGTTCGTCGACTACTACACGAACCCGGACGACAACCCCTACTCCGGGCACGCCAACGCCCTGATCGGCCTCACCCGGTTCGGATTCAATCGCGAGGACTGGCTGAACCAGTGGGTCGAGGGGGCGCGGCGGATGCACTTCGACGCCGAGAGCAGGCAGATCGGGATGCCGGATCTGTCGACCACCGCGGGGGTCGAGAAGGAGTGGCAGCGCCTGATGTTCCTCACCCGCAAGTGGGTCCAGTACGCCGGACGGCAGTCACGCCCAGACCCGCTCGACGTCATGGCCGTGCTCGGGATCTCCCTGCACGCGGTGCAGGACTTCTACACGCACAGCAACTGGGTGGAGGACCCCTTGCCCGAGGACGGCCTCGGCGGCCCCGGCGTGTCCTCGCTCGGATTCGGGGAGACGCCGACCTGGTTCGACGTGCCGCCCGAGGCGCGCCGGGAGCTGGTCGGCAATCGCGCGGTCTACACCGGGGTGAAGGGCATCCCCCGCGGGCACGGCAACTGGCAGTCGAACAAGAACGATCACCTCCACGGCGGCCTCAACAAGGACTGGCCGGGCCGTCCGAAGTACCAGGAGGCCTACGTCACCGCCTACTTCGCCACTCGCCAGTGGATCCGCGCGGTCCGCTCCTGGCTGGGCAACGAGCCGCTGTGGAAGCGCGCGATGTCTTTGCGCGGCACGGCAGCGCTTCGGCACGATGTGAAGGGCGCCGAGGAGATCTCGATCTTCAGCGGCCACTGGCAGGGCGGCGGGGAGCCCTGCCTGCCGTTCAAGTGCGGGGAGCGCACCGGCAAGGCGGGCAGCATCACGAGCCTGCGCCTCGCGCTCGGCGCTTTCCACGACCGCGGGCCCACCCCGTACCGGCAGGCGTTCAACCGCTACATCGGCGGCTTCCGCGAGTACCCGACCGAGCCGCTCAACCTGCCTGACCTGCCCTCGAGCCGCACCGACCAGCTCTTCACCCGCTTCGTGAAGCTCGAGGTCCTCAACTACAGGGGCATCGACCTGGGCGACCTGGTCGACTCGGCCGACATCTACGCGCAGGCGCGCATCGACGGCCAGCCCTACACCTCGACGGTGATCAACGGCGAGGACTCCTTCCGCTTCCCGGGCTCCTACGCCCCGTTCACCTGGATTCGCTCCGTGCCGACCTCCCAGCGCAAGAGCACGCCGGTGGAGTCGATGACGGTTCGCATCGAGACCGGCAATCGCCGCTTCGCCGGCACCGACGACAACGTCTACCTGAACCTCGGACGCCACCGGTTCTCGCTCGACAAGCGCCTCTACGACGACTTCGAGCGCGGTGACGACGACACCTACAGCGTGCCGATCGGAGCGGCGACCCGCGACGGGCTGACGGTCGGCGACATCAGCCGCGTCGCGATCGAAAAGGGCAGGGACGGAGCGGCGGGGGGCTGGCTCCTGCATGGCGTCACCCTCGTGGTCAACGGTCGGACCCTGGTGAGGGACCGGAGCATCGACCGCTGGCTCGAGGACTCGCGCCGCACATGGACGGCCTCGGGCCTGGCGCGGGACCGCCGCACGGCGGACGTCATCCCGATCTGGTTGCAGCTGCGCGAGGACGACTTCGGCCCCCAGGACACGGGCGACCTGAACCCGTTCGATCGCATGACCGCGCTGCCGGTCGCCTACCGGCTCGGCCCGCCGGCGGGCCGGCAGGTGACCGGGGGAGCCCGGCTGAGCGGCCGGCTGTCGATGGAAAACGGAGACAAGGCGCGGGCGACCTACCGCATAGTCACCTTCGACGTGGACGCGCCCCCGCCGCCGGTTCAGCCCCCGGACACCACGACGCCCCCGCCGCCGCCACCGGGACCGGCCGGGGACGCCGACCTCGTCATTACCAAACTGACCATCGGGGACGTCACGGTCAAGAACCAGGGAACCGCGGCCGCCGGGCCATTCACCGTCACCGTCTACAACGGCGCTGCGGCTTGGGATTCGGTCCAGTTCGCGGGACTGCCCGCCGGCGCTTCGGCGACCTTGGCCTACACGAGCGGCTCATGCGACGGCGCCTGGTCCGCCGTGGCCGACTCCAGCAACGCGATCCCGGAGTCCAACGAGGGCAACAACACGAAAGTCAATCTCGACGAGGCGCCGATCTGCTGACGGGCCTACGGGTTGACGGCGACGTCATTCGCGGTCGAGCTCGCGCAGCTCGTTGCTCGCCCGGTAGCGCGTACTCCGCCCGCGGCCGTCTTGGACGACCAGGGCGGCGTCGAGTAGGCGCCTGAAGTCGGCGCTGGCGGTGGCCGGCGAGACGTCGGCCTCCGCGGCGTACTTCGCGCGGTCGGTGCCGCCGAGCAGGCTCTGCCCCAGGGCGATCACGAGGCGGTCCGGCCAGCCTCGCTCCTCGACCAGCTCTTCGAGGAGCGTCCAGCGGGCGGCAGCGGCCTTGATCTGAGTGAGGCGCTGGCGTGCCTGCGCCAGGTGGGCCTCGATGCAGAAGTCGACCCATCCGGAGGCGTCGCGCTCTGGCTGGTAGCTGCCGCCCTGGGTGTCCCTCAGGGCCCTGTAGTAGGCGGGGGTGTTGTTCCCCAGGTACTCCTCGATCGAGGAGAACTCGGGGGAGATCAATCCCTCGAGGGCGAGGACGAGCGACTGCACTATTCGCGCGACGCGCCCGTTGCCGTCCTCGAACGGATGCACCGATGTGACGTGAAGGTGCGCCATCGCCGCCCGGACGACCACGTTCGCATCGAGATCTCCTCGGGCGAGCCAGTCGACGACCTCCGCCATCAGCTCGGGAACCCGGTCGGGGTCCGGGCCACGGAACTCGAGCGCCCCGTCCGTCCCGGTCACCCCGATCGGCCCGCCGCGCCAGTTGCCCGGATGCCTGTCCCTCTGAAAGTGACAGGCGTCGAAATGCAGATCGAGGACGACCCGCTCCTGCCAGCGGAAGCGGGGGTCGGCGGCCATCGCGCCGACGTGGTCCATGGCGCGGGCGTAGCAGGAGATGGCCAGCCGGTTCTCATCCGCGGCGTCCCCGGGCTCGGCGCCACCTGCCAGCGCTTCCGCAACCTCAGGGGAAACGCTGAAACCCTCGATCGAGGTAGACCCTTCGATCGAGGTCGCGCGCACAGAACGACGCAACGCACCCATCCAGGGCACGGTCTGGCCCGCCTCATGCCCCAGCTCACGGCGCAGCAGCTCGAGCTCTTCGAGCTTTGCCTGCTGGCTCGAGTCGATCTCGGGCGTGGCGAATAGCATGTGATCATGCTAGACGATTAAACGTTTAATCGTCTAAACGATTTATCTGCTGATCGATCGCGCGCCGGGGCCGCTACGCAGCCACAGTCACGCGCCGGCGCTCCGAAAGCACCGCGCGCGCCCCACCCGATGGCCGAACCGTGATGTTGCGCCGTCGCGCGACCTCGCCGCCTCCGCCCGCAGGCTCGACCGTCAGCGTGCTCAGCACCTGGCGCAGGACGATCTTCATCTCGAGCATCGCGAAGCTCGCGCCGAGGCAGCGGCGGCGGCCGCCGCCGAAGGGGATCCAGGTGTAGGTGCCCGGCGCCTCCTCGAGGAAGCGCTCGGGGCGGAAGGCGTAGGGGTCGGGGTAGATGTCGGGGTCGTGGTGGAGGAGGTAGCCGTTGAGGACGAGGCTGCACCCGGTCGGGTAGGACCAGCCGCCGACCTCGATCGGCTTGACGACGAGGCGGGGCGCCACGTTCGGCAGCACCGGACGGTCTCGCAGCGTCTCCTGGATCGTCGCCGTGACGTAGGCGTCGTCGTCCCCCTCGACCGCCTCGACCAGTCGCGCCAGCACCCGCGGGTCGCGCGCCAGGCGCTCGAAGGCCCAGGCCAGGGTCGTCGCGGTGGTCTCGTGGCCGGCGACGAGCAGAGTCATCAGCTCGTCGCGGATCTCCTGCTCGCTCATCGGCGAGCCGTCCTCGTGCCGGGCCTCGAGCAGCATCGCCAGCACGTCGTCGCGCTCGGCGTCGCTCGCCGCGGCGCTCCGCGATCAGCTCGAAGATCAGTGCGTCGACTTCGGCCTGGGCGCGGACGAAGTGCGCGAACGGCCCGACCCGTTCGAGGACGCGCGCCACGACGCTGTCCTTCGGCGGCGGCGACAGGCTGATCGGCCGGTCGCCGAACTCGAGCATCTCCTTCAGTCGCTCCCGGATCGCGTCGAAGCGGGCCCCGGGGTCGAGGCCGAAGACGGCGCGCAGGATGATCTCCAGGGTGAGCTCCTGCATCCGCGGATGCAGCTCGACCGCCGTCGTCCCGCGGCCAGCCCGGCCAGCTCTTCGGCCGTCGACCTCCTCCATCAGCCCGGCGAGCCGCTCCATCCGCTCGCCGTGGAAGGCCGGCAGCATCAGCTTGCGCTGCTCCATGTGCGCGCCTTCGTCGAGCAGGATGACCGAGTTGGTGCCGACGACGGGCTCGAGCACGCGCGCCCCCTCGCCCGGCTGCAGCACGTCGGGCGGCGCGGTGAAGACCTCCTTGACCTCGGCCGGGTCGGTCAGCATCACGAACGGCGGCGAGGCCGGCAGCCTGACCGTGAAGCGCTTGCCGTAGCGCTCCCGGCACTGGCGCAGGAAGGCGAAGGGCCGCGTCCAGAACCCGACGGCCTGGATCGCCGAGGGATAGGGGGGACCGGGAGGCAGGCCTGCTGGTCTCATACGCGATCACCGAGTATTCCAGCTACGCTTGCCCCATGGCGGTCAAGCTTCATCGCTGTTCGCTCATGTGGGCCAAGATGGACGCCCACCCGTGCGCGCGGGTGCAGAAGGCGCTTGACGAGCAGGGAATCGACTACGAGGTGGTCAAGGGACCGCTGCTGCCGGGCAAGCGCACCGACCTGAAGCGAATTTCGGGCCAGAACAAATACCCGACAATCGAGTTCGAGGACGGCAGCGCCTACCGCGAAGAATCGAAGGACATGGCCGCGAAGATCCGCGCCGGCAAGCTCTTCGAGGGGCAGCAGCCCCAGCCGCCCGCCGCCTGAGCCGCCCCGCCGCCAGCTAGACCTCGAGCCACGTTCCTTTCGGGCCCAGGTTGTGGACCGGCGTCTTGCCGACCTTGCTCTTGCATCCCCAGGACTCGTGGATGTGACCGCAGACCGCCAGGCGCGGTTCCTTTTCCTCGATCTTGCGCAGCAGCGCGTGGCTGCCGAAGTGGTCGCCGGTGCGGTTGGCGTCGCAGTGGCCGTACGGGGGTGAGTGCAGAACCATGACCGCGTCTCGCGGGCAGAGCGTGACCATCACCGCCGCCCTTTCTTCGTCGAGGTCGAAGCTCCACTCCCACGGGGTCACCGGGATGCCGCCGCCGAGACCGAAGAACTCGACGCCGCCGATCGTCGCCACGCCGCCGTGCAGGACGGTCGCGGCGCTCCAGCCGGCGGTGGCCTCTCGCAGGGCGTCGTCGGTCTCGTTGTTGCCGGGGACCAGGACCGTCGGCGTTTCGATTCCCGAGAGGGCCTCGATCGTCTCCTCCAGGCCCTCGTGCACCGAGGCGAAGTCGCCGGCGCCGATCACGACGTCGGCCTTCTCGGACATCTTGACCAGCCGCGCCGCCCGTTTCAGATTGCAGTGCAGGTCGCTGAAGGCAAGAAGCTTCACGCCCGCAACCTAGCGATCCTCGACCACTTCTTCGGCCTTGCCCGCGGGCATCGTCAGCAGGGAGACGACGAAGGCCACCGCCATCACGGCCGCCATCGCGTAGAAGACGGTGCGGGTGGCGAGGGCGAAATCGTGCTGCACGGCGGCGTAGAGCTGCTTCGCCTGGGCGCCGGCGATTTCGGCGAAGGCGCTGCTGCTGCTGGAGCTGCCCTGGCTGATCGAGTCGGCGATTTCGTCCGCCTGCGCCTTGGGAATCCCCTCGGCGCCGAGCGTCGACTCCAGGTTCGCCTTGTTCTCGAGGATCAGGATCGTGCCCAGCACCGCCATGCCGAGGCTGGAGCCGAAGTTGCGGACCGTCTGGGTGATCCCGGTCGCCTCGCCGTAGCGGCTGGCCGGCACCCGGTTGAGCGCGTCGGTGTTCGCCGGGGCCAGCACGAGACCGACCCCGGCTCCGGTGAGCACGATGTACTGCCACTGGGCGCTGACCGAGAGGTCGGTCAGCGAGCCCGCCCAGAGATAGAAGCCGACCGCCGCCACCGCGCAGCCGAGGACCACCGAGCGGCGGGCGCCGACGCGGTCGAGGATCCTTCCGCCCCACTGCGAGGCGAGGGCGAAGCCGGCGAAGAAGATCAGCAGGTAGAGGCCGGTTTCCGAGGCGCTTTCGCCGAGCGAGACCTGCGCGTACATGCTGGCGAAGAAGAAGAGCGGGACGAAGGGGATCATCAGCAGGAAGAGGACCGCGTTGTCGGCCGCGAAGGCTCGGTCGGCGAAGGTCCGGATCTGGATCAGCGGGTTGGCGACGCGCAGCTCGAAGAGGACGAAGGTGGCGAGCAGGGCCAGGCCGGCGGCGATGCAGATCCAGGTGACCGGGCTGCCCCAGCCCCAGACGCTCGACTGCTGCAGGCCGAGCACGGCCAGGCCCATGCCGCCCGAGACCAGCACCGCGCCGCGGTAGTCGAGCGGGGCCGGCTGCTTGCGGTTCTCGGGCTTGGAGATCGCGGTGAGGACGAGGGCGATGATCGCGACCGGGATGTTGACCCAGAAGATCGCCCGCCAGCTGACTTCGATCAGGTAGCCGCCGGCGAGCGGGCCGATCGCCGTCAGCCCGCCGGTGATCGCGAAGAAGAGGGCCATCGCCCGGCCCCGCTCGCGCACCGGGAAGGCGCCGAGGACGATCGCCAGCGCCGCGGGGAACATGATCGCCGCGCCGGCGCCCTGGATCACGCGGAAGGTGACGATCCAGGCCTCGTCGAGGCTGCCGGTCGGGGTCGCCCCGCAGAGGGCCGAGGCGGTGGCGAACACGATCACGCCGAGCACGACCATGCTGCGGTGGCCGGCGATGTCGGCGAGCCGCCCGCCGAAGGCGAAGAGGGCGGAGAGCGAGAGCAGGTAGCCGTTGACGATCCACTGCACGCCGGTGGAGGAGAGCGAGAGGTCTTCCTGCAGGCTGGGCACGGCGATCGCGACGATCGTCATGTCGATGAAGGTCATCGCGACGGCGAAGATCATCGCCGCGAGGATCAGCTTGCTGTTCTTGGCAGCGCCGGAATCGTCCATGTCGCCGGGTTTGCCGCTGGCCGCCGGAATCCTGCCCGTTCGATAACCTCGCCGCGCTCATGCCTGACGTCTTCTGGATCGGCCTCGGCCTCGCCGGCTTCATCTTCCTCGTCGGCGTCATCGCCGGTGCCCGCTCGAGCACCACCGGCCTGCGCACCGGAGCCGCGCTCGGCGCCTTCCTCGGCGTGATGCTGGCCTTCCCGCTGCTGGCCATCGGCCTCGCAGGCAGCTAGCTCGCGCGTTCCCGCGTTTGAGGTTCCCGCTGCAGTGGGTAATCGCTGCTGCACTGGTTATGACAGCAAGCCGTAGTTATCATGACAACAAAGGAACCCGTATGGAGGAGCCCGTATGGCGCAAATCCAGATGACAGCCCCCAGTCTCACTCTCCATGATGGCATCGAGATGCCGCAGCTCGGCTTCGGCGTCTTCCAGGTACCGCCCGACGAGACCCAGCGCGCCGTCGAGCTGGCGCTCGAGGCCGGCTACCGGCACTTCGACACGGCCGCCGCCTACCGCAACGAGAAGGGCGTCGGCGCCGCCCTGGCCGCCTCCGGCCTGCCCCGCGAGGACTACTTCGTCACCACCAAGCTCTGGAACTCGCAGCAGGGCCACGACTCGGCCCTGGCCGCGTTCGAGGCGAGCCTCGGATCGGCTCGGGCTCGACCACGTCGACCTCTACCTGATCCACTGGCCGGTCCCGACCGAGGGCCTGTTCGTCGAGACCTGGCGCGCCTTCGAACAGATCCACGGGGAGGAGGCGGCGCGCACGATCGGCGTCTCCAACTTCCGCATCGAGGATCTCGAAACGCTGGATCGCGAGGCGGAGACGCAGCCGACGGTCAACCAGGTCGAGCTGCACCCGCGCTTACAGCAGGGTCGACCTGCGCGCCTGGCACGCGGAGCACGGCATCGCCACCGAGGCCTGGAGCCCGCTCGCGCAGGGTGCGGCGCTCGGCGAGGAGACGATCGTCGCGATCGCCGACGGTCACGGCAAGACGCCGGCCCAGGCGATCCTGCGCTGGCACCTGCAGCTCGGCAACGTCGTCATCCCCAAGTCGGTGACGCCGGAGCGGATTCGCGAGAACATCGACATCTTCGATTTCGAGCTCTCCATCGAGGAGATGGCCGCCATCGGAGACCTCGGCAGCGACAGCCGGGTCGGCCCCGACCCCGCCACGTTCGTAGCGCCTTGACAGCGAGCCCCGGTCGCGTCGAGCGTTTCTAGTGCATTACCTGGCCGTACCTGTTTAACCTAGCTGCATTGCCCTCAAGAATTATTGAGCTGGAATGACCGGGCTGGCGCAGGCCCTGATCGACGCGCTGGCGCTGGGCAGCCTCTACGCGCTGATCGCGCTTGGGGTCACGGTGATCTACACCGTGATGGGGATGATGAACTTCGCCCACGGGGAGTTCATCATGCTCTCCGCCTACGCCCTCTACGTACTGGCCGGGCTGCCCTTCGCCGCCGCCGTGGGCGGTGCGGTGGTGACGGGGGTCGTGCTGGCGGTCCTCGCCGAGCGGGTTGCCTTCCGGCCGGTTCGCAGGGCCGACCTCTCGGCCCAGCTCGTCACCTCGCTTGCGGTTGCGACGATCCTGCAGAACGCCGTCACCGCGGCGGTCGACGCCCGGCCCCAGTCGGTGTCGGCACCGGCCTTCGTCAGCGAATCGACGCAGCTCGGTGCCGTCTCGGTGTCGAACCTCGAGTTCCTCACCCTCGGCCTGACGGCGGCTGTGCTCGGCGCCCTCGGCTGGCTGCTCTACCGGACCAGCGCCGGGCTGGCGATGCGGGCCGCAGCGGAGAACTTCGAGATGGCGCGGCTGCTCGGGGTGCAGGCAAATCGGGTGATCGCGCTCTCCTTCGCGATCAGCGGCGCCCTTGCCGCCGCGGTCGGCGTGCTCCTGGTGATGCAGACCGGGCAGGTCTCGCCGACGATGGGCCTGACGCCGGTGCTGGTCGGCTTCGTCGCGGTGGTGATCGGGGGCTTCGGCAGGATGTTCGGCGCCGTGCTCGGCGGCCTTCTCCTCGGGGTCGTCTCCTCCCTGCTCGGGGCCTACCTGCCGGAGGGCCTGCTGCCCTTCCGCGATGCGTTCGTCTTCAGCCTGCCGGTGGCGATCCTGATCTTCAGGCCGCAGGGCCTGCTCGGCGCCGCGACCGGGGAGGCGCGGGTGTGAGCGGCGTGCGGCTGCGCTCGCGCTCCACGGTCGCGGTCTCGCTGCTCGTCCCGCTCGCGCTGGTCGGGATCGCGATGGCGGTCGGCGCCAGCGGAACTCCCTCCCTGCGGGGCACCGTGACGACGATCCTCTGCAACCTGATCGTCGTCCTCGGCCTGCAGGTCTTCATCGGCAACAGCGGCGTCTACTCCTTCGGGCAGCTCGGCTTCGCAAGCGCCGGCGCCTACGCCGCGGCGCTGCTCACCCTGCCGGCCGCCTTTGCCGCGCTTCAGACGCCGGGCCTCCCCGACCCGATCGCCTCGGCCCAGCTTGGCCCGCTGCTCTCGACCCTGATCGCCGCCGCGGCCTGCGCCCTGCTGGCGGCGGTGGTCGGCCTGCCGCTGATGCGGACGTCGACCCTGGCGATCCCGATCTCGACCTTCGCCTTCCTGATCGTCTTCTACAACGTGATCTCCAACTGGGACCGGATGACCGGCGGCAGCGGCGGGCTGGTCAGCATTCCGAGGACCACCGGCATCGGGTCCGCCGGCCTCTGGGCGGCGGCGGCCGTCGCAGTCGCGCTCGCCTTCAAATGGTCGGCGCGGGGCTACCGGCTGCAGGCGACTCGCGAGGACGAGGTGGCTGCCCGCTCGCTCGGGATCGACGTGACGCGAGAGCGGCTGATCGCGTTCGCGCTCAGCGGGATGCTGTGCGGGATCGGCGGTGCGCTGGCGGTGCACCAGTCGGGCGTTCTCGAGCCCTCGACCTTCTACTTCGCCGCGACCGTGACGACGGTGACGATGCTGGTGCTCGGCGGTGCCCGCAGCGTCCTCGGGGCGGTCCTGGGGACGATCGCGGTGGCGAGCGTGAGCGAGGTTCTGCGGGGCGCCGAAGACGGCGCCCACCTCTTCGGCGCCCTCTCGATCGGCGAAACGCCGGGGCTGGCCGCGATCGGGGTGGGCCTGATCCTGCTGGCGACGATGATCGCGCTGCCGAACGGCCTCACCGGCGGCCGCGAGGCGGGGGAGTCGAGTTGGCTTCGGCGGCTCCTCTCCCCTGGCGCGCCGGCGATTCCCGCCGCCTGGTCGATTGACCACCGCATGGGTGGGTCAATCGATCAGGGAGCGGGAGGGGAGGTGGGCGACGGCTCGCTTCGCGCCGAGGGGATCTGCGTTGCGTTCGGTGGCCTGCGGGTGCTGAGGGGTATCGACCTGACGCTGCCGCGCGGGGAGGCATTGGGGCTGATCGGGCCCAACGGGGCCGGGAAGACGACGCTGGTCAACGTCCTCAGCGGCTTCCTTGCGCCCGATGCGGGCACGGTCAGCCTGGACGGCGTCGACGTCGGTGGACGTTCCCCGGCCGGCCTCGCCCGCACGGGCCTCGCGCGCACGTTCCAGGCGGGCCTTCCCTTTCCGCATCTGAGCGGCCTGGAGAGCGTCGCCGTCGGCGCGATGGGGGTCGGCGTCGGCAGGCGGCGCGCGGTCGAGGTCGCCGCCGAGGTGCTCGAGCGCCTCGGCATGCGCGAGCGGGCGGCGCAGCCGGCGGGCTCCCTGCCGCCGGCGAGCCAGCGCCTGCTGGGGGTGGCCCGCGCCCTCGCCACCGGGCCCCGCTACCTGCTGCTCGACGAGCCGGCCGCCGGTCTGAGCGAGGTCGAGGGCGAGGAGCTGGTCGCGATCCTGCGGGGCGTGCTGGAGGACTTCGGCTGTGGGCTCCTCCTGATCGAGCATGAGATGAGCGTGGTGATGAGCCTCTGCCCACAGGTGCAGGTGCTCGACGACGGGGTCACGCTGCGGATCGGCTCGCCGGCGGAGGTCCAGGCCGACCCGGCCGTGGTCGAGGCCTACCTCGGCAGCTCCTACCTGGCGGCCGCGAGTGCTTGAGCTGCGCGAGATGAAGGTCGCCTACGGCGGCGTCGAGGTGGTGCATGGGGTCGACCTCAGCCTCGCCGAGGGCGAGGTCGTGGGGATGATCGGGCCGAACGGGGCCGGCAAGAGCTCCGTGCTGCGCGCGGTCTGCGGCCTGGTGCGACCGAGCTCGGGCGAGGTGGTCTTCGAGGGCCGGGTCCTCAACGGGATGGCGCCGGAGCGGATCGCGCGCCTCGGGATCGCGCTCGTCCCGGAGGGACGCCACGTCTTCAAGACGCTGACGGTGGAGGAGAACCTGCGGCTGGGAGCGCAGCGAAATGGCGAGAGCGCCGCTGCGATCGAGCAGGCGCTGGTCCGCTTCCCGGTCCTGCGCGAGCGCGCCGGCGAGCACGCCGACCGGCTCTCGGGGGGCGAGCGCCAGCAGCTGGCGATCGCCCGCGCGCTGCTCGGCCGGCCGCGGCTGCTGATCCTCGACGAGCCGTCGCTCGGGCTGGCGCCGAGGACGATCGACACGATCTACGAGCTGCTGGGAAGCCTGCGCGCGGAGGGGACGACGATGCTGCTGGTCGAGCAGAACGCGGCCCGCACGATCGACTTCTGCGACCGCAGCCTGGTGCTCGGTGGCGGCAGGGTCCGAGTCGAGGGCGACCGCGAGGAACTGCGTGGCGGCACCGACCTGCTGCGCACCTACCTGGGAGGGCAGCCGTGAACGAGGGGAACAGAACCGGAGGAGACCGATGAGCGAAGCAGAGAACACGAATCGAGCCCCGAGCAGCGAGGAGGTCTCGCGAGCGCTGCGGTGCTGCTGGCAGCCGGTGGCGAGGGTCCAGGACCTGGAGGAGGGCCCGCAGCGAGCGGTGCTGCTCGGCGAAGCGCTCGCGGTCTTCATGACGGAGAGCGGGACACCAGCCGTGGTCGCCGACCGCTGCGCGCACCGCGGCGCCTCGCTCTCGCTGGGCGAGGTGAGGGGCGGCGGCATCCAGTGCCCCTACCACGGCTGGGAATGGGACGGCGGCGACGGGGCCTGCACGCGGATCCCCTCGCTTGCCGACCAGTCGCAGATCCCGCCCCGTGCCCGGATCCCGGCCTTTCCGGCGCGGCAGGAGTGGGGGTTGGTCTGGACGGCGCTGGAGGAGCCGCTCGGCGAGCCGCCAACCGTGCCCTGGTTCGAGCCCGCCCCGGGGCGGTGGAAGCATGGGACGCCGTTCGAGCTGCCGGTCAGCCTGGGGGTGATGATCGAGAACTTCCGCGACGTCGCCCACTTCGCCTTCGTGCACCGCGACACCCTCGGTCCGGTCTCCGAGGTCGTCGAGCCGCTGCTGGTCGAGCGCGACGGGATCGAGGTGAGGATGAGCCGCGAGATGAGGACGGGCGCCGGCGGGGACGGGACCTGGGACTCGTTTCGCGAAGGCCGCTACCAGACGATCGCGCCCAACTTCACCTCGGTCCGGATGGTCATGGAGAAAGGCGAGCGCTGGCTGCTGCACGCGGCGCGCGCGATCAGCGCCACCGAGTCCGTGCACTACTGGGCCGAGGGCCTGAGCGACGACTTCGACGAGCTCTCGCTCGAGGAGGCGATCGAGTCCGAGGAGCGGCTGTACGCCGAGGACCGAGCGGTGACCGCGTCGGTCGTGCCGCCGGAGCTGCCGCTGGCGCTCGACGCCGACGTCAACACGCTGGCCGATCGCTTCACCCTTGCCTACCGCGAGGCCTTCTCGGAGTTCGTGTGGATGGCGTTGCGCGGGCGCGCGTCTCATTCCAGCTCGAAGGCGAGCTGAGTTGTGTCGGCCCGCCAGATAAGGCGGGCGAACTCGAGCGGGCTGTCCCGCCTTGCCCCGTTGGACCGACCGAACTGGACGAAGCGCCCGATCAGAGCCGGACTGCCTGCCGCGGAGCCCACCTGCGACGCCGCCCACCCGCTGAAGAAGGTGTGCTCGACCGAGACGGTGCTGCGGGTGAGCTCCAGCTTGCCGGGCCGAGGCGGGTTATCGCCGCTTGCTAACGCCTCGGCCGTGGGGAGAAGCCACGGAAGGCGGGGGATCGAGGAGTAGGAGTCGACTACGAAGGCCGACGGCTCGCCGATGTCGACCACCGCCGTCACCTGGGCGATCTCGGCTCGCGATTTGCCCAGTTGGAGGAAATGGGCAACCGTCCGGTCGGGGGCGCGCTTGCGCGCGCTGATCACAGACACCGAGCGATCGCGAGCGCCGCTTGCCCACAACCTCACCAGACCGCCCACCTCGACCTCGGTGCGGGGCGCGGAGACGAAGGCGCCCGAGCCCTTGACCCGGAAGATCGTGCCGTCGCCGACGAGGAGGTCGAGGGCCGGCCTGATCACCGCGCGGGAGACCTCGAACTCCTCCTCCAGCTCGCGTTCCGTGGCAAAGCGGGCGCCGGGCTCCCAGGTGCCGAGCTCCAGCATTCGGTGCAGCTCCGCGGCGAGCTGGAAGTAGAGCGGTACCTCGCTCTCTCGATCCAGCTTGCGGCTGCCGGCAAGGGGAACGTCGGACGATTGCTTGGGCCGACCCCGAACCGGTTGTTTGGGCTTGGCCATTTGGATACAGGTTACCTTCGCATTTTGTTTAAGAAAACCGGAGACCACTAGCCGCTGTACTCGGGCAGGAACTGCGGAGCGATGGTGGTGATGAGCTTCGGCTTGCCGTTCGCGTACACGTAGATCGGCCAGTTGCCGTTCGCGTAGTGGAAGTCCTTGGTGTAGGAGATCTTGCCGAGGACGGTCTGGTGAGGCCGAGCCTCGAGTGCGTCGGCGAGCGCGTTGCCGTCGACGCTGTCGGTCTCTTCGATCGCGTCGACGATCAGCTGGCCGGCGGCGTAGGCCGAGAGCAGGACGCTGGAGACGTCGGTCTCGACCCCCGCCTTTTCCAGCTTTTCGTACAGCTTCGCCGCCGCCTCGTTGGGCGGGTCGTAGGAGGAGCCGTTGAGGGCGACGTAGATGTCCTTGGTGTTGGAGATGCCCTTCAGCCAGTAGGTGCCGTCGAAGGAGCCGGTGGCGATGATCGGCACCGCGACGCCCGCGTCGCGGACCTGCTTCACCGCTGCCGCTCCACCCGGCGGGTATGAGCACATCACCACCGCCTCGGCGTCGGACTTCTTCAGCTGGCTGACCTGGCTCGCGATCGAGGCGTCTTCGTTCTTGAAGTCGGCGGAGCCAACGATCGAGCCGCCGAGGTGTTCCCAGGCTTCCTGGAATCCCGCGCAGTAGGCCTTGCCGTAGATGATCGCCGTGTCGCGCAGGAGGAACGGGCGCTCGATCCCCTTTTCGTGCAGGAAGGTGGCGTCGGCGCTCGCCTCGCTGAGCACGCTCGGGTAGGCGCTGAAGGAGAGCCGGCCGGTGGTCGGCGGGCCGAAGCCGGGTTCGTTGGCGGAGAGGCTGAAGTTGAGCGCGTTGTTCTCTTCGGCCACCGGCGCGGCCGCGGAGGCGGTGAGCGACTCGCTGCTGAAGAGCAGCACGTCGGCTCCCCGTTCGACCGCCTCCTGCGCGGCGATCGGGGCCTGTTGGGGGTCGGAGCGGTTGTCGACCTGGATCACCTCGAGCTTGCTGCCGTCGATGCCGCCCCGTGCGTTGACTTCGTCGACGAGCTGTTCGACCGCGGAGATGCTGGCGTCGTAGGGGGCGAGCCAGCCGCTCTTGGCGATCGCGGCGCCGATCGTGATTGTCTCTGGCAGGCCACCGGACGCGGAGGATTCGGTTGAATCCTCACTGCCGCCGCAACCGGCCCACAGGGCCAGCACGAAGGCAAGAGAGAGCCACGCATGGCGTCGAAATGCTTTGGGCACTGTCGCCAACCACAATACTAATGCTGTCTAATCTCGGTACGCGTCGTTACCTCGATGACTGAGCACCGGCCCATTGACGTGCAGCGGAGACTGCGGCGCACCAACACGGTGGCCGCCACGGCCTTCGTCGTGGGCGGGTCGCTGTTCGCGATCGGCGCGGCGCTGGCCCAGGCCGGGGTCGAGGCGACCGTCTGCGCGACCGTCTATCTCGTCGGCGGGGTCTTCTTCAGCACCGGCGGCTATGCCTCGGTCGTCCAGGTGGTCAACGAGCCCGAAGGGGGGCTGGAGGCCGAGCTCCCCGAGGGCCGCTGGCGCTGGTGGTCGCGCGAGCCGCGGCGGTTGCAGTGGCTGAGTGCCGTCGCCCTCTTCGCCGGCACGCTGGTCTTCGCGATCAACCTGGTCGACTCGTTCATCCAGGAACTGAGCCCGGCCGAAGTCGATCGCCTCGTCTGGTCGCCCGACATGGTCGGCTGCGCGCTCTTCCTCGTCTCCGGCCACCTGGCGATGGTCGGCATCGGCGGCGGCTGGCGCTTCTGGGTCCGCCGCGATCTCGGCTGGTGGATCGTCGCGGTCAACCAGCTCGGCTCGATCCTCTTCATGGTCTCCGCCGTCGCCTCCTTCGTCCGCCCGTCGACGGGCGATGCGCTGGCGACCGGCATCGCCAACTGGGGCACGCTCACCGGGGCCCTCTGCTTCGCCGTCGCCGGCCTGATGCAGGAGTTCGAGCACCCCCTGGGACCCCGCCGGCGTCGGTGACGTCGAGCACCGCTCCAGCGCATCTGCAACTTCGAATCTGCATTTACCCCTCCTCAGCGGGGGTAAATGCAGACTCGACGATCGTTTGGGCTCAGGCGGCCTCTCCCTGAGGGCGGCGGACCTGCCGGCGGCCCTCGCCGTAGCTGCGGGTCTCGTAGGCGATCATCGCCCAGATCAGCGACGTTGGCGACGGCGAGGGCGGCGAGCGCGGGCATCTCGGTCGCCACCGGGACCAGGAGCAGGAGCACGATCGCCAGCAGCAGGCGCTGGCGGTTGATCGTGTGGATGTGGCGGTAGCGGAAGGCGACGTGGCCGAGCAGGTAGAGCGGCGAGCGCCGCCGAGCAGGGCGAAGGCGGGCACCGTGTCGAGGTGGTCGTCGAAGTGGCCGATCGTCTTCTTCAGGCCGAGGGCGACGAGCACGATCCCGGCGACCATCGGCAGGTGCAGGTAGGAGTAGGAGTCGCGCGCCATCTCGTTCTGGACCCGGCCCGGCTCGGCCTCGGCGAGGCGGCGGGCGGAGACGATCGCGACGACGTCGAAGTAGATCCACCACATCGCCGCGGTCAGGGCGACGCCGAGGACCGCGGCGGCGGCGATGCCGAGGCTGAGCGCGCCGGCGGCGCCGACGCCGATCGCGACGATCGACTCGCCGAGGGCGATGATCACGATCAGCCCGTGGCGCTCGGCGAAGTGCTCGGGGACGAGCTTCCAGCCCTCGGAGCCGAAGAAGTAGGGGCCGCCCATGTCGAGGAAGCAGCGCGAGCGCCCACAGCGCCCCCTGGGCGAGGCCGTCGAAGAGCGAGGCGATGGCGAGCAGCGCGACCGCGACCGCGGTGCTCATCGCGAGGCCGAGCACCGAGTGGCGCAGCCCGTCGTCCTCGGGGCTGGCGAGCATGAAGAGGGCGATGTGGGCGACCCGCACGACGCCGTAGGCGAGCGCGAAGACGAGGGCGAGGCTCGCCGAAGGCCTCCGGCACGCAGAGCGAGACGATCAGCAGCGCCGCCATCGCGCCGAACATCACCAGTCGCACCGCGCCCTCCTCGGGGTCGATGACGCTGGTCAGCCAGGCGTAGCCGGTCCACGCCCACCAGAGCATGCCGAGCACCAGCAGCCCCTGGGCCAGGCCCGCCCAGGTCGGGTGGTGGGACATCAGCGCCGTGCACTGGGTGATCGCCAGCACGAAGACGAGGTCGAAGAAGAGCTCCAGCGGCGTCACCCGCTCCCCTTCGCGCAGCGTCGCGCTGAGCGCGAGAGTGGCGTCGCGCTCAGCGCGTCTTCGGCGTGGTAGCGGGCGAGCAGCGCCTGCTCCTCGTCGCTGCTTCGGGAAGAGGAAGAAGACCAGCGCGGCGCCGAGCAGGATCGCGACGATCCCGGCGGTGTAGGCCCACTCGTCGCCCTGCAGGAAGGACGTCTTCGCGGCGGCGATGATCTGTTCGCTGTACCGGGGGTACTGGGCGGCGAGTGTCGGCGGCGCTGGAGAAGGACTTGGTCAGCTCGCCTTCGACGTTTTCGGTGACCTTGGCTCGCTTCGGGGGAGGCGGCGATCGCGGCGCCGGCGGCGGCCGCGTAGCCGGCGGTCAGCAGGGCGCCGAAGATCGACTGCATGATCGCGCCGCCGAGGTCGCGCTGCAGGTCGGCGGTGCCCGAGGCCATCCCGGCCCGCTTGACCGGCACCGAGCCGGTCAGGGAGTGCGAGGCCGGTGTGCCGGCGAAGCCGACCCCGATCCCGATCAAGGCGTAGCCGAGCCCGACCTTCCAGTAGGAGATGTCCTCCTTCCAGAGCAGCAGCATGGTGAGGAAGCCGAGCACGCAGAAGACGTAGCCGACGAGCAGGGTGAAGCGGGCGCCGCGGGCCTCGACCAGCTTCGCCGAGCGCGGCGCGACGATCACCATCAGCACCGCCGCCGGCAGGATCGCCAGGCCCGCGTCGAGGGTCGAGTAGTCGAGCACGTTCTGGAGGAACTGCTGGCCGATGAACATCGCCCCCATCAGCGAGCCGAAGACGATGATCCCGGCGCAGGCCGCGACCCAGAAGATCGCGCCGCCCGGCGACCTCGAGGTCGTAGAGCGGGCGAGCGCGCGCGCCGCTGGCGGAGGACGAAGGCGCCGGTCGCGGCGAGCGGCGACGACGCCGAGCCCGATCGCCAGCGCGCCCTTGCCGGGCACCGGAGCGAGGTTGATGCCCAGCACCAGCGCCGCGACCAGGAGGATCGAGAGGATGCCGCCGAGGTTGTCGACCGGCTCGGTGGTCTCGTTGACGTGGGCGGGGACGTAGCGCCAGGCCATGAAGAGGGCCAGCGCCGCCAGCGGCAGGGTGACGAGGAAGACCGAGCCCCAGTCGAAGTGCTCCAGCAGCGCGCCCGAGAGCAGCGGCCCGAGCGAGGCGATCGCGCCGCCGATCGCCGACCAGAGGGCGATCGAGCGGGTTCGGGCAGCGCCCGACCACAGCGCCGTGATCAGCGCCAGCGTGGTCGGGAAGGCCATGCCGGCGGCGACGCCGCCGAGCACGCGGGCGACGAAGAGGACCCCGTCGGAGGGGGCGAAGCCGGCCAGCAGCGAGGCCGGGATCGAGAGCCCCATCCCCAGCAGCAGCATCATCTTGCGCCCGTAGCGGTCGCCGAGCGCGCCCAGGTAGAGGACCGAGGTCGCCAGCCCGAGCGAGTAGCCGACGGCGATCAGGTTGAGCGTCGTCTGGCCGGCGTCGAACGCCTTGCCGATGTCGGGCAGGGCGACGTTGGCGACCGCCAGGTTGAGGTTGGCGACCGCGGCGACCAGGATCAGCGCGGCGAGGACGAGGCCGGCGCGCTTGGGGCTGCTCGACTCCATTGCGCCGGCCAACCTACTCCAGCTGACGGTCGCCACGCGGCGGATCGCCTGTGCCTGCGAGGATCCCGGCGATGACGGACCGCAAGCGGCCCGGAGGCGCCGCGCACGGAGAAGGTGCTGCCGGGCGTCTGGCGGCTGCGCCTGCCGCTGCCCTGGCCGGGCGTGCCGCACGGCAACGTCTGGGCGGTCGCCGCCGACGGCGGCATCGTCCTCTTCGACACCGGGATCGGCGGCAAGGGGCGGCTGCGCCAGTTCGACCTCGCCCTCGCCCAGGCCGGCTTCGGCCTCGAGGACGTGCGCCTGCTCGTCTGCACCCACTCCCACACCGACCACTACGGGCTGGCGGCGCCGATCGTCGAGGGCGCCGGCTGCGAGCTCTGGATGCACCCCGCCTGGGAGCACGTGCGGCTGCTCGCCGACGACCCGGCCGCCGCGCTCGAGCAGCGGATCGAGGTGGCGCGGCAGAGCGGCGTGCCCGCCGGCCGCGCTGGAGCGCTACCGCGAGTCCCGCAGCGAGCGACGACGACAACCGGCATCGACGCGATCGTCGAGCCCGACCGCGACCTGCTGCCGGGGGTCGAGGTCGAGACCGACCTCGGCACCTGGCAGGTCCACGAGACGCCCGGCCACGCCCCCTCGCACGTCGTCCTGCACCAGCCCGAGCGCAAGCTGATGATCTCCGGCGACCACCTGCTCGGCCGCACCGTGCTCTTCTTCGACCACGGCCACACGCCCGACCCGGTCGGCGAGTTCCTGCGCAGCCTCGACGAGGTCGAGCCGCTCGAGGTCGACCTCGTGCCTGCCCGGCCACGGCCGCCCCTTCCGCGACCCCGAGGCCAAGATCGCCGAGGCGCGGCGCCAGGTCGACGAGCTGCTGGGCAAGGTGCGCGAGTCCCTGGCCGAGGGGGAGAAGCCGCCCTTCGAGATCGTCGCCGACATCGTCGGCGCCGAGAACGTCAACACGCCGGTCAGCGCCTGGGTCCTGCAGATCGTCCTCTCCTGCCTCGACCACCTGGCGATCCTCGGCGAGGTCGAGCCGGTCGAGGGGACCGATCCGCAGCGTTGGAAGCTGGCGTAGGGGCGGCGCTCCTGTAGCCTTCGGCGCCGTGGCCAGCTTCACTTTCGTTCGCGAGGTCGATGCGCCGCCCGAGGTCGTCTTCGACGTGCTCACCGACCATCGGCGGCTACGCGGAGCTCACGCCGTCTGCGCAAGTCCGAGCTGGAGCGGGAGGGGGATCCCGCTCCCAACGGCGTCGGGGCGATCCGCAAGCTGACCGCGGTCGGGCCGCCACTGCGAGAGGAAGTGATCGCCTACGAGGAGCCGAGCCGCTTCTCCTACACGCTGCTTTCCGGGCTGCCGGTTCGCGACCATGTCGGGACCGTGGAGCTGACGCCGAACGGCAACGGGACGAAGATGGTCTACGCGGTGCGGACGCACCCGACCGTCCCCGTCGTCGGGGCGGTCGTGGTCGCGGCCGTCAAGCAGGGGGTCAAGGGGCTGGTCGACGGGGTCGTCGCCGAGTCCGAGCGGCGCGCTGCGTCCGGAGGCTGAACGGGCGCGGATGAGCCCGCGCGTCGACGAGAACGAGCTGAGACGCCGCGCGATCGAGGGCGTCCGCGAGGAGGTGGAGGCGTTCGGCAGCGGCGCTCCGGACTCGATCCTGATCCGCCGCGAGGGCCTGATCGCCTCGATCGTGCCCGCCTCTCCCCAGCGGTCGCTCTTCAACGGCGTCTTCTACACCGACCCGGCCGCCCTCGCCGGCGAGCTCGACTCGCTGGAAGCCCTCTACGAGTCCCACGGTGTGAGGGCCTGGACCGTTTGGGTCCCAGACGCCGACCGCGAGACCGCCCGCCTTCTCGCCAGCCGCGGCCACGCCCTCGACGCCGAACCGCGGGCGATGGCGATGGAGCTGCACCGGCCTCGGCGCGGGGCCGCCGGCCCCGGCGGGCATCGACCCCGGGCCGATCGACGCTGCAGCCTGCGCCGAGCTCAACGACCTCGCCTACGGCTATGGCCCCGACGGCTTCCGCGCCGGGCTCGCCGGCGAGACGTCGATCCGCTGGCACGGCGCGTTCGACGGCGATGAGCCGGCTGGCTGCGTCGGCGCGATCGAGGTCGGCGAGGACTGCTGCATCACCGGCGTCGCCACGCCACCCGAGCAGCGTGGGCGGGGAATCGCGAGCTGGCTCATGCACCGGGCGCTCGAGGAGGCCCGCGATGCGGGCAAGACCACCGCCTCGCTGCAGGCGACCCGGGCCGGCGCGCCGCTCTACGAGCGCCTCGGTTTCCGTGACCTCGGCTTCATCGAGATGTGGGAGCTGCGCCGCTGAAGGGCTTCTGGAGAACGGCGCTCGTGGGCGCATGGGGCGCCGTCAGCCACTTCTGGCACACGCGGCGGGGGATCGCGGTCGGCTTGATCGCCGGCGGCGTGCTCGCGATCGCCGCGGCCGGGTTCCTCGCCTACCAAGTGCTCAAGCGGCCCGCCCGACGTCCACAACCCCAACGCCGCCTTCAAGCCCCAGAAGCCGCCCAAACCGAAGGCGAAGGCGGTCAACTGGCCGGTCTTCGGCCTCAACCCGGCCCGCACCCGCTACCTGCCCGGCGAAGGGGGTGAAGCCGCCCTTCCGCAAGCTCTGGCGCTACAAGGACCGGCCGCTGCTCGAGTTCCCGCCGATCTACGTCGGCGGCAAGCTCTATTTCGTCGACAACAACGGCACCGCCCGCGCGCTCGACGCCGATACGGGAAAGGTGCTGTGGGAGCGCAGCGATCGGCCGCCTCAACGCCTCCTCGCCGGCGTACTCGAAGCACCGGCTCTACATCGTCAACCTGACGTCCCGGCCACATCGTCAAGCTCGACGCGAAGACCGGCAAGACGATCTGGAAGCGCTCGCTGCCCGGTCGGGCCGAGTCCTCGCCGGTGGTGATCGGGCGCACCGTCTACTTCGGCTGCGAGGACGGCAACCTCTACGCGCTGAGCACGATCAGCGGCAACGTGCGCTGGGCGACCGGCCTCGGCGGCCCGGTCAAGTCGGCGCCCGCCTACTACGGCGGCACCCTCTACGTCGGCGACTACGGCGGCTACATGAACGCGGTCGACGCCAAGACCGGCCGGATCAGGTGGCAGACCGACTCGCTCGGCCAGGGGTTCGGCACCTCGGGCCAGTTCTACTCGACCCCCGCCGTCGCCTTCGGCCGCGTCTACGCCGGCAACAACGACTCCCGCGTCTATAGCTTCGACCGCCGGGACGGGACGCTCGCCTGGAGCTACTCGACCGGCGGCTACGCCTACTCGGGCCCGACCGTCGCCAACACCCGCCACAGCCCGCCGACCGTCTACATCGGCTCCTTCGACGGCAACGTCTACGCGCTCGACGCCGAGGACGGCAGCCTGCGCTGGAGCCGCTCGGCCGGTGGCCAGGTGATCGGCTCGCTGACTCGGCCGTGGGCGACATCGTCTACGCCGCCGAGTTCACCTACAACTCGACCGTCGGCTTCATGATGCGCAGCGGCAAGCGCGGTCTTCCGCTACCGCCGCGGCACCTACACGCCGGTGATCTCCGACGGGCGCCGCATCTACCTCATCGGCTACTCGAGCATCACCGCGCTGCAGCCCTACAGGTACAGGGCCGCGGTCGCGCGCCGCGTCGAGGCGCGTTAGCGACTTCGGGGCAACCCCGCCCGGCGGGGGCGGCGGCGCCACCGGGAAGTTCGGCGCGAAGTGGGGGATGCGCGGGTGGTGCAGCCAGCTGTCGAGCACGGCGAGGCTGGACGGGGTAGTTCTGGATCCGGTAGGAGCTGGACGAGCCGAAGTCCTGGTAGTAGACGAGCATCTTGCAGCGGCGGTGGCGGTCCACCCAGGTCAACAGCTTGCGCACGAAGGCCGGGTCGTCGCCGCTGGAGACGCCGAACTCGGGGAGTCGCGAAGGGCTTGTTCGAGAAGCGCCTGTAGAGGCCGCCCAGCGCCTTCCAGTCCTGGTTGTCGGAGTAGAAGTCGGTGCCGACCCAGTCGACCCAGTCATCGCCGGGGTAGAAGTGGCGCGGGCGGTTCTGGGGCACCGTCGGCGAGCCGGCCGGCAGGGTGCTCCAGATGACGGCGATCGGGGCCCGCGGCAGGCCCGCCACCTCGCTGCGCAGCGGCGCGACAGGCCGGCCTCGGCCAGGCGCCGGTCGATCGCCCGCCGCTTGCCGCCGCCGTGCAGGATCACGAACATGCGGCGGAAGGCGAGCCGGTACCAGCGCGGCCTGTGGGCGGCGTCGCGGGGGCTGCCCTCGCAGTCGTAGGAGGCGTAGACGTTGAGGCAGCGGTTGGGCTCGCCCAGCGGCCGGATGTAGGCGCGCATCTGCTTCTCCCAGAAGAGCCGGTTGAGGCGGATCAGGTAATCGTCGCCGTAGCCCTGGGCGATCGCCCGCGGGCTGATCAGCTCGTGGCCGTCGCCCGTGTCGGCGGTGGTGAAGTGCAGGACCGGCCGCGCCCGCGCCTCCTGCCAGCGTTCGATCGACTCGGGGAAGTCGGAGCCCCAGGTGCGGAAGGTCTCGATCAGGGCCGGGTGCTTGTTCAGCGCCGTGCTGAACTGGCCGAAGTCAGCCGGGTCCCCGGTGTCGCTGACCCCGAAGAAGACCTGCTTGCCGCGCGGCAGCAGCGCGCCGGCCTCGGCGCTGGCGGCCCCGGCCAGGCCGATCAGGACCGCGGCCAGCGCGATCAGTGCCGTTGGCTTTCGCGTTCGCGTTCGGTGCATGCGTTCGAGCCTGATTCGACCGCCAAGGTAGCGGTCCCTTCCCGCCGGCGAGCCCGAATCGGAGGTGTTGGTGACACCGGCCCGCTGGCGGGAGAGAACGTGAGACGTGTGGCCTTAACACTCGGGCGCGGCGATCGATCCGCTGCCGGCGACGATCCCAAGCACGTCGGCGCCGTGCTTGGCAACGAAGCTGGGGCCGACGCCGCGGATCGCGGCGAGGCTCTGCTCGTCGGTGGGGCGGGTCGTGGCGATCGCGGTCAGCGTCGTGTTGTGGGCGACGGTGTAGGCCGGCTTGCCCTCGGCGGCCTTCAGCCGCCACGCTTTCAGCTGCTCGAACAAAGGCGCGTCGGCCTCGGAGAGGTCGGCCGGGGGCGCCGCGGCGGCCTTGGCCCGCCGCGGCGGGCGCACCGCGATCGTCTCCGGGTCGGGCAGCCACTCGACCGGGTCGCAGACGTCACAGCAGCGGTTCAGCGGCCGGCCCGCCTCGCGGTCGCCGAAGTGGTCGAGGACGCTGCGTCTGCGGCAGCGCTCGGAGTAGACAAACGACTTGATCGTCCGGTAGTCGCGCCAGCCGCGCTCGCGGGCGATCGCCAGGTCGGGGTCGCCGCTGCGCTGTTCGTTGAAGCGGACGAGCCGGCCGAGGTCGGACTTCATCGCGAGCAGGACCGCCCGCGCCGGCAGCCCGTCACGGCCCCCGCGCCCTGCCTCCTGGTAGTAGGCCTCGAGGCTGGTCGGGATCGTCATGTGCCAGACCGAGCGAACGTCGGCCTTGTCGACGCCCATGCCGAAGGCGTTTGTGGCGACGACGATCTCGGTCTCGCCGCGCATGAAACTCGCCTGGGCGGCGCTGCGGCCCTCGGCCTCGATCCCGGCGTGGTAGGCGAGCGCCCGCAGCCCGCGCTCGCGCAGGTGCGCGGCGAGCTCGTCGGTGTCGCGCCGGGTGCCGCAGTAGACGATCGCCGGCCGGTTGGCCGGGTCGCCCAGCCCGGCCTCGAGCAGGGCCAGGCGCCGCGCCATGGAGCCCTTGCCCTCCAGCGGCACGACGTCGAAGGAGAGGTTGGGACGGTCGAAGCCGGAGCGCACCTGAAGCGGCTCGCGCAGGCCGAAGCGGTTGACGATCTCGGCCGCGACGGCCTTCGTCGCCGTCGCCGTGCAGGCCATAACGGTCGGGCGGCCGAGCCGCTCGGCGATCTCGGGCAGGCGCAGGTAGTCGGGGCGGAAGTCGTGACCCCACTCCGAGACGCAGTGCGCCTCGTCGACGGCGAGCAGGTCGATCCGGCGCTGGGCGAGCGCGTCGAGGAAGACGGGCGAGGCGAAGCGCTCGGGAGAGCAGTAGACGATCCGCGCCGCGCCGCCGCGGACCTGCTCGAGCGCGGCTCGCGCCGCCTCGGCGCTCATCCCCGAGGAGATCATCGCCACCGGGTGTCCGGCCGCGGTCAGCCGCTGCCACTGGTCGTTGATCAGCGCGATCAGCGGGCTGACGACGATCGTCAGGTCCTCGGTCGCCAGTCCGGGAAGCTGGTAGCAGAGGCTCTTGCCGCCCCCGGTCGGCATCACGATCAGCGAGTCCCGCCCTTCCAGCGCGGCCTCGACCGCCTCGCGCTGCCCCGGTCGCCAGCTGGCGAAGCCGAGCCTCGCCAGCAGCTCGTCCGCGCGCCCTGTCGTTTCCGTCAACACCGGTTCAGCCTAAGACGCCGACCGGCGGGTGGCGGTTTGCCCGCCTACCGCACCGTCAGCGTGCCGCGCTCGTCCTCGCCGCCCGGACAGTAGAGCGTGTACTCGCCGGCGTCGAGGGTGAGCGTGAAGCTGCCGGAGAGTCCGTCGGAGAGGTTCTCCTTCTCGCCGAGGATCTCGTCGCCGTCCATCACCTCGAACTCGGTCACCTTCGACGTCCCGGCGTTTTCGACCTCGAACACGATCGGACCCGCGGGCGCCGCCGCCGTGTTGGGCACGCAGCCCGCGTCGGTCAGCTGGAAGGATCTCGTCGCGGCGTTCTCCGGCACGTCTTCGCTGGAGCCGCAGGCGGTCGCGAAGACCGCGGTGGCTGCGCAGGCCGCGACGGCGAGGATCGGGCGGACGGCGTTTCGGTTCATCTGGGCAGGCGCTCCTTGTTCGTGGACGGTGAAAGGTCGGGTCTGGCGGCGCTAGGCCGGGATCTCGGCAGGGGCGGTCTGCGTCGACCGCGCCGGCGCCCGCCTTGCCCAACGGTCGGGCCAGAGGACGTAGAAGGCCATCGGCACCGCGTAGAGCACGTAGATCGCGGCCTCGCCGACCGTCGGGGTCGGCTGCAGGCCCAGCATCCCGGTCAGCAGCGAGCCGGAGACGGTCCCCGGCTGGACCAGCCAGGTGAGGTCGAGGGCCTGGCCCTGTAGGCCGTTGAACCAGCCGGCCTCGTGGGCGGTGTGCAGCGAGGTGGCGAGCAGCCCGGCGGCGACGAAGACGAGGATCAGGCCGGTGACGCGGAAGAAGCGGTTGAGGTTGATCCGCACGCCGCCGCGGTAGATGCCGAGCCCGATCGCGATCGCGGCGACCAGCCCGATCACGGCCCCGGCGCCGGCGGCGGTCGTGTCGGTCGAGTCCTGGAAGGCGGCGAGCATGAAGACGGAGGTCTCGAAGCCCTCGCGCAGGACGGCGAGGAACGCCATCGCGACCAGCGCCATCGTCGAGCCGCCGGGCCAGCGCGTGCGCGGCGCTGCCTTCGAGCGCCGCCTTGATCCCGCGCGCGTTGCGCCGCATCCAGACGATCATGTAGGTCACGGCAGCGACCGCGATCAGCCCGATCACGGTCTCCAGCCCCTCCTGCTCGCGCTGGGGGAGCTGCTCGCCGACGACCCTGAGCAGGACGGCGATCCCGACGCAGATCGCGACCGCGATCCCGACACCGATCCACATCTGCTTGATCGCGTCGCGGCGTCCCTCCCGGACCAGGAACGCGGCGATGATGCCGACGATCAGGGCGGCCTCGACGCCCTCACGCAGGGCGATGACGAGGGTGGGAATCATCAGTTCGAGTCTTTCCTCTGCTCCGGGGGCGCAACGACGTTAGGCACCCCTAATTAGGGGTGCCAAAGCCTAGCACGGCGCCCGGGATTGCGCTCGAAGGGTCGGGTCAGCCCGGCAGCCAGGGCTCCGACCACTGGCAGATGCCGCGGGTCAGCTTGTCCGCCTCCTTCGGTCCCCAGGTCCCTGGCTCGTAGGGGTGCACGGGCCCCGGCTCGTCGAGCAGCGGCTGCACGATCCGCCAGGTCTCCTCGACCGTGTCCTGGCGGGTGAAGAGCTGGTGCGGCCGGCGAGCGCGTCGCCGAGCAGGCGCTCGTAGGGCTCGGGCTCCTCGCCCGGGACCTTCTCGAAGAGGACCTCGAGGTCGGCCGGCTCGAAGGCCTCCTCGCCCGCCTCCTTGGCGAAGAGGCGCATGCGGGCGCCGGGCGTCGGGCTCGATCCGCACCGTCATCTGGTTCGGGTCCGGCCGCTTGCCCGGCGCCGACCCCGAGCTGCGGCGGGCGCTTGAAGACGACGCTCACCTCGCTCGCCTTCACCGGCAGGCTCTTGCCGGCGCGGATGAAGAAGGGGACGCCGCTCCAGCGCCAGTTGTCGATCTCCAGCTCGACCGCGGCGAAGGTCTCGGTGGTCGAGTCGGGGGCGACGTCCTTGACGTCGCGGAAGCCGTCGTACTGGCCGCGCACGTAGCGCTTCGGGTCGGCCGTCCGCATCGCCTTGAAGAGTTCGAGCTTCTTGTCGCGGATCGAGTCGTGGTGGTTGCCGGTCGGCGGCCCCATCGCGACCAGCGCGAGCACCTGCAGGGCGTGGTTCTGGATCACGTCGCGCATCGCCCCGACCGCGTCGTAGAAGCGGCCGCGGTCGTCGACCCCGAAGTCCTCGGCGATCGTCATCTGCACGTGGGAGACGTGCTCGCGGTTCCAGACCGGCTCCAGCACCGAGTTGGCGAAGCGCAGGTAGGTGATGTCCATCACCGGCTCCTTGCCGAGGTAGTGGTCGATGCGCAGGATCTGGCTCCTCGTCGAGGACCTCGCGCAGCTCGGCGTTGAGCGCCCGCGCCGACTCGAGGTCGTGGCCGAAGGGCTTCTCGATCACGACGTGGGCGTTCTCGGTCAGCCCGGCGCTCGCCCAGGCCCTGGACCACGGTCGCGAAGAGCGAGGGGGGGATCTCGAGGTAGAAGACCGGCCGCTTCGCGCTCGCCGATCGCCTCGCCGACCCGCTCGAAGGTCGCCGGGTCGGCGTAGTCGCCCTGGACGTAGGAGAGGCGCGCGGCGAGCCGGCCGAAGACGTCCTCGTCGGGGTCGCTCGACGGTGGCGCCGATCGCCTCGCGGGCGTGCTCGCGCAGCTGCTCGATCGTCCCAGTCGTCGATCGCGACGCCGACGATCGGGCAGTCGAGCTTGCCGCCGCGCCTCGAGCCGGTAGAGCGCCCGGAAGGTCATTTTCTTCGCCAGGTCGCCGCTGATGCCGAAGATCGTCAGCACGTCGGCCGGCGGCGTCCGTCGCGATTCGCCGTCGGCTCTCGGCCATCGGCTGCGCCAGGCTATCCCAGTCGCAGTGCCACGCCGGTCGCGACATCAGGCGTCGCCGTAGGGTTGCGACATGGAGCTGGGAATCGTCGGACTCGGCCGGATGGGCGCCAACATGGCGCGGCGGCTGATGCGCGACGGCCACCGCATCGTCGCCTACGACGTCAACCCCGACGCGGTCTCCGCGCTGGCCGGCGAGGGCGCCGAGGGCGCCTCCTCGCTGCAGGACCTGGCCTCGAAGCTGAGCGCGCCGCGCTCGGTCTGGGTGATGGTCCCGGCGGGCGAGATCACCGAGAAGACGGTCGAGGACGTCGCCGCCGTGCTCGAGCCCGGCGACGCGATCGTCGACGGCGGCAACTCCTACTACCGCGACGACATCCGCCGCGCCGAGAAGCTGCGCGAGCAGGGGATCGACTTCGTCGACTGCGGCACCAGCGGCGGCGTCTTCGGCCTCGAGCGCGGCTACTGCCTGATGATCGGCGGCCCCGACGGGGCGGTCGAGCGGCTCGACCCGATCTTCGCCTCGCTGGCCCCGGGCGTCGAGTCGGCGGAGCGCACCCCGGGCCGCTCGCGGCGATCCCTCGCCGGCGGAGAACGGCTACCTGCACTGCGGCCCCAACGGCGCCGGCCACTTCGTGAAGATGGTCCACAACGGGATCGAGTACGGCGCTGATGGCCGCCTACGCCGAGGGCCTCAACATCCTCAAGAACGCCAACGCCGGCAAGGTCGAGCGCGAGGCCGACGCCGAGACCGCGCCGCTGGAGCAGCCCGAGTACTACCAGTACGACCTCGACCTGCCCGAGGTCGCCGAGGTCTGGCGGCGCGGCAGCGTGATCGGCTCCTGGCTGCTCGACCTGACCGCGGCCGCGATGCAGGAATCGCCCGACCTCTCCGACTTCGCCGGCCGCGTCTCGGACTCCGGCGAGGGCCGCTGGACCTCGATCGCGGCGATCGACGAGGGCGTGCCCGCGCCGGTCCTGACCACGGCGCTGTACGAGCGCTTCTCCTCGCGCGGCCTCGACGACTTCGGCGACAAGGTGCTCTCGGCGATGCGCAAGCAGTTCGGCGGCCACGACGAGAAGGCGTCCTAGGCGCGAGAAGGCGCATGGCGATCGAGCTCGAGGTCGTCGCCGACGAGAAGGCGGCGGCGCGCGCGCGGCGCCGAGCTGATCGCCGCGGCCGGCGCGGCGGCGGTCGCGGAGCACGGCTCGTTCTCGCTGGCGATGAGCGGCGGCCGCAGCGCCCTGGGCGATGCTGGCGATCCTCGGCGAACGACGAGGAGATGCCGTGGGCAGCAGACCGAGCTGTTCCAGGTCGACGAGCGGATCGCCGCGCCGGGCAGCGAGGACCGCAACCTCACCCACCTGGTGCTCGGCCTCTCGATCGAGCACCAGGCGGCGCTGCGGCCGATGCCGGTGACCCAGCGCGACCTCGAGGCCGGCGGCGCGCGAGTACGAAGACTCGCTGCCCGAGCCGCTCGACCTGCGTCCACCTCGGCCTCGGCCCCGACGGCCACACCGCCTCGCTCGTCCCCGGCGACCCGGTCCTCGAGGTGACCGACCGCCGCGTCGCGCTGACCGAGAGCGCCTACCAGGGCCACCGCCGCATGACCCTCACCTACCCGGCCCTCGCCGACGCCCGCCGCATCCTCTGGCTCGTCACCGGCGCCGAGAAGCGCGAGCCGCTCGCCAAGCTGCTCGCCGGCGACGCCTCGATCCCCGCCGGCCGGGTCGAGAACGACGAGATGATCGTCGTCGCCGACGAGGCCGCGGCGGGTACCGGCCAGCTCTAGCCAGCCTCATCCAGCGCCACCATCTCGAGCTCTCGCAGGTGTTGCAGGCGCGGCGTCGTCCGGGCCGACCATTCGCTCCAGCCAGCCTTCGACCTCGGCGACGTCCAGTTCGTCGGTCGCGATCAGCATCTGCTCGATGTCGAGCCAGTCCTTGCGCCGGTCGAACATCGCCTTGCAGACGGCCAGGTGCTCCGGCGCGAGGATCGGCACGGTGATCGCCGCCGAACGGGACCCGCCGCGCCTGCTTCCGCATCTCGTCGTGGATCGGGTCGTAGGCGAAGAAGAGGTCGACGGGGTTGTCGCCCCACCAGAGCCGGCACTGCCCGTCGCGCACCAGCGCGGCCGGCGTCGAGCCCGTCGGCAGTCGACGCCGAGCGGCGCCGAGGGCGTCGACCACGTCGCGCCAGCGCTCGACGGGCACGAAGACGTTGAGGTCGATGTCGATCGTCGCTCGCGGCTCGGCGTAGTAGGCGAGGGCGAGGGCGCCGCCGAGCGCGTGGGGGATCCTGCGCCTCACCGAGTGCTTCGTGGATCGCGATCACCTTGTCCGGAAGGCTGGGCTGCGCTCGAGCTTGCGGTTCGCACTGGCGCGCTCATGGCGAGCCTCCGGAGTCAAGCCGGGGGAAGCGAGCGGCTTACCCCTCCGCCCTCCGAGCGGAAGCGCGTCGGCGAGGAGGAGCAGGTCGACGAGCGCTCTCCCCCGCTCCTCCGGGGTGGCGGCCATCCATTCGCGACCGAGCGCGCGGCCTCGCGGGCAGGCGACGGGTCGTCGCTCTCGCGATGTCCCCTCTGCGAGCAGGTCGGTCAGCAGTCTGCCGCAGGGTCGGATCGAGCCGTCTGCCCCTTGCCCAGCTCGGCGATCAGCTCGCGCGCCGCTCGATCGACCGGCGGGCGGGCCACCGGAGGCTCCGGCCCGCCGGGCCGCCCGCCGAAGCTCCTCGGCGCTCGGTGGCTTCGCCGCCTCTCGCGGGCCTTCTCGATGACCTCGTCGGTCAGCTCCCGGAAGGAGGCGAGGGTTCGGCTGCGCGGCCCCTTCGGCGTGCCGCGCGACTCCCGGATCTCGAATCTGCCCGCGCTGAGTCGGAACGATGAACGCCATAGTGGGTAAAATGTACCACTACCATTACCCGGCTCAGGCGTCGACCGCGTGGTTGGCGACGATCCGGTCCGTCGGGGTCCCACTGGCGCTTCACCTCGGCGAGGCGGGCGCAGACGTCGGGCGGCAGGATCGCGTCGACGTCGCAGGGGCGTTCGGTGAAGTTGAAGTAGCCGCCGTCGGCGGCCCAGGGCCCCATCGCCTCCTCGAGCTGGTCGAGGTGGCCGGGGATCGCCTCGCCCAGCTCCGGGCGTCATCGGCATCCCGACGCTGTACATGGCGAAGTCGGCGTCGAGTTGGAGAGCGCGCCGCCGTTCTCGGCCGGCCGGCCGAGGGCGCCGCCGAGGTGGCGCAGCTCGCTGAGCAGCAGCGGCGAGCCCGAGTCCGGGCCCGACGACGCCGACCCAGGCGTCGATCGCCTCGTCGGGCAGCTCGCGCGAGCAGCAGCCCGTCGCCGATCGCCGGGGACCGGGTTCTCGGGGTCCATGTGGATGCGGCTGAGCCCGGCGGCCGGCATCTGGTCGAAGGTGTCCATGATCGTCTCGCCGATCTCGCGCAGCGGCGCGACCGTCGCTTCTCCGCTCCTCCTGGTCGCCGATGCAGGCGCCGTCGATCGTCAGCAGCGGCTTGCCGCGGAGCGGCTCGGGCACGTCGGGGATCGGCGGCGGGGTGACGAAGCGGACGACCGAGGTGACCTCGTCCGGCAGCCGTCGCCGCCCAGTCGCGGTAGGTGCGCACCGCGTCGGCGCCGACCTCGGCCGGGAAGACCAGGGCGCCGGCGTAGACCTCGGCGATCGGCAGCAGGTCGAGGTGCAGGGCGGTGACGATCGCGTAGCCGCCGCCGCCGCCGCGCAGCGCCCAGAAGAGGTCGGGGTCGTTCTCGGCGTCGACCGTGCGCGGCTCGCCGTCGGCGGTGACGAGCTCGATCGCCCGCACGCCGGTTGCAGGCGAAGCCGTGGCGCGCGCCCGAGCCAGCTCAGGCCGCCGCCGAGCGTGTAGCCGATCGACGCCGACGTCGGGCGAGGAGCCCGGCAGGACGCAGAGGCCGTGCTCGCTCGCGGCCTCGCCGAGCTCGAGCCGAGAGCACGCCGGCCTCGACCCGGGCGGTCTGCGCGCTCGGCGTCGACCTCGATCCCGCGCATGCCGCTCGGTCTTGATCAGGATCGTGCCGTCGAGCGGGCCCAGCGGAGCGGCGCCGTGGCCGGTTCCCTGGCCGGCGACCCGGAGGCCGTTCGCGGCGGCGAAGCGGACGACCGCGGCGACGTCGTCGGCGCTCTCGACGAACGCCACCGCGCTCGGGGTGCTGGTCGGCGGCGAGGTTCCAGGCCGGGCGCGCCTCGTCCCAGTCGGCGTCGCTCGGGGTGGCGATGCGGCCGGCGATGCTCAGCCCGGTGAAGTCGGTCATGCGGGTCCTCCTCGGTAGTCAGGTCGAGCGTCAAACGGTTCACTGCGCCTCCCGCTCCCCACCAGCAGCTCGCTGACCATATCCGGCGGGAAGAGGCCGTGGGCGGCGATGCCGGGGTCGGCCTCGAGGCGGGCCGCGAGCGCGGCCGGGTCGCCGATCTCGCCGCGGTAGTCGGCGATCACGCCGTCGTCGGGGCTGCGCGGGCACGTCGCGCAGCTCGACCTCGGGGCCGAGCCGGGCGAGGGTCGAGCGCAGGCCGAAGGCGAAGAGCTCCAGCGGCACCGGCGCCGCTCAGCGCGTCGACCGGCTTGCTCGAGTCGGCGATGACGACGAAGCGCTCGGCCGCCGCGGCGACGATCTTCTCGCGCAGGTGGGCGCCGCCGCCGCCCTTGATCAGCCAGCCGTCGGGGGTCACCTGGTCGGTGCCGTCGATCGCGATGTCGAGCCGCTCCAGCTCGCTGAACTCCTCGACCGGGATGCCCAGCTCGCGCGCCTGCTCCTCGGTCGCGACCGAGGTGGCGACGCAGCGGATGCCGCTCAGGCCCGCGGCGCGGCGATCGCCGGCAGCAGGTGGGCGACGGTCGATCCGGTCCCGAGCCCGACGGTCATCCCGTCCTCGACCAGCTCCGCGGCCGCCTCGGCGGCGAGGCGCTTCTCGTCGTCCGCGTCGCTCACCGGCGCGGACTCTATGCTCGGCGGCGAGATGGACGCGCGGATCTGGCTGACGGGGAGCCGAGGGCGAGCCGCGCTCGGTGCCGCTCGCGCGACGGGCGCACGGTGATCGGCCGCGATCCCGAGGCCGACATCCAGCATCGACGACGAGGCGGTCTCCTGGAACCACCTCGAGATCGAGAGCCGCGGCGGCGTGCTGATGGCGACCGACCTCGACAGCCGCAACGGCACCGCGCTGAACGGCGAGCCGCTCGACCGGCCGCGGCGCCTGCGCGACGGCGACACGCTGATCGTCGGCGGCCACCGGCTCGAAGTCTCCGACCCGGTCCCCGGCCGGGCCGGAGGCGACCGTCGCCGCCGCGGCGCCCTCGGTCGCCGCTCACCGAGGAGGAGCGGGCGACCGCCGCGGCCCTGGTCGCCCCCTACCGCAGCGAGGGCGCCTTCGCCGGCCGTCCCGCCACCCGCGCCGAGATCGCCGAGGCGCTCCACGTCAGCGAGCGCACGGCCCAGCGCCGCCTCGACGCGCTCGCCGCCAAGCTCGACGTCCCCGGCGACGCCGGCCGCGAGCGCCCCCGCCTGATCGCCGCCCGCGTGATCGAGCTCGGCCTCGACCGTGGCTAGGACGATGGATTGCCGGCAGGGGAAGACCAGGCTGCCGGCAGCGTTGGGAGCGTTCGTCGTCCTCGGTCTCGCCGCCCTGGCCTCGCCGCTCGGCGCTGCCGCCGCGTCGTCGCCCCCGGGCCCGCGGCTCGCCGCGGTGGAGCTGATCGAGACCAGGGGCTCCGAACGGGACGAATCCACCGAGTCCCCGTTCATGGCGCTGACGACCTTCGGGCCGTCGGGCGAGAAGTTCAGGCACCTGCTGAAGCAGAGGCTCGACGCGCGCCGTGCGCTCGTGCCGTTTCCGTTCTACGGGCCCAGCTGGGGAGCCGACGGGAGCTCGATCGCGTTTGTGGGCGCACGCGGGAAGGTGGCTGGCATCTACCTTGCCGACGCGGGGGGTCGAGGAGCGCGCTCCGTCCCCGGCGCCACCCGCGGGGCCAATCCGGTGCTCTCTGCTGACGGGGCGATGGTGGCGTTCTCGCGATCGCGGACGCACTTCCCGAAGCCGCGCAAGCCTGGCCTGCCGACGGGCCGGTTCTACTCGAGCACAACGACCTGGATCATCGACCTGGAAAGCGGCCAGGCGCGGCGGCTGACCCCGTGGAGGAACGGTCTCGAATACGTCCCCGAGTCGTTTTCCCCCGACGGATCGCTGCTGGTGCTGAGCAAGGCGGACGACTACGACGACTTCGACGGGCCGCAGATCGTCCTCGTGCGCATGGACGGCGGCGGCCAGGCCGAGCTGGGTGTGTCGGGCGATGAAGCGGTGATCTCCCCCGACGGCAGGCGCCTCGCCTTCGTCGGCTACCTGAATCCGACCCTGGTCGAAGCCGAAGAGGACCGCGATTACGTGATCGGCGAGCTGTACACGATGAACCTCGACGGTTCGGGAGTGAGGCGCCTGACCCGCAACGAGGACAAGGTCGAGTCCTCGCCCAGCTGGGATCCCTCAGGGCAGCGGCTGGCCTGGGTAGAGGCTGTCGCGGACACCAGCTTCGCTCCCGGTCTCTCCCTGCTCTTTCCGACCGGCAACGCGATCAGGGCGATGAACGCTGACGGCACCTGTCGCCAGACGCTGCTCAGGGGGCACAACGTTGCGTCCTACGGGGTCGTCTGGCAGCCCGGCGCCGAGCGCGGCGCCGGCCCGATCGCCTGTTAGGCAGCACCAATGCTGCATTGACCGTCATATAGACGGCGAATATGGCACTGGTCGTGTGCGCTGACCGGGACCGGGACAGACGTGGCTCGGTTGAGGCCGCGGCTGTCGTTTTCGCGCACGGCCCCGACCCCGAGCATCCATGGTGCAAATGCAATCCACCTGAAAAGGGGAGTCCGATGCTCAACCGTTCGATCAAGTTCCTACTCACCGTCATCGCGCTCGCGTTGCTGCCGATTGGAAGCGCCGCGGCCGCCGGCCCGTCTGGAGCCGTCGTCTTCTCGCAGGCGATCGCCGGCTCCGAAGGCGCCGTCGCCGAGGGAGGGCTCTACGCCGCCCGCAACGGGCATATCAACCAGCTGACCGAAAACTCGACCGACAGCCAACCCGATTTCTCCGCTGACGGGCGCTGGATCGCCTTCGTCCGCGACGGGGACGTCTGGGCGATGCGCGCCGACGGCACCGGCCAGCATCCGCTCACCTCCGGCCCCGAGGTCGACGCCCGGCCCCAGTTCGCCCCCAACGGCCGCTACGTGCTCTTCGAGCGTCACGCTGCCGGCACGGAGCGGCCGCGCGACCTCTACACGGTGCAGCTCAGCGGCGAGGGCCTCCACGTGCTCGTCGACTTCGTCGAAGACCTGCACGAAGCGACGTTCTCGCCCGACGGCAAGCTGATCGCCTTCGTGCGCAGCATGCCGCGCCACGACAGCGGCTACAACGACGACGTCTACACCGTGCGCCCGTCCGGCGCCGGCCTGAGGCGGATCGGCCTCACCTACCGCTACGACGAGTTCTCGCCCCGCTTCTTCAAGGGCGGCATCGTCTTCAGCCGCGGCGAGAGCGAGCCGGGGCCCGCGGCCTACGCCGACGTCTTCACGGTGCGCCTCGACACGACGAAGCTGCGGCCGCTCGTCCACGGCGCCGGCTCGGCCTTCGTCGAAGACGTTGCTCCGGACGGCAGGACGGTCCTCTTCCGCCGCGACCAGGGCCTCTGGGTGAAGCAGATCGGCCGCGGCCGGGCGCGCAAGCTCAGCGAAGTCGCCGACGGCTCCAAGACCAATGCCGTCTTCTCCTCGGACGGCCGTCGCGTCGCCGCCTTCATCGCCAGTGACGGCGTGCAGTCCCTCTCGGCGATCGACGTCGCCAGCGGGCGCGGCACCGATCTCGCCGAGGGCTTACTCCTTCGATGACGAAGGGTCGACGATCGGTCCCGTCATCGCCTGGCAGCCGGTGAGGCGCTGAGCCCATCCGGGTTCCGGGGGGCTCTGCAACGGACTCCCCCCGGCTCCAGCGCGAAGGGCCCTCTCCTGCGGGAGGGGGCCCTTCGTCGTTGCGCGGCGGTATAACCGCCGGCGTGGGGGAACCTTCGATCGGTTCGACGCTCGCCGGCTACCGGATCGACTCGCTGATCGCGCGGGGCGGCATGGGCGTCGTCTACCGGGCGACGCAGGTTGCGCTCGATCGGCCCGTGGCGCTCAAGGTGATCGCCCACGAGCTCGCCGGCGACGGCCGGCTTCCGCGAGCGGTTCCTGCGCGAGTCCCGCCTTGCCGCCAGTCTCGACCATCCCGGCGTCGTGCCCGTCTACGACGCCCGCGAGGAGGACGGTGAGCTGATCGTCGCGATGCGCCTGGTCGAGGGCGGCGACCTGCGCAAGCTGATCCGGCGCGAGGGCTCGCTGGAGCCGGCCCGGGCGATCGCCCTGCTGAGCCAGGTCGCAGACGCCCTCGACGTCGCCCACGTCGCCGGCATCGTCCACCGCGACGTCAAGCCGCACAACATCCTGGTCGAGGGCGACCGCGCCTACCTCTCCGACTTCGGCCTCGCCAAGGCGATCGAGGGGACCGAGGCCGGCAGCAGCGCCTCGATCGTCGGCACGGTCGAGTACATGGCCCCCGAGCAGTGGCGCGGCGAGCAGGTGGGCCCGGCAGCCGATGTCTACTCGCTCGGCTGCGTCCTCTACGAGGCGCTGACCGGGGTCGTCGCCCTTCGCACGCAAGGAGGCAGATCGCGAGCCGGAGCTGCCACGGGGCATGGACGAGGTGATCGAGCGAGCGGTCGCCAAGGACCCGGCCGATCGCTACCCGAACGCCAGCGCGCTGATCGAGGCGGCCCACGAGTGCGAGGGCGCGACGCCGGCGGCGACGCGGGTGCTCACGGAGCCCGACGCCGTCGGGCTGAGCCGCTGGCGGCGCCCGATCGCCGGCACGTTCCTCTTCGCCTTCTTGGGAGGCACCGCCGCCCTCGTCCTGCTCGTCGCCTTCCTCCTCAGCTTCCTCGGCGGCGACGACGTCTCCGTCTCCGACCCGATCCCCGTCGCCAGCCCGCCGCTGCGCCTCGCGGTCGGCCCGAAGACGGTCTGGGTGACGAGCGCGCGGGACGGCACGCTCTCCGCGATCGACTCGGAGACCCGCGAGGTGAAGTCGAGGACGCGGCTGGGCAGGGGGGTGTCGGGGGTCGCGATCGGGGCGGGCTCGGTCTGGGTCTCCAACCCGCGCACCGGCGATGTGCTGCGCGCCGACTCCGAGGGCCGGCTCATCGCCCGAATCTCCGTTGGCGGTCACCCCGGCGCGGTGGCCTTCGCCGCCGGCCGCCTCTGGGTCGCCGACGAGGACGGCGCCGGGGTCAGCGCTATCGACGCGGCGACGAACCGCCGCGTCGAGCGTGGGATCGCGCCCCGCGCGGCGCCGCTGCGCCTGGCGGCGGGTGCAGGTGCGGTCTGGGTCAGCAACGCCACAGCCGGGACCGTTCGCCGCATCGACCTTGTCAGCGCTTTGGCCGATGCGCCGATTCGCGTCGGCCGCGGGCCCGCCGGCATCACCACCGGAGGCGGTCTCGTCTGGGTCGCCAACAGCCGCTCCGGAACGGTGACCCGGGTGGACCCGTCGATTCGCGCGATCCTCGGCGACCCTGTCCCGGTCGGCGCCCGCCCCGGCGGCATCGGTGCCGGCACCACCACCGTCTGGGTCGCCAACGCCAGCGAGGCCAGTGTCACCCGCATCGCGATCGACGGCGGCGACGTGATCGGCGATCCGATCAGCGTCTCTCCCAACCCCGGCGCCGTAGCCGTCGGCTCAAAAGCAGTCTGGATCGCGAGCAACGCCGACGGCACCGTCACCCGCATCGAACCCTGAGCCTATCCCGGCAGGGGTGGAACGTCTTGTACTTTTTTGCCGACCCCGCCCTCGACAGGCTCCAGCCGACGATCAAAAAAGTTAAGTGGAACCCCTGCCGGGATAGGCCCCAATAGGATCGAGAACGGATGGACCGCGACATCGACCAACTCGCGATCAACACGATCCGCACCCTCTCGATCGACGCGATCCAGAAGGCCAACTCGGGCCACCCGGGAACGCCGATGGCGCTGGCGCCGGTCGCCTACACGCTCTGGCAGCGCTTCCTGCGCTTCGATCCGGCCGACCCGATCTGGCCGGGCCGCGACCGCTTCGTGCTCTCCGCCGGCCACGCCTCGATGCTGCTCTACTCGCTGCTCCACCTCACCGGCGTGCGGGCGGTCGATCCCGACTACGAGATCGTCGGCGATCCGTCGGTCTCCCTCGCCGACATCGAATCCTTCCGCCAGCTCGGCTCGCGCGCTCCCGGGCACCCCGAGTACCGCTGGACCTCGGGCGTCGAGACCACCACCGGGCCGCTCGGCCAGGGCGTGGCGACCTCGGTCGGGATGGCGATCGCCTCCAAGTGGCAGGGCGCCCGCTACGGCGCCGAGCTCTTCGACTTCGACGTCTACGCGATCGCCGGTGACGGCTGCCTGATGGAGGGGGTCTCCAACGAAGCGGCCTCGATCGCCGGCCACCTGAAGCTCGACAACCTCTGCTGGGTCTACGACAACAACCACATCACGATCGACGGCCACACGCAGATCGCCTACGAGGACGACGCGGCCGCCCGCTTCATGGGCTACGGCTGGAACGTCGCCCGGGTCGGCGACGCCAACGACACCGACCTGATCGCGACCGCCTTCGAGGAGTTCAGGGAGGAGACCGGCCGCCCGACGCTGATCGTCGTCGACAGCCACATCGGCTACGGCTCGCCGCACAAGGTCGACACCCCGGCCGCCCACGGCGAGCCGCTCGGCGAGGAGGAGGTGCGCGAGACCAAGCGCGCTTACGACTGGCCGGAGGACGCCCAGTTCCTCGTCCCCGAGGGGGTTCGCGAGCACTTCGCCGCCGGGCTCGGCGCCCGCGGCGCCGAGCTGCGCGCCGCCTGGGAGGAGCGGCTGGCCGCCTACGCGCAGGCCGAGCCCGAGCTGGCCGCCGAGATCGAGGCCCAGCAGAAGCGTGCAGCTGCCCGGCCGGCTGGGACGCCGCGATCCCCATCTTCGACCCAGACGAGAAGGGGATCGCCACCCGCAAGGCTTCCCAGCAGGTCGAGAACGCGATCGGCGAGCGCCTGCCCTGGCTGCTCGCCGGCTCGGCCGACCTCACCGACTCGACCTCGGTGCGGCTGACCTTCGACGGCGCCCACGACCTCGAGCCCGGCGCCTACGACGGCCGCCAGATCCACTTCGGCATCCGCGAGCACGAGTCGGCGGCGATCTCCAACGGGCTCTCGCTCTCCAAGCTGCGCCCGCTCTGGTCGACCTACCTCACCTTCTCCGACTACGCCCGGCCGGCGATCCGGCTCTCGGCGCTGATGGAGCTGCCGGTGATCCACGTCTTCACCCACGACTCGATCGGCCTCGGCGAGGACGGCCCGACCCACCAGCCGGTCGAGCAGCTGGCCTCGCTGCGGGCGATCCCCGGCCTCGACGTGATCCGGCCCGCCGACGCCAACGAGGTCGCCGAGGCCTGGCGCGTCGCGCTCGACCGCACCCACCAGCCGGTCGCCCTCGTCCTCACCCGCCAGAGCGTGCCGGTGCTCGACCGCTCGCGCTCCGCGCCCGCCGCCGGCCTGCGCCGCGGCGGCTACGTGCTCGCCGACGCCGAGGGCGGCGATCCAGAGGTCATCCTGATCGCCACCGGCAGCGAGGTCGCCCTGGCGCTCGCCGGCCACGAGGAGCTGAGCGCCGACGGCGTCCGCTCCCGCGTGGTCAGTCTGCCCTGCTGGGAGCTCTTCGACCGCCAGGATCAGTCCTACCGCGACGAGGTCCTGCCGCCGAGCGTCACCGCCCGCGTCTCGGTCGAGGAGGCCTCGACGCTGGGCTGGGATCGCTACGTTGGGCCTGACGGCGCGAAGATCGGGATGCACACGTTCGGCACCTCGGCGCCGCTGAAGGACGTCCAAACCAAGTTCGGCTTCACCGGAGACCGGGTGGCCGAGGCCGCAAAGGAGTTGCTCTCATGAAGCCGACCGCGAAGTTGAACGCCGAGGGCCAGAGCCTCTGGCTCGACAACATCACCCGCACGATGCTGGACGACGGCACGCTCGCCGGCTACGTCGAGGAGCTCTCCGTCACCGGCCTCACCTCCAACCCGACGATCTTCGACAAGGCGATCTCCGGCGGCGACGCCTACGACGCCCAGATCGCCGAGGTCAGCCCCGGTCTCGACACGGCCGAAGAGATCTTCTTCGAGCTGGCGATCGACGACCTGCGCCGCGCCACCGACCTCTTCAAGGCGGTCCACGAGCGCACCGACCGCGTCGACGGCTTCTGCTCGCTGGAGGTCTCCCCGGAGCTCGCCGACGAGACCGCGGCGACGATCGAGCAGGCCGCCAAGCTGCACGGCAAGGCCGGGCGCGAGAACCTCTTCATCAAGATCCCCGGCACGCCGGCCGGCCTGCCCGCGATCGAGGAGACGATCTTCGCCGGCATCCCGGTCAACGTCACCCTGCTCTTCTCGGCCGACCAGTACCTGGCCGCCGCCGACGCCTACATGCGCGGGATCGAGCGCCGGATCGAGGCCGGGCTCGATCCCGACGTCGCCTCGGTCGCCTCGATCTTCATGAGCCGCTGGGACGTCGCCGTCGCCGGCGAGGTGCCCGACGAGCTGCACAACCGGCTCGGCCTCGCGGTCGGCTTCCGCGCCTACCGCGCCTACCGCGAGCTGCTCGACTCTCAGCGCGTGCAGCGGCTGATGAACGAGGGGGCCCGCCCGCAGCGCCTGCTCTGGGCCAGCACCGGCACCAAGGACCCCGACGCCTCCGACGTCCTCTACATCGAGGGCTTCGCCTCGCCCTTCACCGTCAACACGATGCCGGAGCCGACCCTGCACGCCTTCGCCGACCACGGCGAGGTCGGCGACCTCGTCCCGGCCGACGGCGGCGACTGCCGAGGAGGTCCTGGCCGAGCTTCGAGAGCGCCGGCATCGACGTCGACGCCCTCGCCGCGCGCCTCCAGGAGGAGGGCAAGGTCGCCTTCGTCAAGTCCTGGGACCGACCTGATGGACTCGATCGAGTCCAAGCGCGGGGCGCTGGCAGGGTGACCGGCCCGTCCAACCCGTTCCGGTGCGCCTTATGCCATCCACGCCTACATAAAGCGCACCGGAAGGAGGGGTTGTGAGCGAGTTGCGGCAGGCGCCGGCCTGGGCGGCGCTCGAGGAGCACTACGCGACGCTGAAGGACGCCCACCTGCGCGACCTCTTCGCCGCCGACCCGACGCGCGGCGAGCGGCTGGTCGCCGACGGCGCCGGCCTGCACCTCGACTTCTCCAAGAACCGGATCACCGACGAGACGCTGCTGCTGCTCGGCCAGCTCGCCGCGCGAGCGCGGGGTCGAGGAGCGCCGCGAAGCGATGTTCGCCGGCGAGCACATCAACGTCTCCGAGGACCGCGCCGTGCTGCACGTGGCGCTGCGCATGCCGCGCGAGCGCTCGCTGATCGTCGACGGCGTCGACGTGGTCAAGCAGGTGCACGAGGTGCTCGACCGCATGGGCGCCTTCGCCGAGCGGGTCCGCTCGGGCGATTGGAAGGGACACACCGGCAAGCCGATCCGCAACGTGGTCAACGTCGGCATCGGCGGCTCCGACCTCGGCCCGATGATGGCCTACGAGGCGCTGCGCCACTACTCGCGCCGCGAGCTGACCTTCCGCTTCGTCTCCAACGTCGACGGCACCGACTTCGCCGAGTCCACCCGCGACCTCGACCCCGAGGAGACGCTCTTCGTCATCTCCTCGAAGACCTTCACCACGCTGGAGACGATGACCAACGCGCGGACCGCGCGCGAGTGGTCGCTGGCCGGGCTCGGGGGAGACGAGGCCGCGGTCGCCAGGCACTTCGTCGCCGTCTCGACCAACGCCGAGGAGGTCTCGAAGTTCGGCATCGACACCGAGAACATGTTCGGCTTCTGGGAGTGGGTGGGGGGCCGCTACTCGATGGACTCGGCGATCGGCCTCTCGACGATGCTGGCGATCGGCCCCGCCCGCTTCGCCGAGATGCTGGCCGGCTTCCACGCGATGGACGAGCACTTCCGCGAGGCGCCCCTGGCCGCGAACCTGCCGCTGCTGATGGGCCTGCTCTCGGTCTGGTACGGCGACTTCTTCGGCACGCAGACGTGCGCCGTCCTACCCTACGACCAGTATCTGCACCGCTTCCCGGCCTATCTCCAGCAGCTGACGATGGAGTCGAACGGCAAGCACGTGACAGTGGACGGCACCCGGGTCGACTACGACACCGGGGCGATCTTCTGGGGTGAGCCGGGGACCAACGGCCAGCACTCCTTCTACCAGCTGATCCACCAGGGGACGCGGACTGATTCCCTGCGACTTCATCGGCTTCATGCGGTCGAACAACCCGCTCGGCAACCACCACGACCTGCTGATGTCCAACGTCTTCGCCCAGAGCGAGGCGCTCGCCTTCGGCAAGACGTCCGAGCAGGTGCGCGCCGAGGGCACTCCCGAGGAGGTCGTCCCGCACCGGGTGATGGAGGGCAACCGCCCCTCCAACACGATCCTCGCCGAGCGCCTCGACCCGTACACGCTCGGCACGCTCGTCGCCCTCTACGAGCACAGCATCTTCACCCAGGGGGCGGTCTGGGGGATCGACTCCTTCGACCAGTGGGGGGTCGAGCTGGGCAAGGCGCTGGCCGTCGCGATCGTCCCCGAGCTCGAGGCCGCCGAGGAGCCGGAGCTCGCCCACGACAGCTCGACCAACGCGCTGATCCGGCGCTACCGCCAGGCGAAGGCGAAGGAGTAGCCCGTGCCGCTGCTCGACTCCCTCTCCCTGGCGGCGACGGAGTCGAACCTGCTCGCCGCGCGCGAGCTGATGGCCTTCACGCTCGGCTTCCACATCGTTCTCGCCTGCATCGGCGTCGCCTTCCCGGCGCTCGTCCTCACCGCCAACTACATCGGTCTGCGCCGCGACGACCCCGACGCGATGCGGCTCGCCCGGCGCTGGTCGAAGGCCGCCGGCGTCACCTTCGCCATCGGCGCCGTCACCGGCACCGTGCTCAGCTTCGAGTTCGGGCTGCTCTGGCCGCAGTTCATGGAGCGCTTCGGCGACGCCTTCGGCATCGCCTTCGCGATCGAGGGCATCTTCTTCTTCACCGAGGCGATCTTCCTCGCGATCTACATCTACGGCTGGAAGCGGCTCAGCGGCTGGGCCCACTTCTGGTCCGGCGTGCCGATGCTGGTCGCCGGGATCGGCGGCGCCTTCTCCGTGGTCACCGCCAACGCCTGGATGAACCAGCCGCAGGGCTTCACCCTCGACGCCGCCGGCAAGGTGGTCGGCACCGATCCGCTCGAGGTGCTCTTCAACCCGGCCTGGACCTACGAGGTCCCGCACATGATCCTCGCCGCCTACATGGTCGCCGGCTTCCTCTTCGCCTCGGTCTACGCGGTCGGGATGCTGCGCGGCCGCCGCGACCGCCTGCACCGGCTCGGCCTGCTGATCCCGCTGACGATCGCCTGCATCGCCACTCCGATGCAGATCTTCGTCGGCGACATGGCGGCGCGCGAAGTCGCCGACCACCAGCCAGCCAAGTTCGCCGCCTTCGAGTGCATCCAGGAGACCGGCCCCGACCAGACCGAGTACCTCGGCGGCATCTGCACCGACGACGGGGTGAAGGGGGCGATCGGCATCCCCGGGCTCGACTCCTGGCTGGTCGGCTTCAGCACCGACACGGTCGTCACCGGGCTGAACGACATCCCCGACGAACGAGCGGCCGCCGGCCAACACGCTGCTGCACCTCTCCTTCGACGCGATGGTCGGGATCGGCTTCGGCGCTGCTGGCGCTGGCCGGCTGGTTCGCCTTCGTCTGGTGGCGGCGGCGCGACATCCCGGGCACGCCCTGGTTCCTGCGCGCGGTCGCGGTCTCCGGCGCCGCGGCGATCGTCGCCGTCTGGGCCGGCTGGATCGTCACCGAGGTCGGCCGCCAGCCCTGGATCGTGCAGGGCTACATGCGCACCGAGGAAGCGGTCACCGAGGCCGAGGGCATCTGGTTCGTCTTCGCCGCGGTGCTGCTCCTCTACGCGTCCCTGGGCACGGCGGCGATCCTCGTCCTGCGCACGCTCTCGCGCCGCTGGCGCGAGGAGGACGAGGAAGCCGGCGACAGCGAAACCCCCTACGGCCCCCCGGCGGAGCTCGACCCCATGAGCACGGGCCGACGTCGCCGCCGTGATCCTCTGGACCGGCGCCACCCTCTACGCGGTCTTCGGCGGCGCCGACTTCGGCGCCGGCTTCTGGGACCTGATCGCCGGCGACGCCGAGAAGGGCAAGCGGCCGCGGGCGCTGATCGAGCGCTCGCTGACCCCCGTCTGGGAGGCCAACCACGTCTGGCTGATCTTCATCCTCGTCGTCCTCTGGACCGCCTTCCCGGAGGCCTTCGGCGCGATCATGTCGACGCTCTACGTGCCGCTGACCCTGGCGGCCTTCGGCATCGTCCTGCGCGGCGCCGGCTTCGCCTTCCGCGAGTCGATCCGCTCGCTGGAGGCGCAGCGAGCCCTGGGTGCGACCTTCGCCATCTCCTCGGTGCTGACCCCGTTCTTCATGGGCACGGTGGTCGGCGCGATCGCCGACGGCAACGTTCCCGCCGGGGGCGACGGCGACGCCTTCTCCAGCTGGCTGGCTCCGCTGCCGCTGTTCACCGGTGCGCTCTTCGTCGCCAGCGGCGCCTACGTCGCGGCGGTCTTCCTCGTCGCCGACGCGCGCCGCGCGGGCGACGCCGAGCCTGGAGAGCTACTTCGCCCGCCGGGCGCTGATCGCGGCGCTCGTCGCGGGGGCCTTCGCCGTCGCCGGCCTCTTCGTCCTCAATGCCGACAGCACGCTACGTCTACGACCGCCTCACCGACCAGGCCCTGCCGCTGGTCGTCGTCTCGGCGCTCTGCGGCCTCGGCGTGCTCGTCATGCTGCTGCGTGGCGCTCGCCGCGGCCTGCGCCCGCTGGCGGTGGGCGCCGTGGTGGCCGTGGTCTGGGGCTGGGGCGTCGCCCAGTTCCCCTACCTGCTGCCGACCTCGCTGAAGATCTCCGAGTCGGCCGCTCCCCCCGAGACGCTGGCCGCCGTGATCGTCGTCTTTCTGATTGCCGCCGTCGTCGTGCTGCCGGCCCTCGGCCTCCTCTACTGGCTTAGCCAGCGCGACCTGCTCGAGGGCGAGCACTGATCTCCCGTGCCTCGCTGGTGAACGAAGGCACCCACCTTCAAGGCTCGGGGCCGGGTTGCCCGATGAGGCCGCATGCCCCAGATGACTGCCAGCCCGAGGCCGATCTGCGCCACCGTCCCTGCCCTCCTCCTGATCCTGCTCGCCCTCGCGCTTCCGGCAGCGAGTGTCGCCGCGCCCGAAGGCGGCGGTGAATCGCTGGCGATCTCGCCCTCCCCGGGGGCGTTCCCGGAGACGACGGTGGGGACCCAGTCCTCGGCACGGGAATTCGACGTCGCCAACGAAGGCGAGGAAGAGGCGTCGGTCGGATATGTCGCGATCGAGGCGGGCGATGCCTCGGAGTTCAACCTCAACTCCAACTGCGGCGGCGCCGTCTACCCGGGCGGGCACTGCTCGCTCTGGATCGCCTTCGTGCCGAGCAGCGTCGGCGAGAAGCAGGCGACTCTCGTCATCCACTTCAACGACGGCCGGCCGGACCAGCCCTTCGCGCTGACGGGGACCTCCGTGCCCCCGCAGTTCGAGCTCTCTCCTGGCGGCCACGACTTCGGCGTGCAGTGGGTCAACTCCGGCACCGACACGACGTTCCAGCTGTCCAACGGCGGCGAGGCCGCGGCGCAGGTGGGCAACCTGGAGGTCTCCGAAGGGTCGGGCGCCTTCAACATCGGCTGGAGCGACTGCTGGGGCCGCTGGCTGCAACCGGGCGAATCCTGCGCGGTGCAGGTCTGGTTCAACCCCCATGACGCGGTTGCCTACTCCGGCCAGCTCCGTGCGGGAATGAACGGCTATTCCTTCACCGCCGAGCTCAGCGGGGCGGGCGGTCGGGCGATCGTCGAATCCTCGGTCAACCCGGTCGAGTTCGGTGCGGCGACGGTGGGCGCCTTCGGCCCCACCCGCACCATCGTCCTGACCAACTCCGGCGATCTCCCGGGCTCCTTCTTCATCGCCGTCGTCGCCGGTGGCGACGCCGGCAGCTTTCAGCTGCTCGACGAGGACTGCACGAGCGCCCCGGTGATGCCGTCCGCGAGCTGCACCGCGCACGTCCGCTTCAATCCGCAGAGCGCCGGCGCCAGGTCCGCGCGTCTTGCCCTCTTCGGCGAAGGCGAAGGAGGAAACATGGTGATGCTGCGCGGCGAGGGAGTCGCCCCGGCCGCCTCGCTCGCTCCCTCCGCCCTCGACTTCGGTCGCCAGGCCGTCGGCACCAAGAGCGCCGGCCACTACTTCGCGGTCCGCAACGACGGCAGCACCCCGCTCGAGCTGGACGGCGCAGCGATCCTCGGCAGGGATCTCGATCAGTTCGCACTGGCCGGCGACACCTGCACGGGCGCTGTCTTGGGGGCGGGGGAGGAGTGCCTGTTGCGAGTCCGCTTCGGTCCCGACGACATCGGCCTCAAGGCGGCCATCCTGCGCGTCAGCGGGGACGCCGGCGCATTCTCCGCCTCGCTCACAGGGCTCGCGGTCGCGAGGCGGCCTGCGGCGCAGGCGCAGCGGAGCACCGGCCATCCGCGCCGCTCCCGTCACCGCTCCCGCCGCCGGTTCCGCCACAGCAGGGCGCAGGGCAAGGCCAGCGCCCGATGTCGCATCCACCGCTGCCGGGCGACCGTGGGCCTGCGCGTGACGGTCGAGGGCGGTTAACTGCCGGGATGGTCCAGGCGGTCCTCTTCGACATCGACGGGACCCTGCTCGTCACCGGCGGCGCCGGGGGCGTCGCCTGGCAGCGCGCCTTCGAGGAGCTGCACGGGGTCGACGTCGACATCGCCGAGCACACCGACGCCGGCATGACCGACCCCGAGATCGCCGCGATCGTCTTCCGCGAGGCGATCGGCCGCGAGGGCAGCCCTGAAGAGCGAGCGAAGGCGATCGGCTGCTACCTCAAGCACCTGCCGGACACCGTCGCGGAGTCCGACGGGTACCGGGTCATGCCCGGCGTCGAGGCGCTGCTCGACCGCCTGATCGACGGCGGCCTCCTGCTCGGCCTGGTCACCGGCAACATCGAGGCCGCCGCCCACATCAAGCTCTCCCGCGGCCACCTCAACCGCTTCTTCAGCTTCGGCGGCTACGGCTCCGACTCGGCCGACCGCACCGAGGTGACCAAGGCGGCCCTCCGGCGCGGCGCGCTCGTCTCCGGCGGCACCGCTCGCCGACGGCGCCTGCATCGCGGTCGGCGACACGCCCCGCGACGTCAAGGCCGGCCACGGCGCCGGGATCAAGGTGGTCGGCGTCGCCACCGGCAGCTACGGCGTCGATCAGCTCGAGCAAGCCGGCGCCGACTGGGCGATCGCGGAGGTCCAGGACGGCTTTCCCGTCTAAGCCGGCAGCGTGCAGCGGGCCTGGTAGATCGAGAGGAAGCCCGTCTCGAAGCCGTTGCGCGCCGTCGCGCAGGTAGAGGCGCCAGACCCGGACCCGTTCGGGGCCGGCGAGCCGGACCGCCTCGTCGAGGTTCTCGTCGAGGCGCCGCGCCCAGTGGCGCAGGGTCTCGGCGTAGTCGGCGCCGAACTCCTCGACGTGGCGGGTGACGAAGCCGGCCCGCTCCAGCGCCAGCAGCACCCGCGAGAGGTGCAGCGGTTCGGCGTCGGGGAAGACGTAGCGCTCGGAGAACGGCCCGGCCTCGGGGTCGGTGTGGCGCAGGCGGGCGATGCCGTGGTTGAGCAGCCGCCCGCCCGGCTCCAGCAGCCGCGCCAGGGTCGCGCGCGTAGACGTCGATCTGGGCCTCGCCGACGTGCTCGACCATGCCGATGCTGGCGATCGCGTCGAAGCGCTCGCCGGCCAGGTCGCGGTAGTCCATCACGCGGATCTCGACCCGGTCGGCGACGCCGGCCGCCTCGGCCCGCTGCCGGGCCCGCTCGGCCTGCGGCGGGGAGAGGGTGATGCCGACCACGCTCGCCCCGTGCCGGGTCGCCGCCCAGAGCGGGAAGCTGCCCCAGCCGCAGCCGACGTCGAGCACCCGCTCGCCCTCCTTCAGGGCGAGCTTGCGGGCAGACCATCTCGAGCTTCTCCTCCTGCGCCTCCTCCAGCGTCTGCGCGCCGCGCGAGAAGATCGCGCAGCTGTAGGTCATCGAGTCGTCGAGGAAGAGCGAGAAGAACTCGTTGGAGACGTCGTAGTGGTGGCGGACCGCGCGCGCGTCGCGCTCCTTGCTGTGGCGGCGCCCGCTCGGCCGCAGCTCCGCCGCCGGCCGGCGCGGCGGCCGGGTCAGACCCGGCGGCCCGCACCGCCGCCAGCAGCGAGGCGCGCCTTGTCGCCGCCCTCCAGCGGCGGCGGCTGCCAGTCGTCGAGCAGCTCGATCACCGCGTCGATGTCGTCGACCTCGAGCGCGCCGCTGACGTAGGCGCGGCCGAGGCCGAGCTGTCCGGGCGCGCGCAGCGCGTGGGCGGCGGCCCTGGGGGAGCGCACGAAGAAGGTCGGCCCGCCGCCGTTCGTCGCCGCCAGGCGGGTCCCGTCCCAGAACTCGACCGAGAACGGACGCTCGGGAATGCGAGCCTCGATCTCGCGCCGTAGCGGTGCCGTACTGGAGAGCGGCATGTCCGAAGCATATGATCGGTGTCCCAAATGGCAAGCAGCGGACCCCTCCCCTCAGACATCCAGCCGGTCGCCAACGAGACGCGCGACCGGATCATCACCGGCCTGGTGACGCTGGTTCCGTTCCTCGCGCTCGGCATCGCCGCCTGGCAGGTCTGGGGCCAGGCTCTGCACTGGAGCGACGTCTTCCTCTTCGTCGGCATGTACTTCTTCACCGGGCTCGGGATCACGGTCGGCTTCCATCGCCACCTCACCCACCGCAGCTTCAAGACGAAGACGGTGGATGCACGGCCTGCTGGCGATCCTCGGCTCGGCGGCGATCGAGGGCCCGGTGATCTCCTGGGTCGCCGACCACCGCAAGCACCACGCCTTCTCCGACGAAGAGGGCGACCCGCACAGCCCCCACGTCGACCACGGCCACGGCTGGTCGGGCGCCATGCGCGGCCTCTTCCACGCCCACATGGGCTGGCTCTTCATCCACACCCAGCGCGGCAACAAGGAGCGCTTCGCGCCCGACCTGATCGACGACCCGGTGATCAACTGGGTCGACCGCACCTTCCTGCTCTGGGCGATCGGCGGCCTGCTCCTGCCCTTCGCGCTCGGCTGGGTCATCGGCGGCACCCTCTTCGCCGCTCTCACCGGCCTGCTCTGGGGCGGCCTGGTCCGCGTCTTCGTCCTGCACCACTTCACCTACAGCATCAACTCGCTCTGCCACGTCTTCGGCAAGCGCGACTACGAGACGAGCGACGAGTCGCGCAACCTGGCGCTGATCGCGATCCCGACCTTCGGCGAGGCCTGGCACAACAACCACCACGCCTTCCCGACCTCCGCCACCCACGGCCTCGGCCGCTGGCAGGTGGACGTCTCGGCGATCGTCATCGACAGCCTCGAGCGGGTCGGCCTCGCCTGGGACGTGGTGCGTGTATCCCCCGAGCGCCTCGAAGCCAAGATCGCCGCTTAGGGCCCTTCCTCCGCTTCGTACCAATCGATCCAGCTACTGCAGGATTGAATGAGCGGCACGAGTCTGCGCGGCTCGTCCTTGACCGCGGCGAGCTCGCCGAGGACGGCCTTGCCCGTGTAGCCCGTCAATCGCTGGAGCGTGCTCGGGTCGTCCGCGGTCACGGTGAACCGGATGGCCCCGCCGTCGCTGTGGATCCTTCCCGCGGGCCAGAACTGGCCGTTGCTGGCGAGGCTGATCGTGGTCGGCCGCTGGCCGTCCTGCGCCGCCTTCAGCGGCCGTCGCAGGCCCGGGGCCGAGAGGGTCAGGCCGAAGGGCGAGAAGTACTGGAGCGAGAGGAGCCAGTCGCCAGCGGGGAGGGCGAGCGTCTGCGACGCGCTCTCTCCCGTCTCCAGATCCGCACCGGGGGTCCAACGCCCCTTGCCGCCGATCGCGGCCCCGGGGAAGAGCGAAGCGCGGCCTGGATTGGCGGTGAGTATGCGCAGCTCCGGCGCGGCGCAATCGGCGTATGCGGCCGGCTCGGTCCCCTCCAGCAGCACGTGGCGCTCGGTCGGCAGCGGCCCCGCTCGCTTCCAGAGCAGGTATGAGGGCGTCGCGGAGACGCGCCGGAAGCCCCGCGGCGCTTCGCTGTTCCAGGCCGCCCGCCCGGTGATCACATAGGGGAAGCGCGCGAGCGTGGCCTGCGAGAAGGAGTCGAAGTCGATCGGGCTGTAGGCGTCGCCGGTGTCGAATGGCTTCTCGGGATTGGCGGAGACCTCGGCGTCGGGGAACTCGACCAGCGGCACGTGCGTGTCGGCTCCCATCAGCTCGTGGGCGGCGTAGCGGTCCTGACCCGCATAAAGAACCGGTTCCCCCTCGACGATCGGCATGAACGCCTGCAGCTCCGCGCCGTGCCCGGGCGCCCCGACCGGCGCGTCCCGCAGCACCAGCAGGCTCGAGTACACCGCCCCCGCCACGAACGCCACCGCCAGCACTACCCACCCGATGCGCCCCACCCCCGTAGATGTCGCAGTTCCCGCCGCTACGCGGCGGGAACTGCGACCGGATATGGCATTGGACCCCGCTGCGTCGTTTGCGGTCGCACTTTCTTCCGCTACGCGGCGGGAACTGCGACCGCCGAGCTCGAGGAGGAGGGGGCGGATCGCGACGAGCATCGCCAGCGGGGCGGCGATCATCAGCGCCTTGGCCTGGGAGTACTCGCCACTGGTTGCGAGCGCCGCCAGGTAGAGGACCGCGCAGGCAGCGAGCGCGACCGGGACGGCGAGCTCGCGTCGCCGCAGCCACCAGGCCGAGCCCAGTACCACCGCGAGCACCCCGATCGTGCCCGCCAGGCCGGTCAGGTGCGCCCCCCCGGCCGCGCTCAGCCGGTAGTTGGAGGCCGGCCAGACGCCGAGCGCCTCCAGCGGCGAGACCGGCCCGTAGGTGTTGGTGCCGGCGACGCGGTTGAAGCCGTGGACGAAGGCGAAGGGCCCAACCAGCATCGCCGCCACCGTCAGGCTGCCGAGCACGACGATCGCCAGCAGCGGCTTCGGCCGCAGCACGGTCTGCCTCAGCCTGGCGGGTCTCAGCTCGGCGCGGATCTCGGGTGCGGTCGCCGCCCAGAAGACGACGATCGCAACCGGCCAGGCGAGCCCGGCGAAGCTGTAGGAGAAGAAGATCCCCCCCACGAGCGCCAGCGGCACCAGCACCCACCACCACGATCCCGCCGACGGGCCTGAAACGTCCACTATTTGGACGTTTGAGGCCCGTCGGCGGTCGAGGTCGAAGAGGTAGACGGCGAAGGCGAGGACGAAGAGGGCCTCGGCGGTCTCCTTGAAGGTTCCCTGGGCGTAGTAGGAGGCGCCGAGGTAGGTGATCGCCACCAGCGTCGCGGCGAGGACCCGCCGGCCCGGCCCGAGGTCGCCGAGGGCCACAAGCGCGGTCAGCGCGGTGAGGACTCCGATCGCCAGGATCTGCCCGACGAATGCCTGACCGAGGCCTATCCCCGGCAGCACGGCGATCGTGTCGGCGAGTGCGTGTGGCCCCAGCGGGTAGCCCGCTTCCGGCGTCGGGCCGAGGCCGCTGCGCAGCCACTCCGCCCAGGCCAGGTGCAGGCCGAGGTCGTTGTTGAAGCCGACCCCGAGCAGCCCCCAGCGCCCGCTGACCGCAAAGGGGATCGAGAGGATCAGGGCGACGACGAGAGCGACGAGCACTCCCAGCCAGATCGAGCCCTCGAAGCGCCCCGGCCGCCGCCAGAGCACCAGCGCCGCCACGGCGACCAGGACGATCGCGCCCAGCGCCGCGCTGGTCGCGTGCCCAGGGGCCCGGGCGAGGAAGCCCGTGACCGCGATCACCGCCCCGAAGCCGACCGCGGGCGCCAGCCAGCTGCGCGAGCCGCCTCCCCCCGCGAGGCTGAGGATTGCGCGTCCCACCAGCATCGAGGCGGCACAGATCAGCGCCGCCGAGGCGTAGGTCCCGATCATCAGGGGCGGAAACTATGGCAGCGGCGCATGCTGGCGCCGCCTCGGCTCAATACTTCTCCGCCGCTCGCTCCAGCGTCTCGCGCAGGTTCTCGCCGCGCAGCGGCTCGCTGTGCCCGGTGCAGACGACGGCAGGCTCGAGCGCGGCCAGCTTGCGCACCGAGTCCTTCGCCTTGGCGTGGTCCCAGCCCCAGGCGGGGTGCGGGACGCTCGCCTCCCCTTCGGGAAGGTGCTGTCCCAGCCGTACGGAGTCGATCAGGTAGACGACGTCGCTGACGATCGCCACCCGTTCGCTCTCCCGCCAGAGGCCGATCTGCCCCGGCGCGTGGCCGGGGAAGTGGAGGACGCGAAAGCCCGCCACCTCGTCCCCTTCTGAGACCGTTCCGTCGATCTTCACCGCGCCGCCGTCCCAGCGCCTCAGCAGCAGCGGGTAGATCCAGCGTGCCGGTGCCGGCAGCTGCGAAAGGTCCAGGTAGGACCACTGGGCGCCCTCGGCTTCCGCGTAGAGGACCTCATCCGGGTGACAGTGGACGGGAGCATCCAGCGAGGGCGCCGTACCGCGGTGATCGGCATGGGCGTGGCCGAGCACGATCCGCTTCAGGCCGCCCAGCTGCTCTCCGGCCGCCCGCGCCTTCTCGGTCATCGCCTTGGTGCCGGCGTCGAACTGCACGACTCCGTCCCCGTCCGCGAGGAAGTAGACGTTCATCGACTTGCGAGCGTCCCCGCGCAGCAGCCAGACCCCGTCGGCGACCTGCTCCATGATGAGATCAGCCTATGCCAACCGCTTGGAAAGCCGGGATGGTCGTCTTGATCGCCTGCCTGCTGGCGTCGATGGCGATCGCGATATTCCGCCTCGCCACGACCCCGACCGAAATCCTCGGCGACGGCTTCCGCGGGCTGCCCGTTCGCGCCCACGACTCCCGTTAGTATCGGCGGCGTTCAGCGACCGAGCAAGGAGGCGGCGTGTTCACTCGCATCGTGGTTGGAACCGACGGGTCCGATACTGCCGCCGAGGCCGTGCGCCAGGCGATCGACCTGGCAAAGCTGGCGGGTGCCGAGCTCCGCATAGTCAGTGCCTACGAGCCCCTTTCCAAGCGCCAGATCGAGGCGGAGAAGGAAGGCGCCCCAGCCGACGTCCAGCACGAGATCGGCCCGCGCGAGGACGTCAATCTCGTCCTCGACGCAGCGGCCGCGGCCGCCCGCAAGGAGGGCATCGAGGTGCAGACGCACCCCGTGGAGGGCGAGCCGGCCGAGGCGATCCTCAACGTCGCCGAAGAGACCGATGCCGACCTGATCGTGGTCGGCAACAAGGGCATGACCGGGGCGCGCCGCTTCCTCCTCGGCAGCGTCCCCAACAACGTCTCCCACCACGCGCCATGCAGCGTGATCATCGTTCGTACCACCTGACCCGTCAGGGGCCGAGTGACGTAGCCGCAGCCGCGTCGATCAGGCCGGCGCCCTGGCGTGTCGCGGTCAGACCCAGGTCGCGGGCGGTCTGGCGCAGTCGCTTGGTCACCGCTCCGACCTTCCCCTTCTTCTTCGCCTTGCGGTCGATGACGCCGCTGGCGAGGACCATCGCCGCGACTCCGGAGACGTGGGCCGCGGCCATCGAGGTGCCCACGTAGTTGCTTGGCTCGCTGAACTCGTTGGTGGCCCGGTCCTTCAGCGTCACCTGGTAGATCGCCTCGGCGGAGACCGAGAGGCAGCCGATCGCCGGCGCGCCTCCGCCCGGCGCGAGCACGTCGACGCCCTTGCCGGCCAGCGAGTAGCTGCCGATGCAGCCGCCCTGCGTGCTGCCACCCACGCCGATCGTGTGCGGCCCGGTGGAGGGCGGGGAGACGCATGCCTCCGAGCCGGCGTTCCCCACCGATGCCACTGCGACGACACCGTGCTGGTATGCCTGGCGCAGCGCCTCGTCGACCCCGGGCACCTGCCTTCCGCAGCCGAAGTTGAAGCTCATGTTGATCACGTTGGCGCCGTTGGCGGTGGCGAAGCGGATGCCCTTGGCGATGTCGTCCGCCCGGCCGCGGCCGAACTCGTCGAGGACGCGGACCGGCATCAGCTTGGCCCGGAAGGCAAGCCCGGTGAGGCCGATGCCGTTGTTGGTCTTCTCGGCGATCGTGCCGGCGACGTGGGTGCCGTGACCGTTTTCGTCGAGCGGCAGGCTGTCGTCGTCGACGAAGTCGTAGCCCTTGGCGAACTGGCCGGAGGCGAAGTCGGGGCTGCGCAGGAAGCTTGGCGACAGCGTCCGGTAGGCGATGCCGGTGTCGAGGACGGCGACGGTGACGCCCTGCGCGCCAGGGCGCCCAACGGCGGCCAGGTTTTCCCAGGCGCCGATCGCGTCGATGCCGCCCGGAGAGATCGGCAGCAGGGGCGTGGGCGTCCCCTGCCAGGGCAGGAAGTTCCACTGTTTCGACACCCAGCCGCCGGGCGGCCCCGGGGCGCCGGTGATCGGGCCGGGGTCGTTGGGGACCTCGGGTTCGGCGACGGGTGGCGTCACCGAGGCCGTGGCGATGTAGTTGGGCGCCGCGTACTCGACTCGCGGGTTCTCGCGCAGCGCCGCGGCCACCGCGGCCACGTCGGCGCCCCGCCTCAGGCTGTAGGTGTCCGCCTGGCGGCTGCCCTCGAGCTTGAGGACCACCTGGTGGGGCACGAACCCGTGGGCCGGGGCGAGGCCGGTCGTCGCGCGGGCGGACGTGCCGGCGAGGACAAGCGTCGCGAGCAGGGTCACGGAGGCGGCGATCGGAAGGCGTCGGTTCATCTTGCGTCTGGCGCTCGCGGAATCCCTGCACTCGGCGGGCAACCCCCTAACACCGGCCCGCAAGCGAAGTTGTTGGCCCACATACTCTCGTATGCATGGAGAGGGACGCATCGCTGGAGGTGCACGAGCGGCTGATGGCGCTGGCGATCGAGCGCGCCCGCGCAGCCGAGGGCCACGGGGACGTGCCGATCGGTGCCGTCGTCGCCCGCGAGGGCGAGCCGCTGGCCGCCGCCGGCAACGAGCGCGAGCTGCGCCGCGACCCCACCGCCCACGCCGAGATCCTCGCGATCCGCGCCGCCGCCGAGGCCCTCGGCGGCTGGCGCCTCCCCGGCACGACGCTCTACGTCACCCTCGAGCCCTGCGCGATGTGCGCGGGCGCGATCGTCCTCGCCCGAATCCCGACCGTCGTCTACGGCGCCTCCGACCCGAAGGCCGGTGCCGCCGGAAGCGTCCTCGACGTCCTCGCCGAGCCCGCCCTCAACCACCGCCCCGAGGTGCTCGGCGGCGTGCGCGAGGCCGAGTGCGCGGCGCTGCTGCACGGACTTCTTCGCCGCGCGCCGCTGAGTCAATACCCTTGGGGTCCCGGAGAGGTGTCCGAGTGGCTTAAGGAGCGCGACTGGAAATCGCGTGGGCGGGGTTAACCCGCCTCGTGGGTTCGAATCCCACCCTCTCCGTTCGCCGGGTCCTGTCTCGGTCAGCGGACCGTGACCCGTGCGGTCGACCTGGTCGAGCGCTCTTCCGGCACCTGCGCGACCACTCGCACGTCGTAGCGCCCACCCCTCCGCACGGTGTGCAGCTCGCGCATCGGCACCGTGGCTCTGCCGTTGCGGACCGGAGCCGAGCCGATCGCGTAGAGGCGGCTGGCGCGCCAGAGGCGGACGCCGACCTCGCGCACCCGCGAGGCGGAGGCAGAGGAGGAGACGAGCTTCACCTTGCAGGTGACCTTGACCTTGCTCTTCTTCGGCTTCTTCACCGTGCAGGTGACCTTTGCGTCGCGGCCTGGCGGGCCGGCCGGCCCCGTCGCTCCCGCGGCCCCGGCGGCTCCCTGCGCCCCGTTTGCCCCGGCCGGCCCCTGCGGGCCGGCCAGCGCGGGCTGCTGGAAGAACATCGTGTAGTGCGTGTTGGTATTGGCGTGGGCGTCGGTGACCCTCCAGCGCGCCTGGTAGCGGCCGGGGGAGACGCCGCCGACGGTCGTGCCCTGCACGGTGTTGGGATTGCCGGGGACGATCGTCCAGGGACCGTCGGTCAGCGGGTCGACCCAGGTCTGGTACGCGAGCTGCGTCGGCGTTCCACCCCCGGCCCAGGAGAAGGCGGCATCGCTGACGTTCGCGAACGCCTGCCAGGAGGAGCCCCAGACCGACTCTCCGTCCATCGGCACCGTTTGCACCGCGGCGGGCACGTGTATCGCGGTCCCGCCGCCCCCGCGGTCGTCCTCGAGGGTGACGATGCTGCCGAGCTCGTTGGCGAACCAGGGGCGCTCGAACTGATCGATCTCGGGATCGAATTCCGCCGGGTCGAGCACCCCCGAAGGCGGGCAAAGCACGGTGCCGCTCAGCATCAGCCAGCGGCCCGGCGTGCACTCGCCGCCGAGCAGGTCGGAGTCCTCGCGGAGGTCGACGCGGAAGCTGCCGACCGTCGTCTGGGCGAGCTCGCGGGAGCCGCTCGGCGCGGCCAGCTCGAGCGCGACGACGTCACCGGGTGCGAGCGCGTCGAGCAGCGGGACCCCGAATCCCGTCTGCCCCGCTTCGGTTTCGAACGGGTAGGTGTGCAGTGGGGCCCCGCGGGAGTGGACCAGGGCGTAGTGGGTTTCGGGCGCGACGTCGATGCAGTACGCCGACGCGGGGAATCCTTCGATACTGCCTTCGGCGTAGAAGGCGAAGCACTTCGGCGCCAGCCGGGCCTCGAAGACCTGTTCTTCTTCGCCTTCTTCCGACGACGCGAGCAGTTCGGACGGGTCTACGTATACGCCGAGCATCGGCGCGGTCTTGGTCAGCTCGAGAAGCGTCGGCTGGGGATCGGTGAAGCGGGTCATCCAGAGAGAGGCGCCGATCGGGTCGTCGTTCGTCGCGGTGCCGGTCAGCGGGGCGACGAACGCGCCTCCGAGCCCGTCGAACGGTTCGAGCGTGGCGACGATGTCGCCGCCGTGGCCCGGCGCGTGGACCACCGCCTTCGAGCAGACGAAGTCGCCGTTGCAGCGCTTGTCGCTGACGACGACTTCGCTGCCGCCCGGGTCAGGCCAGACCCGCATCGCGGTCATCGGGCCGCCACGGGCGTCGAAGAAGAAGGGGTCGTCGTGGAGGCTGACCGTCGTATCCGGCGGCACCCCGGAGGACGCGGTGCTTCCCTCCACCGCTCCGGCGCCGCTGAAGTCGAGGAAGAGGAGGTCGCGGCTGTCGCCCACCGCGCGGGTCGGCAGGGTGACGCTCCACTGCCCGCTCGAGTTTTCAATCGTGCCGGAGGCGCTCTGCACGACGCGAGGGCCGGGGCCACTTTCGCAGTACTGGCAAGCGTTGTCGCGCCTCAGCGAGACGGTCACCGCGTTGGCGCCGTTGAGGCTCCCGCCGACGTCGCCGGAGATCGTCGCGCCGTTGACTTCGAAGCTGACGAGCGGCGCCACCAGCGCGGATTGCGGGAAGGGCCCGTTTCCCTCTGCGTACACCGGTCCGGTGGAGCCTTCCCCGTTCGTTGCCGTCACCCGGCAGGCGAGCACGTGATTGACGTTGGCGGGAAGGGCCGTGAAGGAGACCGCGCCGGCCCCGGTCGGCCCGTCGGTGTGGAGGACCACCTCGCTCGCCCCGGGGTCGAGCACCCATTCGTAGGTGAATTCGACCGGAGTCCCGCCCCATTTGCCGCCGTCGCAATCCGCGCTGCTGCTCTCGCCCGCCCAGGACTCGAGGTGCGGAGGCTGGAGGTTTTCCGGCGCCGCGGCCGGTGCGGCGGCCGGGCTCACCGCGGCAAAGGCAAGGCCGATCGAGAGGGCGACGGCGACGGGCGGCGTTCGCATGCCCCGACGATGACGGCCGCGGCGCGGCGGCGAATCCGCCCAAACCACCATTCTCGGTGCGGGGAATCCGCACCGGCCCGATCGAAGCTCAGGGTTCCAATGCGGCTCGTCCCCCGCTCGACAGCCGGCGTTCAGGCGGCCGTGACGAGGGGGGCCGGGGCCGGCATCGGCACGACGATCGCCTCGCGCTCCGGGATCGGCGCCGAGGGGCGGTGGCCGCGCAGGCGCTCGTGGCTGCAGACGACGTAGCACCACTCCATCAGGCGCATGCGCGAGTCGGGGTCGATGTCGGCGATCGTCGCGCCGACCAGCCAGCGGCCCTCCGCCTCGCGGCAGGAGCGGACCTCGACCTGGGCCGCGACCTCGTGCGTCGCGCCGGTGGCGTCGCGCAGCTCGAGCAGGACGAGGGGGCACGCCCCCACCTCCAGTGGCGCCTCCAGCACCAGTCCGACGCCGGCTGAGCTGGCGTCGACGAGGCGCCGCCGGGACGTGCCCCTCCTCGGAGTAGCACTGGGCGGGCGCATCGCCCTCGAAGCGGTAGACGAGGCGGCGCTGCCGGCGCCGGCCGACCGCCAGCAGCGTGCGGGCGATCCTGCGCAGCTCGATCAGCCCCAGTAGCGGCACGATCACCGCGGCCACTCCGGGCAGATCCGGCAACGGCCCGACGCCGGCGAGGTCGAGCAGGCGCATCGCCGTGCCAAGGCCCAGCAGCACCCCGCAGGCGAGGACGAGGTGCAGCTTGCGCACGGCCTCGATCCCGCCACCGTCCGTCCCCTGCTTCGGCGTCACCTTGAAAGCCGTGCGGCCGGGGCGAAATATGCAGCGCAGCGCCCGCGTGTAGATCTCCATCGTCAGCAGCTCGTAGTGGGCGGTCTCGCCGATCTTCATGTAGCCGCGGGCCAGGGCCGTGCCGGCGCTGAGGTTGAGCGCCACCGCCGGCAGCCAGAGGGCTGCCAGCGCGACCACGCTGATCTTCATCGGCAGCGCTCCGGTCCAGAGCACCAGCGCCAGCGTCGCCAGCAGCAACAGCCGCATCGGCGGCGCCAGATAGGCGGCGAGGCTGACGAAGTAGGAGAGCCGCTGCAGGGGGCGCAGCTCGCGAGCGCGCAGGGGGGACTCGGGCAGGGTGAAGACGGCGAGGTTGCCGCGCGCCCAGCGGTCGCGCTGCAGCAGGTAGCCGTCGAGGTCGTGCGGAGCCAGGCCCTGCACCAGCACCTCGTCGTGGTAGCGGCTGCGCCAGCCGTTGCGCTGCATGCGGATCGTCGTGTGGAAGTCCTCGGCGATCGTCTCGGTGGCGACGCCGCCGATCTCGAGCAGCGCCTGGCGGCGGATCAGCGCCGCCGAGCCGCACCAGTAGGCCGCGCCGTGGCGGTCCTTGCCGGGGCAGACGACGCGGTAGAAGAGCGACTGCTCGTGGCGGCCGACGACGTAGTGCTGGACCGAGTCGTGGTTGAAGAAGTCGTGCGGGCTCTGCACCAGCGCCATCCGCTCGTCGTCGAAGTAGCCGACCATCGCGTCCAGCGCGTCCGGCATCGGCACGTGGTCGGCGTCGAGCATCAGCACCAGCTCGCCCTCGGTGCGGCTCAGCGCCGCGTTGATGTTGCCGGCCTTCGCGTGCGAGTTGTCGGGCCGGGTCAGGTAGCGGGCACCGGCCGTTCGCGCCAGGTCCTCCATCTCGGGCCGCCGGCCGTCGTCGAGCAGGTAGGTCGTGTGGGGATAGGTGAGCGCCCGGCAGCCGGCCAGCGTCGCCGCCACCACCTCGACCGGCTCGTCGTAGGTGCAGACGTAGACGTCGACGGAGCGGCCCGGCGTCGCCGCGGGCCGCTCGGCAGGCCGCCGCGACCAGGAGAACCAGGCCAGGGTGCCCAGGGCCCAGAGCCCGTAGACCTCGGTCACCAGCAGCATCGCGAAGGCGACCGGGCTGGCCCCTTCGCCGCTCCAGCCGATCCTCCAGGTCAGGTAGCCGACGCCCCAGAGCAGCGCCGCAACCGCCAGCGCGCGCAGCAGGACAGGGCGCCGGTCGAAGAAGCGCCCCAGCCGGGTCTGCTCGTTGCCTTGCATGCGGCTACATCGGCCCTCCCCGCCACCGCCTTGAGTTGCGCCTAGAATCGGTCTCTGGCGTGTCCCGGAGGGGTGCCGGAGTGGTTGAACGGGGCAGTCTCGAAAACTGTTGGCGTCGCAAGGCGCTCGTGGGTTCGAATCCCACCCCCTCCGCTCGTAGAGCCAGATTCCGCCCCTGGGCAGGCGCTTCTCGCGCAACCGAAGAGAGGACATGACTTGTGGGCAAGCTGATCTACTCGATGAGCGGCACCCGGGCCGCTCTCCGCCTACGGCGCGGTGTAGGCCCAGCTGCCGCGGACGTTGCCCGAGGTGGCCAGGCCCGCCCAGAGCATCACGCCGCTGATCGGGCCGGCGTATTGGGAGCCGGGGGTCGAGGAGGTGAAGGACTCGAACGACATGTTGTAGTTCCACGACTGGTAGACGCACATGTAGGTGGGCTCGGCCTGGCCTGGGGCCGGACACTCGCTGGAGTAGGGGCCGCCGGGACCGATGACCTTGATGTGGTTTTCCTGGAGCGTTTCCGGCAGGTGGGGCCAGAACTGGATCAGGGCGCTGCCGTAGGAGCCGGTGGGGGCGCTGGCGGCGAAGTCGCCGATCTCGGTTTCGCCGGAGGCGAGGACGGCGTCGGCGGTCAGGTAGCGGCTGGCGGGCTGGCCGCCAAGCTCGTCGGCGTCGCCGGCGTGGGTCGCCTCATCCGCCTCGTCGGCGTGGGCGGCGGTCTCGGCCTCCTCGGCTGCCGTGGCCTTGTCCGCCGCTTCGGCCCTGCCGGCGGTTTCGGCGTACTTGACCTTCTCCGGGGCCGGGCCCTGTGCTTCCCCTGCGGCAAGCCGTTCGCGCACGCCGTGGCCCAGCTTCGCGGCGGTCACCGCTTCGTCGGCGAGCTTGCCCGTGCGGACCGCTTCGCGCCGGATCTGCTCGGTGCCGACGCTGTCTTTCGGCAGTACCGCGGCGGCATAGCTGACACCGCCCAGCGCCATGAAGAGGGCGATGGTGGCGACGACGTTGGCGTAGGTGAGCTTGAAGCGGGGCAATCTCATCGGCTGTCTCTCCTCCAGTTGGGTGTCGCCACCATCGGCCCGCCCGCCCGCCGACTTGAGGCGTGACCGCCGCTGTGTCATCCGGCCCGGGGAAGCGGATGGCTTACGACCCAACGGGGCAGCCAACCTGCCCTTAAGATGCCGAACCTCTGAGGGAACCGTCGTGTTTGAGACGATGGGCGCATGGGACGGAAAGCGAACAGAGGGAGATACGCGGTGGGGAAGAAGAGCTTCGGCCTGTTGAGCGCGGTTGTCCTGGCGATGGCGATGCTGGCGCTGCCGGTTGCACGGGCGGACGATGCGGAACGGGAGAGCTACAAAGAAGCCGTCGAGCCGATCTGCAAGGCCAATACGGAGGCCAACGAAAGGATCCTCAAGGGGGTTCGGGGCAAGGTCAAAGCAGGCAAGCTCAAGGTTGCCGCGGGCCAGTTCTCGCGCGCCGCCACCGCCCTGCGCAAGACGCACAAAGAACTGAAGGCCGTTCCCCAGCCCCCGGCCGACCAGGCCAAGCTCGCCAAGTGGCTGAAATACGTCGAGGAAGAGGCGAACCTCTTCCAGAGGACCGCCAAGAAGCTCAACGCCGGGGACAAGAACGGGGCGCTGGCGATGGTGATCAAGCTCGAACACAACGCCAACCTCGCCAACAACCAGGTGCTCGGCTTCGAATTCCGCTACTGCCGCTTCGAACCGTCCAAGTTCACGTAGGCCCTCGGCCGCCAGGCGATGCGCTCTGTGAGTACCATCGGCTTCTTCGCCCAGGTAGCTCAGTTGGTAGAGCACTTCCATGGTAAGGAAGGGGTCACGAGTTCGAGTCTCGTCCTGGGCTTCGCCGCAGCCTGAAAACTTGCTCCCAGCAGGCGGTTTGCCGTCATTGACCGGTAGGCTCCCGCTTCGTGGACTTTGCCCTGACCGACGAGCAGGAGGACTTCGTCGACGCGATCCGGCGCTACTGCGACCACGAGTGCGGCACGCCGGACCAGCGCGAGCGACTCACCGACGGTTACCGCGAGCATCACAACGAGACGATCTACAAGGAGATGGCCGAGCTCGGCTGGACCGGGATCACGATCCCGGAGGAGTACGGCGGATCCGGTGGGTCCATGCTCGACGCCTGCATCTTCATGGAGGAGACCTCGCGCGCGCTGGCTCCGATCGGCGGCTACGCGACGACGCTGATCGTCGCCGGCGCCACCAACCGCTTCGGCACCGAGGAGCAGAAGCAGGAGATTCTCGGCGGCATCTCCGAGGGCGCGGTCGAGGCGATCGCGATGACCGAGCCCGAGGCCGGCTCCGACGTAGCCGCCCTCTCCACCTCCGCCGAAGCGGTCGACGGCGGCTACGTCATCAACGGGCAGAAGGTCTTCTGCTCCAACGCCCACATCGCCGACCACATCCTCGTCGTCTGTCGCACCACCCGCTCCGCCTCCAAGCACGACGGCATGACGATGATCTGGGTCCCGCGCGACGCCGACGGGCTCGAGGTCGTCCCGATCGACACGATGGGGGGCCGCGACACCAACCACCTCTACTTCACCGACGTCGAGGCACCCGCCGACGCGGTCCTCGGCGAGGTCGACCAGGCCTGGACCCAGCTGATGGCCGGTCTCAATGTCGAGCGGCTGATCCTCGCCGCGACCCAGCTCGGCATCGCCGAGCGGGTCTTCGACGATGTCATCGTCTACGTCAAGGAACGGGAGCAGTTCGGCAAGCCGATCGGCTCCTTCCAGTCGCTGCAGCACCGCATCGCCGACATGGCGACCGACATCGAGGCGGCCCGCCTGATGACCCGCTGGGTCGCCACCCTCGTCGACGAGGACCCCGACGAGATGCTGCCCCGCGAGGCCTCGATGGTGAAGCTCTTCGTCACCGAGGTCGCCAGACGCGCCGCGCTCAACGGCATGCAGATGATGGGCGGCTACGGCTACGCCTCCGAGTACGACATGGAGCGCCTCGTCCGCACCACCCTGGTCTCGACCATCTACGGCGGCACCTCCGAGATCCAGCGCAACATCATCGCCAAGACCTTCGGTCTCTGAGAAGACGTTCGCGCCCGGACCTCGGCATACTTCCGGGGGCAGGAAGTGAGAGCGCCCGTAGCTCAGTGGTCAACGGGGTTTTAACGAGCCCCAAAGAGCGCCGGTCTTTCAAGCCGGAGGTCGAGAGTTCGATTCTCTCCGGGCGCATTTAGGTGCCTTCAGCGCCGAGAGTTCCCCGGCGCAGACGGTTCGCCGCCTGCTCAGGTTGCTGGCCGACGAGCGGCGTTTCGCAACGCTCGTCGACGTCGCGATGGTGGAACCCCCACGTGTGCGCGCGATGCTGGGGGCGATCGGAGAGGAGCTGGACATGCCCGCTCGGCTTCTCAAGCGGTTGAAGGACAGCCTCAACCCTCTGAGCCGCTACGACTTCGGCAGCCTGCGCTCGCTTCGCCACGCCAAGGACTGGCAGGCGAAGTGAGGCATGGAGGCAAAGCCGATCAGCTTCCGAAAATTGGCTCACTTTTCGGAAGCGTGCGCTAAGCTCTTTGCATGGGAAAGCGGGACGCACAGCTGGTGACCAAGGCCCTCTACACGCTTGTCGATGCGCGCGAGGCAATCGCAAATGGGCACCGCGACGCGGCGCTCGATGCCCTCGACGAGGCCCAGGAGGTGCTGATCTCGGTCAAGCACACGCCGGGCGTGAGCGTAGCCGCGGCCAGTGAGCAGCTCGGCGTTTCAGAGCCGACGATTCGCAGCTGGGTCAAGCGCGGGGCGCTGCGCACCGTGCCGAAAGCCAGTCCGATGCAGATCGAGCCCGAGAGTTTGCACCAAGTCAGTCGCGCGCTCACCGAGCTGCGTGAGCGCGGCCAGGACCGGGACTGGCTGCAGGCTGTTGCTGACCTCCTGCATGATCGCGAGGCGCGCGAGAGCGACGCGCTGCGAAAGGGACTCTCCCAACTCAAGCGCGGTCAGCTCGAGCCTGCCTGATGCCCTACGAAGTTCTGCGGACGCCGCAGGTCACGGCGACGCTTCGAAGGATGTCCGCCCGAGAGAAGCGCTCGTACGAGGCAGCGCGCGACGCACTGCGCGGAGAAGGCTGCAAAGCCGGCGGCTACCGCTTGGCCGCGGTTGACGGCGATGACTATCCGCTCTGCTGTCGCCACCTCGCCTACGCGTGGCGTATGTTCACCGCCTTCCCTGACAAAGGCCAGCGCATCGTGATCGTCGCGCTCGACAAGCACGACCGAAGCCACAACCCCACAGCCGACCTCGCCGAGGCTCTGCTCGGCCTCGCGACCGTCGGTCGGCGGCGTTCTGACAAGCCGCCATGCTGCGAGGACTCAAGCAGACCCCCCGCGATGAATGAGGAGCTGTGGAAGCTCCTCTCAGCCCTTGCCTGAGGATCGACAAACGACGGCCCCAGGGGAAGGCGACAAATCGCTCGCCGATGAGCCGTGCGCCATTGCTACGTTTTCGCCACATCGCAACCACCGACATGCCGTTCCGCGGCACCAGGACTGAAACAAGCCTGAACCCACCACCTGCCTTTCAAGCCGGAGGTCGAGAGTTCGATTCTCTCCGGGCGTATTTAGGTGCCTTCCGGGCTACGCTGGCGCCGCCATCGAGTCATGACGACCCGCGAAAAGCTGGATGAGGAGGCCGGTGGGTTACACGCGATCCCTGTCTGAGCACTCTGGGATCGCCGTCAATAGGGCGCGCCATCGGCACTCGCCGGGCGCTATCCTTCGCACAGCCTCGTGCCTCGGCCCGGGGTTTTTCCTTGCAAGGCGCTAACGCAATCGAGGGATTAGATGGCACGCGGAGATGTCCGCATTGCGGTGACGCTGGCTTGCGAAGACTGCAAGCGGCGCAATTATCAGACGAACAAGTCCCGGCGGAACACGCCGGACAGGATCGAGATGCGCAAGTTCTGCCGCTGGTGCGGCAAGCACACGGCGCACAAGGAGACGCGCTAGCTCGATGGCCAAGAGTCGCGCACAGCGCAAGGCCGAGCGCCGGGCCCGCGAAGAGCAGGAGCTCAAGCGCGCCGGTGTCGAGCGCACCGTCGAGTCGCGCGCGCAGCACGACACCCAGGTCCCCGTCTCCGGCGACATCGCCGAGATCGAGGCGGTCGAGGCGGGCATCGCCGTCGGCGCTTCCGAGGCCCAGCTCGAGACGCCGGACGCACCGAAGACATCGTCCCGCGCCGAGCGCCGCGCCGAAGCGAAGGCGCTGAAGGAGAGCGAGAAGCGCCAGCGCAGCGAGCAGAAGCGCCGCGAGAGCGAGCAGCTCGCCAAGAAGCAGAAGCAGGCCGCGGCCGAAAGGCAGCGCGGCGGCGTGATCGGCTTCATCGCCTCCTGCTGGGCAGAGCTGAAGAAGGTGCAGTGGCCCGATCGCGACACGCTCGTCCAGGCGACGGCGGTCACGATCATCTTCGTCGCCGTCGCCGCCACCTATCTCGGCGCACTCGACGCCGCCTTCAACTTCCTGATCAAGCAGATCCTCTAGCGGATCTCCGAAACAAAGGCCGCCAAAGAAGATGTATCGCTGGTACGTGATCAACACCTACTCGGGGCACGAGAACAAGGTCAAGCACAACCTCGAGCACCGGGTTCAGACGATGAGCCAGAACCGCAACGTGCGCCAGGTCGTCGTCCCCACCGAAGACGTGATGGAGGTCGGCAAGGACGGTCAGAAAGAACCGAAGTCCAAACGCACGATGCCCGGCTACGTCCTCGTCAACATGGAGATGACCGACGACGCCTGGGGCCTGGTCAAGAACACGCCCGGCGTCACCGGCTTCGTCGGCTCGCGCAACAAACCGGTGCCGCTCTCCAAACCCGAGGTCGACCGCCTGCTGCACCGCGAGACCGCCGAGCGGCCGCGCACCCAGGCCCAGTTTTCGATCGGCGAGTCGGTCAAGGTCGTCTCCGGTCCGCTCTCGGACTTCTCCGGCGAGATCGCCGAGATCAACGAGGACGCGGCCAAACTCAAGGTGCTGGTTTCGATCTTCGGCCGTGAGACGCCGGTCGAGGTCGGCTATGACCAGGTGAAGAAGATTTAGGCGGGCGACCGCTACCCTCTCCGATCCCGATGGCGAAAAAAGTCCTCACTCAGATCAAGCTGCAGATATCGGCCGGCTCGGCCAACCCGGCCCCGCCGGTCGGCCCGGCCCTGGGTCAGCACGGCGTCAACATCATGGAGTTCTGCAAGGCGTTCAACGCCCAGACCCAGTCCGAAGGCGGGACGATCATCCCGGTCGAGATCACCGTCTACGAGGACCGCTCCTTCACCTTCATCACCAAGACGCCCCCGGCCGCGGTGCTGATCAAGGAGGCGATCAAGATCAAGAAGGGCTCGGGCGAGCCCCATGTCAACAAAGTGGGGACGATCTCGATGGAGCAGGTCCGCCAGATCGCCGAGCGCAAGATGCCCGACCTCAACGCCAACGACCTCGACGCCGCCTCGAAGATCATCGCCGGCACCGCCCGCTCGATGGGCGTGGACGTCAACTAGCCATGGCCCACGGCAAGCGCTACCGCAAACAGCTCGGCAAGGTGCAGCGCGACCGCGCCTACCCGGCGGTCGAGGCGATCTCGCTGATCAAGGAGACCGCCAGCGCCAACTTCGACGAGACCGTCGAGCTGCACGTGCTGCTCGGGGTCAACGTCCGCCACGCCGAGGAGCAGCTGCGCGGCACCCTGGCCCTGCCCCACGGTCTCGGCAAAGACGTGACCGTGGCCGTTTTCGCCCAGGGCCAGCAGGCACGCGACGCCGAGGCTGCCGGAGCCGACTTCGTCGGTGGCGACGACCTCGCCAAGAAAGTCGAGGAGGAGGGCTGGACCGACTTCGACGTGGCGATCGCGACGCCGCAGATGATGGGGACGGTCGGCAAGCTCGGCCGCGTCCTCGGGCCGCAGGGAAAGATGCCCAACCCGAAGGTCGGCACCGTCACCGACGACGTCGAGAAGGCTGTCACCGAGTCCAAGGCGGGCAAGGTCGAATACCGCACCGACCGCCAGGCGATCGTTCACATGTCGATCGGCAAGGCCAGCCTCGAGGCCGACAAGCTGTTCGAGAACTTCACCGCGGTGATGGAGGAGATCGTCCGCGCCAAGCCGTCCGCGGCGAAGGGGCGCTACATCGTCTCCTGCACGCTGACCACGACGATGGGCCCGGGGGTCCGGGTCGACGCGTCCAAGATCGGCGACCGCGACGCCGCGGAAGCTGCCACCCAGGCCGCAGAGGAGCTGGCGACCGCCTAAACTGCGCCGCCGCGCTTTACCCAAGACCACCGGCAGCCCCGTAAGCCCGGTGTAGGTGAAACATGAACCGAGACGAAAAGGCAACAGCCATTGAGGAGATCGCCGCCGAGATCGAGGCGTCCGAGGCGATCTTCGCCGTCGACTACCGCGGGATAAGCGTTCACCAGGCGGCCGAGCTGCGCGGCAAGTTGCGCGAATCCGACGCCAGCTTCCGCGTCGTCAAGAACCGCCTGACCAAAATCGCCGCCGGCAAGGCGGGCCAGGAGCAACTCTCCGAGCTGCTGAAGGGGCCGACCGCGCTGACCTTCGTCCGCGGCGACACCGCCCAGGCCGCCAAGGCGATCACGAGCTTCAACAAAGAGCACGACGTGCTCACCTTCAAGGGCGGCTTCATGGAGGGCCTCGAACTCGACGAGGAACGCTTCAAGGCGATCGCCAAGCTGCCGGCCCGCGAAGTCCTGATCGGCCAGTTCGCCGGCGTCGTCGCCAGCCCCCTGACCGGCCTCGTAAGAGGCCTAGGCTCGATGATCCAGGGCCTCGCCCTCCAACTCGGTCAAATAGCCGAGAAGGGCCTCGTCTCCGGGGAGGCTCCGGCAGAGTCAGCCGCCCCCGAGGCAGAGCAAGCTTCCAGCGACGAGGGTGAGGTTGCGGAGCCCACAGAGGACACCGCTTCGGACGAGAACGCTGCTGATGACGACGTCCCTTCCGCGGGTGGCGCTGTAGGGGGGACCGCCCCCGAGGACGCTTCAGCGACCGCAGGGGGCGGTGGGTCCCCTGCAGCGACAGGACCCGCGGACCAAGACGCCCCCGATCAAGAGACTTCTAACGAAGAGGAGGAGTAACCAGTGGCAACCAAAATTTCAACCGAGGATTGGATCGAGGAGCTGAAGAGCATCTCCGTGCTCGAGCTCTCCGAGCGGATCAAAGCGCTGGAGGAGGAGTTCGGCGTTTCGGCCACGGCCGTGGCCGCCGCAGCCCCCGCAGCCGCGGGCGCTCCTGCCGGCGATGGCGGTGGCGAGGAAGAGTCCTCGACCGTAGACGTCGTGCTGACCGAGGTCGGTGGCCAGAAGGTCCCCGTGATCAAGGTCGTCCGCGCCGCGACCGGGCTTGGCCTGAAAGAGGCCAAGGCGCTGGTCGACGAGGCGCCGAAAGCGATCAAGGAGGGCGTCGAGCGCGAGGAGGCCGACAAGCTGAAGGCCGAGCTCGAGGAGGCCGGCGCCACCGTCGAGCTCAAGTAAAGCCCGCATTGACCGCGGTCGGACCCTAGGCAGGGAGCCGAATCCGCGGGGGAGCGCGGCCGTGTGTTATTTTTCGCGGTCGCGCCCAGTTTTGTTCCCTGCCCGATATCTGCGCTGTACCTAACGTCCCTCTGACCGCCTGAGGAGTCGCCGACTTTGGCACGTTCGAACGCTGCCCCCGTAACCCGCAGGAGTTTTTCCCGACTACAGAACCCCCTCGAAGTCCCCCATCTGATCGATATCCAGCGCCGCTCTTTCGAAGAGCTGACGGATCCGAAGAAGGGTGGGCTGCGAGAGACGATTGACGACATATCCCCGATCGAGGACTACACGGGGAATCTCGCCATCGTCTTTGGCGAGTTCAAATTCGAGGATCCGCCACACACGATCGAGGAGTGCCGCGAGAAGGACATGACCTACTCGCGGCCGCTTTCGGCAACCGTCGCGTTCCAGAACAAAGAGACGGGTGAGATCCGCGAGCAGGCCGTCTTCATGGGCGACTTCCCGTGGATGACCGACCGCGGCACCTTCATCATCAACGGCACCGAGCGTGTCGTCGTCACTCAGCTCGTCCGCTCGCCGGGCGCCTACGTGATGGCGCCCAAGGACGCCGAAAAGCAGGTCTTCATCGCCAACCTGATGCCGGCCCGCGGTTCCTGGCTCGAGCTCGAGATCGACAAAAAAGGCAAGGTCTTCGTCCGCATCGACCGCAAGCGCAAGCTGCCGGTGACGGTGCTGCTGCGCGCGATGGGCTACGTCGAGGACGAGAAGCTCCTCGACATGTTCGACAACTCGATCTACATGCGGCACACGATCGAGGCCGACACCGAGGCGACCCGGACCGAGGAGGGCGCCCTGATCGAGCTGTTCAAGAAGCAGCGCCCAGGCGAGCCGCCCTCGGTCGACGCTGCCCGCAACCTGCTCGAGCAGCTCTTCTTCGACCCCAAGCGCTACGACCTCACCCGGGTCGGCCGCTACAAGCTGAACGCGAGGCTCGACCTCGACATCGACCTCGACACCAGGGTCCTCACCCACGACGACATCATCGCCCTGGTCAAGGAGCTGATCAGCCTCCCGAAGCTCCTCGGCATCCCCGAGGAGGTCGACGAGGAGAACCCGATCAAGGACTACGCGGCGGAGGCGATCACCTACCCGCGCGAGCCCGTCAACGAGCACCTCGACGAGTACGAGCACTTCGGCAACCGGCGCCTGCGCACGGTCGGCGAGCTGATCCAGGAGGCCTTCCGCATCGGCCTCTACCGGATGGAGCGCGTCGTCCGCGAGCGGCTCACGACCGAAGACTCGGATGCGATCACGCCGCAGACGATCATCAACATCCGCCCGGTCGTGGCGGCGATGAAGGAGTTCTTCGGCTCCTCACAGCTCTCGCAGTTCATGGACCAGACCAACTCGCTGGCTGGCCTCACGCACCGCCGCCGCCTCTCGGCGCTGGGTGCTGGCGGCCTGACCCGCGAGCGGGCTCCGATCGAGGTCCGCGACGTGCACCCGACCCACTACGGCCGGATGTGTCCGATCGAGACGCCGGAGGGCCCGAACATCGGCCTGATCGGCTCTCTCTCCTCCTACGCGCAGATCTCCGAACACGGCTTCGTCACGACTCCGTACCGGATCGTCAAGGACGGCGCCCTGACCGGGGAGATCGCCCACCTGGACGCGACCCAGGAGGAAGACAAGGTGATCGCCCAGGCGAACGCCGAGCTCGACGAGAAGACCCAGAAGCTGAAGGGCCCGACCGTCCTGGTTCGCTCCGGCGAGCAGGAGTACGCGACGGCCTCGCCCAAGGAAGTCGACTTGATGGACGTCTCGCCGACCCAGATCTGGTCGGTGGGGACGGCGCTGATCCCCTTCCTCGAGCACGACGACGCCAACCGGGCGCTGATGGGCTCCAACATGCAGCGCCAGGCGGTGCCGCTGTTGAAGCCCGACCCGCCGCTGATCGGCACCGGCATGGAGCGCCGCGCCGCGGTCGACACCGGCGACGTGGTGCTGGCGGAGTCCGACGGCGAGGTCGCCCACGTCGACTCCGAGCGGATCGTGGTCAGCCACGGCGCGAAGAAAGTCGAGTACCCGCTGCACAAGTTCATGCGCTCCAACCAGGGCACCGTGATCCACCAGCGGCCGATCGTCGACTCCGGTCAGAAGGTCAAGCAGGGCGACGTGCTGGCCGACGGCTCCTCGACCGGCGGCGGCGAGATCGCCCTGGGCAAGAACTGCCTGGTCGCCTTCATGTCCTGGGAGGGCTACAACTTCGAGGACGCGATCATTCTCTCCGAGCGCCTGGTCAAGGACGACGAGCTCACCTCGATCCACATCGAGGAGTACGAGATCGACGCCCGCACGACCAAGCTCGGCGACGAGGAGATCAGCCGCGACATCCCCAACCGCTCCGAGGAGAGCCTGCGCAACCTCGACGAGCGCGGCATCGTCCGCGTCGGTGCCGAGGTCGTTTCCGGCGACCTCCTGGTCGGCAAGGTGACGCCCAAGGGCGAGACCGAGCTGACGGCCGAGGAGAAGCTGATCCGCGCGATCTTCAAGGAGAAGGCGCGCGAGGTCCGCGACACCTCGCTCAAGGTGCCGCACGGCGAGGGTGGCGTCGTCACCGAGGTGCTGACCTTCAGCCGCGACGATGGCGACGACCTCGCCGCCGGCGTCAACGACCTGGTCCGCGTCTTCGTCGCGACGAAGCGCAAGATCGCCGAGGGCGACAAGCTTGCCGGCCGCCACGGGAACAAGGGTGTGATCTCGAAGATCGTCCCCGAGGAGGACATGCCCCACCTGGCAGACGGCACGCCCGTCGACGTCATCCTCAACCCGCTCGGGGTGCCGAGCCGGATGAACATCGGCCAGATCCTCGAGACGCACCTCGGCTGGGTCGCCGGCAACGGCTGGTATGACGACGGCTCAGAGGCCTACAAGCAGGCCCACTCCGATGAAGGCGACGGCCGCGTCTACGTGGCGACCTCGGTCTTCGACGGCGCCACCGTGGAGGACGTCGACGAGGCGCTCTGCAAGTGGCAGGAGGAGAACGCCGAGCGCGGCATCGACCTCGGCATCGACATGCGCGAGCGCCCCGGCGCCCGGGCAGACGGCAGCGCCCAGCTCTACAACGGCCGCACCGGCGAGCCCTACGAGGGCAAGGTCACGGTCGGCTACATGTACATCCTCAAGCTGCTGCACCTCGTCGACGACAAGATCCACGCGCGCTCGACCGGCCCCTACTCGCTCGTCACCCAGCAGCCGCTGGGCGGCAAGGCGCAGTTCGGCGGCCAGCGCTTCGGCGAGATGGAGGTCTGGGCCCTGGAGGCCTACGGCGCTGCCTACACGCTGCAGGAGATGCTCACGGTCAAGTCCGACGACACGGTCGGGCGGGTGAAGGCCTACGAGGCGATCGTCAAGGGCGAGAACATCCCCGAGCCGTCGATCCCGGAGTCCTTCAAAGTGCTGCTCAAGGAGATCCAG
>CAWDEA010000003.1:0-982979 GCA_963801245.1 uncultured Solirubrobacterales bacterium
TGCGGCGGTTTCCGGTGTCTTGCTCTCTCGGGCTCGCAATAGGGACCGCAACCGTCAGCGCAACCGAGACCTTTCTGTGGCACTAATAACCATGTTCGCGTACGGCCGCGAGCAAATCGCAAATGAGCAAGAGAAGGAGCGCTTTAAGCACGACATGGGCCGCCTTGTCCTCGAAGCCTTTGTCGCCATGAACCACCTAGCGAGGATCGCTCCAACGTACTTAGCGACGTCACCGCTCGCGCTATCCCAGTTAACCAACCGCAGGAGTCCTAGCCGGTGTAAAAGGCAGACCGCCTCTTTCCGAGATCACCCCTGAAGGGGGATGAGCGCGCGTCGGGTGCTGCTTTGGATAGACGACGACCTGCCTTGGCGATCAACACCCCATCGGGCACGGAAATCAAATTAGCCGATCGCCGCGATGTAGATCTACACGGACGAAGCTGCCACGACGGAGACATCATCGTGAGCGATCGCCCCGCGCGTCTGGGCTCGCGCCGTTACCAGCGTCGGCTTACGGCTCGCGGGCGCTCGTCGAGCACGAACTCGATTCCTAGACGTCGAACCGCGTTGATGATCGTGTCGACCTCCGGGTTGTGCTCCCCGGATCTCAAGCTTGACGACGCGCGGCTGTCGAGACGCCCCAGCTCGCCGCCAGGGCCCTGTAGCTCGATTTGTGTTCAGCGCGGTAGCGCAGCAGCGTTGCCGCAAACTTTCGCGCGGGAGCGAGCCTCTGCCACTCAGCGCGGAAGCTCGGATCGGCAAGCTGCTCCTGCGCCGAAGAGCGCGTCGAAGTTCTTCTCTGAGGCCGTCATCGAAGCCATGATGATCGACTTTGTTATCGCACCGTCAAGCGCGACGCTCCAGGCGATCTCTTGCTGCTGCGACTCGCTTCGGATCGAAGTCCTTCTTCTTCGCGGCGACGAGCGCCCGCGAACCCACGGAGTCGATGCGCCGGACCATCGACGATCGGCGCTAGCCTGCGCAAGCCCCCTGTTTCGGCGCAGCTCAAACAGATTCGCCTCGCCCTTCAACGACTTCATGTGCGGCGCGGGACAATCCGGCCCAAGATCTTCAGCTTCTGCACGACGTTGAAGACGGCCTTGCGGTCTCCGCGCGACTTCACGTCCTCGAAGTCGATGACCCGCGTCGCTGTCGAAGTCAACGACCCAAGCTCTCGGCTGTTCGCCCATTTCGCGACCCTGACCTTCGACACGGACTCGACTTTTCTGCGTACAGGGTCACCGAGGGCGAGATGATCGCCGCGATGCAGGAGGTCTTCGGCACCTGCACGGAGTCGCCGGTTTTCTCAGACGGACGGTCGCTGGCTCAGCTCGTCATCCCTCGGGGATTTCGATGCCGAGCTTCGCCAAGGCGACGGCGCCGTCTTCCTCGTGATCGGCGGCGCCGCTGCGGATCCGCTCGGCGGCAATGGCAGCTGCTTCGTCATCGGCCCGGCGCGACTCGAAGCCTTCGGCCGTTTCGTCGATCCTCGCCCTGGCGCGAAACTCCATTCCCCAGCTTCTCCTCCGCATCGACCCGGCGTCCACGTCAATTGGCAAATATGTCAACTGAGGTTGACGGATTAGCCAACTTCATTCAGGAGCTGAGTCGATGCTAGCCCCAGAAGATGCAGGTGGGATCGTTGTCGAAGCTCGCGGAGCAGCGGCGCAAGGTCGCGCGCGGGCTCGATGAACGGGTACTCCAGTCGACGGTCGTTTCGGTCCCGCGCGTAGAGCGTCCACAGACGGGCTCCCGGGTCCCGTTCGAAAGTGCAGATCCGCATCCTGGTCCAGTCTGGGCCAATGCCCTCCCGCCAGGGCGGGCGGCACTCGTAGATCGTGATCGTGTTTCCGCGGACCTTGTACTCGATTCTCAGCTTGTCGTCGTGCTCGGCGGGCACTGTCGTCGCGCAGTAGGTCGCGACGAGCGATATCGCGGGATCCAGTACCTCGGCGGGCAGCGCCATCGGTTTCAACCTAACGCGACACGCCGCGAGATTGTCGTCCAGTGGCGTTGCGCTCACCCCCGCCGCGAGTGGCGCCGGGGGAGGACTGCGATCGCGAAGGTCGTGGATGCCTCGTGGATCAGGTCGACGGGGATGGTCGTCGTCGTGACCTTGCTCTTCGGCGGTTTGCTCGTGCCGAAGAGAGCGATGGAGATCAGCTGCCCCCGCGGGTCGTGGCGGGCCTTGTAGCGAATGCCGGCGTAGCCGGCCTCTTGAAAGGCGAGCGCCCAGCCCTGGGTCAGGTTGTAGTCGGTCGTCGAGTGGATCTCGGCGGTGAGGCCGGCCAGTCCGAGGACGGTTGGGTCGGTCAGGTCGACGATCTCTGCTTTGGGCGGGCGCAGCCGGGAAAGACGCTGTGCGTCAACCAGTGGCTCCGGGACTACCCCGCCTGGCCGCAGCAGGCGCCCGAACTTCTCCACGAAGGCGCCAACCGGCTCCTCGGCGAGGTAGCAGGTGCCGGACTCGGCGAGGTTGAACCTGCCATCGGGGCCGACGTCGAAGAACCAGGGAGCGGCGTCGGCCGCATGGATTCGCCACAGGGACTCCGCCCCGAGCCTCATGCTGGGGAGCTCGGGGAGTTCGTCTGGGGGCGCGGGGAGGCCGCGCGGCGTCAACGCTTCAACTCGGCCACAGCGCGGTGGGCCGAGAGGAGCAGCGGCTCGAGGTCCGAATCGCCGAAGGCATCGACTGGAGTCCGGTCATCGACGCCCCGGCTGAGGCGCCGTGGCAAACGCCGCGAGCGTCCACGCGTCGAGCCCCGCATCGCCGAAGATCTCGTTGAGCTCCTTGATAGCCCCGAAGGGCGCCCCGCCGACCGCATCGAACTGCCAGCGCGGGTAGCGAATCAGCCCGGCATCGTCGCGCAGCGCGATCACCGACCCGCTGACGACCCGCTTGCGTAGCGCCTCCCGGCTGATCCCGCCGAGCAGAGCCCGCGCCTCAGCGCTGGTCAGCAACTCCCCGAGAGCCCGCTCCCAGGCTCCGCCCGCAAGCACGACCATTGCCGCCCTCCGGCCAAGCACCTCGGCATCGCCAACCGAACTCGGCTGCCCACCGATCTCGGTGAGCGTGCGCCGGAACTCCTCGACGGTGCGATCTAGGAGTGCTGGGTTGGCGGCCATGGCTACGAGCTTAGCGTCAACCCCGTCAACGTTCAAGGAGTATTCACGCGTAGGACGAGTCGGCTTCGATTCTCCGCATCGACCCGGCCCTCGAGCGCAGCAGGTCGATTGGCTGGCCGCGACCCGCGCCAAGCGCGACTCCGCCCTAGCCGACCTCCGCCGCGCCGCCACCGAGGAGAACCTGATGCCGCCGATCATCGCCGCCGCCCGCGCCACCGAGGGCGAGATGATCGCCGCGATGCAGGAGGTCTTCGGGACGTACACGGAGTCGCCGGTTTTCTGATTCGACGATCGCTGATCCGAACCAACTGCGAGGTGGATGGACAGGTGGGAAGCCCTATCGGCTTGACGACTCAGCTGGTTCCCAAATAGGCTCCCGCGCGCGGTTGCAAACCCATCGCCGTGAGGCGTAGGAGGGATAAGGCTTGTCTGCAAGAACTGGCGGGATTCTGATTGGGCTTCTAGCGGTTGCCCTTCTTGGCTTTGCGATCTTCAGCGTTGCGAGGATCGCCGATCTAGAAGACCAGGTGAACGCTGTGGAGGGTCAGGCAGCAACACTTGCCAAGGCCACCGGCAGCGGGAAAGAACTTCAGACTCTTGAGCACAAGCTGAGAAAAATCGAAGCCTGCATTCCTGAGGTGCAAAACGAGATCAACGGCCTGGGTGTCGAAGTCGAAGCCGGGTACGCCTACATCGAAAATAATTCCCAGGTCTCCACTTACTGTCAGTCCGTCGTGTATCCGCAGAGTCAGGAAGAACCCTGACGATGGCGGCACCAGCCCTCCAAGAGGCAAGCGCGGGGGACATTGTCTTCTTCTTGTGATTGGCGTAATTGCCATCGGCTATGGGGTTGCGAAGTGGAATCTCATGAACCAGAGCAAATGCATCCACTGTGGTCACGACAACGGTCTGACCGGTAGACAGGCAGCGATCTGTCCGGCCTGTGGACGCAATAAGACGATCTTCAATTCAAAGAAGGCACGAAAGAATTAGTTGCGCATCCAGCCATGGTTTCGCTCGCGCGAGAGCCAGTCGGTGGTCCTTGCGGCTACCTATCGGTTGCCATGGCCAGAACGCTCCGGGCCCACGCGCCCACTTCGTCAACCAGGGTGACGGCAGCGGGTCGGTCGAGCGGCTCGGCATCGAGCAGATCCTCGTATCGGAGTGGGACTGCAAACTCCGTGAACATCACGACCTGGGGTATGTCGAGGGGGAAGGGAAGGCCGGCGGCCTCTACGAGCCCGATTAGATGTCGGAGGTCGTGGGTGTACTCGAAGGCCACGCTGCTGGCGGCGAGAACGGCCTTGAGCCACTTCTCGATGGCCTGCTGGGCATGGAAGCCGAGAATGCTGTCCGCGATCTCGGCGTTGCCCTCGATCTCACGCACCGCCACGGCGTCGTCGGTCGCCTTCTGGGCGAGGATCGCGGCGAGCTGGCTTGGCTCAAGCTCCGGCGATGACACGGCCGTCTCGGAGTGCTTCGTGCATCAGCGTGCCGGAGACGGGGCCCCACTGCTCCGCGTGCTCGGCACTGACCACGATCAGGTCGATCGGGACACCCATCGCACCCAGGGCTTCGCGCAGCCGCACGAACTCCATGCGACGGTTTTTCAGCCCTGGCTCGACCACCAGCAAATCGAGGTCAGACCCCGGCTTCGCGTCCCCTCTCGCATGGGAGCCAAAGAGAATGACCTGCGCGTCGGGCGCGGCCTCGGATAGGCGACGACCTGCCTCGGCGATCAACTTCCCATCGGACACGGGTTCAAGGTAGCCGATTGTCGCGACGTAGAGGAAGATCTACACGGATGAAGCCGCCACGACGGAAACATCGTCGTGGGCGATCGCTCCGCGCTTCTGCGCGCGCGCCGTCACGAGTGTTGGCTTGCGATTCGCGGGCGCGACGTCAAGCACGAACTCGATTCCCAGGCGCCGAACCGCGTTGATGATCGTGTCGACCTCCGGGTTGTGCTCTCCGGACTCGAGCTTGACGACGCGCGGTTGTGAGACGCCCAGCTTCGCCGCCAGCGCCCTCTGACTCATTTTGTGTTCCGCGCGGTAGCGCAGAAGCGTTGCCGCAAACTCTCGCGCGGGAGCGAGCCTCTGCCACTCAGCTCGGAAGCTCGGATCGGGAAGCTCCTCCTCCGCCGGGGACGCATCGAGATTTCTGTGTGTAGCCGTCACCGCAATCGTGATAATAGCTCTATTATCGACGCCGGCCCTATCTCTGGAGCCCACGCTCGTCGAACCCAGCGACGGCTCGTGTGATGTTCCGCCTTGCAGGGATGGCACCCGCTTCGACCAAGCCCAGCATCACCGCTAACCTTCCGCCCGCAATGAGCACCGCAACCGCCCGCAAGATCCGCGTTGTCGTCGCCAAGCCTGGCTTGGACGGGCACGATCGTGGGGCCAAGATCATCGCCCGGGCGCTGCGCGATGCGGGGATGGAGGTGATCTACACCGGGCTGCACCAGACGCCGGAGCAGATCGCCGAGACGGTGATCCAGGAGGACGCCGACGCGGTTGGGCTCTCGATCCTGTCGGGGGCGCATATGACCCTGGTGCCGCGGGTGGTCGAGCTTCTTGCCGAGCAGGGCGTCGACGACGTCCTGGTCACGGTGGGGGGGACGATTCCGGCCGAGGACATCCCCGAGCTGAAGAAGCTCGGCGTCTCCGCCGTCTTCACTCCCGGCGCGGGAACCGACGAGATCGTAGAGTTCATCCGCGAGGGCGCCGCCGAGCGCCACGAAGCGTGATTTCGCGCACCTAACGTCACATCGTCCGATGCATAGATAGACTGATTGACTGGTCAGTCAACCAGCAACCCAGCTTGAGAACTCAGCCAAGGAGGCTTGAAAGTTGAAGATCTGCGTCCTGGTCAAGGAGGTTCCGGACGCCGCCGTTCAGAAGCGCATCGACCCCAACACGATGCGTCTGGACCGCAGCGGCGAGAAGAACCTGAACCCCTTCGACACCCACGCCATCGAGGCCGCCATGCAGATCAAGGAGGGCGGCGCCATTCCGGTCGAGGAGGTCGTCGCCGTGACGATGGGCCCCGATTCGGCGGTCCGCGCCCTGCATAAGGCGGTAGCGCTCGGAGCCGATCGCTCCGTGCATCTCTCCGACGACGCGCTCGCCGGCTCCGACGTCTGCGCCACCGGCTACTCGCTGGCCAAGGTGCTGGAGTCGGAGAACCCGGACCTGGTCCTGCTGGGCCAGCAGTCCGACGACGGCGAGTGCTACACGATCGGCGCCGTCGTCGCCGACCACCTGAAGATGCCCTCGCTGACCCAGGTGATCAAGATCGACGTCACCGACGGCAAGCTGCGCTGCGAGCGCCAGGCCGAGTACGGCTACGACACGGTCGAGGTCGAGCTGCCCGCCGTGATCAGCGTCGGCGACGCGATCAACGAGCCGCGCTACCCGAGCCTGAAGGCGATCATGGGGGCGAAGAAAAAGCCCCTCGACCCGAAGGCGACCGCCGACGTCGGCATCGACGCCGGCATGGTCGGTGAGGGAGGCTCGAAGACGAAGGTCCTGGGGCTCAGCGATCCGCCCGCGAAGGAAGCCGGCGAGATCATCGAGGACGAGGACACCAACGAGACGGTCGAAAAGATCGTCGCCTGGCTCGACGAGAGGAAGCTGATCTAGATGGCAGGCATCCTGACCTACGCCCTCCACGACGACGAGGGCAACTTCAACAAGAACTCGCTTGGGGCGATCTCCGAGGCGGCCAAGCTGGCCGGCCAGATCGGCGGCGACGCCGCTGCCCTGGTCGTCGGCGACATCGCCGACGACGCCTGCGCGCAGCTCGGCAACTGGGGCGCGACCAAGGTCTACCGGGCCAAGAGCGTGCCCGAGGGCCTCGCCCAGCCGATCGTCGACGCGATGGCCAAGGTCATCACCGACGAGGGCTTCTCCTACGCCCTCTTCGGCGGCGGCCTGCTCGGCTTCGAGATCGGCGCCGGCCTCACCGCCCGCCTCAACGCGGGCGTGACCATGGAGGTCACCAAGGTGAAGGTCGACGGCGGCAAGCTGATCGCCGAGCGCCCGATCCTGCAGGACTCGAAGGTCGCCGACGTCGAGTGCGTCGGCGAGCCGGGGATCATCATCGGCCGCCTCAACGCCTTCGACATCAACGAGAGCGGCGGCAGCGCCGAGGTCGTCGACGTCGAGGTCGAGCTCTCGCCCTGGTCGACCAAGGCGACGATGGTCCAGCGCGGCGAGCAGCGCGGCGCCGACGTCAACATCGAGGACGCCGAGATCCTCGTCGGCGGAGGCCGCGGCCTCGGCGCCGCCGAGGGCTTCAAGCAGTGCGAGGAACTGGCCGAGGCGATGGGCGGGGCGGTTGCAGCCACCCGCGCGGTCGTCGACGCCGGCTGGTACCCCTACGCGGCCCAGATCGGCCAGACCGGCAAGACGGTCGCGCCGAAGCTCTACCTGGCCGCCGGCATCTCCGGCGCGATCCAGCACAAGGTCGGGATGCAGAGCTCGGAGAACATCCTCGCGATCAACAAGGACCAGAACGCGCCGATATTCGAGTTCTCCGACCTCGGCGTGGTGGGCGACCTGCACAAGATCGTCCCCAAGCTGACCGAGGCGATCAAGGCGAAGAAGGGCTGACGTCTCCCGGGGGGCTTCGGCCCCCCGGATGCAGCTCACCCGACGAACGATTGGAGTAAGCGATGCCGGCAGTAGCGCCAAGCGAGTTCCCGCCGCCGTTCGACGCGGCCGAGGCGATCGGCCCGCCGACCGACCCCGCGGACGAGCGGATAGAGGTCGGCATCGCGATAGTCGGCGGCGGCCCCGCCGGGCTGGCCTGCGCCAACAAGGTCATGCAGCTGCTCGAGGACGAGCCGGAGCTGATCGAGAAGCTGGGCGAAGTCCCGGTCGCGGTGATCGAGAAGGGCAAGGTCGCCGGCGCCCACCTGCTCTCAGGGGCGAACATGAAGCCCTCGGCGATGGAAGAGCTCTTCCCCGACCTTCCCAAGGAGGAGTGGCCGGTCTACCAGGAGGTCACCAAGGACGCGGTCTACCTGCTGACCTCGAAGGCGGCGCTGCCGCTGAAGCCGATGCCGCCGAACTTCCGCAACCACGGCAACTACGTCACCTCGGTCTCCAAACTGGGCCGCTTCCTCTCCGACAAAGCCGAGGAGGCCGGCGTATACATCCTCTCCGAGACCGCCGCGACCAAGCTGCTGGTCGAGGACCGCGTGGTCAAGGGCGTCCGCTCCGGCGACCGCGGCCGCGGCAAGGAGGGCGAGGAGCTGGGCAACTTCGAGCCGGGCTCCGACGTCGTCGCCAAGGCGACGGTGCTGGCCGAGGGAACCGTCGGCCACCTCACCTACGCCGCCTATGACTACTTCGACCTGCACGGCGCCGACCCGATGCGCTGGGAGCTCGGCGTCAAAGAGGTCTGGGAGGTCCCCAAGCCGCTCGACCGCGTGATCCACACGATGGGCTGGCCGCTGCGCAAGTCGCCCAAGTACAACGAGTTCGGCGGCACCTTCATCTACCCGATGGGCGAGGACAAGCTCTGCATCGGCCTGGTCGCCGGCCTCGACTACACCGACGCGACCTTCTCGGTCCACGACGCTCTGCAGCTGATCAAGACCCACCCCTTCGTCAAGAACCTGCTCGAGGGCGGCAAGCGGGTCGCCTGGGGCGCCAAGACGATCCCCTCCGGCGGCTACTTCGCGATGCCCAAGCGCCTCGCGGTGCCGGGCATGGTGATCGCCGGCGACGCCGCCAGCATGGTCAACGTGCCGACGCTGAAGGGCGTCCACTACGCGATGCACGCGGGGATGTACGCGGCGGAGGCGATCGTCGCCGCGCTGAAGGAGGACTCGGTCAACTTCGAGGCCTACGACGACAAGGTCCACAACTCGCTGATCGAGAAGGACCTCTTCGAATCGCGCAACATGCGCCAGCCCTTCTCGAAGGGCTTCTTCCTCGGCGGCGCCTTCGCCTCGGCGATGACGATCACCAAAGGCAACTTCCCCGGCGGCCACTGGAAGCAGGAGCACGACTCCGAGGTCGAGATGGAGCTCGGCAAGGCCGGCGACATGTACGTCAAGCCCGACAACGAGCTCACCTTCGCCAAGCTCGACTCCGTCTTCCTCTCGGGCAACGCGACCCGCGACGACGCCCCCAACCACGTCCGCATCCAGACCAAGGTGCCGCGCGAGATCGCCCAGACCTGGGTCTCGATGTGCCCGGCCCAGGTCTACGAGATCCCCGACGAGCAGTTGGAGAACGGCGCCGCCGAGGTCGACGTCCACGTCACCGCCTCCAACTGCGTGCAGTGCGGTGCGATCACTGCCAAGGGCGGCCGGCTGACGCTGCCCGAGGGCGGCGACGGGCCGCTTTACCAGGAGACCTGAGAGGGGCGGGGAGGGGCCACTCTCCGCCGAACAAATGCCGGGCTAATGAGCCCGGCATTTTGAGTATCCGCCCGTCGAAGGGTGGCCCCTCTCCGCCTTCTGCGCGGTTGGTGCGGTCAGCTTGTGATTACCTCGGGATCGCTTCGGCCCCGTAGCTTTTGCAGGCCGCCGGGTTCAGGGGGCCGGCCAGGAGGAAGACCCCGGCGGGGTTGGCCCTGAGCGCTGGGAACGCCGCTTTGTCGTCCCCCGTCCAGGCGATCTGGGGCGGTGGGAATGGCGCGCCGGGGTCTTCGGGTGTGATCACGACCGCGTTGAACCGCCCGCTGTCGATCCGTTCCCGCCATCGCCTGCAGCTCTCGATCTGGGTCAGCCCACCGTGGGGCTGGGGTTCGCCGAGGTAGCGCACTTCGTTGCTGAGATCCTCTCCGTAGAGGACGTACTGGCCATAGGCGGCCGGCGTCCCGACGATGCCGATCCGCATCCCGCGCTGGTCGCGGGCCCAGGCCTGGATCAGCTTCCACTGGTTGGACGCCCGGAAGCCGGGATTGTCGAGCGGCGGCGCCAGGTCTGCCCGATACCGGTTGTCGAAGTAGTGGCGCTGCACCGGGTACCCGACAGCAACGACGATCGCCAGCAGCGACGCGATCGCCAGGGCCCGGCGCCATTTGCCGGGCCCGCTCGCGAGCCAGACCGGCACCGCAACGGCCAGTGCCCCGATCGCGATTGCAGGGATCGGTCGAGGCTGGACCCATTCCGCCGAGGCAATCGAGGCTGTGAGGATCAGCAGGGCGTAGGCCGGGACCAGCACTCGCCGCGCCATCGATCGCGTCTCGCAGAGTGGCAGGAGGATCAAACCGATCGCGATCCCCGGCGCGGCATAGCGCAGGTTGGACGCGAAGCCGAAGGGGCCGCCATCCGGGCCGGAGGCGGAAATCGGGTTGAAGGCATGAGCGACGAGCGTGGCCGCTCCGGCCAGCGCAAGGATGCGAATCAGGGGGCCGTGGCGGCGGCGCAGGCCAAGGACGATCCCGGCGGCGGCAGCGAAGAGGACCACGAACCAGAGCGGTCCGAGCGTGTCGGCAAAGCCGGGGAGGAAGAAGTCGGTCCAGGCGTGACGGTCCGCGACGTACTCGGCGATCGAGTGCGCCGGGCGGGGGTAGAGGGCTTCCTGGCTCGGTCCCGGCAGCGGACCTGCGTTCAGCCACGGCAGGGGGTTGCCGGCATGGAGGAGGTTGCGCAGGTACCAGAGGCCGCCGGTCGCCGCCAGGCCACCCAGCCAGATCGCCGCCCGCCGCCCGCCGCCGTCTCGCCCGCCCCCGATGAGGAGGCCCACGGTGATCACCCCGACCGGGACGAGCATCGTCACCTTGGTGCCGACTGCCAGTCCGGCAGCCAGGCCAGCGACGGCGAGCGGGCCCGGGGCGATCGCGAGCGGACTTCGGCGCAGCTCCGCGGCACCGGCGCCGGCGGCCGCCCGGCCGTTGACGAGGATGGCGACAGCGGCGAGGAGGCAGGCGAGGGCGACGATGTCGCTCGGAGCGTTGCCCGCCTGGACGAGCATCATGTCGGAGTCGACGACGACGACCGTGCCGAGCAAAGTGGCCGCAGCCAGGCCAAGAGGGCGCCCGACGCACCAGGCTGCGAGCAGCGCCACGCCCATCCAGCCGAAGTTGAGAAGTGGTGAAGTCAGGTCGTTGCCGAGCACGACCATCCCGATCGAGTGCAGCAGCTCCGAGTTGAGCGGGTAGTACCAAACGGTCAGCGTCAAGGGGTCGGTCTGCAGCAGGCCGGTGACCGAGCCCGTCTGCGCGAACCAGGCTGCGAAGGGAAGGTGGTACCAGGTGCTGTCCTGGCGGTAGATGCCAACGTCGAGGCTGTGCAGTACCGGCCCCGCCCAGTGAACCGCGGTGAGCAGCGCAGCAGCTGCTGCGATTCCCAAGCCGAGCCGGCCCACCGGAGGTGCCGGTGGAGCCGGGCCGGCGACCGCGGGCAATCGAGAGATGCGGAGACCCAGCGCGGTCGCAATCGAGGCGATGATCAGCGCAGGTGCGGTCAGCAGGCCGAGGAGACCGAGGAGCTCAGCGGTGACGATCGCGAGGGCCAGGCCGAGAACGATTGCCCCCAAGGCCGCTGGTGCCCCCCGCCAGTCAGCAAGTAGAGCGGAACGCAGGCAGCGGGCACTGATCGTGAAGGCCGCGATCAGTGCGCCGAAAAAGAAAATACCGCTGAAGTAGTCGACGCCATCCATGGAGATTCAACTGATATAAGAACCCAGTCCGGGCAGGGCAAAAGCCAGGCAACGCTAGTCGAGATAGCTGTTGCCGGGGAATCTCCGCGAAAGGGTGGGCATGGGAACCGAGTCTCCAGCTCGAAGTCACCGAGCGATGGTCGCAATCGCAGTTCTCGCCGCCGTCTCTGGGCTCGCGGTGCTTGCGGTCTCGATGAGCGATCGTGGTGACGCGGCGTTCCCCGGCATCAACGGCAAGGTGGCGTATTCCTCCGGCGACTCCTATGCCTACTCGAGTGCGACGATCTGGTCCGCGAATGCCGATGGAGGCTCGGCAACGGTGCTGGCGTCGGGTGCCGGCGTGTCGGCCCCCTCCTATTCCCCCGACGGCGCTCGGATCGCCTTTGACCGGGAAGGCGGCATTGCGGTGATGAGCGCGACCGGGGCTGGGCTCAAGCAGCTTCTGACCGGAAGCGACTCGCAGTCGTTCCAGACCAAATGGGAGGAAAATTACGACGATCCTCACTCGGGGAAAACGATCCCGATCGTCAGGATCCAGACCTCCGTCGACGAATGGCTGACCTTCGATCACCCCTCGTTCTCGCCCAATGGCTCGCAGCTCGTCGTCACCGAGGCAAGCGGAAAACGCACCAGTAGGAGTGTCTGCGCAGTCGAGGATCTGAACGAACAGACGTGTCTCGGCTGGGGCAATCCCGATTTCTACTTCGACTCTGAATACAACTGCAACGCGTGTGGCTCGCATCTGATCTCAATCGACTCTCAAACCGGCGCCCAAACCGAGGCCCTTACCTCGTTGGTGGGCGATCGCAAGGACGCCAAGCCGGCCTACTCCGCCGACGGGAAGATCGCCTTCTCGCGCAGCGCTCAGAGCGGATCGTCGATCTTCGTCATCGACACGCCGGGGTCCGCACCGCGGCGCGTCACGACGGGCCAGTCCGATCGCGCACCCGACTTCTCGCCTGACGGCTCGAAGATCGTCTTCAGCCACGGGTACGCCGACATCGGGTTGGTCGGCGTCGGCGGAGGCGTGGTGCAGCTCCTCCCCGTGCCCGTCCCCCCGGAAGGATCCGGTGGCTATGTCAACTCTCCAGTCTTCTCTCCGGACGGTTCGCGGATCGCGCTCCGGCGGGCGGTCTACGGCGCCCTGGGGAAGGACGAAACGGGGCTCTTCACCATGGCCCTCGACGGTTCCGGGTTCACGCGGATCGCCGCCGACGGCTATGCGCCCAGCTGGCAGCCGCTGCCTCCCCCGCCGCCACCGGGGAAACGCGCCACGGCAAGCGCGAGAAAAGGCAAGATCAAGCTCAACAGGAGAGGCAGGGCGAAGATCGGGGCGATCACCTGCGGCGGCACCCCCTGCGCGCTGAAGATCCTCTCGGCGAAGCTGAAGGCCGGCAAGGCATCGTGCCGCCAGGTGAGGACGAGGCTCAGGAAGAGGATTGCGCCAGGGAAACGCGCCAGGCTTGGAGTCAAGGTGTACGGCAAATGCCTCGCCATCCTGGAAGAGGAGGGCAAGGGCCGGTTGATCGTCAGGGTCCGGGCCAAAGACTCGCTCGGCAAGAGGGTGCTGACGCTGAAGGCAACCGTAGTTCCCTTCGGCGTGAGCAAAGGACAGCAGCGCGGGAAATAGTCGCTACAGCGTGCGCGGCTCCTGGGTGCGCACGGCGGCGGCGCTGCCGCTCATCCTCGGGGAGCTCGAGAGCTGAGCGCCGAGGGCGAGGGTGCTGCGCCGCTGAGACGGCGGCGCGAGGGTCCACTGCTCGCAGCCCGCGAACGCCTCGTCGAGGCGCTTCGCCATCGTGCTCCTGGGTCGGTCCTGGTCGAAGATTTCCTTGGACATGGGTCTCCGTCCTGTTGGGGGCGTTGCGACAGGATGCCCTCCCGGTCAGACGAAAAACATGCAAGCTGCGAAAAAGAACGCGCAGATTGCGCGTTTGGCCTCAGCTCGAGGCGACGAAGGAGGCGATCTCGTCTGCCAGGCGGGCGGGCTGGTCGAGCGGCACGAAGGTGCCTGCGTCCGGGATCTCGACCAGCTTCGCGTTCGGCGTCTCGCGGGCAAGCCGCTGCGCGTAGGAGATCGGGAAGAGCTTGTCGCCCGGCGCCCAGGTGAGCAGCACGGGCAGCTCGGAGGCGCTGAGCTTCTCCGCGGCCTCGAGCGTGTAGCGCTTGTTCATCCCGACCGTGACCTTCTTCGCGTCGCGCTTGACGTCGGGGTCGTGTAGCCCCGGCTCCATCCAGGAGGCGACCAGGGCGTCGGGGATCTTGGTGCGGGCGAAGGGCCTGAAGGCGGCGCGGGCAAGTGCTGGGATGCGAAACGGGGCGGCGAGCAGCGCCATCCCGCCCGGCAGCTTGGCGATCGGGGGCATCGTCTTGAAGAGCCCCGGCGGAAAGTTCTCGTGGGTATCGCAGTTGGTCAGCACCAGGCGGCCAATTCGCTGCGGGTGCCTGGTCGCCAGCACCTGCGACATCGCGCCGCCGGAGTCGTTGCCGACGATCGTCACGTCCTCGAGGCCGAGCGCCTCGAGGAAGCTGTCGACGATCGCGGCGACGCCGTAGGGGGTCAGGTCGGCGTCGGGGCTCATCGCGATCTGCTGGGCCCCGATCGGCCAGTCCGGCGCGATGCAGCGGCAGCGGTCGGAGAGCCGGTCGACGACCCCGTCCCAGAGGCGGCCGTCGACGAGGAACCCGTGGACGAAGACGACCGGCTTGCCCTCGCCCGCCTCGCGGTAGCGGATCGTCCCCGCCGGCAGGTCGACCTGCTTGCTTACACGCCCTTCGTCGCTTGCGGCCACCGCTGGACCTTAACCGTCCCCGGCAGCTCGGCGTGGTCGCGAGTGTCGCGGGACACTCGCCGCGACTCCTTCTGCGCGTACATGCGCAGGTCGGCGAGCTGCAGCGTCTCGGACGGGGTGGCCGCCTCGCGGGGCACGGTCGCCATGCCCCAGGAGGCGGCGACTGCGTAGCCGCGCCCGCGCTCGGTCAGCGCTTCGGCGGCGGAGAGGGCCACGGCGCCGAAGCGCTCTCCGGCGCAGGTGAGGAGGACGCAGAACTCGTCGCCGCCGATTCTGTAGGCGGTGCCGTCCACGCCGACGGAGTCGTGCAGGCGTTGCCCCAGGCGGGCGAGGATCTCGTCGCCGGCGGGGTGGCCGAGCGTGTCGTTGAGCTGCTTGAACCCGTTCAGGTCGAGGAAGAGGAGCGCAACGGGGTCCGCCTCGCTGGCGCCGGCACAGAGGCGCTCGAGGTCGACCTGCATTCGGCCCCGGTTGCCGAGTCCGGTGAGGGGGTCGGTCTGCACCTGCTCGAGCAGGATCTTGTTCTCCCTCACGCTGATCGCCAGGCGGGCGATCACGGCGATCATCGTCGCCGCCCAGAGCACCGTCGCGAGGCCGCTGGTGGTGCTGAAGTACTGCATCGCGAAGAGGCCGATCATCACCGCGGCGATGAAGGCCGGGACCATCAGTTCGCGCCAGCCGTCGAATCGCGCCGAGGCGGAGATCGTCTCGGCGCGGGGCTGCCATGCCTCGGCGCCGAGGCAGGCTGCCCCGATCAGGTAGATCGGGTCGATCCAAGCGCCTTCCGGGGCGACGCCGTTCGACTGCAGCGTGAACGCGACGTCGGCCACGACCAGTGCCGAGAGGCCGCCGAGCAGCAGCCACCATGTCCGCCCCGGTCGCCAGCGGGTGAGGGCGATCACCCCCACGACGAGTGCCAGGAGCAGGACGTCGCCGAGCGGGTAGGCGAGGGTCGTCACGACTTCGAGCGTGGTTCCGGCGGTTCGGTCGGCGACGAAGTCGAAGATGAAGACGGCGCCCAGGGCCGCGGCTCCCAGGGCGGCGATCAGGCCGTCCATCCAGAGTCGCCAGTCCAGCTCGTCGGTGCGCGAGCGCACCAGGAGCGCCAGCCCGGCCACGGCCAGGGGGTAGAAGGCGAGATACCCGACGTCTGCAGGCGACGGGTAGGGAGGGGCCGGGTCGTGGAGGATGACCGCGGTCCAGTAGACCTCGGCGGCGCCCCACGAGAGGACCGCGGCGCCGATCGCGATCCAAGCGCCGCGCTCGTGCGGGGCCAGCTTCGCCCGCAGCAGGCAGGCGAGGCCGCCGGCGATCACGACCGCGTCATAGAGCCAGCCGCTGGTCGCGGTGTCGAGCTCGGCCCCGCCGATTCCGAGCCAGTCGTGGAGGATCACCAGCGCGGTGCCGCCGAAGAGCGCCACGGCGAGGACCGAGCGCAAGTGGCGGGTGGTTGCCGGGATCGTGGTGGTCGTCCCTTCCACCCAATGCCTATCGGCAGAAGTGGAGCCGTTCCCAAGCCTCGTGGGGCAAAATGCGCCCGTCATCTAAACTGATCTCGAATGAAAGCCGGAATCCACCCCGAGTACACCCTCGCCAACGTGCATTGCTCGTGCGGGAACCAGTTCTACACCCGCTCGACGCAGGCGGACCTCCACGTCGAGCTCTGCTCGGAGTGCCACCCGTTCTACACCGGCAAGCAGAAGCTCGTCGACACCGGTGGCCGGGTCGAGCGCTTCCAGCGACGCGCCGCCAAGCACGCCAAGGCCGGGAAGTAGCCCGTGAGCCCAGAGCTGGGCTCCCCCGAGGCTGAGGCGCCGCCGTCCGGCAACGGAGCGGACCCGCTGCGCATGCCCGACGGTGCCCTGGTCGCCAAGCGCGACGCGCCGGTCGGCGGTCAGGCGGTGCTGGAGGGCGTGATGATGCGGGGCATCTCGGTTTGGGCCGTCGCCGTGCGCAATCCCGAGGGCGAGGTCGAGATCGAGTCCGAGCCGATCAAGCCCTGGGCGCAGCGGCACCGGCTCTGGCGCCTCCCCGTCCTGCGCGGGGTCGTCGCGCTGGGCGAGTCGCTGAAGATCGGCTTCCGGGCGCTGGGCATCTCGGCCAACGCCCAGCTGGAGGAGGACGAGCACGGGGAGCGGGAAGAGATCGGGGGCTGGATCTGGGGCCTGACGATCGCCCTCTCGATGGTCCTCGCGGTAGGGCTCTTCTTCGTCGTGCCCGTCGGCCTCACCAGCCTGATCAAGGACCAGCTCGGCTCCGCCTTCCTCTTCTGGCTGGTCGAGGGGGTGCTGCGCACGGCGATCTTCATCGGCTACATCGTCGTCATCAGCCGCCTGCCCGACCTGCGCCGCGTCTTCGAGTACCACGGCGCCGAGCACAAGACGATCTCCTGCTACGAGGCCGAGGACGAGCTCGTCCCCGCGCGCGCCAAGCTCTACTCGCGCCTGCACCCGCGCTGCGGGACCAGCTTCCTGCTGATCGTCATGGTGCTGGCGATCTTCGTCTTCGCGCCACTCGGCCTGCCCGCCTGGTACTGGCTGCTGGCCTCGCGCATCCTCGGCATCCCGCTGATCGCCGGGCTCTCCTACGAGGTGATCAAGTGGGCGGGCAAAAACCGGCGCAAACGCTGGGTGAGGGCGGTGATGTGGCCCGGGCTGATGCTGCAGAACCTGACCACGCGGGAGCCCGACGAAGAGCAGCTGGCGGTGGCGATCGCGGCGCTCGAGAAGGTGCTCGCCGAGGAGTCGCCGGAGATGGCGGCGAGCGAGCAGCAGATCGAGATCGTCGCCTGAGCTCGCTGGCGCGCAGCTAAGGTTGCCCGGACGTGATCGAGCAACTTGCAGAACAGATCGAGGCGCGATTCGCTGGGTTGGAGCAGGAGATGTCCGATCCGGCGGTGATTGGCGATCGTGAGAGGTATGCAGAAGTTGGGAGGGAGTACCGGGAGCTTCAGCAGGCTCATGTGCTGGTGGTTGAGTATCGGACGCTGAAGGACGACCTGGAGGGGGCTCGGGAGCTGCTCGATGAGGACGGGGAGGATTCGGAACTTCGCGCGTTGGTCGAGGAGGCGCCGGGGCGGATCGAGGCGCTCGAAGAGGAGATCCGGCTGGCCATGGTCGAGCGAGACCCCAACGACTCCAAGAACGTTCTGGTGGAGATCCGGGCGGGGACCGGGGGGGACGAGGCGGCGCTGTTCGCCGGCGACCTCTACAAGATGCTGACCCGCTACGCGGAGGAGCGCGGCTTTGCCACCGAGACGCTCTCGCAGTCGAGCGCCGAGCAGGGTGGCTTCAAGGAGGTGACCTTCGCGATCAAGGGCGAGGGCGCCTACTCGATCTTCAAGTACGAGGGCGGCACTCACCGGGTCCAGCGGGTGCCGGAGACCGAGTCGCAGGGCCGGATCCACACTTCGACCGCGACCGTGGCGGTGCTGCCCGAGGCCGAGGAGGTCGAGGTCGAGGTCGACCAGAACGATCTCCAGATCGACGTCTACCGATCCTCGGGGCCGGGCGGGCAATCGGTCAATACGACCGACTCGGCGGTGCGGATCACCCACAAGCCGAGCGGCATCGTCGTCTCGATGCAGGACGAGAAGTCCCAGCTGCAGAACAAGGAGCGGGCGATGCGGGTGCTGCGCGCGCGCCTCTACGAGCGCGAACTGGCCGAGCAGCAGGCGAAGATTGCCTCCGAGCGCAAGGCCCAGGTGGGCAGCGGCGAGCGCTCCGAGAAGGTGCGCACCTACAACTTCCCCCAGGGTCGGGTGACCGACCACCGGATCAAGCACACCTCGCACAACCTCGACGGCGTCCTCGGCGGGGCGTTGACGGAGTTCACCGAGGCACTGGCCGCCGAGGAGAAGCGCCAGCGTCTCGAGACCGCAACGGTCGGGTGACGCGCGAAGCGCTGAGCGCGGCGGCCGACGCTCTGCGCGCCGCCGGAGTCGGCGAGCCACGGCTCGACGCGGAAGTGCTGCTCTGCGAGGCAACCGGATGGGACCGCGCCCATCTGGCTGCGAATCCCGACGAGGAGATCCCGCCCGCGGCGGCGCGGCGGTTCGGCGAGACGGTGCGGCGCCGGTTGCGACGGGAGCCGGTCGCCTACATCACTGGGTGGAAAGGCTTCCGGCACATCGAGCTGGCGGTCGACCCGCGGGTGCTGATCCCCCGGCCCGAGACCGAGCTGCTGGTCGAGCTGGCGCTGGAGCTCCGGCCGCGCCGGGTCCTCGACGTCGGCACCGGCTCCGGCGCGATCGCCCTGGCGGTTGCCGGCGAGCTGCCGGAGTGCGAGGTCCTCGCCACGGATACCTCCTCGGCGGCGCTCGAAGTCGCCCGGGCCAATGCCGAGCGGCTTGGCCTCGCCGACCGGGTAGAGCTGGTCGAAGGGACGCTGCCCGACGCGGGCGAGCTCGACCTGGTCCTCGCCAACCTGCCCTACGTCAGCGAGGCGGAGTGGGGCGCCCTGGAGCCCGAGGTGACCGCGTGGGAGCCCCGCGAGGCCCTGCTCGCCGGCCCCGACGGCCTCGACGCGATCCGCGCCGTCATTTCCGCCCTGGTCGCCCTCGCGCCCGACAGCGGTCGCACTTCCCTCCGGTATGCGGCGGAAAGTGCGACATCGTTGGCGTCGGCGATCGGGCTGGAGGTCGGGGAGGGACAGGCGACGGCCGTCGGCGAGATGCTGCGCGAGGCGGGCTTCGGCTCGGTGGAGGCTCGGAAGGATCTGGCGGGAGTCGAGCGGGTCGTGGTGGGTCGGCCGTGACCGAGGTCGTCTCGATCGAGCGCGACGGGGCGGACGCGGCCCGCTCGGCGCTGGAGCGCTGCATCGCGTCGGGGGGAGTGGTCGTCTTCCCGGCCGACGGCCTCTACGGCTTGGCCTGCGACCCGCTCGACGCGCGGGCGATCGAGCGCATCCACGAGATCAAGGGGCGCGACGACGGCAAGCCCTCCGCCGTCCTCTACTTCTCGCCGCTGGCGATGCGCGAGCTGGTCGCGGGTCTTGGCCCGCGCACCCGTGAGGCGGTCGGCGCGCTGCTGCCCGGCCCCGTGACCCTCGTCGTCGCCAACCCGGAACACCGCTACCCGCTCGCCTGCCGCGAGGACCCCGAGCGCCTCGGCGTGCGCCTGATCGGCGGCCCGCTTTCCGGCGCGATGTGCCCGCTCTTGCAGACCTCGGCGAACGTCAGCGGCGAGCCGGCCGCCTCGGATTTCGCCGACGTGCCTCCGTCGATCTGCGCCGAGGCAGACCTCGCCATCGACGGCGGCGCCCTCACCGGCCTGCCATCGACCGTGGTCGACCTAACGGACTTCGACGACGCCGGGGAGTGGAGGGTCCTAAGGGCCGGCGGACTGGATCCGGCCGAGCTCTCCGCGCGCCTGGCGGCCCTAACGCCGCGTTAACCGACCGTCAGTGCAGGTGAAAGTACGCTGGCGCCCATGAGCCGGGCGCTGCTCCCCGCGAAGTCCGCCTTCGAGCAGGTGGGGGAGATGATGATCCTCACCGCGAAGACGATTGTCTCCGCCGTTCGCCCTCCCTACCCCTATGGCGAGGAGCTGGTCTGGCAGTTCCTCTTCGTGCTCAAGCTCTCCTGGTTCCCGCTGCTGATCTCGACCTTCGCGCTCTGCCTCGGCGCTCCGGGCCTGCAGGCGGCCGGCGTGCTCTCGCTGTTCGGCGCCCTCGACCGGCTCGGCGGCTTCTTCGTGTTGACGGCGATCCGCTGGATCGGGCCGCTGGTGACCGCCGTCGTCGTCGCCGGCGTCGCCGGCACCGCGATCACCGCCGACCTCGGCGCCCGCAAGATCCGCGAGGAGCTCGACGCCCTCCAGGTGCTCGGCGTTGACCCGATCAAGAACCTGGTCGTGCCGCGCTTCCTGGCGCTGATGGTGATCACCGGGCTGCTCGACATCTTCGCGATCGTCTTCGGCCTCACCGCCGGCATCGCCGCCGAGCTTCTCTACAAGCAGTCGCTCGGCGGCTTCTTCGCGACCCTCTTCGCCAACGCCTCGATCACCGATATCTGGGGCTCGATCCTGATGTGCACGATGTTCGGCGCGATCATCGCCGTCGTCTGCTCCTTCAAGGGGATGACCGCGTCCGGGGGCGCCGAGGGCGTCGGCCGCGCGGTCAACCAGGCGGTGGTGATCGCTCTCGTCGCGGTCTTCTTCTTCAACTTCGTATTCACCGCGATCCTGCTCGCCACCAACCCCGAACTGCAGAGCATCCGGTGAGGGCCAAGGAAGCGATGATCGGCTGGTTCGACGCGCCGCGCGAATGGCTCGACGCCTTCGGCGAGATCGCCCGCTTCGGCTCGCGCGTCGCCGGGCACGTCTACTCGGGCCGGGTGCTGCGCTACTTCGGCGAGAGCCTGCGCCAGGCCGGGATCCTGATCCTCGGCTCGGCGATCGTGATCTGGGCCTTCGTCTTCATTCTCGGCCTGCAGTGCGGCCTCCAGGGCGCCTACTTCAACCGCTCGATCGGCGCCCCCTCGCTGGCCGGCCTCTTCTCCGCCTACTGCGACCTGCGCGAGGGGCTGCCCTACGCCTTCGGCTACATCCTCTCGGCCAAGGTCGGCACGGGGATCGTCGCCGAGCTCGGTGCGATGCGGATCTCCGACGAGATCGACGCGCTCGAGGTGATGGGGATCCAGCCCGTCACCTTCCTCTGCGCCACCCGCCTGCTCGGGGCCTGGATCGCGATCCCGTTCCTCTACCTGGTCGGGATCGGCGTCGCCTACTTCGCCAGCTACTTCTCGGTGGTCCAGCAGGTGGGTGACGTGTCCTCGGGCGGCTACCTGTTGATCTTCTGGATGTACCAGGACCCGCTGGACCTGAGCTTCAGCCTGATCAAGGGGCTCGTGATGGCGACCGCGATCGTGCTCGTCGGCTGTTACTACGGCTACACGGCGTCGGGCGGGCCGGTCGGCGTCGGCACGGCGACCGCGCAGTCGATGGTGGTCAACATCATCCTCGTCCACATCATCGGGATGCTGGGGACTGTGGTGTTCTGGGGCTCGACTCCACGGGCGCCGATAGGCGGCTGACATCCGCCCGTCGCGCATTCGGTGAGTCGGTTGGCGCAATGTTGTGACACCGGTGCGCCATGGGTACGGAAGGACCGTGAAGGATCCGCCGTGGTCGATGACTTCGGCAACTGCCACTCCGCTTACGGATCTTGTGTCTGCCGGTGTAGTCGTGGTCCTAAGTGGCGTATTTGCCGGAATCGCCAGGGCGTATGCAGTCCTGATTGGAGCGACTCCCGGGCAGGTCGAGCGAGCCACTGCGGTTGGCTTTCTTGCGGGGGCGGTCTTGGCCGTCTTCCTTCTGGGGAGCGATCTCCTGTGGGGCTAGTAGGCCTGCCCGTAAATACGTTCAGGCAGATCGGCAGGATCTCCGCGGCGGGGAACGAACACCACCGCAGTGGCCCGCAAGATCGAGATCGAGCTGAGCGAGGAGGAGCGCAGCGAGCTGGAGCGCCTCGCTCGCTCAGAGACCCGCCCCTTCCGCGAGGTCCAGCGAGCACGGATGATCCTCTACTCCGCGGCCGGTGAGACCGACGGGTGGATCGCCGAGCGCCTGGACTGCACTCCGGAGTGCGTCGGCAAGTGGCGACGAAGATTCGGCGCCCAGCGGCTCGAGGGACTCACCGATCTGAAGCGCGCGGGACGCCCGCGCCGTTTTCCCCCCGGAGCAGGTCGCCGAGGTCAAGGCGATCGCCTGCGAGCTGCCGGCCACGCACGGCCTGCCGCTCGGGCGCTTCACGCGCACTGAGCTTCACCGGCTGGTGATCGAGCGCGGCGTCACCGACGCCTCGGCGACAACGATCTGGCGCTGGCTGCACGACGCGGCGATCAAGCCCTGGCAGGTGCGCTCCTGGCTCTTTCCCCGCGACCCCGACTTCGCCCGCAAGGCCGCGCCGGTGCTCGACCTCTACCAGCGTCGCTTCGAGGGAAAGCGCCTGCGACCCGACGAGTACGTGATCTCCGCCGATGAGAAGTCCCAGCTGCAGGCGCTGGGGCGCCGCCACCCGACGCTCGCACCCGCGCCGGGACGGCCCTCCCTGGTCGAGTTCGACTACCGCCGCGGCGGCACCCTGGCCTATCTCGCCGCTTGGGACGTCCACCACGCCAACCTCTTCGGCCGGGTCGAGGAGAAGACCGGGATCGAGCCCTTCGGCCGCCTGGTCGAGGAAGTGATGACGAGCGAGCCCTACGCCTCGGCCCGCCGGGTGTTCTGGGTGGTCGACAACGGCTCTTCGCACGCAGGACAGGCCTCAATCGATCGGCTTGAGGGCGCCTACGAGAACCTGCGCCTGATCCACCTGCCGATCCACGCCTCCTGGCTCAACCAAATCGAGCTCTACTTCTCGATCGTGCAGCGCAAGGCGCTCACCCCCAACGACTTCGGCTCCCTGGAGGAGCTCTCCGAGCGGCTGCTCGCCTTCCAGGCTCGCTATGCCGAGATTGCCCGCCCGTTCGAGTGGACCTTCACACGCTCGGACCTGGAGGGGGTGTTGGCAAAGGTCGCTGACCGCGAGCCGGAACTGAAGCTCGCGGCCTGAGCGAACTTGCGGACGGGTCTACTAGACTGACGAGCATGCTTCGCTCCTGGTCCATTCCCTTCGCCGTGATGGCCGTGGCAATCGTCGCGCTCGATGTTGCCTTGAATCTTGTGGGCGCTGGAGCCGCCGCGTTTTTTGCGGCGATAACCGCGTTTGCGATCGTCGGCGGCTGCTATGTCGGCCATCGCGTGGTGTCCGAAGGTGAGCCACAGCTTCGGGATCGCACCGACGAGCGGACCCCCAAGGCCTCTCCCTAGTCGGAGCGACTATCCGCAGCGGCTGCGCTAGCAGCGCTGCGGACCGTCGCGATAAGGGAGCCGCACGATCCGCGCCGAGCGGTTGTTTCGCTCGCTCTCCTCGAACAAGAGGTTCTCCGGATCGACCCGCATCACGAAGGCGAAGCAGCCGCGCAGCCCGCTGACGTTGACCCACTGGCGGTCGTAGGTGGAGGGGTAGATGTCCGACCAGCCGACCGAGGTGCCGAGGCGGACTCGCTCGCGGTCCGGGTCCTGGCTGCAGGCGGGGTAGACGCGGTGTCGGGGGGAGCGGGGCATCGGCCTGGTGCGCTCGAGGTCGCGGAAGCAGTAGAAGACCTTCGGTCCCTTGCGCACGCGTTCCAGCGGCTGACGGTCCTCTCCGAGCGTCCAGATCTCCATGCTGAGCGGGTCGTGCACCTTCCAGTAGGAGCCCCCGTACTCGTAGCCGACGCTGTAGAAGTGGAGCTGGGCTTCGGTGCGGAAGACGCTGACGCCGCCGCCAACCCTGTAGATGGCCTGGTTGGCCCTCATCCAGTTGGGCTTGTAGAGCTGTCCGCGCAGCTCCATCGGTCCGCGCCCGCGGGAGCGGATGTCGTTGCCGGCGTGCAGCAGCGCGCCGCCGCCATATCCGTACCGGCCGCCGCTGTGCTCGACGAAGAGGTCGGCGGCGGGCCCGACCCTCAGGTCAGGGCAGAGGAGCGCCGCTGCTTCGGGCCCTTCGCAGGGGTTATCGCTGGTCGCGCCGGAGGCCGAGCCGGGGACGGCGAGCGCCGCCAGGCAGAGAGCGGTCAGGCAGAGCGAGAGACGGCGTCTCACCGGACTCAGGTTATCCAGGGCCGTTGGTATCGTCGGCGTCCATGACCGAGTTGCCCGAGAACCTCCAGGCCGCGCCCCTCTCCGAGGTCGATCCCGAGATCGCCGCGGTGCTCGACGGCGAGCTTCGCCGCCAGCAGAACACGCTGGAGATGATCGCCTCGGAGAACTTCGTGCCGCAGGCAGTGATGGAAGCGGTCGGCTCGGTGCTGACCAACAAGTACGCCGAGGGCTACCCCGGGCACCGCTACTACGGCGGCTGCGAGCAGGTCGACATCGGCGAGCAGCTGGCGATCGACCGGGCCAAGGAGCTGTTCGGCGCCGAGCACGCCAACGTCCAGCCCCATGCCGGAGCCCAGGCCAACAACGCCGCCTACATGGCCCTGCTCGAGCCCGGCGACAAGATCATGGGCATGGCCCTGGACCACGGAGGCCACCTCACCCACGGGATGAAGCTGAACGCCTCGGGCAAGCTCTACGAGGTCGTCGCCTACGAGGTCAGCAAAGAGGACCTGCGGGTCGACATGGACGAGATCGCGCGCCTCGCCGAGGAGCACCGGCCAAAGGTGATCGTCGCCGGCTGGTCCGCCTACCCGCGCCAGCTCGACTTTGCCGCCTTCCGCGAGGTCGCCGACTCGGTCGACGCCAAGCTGATGGTCGACATGGCCCACTTCGCCGGCCTCGTCGCCGCCGGCGAGCACCCCAATCCGGTGCCCTACGCCGACGTCGTCACCTCGACCATCCACAAGACTCTCTGCGGCCCGCGCAGCGGCCTCATCCTCTGCAAAGAGGAGCACAAATACGCGGTCGACCTGGCGATCTTCCCGGGCCAGCAGGGCGGTCCGCTGATGCACACGATCGCGGCCAAGGCGGTGGCGATGCGGATCGCCGCCAGCGAGCAGTTCCGCGCCCGCCAGCGCCAGACGATCGCCAACGCCCAGGCGCTCGCCTCCGGCTTGATCGAGCAGGGCATCGAGGTCCTCACCGGGGGCACGGACGTCCACCTCCTCCTGGTCGACCTCACCCCGCTCGGGCTCGACGGCAAGGAAGCACAGGATCGCCTCGAGGAGGTCGGCGTCACCGTCAACCGCAACGCGATCCCCTTCGACCCGCGCCCGCCGATGAACCCCTCCGGCCTGCGCATCGGCACGCCGGCCCTCACCACCCGCGGCTTCGTCGAGGACGACATGTCCGAGATTGCCTCGGTCATCGCCACTGCGCTGTCCGACGACTTCGACGGCCAGAAGGACGGCCTCTCCGAGCGCACCCGCACTCTGATGGACCGCTACCCGCTCTACCCGCAGCTCTCGCTGGCCTCAGTGTAGTCTCGCGCCGCTTGCACATAGTCGAGAGTTTCAGTTAGGTTCAACATCGCTGAATCTAATGTGAGTTCATCGGCTATATGAGGAGGATGGGATGGGAGTCGATCTGGGTGGGTCCGCGGTGGAAGTGGCGATCGGACTCGCGTTCGTCTTCTTCTTGCTCAGCACGGTCGTCTCGGCAATCACCGAGGGGATCGCCTGGTTGACGAAACAGCGAGCGGCGCAGCTCGAGAAGGGGCTGTTCGGCTTGTTGGGGGAGAACGAGTTTGCGAGGGACATCCTTGGCCATCCGTTGGTCCAGTCCGATGCAAGGGAGCCGAAGCCGAGGAAGTGGGGGTTTCGGAAGGCCAGGAAGAAACGCCCCTCCTACCTGTCCGCAAAGAACTTCTCGCTGGCGTTGATCGACACCTTGGCCGGGCGGGGCGAAACCGCGAAAAACCCTCTCAAGAACGTCGAACGTGGACTCGACGATCTCAAGGGGGAGGACGAGAGCAGCGACTCGGTAGCGGCACTGCGTACGCAGCTCAAAGTACTGCTCGGCGATCCCGCGATCGAGGATCTGAAGGACTTCCGCGAGGCGGCGGAGGAGTGGTTCGATGACGCGATGGACCGCGTCTCGGGTTGGTACAAGCGCTGGGCGCAGACGGTCACCTGCGTGATCGCTCTCGCGGTCGCGATCGGCCTCAACGTCAACGCAGTGGGCATCGCCGAACAGCTGGCCAACGAACCGACCGTTCGCGCGGCTGTGGTTTCGGGAGCGGAAGCAACCGCCGCCAAAGGCGGTGACGCCGAGGAGGCCGGCCAGAGCGCTTCGGACGCGGTTGACGAGCTCGCGGCCTTGGAGCTGGGGGTGCTATGGCCGAGGGGCGCCGAGGTCACCGTGACGATGGTGATCGGCTGGCTGATCACTGCAATTGCGGTCTCGCTCGGGGCGCCGTTCTGGTTCGACGCGTTGAGCAGGCTCGCCCGCTTGCGGACCACGGGTGCCAAACCGGAAGCGAAGGCAAGTGGGGCCGGGTAGCGACGCGCTCTGTCGGGTCGCAGCTAGGGTCGGCCCATGCTGGTCTGGGTCGATTGCACGGCAGCGGCGCACCCGCTGGTTCTGCGGCCGCTGATCGAGCGCTTCGAGGCGCGTGGGGACGAGGTCTTCGTCACCGCGCGCGAGTACGGGCAGACGCTGGGGGTGCTCGAGCGGCTGGGCATCCCGTATGAGTCGGTTGGGCGCCACGCCGGCGCCTCCACCCTGAAGAAGGGCGCGGCCCTTGCCGGCCGCTCGGCGGCGCTCGCGCGGCTCGTCTGGAAACGGCGCCCCGACCTGGCGATCGCGCACGGCTCGGTCGACCTCGCCGTGGTCTCCTTGCTCTTCCGCATTCCCTCGGTGCAGATGCAGGACTACGAGTTCGCCGGCTGGCAACGCCAGATCGCCTTCCGGGCGGCCCGCCGGGTGCTGATGCCGGACTCGATCCCGCTCGAGAGGCTGCGGCGGATTGGCGCCAAGGAGCGCAAGCTGGTCCGCTACCCCGGCCTGAAGGAGGAGTACTACCTCGCCGATTTCGAGCCCGACGCCGCGGTGCTGGACGAGCTCGGGCTCGATCGCGAGAAGGTGCTCGTCGTCCTCCGGCCGCCGCCTGAGACCTCCGAGTACCACGCCCGCAACGACCTCTACGGCAAGGCGATTCGCCATCTCGCCAAGGCCGGTGCGGTGCAGGCGGTGGTTATCCCGCGCACCGAGCGCCAGGCCGCCGAGGTGCGGGCGATGGCTGCCGCCAACCTGAACGTGCCCGAGCGGGCGATCGACGCGCAGAGCCTGATCGCCCACGCCGACCTGGTCGTCAGCGCGGGGGGGACGATGAACCGCGAGGCGGTGGCCCTCGGCACGCCGGTGTTCACCACCTTCGCCGGGCGCATGGGGGGAGTCGACGAGGCCCTGATCGCCGACGGCCGCCTGAGAGTCCTCGACGACCCGGAGGAGCTGCCCCTGCGCAAGCGCGACACCCCAGTCGGTGTGCTCAGCCCCCGTGACCCCGCGTTGCTGGTCGAGGGCGTGCTCGGGGCTGTCGCGGGCGTCGAGTAGCCTGAACCCCGCCCGCTCGCTCCGCGGGCCTCGCGAATGGCAGCGACAACCGAAGCCATCCTCGCCTTTCTGCTCGCCGCCGCGGTCGCCTGGCTGCTGGTTCCCTACGCCGAGCGGCTGGCCCGCAGGCTCGGCGCGATCGACATGCCGAAGGAGCGGGGCCTGCACGACAAGCCGATGCCGCGACTCTCCGGCCTGGCGATCTTCGCCGGGATCGAGGTGGCGGGCTGGATCTGGCTGCCCAGCGACGGCGAGACCCGCTCGATCCTGCTCGGCGCGGCGGCGATCGCGGCGGTCGGCGTGCTCGACGACGTGCGCGGCCTCTCGGCTCTGCCCAAGCTGACAGGCCAGGTCGGTGCAGCGCTGATCCCCGTCCTCGGCGGTGTCCGGGTCGACGTCCTCACCCTGCCCTTCGTCGGCGGCTTCGAGCTCGGCTGGCTGGCCTACCCGCTGACGGTGCTCGGCATCGTCGCCGTGGTTAACGTGATCAACTTCATCGACGGGGTCGACGGCCTGGCCGCCGGGGTCTGCGTGATCGCGGCGATCGCGCTGGCGGTGATCGCCCTCTCGCTCGATCGCAACGCCGCCGGCGTGCTGGCGGCGCTGACCGCCGGCGGCGCGCTCGGCTTCCTCCGTCACGGCTTCCCGCCTGCCTCGAGCTTCATGGGCGACACCGGCTCCAACCTGCTCGGCTACCTGCTCGCGGTCGCCTCGGTCCAGGGCGCGCTGAAGACCAACGCGGTCGTCGCCCTCGTCCTCCCCCTGGTCGTGCTCGCGGTGCCGATCCTCGACACCGGCTTCGTCGTCGCCAAGCGGCTCAAGTACCGCCAGCCGATCTACCAGGCAGACACCTGGCACTTCCACCACCGGATGGCCAACGTCGGCTTCTCGCAGCGCCGCACCCTGGCCTACCTCTACGGCTGGACCCTCGCCCTCGCCGCCCTCGCCCTGGCGCTGCGCTTCGTCCCCTACAGCGACGACCGCGGCCACTTCGACGCGCTCTGGACCGCGGTGGTCGTCGTCTTCGGCCTGCTCGCGCTTGCCACCAGCGTGTACCTGGTCTACGTGCTGGAGATCCTCAAGCTGCGCCGGGTGCGCCTGCGCCAGGTGGCCGGCGCCAGGCGCCAGGCTCACGCCCCGCCACCGGCCACCGACGAGGTCGACCGCGCCGTCGAGGAAGAGCTCGAGACCGGGACCTTCCCGGCAATCGACCCGGAAACGGGGGAGTTCGGCGCAATCGGCTCCGAACCTGACAGGAGTTAGTAACAGGTTGTAACAAGGCTCACGAACTGGCTCTAGAAAGCGGATCGTCGGCCGGTTCGGATATAGTCGCGAGTCCGCCCGCCGACCGAAGACGGGCGCCTTTTATGTCCCCTCCCAAGTACCTCGACCTCGTGGTCCTAGCCCTCGCGCTGGCCGTCTTCCTGCTCGGCGGGTTGCCCATGCTCGGCTTCGCCGCCGGGGCCGGCGTCTGGCTCACGCAACGCGGGATCCAGGTCCTCGCCGAGCGCCGTGCCAACCGGGAACTGGCGGCGGGGAACCGGCAGCGGGCGATGGCGACCGTCGCGGTCTCCACGCTCGGCCGCGTCGGGCTGATGGCGACCGTGGTCCTGATCGCCGGGATCGCCGAACAGGAGGCGGGCCTCTCCTCGGCCATCCTCGTCGCGGTTCTCTTCACCGTCTCCCTCGCCGCCCAGGGAATCGCCCATCTCTTCGACGAAGAGCCGCAGGCGGGCAAGGCATGAAGACGAAAACGAAAGTCTTCATCGGACTCGGCACCTACTTCGCGATCGCGATCCTGATGCTGCTGATCTTCGGCAGCTCCGGCAAGAACGAAGCGTTCCAGCCGCAGAACGAGTTCAAGCTGGAACCGTGGGTCACGCTGGAACTCGGCGGCATCGACCTCAGCATCAACAAGGCGGTCCTCTACCTGATCCTGGCCAGCTCGCTGACGATCTTCACGATGGTCTGGATCTCGCGGCGGATGCAGCAGAAGCCGAACCGGGTGCAGACCGCGATCGAGGTCTCCTACGACCTGACCAAGAACAACATCACCGGCGGCAACCTCGACCCGGCAACCGCCGCCCGCTGGTTTCCGTTCCTCGCCGCGCTCTTCTTCTGGATCTGGTTCTCGAACATCATCGGCTTCCTGCCGCTGCCGACCAACACCGAGCACACGGTCGACGTCTTCGGCATGGAGATTCCCTCCTTCGCGATCTACGCCGCCACCGCCAACCTCTCGATTCCACTGGTCCTCACCCTGGTGGTCTGGATCTCCTACCACGTCGAAGGCGTGCGGGCCAAGGGCTTCATCCCCTACCTGGCGAGCTGGCTGCCGCCCGGCCTGGAGGAGATGAACCCGATCGCCAAGGCATTCATCTTCGTGATCGAGGCGATCTCCCACTTCGCCCGGCTGATCTCGCTCTCAGTGCGACTCTTCGCCAACATCCTCGCCGGCCACCTGCTGCTGCTCTTCATGGGCGGCGGGCTCGCCGTGCTGCTCGGCATCGCCGCGCTCGGCGCCCTCACCTTCCCCCTGGCTTTCTTCTTCTTCATCCTCGAGGTGGGCCTGATCGCCACCCTGCAGGCATTTATCTTCTCGACCCTCACCGCTATCTACCTCGGCGGAGCCACCTCCGCCAGCCACTGAAAAAGGAGCGCTACCTCACATGGACCTGTCCCCAGTTGTCGCCGCGATCTCCGACGAAGGGATCGAATCCGCCGGCAAGGCGATCGCCCTCGGCGTCGGTGCCGGTCTCGGCTCGATCGGCGCCGGCATCGGCATCGGCATCATCTTCGGCAAGGAGATCGAGTCCGTCGCCCGCCAGCCCGAGATGAAAGACGAGCTGCAGAGCATCCGCTGGCTCGGCTTCGCCCTCACCGAGGCCGTGGCCTTCTACACCTTCATCTTCGGCCTGATCGCCTTCTTCCTCTAGGCCGATCGCGTGGAGCTCATCGCTGAAATAGCAGCATGGCTGCCCCTCGCGGCGGAGGCCGCGCATGGGGAGGAAGAAGGCGGCAGCTTCCTGGTATCGCCGGGCCTCGGCCTGATGATCTGGACGCTGGTTCTCTTCCTCTTCACCATGTGGGTGCTGAGCAAGGTCGCCTTCCCGAAGATCCAGGAGGCGCTCGACAAGCGCGCCAAGACGATCGCCGAGTCGATCGAGGCGGCCGAACGGCAGCGCAAGGAGTCCGACGAGCTGCTCGCCGAGTACCGCGAGCGCCTCACCGAGGCGCGCGAGCAGGCGGACGACATCATGGCCCGCGCCCGCAAGGCTGCCGAGACGGCCGAGGCCGAGGCGAAGAGCGCCGGCCGGGAGAAGGGCGAGGAGCTGGTGGCGGCCGCGCAACGCGAGATCGACGCCGCGACCCGGCGCTCGCTGGAGCAGATCCGCAAGGAGGTCGCCGACCTCACCGTGCTGGCGACCGAGAAGGTCACCCGCAAGTCGCTCAGCGAGGACGACCAGCGCCGCCTCGTCGAGGAGGCGCTCAGCGAGGTCGACTTCTCGGCTCTGTCAGGCGCGGAGGAGTCGAGGAGCTGATGTCCGAGGCAGCTCGCGTATACGCCGAGGCCCTCTTCGACGTGGCCAGGGAGAAGGGCAAGCTCGACGCGGTTCGCGACGAACTCGCCCAGTTCGCCGACGCGGTCGACGGCGACCGCGAGCTGCAGGTCTTCTTCTTCAGTCCCTACTTCTCCTCGGCGGAGAAGTCGGCGGGGCTGAGGCGCGCTGTTTCCGACGCCGATCCCGAGCTGCTCAACTTCCTCGAGCTGTTGATCGAGAAGGGGCGCATGCCGGAGGTCTTCCGCATCCGGCGTGAGCTCGACGAGCTCTGGAAGCACGAGAACAGGCGCATCGACGTGACCGTGACCAGCGCCGTTCCGCTGGACCGTGCGGTGGTCGAGAAGGTCGGCGAGGAGATCGAGCGCCAGACCGGCCAGAAGGTCGAGCTGGCCAGCCGGGTCGACGACGAGATTCTCGGTGGAATCGTCCTGCAGGTGGGCAACAAGGTCCTCGACGCGAGCATCCGCGCTCGCTTGGAGAAACTTCGAAAGAGCGTCGCCCAGGCGGCGTAAGGAGGCAGAGAGCACCCGATGGAAATCAAGCCCGACGAGATCGCATCAATCCTCCGCGAGAGGATCGAGGGACTGGACACCGAATCGGCCGACCTGGCCGAGGTCGGCACCGTTCTCTCGGTAGCCGACGGGATCGCCCGTATCCACGGCCTCGACAACTGCATGGCGCTCGAGATGCTCGAGCTGCCGCACGGTGTCACCGGCCTCGCCCTCAACCTCGAGGCCGACAACGTCGGCGCCGTGCTCTTCGGCGAGTGGGACAAGGTCGTCGAGGGCGACACCGTCAAGCGCACCGGCCACCTGCTGCGGATTCCCGTCGGCGACGAGCTGCTCGGCCGCATGGTCGACCCGCTCGGCCGCCCGCTCGACGACAAGGGCGAAGTGGCGACCACACAGACCCGGCCCGCCGAGTTCAAGGCCCCCGGCGTGGTCCAGCGCCAGCCGGTGACCGAACCGGTGCAGACCGGCCTGATGTCGATCGACGGGATGATCCCGATCGGCCGCGGCCAGCGAGAGCTGATCATCGGCGACCGCCAGACCGGCAAGACGGCGATCGCGATCGACACGATCATCAACAACCGCGACAAGGACATGATCTGCATCTACGTCGCGATCGGGCAGAAGATGTCCACGGTCGTCCAGCTCAAGCAGGTGCTGGAAGAGAACGGCGCGATGGAGAACACGATCATCGTCGCCGCTCCCGCCGACGAGGCGGCCCCGATCAAGTTCATCGCTCCCTACGCGGGCTGCGCGATGGGCGAGCACTTCCTCTACAACGGCAAGGCCGCGCTCTGCGTCTACGACGACCTCACCAAACACGCCTACGCCTACCGCCAGATGTCGCTGCTGCTGCGGCGCCCGCCGGGTCGCGAGGCCTACCCGGGCGACGTCTTCTACCTGCACTCGCGGCTGCTGGAGCGGGCGGTGAAGCTCAACGACGACCTCGGCGGCGGCTCGCTGACGGCGCTGCCGATCATCGAGACACAGGCCTCCGACGTCTCCGCCTACATCCCGACCAACGTGATCTCGATCACCGACGGCCAGATCTTCCTCGAGTCCGACCTCTTCTACTCGGGGGTGCGGCCGGCGATCAACGTCGGCATCTCGGTCTCGCGGGTGGGCGGCAACGCGCAGACCAAGGCGATGAAGAAGGTCGCCGGCAAGCTGCGCCTCGACCTCTCCCAGTTCCGCGACCTCGAGGCCTTCGCCCAGTTCGGCTCCGAGCTCGACCCCGAGACGCAGAAGACCCTGAACCGCGGCGAAAGGCTGGTCGAGCTGCTCAAGCAGAAAGAGCGCGAGCCGCTCGGGGTGGCCGACCAGGTCGCCGCGATCTACTCGGGCACCGGCGGCTTTCTCGACCGGATCAAGACCGAGCGGGTGGGCGAGTTCCTCGGCGACCTGAAGATCCGCCTGCACGCCGAGAAGGCCGACCTGCTGCAGCGGATCTCGGACACCGGCAAGCTGGAGGAGGACGACGAGAAGGAGCTCGGCGCCGCGATCGCCGAGTTCGTCGACGACTTCGGTGCCGACTTCGACGAGCACGGCGACCCGGTCGAGGCCGGCGAGTCCGACCGCGTCAAGTCCGAGGAGGAGCGTGCCAGGCCGAGCCGCGTCGCCGAGGCCGAAGAGACCGAGAAGGAGGCCACGCCGGCCTAGCTTTCAGCGCCGGTACCGCCCATGGCAACCCAGAAGGACGTCAAGAATCGCATCGCGTCGATCAAGAACATCAACAAGATCACGCGTGCGATGGAGATGGTCGCCGCGGCGCGACTGCGCCGGGCCGAGCAGCGGATCGAGCAGCTGCGCCCCTACGCGCAGTCGATGCGCAAGCTCACCCGCCGGGCCGCCGAGCAGGCGGGGGGAATTCCGCGCGTGCCGGTGCTGGAAGAGCGCGAGCAGGAGAAACGCGTCGGGATCGTCCTGATCACGGGCGACCGCGGCCTCGCCGGAGCCTTCAACACGAACATCATCCGCGACGGCCTGCGCATGCGGGGCGAGCTTCGCGAGGAGAGCAAGGAGGCCGTCTTCTCGGCGGTCGGGCGCAAGGGCGTCTCGGCGCTGACCTTCCGCAAAGAGGATCCGCGCACCTCCTACGTCGGCTTCACCGACCGGCCCGGCTTCGCCAACGCTCGCGAGATCGGCGAGGAGCTGACCGCGCGCTACGTCGACGAGGAGCTCGACCGCGTCGAGCTGGTCTACAACCACTACGTCTCGCCGCTGACCCAGCACGTCTGGCGCCAGACCCTCCTTCCCCTGCAGCGCGCCGACGTGATCGGCGAGGGGGTCGCCGAGGAGGAAGCCGAGGGCGAGGAGACCGAGATCGAGCGGGCGCACGCCAAATCGATCTGGGAGTACGAGCCCGAAGCCGAGGAGCTGCTCGGCCAACTGATTCCCGAGTACGTGAACATCTCGGTCTACCGGGCGCTGCTCGAGTCCGCCGCCTCGGAAGCTCGGGGCGCGGATGACCGCGATGCGCAGTGCCGCCGAGAACGCGGAGGAAATGATGGGCGACCTGACCTTGGAGATGAACAGGGTCAGGCAGGCCGAGATCACGCAGGAGATCCTCGAGGTCGTCGCCGGCGCCGAGGCGCTGGGATAAGTCTTAGAACCGGAGAAAAGGAACGTATGTCTGAGAACGGAGCAAACGTAGGTCGCGTCGAGCAGGTGACGGGCGTCGTCGTCGACGCCGTCTTCCCGGACAAGCTGCCGGAGATCTACTCGGCGGTGAAGATCGAGATGAACGGCGACGACGGGGAAGCCAGCGAACTGGTCTGCGAGGTGCAGCAGCACCTCGGCGACGACCGCGTGCGCACCGTCGCGATGGACGCCACCGACGGCCTCAAGCGCGGCGACAAGGTGATCGATACCGGCGCGCCGATCTCGGTCCCGGTCGGCGACGCGACCCTGGGCCGCATCTTCAACCTGCTGGGCGAGCCGATCGACCTCGGCGAGCCGGTCCAGGCGGAGGAGCGCTGGCCGATCCACCGCCCGGCCCCCGAAGCCTCCGAGCTCGCTCCGACCCAGGAGATCCTCGAGACCGGGATCAAGGTGATCGACCTGCTCGCGCCTTACGCCAAGGGCGGCAAGGTCGGGCTCTTCGGCGGCGCCGGCGTCGGCAAGACCGTGCTGATCCAGGAGCTGATCCGCTCGATCGGCGAGGAGCACGAAGGCCTCTCGGCCTTCTGTGGCGTCGGCGAGCGCTCGCGCGAGGGCAACGACCTCTGGCTCGAGATGAAGGAGTCGGGCGTCATCGACAAGACGATGCTCGTCTTCGGCCAGATGAACGAGCCGCCCGGCGCGCGCCTGCGCGTCGCGCTCTCGGGCCTGACGATGGCCGAATACTTCCGCGAGCAGGGCGGCCAGGACGTGCTGCTCTTCATCGACAACATCTTCCGCTTCGTCCAGGCGGGCTCGGAGGTCTCGGCCCTGCTCGGGCGCATGCCCTCCGCCGTGGGCTACCAGCCGACGCTGGAGACCGAGATGGGGGAACTGCAGGAGCGGATCACCTCGACCGAGCGCGGCTCGGTGACCTCGGTGCAGGCGATCTACGTCCCCGCCGACGACCTCACCGACCCCGCCCCGGCATCGGTGTTCGCCCACCTCAACGCGACCACGACCCTGTCCCGGGCGATCTCCGAGAAGGGGATCTACCCGGCGGTCGATCCGCTCGACTCGACCTCGACGATCCTCAAGCCCGACGTCGTCGGCGAGGAGCACTACCGGACCGCGACCGAGGTGCAGGAGGTGCTGCAGCGCTACAAGGAGCTGCAGGACATCATCGCCATCCTTGGCATCGACGAGCTCTCCGACGAGGACAAGCAGACGGTCTCGCGCGCCCGCAAGATCGAGCGCTTCCTCTCGCAGCCGTTCTTCGTCGCCGAGCAGTTCACCGGCCGCAGCGGCGAGTACGTGCCCGTCAACGAGACGGTGCGCGGCTTCCGCGAGATCCTCGACGGCACGCACGACGACCTGCCCGAGGGTGCCTTCTACATGAAGGGCGGCATCGACCAGGTCACCGCCGACGCCGGAGCGGCCGCGGCCGCCTAGGGGAGACGCGTGGCCGCCGAGCACATGGTCGACGTCGAGGTCCTCACCCCGGAGGGTGAGGTCTTCAGCGGCGAAGTCCGTCAGGTCTCGACCCGGACCGCGGTCGGCGAGGTCGGCATCCTCGCCAACCACACGCCGCTCCTGGCCGCGCTGAAGCCGGCCGAGCTGCGCCTGCACGTCAGCGACTCCGAGACGAAGCGCTACGCCCAGGCCCACGGCTGGCTGCAGGTCTTCGGCAACCACGCCAAGCTGCTGGTCGAGGAGGTTCTCGCCCCCGAGGAGCTCGACACGGCGACGCTGAAAGAGCAGCTAGCCGACGCCGAGCAGCGTCTCGCCGAGGCCGAGGACGGCAGCGGCGCCCAGGGCCGAGCGCAGAAGGACCGCGACCGGGCCGAAGCGTTCCTGGCTATCGCTCAGGGCTGAGTGCCCCCGGCTCTCAGCACCGCTCACCTGACCGGGACCTCGACCGTCGTTTCGTGCTGATCGAAGGCCGAGACGCGCACGGTCACATCTAGGTCCCAGTCGCCCGCGACGCTGAGCGGGGCGCCCTGGACTGTGAAGTGGCCGGGACCGGAGCGCTGCGGCTTCAGGCTCAGCGGCCCGATCGACTCCTCGGGCTGGGTCACCGTCACCGTGCAGCTCGCGGACGCGGGTGAACTGGGCGCCGCTGCGGGCGTCGAACAGGTAGAGGTGGACCTGGTTGGAACCGGCCCGGGCCGGGTCGACGGTCAGCTCCAGCTCGGCCGGGCCGAGCGAGGCGCTGGCGGAGAAGGGACCCGACTGGCCGGCGGTCGCGGGGGCGTAGCCGGCCAGCGCCGCGGTCACGCCGAGGACGACGACGAGCAGGGCGACCTCCGAGCGCAGCGCCCGGCGCACGACGACCCCCGCCCGTCCCGGCGACTCGCCGCCCGCCGCGATCCGCCGCAGGCGAGGCACGGAGCGGTAGCGGTTGTGGGCGCCGAGAGGAACGAGGAGGCAGATCGCGATCGCCAGCTTGATCAGGACCGCCCGGCCGTAGGCGGTGTCGAGCAGGTTGTTGAGGTCGCGCACGTAGGCATAGCCCTGGCCGAGGCCGGTGAGCAGGATCGCGGCGACGCAGAGCAGCGCGATCGGCGAGAAGCGCGCCAGGGTCGCGGCGAGCGCCCGGCTGCGCTCGGGTGCCTCCAGCTCACCGGTGGCGGCGGGAAGGATCGCCACCAGCGCCACCAGGCCGCCGACCCAGACCGCCATCGCGACCACATGGACGACGTTTGCCGTGAAGAGCAGGGCGACTGGCGACTGCGTGCTCGGGTGGCCGGAGAAGGCCGGCTCGAGCGCGACGAGGCCGAGCGGGAGGAAGAGCGCGGCGGCGCGCCACCGCGCTCCGCGGAGCGACGGCGCCGCGGCGAGGGCGACCGCGATCCAGGCGAGCGCGGTCAGCCCCCAGACCGTGCCGAAGCGGGTGCCCAACTCCTCGCGCAGGATGGTCGCGTCGAGCGCCGAGCCGGCGGAGACGCCGGCTGCCTCCGCGGCGTGGCAGAGGATCGCCGCGAGGGCGCTGGCGATACCCGCGAGGGCGGCGAGGAGGAGGGCGGCGCGCAGCCGGCGCTCGAAGGCGGCGTCGGCCCGGGCCCAGTGCTCGCCGCCACCTAGCGCCGCCCACGCCGGGCGAAAGACCAGCAGGAGGAAGGCGAGCGCGCCGAGCGCGAGGGCGAGCGCCGCGTACTGGACGCCGCGCGCGATTCCGAGGCCGACCTCGGCCAGACCGCCGGAGCCGCCCCCGCCGACGAGCTCGGCGACCGTCTCCCGCGGCGCGCGGCCCTGCTTGCCGATCGAGAAGACGAACCCGCCGGAGACGATGTGGCCGTCGGCGGAGACGACCCGGTAGGTGGCGGTGTAGGTGCCGTCGGGCAGGCCCGGCTTCAGGTCGACGCCGAGGCTTCCGATCCCTCGCCGCCGGGGTGAAAGGCGTCGCCCTCCTCGACCCGCGAGCCCTCGGCGTCATAGACCCGCAGCGCCCCGAAGTTGCCCTCGACCGCCTCGCTGAAGGAGAAGACGACCGCGCCGGGCTGTCGCTCCACCGTCGCCCCGCCAGCCGGCGAGCTGCCCTCCAGCGTGGCGTGGGCGAGCGCCGTGCCCGGGGCGAGCAGCAGCGCCAGCAGCGCGAGGAGGAGCGCCGGTCCACTCCGCCCGATCCGCACTACCAGGCCTCTTTGGCCGGGGCCTCGGCCCCTCGGCGTCGCCGGACGATCAGCACCGCCGCGCCGCCCAGCACGACGATCGCCGCCCCGGCGACGATGAACGGCGTCTTGGAAGTGTCGGCGGGGCCGACCCAGTAGAGCGTCCCCGCGATCGCCCCCTGGCGCCCGTCGACCGCGATCGGAACCCGGTAGTCGAAGACCTTGGTCGTGCGGCTCTCGTCGGTGACCTGGGGTGCCGTTCCGCTCGCCATGTAGTGCATCCGGTGGTCGTGCCAGACGAAGGTGCCCGACCCGTCCACCCGCTTCCAGCGCGGCGGCGCCTCGGGGTCGGCCAGCGCCGGCACCCTGGTCGCCGCGTAGCGGTCTTCGTTCAGGTAGGTGGCGGGAGAGCGCTCGTTGACCTGCACGGTGCCGTCGGCGAGCACGCGCGCGTAGGGCTCGTCCTCGTAGCCGAAGATCGTCACCCGATGGCCGCTGCTGCGCAGCTCGAGCTCGCTGTCGTAGTTGCGGACTTCGATCTCGACACCGGGAACGCTCGGCGTCACCCCGTCGATCACCGAGCGGTAGTCGGCGTTGCCGCCGTGCGCCCGCGCGGCGGGGGTCACGAGGGCCAGCAGGGCGCAGGCGAGGCCCAGCGCTCGCGGCCAGCGGCTCACGGGACGACCACGGCGTTGGAGGTCGAGCGCTCGGCCCTCCCCTTCGAGGGGATGTAGACGACCTGGTAGCGACCGGGCGACAGCCTGCCGGCGCCGAAGTGGAAGGCGAACCGCCTCTTGCCGCTGGACCGCGTGGTGGTGGGATCGATGGCAGCGTTGGCCTTCAGCAGCAGCAGCCGGCCGGGCAGGGCCGGGCGCAGGCGCCCGAGCAGGCGGATCGCCCCCGAGGGCCGCTCGCGCAACTCGATCCGCACCACCGACTTGACCTTGACGGTGACAGTCGAGGAGGCGATTCCCTCCGCCTCGGCGCGCAGCCGGGTCTTCTCGCTCACCGGCACGGTGGCCGCGAAGCTGCCGTCGGCCGCGGTGGTGAGGCGCGAGACCTTGCGGCGGCGCCCCGCTTCGCGGGTCAGCTCGACCTCGACCCCGGCGCGGGCTGGGACGATCTTGCCGGTGATTTTCGCTCTCCCACCCCCTCTGAGGCGGGCCGGGGCCTCGAGCTGCACCGCGAGGACTCCTGCGCCGGTCGGCACGCCACCGGCGCAGGAGCCGACCACGTAGTCGGCGCCGCGGGCGATGTCGCCGGGGCTCTCTCCTCCCGGCCCGTGATCGACCCAGTCGGGAACGCCGCCGCTGATGCCGTCGTAGGTGAGGGCAAACACGTCGGTGAGCTGGGCGCCCGTCACGGCACCGGTCGCCGCCGGCACGTCGATCGTCACGGTGCCGCCGCTGAAGGCCCCGGGGGCCAGCTCGCCGCCGGTCGGGCCGGTGCTGGTGAAGTAAGCGCCACCGGGGTTGTAGGTGCCGTAGTCGTAGGTCGCACCGCCGTCCGGCGCGACCGAGGCGCGCACATAGCGGGCCTGGCCATCGACGGTGAACACGATCGCATAGCCGGCGACGGCGAGGTCGGTTTCCCCCGGTGCCGAGTGCTGGGGGCCGAGCGCTCCGGAACGGACCTTGATCGCCGCCTGTAGGCGGCCGTTTGCCTCCGAGAGCCAAGCGGAGAGGATGTCGGTGGGCGGGTGGTGCCCGTCGCCGCTTGCATCGGCTATCTGGGCGACGCCGCCACAGGGCGGCGGGGCGGCAGCCTGCGCCGGCACAGCGGCGAAGGCGAGCGCGACCAGGGTGGCGCTGAGGGCGATCGCGACTCGGGGTCGCGCGCTCACGAGGAGCGCCCCCTGCGCCACGCCAGTCCCAGGGCCACGACAGCCAATGCCAGGGCGACTATCGCGAGGCCGCGGGCAAGCTCGTCGCCCTCGCTCGAGGAGTCGTCCTCTCCTTCCCCTGCCGAGGCGGCAACGTGCTCGTCGCCCCCTGCGCCCTCGCCGCCCGCGTTCTGAAGCGGCGCACCGGCGACGACCTCGGTGACCGGTGCGGGATTTTCGGAGTCCGGCGCCCCGATCCACCGCACCACCTCTCCGTCGGAGTAAAACTGGAGCGCCTTCCAGCGCAGCGGCCCGGGCCGGGGAGGGGTCGCCGCGAGGAAGGAGAAGCTCGGCGAAGGCGTCGGGGGCGAGGCGCCCAGTCCAGACGATGCGGTCCACCGAGTTGTCGCTGGCCATGACCAGCCGCTGCTTCCACCCCGGCGTCTCGGCGTAGGAGTAGGGCAGCACCCCGGTCGGGACCTTCAGCTCCACCCGCGTCGTCTCCGCGGTGGCTCGCTCGCCGGGAACCAGGACGGTGAACTTGACCGCGTCGTTGGGGGCGGCCAGTGTCGGGGAGACCTGGATGTGGGCTGCCGCCGTCTCGGCGGCGCCGCAAAGGAACGCCGCCGAGAGGAGAAGGCCGGTGGTCAGTCTCAGGACTTGCGCGCGCATCGCCGACTCACCTCGTCAGCCTGAAGTCGAACGACCATTCCTGGCGGTGGCCGTCGGCCGAGACGGTGACGCCCTTCGCCTGGTAGCGGCCCGGCTTGAGGCCGGACTTGAGGCCGGCCCGCAGCCGGTTGACGTTACGCGGATCGCGCCCGCCGCTGCCCTTCGAGGCCTTCGAGCCGTCCGGCCCGTAGACCTTGAGCGTGCCGCTGCGGAGCGGGTCGTCGAAGAGCATCCAGACCGAAGCCAGCGAAGTCTTCGCCTGGCCCGAGGGATGGGTCTCGACGAGCTCGACGTGCGCCGAGGCGACCGGGGCCGCGGTGGCGGCGAGCGCGAGGATCGCCGATGCGACGGCGACGAGGTGCTTGAGTGAGCGATTCATCTTCGAACCTCCTGGAGTCGTGGTTTGGCGGAGCCGGGCGGGCCGGGCGGCCCGCCCCTGCCTGCCCTAGTGCATGTGCCCCCGCAGGGTGCTCAGCTGTCTGCGGAGCGACTTGATCTTGCGGTCCTTCTTGGCCTTGGCGGCATTGGCCGTCTGCAGCTGCGCAGCGAGCGCGTTCCGCTCGGCGACCAGGGCCGCCTTCTCGCCGTCGAGGGTGCCGTTCTGCGCCTTCCAGGCGTCGATCTGCGCCTGCAGGCTCGACTTCTCGCCCAGCAGGCCGTCGATCTCTGTCTCCAGCGGCGTCACCGCGTGCTCGACTTCGTGTTCGACCAGGGTTTTGGCGATCGAGGTCGCCAGTGGCGTGTCGGCCGGGTGGTAGGAGGACGAGGTGGCCCCAGGGAGACCCTCGCAGGCCGCCTCCGCGGTGGCGGCGTCCATTCCCGTCAGGTCGACTCCGGTCAGCGTTTTCACATAACCGATCCAGTCGGCCGGATCGTCGTCGATCCCGGCAGCGGTTCCCTGCCAGGGGATGTAGGCGAAGAACGGTTCGGTGCCCTGCCAACCGACGATGTTCGCCGGGTTGCTGGTCGCCGTGGAGTCGCAGGTGGCGTGCGGCTGCACGCCGGTGCGCGGCGGCACGACCGTCAGCCATTCGGCGGACGACGTGATGGTTTTCCTGAAGGCACTCGGGAAGCGCGCGAAGTTGATCACGCCCCCGTCGCTTGCGTCGAGCCCGTTCGTCTCGTCATAGGCGACCGGGATGTTGTGGTTGACGACGACGTAGCGCAGCGGCCCGGGAATAGAGTCGAGGCATTCGCCGGTTCCGGCCGGAGCGGTCCCGTAGTTGCAGGTGGCCGCTTCCGCTTCGGTGAGCGCCTTCCTTTCCACTTCGTACACAGCCGGGTGGGCCGCGGCGATCGCCGGCAGCGCCAGCGACAGAACCGCAACGGCGGCACCTGCGAGGCAGGCTCTCAACCCGCCCTTGCGGGCGGCCTTCTCGTTCGAGTTCGTGGACATGTCGGTACTCCTTCTCGTTCGCGTTCTCGGCTCGCCGCAGTGGGCGGCGAGCACACATGGACGTGCCACGACGGACGCCTCTCGGAGACCATGGGCACGGCGGACCGGGCCCGCTCGGGAGCCCAGCCCCTATCGAGCGCTACGCGAAGAGCGGCGGGCCGCGAAGTTGGCGGACGCCCGCAAGCAGAAGGAGACGTGGGGCGATGGAGCCAGCGCCACGGCGAGGCATGGAAACCGAGACCGGCCTTGGCCTGGGCTGCCGGAAGCGCTCCGCGAGGCGGGCGATCAGCTCCTCGCCCGGATAGCGGTTGAACGCCAGCGCGACCGCGAGCAGGATCGCCGGCAGGGTGCCGAGGATCTCCGTCGGCCCCCCCGCCAGCCAAGCGCAAAGGGTCAGCAGCCCGCCGAAGACCAGCAGCAGGAAGGGAAGGGGATTCAGTCGCCGCACCATCCGCATCTGAAGGCAGAGGATAGCCGGCCCGGTTCGATCGGCTTGCCATGCGCCCGGGCGGCAGCGGTGCTTCCCCACCGTTACTAAGGATTCCTCACCCAGCACCGATCCTGGAGGCGAGGACGATGCCCGCCGACGATCCAACGCATACAGAGCACCTCGCCGAGACCTTCGAGCAGGCGCCGATCGCGATGGAGCTGGTTGACCTCGAGGGAAACTTCCTCGCCGTCAACGCGGCGATGTGCGAGCTGACCGGCTACGGGCGCGAGGACCTGCTTGGAACTCCGAGTGCCCGGATCTCCCATCCCGACCACGCGCTGCGCGACGCCGAGCTGCGCACATCCCTCCTCGACGGCAGGGCCGCTCGCTGCAAGGTCGAGAAGCGGCTGGTCCACGCCGCCGGGCACCGGGTGGAAGTCGGCTCCCACGTCTCGCTCGTCCGCGCCGAGGACGGCAACCCCCTCTATTTCGTCGGCCAGATGCTCGACATCACCGAGCACAAGCAGCTCGAGCGCGACCTCCAGCACATGGCCGATCACGACCCGCTCACCGGCCTGCTCAACCGCCGTCGCTTCGAGGCCGAACTCGATCGCCACGTCGCCCACATCGCCCGCTACGGCAAGGAGGGCGCGACCCTGGTGCTCGACGTCGACCACTTCAAGCAGGTGAACGACGCGCTGGGCCACGGCCGCGGCGACGAGCTGATCGTCGACATAGCCCGCATCCTCCAGGGCCAGCTGCGCGAATCCGACCGCACCGCGCGTCTGGGCGGCGATGAGTTCGCGATCCTGCTGCCGAACGCGAACCGCGCCCAGGCCGCTCGGGTGGCGAGCAAGCTGATCGAGGCGGTTCGACGCGAAGCCGTCGTCCTGCCGGGCCGGGGCGGGCGGCGGGTGACGATCAGTGTCGGGGTGATGATGTTCGACGAGTGCGAGGGCCTGACGGCGGCCGACGTGATCGTCGATGCCGACCTGGCGATGTACGAGGCCAAGGAAGCCGGACGCGACACCTTCGCCTTCTTCGAGCCGGCGGCCGACCACGAACCGCGGATCGGAGCGCGCGCCAGCTGGTATGAGCGAATCGAAGCCGCGATCGAGACCGATGGCTTCGCCCTGCAAGCCCAGCCGATCGTCAACCTGAGCTCTGGGGAGACCGAGCAGCACGAGCTGCTGATCCGCATGCTCGACGAGCGCGGTGACCTGATTCCGCCCGCCACCTTTCTCTCGGTCGCCGAGCGCTACGGGCAGATCGCGCGCATCGACGCCTGGGTGGCGCGCCGGGCGGTCGAGTTGCTCGCGACGCTCGAGCGGGAAGGCCGCCCGCAATCGCTCGCCATCAACCTCTCCCGCCACGCACTCGGCGACCGCGACCTTCTCGAGGGGCTCGAACGCCAGATCTCGGCATCGGGCATCGACGCCGGCAACCTGGTCGTCGAGATCGGCGAGGGCGCGGCGATCGCCGACATCGGTCGCGCCCGCACGCTCGGCGCCCGCCTGAAGGCGCTCGGCTGCCGCTTCGCGCTCGACGACTTCGGCGCCGGCGTCGGCTCGATCTACCACCTCAAGCATCTGCCGCTCGACTACATCAAGATCGACGGCGAGCTCGTCAACGACTGCTTCACAGACCGCCGCGACCGGCTCGCGGTCACGGCGGTGGTGGAGGTGGCTCGCGGCCTCGGCGTGAGGACAGTCGCCGAGGCGGTCGCCGACGAGGACGTCGCCTTCACGCTGGGCGAGATCGGCGTAGACCTCGCCCAGGGCAGCTGGTTCGGCATGCCGGAGGCCCTTGAGGGCGCGCTCGGGGTCTTGGTTCAAATACCTTCCGTTTCGGCATGAACGCTCGAAGCTCACGACGCTTGGCACGGGAGGGATCCCCAGATGAGCGATGAGCTCGTGGCTCTCGCCACGCAGCTGCTCGGCTATGACACCTCCGAGCCCGATGGGGTGCTGGAAGCGGCCGGGTTCGTCAAAGGCTGGCTGGAGGCGCGGGGGATCGAGGCCTCGGGCGACGAGGTTCGGGGATTGCCGGTGCTGCGTGCCGAGGTTGGGCCCGAGGACGCCCCGACGGTCGTCCTCCATGGCCACCTCGACGTCGTTCCCGGGCTCCCCGGCCAGTTCGACCCCAGGGTCGAGGGAGACCGGCTCTACGGCCGCGGCGCCTACGACATGAAGGGGGCGCTGGCGGCGATGCTGCTGACCACGGCCGCGATGCGCGAGCAGCAGGGCGTGCGGGTGCGGCTGGGGATCGTCGGCGACGAGGAGTCCGAGGAGGAAGTCGACCGCGGCAGCGACCGGCTCGTCGACAGCGGCTTCACCGGGGACTTCGCGATCACCGGCGAGCCGACCGACCTGCACATCGGGGTCGAGGCCAAGGGCGTGCTGGCGCTGCGCGTCCAGGTGAGCGGGGTCGCCGCCCACGGGGCCACTCCCTGGCTGGGCGACAACGCGGTCCTCAGGGCGATCGACGTTTTCCGCAGTATCGAGTCGCTACCGTTCGCCCGGCACAGCTCTGAGCTGTTCGACCGTCCCTCGATCAACCTCGGCCGGATCCTGGGTGGCGACGCGCTCAACAAGGTGCCCGACCGATGCGCGATAGACGTCGACATCCGCTACCTGCCCGACCAGGACCCCGCCGACTTGCTGGAGCAGGTGGAAGGTCTCGGTGCGGCCGAGGTCGAGCAGCTCTTCACCCGGCCGCCCGCGGTGGTGGACCGCGACCTGCCCTACGTGCGGGCGCTTCGCCACGCGGCGACGGAGCACCACGACGGCGAGCCGATGAGCGTCGGCCGCGACGGCGCCTCCGACGCCGTCTCCTTCCTGCGGGTCGGTGTGCCGGCGGTCGAGTTCGGCCCGGTCGGCGCGGGTCATCACGGGCCCGGGGAGTGGGTCTCGGTCTCCTCCCTGCACACCTACCGGCAGACGCTCGACACCTTCCTGCGCTCTCTCCCTGCCCAGCTCGACTCCTGAGCCCCTGTGGCTGACGCCGGCCTCAGCAAGCCACCGCCCTCCGGCGACCACGAGCCGCCGCCGAAGCCGAAGCGCTTCTGGTGGCGCTTCACGCTCGGCTCGATGGTGATCGTCACCGCCGTCGCCGCCGCCACCGCCGCCAGCATCCTTCTCTACGTCGGCAGCATCGCCGATGCCCTCTCGCACAACGACGTGCTGCAGAACAAGGTCCAGCGCATCCTCGCCAAGACCCAGGGCGGGGAGCCGCAGAACATCCTCATCATCGGCTCCGACAAGCGGGCCAGCGAACCGGAAGACACCGGCCGCTCCGACACGACGATCCTGCTCCGCCTCGACCCCGACAAGAACGCGATCGCGCTGATGTCGATCCCGCGCGATCTGGAGGTCGAGATACCGGGCGTGGGAACCGAAAAGTTCAACGCCGCCTTTGCCGCCGGGGGGCCCAAACTCACCCTGCAGGTGGTCAAGGAGCTGACCGGACTGCCGATCAACCACGTCGTCAACGTCGACTACCTCGGTTTCGTCCGCGCCGTCTACGCGATCGGCTGCGTCTACGTCGACATCGACCGCCGCTACTACCACTCCAACGCGGAATCCTCCGAACAGTACGCGGAAATCAACGTACAGCCCGGATATCAGCTGATGTGCGGGAAACGGGCGCTGGAGTACGTGCGCTACCGCCACACCGACACCGACATCGTCCGCGCCGCCCGCCAGCAGGACTTCCTCAGTGCCGCTCGCCAGCGGGTGCCGATCAAGGACCTGGTCCTCGGCAGCAACGACCTGATCGACGTCTTCACCGAATACACGACCTCCGACATCAGCGACACGAAGGCGATGCTCGAGGTGCTGCAGCTGTTCATCGCCTCGCGCAACGCGACGATCAACGAGGTCGACTTCCCCGCCGAACTGGGGCCGAGCTTCGTCTACTCGTCGCCGGAACAGATCGCTGGTGCCGTCGACAAGTTCCTCGGCATCGAAGCCAGCGGCGGTCCGCGTGGCTCGCTGGACGAGGCAGAGGACAAGTCGAGCGGCAAGGACAAGCAGGGGAAGGCGAAGAGGAAGCCGAAGCCGAAGCCGAAGGTCAAGCCCAAGCCTCCCGGCAGCGACGGCCTGACGCCGGCCGGCGAAGCCGGCAAGGCGGAGGCGAAGGTCGTGGCCCGCAAGGTCAACCACGGCTTCCCCGTCTTCTATCCGAGCCGCCTGCCTCCGGGCGCCGCCTACGAGGAAAGCAACCCCTACCTGCACATCCAGGATCCGCGCGTCTACCACTTCAAGGACACCGACGGCAATCGCCACGGCGCCTACCGGATGGTGATCACCCTGGATCTGCCCGACGGCACCCACTATTTCGGCATGCAGGGGATCCAGGGCTGGAGCGACCCCCCGATCCTCGGCGGTCCGAGCATCGAGCAGGAGATCCGCGGCCGCGACTATGAGATCTTCCTCGACGGCGACAGGATCAAATTGATCGCCTGGCACCGGGGGGATAACACCTACTGGGTCTCGAACAGCCTGCTGCGGGTGCTGACCAACGACCAGATGGTCGGGATGGCACGCTCGGCGCAGGTCGTGATTCCGAACAAGAAGCCGACGAAGGGAAGGGTGCAGCAATGACAGGGGACAGAGAGCCGATCGGAGTGATTGGAGTCGGTTGGGTCGGCCTGGTCACGGCCGCCTGCTTCGCGGAGCTCGGCCATCCCGTGGTTGCGCGCGACATCGTGGCCGAGAAGGTCGAGGCCCTCTCGCGCGGCGAGACGACGATCCACGAGCCTGGCCTCGGCGAGCTGCTAAAGCGCAACGCCGAGCGGTTGACCTTCACCACCGAGATGGCGCAGGTCCTCGAGGCGGCGCGGCTGCTCTTCGTCTGCGTCGACACGCCGCCGACCCCTTCCGGCGACGCCGACCTCTCCCGGGTGCGCTCGGTCGTCGAGGAGCTGGGCGACGGCGGCGAGCACGCGCTGGTGATGAAGAGCACCGTGCCCGCGGGCACGGGCCAGACGATCCGCCGCGAGCTTCCCGGCGTTCCCTACGTCTCCTGTCCCGAGTTCCTCAAGGAGGGGTCTGCGGTCGAGGACTTCCTGCACCCCGACCGCGTGGTGATCGGCGCCGACCCCGGTGACGAGGCGGCCGCCGACGCGGTGGCCGGCCTCTACGAGCCGCTCGGCGGCGAGATCGTCCGTACCGACGTCGCCAGCGCCGAGATGATCAAGCTCGCCTCCAACGCCTTCCTCGCGACCAAGATCTCCTTCGTCAACGAGATCGCCAACGTCTGCGAGGAGGTCGGTGCCGACGTGGCGGAAGTCGCCCGCGGCATGGGCCTCGACCAGCGCATCGGCCCGGCTTTCCTGAGGGCGGGGATCGGCTACGGGGGGAGTTGTTTCCCAAAGGACCTCAAAGCACTCAAGCAGCTGGCTGGCAACACCGGATACCACTTCCAGCTGCTCACGGCGGTGATCGAGGTGAACGAGCTGCAGAAGCGGCGGGTCGTGAAGAAGCTCCAGCACCGCCTCGGATCGCTCGCTGGCAAGCGCGTGGCGCTGCTCGGCCTCGCCTTCAAGCCCGACACCGATGACATGCGAGAGGCGTCGAGCCTGGTTCTGGCGGCGCGGCTGCAGGGCGAGGGGGCCGAGGTTGCCGCTTACGACCCCGTGGCCGCGGATGCGGCGCGAAGCCTGCTCGTGGACGTCGAGTTCCGCGACTCCGCGATGGACGCTCTCGAGGGGGCCGACGCCGCGGTGCTCGTCACCGAGTGGCCCGAGTTCGCCGAGCTCGACTGGGCCGCGGCCGCCGGCGCCATGGCACGGCCCCTGCTGGTCGACGGGCGCAACTTCCTCGACCCCGCCCTGCTGCGCGCCGCCGGCTTCGAGTACGAGGGCATCGGCAGGGCGGTCGAGGGCTCCGTGCCCGCGGGTACAGCCGAGTAATGCAGGCGATCGTCCTGGTCGGCGGCGAGGGAACGCGGCTGCGGCCGCTGACCGAGTCCGTGCCGAAGCCGGCGCTGACCCTGGTCGACCGGCCGTTCCTGGCATACATGATCGAGTGGCTCGCGGGTCACGGCGTGACCGAGGTCGTGCTCGCCTGCGGCTTCCTCCCCGACGTGCTGCGCGAGGCGCTGGCCGGCGAGGAGGATCGGGCGGGGGTCTCGATTCGCTACGTGGTCGAGCCCGAGCGGCGCGGCACCGCCGGCGCGATTCGCTTCGCCGCCGACGAGCTGGGCCCCGACCTCGAGGACCGCTTCCTTGCTCTCAACGGCGACGTGCTCACCGACCTCGACCTGAGTGCCCTGCTGGATGTCCACGCCGAGCGGCGGGCGACCGCGACGCTCGGCCTGCACCCCGTCGACGACTCATCCGCCTACGGCCTGGTCCACAGCGGCCCGCAGGGCGCCGTCCTGGAATTCCTCGAGAAGACGGGGGAGAGCGTGCCGGGGGAGGTCAACGCAGGGATGTACGTGCTCGAGCGCCCCGTGCTCGACCTGATCCCGCCGGGAGAGGAGGTCTCGATCGAGCGCGACGTCTTCCCCCGCCTGGTCGGCAGCGGCCTGCACGGCCTTCGTCTCGACGGCTACTGGATGGACATCGGCACGCCGGAGCGATACCTGCAGGCGAGCTGGGACATCCTCGAGCGGCGGGTCGAGACCCGCGTCGAGCCGACGGCGCCCGGGATGCTCGTTGCTTCCAGCGCCGAGGTGGCGGAGGACGCGCGGCTGGGCCCGCGAGTCGTGCTCGGTCCCGGCTGTCAGGTCGGGGAGGGAGCCGAGGTTCGCGACTCGGTGCTGCTCGGAGATTGCGTCCTCGGCGGGGCCGCGCGGGTCAGCGGCTCGATCCTCTCGGCCGGCGTCGAGGTGCCCTCCGGAGCGTCTCTGGACGGCGCCGTGGTCGGCCGTGGCGAAAGAGTCCCAGCCTGATGCTCGACGACGCCCTCGCCATACCCGACCACCTGCGCGACGCTCTCTGGCGGGTCGAATCGGCCCGGCTCGAGCCGGGCGAGGCCGCGGGTTTGATGGTCTGCGGCATGGGGGGATCGGCGATCGGCGGCGACCTCGCCGCCGCGGCGCTCGGCGACCGGCTCACCCGTCCGCTGCTGACCGTGCGCGGCTACGAGATTCCGAGCTGGGCGACACCGGAGTGGACGGTGCTCTGCTCGAGCTACTCGGGCGACACCGAGGAGACCCTGGCCTGCTTCGCCGCGGCCGAGGCGCTCGGCGCGCGCCGGATCGTCGCCAGCACCGGCGGCGCCCTGGTCGAGGAGGCGCGCGGGGCCGGCGTGCCGGTGATCGGCCTGCCCGGTTTGCTGCCCGCGCCGCGGACCGCGGTCGCCTACATGCTGGTCTGCGCGGCCGAGGTCGCCGCCCTAGGGGGAGTCGCCCCCCGCATCCACACCGAGCTCGACGCGGCGGCCGCCTTCCTGGCCGAGCAGTCGGCCGACCTGAGGGCCCTCGCCGCCGAGGTCGCCGGCCGGATCGCCGAGGCCGCGCCCGTCGTCGTCGGCGCCGACCTCACCGCGCCGGTCGCGCGTCGCTGGAAGACCCAGGTCAACGAGAACGCCGACGCCCAGGCGTTCTTCTCCGAGCTGCCCGAGGCCGACCACAACGAGATCTGCGCCTGGTCGGGCGACGGCTTCGCCGCCGTCCTGCTCGAAGACTCCGACCAGCACCCGCGCGAGCGCCGCCGCTTCGAGCTGACCGCCGAGGCGATCGCCACCTCCGGCGCCGAGGCGATCCGGATCGAGACCCGCGGCGAGACCCGTATCGCCCGCTTGCTCTGGGCGACGATGCTCGGCGACCTCGTCTCCCTCGAGCTCGCAGAAGCCCGCGAAGTGGACCCGCTTCCAGTCCCAGCGATCGACACGCTGAAGACTGCATTGGGAAAACCCTGAGACCGGGAGGGCGCCCTCTCTGATCACGGCACGTCTACCGGTCCCGAAACAACGCGCCGAAGCTGAGAGGGCCGTCGGGTACCCCTTCTCAGGAACTCCCGCGAAGCGGCCTGAGAAGGGGTACCCGACGGCCCGCACGGCCCAGGGCGAGGCGTTCTTACGGGAAGCTTCAAAGCTCCGTGGCCGCTCAGGCGGGAGGCACGTATCCTTCGACGGGTCCGGACACGCGATTGAAGCTGAGAAAGGGATTCGATGGCCACCGCCACCGCTGATTACAAAGTCGCCGACATCGGCCTCGCCGACTTCGGGCGCAAGGAGATCTCCCTCGCCGAGGTGGAGATGCCCGGCCTGATGCAGATCCGCGAGGAGTTCGCGGCCGAGCAGCCACTGAAGGGCGCGCGGATCACCGGCTCGCTCCACATGACGGTGCAGACCGCGGTGCTGATCGAGACGCTGATCGCCCTCGGCGCCGAGGTCCGCTGGGCCAGCTGCAACATCTTCTCCACGCAGGACCACGCCGCCGCGGCGATCGCCGCGGCCGGCATCCCGGTCTTCGCCTGGAAAGGCGAGACCCTGGAGGAGTACTGGTGGTGCACCGAGCAGGCCCTGCTTTGGCCCGACGGCGAGGGCCCGAACATGATCCTCGACGACGGCGGCGACGCCACCCTGCTCGTCCACAAGGGCGTCGAGTTCGAGAAGGCCGGCACCGTACCCGACCCTGCCTCGGCCGACTCGGAGGAGTTCCGCGTCGTGCTCGAGACCCTGCAGCGCTCGCTCGAGTCCGACCCTCAGCGCTGGACCCGGATCGCCGCAGGAATAAAGGGAGTCACCGAGGAGACGACCACCGGCGTGCACCGGCTCTACCAGCTGGCCGAGACCGGCGACCTGCTCTTCCCGGCGATCAACGTCAACGACTCCGTCACCAAGTCGAAGTTCGACAACCTCTACGGCTGCCGCCACTCCCTGATCGACGGGATCAACCGCGCCACCGACGTGATGATCGGCGGCAAGGTCGCCGTCGTCTGCGGCTACGGCGACGTCGGCAAGGGCTGCGCCTCCTCGCTGCGCGGACAGGGCGCCCGCGTGGTCGTCACCGAGATCGACCCGATCTGCGCCCTACAGGCGGCGATGGAAGGCTACGAGGTGAGGACGCTCGAGGAGGTGGTCGAGACGGCCGACATCTTCGTCACCGCCACCGGCAACAAGGACATCGTCACCGCCGACCACCTGGCGCGGATGAAGCACAACGCGATCGTCGGCAACATCGGCCACTTCGACAACGAGATCGACGTCGCCGGGCTCGAAGCCTCGCCGGCCGAGAAGATCAACATCAAGCCACAGGTCGACGAGTGGCGTTTCCCGGACGGCCACTCGATCATCCTTCTCTCCGAAGGCCGCCTGCTCAACCTCGGCAACGCGACCGGGCACCCGAGCTTCGTGATGTCGAACTCGTTCACCAACCAGGTGATGGCGCAGATCGAGTCTTCGGCCGGCCCGAGGGATTCGCGGCAAAGGACGTCACCGTGCTGCCCAAGCATCTCGACGAGAAGGTCGCGCGACTGCACCTCGCCGCGCTGGGCGTCAGCCTGACCGAGCTGTCCGGGGAGCAGGCCGCCTACCTCGGCATCCCGGTTGAGGGTCCCTACAAGCCCGATCACTACCGCTACTGATCAAGGCACCCGAGCCGATGCGCGCGATGATCCTGGCAGCCGGGCTCGGCACCCGGCTGCGCCCGATCACATACGCGGTGCCGAAGCCGATGGTGCCGGTGCTGAACCGGCCGGTGATGGAGCACATCGTGCGCCTGCTCGCGCGCCACGGCTTCGGCGAGGCGATCGCCAACCTGCACTGGTTCCCGGAGACGATCGAGGACCACTTCGGCGACGGGTCGAGGTTCGGCATAGAGCTTTCCTACAGCCGCGAGGAGCAGCTGCTCGGCACCTCCGGCGGCGTGCGCAACGCTTCCGGCTTCCTCGGCGACTCCTTCCTCGTCATCTCCGGCGACGCCCTCACCGACATCGACCTCGGCGCGATGCGCGAGTTCCACCAGTCCCACGACGGGGTCGCCACGCTGGCGACCAAGCGGGTCGCCGACACCAGCCAGTTCGGGGTCGCGATCACCGGTGCCGACGGGCGCATCCAGGGCTTCCAGGAGAAGCCCGACCCCGCCGAAGCGCTCTCGGACCTGGCCAACTGCGGCATCTACATGTTCCGCGCCGAGATCTTCGACTTCTTTCCCGGGCCGGGTACCAGCAAGGCCGCCGGCGAGGGCGACCCGGCCGGATTCGCCGACTGGGCGATGGACGTCTTCCCGGCGCTGCTGGAGGGCGACGTGCCCTTCTACTCGCACGAGATCGATGCCTACTGGAACGACATCGGCAACCTGGAGGAGCTGCGCCAGGGCAATCTCGACGCGCTGCTCGGGGAGGTCCAGGTCGAGCCTGGGGCGCCGGAAGTGGCGAGCGGCGTTCGCGCGGGGAGCCCGCTCGACGGCGCCGAGGTCGAGGGGCCGGTCCTGATCGGCACCGGCGTCGAGCTCGGTGCCGGCGTGCGCATCGAGGGGCCCGCGATCGTCGGCGACTCCTGCCGGATCGGGGCGGGTGCCTGGGTGCGCGACTCGATCCTCCTCGAAGGTGCCGAGCTGGCACCCGAGGCGATGCTGATCGGCGCCATCGCGGGTCGCGTCGCGAAGAAATAGCGCTTCCGTGACACCCTGCGCGCCACAGGCGCGCCGCGGCCCCGCAGGATCGGGGCATGAAGGTTCTGCACGCGGTTGCCGGCGGTCTCCTGCCCTCCCTCTGTGCGGCCTGCGGCCGTTCCTGCCGCCCCGGCGCCACCCTCTGCACGCGATGCACCCGGAGGCTTGCCGAGGCGGAGCCGCTCACCGGCAACGGCCCGCAGGGGGTGGATCGCGTCTGGTCCTCGGCGCCGCACGAGGGGGTGGCGCGAGACCTGGTCGCGGCGCTCAAGTTCCGCCGCCTGCTCCCGGTTGCCGGGTCGATGGCGGAGCGAATCCAGTGGCTCGCCCCGGCGAGCCTGCTCAGCGGTGCGATCGTGCCGGTGCCGACGGCGACGCTGCGCTCGCTGGGGCGCGGCTTCGATCCGGCCGCGGAGATCGCCGCGGCGCTGGCAGCGGAGACCGGGATGCCGCTGGCCGGCTGCCTCCGGCGCAGCGGCGGCGGGCGCCAGGTGGGCCGGCGGCGGGCCGACCGGCTTGGCCACCCGCCGCAGGTGCACGCCCGTGGCGAGGTGCCGCGCAGCGCCCTGCTCGTCGACGACGTGCTGACCACCGGCGCCACGCTTTCGGCCTGCGCTCGCGCGCTGCGCGAGGCCGGCGCCATCCGGATCTGCGCCGTCACCTTTACCCGGCGGTTGTAGGGGCGTAGCATCGGTGGCCCGACACATAAGGAGGCAAGATGCGGATCGAGATACGTGGGCGCAACGTCGAGGTGAGCGACGAGCTGCGGGGTCATGTGACCAAGAGATTCCGTCGCGTCGGGAGGCAGGTGTCGGAGCTGGCGACGCTCGACATCGAGATCTACGAAGAGCCCAATCCCTCGATTGACGACAGCCAGGTCGCCGAGGCGACCCTGCGGCTCAAGGGCGTGACGCTGCGAGCCCGCGAGGCCTCGCCCGAGATGGCCCACACGATCCACGAGCTCGCCGAGGACATCCGCCGCCAGGTCAAGAAGCACCGCGAGCTGCGCCGCAAGAGGACGCAGACCCGCAAGGCCGTTGCGCGGCTGCGGGGACGCTCAGCCGAGTCTTAAGCAGTCCAGCTACCCTTGGTCTCATGCCTGCTGCAAGGGACATGGTCACGCGTGCGCTCCGGGTTGGAGAGGGGCGCAAGTTCAAGGGGTACGAGAAGCGCGCCGAGGCGATCAACCGGATCGAGCCGGAGATGGAGCTGCTCGAGGACTCCGAGATCCGCGAGGAGGCCGACGATCTGCGCAAGCGGGCAAGGGAGGGCGAGTCGCTCGACGACCTGCTGCCCGAGGCCTTCGCGCTGACGCGCGAGGCGGCGCGCCGCGCCATCGGCCAGCGCCACTACGACGTCCAGCTGATCGGCGGCATGGTCCTGCACGAGGGCGCGATCGCCGAGATGAAGACGGGGGAGGGCAAGACCCTGACCGCGACGCTCGCGGTCTTCCTCAACACCCTGGCCGGCGACAGCGTCCACCTCGTCACCGTCAACGACTACCTCGCCCGCCGCGACGCCGAATGGATGAAGCCGGTCTACGACGCGCTGGGCATCAGCGTCGCCGCGATCCAGGACGGGGACGGCCACGCCGTGCGGCAGGAAAAGTACGCCTGCGACGTCGTCTACGGGACCAACTCCGAGTTCGGCTTCGACTACCTGCGCGACAACATGGCCGAAGCGCTCGAGCACTGCGTCCAGCGCGGCCACCACTTCGCGATCGTCGACGAGGTCGACAACATCCTGATCGACGAGGCGCGGACGCCGCTGATCATCTCCGGCGCCCCCGAACAGGCCGCCCAGACCTACTACACCTTCGCTCGCCTCGCCAAGCAGATGGACGGGGTTCAGGCGAAAGACAAGCTGCGCTCGCTGGGCGAATCGAAGGACACCTCCGAGGCCGAGCACGACTACGAATTCGACGAGAAGCACAAGACGGTCTCGCCGACGGAGAAAGGGGTGAAACGGGCCGAGGAGTTCGTCGGCGTCGACAACCTCTACCTCGGCGAGCACGGCAGCCTCGTCAACCATCTGGTCCAGGCGCTGAAGGCCGAGGCCCTCTACAAGAAGGACAAGGACTACGCCGTCATCGACGGCCAGGTGATGATCATCGACGAGTTCACCGGCCGCATCCTCGAGGGACGCCGCTGGTCGGAGGGCCTGCACCAGGCGGTCGAGGCGAAGGAGGGCGTCGCGATCGGCGAGGAGAACCAGACGCTCGCCACGATCACCCTGCAGAACTACTTCCGCCTCTACGACAAGCTCTCCGGGATGACCGGCACGGCGCTGACCGAGGCGACCGAGTTCATGAAGATCTACAAAGTGCCGGTGGTCGAGGTCCCGACCCACCGCCAGATGGTCCGTGCGGATCAGAACGACCAGATCTTCAAAACCAAAGACGGCAAGTGGAAGGCGGTGCTGGAGGAGATCGTCGCCCGCCACGAGAAGGGCCAGCCGATCCTGGTCGGGACGGTCTCGGTCGAGGTCTCGGAGATGATCTCGGGCGAGCTGAAGCGCCAGGGGATCGAGCACGCGGTCCTCAACGCCAAGCCCGAGCACGCCGAGCGAGAGGGCGAGCGGATCGCCCAGGCCGGCCGCAAGGGCGCGGTGATGATCGCGACCAACATGGCGGGTCGCGGCGTCGACATCAAGCTCGGCGGCGACCCCGAGCAGTCGGCGGTCCACGAGCTGAAGAAGAAGGGGATCGCACCCGGCGACGAGGGCTACGAGGAGGCGCTTGCGGCCAAGGTCGCCGAGCTGGAGCCTCTCTGCGCCGCGGAGGCCGAAGAAGTCCGCGACCTGGGGGGGCTCTATATCTGCGGCACCGAGCGCCACGAGTCGCGCCGCATCGACAACCAGCTGCGCGGCCGCGCCGGCCGGCAGGGGGACCCCGGCGAAACGCGCTTCTTCCTCTCCGCCGAAGACGACGTGATCCGGCTCTTCGCCGGCGACCGCATCTACAAGATCCTCGACCGGCTCGGTCCCGTCGACGAGGAGGGCGGTGAGATGCCGCTCGAGGCGAGCATGCTGACGAAGACGGTCGAGGGCGCGCAGAAGAAGGTCGAGGAACAGAACTTCCTGATCCGCAAACGGGTTCTCGAGTACGACGACGTGATGAACGAGCAGCGCCGCATCGTCTACAAATACCGCCGCGAGATCCTCGAGGGGCGCGACATGTCCGATGTCGCCCGCGACGAGATGGAGGGTGTGATCGAGCGCCTCGTCGACCAGTACACGCCCGGCGACGTGCTCGACGAGTGGGACATGCCCGACCTGGAGACGCAGCTGCGCCAGATCTGGCCGCTGAGCGTCGAGGTCGGCTCGCTGGCGCCGGAGACGGTCGACCGCGAGAAGCTCAAAGACGCCCTCGACGACGACGCGATGAACGCCTACGACGAGCGCGAAGGGGTCTTCGGCGAGGAGCTGATGCGCTACCTGGAGCGCTCGATCCTGCTGCAGGTGATCGACAACCGCTGGCGCGAGCACCTCTACGACATGGACTACCTGCGCGAGGGCATCCACCTGCGCGGCTTCGCCCAGATCGACCCCCTCGTCGCCTACAAAAACGAGGGCTTTGCCATGTTCGAGGAGCTGATGAACTCGATCTGGGAGGAGTTCAGCAAGTCGATCTTCCACGTCGAGGTGGAAGTCGACCCCTCCCAGGGCCAGCCGGCACTGCGGGCGGGGGGCAACGCCCCGGCGGCGCTCTCCTACTCCGGCGGCACCCCCGACGGCCAGCCCTCGGCGCTGCAGCAGGTCGCGGCGGGAGCGGGAGTGGGCGCCGGGCAGATCGAAGCGGTTGCGGGGCCGGGCGCCGGCGGCAACGGCGCAACCGAGGTGGTGGAGACTGTCGTCAAGGGCGAGCACGAGAACATCGGCCGCAACGACCCGTGCTGGTGCGGGAGCGGCAAGAAGTTCAAGAAGTGCCACGGGGCCTGACGGCCCGTCGTGATCCACGATCCGGTTCGGGTGTTCGTTCGGGCCTTCAACGAGCGCGATTTGGATGGGTTCGTTGCCGTCCTCGATCCAGAGGTTGAGCTGCATTCGATGAAGGGCCTGCGGAAGGGGCGGGATGCCGCGCGGCTCTGGGCCACTCGGCCACCCGGCGGGGTGCAGCAGACGATTGAGCTCGAGGAGCTGTTCGAGGACGACACCGAGGCGGGCGGGGGCAGGGCGCTGGCGCTGGTCAGGCGGGTCTGGCGCTGGGAAGAGGACGGCAGCCACGCCTCGACGGACGAGATGGCCTGGCTCTTCGAGCTGCACGACCACCGAATCCGCAGCTGGCGGCCGTTCGAGGACCGTGAGGAGGCCTGGCGGGCGTACCATGGTGGCGATGGGGGCTCCCGCGGCATCGAATCGTGAGGCGACCGAGGCCTGGAGCGGCCCCCTGTTCGACACCTTCGTCCGCTTCCGCGACCTCGTCACCGGCGGGCTCGGCGCTCACGGCGAGACCGCGATGCGAGCGCATCCCCCGCGGCGAGGCGACAAGGTGGTCGATCTCGGCTGCGGCTTCGGCGACACGACCCAGTGGCTCGCGGGACTGGTGGGCGACGGCGGCGAGGTCGTCGGGGTCGACGTGTCCCGGCCATTCATCGAGATCGCTCGCAGGGAGGCCGGGGAGGCTGGCGTCGAGAACGTCCGCTTCGAGGTCGCAGACGTCCAGGCGACCGAGTTCGAAGAGACCTTCGACTACGCCTTTTCGCGGATGGGAATCATGTTCTTCGCCAACCCGGTGCAGGCCCTGCGCAACGTGCGAGCGGCGCTCGCCCCCGGCGGGCGATTCTGCGCGGTCGTCTGGAGGCGAAAGCTGGACAACGAATGGGTGAGTCGCGCCGAGCAGGTGGTCGAGAAGTACCTGGAGCGCCCCGAGGAGACCGGCGAGCCGACCTGCGGGCCGGGCCCGTTCTCGATGGCGAACGCCGACACGGTCAGCGAGCAGCTGAAGATCGCCGGCTTCGAGGAGATTGCCCTGCGGCGCTGCGATCTGCCACTGAAGATCGGCAATGACCTCGACCACGCGGTCGAGTTCAACATGGCGCTGGGCCCCGCCGGTGAGGTGCTGCGACTCTGGGAAGACCGAATCGACGAGGTCCGCCCCAAGATCGCAGCCGACCTGCGCGAGGCCCTGGCTGAGTTCGAGGGCCCCGACGGCGTGTTCGCGCCCGCTTCGACCTGGATCATCGACGCCAGGGCCCCGGGCGCCGGGGACGCGGTTCAATAACCTGTCGGCATGGCCGAGACCGCGCCAACCGAATCGGTGCCGGCGCGGCTCGCCGAGATCCGCGATCAGTTGAAGCTGCTCGCGGACTATCTTTGACCCGGCTTCGCTGGAAGCTGAGATAGAGCGCCGCGAGGACGAGATGCAGCGTCCCGGCTTCTGGGACGACCAGGAGGGCGCCAGCCGCATCTCCGCCGCGCACGCCCGCGCGCAGCGCAAGCTGAGGACTTTCCGTGAGCTCGAGGCCGAGGCCGGCGACCTGGCTGACCTGGCCGAGATGGCCGAGGAGGACGAGGAGATGGCGAGCGAGTTGGAGACCCAGCTCGCGAGCATCGAGCGCCGGCTCGACGAGCTCGAAGAGGCCCGCCTGTTCAGCGGCGAGTACGACTCCGGCGATGCCGTGGTCAGCGTCCATGCCGGCGCCGGCGGCACCGACTCCCAGGACTGGGCGGAGATGCTGCTGCGGATGTACCTGCGCTGGGCCGAGGGCCGCGGTTTCGAGGTCGAGATGAAGGAGGCCTCCCCGGGAGAGGAGGCGGGGCTGAAGTCGGCCACCTTCATCGCCCGCGGCGAGAACGCCTACGGCCTCTTCGCCGCCGAGCGCGGCGTCCACCGGCTGGTGCGGATCTCCCCGTTCGACTCCTCGGCGCGCCGCCACACCAGCTTCGCCCAGCTCGACGTCGGCCCGCTCGTCGACGAGGGGGTCGAGGTCGAGATCGACGACGCCGACCTGCGCATCGACACCTACCGCGCCTCGGGGGCCGGTGGCCAGCACGTCAACAAGACCGACTCGGCGGTGCGCATCACCCACATCCCGACCGGTGTCGTAGTGCAGTGCCAGAACGAGCGCTCGCAGACACAGAACAAGGCGGTGGCGATGCAGTTCCTGCGCTCGAAGCTGATCGAGCTGGAGGAGCGCAAGCGGGCCGAGGAGCTGGCGAAGGTGCGCGGCGAGGTCAAGGACGTCGCCTGGGGCTCGCAGATCCGCAGCTACTTCCTCCATCCCGACCAGCGGGTGAAGGACCACCGGACCGGCCACGAGGCCGGAGACGCCCAGCGCGTGCTCGACGGCGATCTCGACGAGTTCATCCGCGACTTCCTGAACAAGACCGCGGCCTCGAGCGCGAGCTAGTCGCGTCCCGAGGCCGCGCCCGAGGGGTGTAGGTCAGCCGCGACCGCGTGCGGGTCGCTCGGCGGAGGTCACGTGACCGCCGTGCTCCACCGTCAGTCTTTTGGTCAGCTCCGATGGGCAGCCGGGGGGTGCCTTGGGCGCCTTGAGCTTGACGATCACCACGCGCCCGGTGCGCATCTCGTCATGGGATTGCTTGTCGATGTGGCGACCCAGGCGCAGCACTCCGTTGCTGTTCAGCCGGCGCTTTGCCGAGCCTTGGTCGTCCATCGCCTCCTTGCCTCCTCTGAGCCAGAAGTCGATGCCGACCGGGGTTGGGTTGTCCGTCGTGTAATGGAGGACGAGGCGCAGCTTCCCGCGATCGCGATCGAAGATTGCCTTGGGCTTGACGGTGTCCAGCGGGCATTCGCCGGAAGGGGTGGGCGTGGTTTCTTCTTCGGCTTCTTCGTCAAAGATCTGCGCCCAGCCGCCTTCGTCTTCGCCTTCGACTTCTTCCCAAGTTTCCTCTTCGTCTTCTTCCTCTTCTTCCCAGTCTTCCCAGTCGCCCCAGTCTTCTTCTTCTTCGGGTTCGACCGTCTGGGCATGGGGGGAGGTCGGCGTTGGAGCTGCGAGGGCGGGGCGCACCGTCAGCGCGATGCCGAGCAGTGCGACCGCGAGGGCGGCTCCGAACATGAGGAGCAGGTGCCCGCGTAGCGTTGAAAGAGCTGTGAGTCGGTCCGTGGTCTGCGTCATGCAGCCAAGATCGGCCCCCCGCCGGGAAACTTTAGATCCGGCTCGGATGTTGAGGCGTTGGTTTAGAGCACGCCCTCGAGTTTCAGCAGCGCCTCCTTCATCGGCAGACCGCCGCCGTAGCCGCCAAGACCGCCGCCGCTGCGCAGGACGCGGTGGCAGGGCACCACGATCGGGATCGGGTTGGAGCCGCAGGCGGTGCCGGCGGCGCGGACCGCGCGCTCGTTGCCAGCGCTGCGGGCCATGTCCGTGTAGGTGCGGGTCTGCCCGTAGGGGATGCGGTTGATCGCCCGCTGCACCTTCTTGCGGAAGCCGTCGGTGAGCTGCCAGTCGATCGGCAGGTCGAACTCGGTCAGCCTGCCCTCGAAGTAGAGGTCGAGCTCGCGGCGGGCCTCGTCGAGGCGGCCGGGGGCCTCCAGCACACGGGGCGACACCCGGGCCGCCAGCTCCTCGAGGGTCTCCTCGGGGTCGTATGCGGGCAGGTTCACGCGCACCAGGCCCCTGGGGGTGGCGGCGATCAGCAGCGGCCCGAAGGGCGAGTCGATCGTGGTGTAGGCGACGTCGAGGAGGCCCTCGGACTCGGCCCGCTCGGCGAGGCGTTGCAGGGATGCCTTCATGCCAGCTCCTTCCTCAGTCGCTTCATGCCCTCGTGCAGGCTCCGCCGCGCGGCCTCGGGCGAGCAGCCGAGCGCAGCGGCGATCTCGGCGTGGGGCAGGTCGCAGGCGTAGCGCAGAGCGACTGCCGCGCGCTGCTTCGGTGGCAGGGCGCCGACGAGCTCCCAGATGCCGTCGTCGGCGGGGCCCGGATCGTCGACTCCGATCTCGGCGATCTCGGCCACCGGCAGCGGCCTCTTGCCGTTGGCGCGGTGATGGTCAATCGCCTTGCGGTGCGCGATCGTCAACAGCCAGCCGCGCAGGTTCTCCGCGTCGCTCAGCTTCGGATAAGCCCGCAGCGCCGCCAGGAAGGTCTCCTGAAAACAGTCCTCGGCATCGCCGCGCCCTACGGCTCCCCGTAGCACCCCCATTACGTCAGCGGCGTGCTCGTCAAGCAGCGTCTGAAACGGCGGCAGCGTGGTCACTCATGGGATTAAACGCCCTGGGGGATGCAGATGTGAGAGACGGGTGCCCCTCCGGCGGAACCCGCGCCGGCACCCGATCGAGGGACCAGGCTTTGTGGCTCACAAGTTCCTCTGGAGGGGCACCCGTCTCTCTCCATGCCGACGCTAGGGTGCGCTGATGGTCGATCTTCGGGACGTGGTGGCTCGCGCGCTGGCCGAGGACATCGGAGCTGGGGACGTGACTGCTGAGGCGACGGTGCCCGAGGGGGCGCGGGGGCGGGCGCGGATCGTGCAGAAGGAGCCGGGGGTGGTCTACGGGCTCGGGGTGGTTGCCGAGGCGATGCGCCAGTGTGGGGTGGAGGACGTCGACAACCTCGTTGTCGAGGGGCAGTGGCGCGAGGAGGTGCCCTTCGAGGTCCTGTTTGCCAGCGGCCCGGCGGCGGCGCTTCTGTCTGCGGAGCGGACGGCGCTCAACTTCCTCGGGCATCTCTCAGGGGTCGCCACGACGACCGCCCGATTCGTCGAGGCCGTCGCCGGGACCGGCGCGGCGATCCTCGACACCCGCAAGACGACGCCAGGGCTGCGGGCGCTGGAGAAGGCCGCGGTGGTGGCCGGCGGCGGGCGCAACCACCGGATGGGCCTCTACGACGCGATCTTGATCAAGGAGAACCACATCGCCCTCGCCGGGAGCCTGGCGAGGGCCGTGCACGCTGCCCGTACGGCGTACCCCGACCTCGCGGTCGAGGTCGAGTGTCGCAACCTCGACGAGGTCGCCTACGCGCTTGGCACCGGCGCCGACGTGCTGCTGCTCGACAACATGGATGCCGAGACGCTACGGGGCGCCGTGAGGCTGCGCGACGAGAACGCGGGCAGCGGAAAAGGACCCTCGCTCGAGGCGTCCGGCGGCGTCAGCCTCGAGACCGTGCGCGCCATCGCGGAGACCGGCGTCGACTTCATCTCCGTCGGCGCTCTCACCCATTCGGCCCCGACGCTCGATTTCAGCATGCTGATCGAGCCCGCTACTTGAGCAGTTTCGACAGGCGACGATCCTTGAGCACGCGGCCGCCGGTCTGCTCCTTGGGGCAGTAGTTGGTCTGGTGCTCTGAGAAGAAGACCGCCTCGATCGTCGTGCCGCAGCGCGGGCAGGGCTCGCCCTCGCGCCTGTGGACCCGCAGCGGCATGGGGACCTTGTCGGGCAGCTGCTCGCCGATCGTCTCCTCGTAGTGCTCGATCGCGTCGCCGAGGACGTGGAGGGCAGCGTGCAGCGCCTCGACCTCCTCCTCACTCAGCTCCGAGCCCTTCTTGAACGGCGAGAGCCGCGCCTCCCAGAGGATCTCGTCGACCCAGGAGCGCCCGATCCCCGAGATGTCACCCTGGTGGCGCAGCAGCGGGTGTAGGTGGCGTGGCTGGTCGATCAACTCGGCAAACTCATCGAGCGGAGGCGCCGGCCACGCTTCCGGGCCCAGCCGCGCCACCGCCTCGTCCTCGCGGACGGCGTCCGCCGCCAGCAGCTTCGCCCAGGCGCGTTGCTTCGTGCCGAACTCGCGCAGCCGCAGCTCCCGCCCGTCCTCGAGTCGCACCAGCACCCGCGAGGCCCGGTCTTTCGCCGACGCCCGCTTCTCGAAGACCCGCAGCCGGCCCGCCGACATCAGGTGGACCAGCAGCGCCAGGTCCCCAAACAGGATGACCGGCATCTTCCCGACCCGCCGAACGCCGCTCACCTCCCGACCGACCAGCTCCTCCAGCGCCGGCTCGAACGTCTTCATCACGTTCATCCCGGGAGCGACCGCCGACTCGACACGAGCTCCGGACAAAGCCGTGTTCAGCCGCCTGGCCGTGATCTCCACCTCTGGCAACTCGGGCATGCCGAGAGGGTAGACTTGAACGACGTTCATTCGACTGGTTCAAGGCACCGTGCCGGGCCAGCGAACATCAGGAAAGGAAGGGCTCGTGCAGAGAGCTCCCGACGATCCAACCCACAACTCCGGACGCTCTCTCGCCCGATGAGATCGCTGCCCTCAGCGAGGAGGTTCGCGCGCTTGCGGCCGAGCGCAACGCGGTGATCCTCGCCCACAACTACCAGCTGCCCGAGGTCCAGGACGTCGCCGACCGCATGGGCGACTCGCTCGGCCTCTCGCGCGAGGCCGCCGCCACCGACGCCGACGCGATCGCCTTCTGCGGCGTTCACTTCATGGCCGAGACGGCCTCGATCCTCTCACCGGAGAAGACTGTGCTGATCCCCGACCTCGACGCGGGCTGCTCGCTCGCCGACTCGATCGACGCCGACCAGCTGCGCGCCTGGAAGGCCGAGCACCCCGGCGCGCTGGTGGTCATGTACGTCAACACCTCTGCAGAGGTGAAGTCCGAGACCGACTACTGCTGCACCTCCTCCAACGCGGTCAAGGTCGTCGAGCACATCTGGGCCGAGCATGGGCCCGACACCGAGATCCTCTTCGGCCCCGACATGTGGCTCGGCGCCTTCGTCGAGCGCGAGACCGGGCTCCACGACGATCCCGAGCGCCGTGCCCGCTTCCACGTCTGGGACGGCGAGTGCCACGTCCACGCCGGGATCCGCCCCGAGCGACATCGCTCAGACCCGCGCCGAACACCCTGAGGCCGAGTTCCTGATTCACCCCGAGTGCGGCTGCGCCACCCAGGCGATGGAGTACGTCGCGGCCGGCGACATCGATCCCGAGGGCGTCCACATGCTCTCCACCTCGGGGATGCTCAAGCACGTCGAAGAGCACCCCGACGGCAGCTTCATCGTCGCCACCGAGAACGGGATGCTCTACCCGCTCCAGCAGGTCGCCCCGCGCGCCAACCTGATCGAGGCCAACCGGATGGCCTTCTGCAAGTACATGAAGATGATCACGCTGCCGAAGCTGCGCGACAGCCTGCTCGAGATGAAGTTCGAGGTCAGCGTCCCGGCGGAGATCGCCGAGCGCGCGCGGGTGCCGATCGAGCGCATGGTCGCGATCGGCTAGCGCGAGATATTGTCCGGCCCGTGCACGAGCTAGCCCAGCAGCTGCGAGTCGACTCGGTGCGCGCCAGCGCCGCCGCCGGCTCCGGTCACCCGACCTCCTCGATGTCGGCCGCCGACCTGATGGCGGTCCTCTTCTCGGGGTACCTGCGCTACGACTTCGACGCGCCCGAGAACACGGCGAACGACCACCTGGTCTTCTCCAAGGGACACGCCTCGCCGCTGCTCTACGCGCTCTACAAGGCCGCCGGGGCGATCGACGACGAGGAGCTGCTCACGTTCCGCGAGTTCGGCTCGCGCCTGCAGGGTCACCCGACCCCCGAACTTCCCTGGGTAGACGTCGCCACCGGCTCGCTCGGCCAGGGGCTGCCGATCTCTGTCGGGATCGCGCTCGCCGCCTCGCGCCTGGAGCGCTCCGACCTGCGGGTCTGGGTCCTCTGCGGCGACTCTGAGCTCGCCGAGGGCTCGATGTGGGAGGCCTTCGAGCACGCCGGCTTCGCCGGGCTCGACAACCTGATCGCGATCGTCGACGTCAACCGGCTCGGCCAGCGCGGCCCGACGATGCACGAGTGGGACACCTCGAAGCTGCGCTGCCCGCGCCGCGGCCTGCGACTGGGACGTGCAGGAGATCGACGGCCACGACCTCGAGGCGATCGACGCCGCCTACGCCCGCGCGCAGGAGGCCGGTCGCCCCGCGGTGATCTTCGCCCGCACCAAGAAGGGTTCCGGCGTCGCCGCGGTCGAGGACAAGGAGAACCAGCACGGCAAGCCGCTCGCCGACCCCGAGGCCGCGGTCGAGGAGCTCGGCGGCATCCGCTCGCTCAGCGTCACCGTCGCCTCGCCACCCGAGCCGAAGCCCTTCGAGATCGAGCGGGCGCCGGTCGAGCGACCGAGCTACGAGCTCGGCGAGAAGGTCGCGACCCGCGGCGCCTACGGCGACGCCCTCGCCTGGCTCGGCTCGATCGACGAGAAGGTCGTCGCGCTCGACGGCGAGGTCGGCAACTCGACCTACGCCGAGCGCTTCGCCGCCAAGCACCCGGACCGCTTCTTCGAGATGTACATCGCCGAGCAGCAGCTGGTCGCCGCCGCGGTCGGCATGCAGACGCGCGGCTGGAAGCCGTTCGCCTCCTCCTTCGGCGCCTTCCTCAGCCGCGCCTACGACTTCGTCCGCATGGCGGCGATCTCCGACGCCGACCTGAAGCTCTGCGGCTCCCACGTCGGCGTCTCGATCGGCCCCGACGGCCCCTCGCAGATGGCGCTCGAAGACATCGCCTCGCTGCGCGCGGTGCTCGGCAGCGTCGTGCTCTACCCGAGCGACGCCAACCAGGCCGTGCAGCTGCTCGACGCGATGCGCGAGCACCGTGGCATCAGCTACATGCGCACGACCCGCGAGGCGACCCCGGTGCTCTACGGGCCCGAGGAGACGTTCGAGATCGGCGGCAGCCGCACGCTGCGCTCCAGCGCGGAGGACGCGGTGACCCTGATCGGCGCCGGCATCACCCTGCGCGAATGCCTCGACGCCGCCGAGCAGCTGGCCGAAAGCGGCATCGCGGCGCGGGTGATCGACCTCTACTCGGTCAAGCCGGTCGACGCCGGAGCGATCGTCAAGGCCGCCGAGGAGACCGGGGCGATCGTCACGGTCGAGGACCACTGGGCCGAGGGCGGCATCGGCGAGGTCGTCGCCACCGTGCTCGCCGACGCGGGGGAGAGTCCCCGCCTCGAACGCCTCGCCGTCACCGAGCGACCCGGCAGCGGCCCACCGGCCGACCTTCTCGCCGCCGCCGGCATCGACGCCGACCACATCGTTGCGGCGGCGACCAAGCTGGTCGCTCAAGCCTGAGCGTCGGCGCCGAAGGCACAATCGGCCCAATGGCGAGGTCGGATTTAAGAGCTCAGACCGGGAGGCCGGAGACTGTGGTCAAGGCGGTGAGCTAACCGTCGTTTTCAGGGAGTCGAAATCCGACCTTTCGCTTCGGTCGGGGCGGTGGGGCAATCAATTTGCGGATCGCCTCGAAGATGTTGGCGATCTGCTCGTCATGCACACCGAGTCTCTCTGCGGCTTCTCTTTCCAGGTTGGCGAGGCGCCGGTCGAGTTCTGCGTGTGCGCCGGCGGCCCGCCGCAACTCGACGAACGCGCGCATGATCTCGATGTTTACGGTCACGGCTCGCTTGCTCCGCAACACCCCTGAGAGCATCGCCACGCCCTGCTCCGTGAAAGCGTAAGGGGCTGACCGACGTCCACCATGACCTCGATCCTTTCGCGGGTCCAGACGAGACCACTCGTCTTGCGTCAGTTGAAACATGAAATCGCTGGGGAAGCGATCGAGGTTCCGTTTGACCTGTTCCACGAGACGACGCGTTGCCACGTCGTAGAGATCCGCGAGATCTTCGTCGAGCATTACCTGTCGGCCGCGAACCAGGCGAATTCGCCCCTCGATTGGGATCGGTGTCCGCTCGGTGTGCTCCAGGGTTGGCATCTCTCTTTGAGGATCGCAGGCAGGGCAGACAAAACCCTTCAACTTGAGATCGCAAAATGCGATCTCAAGTTGGCATCCGGCCAAGTACTAGCGCTCGCTAACAATTCGCTAAGCTTTCGCTCATTGCGGTTGGGCGGGGAATTGCGCGCCCGGGGGTGCGCAGGAGTCACCCTGTATCCGCAGAAGGGTCCGCGGGCATGGCCAGATTGCGAAAGCGAAAGACGGGCGGCGAGGAGCCGCAGCAACGGCGTGCCGGCGGCAAGCCGATCATCGAGCTGCGCGACGTGACCAAGGTCTACCCGGGCGGGCACATGGCTCTGGACCGGGTCTCGCTGGCGGTCGACCGGGGGGAGTTCGTCTTCCTCGTCGGCCCCACCGGCTGCGGCAAGTCGACCCTGATCAAGACCCTGATCCGCGACGAGGCGGTCACCGACGGCGCCGTGCGCATCGCCGGCCGCGACATCGGCGCCCTGCCGGAGAAGAAGATCCCGCAGCTGCGGCGCAACATCGGCACCGTCTTCCAGGACTTCAAGCTGCTGCCCGACCGCACCGTCTACGACAACGTCGCCTACGCCCTGCAGGTGATCGGCGCCCCGCGCAGCCGGATCCGCACCCAGGTGCCGGAGACGCTGCGCTTGGTCGGCCTCTCGACCAAGCTGCACAGCTACCCCGACCAGCTCTCCGGCGGCGAGCAGCAGCGCGTCTCGATCGCCCGCGCCTTCGTCAACCACCCGCCGCTGCTGCTCGCCGACGAGCCCAGCGGCAACCTCGACCCGGTCACCTCGATCGGCGTGATGCAGCTGCTCTACCGGATCAACAAGACCGGTACGACCGTCGTCGTCGTCACCCACGACCGCGAGATGGTCGACAACATGCGCCGGCGCGTGATCGAGCTCTACGAGGGCCGCGTCGTCCGCGACGAGGTCAGCGGCGGCTACACCGAGGAGTCGACGACCGAGTTCGGCGTGCGAATGCGGGCCGAGATGGGCGTCGCCCCCGAGGGCCAGACCAACGGACACGACTCGCTCTTCTGATGTCGCGATTCTTCTTCTTCACCCAGGAGGCATTCCGCGCGCTGCGCCGCAACGGCGCGCCGAGCATGGCGGCGATCGTCACCACGGTCACCACCGTGATCCTGCTCGGCGTTCTGATTCCGATCTTCCAGACCACGCAGGCGAAAAGCAACGAGGTGCGCGAGAGCCTCGAGTTCCGGGTATCGATCTACGACGACGCGACCCAGGGCGAAATCGCCGCGCTCGAAGACAAGCTGGCCGCGATCCCGCACGCCGAGTCGGTCAACTTCATCAGCAAGGCCGAGGCCCTGAAGGAACTGGAAGAGGACCTTGGCAAGAGCAAGAGCGAAGACCTGCTTTCCCAGCTCCACGACAACCCGCTTCCGGCCAACTTCCAGGTCAAGGCCGACGATGCGAGCAACCTCGACTCGGTGCAGGCCGCGGTGACGCCGATCGGCCCGAACGGCAAGCCGAAGCCGATCTCGCCGATCATCCCCACCGAGGACGGCATCTTCGACCGCCAGCAGGAGTCCCAGCAGATCGAGCAGGTGACCAGCGCGCTGAAGATCGTGCTGACCGTGATCACGGCCCTGCTGATCCTCGCTTCGCTGATGCTCGTCGGCAACACGATCCGGCTCTCGATCTACACCCGGCGCCGCGAGGTCGAGGTGATGCGGCTGGTGGGCGCCACCCGCTGGTTCATTCGCTGGCCCTTCATGATCGAGGGCGTCGTGGTCGGCTTCGCCGGCGGGCTGGTAGCCATACTGATCCTGTGGCTGGGCAAGATCACCGTCGTCGACCCGCTGAGCGACACCTTCTCCTTCCTGGCGGCGCAGAACAACAGCACCCTCTCGTTCCCGGCGCTTGTCGCGATCCTCTTCGGGGCCGCGGTGCTGGTCTCGGCGATCGGCTCCGGCATCACGCTGCGCCGTTTTCTCAAGGTCTGAGGCCCTCGTGACCTACAAATGGATTGGGCCGGCCGTGGCTGCCCTGATCGTCGTCCTCGGCGCCGGCATCTGGCTCGGCGGGCACCCGGCGCAGCTGCCCGAATTCCTCCGCGACCGCTTCGTCGACGACTCGGCCGGCCTGACCGCCGAAGCGACCGAACTGATCGAGGACAACTACTACCGGCCGGTCGGAGCCGAGGAGCTGGCCAATGCCTCGCTGCAGGGCATGGTTCGCGAGCTGCGCCGCCGCCACGACGACCGCTTCTCCGACTACTTCTCACCGGAAGCGCTGGCGAGCTTCAACGAAGCGATCTCGGGGCGGTTCTCGGGGATCGGCCTAACGGTCCAGCAGGTGAAGCCGGGCCTGCGCATCGACCGCGTCTTCCCCGACTCGCCGGCCCAACAGGCGGGCCTGAAGGCCGGCGACATGATCGTCTCCGTCGACGGGGAGTCGATCGCCGGCAAGAGCAGCGAGTTCTCCACCGAGAAGATCAAGGGCCCGGAAGGCACCGAGGTGACGATCGGCGTCACCGGGCCCGACGGGGCCAGGGTGCGGCAGCTGGAGATCACCCGGGCCCAGATCGCGCTGCCGGTGGTGAGCAGCAAGATCGAGCGGATCGACGGGCGCAAGCTCGGCTACGTCCGCATGGTCAGCTTCAGCGAAGGCGTCCACGCCCTCCTGCGCGAAGCGGTCGAGAAGCTCGAGCGCAGGGGGGCCGAAGGGATCGTGCTCGACCTGCGCGCGAACGGCGGCGGGCTGCTCGACGAGGCCGTGCTCTCCGCGAGCGTCTTCCTTCCCAAGGGGGAAGTCGTCGTCAGCACCGAGTCGCGCACCCAGGGCGATGCTGTCTATGAGACCGTCGGCGACAACCTCAGGGCCGTGCCGATGGTCGTCCTGATCGGCCGCAACACGGCCTCGGCGGCGGAGATACTCACCGCGGCACTGGCCGACAACGCCGGCGCGACCGTGGTCGGGGCTCGCTCCTACGGCAAGGGCGTCTTCCAGCAGGAGGTCGGCCTCTCCAACGGCGGCGCCCTGAAGCTGACGATCGGCGAGTACTTCACCCCAGACGGAGTCAACCTCGCCGAGAGCCACGGCATCCACCCCGACGTCCGGGTGCGCAACCTGCCCCGGACCGCGCCCGACGAGGCGCTCGACCGCGCCCTGAAGGTCCTGGCAGCCGAGCGATGAGCTTCCGGTGCGCCTTATGCCACCTATGCCCACATAAAGCGCACCGGAAGGGGTGGTTGGGGTGAGCAAGCGGGACTGGCGCTATTACCGGGCGCGTCAGCGGGCGCGCGGGAGAGGCCGGGCGAAGGAGCCGAGGAACGCCCGCGAGGCGGTCGAGGCGCTGCTGGCGGAGGGACTCGGGCGCCGGGGCTTTCCCGCCGCTGTCGAGGTCGAAGCGGGGCGCGCCGCAGACGCCGCCGAGGGCAGCGGGATCCGCCGCCGGGACCTGACCGAGCTGGCGACCTTCACCGTCGACCCCGCCACGGCGCGCGACTTCGATGACGCGGTCTCGGCTCAGCGGGAGGGCGACGCGGCGCGCGTCTGGATCCACATCGCCGACGTGGCCGCCCACGTCCGGCCCGGCACGCCACTCGACCTCGAGGCACGCCGGCGTGCCAACAGCACTTATGTGCCGGGCACGGTCGAGCCGATGCTGCCCCGCGCCCTGAGCGAGGAGGCGTGCAGCCTGGCGCCGGGCGTCGAGCGGCTCGCGGTGACGGCCGAGATCGAGCTCGGTGCGGGCGGAGCGCCCCTGTCGGCGCGCTTCTACCGCAGTCGCATCCGTTCCCAGGCGCGCCTGGACTACGACCAGCTCGACCGGATCTTCGACGGTCGCGAGAGCGCGCCGGAGGACGTTGCCGAGCCGCTGAGGGTGGCCCGCGAGGTGGCGGCGGCCCTGGGTGAGCATCGCGGGACGACCAGCCTCGACGTCGAGTCCTTCGAGCCGGAGTTCCGCTTCGACGCGAACGGGAACGTGGCCGGCGCTCGCTCGGTGGCGCAGACCGAGTCCCACCGCCTGATCGAGCGGCTGATGATCCTCGCCAACGAACAGGTCGCCCAGTTGCTCGAGCGCAAGCGGGTGCCGACCGTCTACCGGGTGCACGCCCAGCCCGATCCGGCCCGGATCGAGCGCCTGGTCGAGCAGCTGCACGCGCTGGGCGTGCCGACCCCGCCGCTGCGCCAGGGCCTGGCGCCGGGTCAGGCGGGTGAAGTGGCGGCGGAGGCGAGCCGGCTGGTGATCGAGGAGGCGGCGCGGCGCGGGCACGGCCGCGAGGCGTATACATCGCTCGTGCTCCGCTCCCTGATGCAGGCCTCCTACAGCGACCGCAACAGCGGCCACGCCGGTCTGGGCAGCCCCGCCTACTGCCACTTCACCTCGCCGATCCGGCGCTATCCGGACCTGCTGGTCCACCGTGCGCTGCTGGCGACGCTGGGCGAGGGTGAGGAGGCCCCGCGAGCGGCCGAGGCGCGGGAGGTGGCCTGGCACTCGAGCGAGCGGGAGCGCGAGTCGGCGAAGATCGAGCGCAGCGCCGACGACGTCTGCGCCGCCTACCTGCTGGAGCGCGAGCTTGGCGAGCGCGGTGCGGAGGTCGAGTTCGACGGCGAGGTGTCGGGCGTCATCCGGGCCGGCGTCTTCGCCGCCTTCGGCGGCGAGCTGGGAGACGTGTACGAGGGTTTCGTGCCCGCCCGCACGATTGCGGGCGAGCGCTTCGAGCTGAACGAGACCGAGACGGCGCTCGCCGGCCGCGAGTCCGGCGCCGCCCTGCGGCTCGGGGATCAGATATCCGTCCGGGTGACGGGAGTCGAAGCGGCCCGGGGCCGTGTCGATCTGGAGCTGCTCCCCCAATGACTAAGAAGGCGAAGAAGAAGCGAGAGCCCGCGTCCGGCGACGTCGCCACCAACCGCCGCGCCCGGCAGAAGTTCGAACCGATCGAGAGGATGGAGGCGGGCATCGTCCTTCAGGGCTCGGAGGTGAAGTCGCTGCGCAACGGCAAGGCGCAGATGAGCGATGCCTACGCGGTCGTCGAGCGGGGCGAGGTCTGGCTGCGCAACCTCCACATTCCGCCCTACGAGCCGGCCAGCCGCGAGAACCACGAGCCCGAGCGGCCGCGCAAGCTGCTTCTGCACCGGGCCGAGATCGAAAGGCTGGTGGGCAAGACGGCGGAGAAAGGGTTGACGCTGATCCCTACCCGGATCTACTTCAAGGGCTCGCGGGCGAAGGTCGAGCTGGCGCTGGCGCGGGGCAAGGAGGGGCGAGATCGCCGCCGCGAGATCGCCGAGCGCGACGTGCGCCGCGAGGTCGAGCGCGAATTCAAGAGCCGGATGAGGTAGCTTCGAGTACATGCAGCGATCACGTTCTGCCCTGGTACTTCCAGTGTCGGCGCTCCTCGTGGCCCTGATCGCCCCTGCCCAGGCGCAGGCCGCCTCCTTCCCGAGCGAAGCCGGCGATTTCATCAGCGACAACATCCAGTACTTCGTCGGCGGCCTCGTGGCGGCGATCCTGCTGCTCCTGCTGGTCGTCAGCATCACCCAGCGCCGCAGCAAGGAGAAGGCGAAGAAGCAGGCTGGTTCGCCGACGACCCCCGCCACGCCTCCGAAGCCTCCCGCCGGGCCGGTGTCCCCGTCCGCATCGACCCCACAGACCGCCGAGTTGGCCGCCGTGCCGGCTCCGGCCGCGGCTCCCCCTCCGGTTGCATCGCCGCCGCCTCCCGCCGCCGGCGTGGCGCTGAGCGCCAAGGAGAAGCGCAAGCAGGCGCGCGAACAGCAGCGTGCGGCGCGGGTCGAGCATCGCAAGCGCCGTCAGGCGGAGTCGAAGCGCAGGCGGGAAGAGCGGGCGGCGAAACGCGCCGAACGCCGCTTCAGCCCGCCCGGCGGCCGCAGCTCCGGACGCCGGGCACGCAAGGACGCGGCGAAGGCGGAGCGGCAGCTGGCCGAGGCCAGGGCCGCCCACGAGCGCGAACAGCTTCTCCAGGCCGGCCAGGCAGCGCAGGCCGGAATGCCTCCGGGGCAGCCGCCCACGGCCCCCCCGCAGGTTCCCGCCGCCTCGCCGGTGCCTCCGGCATCCCCTCTGCCTCCGGAGTCTCCGACCCCGCCACCTCCTCCGGCTGTTGCGCTGTCACCGGCGCCGCCTGCGACGCCGCACGAGGCGCCGCCGGGCTATGACGACCCGGCCGCAGCCGAACAGAGGGTGCAGGCGAAGATGGGGGAGATCCAGCGCGAGGAGGAGCGGATCCGCGCCGAGGCCGATCGCCGCATCGCGGAGGCGGAGCGGCTCCAGCGCGAGGCCGAGCAGCGCGCCGCCGCAGCCCAGGGAGGGCAGACGACCCAGTCGATGGAGGCCTTCCAGCCCGGCCCGCCGCCGATCGCGCCCGCGGTCGGCGCACCCGGTGTCCCGAGCCCGGGACTCGAGACCGCCGAGCAGCGCCTTCAGCAGGAACGCGAAGCGCAGGAGCGGGCGATGGCCGAGGCGCAGGAGCGACTGCGCCAGATCGAGGAGCGGACCAAGGAGGCAGAGCGCCGTGCCGCCGAGGCCGAGCGCCTGGCCAAGCTGAAGGCCGAGGAGGAGGAGCGCGAGCAGCGGCTGCGCGAGATCCGCGACAGCGTCGCGCAGGCGGAGGAGCGAGCCCGCGAGGCAGAGCGCCGCGCCGTCGAAGCCGAGCAGGCGGTGATCCAGTCGGTCCAGGGCCAGGGTGTTCAGGCCCCCGCGCCCCAGCAGCCCGCGCCCCCGGCCCCCGAGCCACCATCGCCTCAGCCCACGCCGCCCCCGGCCCCCGAGCCACCCGCGCCGCAACCGGCTCCGCCCCCGGCGCCCGCGCCGCCGGCACCCCCCGCGCCGCCGGCCGCGTCGGGCAGCGGCAAGATCGAGCTCAACTCAGTCACCTTCGAGCAGCTCCGGGCCGAGAACCTCTCGGTCACCCAGGCGACCCGCCTGTTCGCCCACCGCGAGCGGCTCGGCCGCTTCGGCTCGGTCGACGACCTCGACGAGGTCGCGGGTCTTCCTCAGGATCTGCTTGAAGACCTGAAGCGTCGCTCGACTGTCTAAAGACCGGATGCCTCGAGTAGCTTGAGCCAGACCTCGCTGCGGGTGGGGTAGGCGGCGATCGCGTGGCGGAGCTTTTGAAGAGGTATTTCGCCGACTATGGCGACCGTTGCCGCATGGAGGAAGTCGGCGGTCTCGAAGCCGGTGAAGGTGGCGCCGACGACGATCTGGCGGGACTCGTCTACGACGATGCGGGAGGTACCGCCGGTTCCCTTGCCCTGGAAGCTGGCGCCGGCCGTGCCGTCGGTCGGCACGTCGATCGCGCGGGCGTCGACGCCGGCCTCGCGGGCCTGGTCGAGGGTCTTGCCCGCGGCCGCGACCTGGGGGTCGGTGAATGTGACGCGTGGCGAGCCGAGTCCTTCGGCGACGGCCTCGACCGGGCGTCCCAGGGCGTTCTCGGCCGCGACCCAGGCCTGGTACTTGCCCATGTGGGTGAAGAGGGCGCGGCCGTTGACGTCGCCGACCGCGTAGAGCCAGTCGCTGCCGCCGACCCGCATGCGGTCGTCCGTCTCGAGGAATCCGCCCTTTCCGGGGTCGAGGCCGATTGAGTCCAGGCCGATTCCCGCGGTGCGGGGCTTGCGGCCCACCGCCACCAGGATCTCGGTCGCCGAGGCTTGGGTGCCGTCGTTCAGCTCGACCGTGACGACGCCGCCGTCTCGGCCGGCGTGCTCGGCGAGGGCGCCGGTGCGCACGTCGATGCCATGGCTCTCGCGCAGGGCCTGGGCAACCTGCTCGCCGGCGAAGGGCTCCTCGCGGGGGAGGAGGCGGTCGGCGCCCTCGATCAGGGTCACCTCGGTGCCGAGAGTCGACCAGGCCTGGGCCAGCTCCGAGCCGACCGGCCCGCCCCCGAGCACGATCATGCTCTCAGGCACCTGCTTCGCCGTCGTCGCCTCGCGGTTGTTCCAGGCGCGCACCGTGTCGAGCCCGTCGACCGGAGGCACCGCCGCACCGCTGCCGGTCGCGACGACGACGACCCTGGTGGCGGTGAGCATGTCCTCGCCGACGCGCACGCGGCGCTCGCCGTCGATGCGTCCCTCGCCGCGGAAGAGCTCGATCCCGCGTTCCTCCAGCCAGGGCAGCTGTCCCGAGTCGTCGAGGTCGTGAATCACCTCGTCGCGGCGGTCGAGGATCGCCCGCGGGTCGAGCTCGCCGCTCACCGCCTCGGCGACCCCGGGCACTCGCCGCGCCTCGCCGAGCAGGTCGGCGGGCCGCAGCAGCGCCTTCGAGGGCATGCAGGCGTAGTAGGAGCACTCGCCGCCAACCAGGTGCTGCTCGACGATCGCCACCGACATCCCGCCGTCGGCGAGCCGACCGGCGCAGACCTCGCCCGGCGCGCCGGCGCCGAGGACGATCGCGTCGAACTGCAAGTCGGCCATCGGGTATTCCTACCCGACTCCGTACAATCCGTCTACATAGCACGGGGGCGACAGGCTTCGACGTGGTCGGTCCGTGCGAACGGTTGCAGGTCGAGGTTGCCGGAGGCCTCGTTAAACCCCGGCAAAAACCAATACGTGCGGACCATGAGTTCGCCCTCGCTGCCTAGCTAGAACCTAGGTGATGAGAGTCGGTCCTCTCCCGCCCGCGGAGGGGGCAGCCGGCTTCAGAACGCGGGCTCACCCAGGCGGATCGCCCCGTCTGCCAGGGGACAATTCAGAGGGCTCTATCTCCCGCAGTGCCCGCCGGCGCGGACCCCGGGAGACGAGAATCAAGCGCCGGCTATACCTGTAGACACCTTCGCGCTACGTCCACGGACCCGGGTTCGAAACCCGGCGCCTCCATAAAATTAAGTATAAATTTGCGAGAACCGTTTCGCTTGCGCTGCGCTTGCTGCACCGATTGCAGTGTGAATTTGCTGCTGTCTTCTGGCTCCCATCAGCGGTTGGATAGCGAGCATCATCGAGACGGCGCGGCGGCCCTGTAGAAGCACGCGCCACATCGCCGACCAAGTCGGATTTCTTTGCAAAGACGATTTGTCGAGGAGCGGCTTGATGGTAAGAAGGCGCCCGGCCTCCGCCACTACATCGCCGTCACGTGCCTGTGCCGAAATCCGAGGACGTCGAGGGTCGGATGGTGGAGGCGCCATGAAGCTGCCCTCACCCTCGAGCCAACCGGCGAGCCAATAAATCTCCGCTTGCGAGAGATCCGAATGCGGAACGACGAGAGGAAGATTCTGCGCATCCCTCCACGGTGTCGGTGGCGCAGATGCATAGATCTCGCCCCGCAAGATCGGTCGGATGGTTTGAGGTGTTACGCGGTAGGCGCGCGCAAGCGATGAAGTTGTCTCGCCGTCTACAGAGCGTCGGCGAATCTCCTCGGCCGCTTCAAAGTCGAGTTTCCTTCGTGGTGGGTCATAGGCCTGAATTGCGGCGTCGATCGCCAACCGCCGACGATCGCCCATAAGCGACCTCACGTCAGTCATGAAAGTGACAGCACGGCTGCCCTTCATGGTCGCGGCGAACTCCGTGCGGTATCTGCCCTTATCGATGGCAAGAACCTGTGTGCCGAAGCAGATGGCCACGCGCTCGATGATGTCGCGATCGGTCATTCGGCAGGCGACGATTGGGCAGTTGGGCATAGAGGGGGGAGGACGGAGGAATGTGCCCTCTCCCTCCAGCAAGCCTGCTAGCCAGGCAAGCTGGAGAGAGGCCGGATCGTCGGGCCTGTTGAGTGCGTTTGCGAAACGAGGCACTGGACGAGCATATGCTCGAGTACGGTCGGTAAAGCAGACAAAAACTTCCCTAAGAAAGCGTTCCTTTCAACCACGCGAGCACCTCGGTGGCGTCGTGGTCGGGTGGGAAGACGGGGTAGAAGACCTTGACGATCTCGCGGCCTTCGGCGACGAAGGTGAGGCGCTTGTAGAGGGTCATGCCCTCGACCTCGAAGGTGGGGAGGCGGAGGGTGCAGGCGAGGGTGAGGCCGCTGTCGCTGAGCAGCGGAAAGGGGATGTGCTCCCGCTCGGCGAACTCGCGCTGTTCCTCTGGGCTCTGGGCGCTGATGCCGACCACGGTTGTTTTGAGCGCTGAGAACGTCGAGAGGCTGTCGCGGTAGGCGCAGCTCTGCGGAGTGCAGCCGCGGGCGCCGGGGATGTCGTCCCAGCCGGCCGGTGAGGGCTCTCCCGGCGTGCCGGTTCGCGGATAGACATAGGCGACGAGTCGCTCCCGGCCTGACGCCGCGAGGTCGACCGGGTTGTCCAGGGTGGAGGGCAGCTGCAGCTCCGGCAGGGCCAGCCCGGTTAGGTGATCCGCGGCACCGTCGTCCTCGGGAACGGGCAGGTCGGGCGGCAGCTCGGCGAAGTCGGCGTTCACGCGCCCATCGTATGGTGAGCTCATGGAGCGCTACGTCGCATTCCTGCGCGGGATGAACCTGGGCAACCGGCGGATCAAGAACGACGAGTTGCGTCGCTGCTTCGAGGAGCTTGACCTGGCTGATGTCGCCTGCTTCCGCGCCAGCGGCAACGTGATCTTCGCCGGCGAGAGTGCCGGGGAGGCGGAGTTGACGGGCCGGATCGAAGCTGGGCTCGCGAGGTCGCTGGGCTACGAGGTGCCGGTCTTCCTGCGCAGCGACGACGAGTTGCGGGCGATGTCGGCGTATGAGCCTTTCGAGCGGTCTGCCCTCGCGGTTTCGAAGGGGAAGGTCCAGGTGGTGCTCTTGGCGCAAAAGCCCGCGGCTGCGAGCCGCGAGGAGGCGCTGGCGCTGACGAGCGACGACGACCGGCTCGCCGTCGACGGACGCCAGCTCTACTGGCTCCCCCGCGGTGGCATGTCCGAATCGGAGCTCGACCTTAAGGCGATCGGCGCGGCTCTCGGTCTGCACACGATTCGCACCAAGGGCACGATCGACCAGATCGCCGCCAAGCACTTCGAAGGCTGATCGCTAACGGCGACCGAGCCGTCGGTTGATCCGTGAATTCAGCTCCATGTAGACCGTGGCACCCGCCCACGAGGCGAGGATGAGTATTGCCGGCGGCGCTCCGAAGCCGACGATCGCGATGCCGGCGGCTATCGACACGAGCGAACTGAGGATGATCGCTCCTCGGGGAAATTTGAGAAACCGCGCCATCAGGTCCATATCTTGATGATAAGAGCCACGATCTAGGCCCGATGGGTGCACGCGTGGTGCGCAGAATGTCACGCGGATGTCGAAATATCCGCGCGGGGGAGGGCGGCGATGCGGGTGTCGGCGCTGACCGAGGCGATTTCGCCGGGGAGTGCCGAGAGCTGGACGTTGGAGACGAACTCCATCTGCCGGCCAAGGGGGCGGAAGAAGTTGTCGTAGTGGGTCGGGACGACGACCGCCGGGTCGAGGCGGGGGACGATTCGCTTCCAGTAGTCCTCGGTGAAGCTGCGGCCGGCGACGCCGGCGAGGAAGACGTCGACGCCGCGCTCGCGGATCGCCTCGTCGATGAGATTGGCGCTGCCCTGGTGGTAGAAGCGGATGCCGGCGACGCGGATCGAGATTCCCCAGACCTGGCCGCAGCGATAGGCGCCCGGCGAGAGCGCGTCGAGGTGCTCGCAGGTGAGGTCGCCGTCGTAGGGGACGGCGAGGCCGAGCAGCAGCTTCGAGTGGACGCTGGGCGTGAAGCTCACCTCGAACGGACCCAGCTCGTAGGTGCGGTAGGGCTCGACCGAGACCGCCTGTTCGGCCAGCCCGTGCAGGCCCATCAGCGCAACCAGCGAGTCCGAGCCGTAGGCCCTGCAGCCGAAGCGGCGGGCGATCGCCGGGGCGTCGACCGCGTGGTCGAAGTGGGTGTGGCCGACGAGGACGCCGGCGACCTCCCCGGGCGCGTGGACGAAGCGGTCCAGCGCGGCCGGATCGGGAAGCGTGGGGCGCCGCCGCACGATGTCGCCGAACGGGACCCGGGAGAGGTAGGGATCGACGAACAGCGTCTGCCCCTCGAAGCTCATCCGGTATCCGGACACGCCGAGCCATTCGACTTCCAGTCCGGCCGGCAGCTCGAGCGGCCTCGCCTCCAGCTCGGCCAGGGCCTGCCCGTCCTCGCGCTGTGCCGAGCGCCGGGTCAGCTGCGCCCTCGCCAGGTCACCCAGGTGCCGCAGCGCCCCCGGCATGGCTCAGGCTATGACCCGGTCCCAAGTGTCGCCGACAGCTGCGGCGGCCGGTTGAGGGTCTGGAAGACGACGCAGTAGCGCTCGGTCAGCTTCAGCAGCGTCTCCAGCTCTTCCTCGCTCGCATCGCTGTCGAGCTCGAAGGCGAGGCGGATCGCCGAGAAGCCGACCGGGGCCTCGCGATCGACGGCGAGCGTGCCGCGGAAGTCGAGATCGCCCTCGGCGCGCACCGACCCGGACCTCACCTCGATTCCCAGCGACGTCGCGACGGCCCGAAGGGTCACGCCGGCGCAGGCGACCAGGGCCTCGAGCAGCATGTCGCCCGAGCAGAGCTGCGAGCCGTCGCCGCCGGAGGCCGGGTGCAGCCCCGCCTCGGCGATCGCCCGCCCCGTCTGCACCGAGCAGGAGACGCCCTTCGCCGAGCTCCCCGCTGGCCTTCAGCGTGACGACCGCCGCCGCGGGCTCCTCGCGGTAGCGCTCCTTGAGCGGCGCCTGGACCTCGCGTAGCTGCTCCCTTTCCACACATCGCAGGTTACGCCCGCCCGGGCGAGCCGCGTAGTGTCAGGGCCGCCATGGCAGTCGCGACCGCAACGACCATCGACGTCTACGTCGGCGGAAAGCTGCTCTTCGCAGACGTCTCCTTCAAGCTCGAGCCGCGCGAGCGGATGACCCTCTCCGGGCGCAACGGCGCCGGCAAGTCGACCCTGCTGCGGGTCCTCGCCGGCGAGCGGTCGCCCGACTCCGGCAGCATCGCCGCTGCGGAAAGGGGCGCGGGTCGCCCTGCACGACCAGCGACCGCCGCGCGACGCCGAGATCTCGCTCGGCGACTACGTCTTCTCCGGCCGCGCCGACATGCATCGAGACCGAGGCGCGAGCTGGCGCGCCTCGAGGCGCGCGATGGCGAAGGGCGACTCCAGACGAGGAGACGATGCGCGCCTACGCGACCGCGCAGCAGCGGCTCGAAGCAGGCGGGCGGCTACCGCTGGCGCGACGACGTGCTCGCCGTGCTCGGCGGCCTCGGCTTCGGCGAGGAGGCGGCCGAGCGGCGGCTCTCGACCTTCTCCGGCGGCGAGCTGACCCGCGCCTCGCTGGCCCGGGCGCTCGCCACGCGCCCCGACCTGCTGCTGCTCGACGAGCCGACGAACCACCTCGACATCCCCTCGCTGGAGTGGCTGGAGCGCTACCTGTGCGACCTCGACGCCGCCGTCGTCCTCGTCGCCCACGACCGCTGGTTCCTCGAGGCGGTCGGCACCTCGGTGCTGGAGCTGGAGGCGCAGCGCGGCCGCTTCTTCGCCGGCCCCTGGCACGCCTGGCGCAAGGAGCAGGCGGCGCGCGAGATCGCCCTCGGCAAGGCGATCGAGCGCCAGCAGGCCGAGATCGAGCGGATGGAGCGCTTCGTCGAGCGCTTCCGCTACAAGGCGACGAAGGCGCGCCAGGCGCAGTCGCGGCTGAAGCAGATCGAGCAAGATCAAGCGCGACGGCGTCAAGGCCGAGCCGCGCGACCGCCGCAACCTGCGCTTCTCGTTCGTCACCCCCGAGCGGCCGGGCCGGGTCGTGCTGAAGATGGTCGGACGCGCAGGATCGAGGTGCCCGGGACGGACCCTGCTCGAGACGGCCGACGCTCGAAGTCGAGCGCGGCGAGCACGTCGTCCTCGTCGGTCCCAACGGCACCGGCAAGACGACCCTGATCGAGACCCTCGCCGGGCAGCGCGAGCCCGCCGCCGGCTCGGTCGCGGACCGGCCACAACGTCAAGATCGGCTACCTCTCCCAGCACGCCGACACGGCGGCGGGGGAGGGGCACGGTGCTCGACGCCGCCCAGCGCGGCACCGGCCTCAGCGGGCAGAAGGCGCGCGACCTGCTCGGCGGCTTCCTCTTCTCCGGCGCCGACGTCGAGAAAGCGCTCGACGACATCTCCGGCGGCGAGCAGCGGCGGCTCTCGCTGGCGATCCTGGTCGCCTCCGGCGCCAACGTGCTGATCCTCGACGAGCCGACCAACCACCTCGACGTCGAGAGCCGCGAGGCGCTCGAGGACGCGCTGCTCGGCCTTCGAGGGCGCGGTGATCCTCGTCTCCCACGACCGCGCCCTGCTGGAGGCGGTCGGCAGCCGCACCGTCGTCTGCGAGGACGGCCGGCTGGAGAGCCACCCGAGCGGCTGGGCCGAGTACCAGCGCCAGCGCGACGAACGGGCGGAAGCCGCATGCCTCCGCCGCCGCGGCGCCGAAGCGGGCCGGTAAGGCGGCAAAGCGAGCCAAGCCGGGCGCGGCCTCGAAGAGCGCCGCCCGCAAGGCGAGTCGCCTGGCGGAGAAGATCGAGCGTGCCGAGGCCGAGCTGCGCGCGGTCGAGGAGGAGCTCGCCGACCCGGCCGCCTGGTCGACCCCGGCCAAGGCCGAGCGGGCAGGCGAGCGCCACGAGGCGGCAAAGCGCACGCTCGCCGGGCTCTACGAGCGGTGGGAGGAGGCCGAGCGGGCGGTCAGCGCAGCGGGCGATCCAGCCTGACCCGGGTGCCCCTGCCCGGGGCGAGGGTGATGTTGCGGACCTTGACCTTCTCCGGCTTGGGGTCCGGGGCGCTGAGGTCGGCCCGTTCGACGAACTCGCGCAGGACGATCCGCATCTCGTATTCGGCGAAGGCGGCGCCGATGCAGCGTCGCACGCCGCCGCCGAACGGGATCCAGGCGTAGTTGTCGGCCTTTTCCTCGAGGAAGCGCTCGGGCCGGAACTCCTCCGGGCGCGGGAAGAGGTCCTCGCGGTAGTGCATCGGCGGCGATCGCGGCCATCACGAAGGTGCCGGCCTGCAGCTCGTAGCCGCCGATCTCGCAGCGGCGCGGTCAGCTTGCGGGCGACGTCGACGATCACCGGTCGCGCCCGCAGCGTCTCCTTCACCGTCGCGTCGAGGTAGTACTCCTCGCCGGCGGCCAGCGAGTCGCGCAGCTTCGCCAGCACTTCCGGGGTGCGCAGCAGGCGCTCCATCGCCCAGGCGAGCCCGGTCGCGGTCGTCTCGTGCCCGGCCCCGAGGACCGTGACCATCTCGTCGCGCAGCTCTTCGTCGCTCATCGGGCTGCCGTCGTCGTGTTCGGCCTCGAGCAGCAGCGAGAGGACGTCGTCGTGCCCCTCCTCGCCGGCCGCGATCTCGGCGCGCCGCAGCGCGATCTCCTCGTAGATGAACTCGTCGAGCGCCGCCGCGGGCGCGGACGAAGCGCGACCAGGGGCTCCAGCGGCCGAGGTCGCGGCGCAGCATCGGGAAGGCGAGCACCGCGTTGACGCGCTCGCTGAAGGTCTCGATCAGGCGCTCGAAGCGCACCAGGCGCTCCTCGTCGTGGACGCCGAAGACGGCGCGCATGATCACCGCCAGGGTGATCCGCTGGGTGTGGGGGCGCAGCGCGAAGGGCTCGCCGACCGGCCAGCTCTCCATCTCCTCGCCGCGTCACCTCGCGGATCAGCTCGCCGTAGCGCGTCGATCCGCTCGCCGTGGAAGGGCGGCAGCAGCAGCTTGCGCTGGCGCATGTGCGGGCCCTCGTCGAGGGTGAGGACCGAGTTCGGGCCGAGCGCCGGCTCCAGCACGGTCGCGTTCGCCTCGCCGGCGTGCAGCTGCTCGGGCGAGCCGGTGAAGAGCTGTTTGACCAGGGTCGGGGTTGGCGACGTAGACGAGGCGGCCGAAGTAGGGGAAGCGACATCGAGAAGACGTCGCCGTGGCGGCGCTGGAGGCCGATCAGGAAGCCGAGCGGGTCGCGCACGTAGCGAGCGCCTGCAGCGCGGCCTGCGAGCCAGGCGGCGGCCGGCAGCCTCGAGCGGCGGGCGACGTCGCCTGCTCCATCGCGACTACGCGAACTGGCGGCAGCCAGCGCGCTCAGAAGACGATCGTCCTCGCCCCGTCGAGCAGAACCCGGTCGTCGACGTGGGCCTTGACCGCCCGGGCGAGGACCAGTCGCTCGATGTCGCGGCCGATCCGCTTCAGGTCGTCGACCTCGTCGCGGTGGCTGACCCGGGTCACGTCCTGGTCGATGATCGGCCCGGCGTCGAGCTCCTCGGTTACGTAGTGGGCGGTGGCGCCGATCAGCTTGACGCCGCGCTCGTGGGCGCGGCGGTAGGGGTCGGCGCCGACGAAGGCGGGCAGGAAGCTGTGGTGGATGTTGATCGCCGGCGCGCCCAGCCGCTCCAGGAACCCGCGCGGAGAGGACCTGCATGTAGCGGGCGAGGACGAGCAGGTCGATGCCGGCGAGCAGCTCCAGCGACTGCGCCTCGGCCGCGCTCGCGCGCATCCGGGGTCGATCGGCACGTGGTGGAAGGGGAGCCCGAGCGACGTCGACCTGCTCGCGGTGGTCGTCGTGGTTGGAGACGACCGCGACGATGTCGACGCCGAGCTCGCCGCTGCGCCAGCGCCAGAGCAGGTCGGAGAGGCAGTGGTCTTCGCGCGAGACCATGATCGCCACCCGCTTGCGCTCGCTCGACTCGGCGAAGCGGTGCTCCATCTCGAAGCGCGCGGCGATCTCGCGCTCGAAGCGCTGACGGACCGCGGCCAGCTCGTCCTCGGGGACGGCGTCGAACACCATCCGCATGAAGAAGCGCCCCTCGTCGCTGGAGTGCTGGTCGGCGTCGACGATGTTGAGGCCGGCGTCGGCGAGGAAGCCGCTGACGGCGGCGATCAGCCCCGGCCGGTCGGGGCAGGCGAGCAGCAGCCGCGATGTCGGAGATTCCGCGATCTCCCAATCATCCCGGCTTCCGCTCAGCCGCGGCTTGACAGCGATCTGAGCCGCAAGAAGCAATTCATCGTCCGTCCAGGGGAAGGGATTCTGTGCCTGGCGTCGTGTCAGACGGCACTTACTTTGTGAGCAGTGTGAGCGCGATCACGTTCCGGGGCCGCAAATACCGGCACGGTTCCGCGCTTGCTCACAAAACGCACATACTTCATTCCTGTCCTGATCGCCTGCATCGCCTTCCCGGCGGCTGCCCTCGCAGCAACCGGCGACGATCCGCCACCGCCGCGAACCGGAGTGGCCGACGCGGCCCCCGCGAAGCTCGGCCCCCTGCAGCGCCCGGTCGCCCGTTTCCACAAGACGATCCGGGTAACGGTCAAGCGCATGGAAGCCAAGCGCCGCGCCGAAGCTCGCCGCGAACGACGCGAGCTCTACGCATCGCTCCCGGGAGGCGTGTCCATGGAAACCCTCGAGGCGATCGCCTCCTGCGAGTCCGGCGGCGACCCGACGATCGTCTCCTCCGACGGCACCTACCGAGGCAAGTACCAGTTCAGCTTCAGCACCTGGGCCTCCGTCGGCGGCTCGGGCGACCCGGCGGCAGCCCCAGAGCAGGAGCAGGACTACCGCGCGGCTCTCTTGTACGCCGCTTCGGGCTCGAGCCCCTGGCCAATCTGCGGCTGACCAGAGGGACCGGGTGGTGCCCGGTCCCTCCCCTACGATCACGCGAATGAGCGAGGCAGTCCCCACGCCGGACCCGAAGGGGCCGAAGCGAAAGCCTCCCAAGGAGGCGATCGCCGAGGCCAAGGTGAGGGCGCCGACGCGAGGGCAATCGGAAGCTCGAGGGCTTCCTCGACGCGGTCAACGGCGACGAGCAGGTGCGGGCCTGGTGGTACATGGCGCAGGTCCACGCCGAGCGGCTGGGGATGTCGGACCACTCCTGGGTCCACACCCAGATCGTGCTCAACATCGCCCTGCGGCTGCTGCGCCTGCTGGTCAAGGCCGGGGTGGAGCCGGCGGTCGTCGCCGATCACGGCATGTCGCCGCGCGACGCCGAGGTGGTCGTCGCGGGCGGCGCCCTGCTGCACGACGTCGGCATGTCGATCCACCGCGCCGACCACGAGGCCTACAGCCTCTTCCTCGCCAACGGCGCCCTCGAGCGGCTGCTCGACGGCTCCTACCGTGAGCCGGAGCGGACGGTCGTGGTCTCCGAGATCCTGCACGCGATCATCGGCCATCGCCGCCGCGGCGAGCCCTACACGCTGGAGGCGGGTGTGGTCAGGGTCGCCGACGCGCTCGACATGGCCCAGGGCCGCACCCGGATCCCGCTCGAAGCGGGCCAGGAGGGCATCCACTCGATCTCGGCCGCGGCAATCGACGAGGTCAGGATCGAGGCGGGGGAGACGCGGCCAGTGCGGATCGAGATCGAGCTGAACAACTCCGCCGGCATCTTCCAGGTCGACGACCTGCTGGCGACGAAGATCCGCGACACGCCGCTGGAGGGCAAGGTCGAAGTCCTCGCCAAGATCGAGGGCGAGACCGAGAAACGCCTACTGAGCGGCTTCAGGCTCGACTGAGCGGCTCAGCCGTAGCGCTCGAGGTCATACCTACGGCGTTCTTTTCGCTTCTCGAGGCGGCCCTGGACCACGGAGAGCACGATCACGAGGATTGCGAAGAAGGCGATCACGCCGAAGCAGAAGAAGGTGACGGTCTTGTCGGTCGTCGGCCCGGCCAGCCCGACGCCGTTCTCGGCCAGCGCCACGGGCGTGGCCAGCAGCAGCGAGAGCAGCGCGGCGCAGAGCGCTGCGAGAGCTTTGGCTGGGCGCGAGGGAGCCTTCACGCCCGGCAATCTAGCGCACCGCGGCGGCGTCGACGGTGTTCATCTCGGCTTTAGGCGCTGCCATAGGATGCGCCGCCATGAGCACCCTCGAGGCCATCGTCCTCGGCCTCCTGCAGGGGCTGACCGAGTTCCTGCCGATCTCCTCCAGCGGGCACCTGCGAATCGTGCCGGCGCTGCTCGGCTGGCCCGACCCGGGGGCTGGGTTCACCGCCGTGATCCAACTGGGGACGATGGCCGCGGTCCTGATCTACTTCCGGGTAGACCTCTGGCGAATAGCGGCCGCCTGGCTGCGGGAGCTGCGCGTGCCCATCCGGCAGGCGAGCCAGGAGGCAAGGCTGGGCTGGTTCATCGTCCTGGGGACCATCCCGATCTCGATCTTCGGCTTCGTCTTCAGCGATCAGATCGAGTCCGGCGCGCGCAGCCTCTACCTGATCGGCTCGGCGCTCATCCTCTTCTCCTTCGTCATGGTCTTGGCCGAGCGCGTCGGCACCCGGCGGCGACACCTGACCGAGATGAACGGCCGCGACGGGTTGGTCGTCGGCATGGCCCAGGCGCTGGCGCTGATCCCCGGCGTCTCGCGCTCGGGAGCGACCATCTCGGCCGGCCTGTTTCTCGGCTTCGACCGCGTTGCCGCAGCCCGGTACTCGTTCCTGCTCTCGGTGCCGGCCGTGGTCCTGAGCGGTCTCTTCGAGCTGCGCAAGATCGGCGAGGACGGAAATGTCTCGGTGTGGGCGACGGCGGTCGCGACGCTCGTTGCCTTCGTTTCCGGCTACCTGGCCATCGCCTGGCTGCTCCGCTACCTCAGCACCCACACGCTGGAGATCTTCGTCATCTACCGCATCGCCCTGGGCGTACTGGTCCTGGGGCTGGCGGCGACCGGCACGATCGGCTGAGAGGCCCCCAGAAATAGCGAACGGCCCGGGGCAGTGGGCCGTTCGCGGTGACGAGAGAGGAGTCTCGTGGGGTGGAGTCTGCCGCGCGAATGACCCTTCACGGTGAATATCCAGAGAAGAATCGATCGGGCGTGACCCCCCACTTTCCCCGCAAATTACGCGTATTCAGCTGTGAAAATCCTGTGAACGCAGGGGTTTTGGCGACACGGCCGTCGTCGCAGGGGCATACAATCCTGCCGTCGTAGCAAGGGCAGCAGCTTCGTCAGCAACGACTTCCGCCTCTTGAACTCACAGCAGACCATCCGGCTCGCGGTAATCGACGACGACAGCGGTTTCGTCACGGTGCTGTCGAAGCGCACCGAGGCCGCCGGGTGGCAGCAGCGGGTCCTGACCAGCGCGATCCCGCCCGAGGAGCTGGTGGCGATGAAGCTGAACGCGCTGCTGATCGACCTCTCGGTGCTGGGCGACGAAGCCTGGAGCTACCTGGAGCGGGTTTGCGGGATGCTCCCCGACCTCGGCGTGGTCGTCTGCGCCGGCCGCTCCACCGTGGCCCAGCGGGTGCGGGCCCTGCGCCTCGGCGTCGACGACTGGATCGGCAAGCCCTGCCACCCCGAGGAGGTGATGGCGCGGATCGAAGCGGTCTCGCGCCGTCGTCGCCGCAGCCGCGCCGGCATCGAGACCGGGCCTCTGGTCGCCGGCGAGCTGGAGATTCGCGCCGACCAGTTTCAGGCCTTCGTCGGCGACGGCAGCCTCGACCTCACCCGGCGCGAGTTCGAGCTGCTTCAGCTCCTTGCCGACGCCAAGGGGCAGGTGCTCGAGCGCGAGGCGATCTACCAGCGTGTCTGGGGCTACGCGATGGCCCATGGCGACCGCTCCGTCGACGTCTTCATCCGCAAGCTGCGCCAGAAGCTGGAGAAGCGCTCTCCGGGCTGGAGCTACATCCACACCCACTTCGGAGTCGGCTACCGCTTCGACCCGGAGCCGGTCGGCGGTGTCGAGCCCGTGGCGCCTGTCGAGGTGGCCACCGCGTCTGTCGAGGATGCGACGGGCGCCGCAGATTCACAAGTAGTTCACAGCAGCTTTACGCCCGCGTAACCGCGACCGCGCCGGTCGCGGCGATCTTTGCTCGGGATGCTGGAGATCCGTCCTGAGGAGCACGCGGCACTGGTCGATGGACGGCCTCTCAGCCTGACCATGCGCGAGCTGCAGCTGTTGACGACCCTGGCGGCGCACCCACAGCGCATCCTCACCCGCGAGGAGCTCTACGCGGAGGTCTGGGGGCGCGAGCCGCGCAACGACGACCGCTCGGTCGACGTCTACGTCAGTCGATTGCGCTCCAAGCTGGGCGAGGCGCTGCCGGGGCAGAGCCTGATCCACACCCACAGCGGTATCGGCTACCGCTTCTCGCCGGACGGCTGAGCCTGGCCACAAACCGAACAAGATTTCCTATATGGTTCTCGAATCTTTGAGCTACTGAAAGCAAGGACGTTGGTGATTCTCCTCTCGGTCGCGGCGCTGGGGGTTGGCATCGCTGCCTGCGGCAGCGATGCCAACGGCGGCGATTCGTCCGGCACCACCGCAACCACCAGCAGCGACTCGTCGGGAAGCACCGGAGGCGGCATCGCCGGGGCCGGGTCCATCGCCCAGGAAAAAGCACAGGACGTCTGGACCGCCGGATTCGAACCTGCCGGCTCGGCGGGGAAGGTCTCATACGACCCGGTCGGCTCGGAGGAGGGCCGCCGGCGGTTCATCGATGGAGATGTCGCTTTCGCCGCCAGCGATACACCGCTTGAAGGAGACGAGCTTGCCGAAGCGGCCGAACGCTGCGAGCCGGGCGAACTGATCGAGCTCCCGGTCTATATCTCGCCGATAACGGTCTTCGCCAACCTCAGGCTCACGGCGATGCAGCTGTCGCCACAGACACTGGCGAAGATCTTCAACGGTGAGATACCCCGCTGGGCTACGCCCACGATCCAGGGGGAGAACCCTTCCATCGGCCCGATCGGGTTCCCCCCCAAGCTCGGCATCGTTCCGGTTGGCCTTTCCGAGGAGCCGGCGATGACCGAAGCCATCACCACCTATCTCGCCGAAGAAGCCCCGAGCGATTGGAGCCACGGCGCCAGCGCCGAGTGGCCGGTCGAGGGAAGCAAGACCGCAACCGATGCGGCGAGCGTCGCCGAAGTGGTCGGCAGCGAGGACGGCTCGATCGGCTACACCGACTTCAGTCACGTCGGGCAGCTGTTCGGCATCACCCGGCTTGTCATCGACGGTCAGTTCTCCATCGAACCCGTCGCGCGAGCCACTACGGAGAGGCTTGAAGCCGCGCATCTGAACACAGCGCTCAGCAAGGGACCGATGATGCTCCCGGTCGAGCAGGAGCCGAAGACGCCGGCCGGCGCGTACCCGCTCGTCCTGGTCTCCTACCTGATCGCCTGCACGGATTACGATTCGGATCGCGAAGCGGCCGTGGTGCAGGAATACGTCAAGTACGTAGCCGGCCGCGAAGGACAGCAAATCTCCGCGCTGCAAACCGGCTCGGCTTACCCGCCGGCCTGGCTGCGAAAGAAGATCTTCGCAGCCATCGGTTGACGCGGCTCACGTAGCCGAAGTCGCGTTTTTACATCTTTTTCACATCCTCGACACAGGCGGGTAACAAGCTGCCTGGAGGTCGCTGAGAACGTGGCTCTGTCAGCGGCCGCAGGGCCGTCCACTGGAGTGAACAACGAGAAGGAGACAGAGTGATTAGCTCTAGATTGCTCGTGGTCATCGCCTCCGCTGCCGTCCTGGCGGTCGGGGTCGCGGCCTGCGGCAGCAGTGACGACGAAACGAGCGGGGGTGGCGACCTTTCCGGGTCGATTCGCATCGACGGGTCGAGCACGGTGGCGCCGCTCACCGAGGCGGTCGCCGAGCAGTTCGAATCCGAGAACTCCGGCGTCAAGGTGACGGTTGGCACCTCCGGCACCGGGGGCGGCTTCGAAAAGTTCTGCGCCGGTGAGACGTCGATCTCCGATGCCTCTCGCGCGATCGAGCCCGAAGAGGTTGAAGCCTGCGAGAAGCAGGGCATCTCCTTCGAGGAGGTTCGGGTCGCCACAGACGCCCTGACCGTCGTGGTCAACCCCGAGAACCCGGTCAACTGCCTCACCGTCGATCAGCTCGGCGCCGTCTGGGGCCCTGACTCCAAGCTCGACAACTGGAGCCAGATCCCGGGCCTGGAAGAGGAATTCGACGAGGAGCTGGCGCTCTTCGGCCCCGGCACGGACTCCGGCACGTTCGACTACTTCACCGAGGAAATCAACGGCGAGGAGGGCGTCTCGCGCAAGGATTACAACAACGTCGGCGAGAACGACAACGCCACCGTCACCGGCGTCGAGGGCTCGCCCGGCGGCATGGGCTACTTCGGCTACTCCTTCTACCAGGAGAACGAAGGCAAGCTGAAGGCGCTCGAAGTCGACGGCGGCAAAGGCTGCGTGGCCCCGTCGGCGGAAACCGCCCAGAACGACGAATACGTGCCGCTCAGCCGGCCGCTCTTCATCTACCCCAGCGGCGAAGCGCTGGAAAAGCCCGAGGTGAAGGCGTTCGTCGACTACTACCTCGAAAACGTCAACGAAATCGCCGAAGCGGTCGGCTTCATCTCGCTGACCGAAGAGCAGCTGGAAGCGTCGAAGGACGCGACCGCCAAGCTGACCGAATAGGAGGGGCGGGAGCGGTCGCAGTGGATGCGAGGACGGAGACCGGCCGGCAGGCGGGGGGCTCGCCCCCCCGCCTGCGGGCGTCCAGACCTCGTTACGGCGAGAAGGCCATCCAGGGCCTTCTCGCCGCCTGCGGCATCCTCTCGGTCCTCACCACCACGGCGATCGTCGTCTCCCTGATCGGGCCGACGGTCGGCTTTTTCGAGATCGTCCCGGTCGACGAGTTCTTCTTCGGGACCGACTGGACGCCGCAGTTCGAACCGCCCAGCTTCGGCGTGCTCGGGATCGTCGCCGGCACGCTCAACGTGGCCCTCTGGGCGATGCTCTTCGCGATCCCGATCGGCCTCGGCACCGCTGTCTACCTCAGCGAGTACGCCAGCCCACGGGTGCGCAAGACGCTCAAGCCGGTGCTCGAGATCCTCGCCGGCATTCCCACCGTGGCGATCGGCATCTTCGCCGTCAGCTTCATCCTGCCCGAGGTCATCCAGCCGCTCTGGCCCGGCGATTTCCTCGGCGGTGCCGCCGGCAAGCCGTTCATGGCGCTTGCCGCGGCGCTCGGCATCGGCCTGATGGTGGTGCCGATCATCGCCTCGATCTCCGAGGACGCGATGTCAGCGGTGCCCCGCGGCCTGCACGAGGGGGCCTACGCGCTCGGCGCGACCAGGGCCAAGGTGGCGGTGCGGGTGATCTTCCCGGCTGCTCTCTCCGGCATCGTCGCCTCGGTCGTGCTGGCGATCTCGCGGGCTGTCGGCGAGACCATGGTCGTCGTCCTCGCCGCCGGCTCGACCCCCAACTTCACCCTCAACCCGGTGGAGTCGATCCAGGCGATGACCGCTTACATCGCCACCACGGCGACCGGCGACATCTCGACCGGCTCGCTCGACTACAAGTCGGTCTTCGCCGTGGGTACGGTGCTCTTCTTCATCACTCTGGCGATGAACGCGATCAGCATCAGGCTGGCCCGCAAGTACCGCGAGGTCTACGAGTGAGACGTCCTGTGTCAACCCCCCGCCGTCAGAAGGCGGTTGAAGTTGCCGTGCCGGGCAGGGTCGTAGGGCACTCGGTCTCGCCAACAGCGCCAAAGAACGCGGATCCAGGCACGTCCCAAAGTGCGGATCGCGTGCGGGTGATCCTGGCCTCTGGCACGTGCCCTGCGGTAGACCTCTTTGGCCCACGGGTGCCAGTGGCGAGTGGAGTCAGCGAGGGTCGCCACGGCGGATCGCAAGCGCTTGTCGCAGGCCCGCCTGAAGGTGGCCACGCGCAGCTTGCCGGACTCCAGGGCGACCGGGCTCATGCCGGCGTCGGCGGCCATCGCCGCCTCGGTCGGGTAGCGAGCGCGGCAGTCGCCGAGCTCGGCGACCAGTGTCGCCGGGCAGATCGTCGTCGTCGGGTCGCGGAAGAGTGGCCGGAAGATCTCCGCGTCAGGGTGAGCGGCAAGCCGCTCGCGAATCTGGGCGTCGAGTGCCGCGATCTCGGCGACGATCGGCTCCAGGGCGGCGACCAGGCCGAGGACCACACCGCGCCGGGCGTCGCACTCGGTCTTCCCGGCGGTCCCCTTGGGCGCCGCCTTGATCCGCGCCACCAGCTCGGCGGGGTCGGTCCTGCCGCTATAGCCCTCCCGTCCCAGGAAGGAAGTCATGCGCCCGTCGCCGAGCCCCTTGGCGTCAGCGGGGCTCGGATAGCGCTTCAAGAAGGCCAGCGAAATCCGGCTGTCGAGTGCGGAGAAGATCAGCGCTCCGGGCCAGAAGGCCTGCAGTTGAGCGCGCAGCTGGTTGGCCAGCTCCACCCGCACCCCGACCAGGTCCTCGCGGGACCGAGTCAGCACCTTGAGCGCCTTGGTCTCCTCGCCGTCGGGCAGCAGCACCCGGAAGCGGTGGGCGTCGGTGCGCGCCAGCTCGGCCAGCACGTAGGCGTCGAAGCGGTCGGACTTGCCGTGGGCGACCGCGAAGCGCGGGCGCGCGGCCTTCACCTGGTTGGGGTGGATCGCCAGGACCTCGAGCCCCGCCTCCAGCAGACGCTCGACCAAGATCCCGTCCGGCCTCTCGATCGCCACCCGGGCGATGCCGGCCCGGGAGAGCCGCTGGGCCAAGTCGGCGATCCCCGCCTCGTCGTGGGCGGCGGAAAAACGCTCGGCCACTTTGCCTTCGTCGCTGACGCAGACCTCGTGGGCCTCGCTGGCCCAGTCGATTCCCGCGGTTCTCGTTGCTGCCATGCTTCCTCCTCGGTCGATTGCGATCGGCTGATAGCCGGCCATGAGGAGCCGTTGCGCGTGCTCATAGGGTGGCGTTCACCGACGCCACGTCCTGTTGGCGCTTCTGGCGCCTCGCACCGCCGGGAGGCGCTGGTCTCACTCGGGCCGTCTACGCGGCAAGCGAGCGTGGCGCTCTCCCGGCGGGGGTCGGCATCTCTTTTCGTTCCCCGGGGATCTTCGACGGCCTCGCTGCGCTCGGCCTCTCAATCTCAGAAGAACAAGGGGGAGGTTCTCCTATGAGCGAGGGGCCGGAGGCGATCGCCCCGCGCAATCGCCTGGCGGTCGCCGGGGCCCGCGCGACCACGGCGGCGATGCTGCGCGACCAGCCGCGCGGCGACGTGATCCGCAACGCCGCCTTCGCCGGGCTGCTCCTGCTCGCCGTGCTGATTGCCCTTGCCGGGCTCGGCGCCCTGCTGATCCAGGCCTTCGTCGAAGGGGCTCCCGCGTTCAGCACCGACCTCTTCACCAACCCGCCCTCGACCGTCTTCCCCGAGAAAGCCGGCTTCCGGCCGGCGATCATCGGCTCGCTGGAGCTGATCGCCGGCGTGATCGTCTTCGTCGTGCCGATCGGAATCGGGGCCGCGATCTACCTCGAGGAGTACGCCGACAAGACCCGTTGGTGGAACCGCCTGATCGAGGTCAACATCCAGAACCTGGCGGCCGTGCCCTCGATCATCTACGGCATCCTCGGCCTCGCCTTCATCGTTCGCGGTCCGCTCGACCTCGGCTTCATCCTCGTCGCCGGCTCGCTGACCCTGGCTCTTCTGGTGCTGCCGATGGTGATCATCGTCTCCCGCGAGGCGATCAAGGCGGTCCCCGACTCGATCCGGCAGGGCTCGCTGGCGCTCGGCGCGACCCAGTGGCAGACGATCCGTCGCCAGGTGCTGCCGGCCTCGATCCCGGGAGTCGCCACCGGCGTGATCCTCGCCGTCTCGCGCGCCCTGGGCGAGACGGCGCCGCTGCTGCTGGTCGGCGCCACGGTCTTCGTCACCTTCGACCCGACCCCGTTCTCGCCGGACGGCTACTCGGCGATGCCGGTGCAGATCTTCAACTATGCCCTGCGCCCCCAGGAGGAGTTCCAGGCGCTTGCCTTCGCGGGAATCATCGTCCTCCTGGTCGTCCTGCTGGTGATGAACTCCTTTGCGATCTGGCTACGAAATCGTTACGAGCAGAGATGGTAGGTGGGCTAGGGTGAGCGAGAAGATGGCACAGGACGAGAGCAGAGCCGGCAGCGGCCGCGAGGCGCGAGAGGCGGCCGCCGAGCGCGCCGCGATCGCGGTGCGGCCGGAGGAGTTTCAGCGGCACTCCGGGGTCAGCCGGGAGAAGGTCTTCGAGCTGAAGGGCGCCGAGGTCCTCTACAGCGGCGTTTCCGCCGTCAAGGGGATCTCGATGGACATCCATCGCAACGACGTCACCGCCCTGATCGGCCCCTCGGGCTGCGGCAAGAGCACCCTCTTGCGCTGCCTCAACCGCATGAACGACCTGATCCCCGGCGCCGAGGTGCGCGGCCAGCTGCTCTACCACGGCGAGGATCTCTACGGCCCGCAGGTCGACCCGGTCCAGGTTCGCAAGCTGATCGGCATGGTCTTCCAGAAGCCGAACCCGTTTCCCAAGTCGATCTACGACAACGTCGCCTTCGGCCCCCGCATCCTCGGCCGCAAGGACGACCTCGACGCCACGGTCGAGAGGGCCCTGCGCGGCGCCGCCCTCTGGGAGGAGGTCAAGGACCGGCTGGACAGCAACGCTTTCGGCCTCTCCGGCGGGCAGCAGCAGCGCCTCTGCATCGCCCGCTGCATCGCGGTCGAGCCCGACACGATCCTGATGGACGAGCCCTGCTCGGCGCTCGACCCGATCTCGACCGGCAAGATCGAGGATCTGATGATCGAGCTGAAAAAGGAGTACTCGATCGTGATCGTCACCCACAACATGCAGCAGGCGGCGCGCGTCTCCGACCGCACCGCCTTCCTCATGGTCGAGCTCGACGCCGACGAGGAGAACCGCTGGGGACGGCTGGTCGAGTACGACGAGACGGAAAAGATCTTCACCAACCCCACCGACCAGCGCACGGAGGACTACGTCTCCGGCAAGGTGGGCTGATGGCGCCGGTCGAAACCAGGGTCCACTACCAGGAAGAGCTCGAGCGGCTGGAGACGAGCGCCCTCGGCGGGCTCGACCTCGTCAGCGAGGCGCTGGAACGGACCTTGGAGGCGGTCGAGCACCAGGACGTCGAGCTGGCCCAGCTCGTCGTCGCCGACGACGACCGCATCGACGGCCGCTACCTGGAGGTACACCAGAGCCTGATCGCGCTGCTTGCGAGGCAGTCGCCGGTGGCAACCGACCTGCGGCTGATCTCGGCCCTCCTGCACGTGCTGAAGAGCGTCGAGCGGATGGGCGACCAGTGCGTGAACATCTGCAAGATGATCCCGCTGTCGGGCAACGAGCCGCCGGCGGATGAGGAGATGGTGAAGCTGATCATCTCGATGGGCGGACAGACCCGCACCCTGATCAGCCAGGCGAAGCGGGCCTTCGAAGAGCGCAACGTGGAGATGGCAAGAGACCTGGTGCGCCAGGACGACGTCGTCGACAACCTCAACCGGGAGTGCTTCCGCCTTGCCCTGGAGATCGGCGACGACGCCGACCGGCGCGAGTGGGCGATGACGATGCTGCTGGCGGCGCGGGCGATCGAGCGGATTGCCGACAACGCGGTGGACATCGGCGAGCAGGTCGCCTTCATCGTCACCGGGCTGTTTCGGGAGTTCGAGGACGCTTCGCACCCGACGTCGTAGCCCTCCTGCGTACGGGGTTGAGATCCGAGTCGTCTGGGAACATGCGAGAGACGCCCGTGACGCTCTGTGCCGCCATAGATATTGGGTCGAACACGACTCGTGTGCTCGTTGCCGAGCCCGTCGAGGGGCAGCTGAAGAAGGTGATGGAGCAGCGGGCCTATACGCGGATCAACAAGGCGCTCGACTCCGGCGGGGCGATCCGGGCGGAGAAGGTCGACGAGGTCGCGGAGGTCGTCTCGACGCAGGTGCGGCTTGCGCGGGAGCTGGGGGCGAAAGAGATTCGCGCGGTCGCCACCGCCGCGGTTCGCGAAGCCTCGAATGGCGAGGAGGCGGCGGCTGCGATCGGCGAGGCGGCCGGGGTGCCGGTCGAGATCCTCAGCGACGAGGAGGAGGGGCGGCTCGCCTTCATCGGCGCGACCAAGACGCTCGGGCATCCGGTTGAGGGGAGGATCGGCGTGGTCGACGTCGGCGGCGGCTCGACCGAGGTGATCCTCGGCAAGGTCCCGGGCGGGGCCGAAGAGGTCCGCTCGTGGCAGGTCGGATCGGGTGTCCTCGCGGATGAGCTGATCTCCTCCGACCCTCCGTCCGCGGCGGAGATCCGCAAGGTGCGCGACCGCATCGACGACCTCTTCGCCGGGGTCGAGATCGAGCATCCGGTCCAGGCGGTCGCGGTCGGCGGCAGCGCCACGTCGCTGCGCCGCCTGGTCGGCTCCGTGCTCGAGTACGAGACCCTGGAGCGCGGCATACGGGTCCTCTGCGGGGACCCGGCGGCAGACGTCGCCCGCCGCTTCGAGCTCGACCCCGAACGAGTCCGCATCCTCGCCACCGGGGTGCTGCTGCTGGAGAAGGTCTCCGAGCTGCTCGGCCAGTCGCTGCAGATCGGCAAGGGAGGCCTGCGCGAGGGGGTCATCCTCGACATGCTCAACGGCAGCATCAACGGACCGCGGCTGCGCCTGGCAGCCTAGGAGCCGGGCTCGCTCGTCCACTAGCCTCAGACCCGTGGCCCGCGGACGCAAGGTCGAGCTCGACTGCGAAGCGCCGTTCGGGGCAGTCGCCGCGCAGGTGGTCGAGGTTCGTGCCGAAGAGGTCTTCCTGCGGGCCGAGGGCGTGCTCGACCTCGGCGACGTCGAGCGGGTCCACGACATGCGGGTGGCGACCCGCCGGTTGCGGGCGGCGCTGGAGGTCTTCGAGCCCTGCTTCCCCCGCAAGCGCTGGCGCAAGGCGCTGAAGCGGGTGAAGGCGCTCGCCGACGCGCTCGGCGTGAGGCGCGACCTCGATGTCGAAATCGAGCTGCTGGAGAGTCTTGCCGGCGATGTCGCCAGCGAGGACAAGGAGGCCCTGACGAGCCTGATCGAGGAGCTGCGATCCAGGCAGGGCAGGGCCAACGAGGCACTCGCCCCGTTCGTCTCCCCGAAGCGACTGAGGAAGTTGCGCCGCCGTCTCATCAGGCTCGTGGAGAGGGCAGAGACGTGAAGGCGCGCAAGGTCGAGGGGCTCGATCCCCGCGCCCCGCTGCGCCCGAACGCGTCGCGCATCGTCGAGGTGAGGCTCGACGAGCTGCGCGCCTTCGCCGAAAGGGCTTTGGCCCCCGATGCCGCGACGGCGCAGCACGACATGCGGATCGCCGCGAAGCGACTGCGCTACCTGCTCGAGATTCTCGGTCCCTGCCTTGGCGAGGAGGCAGGCGCGGCGCGCCGGGGAGCCAAGCAGCTCCAGTCGGTCCTCGGCGACCTGCATGACTGCGACCTGATGCTGGCCGAGGTCGAGGCGATCGGGTCGCTCGCCGCGATCTTGCGAGACCGCCGCGAGCGTCTCTTCCACGACTTCGTCGCGCTCTGGCAGGCCGAGGTCAGCAAGGGCACCTGGGCCGCCCTCGAATCCGCCTTGTAGGTCACGGGATGTTCACCTCGCGTTGGCCGGTCGTTCACATGTTTTGCCTGCAGATGACGAACCCTGGAGGTGACAGAGCGATCTAGAGAGGGAGACACCGATGGCTTCCCGAGTAGACATGCATTGCCATTCCACCGCCTCGCAGCTCTCGCGGCTCGGGGTCCAGCGCTCACTGGGGCTTCCCGAGTGCGCCACGCCTCCGCAGGAGGTCTACGAGCTGGCCAAGCGGCGGGGGATGGACTTCGTCACGATCACCGACCACGACACGATCGACGGTTGCCTCGAGCTGGCCGACCGTCCCGACTGCTTCGTCTCCGAGGAGCTGACCGCCCGCTTCGCCGGCGAGCCCCAGGCGGTTCACGTCCTCTGTTACGGGATCACTCCCGGAGACCACGAGTGGCTGCAGGCACACGCCGGCGATCTGGAGGCCTGCGCCGCATACCTTCACCGCAACGAGATCGCCTGCGCGCTCGCGCACCCGTTCTACAGCGTCGCCGCGCCGCTGGCGCCCCGGCATCGCCGCCGCCTCGCCGAGCTCTTCCCGATCTGGGAGGTTCGCAACGGCTCCCGCGCGGCGGAGCTGAACATGCCCGCTGCGATCTACACCGAGACGCACGGGGGGACCGGGATCGGCGGTTCCGACGATCACGCCGGCGTGGACATCGGCCGCACCTTCACCGAGGTGCCCGCGGCCGCCACGCCGGAAGAGTTTCTGCGCCGAGTGCGCGAGGGCAACGCGACTGCCGGCGGCGAGCAGGGCAGCGCCGCCAAGTGGGCGCACGCCGCGATCGCCCTCGCGACCCGCGCCCTCGACCTCCCTGCTTCCGGTGCGCTTTATGCCACCCATGGCGACATAAAGCGCACCGGAGCCGTTGATCCGGTGGCGGTGCTGAAGATCGCCCAGCGGACGATCGGCGAGGGCGGCGAGCGCGAGGGCAAGGTCGCGGCCGACATCGGTCCAGACGATGCCCGTGCCCTGCTGGAGGCCTGGCTGCGCTCGGTCGACCTCGATCTGCGCGGCCGCGACCTGCTCGCCCATATGCAGGAGGACGGCTTCTCCCACGCCGACCTCTACCGCCGCGCCCGGCGCACGCACGAGCGACGCCTTCGCGCCGCGGTCGCGGACGGCTCCGCGGCGATCGCGCGCGGCGACGTCGCCGCTGCCTTGGGCGGTCTCTTCGAGGCTCTCGTGCCGGCGGTGCCCTACGCCCCGGCCACGGCCTTCCTGGGGGCCGAGAAGGCGAAGCTCGCTCCCCGGCCGGGCGAGCGACGTCGCGTGGCGCTGATCGCCGACGGGATCGGCGCGATGCACGGCGTCACCGCCACGATCGAGAAGATCCGCGAGCTGGGCGTGCCCGGCTTCGAGATCGAGGTCGTGGGTACCGACCCTGGCGTCGACCGGCGGCTGCCGGCGGCGGCCGAGCTCGAGATCCCCTTCTACGCCGGGATGAGCCTCGGCGTCCCCAGCCTTCCCGGCCTGGTCGAGACGCTCGCCGAGGGTCGCTACGACGCCGTCCACGTCACCGCCCCCGGCCCGGCGGGGGCCGCCGCCACGCTGCTCAGCCGGATCGCGGGGACGCCGCTGATCGCCAGCTACCACACCGAGCTGGCCACCTACGCCGGCATGCGCAGCGGCGACGACGGGCTCGAGTCGATGGCGCAGATGGCCGTCGGTGCCTTCTACCGCGCTCCCTCGCTGGTCCTCTCGCCGAGTCCGGCGGCGGACCGCTCGCTGCTCGCGCTCGGCATCGACCCGGCCCGGCTCGGGCGCTGGGAGCGTGGCGTCGACGTCTCGCGCTTCGATCCGGACAAGGCCGCTCGAAAGGACTACCCGGGCGAGGTCAAGGTTCTCTACGCCGGCCGGCTCACCCGCGAGAAGGGGGTCGACCTGCTCGCCGAGAGCTTCCTCCGCGCCCGTCAGTCCGATCCTCGCCTGCACCTGCTGCTCGCCGGCGGCGGGCCCGAGGAGGCCGAGCTTCGGGCCCGTCTCGGCGAGCACGCGACCTTCCTCGGCTGGCTCGAGGGCGAGGATCTGGCGCGGGCCTACGCCAGCTCTGACGTCTTCCTCTTCTGCTCGACCACGGACACCTACGGCCAGGTGGTGCTCGAGGCAGGCGCCAGCGGCGTGCCGGTCGTCGCGGTCGCCGAGGGTGGGCCGGCCTCGCTGGTCGAGAACCGCCACACGGGGATGCTCTGCCAGGCAGACGCCGATCACATCGCCGGCACCGTCCTGCAGCTCGCCGCCTCGCCGCTGCTGCGCCGTCATCTCGGCGCCTCCGCCGTCCGCGCGGCGCGCAGCCGTTCCTGGGAGCAGGCCCTCGAGCAGCTCGCGGCCGGTTACGGCCGCGCGCTCGGCGCGGGCGGTTCGGGCGCCGGGCAAGCATCCGCCCGCGTGGCCTGAGCCCTGACGGGGTGGTGTCTCCGCGCCAGTACGATTGGCGGATCGACGATCCCGCTCTCTACTTCAACCGCGAGCTCTCCATGGCTCGACTTCAACCAGCGGGTGCTCGAGCTGGCTGAGGACCCGGAGGTGCCGCTGCTGGAGCAGGTCCGCTTCTGCGCGATCTACGCCTCCAACCTCGACGAGTTCTACATGGTCCGCGTGGCTGGCCTCTTCGACCAGCTCGACGCCGGGATCGACGCCCGCGGTCCCGACGGCCTCGCCCCCGGGGCGCAGATCGACGCGATCCAGGCACGGGTCTTGGAGCTGGACCGGCGCCTGCACCGCTGCTTCGAGGGCAGGATCCGGCCGGCCCTGGAGGAGCACGGGATCCGCATCGTCACGCTCGACTCGGCCACCGCCGAGGAGCGGCGCGAAATCGACGAGCGCTTCCACGAGCAGGTCTTTCCGGCGCTGACGCCCCTGGTGATCGGCCTCGGCCGGCCATTCCCCTACATCTCCAACCTCTCGCTCAGCCTCGGCGTGCTGCTGCGCGACCCCGACAGCGGCACCGAGATCATCGCCCGCGTCAAGGTGCCGAAGGAGCTGCTCGGCCGCTTCCTGCCCGTCGGCGACGACGGCAAGGCGTTCGTCCCCCTCGAGGAGGCGATCGCCGCCAACCTCGACGTGCTGTTCCCCGGCACGGAGGTGGTCGACCACGGCTACTTCCGCGTCACTCGCGACGCCGACTTCACCGTCTCCGATGAGGCCGACGACCTGCTGCAGGCGGTCCAGGACGAGATCCGCCGCCGCCGCTTCGGCGAGGTCGTGCGGCTGGAGATCGCCGCCGGGATGAACCCGAAGCTGCGCCAGCAGCTGATCGACGCGCTGCGGCTCGAGGACCGCGAGGTCTATGACGTCGACGGCCTGATCGACCTGGCCGACCTCACCGCGGTCGCCGACGTCTCGGGCCACGCCGAGCTGCGTTACTCGCCCTGGACTCCCGTGACCCAGCCGCGGCTGCAGGGCGAGGACGACGAGCCGGTCGACATCTTCGCCGCGATCCGCAACGAGGACATCCTCGTCCACCATCCCTACGACTCCTTCGCCACCTCGGTCGAGCGCTTCGTCGAGCAGGCGGTCGCCGACCCCGACGTGCTGGCGATCAAGCAGACGGTGTACCGGACCAGCGACGACTCGCCGCTCGTCCCGTCCCTGATCCGCGCTTCCGAACGCGGCAAGCAGGCGGTCTGCATGGTCGAGCTGAAGGCCCGCTTCGACGAGGAGGCCAACATCGCCTGGGCCAAGTCGCTGGAGGAGTCCGGGGCGCACGTCGTCTACGGGATCCCCGGCCTGAAGACGCATGTGAAGGCGATCCTCGTCGCCCGCCGCGAGGGCGACAGGGTGCGCGAGTACGTCCACATCGGCACCGGCAACTACCACCCCAAGACCGCCCGCCTCTACACCGACTTCGGTCTCTTCACCGCCGACGAGGAGATCGGCGCCGACGTCGCCGAGATGTTCAACTTCCTCACCGGGTACGGGCGCCCGGCCGAGTACCGCAAGGTCCTGGTCTCGCCGACGACGATGCGCGACCGCATCCTCGGGGAGATCGAGGCCACGGTCGAGGCGCATCGCGCAGGCCAGGAGGCGCGGATCGCGCTGAAGATGAACTCGCTGGTCGACGCCGCCTGCATCCGGGCGCTGTACGGGGCCTCGCAGGCGGGCGTGCGGGTCGACCTCAACGTGCGCGGCATCTGCTGCCTGCGGCCGGGCGTTCCCGGGGTCTCCGACAACGTCCGCGTCGTCTCGATCGTCGGGCGCTTCCTCGAGCACTCCCGCGTCTACACGTTCCAGCGCGGCGAGGAGACGCGGGTCCTGATGGGGTCCGCCGACCTGATGCCGCGCAACCTCGACAGCCGTGTCGAGCTGGTGACGCCGGTCGAGGACCCGGCTCTGAAAGCGGAGCTGCTCGACGTGCTCGGGCGCTGCTTCGCCGAGAACGCCAATGCCTGGGAGCTGGACGCCGAGGGCTCCTGGACGCGGCTCGGGCCCGAAAACGGGCAGCGGCGCAGCGTCCAGGAGGAGCTGCGTGAGCGGCACGCGGCGCGGGCGGCCGAGCAGCTCGCTGCCACCGCCGGCTGACCCCGGGGGTGCCCGCTCGTATGAATAGGATTGCCAGGTGGCACGCCTCTCCCTGATTCCGCATGACAACAGCTTCTTCGAGCTGTTCATCGAGGCAGGGCAGAACAACCTCCAAGCGGCGAAGCTGCTCGACGAGATGATGGGGGTGTGGCCGGACGACAGCGGCCTCGGCCGGGAGATCCTCAAGGCCGAGCAGGAGGGCGACCGGATCACCCACGACATCATCCAGCGCCTCAACACGACCTTCGTCACGCCGATCGACCGCGATGACATCTACGGGCTGGCGACGCAGGTCGACGACATCGTCGACTACACCGAGGAGGCGGCGGACTTCCTCGGGCTGTACAAGATCGAGGCGCCGATGGCGCAGGCGCAGGCACTGACCAAGGTCCTCGTCGGCGCCTGCGAGCAGCTCGCCGAGGGGCTGAAGCACCTGCGCGGATTCAAGGACCTCGACAAGTACTGGATTGAAATCCACCGGTTGGAGAACGAGGGCGACAGGATCTCCCGCGACGCGGTCGCCTCGCTCTTCTCGAACGGGATCGATCCGATGGTGGTGATCCGCTGGAAGGACATGTTCGCCGTGCTCGAGAACGCGATCGACGCGACGGAGACCGCCGCGCAGACGCTCGAGGGCATCGTCATCAAGAACTCGTGACTCGTCACCGTGTCGTCTGACGTCACCCTCGTCCTGGTCGTGGTTGCGGCCCTCGCGTTCGCTTTCAGCAACGGGTTCCACGACACCTTCGACGTGATCGCGACCGCGGTCTCCACCAATGCGGCGACCCCGCAGGTGGCGATCGCGGTGGCGGCGCTGCTCAACTTTGCCGGGGCGTTCGTCTCGGTGGCTGTGGCTGCGACGGTTGCCGGCGACGTGGTCGACGCGGCGGCGATCACGCCGACGGTCGTGCTCACCGGGCTGCTCGGGGCGATCGCCTGGAACCTCGGAACCTGGCGTTTCGGCGTTCCTTCCAGCTCCTCCCACGCGCTGATCGGCGGGCTCCTCGGGGCGACCGTGGCGGCGGCCGGGACCGACGCGGTGCTCGGTCGCGGGGTCCTCGACAAGGTCCTGATCCCGGCCCTGCTCGCTCCCCTCGCCGCGTTCCTCCTGGCCCTCGTCCTGATCGTCGTCATCTACCACCTGGTGGGGAGGCGGCGCCCGGGCCCGGTGTCGCGGGCCTTCCGGCGTGGGCAGGCCCTCACCGGCGGCCTGCTCGCCCTGGGGCATGGCGCCAACGACGCGCAGAAGACGATGGGCGTGGTGACCCTGGCGCTGATCGCCAACGGCACCCTCGGCGAGGGTGCCGATCCCCCTCTCTGGGTGATGCTCTCCGCGGCGGCGGCGCTTGCCATCGGCACCTACAGCGGCGGCTGGCGGGTCTTGCGGGGCACCGGGTCCCGGATCATCAAGATGGACGCGGCCCAGGGCTTCTCCGCCCAGGGCGCGGGGGCGGCGGCGATTCTGGGCGCGACCTTCCTCGGCTACCCGATCTCCTCCACCCACGCGATCAGCGGTGGGGTGCTGGGGGCCGGCGCGGCCAAGCGGCTCTCGGCCGTGCGCTGGGGGATTGCGGGCAACATCGTCACCGCCTGGATCCTGACCGTGCCGGCGTCGGCTGCGGTCGGGGCAGCGGCCTTCGGCATCGCGAGCCTGTTCGGCGCCAGTGCGTAGAATTTTTCCCGTGCGTACCGTGCGCAACGTGGCGATCGTCGGGCTGCTGGCGCTGGTCGTCGCTTTCGCGCCCGCCGGCGGCAATGCCGCCGAAGCGATCCTCACCGCGATTACGATGGGCTTCCTGGCCGGGATCGCCTGGACGCTGTTCGTGCTCAGCCGCCAGAACCAGATGACGCTCGCGACGCTGACCGACGCTCGCCGGGCGCTGCTCTACGGGGCTCTGGGGATGATCGCCCTGCTGATCGCCGGCAGCGACGAGCTCTTCTCCAGCGGTGGCGGAACGCTCGTCTGGATCGTCCTGCTCGGCGCCTCGATCGCGGCGATCTGGCGGGTCTGGGTCGACGCGAACACCTACTGACCGGCCTGAGCGCGAGAGAATTCACCGATCCGCGCGGTTGAGCGCGCCACGCGTGCGCCCGGGCTTGCGACGGTCACGGCGTGCCGCCACGGACCGCCAGCAGTGCAGGCCACAGGGAGGAGGGGACCGCCTCGGTCGAGCTGATCGCGGTGGTCCCGTTCCTGCTGCTGGCGGTCCTCGTGGCGGCGCAGCTGGGCCTGGTCGGCCACTCGCTGTGGTCGGCCGGCGTGGCCGCGCGGGCGGGGGCGCGTGCGGCGCTGGTCGGGGACGATGCCGGGGCGGCGGCGCGGGGCGCCCTGCCGCCGTCGCTGCGGGCCGGCGCTCGCGTCGCAGGCTCGGGGGCCGTCTCGGTGCGGGTGCCGGTGCCGCGCCTGCTCCCGGGGTTGCCGCGGTTGACCGTCGGGGCGGAGAGCGGGCTCGGCGATGGGTAGGGAGAGCGGGCAGGCGACCGTCGAAGCGGTCGCCGCGATCCCCTTGCTGCTCCTGGCAGGAACGGTCGCCCTGCAGTTGCTCCTGGCCGGCTACGCCACCACCCTTGCCGACGGCGCCGCCGAGGCGGGTGCGCTGGCACTGGCCGCCGGCCGGCCGGCCAAGGCCGCCGCCGGGAAGGTGCTTCCCGGCTGGGCCGAGGAGGACGTCGAGGTCACGGTTCGCGGGGGAGAGGTGGCCGTCCGGCTGCACGCGCCGTCGCCGCTGCCCGGCCTCGCGGGGGCATTGGTCGTCACGAGCTCCGCCTTTGCGAGGCCGGCCGGGCGATGAGCGAGCGCGTGGTCCTGGTCATGGCCGTCGGCGACGCGACGGGCTCGAAGGCCGCCGCCGCGGCGCTTGCCTGCGCCGGATCGGACTCCGACCGGCCGGGCCTCCTGGTCGACGTCGGCGGGCGAGCGCCCCGCCCGACGCTGATCGCATCGGCCGGGGCGCGCGAGCTCGAGGAGCGGCTGGCGGCCCACCTGCCGCAACTGCGAGCGGCCTCGCGCGGGCAGACCTGCCACCTCGCGGTCCCCGACGAGGAGGGGGCGCTCGAGTCGGTGCGGGCGGCGCTGCCCCTGGCCCGCGACTCGGTTGCTGCCGTCCATCTGCCGCCCGCGTGGCTGCAATCGCTGCTGACCGAGGAGGACATCCGTCCCACGGGCGCGATCCTCCGTGCCGATCTCGCTTCCGACCGCGCCCTGACGGCCCTTGCCGTCGCCGATCTGCAGGGACGGGGTCTGCGGGTCAAGGTCCTGAAGCGACCTCTCGCCTGGGTGCCGGCGCGCCGGGCGCTGTTCGGAGTCTTGCCCCCGGAAGCTCCCGGCGGGTTGCCCGCGCCTCTGACCGAATCCCTTTTGGAAAGCGAAATTTCAGCGGCGCACGCGTGCTACAGTGACCCGGATGACGAGGAAACTGACCCAGCGAGAGTTGCGCAACGACAGCGGCGAGGTGATGAGGGCGCTCGACGCCGGCGAGGACTTCGTCGTCACCCGGAACGGGGAGCCGGTCGGTGAGCTGCGCCCATACAAGCGGCGTCAGTTCGTGCGGGCCGACAAGCTCATCGCCGCCTTCAAGAACGTTCCAAGCATCGACTACTGGGAACTCCGCGAAGACATCGACCGCTACGTCGATCAGGACCCTACGCCTCGCTACTGAGTTGCCGGGCGATCGAGCGCTGATCGACACGTCCGTGGCGGTGGGCCTCGGCGACCTCGACCCGGCATCGTTTTCGACCGAGCTCGCAATATCGGCACTGACGCTTGCCGAGCTGGCGACCGGCCCGCACGCGGCAGGGGACGACTCAGTGCGCGCCCTGCGCCAGCTCCAGATCCAGGCAGTGGAGGCGAACGTCGAAACGCTTCCCTTCGATCCCTCCTGTGCGCGTGCGTATGGGCCCGTCTATGCAGCTGCGAGGAGTGTCGGCCGGAAGCCCCGCGGCGCCCGCGCGGTCGACCTGATGATCGCCGCCACGGCCTTGGCTCACGACCTGCCACTGTGGACCCGCAACGCAAAGGATCTTCTCGGCCTCGAGGCGCTGATCGAGATCGTCGACGTCAGCGCCTGAAAGGCGCATCGCAAGGCGGATTGTCTCCGTTCGGGAGCGCTACTTCTGTAATAAGCTCGGGTTGTGTTCGGCATGGGAGGGAGCACAGGGGCATCGTCTGGCGGGCTGCGTCTCATCCTGCTCGCTCTCCTCGCCGCGGGCCTGTTGCTGATCCCGGCCGCGCAGGCGTCTGCTGAGGTCCAGCTCGTTTTCGAATTCGAAGGCACCGGCACGGGGACGGTCGAATGCAAAGCGAACGGCGGCCCAGCGGGGACCTGTGCGGCCTCATACCCGGAAGGCACTGAACTGGAGGTAGTTCCGGTGCCCAATCCAGGGTCTGAATTCGTCGGATTCTCGGGCGAATGTGGTTTTCTCGTCTGTGAATTCACGATGACCGGGACGGAAGCGGTGGTCAGCGTGGAATTCGAAGAAATCGAAGAAGGCGAAGAAGAAACCGAACCGATTCTCACCGTCGAACTCGAAGGCACGGGTACCGGCATCGTCGAATGCGAATTCGAAAGCGATGGTCTGCCCGAAGAATGCGCGCCGGAATGGGAATATCCGGAAGGAACCGAAGTCCGGCTGATTCCCGAACCTGGTCCGGACTCCGAATTCACTGGGTGGGGTGGGAGCTGTTCGGGCACCGGAAACTGCGAATTGACCATGAACGGCGATCACATCGTGACCGTCGCTTTCGAGCTCAAAGAAGGGGAAGAAGAACCCGAAAAAGGCGGCTCGGGAGGTAGCGACGGCGCAACGACTACTCCTTCTACCTCGTCGGCGCCTTCCGCAGTAGTTGTCGCTCCCGGCAAGCTGGGCGTCTCCGGCGCCGCGCTCTTCCAGGGCGGCAAGGCCGTGCTGCGGCTCTCCTGCAAGGGTCAGGGCGCCTGCAAGGGCAGCCTGAAGCTGGTCGCCAAGCTCAAGGTCGGCAAGGGCAAGGCCAAGAGCGTCGAGATCGGCAAGGCGCCCTTCAGCCTCGCGGCCGGAGTCTCGACGACGCTCAAGGTCAAGCTCGCGGGCGCCGCCAAGAAGGTGCTCGGCAAGGCCAAGAGCGTGAAGGCGACGGTCAGCGGCAGCGGCGTCACCAAGTCGACGCTGACGATCATGCCGACGGCGCGATAGGCGTCCCCGGTCCCGCCGGCGCTCGGTCGCCGCGCCGCCGCGTTCCGCGTTTCGAGAGAATCGCCGCATGCTGACCGTCGCAGTCACCGGCCCCACCGGGGAGATCGGCCGCCCTCTGATCGCCGCCCTCGAGCGGGCGCCGGAGGTCGATCGCGTGATCGGCATGGCGCGGCGCCCCTTCGACCTCGCCGGCCACGGCTGGGAGAAGACCGAGTACCGGCGCGGCGACGTGCTCGATCGCGAGGCGGTCGAGGACCTGGTCGAGGGCGTTGACGTCGTCGTCCACCTCGCCTTCGCGATCATGGCCGGGGACCGCGAGAGCCGCGAGGTCAACCTGACCGGCTCGCGCAACGTCTTCGAGGCCGCCGCGGCCGCTGGCGCGAAGCGGCTGGTCTACACGTCCTCGGTCGCGGCCTACGGGTTCCGCCGCGGCATGCCGGACCTGCTCAGCGAGGACGACCCCGTCAAGGGCACCTCGCGCCACCCCTACTCGGCCCACAAGGCCGAGGTCGAGGCGGTCCTGGACGAGGCCCTGGAGGGTTCGGCGACGGACGCCTACGTCTTCCGTCCCTGCATCGTCGCCGGGCCGGAAGCGACTCTGCTGCTCGACATGATCCCGCTGCTGGCGATTGGGCAGCGGATCCCGGGGCCCGTGCGCTGGGCCCTCGGCAGGGTTCCCGAGCTGCGGCCGGTGCTGCCCGATCCCGGCGTCCCGTTCCAGCTCGTCCACCACGACGACGTCGCCGCCGCCCTCTGCGCCGCGACGATCGGCCACGGGCCGCCCGGCGTCTACAACCTCGCGGGGCCGGGGGAGATGACGATCACCGACCTCGCCCACGCGCTCGGCTGGCACGCGGTGCCGGCGCCGCATCTCGCCGTCGGCGTCGCCGCCGAGGCCGTGGCCCTGATGCCGTTCCTGCCCGACGAGGCGGCCTGGATCGAGGCGGTTCGCCGCCCGGTGCTGATGGACACGGCCCGCGCACGCCGCCGCCTTCACTGGATGCCGCACTACGACGCGCGCGAGACCCTCAGGCAGACGATCGCCGCCGTCCGCTCCCGCTAGCAGCGCACACGCGAATCAGTAGCTGCCCCGGATGGCAGCGCCCTCCCGCCTTCGTACGGTTGGCTCGTGTTCGAGGTGCGAATCCACGGTCGCGGTGGCCAGGGTGTGGTCACCGCTGCAGAGCTGCTCTCGGTTGCCGCTTTCGAGGAGGGCCGCCACGCGCAGGCGTTCCCCAGCTTCGGCTCGGAGCGGACCGGCGCGCCGGTCGTCTCCTTCTGCCGCTTCTCCGACGCCCCGATCCGCACCCGCGAACCCGTGGCCGAGCCCGACGCGCTGATCGTCCAGGACCCCACCCTCCTGCACCAGGTCGATCTCTTCGCCGGCCTCGGGCGCAGCGGCTACGCCCTGATCAACACCGAGCGCAGCGTCGAGGCGCTCGGGCTGGGCGAGTTCGCTGAGGCATTCCAGCCCGGGCGGCTACTCGTGGTCCCGGCAACGGCCCTGGCGCGCGAGCACCTTGGCCGGCCGCTCCCCAACGCGGCGCTGCTCGGCGGCTTCGCCGCGCTGACGGGCCGGCTGCGGCTCGACTCGGTCGTGGCGGCGATCTGCGAACGATTCCCGGGCGAGAGCGGCGCGCGCAACGCGGCGGCTGCCCGCGCCTGCTTCGCCCAGGTTGTGGCTCAGCGCCAGGCGGCTGCTCTTGTTTAGGCAGACAGAGGGCTCGGCGGCCGTCGCGGAGACAGTCGCGCTCTGCCGTCCCGAGGTCGTCTGCGCCTACCCGATCTCGCCGCAGACCCACATCGTCGAGGGGCTCTCCGACCTCGTCCGCTCTGGCCGGCTCGCGCCCTGCGAGTACATGATGGTCGAGTCCGAGTTCGCGGCGCTCTCGGTCTGCATCGGCGCCTCCGCCGCCGGCGCCCGCACCTACACCGCGACGGCGAGCCAGGGCCTGCTCTACATGGCGGAGGCGCTCTACAACGCCTCCGGCCTCGGCCTGCCGATCGTGATGACCGTGGCCAACCGGGCGATCGGCTCCCCGATCAACATCTGGAACGACCACAGCGACTCGATGTCCCAGCGCGACTGCGGCTGGATCCAGCTCTACGCCGAGACCAACCAGGAGGCCGTCGACCTGCACGTCCAGGCCTTCCGGATCGCCGAGCGGCTCTCGCTGCCGGTGATGGTCTGCATGGACGGCTTCATCCTCACCCACGCCTACGAGCGGATCGACGTCCCGGCCCAGGAGCAGGTCGACGCCTTCCTGCCGCGCTTCGAGCCGCACCAGGTGCTCGACCCCGCCGAGCCGGTGACGATCGGCGCGATGGTCGGGCCCGAGGCGTTCACCGAGGTCAAGTACCTCGCTCACGCCAAGCAGCTGCAGGCGCTCGACCTGATCCCCGAGGTCGCCGAGGAGTTCGACCGGGCATTCGGGCGCCCCTCGGGCGGTCTCGTCCGCGGCTACCGGGCCGAGGACGCCGAGACCGTCGTCGTCGCGCTCGGCTCGGTGCTGGGGACGATCGAGGACACGATCGACGAGCTGCGCGAGGAGGGGGTCAGCATCGGCGCCCTGGCGATCAAGTCATTCCGGCCCTTCCCGATGGAGGAGGTCCGCGCCGCGCTCGCTGGCGCCAAGCGGGTGGTGGTGCTGGAGAAGGCGCTCGCGGTCGGCGTCGGCGGCATCGTCTCGGCCAATGTGCGGATGGCGCTCTCCGGCATCCAGCTGCACGGCTACACCGCGATCGCCGGGCTCGGTGGGCGGCCGATCACGAAGAAGTCCCTGCGCCGCCTCTTCGCCGACGCGGTCGCCGACCGGCTCGAGCCGCTCAGCTTCCTCGACATGGACTGGGGGACGGTCGAGGCCGAGCTGAAGCGGATGGGGGAGGGCGGCCGCAGCGGCCCCCACGCCGAGAACATCCTCCGCGAAGCGGGCATAGTCGCCGCCAGGTCGCACTGATGGCCGAGCAGCGGGTGAAGCTCTACCAAGCGGGCACGTTCGTGGTCGGCAACCGGCTGCTCGATCCCGAGGAGCGCACGGTGCAGGCGCGGATGGACCGCTCCAACAGCCTCACCTCCGGGCACCGGGCCTGCCAGGGCTGCGGCGAGGCGCTCGGCGCCCGCTACGCGCTCGACGCGGCGATGCGGGCGACGGGGGGCAAGCTGATCGCCGCCAACGCGACCGGCTGCCTCGAGGTCTTCTCGACCCCGTTCCCGGAGTCCTCCTGGCAGCTGCCCTGGATCCACTCGCTGTTCGGCAACGCGCCGGCGGTGGCCAGCGGTGTGGCGGCGGCGCTGCGGGCAAAGGGGCGCGAGGACATCCGGGTGGTCGGCCAGGGCGGCGACGGCGGCACCGTCGACATCGGCTTCGGCTGCCTCTCGGGGATGTTCGAGCGGGGCGACGACGTGCTCTACATCTGTTACGACAACGAGGCCTACATGAACACCGGCGTGCAGCGCTCCGGCGCGACCCCGCCGGCGGCGCGCACGGCCAACACCAAGCCGATCGGCGGGCATCCCGGCAACTCCTTCGGCCAAGGCAAGGACATGCCGCGGATCGCGATGGCGCACGGGATCCCCTACGTGGCGACGGCGACCGTCGCCGAGCTGCACGACCTCGAGCACAAGGTCGAGCGGGCGATGGAGCTGCGCGGGCCCCGCTACCTTCACGTCTTCGTCCCCTGCCCCCTGGGATGGGGCGCGGAGGCCTGCGACACGATCAAGATCGCCCGCCTCGTCAAGGAGGCCGGGCTCTTCCCGGTCTTCGAGGCCGAGCACGGCGAGGTCACCGCCGTCTCCAGGATCCGCCGCCAGGTGCCGGTCGAGGAGTACCTGCGCCCGCAGCGCCGCTACGCCCACCTCTTCGGCGAGGACGGCCACCCCGAGATCCTCGAGCGCCTGCAGGCGATGGCCGACGCCAACATCCGCGAGTACGGGCTGCTATGAGCGAGAAGCCCTACGCGGTCACGCTCGACGTCGGCTCCAGCCTCGCCAACAAGACCGGCAGCTGGCGCACCGAGCGCGCCGTCTACGTCGACCGCCTGCCTCCCTGCAACAACGCCTGCCCGGCCGGCGAGAACATCCAGGCCTGGCTGTACGAGGCCGAGGAGGGGGAGGCGGGCTACGAGCGCGCCTGGCGCAAGCTGGTCGAGGACAACCCGCTGCCGGCGATCATGGGACGGGTCTGTTACCACCCGTGCGAGACCGCCTGCAACCGCGGCCAGCTCGACGAGGCGGTCGGCATCCACTCGGTCGAGCGCTTCCTCGGTGACGAGGCGATCAAGCACGGCTGGAAGGTCGAGGTCGAGGCAGAGCCCAGCGGCAAGCGGATCCTGGTCGTGGGGGCGGGTCCCTCGGGCCTCTCCGCCGCCTACCACCTGACCCGGCTCGGCCATGCGGTGACGATCCACGAGGCGGGGCCGATGGCGGGGGGGATGATGCGCTTCGGCATCCCGCAGTACAGGCTGCCGCGCGACGTTCTCGAGGCCGAGGTGCAGCGGATCCTCGACCTCGGCGTCGAGCTGGAGCTGGGCCGCAAGGTCGAGAACGTGGTCGAGTCGATGGAGGAGGGCGGCTTCGACGCGGCCTTCCTTGCCGTCGGCGCCCACATCGGCCGCCGCGCCTACATCCCGGCCGGGGAGGCCGAGCGCATCCTCGACGCGGTCTCGCTGCTGGAGAGCATGGAGGGCGCCGAGCGCCCCCAGCTCGGCCGCCGCGTCGCCGTCTACGGGGGTGGCGACACCGCGATGGACGCGGCGCGGACGGCGAAGCGGCTGGGGGCGACGGACGCGGTCGTCGTCTATCGCCGCACGCCCGACCGCATGCCGGCGCACGAGGAAGAGGTGGAGGAGGCTGTCGAGGAGGGCGTGCTGATGAAGTGGCTCTCGACGATCAAGCGCTTCGAGGGAGGCAAGCTGCTGATCGAGCGGATGGAGCTGGATGAGTCCGGGTTCCCGCAGCCCACCGGCGAGACCGAAGAGCTCGAGGCCGACTCGCTGGTGCTGGCGCTGGGCCAGGAAGCCGACCTCGCGCTGCTCGAGGGCGTCGAGGGGATCGAGGTCGCCGACGGGGTGGTCCAGGTCGGGCCGAGCATGATGACCGGCCACCCGGGGGTCTTCGCCGGGGGCGACATGGTCCCCGCTGAGCGCACCGTCACGGTCGGCGTTGGCCACGGCAAGAAGGCGGCCCGCAACATCGACGGCTGGCTGCGGGGGCGCGACTACGAGCCTCCCCCCAAGCACGCGATCGCCGAGTTCGAGACCCTCAACACCTGGTACTACTCGGACGCCCCGCGCACCGAGCAGCCGCGGCTGGACGCGGCGCGGCGGGCGTCCTCTTTTGACGAGGTCGTCGCTGGGCTCGACGAGGACAACGCGCTCTTCGAGGCGCGTCGCTGCCTCTCCTGTGGCAACTGCTTCTCCTGCGACAACTGCTACGGCGTCTGCCCCGACAACGCCGTGATCAAGCTCGGCCAGCCGGGCGAGCTCTACGAGATCGACCTCGACTTCTGCAAGGGCTGCGGCCTCTGTGTCGCCGAGTGCCCGAGCGGCGCGATCGAGATGGTCCCCGAGGAGATTTAGGCGCAGATTCGCGCGCCTGAGCGCGCCACACGCGCGCCGCGACCCGGCAGGGTCGCGTCATGGGGTGGAGGAGCGATCGAGGGCAGGCACTGCCGCTGGCGCTGGGCGGATCGTTCGCCCTGATCGCGACGGCGCTGGCGCTGGTGGCGATCGCCGGGGCGGTGACCGGCAAGGGGCGAGCGCAGCGGGCCGCCGACCTGGCGGCGATCTCGGCTGCGCGCTCGATGCGCGACGACCTCTCGCGGCTGCTCTCGCCACCGCGGATGCCCGACGGCGCGCCGAACCCGCGCCACCTGGACAAGGCCGCATATCTGGCGCGTGCCCGCGCGGCGGCGCTCCTCTCGGGCCGAGCGAACGGCGTGGACGCCGCGCGCCTGCTGGTCTCCTTTCCCGACGGCGACTCGTTCGCGCCGGTCCAGGCCAGGGCGGTCGTCCTCGCCGAGGTCGAGGTGGGAGCCCGCCCGGCCCGCACCGAGGCGTCGGCGGTTGCCGAAGCCGGCGCGCCCTCCTCCGGCTCCGGCGGTGGTTCGAGGATGGCGAGCGGCGGCGGCTACAGCGGCCCGCTCTCGGTCAGGCAGGGGGAGGGGATGAGGCCCGACGTCGCCGCCGCCTTCGACCGGATGGCAGCTGCCACCGCCGCTGTCGGCCTCACGCTCGTCGTCAACTCGGGCTTTCGCTCCGACGCCGAACAGGCGGCGCTCTTCGCCGCCCACCCGGACCCCCGCTGGGTCGCGCCTCCCGGCCAGTCGCTGCACCGCTGCGCCACCGAGCTCGACCTCGGTCCCGAAACCGCGTACGGGTGGCTGGCGTCCAACGCGAGCCGCTTCGGCTTCGTCCAGCGCTACTCCTGGGAGGCCTGGCACTTCGGCTTCGACGCCGGCCCGCCGCCCTGCTCGGCGGCCGGGAACGCCGTCGGCGCCACCGTGCCGCCGGCCGCCCACCCCGGCCCGGACGGCGCCCTGGCCGGGGCGGGCGGCCTGCCTTCCTTCGTCCCGCCCGAGTTCCGGGCGGCGCTCCTGCGCGCAGCCGCCCACTGGAACGTCTCCGCCGCCCTGCTCGCGGCGCAGCTGATGGCCGAGTCGAACTTCGATCCCTACGCGGGCTCCCCCGCAGGCGCCCAGGGCATCGCCCAGTTCATGCCGTCCACGGCGGCGGCCTATGGCCTGCGCAACCCCTACGACCCCGACGAAGCAATCGACGCCCAGGCTCACCTGATGTCGGACCTGCTGGGCCAGTTCGGCTCCCCGCAGCTCGCCCTCGCCGCCTACAACGCCGGTCCGGCCCCGGTCGAAGCCTGCAACTGCATCCCGGCCTATCCCGAGACCCAGGCCTACGTGACCCGCATCCTCGGCCTCCTCGGCGGGGCGGGGGCGCTGGTCGTGCCTGAATTCGAAGTGAGGTTGATCGCGTGACGGCCGGGGTACCCCCAAAGCACCTACACCCCAAGGTGTACGATGGTGTAATGGGCCGCACGAACATCGAGATCGACGACCAGCTGATCGGCCGCGCCATGCGCCTCTACCGCCTCCGCAGCAAGCGCGAGGCGGTCGACCTCGCACTGCGAAAGCTCGTGGGCGAGCCGATGAGCCGGGAGGAGATCTTGGCGAACGAGGGCACCGGCTGGGCCGGTGACCTCGCCGCGATCCGCGCCCACGAAGAGATACCCGAGCTGTGATCCTCGTCGACAGCTCCGCCTGGATCGAGTTCCTCCGTGCCACCGGCAGCGGGACGCATCTGCGGCTTCGCTCGGCCTTGTTGGAGGGCGAGGCGCTGGCCTGCACCGACCCGGTCCTGATGGAGATCCTCGCCGGTGCCCGCGACGACGCCGATCGCGATCGCCTGCGCCGCCTGTTGCTGGGACTTGAGTTCCTCGCAGTCGATGGGCCGGCCGACTATGAGAGCGCCGCCGAGCTGTACCGCCTCTGCCGACGCGGGGGCGAGACCCCGCGCAAGCTGGCCAACTGCCTGATCGCGGTCGTCGCCATGCGCAACGACGCCGAGCTGCTCTGCAAAGACGCCGACTTCGAGGCAATCGCGCGACATGCGCCGCTGCGGCTCGTCGGCGCTTAGGTGGCCGTCGGTCTAGACTCACGACCCAATGGCGGCCGTCGAGGTCAACGGAGTCGAGGGCATGCAAGCCCTGATCGGGCAGGAGATCGGCCCGAGCGAGTGGCGCACCGTCACCCAGGCCGACATCGACACCTTCGCAGGCCTCTCCGGCGACGACCAGTGGATTCACGTCGACGTCGAGCGCGCCAAGACGGAGAGTCCCTACGGCACCACCATCGCCCACGGAAACCTGACCCTCTCCCTGGTCGACGGCTTCCGCACGCAGCTCATCTCTTCCACCGGTTTCACCCTCGGCGTCAACTACGGCTGGAACAAGATCCGCTTCCCAGCCCCCGTCCCCGCCGGCGCCCGAGTCCGCGCCCGCGCCGAGGTCGCATCGATAGACGAGAAGGGCGGCGGCTGGTGGGAGGCCGTCACCCGCTTCACCCTTGAGGTCGACGGCAACGAGAAGCCGTGCTTCGTGGGCGACAGCGTCACCCGCGTGATGGCGCCGGTTGGCTGACGAGTCACCGATGAGCCCAGCGGACGTCGAGCCGTCCGTGGTGATGATCGCCCAGCGCCCTGAGGACCATCACTGAAGGAGCTACCGGTCGAGGGCGTCGGTCGTCACTTGCCGTAGCCGGCCTCGCGTAGATCCGCCAGCGTTACCATCAGCGTTCGTGGTTCGGTGGCCAAGCTGCGAAAACCGAAGCGTTCATAGAAGCTGGCCGCCTCGTCGTCGATCGCGTGCACGAGCGCGGCGCGCACGGCGATCTCCTCGGCGGCTCGGCAGATTCGCATCAGGGCATCAGCCAGAAGGCGCGCCCCAAGTCCTTCTCTCTGGCATCGGTGGTCGACGGCGAGTCGGGCGAGGATCCCCACCGGGATGGGGAAGTGGCGGGAGATTCCCTTGCGAACGGAATCGGTTGCCTCGCCGTGCTCGATCTCGCCGGCGAGCAGGGTGTAGAAGCCATGCACAGCGCCCTTGGCATTGGCCGTGACGAACGTGCGCGTCGCATCGCGTCGTTGGCCCTGGCCCGCGAATTGGACGAGCCAGCGGTTCAGGGCTTGATTGCCGCAGTCGAAGTCCGCAGTTTGGTGGCGAGTCGAGTCGTAGCGCTCGGTGAGCGCGAGGCGTTCGCTCACGCGCGAGCGCGGAGTTCTTCGAGTCGGGCGACCGTGCCCTCATCAGGTGGTCGCTCGAGCGCGTCGAGGAAGCGGCTGGCCTCCTCAGCATTGAGGACGATGCTGGTTTGCTCGACGAGCACCTGCTCCGCCTCCCGGCGCGCGGCTTGACGGACGAACTCACTCAGCGTCTGACCGCGGGCGGCGGCTGCGGCCTGCTCCAGGTCGCGCTCCTCGTCGGTCATCCGGATCTCGATCCGGCGGGTCCTGGCACTTGCCGTCGACTCCATCAAGGCAATGTACGGCTTTTGTCCGGACAGTGCAAGTTTGCCGATTCTAATAGCTGCCGGCGCAGCAGCGAGACCATCGCGACCGAGGCGTCGACGGTGGCGACCAGCAGGGCGAGGTTGCGGGCGAGGCTGTTCTCGGCCGAGCCGAAGACGCTGGTTGTGAGGATCGTCGCCCCGACGACCAGCCAGGCGGGACGGGCGAGGCGGCCGCTTCCGGCGGTGAGGACGACCGCCGCCAGGGCCAGCAGCCAGATCATGTACTGGGTGCTGAGCACGCGGCTGGTGACGACGAGCAGCAGCACCACGGTGAAGACGAAGTCGAGGCTGACCGCGGCGCTGGCGAGGTCGTCGCGACCGCCGCGGATCGCGCGGGCGCGGAAGGACCACCACGCCGCCGCCGCGGCAAGCGCCGCCAGCGTCGCCCATTTGAGCAGGCCGGCGACCGTGTCCGCGGTCGCGCCGGTGATCTCCCAGGCCCCGAAGCGGATCGCTCGCGCCGGGCCCTCGCCGGTGACCAGCTCGCGCAGCTGCCAGGGCATGGTGGCGACCGCTTCCTCCTGCAGCCCGCGCTCGCCCTGCTCGCCGAGGAATCCCAGGGGGTCGCCGAAGGCGATCGCCGAGACGAGGAAGACGAGCGCGATCGCGGCCAGCGCGGCCAGCCCGCTGCGAAGGAGCCGCCGCCGGTCCCACTCGCCGAAGAGCAGGACGATCGGCCACGCCTTGATCGCGGCCCCCAGGCCGGCCAGGGCGCCGAACAGGCGCGGCCGGCGGTGGATCTCGACGAGCGCTCCGATCGCGATCGCCGCCGGCACCAGGTCGAATCGCAGCAGCGGCAGGGCCCCGAGCAGGGGCATGGCGAGCAGCCAGACCCAGACCCCGGTGAAGTTGCCGCCCGACCGCCGCCCGAGCAGGGCCAGCAGCCCCAGGCCGACGAGGTCGGCGAGCAGCATCAGGGCGACGAAGGACTCGCCGTAGGTCCCGAAGCCGAGACGGGGCAGGAGCATCAGGAGGGCCGCCCCCGGCGGGTACTGCCAGGCTTCCCCGCCGGGGATCGCGTGCTCCGTCGCCAGCTGGTTCGACCAGGCCTCGTAGTTGTTGACGTCCTGCAGCTTCGGCCCGGCGACGTCGTCCCAGAAGCCGACCTGGGCGACCATCAGCGCCCGGGTGGCGAGCCAGATCGCGGCCCAGATCCACACCATGCGGTTGGACAGGATCGAGCGCATCGGCGTCACGGCCCTGCCGTGACGCCCGCGGGTGCGGGCGTCACGCGGGCGTCGTTACTTGACGGTGAGAGTCCCTTCCATGCCCGCTTCGCGATGCCCCGGGACCGTGCAGTAGAAGGTGTATGAGCCGGGCTTGAGATCGACGGTGGTGGAGTCGGAGTCGTCCGCGATCAGCTCGGTCTTGCCGACTTCGCCGCCGCTGGAGTCTTCGATCGCGACGTCGTGGATCAGGGACTGGGGGTTGACGAACTCGATCGTCACCTTGCCGGCTTTGGCCGTGGCTTCGGTGGTCGTGTAGGCGAGGGCGCCTTCGGGGTCGGCTTCGAAGCTGAGGGTTTCGCCCGTGCCTCCACCGCCACCGCCGGCTTCCTTGGATTCACCGCCGGCGTTACCCCCGGTCGTCGCTTCCGGTGCGGGTTCCGGGCTGGAGCTGGTCGTGTCGTCGCCACCGCCGCAGGCGACGAGGGCGAACGCAGCGAGGGCGAGGACGAGGAGTGCTGCGACCTTCTTCATGGCTGGGGATCCTTTCCGTCGGGAAGAACGCTCAGTGGGACTGTAGCTGGACGCGGGGTGCGCGCCGGGAGCGCTCAGCGGCCCTTGAACTCCGGGGTCCCGCCGCCGAAGAACGCCTCGACCCCGTTGCGCAGATCCTCGGTCGCCATGCTGTCGGCGATCCCGTGGCGCTCCAGCTGCAGGTGCTCGGTGAGGTTGTTCTCGATGCTCTGGCCGGCGAGGATCTTGGCCATCCGCACGTAGTGAGGCGCCTTTGCCGCCAGCTTCTCGGCCTTCGCCCGCGCCCGGTCCATCAGGTCCTCGGGGGCGACGACCTCGGAGACGAGCTTCTCGGCGAGCGCGTCCTGGGCGGTCATGTTGGGGTCGTTGAGGAGGATTTCCAGCGCCCGGCTCGGCCCGACGACGCGCGGCAGGAAGTAGGTCATGCCGCCGTCCGGCGAGGCGCCGATGCGGCCGTAGGCGCAGGCGAAGAAGGCGCTCTCGGAGGCGATCCGGATGTCGCAGGCGAGCGCCAGCGAGAAGCCGGCGCCGGCGGCCGGGCCGTTGACGGCGCAGATCACCGGGTAGGGGATGCGGCGCAGGTCGACGATCGCCATGTGCAGCGCGTCGGCGCCGCGGCGCACCTGGGAGGGCAGGTCGATCTCCTCGGACGGAGACGCCCTCTTTGAACCAGTTGACGTCGCCGCCCGAGCAGAAGGCCTTGCCGGCGCCGGTGACGATCAGCGCCCGCAGCGGCGCCTGGTCGGCGAGCCAGGGGAAGGCGACCGTCATCTCGCCGATCATCTCGGGGCTCATCGCGTTGAAGGCGTCGGGCCGGTCGAGGGTGAGCGTGCCGATCTCCCCGTCGATCTCGATCCTCAGCGTCTTCAGCTCGGGCGGATTCATGGTCGGGCCGCAGCCTACCCTTTGTCGCTGAGTGAAGCGACCGAGAGTCCCGACCGACGCGATCGCCTGCGCGCCGCGAGCTGCCCGATCACCGGCGTCTACCTCTTCCACGACAAGGAGGGCGAGATGCTCTACGTCGGCAAGGCGCGCTCGATCCGCAAGCGAGTCGCCTCGCACTTCTCCGGCGGCGAGACCCGGCTCACCTCGCGCGTCGACCGGATCGAGTGCCTCGTCACCGTCGACCGAGGCCGAGGCGCTGCTCGCCGAGCAGAGCTTCATCAAGCGCCACCGGCCGCGCTTCAACATCCGCCTGCGCGACGACAAGTCCTACCCCTACGTCTGCGTCAGCCTCGACGAGGACTACCCGCGCGTCTACTTCACCCGCGAGAAGCACCGGCCGGGCCGCGCCTACTTCGGCCCCTTCTCCAGCGCCAAGCGGGTGCGCGAGACCCTCGACCTGCTCGGCAAGCTCTTCCAGTTCCGCACCTGCGAGGGCGCCGAGCCCGGCCGCCGCTCCGGCAACCCCTGCCTCGACTACTACATCAAGCGCTGCGGGGCGCCCTGCGTCGGCTACGTCAGCCGCGAGGAGTACCGCCGCAACATCGACGCGATCGTCGACTTCCTCTCCGGCCGCTACCGCCAGGTCGAGGCCGACGAGCAGGCGAAGATGGAGGGGGCGGCGGCGGCGCGGGAATTCGAGCGCGCCGCCCTCCACCGCGACCGGCTGAAGGCGATCCAGTCGCTGTTCGAGCGTCAGCGGGTCGCCGGCGGCTCGGTCGGCACCGCCGACCTGATCGGGGTCGCCGCCGAGGGGCGCCGACGCCAACGCCCAGGTCTTCCAGGTGCGCGACGGCATCCTCGCCGAGCGCCAGAGCTTCTACCTCGACAACCAGGCCGAGCGCGAGCTGTCCGAGGTCGCCGAGGAGTTCGTCGGCCAGTACTACTCGGCCTCGCCGGCGGTGCCGCGGACGATCGTCGTCGGCCCCTACCTGCGCGAGCGGGCCGAGCTGCTCGCGGCGGCGCTGAGCGAGCGGCGCGGCGGCACGGTCGAGGTGCGGGTCGCCGAGCGCGGCGACAAGCGGCGCCTGCGCGAGCTGGCCGAGCGCAACGCCCGCCTCGCCCTCGACCAGGACCGGCTGCGCCGCGAGCACCGCCGCCAGCGCCGGGTCGAGTCGCTCGCCGACCTGCGCGAGGCGCTCGGGATGGAGGAGCTGCCGGTGCGGATCGAGGGCTTCGACATCTCCAACCTCGGCGGCGAGCACACCGTCGCCTCGATGGTCGTGTTCGAGGGGGGTGCGACCAAGAAGGCCGACTACAGGCGGTTCCGCGTGCGCGGCGAGGACGGCGACGGGCGCGGCGACGGCCCCGACGACTTCGCCTCGATGGAAGAGGTCCTGGGCCGGCGGATGAGCCGCTACCTCGAGCAGGTCGACCTCTCGCCGCACGACGGCAAGCGCGACGCGAGCTTCGCCTCGCTGCCGTCCCTGGTCGTGATCGACGGCGGCAAGGGCCAGCTCTCGGCGGGGATGCGCGTCCTGCGGCCCTTCGTCGAGCGCGGCGTCACGGTGATCGGCCTGGCCAAGAGGCTGGAGGAGGTCTACGTCCCCGGCCGGTCGGCGCCGATCGACCTGCCCGCGGACTCGGAGGCCTCGAAGCTGCTGCAGCGGGTGCGCGACGAGGCCCACCGCTTCGCGATCGAGCACCACCGCGGCCGCCGCGACCGGGCGATGACCGGCTCGGTGCTCGACGAGCTGAAGGGCGTCGGGCCCGGTGCGCAAGCGCGCCCTGCTTCAGCATTTCGGCTCTCCAGAGCGGTTCCTCGCGGCCACCCGCGAGGAGCTCGAGGCGGTGCCCGGCGTGCCTGGCAAGGTAGCCCGCGAGATCCACGAGCAACTGAACAGGACGGGCTGATGGCAAGGAGTCCTTCCAAGACGGCAGAGGCCGGGGACCAGACGGCCGAACGCCGCGGCGATGCCGGTGGGCGCGAGGTCAACCTGGTCGTCATCACCGGCCACTCCGGCGCCGGCAAGTCGGAGGCGATCGCCGCCTTCGAGGACGGCGGCTACTTCTGCGTCGACAACCTGCCGCCGCGGATGATCGGCAGCCTCGGCGAGCTCTTCCGCCACGACGGCAGCGGCGTCGAGCGCGCGGCGGTCGTCTCCGACGTGCGCGGCGGCGACTACTTCGACGAGCTGCTCCAGGTGCTCGACGATCTCCAGGCCGACGGCCTGAAGCCGACGCGTGCTCTTCCTCGAGGCCGACGAGGAGACGCTGGTCGACCGCTACAAGGAGACCCGCCGCCGCCACCCGCTGGCGCCCGAAGGCCGGATCGTCGACGGGATCCGCGCCGAGCGCGAGCTGCTGGCGCCGCTGCGCGAGCGCGCCGACGTCGTGATGGACACCAGCGACCTGACCGGCGGGATGCTGCGCCGCCGCATCGCCGAGGAGCATGCTGGGCCACGACGAGACCGGCAAGCTGGCCCTGACCCTGCTCACCTTCGGCTTCAAGAACGGGCCGCCGCGCGACGCCGACCTCACCCTCGACGTCCGCTTCCTGCCCAACCCCCACTACGTCGACGAGCTGCGCCCGCTGACCGGCCTCGACCGCCGGGTGCGCGAGTACGTCGAGGCCGGGCACCCAGGCCGGCGAGTTCTACGGCCGGCTGCTGCCGCTGCTCGAGTTCCTCGTCCCCGCCTACGTCGCCGAGGGCAAGAGCCACCTGACGATCGCGATCGGCTGCACCGGCGGCCGCCACCGCTCGGTCACGGTCGCCGACCGCATCCGCCGCGACCTCGACGGCCGCGACGACGTCGTCGTCCGCGTGAAGCACCGCGACGCCGAGCTGGATTAGCTTCGGGCCGCCCCGTATTCGCCGTGCATATGACGGCGAATACGGGAATGGTGCCTCGGACCTAGAATCGCCCGCCCTTGGGCGATCCCGTCATATCCATCCGCGGCCTGCGCAAGAGCTACGGCGAGCTCGAGGCGGTGCGCGGCATCGACCTCGAGGTGCGGGCGGGCGAGGTCTTCGCCTTCCTCGGGCCCAACGGCGCCGGCAAGACGACGACGGTCGAGATCCTCGAGGGGTACCGCGAGCGCAGCGGGGGCGAGGTCGCGGTGCTCGGCGAGGACCCCGAGCACGCCGGCCGCGCCTGGCGCGAGCGGATCGGCATCGTCCTGCAGAGCTGCCGCCTCGACCCCTACCTGACCGTGCGCGAGTCGCTCGCGCTCTTCGCCGGCTACTACCGCGCGCCGCGGCCGGTCGAGCGAGATGATCGAGCTGGTCGGCCTCGGGGGCAAGGCGGACGCCCGCACCGGCAGCCTCTCCGGCGGCCAGCAGCGCCGCCTCGACGTCGGCATGGCGCTGATCGGCGACCCCGAGCTGCTCTTCCTCGACGAGCCGACGACCGGCTTCGACCCCTCGGCGCGGCGCCAGGCCTGGGAGGTGATCGCCGGCCTGCGCGACCTCGGCAAGACGGTCTTCCTCACCACCCACTACATGGACGAGGCGCAGCGCCTCGCCGACCGGGTGGCGATCATCGCCGCCGGCGAGATCGTCGCCCGCGGCACCCCCGAGGACCTCGGCGATCGCGAGAGCCAGCCGACGACGATCAGCTACCGGCTGCGACGGCGAGCGAGGTCTCGCTGGAGACGAGCGACCCCGGTCGCCGACGCTGAACGAGCTGACCGGCGCGGCGCTCGGCAGCAGGGCCTCGAGCTCGAGGGCCTCGAAGTGACGCGGCCGAGCCTCGAGGACGTCTACCTGGAGCTGACCGAGTGAGCGGCCATGCGGCCTCGTCGCCCACCAGTTCCGCTACGACCAGAAGGTCTTCTGGCGCAACCCGGCGTCGGTCTTCTTCACCGTCATGCTTCCCGGTGATCCTGCTGCTGATCTTCGCCACGGTCTTCGGCGACCAGACGATCGACGTGCGCGGCGGGATCGAGACCACGACCTACTACGTGCCGGCGATCATCACCCTCTCGGTGATCTCGGCGACGATGCAGACGCTGGCGATGTCGCTGGTGATCGCCCGCGAGGACGGCCGGCTGAAGCGCGGCCGGGGGACGCCGATGCCGGCCTGGGTCTTCATCGCCGGCCGGATCGGCAACTCGATCGTCGTCGCCCTGCTGATGCTCGCCCTGGTCGCCGCGCTCGGCCGCGTCCTCTACGGCGTCGCGATCCCCTGGGGCCAGCTGCCGGCGATCGTCCTCGTCGCTCGTCGTCGGCGCCGCCGCCTTCTGCTGCCTCGGCATCGCGCTGACCGCGGCGATCCCCTCCCAGGACGCGGCGGCGCCGATCGTCAACGCGCTGCTGCTGCCGCTCTACTTCCTCTCCGGCGTCTTCATCCCCGACGACGAGCTGCCCCAGCGGCGTCATCCACTTCGCCGACCACTTCCCGATCCGCCATTTCTTCGAGGCCTTCTTCGACGCCTACGTGCCCGGCGGCGGCGCCGGCGGTCTCGCTGGGACAACCTGGCCGTCGTCGCGATCTGGGGCGTCGCCGGCCTCCTGCTCGCGATCCGCTATCTTCCGCTGGACCCCGCGCGGCGGCTGAGCGCTACCGGCCGACCTTCCGCCCGGCCCGTATAGCCTCCGCTGCCCGATGCTGCACCACGTTCTCCTGGAGGTCTCCGACCTCGAGCGGAGCGCGTCGTTCTACGACGCGCTGCTCGCGCCCCTTGGCTGGCGGCGTCATTTCGAGGAGGACGAGACGATCGGCTGGGGCATCGCCAAGCCGGTCTTCTTCATCGCCGCCCATCACGAGCCGAAGCCGGGCTTCGGGCTGCTCAGCTTCTCCGGGCTCGGGATCGTCGCCGTCAAGGCCGCGTGGGAGGACGGCGTGAACGCCGGCGGCGTCAGCGTCTCCGAGCCAGGCGAGCGCCGCTCGCACGGCTCCGGCTCCTACTCGGCGTTCCTCAAGGACCCGGACGGGTACGAGATCGAGGTCACGATCGGCAGCGACTGAGCAGCCGGACCGGCGGCTCAGCCATAGCATCGACACATCCCCAACGACTCCAGGAGGGATTGACTTCATGGCTGTGAAGGTCGGCATCAACGGTTTCGGGCGCATCGGGCGCAACGTCTTCCGCGCCGCGCAGGCGGCCGGCGCCGACCTCGAGTTCGTCGCCGTCAACGACCTCACCGACCCGGCGACGCTCGCCCACCTGCTCAAGTACGACTCGATCCTCGGCCGCTTCCCGGGCGAGGTCGAGGCTGGAGGGCGAGTCGATCTTCGTCGACGGCACGCGAGCTCAAGGTCGCTCTCCGAGCGCGACCCGGCGGCGCTGCCCTGGGGCGACCTCGGCGTCGACGTGGTGATCGAGTCGACCGGCTTCTTCACCGGCCGCGACGACGCCGCCAAGCACCTCGCGGCCGGCGCCAAGAAGGTGATCATCTCGGCCCCGGCCAAGGAGCCGGACGTGACCGTCGCCCTCGGCGTCAACTTCGACACCGACTACGACCGCGACAAGCCACCACATCATCTCCAACGCCTCCTGCACGACCAACTGCCTGGCGCCGCTGGCCAAGGTGCTGAACGACGAGTTCGGGATCGAGCAGGGCCTGATGACGACGATCCACGCCTACACGGCCGACCAGCGCCTGCAGGACATGCCGCACAAGGACCTGCGCCGGGCGCGCGCCGCGGCGATCAACCTGATCCCGACCACGACCGGCGCCGCCAAGGCGGTCGGCCTGGTGCTGCCGGAGCTGAACGGCAAGCTGAACGGGCTCTCGGTGCGGGCCCCGGTCGCGACCGGCTCGGTCGTCGACCTCGTCTTCACGCCCTCGCAGCCGACCGACGCCGAGGCGGTCAACGCCGCCGTCAAGGCGGCCGCCGAGGGCCCGCTGAAGGGCATCCTCGCCTACACCGAGGACCCGATCGTCTCCACCGACATCGTCGGCGACCCGCACTCCTCGATCTTCGACGCCGGCCAGACGATGGCGATCGGCGACGGCAAGCTGATCAAGGCGGTCTCCTGGTACGACAACGAGTGGGGCTACTCGAACCGCTGCGTCGAGCTGGCCGGCAAGGTCCTCTGATCCGCGGCCGGGTCAGGCGCGGTGAGCTTCTCCAAGGCAAGCGTCCGCGACGCCGAGGTCGCCGGCAGGCGGGTGCTGGTCCGGGTCGACTTCAACGTCCCGCTGGACGGCGGCCGGGTCGCCGACGACACGCGGATCCGGGCCGCGCTGCCGACGATCGAGCTGCTGCGCGAGCGCGGCGCCGCGCTCGTCCTCGTCTCCCACCTGGGGCGGCCGAAGGGCAAGGTCGACCCGGCGCTCTCGATGCGCCCGGTGGGCGAGCGCCTGGCCGAGCTGCTCGGCGCCGAGGTCGCGCAGGCGCCGGCCGTGGTCGGCGGCGAGGTCGAGACGATGGCCGGCGGGCTCGGGCCCGGGCGACGTGCTGCTGCTCGAGAACGTCCGCTTCGAGCCGGGCGAGACCGAGAACGACCCGGCGCTGGCCGAGGCGCTCGCCGCGCTCGCCGACCTCTACGTCAACGACGCCTTCGGCGCCGCCCACCGCGCCCACGCCAGCACCGAGGGGGTCGCCCAGCATCCTGCCCGGCTACGCCGGGCTGCTGCTCGAGCGCGAGGTGACCGAGCTGACCCGCGTGGTCGAGTCGCCGCGAGCGGCCGCTGGTCGTCGTCCTCGGCGGCGCCAAGGTGACCGACAAGATCGGCGTCATCGACCGCTTCCTCGAGGTCGCCGACCGGATCCTGATCGGCGGCGCGATGTGCTTCAGCTTCTTCCGCGCCCAGGGGATCGCCGACCGGCGACTCGCTGGTCGAGGAGGAGGGCGTGACGCTGGCCGGCCGAGGCGCTGGAGCGGGCGGCCGAGTCCGAGCTGCGAGCTGCGCGCTGCCCGTCGACCTCGTGCTCGGCGAGAGCTTCGACGCCGACACCGAGCGTGCGCGAGAGCGACGGCGTCGAGGTGCCCGACGGCTGGATGGGGCTCGACATCGGCCCGCGCACGCGCCGCCGCCTACGCCGAGGCGATCGCCGCCGCCGGCACCGTGCTCTGGAACGGGCCGATGGGCGCCTTCGAGCTGGAGCCGTTCGCGGCCGGCACCCGCGCGGTCGCCGAGGCCGTCGCCGCGGCGCCGGGGACGACCGTGGTCGGCGGCGGCGACTCGGTCGCCGCCCTGCAGCAGTTCGGCCTCGCTGACAAGGTGGACTGGCTCTCGACCGGAGGAGGAGCGTCGTTGGAGCTGCTGGAGGGAAAGAAGCTGCCGGGAGTGGAGGCGCTGCGCGATGCCTGAGCGCACGCCGTACATCGCCGCCAACTGGAAGATGCACAAGACGGTCGCCGAGGCGGCCGAGTTCGTCGACGCGCTGCTGCCGCGGATCGCGGCGACCCAGCAGCGACGTCGTCATCTGCCCGCCGTTCACCGCGCTGAGCGCGGTGGTCGAGCGCCGCTACGGCACGCGCCGTCAAGGTCGCCGCCCAGAACATGCACGAGGAGGCCTCGGGCGCCTTCACCGGCGAGGTCTCGGCGCCGATGCTGGTCGAGCTCGACGTCGAGGCGGTCGTCCTCGGCCACTCCGAGCGCCGCCAGCTCTTCGGCGAGACCGACGAGGCGCTGGCGCGCAAGGTTCCGGCCGCGCTCGCCGCCGGCCTGGAGCCGATCCTCTGCGTCGGCGAGAGCGAGGAGGCGCGCGACGCCGGCCAGACCGAGGCCGTGCTGGAGCGCCAGCTGCAGGCCGACCTGGCCGGCGGTCGAGGGCGGCCGAGCTGGCCGGCGTGGTGATCGCCTACGAGCCGATCTGGGCGATCGGCACCGGCCGCACGGCGACCCCCGAGCAGGCCCAGGAGGCGATGCGCCTTCATCCGCGACGTGCTGCGCGAGCGCGGCGCCGCGGCCGACGCGGTGCGGATCCTCTACGGCGGCTCGGTCAAGCCCGACAACGCGGCCGAGCTGCTGGCGCAGCCCGACATCGACGGCGCCCTGGTCGGCGGCGCCAGCCTCGATCCCGGCGACTTCGCCGCGATCGTCGAGGCGGCCGGCTAGTGACGCCTGCCCGTCCCCTCGCTGGCGCTGGTCATCCTCGACGGCTGGGGGCTGGCCGAGCCCGGCCCGGGCAACGCGATCTCGCTCGCCGAGACGCCCGTCTTCGACCGGCTCTGGGACAGCTTCCCCCACACGCAGCTCTCCGCCCAGGGCCGCGACGTCGGCCTGCCCGACGGGCAGATGGGCAACTCCGAGGTCGGCCACCTCAACCTCGGCGCCGGGGCGATCGTCAAGCAGGACCTGGCCCGGATCGACGACGCGATCGCCGACGGCAGCTTCTTCGAGAACGAGGCGCTGCTCGCCGCCTGCGACCGCGCCCGCCGCAGCCCGCGCGGGCGCCTGCACCTGCTCGGCCTCGTCTCCGACGGCGGCGTCCACTCCGGCTGGGAGCACATCGAGGCGACGATCGAGCTCGCCTCCCAGGAGGGCGTCCCCGACGTCGTCTTCCACGCCTTCACCGACGGCCGCGACACGCTGCCGCACGGCGGCCGCGGCTACCTCGCACGAGCTGGAGCGCTGGCTGCGCCAGGCCGGCCGCGTCGCCACGGTCAGCGGCCGCTACTACGCGATGGACCGCGACACGCGCTGGGAGCGGACCAAGCTCGCCTACGACGCGATCGTCCACGCCGCAGGGGCTGCGCGCGGCGAGCGCCGCGGAGGCGATCGAGGCCTCCTACGAGCGCGACGAGACCGACGAGTTCGTCAAGCCGACCGTGATCGGCGACTACGACGGCGCCGCCGCGGGCGACGTCGCGATCTTCGTCAACTTCCGCCCCGACCGGGCGCGCGAGATGACCCGCGCCCTCGCCGAGCCCGACTTCGACGAGTTCTCGCGGGCCGGCGGCCCGGTCCTCGACCTGACGACGATGACCGCAGTACCGCAAGGGCTGGCCCTACCCGGTCGCCTTCCCCGAGGCGCGGCCGAAGACGACGCTGGCCGAGGTCGATCTCCGAGGCCGGCGGGCGCCAGCTGCACGTCGCCGAGACCGAGAAGTACGCCCACGTCACCTACTTCTTCAACGGCGGCCGCGAGCAGGAGTGGGAGGGGGAGGAGCGCCGCCTGGTCGACTCGCCGCGCGACGTCCCGACCTACGACCACAAGCCCGAGATGAGCGCCCGCGCCGCGGCCGACACCTTCGTCTGCGCACTGGTGCGGAGGGCGACTACCGCTTCGGGATCATCAACTTCGCCAACCCCGACATGGTCGGCCACACCGGCGTGATCCCGGCGGCGGTGCAGGCGGTCGAGGCGGTCGACGGCTGCCTCGGCGACGTGGTCGAGGCGGTCGAGGCGCAAGGGCGGCGCCTGCATCGTCACCGCCGACCACGGCAACTGCGACCACATGCTCGAGCCCGACGGCTCGCCCAACACCGCGCACTCGCTCAACCCGGTGCCGCTGATCGTCACCGCCGAGGGGCTGACGCTGCGCGACGACGGCATCCTCGCCGACGTCGCCCCGACGGCCCTCGCAGCTCCTCGGCATCCCCCAGCCCGCGGCGATGACCGGCCGCTGCCTGATCCAGCGGCCGAGTGGTCAATAAACCACGCCATAGCGTGGAAAAGTGACCACTCGACCGCAATGAGGGGCGACGAACGGAGGCTGAGGTTCGAGATCGAGGCGCGGGACGGAGTCGCCCGGACAGGGGTGCTGCATACCGCGCACGGGCCGGTCCAGACGCCTGCCTTCATCCCGCTGGCGACGAAGGGGACGGTGCGTGGCCTGGAGGCTCGCGAGGTCGCCGAGCTCGGCTACGAGATGGTCCTCGGGAACACGTACCACCTGTTCGTCTCGCCGGGGCCGGAGCGGATCGCGGCGGCCGGGGGGCTGCACGGGTTCATGGGCTGGGAGCGGGCGCTGATCACCGACTCGGGTGGGTTTCAGGTCTTCTCGCTGGCCCATGGCGGCGTCGCCGACGAGGTCAAGGGGAGCGGGCGACCGGGGGGAGGTCACGGGTCGGTCGTCTCGATCGAGGAGGAGGGGGTGCGGTTCCGCTCCTACCGCGACGGGACCGAGCTGTTCATCTCGCCCGAGGTCTCGATGCAGGTGCAGGCGGCGCTGGGCTCCGACATCGCCCTCGTCTTCGACGAGTGCACGCCCTACCACGCCGACCGCGAGTACACGGCCCGCTCGACCGAGCGCACGCACCGCTGGCTCGATCGCTGCCTCGAGTGGCACGAGCGCGAGGGCCCGGAGCGCCAGGCGGTGTTCGGCATCGTCCAGGGCGGGGTCCACGAGGACCTGCGACGCGAGTCGGCCGAGTACGTCTCGGCGGCCGGGGTCGACGGGATCGCGATCGGCGGCACCCTGGGCCGCGACAAGGAGGAGATGCGCGAGGTGCTGGCGATGACCGCGCCGCTGCTGCCCGCGGAGGCGCCCAAGCACCTGCTCGGCATCGGCGAGGTCGACGACCTGCTCGCCGGCATCGCCCTCGGCCTCGACGTCTTCGACTGCGCCGTCCCCACCCGCCTCGCCCGCCACGGCGTCGCCCTCGTCCCCGACCCCGACAACCGCTTCCGCCTCGACCTGCGCAAGTCCGGCTGGGAGGGCGACCGCGACCCGATCGTCGAGGGCTGCCCCTGTCCCGCCTGTCAGCAGCCACGACCGCGACTACCTCAGCTACCTCTCCCGCGCCGAGGAGCTGACCGCGGTCCGCCTCCTCTGCCTGCACAACCTCACGTACCTGCAGGAGCTGATGGCTAACGCCCGCGCCGCCATCGCGGCCGGCGGCTACCCCGGCTATTCAGCCGCGGTCCTGAGCGGCGCGTCTCCCTGGGCCGCCTATTCGGTGTTCTTCTTGACCAGGTCCTTGAATTCTTCGACGACCTGGTCGACGGTGTTGCCGGCCACTTCGGTCGCCTTGACGCCGGTCGCCTTGTCGGTCGTGTAGATCACGGCGGCGGCGACGGCGGCAGCGATCAGGACCAGGGCCACCAGCGCCATCACGAACCTGGCGAAGCGGGAGAAAGCCCCTCGCTTCTGCTGGGCCGGCGCTTGCGGTCGCATCGCCGGAGGCGGGGGTACCGGTGCGCGCGGCGACGGCCGCCGCGTCGGCGAGGGGGCGGGGCGGTACTCGGTCTGGGCGGTGCGGTCGAGGCGGCGGGTCGCCGTCTCGCCGCCGAGGACCCGGGTCGGGGTGGAGCCTTCGCCGAGCGGCAGGGTCACGTCCTCGCCCTGGAGGCCGCAGCTGCAGCCCGCCGGCGAGCTCGCTCGGCGCTCGCGTAGCGGCGCGCCGGGTCGCCCTCCAGGGCTCGCAGCACCGCCGCCGCCCAGCGTCTCGGAGACCTCGTCGTTGTAGGTGCTGGGCGGAAGCGGCTTCTCGTTCTGCTGGCGCACGGCCAGCTCGGCCAGGCTCGAGCCCTCGTACGGCAGCCGCCCGGTGAGGAACTGGTAGAGGACGACGCCGAGCGCGTAGACGTCGGTCGCCGGCGTCGCCTCCTCGCCGCGCACCTGCTCGGGCGAGAGGTAGGCGGCGGTGCCGACCACCGAGCCGACCTGGGTGATCCGCGTCTGTTCGACCGCGCGGGCGATGCCGAAGTCGGTCAGCTTCACGGTCATCTCGCCGCCGCCCGACCGGGCCCGCCGACGATCATCAGGTTGCCGGGCTTGACGTCGCGGTGGATGATCCCGCGCCGGTGCGCGTAGTCGAGCCCGGCGCAGGCCTGGGCGCCGATCTCGGCCGTCGTCTCGGGGTCGAGCGGGCCCTGTGCTTCTGCAGGATCTGGGCGCCCGGAGCGGCCCTCGACGTACTCCATGACGATGTAGTGGCGGCCCTCGTCGATCCCGGTGTCGTAGACCTGGACGATGTTGGGGTGGATCAGCTTGGCGACCGCGAGCGCCTCGCGGCGGAAGCGGGCGACGAAGCGCTCGTCGTCGGAGAGGTGCTCGGCGAGGATCTTGACCGCGACCGTGCGCTCGAGCGTCAGGTCGGTGGCCATGTAGCACGCTCGACATCCCGCCCGAGCCGAGGCGGTCGCCGATCTCGTAGCGACCCGAGAGGGTTCCGCCTGTCCATCATTCGCCTTCGGGGGCCGGTTCGGCCGGGCTGACGCCGCCCGGAGCGCCGGTGCCGCCGCCTTCGCTCGGCGGCGCGGTGGTTGGCGGTTCGGCCGGCGTCGTTTCGGCCGGCGTGGTCGGAGTGTCGGGCGGCAGGTCCTTTTCCGCTTCCTTCTCTTCCTTTTCCCGTTCCTTCTCTTCCTTCTTTTCCTGGCCAGGCGGGGTCTTCGGCGCCGTTTCTTCGGTGTCTTCGGTGGAGGGCTCGAACGCTTCGGTCGTGACTTCTTCGCAGGTGGCGACGACTTCGCTCAGCCTGGCCGCGCCCCGCTCGAGCGCCTGCTTCAGCTCCGGATCGACCCCGCCCAGGGTTTCCACCTGGGCGCGCACCTGCTTCGGCGGCGTCGGCCGCCCCGACGCATTCGCCTTCGTCTGCCAGCTGCTTGACGGTGTCGAGGTTTTCGCTGATCTCCGCCGCGGTGGCGCCGGGCAGCAGCTTCGCGTCTTCCCCTCCCCCGCAGGAGGCGAGACCGACGGCTGTTGCGGCGCCGAGGGCAAGGGCAAGCGAGAGAACAGCCAGCTGACGCATCGTTGCGAGTCTAGAGAACACCCTGTCGAGCAGGTTTTCCCTGCAAATAGGCCTCACTGCCCGATGTGCAGGCGGTCGGCGAGGCGCTGGGGAAGGCCGGCGGCCGCGATCGGGTCCGCCGCCGCCGCGATCGTCGTAGGGGACCCGGTGGAAGCAGGCGGTCTCCGCCTCGGTGTCGAGCTCCAGCCAGGCGGCGCGCGGATCGCCGTCGCGGGGCTGGCCGACGCTGCCGGGGTTGACCAGCCAGCCGCCGCGACCGAGGTCGAGCAGGGCGCCGTCGCCGGCCTGCCCGCCCCTGGTCTCTCCGGATTCCCCGCCCTCGGGGCGGTTGAAGAAGAGGGCGACGTGAGAGTGGCCGATCAGCCCGATCCGCAGCCGGTGGGAGTCCATCCCGGCGTCGGCCTGCTCGCGCGGAGAGCACGTACTCCCAGACCGGGTCGCGGGGAGAGGCGTGGAAGAGCCCGATCCCCTCTCGCTCGCCGCTTGGCTCCAGCGTCCGCAGGAACTCCAGCGTGCGCGCTCGCCGACGTTTTCGCGCGTCCACTCGACCGCCACGGCTGCGGCCTCGGAGAAGGAGGAGATGTCGAGCGCGCCGAGGACGGCGAGGTCGTGGTTGCCGACCAGGCAGACGTCGCAGCGCTCGCGCACCAGGTCGGCGCACGCGTCGGGCTCGACCCCGTAGCCGACCACGTCGCCGAGGCACCAGATCTCCTCGACTCCCGCCGCCTCCGCCGCCTCGAGGACCGCTTCGAGCGCCGGCAGGTTGGCGTGGATGTCGGTGATCGCGGCAACGCGCACGCCGGCCAGCGTACCCGTGCCCAGGGGCGTGTCTGACTTAAGGGGGTCTATGTGACCCGCAAAGTCAGACACCCCCGCCCCTCCATACGATGGGCGCGATGACTGCGACCGCCGACCCGATCGCCGAGCTTCGCTCGGCGGTGGACCGCGCCGCGCGCGCCCTGCGCGACGGGGAGCCGACCGGTCCCGAGCCGACGCTGGAACGGCCGCCGAAGCCCGAGCTGGGCGACTACAGCTCCAACGCGGCGATGCTGCTCGCCGCGCCGCTGGGCGAAAACCCGCGCGACGTCGCGGCCCGGCTCGCGGCCGAGCTCGGCGAGCAGCTCGGCGAGGGAACCGTCGATCGGGTCGAGGTCGCCGGCCCCGGGTTCGTCAACCTCTTCCTCGCCGACGCGTGGTACCGGCGCGCGATGGTCAGCCTCGCCGCCGCCGGCGACCAGGGTCTCGGCCCGGCGCCGACCGCCGCGCCCGAGCGCGTCCTGGTCGAGTTCGTCTCCGCCAACCCGACCGGTCCCCTGCACGTCGGCGGCGGTCGCCACGCCGCCTACGGCGACGCCCTGGTCCGCCTGCTGGAGGCGGCCGGACACGAGGTGCAGCGCGAGTTCTACGTCAACGACGCCGGCGGCCAGATCGAGCGCTTCGCCGCCTCGATCGCCGCCCGCATGCGCGGCGAGGAGCCGCCCGAGGACGGCTACGGAGGCGACTACGTGATCGACCTGGGCGAGCGGATCGCCGGCGAGGGGATCGACCCCGGCGACCTCGAGGCGATCGGCAGCCGCGGCGTCGAGCTGATCCTCGAGAACGTGCGCGGCACCCTCGACCGCTTCGGCGTCCGCTTCGACACCTGGTTCTCCGAGCGCGACCTCTACAGCCGCGGCGAGGTCGAGACGGCGCTCGCCCAGCTGGAGGAGGCCGGCCACACCTACCGCAGCGACGAGGCGCTCTGGCTGCGCACCACGACCTTCGGCGACGACAAGGACCGGGTGCTGATCCGCGCCAACGGCGAACCGACCTACCTCGCCGCCGACGTCGCCTACCACTGGGACAAGCTCGAGCGGGGCTTCGGGCGGTTGATCAACGTCCTCGGCGCCGACCACCACGGCTACGTCCCCCGCGTGCGCGCAGCGATCGCGGCGCTCGGCGCCGACCCCGAGCGCTTCGAGGCGCTGATCATGCGCCTCGTCCACATCGTCGAAAGCGGCGAGCGGGCGCAGATGTCGAAGCGCAGCGGCGAGTTCGTCTCGCTGGACGAGCTGCTCGACGACATCGGCGCCGACGCGACGCGCTGGTTCATGCTCTGGCGCAGCCACGACACCACGGTCGACCTCGACCTCGAGCTGGCCCGGCGCCAGTCCAACGACAACCCCGTCTACTACGTCCAGTACGCCCACGCGAGGATCGCCAGCATCCTGCGCAAGGCCGGGCTCGACCCCGAGCAGGTGGTATCCGGCGCCGGTATCGAGACCCCGGACAGCTCGCTGGAGCCCACCGAGCGCGAGCTGGTCAAGCGCCTGCTCGAGTTCCCCGACGAGGTGAGGGAGGCCGCCGCCCGCCGGGCGCCGCACCGCATCTGCGCCTACTCGACCACGGTCGCGGCGGACTTCCACGGCTTCTACCGCGACTGCAAGGTGATCGGCGCCGAGGGCGAGGGCGTCGAGCGCTCGCGCCTCGCCCTTTCTCTTCTCGCCAAGCGCACGATCGCCGGCTCGCTCGGGCTGCTCGGGATCTCGGCCCCGGAGCGGATGTGATGCTCGGACGGCGGTCGAAGCGCCCGCTGCTGGCGGAGATCCCGGCGCGGCAGGGGAGCTCCTCGCGCCCGGCCGCGCTCGGCCGCGCCGAGCTGCAGGCCTACTCGGGCCTGGCCGGCGAGCTGGCCGGGTCGGGCGCCGTCCTGACCACGGGACCGGCGCGGTCGACGGTCGCGCTCGGGCTCGCGGCGGCCGCTGTCACCCAGGGCCGGCGCGTCGCCCTGCTCGAGTGCGACCTGGCCACCCCGGCCCTCGCCCTCACCCTCGGTCTCGACGCGGCTCCCGGCCTGCACGAGTATCTGCTGGGAGAGACGGGGGCGACCCAGCTCCTGCAGCCGCTGGCGCTCGCCGGCCCGGCCTCCGGCGGTGCCTTCGAGCCCCTGGTCTGCATCGTGGCCGGAGCGCCAGAGCCGGCGCCGGTCGCGCTGCTCGACTCCGACCGCTGCGACCAGGCGATCCACAAGCTGCGGCGGGCATACGACCTGCTCGCGATCGTCGGCCCCCCTCTGGGCAAGGACGCCGACGCGTTGCTGGCCCTGTCCGAACACGCGGATGCGACGATCGCCTGCGGCGGGCGGACCGACGTCCCCAAGCGCCTGCCGGCACCCGTCAGCGGCCGCGTCCTCGTCGGCTGAGGTCTGCGGTCAGAGGTCGTAGCGCCTCAGGTCGGCCTCGAGCCGCTCGGCCTCCTCGCCCTGCGGAGCGGTTGCGGCCCCGGGCGGTGGCGAGCGGTCCCCGTCGCGCCGCCAGCGGGCGACGCTGAAGGCGAGCGCGCCGGCCGCGACGAGCAGCGCGACGATCGGGACGAGGTAGGCGGAGAGGTCGAATCCGGTCGCCTCCGGAAGCGCCAGGGCTGCCGGGCCGTACTGGCCGACCAGCGCGTCCTTGATCTCGGCCTTGGTCCTGCCCTCCGCGACCAGCTTCGCGACATAGACCTTCTCGCGGCGGGCCTGCGGCGAGTCGGAGAGCTCGAGCAGGGTGCCGCAGATCGGGCACATCACCTCGTCTTCGACGTCGCTGACGGTCGTCTTCGGGACCGGCGCGGCGCCCGTGGCGGCGACCGGCCCCGCCAGCGAGATCGCGGCCGCCACCGCGCCGGCAAGCGCCAGGCGCCTCACGATCGGCCGTCGATCAGGGGCTCGACCCGTTCGCGCAGGAACCGGTCGTCGACCGGGCCCCGCCAGATCAGCGCCAGGCGCCCCTGGGGGTCGACGAGGAAGTTCTCCGGCACCCCGGTCGAGCCGAAGGCGGCGCTGCGCTCGTCGCCGACGGAGCGCAGCTGGGGGTACGTGGTCGGGAAGCTGCGCAGGAAGGCGAGCGCGTCGTCGCGATTGTCCTGCACGTTGATCCCGACCACGGTCGTATCGCGGTCGCGGTAGCGCCGCTGGAAGCGCTCCAGCACCGGCGCCTCCTCGCGGCAGGGGAGGCACCAGGAGGCCCAGAGGTTGACCAGCACCCACCGGCCGCGCTGCTCGCCGATCGAGCCCTGGCCCGGGCCCGGCAGCGCCGCCAGCTCCCGGTCGGGAACCGGCTCCCCGAGCGCGATCTTCGCGTTCCCCTTGCTGAGCAGGCCGAAGCCGAGCAGGCCGATCACGGCCAGCACGGCAAGGAAGGCGAGAAACGAGCGCGCGCTCACGGGCGGCGAAGACTAGTCAGCGCCCGGCCTGCGGTACGGGCCTGTTCGGGTACGATCGTGTCGTGCGTGGGCGACTGGCGGGGATGAGGATCGCCGCTTGCGCGCTTTCCGTGGGGGTGTTGGTCGGCGCGCTCGGTGTCGCTTCCGTGCCGGCGCGTCCTTCGGGCGAGCGCCGCGAGCGACTCAGCGGCGGGTGCATTCATCTTCGTGCGAGGAAGGACCGACGCAGTTTCCTATTTCGCGCCGGCGACCGCCACGGAGAGCGCCATCGAAGCCGACCTCGGAGAGCTTGGCCGCGTCGCGGTCACCTTCAGCCCGACCGGTGGTACGAAGAGGCAGCGTTCGGTCTGCAGCAAGGATCGAGCCCATTCCTTCGCATCCGGCTATTACGAAGGCACGATCGACTTCCACGGCGAGGAGGGATATACCGAAGTCGAAGCGACAAGGGCCGAGGGAGATGCCAGCCTGGCGCTTAACGTCCTTTGTCCGGCGGACAGCACTTCTGGCACCGGCCCGGGACTTCCCGGCGCAGAGCTGCGGGTGAGGACCGGGCACACGAGTCCTGGTCCCTCGCTGACCGTGGTCGAGAATAACCCTCAGGCACCCGTCCAGCTCGAAGTCAACCTCCACGAGCGGCACGCCGAAGTCGAGATCGAGCGGACGATCCGGATGCGGGCACCCCATGAGGCGTTCGACTACGACGCAAAGCTCCGAACCGCCACCCTCCGCCCTCCGCCTCCATTCTCAGGGGTGGGGCTCTTTCAGCGCACGGGTCGCCATCGAAGTCGATGGGGAGGAGATCTCACCGTCGACCTACCCGGCCGATCGGGCGTGCATCTGACGGGTGGGCATCTGCGGGCGAACCTGTTCCGCGCTCGCTTTAAGGGCTCCGGCCCGCTCGATTGAGCACCTCACTCCATCCTTTCGGGTTGGATCAATCGATCGAGCCGGCTGGCGCGACCCACTGACTGGTGAAGGTGAGCACGGTCGCGAGGGTGTCGAAGTGGCGGTCGTAGTGCAGCACCCCGAATCCCCGCTCCGCAGCCGCGGCAGCGATGAGGGCGTCGGGGACCCTGACCCGGTGGGCGCCGGTCGCGCCCCGCTGGGCCAGCTCGCGCATCGCCCAGGTCGCGGCGTCGGTGACCGAGCGGCTGATCGGCGCTTGGCGAAAGCCCGCCATCGCCGCCGCGACGCGCTCGACGGCGTCGCGGTCGGGCGCGTCGAAGATCATCTCCATCGTCACCGGTGCGCAGGCGACCAGCTCACCCGCCTTCGCCATCTCGCGCCACTGCGGCGCGACCTCCGCGGCACCGGCCCGCGCCCAGGCAGAGGTGTCGGCCACCCAGGGGCCCTGGGGCCAGCTCACCGGCCCCAGGCGCGCTCGCGGGCGCTCCGCAAGCCTTCGAGGTCAAGGCCGGAAGTGCCGTCGGCGACGCTGAGCGCGAAGTCCACGGCTTTCCTCTCGGCGGCCTCGTCGCCTTCGAAGGCCTCGGCGCCCCGCAGCGCCAGCTCCCGCACGACCTTGGAGGTCGGCGTCGACGGGCCCATCGCGGCACGGCCACGCTTGATCGCCCGATCGAGGGCCGGGTCACGGGGTACCTGCACGCGATCGTTGCGTTGTTTGCGCTGGGTGGCTATGGAAGGAGTGTATCCGCTGGCGGACCCCAGGATGCAGGCGGGGGTGCGAATGCGGAACTCGCAGCCGCCCTGGGGACGACCTGATCGCCCCTCACGCCTAGAATGGCCGCTACGCGGACGTAGCTCAGTTGGTAGAGCGCGAGCTTCCCAAGCTCGAGGTCGCGGGTTCGACCCCCGTCGTCCGCTTTTCCGCAGCCAGAGACCGGCCTCACGCTGCCTCGAAGACCTCCGCGCGTGTCGCCTCGCGGTAGAAGTGCTCGGTTGCGCCGCGGACGCGGCGTTCGCCGGCAAGCTCCAGCAGGTCCGACTTGTAGAGCTGGGTGACGTGGTAGTTGACGTTGCTGAGCGGCGTCCGCAGCTCGTAGCTGAGTTCCTTGGGGGAGAGGGTCCGGCCTCCGTCGATGCTCAGGACCTCGAGGATTGAGATCCGCAGGGGGTGGGTATTCGCACGTGCCAGAAGCTGCCAGTTCATGGGCTTTCCTCCGTCTTGTTCGAGTGTCTATACCAACTTCTAGGACAAGTCATACCAAAAAATAGTGGTGTAGATCAACAAAATCGGGTAAGCTCATGAGAAATGGCTTCTGGAAGGGAGATCGGAATGGGCTGTAGAGCAGGGGTTTTCAGGCTTGTAGCGCTCGTGGCAGGCGTGCTGACGCTTGGCTTCGCGGCGCCGGCCTCGGGCGCGACGATCGACGAATCGACGATCATCGCCCCGCAGCACGTGCCTCACCAGGCCGACGACGGCTGGCAGGCGGGGACCTGCACGCTGGACGCTCCGACCCCTTGCTCGGTCGACACTCCGGCGCAGTTCTTCGAACAGGCCGCCGCCCATCCACCCGTCGGCTTCACCCAGTTCATCGTCAAGGAGGAACCGGGGCCGATCGTCGGTCAGATCCCCGTCGGCAACCTGCGGACGGTCCGCGTCGACCTGCCCGAGGGGCTCACCGTGAACCCCCAGGCGACGCCGCAGTGCGAACTGGACCCGGGCGAGAGCCCGTCGACCTGTCCGGCGAACACCCAGGTCGGGACCAGCGCCGTGACCGCGACCAACCCCACGACCGGCCTGGCGGTCCCGATCCCGCCCGTCCCCGTCTACAACATCGTTCCCAAAGCGGGCGAACCGGCGCTCTTCGGGCTCAGCATCGTGGACAACGACGTCTACCTCGAGGCCGACCTCGACTGGGAGGGCAACTACCACGAGTACTTCACGATCCACGTCGCCAAACTGGAACTTGGCGGCATACCTGGCCTGGGAGAGCTGGCGCGGATCGCCAAGAACCGGCTCGTGTTCGACGGCCGCTCCGGCGACGGCACCTTCATCACCACGCCGAGCACCTGCAACGACCCGGAAACACCGAGCTTCGAGCACGTCTACTCGACCTACCTGCGGGCCGATTCCTACGAGGACGAAAACCCCACTTTCCCGAGCGGGTCCCCGTTCATCGAGTCGCCCTTGCCACCCGGGAAACTGCCGCTGGAATGCGAGACGATCCCCTTCGATCCTGACGTCGTGGTCGACGCCGGGACGAGCCAGACCGACTCGCCGGCAGGCGCTGCGGTCGCGGTGGAGATCCCCTTCGCGCCCAGCGCGCTGACCCAGCTCCAGTCTCACCTGCGGACTGCCAAGGTGACGCTGCCCGCGGGGATGGGGCTCAACCCCTCGGCCGCCAACGGGCTCGAGGCCTGCTCGGACGAGCAGTTCCGCAAGGGAGCGAGGGACCCCGACAACGCCTGCCCGGCCGCATCGAAGATCGGCACGGTGGCCGTCGATTCGCCGCCGCTGCCCGACGGCTCGCTCAGCGGCGAGGTCTACCTGGGCCGGCAGCTGAGCCGCGACCCGGCCTCCGGGGACGCGTACCGGATCTTCGTCGAAGCGGGGTCGGACCGCTACGACATACACGCGCGGCTGATCGGCAACGTCAGCGCCGATCCGCTCACCGGCCAGCTGACCACCACCTTCGCCGAGAACCCACAGGTCCCGTTCAGCTCCTTCCGTCTGCAGTTCAACACGGGTCCGCATGCGCCGCTGACCAGTCCGCCGACCTGCGGGCCGAACGCGACGTCCGCGCAGATGACGCCCTGGTCCGGCAACCCGCCGGTGCCCGCGGGCGACGAGTTCGGGCTGACCGCTGCGCCCGGCGGCGGCAGCTGCCCGAAAACGCTGGCGGAACGCCCGTTCGCGCCCAGCTTCGGTGCTCGCACGGCGCAGCCCAAGGCCGGCGCCTACAGGCAGTTCTCGGTTGACGTCGCCCGCTCGGACGGCAACCAGGAGCTGAAGGGCGTCGACGTCGACCTGCCCCCGGGCCTGACGGCCAAGCTGGCCGGCGTCCGCTACTGCCCCGAGGCCACGGTCGCCGTCGCGGCCGCCAACAGCGGGGTGGCCGAGGCCGCGAGCCCGAGCTGTCCCGCGTCGAGCCTCGTCGGCAGCGCCTCGGTGGCCGCCGGCAGCGGCCCCGACCCGTTCCACATCGGCGGAAAGGTCTTCCTCACAGGCCCCTACCACGGGGCCCCGGTTTCCCTGGCAGTTGTCACCCCCGCCACGGCCGGGCCGTTCGATCTCGGCTCGGTCGTGGTGAGGGTGGCGCTGTTCCTCGATCCGAGGACCGCCCAGGTGCACGCGGTCTCCGACCCGATCCCGCACGTCTTCGGCGGTGCTCTGCTCGACATTCGCTCGGTCGACGTCACCCTCGACCGGCCCAAGTTCTCGCTGAACGGGACGAACTGCTCGCCGCTGGCGGTCGGGGGCACGCTGCGCGGCGGTGGCGGCAATCCGCTCGACCCGGGGGCGTTCAGCGCGCTTCCCGTCTCGGTGCCCTTCCAGCTGGACGGCTGCGAGAGCCTCGGCTTCAAGCCGAAACTCTTCATGCGCCTCTTCGGCGGCACCCACCGCGGCAAGAAACCGAAGCTGCGCGCCGTCCTCATCGCCAGGGAGGGCGACGCCAACATCCGCCGCGCCGCGGTCACCCTGCCGAAGTCCGTGATCCTCGAACAGGCGAGCCTCGCGAACGTCTGCACGCGCGTCCAGTTCGACGCCCACGACTGTCCCCGCGACTCGATCTACGGCTACGCGATCGCCGAGACGCCGCTGCTCGACGGGCCGCTGAAAGGGCCGGTCTACCTGCGCTCGTCCGACAACGAACTGCCGGACATGGTCGCCGCCCTGCGCGGCCAGGTGGACATCGAGCTGGCGGGCCGCATCGACAGCGCCAAGGGCAGGCTGCGCAACACCTTCGACGTCGTCCCCGACGTGCCGGTCTCGAAGTTCATGCTCGTCGTGCGCGGCGGCAAGCACGGCCTGCTGGTCAACACGACCAACGTCTGCAAGAAGAAGACGAAGGTGATCGCGAGGTTCACCGGCCAGAACGGCAAGAAGGCCAACCAGCGGCCGAAGCTGCGGGCGCCGTGCAGGAAGGGGCGAAAGTCGAAAGGCGGGAAACGGCGCTAGGCGCGCCGGTCAGGTCGGCTGGCTGGTCGGCCGGATCAGGATCTCGTTGACGTCGACCCCGGGGCGCTGCTCGAGGGCGAAGATCACCGCCTTGGCGATGTCGTCGTCGCGCAGTGCCCACTCGCCGGGGCGGTTGTCGAAGAACGGGGTGTCGGTCATTCCCGGCTCGATCAGGGTGACGCGGATGTCGTGGTTCTCGTGCATCTGGCGCAGCTCGGCGCGCAGCGCCTCGCCGATCGCCGTCGCCGCCCACTTGGTCGCCGAGTAGAGCGAGCCGGGCAGCGCCCGGCGGCCCGCCACCGAGCTGGTGATCACGAAGTGGCCGTCGCCGCGCTCGAGCAGGTGGGGGAGGGTGGCGCGGATCGTCAGCGCGACGCCGTAGACGTTGGTGAGGACCATCGAGCGCCAGTGCTCGACCGACTCCTCGAGGAAGCCGCGCGTCGCACCGAAGCCGGCGTTGGCGAAGACGGCGTCGATCCGGCCGAAGCGCTCCAGGGCGGCGGCGGTCATCGCCTCGACCTGGTCCCACTCGGTGACGTCGCAGCGCACCGCCGAGCGCCCGCTCCTCGCCGCCGAGCTCGGCGACCAGCTCCTCCAGCGGCTCGAGTCGCCGCGCAGCCAGCACCAGCCGATGACCTGGCGGCGGCAGCCCGCGCCGTCGCGGCACCGATGCCGCTGCTCGCTCCGGTGATCAGGAGGACCTGGTCGTCGGCCATCGGGCTCGATTCTCTCACGGGGATTGCGGATAATTCGCCGCTCGTGGATCCCCAGCGCAAGCGGAAGATCCGGCTCGTCGTCGCGCTCGGCGTCGCCGTGCTGCTGGCGGCGGCACTCGTCTACACGTCCTTCAGCGCCTCGACCGAGGCGAAGGAGCCCTCGGAACTGCTCAGCGCGGCTCCTGGCACCAGCTACGACATGACCGGCAGGGTGGTCAAGGGCTCGGTCCGGCGCGGCGGCGAGCGGACTGCGCTTCCGCGTCGCCGACCGCGACGGGGGCGGCGAGAGCATCCCGGTCACCTACAGCGGCACCGTCCCCGACCCGTTCCGCGGCGGGCGCGAGATCGTCCTCACCGGGGCGGTCGAGAGCGGCGTCTTCGTCGGCGAGCCCGACACGCTGGTGACCAAGTGCCCGTCGAAGTTCACGACCTCGAATGACGGCTAGCCTCGGCAGCGCCGCGCTGGCGCTGGCCTTCCTCGCGATGGTCTTCGCGGCCGCCTTCGCGCTCGTCGGCCGCAAAGGGGAGCGAGCGCTGGGTCCTGGCCTCGCGCCGGGCCGTCTACGCGGCGTGCGCCCTGCTCACCGTCTGCGTCGTCCTGATCGAGATCGCCTTCGCCAACGACGACTTCTCGTTCAACATCGTCCAGCAGCACTCCTCGATCGAGACGCCGACCTTCTACAAGCTGGCGGCGATGTGGTCGAGCCAGGAGGGCTCGCTGCTGCTCTGGGCCTGGGTGCTCTCGATCGCCTCCTCGCTCGCCCTCTACGCGACCCGCGGCAAGCTGCGCGAGATCGTCCCCTACGCGACCGCGGTGATGGCCGGGGTCGCGGCCTTCTTCACCGGGCTGATGCTCTTCGCCGGCGGGGTCAACCCCTTCGCCACCCTCGAGCCCGGTGCCCGCCGACGGCGTCGGGCTCAACCCGCTGCTGCAGCACCCGAGCATGATGATCCACCCGCCGATGCTCTACTCGGGGTACGTCGCCTTCACGATCCCCTTCGCCTTCGCGATCGGCGCCCTCTTCGCTCGCCGCCTCGACGCCTCCTGGATCCGCGCCACGCGCCGCTTCGCCCTGATCGCCTGGGCGCTGCTCGGCTTCGGCCTCCTGCTCGGCGCCCGCTGGTCCTACACCGAGCTCGGCTGGGGCGGCTACTGGGCCTGGGACCCGGTCGAGAACGCGGCGCTGATGCCGTGGCTGATCGGCACCGCCTTCCTGCACTCGATCATGGTCCAGGAGAAGCGCGGGATGCTGAAGGTCTGGAACGCCTGCCTGATCGTCGCCACCTTCTCGCTGGCGCTGCTCGGCACCTTCCTCGTCCGCTCCGGCGTCCTGCAGTCGATCCACGCCTTCGGCGACAGCACCGTCGGCCCCTACATCCTCGGCCTGATCGGGGTGGTGCTGATCGGCTCGACGGCGCTGATCGTCTCCCGTCTCGACGACCTGCGCTCGCAGAAGCGGATCGACTCGCTCGTCTCGCGCGAGGCCGTCTTCGTCGTCAACAACCTGCTCCTCGTCGCGCTCTGCGCGACGATCTTCTGGGGCACCTTCTTCCCGCTGATCTCCGAACTCTTCACCGGCAACAAGTCCTCGCTCGCGGCTCCCTGGTTCGACCGCTACACGACCCCGCTGGCGATCCTGCTCGTCCTCTTCACCGGGATCGGCCCGCTGCTCGCCTGGCGCCGGGTCAGCTGGGCGACGGCGAAGCGGGTCTTCTTCGTCCCGGCCGCGGTGGCGGCCGCGGTGGGCGTCGGGCTCGCCCTCTTCGCCGACGCCGCCTCGGAGCCCTGGGCCCTCGCCCTCTTCGTCTTCGCCGACCTTCGCCCTGGTCGGCCTCGCGCAGGAGTTCTGGCGCGGCGCGGCTGCGCGGCGCTCGCTGCGCGGCGGCTCGCTGCCGGCGGCCCTGGTCGGGATCGTCTCCACGCAACCGGCGGCGCTACGGCGGCTACATCGTCCACATCGGCATCGCCGTCCTGCTGATCGGGATCGCCGCGTCCTCCAGCTTCCAGACCAACCGCGACGTGCGCCTGGCGCCGGGGGAGAGCGCCGAGGTCGACGGCCGCACGGTCACCTACGAGCGCCCGACGGTCGCGGTCGACGCGCAGAAGCTCAGCTTCGGCGCCATCCTCGCCGTGCGGCAGGGCGATCGCTCCTTCGTCCTGCGCCCGGCCCGGCGCTTCTACCGCCCGACCGGCCAGCAGAGCGGCACGATCTCCAGCTTCTTCGACGGAGAGGCGACCAGCGAGGTCGGGCTGAAGGCCGGCCTCGCCAGCGACTTCTGGACGTCGCTGGCGCCGGACATCGCGGCGGTCCAGCGCCGCGTGCGGGCGGCCGACGAGGGCTTCCGCGCCTGCGTCGGCGGCGCGCCGGGGACGCCGCCCCAGTGCCGCGCCGTCGCCCAGCTGATGCGGGCCGCGGCCGCCAACCCGCAGCTGCGCCCGGTCGCTCTCGCCCAGATCGAGCGGCTGCAGGCGGCGACCGCGGAGCGGATCGCCCGCGGCTACCTGGCCGACGACTCGGTCGCGACGTTCCGCGTGATCGTCAACCCGCTGGTGACCTGGATGTGGATCGGCGGCCTGATCGCCCTCTCCGGCGCACTGATCGCGATCTGGCCGGCCCGCCGCCCGCGCGTGCGACCGGTCGCCGACGCCGAGCTGGAGGCGCTCAAGGAAGCCAAGTACCGCGAGATCCGCGACGCCGAGCTGGACCACGCCGCCGGCAAGCTCTCCGACGAGGACTTCGCCCTGCTCGATGCCGAGCTGCGCAGGGAGGCGGTCGAGATCCTCGACCGGCGTCAGCCGGCGCTAGATCTTCAGCAGTACCAGCGTGTTGACGACGAAGAGGATCGCGAAGAAGATCGTCGCCCGGTCGAGGTTGCGCTCGACCATCGAGCCGCCGCCGAAGGAGCTGCCCCCGCCGCCGATGCCGAAGGCGCCGGAGAGGCCGGCGTCTTTCCCGGAGTGCAGGAGGATCAGGAAGATCAGCACCACGGAGATGATCACCTGGAGGAAGCTGAGGAGCGTGTACACGGGCGGGATGGTAGCGGGACGCGGGCCAGATCGTCCTCGACAATGGGCATCCTAGTGTTGCGCTGATTTACAAAGTTCGCTACTTTGTCAACCAACAGGACGCAACCTGGGAATTTGACAAGGAGGAGCGATGGAGGCAGCAACCCATAGCCATCACGACCACGGGCCGGCGATCGAGCTCAACCCCGCCACCTGGCGCGACGCCAAGCGCTACGCCTGGCTGCTCGGACTGGTCGTCCCCTTCGCGCCCTTCATCGCCTGGGCCAGCGTCGAGCTGACCGGCTTCGACTTCTTCTGGTTCTTCGGGCCGCTGCTCGTCTTCGTCGTCTTCCCGATCCTCGACATCGCGATCGGGCTCGACCCGAGCAACCCGCCCGACAGCGTGCTCAAGTGGCTCGAGCAGGATCGCTACTACCGCTGGTGCACCTACCTCTTCATCCCGGTCCAGTACGCCGGCCTGGTCTTCGCCTGCTGGCTGTGGTCGAGCGGCGACCTCTCGGTTTTCGAGAGCCTCGGCCTGGCGATGACGATGGGCGTGGTCGGCGGGATCGCGATCAACACCGCCCACGAGCTCGGCCACAAGCGCACCAGCTGCGAGCGCTGGCTGAGCCGCGTCGCGCTCGCCCAGACCGGCTACGGCCACTTCTTCATCGAGCACAACCGCGGCCATCACGTCCGCGTCGCCACCCCCGAGGACCCGGCCAGCTCGCGCCTGGGGGAGAGCTTCTGGGCCTTCCTGCCGCGCACGGTGACGGGCAGCCTGACGCTCCGCCTGGGGCATCGAGGCCGAGCGCCTCGACCGCCTCGGCAAGTCGCACTGGACGCTGCACAACGACATCCTCAGCGCCTGGGCGATGACCGTCGTGCTGTTCGGCGTGCTGGTCGCCGTCTTCGGCTGGGTGGTCCTGCCCTACCTGCTGATCCAGGCGGTCCTCGGCTTCTCGCTGCTGGAGGTCGTCAACTACCTCGAGCACTACGGGCTGCTGCGCCAGAAGCGCGAGGACGGCCGCTACGAGCGCTGCCTTCCCGAGCACAGCTGGAACAGCAACAACGTCGCCTCCAACGTCCTGCTCTACCACCTGCAGCGCCACAGCGACCACCACGCCAACCCGACCCGGCGCTACCAGGCCCTGCGCCACGTCGACGAGGCGCCGCAGCTGCCGACCGGCTACGCCGGGATGATCGTGCTCGCCTGGTTCCCGCCGCTCTGGCGCCGGGTGATGGACCCGCGGCTGCTCGAGCACTACGACGGCGACGTCACCCGGGCCAACATCCAGCCGCGCAAGCTCGGGCGCGTCCTCGCCCGCTACGGGAGCGACGGCGTGAGCCGCTGGCGCTGCCCCGGCTGCGGGTACGTACTACGACGAGGAGCAGGGCCATCCGCGCGAGGGCTTCCCGGCGGGGACGCCGTGGAGCGACGTTCCCGACGACTGGGCCTGCCCCGACTGCGGGGTGCGCGACAAGGTCGACTTCGAGCCCGATGGGGAGGCTGCGGGCGAGTGACCGCGGCGGCTGGCACGATTCCGGCCGTGGCGACCGCACGCACGCCCTACCCGCAGGCCGCCAAGGAGCTGCTGCGCGAGACCCTGTTCGGGGCGGCGCGCGACGAGCTGCAGAGCCGCGCCTGGTCGGAGATCACGATGTCCGACATCGCCGGCGCCGCCGGCGTCAGCCGCCAGACCCTCTACAAGGAGTTCGGCAGCCGCGACGAGTTCGGCCAGGCCTTCGTCATCCACGAGGGCGAACGCTTCCTCGACGGCGTCGACGCCGCCGTGCGCGAGCACCTCGACGATCCCCGCGCTGCGATCGGCGCGGCGCTCGCGGCCTTCCTCCACGCAGCCGGCGAGGACCCGCTCGTCCACATCCTGCTCAGCGACGACGGCACCGGCGGGATGCTCCCCTTCGTCACCACGCAGGGGATACCGGTGCTCCACTGGGCCACGGCTCGCCTCACCGCGACGATCGAAGGTGGCTGGCCCCAGGCCCCCGAGGCCGACGTGAAGCTCCTCGCGGAGTCGCTGGTCCGCTTGGCGATCAGCTACATCACCGCGCCCAGCGACTCGCCCGAGAAGACCGCCAGCCAGGCCGGCGACCTGCTCGGCCCGTTCATCGACCGGGCGCTGGGCAGCTAGCTCTCGCCGCGCTCGAGCCGCCGCTCCAGGTTGGCGCGGACCTCGGGCCACTCGGAGTCGATCACGCTGAAGTAGGCCGAGTCGCGCTGGCCGACGTCGGGGACGATCATGTGATTGCGCAGGATGCCCTCGAACTGGGCGGGCAGGGCGGCGAGGGCGGCGCGGGAGCGCTCGTTGCGGGCGTCGGTCTTGAACTCGACCCGGACGCAATCGAGGGCCTCGAAGGCGTGGCTCATCATCAGCAGCTTGGCCTCGACGTTGGCGCCGCTGCGCCAGGCGCTCGGGTGCAGCCAGGTCCAGCCGATCTCGACGACGCGGTCGGCGGGGCGGACGTGCAGGAAGCGGCTGCTGCCGATCGCCCGGCCGGTGCGGGCGTCGCGGGTGGTGAACGGTCCCTCGGTGCCGGCCTCCGCAGCTTCCACCGCGAGTCGCATCCACGGGTCGAAGCGGTCGCGCTCGTTCAGGTTCGCCAGCCAGGCCCAGATCTCCGCCGGCTGCGCAGCCGCCCAGAGCTCCTCGGCGTGCTCTTCCCGCAGGGGCTCGAGCGTGACGATCGATCCCTCCATGTGTGTGGTGAGGTTCTCCACGGCCGCCATTCTCCCAACGCTGACTTCGTCTTTATGGGGGATATAGCACCCAAAAAGGCGAAGTCAGCGTTGGGAGGGCGACTGTTGCTCGAGTGAGAGCCGGAAGACGAGACGGCCGAAGCCGGTCTCGTCGACGCTGTCGCGCTCGGGCTCCCGCATGTAGCCGAGCGACTCGTAGAGCTTGTGGCCCATTGCCTGGTAGGGGCGGCTCCACAGCGCGATCGCCGGCCAGCTTTTCCCCAGCGCCAGTGCCGCGCAGCGTTCCGCCAGAGCGCGGCCGATTCCCTGCCGCCGCGAGCCCGCGGCGACGACGAGCCGGGCCAGTTCCGCCTCTCCCTCGCGGGCGACGGCGCAGCTCGGCTCGCCCGGGGCGAGCAAGGCGACGACGCCGATGGCCGCGCCGCCGACTTCGGCGACGAGGAGGTGCGCCGCGGCCGCCGCCGTGGCGTCGAAGTCGGATCGGGCGTAGGGAGCGTTCCGGCCACCCTCGCCTTCGGCGAAGTACGCCTCGGTCCAGAGCGCCACCACCGCCTCCGCGTCCCGCTCCGTCGCCTCCCGAATCACCACCCCCTCGCTTCCGGTGCGCTTTATGCGACCCATGACCACATAAAGCGCACCGGAACGGGTTGGCGGCGCACCGGAAGGGGTGTCGAGCGGCCGGTCACGACTCCAGCAGAAGGGTCACGGGGCCGTCGTTGACCAGGGCCACACCCATGCCAGCGCCGAAGACGCCCTTGGCGGCGCCGAGGCGCTCGCAGAAGCGGTCGTAGAGGGGCTCGGCCTCGGCGCCGGGGGCCGCGTCCATGTAGCTGGGGCGGTTGCCCTTGCGGGTGTCGCCGTAGAGGGTGAACTGGCTTACGCAGAGCACCTCGCGCTCGCCGAGCGGCTCGTTCATCCGCCCCTCGGCGTCGTCGAAGATCCGCAGCGCCCGCACCTTGTCCGCCAGCCGGTCGGCCTCCTCGGCGGAGTCGCCGCGCCTCACCCCGAGCAGGATCAGCATGCCGGGGCCGATCTGCGCCACCCGCTCGCCCTCGACGTCGACTGCGGCCTGGCTGACCCGCTGGACGAGCGCTCTCATCTCCGACTCCCGCGCACGCCCGCACCGTACCGGGGACTCGACCAATCGAAGGATTGGTCATCCGCCTCGATAGATGCGATGCTGCCCGTGATGACCAAGTGGGGAGTCCTTGCCGTCCTGGCGATTGCGCAGTTCCTGATGGTGCTCGACCAGGCCGTGATGAACGTCGCGATCTCCCAGCTGGTCGAAGACTTCGACACCACGGTCACCACGATCCAGATGGTGATCGCCTTCTACGCGCTGGTCATGGCCGGCCTGATGCTGACCGGCGGCAAGCTCGGCGACATCTGGGGACGGCGCCGTGCCTTCTCGATCGGGCTCTGCATCTACGGCGTCGGCTCGGGGCTGACGGCGGCGTCCTGGAGCGTGCCCTCGCTGATGCTCGGCTGGTCGGTCCTCGAGGGGATCGGCGCGGCGCTCGTCATCCCGGCCCTGATCGCCCTCGTCGCCGGCAACTACAAAGGGGCCGACCGGGCGATCGCCTACGGGGTGCTCGGCGGGGTCGCCGGTGCCGGCATCGCCGTCGGCCCGATCCTCGGCGGCTGGGCGACGACCGAGCTCAGCTGGCGCGTCGTCTTCGTCGGCGAGGTCGTCGTCGCGATCGGCATCCTGCTGGGCACGCGCCTGATCCGCGAGCCCGAGCGCGAGGGACCCGTCCCCAGCCTCGACTGGGTCGGCAGCGTCCTCTCCGCCTCTGGCCTCGCCCTGATCGTCTTCGGCGTGCTGCAGGCGAGCAACTGGGGCTGGCTGGCGCCGCGCAACTCGCCGATCGAGCCCTTCGGCTTCTCGCTGACCCCGTTCGTGATCGGCGCCGGAGGGCTCGTCCTCGCCGCCTTCGTGGCCTGGGAGCGCCGCCGCGAACGCCTCGGCCAGGACCCCCTCGTCCACCTGCCGCTGCTGGGCATCTCCCAGCTGCGCGGCGGCGTCGCGATGTTCCTCGCCCAGAACCTGATCCTGATGGGCATCTTCTTCACGATCCCGCTCTTCCTCCAGGTCGTCCACGGCCTCGACGCGCTCGAAACGGGGGTGCGGATGCTGCCGGCCTCCGCCGGCCTCTTCTTCGCCGCCCTCGGTGGCTCGGCGCTGGCGAAGCGGTTCGCGCCGAAACCGCTGGTCCGCACCGGCCTGCTGATCGTTTTCGTCGCGATCCTGATGCTGCTCGGGACGATCGAGCCCGAGCTCGACAACTCCTCGTTCCTGATCGCGATGGGAGTGCTCGGCGTCGGCATGGGCCTGATCGTCTCCCAGCTCGGCAACGTCGTCCAGTCGGCCGTCGGAGACGACGACCGCAGCGAGGCGGGCGGCCTGCAGAGCACCTCCCAGCAGCTCGGCTCCTCGCTGGGCACGGCGCTGCTGGGCGCGATCGTGATCACCGGCCTGATAGCAGCCTTCACCTCGAACGTCGCCGATGACCCGCGGATCTCCGGCGAGGTCAGCGACCAGCTCGAGGTGCAGCTGAGCGCGGGGGGGAGCTTCGTCTCCTCCGAAGAGGTCCGTGCCGGCGCGACCGCCGCCGGGCTCGACGCGGCGACCACCGACGCCCTGGTCGAGAACTACGAAGATGCCCAGATCGAGGCGCTGAAGACGGCCTTCCTCTTCGCCGCCTTCCTCACCGTCTGCTCCTTCTGGTCCACGCGGCGCCTGCCGGATCGCCGTTTCGACGAGCTGCAGGCCGGGCCCGACCCGCCGCGGCTGGACCCCGAGCCCACACCCGCCTAGCTTTCCTTCAGCACCGAGTACCAGATCCGCTCGGCCACCCGGGCCAGTTCGTTGCCGGTGCGGGCGAGGCGGCGGTAGAGCTCACGGCGGGCGGCCAGCTCGTGCTGGTCGGACACCTCGACAAGGGCCGACATCGAGGCCCGGTAGGTGTGCTGGAGGTGGCGCTGGTCCTTGACCGCGCGGTCGGCGGCGGCGGTTGCCCCGGCGCGGTCGCCGGCCTCGAGCAGCTCGAGCGCGTGGGCGAGCTGCTTCGTGCCGGCGGCGACCTCCTCCGCCATCTCGGCGATCGCGGCGTCCGGGCCGGTCCGCATCGCCTCGGCCTCGCCGACGAGGTTCTTGGCGTCGTTGACGATTTCGTCGATTCCGCGGGAGAGCTCGAAGATGTCCTCGAGGGCCAGCGGCGTCGAGAACGCATCGGTCAGCGCTTCGCGCAGCTCGCGCTTGCTGTCGTCCGCGCGGTGCTCGTGCTTGCGCAGCCGGTCGGCCGCCCCGGCGTCCCCCTTGGCCCAGGCGACCAGCTCGTCCGCCCCTTCGACCGTGATCGCCATCTGCTGCCGCAGCATCCCGAGCACGTCGGGCGTCTGCGGCAGGAACCAGTGCTTGCGCGTCATCAGACTGCCCTCCAGATCACCAGCATTATCGCCCCGAGGCAAGCCGAGGCCGGAAGGGTGAGCAGCCAGGCGAAGGCGATCGACCGCACCACCGTCCAGCGGACATGGTGCCAGCGCCGCCGCCCGCCGCCGACCCCGACGACCGAGGAGGCGACGACCTGCGTGGTCGAGACCGGCGCGCCGAGGAAGGAGGCGGGGAGGATCACCGCGGTGGAGGCGCTCTGGCTGGCGAAGCCGTCGATCGGCGCCAGGCGGAAGATGCGCCGCCCGATCGTGCGGATGATCCGCCAGCCGCCCATCGCGGTGCCGAGCGTCAGCGCGGCGCCGCAGGCGAGCTTGACCCAGAGGGGCACCGAGAGCGTCTCGATCTGGCCGCTGGCGAGCAGCAGCGCGGCGATCACGCCCATCGCCTTCTGCGCGTCGTTGGCGCCGTGGCCGAAGGAGAGCGCGGCCGACATCGCCCACTCCGCGCCGCGGACAGGGCCCCTCACCCGCTGGGTCGCCCGTCGCAGGAGGCGCGCGTCGAGGCGCGAGAAGCCGAACCCGAAGCCGAGTCCCAGCAGCGGCGAGACCGCGAGGACGATCAGGACCCCGAGGACGCCAACCGGCCGCCAGCCGTCGAGGCCGCCCCACTGGACCGCGTCGGCACCGGCCAGGGCGACGGCCGAGCCGACGAGGCCGCCGACCAGGGCGTGGGCCGAAGCTCGAGGGCAGTCCCCGCCACCAGGTCAGCAGGTTCCAGGTCGTCGCCGCGAGGACCCCGGCACCGATCGCCTCGACCGCGTCCGCCGCCGGCACCTCGACGATTCCGGCGATCGTGTCCGCCACGGCGGTCCCCACCAGCAGCGCCCCGAGCATGTTGAAGACGGTGGCGAGGACGATCGCCTGCCCGGGCCGCGCGCCCCTCGTCGCGACCAGCGTGGCGATTGCGTTGGCGGCGTCGTGAAACCCGTTGGTCAGCGCGAAGGCGATCGAGAAGGCGATGGCGAGGCCCAGCTCCACGCTGAGATCATCCACCCCCTTGCCGGACTGCCCCTATTCGATCGGCACCCAGCTGCCGCAGCCGTAGGGCCAGGAGTTGGCGAGCAGCGGGGCGCCGCTGGCGTCGGTGGCCTGCGCGGTGGCGGCCAGCGCGGCCGCGTCGGCGCGGCGGATCGCTGCCCGGACCGCCGTGGCCTGGGGCGTGGGCGCGGACGCCCTGGCCCGCCCGGATCCGGTGAAGGGGCGATCTGCGGCCTGGGCCAGCCGGAGGACCGAGCGCGGTCCGCCGTAAGCCCTCAGGGTCCGCTCGAGCGAGTAGATCGGCACGTGGCGAGCGCCGAGGGTCGCCGCCAGGCGGACGTCGCGAACGAGGCGCGAGAAGCGCCGGTACGGGCCGCGGCCGGAGCTGCCGAGGCTGACCTGGCCGGTGTCGCCGAATTCGCTCCGGGCGGAGCGAAAGTAGGACGAGACGATGCCCGATCCGGGGTCGTGCCCCAGGTAGTAGGAGAAGACGCTGCGGTAGGCCTGGAAGAAGAGCGCGTCCCAGCCGGCGTTCGGGACGACGAACCCGGCCGCGTCCTGGAGCGCCAGGCGGCCGTCCGCGATGTCGTCGAGCGCCAGCGGTGCCGGCGCGGCCGCGAGGCGGACGCGGTGGCTCCTCGCCCAGCGCGCGATGCGGGCGTACCCCTGCCAGGCCGCGCACTGCCCGGCGGGGTCGATCGTGCGCTGAAGGAGCGACGGCAGCGCGGTGCCGTCGCCGGCCCCCAGCAGCGCGGACGAGGTCTCGAAGGGCGTGTTGAGCTGCGGCTCCGGGTCGAGGACGACGCCGCGCAGGCGAAGATGCTTGGCCCGTGCCCAGCGGACGAGCCCCTTGACGGCGTCGAGGTGCTCGGCCGCCGCTCCGTCCCACGACCAGTAGCCGGAGGTGAAGGGGACCAGGACCCATCCCCAGACCGGCACGCCGAGCCGGTTGGCCTTGCGGACGATCGCCAGCCCGTCGCGGCGGTGGGGCATGCCCGGGGGAACGGGCCCGAAGTCGCGCCGGTAGCGGAGGTTGAGGTAGAGGGGGATGCGGTTGTCGCGCAGGACGCTCCAGAGGTACGGGGTGTAGGCGCTCGTGTCGCGCCGGTTCCAGTAGGTGTCCGGTTCGTCCCAGTTCGTGCCGGGAACGGCCTCGCCGGCCCAGAAGCCGATCGTGGTCTTTGCCTGCGCCGGGGGCGCCTGCAGGGTGAGAAGTGTCAGGGCGGCCAGGGCCGCGAGGGCGATCGCGACGCGGTGGCTGAGGGCGACCGCCCGGGTGCTGCTCTCTCTTCGAGGGAATCCTGTTCGGCTCACGGCGGCCCGAACAGGATGACGGAAGAGCGGTTAGGTCAGCAAACGGCCGCCGTCGACGACGATCTGGGCGCCGGTCACGTAGCTGGAGAAGCTCGGAGGCGAGGAACAGGGTCGCGCGCCCGATCTCGTCGGGGTCGCCCATCCGCCGCATCGGGATCATCGCCGCGAATGCCTCCAGGGTCGCCTGGTCGATGTCGCCGACGCCCGGCGTCCGGATCGCGCCCGGGGCGATCGCGTTGACCGCGATGCCATGCGGAGCGAGCTCCAGGGCGACGTTCTTGGTGAAGCCCCAGGCGCCGTGCTTGGAGGCGTCGTAGTGGGCGAGCCCGACCATCGAGGGGTGCAGCGCGTCGATCGAGGTGATGTTGACGATCTTGCCGCCCCGTCCCTGGGCGATCATGCGCGCCGAGGCGGCCTTCGTGCAGAGGAAGAGGCCGGTCAGGTTGACCGCGAGGACGCGCTGGAAGGTCTCGAGGTCCAGTTCGCTCAGCGGCAGCATCGGGAAGATCCCCGCGTTGTTGACGAGGATGTCGAGGCCGCCGAACGCCTCGACCGCAGCCTGCACTGCGTTCTCGACGTCCTCGGGATCGCTGACGTCGCAGCCGACCGCGAGCGCGCTGTCGGCCCGCTGCGCCCGCAGGGCCTCGGCCACGTCCTTGCCGGCGTCGGCGTCCAGGTCGGCGACGACGACGCTCGCACCGGCCTCGTGGAGGCGGCGGGCGATGCCGAGCCCGATCCCCATCGCGCCCCCGGTGACGATCGCGGCGCGGCCGGAGAGGTCGATGAGCTCGGTCAACGGTGCGGTCTGCGGCGTGCGCTCTGCTTGGCTCATGCCCTGGAACCTCCCATACGGGGGGCCGGCGGGCATCCGCGATCTTCCGTTGGGTGTTGCGGCGGACTACCGAGCTCGGCAACGGTTCAGGCGTACGGAGACTGTCTCGCCGTCGGCGGGGATCTCGACACGGTTGAGGGAGCCGGTCCCCTGCAGGGCGTCCCTCAGCTCAGCCCGTCCCAGCCCGCAGTGATCGAGTGCCTCCATGTGGACGGCGATCACGCGCCCGGGGGCGCAACAGATGAACTCGCGCTGTTCGGGCAGCGTCATCAGGATCGGGGAGCCGACGTCCAACTGGGCGCCGCCGGAGTGCATCACCGCGATGTCGGGTTGCTCTCGCTCAAGCGTGGCACGAACCTCGTCGGTGAGGACGGTGTCGCCTGAGAGGTAGAGCGAGGGCTCGCCGGGGAGGCGCAGCATGTACCCGACCCCGGGCCCCATCAGCCGCCCGATCAAGCCGTGACCGTGCCTGGCGGGCACCGAGGCCAGCTGGCCGCCGAAGAGGTCGACTGTCTGGCCCGGGGGGACGGGGCGCGCGTCGACCCCGGCCCTGCGCAGCGTCCGCGCATCGGCCGGTTGGCACGCGGTCGGGACCCCCGACTCCGCGAGCAGCCGCCGGCCGGGCTTGTCGAGATGGTCGGAGTGGCCGAAGCGGAAGTGCGTTATGAGGGCGCCGGTCAGCCCGGTGAGCTTCCGGTCGGATCCCTCGGGCAGCGCCACGGTCGGGTTGAGCGCCGGCCGCGACCTGACCAGGGAGAGTGGGGGCCGCCGTCGCGGCGGTGCCAGCGACGGATCGACGACCAGTCGCTGTCCGGCCCCCTCGATGACGAGGGTTGCGTTGCGCAGCAGCGTGATCTCCATCGCCCCAGCGTATTCGGGCACAGAGAGCCCGCGAGGCGAGCGTCCTACCGGACGACCGGCTTGACGCCGACGAGCAGCGCCATCTCGAGCCACTTCCAGTAGCAGTCGACGTCGTCGAAGCCGAGCTCGCGCAGCCAGCCGAGCTGGGTCTCGACGTCGAGCAGGCGGTCGGAGGGGTCCTCGTTCTCGATCGGCTCGTCGATCGCGGCGAAGAACGCGAGGTGCAGCCGCTGGGTCGGCGAGGCGACGTGCTCGAAGTTGGCGAAGACCCCGCCGGGCTCGAGCAGCTCGAAAACCTCCTCGTACAGCGACCGCTTGCGCTCGTGCTCGAGGTGGTGGATCGCGAAAGACGAGACGACGGCGTCGAAGCGCCCGAGCGGCGGCAGCGGCTCGGCGAGGTCGTGTTCGACCAGCTCGACGCGCCCATCGCCGTCGAAGCGCTCGCGCGCGCCCTCGAGCATCAGCTCGGAGAAGTCGAGGCCCACGCCGGCCGTCTCCGGACGGTCGGCCAGCAGGACGGCGAGCAGGCGCCCGTTTCCCGTGCCGAGATCGAGGACGCGACGAACGCCGCGCGGCACATGCTCGAGCAGAACGCCCTCTCCCTCGGTGCGGTGGGGAAACTCGTCAGCGCGGGCGAGGTACTCCCGGACCCGCCGCTCGTCGACCGTCCACTCCTCCCCTCGCATGCCGGCCATTATGCCTCCCTGCTTGTTGAGGTCTCTTCGCTCCGATATCCGCACGGGAGGAGTTGCGATGATGCGCCGCAATGGCGACCCGTTGCTCCGACGCAAGCGCACGCTGAATGCCGGAAGTCGTCGTCCTCTTGCTGGCCGCCTCGGCGACCGCGCTGGCCACCGGGCTCGGCGCGATCCCGGTTTTTCTCTTCGGGCGTCGCACCGAGCGGGCAACGCCCTTTCTGCTCGGCTTTGCCGCGGGCGTGATGGGCGTCGCCGCCCTCGCCGGACTGCTCATCCCGGCAACCGAAGAAGGCTCAGTCGCTGAGGTGGTCGCCGGCCTCGCGGTCGGCATCGTCTTCCTCGTTGCGGTCAGCCGGCGCTTCGGGCCCGACCACGGCTTCATGGGTCGCACCGGCCCTGGAACGCGAACGTCGGCCCTCGTCTTCTTCGTCCTCTTCGTCCACAGCCTGCCGGAGGGATTCGCGATCGGCACCGCCTTCGCCTCGGACCGGGCGGGGCTGAGCCTGTTCGTGATCCTCGCGATCGGCATCCAGAACGTGCCGGAGGGAACCAGCGTCGCGATCCCGATGCAGGAAGCGGGATTCGGGCGTGCCCGCCAGTTCTGGGCCGCGGTGGCGACCAGCGCACCGCAGCCGGTCGGCGCTCTGATCGCCTTCCTGGCGGTGGAGGAGATCAGCGGCCTGCTCCCCTTCTCCTTCGCCTTTGCCGCTGGTGCGATGCTGGCGCTGATCGTGGTCGAGATGCTGCCGAAGGCCTACGCGAGGCGGCAGCCTCTTGGGCCAAGCGTCGGGGTCGCCATCGGGGCCTCGGTGATGCTCGGCTTGAGCTCCGTGCTCGGCGTTTGATCCAATGGGCTTTCGATGGACGCATCGCGCGACCTGTTCACCGGAGAGGCGAAGGATCACTCAACCGATCGGGTCCCGGTCGTTTCGCCATCGCAGACCGCCGCAGAGGTCCGTCGCTCGATGGTCGGCAGGTCGTTCGATTTCGTCGATGAGGTCGTCGTGCTCGACCGGGGCAGGCTGGTCGGACTGGTGGCGCTGAGCCGGTTGCTGGAGGCTTCCGGGCAGACGCCTCTCGGGGACCTGGCCGACCGCGATCCGGCGGTGATCCGGCCGGGCGAGTCCGAGGAGGCGGCCGCTTGGCAGATGGTGCGCCGCCGGCAGAGCAACCTCGCCGTGCTTGGCCCGGACGGCCTGTTCGTCGGACTCGTTCCATCCCACAAGCTGATCGGCCGCCTGCTTGCGGAGCACGACGAGGACGCAGCCCGCCTGGGTGGCTATCTCGCCAGCAGCGGACGGGCCCGTCTGGCGGCCGAAGAGCCGATCAGCCGGCGGCTCCTGCACCGCCTGCCCTGGCTGCTGGTCGGCCTCCTCGGGGCGATGGCCTCGGCGCTGATCGTCGGCTCCTTCGAGGCCCAGCTGGACGAGGTGGTCCTCCTCGCGTTCTTCCTCCCCGCCGTCGTCTACATGGCCGACGCGGTCGGCACGCAGACCGAGACGCTGCTGATCCGCGGGATGAGCGCCGGCGTCGACATGCCGACCGTGGTCCGGCGAGAGCTGATCACCGGGGTCCTGATCGGCGTCTTGATCGGGCTCGCGTTCTTTCCCTTCGCCCTGATCGGCTGGGGCAATGCCGACGTCGCCCTCGCGGTCGGTCTGGCCCTCATCGCGAGCTGCTCGATCGCGACCACGGTGGCGACTGCACTGCCCCGTCTGCTCTCGCGCCTCGGCAGCGATCCAGCGTTCGGATCGGGGCCCCTGGCGACGATCATCCAGGACCTGCTCTCGATCGCCGTCTACCTGGCGATCGCCACGCCGATCGTCACCTGAACTTCACCAGATGCAGCTCTGGTGCCCAGGTTGGAAACCCGTATGGTGTGAGGTGTTCGAACGGTGTTGAACCTGCCATGTCCAGCCTGAGAACGGCCACCGCCTCTCTGTCGCCCACTCGCCGGGCGCGTGTTGCCTGCGCCGCGGCCCTTGCCCTGGTCGCTCTCTCGATCCCCTCTGAGGCCGGCGCGGTCGCAACCCCGATCACCGAATGCGAGGGGGAGACGAAGCTGCGCGAAGCCGTGGACTCGGGCGGCGAGTACGCCTTCGAATGCTCGGCCGGAAACCACAGCATCGAACTCTCCTCGCCGCTGACGGTCACCTCTTCGGTCTCGCTCGACGCGAGCGGCCTCTCGGTGTTTGTACTCAACGACAGCGGCCGCGCTTTCGATGTCGTCAGCGGCGAGCTCGAGTTGGTCAACCTCAAGGTCCGCGGCCGTCGGTTCTCGAACTCGGCTGCCAGTGGGGCGGCGGGGGTATCCGGGACCAACGGGGCACCGGGCGCCAATATCCCCTGCACGGCCGGGAACGCGGGCGCCAAAGCCGGAAATGGCGGAGACGGGACGCCGGCGGTCAGCGGCGGCGGCGCGGGCGCGGACGGCGCCGACGTGCTCGGCGGCGCGATCTACATCGAGTCCGGCGCAGAAGTGACCGTCTACGGTGGCCGCCTCTCCGGGATCATCCAAGGCGAGAGGGGAGGGAACGGGGGAAGCGGCGGCAGCGGGGGAAGCGGCGGCAAAGGTGGCAGCCCGGAAGGCGCCTTCGACTGCAACCAGGGGATCTACGGCGGCAATGGCGGCCTGGCGGCTGACGGAGCCGACGGCGGCGACGGAGGCAGCGGCGGCGACGCGAAGGGCGGCGCCGTGTATGTGGAGCCAGGCGCGACCTTGAACGTCACCGGCACGCTCTTCCAGGAAGCGGCGGCGTACAGCGGCGCCGGCGGCAACGGCGGCAACGGGGGGCAGGGGGGTTGGGCCGGGCGCGGTGGCTACGGCGGCGGGCCCTGCTGCGGCGGCTACGAAATCTGGTACGGCAAACCCGGCAGCTACAGCGGCGCCGGAGGGGATGCGGGCGCCGGGGGGGATGCGGGAAACGCCTACGGTGGCGCGATCTACAGCGAGGGCACGGTCAACCTGACCGATGCCGTCTTCAAAGGGCCCGAGGCCGCCGCGTATGGCGGCGGCAACGGCGGCTCGGGCGGCAACGGCGGCAACGGCAACGGCAACGTCGAGCCGCCGGTCGGCGACGGCGGCAACGGCGGAAACGCGGGCGACGGCGGCGACTCGGCGGGTGGCGCGATCCACAGCACCGGCACTGGCACTCTCAACGTCTACTCCGCGGTCTTCGAAAGCAACACGGCGGGGCACGGCCCCAGCTACGGTTGGGGGAACGGCGGCCAAGGCGGGGAAGGCGGCGACTCGCCCAACCCACAGAACACCACGATCGAAGTCGCGGAGCCGACGAGCGGCAGCGGCGGCAACGCAGGCGACGGAGGGGACGCCGCCGGCGCCTCGATCTTCGGCCCGATCGCCTTCAAGGGCTGCGCCAACTTCACCGGCAGCACCCTCGGCGCCGGTGGGTCCGGGCTACTCGGGATAGCCGGAGTCACCAACGGGGAAGGAACTTCAGGAGCCGACGGTCAAGCCGGCCTGGCCGGGGTCGCTGGTGTGGCGGACCCGACCGGTTTCGCTCCCTACCCATGCGCCGGGGGGCCGGGCATCGAGGGGCCGCCCGGCGACAAAACCTGCTCGGACGGCGTCGACAACGACAAAGACGGCTTCATCGACGAGAACGACCCGGGATGCAAATCGGCTGGCGGTCAGCCGTCCGGAGGCGACCCAAGCGACGGCAACGACGCGCCGGGCCCGGACGGAAAACCCCCGAAAGCGCGCATCTCCGGCAACTCCACCCAGCACCTCGGCAAGACGGTGACCGTGAACGTCTCCTGCCCCGATGAGGCCTGCACGGCCATCGCAAGCGGCGCCCTGAGCCTGCCCCAGATGGCCAGCGCCTCCAAGCGCGTCAAGCTCAAGCCGGTCACGAAGGCGATTCCCAAGGGCGGCAGCGCCGCCTTCAAGCTGAAGCTCCCCGGCAGGCAGGCGATCGCCAAGGCCCTCGGCGCCGGCGTCAAGGTCAAGGTCTCGATCAGCGTCGCCGTAGCCGACGCGGCCGGCAACGAGAAGACCCTGAGCCGGTCACTCAAGCTGAAGCTGTAGCGCTACTCCCGGCGGATACGACGATCGCGCCGTTTGCCGTCCCTACCCTGTGACCATGCGCTGGCGTCAATGGACATTCCACCTCGGAAGCGAAACGCCGCCCACCTGGCTCGGCGTGCTCGCAGCGGTGGTGACCGTCGCCGCGGGGGCGCTGCTCACCTACCCGGTCAAGTCGGTGGCGCCGGCGGTCTCGCTCGGTGTCGTCTTCATCCCCGGTGTGCTGCTGATCTCCACGCTGTGGGGGTTGCGACTCGGGTTGCTCACGGCGCTGCTCAGCGCCCTGGCCTTCAACTGGTTCCACATCCCGCCGGTCGGGCGTTTCACGATCGCCGACAACCGCGACCTGGTCGCGCTCGTCGTCTTCGTCATCGCGGCGGTCCTCAGCGGCACGCTGGCCGAGTTCGCCCGCGCCCGCGTGGCCGAGGCCGAGCGCAGCCGCGAGGACGCCAACCGGGCGCTGGCCGAGCTTCGGCCCTCGCCGAGGAGCGTGACCGGATGCAGGCGGAGGCGATCGAGGCCGAGGCGCTGCGTCGCAGCGACGAGCTGAAGACGGCGCTGCTGCGCTCGGTCTCCCACGACCTGCGCACACCCCTCACCTCGATGATCGCCGCCGGGGCGGCGCTGGACTCCCCGACGGCGACCCCCGCCGAGCGCCACGAGCTCAGCGAGGCGATCGTCGAGGAGGGCCAGCGCCTCTCGCGGCTGGTCGAGAACCTGCTCGACGTCTCACGGCTCGAGTCGGGCGCGGCCGAGCCGCACCGCGAGCCGGTCGACGTCGCCGAGCTGCTCGAGGTCGCCCGCGACTCGGTCCGGGGCGGGCGCGAGCTGGTCCGGCTGGCGGTCGGATCGGAGCTGCCCGCGCTTCGCGCCGACCCTGCACAGCTCGAGCGGGCCTTCGCCAACCTGCTCGAGAACGCGATCCGCCACGGCCGCGAGCGTCCGGTGACGGTGCGCTCGCGGCTGATCGGAGACCGCCTCGACCTGCGCGTCGTCGACCAGGGCCCCGGCATCGCCGAAGAGGAGTGGGAGCGGATCTTCGAGCCCTTCTACCGTGGCGGCAACGGCGCCGCCGCTCGGTCCGGCTCGGGGCTGGGATTGGCCATCGCCAAGGGCTTCGTCGAGGCCAACGGCGGCGAGATCTCGGTCGAGTCGCTGCCCGGGCAGGGCACCAGCTTCGTCGTCTCCTTTACGGTCGCGCCCGTGGAGACCCGGTGAACGAGGCGGCCCCGAGGATCCTGGTCTGCGACGACGAGCCCCAGATCGTCCGCGCCCTGAAGGTGATCCTGCGCGACGCGGGCTACGAGGCGGTGCCGGCGAGCAACGGCGAGGAGGCCCTCGACCGCGCCGCGGTGAAACCCCCGCAGGCCGCGATCCTCGACCTGATGCTGCCCGACATCGACGGGGTCGAGGTGACGAAGCGGCTGCGCGAGTGGAGCGAGATGCCGATCATCGTCCTCTCCGCGGTCGGCGAAGAGGAGGCGAAGGTGCGGGCGCTGGCGGCCGGCGCCGACGACTACGTGACCAAGCCCTTCGGGCCGCCGGAGCTGGTGGCGCGGCTCGAGGCGGTGCTGAGGCGGGCCAAGCCCGAAACCTCGGAGCCGGTGATCGCCGCCGACGGCCTGGAGATCGACCTCGTCGCCCGCGTCGTACGGCGCGACGGCGAGCCGGTCCACCTGACCCCGACCGAGTTCGAGCTGCTGCGCACGCTCGCCCAGAACCGCGGCCGCCTGATGACCCACCGTTCGCTGCTGGTCGAGGTGTGGGGCGTGGAGTACGAAGACGACGTCCAGGTGCTGCGCGTCCACGTCGCCAACCTGCGCCGCAAGATCGAGCCCGAGGGCGGCCCGCGCTACATCCACACCGACGCCGGCGTCGGCTACCGCTTCGCGGGCTGACCGCCAGCGCGAGCATCGCCCCCGAGGGCGGCCGTCAGGTCCGCCGCCACTCGATCCGGTTCCTCGTCGATCTGCCGTTCGTCGAATCGGCGAGCTTCGAACCCGAGTCGGCGAAGGTCCAGGTCGCCGTGGTGACCGGGATGTTGAGTCTGCGCGTCGTAGTCCCCGCGACGAGGGACGAGCAGCGGTGGAGTTGGAGCCCGTCGCGCTTGGCGCGCCCGCTGCGGGCGCGAATGGAGACGTGGATCGGCCCTCGTTGCGGCCGCAGCAGGTCCCAGAGCTCCGCCGCGCTGCGGTGGCTCAGCGCCGCCCCCTCGCCACCGGCAAGGACGGCGGCCATCCAGAACCCCCGGCGCGACACCGGGCGATGGCCGACGGCGTAGACGCCGCGATGCAGCCGATGAAGCTGTCCGCGCCGAGCCTTTACGAAATCTGTATGCGACGGGGCGAAACTTCATGCGGTCTTCACGGGATCGGGTGCATGATCGCAACGTGGACATCGTCTCGATCGCACTTGCCCTCGTCGCCTTCGCGCTGCTCTACGCAGCGATCGGAGCTCTGGGCCGCGTATGAGCGCCGCCGAGCTCTTCGGGCTGATCGTCTCGGCCCTCGTCTTCGCCTACCTCGGCTACGCGCTCTTCCGTGGGGAGAAGCTCTAGATGACCCAGGGCTGGGTCCAGATCGTCGTCTTCCTGGTCGTCCTCACGGCGCTGGTGCCGCTGCTGGGCGGCTACATCGCCAAGGTCTTCCAGGGCGAGCGGGTCTTCCTGACTCCCGTCGTCGGGCCAATCGAGCGCTTCGCCTACAGGGTGCTGCGTGTGCGGCCCGGCGACGGGCAGGACTGGAAGGCCTACGCCCGCTCGATCCTTGCCTTCAGCCTGCTCTCCTGGCTGGTCCTCTACCTGCTGCTGCGCACCCAGAGCATCCAGCCGTTCAACCCTGACGGCTTCGACTCCGGTCCCTGGAACCTCAGCTTCAACACCGCCTCCTCGTTCGTCACCAACACCAACTGGCAGTACTACGGGGGCGAGACGACGCTCACCTACTTCGTCCAGATGGCGGGGCTGACGGTGCAGAACTTCGTCTCCGCCGCGGTCGGGATCGCGGCGCTGGCCGCGGTGATCCGCGGCTTCGCGGCGCGCTCGGGCGCTGCGCTCGGCAACTTCTGGAGCGACCTGGTCAGGATCAACCTCTACATCCTGCTGCCGATCTCGCTCGTCGCCGCCCTCCTTCTCGTCTCCCAGGGCGTGATCCAGACTCTCGACGGCTCTCAGGTCTTCGACACGATCGCCGGCGGCACCCAGACCCTGGCGCTCGGCCCGGTCGCCTCGCAGGAGGCGATCAAGGAGCTGGGGACCAACGGCGGCGGCTTCTTCAACGTCAACAGCGCCTACCCGTTCGAGAACGCCAGCACGCTGACCAACTTCATCGAGCTGCTGCTGATCCTGATCGTCCCGGCGGCCCTCACCTACACCTTCGGCCGCATGATCGGCAACCGCCGCCAGGGCTGGGCGCTGTACGCGGCGATGATGACGATGTTCGTCGTCGCCGTCGCGGTCGTCTACGTCGCCGAGCAGCACGGCAGCCCCGCTCAGCACCACGCGGGTGTCGTGACCCACGCCTTCGACGGCTCCACCGGCGGCAACATGGAGGGCAAGGAGCAGCGCTTCGGCATCACCAACTCGGCGCTGTGGGCGGCGGTGACCACGGTCACCTCCTGCGGCGCGGTCAACGGCGCGATGGACTCGCTGACCGGGATCGGCGGCCTCGTGCCGCTGGCCAGCATGGGCACCGGCGAGGTGGTCTTCGGCGGGGTTGGCTCCGGCCTCTACTACATGCTGCTCTTCGTCCTGCTCACCGTCTTCATCGCCGGTCTGATGGTCGGCCGCACGCCGGAGTTCCTCGGCAAGAAGATCGAGTCGCGGGAGGTGAAGCTGGTCCTCGTCGGCGTGCTTGTGACGCCGCTGCTGGTCCTCGTTGCGACCGCCTGGGCGGTGGCCAGCCCCGACGGCACGCAGTCGATCTACAACCCCGGCCCGCAGGGCTTCTCGGAGTCGCTCTACGCCTACATGTCGCAGGCCAACAACAACGGCTCCGCCTTCGCCGGCTACACCGGCTTCCTGCAGCCCAACGCGCCCGGCAACGGCGGCTCGGAAGCGTTCAGCTTCGCCACCCTGCTCGGCGGCGTGGTGATGCTCTTCGCCCGCTTCCTGCCGATGATCGCGGCGCTCGCCGTCGCCGGCTCGCTGGCCGGCAAGCGAGTCGCCCCGGCCGGCGCCGGCACCTTCCGCGCCGACTCGCCGACCTTCGTCGCGCTGCTGATCGGCGTGATCGTGATCGTCGCCGCCCTCACCTTCTTCCCCGCCTTCCTGCTCGGCCCCATCGTTCAGGGACTGACCGACCAACTCTTCTGAGATGAGCTCACTGCGCAAAGACCTGCTCACCGCGACGATCGCGATCGTCTTCCTGACGCTGCTCCTCGGCGTCGCCTACCCGCTCATCACGACCGGCGTCTCGCAGGTGCTCTTCCCGGGCGCCGCGAACGGCAGCCGGATCGAGGTCGACGGCAAGCTGGCCGGCTCGGAGCTGATCGGCCAGGACTTCCGCGGGCTGCCGCGCTACTTCCAGGGCCGTCCCTCGGTCACCGGGTACAGCGCCAACGTCACCTACTTCAACAACCTCGGCCCGAACAACAAGGAACTGTCGGAACTCTTCGAAGAAGAACTCGACACCTACCTGACCCGCGAGCGCCGCTACGACAAGGGCCTCACCGCCGCCGACGTCCCCGTCGACGCGGTCACGACCTCGGCCTCCGGCGTGGACCCCCACATCTCCGAGGCCAACGCCCGCATCCAGGCGCACCGCATCGCCGCCGTGCGCGAGATGCCGCTGGACCGGGTGCTCGAGCTGATCGAAGACCACACCGACGGACGCTTCCTCGGCCTCCTCGGCGAGCCCGGCGTCAACGTGCTCCAACTCAACATCTCCCTCGACAAGGAATCGCCCCGATGACCGACGAGACCCTGCGCAACCGCCCCCGCTCGCTGTTCGACCGCGCGATCATGCTGCGGGCGGTCGTCGACTCCCTGGCGAAGCTCAATCCCCGCCACCAGGTCTACAACCCGGTGATGTTCGTGGTCGAGATCGGCGCCGCGATCACGACGGTCGGGTGGCTGATCCAGGTCTTCGGCGGCGCGCCCCTGGGAGGCGGCGACGAGCCGGCCTGGTTCGCCTTCTCGATCGCGGTCTGGCTCTGGCTCACCGTGATCTTCGCCAACTTCGCCGAGGCGCTGGCCGAGGGCCGGGGCAAGGCCCAGGCCGACGCGCTGCGCTCGATGCGCACCGAGACCGTCGCCCGGCTCCGGGACGGCAGCCAGAAGGCGGCCTCGGAGCTGCACCGCGGCGACGTCGTCATCGTCGAGGCGGGGGAGGCGATCCCCGGTGACGGCACCGTGATCGAGGGGATCGCCTCGGTCGACGAGTCGGCGATCACCGGCGAGTCGGCGCCGGTCGTGCGCGAGTCCGGCGGCGACCGCTCCGCCGTCACCGGCGGCACCCGCGTGCTCTCGGACCGGATCGTGGTCGAGATCACCCAGGAGCCGGGACAGAGCTTCCTCGACAAGATGATCTCCCTGGTCGAGGGGGCGGAGCGGCGCAAGACGCCGAACGAGATCGCCCTCAACATCCTCCTCGCCGGCCTCACCCTGGTCTTCCTCGTCGTCGTGGTCGCGCTGCGCCCCTTCGCCGAGTTCTCCGGCACCGACACCTCTGTCGTCACCCTGATCGCGCTGCTTGTCGCCCTGATCCCGACCACGATCGGGGCCCTGCTCTCGGCGATCGGTATCGCCGGCATGGACCGCCTCGTCCGCCACAACGTGCTCGCCCTCTCCGGGCGCTCGGTCGAGGCCTCCGGCGACGTCGACGTGCTGCTGCTCGACAAGACCGGGACGATCACCCTCGGCAACCGCGAGGCGACCCTGTTCATCCCGATGCCGGGGATCTCCGAGAAAGAGCTGGCCGAAGCCGCGCAGCTCTCCTCGCTCGCCGACGAGACCCCGGAGGGGCGCTCGATCGTCGTCCTCGCCAAGGAGTACGGCATCCGCGAGCGCCAGCTGCAGTCCCACGAGGCCCACTTCGTCCCCTTCTCGGCGGAGACCCGGATGAGCGGGGTCGACGTCAACGGCAACCAGTACCGCAAGGGCGCCGGCGACGCGATCATCCGCTTCGTCGAGGGGCAGGGCGGTCGTGCGCCGGCCGACCTGCAGGAGCAGCTCGACCTGATCGGGCGCGAGGGCGGCACGCCGCTGGCCGTCTGCCGCGACAACCACGTGCTCGGCGTCATCTACCTCAAGGACATCGTCAAGGAGGGGATGAGCGCCCGCTTCGACGAGCTGCGGCGGATGGGGATCAGCACGGTGATGGTCACCGGCGACAACAAGCTGACCGCGGCGAAGATCGCCGAGGAGTCCGGCGTTGACGACTTCCTGCCCGAAGCCACCCCCGAGCAGAAGCTCGAGCTGATCCGCAGCCACCAGGCCGAAGGCCGGATGGTGGCGATGGCCGGCGACGGCACCAACGACGCCCCGGCGCTGGCCCAGTCAGACGTCGGCGTAGCGATGAACACGGGGACCCAGGCCGCGCGCGAGGCCGGCAACATGGTCGACCTCGACTCCAACCCCACGAAGCTCATAGAGATCGTCGAGATCGGCAAGCAGCTGCTGATCACCCGCGGCGCCCTGACCACGTTCTCGATCGCCAACGACGTCGCCAAGTACTTCGCCATCCTGCCGGCGATCTTCGCCTTCACCTACGCCGCCACCCCGGGCGAGCGGGGCCCGCTCGACGACCTCAACGTCATGTCGCTGGGCACGCCGCTCTCGGCGATCCTCTCGGCGATCGTCTTCAACGCCCTGGTCATCCCGCTGCTGGTGCCGCTCGCCCTGCGCGGCGTCCGCTACCGGCCGATCGGCGCCACGGCGCTGCTGCGCCGCAACATGCTGATCTACGGCCTCGGCGGCCTGATCGTCCCCTTCGTCGGGATCAAGCTCGTCGACCTCGTCATCCACAACGTCCTGGGAGCCTGAGCTTGTCCGCCGCACAGACGGCGGGGGAAGATACGGCGGTGAGCGCCGTGGAGCGAGGCAACCTCAAGGTCTTCATCGGGATGGCTGCGGGTGTCGGCAAGACCTACCGGATGCTGCAGGAAGGCCACGCCGAGCAGGAGGCCGGGCGCGACGTGGCGATCGGCTACATGGAGCCCCACAAGCGCCCCGAGACCTCGGCGCTGGCCGAGGGGCTGGAGACGGTTCCCCGCCGCCGCATCGCCTACAGGGACACGGACCTGGACGAGATGGACCTGCAGGCGCTCCTGGCGCGGGCGCCCGAGCTGGCGCTGATCGACGAGCTGGCGCACACCAACGCTCCGGGTGTAGAGCACGAGAAGCGCTACGAAGACGTGCGCGACGTGCTCGCCGCGGGCATCGACGTCTTCTCGACCGTCAACGTCCAGCACCTCGAGTCGCTCAACGACCAGGTCGCCGAGCTGACCGGCACGCGGGTGCGCGAGACGATCCCCGACGCGGTCCTCGGCGAGGCCGACGAGGTGGTCCTGATCGACCTCACGCCCGGGGCCCTGATCGCCCGCCTGCAGGCGGGCAAGATCTACCCCGGCGAGAACATCGAGGCGGCGCTGAACAACTTCTTCACGGTGGAGAACCTGCTGGCGCTGCGCGAGGTGGCGCTGCGCCAGGTCGCGCGGGAGGTCGAGGCGAAGCGGCTGACCGTCGAGGAGCCGCTCGGCACGCGCGAGGAGCGGGTCGCGGCCGAGGCGCCGAAGGCGGTCGGGGAGCGGCTGCTGGCGCTGGTCCGTCCGCAGCCCTCTTCGCAGCGCCTCGTGCGCAGGGCCTGGCGCTCGGCGCAGCGGCTGGGCACCGACCTCGACCTGCTCTGGGTGAAGCCACCGAACCAGGCGATCGAGGGGGAGGTCGAGCGGCAGGTGACCGCGCTGCGCCACCTCGCCTCGGTCCTCGGCGCCAACTTCCTGATCGAGGAGAACGACAGCCTCGTCGACGGCGCCGCCCAGGTCGTGCGCGAGCGCGGCTCCACCTACATCATGGTCGGCGAGTCGTCTCCCCGCCGCGGCCTGGCGAGGCTGCGCGAGCCGCTGCCCCTGCGCCTGATGGAGGCGACCCCGCCCGGGGTCGACGTGCGGATCGTCGCCCACCGCGGCCTGAAGGAAAGGGAGACATCCAGGTGAGCGCGGAGCGTGTCCTGATCGGGGTCGCGCTGGTCCTCGGGGTGCTCGTCGGCTACCAGGTCGCCCGCTCGCGGCTGGGCGGGCGCCGCTCCGATCGGCCGCAGGAGGTCCGCCAGATCCTGTTGCCGTTCACCGGCACGGCGATCTCCCGCCGTGCCCTCGACGCGGCACTGCGACTGGCGCGGGCCGAGAGCGCGACGCTGATGCCCGCCTACCTCGCCGCGGTGCCGAAGCGACTGCCGCTCGATTGCGCGATCCCCGCCGAGGCGGCGAAGGCGATGCCGATGCTCGAGGCGATCGAACAGCGCGCCGCCGCCCAGGGGGTCGAGGTCGATTCCCGGATCGAGCGCGGCCGCTCCAACCGCCACGCCCTGGAGCGCCTGCTCGACCGCGAGAGCTTCGACCGCGTCGTCGTCCCGGCGACGGCGCAGTCCGGCGCCGGCTTCTCCGGCGAGGACCTCGTCTGGCTGCTGGAGCGAGCGCCGGCCGAGGTCCTGATCCTGCGCCCTGGCCCGCAGGACCTGCGGTTCGTCACAGTGGGAAACGGGGCCCCCTGACAGCATCGCCTCGCGACCGAACGTGTTCTAAGCAGTGCAATGACGAGCACGGGAAACGAGCACAGAACAGACATCGCACTCGCGCTGCTGGCCACCGCCTCGATCGCCGGGATCGTGTTGATCGGGAGAGCCAGCTAGCCGTTCGCCGCGGCGGTCTCGGGGTAGGGTGGGCGCCGAGTGAACGTCCTGATCGCCGCGGACATGGAGGGGATTGCCGGGATCGACGATTCCGGCGACTGTCTGCCGTCTCATCCCTCCGCCTATGCGCGCGGTCGCCGCCTGATGACCGATGAGGTGCTGACCGTCGTCGGCGCACTCCGCGACGGCGGCGCCGAGCGGATCTCCGTCGGCGACTGGCACATGGTGGGCACCAACGTCGAACGCGAGCGAATGCCCGAGGGGGTCGAGGTCCGGCCGATCGCCGACCTGGCCCTCGCCGAGGCCGAGCCGTCGATGGCCAAGGCGAACGGCGGCCCGCTCGACGCGGTGGCGATGATCGGCCACCACGCGAGCACGCCAAATCCCCGCGCCTTCTGCTCGCACACCTTCATCTGGGAGATGGAGGTCCTGCTCGACGGCGAGTCGCTGAGCGAGGTTCAGGTCTACGCCCAGGCGCTCGCCGCGGAGGGAATCCCGATCCTCGCGGTCTCCGGCGATCGCTGGATGCTCGAGGAGCTCGGCGAGGGGGAGATGGGCAGTGCCCGCCTGGTCGAGGCAAAGGAGGGCCAGGGCCGGGGCCGGGCGCGCTCGCGTGACGTCGAGACCGTGCGCGCCGAGCTGAGAGATTCGATCGCCGCCGCCCTCGCCGCGCCGATGAAACCGCCGCCGGCCCGCAGCTACCCGGCGGAGCTGCGGATCGTGGCCGAAGGCACCGAGATCGCGAAGACGACGGTCGAGGACCCCGCCGACCTGCTGAGCGCGATCGCGACGGCCTTCCGCGAGAGCCAGGTCTCACGCGAGTACCGCCAGCTCGCCAAGCTGCTGCCGGCCGGGAACGACTCCTGGGCGCGCAGCGCCCAGCGGCGCCTCGGCAGCATCCTCGCCACGCGCGTGATGCGCTCCAAGGAGCGCCGCTGGCTCGCCGCCGCGGAGCGATCGGCTTGAGCAGGTCGAACCGCGACCGTGCGGCCTCCCGCCCTTGTCCCGGTCGCATCGGGCGCCAGCTCAGGAGGCACGGCTTGCTGACGGTGCTCCTGGGCCAGGGCGCCCGATGCGGGCTGGATGCTACGAGGAAATAATTATCGGGTTAACAGGAGAATCTGAGTAACTATTTCTTGTGCTTTTTCTTTGCGGATTTCCTTGGCCGGACCTTCTTCTTCGCGCCATGCTCCGAGCCGTAGATCAAGAGGGCGGCACTGATCGCGATTAGCTCGCCGTCGCTTTCGCCATTTGCCAGCCGCGTAGCAGTCTCGGCACCAAGTCCCAGGAAGCGCTCCACGAACTCGTCGGCCAACAGCTCGGCTTTCTCGCATGCCGGGGCGTCCAGGTTAAGCGGGGTCCAACTGGCGTGCCCATTTTCAGGCGAGTAGAACTTGCCCGATTTGACTGATGCGCCCACGTCTTTATCGATCTCCTCCAAGATGTCGTCGGCGATGATGCGTTGTCCCGACTTCGGGATGTGCTTTGCCATCTCCGCGGGGATATAAGCCCGCTCGACGGCCCGGTAGAAATGCTCGACAGCACCGCGCCTGGGCTCTGTCCTGGTGAGCTCGATCAATTCGTAGTCCTTCAGGACTTTGACGTGGTAGCTGACTTGGCTCAGGCCTTGGCCTAGCTCTCGCTGGAGTTCCCTGGGGCTCCATTCCCGGTCGTTCATATAGGCGAGGATCTGGGTACGCAGGGGACTCTGAAGTGCCTTGATGAGCCTCTGCGGGAGGGAGAGCTTCTGCTTTCCCTTTGCCTTCTTCTGCGCTCTCTCTGCCATCTGAACTCCTCTCCGCAGCCGTTCCGGTACTTGGAGATTGCTAAAGCGAAACGCTGCTGTTGTTTGCGCAGAAAAATAGCTGTAAATGCCACAAGAGGTAACCGTCTTTCCAGATTGCTAAAGTTTTTTCTTTTTAATCAAAAAAACTTAAGCAAATGAAGAGAGGTGACCACGATGACGATCAGTCCATGCCCGACTGTGGCTCCGCTGCTGTCCAGCTTCAAGAACCGCTAGGGCTTCGGGGCAGGACTTGGCTGAGCTGACGGCCGCCAAGTCCTGCCCAGGCTCAACGGTGGAGGCCGCGGGGGCCTCGGGCCTCAGTCCTCTTCGTTGATGACGCCGCGCACGCCGGCCTGCACTTCGAGGTCGTAGGCGATGTCGACCAGTGCTTTCAGGTGAGCCACCGTCGCCTGCATGACCCCGGACATCAGTTCGGACCGCTGTTCCTCCTCGGTGCCGGCCGGAACGGGCGCATTGGCGAGAGCCTCTTCGATCTCCTCGGCGTCGACCACCTGCTCGTCCACGACCCGTTCGATTTCCCTGCGCTGCACGGTCATCGTTTGGGCAAGGCCGCGAAAGTACACCTCCCAGGTCATTGGGTGTCCGTGGAGGCGGGCCTCGAGCCACGCGGGAGCGCGGTCCACCATGCCGGGCATCCTGTCCATGAGCTCGGCTCGGGTTGCGGGGACAATCGAGAGGTGGGCAAGGATCTTGCCCTGCCGGTTCACCAGCGTGGCGCAGTTCTGAAGCATGACCAGATCGTCGCTATACGGCGGCGCGCCCTCCGGGCGTTCGGCGTCCAGTACCTCCCGCGACTTGAAGGCCCCCCGGGTCATCGCGAACACCCACGCCTCGAGGTTCTCGGGCATCTCCTCGGTCATGGGTCCGAGCGTAGCGTTTCGGTACTTGTCGGGGCTTCGAGAGAGAGACGTCGCCCCCCGCACCTTTTTCGGGCGCCACGCACGCCCACTGGAGCTGGGGGGCCGCGTCGGCAACCTTCAGCCCGGCAATAGACCCAAGAGGTCTGCTGCCTCCGACACGACCGGATTGTCGATCGTCAGCTCCGTCAGGCTCTCCAGCTCGAGCTTCGCGGAAGCACGTTCGAACAGCGTCCAGTTGATCCAACTCGCCTCCAGGGTCGACCACCAACGGATCGCGATCGCGGCCGGGTGAGAGGCGTGGATCTCGGCTGCCTGGCCTTGGGTGACGCTGCGCTGGCGAGTTGCGACCTGTGACGGGCGCAGACCCTCGGCGCGCAAGGCAACGGGATCATCGAGGTCGATTACCGGCGCCTTGTCCGGCAATGCCAACGATGCGAGCGTCAGCGGAAGGCCAAAGCGAACGAGCATCGAGGGCAAGAGGGCTCCCGTCCCCCGGAACGGAGCAAGCTGCTCGGCCACGGCCGAGACCGCCACCTCGGAGACATACAAGCAACCGTAGAGGTCAGGGTTGTCATGTCTGCCGACACCCTGCTGCTCGCGGGGAAACCAGAGCGGACCGCCCGGTCCATCGACCTTCCCGCTCTTATCGAGCGGCAGTACCCGCCAGAGCCTCACGCATAGCCACCGGAGCGCTCGACGGCGATCGCGCCGAGCAGTTCCTGTGCCCTCCCGGCGCGGACCAAGTCGATCGGGCGGCGGTCGCCAAGGTGGGGATTGAGCCCCTGCAGCCACTGCTCAGCCGCTTCCGCCGAGTAGAGCCGCAGGAGGCTCGCGAGGACCAGCTCGAGCAGGTCGACGCGCTCGGCGTTGGCGAGATCGATCCCGCCGCCCCGGCGCCAGCGGGTGACCTGCGCCGGGCTCACGTTCAGCAGCTCGGCCAGACGTCGCTGCGAGCCGAGGTCGTGGCTCAACGCGGTGATCTTCTCTGATGTCGCAACTGGCATGGTGGTCACAGAATCGTACCGCAACGGTTTTTGTTGCGTAGATTTTTGGCCGAGATCAGACCGCGGCGGCGAGCGGGCCCTGCCCGGCCCGTCGCGCCGGGATCAGCAGCGCCGAGGCGCAGACCATCGCGAAGGCGGAGGCCTGCAGCGCGAGCCCGAGCGGGTTCGTCGAGAGCGGGTCGCCGAAGACGAGGACTCCGCCGACGATCTGGGCCGCGTTCGCGACCAGCCCGATCAGGCCGACGGTCTCGATCGCCCCGCCGCGCTGAAGCGCGGCCGCGGTGGCGTACTGGGCGCCGACACCGGCGAGGACGACGAGCAGGATCCAGGGAGCGAGGAGGCTGGCCGAGACGTCCCCGGCCCCGGTCAGGCCCTTGATCGCGATCCCGGCGAGCGCGATCAGGGTGCCGGCGATCGCCGCGAGCAGGACGTTGCCGTGGTCGGCCAGCCGCTCCGAGCGGTGGCCCAGCGCCAGGCCCGACGCGATCAGCGCCAGCCCGCCCTCGAAGCCGAGCATCGCCCCGGGGGTGAACCCGGAGTGGTCCCCTTCGAAGCCGGGGACGGTGAGGACGAGCAGGGCGAGGCCGGCTCCGCCGAGCAGCAGCGCGAGCCACTGGCGCCGCTCGACCGAGTCGCCGAAGAGGCGCTGCGACATCACCGCCAATGTGACGGCGCCGCCCGCCAGCACCGCCTGGACGATCGAGATCGGCGCCATCGAGAGCGCCGCGACGTGGACGAGCCAGGCGATCGCGGCCAGTCCCCAGCCCGCCGCGAACCAGGGCGAGGCGGCGAGCCCGCGGGCGCTGCGGAGGGGGCTCCGCAGGCAGACCGGATCGGCCCGGTGGCAGCCGCGATGCTTGAACAGCGAGGCGAGGTTCGTCATCAGCGCCGCGACGACGGCGAGGGCGATCCCTACGTGCACGCGCGCGTCACCTCCGTCGACACTGCCTACCGGCTCGCGACCGCCCGGCGCTTGGCGCGCGCCTCGGGGCTCGGCGGGGGCGGGTCGGGCAGCTGCAGGCGCCGGCGCGCCCGGGTGACCGCGGCGGCCGAGGTTCGGCAGGCGCGGGCGATCGTCCCATCGGTCTCATCCGGCGTGCGGCTGACCTCGAACTCGATCAGGGCGGCGCGGCGAAGTTTGGCGCGGGTGTCGACGGGGCTGTCGCTGGGCGCGGCGTCGAGAGCGGCGTCGGCGGCCCGCTGGCGGCGGCAGACCAGGCAGAAGCAGCCCTCGGCCGAGTGGTCCCAGGCGTCGGGGAGCGGCACCGGCTCGCGGTCGATGCGCCCGGCCGTGACGCCGCAGCCGTCGCAGGTCCAGTTCGTCGCCAGGCTTGCCTTGCTCATGCGGACACCTTCCGGCGCCGGCGGCGCCGGCGTCCGGCCCCGGGCTTCGCGGCGGGCTTCTGTTCGGCCGGGGCGACGTGGCCGAGGCTCTGCTCGAACTCGCGGCTGAGGCCGAGGTCGCGGGCGATCCGCCGCATCTCGGCGGCCTGATCGGAGAGGACGAAGCTGGTGCCGGTGCCGAAGCGGCCGGCGCGCCCCGTGCGGCCGATCCGGTGCACGTAGGAGTCGCGGTCGCCGGGAGCGTCGAAGTTGACCACGTGGGCGATGTCGGCGACGTCGATGCCGCGGGCGGCGACGTCGGTGGCGACGAGGACTTCGACGTCACCGCGCTCGAAGCGGGCGAGCGCCCGTTCGCGCTGGCCCTGGCTCTTGTCGCCGTGCATCGCGACGGCCTCCAGTTCACGGCTGCGGAGCCGCTTGACGAGCCGGTCGGCGCCGCGCTTGGTGCGGACGAAGACCAGCGTGCGGCCGCCGTCGGGCCCCTGCAGGTGCCCGGCCAGGTGGTCGAGCTTGGCGCTCTGGGAGTCGACGTGGACGAAGCGGTGTTCGATCTCGGCCTTGCTGCGCTCGGGCGCCGCATGGGTGTGTTGGCGCGGATCGCGCGTGTAGGCGGCGGCGAGCTTGCCGGTTGCGCCCTCGAGCGTCGCCGAGAAGAAGAGCGTCTGGCGCTTGTCCGGGGTCTGGCCGACGATCCGGCTGACGGCCGGCTTGAAGCCCATGTCGAGCATCCGGTCGGCCTCGTCGAGGACGAGGATGCGGACTCCCTTCAGGGAGACGGCGCCGCGCGCAATCAGGTCCTCGAGCCGGCCGGGGCAGGCGACGAGGATGTCGGCGCGCTGCGCGGCCTTGATCTGCGGGCCGAAGCCGACGCCGCCGTAGACGGCGGCGACGTGCAGGTTGCGCGCTCGAGCGATCGACTCGAGCTCGTCGACGATCTGGCCGGCGAGCTCGCGGGTCGGCGCCAGCACCAGGGCCGCGGGCCCCTTGCCGCCGGGCTCGATCCGGTCGACCAGCGGGATGCCGAAGGCCAGGGTCTTGCCCGAGCCGGTCGGCGACTGGACCAGCAGGTCGTGGCCGGCGAGCGCGTCGCGGATGACGAGCTGCTGGACGGGGAAAGGTTGGGTGATGTCGCGCTCGGCGAGCGCGCGCACCACGGCTTTTGAGCTGCCGAGGTCGGCAAATGACACGATGTTGTTACTCCTTCTTGTGAGCGATTCGGGGAGATCCAGCGACCCCAAAACGCTCAGCAGCGCACGGAGAAACGGAACCTCTCGGGTGGCGTCGCGCCAAACCCGACCCACCAACCGTAGCAGCCGCAGTCGAAAAGCCCCTGGTGCTACGGGAATATCCGCGTACACTCGTCACAGTTCGGCCGGCCAACCAAGGAGGGGTGGATGTACGACTACGTGATCGTCGGAGCGGGCTCCGCGGGGTGCGTGCTGGCGGCGCGGCTCTCGGAAGACCCCGAGACCACCGTCCTCCTGCTCGAGGCCGGCCCGCCGGACACCAACCAGAACATCCACGTCCCGCTCGGCTACCTCTCGCTGGCTCGCACCGAGGTCGACTGGTGCTACAGCTCGGCACCCGAGCCGGGCTGCGGCGGCCGGCGCATCACGCTTCCGCGCGGCAAGGTGCTCGGGGGCTCCTCCTCGATCAACGCGATGGTCTACATCCGCGGCAACCGCCGCGACTACGACGAATGGGGCGTGCCGGGATGGGCCTGGAACGACCTCTTCCCCTATTTCCTCAAGGCCGAGGACAACGAGCGCGGGGCCTCCGAGTGGCACGCGGTCGGCGGGCCGCTGCCGGTCTCCGACCAGCGCTCGGGCAACAAGATCACTCCCGCCTTCGTCGAGGCTGGGGTCGAAGCCGGCCTGGCCCGCAACGAGGACTTCAACGGGGCCGAGCAGGACGGGGTCGGCATGTACCAGCTGACCCAGCGTGGCGGGATGAGGGCGAGCGCCTCCGTCGCCTACCTGCACCCGGCGATCGAGCGCCCGAACCTGACCGTGATGCCCTACATGCGCGTCGACCGCGTCCTCTTCGAGGGTGCCCGCGCGGTCGGGGTGCAGGCAACCCGGCTCGGCGAGCCCCAGGAGCTGCGCGCCGAGCGCGAGGTGATCCTCTGCGGCGGTGCCTACAACTCGCCGCAGCTGCTGATGCTCTCCGGCGTCGGCCCGGCCGAGCACCTGGCGATGCGCGAAGTCGAGGTGGTGCTCGACCAGCCGGCGGTGGGGGAGAACCTCAGCGACCATCCCGCCGCCTTCGGGGTGTGGACGACGCCCGAGCCCGAGAGCCTGCTGCTGGCGCTCGAGCCCGCGGCGATGGCCGAGTTCGAGGCGTCCCAGACCGGGCCCTTCGCCTCCAACCTCGCCGAGTCGGGCGGCTTCGCCAGGGTCGGAGCCGGGGTCGAGGCGCCCGACGTGCAGTTCCACGTCGCTCCGATCCAGATCGTCGAAGAGGGGACGGGGGACCCGGAGGGGCACGGGGTCTGGGTCTCGCCCTGCCTGCTGACGCCCGAGAGCCGCGGCTCGGTGCGGCTCGCCTCCAGCGACCCCAGCGCGCACCCGGTCATCCGCAACGCCTTCTACGAGTCCGAGGCAGACATGACCCGGATGGTCGCCGCGATGCGCCTGACCGAGGAGATCTGCGCCCAGCCGTCCTTCCGGCCCTACTGCGCCGACCCCTACACGGTGCCCGAGGACGATTCCGAGGAGGCGGTTCGCGCCCACGTCGCCCGCACCACCTTCGAGGTCTACCACCCGGTCGGCACCTGCGCGATCGGCTCGGTCGTCGACTCCGAGCTGCGGGTGCAGGGCGCCGAGGCGCTGCGCGTCATCGACGCCTCGGTGATGCCGACGGTCCCGCGCGGCAACACCAACGCGCCGACGATCGCGATCGCCGAGCGCGCCGCGGACCTGATCCGCCACGGCAAGGCGCTGGCCACCGCCGACGTCGCCGCTCAGGTCTGAAGTGAAGGCCCGCGAGGTCTATCTTGCGACGCCCCGGGTGTACGTGGCGAGCATCGTCGCCCAGGTCTGCGCCGCCGGCCTCTTCGTCGGCGTGCTCGGCTCGGTCTTCACCTGGGACGAGCAGCTCGGCCGTCTTCGACCTCGCCAACAGCCCGCACGGGATCTCCAAGCCCGAGCTGGGCTACCTCTTCGGCCCGGCCCTGATCCTGATCGCCCTGCCCCTGGTCCGCCACCGCCAGCCGCGCGTCGCCTACACCAGCCGCTACCGCACCCGCCTGGCGATCGCGCTGGGGCTCTGGACCCTCGGCCTCCTCTTCCTGCTCACTCACCTGGCCGGGCTCGACGGCGAATACACGCTTCGCGCCGGCGCCTACGTGGCGAGCGGGCTGATGTCGGTCGGCCTGCTCGCAACCGTGGCGATGTGGCCGGCCGGCCTGCGCACCGGCCTCTTCGACCGCCGCGGCGGCGTCGAAACCCCGGCCGACGCCGGCTGAACCTGCTTCCGGTGCGCTTTATGCCACCTATCCCGGCATAAAGCGCACCGGAACGACTTGCCGGCCCCTCAGTTCTGGTCGGCGGCGGCCGGCACCGGGACCTTGAGGCCGTCCTCGGGCATGATGAGGATCGCGCCCTCGCCGGTGACGTAGGCCTCCTCGCCGTGGTAGGTGACGTCCATGCCGACCGCCTCGTCGTGCTCGGAGGCGCGCAGGGGCATGACCGCCCCGATCAGCTTGAGCAGGACGAAGGTCACGGTGAAGGCGTAGGCCGGGGCGGCGATCGCGGCCAGGGCCTGGTCGAGCAGCTGGTCGGCGTTGCCGTAGATGAGGCCGTCGGCGAGGCCGTTCCAGCCGATCTGGGCGACGAGGCCGATGAAGAGGATGCCGGTGAAGCCGGCGATGCCGTGGGCGGCGAGCACGTCGAGCGTCTCGTCGACCCGGGTGCGCGGCCGCCAGGCGATCAGCGCGTAGCAGGGCAGCGCCCCGAGGAAGCCGAGCACCATCGCCCAGCCGGGGCTGATGAATCCGCCCGCCGGCGTGATCAGCACGCAGCCGACGATGATCGCCGTTGCGGCGCCGATCGCCGTCACTTTGCGGCTGCGGATCAGGTCGAGGACGAACCAGGTGACCAGCGCGCAGGCCGGCGTGATCAGCGTGTTGGTGAAGGCGAGCACGCTGTTGGTGCCGGTGTTGAAGCCGCTGCCGCCGTTGAACCCGAACCAGCCGAACCAGAGCAGGCCGGCGCCGAGCAGCACGTACATCGCGTTATGGGGGAGCAGCGCCTGGCGCCCGTAGTCCTTGCGCGAGCCGACCACCAGCGCCGCCGCCAGGGCAGAGAAGCCGGAGGCCATCTCGACCGGGATGCCGCCGGCGAAGTCGAGCGTCCCCCGCTCGGCCAGCCAGCCGCCGCCGAAGGCCCAGTGGGCGAGCACCGCGTAGACCAGCACCGACCACAGCGCGGCGAAGACGAGGAAGGCGCCGAAGCGCATCCGCTCGACCACGGCGCCGGAGACCAGCGCCACGGTGATGATGCAGAAGGTGGCCTGGAAGGCCATGAAGAGCAGGTGGGGGATGGTCGATTCGTCGTTGCGCGGCAGGAAGTCGACCCCCTGCAGGCCGACGTGGCCGAAGCCGCCGATCAGGTCGCCGGTGCCGTCGAAGGCGAGCGAGTAGCCGACCAGCGCCCAGGTGACCATCGCGATCGCGATCGCCGCGACGCACATCATGAAGGTGTTGAGGGTGTTCTTCGAGCGCACCAGGCCGGCGTAGAAGAGGCCCAGAGCGGGCGTCATCATCAGCACCAGCGCCGTGGCGGCCAGCATCCAGGCGGTGTCTCCGCTGTCGATCGCGGCGATGAGCGGCAAGTCGCTCACTTGTCCACCGGCGTCACCGCGCCGTGGTCGGTCTCGCCGGTGCGGATGCGCACGGCGCGATCGAGGGGCAGGACGAAGATCTTGCCGTCGCCGACCTCACCGGTGCGCGCGCCCTCGCAGAGCGCGTCGATCGTCGGCTGCACGAAGTCGTCGGAGACGGCGATCTCGAAGCGGACCTTTTCGGCGAGACCCATCTGCACCGTTGTGCCTCGGTAGGTCTCGACCCGTTCCAGCTCGCCGCCGTGGCCCTGCACGCGACTCATCGAGACGCCGCGCACCTCTGTGCGATAGAGCGCCTCGAGCACGTCGTTCGCCTTCTCCGGGCGCACGATGCCGACCACGAGTTTCATGACCCGATGCCTCCCATCCCGGGCGCGAGCCTATAGATATCTCCGGCGGCAGGTCGAGCTGGGCCGGCCCGCCTCCTACACTGGATCGATGCCCGCCGAGGCACAGCCGGACTCCACCCTCACCCTCTACCGGCGCGGCATCGAGCTGCTCGAGGAGGAGGACTTCGAGGAGGCGGCGGCGCCGCTCGAGGAGGCGGCGCGGCGGGCTCCGGAGAAGTCCTCTGTGCGCGAGGCGCTGGGCCGGGCCTATTTCCGCTCCGGCCGCTTCGCCGCGGCGGCGGTCGAGTTCAGCGCCGTGGTCGAGCGCCACCAGGTCAACGACTACGCCCACTTCTGCCTCGGCCGCGCCCTGGCCAAGACGGGGGAGACCGAGCGCGCCCGCCACCACCTCGCGCTCGCCTCCAACCTGCGGCCGGACAGAAGCGACTACAGCTTCTACCGAGCGATGCTCGGCGCTGAGAGCTAACCGGTCTGGTCGAGCCTTCGCGGCCCGCGCCGGGCGGCCACTTCCCGGCTCGCCCGCTCGTCGAGCTCGTCGCGGTGGCGGGCCGGGAGGGTGGCGACGATGGTCGTGCCCCCGCCCGGGACGCTCTCGATCTCCAGCTGCCCGCCCGCGAGGGTGACGCGTTCGCGCATCCCGATCAGGCCGAAGCCGTCGGCCCTGGCGTTCGGGTCGAAGCCGCGCCCCTCGTCCGAGACTCGCACCCGCACGTTCTTCTCGTTCTCGGTCACCTCGACCTCGGCGCGGTCGGTCCCGCCATGCTGGGCGGCGTTGTTGAGCGCCTCCTGCACGAGGCGGAAGGCGGTGTCCTCGATCTCGGAGGCGAGCCGGTGCTTCGTGCGCCCGGAGTGGAAGTCGAGGTCGAGGTCGAGGTCGACCTCGATCGTCTCGCCGGCCTGGAGGCGTTCGGCGAGCGCTTCCAGGGCCGCACCGAGCCCCAGCTCGTCGAGCGTGGTCGGGCGCAGGTCGGCGATCAGGCGGCGCATCTCGGCGATCGTGGCGTCGACCTGCTCGATTCCCTGGGAGAGCAGCCGGTCGGTCTCCTCGGGGTCGCTGCGCCTGGCGGCGGAAAGCAGCACGCGCAGCCCGGCGAGGCTCTGCAGGGACTCGTCGTGCAGCTCCCGCGCCCAGCGGCCGCGCTCGCGCTCGGTCGCGGCGATGCTGTCGCGGGTGCGGTCCTCGGCGACCATCTGGGCGGTGGCGACCGCGATCGCCGCGCTGGTGGCGAAGGAGACGAGGACCTGTTCGTCCTCGTCGCTGAAGCCGGTGTCGCGGCCGAGCGGGTCGAGCGCGACCAGCACGCCGAGCGCCTGGCCGCGGTAGGCGAGCGGCACCAGCAGCGCGGTGACTCCGGCGTCCTGGCGGCCCGGGCGGGCCAGCAGGCTCGGGTCGAGGTCGTGGACGCGGCGCGACGCCCGTGCCTCCAGAACCTGGCCCGGGACCGAGCCGGCGATCGGGATGCGAGTCTTCGCGAACCTCTCGGTGCCCTCGCCGGCGACCGAGGCCGGTGCGAGGTCGTCGCCGTCGCGCAGCAGGATCAGCAGCGTGCGCGCCTCGACCAGCGCCCGGGCGCGCTTGACGGCGATCTCGAGGATCCGGTCGAGGTCGGTCTCGCCGCCGACCGCGCGGGCGATCTCGGTGGTCGCCTCCAGCCGGTGCACGGCGCGCTCCATGTCGTCGCGCTGGCTTGCCACGCTGCGGTAAAGACGCGCGTTCTCGACCGCGATCGCCGCCCACTCGGCGAGGATCATCGCCGACTGTTCGTCGGCGTCGCCGAACTCTCCGTCGCGCTTCTCGGTCAGGTAGAGGTTGCCCCAGGCGTGGCCGCGGATCATTACCGGGACGCCGAGGAAGGTCGTCATCGGCGGGTGCCCGGGGGGGAAGCCGTAGGAGCGCGGGTGGTTGCCGACGTCGCTGAGCCGCAGCGGCCGCGGCTGCTCGATCAGCAGGCCGAGGACGCCGCGCCCGCGCGGCAGGTTGCCGATCGTGCGCCGCGTCTCCTCGTCGATGCCGTGGGTGATGAAGCGCTCCAGCTCGTGGCGGTCCTCGTCGAGGACGCCGAGGGCGGCGTAGCGGGCGCCGGTCAGCTCGCAGGCGACCTCCAGCACCCGGCGGAAGACGACCTCCGGGTCGAGCTCCACCACGAGGCTGCGACCGACATCGATCAGCTCGCGAAGCCGTGGCTCGTCGAGCGCGCTGCTGTCGTAACCCTGTGCCATCTCAGCCCTTCCCACAAATTGAGCCCGTTCGGCCTCACCGATGCTATCGCTTTGTCCAATATGCTCAAAATGGGTTGATCCCCGTCTTAAGTTCGCGGTAAAACACCGATGTTCGTGAATGTCACGACGGGTTAGATGGTGTGGTCATGAGCTCCGTCGAGGGATCCGCAGGCGCCGGTAGTGTCGCCACCGTGCACGCCGAGGCAGCGCCGGAAGCAACGGACACGACCGTGACGACGATCGTCCTCGCCGACGACCACACGGTGATGCGGAATGCGCTGCGCATGCTGCTCGACGCGGAGCCGGACTTCGAGGTGGTTGCCGAGGCCGGCGACGCCGAGGCCGCGATCCGCTACGTCCGCGGCCACAAGCCGACGGTCCTGATCCTCGACCTCAACATGCCGGGACGCACCAGCCTCGATGCCGTGCCCGACATCCTGGAGGCCTCACCGAAGACGGAGATCGTCGTGCTGACGATGCAGAACGAGCCGGCCTTTGCGCGCCGCGCCCTGCAGGCCGGGGTCCGCGGCTACGTGCTGAAGGAGGCCGCCGACGCCGAGCTGGTCCAGGCCGTGCGCAGCGCCGCCGCCGGGGACACCTACCTGCAGCCGGCCCTCGGGGCGCGGCTGGCGGCCGGTGCCGATGCGCGCCAGGCGGATGAGCTGAGCGATCGCGAGCGCGACGTGTTGCGGTTGATCGCGTTGGGGCATACGAACGCTGAGGTTGCCGAGCAGCTCTTCATAAGCATTCGGACGGTGGAGAGCCATCGGGCTCATATTCAGCAGAAGTTGAGGCTGTCGAGCCGCGCAGAGTTGGTCCGGTACGCGCTTGAGCGCGGCTTGGTCGAAACCTGAGTTGTTCCAGGGTTGGTAGAGCCTGCCCCAGCAGGGGTGGAACGTCTTGTACTTTTTCGCCTCAACCCTCAGAGCGACAGCAATATCCGCAGCTCGAAAAAGTTAAGTGGAACCCCTGCTGGGGCAGGCTCTGAGCGGCCCGGGACGGGTCAGTCAGCGCCCGGCTCCGGCAACTGCGCTGTTTGCGCCCACTACGGCATACTATGACCAATGCGCTCCCGACCAAACCGCTCTGGACCGATGCGCGGGGAACGGCCACGCTCCACGGATGCCCACTCGCTCCGACCAAGATGCGAAGCAAGCAAGCGCGGCATTCGGAAAGCGACTGCGAGAGCTCCGCAACCGTCAGGAGCTTTCGCAGGATGCCCTCGCCAACGCAACGGACATTCACCCGACCGCGATTGGCCGCATGGAGCGCGGCTCGAGGGAGCCGAGGCTCACGACCATCCTGCGCCTTGCGCAGGGCCTGGGCGTGCAGCCAGGGGAGCTGCTCGACGGCCTGGCCTCGAAGTCGAGCGATGGCAAGGCTCCATAGCTGACGCCCCTGGAGCTGAGGGCTCTCTTGCGCTGACGACCGGGCCGATCCCCGATCCTTCGCGGGCGACCGGAGACCGGCCCCTGCTTCGACGTGCCTACCGCACCTTGATGATGTGCAGCAGCGGCACGACCGAACCGACGGACGCGATCTTCATCCCTGATCACCCCCTCCCGCTTGTCAGCGCCCGGCGGGTTGCCGGGTGCGGGAGTAATCAGACTAAGGAAATTCTTAGTGCAAAGCAGTTAGTGAGCGCTCATTATGTGCGAGAGCTTCCCTTCGCCATTAGCTACAGCATCCGGCTAGAAGCACTCATCATCCTCCGTGAACGGGAGCCCAGCCCGGCCGATATCGCGAAGGCAATTGACGAGGACGTAAGTGCCGTCACCAATCACCTTCGGGAGCTTTACGACGCCGGCTGCATCGAATTCGTGGGGCCCGTCGGAGAGGGCAACCTCAGGAAATCTGTATATCGGGGGATCAGCCGGCGATGGCAAATCTCTCTAGCTGATCTCGCCACTATCGAACGAGCCATGGGGCTGACGACCGGGCCGATCCCCGATCCTTTGCGGGCGACCGGAGACCGGCCCTCCTATGGTGCCTAGTGCTGCTTGATGATCTGCAGCAGCGGCACAACCTGCTGGACAGGCTTGACCGTCATTCCCCTCACCTCCTCCCACTCAAGGCCTCGACTTTTTGCCGGGGCGAGAAGGAGAGAGTAAGAAAAATCTTAGTACTGCGAATTTAGTTACTGAGCAGGCTGCCGTCCCCAGGCGAGCACTATGCTCGGCCGCACCTGATTAGGTGAGACCCGTCGATTGGAGCTTTCCATGAAAGAGAAGAAATGGCAGATCGGCAGAATGCCACGCGAGGACCGCACAAAGCAGCCGGTAGAAGCGATAACCAATGCGGTGAATCATTGGCTCAGGCTCGAAATCGTCACGATCCTTCATCAAGGCGAGTTCAGCGCAGGAGAGATCGCCGACATGCTGGACGAGGACGTCAGATACGTAGCGGGCCATGTCCGCGTCCTCTTTGAGACTGGCTGCATCGAGTTCGTGGGGTTCAGGCGGATCGGGGGCCAGGCTAGACCTGTCTTTCGCGCGGTCACCTTGCCCGTCGTTACCGATGAGGTCTTCCGCAAGATGGAGAAAGGCGAGCGCCACGACGTAACCGGCGCAGGCATCCAAGGCTTCTTGGCCGAGTCCCTATCCGCGTATGCCAACGAGAAACTGGACAACGCCGAGGAGCCTCCGTGCCTGATTTGGGACGTGCCGCCGCTGGATGCGGAGCGGAGACGGAAACTGCGAAAGCGACTGACTGAAGTGTGGGAGGAGGAGATCTTGGTGGCTGAGGTCGAAACCGCGAATGCCGTTGCCGAGTCGGGAGAGGAGGCGATTCCAACGGTCATTGGCTTGTTCAGCTTTGAGCGAGGTCGCAAAGGGAGACCCGTGCGCGGCTATTACAGGTCAGAAAAAAATTAGCGCTAATGAAATTCCGGTTGCCATACACGTACCTATCTGCAACTGTGTCGTTACTCCGACGAAGACGACTGAGGAGTCTCTCTGAGTCGGCATTCGTACCAGTGCCCCCAGGGTAAGTGAAACTGGCCTTCTCCCTGGGGGCGCTCTTCCAGGAGGAGCCTGCCGCGTGAAAGATGAGCAAGAACAACCAGCCGGTCCTTTGGCCAAGCAGGCGCTCTCGCACCCCGAGCGATTCGAGATGTTCGACTGCATTGCGCAGAGGGGAACCGGGATAGGAGAGGGGGAGCTGGTCGAGGTGCTGGGCCTGACCCACGCCAAGGTGGCATACCACCTGACCGTCCTGCGCAACGCCGATCTGATCGCGCCCGCCGACCAAACCCCCGACCGCTACGTCGCCGCCGTTACAGGTTCCTGACCCGGCCGCCAGGAGATGCCATTCGTGATCGCGCCTGAGTCAACAGCGTTCTTGGTCGAGATGTTCACCGGCCTGCGCGACGAGCTCGAACGCCAGTTGCAGGCAGGCGACAAAGCCAGCCCCGACCCGAGGAAGGCAGCTCGCGACCTGGCCATCTATGAGGCCCTGTTAGCCAGCCTGACGGGCCGCGAGGCATTTCCGGACGATGATGTGGTGCGCAAGTACGTCACCGATCTGTTGAGGATCACGGACGAGGAAAACGGATACGAGCAGGCGGTGCTCGAACACCGGGCGTTCGCGGAACTCACCGCCGCCCTCGGAGAGCGACCTAATCCGGATCCGGGTTAGCGCGGGTCAGGTGAGCAGGGGGATCACGCAGCGGAACTTGTGTGAGCTTGTGGATGCCGCGGAGTTCACATTCCCTGCGGCCGTGACGGTTACGACGGCATAGACATCGAGCCCGCTGATGACCGGGATGTCGCTGGTCCACTCGTCTTTGTTGTCCAGGGTTATTCCTGGTTGTTGGGCGAAGGACGCTAGCTGCAATGCGTCGGGGAGGGTGCCTCCTTGGGTGGCGCAGGATGTTGCGGCTGCGGGGGCGCTTATTGCTGTTTCGCTCGCGGAGGTTTGCCAGCAGGCTCCGGCGAAGAGCTGGGTGCCGGGGAGGCAGCCTGCCGAGTAGCCGTTCACTTTGCTGGCGGTGACGGCGTTGACCGCGTTGAGGGCGGTTTGGGCGTCTACGGCGCTCTGGGCCGTGTCTGCCGTTTCGGCGTGGGCGGCGTTCGGCACCTGGCCGAGGCTGAGCTCGTCGATTTCGGCGCCGGTGATCGGGCCGGAGTGCTGGCCGAGCGCGGAGAGCACGCCGGGCTTCAGCCGGTTTGCCGCGACCGAGCCCGGTTTCAGCCGGTTGCCCGGCAACGACTTGACCTTGATCGCGCGACCGCTGAGCTTCGCCTTCTGTGCCGCGTAGACGGTGCCGCTGAGCGCGACGAACAGTGCAAGCCCCGCGACCGCAAGTGCCGGCGACGGCAACCTCATCCCTCTTCTCATCGCTTCCCCCTTGTTGAAAACTGCCTGCACCGAGCCTAGGCCGGGGTGGGGGAAGGGCCAAGAATGGTGGACAAACGTTCAGCGGTCAGCTGGCGCTCAGTTGGGGTCGATCGGGCCCCTCAATCGCCTGTCTAGGTCGCGGGCGATCTCGACCAGCGCCCGCATGTGGGCGCCGCTCGCTGCGCTGACGCCGTCCGTCAGCTCGCTGTCGGATTCGCGCTCGCCCGCCTGGGGGATGGGCGCGTCTTCCAGCAGCTCTTCGATCGGCCCGGGCTCCCTCACCTGCTCGGCGATCACCTGTTCGAAGTCCCCCCGCTGGGCGCCCAGCATCTGCGCCAGCCCGTGCATGAAGAGCCGCGGCGTCATCAGCGGCGGACCGTTGACAGCGGCGTCCAGCCAAACCGGGACCCGCTCCGCGGCGTCTTTCGATTCCGCGTTGATTCGCCGCTTCGTCTCGGGAGCGATCGCGATACAGGCGAGGATCACGCTGTAGCGCTTGACGTCGGAGATCAGGTTGTCCAGCACGACCTGGAAGTCGCTCACCGGCGGCTCGTCCTCGCCGCGCATCTCTTCCAGGTCCTCGCGCGTGAGGCGCGGCATTCCCAGCGTCCGCACCACGACCTCTTCCACGGTGCGCGGCGGCCTCTCGGGGTCCAGCGGAAAGCCCCCCGGCTCGTTGCTGATTGGCGGCTCACTGGCCATCGAGGTCTCCCAGGTCCAAGATTTGCGACCCGCAGGCCGGCATCGCGACCGGCCTGCGGGCCAAGAGGGCCACGCCGCAAAGATTAACTCTTATTGAATGTTTATGACGCAATGGACAACAGAATGCCCCTCGATGCGGGTTTCCGCAAGGCCCGCGGGCGGGCCTGGCCGTGCCGTCTCCCGCCCCGCCAGCGGATAGACTCGCCCGCGTAAATACGGTCGGTGGTCAAGGGAAGTCCGGTGAGAAGCCGGCGCGGTCCCGCCACTGTGACCGGGTCGAGGACGTCGCAGGCGCATTGCGTCAGCCACTGGGGAGGACACCGATTCCCCGGGAAGGTGCGGCGGCCCAAACCCCGGAAGCCAGGAGACCTGTCCCCGGCCAGCCATGACAACCCTCGAGGAAAGGGTGGCTTAAATGCCAAGACTCATTCCAATCCGGCTGGCCGCCGCGTGCGCGCTGGCTCTAGCTCTCGTACTGTCGAGCACCGCCCTGGCGTTCGCCAAGGGGCCGGTCGCCGACCTGCGTGTGGTCGGCAGCGGCGGCAAGGTGCTCGCCGAAAGCTCGTTTGGGGCAGGGGGTGACATCTCAATCAAGACCAGCCCCAAGGCAACGTGCTTCGGCCCCGGCACCGGTGGCAGCGGCAAGTCGGTGACGGTCAAGGGCGCCACGGCGCTCGGCATGCTGGCCCGGGGGGCCAAGTTCATCGCCGCGCTGAAGCCCCTCTCCATTACCGACAGCTTCGTCGACGAATTCGGCCTCGGCATGTGCGGCATCGGCGGGATCGAAGGCACGGGCATGAACAGCTGGTACCTCAAGGTCAACCACAAGAGCCCCTCCGTCGGCGGCGAAGCCGTCCCGGTCAAGAAGGGCGACCAGGTGCTCTGGGCCTATGGCTCATACCCGTACCCGGACGAGCTGGTGCTGAGCGCGCCGGACGAGGTGCAGGCCGGCGTGCCGTTCGGCGTCCGCGTCTTCGCCTACGACGAAAAAGGCAAGAAGACGCCCGCCGCCGGGGCGACCGTCAGCGGCGCCTCCGGGCCGACCGACTCCCAGGGACGCGCGACGGTGACCCTCGCGGCCCCGGCGCGGCTTGTTGCCCGCCACGGCAAGGACACGCCCTCCAGCCGCGAGGCCGTGTGCGTGGGCGGCAAGTGCCCGGGCAGCTCGGGTAAGTGACCGTCCGCCGCGGCTCGGCGGCTGCGATCGCACTGCTGGTTGCAGTGGCGATCGTGGCCGCCGGCTGCGGCCTCGGCCCCGGCGAGGAGGTCGGCGGCGTCGAGCTGACGGTGACGCGGGACTATGGCGCTGTGACCATGGTCGAGCGCGAGCTCGGCGAGGCGAGCGAGTCCGACACCGTGATGCGGGTGCTCGAAGCGAGCGCCGACGTCTCGACCCGCTACGGCGGCGGTTTCGTGCAGTCGATCGACGGGATCGAGGCGCAGGAGCGCTTCGGCCGTTCGCGAGACTGGTTCTTCTACGTCAACGGCGTCGAGTCGAGCGTCGGGGCCGCCGACTACCCGCTGCTCGGCGGCGAGGCGATCTGGTGGGACTACCGCGACTGGGACGCGGCGATGCGGGTCCCGGCCGTGGTCGGCTCCTGGCCCCAGCCCTTTCTCGACGGCTATGCCGGACAGCGCAAGCCGGTCGCGGTCGAGTGTCTCGGCGACGGCGGGCCGTGCGCCGAGGTGCGCGAGCGGCTCGAAGGGGAAGGCGTGGCCGTCGCCCAGGGCGTCCCCGAGGGGGCGATCCGCGTGCTCGTCGGGCCCTGGGACCGGGTGCGGAGCGATCCGGCGGCGGCGCAGATCGAGGACGGCCCGCGCTCCAGCGGCGTCTTCGCCGACTTCGAATCCGGCCCCGATGGCGAGCGGCTGCTGGGCCTCGACGAAGGCGGCGAGCCGGGGCGGGCGTTCGGCCCCGACGCGGGGTTCGTCGCCGCCGTGCGCAGGCTCGACTCGCCGCCGGTATGGGTGGTGAGCGGGACGAGCGCGGCCGGGGTCGAGGCGGCCGCCGGGCTGCTCGATCGCGACAGCCTGCGCCACCATTACGCGGTCGCCGTCGAAGGCGGGGAGGAGGAGGCGCTGCCGCTCCGATGAGATCGCCGTTCGCCTACACCCCGAGGCACGGGCCGCTGCAGGCGGCGTCGCCGGCCGCTGCGGTCGTCTACCTCGGCTCTCTGGCCGCCGTCGCCTTCGCCTACTCGAGCCCGATCGTCCTGCTCGCCGCCGGCCTCGGGCTGGTTCTCGCCGGCCGCCTTGCCGGGGCGCACGCGGCCGTGCGGGCGGCGCTCTGGATGGGGCTGACGCTGGCCCTGCTGATCGTCGTCGTCAACGCCCTCGTCGTCGGTCGCGGCGAGACCGTGCTCGCGCGCCTGGGCGAGTGGCCGCTGCTCGGCCGGGTCGACGTGACCGCGGAGGCGATCGCCGCGGGCGCCGTGATCGGCTTGCGGGCCGCCGTCGTGATGGTTGCCTTCGCCGTCTACTCGGCCTGCGTCGACCCCGACCGGGTGCTGCGGGCGCTCCGTCCCCTCGCCGGACGCTCGGCCCTGACCGCGACGCTGGTCTCGCGCCTGGTCCCGCTCGCCGCCGCCGACGCCGCCCGGCTGCGCGACGCCGCCCGGCTGCGCGGCCCCGGCGCCGCGCCGGTTGGCCGGGCGCCGCTCGCCCGCCGGCTCCTGGCGGGCTCCCTGGACCGCGCAGTTGACGTGGCGGCGACACTGGAGTTGCGTGGCTATTCCCTCGGCGCATCCAAGCCGATACGGGGTGCAACGCGTTACGGCTCTCCCAGGGCCGTAACGCGTTACACCAAGGGTGGGGCTCGCTCGCGTTCGCGGTATGACCGCCGTTTCTACGCCGTCGGCGCCATCGTCATCGCCGCCGCGATCGCCGGCAAGGCCCTCGGTGCCGACGCGTTTGCCGAATACCCGGCGATCGAGATCGGCGCCGGCACGGCGACGCTCGCGCTCTCCGCCCTGCTCGTCCTCAGCGGCCTCGCGCCGCTGCGCCGGAGGGCTCGCCGTGCCTGACCTGGCGACACCGGTCCGCGCCGTCCCGGCCCTCGCGATCGAGGGCCTCCACTACAGCTATCCGAGCTCCCCGCAACCCGCCCTGCGCGACGTCTCGCTGCGGCTCTCCCCGGGCGAGCTGGTCCTCCTCGCCGGCCGCTCCGCCTGCGGCAAGTCGACCCTCCTGCGAGCCGCCTGCGGCCTCGTCCCCCACTTCCACGGCGGCGAGATCGAGGGCCGCATAGAGGTGGCCGGCATCGACGCCCTGGCCACCGGCCCCGGAGAGCTCGCGGCCGTCGTCGGCTACGTCGCCCAGGACCCCGAGACCCAGGTGGTCTCGACCACCGTCGCAGCCGAGATCGAGCTTCCCCTGGAGATGCGAGGGGACCAACCAAGCTCCCGCGCAAGAGCGGTCGAGGAGGTCGCCCTGGCTCTCGCCATCCCGCACCTCCTCGACAGGGCCGTTGACACCCTCTCCGGCGGTGAGCTCCAGCGTGTCGCACTCGCAGCAGCTCTGGTCACCCGCCCCCGCCTTGTCCTTCTCGATGAGCCCACCTCGCAGCTGGACCCCGTCGCGGGGGACGAGCTGATCTGGCTCCTGCGCCGCCTCAACGAGGAGTGGGGCGTAACGATCCTGCTGGCCGAGCACCGCCTCGAGCGCTGCCTAGCCGCCGCCGACCGCGTCGTCGCAATGTCATCCGGCTCGATCGCCTTCGACGGCGATCCCGGCAGCTTCCTTGCCTGGGCCCAAGACGCGGACACGGCTCTGGAGACCCCAGCCGCCCGCCTCTTCTCCCTCTGCGGACTCGAACCCCTCCCCGTCGGAGTCCGCGACGCCCGCAAGATCCTGGAATCCGCGGAGCGGGTGGGAGGGGCGAACCGGACCCCCTCCTCTCTCAACTTTTTCGGTGGGGCGGGGTTGGCGGGTCCGGGCAGGGTTGACGAAAAAGTACAAGCCGTTCGGAGGGGGTCCGGTTCGCCTTCGACCGCAGTTGCCGACATCCGGGACCTGTGGGTGGAGCTGGACAGCGGCGCGGAAGCGCGCGATGTCCTCCGAGGTCTCGACCTGACGCTCCGGCAAGGCGAACGCGTCGCTCTCATGGGCCGCAACGGAGCCGGCAAGAGCACCCTGCTGAAGACCGCCGCCGGCTTGCTCGACCCCGTTCGCGGCAGGGTCGAGGCGCCTGGAGGGATGGCCCTTCTGTCCCAGAACCCGGGCGATTATCTCGTTCGCGAGCGGGTTGGCGACGAGCTTCCGGGTGACGTAGGGCTGGCGGCTCTGCGGATCGTTGGCCTGGAGCATGCGGTCGATGCGGACCCACGCGATCTTTCGGGCGGCGAGCGGCAGCGGCTCGCGCTGGCGATCGCGCTGGCGGGGCGGATGGAAGGCGAGGAGCTCCCCGGTCTCGTCGCGCTCGACGAGCCGACGCGCGGCATGGACCGCGCTCGCAAGGACGATCTCGTCCAGCTGATCGAGGAGCTGGCGGGCCGAGGCGCCGGCCTCCTCGTCGCCACCCACGACGTCGAGTTCGCGGCGGCCTTTGCCGAGCGCGTTGTCCTGCTCGGCGACGGCGTCGTCATCGCCGACGGGCCTGCGGCCGAGGTCCTCTCCGGGGGCTGGTACTTCGCCACCGAGGTCGCCCGCGTCCTCGACCTGCCCGGCGTCGTTACCCCCGAGCAGGGTGCCGCCGCCCTAACCAGCAGCGATGCGGTCGCACTTCCTTCCGCTATGCGGAAGGAAGTGCGACACCAAGGCCGATCGTCCAGCGAGCAACCCGACGATGTCGCACTTTCCGCCGCTATGCGGAAACAAGTACGACCGCAGGGTGCTGGGGAGGACGGCTGATGTCCTGGCAGCTCGCCTCCTTCGTCATCCTCGGCGCGGTCTTGCTCGGCGGGTTCGCCTGGTATGAGCGATCGCGGCCGCCGTCGCAGGTGGTGGCGCTCGTCGCGGCGCTCGCTGCGCTGGCGATCGCCGGGCGCGTCGCCTTCGCCGCCTTCCCCAGCGTCAAGCCGACGACCGACATCGTCGTCTTCGCCGGCTACGCGCTCGGCCCGGCGCCGGGCTTCGCCGTCGGCGCCCTCACCGCCCTCGTCTCCAACTTCTGGTTTGGCCAGGGGCCGTGGACGCCGTGGCAGATGGCGGGGTGGGGAATGTGTGGGCTGCTCGGCGCCGCGCTGGCGCTCGGCGTGCGCAACGCCGGTCGCCTCACCCTCGCCGCGACCTGCGGTTTCGCCGGGATCGCCTACGGTGTGTTGCTGAACTTCTCGCTCATGGCAACCTACGGTGGAGACCTCTCGATTCAGCGCTTCCTGGTGCTGGAGACGCGTGCGATTCCGTTCGACGCGGCGCACGCGATCGGCAACGTCGCCTTCGCCCTGCTGGCCGGCCCGGCGATGGTGCGGATGCTGACCCGCTTCCGCGAGCGCTTCCAGTGGCGATCGCCGGCCATCGTCACGGCGCTGCTCGTCGCCCTGGCCATCCCCGCGCTCGTCCCCGCCCCTGCCGAGGCCGCCGGGCCCGGCAGCGCCGCCACCTGGCTCGAGTCGGCGCAGAACGCCGACGGCGGGTTCGGCACCTCGCCCGGAAGCGCCTCGAGCGCCGCGATCACCGGCTGGGCGATGCTGGGCCTGGAGGCCGCCGGCCGCAATCCCCTCGACGTCGCGCGCGGCGGGCGCACCCCGGTCGACTTCCTGCGCTCGAACCTCGACCAGCTGACCAGCGCCGGCGACCTCTCGCGCACGATCCTCGCCCTGCAGGGAGCCGGACTCGATCCGCGCGATTTCGGCGGTCGCAATCTCGTCTCCGCCCTGGAGAAGCGCCGGGCGAGCAACGGCTCCTACGTGGGCTGGCCGGGGTCGACTGCCTACGCGGTCATCGCCCTGCGCGCCGTGGGCGCCACCGGCAGCATCCAGAAGTCCCTCTCGTGGCTGGGCAACGTCCAGAACGGCGACGGCGGCTGGGGCGACGTCCCCGGGCAGCCGAGCAATGCCGATGTGACCGGGGCCGCGATGCAGGCGATGCCCAGCTCGGGGGCGGCGGCGGACGGTCTCAATTACCTCCGCCGGCACCAGCGCTCCAACGGCGGCTTCGCCGGGGGCAGCGGCGAAGTCAACTCGCAGTCGACCACGTGGGCGGCGCAGGGGATGATCGCGTTCGGCGCCGATCCGGCCGAGGTCGAGTCCGGGGGCAATAGCGCCCTCGACTACCTGGCGGCCAGGCAGGCGCCCGACGGCCACTACAGCTACTCGGCGAGCAGCGACCAGACCCCGGTCTGGGTAACGGCCGAAGTTCTGGTCGCCGCCTCGGGCGACTCGCTGCCGGTCCCCGTGCCGCCGCGGCAGCCGCAGCCGGCCTCGCCTTCCCAGACGAGCGTTCCTCCGCTCGAAGAATCAACCCCGGCCCCGGTGGTGCCGGCTCCGGCACCGCCCTCGAGCGCGACTCCTGCCCCGTCCGGCGGCGGCGCCAGCGGCGGCTCGGCCGCGCCGCCGCTGGTCCCCGACACCGTCATGCCGGAAGCGGGCGGCGAGCTTCCCGGAACCGGCACCGCGCCGCCGGAGTCCGAGTCGCCGGCGCCGGTTGCCGGTGACGACACGCCCCCGCCCACCGGGGGCGCCATCGGCATCGGCCTCGCCGGCACGGCCCTCGCCATCGGCTTTCCCTGGTGGCTGGGCCGGCGCAACGGCTGGTAGTTGGACGAGTCCTGCGTTTCCCCCCTATTGCGTGGACAACGCAGGTCTCGCCATCTCGCGGGTGGCTATGTTGCAGGCGTGGACGTCGAGACCGCGATCAGGACGCGTCGCACGCACAAGGCCTTCGGGGCCGAGCCGCTCACGCGCGAGGAGATCCTCGAGCTGCTCGAGCTGGCGCGCTGGGCACCCAACCACCACCTAACCGCGCCCTGGCGCTTTCGCGTCCTCGGACCGGAGGCGCTCGCGCGCCTGAAGGAGGCCGCAGGCCCCGAGGGGGCGGTGAAGCTCGACCGCGCCCCGACCCTGATCGTCGTCTCCTGCGCGCTCGGCGCCGATCCGATCCAAAACGAGGAGGACCTGCACGCGACCGCCGTCGCCTCCTACATCGTCCTGCTCGGCGCCCATGCCCGGGGCCTGGCCGGCTACTGGCGCACGCCCGGCCTGCTGCGCTCGACCGGCGGCCGCGGCGCCGTCGGCCTGCCAGACACCGAGCGCTTCGTCGGCCTCCTGCACCTCGGGCGCCCACGCCAGGAGAAGGAGCCACCCGAGCGCCCGCCGGTCGAGCAAACGACGGTCTTTCTCGACTGATGCTCTCGCGCGCCACCGCCATCGAGGAGATCGCCGGCCGGCACTTCGAGGTCGTCGTGATCGGCGGCGGCATCACCGGCGCCGGCGTCGCCCTCGACGCCGCCTCGCGCGGCTATTCGGTGGCGCTGCTCGAGCGCGGCGACTACGCCGAAGGCACCTCCAGCCGCTCCTCGAAGATGGTCCACGGCGGCCTGCGCTACCTGCAGAACCTCGACCTCGGGCTGGTGCGCGAGGCGCTGCTCGAGCGCCAGTTGCTCGTCCAGCTGGCGCCGCACCTCGTCTACCCGACCCCGTTCCTCGTCGCCGACTTCCCCGACCGCCGCCGCGACCGCCGCCTCGGGATCGCGCTCAACATGTACGACGTGATGGCGACCACGCGGGTCGGCCGCGGCCGCGGCGAGATGCGCTCGGCCAAGGAGACCGACGAGGACTTCTACTGGTCGCCGGACCGCCACCGGATGATCGACCGCGACGAGGTGCTCGAGCTGGTGCCCGCGCTGGAGGCGCGCGACCCGAAGAACGCCTACCTCTTCTACGACTGCCAGACCGACGACGTGCGCATGGTCCTCACCGTGCTCGGCGAGGCCGAGCGCTACGGCGCGACGATGCTGAACGGCGCCGAGGTGACCGAGGTGACGCTCGGAAGCGACGGCCGCGCCCGCGGCGTCGCCTTCGTCGAGGCGGAGTCGGGCGAGCGGATGGAGGTCGGGGCCGACAACGTCGTCAACGCCACCGGCGTCTTCGCCGACCGCATCCGGCCCGAGGAGGTGGTCGAGGAGGAGGACGTGCCGCGGATCTCGCCGAGCCGCGGCACGCACCTGCTGATCGACCGCGACGTGCTCTCCACGGGCGACGCGGCCTGCATCGTGCCGGCGGGCGAGGGGCGGGCGATCTTCGCCCTGCCCTGGTACGGGCGCACCCTGGTCGGGACCACCGACAACGACTTCGACGGCGACGTCGACCACCCGCGCCCCGGGGCCGAGGACGTCGAGTACCTGCTCGACGCGGTCAACGAGTTCTTCGGCGTCTCGCTCGGAGTGGCCGACCTGGTCGGCGCCTACGCCGGCGTGCGCCCACTGATCGCCACCGGCGACCCGAAGAAGTCGGTCGACATCTCGCGCAAGGCCGAGCTGTATGAGACCTCCTCGGGAATGCTGACGATCACCGGCGGCAAGCTGACCACCTGGCGGCGGATGGCCAAGCAGACCGTCGACCGGCTGGTCGAGCGCGAGGCGCGCGAGGCGCCCTGCCACACGGCCGAGATCCCGCTCGGGCGGGCGGCGGAGCCGCAGGAGCTGGAAGCGCCGGACGGGGTGGGGGAGGAGGCCGTCGCCCAGCTCGCCTTCCGTTACGGGCACGCGGCGCGCAACGTCCTCGCCCTCGCCCGGGAGGACCCGAAGCTGGCGGCGCCGATCGTCCCCGGCCGCCCCGACCTGCTGGCCGAGGCCGTGATCGCCGCCCGCCGCGAGCAGGCTCGCAGCGTCGCCGACGTGCTGCTGCGCCGCACGCGGCTCGGCCTCCTGGCCGCGCCGCAGCTGCGCGACGCCGGCTCGGTGCGTGCCGTGGCCGCGGCGCTCGGCGACGAGCTGGGCTGGTCGCGCCGCCAGGTCAAGCAGGCGGCGGAGGCCTGGCCGGCAGCCGCTGCCGAGGCCGGCATCGACCCCGCGGGCTCAGCCATCGACCCCCTGCAATAACCTGCTGCACCGATGACCAAAGCAGAGCTGGATTCCAAGCACATCGCCGAACTGCACGCCCTCGCCGCCGAGGCGAACGTGCCCCGCTACCGGATGCTGCGCCGGGAGGAGCTGATCGAGAAGCTGCTCGACGGCAAGCCCGCGCAGGCCGAGCCGGAGCCGAGAGGCGAGGGGGCGCCGAAACGGGAGCGGCCGCCGCGCCGTCGCCGCGAGCGCTCTTCCGCGGATCGGCCTGCCAGGGACCGCCCGCCGAGGGACCGCGAGCCCAGGGATCGCCCGCCTCGCGAGCGCGCGGCGAAAGAGGACGCAGCCGCACCGCCCGCTGCTCCCGCGCCGACCCCTGAGCCCGCTCCAGAGCCGTCCGCCGCCCGGCCCGCCGCCGAGACCGAGCGCCCGCGCCGCAAACGCCGCCGCCGCCGCTTCGGCCGCAAGAGCAAGGGCCTCGGCCTCACCGATCTGCTGCTGCCGCCGCCCGGCCGCCAGGCGCTCGTCTACGGCGAGAGCCGCGAGGCCTGCACCGCGCTGCTGCGCGAGATCGCCGGCGAGCTGTCGGGCGAGTCGAACGGGCCCGGACCCGATCGCGCTGCTGGTCGACCCCAGCCCCGAGGAGCTGGCCGACTGGAAGCGCGAGGCGCCCCAGGCCGAGCTGGTCGCCGCCGCCCAGGCCCGCCACGCCGGCGATGCCCTCGCCCAGGCCGTCCGCCGCGCCGAGTCCGGCGAAGACGTGATCCTCCTGGTCGACTCGCTGAGCCGAATCGAGGACGCCGATACAGCAAAGGAGATCTTCGACGCCGGCCTCACCCAAGCAAAAGGCTCCCTCACCATCGTGGCGGCCCTAGGGCGCCAGTCCTAATAACCGGACCCGGGGCAGGGGTGGAGCGTCTTGTACTTTTTCGCGAACGCACGCCCTCGCAAGTCCACCGCCGCCCCTCGAAAAAGTTAAGCGGAACCCCTGCCCCGGGTCCGGTTAACGCCTGTACGCAATACGCCGCCACGACGGCTCTTTGGACAGCTCGATCAGCTCCGAGCTGCGGTCCGGCTGCACGTAGCCGAAGGTCTGGGTGCGCTCGTCGAAGACGACGTCGAGCTCGCCCTCCTTGACCCGCTGGTCGAGCCAGGCGCCGCGGAAGACGAGCCGGCGCAGCCAGTGCACGAGGCTGCGGTTGGCGGGGCCGACGAGGTCGTCCCAGTTCTCGTTGATGTGCTCGCCGAGGCGCGAGCTGGGCTCGGCGATCTCGCCGCTGACCGCGAGGTCGAGAAGGTCGTCGAGCTCCTCGTGGCTGAGGCCCTGGTGGACGAAGCCGAGCTTGACCGCGGCCTGCTCGACCCGCTGGCCGAAGTCCTCCTCGTTGAAGGCGAAGCGGAGCTCTCCGTACTCGAGCACGTAGTCCGAGCCAGACTCGTAGTTCCCTCTGCGGGTCGTTTTCTTATCCATGAGTTGAAGCCGATCCACTCTCGCTAGCCCGGCGAGAGCAGGTGCCGGATCATGCCGGTCATCGTAGTCCGATGCCTGCGCGCGCCCGTGCCTGAAATAGCGTTTGCACCTTGATCGACCTTCACTGCCACATCCTCCCAGGGGTCGACGACGGGTCCCTGGACATGACGCGACAGCCTCGGCATGGGACGCCAGGCGGTCCACGACGGGATCGAGTGGGTCTGCGCGACGCCCCACATCCGCCACGACCACGACGTGCGGATCGAGGAGGTGGCCGGCCGGGTCGAGGCGCTGAACGAGCGGCTGCGGGCCGAGGGCGTGCCGGTCACCGTGCTTCAGGGCGGCGAGGTGGCGGAGACCGCGGTCGAGGATCTCGGCGAGGAGGAGCTGGGGCGGGTGGCGCTCGGGGAGCGGCCGCTGGATCCTGCTCGAGCCGGCGCCGGGCCCGCTGAGCGACAGCCTCCTGACGGCGCGTCGCCCACCTCGCCGAGCGCGGTCACCGCACGCTGATCGCCCATCCCGAGCGCCACCTCTCGGCCGACATGTACGAGCGGATCGCCGGGCTGATCGTCGCCGGGGCGCTGGTCCAGGCAACGGCCGATTTCTTCCTGCGCGAGCGCACGGCGGCCGGGATGCAGTCGCTGGCCGAAGCGGGCCTGATCCACGTGCTGAGCAGCGACGCCCACTCCTCCCACGGCGGCCGGCCGCGTCCACATGAGCGAGGCGTTCGGGCGCCTGGCCGGGATCGACTCCGTCGCGCCTCACCTCGACTGGATGCGCGAGACGGCGCCCCGGGCGATCGTCGAAGGAGCGGAGCTGCACCTTCCCTTCGGCCCGGCCGTCTGATCAGGCTCCGAGCTTGCGCAGCTCGACCCGCTGCGCCAGGTCCTCGACCACCGAGCGCGAGCCGCTGCCGAGGCCGCTGCGCAGGAAGTTGGCCGCGCCCGCGGCGGCGCCGGTGCGCAGCGTCTCCTCCCAGCCGAGGCCGGCGGCCATGCAGGCGGCGAGCGCGCCCATCATCGAGTCGCCGCAGCCCTCGCGCGAGCCGCGCTCGAAGCGCGGCGGGACAAGCGTCCCAGGCCTCGTCGCCGCGCAGGACCATCGCCGGCTCCTCGGCGCGGGTGACGATCGCCGCCCCGGCGCCCGCGTCGAGCAGGCGCTGCGCCGCGGCGCGCATCCGCTCCTCGGTGTCGACCGGTCCGGTGACGTACTTGGCCAGCTCCCAGTCGTTGATCTTGACCAGGTCGGGGCCGCCCTCCAGGGCGCTGTCGAGCCGTGGCGGCGAGAGGTCGACGATCACCGGCGTGCCGTTCGCCTTCACGTCGGCGACCAGGTTGCCGTAGATCTCCAGCGGCAGCGCCTCGCTCGGGTAGGGGCCGCAGACGGCGAGCACGCCGGAGTCGAGCGCCGCGGCGACCGTGCTCGAGAAGAGCTCGTCGATCTCGTGCCGGGACGGCGGCATGGCGAGGCGCTCTGGGCGATCGGCATCCGCTCGCCGTCGCGGCGGTCGTGCAGGTAGCAGCCGCTGGCCTCGGCGGTCTCGACCAGCCGCAGCTCGACCGGCATCTGCTCGAGCAGCGGTCGCAGCACCGTCCCCGTCTCTCCGCCGATGAAGCCGCAGAGGACCGGGTCGGCGCCCAGCTCGGCCGCCATCCGCGCGACCCAGACTCCCTGTCCGGCCGCGTGTAGGTGGATGTCGTCGCCACCCTCGGCGGTCAGCGCCTCGACCGTGATCGAGAGCATCGGGTGGGGGCCGAAGACGGCGACCTTTCCGCGCGGGGCCATCGTCAGAGGCTAGCGGCGGTTTGCGGTCGCACTTTCCGCCGCTGCCCGGAGGCTTCTGCGACCGCATGGCGGTGGGGGAGAGATCCGCCGCGCCAACCCTTAGTGCGGCATGGTGTCCCGTCCTCGTGCCCCGCGCCTGTGCCGTCTCGGGGTTGCGACCGTGCTCGGCCGAGAGGTTCCCGTCGCCACCGGCCTCCGGGCCCGCCTGCTTGGCCTCGCCTTTCTCGACCTGGCGGAAGCCGGTCCGGGTCTCCTCATCCCACGCTGCTCGAGCGTCCACACCTTCGGCATGCGCTTCGCGCTCGACCTCTACTTCCTCGACGAAGAGGAACGGATCGTCGACGTTCGGCGCGCGGTTCCCGCACGTCGCGTCGTCTCCCGGCGCGGCGCTCACGCAATCCTGGAGATTCCCGCGCGGGAGGGGGGAGAGTTTTCCTCGCCGGGCCCTTAGACCGGGCATGCTTCCCCAGCGACGAGACATCGCCAGCCTGGTCGTCTGCGAGGACGACTCGCCGACCCTCGAGCTGCCTCTGCGACCACCTGGCGGCGGACCGCTTCGCCGTCATGCCGGCGCCGAGCGCTTCCGACGCGCTGCGGCTCTGCCGCTACAACCACCCCGACCTGCTGCTGCTCGACCTGACCCTGCCCGACGCTTCCGGGCTCGACGTTCTGCGGGAGATCCGCGACGCCGACGGGATCACCTCGCGCTTCGACCCCGGGTTGCCGGTGATCGTCCTCACTGGCCGCAGCGCCGACGCGGACCGCGTTCGCGGCCTCGACTTCGGCGCCGACGACTACGTGGTGAAGCCCTTCTCCTATCCCGAGCTGCGGGCGAGGATCGCCGCCGTGCTGAGGCGCCAGCCGGGAGGGCACGAGGGGCCCTGCCGCGTCGGCGAGATCGTCGTCGACACCGCGCGGCGCAAGGTCTGGGTGGGCGAGCGCGAGGTCACGCTCTCCAACAAGGAGTTCGGGCTCCTGCGCGTGCTGGCGACCGATCCCTCGCGGGTCTTCGCCAAGCGCGAGCTGCTCGAGGCCGTCTGGGGCTTCAGGAGCCCGGCCCGCACGCGGACCCTCGACTCTCATGCGAGCCGCCTGCGGCGGAAACTCGACCCCGAGCACGGTCGCTTCGTGATCAATGCCTGGGGATACGGATACAGGCTGATCGACGGATGACCGAGCTGGCCCAGATAGTCGCCGGCTGGCCGCTGGCGATCTCGATGGCGGCGGCCGTTGCCGCCCAGGGCCTGCGCAACGGCCGGCGCCGCAGCTCGCTCAACGAGGCGCTGCACGAGCTGCGCCGGCCCCTGCAGGCCGTGGCCCTCGCAACGGGGCCGGCCGTTGGCGCGCCGGGCGGCGGCGAGGACCCGATGCGAGCTCGCTGCGGCCGCCCTGGAAAGGCTCGACCGCGAGATCAACGGCGGTCCGCTGGCGCCCACCTGGGGACGGGTGGAAGCGCGCTCGCTAGCCGAGGCCGCGGTGGCGCGCTGGCAGGCCCGGGCGAAACTCGCCGACGGCTCGCTGGAGCTGCGCTGGAACGCGGGCAGGGCGATCGTCGACGGGGACCGCTGCGCGCTCGCCCAGGCGATCGACAACCTGATCGTCAACGCGATCGAGCACGGTGGCCCGACGATCGTTCTCACCGCCCGGCGCCGTGAAGGCCGGCTGCGGATCGCCGTCGTGGACTCCGGCTGCGCCTCGCGCCCACGCTCGCGCATCCGCCGTGAAAAGGCGGTCTCGCGGCTCTCCGGCCGGCGGCGCCACGGTCACGGTCTCGCCGTCGTGCGCCGCGTCGCATCCGCCCACGGAGGCCGCTTCGCCCTCAGCCGGGCCGCGGCGGGGTCGCTGGCCGTGCTCGAGCTGCCGCTGGCCGACGACGATCCCGGCTGGGCGGCGTGAGCAGGCGAGCGCGGGCCGCGGTCTTCCTCGCCGGCGCGCTGCTGGCGGCGGGGCTTGCGGCGGCGATCGCCGACGGCTACGGCGCGAGGATCGCCGGGGGCTACGGGCCGCTGAGGCCGGTGGTGGTCGTCTCGGGCGATCTGCGGCCGGGCCGGCCGCTCGGGCCGAAGGAGATCGCGGCCGCGCTGGAGGTGCGGCGCGTGCCGGTCCGCTTCGTCCCCCCGGGTGCGCTCGGGGTACCTCGCGACGCGCTTGGGCTCGCCCCGGTCGCGGCGATCTCGCCGGGCTCCTACCTGCTCGCCTCGCAGTTGCGACTGCCGGGGCGGCGCGACCGCGGCGTCCCGGCGCTGGGGGGCCGGCGCCGGCCGGTCGAGATCTCCGTCAGCGGCGCCGAAGCGCTGCTCGCGGCGGGCGCGTCGCCGCGCGGGACGAAGGTCGACGTCGTGGTGACGAGCGAACCGACCGGGGCCGGTCCGGGACGCACTTACGTGGCTGCGGCCGGGGTGCCGCTTCTTGCGCTGGGCCCGGGTGCCGACGGCCCCGGCCCAGGCGGTTCCTCGGCCGCAACCCTGGGCCTGACCAAGCGGCAGGCGCTGCGCCTGATCGCGGCCGAAAGCTTCGCCCGCAAGCTGACCCTGCTGCCGGAAGGCTGACGGTGGCGGCCCGCGAGCGCCACGTCGAGGAGCTCGCGACGTCGCTGCGCGCGCGCCTGATCGAGCGGCGCCGCGGCGAGGCAGCGGCGGGGCGTTCGGTCTCGGCCCCGTTGCCCGAGGAGGTCCGCGACCTGGTCGCCGAGGAGGCGGCGCTGCTGGGCGCCGAGGACCGCGGCGCGGTCGAGGCCCGCATCGTGCGCGACACGATCGGCCTCGGCCCGCTCGAGGAGCTGCTCGCCGACCCCGCGGTCGAGGAGGTGATGGTCAACGGTCCCGGCAGCGTCTACGTCGAGCGCGGCGGCCGGATCGAGCCGGCCGGCGTCTGCTTCCCGGACGAGGAGGAGCTGCGCAACGCGATCGAGCGCATCCTGGCGCCGCTGGGGCGGCGGATCGACGAGCTCAGCCCGATGGTCGACGCGCGCCTCGCCGACGGCTCCCGGGTCAACGTGGTGATCCCGCCGCTGGCGATCGACGGGCCGGCGCTCTCGATCCGGCGCTTCGGCGCCAGCCGGCCCGGTCCGGGGGAGCTGGTCGCGCTCGGCACGCTGACGCTCGGCCCAGGCCGGGGCGCTCGAGGGCGCCGTCGCCGGCCGCCGCAGCGTCCTGATCAGCGGCGGCACCGGGTCGGGCAAGACGACGCTGCTGAACGCTCTCTCCAGCTTCGTCGAGCCGGGGGAGCGGGTGGTGACGATCGAGGACGCGGCCGAGCTGCGCCTGCAGCAGCCGCACGTGGTGCGGCTGGAGAGCCGCCCGGCGAGCGTCGAGGGGAGGGGCGAGGTGACCGTGCGCGACCTGCTGCGCAACGCCCTGCGGATGCGGCCGGACCGGATCGTGATCGGGGAGGTGCGCGGCCCGGAGGCGCTCGACCTGCTGACCGCGCTCAACACCGGTCACGACGGGGCGCTCTCGACCGTCCACGCCAACTCGCCCGGCGACGCGCTGGCCCGGCTGGAGACACTGGCGCTGATGGCCGGCCTGGGCCTGCCCCACGGCGCGATCGCCGAGCAGGTGCAGCGCGGCGTCGACCTCGTCGTCCACATCGAGCGACGCAGCGACGGCGCCCGGCGGGTGACCGAGATCGCCGAGGTCGTGCGAGTGGCCGGGGCGACCGCCGTCCGCGCTCTCGATCTCGACGACGGCGGATGACCGGCGGGCCCGGCATCTCCCTCACCCTTGCCGGCGCGGCCGCGGGAGGGCTCGCCGCGGTGGGGGTGCGCGAGGCGGTGCTGGCGACGCCGGCCCTCGCCGCCTGGGTGCGGGCAGCGCTGGAGCCGCTGCGCCGCGCCGGTCGCGAGGGCTATGCGCCGTCGGCGCCGGAGCGTCGCCGCCTCGCGGTGCTGGGCACCTTTGCGGCGATCTGCGGCGGCTGGTTCCTGGCGGGGGTGACCCTGGCGCTGCCGCTGGCCGTGGCCGGGCCGGCCCTGGCCGCCTCGGCCGTGAACGCCCGGCGCCGGCGCTATCGCCGCGCGGTCGAGCGCGCCCTTCCCGACGTCGCCCTGGCGATCGCCGACTCGCTCAGCGCCGGGCGGTCGCTGCGCGCGTCGCTGCCGGCGGCGGCTTCCTCGCTCGACGGCCCGCCGGCGGTCGAGCTCGCCCGGCTCGGTGCCGAGCTGGATCTCGGCTCGCCGACCGCCGTTGCGATCGCGGCGTGGCGACGGCGCATGCGCTCGGTCCGGGTCGACGCCTTCGCGGCGGCACTGCTCAGCCAGCGCCTTGCCGGCGGCGATCTCGCCGGCCTGCTGCGCCGCTTCGCCGAGGGGGCGGCGGAGCGCGACCGGGTCGCCGAGGACGCCAGGGCGGCGACCGCGCAAGCGCGGTTCACCGGCCTGCTGGTGGTCGCGATGCCGACCGGCGGCGCGCTCTTCGCCGAGCTGCTCCAGCCGGGCTTCGCCGTCGAGGTGCTCGCAGCCCCCGCCTCCGCCGTGCTGCTGGGGATGGCGGGCGTGCTCCAGCTGGTGGGCTTCGTCGCTATCCGCCGCTTCTCGCGGGTGGTCGAGTGAGGACGGCGGCGCCGGCGCTGGCCGCGAGGCTCTGCTGCGCGCTGGCCGGTGGGCTCGCGGCGCTCGGGGCGGCACCCGCGGCGCCCGGCCGCCTCGCGCTCCTCGTCGCGATCGGCATGCCCGCGGCGGGGTTCTTCGCTCCCGACGCTTTGCGTCGGCGCCGGGAGAGGCTGCGCCTCCGCCGCTTGGTCGCGGCCCTGCCCGACGCCCTCGACCTGCTCGCCGTCGCCGTCGCGGCCGGCCGCAGCCCAGCCGCGGGCTTCGCCGAGCTGGCGGACGGAGGAGAGGGACCGCTGGCCGAGGAGATGCGGATGGCGGTCGCCGAGCTCTCCTGCGGGCGCCCGCTGGCGGAGGCGCTGCGGTCCCTGCGCGCGCGGGTGCCCGGGGGCGAGATGGCCGCGCTCTGCGCCTCGATCGAGCGCTCGCGTCGCTACGGCTCGCCCCTCGCCGAGCAGCTCCGCCGCCAGTCGAGCGCCCTACGCCGCGACCAGCGCCGCGCGGTCGAGGAGCACGCCGCCCGCGCCGCTCCCAAGATCCAGCTGGTCGTCGCCCTCGTCCTCGTCCCCTCAGTCCTGCTGATGATCGCCGCCGCGCTGATCGCCAACGCCGATGTCCTCTTCGCGGGGTTCTGACTTAGAACCCCGTCTCTAAGCGGTTTCCAGCGCCTCTTCGCGCAGGCGCCTCGCCACCGCGGCGGAGGCGGCGCCGACGGTGTCGAGCTCGGCGGCGCTCTCCTTGTGGCCGCTGACGTAGCAGCAGAGGGTGCCGCCGACCAGCTCGAAGGCGAACTTCTCCGGCGCCTGCTCACCCAGCCAGACGATGAAGGTGGGGGAGAAGAGGCGGCGCAGCCAGACCTGGTCCTGCCGCTCGCTGGCGAAGATCTCGTAGCGCTCGTCAAGCGCGGCGCTCTCCAGCTCGACCCGCTGTTTCGAACCACGGAAGGCGTCCTCGAGCTTCTCCAGCGCGCGCAGGCCGAACTTGCGCTGGCAGTAGAGCTCGGGAATGTGGGCGGCGCACTCGGGCACCTCGATCAGGCCCAGCGTGTAGCGGTAGTAGCTGGTCTGCCGGTTGCCCTTGCTGTCGGTGGACTCCTCCTCATAGGTATAGAGAGCGAGGACGCCGTCGACGCCGTCGGCCAGGGAGCCGGCGAGGGTGCGCTCGGCGTAGCGGTCGTCGCCCTTGCGCAGCAGCGGCGTCGCCGGCGACAGCGGGCCCCGGCCCGCGAGCGTCAGCCCCCGCTGGCGGGCATAGGAATCGAAGAAGGCGTCCTCGGCGCGCGAGTCGGCAATCGCGAAGACGACCAGGACGGCGAGCAGGAGGGTGCCGAGGGCCGCAGCGCCCCCGATCGCCGCGCCGAGGAAGACCGCCGCCGCGACCCCCGCGGCCACGACGGCGACACCCGTCGCGATCCAGGTCGCCGGCTTGCCCAGCAGCTCCCGGAAGTGGAAGCCGCGCAGGTCGTTGGCGTCGTCAGGCAGGTTCATGGGGTTGCAAATGGGCTTGCAGGATAGGGTCGTGTTGCAAAGTGGGGGAAAGTGGGGTAGTGTGCCGCTCGAGTTGAAGCCCAGGACCGGGGTGGTGAGGTTCCTCCCACCTCATCACTCCGGTCCTAACTCTCTTCCCAGCACTCCACGCACAGCTCGCACGGAAAGGAACCGGCGGTGGCATTTCGGGGCCTCTACGAGCACAGTCTCGACTCCAAGGATCGGCTCACGGTTCCCTCCAGGTTTCGGGCGGCACTTGCCGATGGAGTGGTTCTCTCCAAGGGCTTCGACCCCTGCGTCTGGGTGCACACGACCGAGGAGTTCGAGCAGCTCTCCGACCGCTTCCTCTCGCCGCACAGCCCCTTCGGGCGCGACGCGCGCCAGCTGCGCCGCCGCTTCCACGGCGGCTCCTTCGACGAGAAGCTCGACTCCGCCGGTCGCATCCGCGTGCCCAAGCCGCTGATCGAGCACGCCGGCCTCTCCGGGCCCTGCGTCGTGATCGGGGCGGGGGAGTACCTCGAGATCTGGAACGCCGGGGACTGGGCCAGACAGGAGGCCGAGCTCGACTCCTCCGCGCCGGAGATCGCCGAGGGCCTGGCCGCGAACGGAGCGTCTGAGTGAGATGGCGGTTCCGGCCCATTCATCCCAGCCAAATGGACGTCCGGCCGTAAGCCGCGCAACCCTTCTTTCGATGGCAATCGAGCACAAGCCAGTCCTCGCTCCCGAGCTCGTCGATCTTCTCGCTCCCGAGCCCGGTCAGACCGCCGTCGACTGCACCTTCGGCGGCGGCGGTCACGCGCGGCTCATCGCCGAGAAGATCGGATGGAAGGGAACTCTGGTCTGCATCGATCGCGATCCGGCCGCGGGAGCCCGCTTCGAGGCGTTCGCCGCCGAGGTCCCCTGCGCGACCCGTCTCCTCAGCGCCGACTTCGCGGCAGGTCTCCGTGCCCTGGGCGGCGAAGGCATCCACCCAGACATGGTCTACATGGATCTGGGGATGTCCTCGATGCAGATCGACGCCTGGGAGCGGGGCTTCTCCTATTCCTACGACGCGCCGCTCGACATGCGCATGGACACCCGCCAGCAGCTGAGCGCAGCCGACATCGTCAACGAGTGGCCCGAGGCGCGCCTGGCCCAGGTGCTGCGCCGCTTCGGCGAGGAGCGCTACGCGGGCGGGATCGCTCGCGAGATCGCCCGTCGCCGGCCGCTCTCCACGACCTCCGAGCTCGTCGACGCGATCAAAGCGGGCATGCCCGCGTCCGCCCGCTTCGGCGGCGGCCACCCGGCCAAGCGGACCTTCCAGGCGATCCGGATCGCCGTCAACGGCGAGCTCGACTCGCTGGAGGACGCGCTGCCCACGGCCTGGGGGGTGCTGCCGATCGGCGGTCGCCTCGCCGCGATCTCCTTCCACTCGCTGGAGGACCGCCGGGTGAAGCGCTTCATGGCGGAGCGCGCCAAGGGCTGCGTCTGCCCGCCCGAGCTGCCCGTCTGCGTCTGCGGCCGCGAGCCCGAAGCCGAGCTGCTGACCCGCCGCGCCGTGTCTCCCGGGCCCGACGAGATGGCCGCCAACCCCCGCTCCAAGTCCGCCCACCTGCGCGCCGCGGTCAAGGTCGCCGAGCCGGTCGAGGCGGTCGCCTGATGGCTGCCGCCGCGCCAGCGCGAACGGCGGCGCCGCGACGGGCGCCGGCCCGGGCGCCCGCTCGCCGCCCGGGCGCCCAGCTGATCCCGATCGCCGTCGGCACGGCGACCGCCGTCCGGCACCTGCCCGACTCCAGCCTGATGGTGCGGATGACGCGCGGCCGCGCCTGGATCGGCGTGCTCGGGCTGCTGCTGGCCGGGATCGTCGCCCTCAACGTGGTCACGCTCAGCCTCGCCGCGACCGCCGGGCACATCGACCAGAACATCCAGGCGCTCGACCAGGAGAACTCGATCCTGCGCAGCCGCGACGCGCAGCGATCCGGCGCGGCGCGGGTGCGTCACGACGCCGCGGCGCTGGGGCTGACCGTCCCCACCACGGACGGGATCGGCTTCGTCAAGGCCGGCCCTCACGACGTCACCATCGCCGCCCAGCGACTCGCCGCGGCCTCGGGCTACTAGGGGGCCCCGGGCTGTGCGGGTGATCGAGCGAAGGATCGGCCTCCTCTTCGCCGCCTTCCTCCTCTGCTTCCTGGTCGTGATTGCCCGCGCCTTCTGGCTACAGGGCGTGCAGGGCTCGAAGCTCGCCTCCCAGGCGGTCAGCCAGCAGACCCAGTCGGTCCTGCTGCCGAGCCTGCGCGGGAGCGTGCTCGACCGCCACGGCAACGAGCTCGCCACCTCCGAAGACGCCGCCACGATCTTCGCGATCCCCTCCGAAGTGCGGAAGCCGGCGCTCGCGGCGGAGAAGCTGGCGCCGATCCTCGACCTGCCCGAGAGCGAGGTGCTGGCCGAGCTGACCGCCGAATCGAGCTACGCGGCCCTGGCCAAAAAGGTCGACCTGCCGACGACGCAGCGGATCGAACGCCTCGGGCTGGCGGGGATCGGCGAGGACCCCGACAGCAGGCGGACCTACCCGCAGGGGGAGATGGCCGCCCAGGTGATCGGGGCCGTCGGGTCCGAAGACGAGGGCCTGACGGGCCTGGAGGACAGCGAGGACGAGGTGCTGGGCGGCGACGACGGCGAACGGCAGATCGTCACCGACGCCAAGGGCGACACGATCCGGCTGGAAACGGTCGACGAGGCCGACGACGGCGAGGACATCCAGCTGACGCTCGACCCGGCGATCCAGGGGAGCGCCGAGCAGGCACTGGCCGAAGTCGGCGAAGCGTACGCGCCGAAGGGGGCGACGGCGATCGTGATGGACCCGCGCAGTTCGGAGGTCCTGGCGATGGCCAACTGGCCGCCGGTCGACCCGACCGACCTCTCGAGCGCCGACCCCGAAGACCTGCTCAACCGGGCGACCGGCTTCACCTACGAGCCGGGCTCCACCTTCAAGGCGTTCACGGTTGCGGCCGCGCTGGACGACAAGCTGGTCACGCCGGCCTCGGCATTCACCCTGCCGCCGACGATCCAGGTGGCCGACCGCGTGATCGAGGAGTCGCACGCTCGCGGGACGGAAACCCTCAGCGTCGCGGAAATCCTCGCCCACTCCTCCAACGTGGGCGCGGTGACGATCGGGCTGCAGCTGGGCAGCGAGAAATTCAGCCGCTGGATCAAGCGCTTCGGGTTCGGGCGCCCGACCGAGGTCGGGTTCCCGGCCGAGGAGCAGGGGATCGTGCCGGCGCTCGAGGACTACTCGGGCTCGACGATGGGCAACCTGCCGCTCGGGCAGGGACTCTCGGTGACGCCGATGCAGATGATGGCCGGCTACCAGGCGATCGCCAACGGTGGGCTGCTGCGCCGCCCGCAGCTGATCGAGGAAATCGGCGGGGAGCCCCTGGACGAGCCGCGCGGGCACAGGGTGATCGACGCCGACGTCGCCGCGCAGGTGCGCGAGATGCTCGAGGGGGTGCTGGAAGCGGGCGGCACGGCCTCGGCAGTCAGCGTGCCCGGCTACACGCTGGCGGGCAAGACCGGAACGGCCGAGGTCGCCGAAAACGGGACCTACTCCGAGACCAAGTACGTCGCCTCCTTCATCGGCTTCGCCCCGGCGCAGGACCCGCGGCTGCTGGTCGGCGTGGTGGTCGACCAGCCGCAGGGGGACATCTACGGCGGGTCTGTGGCGGCTCCGGCTTTTGGGAAGATCGCGGCGTTTGCTCTTCCTTATCTCGGGGTTGCGCCTGAATAGGGGTGAGGCCGCCGGGCACCCCTCCCCAAAACGCTCGGCGGGAGCCTCGCTGGAGTGTTTTGGGGAGGGGTGCCCGGCGGCCTTCCTAGACTTGGCGGCGTGAGATTGGACGAGCTTGTCGCGGGAGCTGTTGGGGCCCGGATTGTTGGAGATCCCGCGGTCGAGGTTGGGGGTCTTGCTTATGACAGCCGGAAAGCTCGGGCTGGGACGCTGTTTTTTTGCGTGCCGGGTGAGAAGGTCGATGGGCATGAGTTTGCTGCTGCGGCTGTTGAGGCCGGGGCGGTCGGCCTCGTTGTTGAGAAAGAGCTTGAGGTAGACGTGACGCAGGTCGTGGTTTCGGACGCACGGGCGGCTATGGCTCCTCTGGCGGCTCGGTTCTTCGGCGACCCGACGGGGGAGCTGCGGGTCGTGGGGGTGACGGGGACCAACGGGAAGACGACGACCGCGTTCTTGATCCGGGAGGTGCTGGAGGCTGCCGGCATCCAGTGCGGGTTGCTGGGGACGGTGCGCCAGGTGGTCGGCGGCTCCGAGGAGGCGGCCGAGCGGACGACGCCGGAGGCGATCGACCTGCACGCGACCTTCCGGCGGATGCTCGAGGCGGGGGATCGAGCCTGCGCGATGGAGGTCTCCTCGCACGCGCTCGCCCTGCACCGGGCCGACGCGATCCACTTCGAGGTGGCCCTCTTCACCAACCTCACCCAGGACCACCTCGACTTCCACCGCACGATGGAGGAGTACTTCGAATCGAAGCGGCTGCTGTTCGAGATGGGTCCCGCGACGTCGATCGTCAACGTCGACGACCCCTATGGCCGCCGCCTCGCCGAGGAGCTCGAGTGCGCGACGTTCTCCGCCGCAGGAGCCGAGGCCGACTTCACCGCCCACGACGTCTCCTTCGACGCCGCCGGCGCCCAGTTCACCGTAAAACCCCCGCCGACGGGACTCAAACGTCCAAATAGTGGACGTTTGAGTCCCGTCGGCGGGGAAGTCGAGGTGCGGACCCGGTTGCCCGGGGAGTTCAACGTCGCCAACGCGCTGGCGGCGTTCGCGGCGGCGGGGGCGCTCGGGGTCGACCCCAAGGCTGCGGCCTCGGGCCTGGCCGGTGCCGAGCGGGTGCCGGGACGGTTCGAGCCGGTCGAGGAGGGGCAGGAGTTCGCGGTGCTCGTCGATTACGCCCACACACCGGACTCGCTGGAGAACGTGCTGCGGGCCGCGCGGCGGCTGACGCCGGGCGAGCTGATCGTCGTCTTCGGCGCCGGCGGCGATCGCGACCGCGAGAAGCGGCCGCTGATGGGGCGCGCTGCCGCGGAGCTGGCCGACCTGGCGATCGTCACCTCCGACAACCCACGCTCCGAGGACCCGGGCGCGATCGTCGCCGAGGTGGTGGCCGGGACCGAGGACGGCGCGGCGGTCGCCGAGGTCGCGGTCGAGCCCGACCGGCGTGCCGCGATCGCCCTGGCCCTCAGCCGCGCCCGGCCTGGCGACTCGGTCGTCATCGCCGGCAAGGGCCACGAGCAGGGCCAGGAGTTCGAGGGCGGTCGCAAGGTCCCCTTCGACGACCGCGAGGTCGCGCGCGAGGAGCTGCGGAGGCTGTGAAGTTCGTCCCCGAGCAGATCGCCGCGGTCACCCGTTCGAAGCTCGTCGCGCGGGGCGAGTCCAGCTACCCGGTGCGGGCCACGATCGACTCTGGCGAGAGCGGCCCGCGGCGATCTCTTCTTCGGCCTGCGCGGCGAGCGGGTCGACGGTGGCGAGTTCGCCAGGGCGGCGATCGAGAACGGCGCCTGGGGGGTCGTCGTGCGCCCCGAGCACGCCGAGGGCCTGCCCGAGGCCTGGACCTTCGTCACCGAGGACCCGCTGGCCGGGCTGCAGGCGCTGGCCCGCGGCTGGCGCCGCACGCTCGCCGCCCGCGTCGTCGGCATCACCGGCTCGGTCGGCAAGACCTCGGTCAAGGACATCGCCCGGGCGCTGTTGCCCGGCGAGGTGCACGCCAACCGCGAGAACCTCAACACCGAGATCGGCCTGCCGCTGAGCGTGCTCGAGGCACCCGAGGGGACGAAGACGCTGGTGCTGGAGATGGCGATGCGCGGTCCGGGCCAGATCGCCGAGCTGGCCTCGATCGCCGAGCCCGAATACGCGGTGATCACCAACGTCGGGCCGGTTCACGTCGAGCTGCTGGGGTCGATCGAGGCGATCGCCGCGGCCAAGGCGGAGGTGCTGGGGGCGCTGCCCCGCACCGGCGTCGCGATCGTCCCGGTCGACGCCGGGCCCCTGGAGCCTCACCTCGAGATGGCGCCGAGCCTGCTCCGCTTCGGCCCCGGCGGCGACGTGCAGGCGATCGAGAGCCGGGTCGAGGACGGCGTCACGGACGCCCTGATCGAGGCCCCGAGCGGGCGCCAGTACTTCCACTTCCCCTTCGCCGAGGCCCACAACCTGGAGAACGCGCTGGCGGCGATTGCCGCCGGGGTCGCCCTGGGCGCGCCGCTCGCCGAGATGGCCGACCGCGTTGCGAACATAGGCTTCTCACGCTTCCGGGGCGAGCGCCTCGAGATGGGCGACGGGATCGTCCTCGTGAACGACTGCTACAACGCCAACCCAGTCTCGATGCGCGCCGCGCTCGACCACCTCGCCTCGATCGGCGACGGGCGCCGGATCGCCGTGCTCGGCGAGATGGCCGAGCTCGGCCCCGACGGCCCGGCCTACCACCGCGAGATCGGCGAGCACGCGCGGGCGGCGGAGGTCGACCTCCTGGTCGGCGTCGGCGAGCCCGCCCGCGACTACGGCCCCGACGAGCTGGTCGGCACCCCCGAGGAGGCGGCCGAGCTGCTCGCCGCCCAGCTCGGAGCCGGGCGACACGGTCCTGGTCAAGGGCTCGCGCTCGGCCGGCCTGGAGGCCGTCGCCGAGACCCTGGGGGAGCTGCTCGATGGGTGAAGTCCTGATCGCCGGCATGGCGGCGATGCTGATCTGCATCTTCCTCGGGCCGAAGTTCATCGAGTACCTGCGCGTGAAGGAGTTCGGCCAGCACATCCGCGAGGACGGGCCGCAGGAGCATCACGCCAAGGCCGGCACGCCGACGATGGGCGGGCTGATCGTCTTCGCCTCGATCTGCGTGCCCTACCTCGTCCTCTCCGATCGCGACGCGCAGAGCCTCGCCGTCTTCGGCGTGGCGATGGGCTGCGCGGCGCTCGGCTTCGCCGACGACTTCATCAAGATCGTCAAGCGGCGCTCGCTCGGCCTCTCGGCCCGCTGGAAGATCCTCTTCCAGGTCTTCCTGGCCCTCGGGCTGTGGTGGGTGGCGCGCCACGAGGTCGGGCTCGAGCCGATCCTCTACTTCCGCATCGGCGACGCCAGCATCGACCTCGGCCCCGTCCTCTACTTCGTCCTCGTCTTCCTGGTGATCGCCGGCACCTCCAACGGGGTCAACCTCACCGACGGCCTCGACGGCCTCGCCGCCGGCTCCTGCGCGATCGTCCTGCTCGCCTACACCGCGATCGCCTTCGTCACCAACGAGCAGCAGAACCTGGCGCTGCTCTCGGCCTGTCTGGTCGGCGCCTGCGTCGGCTTCCTCTGGTTCAACGCCTTCCCGGCCTCGATCTTCATGGGGGACACCGGCTCGCTCGGGCTCGGCGGCGCGATCGGCGCCCTGGCGGTGATGACCCAGACCGAGGTGCTGCTGGTCATCATCGGCGGCATCTTCGTGATCGAGGCGCTCTCGGTCGCGATCCAGGTCTTCTCCTTCAAGGCCTTCCGTCGCCGCGTCCTGCTGATGGCGCCGCTGCACCACCACTTCGAGATGATGGCGTGGTCGGAGACCAAGATCATGCTCCGCTTCTGGATCGTCGCCGCGGTGTGCTCCGGGATCGGGTTCACGCTGTACCAGCAGTCGATCGGGCGCTGACGGGTGGGTGGGGGGTCGTGTGCCCCTCTCCAAAACGCTCGGCAGGAGCCTCGCTGGAGTGTTTTGGAGAGGGGCACACGACCCCCTCGACAGGTCGCGCCCGGTCGGGGGCTTGGGTGCGAACCTGTTCCGATGTGCGCGACGTCGCCCGGGGAGCTTCGCCCGGAGCTTCTCGAGACGGAGAGGCTGATGCTGAGGCACTGGTGCGAGGCCGATCGCGCTCCTTTCGCGGCGATGAACGCGGACCCGGCGGTGATGGAGTTCTTTCCCAAGCCGTTGACGCGGACGCAGAGCGATGCGTTGATCGGGAGGATCGAGGCGGGGTTCGAGGAGCGCGGCTTTGGCCTCTGGGCGCTGGAGTTGCGCGAGAGCGGGCAGTTCGTCGGGTTCGCGGGGTTGGCCGTGCCGGAGTTCGACGTTCACTTCATGCCCGCGGTCGAGGTGGGGTGGCGGCTGGCCCGGTCGGCCTGGGGGAACGGCTACGCGACCGAGGCCGGGCGGGCGGCGCTCGAGTTCGGTTTCGAGTGGGCGGGCCTGTCGGAGATCGTCTCCTTCACGACCGCCGCCAACCTGCGCTCGCGCGCGGTGATGGAGCGGCTAGGGATGACCCACGACTCGGCCGACGACTTTGAGCACCCCGCGTTGCCGTCGGGTCATCCGCAGCGCACGCACGTGCTCTACCGGGCGACGAAGTCATGAGTTGATTGGCAGAAAGCCGCGCCCCTTTAGCCGCATTCTGCGCGTCATGGGTGCGTCGGGGGTCCCTACGGTCGGCGGGTGCTCCCAATCGGCGCGTTGCCCAATCCCGCGAGCCCCAACGTCCTTGCCATCGGCGCGGTGATCGGTGGGTTCGTCGGACGGATGATCGCTCGGCGCCGGCGCTATGATGCAGACAAGAAGATGCAGGCAACGGCAGACGGAAGCTACTGGGGCATCGGCGTTGCTCTTGTCCTCTACCTGCTTGCCAACTTCATGGAAGCGAGTGTTCGATGATGCGAAACCTCCACTTGGCAGTGATAGCCGCTGGATGGGTCGGGTTCTTCGTTCTGCTCTTCTATTCCGGGACGAACTCTTGGAGCAGCTCATATAGCACCGGCGTCCTCACCAGCTATCTGGTGGCGGTGATGGCAATAGACGAGACGATCGACCGCCTGGAGAGGCGTGTGGTTCGCCGGCGCCGCTTGCATCGCTGAGCCTCGCTAACAGGGGCGACCGGCCGCGGCGCGAATCTATGACGGATGAGCGCGCCGCCGCCTAGGAAGCTGCGTCCGGAGCTGCCGGGAGGGCCGTTTCTGGTCGTGGGGCTGGCCCGGTCGGGGCAGGCCGTGGCGCGGATGCTGGCTGGGCGGGGGGAGGAGGTGACGGGCGTCGATTCCGGGCACCCCGATGGCGCGGCAGGGCTTTCGGAGGTCGGCGTCGAAGTCCTTCTGGATGCAGACGGACTTGCACTTCTCGATGGGATCCGGACGGTGGTGAAGAGCCCTGGGGTGCCCCGGGAGGCGCCGGTGATCGCGGCCGCTCTGGAGCGGGGGGTCGACGTGGTCGGCGAGCTGGAGCTGGCCTGGCGGGCGATCCCGAACCGCTTCGTCGCGGTGACCGGGACCAACGGCAAGACGACCGTGGTCGAGTGGCTCCGGCACGTCTACCGAACCGCCGGCGAGCCGGTCGCGGTGGCCGGCAACGTCGGCACGCCGCTCTCGGCCCTGGCCGGCGAGGTCGACCCCGACGCGACCGTCGTCTGCGAGGCCTCCAGCTTCCAGCTCGAGGACAGCGTCGCCTTCGCGCCCGAGTGCGCGGTCTTCCTCAACCTCGCGCCCGACCACCTCGACCGGCACGGGAGCCTCGAGGCCTATCTCGACGCCAAGCTGCGGATCTTCGCCAACCAGGGCAACGACGACCTCGCCGTCTACAACGCCGGCGACCCGGTACTGGCTGGCGTCGACCTCGGCGGCTGCGCTCGGCGGGTCGCCTTCTGCACCGGCGGCGGGCCCGACTGCGAGGTGGCGCTCGCCGAGGGGACGATCTTCTACGACGGAGCGCCGCTGCTCGCGACCGGCGAGCTCGGGCTGCCCGGCGAGCACAACGTCGCCAACGCGATGGCGGTGGCCGCCGCGGCGCTGGCGATGGGGCTCGACCGCGATGCCGTGCGCGAGGGGCTGCGCAGCTTCGCCGGGGTGCCGCACCGGCTCGAGCAGGTGGCCGAGATCGGCGGCGTCCGCTTCGTCAACGACTCCAAGGCGACCAACGTCGCCTCGGCCACGGTCGGGCTGCGCGCCTTCGCGGGCGGTGTCCACGCGATCCTCGGCGGCAGCGAGAAGGGCGAGGACTATGCGCCGCTGCTGGAGCCCGTGCGAGAGGTATGCACCGCCTGCTATCTGACCGGCGCCTCGGCCGAGCGGCTGGCGGAGGCATTGGCGCCGGCGATCGGGTCCGGCGTCGAGCTGCACCGCTGCGACGACCTCGGCGACGCGGTGAGCCGTGCCGCCGCGGCCGCCCGGCCCGGCGAAACCGTCCTGCTCTCGCCCGCCTGCGCCAGCTTCGACGCCTTCGAGAACTTCGAACGCCGCGGCGAGCGCTTCCGCGAGCTGGTCGGGAGACTTGCATGAAGGGCAGCGGCAAGAAGAAGCGACCCGCCGGGAAGGCGAAAGGGCCAGCCGGGAAGAGGAAACCCGCAGGCAAGAAGAAGCGCCGCTCGGCCGTCGCCCTGCCGGCCGAGTACAACATCCTGCTCACCGCGACCCTCTGCCTGCTCGCGCTCGGGGCGGTGATGGTCTTCTCGGCCAGCTCGACCACCCAGGTGCTGAGCGACGGCAACCTCTCCAACAGCGCTCTCTTCCTCAAACGGACGGTGATGTACGGCGCGATCGGCCTGCTGGTCATGCACCTGGTCGCGCGCCACGGCCTCGCCGCCGTGCGCCGGCTCACGCCGGTGTTCCTCGTCGGCTCGCTCTTCCTCCTCCTGGTCGTGCTCGTCGCCGGGACCAGCGCCAACGGTGCCAGCCGCTGGCTCGGCGCCGGCCCCCTGCAGTTCCAGCCCTCGGAGCTGGCCAAGGTGGCGCTGGTCCTCTACGGCGCCGACATGCTCGCCCGCAAACCGAAGATGACCCGCTCGCTCAGCGACCTGATGCCCTACCTGCTGGTCGTCGCCGCGGCCTGCCTCCTGATCATGGCCGAGCCGGACATGGGCACGACGATGGTCGTCGCCTTCTCCACCGCCGCGATGCTGCTCGCGGCCGGCGTCCGCCCGCGCGACCTCGGCCTGATCGCGCTCTGCGTCGGCTCCCTCGCGCTGCTGGCGGCCGTGGTCGAGCCCTACCGGATGGCGCGGCTGACCGGCTTCCTCAACCCCGGCTCCGACGCCGCCGGTGCCGGCTTCCAGGCGGCGCAGGCGAAGATCGCGCTCGGCTCCGGCGGGCTCTTCGGCGTCGGCATCGGCGACGGGGTGCAGAAGGCCTTCTACCTGCCCGAGGCCCACACCGACATGATCTCGGCCGTGATCGGCGAGGAGCTCGGCCTCTTCGGCATCGTCGGCGTCGTCGGCCTCTTCGCCCTCTTCGGCTACGCCGGTCTGCGCGTCGCCCAGCGCGCCAGGGACCGCTACTCGAAGCTGCTCGTCGCCGGCCTCACCTCGATGGTCATGGTGCAGGCGACGATCAACCTCTTCGCCGTCATGGGGCTGGCGCCGCTGACCGGCGTGCCGCTGCCGTTCGTGTCCTACGGCAACAGCAGCCTGCTGACCACGCTCTTCGCCGTCGGGCTGATCCTCGGCGTCGCCCGCAGTGGGACCGCCGGCGCTGGCAAACTGCGCGTCGTCGAGGGTGGGCGTGCTGCTGGGACCCGCAAAAGGAGCCGAAGGAGTCAGGCGAGCCGTGGAAAGAGCGCCCAGAGTCGCAGTGGCAGCGGGGGGAACCGCAGGCCACGTCGTGCCGGCGATGGCCGTCGCCGCCGAGCTGCGGGCTAGCGGCGCCGAGGTCTCCTTCCTCGGCGCGCGCGGGAAGATCGAGGCGGAGCTGGTGCCGGAGGCCGGTTACGAGATCGACCTTCTCGACGTGCGCGGGATCGACCGCCGCAACCCGCTGCGGGCGGCGATCGCCGTCGGCAAGGCGGCCGGCGCGGTCGGGGCCGCCCGGCGGGCGCTGCGCGAGCGCGGCGCGGATGTCGTCCTCGGCGGCGGCGGCTACGTCGCGGGGACGGTGGGGATGGCCGCGGTCCTCTCGCGCACGCCATTGGTCCTGACCGAGGCCGACAGCCACCTCGGGCTCGCCAACCGGCTGCTGGCCCGGCGCGCGCGCCGCGTCTGCCTCGCCTTCCCGATCGCCGGGCGCGAGGGAGATCGCTACCTGCTCACCGGCCGTCCCGTCCCGGCGGCCGTGCTGGCCGCCGACCGGGCGCAGGCCCGGGAGCGGCTCGGGGTGGCCGCCGGGGACCGCTGCCTGCTGGCGATGGGCGGCAGCCAGGGCGCCCGCTCGATCAACCTGGCAGCGGTCGAGGCCTTCGCCGAGGGCGAGGCGAGTGGCGCCCGCGACTTCCACGTGATCCACCTCAGCGGCGAGCGCGACCACGACGAGATCGCCCGCCGCCTGGCCTCGGCGCCGCACCCCGAGCGCTACACGCTGATCGCCTACGAGGACGGCCTCGCCGACGTGCTCGCCGCCTGCGACCTGGTGCTGGCTCGCTCGGGCGGCTCGATCTTCGAGGTGACGGCGGCCGGGAAGCCGGCGATCCTCGTTCCCTATCCCCACGCGACCGCCGATCACCAGCAGGGCAACGCCGAGTGGATGGCCGGCGCCGGCGCAGCCGAGATCGTCGCCGACGCCGAGCTGGACGCCCCGGCGCTGGCCGCGCGCGTGGCGGCCCTGCTCGGCGACGAGACCCGCCTCGCCGCGATGTCGAAGGCCTCCGCGGCCCTCGCCCGTCCCGACGCAGCGCGCCAGATCGCCGACGAGGTCCTCGCCGCCGCCCCCGCCCCTTCCGGTGCGCCTTATGCCACTCATAGCCACATAAAGCGCACCGGAACGTGAGCGACGTGAGCGACTGGGCTTCCAGGCAGCTGCACTTCGTCGGCATCGGCGGCGCCGGGATGAGCGGTCTGGCGCTGGTCTGCGCCGAGCTGGGGGCGACGGTGACCGGCAGCGACCGGGCCGACTCCTCTTATATGGAGCGCCTGCGGGCGGCCGGGCTGGAGCCGGTCGTCGGCCACGACGCCGCAAACCTTCCCGAGGGCGCCGAGGTCGTCGTCTCGACCGCGATCGGGGACGACAACCCCGAGCTGGCGCTTGCCCGCGAGCGCGGGATCGAGCCGATCCACCGTGGTGCCCTGCTCGCTCAGCTCTGCGCCGAGAAGCGCCTGATCGCGGTCGCCGGGACGCACGGGAAGACGACCACGACCTCGATGCTGGTCTGGGCGCTGCGCGCGCTCGGTGCCGACCCGGCGTTCTTCGTCGGCGGCGAGGTTCCCGGGCTGGGCGACGGCGGCGAGCCGGTGAACGCGGGATGGGGAGCGGGCGAGTGGGTGGTGGCCGAGGCCGACGAGAGCGACGCCAGCTTCCTCGAGCTGCGTCCCGAGATCGCTGTGGTCACCAACGTCGAGATGGACCATCACAGCCGCTGGGGCTCGGTCGCCGAGCTGCGCGAGGCGTTCGAGGAGTTCTCCGCCGGGGCGAGGGCGGTGGTCGGTCCCGAGTCGAGCGCTGCCGAGCCCGACCTGGCCGTGCCCGGTCAGCACAACGTCCTCAACGCGCGGGCGGCGGTCGCCGCGGCTGCTGCCGCCGGCTTCGACTCCGAGGCGGTCGCGGCGGCGCTGGCTGACTTCCCCGGCGTCAAGCGGCGTCTCGAGCTGAAGGGGATGCGCGACGGCACTCGCGTGTACGACGACTACGCCCACCACCCGACCGAGGTGCGGGCGGCGCTCTCCGCCCTGCGCGAGCTGGGGCCCGAGCGCCTCCTCGCCGTCTTCCAGCCCCACCTCTACTCGCGCACCAAGGCCTTCGCCGAGCAGTTCGGCGCGGCGCTCGCGCTCGCCGACGAGGCGGTCGTCCTCGACGTCTACCCGGCTCGCGAGGAGCCGGTGGGCGAGCTGGCGGGAGTCAGCGGCCTGGACGTCGCACGGGCCGCAGCGGACCGGATGGGGGGGAGGCGGGTCAGCTGGCTCCCCGGCCCCGCGGGCGCGGGTGCCGCCCTGGCGGCGCTCCTGGACCGCAACCGGGCGGCTGGCGTCGAGAGTCAGGTGCTGGTCACGATCGGCGCCGGCGACGTCTTCCGGCTCGGCGAGGCGCTGGTCGACGGGAGCGGCGGGTGAAGCCGCCGCCGGGCGTCCAGCCCGACTTCCCCCTGAGCCGGCTGACGACCGTGCGCACCGGTGGTGCGGCCGAGTGGTTCGCCCGTCCGGAGAGCGAGGACGAGCTGTCGGCGTTGCTCGCCTGGGCCGCGGGGGAGGGCCTCGCACTGGGGACGATCGGCTCCGGCTCGAACCTGCTGGTCGCCGACGCCGGGTTCCGCGGGCTTGCGATCAAGCTCGACGGGGAGCTGGCGAGCATCGAGCGCGAGGGCGAGCGGCTGGTCTGCGGCGGCGGCGCCCGGCTGCCTTCGGCCTCGGCCAAGGCGGCGGGCTGGGGCCTCGCCGGGATCGAGTTCGGGGTCAACATCCCCGGCACCGTGGGCGGTGCGGTGAAGATGAACGCCAACGCCTACGGCGGCCAGCTCGCCGAGGTGCTGGAGTGGGTCGACATCGCCACGGCGGCGGGGGTCGACCGCCGGGTGCCGGAGCAGCTCGGCTTCGCCTACCGCAGCTCCAACGTCCAGCCCGGCGAGGTCGTCGCGCGGGCCTCGTTCCAGCTGCGCCCCGACGAGCCCGCCGCGATCAGGGCCCGGCTCGAGGAGATGCGGGGGAAGCGCCGCGAGGCGCAGCCGTCCGGGATAAAGACCTTCGGCTCGACCTTCAAGAACCCCGAGGACGAGCGCGCGGAGGGTCGCAGCGCCGGCCAGCTGCTCGAGGCGGCGGGCTGTCGTGGCCTTCGCCACGGCGGCGCGCGCTTCTCCGAGAAGCACGCCAACTTCGTCGAGAACGCCGGCGAGGCGACGACGGCCGAGGTGCTGGAGCTGATGGCCAAGGGGAGGCGGCGGGTCCACGATCGCTTCGGCGTGGTGCTCGAGCCCGAGGTCCAGATCCTCGGTGAGGTCGCCTGGCCCGAGGACTGGGCGCTATGAGGTGGCTGTCCCGGACCGCTGGCGTCATCCTCGCGGTGATCGTTATCGCCTTCATCTCGCAGCGTCTGTTCGGTGACGAGACGGTGGCGCCGCGACTGGTGTCGAGTCAGCCGGTCGCCGTGATCGGGGCCGAATCCGATGAAGCCGTGGCGGTCGCGGCCGACGGCACGATTCTCGCCTGGTTTCCGGTTCCCGAGGAATCCACTCTGCCCAGCCTGCCGCTCGCCGCGCCGCCCGAGGGCCCGCGTCTGCAGGGGCCGATGCTCGAACAGGTCCGCGTCCTCGCCGCGGTCCCGCCGGCCCTGCGCCCGTATGTCGCGGGTAGCTATTACGGCGAAAGCGGGGTGGACGTCGAGCTCGACTCGGGAATCGAACTGCGCTTCGGCGAAGCGACGCAGGCTGCGCGCAAGTGGCGGGCGGCGGCCGCGGTGCTCGCCGACCCCTCGATCGAATCGCTCGATTATGTGAACCTGCACGCGCCCAGCAGGCCCGCGATAGGCGGCTCTGGGCATGCGCTTCCGCCGATTCCCTAAACCCTCGACCACAGGGTTAGATACGCCAAACCCTTAAGTAAGACTTGAGATATCTGCGTTGCAGGATGTCGCCCGGCGGTTTGACAGACCTCGCGAAATGCCCTACGTTGAGCGCAATTTCCGCGGTTGCAGCGTACCCTTGAACCCTTAAGCATCGCTGTAGCTTCGGATGGCACCAAGGCTCAACTCAATCTAAGGCTCAACTCAAACGCCGACCCAGAGTCGGTGGCTGGAGAAATCGGGAGATGGAATCCACATACCTCGCGGTGATCAAGGTAGTCGGCGCCGGCGGCGGCGGCACCAACGCCGTCAGTCGCATGGTCGACGCCGGCATTCGCGGTGTCGAGTTCGTCGCGGTCAATACCGACGCTCAGGCGCTGCAGGCCTGCGACGCCGACATCAAGCTCTCGATCGGCCAGGAGCTGACCCGCGGGCTCGGCGCGGGCGGCAACCCCGAGGTCGGAGCGGGCGCCGCGGCGGAGAGCCGCGACGAGATCAAGGAGGCGCTGAAGGGCGCCGACATGGTCTTCGTCACCGCGGGTGAGGGCGGCGGCACCGGCACCGGCTCGGCACCGGTCATCGCCGAGATCGCCAAGGAAGAGATCGGCGCGCTGACGGTCGGCGCGGTCACCAAGCCCTTCGAGTTCGAGGGCAAACGGCGCATGCAGCAGGCGCTCGAGGGCATCGAGAAGCTGCGCAACAACGTCGACACCCTGATCATCGTTCCCAACGAGAAGCTGCTGCAGGCGGTCGAGCGGCGCACCAGCGTGCTCGAGGCGTTCCGCCAGGCCGACGACATCCTGCGCCAGGGCGTGCAGGGCATCACCGACCTGATCACGATCCCCGGCCTGATCAACCTCGACTTCGCCGACGTGCGCACGATCATGCGCGACGCCGGCTCGGCCCTGATGGGCGTCGGCTCCGCCTCCGGCGAGGCCCGCGCCCTCGATGCCGCCAAGGCGGCGATCACCTCGCCGCTGATCGAGGAGTCGATCAAGGGCGCGACCGGGATGCTGCTCAACATCACCGGCCCCGAGGATCTCGGCCTCTTCGAGGTCAACGAGGCGGCCCAGCTGGTCCAGGCCGAGGCCGACGACAACGCCAACATCATCTTCGGCTCCGTCGTCGACCAGTCGATGAGCGACGAGGTCCGCGTAACGGTGATCGCCACCGGCTTCGAGGGCTTCGAGCTGCTCGCCCGCTCGCCGCAGCGGGTGCGCCGTCGCTACGAGAGCAAACCGCGCATCTCGGCTGAGGACACCGACATTCGCAAACTGCGGGTAAGCGACGACGACATCGACGTTCCGGGGTTCCTGAAGGAATAGGCCTCCTCGCGAGGTGCCCAGGCAATAGCCTTGCGCGCCTTGACGCCGTTGCGGACACCCCTCTACGAGCAGCACCTTCAGCTTGGGGCGAAGCTTGTTGATTTCGCCTGCTGGGAGATGCCTGTGCAGTACGAGGGCATCAAGGAGGAGCACTCGGCTGTGCGGACGCATGCGGGGATGTTCGACGTGTCTCATATGGGCGAGGTCGAGGTTGAGGGGCCGGGGGCGCTCGCGTTCTTGCAGCGGGTGCTCTCGAACGACGTGGCCAAGATCGAGGTCGGGGGGGCTCAGTACTCGTGCCTTTGCAATGAGAAGGGTGGGGTTCTCGACGACCTCTACCTCTATCGGCTTGGGGGCGACCGATATCTGCTCGTCACCAACTCGGCGAACCATGTGGCTGATCTGGGCTGGCTGGGACGCTGGAGCCGCGACTTCGACGTCGCCGTGCGCGACGTCGCCGACCGCTACGCGATGCTCGCCGTGCAGGGGCCGCACGCGCGGGCGATCGTCAGCGGGGCGCTGGCCATCGAGTTGCCGGCCCGCATACACGTGTCCACGGCTCGCGTCGGCGGGCGCCCGGCGCTCGTCTGCGGCACCGGGTACACCGGCGAGGACGGGGTCGAGCTGCTGATCGACCCCGAGGTGGCCCCGGCGATCTGGGCGGAGCTGCTCGACGCCGGCGTCGTCCCCTGCGGCCTCGGCGCCCGCGACACCCTGCGCCTCGAGGTCTGCTTCCACCTGCACGGCAACGACCTGAGCCCGGATCGCAACCCGATCGAGGCCGGCCTCGGCTGGTGCTGCGCGGAGGGGACCGGATTCCTCGGTGCGGACGCGATCGCCGTCGTGCGCCGGGAGGGGCCGTCCGAGAAGCTCGTGCCTTTCAGGATCGAAGGGGCCGGCATCCCCCGTCAGGGCAATCCGGTGCTCGCCGGTGGCGAGCCGGCCGGAGTCGTCACCTCGGGCACCTTCTCGCCCTCGCTCGAGGTCGGGATCGGGATGGCCTACGTCCGCGCCGAGCTTGCCGAGCCCGGCACCGGGGTCGAGATCGACGTGCGCGGCAAGCACCGCCCGGCCCGGATAGCTTCCAAGCCCCTCTACAGCAAGGAGAGATGACGTTGTCCGACGCGAACTACCCCGACGACCTGCTCTACCACGACCAGCACGACTGGGCGCGGCTGGAGGGGGACGACCACGCCGTCTTCGGGGTCACCTGGTACGCCCAGGACAGCCTCGGCGAGGTCGTCTTCTACGACCCGCCGGAGGTCGGTGGCACGGTCCACAAAGACGCCACCTATGCCGAGGTCGAGTCGGTCAAGGCGGTCTCCGACGTGATCGCGCCGATGTCGGGCGAGATCGTCGAGGTCAACGACTCCCTCGAAGACAGCCCGGAGAAGGTCAACGAGGACCCCTACGGCGAGGGCTGGCTGGTCAAGGTCCGGCTGACCGCGCCGGAGGAGGCCGGAGCGCTGCTCGACGCCGGCGAATACCGCAAGTTGCTGGAAAACTCATAGCCCGGTCCCAGCGGGCGGCTTCCGTAGCCTTCCCGGAGTGACGCGCTACACGTCCGCCACGCCCGCCGACCGGGCCGAGATGCTGGCCGCGATCGGGGTCGACTCGACCGCGGCTCTTCGATCAGGTCCCCGAGCCCCTGCGACTCGGCCGCCCGCTGAAGCTCCCCGCGGGCATGAGCGAGGCCGAGGTCTTCGAGCGCCTCTCGGCGCTCGCCGCCCGCAACGCCGACGCCGAGGAGCAGGTCTGCTTCGTCGGGGCGGGGATGTACGACCACTACGTGCCGGCGATCGTCGATGCGATCACGCAGCGCTCGGAGTTCCTCACGCCCTACACGCCCTACCAGCCGGAGATCTCCCAGGGCGGCCTGCAGGTCATGTTCGAGTTCCAGACCGCGATGTCGGAGCTGACCGGGCTGCCGGTCTCCAACGCCGGCCTCTACGAGGGGCCGTCCTCGGTCGCCTCGGCCGGCTACCTGGCGATGGCCGCGACCAAGCGCCGCCGCTTCGTCGTCTCCCGCGGCCTGCACCCGCACAGTCGCGAGACGCTGGAGACCTACGCGGTCGGCTACGGGGCCGAGGTGGTCGAGGTCGGCCTCGCCGGCGGCGAGACCGATGCCGGCGCGCTTGCCGCCGCGGTCGATGACGAGACCGCTGCGGTCTTCCTGCAGAGCCCCAACTTCCTCGGCGCGGTCGAGCGGGTCGAGGCGCTCGGCGCCGCGGCGAAGGAGCACGGCGCGCTGCTGGTCCTCGCCACCGACCCGATGACGCTCGGCGTGCTCAAGCCACCGGGCGAGCAGGGTGCCGACATCGCCCTCGGCGAGGGGCAGCCGCTGGGCAACCGGCTCGACTTCGGCGGGCCGTCCTTCGGTTTCTTCTGCGCGACCGAGGAGCAGATCCGCCGCATGCCGGGCCGGATCGCCGGGGAAACCGACGATGTCGACGGCCGCCGCGGCTTCGTCCTGGCCCTGCAGACGCGCGAGCAGCACATCCGCCGCGAGAAGGCGACCCACAACATCTGCACCGCGCAGGCGCTGAACGCGCTGGCCGCGATGGTCCACCTCGCCTGGCTCGGGCGCGAGGGATACCGCGAGCTGGGCGAGCTGCTGGTGCGGCGCACCGCATACGCGCGCGAGCGCCTGGCCGCGGTCCCCGGCGTCGAGCTGCTGCACGAGGCGCCCGTCGCGCGCGAGTTCGCCGTGCGCCTGGACGCTCCGGTCGACCGCGTGCTGGAGCGCTGCGCCGAGCGCGGCATCGCCGCCGGCTACCCGCTCGGCCGCGAGTACCCCGAGTACGAGGACGGCCTTCTCGTGGCGATCACCGAGCGCCGCACTAAGAAGCAGATCGACGAGCTCGCCGAGGCTCTCGGCGCCGCCGTCGCGGCCGAGGCGGTGACGGCGTGAACCAGCAGGACGAAGCGGTGTTGACCATCTATGAGCGCTCGAAGCCCGGCCGCCGCGCCGCCGCCCTGCCCGCCGCCGAAGTGCCCGAGCCCCCGCTCGAGGACTTGATCCCGGCCGATCTCCTGCGCACCGAGCCGCCGCGCCTGCCCGAGGTGGCCGAGCCCGAGATCGTCCGCCACTACAACCGCCTCTCGCGGCGAAACTTCGACCTCGACAGCGGCTTCTACCCGCTCGGCTCCTGCACGATGAAGCACAACCCGCGGCTCAACGAGCGGGTCGCGGCGCTGCCCGGCCACGCGCGGCTGCACCCCGCGCAGGACCCGAAGCGAGCCCAGGGCGCGCTGGAGCTGATGTGGCTGCTGCAGGAGTCCCTCGCCGAGATCTGCGGCCTGCCCCACGTCAGCCTGCAACCCTCGGCCGGCTCTCACGGCGAGCTCGCCGGCCTGCTCCTGACCCGGGCCTTCCACGCCGACCGCGGCGAAGAGCGGACCAAGGTGCTGGCGCCCGACACCTCGCACGGGACCAACCCGGCCTCGGTGACGATGGCCGGCTACGAGGTGGTCAAGGTCGCCACCAACGAGCGCGGCGGGGTCGAGATGGACGACCTGCGGGCGAAGATCGGCGAGGGCCCCGACCAGGTCGCCTGCCTGATGCTGACCAACCCCAACACGCTCGGGCTCTTCGACGAGAACATCGCCGAGATCGCGTCGCTGATCCACGAGGCGGGGGGGACGCTCTACTACGACGGCGCCAACCTCAACGCTGTGATGGGGCAATCGCGGCCGGGCGACATGGGCTTCGACATCGTCCACGTCAACCTGCACAAGTCCTTCAGCCAGCCGCACGGGGGCGGCGGTCCCGGGGCCGGCCCGATCGCCGTCTCGGAGCGGATCGAGCCCTTCCTGCCGCGGCCGCAGGTGGTGCGCCGCGAGGGCGACAACGGACACGGGCCGTTCTTTGACCTCGACCTCGAGCGGCCGAAGTCGATCGGCCGGCTGCGCGGCTTCCAGGGCAACTTCGGCGTCTTCGTCCGCTCCTACGCCTACATCCTCAGCCTCGGCGCCGACGGCCTCGCCGAGGCCTCGGAGACGGCGGTCCTCAACGCCAACTACCTGAAGGCGCGCCTCTCCGAGGGTCGTGCCGGCGAGCGCCTCCCAATCGCCTTCGACCGCCACTGCATGCACGAGTTCGTCCTCTCCGGCAAGCCGATGAAGCGCGAGCTCGGCCTCGCCACTCTCGACCTCGCCAAGCGCCTGCTCGACTTCGGCTTCCACCCGCCGACCGTCTACTTCCCCCTCCTGGTCGAGGAGGCGCTGATGATCGAGCCGACCGAGACCGAGACCAAGGAGAGCCTCGACGCCTTCGCCGAGGCGATCGAGCAGATCCTCGCCGAGGCCGAGGACGACCCGGAGATCGCCAAGCAGGCCCCCTACACGACCCCGGTCCGCCGCCTCGACGAGGTCAAGGCGACCCGCAAACCGGTCGTCCGCCAGCCGCTGGACTGAAGCCACGTCGCCAGCGTGTGGTTTCACACGCTGGCAACGTGCAAGTTGCTACGCTGCTGACGTAGAGAATGGCACGTCGTCAGCGTATATTCGAAAACCCCTTCGTCTTCGACCGTCCGCTCGACCCGCAGGATCTCGTCGACCGTGAGGACGAGTTGGCCCTGCTGGCCGAGCGCCTCCGAGACGGGGTGAACACCCGGCTCTCCAGTCCGCGCGACTACGGCAAGACGAGTCTTCTGCACCGTGCCATAGCCGATGCTCGCGCGGCGAAGGCGGGAGCGGTGCTCGTCGACCTGTACGGAGTTCGCACCGTCGGGCAGGTGGCCGCGCAGATCGAACTGGCCTATGCGGATCTGCCCGCCGGACCGCTGAGCTCAGCGCTGACGACGATGCGTCGCCGCGGCGGCGGGATCGGATTGCAGACCCCGCTGGGAGGGGCGTCCGTCGCCTTCGGCGCCGGAGAAGCCGGGGTGAGGTCCCTGCTCGACGCGCTCGACCTGCCCTTGCGACTTCACGAAAAGACCGGGCGGCGAATGATGGTCGTCTTCGACGAGTTCCAGGTCGTCCTCACGCTCGATCTCGACGCGCTCATTCGCAGCGTGATCCAGCATCAGGGGTCCGGTGTCATCTACGTCTTCTCGGGCTCGCATCCGGGCATGATGCGCTCGCTGTTCTCCGACCGCAAGCGCCCCTTCTACGGCCAGGCGGCCCCACTCGAGCTGGGGCGCCTGCCACGCCCTGCCATCGGCGAGTACATCGAGGAGCGGTTTCAGCGGACCGGACGGGAGGCTGGGAGGGCCCTCGGTTGGCTTCTCGACCTCGTCGATGGTCACCCGCAGCGGTCGATGCTCTTCGCCCACCTTCTCTGGCGGCATACCGCCGAGGGGGCGGAAGCCGATGAGGAGGAGTGGCTGGCCGCTCACGACGAGGCCTGGAGCTACCTTCAGGGGGACTTCGAGGCCACCTGGGACTCGCTCTCGGCGGTGGAGGCGGGGGTCGTCGACTCCATCGCAGCCGGCGTCCAGAGCCTCACCGGCAGAGTCGCGCGCGAGATATTCGGACTGCCCACCGGCTCCGCGGCGGGGGACGCCGCCAAGCGGCTCGTCGAAGGGGGTCTGCTCTCGCGTGCCGGGAGCGGCCGTGAGACGCGTTACGAGCTGGTCGACCCTCTCTTCGCGCGCTGGGTCGTCGCCGGGCGCCGCTGGACCCTCGAGTAGCGGCTCTCACAGCTCCGGCAGCTTCTGCTTCAGCTCCAGAACGGGGGCGAAGAGGTCGCCGTGCTTCTCGATCCGCTTCAGCACGTCGCCGGCCTCGAAGACGAGCGAGCCGGCGTCCTCGCGCTCGACCGCGCGCTCCAGCTCGTCCCATGTCACGGGGGTGGACACGGTGGGGCGTTCGCGGGCGCGTAGCGAGTAGACGGCGATCGTCGTTTTGCGTTCGTTGTTCTGGTACCAGTCGATGAAGACCTTGCCCTCGCGCAGGGTCTTCTTCCCCATCTTCGCGATCACCTCGTCGGGCGACTGCTTGGCCAGCAGCTGGGCGATCGCCTGGGCGAAGGGCCGCGTCTCCTCGTAGCTCGTGTCCGTGTTCAGCGGGACGTAGACCTGAAGGCCCTTCGAGCCCGAGGTCTTGACGAAGCTCTCGAGGCCGACGTGGCCCATCAGCTCGCGCAGGCGCAGCGCCACCCGGCCGCAGGCGAGCACTTCGGCCGGCGGCCCGGGGTCGAGGTCGAAGGCGAGCACGGTCGGCTGCTCGTGCTTGCGGCCCAGGGAGAGGGAGGGGTGCAGCTCGATCGCCGCCAGCTGAGCCATCCAGACCAGGGTCGCCCGGTCTTCGCAGACGCAGTAGTCGATGTAGCCGGCGTGGGGCCCGGCCAGCACCCTCGTCGTCTGCACCCACTCCGGCCGGTGCTTGGGACAGCGCTTCTCGAAGAAGGCCGCGTCTGTGTCGTCGACGCCTTCGGGGAAGCGGCGCAGGGTCACCGCCCGCCCGGCCAGGTGGGGCACGATCGCCGGCGCGACCTTGGCGTAGTAGTCGACCACCTCGCCCTTGGTGAAGCCGGCAGCGGGGTAGAGGACCTTGTCGAGATTCGTGAGCTTCAGCTCACGCCCGTCGACCTCGACCTGCTGGCTCGTGGCCACTGGCTATTTGGAGGATTTCGCTTTGGCGCGCGCGCCGGAGCGTTTCTTCGCCGGCGCTTTCTTGGCCTTGGCCTTGGGCTTCGTCGCCGGCTTGCCGGCGCGCTTGCCCTGCACCGCGGCGATGCTCTGCTCCAGCGCCGCCATCAGGTCCGGGGCCTTGGTCGCCTCGGGCTCGGCGGCCTCGGGGGTCACGATCTCCTTGCCTTCGGCCTTGCGTTCGATCAGCGCCATCAGTTCCTCGCGGTACTCGTCGCGGTAGGCGGTGGGCTCGAACTTGCTGGTCAGCGAGTCGATCAGCTGCTCGGCCATCTCGATCTCCTTCTTCGCCACCTTCGGCCGCTCGGCTGGCAGCACGTCCTCGAGCTCGGCGGGCGGCACCACCTCGTCGGCGAAGCGCATCGTGGTCAGGGTGAGAACCCCACCGTCGGTGCGCAGCGCCGCCAGGTGCTCCTTGTTGCGGAAGACGAAGCGGGCGATCGCCACCCTGCCCGAGCCCTCCATCGCGCTGGCGAGCAGCGAGTAGGCCTTCTCGGCGCCCTCGGCGGGCCCGAGGTAATAGGGGCTGTCGAAGTAGATCGGGTCGATCTCGGCGATGTCGACGAAGTCCTGCACCTCGATCGCCCGCGACTTCTTCGGCGAGAGGGCGGCGATCTCGTCCTTGGAGATCGGCACGTAGTTGCCCTCGGTGATCTCGAAGGCCTTCTGGATCTTCTCGTAGGGGACCTCTTCGTCGGTCCCTTCGGCGACGCGGCGGTGGCGGATGCGGGCCCCGTCGGACTCGCGGATCTCGCGCAGGGAGATGCCCCGCCGGGCCACGGCGCTGTACAGCTTGACGGGCACGTTCAGCAGCCCGAAGCTGATCGAGCCGCTCCAGATCGCTCTAGCCATCGGCGTTCACCTACCCGATTCTTCCAGCCGTATCTCGATCCCGCGAGGGAACGTGCCTCAGCGGGAGGCTTCTTGCGCGGATGACCGCCTCGCTCATGCTCGTGGCGTCAGTTGGATGTCGAGGCCTACCGCCACCGCGGCGGCGAGTGCGATTTGCAGCTGCACCGTCGCCTTTCCGTTCTCGAGTTGGCCCAGGACACGGCGGTTGACGCCGATGACGTCGGCGACCTCGCTTTGGGAAAGGCCAAGCTCCTTGCGCCGGTCCCGAAGGCGGGCGCCGAAATCCTCGCTCGATCGAGTTGGGCTTGGCGGCTTCATTGTGATCGAGCGGTAACAATAGCAGCTAACCCTTCTTTTTGAGATCGATCAATCGCAAAGTGCCAATCTACGTAATTTTGTAACCGATCGATCCCACTACCGAGAAAGGGCCGCGGTGGGATCATCCGCCGGTGCTGTTCGAGTTGACCGGGGTCGGCCTGAAGCGCGGCGATCGCCGCGTCCTCGACTCGGTCGATGCCGCGATCCCGGTCGGGGTGACCGCGATCGTCGGGCCCTCCGGCGGTGGCAAGTCGACCCTGCTGCGCCTGCTCAACCGGCTCGCCGACCCGGACACCGGGACCATCGCTTACCGCGACCGTCCGCTCGACTCCTACGACCCGCTGGCGCTGCGCCGCGAGGTCTCGCTGGTGCCGCAGCTGCCGGCGCTGCTGGAGGGCACGGTCGGGTCGAACATCGCCTATGCCGCGAAGCTCGCCGGCAAGCCCGCCGACGCGCAGCGCTGCCTGCGCCTCGCCGGCCTCGACCCGGAGTTCGCAGGGCGCGACGTCGCCAAGCTCTCGGTCGGCGAGCAGCAGCGGGCGATGCTGGCCCGCGCGCTCGTCCAGGGGCCGGCGGTCCTCCTGCTCGACGAGCCGACCTCGGCGCTCGACCACGCCGCCCGCGACGCGATCGAGGCGACGCTGGCCGAGCTGCGCCGCGAGCTGGAGATCTCGATCGTCCTGGTCAGCCACGACCCCGAGCAGGCGCGCCGGCTCGGCGAGTGGGTGGTGCGGATGGAGGACGGCAAGGTGACCGGTTCCGGGCCCCTGGCAAAGGTCCTTGCGTGAGCACCTCGATCCACGTCTCCCTCGGGCAGGTGGCGGCCTCCCTGGCGCTGGTGGCCCTCGCCGCCGCCGTCTCCTTCTGGCGCAAGGCCGACCTCGAGCGCGACATCGGCATCGCCACGCTGCGCTCCTTCGTCCAGCTCACCGCGATCGGCTACGCGATCACGCTGATCTTCGAAGCCGACACGCTCTGGCTCGTCCTCGCCCTGCTCGTCGTGATGGTCGTCTTCGGCGCGCTCACCGCCCGCAGCCGCGCGAAGAAGGTGCCGGGCGCCTTCTGGCCGTTGCTGATCGCGCTCGCGACCGCAGGCGCGATGACCCTCGGTCTCCTCGTCGCCCTCGGCGTCTTCGAAGCGACGGCGCGCTACCTCGTCCCGGTCGGCGGCATGGTGATCGGCAACGCGATGACCGCCTCGGCGGTGGCGCTCGACCGCCTCGGCGACGAGATGGCGGACTCGCGCGGCAGGATCGAGGCGACCCTCTCGCTCGGCGCGACCGCCACCGAAGCAGCGGCGCCCTCCGTCCGGCGCGCCCTGCGCTCGGGGATGATCACCCTGGTCGACTCGACCAAGACGACCGGCCTGATCTTCTTCCCCGGCACGATGGTCGGCATGCTGCTCGCTGGCGCCGAGCCGACCGACGCCGTCCGCCTGCAGCTGATCCTCCTCTACGCCCTGCTGGGCAGCGTCGCGATCGCCGCCCTCGTCGCCACCGCGCTCGCGTACCGCAACTTCTTCACCCCGGCGCAACAGCTCCTAGACTCGGCTGAGTGAACCGCCAACAGCGGCTGACGCTGGTCGCGACGATCCTGGGGTCGACGGTCGTCTTCCTCGACTCGACCGTGGTCAACGTGGCGCTGCCGGCGATCGCCGACGGGCTCGACGCGGGGCTGGCGGGCCAGCAATGGGTGGTCGAGGCCTACATGCTGACCCTGGTCGCGCTGCTCCTGGTCGGCGGCTCGCTCGGCGACCAGTTCGGGCGGCGGCGGATGTTCGTCTTCGGCCTCGTCGCCTTCGGCGCCACCTCGGCGCTCTGCGCGGTCGCGCCCACGGTCGAGTTCCTGATCGGCGCCCGCGCCCTGCAGGGAGTGGCCGGCGCCCTGCTCGTTCCCGGCTCGCTGGCGATCGTCGCCGCCACCTTCGAGGGCGCGGCGCGCGGCAAGGCGGTGGGGACCTGGACCGCCTGGACCGGGATCGCGACGGTGCTCGGCCCGGCGGGGGGAGGGGCGCTGATCGGCCTCACCTCGTGGCGGGCGATCTTCTGGGTCAACCTGCCGCTGATCGCGGTCACCGTGGCGCTGACGATGCACTCGGTGCGCGAGAGCCGCGACCCCGACGCCTTCCGGGGGATCGACTGGACCGGCATCGGGCTCTCGGCGGCCGGCCTCGGCGGCCCGGTCTTCGCCCTGATCGAGCAGCCGGCGCGGGGCTGGGCAGATCCGCTCGTCTGGGTCCCCCTCCTCGCCGGCATCGCCTGCTTCGCGCTCTTCGTTGCGCACGAGGCCCGAGCCCGGCACCCGATGCTCGACCTCGGCCTCTTCAGGATCCGCAACTTCGCCGTCGCCAACCTGACCACGCTGACCGCCTACGCCGGGCTGATCGGCGGTCTCTTCTTCGTCGGCCTCTTCCTCCAGCAGGTGGCCGGCTACTCGGCCCTGGAGGCAGGGTTGGCGACGACGCCGATCTCGCTGATCCTCTTCTTCCTCTCGCCCCGCTGGGGCAGGCTCGCCTCGGGCACCGGCCCGCGCCTGCCGATGACGCTCGGCCCGATCGTCGGCGGCATCGGCCTGCTGCTCCTGCTCCGCGTCGGCAGCGACGCGGCCTACCTCGCCGATGTGCTGCCGGCGATCCTCGTCTTCGGCCTCGGCCTCTCCGCCACGGTCGCGCCGCTGACCGCGACCGTCCTCGACTCGGTCGACGAGCGCCACGTCGGCATCGCCTCGGGCGTCAACAACGGCATCTCGCGCGTCGCCGGCCTGCTGGCGATCGCCGTCCTCGGCGCCGTCATCTCGGCCCGCTTCACCGCCATCGCGGGCGACGTCGCCGGCGGCCCGCTGACCGCGAACGCGGCCGCCGCCTCCACCGCCGCCTTTCACCTCGGCATCGCCATCGCCGGCCTGCTGATGATCGCCGGCGGCCTCGTCTCCGCCCTCGGCATCGAGAACCCCCGCCGCGAGTCAGAAGCCTTCCCCACCCGCGGTGCCGCTGCGGCCGGCGAGTGCGGCCACAGCTCCGACGCCGACCGCGCATCGCCGGAGCTCGCCTGAGCCCAGGCGATGAGGTGCCCCTCGAACCGGCGGGTGCTCAAAATGCCGGCTCATAATCCGAAGGTCGCAGGTTCAAAATTCTGCCCCAGCTATAGAACGAAAGCCCCGTAAATACTGGATTTTCGCATTTTTGTCTGGTAGACAATAAGGTGCAAAATCGCCCGTGGGGCAAGCTCTGGGGCAGTCCGTTCGCCTGATCCGTCCGGCGCAGAAGTCAACCTAACGCGATGCGAACATATGTTCGATATCAATCGGCTGCCACTCGAGACGTACCGGTCGGCCACCATGTTCTTCTGGCCGGAGAACTTGCTTGACTGCGCGCGTGGCAGGGAGACTGAACGAGGTCCGAGACCCCGTCCATACCTTCATCGATTTCGATGGCCTCGAGCGAGAGGTGATCGACTCGCTGCCGTTCCAGCGATTGCGCCACATCCACCAGCTGGCGCTCTCTGGGCAGGTCTACCCGGGCGCCTCCCACAAGCGATTCGAGCACTCGCTTGGGGTGATGCACCTCGCTGGTCGCATCTTCGACGTTGTTACCAAAGAGGAGAAGCTCACTGACGAGGTCCGCGATCTTGTGCCGCGGCGAACCGACGCCGAGTTCAGCTACTGGAAGACGGTGCTGCGGGTCGCCGCGCTCTGCCACGACATCGGCCACCTGCCTTTCTCTCACGCTGCCGAGGACGATCTTCTACCCGAGGGCTGGGATCACGAGCGGATCACTCGTGAGCTGATCGGGGGCCCGATGGCCAACGTCTGGAAGTCGGTGAGGCCTTCGCCCATCCCCGACGACGTGATCAAGCTCGCGCTCGGACCGAAGAAGGTCGCCTCGCTGAAGCTCGACCTCTCATTCAACGATTGGGAAGGCGTGCTTGCCGAAATCATCACCAGCGATGCGCTCGGCGCCGATCGCATGGATTACCTCCTGCGAGACTCGCTGCACACCGGAGTCGCATACGGCCGCTTTGATCACAACCGCCTGATCCAGACGATGCGGATCTTGCCTCGCTCGCCCGAGCGCGACGGAGATGAAGGCGATGACGAGAACGAGCCGCAGCTGGGTATCGAGAGGGGAGGGCTCGAGTCCGCGGAGGCGCTGCTGTTGGCCCGCTACTTCATGTTCGCTCAGGTCTACTACCACCCGACTCGCCTGATCTATGACGAGCACCTGAAGGACTTCCTCTCTGCCTGGTTGCCCGACGGTCGTTTCCCGATCGAGACCGACGGTCATCTCTCTTACACCGACAACGAGGTATGGGCTGGCATCACCGAGGCGGCTGGGGACGAGGGGGCACCCGGGCACGAGGCGGCCCGGCGGATATCCTGCCGTGAGCACTTCCGTGTCGTGGACGAACGCCAAGTCGCCGAGGATGTCGGCGAGCGCTCGATCGCGGTCAGCGCCGTGTCTGAGGCGCTCAGCGAGCGCTATGGAAGCGAGAACGTGCGCTTCGGCCGCAGTCCGAAGCGCGGCGAGGCGCCCGACTTCCCGGTGATGCAGCGCGACGGCAGGGTTGCCTCTTCGGTGTCGCTCTCGGAGGTGTTGGCTCAGTTGCCAGTTTCGCGCGATGAGTATGTCTTTATGCCCGCCGAGCTTCGCGAGGAGTCCCGCAAGTGGCTGAAGAAGGAGCGAGACAACATCGTGACCGCCGCGGTTGAGAGAGTTAAGAAGGAGAGCGACGAGGACACGGAGGACGACGACTAGTGAACCCCTTGGCACAGGATGCCCTGATCGCCCGTCTTGCCCGAACCATGCGGGAGAGTGACAGTTGGACGGGTGAGACCCACATCCAGAAGGCGACCTACCTACTTGAGGTGCTGGCCGATGTTCCCTTCGACTTCGACTTCATCCTCTACAAGCACGGCCCCTTCTCCTTCGAGCTGCGCGACGCGCTTGGCAACATGCAGGCCGACCGCTATCTGGAGCGCGAACCGCAGGACCCGCCGTACGGGCCTCGCTTCTCGGTGACCGATCGGGGCCTGGCGCTTGAGCAGCGCTTCGCGAAGACGATGTCGCGCTACGGATCGAAGGTCGACTGGATCGCCGCACGGCTGCGTGGAAAGGGAGTCGCCTCGCTCGAGCGCCTGGCGACCGCGCTCTGGGTGACCACGCACGACGGCGAGGGACGTGGTCCCGAGGAACGGGCTGAGCTCCTGCGGACGATCAAGCGGCACGTTTCCGAGGAGAACGCGCTAGAGGCGGTCGAGGAGATCGACGCAATGCTCCTTGCCCGCCCCTCTTGATCCCGAGGAGAGGTTGCCGACTTCGACGGGTCCGGAGCTCGAAGGGTTCGGTGCGAAGCCAGATTGGCCACCCGAGGTCCGAACTCATCGCTTAGAGGGCGTCCGCCCCCATGGTGATGATGGTCGAATGCGAGAAACCGCGAGTACCGAGTCACGCCCGCTCGTGCAATGGGTGAGCCGCGCGACCGCGCCGCTCGCTCGCACAATCGAACCCGAGAGCCCCATCGGCGCTGTCGCTACCTCGATCCGGGGCGCCGCGCACCTGAGCGCGACCCTCGCGACGGCGGTTGAGCGTGGCGCCGGCGCCCTCATCGACACCGAGGCCTGGCGCGCCCAACTCGACCCCGATGACCCCCAGCGCGCCGGAGAATTCCGCCGGCTCGGACTCGACCTCGACGAGCGGCTTGCCTTCTCGCCCAGCGTCCACGCGCTCTCGGTCTCAGCCCGCGACGAACTGTGTGCCGCACACCGGAACGTCCAGGTGGCGGGCGGCGCGACGATACTCCTCTCGCCCTACCACCGGGTCCGCGAGGAGACGCCACTCAGCCAGGGCCGTCGCCTCGACGTCGATCTCGCCCACCGATTCAGCGCCTTCGCCACTGCGACCGGCGCTATGTACGGCGCCCCCGCCGGCCCGCCGCGGAGCGTCGCGATCGCGATCGGGGTCGATGCCCGCAGGCTTACCCCGGCGCTCATCGGTGAGTTGCTCGCGGCCTACCGCGAGGTCAGCTGCGACCTCTTCTGGATTTGGGTATGGAAGTTCACCTCGAGCGCCGTTCAGTACCAACGGGTGCGCGAGCTAGCGGTTCTGCTGCAAAGTGAGACCGGGACGCCCTGTCTTCTAGCGGGCATCGGCCGTCTCTGGGAACCGGCGCTTCGAAATGAGGTGGCCGCCGCTTGTCAGGGTTGGGGGCGTACCTCCTTGCCCTTCCCGCCACCCGATCCGCCAGAGCCGACGGAGGCCGACGAGGACAAAGATGACGAAGAGGATTCAGGCTGGGGAGTCCACGTCCTTCACCGGACGATCCGCGGCACGACGGCACTCGGTGCGGAGGCAGAGAAGCCGCTTCGTCGACTCTTCGCCGAAGAGCCGTGTCACTGTGGACACCACGAGCCCGCCCGGGTTCCCGAAGGCTCGCGGGCTCGCCACGCCCACAACCGCTCGCTTGCCGAGAGTCTGACCCGTTCGCTTCTGGCCCTTACCCCCACAACAGCCCGCGAAGAGCCTCGGCGAGGTTCTCGCTCGTGCCGCTGAGCGGCGCGAGCAACTTGGACTGACACCGCTTGAGCGGGGGTGGGGGGCCGCCGCGGAGATATCGGTCGCGCCATCACGTCCTGCGCTTACCGCTGATCTCTGGCGTCGTAGCGCCTAGGTCCGCGGCGCAGACGCGATTGTGACCGAACTCGTGGTGAGCGCGGTGCGGTTGGCCCATTCTCCGATCAGCTGTCCTGCGCAGAGCGCCGCCACCTCCCAGCCGAGCGCCTCCGCTAGCTCTCCATGTTGGGGGGGCGGGGCAAGAACTTCGCAGCGGCCGAGGCGGTCGAGCAGGCGGATCGGCACCGCTGCCCTTAGTGCGCCGAGCGGAGCGCGGGCGGTGCGCTCGAGCGGGTCGCCATCCCGTAGGTGTCGCAGGTAGGCGCGGTTCGCCGCCCACATCCCAAGCGGCGGCTGGGCGGCTGCTGCAGCCCGTTCGATAGTCGCGAGCGCATCGCCGAGCCCGAGCGCCTGCAGATCCGCGCAGGCCAATCGCCGCTCGCATACCACCGAGACTGCGGTGTCGGGGTTGAGGCCGCGCTCACGAGCCTCCCGCCGAAGCGCCCGTAGGGTGTCCACCGCGTCGAAGCTAAAGAGCTTCCAAGTGATCCCCAGGGCGGCGTGGGAGGCTGCGCATAGGCGAACGCTCCTCCCAGGAACCGCCCGTCAGCGGCAGCGGCACGATGCCGCGCTGGGACCCTGGCGCGCCGTCGTGAACGAGAGTCAGGCTCGGGTATCGGGGGTCGGACTGGCGGGGGCGCATGGTTCGGAGCTCGCCCTCCCAAGCGAGATTCTCACCACCGTTGATAGCCCAGGCGGATACCGCCCAACGTTCAGACATTCGCGGGCGTCCACCGCCTTCCTGCTCTCCTCGGGCTGCTCGCGGGAGGCCGTGCCTCACTCGTCGCTGGTTTCACCCGCCTCGTTATTGCGTGCCAAGGCTAGATCTACCGGGGGGTGACAGTGGCCGGTGCGGCAATTCGTGCCGCGGCGGCGTGGGGCTGCCGGGCAAGGAATGGGGCAAGGAGCCCCACAGATTCCTACCGACCCCAGCCGATTTCGATCTCGCGAATTCCGCTTGAAACCGGGCTCCACGGAGGCCAGCCGGTCTCGCGGCCCAATCTCATAACCCGAAGGTCGCAAATTCGAATCCCGCTCCCGCTAATTGAACGAATCGTGCTGATCCGTGTATCGTGATCTCCGATGGCAGCCTCCGCGAAGCGGATTAACGTCACTCTTGACGACGAGCACGCGGGGAAGCTCGCGAGGCTTGCTGAGCGCACGCACGTTCAAGAGGGGACGCTCGCCCGGTCACTTCTTTGCACTGCGCTCGACGACGCCGATCCGGATGCCGCTCGCATCACCGAGATCCTCGATGCGGTCCCCGGTGCCTGGGAGCGCACGCAGGAGGGTTTGGCCCAGGCCGCCCACGGCGAGGGAACGCCGCTCGACCAGCTGGCCTAAGTCGCTCCGCGACCTCGGCCTGAAATAGGCTCCGGCCCGATGTCCAAACCGATCGTCTTCTCCGGCATCCAGCCCACCGGCCGCAAGCACCTCGGCAACTACATCGGCGCGATCCGCCAGTACGTCGAGGGCCAGGACCGCGGCGACCCGGCGATCTTCTGCATCGTCGACCTGCACGCGATCTCGGTCGCCTACGACCCCGCCGAGCTGCGCGAGCGGCTCTACGACACGACCGCGATCCTGCTCGCCGCCGGTCTCGACCCCGAGCGCTGCATCCTCTTCCGCCAGTCCGACGTGCGCGAGCACGCCGAGCTGACCTGGCTGCTCTCCGCGGTCACCGCCCACGGCGACCTCAACCGCATGCACCAGTTCAAGGACAAGTCGGAGAAGCAGCGCGAGCTGGTCTCCGCGGCGCTCTTCTTCTACCCGGTGCTGATGGCCGCCGACGTGCTCGCCTACAAGGCGACCGAGGTGCCGGTCGGCGACGACCAGCGCCAGCACGTCGAGCTGATGCGGGAGATCGCCCGCCGCTTCAACGAGCGCTTCGGCGAGACCCTGGTCGTGCCGGAGATGCTCATCCCCGAGGTCGGCGCCCGGATCATGGATCTGCAGGAGCCCGAGCGGAAGATGTCGACGACCGGTGCGACCGAGTCGGGCACTGTCTACGTGCTCGACGAGCCCGGCGCGATCCGAAAGAAGATCGGCAGCGCCGTCACCGACTCGGGCCGCGACATCGTGCGCGGCGCCGAGAAGCCCGGCATCACCAACCTGATCGACGTCTACGCGGTCGCCCGCGGGGTCGGTCACGCCGCGGTCGAGCGCGAGTTCGAGGGCGCCGGCTACGGCGACTTCAAGAAGGCCGTGGCGGAGGCGGTCGCCGACTATCTCGCCCCGGTCCGCGAGCGCTACGCCGAGCTGCGCCCCGACGAGGCGGCGCTCGAGGCGGCCCTCGCGTCCGGCGCCGAGAAGGCCCGCACGATCGCCGCCGGCACCCTCGCCGAGGTTCGCGAGCGCATGGGCATCGGCCCGGCGTAGTCGCCATCCCGCCGGGGCGTTACGGTCCCGGTGTGACCGTCGCCGAGCTGGACCTCGACCTCGACGTCTTCGCCGGTCCGTTCGACCTGCTGATGGCGGTCGTGCTGCGCGAGGAGGTGAGCCTGCTCGAGGTCTCCCTGGCCGAGGTCGTCGTCGCCTACGTCGAGCACCTCGAGCGCGAGGACGAGCTGGAGCTCGACGTCGCCACCGAGTTCCTCGTCCTGATCGCCTCGCTGCTGGAGCTGAAGTCGCGCCTGCTGCTGCCGGGCGAAGAGGAGGGGCTGGAGGACGTGACGCCGGAGGAGGCGGTCGAGGAGCTGGTCGCCCGCCTGCTCGAGTACCGCCGCTACCGCGACGCCGCGGCGACGCTCGAGCAGCGCTTCGAGGCGGCGCGCGGCTACCTCTACCGCACCGCGGCGCTGCCGCCAGAGCTGCGAAAGGTCGCGCTCGAGGCGGCGACCGCCGTCTATGACCCCGACCGCCTCGGGACCGCCCTCGGCGACCTGCTGACGACGCCGCCGGAGCTGAACCTCGACCACATCCGCCCGACCGTCTCGCTGGAAAAGCGGCTCGGGGCCCTGCGCGCTGCCCTCCGCGCCCACTCCTCGATCGACTTCGACGAGCAGTTCGGCGGCGAGGACCGGCTCACCCAGGCCGTCACCCTCTTCGCCCTGCTCGAGCTCTACCGCAAGGGCGAGGTGACCTGGGAGCAGACCGAGGCTTTCGGCCCGATCCAGATCCACAAGCGGGAGACGGCCGAGTGAGCGATCTGACCCGGACGATCGAGGCGCTGCTCTTCCTCTCCCCGCAGCCGGTCAACGCCCGCGACCTTGCCGAGGCGACAGAGTCGACCGAGGGCCAGGTCGAGGAGGCGATCGGGCTCTTGCGCGAGGACCTTGCCGAGGGCAGGCGGGGGGTCGTCCTCCGTGAGGTCGCCGGCGGCTTCTCCCTCGCCAGCGACCCCGCCAGCGAGGCAGCCGCCCGCCGCCTGCTGGCCAAGCCCCGCACCCCGCCGCTGACCCAGGCCCAGGCCGAGACGCTCGCGATCGTCGCCTACCTGCAGCCGGTCACCCGCCCCGAGGTCGCGCGGATCCGCGGCGTCACCTCGGAGTCGGCGGTGCAGACGCTGGCCGAGCGCGGCCTGATCGAGGAGACGGGACGCACCCAGTTCGGGGCGGCGATCTTCAAAACGACCGAGCTGTTCGAGCGACTCTTCGGGCTGTCCGGGCTGGACCAGCTGCCGGACCCGTCGAAGTTCGACCCGACCCCCGAGGACGAGCGGGAGCTGCGGGAGCGGCTGCTGAAGGCCGGCGAGCAGCGCTCCGAGCCCTAACCGTGCTGGGAGCGTGGGGCAGGAGGCGAGCCCTCCGGCGGGCGAGAAGCGAGAAAGAGGAGAAAGTCCGTGCTGCGGAGGTCCGTGAGCGAACCGAAGCTCTGGTGGAGGAAATCATCGGGCCCTACGTCCGGGATGGCCTCGCGACGATCGAGAGGATGGAGTGGGATGAGATCGTGGGACCTGAGATACGGGTGATCCCAACAAAGGGCACCGCCGCCGAGATGGCAATTGATCCCATGCTGACATGGGTGACTGTTTCGGTTGAGTACGGCAACCTTGAGATTTTCGTCAGCGGGAGGGAGTGGGAGGAGGAGCTGGCGGTGTGCCTGCGGTCGGTCGTCGAGGGCGACTACCGGGAATTCGGCAAGCAGACGCGCCTTGGTCCCAGCGTGAAGATGATCTTCAGCCGTCCTGACGGGGATGATCTGACTTACACCGCGGGAGGGCTGTACCGGGGGGCTGAGTGCGACTACCCCCCCGGAGAGCGACAGTACTCCTCCTACCGATAACGGATCGATGCGTCTCGCCAAGTATCTCGCCCATGGAGGAGTCGCTTCTCGGCGGAAAGCCGAGGTGATCATCGGCAAGGGGAGGGTCACCGTTGGCGGGGAAGTGGTGACCGATCCGGCCAGGGATGTTGGAGCTGGGGACGACGTGAGGGTGGATGGGAGTCCAGTGGGAACTGAGGCTCGGGAGGTTTGGGCCGTGAACAAGCCGGCGGGAGTGGTGTCGACTGCGCGGGAGCCGGGGAGCCGGCCTGCTGTGGTCTCGCTGGTCGACTCGGTTGCTCGGCTCTATCCGGTCGGTCGACTCGACGCGGACTCGACCGGACTGCTGTTGCTGACCAACGACGGGGAGCTGGCCAACCGGCTCACGCACCCTCGCTACGAGGTGGCGAAGGCCTACCGGGTGGAGTTGCGACGGCCGCCGTCCGACGCCGACCTGCGGCGGCTGGCGAGCGGGGTGGAGCTCGACGACGGGCCGACCGCGCCGGCCGAGGTGAGCCGGCTCGGCGAGCGCGAGATCGAGGTCGTGCTGCGCGAGGGCCGCAACCGCCAGGTGCGCCGCATGGCCGAGGCGGTGGGCAACGAGGTGGTCGCGCTGCGCCGCGTCCGCTTCGGCCCGATCGAGCTCGGCTCGCTGCCGCAAGGGCAGTCGAGGCGCCTTGGTGAGAACGACATCGCCCGCCTCTGGGAAGATTCGGGCCAGGATGAGTGACGAGCGACTCTTCGCGGTGCGGGGCGCGGTGCAGGCCGAGGCAAACGAGGCCGAGGCGATCCTCGCCGCGACCGAGACCCTGCTGCGGGACCTCGTCGACCGCAACGCGCTCAGCCCGGAGGCGATGGTCAGCTGCCTCTTCACCACCACGGAGGACCTCGACGCCGAGTTCCCGGCCGCCGCCGCCCGCCGCCTCGGTCTCGACACGGTGCCGCTGATCTGCGCCCGCGAGATCGACGTCCCAGGCGCGATGCCACGGGTGATCCGGGCGATGGTCCACTACTACGCGCCTGTGGGTCATGAGCCGGCGCACGTGTACTTAGGCGCGACGCAGGAGCTGCGCGCCGATCTTCACGCTGCGCAGTAGCTGCGGCGTCGGCACAATGGGGCGACGATGAGCGTCACCTTCGCCGAGAAGCTCGCCCGCATGCCGGGCTACCAGGCCGGCGTGCCGACCGGGCAGGCGCCGGAGGCCATAGCCGCCGGCGGCATCGCCCAGCTCGCCTCCAACGAGTCGCCCTTCCCGCCGCACCCGAAGGTCGTCGAAGCGATCGCCGCGGCAGCGGGGGCGATGAACCGCTACCCGGACCCCGACGCCACTCTGCTGCGCCGCCGCATCGCCGAGCGCTACGACACCGAGCCGGCGCGCGTCGCGGTCGGCAACGGCTCCTGCGAGATCCTGCTCGCCGCCGCCGAGGCGCTCTGCGAGCCCGGCGCCGAGATCCTCTACTCCTGGCCCGCCTTCTCGATGTACCCGTACCTGCCGGCGCTGACCGGCGCCCGCGAGATCCGCGTGCCGCTCGACGCGAGCGAGACCCACGACCTCGACGCGATGGCGGCCGAGGTGACCGCGTCGACCCAGCTCGTCCTCGTCTGCAATCCCAACAACCCGACCGGCACCCACCGCCCCGCGGCCGATATCGCGGCCTTCTGCGAGGGACTGCCCGCGCACGTCACGGTCGTCCTCGACGAGGCCTACGTCGAGTTCCAGACCCACGACGACCCCGACGCGACGGTCGACCTGCTGGCCGACCTGCCCAACCTCGTCGTCCTGCGCACCTTCAGCAAGTGCTACGGCCTCGCCGGGCTGCGGGTCGGCTATGCCCTCGGCTCGCCCAAGTTCCGCGCCGCGGTCGACGCCGTGCGCCAGCCGTTCAGCGTCAACGCCCTCGCCCAGGCGGCGGGCGCCGAGGCGATCCTGCATCAGGACGACGTCACGCGCCGGGTCGAGAGCACGATCGCCGAGCGCCTGCGCGTCGAGGAGGGTTTGCGCGGGCTCGGGCTCGACACCTCCGAGACCCACGCCAACTTCTCCTGGATCGACCTCGGCGACGCCGAGGAGGCGACCGTCGTCGCCGGCCTGGCCGAGCGCCAGATCGCCGTGCGTCCCGGCACGCCGCTCGGCGACCCCGGCCACATCCGCGTCTCCTACGGCACCGCCGAGGAGAACGGGCGCTTCCTTGCCGCAATGGGCGAAATCCTCGCCTAGGAGCCCGCTCGGCTGGACTCACTCCGCGACACCTGCTACAAAGTCATGTAGGTGAAGCGAACCGCCGACACGACGCACGCCAACCGCGCAAGCGACGCTGCGTCCCTCCCTGCCCGCTTCTCCTATTTCTGGCGATTTAGCTAGGCGTCCGGCCGCGCGGCGAGAGCCGCACCCCAATAAGCACTGGTCGGACGTCGGACAGGTCCCCGCCCCGCGGCGCGTCTTGTGCGGCGAGGCATAACCGGAAGTAGGCTTGTGAGCGTGGAGGACGGTGAAGGAAAAGTGATGATCGGAATGCAGGGCGAGACGCGGGACCGGGTCCGGGACCAGCGAATCGAGCGAATCGAGGAGCGCGTCTCCCCGGCCCAGCTGCTGGCGGACCTGCCCCTGGGCGAGGAGCGGGAAAAGACGGTGGTCAGGGGCCGCGGCGAAGTCGGCAACGTCCTCGACGGCACCGACGACCGGGTCCTGGCCGTGGTCGGCCCGTGCAGCGTCCACGACCCGGAGGCGGCGCTGGAGTACGCCGCCGACCTGGCGGAGCTCTCGCGCGAGCTGAGCAAGGACGTGCTGATCGCGATGCGCGTCTACTTCGAGAAGCCGCGCACGACGACCGGCTGGAAGGGCCTGATCAACGACCCCCACCTGGACGGCTCCGGCGACGTCAACGCGGGCCTGCGCATGGCGCGCAAACTGCTGCTCGAGGTGCTCGACTTCGGGCTTCCGGTGGGCACCGAGTTCCTCGACCCGATCACGCCGCAGTACATCGCCGACGCGATCTCCTGGGGCGCGATCGGCGCCCGCACGACGGAGAGCCAGACCCACCGCCAGCTTGGCTCGGGCCTCTCGATGCCGGTCGGCTTCAAGAACCGCACCGACGGCGACATCCAGGTCGCGGTCGACGCCGTGCGCGCCGCCGCGGCGCCCCACGCCTTCGCCGGGATCGACGACGCCGGCAAGCCGGCCGTCCTCTACACCACCGGCAACCCCGACGGCCACGTGATCCTGCGCGGCGGCCGGGGGGCGCCCAACTACGACCAGGAAGGCATCGCCCACGCGCTGATGCTGCTGCGCGACGCCGGCCTGCGCGAGCAGGTCGTTGTCGACGCCTCCCACGACAACAGCGGCAAGGACCCCTCGACGCAGTACCTGGTCGCCGGCCAGATCGCCGACCAGATCGCCGACGGCAACCGCCAGATCGCCGGCGTCATGCTGGAGTCCTTCCTGGTCGAGGGTCGCCAGGACGTCGGCGACGGCAGCGATCTCGTCTACGGGCAGTCGATCACCGACGCCTGCATGGACTGGGAGACGACGGCGACGCTGCTGCGCCAGTTCGGCGCCGCGGTGAAGGCCCGGCGCGGCTAAGAATGAGGATCGCCGTTCTCGGCGTCGGCCTGATCGGAGGCTCGATCGGGCTCGCCGCCCGGCGGCGGCTGCACATCGAGGTCGCCGGCTTCGACCCTGACCCGGCGACCCTCGAGCGGGCCGTGGCCGAGGGGGTTATCAACCGCGCCGCGAGCACCCCGGCCGAGGCCTGTGAGGGCGCCGAGGTGGTCTTCTGCGCGGCCCCGGTCGCCGGCCTCGCCGAGCTCGCGGCCACGGCGCTGGAGGCGTGCGGCCCCGACGCGGTCGTTACCGACGTCGGCTCGACCAAGCGCGACATCGTCGCCGCGCTCGGCTCCGACGAGCGCTTCATCGGCGGGCACCCGCTCGCCGGGGCGGAGACCTCCGGGGTCGAGAACGCCCGCGAGGATCTCTTCGAGGGCGCCCGCTGGTACCTGACTCCGAGATCGCAGCACTCCAGCGGCCTCCTCTACGACCGGCTCTACCGGACCGTTGCCGGGCTCGGCGCGCGCGCCCAGGCGATCGACGCCGAGACCCACGACCGCCTGATGGCGACCGTCAGCCACCTCCCGCACGTGGTCGCCAACGTGCTGGTCAGCCAGGCGGCCGACGAGCTGACCCGCGACTCCGAGCGGATGCCCGAGGTCGGGCCGAGCTTCCGCGACACGACCCGCGTTGCCGGCGCCAACCCGGCGATCTGGGGCGACATCTTCGCCAGCAACCGCGAGGCGGTCGCCGAGGCGGTGGACGCGGTTGCCGAGCGCCTGCGCGACGCCGCCGAGCTGATCCGTGGGGGGGAGCGCGAGGCGGTCGCTGAGTGGCACTCCGCCGCCGCGGCCGACCGCCGCCGCCTGCTGGAGACCGAGCTCTCCGGCGGCGAGCTGCGCGAGCTGCGGGTGGTGGTCACGAACCGCCCCGGCACGATCGCCGAGCTCGCCCTCGCCCTCGGCGAGGCCGGCGTCAACATCGAGGACATGGCGCTCTACCCGGCTCCCGACATGACCTCCGGGGCGGTCTCGCTCTGGGTCGGCGGCGACCAGCAGGCGGCGCGCGCGGCGGAGCTGGTGCGCGGGCTCGGTCACAGCGCCAGCGTCGTCGGGGACGGCGAGTAGGCGAACGGCATGGCGACGCGCTTCGATCCGAGCGGCTCCCTGCGCGGCAGGCTGCGTCCGCCGGCCGACAAGTCGATCTCCCACCGCGCCGCCCTGATCGCGGCGATGGGGGAGGGGGAGGTGACGATCGAGGGCTACCTCGACTCCGCCGACACCCGCTCGACCCTGGCCGCGGTGCAGGCGCTCGGCGCCGAGGTCGAGGGCGCGGGCCCCGATGCGATCGAGCCGATGATCCGCGTGCGCGGCGCCGGCCTGCGGGGCGCCAGGCCGGCGGCGATCGACGTCGGCAACGCCGGCACGCTGCTGCGCCTCTTGCCGGGCTGGCTGGCGGGGCAGCCGCAGGGCAGCTGGACGCTCGACGGCGACGACTCGATCCGCCGCCGCCCGGTCGACCGGATCGCCGTCCCCCTGCGCGAGATGGGCGCCCGGCTGAGCTGCCGCGAGGACCGCCTGCCGCCGCTGGAGGTCGAGGCCGCGCCGCTGAAGGGAATCTCCTACGAGCTGCCGGTCGCCAGCGCCCAGGTCAAGTCCTGCCTGCTCTTCGCCGGGCTCTTGGCCGAGGGCGAGACCTGGGTCGGCGAGCCGCTGCGCAGCCGCGACCACACCGAGCGGATGCTCGCGGCCGCCGGTGCCGACGTCACCTGGCTCGGGGGAGGCGTCGCGGTTCGGCCGGCCGAGAGCCTGGAGCCGGGGGACCTGGCGATCCCGGCGGACTTCTCCTCGGCTGCCTTCTTCCTCCTCGCGGCGCTGCTCGTTCCCGGCAGCGAGGTCGAGCTGCCGCAGGTGGGCGTCAACCCGACCAGGACCGGCCTGCTCGGCGTGCTCGAGCGGATGGGCGCCGAGGTCGAGGTGGAGGTCGAACGGGCCGGCAAGCACGGCGGAGAGCCGATCGCGACGATCCGCGCGCGCGCCACGGAGCTGCGCGGGACCGAGGTCGGCGGCAAGGAGATCCCGCTGGCGATCGACGAGCTGCCCCTGATCGCCCTGGCGGCCTGCTTCGCCGAGGGTGAGACGACGATCCGCGATGCGGCCGAGCTGCGGCGCAAGGAGTCCGACCGGATCGCCACCACCTGCGAGGCCCTTGCCGCGCTCGGGGCCACGGTCGAGGCCCGCGAGGACGGGATGCGGATCGAGGGCGGCAGCGGCCTGCGCGGCGGCGCGATCGACGCCCACGGCGACCATCGGATCGCGATGCTTGGCGCGATCGCCGGCCTCGCCTCGCGCGAGGGCGTCGAGGTCGAGGGCATGGAGGCCGCCGCGATCAGCTACCCGGGCTTCGAGTCCGACCTCGCCTCGCTGCTGGGTCGCAGCGGCTGATCCGCCCCGCCCATACGCTGCCCCCATGGTCATCGCGATCGACGGGCCCGCCGGGGCCGGCAAGTCAACGGTTGCCCGCGCCCTCGCGGAGCGGCTCGGCTTCACCTACCTCGACTCCGGGGCGATGTACCGCTGCGTGGCATTGGCCGCGCTCGAGCGCGGCGCCAACCTGGGCGACGCGGAGGCGATCGGCGAGCTGGCCGGGTCGCTGGAGATCGGCCTGGACGGCGAGCGGGTGCAGCTCGACGGGCGCGACGTCAGCGCGGCGATCCGCGAGCCGCGGGTCACCGAGGCGTCCTCGCGGATCTCGGTGCATCCCACGGTGCGCGAGGCGATGGTGGCGTCGCAGCGGCGGCTGATCGCCGCCGGTCGCTACGTCGCCGAGGGACGCGACATCGGCACCGTGGTCAGCCCCGAGGCGCCGCTGAAGGTCTTCCTCACCGCCTCGCCCGAGGAGCGCGCCCGGCGCCGCGCCGAGCAAACGGGCGAGGACCGGGCCGAGGTGCTGGCCGCCCAGCGCGAGCGCGACGCCCGCGACGAGGGCCGCGAGCACAGCGCCCTGCGCGCCGCCGAGGACGCGGTCGAGCTCGACACCACCGGCCTCGCCCTCGACGAGGTCCTCGGCCGGATCGAGTCCCTTGCCCGCGAGCGGGGTCTGGCGTGAGCCGGCTGCCGACCGTCGCCGTCGTCGGCTTCCCCAACGTCGGCAAGAGCACGCTGGTCAACCGGCTCGCCGGGGGGCGGGAGGCGGTGACCCACGCCGAGCCCGGCGTCACCCGCGACCGCAAGCGCGTGCGCTGCGAGTGGAACGGGGTCGCCTTCGAGCTGCTCGACACCGGCGGCATCGACATCGAGGACGAGTCCGAGCTGGCTCGCGACATCCAGCGCCAGGCGCGGATGGGGATCGCTGAGGCCGACGTGGTCATGTTCGTCGTCGACGCCAGGGCGGGAGTGCGCGCCGGCGACGCCGAGCTGGCCGAGACCCTGCGCGGCTCCGACGTGCCGGTGGTCGTCGTCGCCAACAAGCTCGACCGGCCCGAGGACGAGCACATGAGCGCGGAGCTGAACAAGCTGGGGCTCGGCGAGCCACTCGGCGTTTCGGCCACGCACGGCCTCGGCAGCGGCGACCTGCTCGACCGCGTGGTCGAGCTGCTCGGCGAGCACGCCCAGCCCGGCGAGGACGACGACGCGGTCAGGGTCGCGGTCATCGGTCGCCCCAACGCCGGCAAGTCCTCGCTGGTCAACGCCTTCCTCGGCTCCGAGCGGGTGATCGTCTCCGACGTGGCGGGAACGACCCGCGACTCGATCGACACCGAGGTCGAGGTCGACGGACGCCCGGTGATCCTCGTCGACACCGCCGGCCTGCGCCGGCGCTCCAAGGTCGCGGGCACGGTCGACTACTACGCCCAGCTGCGCTCCGAACACGCGGTCGAGCGGGCCGACGTCGCGATCGTCGTCTGCGACGCCTCCGACGGCGTCACCGCCGAGGACCTGCGGGTGGCCGAGATCGCGATGAAAGCCGGCTGCACGACCCTTCTGGCGATGAACAAGTGGGACGTCACGCGTACCGACATCGACGACGCCCGCGCCCGGGTCAGGCGCAAGTCGCGGCTCCGGCCCGCCGTCGTCACCTGCTCGGCGACGCGCGGGCGCAACGTCCAGAACCTGCTGCCCAAGGCGCTGGAGCTGGCCGACAAGGCCGGCGAGCGCATTCCCACGCCGGAGCTCAACCGCTTCGTTGCCGACGTCGTCGCCAAGACGCCGCCGCCCTCGCGCCGCGGCCGCCGCCTGCGCCTCTACTACGCGGCCCAGGTCGAGGAGCGTCCGCCGCGGATCGCGATCCAGGTCAACGACCGCAAGCTGATCGTCCGCGACTGGGCCTACCACCTCGAGAACCGCCTGCGTGAGACCTATGGCCTGGAGGGCATTCCACTGGTGATCGACTTCGTGCCCCACACGAGCCGACAGCGGTAGGCTTCCGCTCAATGTCCGAGTACCTCTTCACCTCGGAGTCGGTCACCGAGGGGCACCCCGACAAGATCTGCGACCAGATCTCCGACGCGGTGCTCGACGCGGTGATGGCGGAGGACCCGGAGGGTCGCGTCGCCTGCGAGTCCCTGGTCAACACCGGCATGGCGGTGGTCTCCGGTGAGATCTCGACCGACGTCCACCTCGACGTGCCCGAGCTGGTCCGCGAGACGATCCGCGAGATCGGCTACGACCACGGCGACTACGGCTACCACTGCGACCACATCTCGGTCCTGGTCTCGCTCGACAAGCAGTCGCCCGACATCGCCCAGGGCGTTGACGCTGCGTATGAGACGCGGACCGAGCCCTCGGTCGAGGACGAGCTGCTGATCGCCGGCGCGGGCGACCAGGGGATGATGTTCGGCTACGCCTCCGAGGAGACCGAGGCGCTGATGCCGATGCCGATCCACCTCGCTCACCGGCTGGCCGAGCGGCTCGCGGCGGTGCGCAAGGACGGCAGCCTCGACTACCTCGGGCCCGACGGCAAGACCCAGGTCACGGTGCGCTACGCCGACGGCCGCCCGGTCGGGGTCGAGAAGCTGCTGATCTCCACCCAGCACGCGGAGGGGGTCGAGTCGGAGTCGAAGATCAAGCCCGACCTCTGGGAGAGCGTCGTGCTGCCGGTGCTCGGCGCCGAGGCCCCCGGGCTCTTCGACGAGGCCGAGCTGCGCAAGCACTTCCTCGTCAACCCGACCGGCAAGTTCGTGATCGGCGGCCCGGTCGGCGACGCCGGCCTCACCGGCCGCAAGATCATCGTCGACACCTACGGCGGCATGGCCCGCCACGGCGGCGGCGCCTTCTCCGGCAAGGACCCCTCCAAGGTCGACCGCTCGGCCGCCTACGCCGCCCGCTACGTCGCCAAGAACGTCGTCGCCGCCGGCCTCGCCCAGCGCTGCGAGGTCCAGGTCGCCTACGCGATCGGCGTCTCCCGCCCGATCTCGCTGATGGTCGAGACCTTCGGCACCGGCAAGCTGCCCGACGAGCGCATCTCCGAGCTAGTCGAAGCGGAGTTCGACCTCCGCCCCGGCGCCTTCCGCCGCTACCTCGACCTGCACCGCCCCGTCTTCCGCCAAACCGCCGCCTACGGCCACTTCGGCCGCGAGGGCGACGCGTTCACCTGGGAGCGCACGGACAGGGCTGAGGCTCTCAAGGCCGCCGCAGGGCTCGAAGCAGCTCCTGCCTGAGCTTGTAGGCAGGAGGAGCCTGTGGCCGTCCTCCAGTCGAATTGAGCACCGCGCGTACGCGCGGTGCAACCAGGAGCGCGGCCTACGGCCGCGCCGGACACCGGATTGCATAGGCCGCTTCGCGACATTCGCTGTGTAGCTTCCGCCCGTACCTATTCGCCCGTCAGGGCTGGATAGGTCGGACGCCCCGGAGCGAGCCCGTAGGGCGAGCGCAGGGGCGTCCGACAGGTGGCGTCCGAGACCCCAAAGAGGGTGTGGACGGCGGCGGGATGGCTCGACATTCGCTTGGCCGTCCAGTGCCCTTTCTGGGATCTGTCTCCCGCCGTCGCCCACGGATGCCGCCGTGACTTCATAGAAGCCTGGACATCACTCGACACAGCTCTGTCCGGCGGCCTTCCACATCACCCAGGTCAATGAGGATGAGGAGGAAACGATGATCGCAGTCGGAGTCGACACCCACAAGGACAGCCACTTCGCGGTGGCGCTGGATGAGCCTCGGGCACCTGCTCGGGGAGCTCGTCGTCGAAGTCGGTATGGCCGGCTATCGAGAGTTGGAGCGTTGGGCCGACAGTCTCGCGGCCGATGGCCGGCGGCTGTGCTTTGGGATCGAGGGCACGGGCAGCTATGGCGCCGGCCTGCGCGAGCACCTGCAGGGCGGTGGCCACTCGGTCGTGGAGGTGGAGCGTCCGCGCCGGCGTGAGCGGCGGAGAGGCAAGTCCGATCGCATCGATGCCCTGGCGGCGGCGCGGAAGGTGCTCGCAGGCGAGGGCCTCTCGACGCCGAGGGCGAGCGGCGCGCGCGAGGCGCTCGCGGCGCTGCTGGTGGCTCGCCGCTCCTGTGTGAGCGAGCGCACAAGGCTGCTCAACCAGCTGCAAGGGCTGCGCGTCACCGCGCCGGTCGCGCTACGCGAGCGGCTTGGTGAGGGCGGCGGCAAGCGACTCGAGCGGCGCCTAGCCGGGATGCGTGCCCGCCAAGGCGCTGGGGTCGCCGAGCAAGCGGTGCTCGCGGTGATGCGCGACCTGGCGGTCCGCTCGCGAGGGTTGGGCGCTGAAGCCGCCCGCTATGAGTCAGAAATCGCCCAACTCGTCGCCTCGCTCGCCCCGGCGCTACTCGGAGAGGTGGGCGTGGGGCCGATCTCGGCCGCCAAGCTCTTGGCCTGCGACCCGGCCCGCTTCAAGAGCGAGGCGGCCTTCGCCCGCTGCAACGGGACGGCGCCGATTCCGGCCTCCTCGGGCAAGACGGTCCGTCACCGCCTCAATCGCGGCGGAGATCGCCAGGTCAACAACGCGATCCACACCATCGCGCTCGCACGCTCGCGATATGACGCCGAGACGCGGGCCTACCTCGATCGCAGGATCGGCGAAGGCAAGACCAAGCGCGAGGCGATGCGCGCGCTCAAGCGCCACCTCTCCAGGGGCCTCTTCAACCGCCTCGTCGAGGTGCCCTTGACTTCATAGAAGCATCCTGGAGGACGGCCACAGGCTCCCTCCCAACACGTCACCGGGTTGCGTCCGGACCGCGAACACCGGCTTCAGGGTCCCCAAGAAGCGGTCGCACTTTCCGCCGCATGGCGGAGGGAAACGCGACCGCAAGCGCCGCGCGACGCCGATCTCGCCAAGCGGTCGTAGTACCCAACGCATAGCGGCGGAAAGTGCGACCGCTCGAAGAGCTTTTCGAAGCGAGTGCGCTGTCGAGGGGCGCCGGCACCCCCACCCACCCCGCCTAGGTTGGTGGCTGGGCTTCTCCGAGGCCGTGAGTGCCGGCGGCGTTTGCGCCGGTCGCTTGGTCGACTCGGTGGACCACGTCCTGGGGGTCGGCCACGCCGGCGAAGACGAAGTTGTAGTCGTCGCCTGCGGCCGTGTCGAAGTCGACGTCGCCGACCTGGACCAGGCGCTGGTAGACGGACTGCTTGTAGTTGACGTTCTGCACGCGCTCCAGGCGGGTCTCCTGGACCTCTCGGGAGACGATGCCGCGGCGGATGTTGAGGCGGCGGTCGGTGATCGTGTAGGTCGTCGCGATCCGCTTGACGAAACCGGCGACGACGGTGACGGCGACGATCACGAGGACGACGAGGAAGACCGTGCCGCTGCCGGAGCCGAAGAGCTTGAAGACCACGCCGGCGAGCGCCGCGACGAGGATTCCCTTCAGGTAGAAGCCGAGGATCGCCCTCCAGGAGGGGTGGCCCTGGAAGATCACCCGCTCTCCTGGGCTGAGGTTGAGCGCCATCGAGCGGCAGCATACCCGCGGTGTCCGCCACCCTCCATAGCGTGACCCCGATGTCCATCGCCAAGGTCGAGCCGCTCACCACCGCACGCGTCCTGCACGGGCCCTTCGACTACCGATTGCCCAAGGCGATGGCCGGCCTCGAGGTCGGCAGCGTGGTGCGGGTGCCGTTCGGGCGGCAGCGGATCCTCGGGGTCGTTGTCGGGCTCGCCGAGTCCTCCGAGCTGCCCCCCGAGCGGCTGGCGGAGCCGATCGAGGCGCTCGAGGCCGGCACCCCGGCCGAGCTCGTCCGGCTCGGGCTCTGGATCGCTCGCGAGTACTGCTCCACCGCCTCTCGCGGCCTGCAGCTGGCGCTGCCGCCGGGGACGGGCGCCGCGGGGCAGCGGGTGCGCTCGCGGCTGGAGCTGCGGGCGGAGATCGCCGCCGCCGGCGAGGAGGCCCTCAGCGGTGGCGAGCGGTTGGGGGTGAAGCAGCGGGCGGTGCTGGAGGCGCTGCGGGCGGGGGAGATGTCGGCGACGGAGCTGGCCGCCGCGGTGGGCTCCGACCGCGCGGTCCTGCGCCGCCTCGAGGAGCGCGGCCTGATCGCCACCCGCAGCTCGCGGGTGCGGCGCCGCTCCGTCCAGCCCGACGTCGGGGCGGCCGGCGGGCGGCCCGAGCTGCTCCCCGAGCAGGTCGCCGCGGTGGAGGGGATTGTTTCCGCGCTCGACGGCGAGGCCGGCGCGCCGCGCGAGGTCCTCCTGCACGGCGTCACCGGCTCGGGCAAGACCGAGGTCTACCTGGCGGCGGTCGAGGCCGCGCTGGCCCGCGGCCGGGGCGCGATCGTCCTGGTCCCAGAGATCGGCCTGGCTCCGCAGGCCGTGGCGCGCTTCCGGGCGCGGCTGGGCGACCGCTTCGCCGTCCTGCACTCGGCCCTCTCCGACGGCGAGCGCTACGACGAGTGGCGCCGCCTGCGCAGCGGCGAGGCGAGCGTCTGCGTCGGCCCCCGCTCGGCGGTCTTCGCGCCGCTGGCCGACCTCGGGCTGGTTGTGATCGACGAGGAGCACGACGCCTCCTACAAGCAGGAGGGCGACCCCTGCTACGACGCCCGGGCCGTGGCCCGCAAGCGAGCGGCGGACTGCGGCGCCGTGCTGGTCGCCGGCACCGCGACGCCGCGGCCGGAGACCTGGCTGGAGATGCCGCGCCTGGAGCTGCCGCGGCGCGTCGACGGCCGCGCGATGCCGCCGGTGCGGGTGCTCGACATGCGCGAGGCCGACCCCCGCTCCGGTCCGCTGCACCCGCAGACCTGGGAGGCGCTGGGGACCGTGCGCGAGGCCGGCGCGAAGGCGATCGTGATGGTCAACCGCCGCGGCTTCGCCCCCTGGCTCACCTGCCGCTCCTGCGGCAGGCACTGGGACTGCCCCAACTGTGACGTCTCGCTGATCGTCCACCGCCACAGCGGCCGCCTCGTCTGCCATCACTGCGCCCATACCGAGCCGCTGCCGCGCGCCTGCGGCGACTGCGACTCGACCACCCTCTCCCAGGCCGGCGTGGGGACCGAGCAGATCGAGGCCCTGCTGGCCGAGCGGCTGGCGCCGATGCCCGTCTTCCGCCTCGACGCCGACACCGCCGGCGGCCGCGGCGCCCACGCCCGCATCCTCGCCGCCTTCGGCGAGGCCGAGTCGGCCGTCCTCGTCGGCACCCAGATGGTCGCCAAGGGACACGACTTCCCGGAGGTGACCCTGAGCGCGATCCTCGACGCCGACGCGACCCTCAGGTTCCCCGACTTCCGCGCCGCGGAGCGCACCTTTGCGATGGTCGCCCAGCTCGCCGGCCGCAGCGGCCGCGGCCCCGCCGGCGGCGAGGTGATCGTCCAGACCCTGGCCCCGACCGCGCCCAGCATCGTCCACGCCGCCGGCCACGACTCCGCTGCCTTCCTCGCAGAGGAGGTGGAGCGGCGCAGGGCGCTGCGCTACCCGCCCTTCTCCCACCTAACCCGGATCGTGCTCAAGGCGGAGGTCGAGGGGCGACTCGACCGGGCCGCCGCCGAGCTCGCCGACGCCCTCACGACCGCCATCCCCGGCGAGACCGACCTGCTCGGCCCGGCGCCGATGTTCCGCGTCCGCAATCGCCACCGCCGCCGCTTCCTGCTCAAGGCCACCGACCGCGAGGCGACGATCGCCGCGGTCCGCGAAACGGTCGAGAGCCTGGCCGCCGACCGCGCCCTGCGCGACGTCGCGATCTCGGTCGACGTCGATCCGCAGTAACGAAAATGCCCGCACCTCTGATGTGAGGGGGAGAGTTTCGGACTCCAGGGCCTTAGCTCGGGCATGGGCTCCAGTCTTATCGCTGTTGTCGCGGCCGAACTTGCTCACGGTCGGATCGCACTGACCGACATTGGGACGGGTGCCATAGTCGGTGGTCTGCTCGGCGAGATCGCAGTCCGGATTGCACCTCTGTTTGGGCGCGAGTTGAACATGGATGGATGGCGAGAGGGAATGTTCTTCGGCGCCCTGGCTGTCTTTGCGGCCTGGGTCTCCAGCGGATTGGAGGGGTAAAATGCCGTCCATGTGGGAGAGACGCGTTCTGTCTTCATTGATCGTCATCGTCCTTGGGGCAATCGGCGGGATGATCGGCGTGCATGGCTTCGGCCTTTTCCTTTACGTGGGTGCGATTGTTCCGCTGGCGATGATCTTGGGCGTCGTTTTCGAGCCCTGGATCCAGGTCCGGCATCGGAGTCATCCGCGCTGAGTCGATCCATACAATCGGTCTCATGAGCGATCGGGCCGAGACCGATATCGACGACGCCGAGCGCGAGGAGCTCGAAGCGGAGCTGCTGGAGCGGCGCGAGGCCGCGCTGGCTCACGTGGTCCAGTTCGGCGACCCGGTGCTGAAGAGCAAGGCCTCGCCGGTGCGCGATTTCGGCCCGGAGCTGCGGGCCGACGTCGAGCGGATGATCGGGATCATGCGCGACGGGATGGGGGTCGGCCTGGCCGCCACCCAGCTCGGGGTGCTGCGCCGCCTGCTCGTCTTCCAGGCCGGTCCCGACAGCGAGCCGACGGCGCTGGTCAATCCCGAGATCGAGTGGCTCTCGGACGAGGTCGTGGTCGCCGAGGAGGGTTGTCTCAGCCTGCCCCGCGTCTCGATGGACGTCGAGCGCTCGCTGCATGCCCGGATCGGCGGGCGCGACGTCGAGGGCGATGAGATCGTCCTCGAGGCCTCCGGCCTGGAGGCGCGCGTGCTCCAGCACGAGATCGACCATCTCGACGGCGTGCTGATCCTCGACCGCGCCCCCCGCCAGCAGCGCAAGGCCGCCCTGCGCGCCCTGCGCGAAGGCGGCAGCTACAGCCCGCCGCTGGCCGACGAGGACGAGGCGGGCGAGGAGCACCGCGAGCCTCGCACCGACGCGTGAGGACCGTCTACCTCGGCACCTCGGAGTTCGCGGCTGTCGTCCTGCGCCGGCTCGCCGAGTCCCCTCATCGCCCTCTGCTCGTCGTCACCCCGCCCGACCGGCCGAAGGGCCGCGGCCGGCGCACCCAGTCGCCCCCCGCCGCCGAGGCTGCGCGTGAGCTGGAGATCGAGCTGCTCCAGGCTGCCGACGTAAACGACGAGGCGGCGCAGGAGCGGATCCGTGCCGCGCGCCCGCAGGCACTCGCCGTCTGCGCCTTCGGCCAGATCGTCCGCGAGCCGCTGCTCTCGGAGTGGCCGATGCTCAACGTGCACCCCTCGCTCCTGCCCCGCTGGCGCGGTGCCGCGCCGATCGAGCGCACGATCATGGCCGGGGACGAGCGCACCGGGGTGTGCGTGATGCAGGTGACGGAGGGCCTCGACTCCGGCCCCGTCGCCCTGCGCGAGGAGGCCCCTGTCGGTGCCGAGGACGATTTCGAGGCGCTCTCGGCGAAGCTCGCCGCGCTCGGCGGCGACCTCCTGGTCGGGGCGCTCGACCTGCTGGACGAGGGGGGGCTCGATTTCGCCGAGCAGGGCGAGGAGGGGGTCACGTACGCGGAGAAGATCGCTGCCGGGGAGCGCCGCCTCGACCCCTCGCGCTCGGCGACCGAGCTGGCCCGGGTCGTCCGCGCCCTCACCCCGCACGTCGGCGCCTATCTCGAGACCAGCGGCGGCGAGCGGCTCGGGGTTCGCCGCGCCCGCCCGGTCGACGTCGGCGTCAGGGCCGGTGAGCTGCGCGCCGAGTGGGGGGCGCTGCTGCTCGGCTGTGGCCAGGGGGCGCTGCGCCTGGAGGTCGTGCAGCCGGCCGGGGGCAGGCCGATGGCGGCGGACGCTTTTCTCCGCGGCCACTCGCTGCCCAAGCTGTGATCGCGCCCGCCCGCCTGCTCGCCTTCGAGACGATCGGGGCGACCTTCGAGGACGGCGCCCACACCGAGCGGGCCTTTCGCGAGTCCGCTGGGGAGCGCCGGCTGGACGGCCGCGAGCGGGCACAGGCCCAGCGGCTCGCCTTCGGCGCGGTGCAGCGGCGGGGGACGATCGACGCCGCCCTCGAACGGCTCGCCGACCGCCCCCTGCGCCAGCTCGACCCTCCCGTCCTGACCGGCCTGCGGCTCGGTGCCTACGAGCTGCTCTTCGCCGACGGGACGCCCGACCACGCCGCCGTCGACCAGGCGGTCGAGCTGGTCAAGCGGGCCGGTGCCGCCCACGCCTCGGGGTTCGTCAACGCCGTCCTGCGCCGCGTGGTCCGCGAGCGCGAGGCGCTTGTCGCGTCGCTGCTCGGCGACGACTCGACCCCGGAGAAGGCCTCCATCGCGCACTCGGCCCCGCTCTGGCTGGCGCAGTTGTGGTGGCGCGAGCTGGGCCCCGAGAGCGCCCGCCCGCTGCTCGCCTCCTGCAACGAGCCCGCCGAGCACGCCTACCGGGTCAACACCCTGCGCACCGACCCCGACGCAGTTCTCGCCCGCGTCCGCGATGCCGGCCTCGCCGCCCACCCCGCTTCCGGTGCGCCTTATGTGCCTATGAGTGGCATAAAGCGCACCGGAAGCGGGGGTGGGGTTCTGGAGGCGCCGGAGGTGGTTGTGGTCGAGGGGCGGACGGGGGACCTCGTGCCGGAGCTGGTCGCGGCGGGAGAGCTGACTCCTCAGAGCCGTGGCTCCGCCGCGGTGGTCGAGCTGCTCGACCCCCGTCCCGGACAGCACGTGCTCGACCTCTGCGCCGGGCCGGGGATCAAGACGGGACAGATCGCGGCGCGGATGGAGGATCGCGGCGAGGTGATCTCGGTCGAGAGCGACCCCGTGCGGGCCGCCGAAGTGGCCGGACAGGCCCAGCGCCTCGGATTGCGCAGCGTCACCGTGATCGAGGCCAACGCCGGCGCGGCCGGGATGGCGCCCGGCTTCGACCGCGTCCTGCTCGACCCGCCCTGCTCGGACCTCGGCGCGCTCGCCTCCCGGCCCGACGCGCGCTGGCGCAAGTCGCCGCAGGCGATCGAGCGCCTCGCCGGGGAGCAGCGGCAGCTGCTGAGGCGCGGCCTCGAAGCCCTTCGCCCCGGCGGCCAGCTCGTCTACTCGACCTGCACGATCTCGCGCCGCGAGAACGAGGACCAGGTCGCCGACCTGCTCGCTGCCGCCGAATCCGGGGAGGTCCCGGCCTTCGCGATCGACGACCTCGGCGCCCTTGCTCCCGGTCTCGCCTCGGCCGCCGACAGTCGCTGCCTGCAGGTCCGTCCCGACCGCGATCGCACGACGGGCTTTTTCATCTGCCGCCTGAAGCGGGATGATGGTCCCGATGACTGAGCCCCCGGAGGCCGAGAGCATCATGCGACGGGCCGCCTGCCCTGGCTGCGGCGAGCCCTGGCTGCGCCCGACGCAGCTCCCCGGCCGCTTCCGCTGCGTGTACTGTCTGCGCCGCTTCGAGCTGGTCTCGCAGTGCCCCAACTGCGGCGAGCACCAGACCATCGCCCGGATGAGCACGACCGAGGACATGACCTGCCAGATGTGCGGAGATTCCATGCTGAGGCCTGTATGAGCGAGCGGATGGGAGAGCTGATCGCCTCGCCGCGGGTCGCGCCGTCGATCCTCTCGGCCGACTTCTCGCGGCTCGGCTCCCAGCTGGACGAGGTGATGGACGCCGGCGCGCGGGTGATCCACTTCGACGTGATGGACGGCCACTTCGTCCCGCCGATCACGATCGGGCCGCTGGTCTCGTCCTCGATCGCCGACCGGGTCCACGCCGCGGGCGGCGCCGTCGACGTCCACCTGATGATCGAGCGCCCTGAGCGCCAGATCGAGGCCTTCGCCGAGGCCGGCGCCGACTCGATCACCTTCCACGAGGAGGCGACCCCGCACGCGCAACCGGACCCTCGCCGCGATCCGCGAGCTCGGCTGCCTCGCCGGCATCGCGATCAATCCCGGCACCCCGGTCGAGGCAGTGGCCGAGCTGCGCGGCCTCGCCGACATCGTCCTCTGCATGACCGTCAACCCCGGCTGGGGCGGCCAGTCCTTCATCCCGAGCTCGCCCGACAAGGTCTCCCGCCTCAAGCCGATTGGCTCGGGGATGCACGGATCGAGGTCGACGGCGGAATCGACGCTTCGACCGCCGGCCCAGTGGCCGAGGCCGGTGCCTCGCTGTTCGTCGCCGGCTCGGCCGTCTTCGGCGCCGATGATCCGGCCGCCGCCTATTCCCAGATCTCTGAAGCAGTCGCGAGAGGCTGAGGCCAAGCAGATCAAGGACGCAGGGAGCGTGGCGTGCTCCTGCGCGCGAGCGACCGAGGACGCCGATATGCGCCGGTCTCAGCCTCTCGCGATCAGGGCGCCGATGGCCTCCTGCCACCAGGCGCGCTCAGCCGGTTCGTCGGGGCCGACCCGCAGGGCTCGGCGCTCGCACCAGCTCGCCAGCGCGCGGCGGTCGCCGACGGCGACGACCGCCTCGGTCGTCAGCGCGTAGCGGCCGTCGGCGAGGGCGACGAGCGCGCTCGGCCGGTCGCGGCGACTGCGCAGGACCGCGACCACCGCGATGCCGTCGACCGCGCTCGGGCGCCGACGGGTCCTCGACGATCCCCGCCCGGACCGACCGAGAAGATCTGCGGCGCGCCGCGCGGCGGCAGGCGCGGCGGCGGTGGGCTGCCCACCGGGCCCTCGTGCCAGCGCTTGGTCAGCTCCTCGACCTCCTCGCGCAGCTCGCCGCGGACGAGGATGTGCAGCTCGTCGCCCTCGCGCACCTCGGTCGAGCCGCGCGGCGGGATCGCGTGGCCGTCGCGGACGATGACGTTGACCAGGGCCTCGCGCGGCAGACCCAGTTCGCGGACCAGGTGGCCGGCCGCGGCGGCGCCGGGCCGAGCCGGTAGGAGACGACGTCGCCGCCCATGCGGCGGATCCGCCCCGACTCGAGCAGGCGCCGCGGCAGCGCCGGCTCGTCGGTGGTCAGCCCGAGCCGCTTCGCCAGCGGCTCGAAGCTCGCCCCCTGGACCAGGGTCGAGGTGACGACGACGAAGAAGACGATCGCGAAGATCTGCTCGCCGGTGCCGACCCCGGCGACGACCGGGAAGGTCGCGAGCCAGATCGGGGTGGCGCCGCGCAGCCCGGCCCAGCCGAGCATCGCCCGCTCGCGCAGCGCCGAGCGGGGCGAGCGCCGTGGCGGCGAAGGCGGCAAGCGGGCGGGCGACGAGGATCAGCGCCGCCGAGAGCGCCAGCCCTTCCAGCGCGACGTCGCCGAGCGTGCTGGGGAAGACGAGCAGCCCGAGCAGGATGAAGAGGCCGATCTGGGCGACCCAGCCGAGTCCCTCGTGGAAGGCGACGATCGTGCGCCGGGCCGGGATGCTGGCCGAGCCGAGCGCCAGCGCGGTCAGGTAGACGGCGAGCAGGCCGGAGCCGTGGGCGACCTCGGCCAGCCCGTAGGCGAGCCCGGCGATCGCGATCGTCGCCACCGGGTAGATGCCGTCGGTCGGCAGTCGCACGCGGTCGAGCCCGGCGACCGCGGCGCGGCCCAGCAGCAGGCCGATCGCGGCGCCCAGCCCGAGCCGCAGGACGAGCGACCCCGCCATCTCGAGCGAGCCCGTACCCCGGCTGCTGGATCCAGTCGATGAACCCGATCACCAGCAGCAGGGCGACCGGGTCGTTCATCCCCGACTCGCCCTCCAGCGAGCGGGCGAGCCGCTTCTTCAGGGTCGAGCGGCGCAGCACGGCGAAGATCGCGGCCGAGTCGGTGGCGGCGATCGCGGCGCCGACCAGCATCCCTTCCAGGGTGCTGAGGCCGAAGATCCACTTCGCCGCCAGGCCGGCCGCGCACCGCCGTCACCGTGGTTCCCAGCGTCGCCAGCGACGCCGCGGTGCCGAGCACCGGCCGGATCTCCGACCAGCCCGCGGTCAGCCCGCCCTCGAAGAGGATCAGGACGAGGGCGATCGTGCCCAGCGTCCGGGCCAGCTCGGCGTCGTTGAACTCGATCCCGCCGATTCCCTCCGAGCCGGCCAGCATTCCCAGCCCGAGGAAGAGCAGCAGGCCCGGGATGCGCATCCGCTCGGCGAGCAGGGCGCCGAGGATGCCGGCCGCGAGCAGGCCGCCGCCGATCAGGATCAGCTCGGCGTCGTGTCCCCCCACGGCGATCCCCTACGTGTTCTCGTCGACGGCGGCGAGGCGCAGCTCGAGCTCCTCGGGGGAGCCCGGGGCCGGAACGTCCTCGGCGCGTTCGTGGGGACGGCGGTAGATCAGGTAGAGCAGGCCGAGCAGCGCTCCCGCCGCCAGCGTGAAGCCGATCTCGACCCGGCGGAACTCGTCGCCGATGAGCGGCACGAAGTTCCAGGCGACGAAGAGGACGGCGCAGAGGATCCAGCGGGAGGCGGCGCGGCGGACCTGCCCCTGGGCGACGCAGGCCTGGTTGACCGTGACCGAGGAGAGGTAGAGCCCGGTGCCGAGCGGCGACCAGGAGCAGGCCGGCCCGGTCGTAGCTGAACTTGTCGCTGAAGGCGAGCTGCATCAGCTGCGGCCCGGCGATCAGGATCGCCAGCGCCATCGACGCCGGTGAAGGCGGCGATGCCGAGCAGGACCATCCGCACCGAGCGGTGGAACTCGTCCTCGCTGCCGGGCTCGGTGCTGGTGTGGAGGCCGGTGAGGTGGGGGAGGATGCTGGTCGAGACGGCCTGGAAGAGCTGCAGCGGCGCCCGCGCCAGCATCAGCACGTTGAAGATGAAGCCCGCGGCGGCGGCGCCCTGCGAGGCTGCGCACGATCAGCGGCCCGGCGTTGAGGAAGGCCTGTTCGCTGAACATGATCACCAGCACCGCGGCGGCGAAGCCGGTGCCGTGGGCGACCGACACCGAGGAATCCCCGCCGGCGTCCCGCGGCGGCTCGGGCGCCGTCCGCGCCCGCCGCGCGAAGGCCAGCGGCACGACCATCAGGGAGAGCGACGGCGCGGCGACGATCCCGATCGCCACCCATGACTGGCCGCTGAGCAGGCTGACCGCGACCAGGACCGCGAACAGCGTGCGGAAGCACGACTCCGAGAGGATCAGCGCGGTGAAGAGGCCGAAGCCGCTTGACCCCGGCGAGGATAGCCGCGGGCGAAGTAGCTGGCGGCGTAGAAGAGGACGGCGGAGAAGTAGACCCAGTAGAGCGTTTCGTTGCCTTCGAGCAGGCCGTCCTGGAGCGGCCCGCGGAGGGCGAGCGCCAGGACCGCGAAGAGCAGCGCCAGGCCGAGCTGGATCGTGGCCGCGATTGCGCATCGTGCCGCCGATCGGCTCGCCCTTGACCAGGTGTTCGGAGATGTGTCGGGAGAGCAGCTGTTCGACCGGCCGGTAGAGGGTCGAGATGGTGATGAAGACGGCCGACCAGAGCACGGTGATCTGCTCCGTAGTCGGGCTTGGAGAGGACGTGCGAGGCGATGAAGAAGTAGACGTAGGTGATGACGCCGGTGAGGCCGACGCCGACCGCCAGGAAGCTCGCCGTCTTGCCGTAGTCGGCGGTCGCTGAGCGCTGCATCAGCTCTGCTCGTAGTGGGAGGGCGGGACGTCGAGCGCCAGCTCGACCCGGCGCACCCGCTCGAAGACCCGCTGCGTCATCACCCGCTGCCCGGCCAGCAGGTCGCCGATCACGCCCAGCGCGAGCAGCTGGATCGCCGCGATGAAGAGCACGGCGCCGAGGATCAGCGACTGGATGTGGCCGGCGCTGTCGCCGTTGAGGATCCAGTCGAGCAGGAACGGCATCCAGGCGGCGAGGGCGAGGATCGCGACCACGAGGCCCGCCGTGGCGAAGACCCGCAGCGGCTCGTAGCGGGCGTATATCCGCAGGATCGAGAGCGCGTTGCGCCGCACGTAGCCGCCGGTCGAGCCGGAGAGGCGCGACTCGCGCGTCTGCGGGTTGGTGCCGATCTCGACCTCCTCGACGGCGACGAGCATCTTGCCCGCCTGGATCAGGCTCTCCAGCGTGTAGGTGAAGTTGTCGACCACGAGCAGTCCGAGGGCGGCCTCGCGGTTGTAGGCGCGGAAGCCCGAGGTGGTGTCGGCGATCGCGGTCCCGGCGAGCCGGCTGACCACCCAGCTGCCCAGCTTCTGCAGGGCTTTCTTGGAGCCCGAGAAGTGCTCGATCTGGGAGGTGCGGCGGTCGCCGACGACCATGTCGGCCTCGCCGGCCAGGATCGGCGCCAGGAGCTTCGGGATGTCGGCGCCGCGGTACTGGTTGTCGGCGTCGGTGTTGACGACGACGTCGGCGCCGAGCTTGAGGCAGGCGTCGAGCCCCGCCTGGAAGCCCGCCGCCAGGCCCTTGTTGTTGGTCAGCCGGACGATGTGCTCGACCCCGTGCTCGCGGGCGACCTCGACCGTGCGGTCGGTCGAGCCGTCGTCGACGACCAGGCAGCTCTATCTCGTCGATGCCCTCGATCTGGCGTGGGATGTCGGCGACGGTTGCCGGGAGGGTCGATTCCTCGTTCAAGCAGGGGATTTGGACGATCAGCTTCATGGGGCGGGGATCAGGGTATCCGGGGACCCGGCCGCAGTCCCGAGTCCTGTCGCATATGGCTGCGTGCAGACCAGGCGCGGTGACCCACCTCACAGCGGGAGTAAGCTTGTGTTGATTGACTCGTCAATCGGTCTATGAATTCGCAGCTCACAGGCACGGATCGAGGGCATCTCGCGCGAGCGCTGGAGCTTGCTGAGGGCGGGCGGGGGCGGGTGAGCCCCAATCCTCTTGTCGGAGCTGTTGTGGTGCGTGATGGGGATGTGATTGGCGAGGGGTTTCATGCCGAGCTGGGTGGGTTGCATGCTGAGCGGGCGGCGTTGGAGGACTGTCGCGAGCGCGGGGAGGACCCGGCGGGGGCGACGATGTACGTGACGCTGGAGCCCTGCGCGCACACGGGGAGGCAGCCGCCTTGCGTGGAGGCGATCCTGGAGGCTGGGATCTCGCGGGTCGTGATCGCCTCGGACGATCCCAGCGAGAAGGCTGCGGGGCGCGGGCCCGGCATCCTGCGCGACGGTGGGGTGGCGGTCGAGCTCGCCGCGGGCGAGGAGGCGACCGCGGCGCGGCTGCTCAACCAGCCCTTCCGCAAGCACGCAAGGACCGGGCTGCCGCTGGTGACCCTGAAGCTGGCGATGTCCCTGGACGGCCGCACCTCGACTGCACCCGGCGACTCTCCCTGGATCTCAGGCGAGCGCAGCCGCGCCCTGGTCCACCGCTGGCGCGCAGAATCCGCCGCGATCGCAGTCGGCATCGGCACCGTCCTCGCCGACGACCCCCTCCTCACCGCCCGCCCCCCAACAACCCCTTCCGGTGCGCTTTATGCCACTCATGGCGACATAAAGCGCACCGGAACGGGGGGGCGGCAGCCGGTTCGGGTTGTCTTCGACCGTCAGGCCCGGCTGCCGCTCGACTCGCGGCTGCTCGCCACGCTCGACGAGTCCCCGGTCGTGGTGGTCGTCTCCCCCGGAGCCGACGCCTCGGCGCTCAGGGACGCCGGCGCCGAGATCGTCGTCGCGACCGGCATCCGCCCAGTCCTCTCCGAGCTCGGCAGCCGCAACATCACCAGCCTCTTCCTCGAGGGCGGCCCGACCCTCGCCGCCGCTTTCGCGGACGCCGGGGAGATCGACGAGGCGCGCGTCTTCGTCGCCCCCGTCCTGCTCGCCGGCTCCAAGCGCACCGAGGCCGTGGATCCCGGCGCGGAGGACACGTTGATCGAGACCCGTTTCAGGGAGTGGTGATGTTCACGGGGCTGATCGAAGACGTCGGGACGGTCGGATCGGTCGAGGCGGATCGGGACGGCGCGACGCTGCGGATCGCGACGAGGCTCGCCACCGAGATCGCCGAGGGCGACTCGGTGGCCGTGAACGGCGTCTGCCTCACGGCAACGTCAGTCGACTCGAGCGGCTTCGCGACCGAGGCGATGAACCAGACGCTCGCGGTCACGGCGCTCGGCGGCCTGGAGGCTGGAGATCGCGTCAACCTCGAGCTGGCGATGAAGGTCTCCGACCGCCTCGGCGGCCACATCGTCCAGGGCCACGCCGACGGGGTGGGGGAGGTGCTCTCGGCCGAGGAGGACGGCTTCGCACGGCGCCTACGCGTAAGGCTTGGGCCGGACCTGCTGCGCTACGTGGTCGCCAAGGGCTCGATCGCGCTGAACGGCGTCAGCCTGACAGTCGCGGATTTGGGCGAGTCTTGGGCGGAGGTTTCCCTGATCCCGGAGACACTGGAGCGAACGAGCCTTGGAATGCTCGCCCCCGGCGACAGGCTGAACGTCGAGTGCGACGTGGTGGCGAAGTACGTGGAGCGATTGATGACACCATTCCCCCGAGAGGAGTCGGCGTGAGCCAGATGACAGAGCCGCAGGAGACAGAGCAGACGGATCGGGACACGGCCGAGAGTCCCTTCTCGACGGTCGAGGAAGGCATCGAGGAGATCCGCGCCGGCCGCATGGTCGTCGTCTGCGATGGCGAGGACCGCGAGAACGAGGGCGACCTGGTGATGGCGGCGCAGTTCGCCACACCGGAGGCGGTCAACTTCATGGCCAAGGAGGCGCGCGGGCTGATCTGCCTCGCCCTCACCGCGGAGCGCTGCGAGAAGCTCGGCCTGAAGCTGATGGCGGCGAAGAACGAGGCGCCGCTGCAGACCGCCTTCACGGTCACGATCGAGGCCGCCGGCGGGGTCAGCACCGGCATCTCCGCCCACGACCGCGCCCACACGATCCAGGTCGCGATCGACCCCAACTCGGGCCCGAGCGACATCGTCGTCCCCGGCCACATGTTCCCGCTGCGCGCCAAGGAGGGCGGCGTGCTGGAGCGCACCGGCCACACCGAGGCCAGCGTCGACCTCGCCCGCCTCGCCGGCCTCACCCCGGCGGGCGTGATCTGCGAGGTGATGAACGACGATGGCACGATGGCCCGCGTCCCCGACCTCGGCCCCTACTGCGAGCGCCACGGGCTGAAAATGATCACCGTCGCCGACCTGATCGCCTACCGCCGCCGCACCGAGGAGAAGCTGGTCGAGCGCGTCGTCTCGACCGCCCTGCCGACCGAGTTCGGCGACTTCACCGCGGTCGGCTATCGCTCCCTGGTCGACGACAAGCACCACGTGGCGATGGTCAAGGGCGACGTCGACGGCGCCGAGGACGTGCTCGTCCGCGTCCACAGCGAGTGCCTCACCGGCGACGTCTTCCACAGCATGCGCTGCGACTGCGGCGAGCAGCTGGTCGCCGCGCTGACCCAGATCGAGCACGAGGGGCGCGGCGTCCTGCTCTACCTCTCCCAGGAGGGGCGCGGGATCGGCCTGCTCAACAAGCTCAGGGCCTACAAGCTGCAGGAGGAGGGCGCCGACACGGTCGAGGCCAACCTCAAGCTGGGGCTGCCCGCCGACCTGCGCGACTACGGCATCGGCGCCCAGATCCTCGGCGATCTCGGCCTGACGAGCATCCGCATCCTCACCAACAACCCGAAGAAGATCGTCGGCCTCGAGGGCTACGGCCTCTCGGTCACCGAGCAGGTGCCGATCGAGTCCTCACCCAACGCCCACAACGAGGCCTACCTGCGGGCCAAGCGCGACAAGATGGGCCACTCGCTGCACCACCAGGGCCTCGCCTTCGACGAGGAGATGATCCACGACGAGGACGAGCGCGACGCCGCCGGGGACGAGCGGGCGGATGGCTGAGTCCGGGGCCTTCCTCGAGGCCTTCGGCGAGGAGGAGCGCGAGGCGCTCGCCGGGCGCAGGTTCGCCGTCTGCGTCGGCCGCTTCTACGAGGACCTCGCCGAACGCCTGCTGAGCGGCGCCCGCGAAGGCTTCGAGATGGCCGGCGTGCCGGGCGCCTCGGTCAGCGAGGTCTCGGTGCCCGGCGCCTACGAGCTGCCCTTCGCCGCGAAGCTGCACGCGACCACAGAGCGCTTTGCCGGCATCGCCTGCCTCGGCGTCGTCATCCGCGGCGAGACCGACCACTACGACTTCGTCTGCGCCGAGGCCGCCCGGGGCATCCAGGACGTACAGCTGGCGACCGGCGTCCCCTGCGCCTTCGGCGTGATCACCTGCGACACGATGGAGCAGGCCCTCGCCCGCGCCGGCGGCGGCAAGCGCGACCAGGGCCGCAACGCCGCCCTCACCGTCGCCCGCATGGCCCTGCTCAAACAAGAGGTCAACCCGTACCGCTGGCAGGTGCGGGACGGTTAGACCGCGGGCAGCAGAGAGACCGGGTAGCGACGCAGCAGCCGGTCGACCGTGACGATGGTCAGCCCCTCGACCTGCGCTTGCGCGACGAGCATCCGGTCAAACGGATCCCGATGATGGTGCGGCAGCGTCTCGATTACGTGGGTGTGGCGCAGGGAGACGGGCAGAAGCGCGAAGCGCCTTTTCTCGAGCTGGGCCTCGAGGTTGTCGGGTGGATCCATACGCCCCAACGCCTTGGCGATCGCCATCTCCCAGGGACTGACGATGCTGACGAAGACTTCACTCTCTTCCGCAGCGATGGCTTGCGCCGCGTTCTCGGAGAGTCGGTCCGGCGCCACCAGCGTCCATAGGAGCGTATGAGTGTCGAGCAGCAGTCTCAATCGCCGGTCCAGAGGTTGTCGCCACTGGGAAAGATCTCGCTTTCCTCGACGGCGTCGGCGATTTCGGCCTTGAGCTGCGCCCACTCCGCCTCGGACGGCACCTTCATCTTGCCCTCCCAGCCGCCAAGCTTCCGAGGCCCGAGTTTCTTTGACCTTTGCGTCTGTACCGGCACCAGCTTCGCTGCCGGTGCGCCGGCGCGGGTGATCACGATTTGCTCGCCGCCCTCGACGCGGGCGACCAGCTTCGAGAGATGGGTCTTGGCTTCGTGCATGTTCACGCTGTCCAAGTCCTCAGCGCTCATTTCTCTCCCCCTTTCGCCAAGGGATGCTGAAATTCAATTCAGCATTAGTCTACTTAGCTAACTCACGATCAATGTACCATGCGCGACCCGATGGCCAAGGTTTGTCACAGCTGCGGAAAGGGACCGGCGTTCGGCCAGTCCCGAAGCCACTCGATGGTCGCCACCAAGCGGCGCTTCGACCCGAACCTGCAGAAAGTGCGGATCCAGGAGAACGGCCGCAAACTGCGCGCCTACGTCTGCACCCGCTGCCTCAAGGCCAACAAGGTCGTCAAGGCGGCGTAGCCGCCAGGCTCAGGACGGAGGAGCCCGGTCGGTCGTCGGGCGAATTGATGTCGCACGCGCCTGCGGCGCTTAGCGACAATCAGTGAGCGCGGCTGCGCCGCGCCTAGAGTCACGAGTGCAGCGGCCGCTTCGCGACATTCGCCCGACGACCGACCGGGCTCCTCTCCGAACCGAGACAGCTTTCGCCTCCGGCGAGCCGGACCGGTGGGCAGCGGGCAGGAACGACGTGTCGATGGGAGATGTCGGTGCCCCTTCCCGGGAATGTCGCCGCAGGCGGCCGCTGCACTCGTGGTTCGAGGCGCGGCGCAGCCGCGCACTCCATTCGTCGCTAAGCGCGGAGCGCGTGCGACATCAATTCACGGGAAGGGGCACCGACATCTCCCTGCCATCCGCGCTCATCTCAGTCGGTCTCCGGAACCGGCTCGGCCATCTCTGGCGGCTCGACGTGCAGGCGCGGGATCAAACGGTCCAGCCAGCCGGGCAGCCACCAGGCTTTCGGCCCGAAGAGCTGCATGATCGAGGGGACCAGGACGGTGCGGATCACGACGGCGTCGATCAGGACCGCGGTTGAGAGGCCGAGGCCGAAGAGCTTGATGATGCGGTCTTCGCCGATCATGAAGGAGGCGAAGACGGTGACCATGATCGCCGCCGCCGCGGTGATCACGCGGCCGGTCAGAGCCAGGCCGCGGGTGACGGCGCGCTGCTCGTCGTGGCTCGCCTCCCATTCCTCGTGGATGCGCGACATCAGGAAGACCTCGTAGTCCATCGAGAGGCCGAAGACGATCGCGAAGAGGAAGACGGGCAGGAAGGACTCGATCGGGCCGGTGCCTTCGAGGCCGATCATGCCGCCGAGCCAGCCCCACTGGAAGACGGCGACGACGATGCCGAACGCCGCCCCGATGCTGAGCAGGTTCATCAGCATCGCCTTCAGCGGCACCAGGATCGAGCGGAAGACGGCCATCAGCAGGAGGGCGGAGAGGAGGACGACCACGCCGATGAAGAGCGGCAGCTTTTCGGTCAGCACCTCGCCGAAGTCCTCGAAGATCGCGGTGATGCCGCCGACGTAGACGCTGGCCCCGGTGCTCCGCGCCACCGGCGGGATGACGTCCCTGCGCAGGGCCTCGAGCAGTTCCGTGGTCGCCTCGCTCTGCGGCGAGCTGGTCGGGTAGACCTGGATCACGCCGACGTCCCTGGCGGGGTTCAGGGCGGGAGGGGTGACGAAGGCAACCCCGGCGTGGCCCGCGATCTCGCGGCGCAGCTCGACCAGCACCGCGTCCTCGCCCTTGCCCGGCAGCTCGGCGACCACCTGGAAGGGCCCGTTGAAGCCCGGGCCGAAGCCGGTGGCCAGCAGGTCGTACGCCTGCCTGGTCGTCGTGCCGGCCGGGTCGGAGCCGGCGTCGCTGGAGCCGAGGCGCAGCGACAGGGCGGGGATGCAGAGGATGACCAGCAGGCCGCCCGAGAGCAGCATCGCCACCACCGGGTGGCGCTGGATCGTCTCGCTCCAGCGGTACCAGCGGCTGAGCTGGAGCTCGTCCAGGGGACGGCGCTTGCCCAGGCCGGGGATGCGCCAGCGGTCGACCCGGCGCCCGGCGATCGCCAGCAGCGCCGGCAGCAGGGTCAGCGCCGCGATCATCGTCATCAGCACCGCCAGCGCCGCGGCGATCGCCACCCCGTAGAGGAAGGTGACGCCGAGCAGCAGCATCCCGAGCAGCGAGATGATCACCGTCGTGCCGGCGAAGAGGACTGCCCGCCCCGCGGTGTCGATCGCCCGGACCGCCGCCGGCTGGGGCTCCAGCCCTTCGTCGAGGCCGTTGCGGAAGCGGGTGAGGATGAACAGCGCGTAGTCGATGCCGACGCCGAGGCCGATCATCGCCGCGAGCTGGGGTGCGAAGTTGGCGGTCGCGAAGACGTGCGTGCCCAGGGTGACCAGGCTGAGGCCGACGCCGAGGGCGAAGAGCGCGGTGAGGATCGGCAGGCCCATCGCCACGGCGGAGCCGAAGGTGAGGAGCAGGATGAAGACCGCCGCCAGCAGGCCGATCGCGAAGGAGGCGTCGCCTTCTTCCTGGCGCATTTCCTCGATCGGCTGGCCGCCGAGCTCCACCTGCAGCCCGGCCCCGTCCGCGCCCTGCGCGATGTCCGCGACCCTTTCGACGTTCTCCTTGCCGATCTCCTCGCCGTGCTCGTCGAACTGGACGGTCGCGTAGGCGATCTCGCCGTCCTTGGAGACGGCGCCGGCGCCTTCGTAGGGGCTGGAGACGCCGCTGACGTGCGGCACCTCTTCGATCTCGGCGAAGGCGGCCGACATCCTCCGCCGCACCTGCGGCGACTCGATCCCGCCGCTCGCCCGGAAGACGATCGTCGCCGTTTCGCCCGATTGCGCGGGGAAGCGGTCTTCGAGCAGCTCGACCGCGCGCTGGGAGTCCGAGGAGGGCAGCTCGAAGTTCTCCGAGAAGGACGAGCCGGCCGAGCTGGCGGCGAAGCCGACGGCGAGGAGGGCCGCGATCCAGCTCAGGATCACGGTCTTGCGGTGTGTGGTGCACCAGTTGCCGAGGCGTCGCATCGAGCGCGTGACCGTAGCGGACGGCGCGGCGGGGCTCCGGGACTGCCCATCCGCGCCCTGCGGTTAGATTTCGAGCCGATGTCCGACCCCTCGATCGAGCGCTTCCGGCGCGTCATCAGCTCCGCCTACGCGCATCTCGAGGAGCGCCGCCAGGAGGTCAACGACCTCAACGTCTTCCCGGTCGCCGACGGCGACACCGGCGACAACATGGCGATGACGATGCGGGCGGTGATGGAGGAGCTCGACCGCCTCGACGGGCTCGAGGTCGACGAGGTCGGCCGCACCCAGCTCGTCCAGGCGCTCGCCCGGGCCGCCCTGATGGGCGCCCGCGGCAACTCCGGCGTCATCCTCAGCCAGATCGTGCGCGGCGCCGCCGAGGAGCTGGCGAGCCGCCCGGGAGAGCTGATCGACCCGGTGCTGGTCGCCTCCGCCTTCGCCAGCGCCGCCGACGCCGCTTATGACTCGGTGCGCGAGCCGGCCGAGGGGACGATGCTGACCGTCTTCCGCGAGATGGCGCACTCGATCGCCCGCCAGCTCTCGCGCCTCGACGCCGAAGAGCAGCGCCTCGACCGCGGCGTCAGCGACGAGCAGCAGGACGCGGTCCTCGCCCGAGATCCTCGAGCGGGCGATCGAGGACGGCCAGCGCGCGGTCGAGCGGACCCCGGAGCAGCTCGACGTGCTGCGCGAGTCCGGGGTCGTCGACGCCGGCGGCTACGGCCTCGTCCTGATCCTCGCCGGCGTTGTCGCCGGCCTGCGCGGCGACGGCGCCGCGGTTGCCGAGGTCTCCCACCAGGAGGCTCCGCGGCTGAGCCGGCCCCACCACGAGGACAGCCGCTTCCGCTACTGCACCAACTTCATCGTCTCCGGGACGGGGCTCGAGCAGCCGCGAGTTCCTGCCGCGACTCGAGGGCCTCGGCGACTCGGTCCTCGTCGTCGGCGACGAGGCGACGCTCAAGGTCCACGTCCACACCGACGAGCCCGAGGACGCGGTCGGCGCTCTTCGAGGGCGCCGGCGAGGTGACCAACCTCGACGTCGCCGACATGCGCGAGCAGATCGCCGAGCGCCGGGCTCGGCTGGAGGGCGGGCGGACCGGGGCGCTCGCGGTGGCGGCCGGCGAGGGGCTCGAGCGCCTCTTCGCCGAGCTCGGCGCCCACGTCGTCCCCGGCGGCGAGACGCTCAACCCGTCGACCTACGAGCTGCTGGCCGGCATCCACGAGGTGCCCGGCCGAGGAAGTGCTGGTCTTGCCCAGCTCCTCGAACGTGATCATGGCCGCCGAGCGGGCCTGCGAGCTGTCTGAGAAGCCGGCCAGGGTCGTGCCGGCGACGTCGCAGCAGGAGAGCCTCCTGACCCTGGTCGAGCTGGATCCCGATGCGACGGCAGCTGACAACGCGAAGCGGCTGGAGGATGCGCTCGGCACGATCGCCGACGGCGGCGTCGCCCCGGCCGCCCGCGACGACGCCCAGGGCCGCTTTCGCAAGGGGGACGCCGTCGGCTTCGCCGAGGGGGAGATCGTCGCCTGGGGGGGCGCCGGGACCACCTTTGCAGCCACGATCGAGAAGCTCGCCGAGGGCGCCGAGATCGTCACCGTGATCGCCGGCGAGGGGGCGCCGATCCCGCTCGGCGAGCTCGACCCGCATGTGCCAGACGGCGTCGAGATCGAGACCCACGAGGGCGGCCAGCCGAGCTGGTGGTGGCTGCTCGCGGCCCAGTAGTGCGGGCGTTCGCCGGCGCCTCGGAGCTGACACCCGCGCAGCTGCGCGCTGCCCCCGTCCACTGGCCACGGCCGAGCGTCCTCGACGCGTCCCTGCAAGCTCTGGAGGGCGTCGGGCCCAAAACGGCCGAAGCGGCGGCAGCAGCAGGGGTCGCCACCGTCGGCGACCTGCTCTTGCGCTTCCCGCACAGGCACCGCGACCGCACGGTGGTTCCGGTGGCGAGCTTGGAGGACAAGCAGCAGGCGACGATCGCGGTCGAGGTGCTCGGCAATGTGCCGCGTCCGTTTCGCAGACGTGGGCTGTCGATCGTCGGCGGTCAAAGTCGGCGACGACTCGGACACGGTGAGGGCGACGTGGTTCAACCAGCCCTGGGTTGCCGCCGAAGCTGACGCCGGGGACCCAGACTGCTGCTCACCGGGACGACGGGCAAGCGGGGGTTCGGGGTGGCGGAATACGAGTTCGTTGCCGGCCCGCGGGTCCTGTCGGAGGAGGCCTGCGTGCCCGTTCATCCGGCGACCGAGGGGCTGCGGGCGAAGCAGGATGCGGGAGTGGGTGGAGCAGGCGATCGGCGTTGGCGCCAAACCTGATCGAGGGGCTGCCGGCGGCGGTGCGGACGCGGCACGGGCTCGCCGGGGTCGCCGATGCGGTCAAGGCGATGCACTTCCCCGAGGCGGCCGAGGAAGCGGCGAGTGGCGCGGGAGCGGCTGCGCGTTCGAAGAGCTGTTCCTCTACCAGGCGATCCTGGCTACGCGGAAGCGGTCTCATCGGACGGCGCGGCCGGCGCCGAGGCTGGGCAAGCCGGGGGAGCAGGTCGGGCGGTGGATCGAGTCGCTGCCGTTCGAGCCGACCGCGGGACCAGCTCAAGGCTTTCGACGAGATCGACGCGGACCTCGACTCCGGCGAGCCGATGCAGCGGCTGCTGATGGGGGAGGTCGGGTCGCGGCAAGACCGTGGTCGCCGTGTACTCGATGCTGCGGGCGCTGGAAGCCGGGTTCCAGGCGGTGCTGATGGCGCCGACCGAGACCTTGGCCGAGCAGCACGCGGTGACGCTTGGGAAGCTGCTCGGCCGAAGAGGCGACTCCCGTTCGCGCTGCTGACCGGGGCGACCCCGGCGGCGCGGCGCAAGGAAGCGCTGGAGCGGCTGGCGAGCGGAGAGCTGGGGCTGATCGTCGGCACCCACGCCCTGATCGAGCCGACCGTCGGTTCGCCCGCCTCGGGCTCTGCGTCGTCGACGAGCAGCACCGCTTCGGGGTCGCAGCAGCGCAAGGCGCTCGACTCGAAGGGGGTCGAGGGGATGGCGCCGCACGTCCTGCACATGACGGCGACGCCGATCCCGCGCACGCTCTCGCTGACCGCCTACGGCGACCTCGACACGACCGCGCTGCACGAGCTGCCCTCGGGCCGCAAGCCGGTGGAGACGCGGATCGTCGAGGAGGCCGACCGCGCCGGCGCCTACGAGTTCATCCGCGGCCAGCTGCGCGAGGGTCGCCAGGCCTACGTCGTCTGCCCGCTGGTCGAGGAGTCCGAGAAACTGCAGGGGCAGGCGGCCGAGGTCGAGGCGGAGCGGCTCGCCTCCGGCGAGCTGCGCGACTTCGCGCGTCGGCGTCATCCACGGCCAGATGCGCTCGGCCGAGAAGGCCGCGGCGATGGAGGCGTTCGCCGCCGGCGAGACCGACGTCCTCGTCGCCACCACCGTGATCGAGGTCGGGATCGACGTCGCCAACGCGACCGTGATGGTGATCGAGGGGGCCGAGCGCTACGGCGTCTCCCAGCTGCACCAGCTGCGCGGGCGGGTCGGCCGCGGCGAGCACGAGTCGGCCTGCCTGCTCTTCCCCGAAGACGCGGGCGAGATGGCGCGCCGGCGCCTGAAGGCGGTCGAGCGCGAGCGCGACGGCTTCAAGCTCGCCGAGGTCGACCTGCAGCTGCGCGGCGAGGGCGAGGTGCTCGGCACCCGCCAGCACGGCCTGCCCCGCTTCGCCGTCGCCGAGCTGCCCGAGGACGGCCGACGTCCTGCTCGCCGCCCGCGAGGAGGTCCTCGCCCTGCTGCGCGCCACGGCTCGCTCGACGCCCCCGAGCTCGGGCCCGCTGCTGGAGGCCGCCCGCCGCCGCTTCGGCGCCGGCGCCGCCGACCCGATACCACTCTGAGCATGCGGGTGATCGCCGGAGAGCTGGGAGGGCAGACGGCTGGTCGCGCCGCGCGGCTGGAAGGTGCGGCCGACCTCCGACCGGGTCACGCGAGGCGATCTTCTCGGCGCTCGGCGGGATGGTCGAGGGCGCGCCGCGTCCTCGACCTCTACTGCGGCACCGGGCGCGCTGGCGATCGAGGCGCTCTCGCGCGGCGCCGCAGCGCGCCATCCTGGTCGACCGCGACACCCGTGCCGGCGCTCGGCAACGTCGAGCGGCTCGGGCTCGGCGAGCGGGTCGAGCTGGTCCGCGCCGACGTCTCGCGCTGGCTGGCCGGCCGGTCGGAGGAGGGGGATGCGCCGCGCTTCGACCTCGTCTTCGTCGACGCCCCCTATAGACTCGCCGACCGCGTGGGGCAGGAACTCGAATACCCATCTGCCCCGCCTTCTCGAACCGAGCGGGCGGGCGATAGTCGAGAGCGGCGCACGGCGCCCGCTGCGGATCGAGTCGCTGCCGCGCCTGCGCCAGCGCCGCTACGGCGCCGCCGACGTCTCCATCTACGGAGTCGAGGGCTGATGGCCGAGCAGCGCGACGGCACCGTCGTCTGCCCGGGCAGCTACGACCCGGTCACCAACGGGCACATCGACATCATCACCCGCAGCTCCGCGGTCTTCGAGCGTGTCGTCGTCGGCATCGTCAACAACCCGATGCGCAAGGACAAGACGCTCTTCACCGCCGAGGAGCGCAAGGACCTGATCGAAGAAGCGACCGCGAGCCTGCGCCAACGTCGAGGCGAGGATCTTCTCCAACCTGCTGGTCGAGTTCGCGCGCGAACAGGGTGCGAGGGCGATCGTCAAGGGCCTGCGGGCGATCTCCGACTTCGAGTACGAGTTCGAGATGGCCCAGCTCAACCGCAAGCTCGACCCGGGGATCGAGAGCATCTACATGATCGCCTCGCCCCAGTACAGCTTCCTTTCCTCCACCGGCGTCAAGGAAATGGCGACCTTCGGCGGCGACGTCTCCGACCTCGTCCCGGGCCCCGTCGCGGCTGCGATGGCGGAGCGCCTGGGCGACAGGTAGGCTGTCCCGGTGCTGGGGCGGAGTTGGGCGAGAGCTTGCAAAAAGCCGAGGAAATAACCGCTTCTTCACCGAAGACGCCTCTTACACGTAGGCTTACGACCTGCTGATGGACGTTCTCGTTCTCATAGACAAGCTGGACGACGTGGTCCACAACGCCCGCCCGGTGCCGCTGACGGACCAGGTGCGCGTCGATCGCGAGGAGATCTACGACCTCCTCGACCAGATGCGGGCGACGATCCCCGAGGAGATCAAGCAGGCGCGCTGGATCGTCAAGGAGCGCCAGGAGATGCTGGCCGAGGCCAAGCGCGAGGCCGAGCGCATCGTCCGCGAGGCCCGCGAGCAGCAGGCCCGCCTGATCTCCGACGAGGAGGTCACCAAGCAGGCCGAGCGGGCCGCCGACGAGATCGTCGAGGACGCCCGCACGCGCGAGCGCGAGATCCGGCTCGGCGCCGAGGACTACGCCGACGAGATCCTCAACACGCTCGAGGTCAACCTTCAGAAGTTCCTCGCTGCCGTCCAGCGCGGGCGCGACCGGCTCGCTGGCCGCGACGAGGAGCCGGTAGCGGAGCTCGACGAGCAGGCTTAGCGTTGAGGGGGAGGCGGGGATGCCTCCTCAAAACGCTCGGCAGGAGCCTCGCTGGAGTGTTTTGAGGAGGCATCCCCGCCTCCCCTTTCGTTGCGGCTACTCGTCCAGCTTTAGCTCTTGGAGCTTGGCCCAGCGGGGGTCCGGTGCTTCGCTGCGTGCTCGTGGTCTGCTGGGTCGGCGTCGTTCAGCGACTCGCCGCAGACCGGGCAGAGGCCGGCGCAGTCTTGGCGGCAGAGGAACTGGGTGGGGATGGCGAGGACGGCGGCGTCGTGGGCCCAGCGGCCGAGGTCGAGCTCGTCGTCCTCGACGTAGGGGCTGCGCAGCTCCTCGTCGTCGGTGTCGCTCGTGGTCGACCTCGCGGGCGTCGACCTCGGTCTCCACGCCGCGCCGTCTCCAGGCAGCGCATGCAGGGGCCCTCGATTCGCAGCGGGAAGCGGAGGCGGAAGGCGTAGCCGCCGCTCGGCCGGGAGACGTCGAGGCGAGCCGGAACCGACTCCGGCACGACCGCGTAGGTCTGGCCGCCGAGCTCCAGCGGCTCCAGCCGGACCGGCAGGTCGAGCCGGAGCCCCTCGCCGTGGGAGAGGGACAACCGGGCGAGGTCGATGATCGTGGTCGCTTGTGCCATGAAGACTCTCCCTCCGCTTCGGCCGGGCTTACGATGGGCTCCGACGAGATTACGGAATGGGCCAATTCGACTGGACACCCGACGAGTCTACCTGGAGCGGATCCGCTCGCAGATCCCGCGCTACGACGAGCTGCAGGAGCAGGCGATCGCGGCGATCCCGTTCCCGCCCGAGCGGGTGCTCGAGCTCGGGATGGGCACCGGCGAGACGACCCGCCGCCTGATCGAGGCCTACCCCGACGCCTGGGTCGTCGGCCTCGACTCCAGCCCCGACATGGTCTTCCGCGCCCGCCAGACCTACGACGACGTCCAGCTCGCCCGCATGGAGGACCCCCTGCCCGACGGCCCCTGGGACCTGGTCATCTCCGTCCTCTCGATCGGCGAGCTCGACCGACGAGCCAGCGCGAAGCCCTCTGCCGCCGGGTGAAGGAGCACTCCCGCTCCCTCGTTATCGGCGACGCCTTCGACGCCGGCGAAGCTCGACGACCTCGTCGAATGGTCGGAGGGCGAAGTCACCTGGCAAGGGGACGACCTAGCTGTCGTTCGCGCCGTGTACTGAGGCTCTCACCCGCTACCATGCGCCACTGCTTATGGCCGTCCCGAAGAAGAGAACCTCGAGCGCCCGCCGCGACAAGCGCCGGGCCAACCACAAGGCAGGCAAGGCCCGCCCTCAGCCGCTGCCCGCGCTGTCACAGTCCGCGCCTGCCGCACCGGGTCTGCCCGACCTGCGGTACCTACGCCGGGCGCGAGGTGGTCAAGCACAAGATCGCCGAGCCGTCCGCGGCTCCCACCGACTCGGAGTAGCGCTTGGGTCCCGGCCCGACCGTGGCCCTGGATGGCTTCGGGGCCGAGCAGGGCTTCGACGTGCTCGCCGAGGGCGCGCGCCTTGCAGCAGCCGACGGGATCCGTCTGCGCGTCTTCGGCCCGCCCGAGGAGCTCGGGCTCGACGGCACCGACGGGATCGAGGTCGTCCCCACCTCGGAGTGGATCGGCAACGACGAGGATCCGGTTGCCGCGGTCCGCGCCAGGAAGGAGGCCTCCGTCGTGCGCGCCGTCGCCGACGTCGCCGAGGGCCGGGCCGAGGCGATGGTCAGCCCCGGCTCGACCGGGGCGACGATGGCCGCGGCGACCTTCGGCCTGCGGCGGCTGAAGGGCGTGCAGCGCCCGGCCCTGGCCGTGCAGCTCCCCGTCCCCGGCAAGGCCGGTGCTCTTCCTCGACGTCGGCGCCAACGTCGAGGTGCGCGCCCAGCACCTGGTCCAGTTCGCCTTCCTCGGCGCCGCCTTCAGCGCGGCCGTGCTCGGCGTCGAGCGCCCGCGCGTCGGCCTGCTCTCGGTCGGCGAGGAGGCCGGCAAGGGCCGCGAGGAGGTCGCCGAGGCCAACGCGGATCCTCTCCGGGGTCGAGGGGATCGAGTTCGCCGGCAACGTCGAGGGGCGCGACCTGCCGGCCGGGGCGGCCGACGTCGTCGTCACCGACGGCTTCACCGGCAACGTCTCGCTGAAGCTGATGGAGGGGACGGCGAAGACGGTCACCGCCGCGATCCGCGACGCCGCCCGCTCCAACCCGCTCGCCGCGCTCGGGCGGCCTGCTGATGCGCCCGGCCCTCGGCGGCCTGCGCCGCGAGCTTCACCCGGACACGACCGGCGGCGCGATCCTGCTCGGCCTGCGCGGGGTCGCCGTCGTCGGCCACGGCAGCTCCGGGGCCGAGGGGATCGCCAACGCGGTCCGGCTCGCCGCCCGCTGCGTCGAGGTCGACGCGGTCGGCCGCACGGCGACGCTGCTCCGCGAGGGCGGCGCCGGTCGCGGCAGCGCTCGCCGCGAGCGTGACGCCGGGGCCGGCCCGTGATAGGAACCACCCGATGACCCGCGAGGAAGTCCTCACCCTGGTCCGCGAGCACCTCGCCGAGGAGCTCGAAGTCGACGCCGCCGGGATCGCCGAGGGGACCCGCTTCAAGGAGGACCTCGACGCCGACTCGCTCGACCTCTACGAGCTGGTGATGGAGCTCGAGGACACCTACGGGATCTCCGTCTCCGAGGAGCAGGCGGCCAGGATCGCGACGGTCGGCGACGCGGTCGAGTTCGTGCTCGAGCACGCACCGGCGTGAGCGCCTCCGCGCTCTCCGAGCTGATCGCCGAGCTTCCCGACGACCTGCGCCGTCAGGCGCTGACCCACTCCTCCTGGACGGACGAGCGGACCGAGTCCTACGAGCGCCTCGCCTACCTCGGCGACAGCGTGCTCGCCCTCGCCGTCGCCCGCGACCTCGTCGACGCGCTTCCCCAGCGATCGACGCGGGCGGACTGACCAAGATCCACAACCAGGCGGTGCAGCGGCGTCTCCTGCGCCGAGGTGGGGCGCGAGCTGGGCGTGCCCGAGATGCTGCGCGAGGCGGAGCCGGAGGAGCTGCAGGTCGGGATCCCGGCCGAGGTCCTGCTCAGCGGCGAGCGGCCGCTGCCGGAGGCGACCGAGGCGCTGATCGGCGCCTGCTTCTTCGCCTTCGGCTTCGAGCGGATCGCCGACGCGGTCGCCGCCGCCTTCGAGCCGCGGATCGAGCACGCGGCGGAGCACCGGATCGACTTCAAGTCGGCCCTGCAGGAGCTGCTCGCGCGCCGCCACTCGACGCGTAAGCTACGAGGTGACCGGCGAATCCGGGCCGTCGCACCGCCGCAAGTTCGAGGTCGCCGCCGTCGTCGACTCCGAGCGGGTCGGCGAGGGGGTGGGCCGGAGCAAGAAGGCGGCCGAGCAGATCGCGGCCGAGCAGGCGCTGAAACGGCTTGGGGGCTAGTGATGCGCGTCGCGTCCGACCGAGACGAAAGCCTAGGGGTCCAGGGTTGAGGGAGCCAAGCAGATGTATCTGAGATCGATCGAGATGAAGGGATTCAAGTCCTTCCCCGAGCGGGCGAGGCTTGAGTTCTCGCCTGGCGTCAGCGTGATCGTCGGTCCCAACGGCTCTGGCAAGTCGAACATCACCGACGCCGTGCTCTGGGCGCTCGGCGAGCAGAGCCCTGGCGCGATCCGCGGCGCCTCGATGCAGGACGTGATCTCCGCCGGCGGCAAGGGAGTCGGGCAGCGCCGCATGGCCGAAGTCGAGGTGACGATCGACAACTCCGAGGGCCGCGCCGCGACCGAGCTCTCCGAGATCGCGGTCAAGCGGACGCTCGACCGCTCCGGCGACGGCGGCTACCGCCTCAACGGCGCCCGCTGCCGCCTCGTCGACGTGATCGAGGTGCTCTCCGACACCAACCTCGGCCGCGAGATGCACTCGGTGATCAGCCAGGGCCGGGTCGAGTCGATCGTCCACTCCAAGCCGCGCGAGCGCCGCCTGCTGGTCGAGGAGGCGGCCGGCCTCGGCAAGCACCGCAAGCGCCGCCGCCGGGCCGAGCTGAAGCTGCGCGCGGCCCGCGACAACCTCGACCGCGCGCTCGACCTCGAGCGCGAGGCGCGGGCCCGCCTGCGGCCGCTGAAGCGCCAGGCGCAGGCGGCGGAGCTGGGAGCGCGGATCGAGCGCGAGGAGCTCGGGCTGCGCGGTCAGCTCGTCGCCGAGGAGCTTCGCTTCGGCGCCGACCGCGCCGCAGCAGCCGAGAAGGCGGCGCAGGAGGCGCGCGCAAAGCGGGCGACGCTGGAGAAGCAGCTCGCCGAGGTGAGCGAGAAGCGCCGCGCCGCCGAGGAGCGCTTCGCGGCCCGCGACCGCGAGCGCACCCAGGCCTGGGGCGTGCTGACCAAGCTGCGCGGCGAGCAGCAGCGGGTCGCGGTGCGCGCCGCGAGCCTGGCCGGTCGCGAGGGCGAGCTCGCCGCCGGCCTGGAGGCGCTGCGCGCCGAGCTCGGGCCGCTGACGCTCGACGTCGGCGACGGGCGCCGCGCCGGGCGAGCGGGCGCGCAAGCTCGAGGAGGAGCTGGGCGAGATCGAGGCCGGCCTCGCCACGGCCGGCGACGGGCTCGGCCGGGCGCGCTCCGCCGACGCCGGCGAGAGCGCCCGCGAGGCGGCTCTCGGTGCGGTTCGCAGCGGCGCCGAGCGCGCCTCGCGCCACGCGCGGCGGGCCGAGGGCCTGCTCGGCGAGCGCCACCGCGAGCAGCTGCGCAAGCGGCTCGCGGCCGGCGAGGAGCTGCTCGACGACGTTCGCGCCGCCGCTGCGGCGGCGACCGCTGCCGAGGCTGCGATCCGCGCCCGGGTCGAGCGGATCGAGCAGCGCGTCGTCGGCGGCGAGGACGACGGCGACGAGATCGCCGAGGAGATGCGCGCCTGCTCGCAGCGCGAGTACGAGCTGCAGGCCGAGATGAAGCGCCGCCTCCGACCGCCTCACCGAGGTCGAGGTCGAGGCCGCCCACCTCGGCGACCGCCGTGCCGAGGCGGCCAAGGAGCTGGCCTCGATCGCCGAGCGCCTCGGCGAGGAGGTCGAGGCCGGCCGAGCAGGCGCTGAGCGACGAGGAGCGGGCCGACATCGACCGCCGGCTGGAGCGGCTGGAGCGCCGCCGCGCCCAGATCGGCCCGGTCAACCCGCTGGCCGAGCGCGAGTACGAGGAGGCGCGCGAGCACGTCGAGTCGCTGCAGGCCCAGCGCGAGGACACCGAGCGAGGGATGCGCGAGCTGGAGGCGCTGATCCGCGACATCGACCGCGAGATCGAGCGCGCCTTCGAGCAGACCTTCGAGGCGACGGCGAAGAACTTCGAGGAGATGGTCGAGCACCTCTTCCCCGGCGGGCGCGGCGCCCTGCGCCGGGTCAGCCTGCGCCCGGTCCGCGACGCGGCGGTCGAGGCCGAGGCGCCGGAGGCCGAGGGCGGGGAGGACGAGGAGGCCGAGGAAGAGCGCGAGGAGCTCGGGGTCGAGATCGAGGTCACCCCGGCCGGCAAGTCGACCCGCAAGCTCTCGCTGCTCTCCGGCGGCGAGAAGTCGCTGGTCGCGATCGCCTTCGTCTTCGCCGTCTTCCTCGCCCGGCCCTGCCCCTTCTACATCCTCGACGAGGTCGAGGCCGCCCTCGACGACGCCAACATCGACCGCTTCCTGCAGCTGATCCGGCGCTTCTCCGACCGCGCCCAGTTCGTCATCGTCACCCACCAGAAACGCACGATGGACGCCGCCGACGTCCTCTACGGGGTCACGCATGGGCGACGACGGCGTCACCAAGGTCGTCTCGCGGCGGCTGCCGCGCGAAGTCGCGGAGGACGAGGACGGGGGAGAGGCCGAGTCACGTTCGGAGGCGCCCGCCCCGCCGCCATTCGCAGGCCTCGCCGAGGAGGAAGAGGAGGGCGAGGGCGAGGCTCCTGCCGCTCCCGGCCTGATCGGCGAGCAGGCGGCGACAGCGCCTTCCCCGGCGCTTAAAGAAACCGCCTAGTTTCCAGCCCACACCCTGCGCTACGCTCTTTTCTGAGCGGGTATGAAAGGAGCGTAGGTGGCTCAACGCCACATGGACAGGCTGACGTCGTTCGACACGTCGTTCCTGACCAACGAGAAGTCGAACGGGCACATGGCGATCGGCGCCGTGCTGGTCTGCGACGGCGATCGCGCCCAGCCACGAGGACTTCGTCACCCACATCCGCAGTCGCCTCCACCTGCTGCCCCGCCTGCGCCAGCGGCTCGCCTTCCCGCCGCTGAACCTGGGCACGCCCGTTCTGGGTCGACGACCCCGAGTTCGACATCCACGACCACGTGCGCCGCGTTGCCGCTCGCCGCTCCCGGCACCGACGCCCAGTTCCACGAGGTGGTCGGCGAGTCCTTCTCGCCGCCGCTCGACCGCTCGCAAGCCCGCTCTGGGAGCTGTGGCTGGTCGAGGGCTTCGAGGACGACCGCTTCGGGATCGTCTACAAGACCCACCACGCGCTGGCCGACGGGATCTCGGCGGTCGACATCGGCATGCTGCTCTTCGACGTCGAGCCGAAGGCCGAGCCCGTCCGCAGCGAGGAGCCCTGGAATCCGCAGCGTGCCCCCACTCGGGCGCGGCCTGGTCGGCCAGGCGGTCAGGGGTTTCGGCTCGACCTGTTCGCGCGCCGCCGCGCTGGCTGCGGGCCGCCCTGCGCAGACCCAGCCGCGCCGCCAAGCGCGCGACCGACGGCATCGCCGGGCTCTGGGAGGTGACCTGGAACCTGACCAAGCCGGCGCCGAAGGTGCCGTTCAACGTCGAGATCGGCGCCGAGCGCTGCTTCTACCTGGACCCGCTGCGACCTCGGCGAGTTCAAACGGATCAAGAACGCGCTCGGCGGGACCGTCAACGACGTCACCCTGGCGGTCGCCGCCGGCGCCCTGCGGCAGCTGGCTGCTCGACCGCGAGCTGGCGACGTCGACGGGCTCGAGCTGCAGGCCCTGGTCCCGGTCTCGGTCCGCACCGAGAACGAGCACGGCGAGCTCGGCAACCGGCTGACGGCGATGCGGGGCCCGCTGCCGGTCGGCATCGCGGACCCGGTCGAGCGCCTGCGCGATCGTCACCAAGGCGATGGACGACCTGAAGGCCTCCAAGCAGCCGCTCGGGGCGGAAGCGATCTGGGGTCTCAACGACTGGTTCCGCGACTTCGCGCCGCCGCTGCTGCTGGCGCCGACCGCGGCGATCAACTTCTCGACCCGGCTCTTCAACCTGCTCGTCACCAACTTCCCCGGGCCGCAGATCCCGCTTCTACGTGCTCGGCCGCGAGCTGATCGAGGTCTACCCGATCGGCTTCCTCGCCCGCCGCCACGCGCTGGCGATCGCGATCTTCAGCTACAACGGCTCGGTCGACTTCGGGCTGCTCGCCGACCGCGACTCCCTCGGCGACCTCGAGCGGTCTCGGCTCATACGTCGACGGCGCCGTCGAGGAGCTCCGGGTGGCCGCCGGGATAGCCTCCCCCGGCGGATCCGATGGCGACGACCTGGCAGGAGATACTCGACCTGGGTTCGCGCGAGAGCGCGAACGCCTCGGCGGCTGAGGACGCCGAGCAGCGCCGCGGCGTCTTCCGCCGCCTGCGCGAGAGCCTCTCCAAGAGCCGCAAGGCGCTGGCCGAGGAGGTCTCGGCAAGCTTCTTCGACCGCATCGACGAGGAGACCTGGGAGCGGCTGGAGGAGGCGCTGATCCTGGCCGACGCCGGGGCGCCGACCACGGCCAAGGTGGTCGAACGGCTCGAGCACGAGGTCGAGGCGAGGCTCCGTCTCAGCCGACGGCGAGGCCGTGCGCGCCCGCCTGATCGAGATCCTCGCCGAGGTGGCCAGCGCCGGCCGGGCGCCGATCGACCTCAGCGGCGAGCCGGCGGTGCTGCTGATGGTCGGCGTCAACGGCACCGGCAAGACGACGACGATCGGCAAGATCGCCTGGCACCTCTCCAGGGAGTTCGGCCTCTCCGTCGTCCTCGGCGCCGCCGACACCTACCGCGCCGCCGCGGCCGAGCAGCTCGCCGAGTGGGCCGAGCGCGCGGGCGCCGAGCTCGTCCGCGGGGCAAGAGGGGGCGACCCGGGCTCGGTCGCCTTCGACGCGGTCGAGGCCGCCCGCGCCCGCGGCGCCGACGTGGTCATCGTCGACACCGCCGGCCGCCTTCACACCCAGACCAACCTGATGGACGAGCTGGCCAAGGTCCGCCGCGTGATCGCCAAGCAGCTCCCCGGCGCCCCTCACGAGACCCTGCTCTCGATCGACGCCACCACCGGCCAGAACGGCCTGCGCCAGGCCAAGATCTTCGCCGAGGCCGCCGAGGTCGACGGCGTCGTCCTCACCAAGCTCGACGGCACCGCCAAGGGCGGCATCGTCCTCGCCATCGCCGACGAGCTAGGCATCCCGGTGAAGCTGATCGGCGTGGGCGAGACCCTCGAGGACCTACGGCCCTTCGACCCCACCGACTTCGCCAACGCGCTGCTGGCCGAGTAGCTCTTTCGCTGCCTTAAGCTGCCAGCAGTGTTCGACCAGCTCTCAGACCGGCTGCAGGCGACGCTCTCCGACGTTCGATCGCGGGGCAAGCTGAGCGAGGGCGACGTCGATGCGGCGATGCGGGAGATCCGGCTGGCGCTGCTCGAGGCGGACGTCAACTTCAAGGTCGTCAAGTCCTTCACCGCGACGCTGAAGGAGCGCTGTCTGGGCGCGGACGTGCTGGAGAGCCTCGACCCGGGCCAGCAGGTCGTCAAGATCGTCAACGAGGAGCTGACCGGGCTGATGGGCGGGACCGGCCGCGAGCTGGCCTTCTCCTCCAGCGGGCCGACGGTCATCCTGATGGCCGGGCTGCAGGGCTCGGGCAAGACGACCGCCTGCGCCAAGCTCGCCCGCTTTCTGCGCGAGAACGGCCGCAAGGACATCGCCCTCGCCGCCTGCGACGTCTACCGCCCGGCCGCGGTCGACCAGCTGGTCACCGTCGGCGGACGGGTCGGCGCTCACGTCTACGAGAAAGGCACCGACGCCGACCCGGTCGAGATCGCCGGCTGGGCGCTCGACCAGGCCAAGGCGGAGCGGCGCGACGTGCTGATCGTCGACACCGCCGGCCGCCTCCACATCGACAGCGACCTGATGGAGGAGCTGGCGAAGATCCGCAAGCGGGTCAAGCCGCACGACGTGCTCCTGGTCGTCGACGCGATGACCGGCCAGGACGCCGTCGGGGTCGCCGAGTCCTTCGCCGAGGCGGCCGAGTTCGACGGCGTCGTGATGACCAAGCTCGACGGCGACGCCCGCGGCGGCGCGGCGCTCTCGGTCAAGGCGGTGACCGGCAAGCCGATCCTCTTCGCCTCGACCGGCGAGAAGCTCGAGGCCTTCGACCGCTTCCACCCCGACCGCATGGCCTCGCGCATCCTCGGCATGGGCGACGTCCTCAGCCTGATCGAGAAGGCCGAGCAGCAGATCGACGAGAAGCAGGCCCTCGACCTGCGAAGCGAAACTGAAGAGCAACCAGTTCACGCTCGAGGACTTGCTCCAGCAGATGCGCCAGGTGCGGAAAATGGGTCCGCTCAGCGGCCTGATCGGGATGCTCCCCGGGATGGGGGCGATGAAGCAGCTGAAGAACGCCGACGTCGACGAGCGCGAGCTCGACCGGGTCGAGGCGATCATCCTCTCGATGACCCCGGAAGAGCGGGCCAACCCGGCGCTGATCAAGGGCTCGCGCCGCAAACGCATCGCAAACGGCTCTGGGACCAAGGTCCAGAACGTCAACCAGCTGGTCAAGCAGTTCGACCAGATGCGCAAGATGATGCGCCACATGGCCTCCGGCAAGATGCCCGACGCGCAGCAGCTGGCCCAGATGACCGGGGGCGCGCCGCGCCCGAAGATACGCAGGCGCTAACCTGCCGCAGTCCATATGGCAGTCCGAATCAGACTAAGACGCGTCGGGTCCGAAGAAGAACCCGATCTGGCGGATCGTCGTCGCCGACAAGCGCTCCCCGCGCGACGGTCGCACGATCGAGACGATCGGCCAGTACAACCCGCAGACGGAGCCCTCGACGATCGAGCTCGACGAGGAGCGCGCCAAGCACTGGCTCGAGCACGGCGCCCAGCCGTCGGAGACCGTCGCCACGCTGCTGCGCACCAAGGGCATCGCCGCCTCGGGCAGCTAGCCGTGACCGAGCTGCCTCGAGTTCCTCGTCAAGTCGCTTGTCGAGGATCCCTCGGCGGTCGTGGTCGAGGAGCTGGAAGAGGACGGCGACCTGGTCTACGAGATCACCGTCGCCGAGGACGACCTCGGCCGCGTGATCGGCAAGGGCGGCCGCGTCGCCAACGCGATCCGCACGATCGCCAAGGCCGCAGCGGTCCGGCTCGACCGGCGTGTCATAGTCGACATCCTCGATTGAAGCTCGACGTCTTCACCCTCTTCCCCGAGGCGTTCGACTGGTTCCAGTCGCAGCGGTCGGTGCAGAACGCCATCGCCGAAGGCAACGAGCTGCGGCTGTTCAACTACCGCGACACGACTCCGCTTGGGGCCGGGCAGGTCGACGATGCGCCCGTACGGCGGGGGAGCTGGGATGGTGCTGCGGGTCGACGTGGTCGACGCGGCGCTGCAGGCGGCCTACCCGAACGGGGAGCGACCGCGGGTCGTGCTGCTCTCGCCCACCGGGCGGTTGCTCGACGACGAGCTGGCGGACGAGCTGACGCAGGAGCCCCACGTGGCATTGCTCTGCGGGCGCTACGAGGGGTTCGACGAGCGGGTGCACGAGCACTTCGCCGACGACGAGGTCTCGATCGGGCGCTACGTGCTGGCCGGCGGCGAGCTGCCGGCGATGGTGCTCGCCGACGTGGTCATGCGCAAGCTGCCGGGCGCCCTCGGGCACGAGCGCAGCGCGGTCGAGGAGTCCTTCAGCCAGGCGCTGGAGGGCGCCCCCGAGTACCCGCACTACACGCGCCCGCCGCTCTACCGAGGCTGGGACGTGCCCGACGTGCTGCTCTCCGGAGACCACGAGCGAGTGCGGCTCTGGAGAGCGGAGCAGAGCAGGGCGCGGGCGGAGCAGCTCGAAAAAGGCCCTGAGTAGCTACCATTCCGCCACCGCGCGGCGCCCGGCCCGGGCCCGGCGGTCTTTTTTCGCGAGCGAAGCGCGGGGAATCGATATGAGCAGCGTCATCGAAGACATCGAGCGCAGTCAGCTGAGGAAGGGACTTCCGTCCTTCGATCCTGGCGATCGCGTGCGCGTCCACTTCCAGGTCGTCGAGGGCAGCCGCCGCCGCACCCAGGTCTTCGAGGGAATCGTCCTGCGGCGGCAGGGCTCGGGAGTGCGTGAGACCTTCACCGTGCGCAAGCAGTCCTTCGGCGTCGGCGTCGAGCGGACCTTTCCGCTGCACTCGCCGAAGATCGAGAAACTGGAGATCGCCGCCCGCGGCGACGTGCGCCGGGCCAAGCTCTACTACCTGCGCGGCCGCATCGGCAAGGCGGCGCGGGTTGCCGAGCGGAGGTGGGGGATCGACGAGGAGTTGATCTCTGCGCCGACCGCGGCGGCGGAGCCCGAAGCGGTGGACGCTGAGGGTGTGACGCAGGCGGAGGAAGACGCTGCGCAGGCTGAGGCGGATGAGGCCGCGGGTCCTGTCGCGGAGGGCTCCGAGGAGGAGCAGGCTGAGCCCGCGGCGGAGGCTGAGCCGGAGGCGGCTAGCGAGACTGAGCAGGGCACGGACGCCGAGGCGGCCGAGGCGGGGGAGACCGAGGACGACGCCGCGGCTGATGATGCCGGGAAAGAGACGCCGGAGAAGGATTCCGACGGCTCCGGCGGAGACCCGGCCTGACCCCCAAGCTCCCCAAGCCGAAGACCCGAGGCGGCGGGCTGGTCGAGCTGGCCGTGATCGTCGTGCTGGCCCTGGGGCTGGCCCTCGCCATCCAGGCCTGGCTGATCAAGCCCTACCAGATCCCCTCGCAGTCGATGGAACCGACCCTCGACGTCGGCCAGCGAGTCCTCGTCAACCGCTTCCTCTACCGCTTCACCGATCCCGGGGCCGGCGACATCGTCGTCTTCCACCCCCCGGCTGGGGTGGACAACGGCGCCCAGTGCGGCGTCCCGCACGGGCCGCGGGAAGCCTGCCCGCGCCCCACCCTGGCCCGGTCTGACCAGAACTTCATCAAGCGGATCGTCGCCGGTCCCGGCGACACGCTCTTCGTCCGCAACGGGTACCCCGTCGTCAACGGCCAAGAAAAGAGCGAAGAGTCCTACACCAGGCCCTGCGGCGCAGCCCCAGTCTGCAATTTGCCGAAAGCGATCACGATCCCACCCGACCATTACTTCATGATGGGCGACAACCGTGGCGAAAGCGACGACAGCCGCTACTGGGGCCCCATACCCCGCGACTGGATCATCGGCGAGGCCTTTGCCACCTACTGGCCTCCCGACCGAGTCGGCATCTTCTAAGCCGCCGGCGGGCGGCAGGGCCCACCAGCGCCGGCTGGCGCGGACGCGGAAGCTCTTCGCCTTCGACCGCGGCCTCGGCACTCGCCTGGTCGCCGGCGCCGACGAGGCCGGGCGGGGTTGCCTCGCCGGCCCCCTGGTCGCCGCCGCGGTGCTGATCGACTACGAGGCGCTCTCCCACGCCGACCGCCGCGCCCTCGCCGGCCTGCACGACTCCAAGCAGATGAAGGCCGAGAAGCGCGCCGAGCTGTTCCCGTGCGTGCTGCGCGCGGCCGAGCGGGTCAGCGTCGTGGTCCGCAGCGCCCGCGGGATCGACGACCGCGGCCTGCACGTGACCAACATCGAGGCCCTGGCCAGCGCCCTGGAGCGGTTGCGGCCCAGCGAGGAGGCGACCTGCCTGGTCGACGGCTTCTCCCTGCGCGGCTGCGCCGTGCCCCACCGCGCCGTGGTCGAAGGCGATGGCACCAGCGCCGTGATCGCCGCCGCCTCGGTAATCGCCAAGGTCACCCGTGATCGCTACATGCACGGCGCCGCCGCCGACCACCCCGGCTGGGGCTTCGAGGAACACGTCGGCTACTCGACCCCCGAGCACCGCGAGGCGATCGAGCGGATCGGCATCTCGCCCCTGCACCGGCGCTCGTTCCAGTCGGTGGCGTACAGCCAGCTGGAGCTCGCCGGCTAGAAGGCCCCGCGGATGTGCTCGACGTCGATCGCCTGGCCGGCGCGGTCGAAGGTGACGCCGACGGCGTCGAAGCGGATCTCCCTGTAGCGGGGGGCGTCGCGGCGTTCGCCCATCCAAGCAGTCGCCAGGCGCCTCACTTTCAGCTGCTTGCGCCAGTCGACGCCGAGGACTGGGCGCTCGGGACCGAAGGACGATCCGGCCCTGCCGGCCTTGACCTCGACGAAGACCAGCGTGCGGCCGTCGAGGGCGACGATGTCGAGCTCGCCGAAGCGGGTGCGGGCGTTGCGCTCGACGATCTCCCAGTTCGAGGCGGCGAGGCGGGTCGCCACCAGATCCTCGGCGGCGCGGCCGATGCGCTGTCTCTGCACGGTCATCGAGGCCGACCATAGGGGTGCCGGGCGGGCTCGGCGGCCGCTGCGCGCCTTCGGTCCGAAAGGATTGACACACCCGCGCGACAGTGGTGCCCACGCGTCGGATTTGGCTCCATAGCGTGGTTCCCGTGCTGGCCACGACTCAGACCTTCACCCTCGACGGCATCGCCGCCCGCCCCGTCCGGGTCGAGGTCGACGTGCACCGGGGCCTGCCGGCCTTCTCCGTCGTCGGCCTTCCCGATGCGGCGGTTCGTGAGGCGCGCGAGCGGGTGCGCGCCGCGATGGTCAACTGCGGCTTCGACTTCCCGCTGAAGCGGATCGTCGCCAACCTCGCCCCGGCCAGCCTGCGCAAGGCCGGGCCAGGGATGGACCTGGCGATCGCGGCGGCGCTGCTCGTCGCCTCGGGCCAGCTAGACCTGGGGCGGCTGCCGAAGCTGGCGCTGGTCGGCGAGCTGGCGCTCGACGGCGCCGTCCGGGCCGTGCCCGGGGTGCTGGCAATCGCCGAGGCGGCGCGCGAGCGGGGCACGGAGGCGATCGTGGTCCCGGCCGAGAACGGGGCGGAGGCGGCGCTGGCGGGGGACGTCGGTGTGATCTGCCTCGAGAACCTCGTGCAGCTCTCGGCGCTGGCCGCCGGTGAGTGGATGCCCGACCGGCCCGAGCCGATGCCGCTGCGGCGCAGCTCCGCGGCAGGCGTCCCCGACCTCGCCGACCTGCGCGGCCAGCGCCACCTCCGCCACGCGCTCGAGGTCGCCGCGGCGGGCGGCCACAGCCTGCTGATGGTCGGCCCGCCGGGTGCCGGCAAGTCGCTTGCGGCCAGCAGGCTTCCCTCGATCCTGCCGCCGCTCGCGTCAGAGGAGGCGCTGGAGGTGGCGCGGATCGCCAGCGCCTGCGGGCGCCTGGGCCACGGCGAGGCCGGTGGGAGGCCGTTTCGCGCGCCCCACCACACGGTTAGCCCGGCGGGCCTGGTCGGCGGCGGCAACCCGCCCTCGCCGGGCGAGGCGACGCTCGCCCACCGCGGGGTCCTCTTCCTCGACGAGCTCTGCGAGTTCCGCCGCGACACGCTGGAGGCGCTGCGCGCGCCGCTGGAGACCGGCTGGGTCTCGATCGCCCGCGCCGGCTCCTGGCGCTACCTGCCCTGCCGCTTCATGCTCGTCGCGGCCGCCAACCCCTGCCCGTGCGGCCGCGGCGAGGCCGATCCCGAGTGCAGCTGCGCGCCGCTGGCCGTGCGCCGCTACCAGGCGCGCCTCAGCGGAGCCCTCGCCGACCGCATCGACCTCCTCGCCGCGATCCGCCAGCCCAGCGCCGAGGAGCTTGCCGGCCCGCAGGGCGAGTCCTCCGCCGAGGTGCGCGAGCGGGTGTCCGCGGCGCGAGAGCGTCAGGAACACCGCCTCGGCGCCGGGCGCGGCAACGCCGAGATGACCCCGAGCGAGGTGCGCGAGTGCGCCCTCGACGAGCCCGCCGCCGCGCTGCTCGCCGACGCCTACTCGCGGCGCCGGCTCAGCGGCCGCGCGCACGACCGGGTCCTGAGACTGGCGCGGACCGTCGCCGACCTCGGCGGCGCCGAGACGATCGGGCGCGAGCAGATGGCCCAGGCGCTGCAGCTGCGCCGGAGGGACAGCGAGTGAGACGTCCTGTGTCAACCCCCCGCCGTCAGAAGGCGGTTGAAGTTGCCGTGCCGGGCAGGGTCGTAGGGCACTCGGTCTCGCCAACAGCGCCAAAGAACGCGGATCCAGGCACGTCCCAAAGTGCGGATCGCGTGCGGGTGATCCTGGCCTCTGGCACGTGCCCTGCGGTAGACCTCTTTGGCCCACGGGTGCCAGTGGCGAGTGGAGTCAGCGAGGGTCGCCACGGCGGATCGCAAGCGCTTGTCGCAGGCCCGCCTGAAGGTGGCCACGCGCAGCTTGCCGGACTCCAGGGCGACCGGGCTCATGCCGGCGTCGGCGGCCATCGCCGCCTCGGTCGGGTAGCGAGCGCGGCAGTCGCCGAGCTCGGCGACCAGTGTCGCCGGGCAGATCGTCGTCGTCGGGTCGCGGAAGAGTGGCCGGAAGATCTCCGCGTCAGGGTGAGCGGCAAGCCGCTCGCGAATCTGGGCGTCGAGTGCCGCGATCTCGGCGACGATCGGCTCCAGGGCGGCGACCAGGCCGAGGACCACACCGCGCCGGGCGTCGCACTCGGTCTTCCCGGCGGTCCCCTTGGGCGCCGCCTTGATCCGCGCCACCAGCTCGGCGGGGTCGGTCCTGCCGCTATAGCCCTCCCGTCCCAGGAAGGAAGTCATGCGCCCGTCGCCGAGCCCCTTGGCGTCAGCGGGGCTCGGATAGCGCTTCAAGAAGGCCAGCGAAATCCGGCTGTCGAGTGCGGAGAAGATCAGCGCTCCGGGCCAGAAGGCCTGCAGTTGAGCGCGCAGCTGGTTGGCCAGCTCCACCCGCACCCCGACCAGGTCCTCGCGGGACCGAGTCAGCACCTTGAGCGCCTTGGTCTCCTCGCCGTCGGGCAGCAGCACCCGGAAGCGGTGGGCGTCGGTGCGCGCCAGCTCGGCCAGCACGTAGGCGTCGAAGCGGTCGGACTTGCCGTGGGCGACCGCGAAGCGCGGGCGCGCGGCCTTCACCTGGTTGGGGTGGATCGCCAGGACCTCGAGCCCCGCCTCCAGCAGACGCTCGACCAAGATCCCGTCCGGCCTCTCGATCGCCACCCGGGCGATGCCGGCCCGGGAGAGCCGCTGGGCCAAGTCGGCGATCCCCGCCTCGTCGTGGGCGGCGGAAAAACGCTCGGCCACTTTGCCTTCGTCGCTGACGCAGACCTCGTGGGCCTCGCTGGCCCAGTCGATTCCCGCGGTTCTCGTTGCTGCCATGCTTCCTCCTCGGTCGATTGCGATCGGCTGATAGCCGGCCATGAGGAGCCGTTGCGCGTGCTCATAGGGTGGCGTTCACCGACGCCACGTCCTGTTGGCGCTTCTGGCGCCTCGCACCGCCGGGAGGCGCTGGTCTCACTCGGGCCGTCTACGCGGCAAGCGAGCGTGGCGCTCTCCCGGCGGGGGTCGGCATCTCTTTTCGTTCCCCGGGGATCTTCGACGGCCTCGCTGCGCTCGGCCTCTCAATCTCAGAAGAACAAGGGGGAGGTTCTCCTATGAGCGAGCCACGCGCCTGTCCCGACTGCCTGCGCCGCTCGCGGCTGCTCGCCCACCTGGCCCCATACATCGAGAAGATCGCCACCGGGACGGTGGGCTCGCGCTCGCCCGAACTGCTGCGCCTCTCCAACGAGGATCTCGCCGCCGCGGCCGCGCCGAAGGTCGCGGCGCAGATCCTGGCCCAGGTCGGTGCGGTTCCCGAGAGCCGCCTCCTCGCCGACCTCGCGGCGGCGCAGTGCTGGGCATGCTGCCGGCACGAGTCGCGCTTCCCGGCCGGCCTGCACGACGCTGCCGACGCTCCCTGGGCCCTGATCGGCCGCGGCGACCCGGCGCTGCTGGAGCGGCTTGAGCCGGAGGGAACCGTGACCGTGGTCGGGGCAAGGCGGGCCAGCACCTACGGTCGCGAGATAGCTCGCGAGCTGGGACGGGAGCTGACCGCGGCCGGCCTGCTCGTCGTCAGCGGCCTCGCCTTCGGCATCGACGCCTGCGCTCACCGGGGGGCGCTCGAGGCCGGCACCACGGTTGCCGTGCTCGGCTGCGGGCCCGACGTCGCCTATCCCGCCTCGAACCGCTCGCTCTGGCGGCGGATCGGCGAACGCGGCCTGGTCCTCTCGGAGCTCCCGCCGGGCACCGGAGCCTGGCGCTGGTGCTTCCCGGCCCGCAACCGGATCATGGCGGCGCTGGCCGGGATGACCGTGGTGGTCGAGGCCGCGCAGCGCTCGGGGTCGCTGATCACCGCAGATCTCGCCGCCGACCTCGGTCGCGACCTCGGCGCTGTTCCGGGCCCGGTCAACTCGCGCGCCTCGGCCGGAGCCAACGGCCTGCTCGCCGGCGGCGCCTGCCTCGTCCGCGACGCCCAGGACGTGCTCGACGCGATGCTCGGCCCCGGCGTCCGCAAGGCCGAGCGGACGGGCTCTGCGCTGAGCCCCGAGCAGCAGCGCGTCCTCGCGGCGATCGAGGAGGGGGAGGAGACCTCCGACGCGGTCGCCGCCCGCCTCGACCTCTCCGGCGCCGAGACCGCCGCCGCCCTCGCGACCCTGGAGGCACTCGGCTATGTCACCTGCTCTTTGGTCGGGTCCTATGCGCGAACGCTTCTGCAACCCCCTGGAGGCTCGGGGCAGTGAGGTGCGATGACGCATGGTTTCCGGCGGAACACGAGCTTGCCTATGTCGCCTCTTGGTCGGCCGTAGGAGCGATCTTTGGATACCTCGTCTGGGCTATTGCCGACCGGTTGGAGGCGGACCTTCGAATGGATGCCGGGCAATGGATGCAGATCGGCGCCGGTTTCACCGGCGCGGTTGCACTCGCCTGGGTATTGGCCGGTGCGGTGCTCCACTAGGATTGGGTGAGGCGTATGCGATACATGATCCGGCCGCGAATAGTCCTGGGTTTTCTGGTTGCCTCGGCACTTGGTGTCTTGCTTGCGGTGGCCTCGAACGCCTGGGGATGGTCGGAGTCGACAACCTTCTTCGCGGGCCTCGCCCTCTCGGCGATCATCGGCTTTTTCCTGACCCCCCTGGTCCTGCTTCCGATCGACGTGCTGCGCCATCCACGCCAGGCGTACCTGGAAGGCGCTTCAGAGCGGGCCCGAAGGCAGCGGCGAAGCTGAGCAAGCGGCGCGTACCAGCAGTCCTCTCGATCGCCGGCTCGGACTCCGGCGGCGGCGCCGGAGTCCAGGCGGACCTGAAGGCGTTCGCGCGCTGCGGGGTGCACGGGATGACCGCGATCACCGCGATCACGGCCCAGAACACGGTCGGGGTCGAGGCGGTCGAGGCGGTCTCGCCGGAGACGATCGTGGCCCAGATCGGCGCGGTCGCCGAAGACATCGGCGTCGACGCGGTCAAGATCGGGATGCTGGGGACCGCGGAGACCGTCGATGCGGTGGTCGAGGCGCTCGGGCTCGTCGGCGAGGCGCCGGTGGTCCTCGACCCGGTGATGGTGGCCGAGAGCGGCGCCGTTCTGCTCGACGAGGACGCGCGGGCGGCGCTGGTCGACCGCCTGTTGCCGCTGGCCACCGTGGTCACGCCCAACATCCCCGAGGCGGCGGCTCTCACCGGCGTCGCCGAGCCCTTCTCACAGGAGGACCTGGCGCGCGAGATGCTGGCCCTCGGCCCTCGCGCCGTGGTCGTTACCGGCGGCCACAGCGAGCGCGTCGTCGACCTCTTCTTCGACGGCCGCGAGTCGGCCGAGATCTCCGGCCCGCGTCATCCAGACGGCGCCGCCCACGGCTCCGGCTGCACGCACTCCTCGGCGCTCGCTGCCTTTCTCGCTCACGGCGACGCGCCGCTGGCGGCAGCGCGAAAAGCGCGCGAGGTCGCCTCGGCCGCCGTCGCCAACGGCCTCCGCGGCATCGGCGAGGGCGCCGGACCGGTCGACGTCTTCAACCTCAGCGCTGGACCGCCCCAGTAGATTTCGGCCATGAGCTCAAACGGCGCCACCACCACGACCAAGCTTCCTCGCCCGCGCTCCAGCGTCGTCTTCGACGGGCCCGACCGCGCCCACTCGCGCGCCTACATGAAGGGGATCGGGTTCGACGACGACGCGCTCAGCCGGCCGACGATCGGGATCGCCAACACCTGGACGGAGGCGATGCCCTGCAACTTCCATCTGCGCGGCCTCGCCGAGCACGTCAAGCAGGGGGTGCGCGCGGCGGGCGGCACGCCGATGGAGTTCAACACCGTCGCCGTCTCCGACGGGGTGACGATGGGCACCCAGGGGATGAAGGCCTCGCTGATCAGCCGCGAGGTGATCGCCGACTCGATCGAGCTGATGGCGCGCGGCTACCAGTTCGACGCGATCGTCGCCCTCTGCGCCTGCGACAAGACGATCCCGGGCTGCGCGATGGCGCTGGCCCGGCTCGATGTCCCGTCGGTCGTCCTCTACGGCGGCTCGATCGCCCCCGGCCACTGGCACGGGCGCGACGTCACCATCCTCGACATCTTCGAGGCGATCGGCGCCCACAACGCGGGCGACATGAGCGACGAGGAACTGCATGAGCTGGAGGGCGTGGCGAGCCCCGGCGCCGGGGCCTGCGGCGGCCAGTTCACCGCCAACACGATGGCCTGTGCCTTCGAGGCCCTCGGGATCAGCGCCGGCGGCTCGGCGATGGTGCCCGCCGAAGACGACGACAAGGGGACCGTCGCCGAGAGGATCGGCGAGCTGGTGCTGAACGTCCTCGTCGAGGACCTGCGGCCGAGCAAGGTGATCACGCGCGACTCGCTCGAGAACGCGATCGCCTGCGTCTGCGCTTCGGGGGGCTCGACCAACGCCGTCCTGCACCTGATCGCGCTCGCCCGCGAGCTCGAGATCGAGCTGACCATGGACGACTTCGAGCGGATCTCCCGTGCGACGCCGCTCTTCGCCGACCTCAAGCCCGGCGGGCGCTTCGTCGCCACCGACCTCTACGCGGCCGGCGGCGTGCCGGTCATCCTCAAGCGGCTCGCCGAATCGGGCAGCCTGCACTCCGACGCGATCACGGTCACCGGGCAAGACGATCGGCGAGGTGGCATCCGAGGCGACCGAGGCTCCCGGCCAGGAGGTCGTGCGCCCGCTCGGCGACCCGGTGAAGGGCGAAGGCGGCCTGGCGATCCTGGGCGGCAACCTCGCGCCGGAAGGGGCCGTGGTGAAGCTCGCCGGCACCGAGCGGACCCAGCAGACTGGGCCGGCCCGGGTCTTCGAGTCCGAAGAGGAATGCTTCCGCGCGGTCAAGGACCAGAAGATCGAGCCGGGCGACGTCGTCGTGATCCGCAACGAGGGCCCGGTCGGCGGCCCGGGGATGCGCGAGATGCTCCAGGTCACCGCGGCGATCGTCGGCGAGGGGCTGGGCGAGAGCGTCGCGATGGTCACCGACGGCCGCTTCTCCGGCGCCACCCGCGGCCTGATGATCGGCCACGTCGCCCCCGAGGCGGCCAAGGGCGGGCCGATCGCCGCGATCCAGCGAGGGCGACGGGATCACCGTCGACATCGACAACCGCCGCCTCGACGTCGACCTCTCCGACGAGGAGATCGCCGAGCGCGTCGCCGTCTACGAACTCCCCACCGTCCCCCTTCGGCCCCGGTGTGATGGCCAAGTACGCGGCGACGGTCAGCTCAGCCGCGCACGGCGCGGTGACCGCTTAGTCGCTCAGGAACTCGTCGAGCAGCGCGTTGAACCTGGCCGGTCGCTCCATCTGCGGCACGTGGCCGGTCTTCTCGAAGATCTCCAGGCGCGAGTGGGGGATGCGCCGGTTGTAGCTGAGGGCCGCGGCGGCTGGGATCACCCAGTCGTCGGTGCCCCAGACGATCATCATCGGGATCTCGATCTCTTCCAGCCGGTGGCGGGCGTCGTATTCGATCACCGCGTCGAGCGCGTCGGCGAACCCGGACGCCGGCAGCCCCGAGGCCATCTGCTCCCAGAGCAGCTCCTTGCGCAGTCGCCCCGGGTAGCGCATGAAGAGCCGGAACATCGCGTAGCGGGCGCGCTTGTGGGTGACGACCTCACGGGCGGCCTTGCCGAACCCCGGTCCGAACGTGCCCCAGGCATGCGAGGTGGCCCGGCCCCGCTCCCGGGGCATCCAGGTGTTGATCAGCCCCGCGGCCGAGACGAGGACGAGCCGGTCGAATCGCTCCGGCCCGGAGAGCACCGCCTCGCCGGCGACCAGGCCGCCCATCGAGTTGCCGACGACCGTCGCGCCCCGGTCGACCCCGAGCTTCTCGCAGAAGTCGTGCAGCAGCTGGCCGTACGCGGACATGTCGATCGCCCAGGCGGGCATCGGGCTGGCGCCGAAGCCGGGCAGGTCGAGCGCGATCGCCCGGCGCGCCCGCGCCGCGAAGTGGGGCAGGTTTTCGAGCCAGTTCTGCCAGGAGCCGGAGATGCCGTGGACGAAGACGATCGGCTCGCCCTCGCCGATCTCGGCGTAGTTGACGCGTGGCCCCGGGCAGCTCGACCCGGTGCACGTGCGGGCGCCAGTCGATCCCCAGCCACTCGGGATCGGGATTGCCGTAGTCGTCGGGTGCCGTCTCAGGCATAGCCCATACGTTCGAGTATGGGTATCTCGCGGATCTGCGGCGGCTGCAGGTGGTCCCAGAGGATGCCGCGCGGCCGCTCGTACTGGCGCTCGACCTCGATCACGGCGCGCGGCGTGGCGATCACGTCGACCGGCAGGTCGTGCGACGTCATCATCAGGTGGCGCGCGCAGGATCTGGGTCGGGTGGACGGTCGTCGCCACCGTGGTGTGGCCGTCGATCTTGCCGGCGTCGATCAGCACCCCGTACTCGAGGTCGGAGTAGCCGCCGCCCTTGCCGACCCGGGCGCCGCTGAGGTTGACCGCGACCGAGCCGCAGAGCACGAAGTCGATCTCGGGCAGCTCGTCGAGCGCGACGACGCGTCCGTGCTTGAGCGCGCCCTTGATCGTCGCCGCCTCCTTCACCGCTCGCTTGGAGAGCTTCTTCGGGTCGAGGACGCGGAACGGGTGGGGGTCGCGCAGCCGCGGCACGGCCATGATCACGATCTTGCCCTCTTCGAGGGCGATGCGGCGGGCGTAGGTCTGGGGCGAGTCTGGATTGGCCTTGATCACCTGGGCGCGCTTCCAGAGCCGGTGCCCGGCCAGCTTCTCGGCCGCCAGCTTCGCGCCGGCGAAGTTGGGGATGCGGCCCTCGGCGCCGGGGAAGCGGGACACGCCCTCGCGGTCCATCGCCTTCCAGACCTCCTTGCGGACTTCGTCCTTGGAGCCCTTGCGGGCGTTGGCCTTGGCACTCATCGCTCAGCGGAACGATATCCGACCGTAACGACCGGATCGTGTGCCTAAACTCTCCTTAGTGGGTCGCAAAGACAAAATTGCGATCGTCGCGATCCTGGCTCTGCTCGTCCTGGGCGTCTCCGTCGGCTACGCATACGACACCACCCAGCAGGACGAGATCGCCGACGGTGTGACGATCGCCGGCGTCGACGTCGGCGGGATGAACGCCGAGGAAGCGAGGCGGGCGGTGCGCGTCCAGCTGCTGCGCCCCCTGCGCCACTCGCTCCGCGTCGGCTACGACGGCGAGAGCTGGAAGCTTTCCGGCGAGAAGCCTCGAGGTCCACGCCGATCTCGACGTCGCGGTCGAGGAAGCGCTCGACGACAGCCGCGAGGGCGGGCTTCCGGCGCGGCTCGTGCGCTACGTGACCGGCGACGAAGTCGACGAGCGGATCGGCGCCGACGTCACCTACTCCCAGCCTGCGATCAACCGCTTCGTGCGCCGGGTCGCCGCCGACGTCGACCGCGAAGCCGCAGGACGCGACGGTCGAACCCGAGCGCCGAATCGCTCGTCGTGGTCACGGCGCAGAACGGGCGCAAGCTGCGCGACAACCTGCTCACCCGCCAGCTCAGCGCCGCCGTCCTCAACGCGGACGCCGACCACACGATCGCCGCCCGCACCCACCACACGAAACCCGAGGTGACGACGCAGGAAGTCGCCGGCGCCTACCCGTCCTACCTGACGCTCGACCGCGGCACCTACACGCTGCGCCTCTGGGAAGACCTGAAGCTGGCCAAGACCTACACGGTGGCGGTCGGCCAGGAAGGGCTCGAAACCCCGGAAGGCCTCTACTCGATCCAGGAAAAGGAAGAAAACCCGACCTGGCACGTGCCCGAATCCGACTGGGCCGGGAGCCTCGCCGGCCAGGACGATCCCGCCGGGCCCCTCCAACCCGATCAAGGCGCGCTGGATGGGGATCTTCGAAGGCGCCGGGATCCACGGCACCGAAGAGACCTACTCGCTCGGCACCGCCGCCTCGCATGGCTGCGTGCGGATGGCGATTCCCGACGTCGAAGAGCTGTACGACCGGGTCGAAGTCGGCACTCCGATCTTCATCGGTTGACCCTCGGTTCGCAGGACGTGGGGCGGCGAGAGCCGAATCCGGTTCTGTGAACTGGGTCGACGCTTTGGCTGCTTACGACCGCGACCTGACGGGCGCGCGGCAGCGCTGAGCGCACCCGGCGCGCCTACGGCGTCGACCTCGGCCAGTTCGTCGAGTGGGCGGGAGAGCGGGCGCCGGGCGAGAGTCCGCCACCGCGACGTGCGCCGCTACGCCGCGGGCCTCTCCTCGGCGGGAGCGGCGCCGGCGACCGTCGCCCGCAAGCTGGCCGCGATCCGCGGCCTCTTCGACTTCCTCGTGCGCACCGAGCGGGTCGGCCAGAACCCCGCCGACCTCGTCTCCAGCCCGAAGCGCGAGGAGAAGCTGCCGCGGGTGCTCATCGGCCGAGCAGGTGCGCGACGCTGCTGGAGCGGATCCCGGCGCGCACGCCGCTGGAGCTGCGCGACCGGGCGATGCTCGAGCTGGCCTACTCCTGCGGCCTGCGCTGCGAGGAGATCGTCAACCTCGACGTCGGCGCGCTCGACTTCGAGACCGAGCAGCTGCGGGTGCTCGGCAAGGGGTCCAAGGAGCGCCTGCTGCCGGTCGGCGAGCCCGCCCAGCGGGCGCTGCGGCGCTACACCGAGCGCGGCCGCCACGCCCTCGCCGCCGACCCGCGCGAGCGCGCGCTCTTCCTCTCCAAGAGCGGCCGCCGCCTCTCCAACTCCGACGTCACCCGCCGTCTCGGGCTCTGGGTGCGCGAGGCCGCGCTCGCCGCCGGCGTCTCGCCGCACTCGCTGCGGCACAGCTTCGCCACGCACCTGCTGGAGGGCGGCGCCGACCTGCGCACGATCCAGGAGCTGCTCGGCCACGCCTCGATCTCGACCACGCAGGTCTACACTCGCGTCGATGCCGCCCGCCTGCGCGACGCCTACGCTGCAACCCATCCGCGGGCATGATCGCCACACAACCCGACCGCGACTCGTAGAATCACCCCGGAGCCATGGAAACCGGGGTAAAAGAGGTTGAGCTTCGCGATCTTTGGCGCCGCTACAAGGGCGAAGGGGACGCCAGCGCCCGCGAGCGCCTGGTCGTCGCCTACTCGCCGATGGTCAAGTTCGTCGCCGGCCGCCTCGGGGCCGGGCTGCCGTCCCACGTCGACGACGCCGACCTGATCTCCTACGGCCTGATGGGCCTGATCGGCGCGATCGAGCGCTTCGAGCCCGAGCGCGGGATCAAGTTCGAGACCTTCGCGATGACCCGGATCCGCGGCGCGATCATCGACGAGCTGCGCTCGCTCGACTGGGTGCCGCGCTCGGTGCGCTCGCGCGCCCGCGAAATCGAGGCAGCGCAGGCCAAGCTCGAGCACGAGCTGCAGCGGGCGCCGACCGAGGCCGAGCTGGCCGACAAGCTCGAGCGTCAGCGAGGACGAACTGCAGACCTCGCTGCTGGAGATCGCCAACTCCTCGGTCTACGCGCTCGACGAGCTGTGGACGGTCTCGGACTCCTCCGGCGACCAGGTCTCGCTGCTCGACACGATCTCCGACCCGCGCGCCGACGACCCGCAGGAGTCGCTTGCCAGCAGCGAGGTCAAGGACCGCCTGACCGAGGCGATCGGCTCGCTGCCCGAGCGCGAGCAGCTCGTCGTCGCGCTCTACTACTACGAGAACCTCACCCTGCGCGAGATCGGCGAGGTCCTCGGCGTCACCGAGTCGCGCGTCTCCCAGCTGCACACCAAGGCAGTGATGCGACTCAAGTCGGGCCTGCAGGCCGTCTAGTCATTTCCCGCTGAGGGTAGGGGGAGCCTGGCCGTCCTCCAGCCGAATTGAGCACCGCGCGCTTGCGCGCGGTGCAATGAAGTGCGCGGCTACGCCGCGCCTAGAACCACGAGTGCGGCGGCCGCTTCGCGACATTCGTCTGGAGGACGGCCAGGCTCCCTCTCAACACGTCACCCGGAAACGCTGGGGCCACGAAGCCGGCCCCAAGGTCCCCAAGCTTTGGCGAAAGCTTCGACGAGTCTGCATTTACCCCCGCTGTAGGGGGGTAAATGCAGACTCGTCGATTGCTTGGGCCGGAACGGCGTCTCAGGTGGGATTTCCTTCGAAGCTTGCGACGCTTCGAGGGGGATGGCGGGTGCCCCTCCCCAGAACACTCCAGCGAGGCTCCCGCCGAGCGTTCTGGGGAGGGGCACCCGCCATCCCCAACCACCCAGCCGCTTGAATTGCCCCGCCCCGGGTGTACCTTCAAATGCGTGCCTCACAAGGCCGCAGATCGGATTCGCAATGTCGCCCTGATCGGGCACCGGGGCTGCGGCAAGACGAGCCTGCACGAGGCGATGCTGTTCGAGGCGGGGGCCGTGAGCCGGCTGGGGAGCGTGACCGACGGCTCCACCGTCTCCGACCACGAGCCCGACGAGCAGGAGCGGGCGATGTCGATCAACGCCGCCGTCGCCTGCTTCGAGCACGGCGGGCGGGAGATCAACCTGATCGACACGCCCGGGGAGCCGAGCTTCGTCGCCGACGCGATCGCGGCGCTGCGGGTCGCCGACGCGGCCGTGGTCGTCGTCAACGCGGCGATGGGGGTCGAGGTGCATACCGAGCGGCTCTGGCGCCGCGCCGATGCCGAGGGCCTCGCCCGGCTCGTCTTCGTCAACATGCTCGACCGCGAGCGGGCCGACTTCTTCGCTGCCCTCGACTCGCTGAAGGCCGCCTTCGGCCCCCACGTCGTCGCCACCGAGATCCCGATCGGCGCCGAGCAGGAGGTTCGCGGCGTCATCGACCTGATCGACCTGAAGGCGTTCGTCTACGAGGGGACGGGACCGGGTGCGGCCGAGGAGGTCGAGATCCCGGCCGAGCTGCGCGCGCAGGCCGAGGAATACCGGGAGAAGCTGATGGACGAGGTGGCGGAGAACTCCGACGAGCTGATGGAGCGCTACCTGGAGGGCGAGGAGATCGACCATGACGAGATCGTGCGCGTGCTGAAGCGCGGCGTCACCGACGGGCGGATCTTCCCGGTCACCTGCGGGGTGGCGACGCGCAACCTCGGCACCGGCCGGCTGCTCGAGGCGCTGGTCGAGGACCTGCCCTCGCCGGCGATGCGCGGCGCGGTGGCGGCGGGCGGGGCGAGTGGGGAGGAGATCGAGATCGAGCCCGACGAGGAGGGCCCGCTCGTCGCCTATGTCTTCAAGACGCTCGCCGACCCCTACACCGGCCGGGTCAACCTCTTCCGCGTCTACCGCGGGACGCTGGGCTCGGACTCGCACGCGTTCAACGTGAGCAGTGCCCAGAAGGAGAGGATCGGGCAGCTGGGCCAGCCGCTCGGCAAGGAGCTGAGGCCCGTCTCCGAGCTGGGGGCGGGCGACATCGGCGCTGTCGCCAAGCTGAAGGAGACGCACGCCGGCGACGTGCTCTGCGCCGGCCAGGAGGAAATCTCCTTCCCGCCGCTCGACCTTCCCAACCCGGTGATGGCCTTTGCCTATGAGCCGCGGTCCAAGGGGGACGAGGAGAAGGCGGCGATGGCGGTGCGCCGGCTCACCGAGGAGGACCCGACCCTCGACGTCCACCGCGACGCCCAGACCGGGGAGCAGATCATCGCCGGCCTCACCCAGATCCACGTCGAGGTGATGGTCGAGCGGATGAAGCGGCGCTTCGGGGTCGAGGTCGAGCTGCACCCGCCGCGCGTGCCCTACCAGGAGTCGATCCGCAGCCACGCCACCGCTCACGCCCGCTACAAGAAGCAGTCCGGTGGGCGCGGGCAGTTCGCCGACTGTCAGATCGAGATCGAGCCGGCGGGCGACGGCACCGGGCTGGACTTCGTCAACAAGATCAAGGGCGCTGCGATCCCGGGCAGCTTCATCCCCGCGGTGGAGAAGGGAGTGGAGGAGGCGATGGCGCACGGCACGGTCGCCGGCTACCCGGTGAAGGGGGTGCGGGTGCGGCTCGTCGACGGCAAGCACCACGACGTCGACTCCTCGGAGATGGCCTTCAAGATCGCCGGCGCGATGGCCTTCAGGGAGGCGATGGAGGCGGCGGACCCGGTGCTGCTGGAGCCGATCGTGCGGCTTGCGGTGAGTTGCCCCGAGGACGTCGTCGGCGACGTGATCGGCGACCTCAACTCGCGCCGCGGGCACCCGCTGGGGATGGAGCCGAAGGGCGGGATGACCGAGGTGAAGGCGGAGGTGCCGATGGCCGAGGTGCTCGACTACGCGCCCGACCTGCGCTCGATCAGCGGCGGCCGGGCCGATTTCGAGGTCGAGTTCGACCGCTACGAGGAGGTCCCGGCGCATCTGGCCGAAAGAGTCGTCTCAGCCGCGGGCTGAGGGGCCTTGCCGGGGCGCGGGTGAACTAGCTTTCAGGTGTGAGCATCTACCAGCGCGATCCAGCCGCTCCCGGGGCGAACGTGAGGCGGCGACAGGTGGAGGCGCCCGGCAGCCGGCTCGAGCGCGCGGTCGCCCGCTTCAACGAAAGCGATGCCCCCCGCACCGCGGCGGGGCTGACTCGCAGCCTGGGGCGACCCTCGGTCTCGGTCGGTGCAGCGGCCGGCTCGGCGAGCGAGGTGCGGGTCACCGTCGCCTGGGACCTCTGCTGGTACCAGTGGGGCGTCGACGTCGGCGAGGGCTCGCGGCCCGTGACGGAGATCGCCAGGGGCGAGGAGGTCGAGCAGCTCGACCGCTCCGCGCGCCACTGGAACGCGAGCCTGACGGAGGACGGGCGACTCGTCTTCGGCGCGGCCGGCTCGCCGGTGCGCCGCCGCATGGGCTGGCTTGGGCGAAGGTGAAGCTCGTGGTCAACGTCGACGGCGGGGCGCGCGGCAACCCTGGGCCGGCGGCGATCGCCGCTGTCGTCCAGGGAGCCGACGGCGAGGTGCTCGAGGAGCGCGGCGAGCGGATCGGCCGGGCGACCAACAACGTCGCCGAGTACAGGGCGCTGCTGCTGGGGATCGAGCGAGCGGCCGAGCTTGGGGCAAACGAGCTGGAGCTGGTCGGCGACTCCGAGCTCGTCGTCAAGCAGGTCAGGGGCGAGTACAAGGTCAAGGACGCGACGATGCGCGAGCTGCACGCTCAGGTGAAGGCCGCGCTGAGCGACTTCGAGAGCTGGTCGATCCGCCACGTGCGCCGCGAGCACAACGCCGAGGCCGACCGCCTCGTCAATGCCGCGCTCGATGGCTGACGCCGAGCGGCCGGGCCCAGAGTCCGACCCTGCTCCCCGAGGGCGCTCCCGGATGGACGGCCGCCGAGCCCGACGGGTGCTCGCGCCGAGGCGACGGAGGGAGGGACCGCCGCGACATCGAGCGCCGCACAACGCAACGAGGGCTTTTTGGGCCATTGATGCTGAGCCCCCTCTTGTTGCTGGACCGGCGACCGCCCGCCGGAACTGAAGGCAGTCTACCAAATACTGGGTATCATCTCCACCGGCCGAATCGCCGTTCCAGGGCGGAGGTTTCTCGCAAGCGGCTGATGGGATTCGAACCCACGACCTTCTGCATGGCAACTACGCCGGTCTCCGAGAGCAGCGGGCAGCGAATATGTAAGCGTTCAGCCATACAGGGGGACATAACCGCTCCCCGGCGAACTCTCTTGGCGTGGAGCGCGCCGAAGCCGAGGCGATCTATGACGCCGGTCGCGAGGCGTGCGTCGAGTTCCTGGTCGAGCTGACGGCCCGCTATGAGCGCCAGGTAACCCGCCTGGAGGCGAGGATCGAGCGGCTCGAGGAGAAGCTGCGCGAGAGCTCCCAGAACTCCTCCCAGCCGCCTTCGGCCGACCCGCCGGGGAAGGCTCCCCAGCTCAAGCTGCCGAGCTCGCGCAGGCAGGGCGCCCAGCCCGGCCACAAGGGAACGGCTCGCAAGCTGGTGGCCGAAGCGCAGCTGGATGAGATCGTCGAGCACTGGCCCGAGCGCTGCTCGGGTTGCGGGGGAGGCTTCAGCGTCAGTGGGCGACAACCCGCTGGGGAGCCACACCGCCACCAGGTTGCCGAGCTGCCGCCGATCGCGGTGAGGATCGCCGAGCACCGCGCCCATCTGCTGCGCTGCTCACAGTGCGGGCAGCGCACCCGCGCGCAGCTGCCCGCGGAGGTCCGCCGAAGCGCCTTCGGCCCTCGCCTGCAGGCGGCGATCGCCCTGCTGTCGGTGCGAAACAGGGTCTCCCGCCGCGACGCCTCAGAGCTTTGCGAGGAGCTCTTCGGCTGCGCTGTCTCCAGTGGCTCGGTCGATGCGATCTGCCAGCGCGCCTCCGCCGCCCTGGCCGAGCCCTACGCTGGGCTGCGCGAGGCGGTCAAGGATGCGCCCGTCTTGTGGGTCGATGAGACGGGCTGGCGTTGCGGCGGGCAGCGCCGCACGCTGTGGGGCGCCATCGCCGAGCGCTTTGCCGCTTTCCACATCGCCGCCGATCGCCATGAGCGCGAGTTACCCGAGCTGATCGGCGAGGGCTTCGCCGGCATCGTCTCTTCGGATCGCTGGTGGGCCTATGACTCCCTGGACCCCGCCCGCCGCCAGGTCTGCTGGGCGCACCTGCTGCGCGACTTCCGCCGCCACTCCGAAGGGCTGGCCGACCAGCAGCGCTTCGGCGAGGCGGGCCTTGAGGTGTGCCGGGGCCTGTTCGCGGCCTGGGATGCCTTCGCCACCCACGCAGACCGCGAGCGCCTCGCCCGTGAGATCGCGCCGCTGAAGCGCGAGCTTCGGGCACTGTTGGAGCCCCACCGCACCAAGAGCACCCGCAACCGCCGGTTCCGCACCTTCGCCCGCAACCTCTTGAAGATCTGGCCTGCGCTTTGGACCTTCACCGAGATCGAGGGAGTGGAGCCGACCAACAACAGGGCCGAGCGCGGCCTGCGTGGGGCGGTCATCTACCGCAAGATCTCCCTTGGCAGTCAATCCGAGGCGGGCGAGCGCTTTGCCGAGCGGATGCTCTCGGTCTCCCAGACATGCCGGCTGCAGGGCCACTCCCTCTTCGGCTTCCTGGTCGAGGCGATGGGTGCCGCTTCGCGCGCCAGCCCCGCTCCTTCGCTGGTCTGAGGTGAGTCGAAACCGGCGCTGGGGCTGAACGCTTACGCGAATATGGCTGCTTGCAGGGGTTTCGTAGACGCGCGACAGACGAACGCGATCATCAATATGCGCGGATATGCGTTGATATGCAGCGATTTTGGGAACTTCGGCGCAGAAGTGCCCGAGATCGGCAAGGCCGGTTCGATTGACCGAAAGCGGTCGAGAAGGTTGGGCGGGGGAACGATGTCGGTCACGAGGAGCCGACAAAACGGCTCCTCTTCACTAAGTCGAGCATCGCCCAAATCCTTGCTTTGAGAAAGCGGTCGCGCAGCGCCTCGGGCGTGGGACCACCGTCGACGCCACGGCTCAACATCACCTGCAACGCGTAGACGACCTCCCCCGAGGGCAATCCCCCACGCAACGATCCCCAAGAAGAAAAAGGATCAATTGGCTGCTCTTCGGCGCCCAAACCCGAAGCCTGGATGCCGATGATCTTTCCTCGTGGCGTCGAGCCATCCCTGTCCTGTCAAAGCGCCAGACCCATTGCCTCGCAGTGCTTCGGCAGCTTGCCGGCCGCAGTGCGAATGAGGATCCGCTGGCGAGCCCGCGTCAGGGCCACGTAAAGAAGCTGTCTTTGTTCCTCGTCGTCGTCGTCGGGAAATATCTGGTCACTGACATAGGGAAGGATGACCATGTCGAACTCTCGACCCTTTGCCTCATGGCAGGTCAGCAGATAGAGACCTCGGGGTTGTCGTCCCTCGGTCGTGAATCGCATCTGCGAGAGGCGATTGATGACTCGCTCCTTCGCACCTTGGTCGTCGAGGTCGGGGGGCACTCGCAGTCTGGTGCGGACGACGCCCGACACCGACGCTGCGGCTTCGCCATCCGCGAAGGCGAGGATCAATCGGGCCTCGGAGTAGACGGCGCGAATCGCGAGCAGCTTGAGGGCGTCGGTCGACACCTTGTGCCGCTGACCGCCGCGAAGCTTCCCGACGTGAGCGAAGACCTCGACAAAGACCGAGCCATCGGCATCGACGCCGTCCGACCGGACTTCGACATCGGCCTGCCTGAAGGTAGTACGGGTCGGACGAAGAATGAAGTCCGAATTGGCCCTGAAGGCCAAGAATCAAACTGAGCTCTACCCCGGGAGGCTTGGTGGCGAAGCGAAGAGAGGACGCGCGGGTCCGTCGCGCTGTGCTGCGGCAGCTGCGCCGTGCTCTAGTCGCCGCTCTGGCAACCGGCATCCTCGCCGTCGCCTTCGCGATCATCAGTCATCGCGAGCTTGCCCTCGTCGCCTTCGCACTTGGCGTGGTCGCCACCGGTGTCAGGTACCTCGGGAGAGCGATAGTTCATTATCGCGATCCCGACCACGGCCGCCATCGTGACCTCAGGGCGCAGGTGCGTTCGGACATTCACCTTGGCTGGGCCTGGATCGGCATCGGCGTCGCCCTCGCTCTGCTGACGACGGTCATCGACGCTCCATTCGCTGTTCCCCTCCTAGCCCTCCTCCTGGTCGCCGCATTGCATCAGCGGGCGTGGGTCGCCGGTCACACAATGGTGACGCTGGAGGAATTCCACACAATCGACAGCGGCACCGATCGCGTGTCCTCGAGCGAGGCGGTGCGACTGTGGAAAGAGCGCTCGAAAACCGCGCCCAACGTGATCGGCGCCGAAACCGTGCCGCGCATGGTTCAGCGCAGGACGCCAAAAGGCCAGATCAGCTTCTTCCTGAATCGCACCCTCTCTCTCCTGGTTGTGATCTGGGCCTGCTACGCCGGCCTGGCCTTCGCCGAAGTCGTGCATCTGGCGGCTCCCAATCTGCCCTCGCTTCCGCCGCTCGCGCCCAAGCTTGGGATTGACCCGGGATCGGCGCCGATCCAGATGGAAGTCGACTCGCCGCCGCCCACCTATGCCGATCTGTGTCCAAGGCTGCCCGATCCGCTGATGATCTCGCACGGGCTCGGCGAGCTGTTCCGCAGCGTCGGGGGTGTCTACGCGGGCTGCGGCGGGCCCGCCTCACAGGTGGCACCCGCGACCTGGATATCGTCGGGCAACTGCGGCAATGACCTCCGCTCACTGGCCGTTTCCGGAGAAGGACACGACGCCGTCTTGCTTTTTGGGGCCGCCGCGGCCTTCGCCCTCACCTCAGCGAAAGCGGGGGTTCTTCGCTATGCAGAAACCGGCGAGCCCCCCGGCGGCGAGGTTGACGTCGTCGCGACCAGCGACGGCAACCACGTCTTCGTTCGCTCGTCAGCGAGACTGAGGAACCTCACTGAAGATCCCAGGCGCTGCACTGAAGTCGAAGAAGTCCCCGGCGCCTTCGTTCACTTGGAGCCGTCGCTTGCTCAGCTATGGGCCAACCACATGAGCGAAGGCGGTGGCTGGCTCTGGCCAGCTGCAGCCTCGTCTCGAGCCTTCACCTTCAGCCTGATCCCCGGCGCCGACTCCTCGGCCTCCGGTGAATGCACCACGGAGCTCTCCTGCAGCTTCGAATCAGTCAGCGGTCGAAGCGTGCTTGAAGGCCTCGGCGCAGTCTCGATCGCCGGCTTGAGACCCCTCTACCCCTCCCCGAGCCAAAAGTAAGTCTCTGACCGGTCCATAGGCAGTCATCGAGCCAATCGGGTCCGTAGAGGTGGCCGTGGTTGTCGAACGAGCGAGGCCTCAGGAGAGCGTTCGCTCGAGCTTCACCTCGCACATGTCCACCGAGGCACGAGAGCCGGGCGTCCCCGACGAATCCATCGCGCTGAACACCTTGGCTCCGGCCTCCATGTCCTCCGCGCTCTCGAATTGCTGAAGGACCACAGCCGTGCCCTGGGCCTCATCGAACAAGATCTCGAGGCCCGTGGCGGGCACGCCGGGGTGGCCCGTCGGACTCCTCGATGCGGACAAGGAGCTCCCGCATTCGCTCGGCAGACACGTCGGTGAACCTGACGGCACGTACATAACAAACAGCCTCCTCGATCGTGGGATACCGACCATATTCGGTACACCCCGGGCCGTCGAGCTACTTGGGATTGATCATCAGACAAGGCGCGCGGGGCAGCCGAGGCACCTAATCCGTCTCGCCGCGGCGGGCATACAGCTCATCCACATGGGACATGCCTTTCGGCGGCAGCATTGCCCCGACGATCCAGATGACCGGAATGACGAAACCAAGAGTGAAGAGGACGTAGTGCTTGTTCTGGAACGTCCTGACACCAAGAACAACCAAGAGAACGAAATACAAGATGCCTAGTCCGACGAATAGCAAGACGAGCCCCCATTCCTGTAGTGGTTCAGCCGACTCAGACGCTTACCATTCGGTGGGCGGCGGATGGCACCGCTGCACTCCGCGTCGTACTGCATCGCCCTAAGTCTGGCACAACCCACCTGTGTCGAGACATAGGAGACACCCAACGAAGGGAGATCTCCTGTGGCAAAGGCGCGGTACCTGGTCGAGGCGCATCTGGTCGAAGGCCGCTCGGTCTCAGAGCTGGCGGCGGACTCGGTCGAGCGCTTCGGTGGCGAGCTGGACGACGTGGAACGGGTCGACGCAGCGCTTGGCCTTCGGGCAGCGCTTGGCCAGCACCGCCTCGATCCAGGGCGCCATGTCGCAGGAGACCAGCTGCAGGCGGTTGGTGCGCCGGGGGCCGAGCGCCTCGAAGAAGGCTTCGACCGTCTTCTTGTCCTTACCCGGCGCCGCCCAGACCAGCCTGCCGCTGTCGTGGTCGACGACCACGGTTAGGTAGCGGTGGCCCTTGCGGTGAGAGATCTCATCGATGCCGATCCGCTCGAGGCCGGCGAGCAGGTCCGCCTTTCGCCCTGCCTCCACGGCCACCCGTTCGCAGATCGCCCCGACGCTGCGCCAGCTGGTCCGCATCAGCTCTGCGACCGCGCTGGCAGAGGCGTTTACCGCCAGCCAGGCGACCTGCTGCTCGAAGGCGCGGGTGAAGCGTGAGCCGTGGCGCGCCCAGGGAACGGCGCCCACGACGACGCCGTGCTCGGGGCAACGGACCCTGGGAGCGTCGGCCTCCAGGTAGGCGACGCTCGTCCCGAGGTCCAGCGCACGCCAACGCCGACGCCCTCGCCGCGGTCGAAGCCCGCAGCGCGACGGCGGCAGACGCCGCAGCGGCCCCGCTCCCGATGGTGCGGCCGGATCGCCACCACCACCTGCCCTCTGTCGTCGATCTCGACGCCTTCGATGACCGCCCGCTCCAAACCGAGCAGGCGTGCCCATCCCCTTTCTCTGCGCACGTCGTTGCCGCTCCTTTCGATTCCAGCCTTCGAGAAGCCGGAAACCTAGGCGCGGAGCGGCGTGCGCCTTGCTTCAGGTGCTTACTTCGCCCACGGGAATGTCAGGAGAGCCACAAAAAGCGGCTGATGGGATTCGAACCCACGACCTTCTGCATGGCAACTAGGACCGTCTCCGAGAGCAGCGGTCGGCGAACAGGCGCACTTGCAGGGATTTCGTAGCGACGTGGCAGGCGGCCGTGACTGGAAATACGCGCGGATATGCGCCGATATGCAGCGATTTGGGAACTTCGGCGCAGAAGTGCCCGAAACGCGAGGGGCCGGTTCGATTTCCGCCAGGGGCGTTCGCGGCAAGCGCGATCTCGTCGCTGGCATCGCCACCTCTTGAAACGCTCCGGGCGAGGTGCATGGGCGCCAGCGAGCATCTCTAAGTCTGCGAATCGGAGCCTCGCACGGAGCTTCGCCCCGATAAGGAATCCGCCGCACAGTCCACTGGCGATTCGTCTACGCTCATCGCTAGGCAGCCCATTGGTGAATCGCCGATTCGGTGATCGCATTAATGGACAACTCTGAGAAAAATCACGCTGCCGGGGGCATGTGCTGATGTCTTCGCTGTGGCCCTATCTTGTTGGGCTACTTGGCCCTGTTGTCGTCTTGGTGGTGATCGCTGCCGTTTACCTCCTTGAGCGCGGCCCAACGATCCTCGTGCGCTGGCTTGACGCGCTTCGGAGCCTGCGGCAGTTCCGTGAAGGCGACTAGGCGCTACGGCCACATGAGAGGCCGCACCGATATATACGGAGCCCCTCATATCCGCCCAATGCAATCAGCGCCGTCCACTGGTGCGACGGCTCCGCCGCGGAGTACGACTCCCTCGCCCAGGCCCTGATCGACGCCGTCACCTTCGAGCGCCTCTCCGACGCGAAGCGGCCGAACTCCTACCTCGCCCTCTCCGACCCCGCCGACGTCGCCCGGGTCGAAGACCGCACCTTCATCTGCTCCCAGTGCGAGGAGGACGCCAGCCCGACCAGCAACCGGCGGCGGGGCCCGGCCGAGATGCAGGCGACGCTGAACGGGCTCTTCAAGGGCTGCATGGCCGGCCGCACGATGTACGTGGTGCCGTTTTCGATGGGGCCGCTGGGCTCGGAGATCTCCGAAATCGGGATCCAGCCGACCGACTCGGCCTACGTCGCGACGAACATGCGGATCATGACCCGGATGGGGCAGGCCGCCCTCGACCAACTCGGCGCCGACGGCGACTTCGTCCCCTGCGTGCACTCGGTCGGGATGCCACTCGCCGACGGGGCCGAGGACGTCCCCTGGCCCTGCAACGAGGAGAACAAGTACATCGTCCACTACCCGGAGACGCGGGAGATCTGGTCCTTCGGCTCCGGCTACGGCGGCAACGCGCTGCTCGGCAAGAGGTGCTTCGCGCTGCGGATCGCCTCGGCGGTGGCCCGCGACGAGGGCTGGATGGCCGAGCACATGCTGATCCTCAAGCTGACCTCGCCCGAGGGCGAGGTCAAGTTCGTCACCGGCGCCTTCCCCTCGGCCTGCGACAAGACCAACCTGGCGATGCTGATTCCGACCCTGCCCGACTGGAAGGTGGAGACGGTAGGCGACGACATCGCCTGGATGAAATTCGGCGAGGACGGCCGCCTCCACGCGGTCAACCCCGAGGCCGGCTTCTTCGGCGTCGCCCCACCGGCGAGGCGACCAACCCGAACGCGATGCGGAGGATCGAGAGCAACTCGATCTTCACCAACTGCGCCAAGACCGACGACGGCGACGTCTGGTGGGAGGGGATGACCTCGGAGCCGCCGAGCACCTGATCGACTGGCACGGCAACGAGTGGACGCCGGCCTCCGACACTCCCTCGGCGCACCCCAACGCCCGCTTCACGACGCCAGCGGCGGAGCGAGATCGCGGCGCCTAACGCCGCGTGGCACTGGGCAGATCCAGCCATCCTCGCGGGGCTGGTCGAAGGCGATCGTGAAGTCGATGCGGTAGGTTCGTGACGGTTACGAGTCCGCCGGTGGAAGCGATGCGCGCCACGGGACCAGCGTACCGATGAGCCGCACGGCGCTCAGCGGGTCTTGCCGCACTTCCGGCATTCCTCGGAGAAAGGGGTTAGGACGATCACCGGGTCCCCCGGGCGGTTTTCGTCCATTGGGCTGTACCAATCGTGCTGGCAGACTGCCTGCTTCAACCGTTCCCGGTTCTCCTCCTTACGCAGCCATCCGACCAGGCCAATGATCGCGGCAACGATAAGGCCCACCACGACCCCGATGATGATTCCCTCCGCCATTCCTAGTGAAGGCCCTAGCTGCCAACTTCGAGGTTGCGGACGTTGATCGTTCCGTTCCCGAACTGGCTCGGGTCCATCGAGGTGGCACCCGTCACGGCGGCGAGGTTCCTGTAGTCGAGCCTGAGAATCTGATCGGTCGGCTGGCCGTCGTCGCCTCGCCCCTCCACTGCCACCGAACTGAGCCGCAACCGAGTGGGCTCATCGAGGGCATCGGGACGCGCTAGTTCGGCAAACAGCTTCAGCGCGCTGGCAATCTCCATCGCCATTTCACCGCACAGCCAGACCTTCTCCTCGTCCGAACCGCTGATCCTGTTGTAGGTGAGGTGGAAAACCTCCTCGCCGAACCTGTTGCGGCCTTTGACTTCTGCCAGATTCGGGGGGATGGCACCACGTCGCCCATCCCACTCGTTTGAGAAATCCGAGGCGAAGGCGTCATTGTCGTACTTGGGGTTGGGCTTGCACCACAAGAACTCGAACAGGCACCTGGCGTGGACGGCAAACGACTCCAAGGCGACGTTCGCGCCCATTCCTTCGGGCTCCTCGGCCAACTGTTCCAAGGCGAAGACCATCGTGTCTACCTCGTAGACCAGGTGCTCCTTCGCCCACGCGGCGAGTTGGCCGTCTGTACGTTCTCCTCGCTTCACCAAGCGTCAGGAGAGGGAGACCGCGGTAACGGCGTGAGCCGCGTCGCGGAGGCTTGTCGCTCTCTGACGAAGACGGGCGACCCGCTCTTTCCGCGGACCCATCCAAAAGCTCTCCTGCTCCGGAGTCATGCTGCGGCGCGCGCCCTCTTGGCGAACCGCATCAGCGTCCAAAATGTTCGCTTCTCTCAGTAGTTCAGTGCGGTGCTGTTCCATGCACTAATTGCATCAGACGTTGCGGCGTCAGGAACCGAGACCGTCCAAACAGCCCTCGAACGCCGCCTGGTGGAACTGCGGCTGGTAGCCGTCCGCATACGCTTCTGCGATGGAGACCGGATCTGCACTGACGGGAAGGCCATATTCCTTGGCGATCTGCGAGGGCGGGAACAAACCGCAGATTTCGCGGTCTTCCTGGTAGCGCTTTGCCTGAGCTTCCGGTGAACTTTCCGCCGGAAGATTCGGGCTCGGGCGCTGGCTCTGCCTTCGCCGCTTCCTTCGTTCGCTGTCGTTCTTCACCCCTGATTTCAGCTTCGACTTCGCGCTGTTCCTGCGCTTCGCGTGCTGCTTGCGCTTCGGCGTCCCGCGCTTGCGTCGCCTTAGCCGGAGTCGGTCCTTCGGGCGCATCGCTATCCGCGTTGCCACAGCCGATCCAGATTGCCGCCAGCACTCCCACGATCCCAAGAATGGCCCCACTTCTCACGGCGAAGACTCTAGCCGTACCCGCATTGGGTCGGTGGCTTCGGCACCTGGGGCGTGAGGGCAGAGGCTGGCTATCTAGCCGTTTTGCAACGAGCCTGCCATGCGCCATCATGAAGGAGTGGAGACCCGCAAAACTTCAGGACAGGCATACCGCGATGGGAAGCTTGTAGCGACTGAGGTCGTTCTAACCAAGAGGGCTCGGCTGGAATCTACGCCCGTTCCGATTACCGGCACGAATCGCGTTGACTTCAAGCAGACCCCGATCCGGGGCCAAAGCACGATCCGGTTCATTCAGGTGGACGATCTTGAGCTGGAAGATGAACTCAAGCAGCTAATCGCCGCCGCCAGCGACGTGGACTTGAGGCGTCGCCAACGAGACGAGCGATGGGGCCCCAAGTCACTCGATCTAATCCTCGATTTCGAGAGGAACCTCTCGGAATGCCGACTGGCCCATCCTTCTTTTGGCTATTCAGCTATCGAGGCGACCGACTTTCCAATCGATCTTCTCGACGGCTGAGTCTAGAGCAGCTTCTTCCAAGGAAATGCGAGGTCAACGACTTCTTCTGCCTTTCCGAGTGCCGCGTCCGCGGTCTTTTTGTCCAGTTCGTGGCCCGCGTGGATCGCTTTGTTTCTCGGCTCGCTTAGCTCGCCCTTGATCCCATCTGGAACCTTGCGACCTGTCTCTTTGAGGAACTTCGACAGGCCGTCGATCTGCCGCACCTTCCTGCTGACGTAGCCAGCCAGGCGGATGTTGCTGCTCTTGAGGAAATCGTCCCGGAGCTTCGCCAGGCTTAGCTCCGCAGCAGTGGCCGAGTCGAGCACCGAGCGGCGATGCTGGCCACTGTTCAGGGCGTGTCGCGCGTCTCGTAGGAAGAGATGGGCCTCGGGAGGCACGGTTCGGTCACTCACCTCCCTCAGCATTTTTCCCCATTGCCACGGCGTAATCGCCAGCGCGCTCCCGAACTCGACCATAACCCTCTGCTTGCCAGGTATCAGCTCGCCCGACTGCCCGCCTCGATCGAGCCAGACGAGGGCGGAGTCCCCTTGGTGGTCGATTCTGATCGTCCGCTTCCGCTGGTCGGCGCGAGCGACCACATCGATCCATGTTTCGAGTGACAGCACCCATCCATCGACGGCGAGCTTGAGCTTCCGCGCTTCCGCGGCCGTGACCCGGTGCCTGGGCAGCGCCAGTAGCCGATGAGCCGTGAATTCCACGGCCTCGTCCTGATTCCACTTCGCGACACCGCCGAAGGGCCAGTCGCGATCGTCGTCACGGTCGCGCTCTGCGAAGAAGCCAATCCAGTCGTGTCGCGAACGTGAATGAAGGACCGTTCTCTCACCCACCTCGCCTCCGAAGCTCGGGAGTACGACATGCAGGTCGACGCCGCCGATCCGCGCTGGCTTCAGCAGCCCCAGGAACTCGGGACCGAGCCAAAGGGGTGCAGACAGCTCGATAGCGACCTCGGCCTTGTAGGTCTTCGCTCTCCGCGCCAAGGTCAGAAGTATGAGAGACGGGACGGCTGATTCCGCCGTGCCGAAGGGAGCGACCGTTTTGCTGGCCTGCCCATAGACGCTCCACGGCTTCTGGGGGCGTCCTCCCTGGAAGGAGGCTACGAACAAGGCTGCGAAATTGACGTGCGCAGCCGCCTCCTTTCCCTGGAGGCAGCTGGCGCGGGTCAAATGAGCCGGCTCGGTTTCGGATACCTACTACGGTTCTCTTCTCGCCTCGGCAGCGGTTACTCGCCGTGGCTCTCAGCCGCGATGGGTAGCTCACGAACGCGCAGGCGATCACTCGTGAGGCTCGCGATTGCTCCCTTCTCCAGGTCTTCGGCGATCGGTGGCAGGTTGACCACGACTAGCTCCGCCTGCTCGGAAGGACGCAGATGATCAGCCGAGCGCAAAAGCAGGACAGATGGCGACGCCAATGAGCCCAATGCCAGTAGTGCCCCAAAGTCGGAATCTGCCGTGAGCAGGATGCGCTTCTCTGTCGACGCGGTCTGCAGAATCTCAGGGTCGGTTGCGGTCAGCAGGCCGATATCCGCAACGTGGATCGCATCGTGCCCAGCCTCTTTGAGGAGTCTCGCGACCTCGGGCGAGAGGTTTGCGTCGAGGAGCAGCTTCACGCTGCCGGAACTACAACTGCCAGCTCGCGCTCCTGCGCAGCGGCTGCTGCGTATTCGAGCGCGGCGAGGACGTCCTCGCGTTCCAGATAGGGATAGTCGGCCAGCAGCTCGTCGATGCTGGCGCCAGCGGCAAGCTGACCGAGCACCGCGCTGACGGTCACGCGGGTGTCTCGGATGCTGGGCAGGCCGCGCATCCGGTTTGGGTCGACGGTGATTCGCTCCTGGGCCATAGGGCTAGGGTACCTCGCCGTCCGCCCGTTACGCAGCTGCGGGATCAATGCAAGGCGGAATCACCGCCAATCGCCGCGCATCCGGGCCATTCCAGGCACTAATGCGCATTAGTGCCTGGAATAACGGCGATATGCGGGGATGGTTCCATTTGGTTTCGGCGACCCGTGCCGAACTCAACCCCCCAACGTGCAGGGCATTCCCGAAAAAGCGGCTGATGGGATTCGAACCCACGACCTTCTGCATGGCAAGCAGACGCTCTAGCCAGCTGAGCTACAGCCGCGCGGACGGCGAGTATAGCTGTGGACGGGGGAGTTCCATCCGGCCCGGTATCCGGCCCATTGGCCCAACGAGGGAGCCCGTTGTATTCGACCTGACGACGACGGCGCGTCGCCGCTTCCGTGGCGGCTGGCTGCGGCGAGTTGATCTTCATCCCGTCTTCCCCCGACCCCCGCTTGGGTGGACCTGTTGGCGGACGCCGCCGGTCTCTGGGCCGGGCGAGCCGTCATCCTCTTCGGGCATGGCCGACGATCTGCCGATCCTCCCCTTCGCCTCCGCCGCGGAGATGGAGGAGTGGCTCGAGGTAAACCACGCCGGCAGCGACGGGATCTGGCTGAAGATCGGCAAGAAGGGGTCCGGGATCGCCAGCGTCACTTACGCCGAAGCGCTCGAGCTGGCGCTCTGCTTCGGCTGGATCGACAGCCAGAAGCGTGGCTTCGACGAGCGCTTCTTCCTGCAGCGCTTCACGCCGCGGCGGCCGGGCGGCAAGTGGTCCCGCATCAACCGTGAGAAGGCGGAGGCGCTGATCGCTTCCGGCGCGATGCGCCCCGCCGGCCTGGCCGAGGTCGAGGCGGCCAAGGCGGACGGCCGCTGGGAGGCGGCCTACGCCGGCCAGCGCACCGCCAAGGTGCCCGACGACCTGCAGCGGGAGCTCGATCGCAACGAGGCCGCCCGCGATTTCTTCGCCGAGCTCGACAGCGCCAACCGCTACGCGATCCTCTACCGACTCGACGATGCGAAGAAGCCGGAGACCCGCGAGCGGCGCCTGCACAAATTCGTCGCCATGCTCGAACGGGGCGAGAAGATCCACAGATGATCGAGCAGTGAGGGCGGACCGGTCAACGGGGCCGCCTGCCGGCGGATTGCCGATTGCCTTCTCGCGCCGCTCTCTATTAGATTATTCACGTCTCTAGCGGAATCACTAGAAAATACTAGATATCGCTAGACTCATGCGAGGTGGATCCGCTCGAGAACCCATACGCGCCGGGCGCTGGCACGTTGCCACCCGCCCTGGTGGGGCGCGAGCGTGAGGTCGAGCGGTTCTCGCATCTGCTCGGCCGTCTCTCGCGCGGTCGCAGTGAGAAGAGCCTGATCATCCACGGGCTGCGCGGCGTCGGCAAGACGGTGCTCCTCACCGAGTTCGCATCGCGCGCCGAGTCGGCGGGATGGAAAGCGCTCCGCCACGAGTGGCGTCGCGAGAGCGACTTCCGGGTCGTCATCGCCAGGCTCGTGGGCGCCACCCTCGCCGCCTACGAGCGGGGAGGTGCGGTCCGCCGGGCACTGCGTCGAGCCCGCGGAGCGCTGGGATCGTTCACGACCACGATCGGCTCCGAGGGCCAGGTGAGCCTAGGCTTTGAATGGGAGCCAGAGCGAGGCCTCGCCGACAGTGGCGAGCTCGAGCAGGACCTCGGCGAGCTCCTCACCGAGGTCGGGGCCCTTGCCGCCGAGACCGATTCCGGGGTGCTCCTCTTGTTGGACGAGCTGCAGATCCTCGGGGAGCCGGAACTCGAGAGTCTGGTCGCGGCGATGCACCAGATGGCGCAGCGGCAGCTGCCGGTCGGCCTCGTCGGTGCCGGCCTGCCCACCCTCCCCGGGCTGATCCTCGAGGCAAAGACCTACGCCGAGCGACTGTTCGGGTTTCCGAGTCTCGGGCCGCTCGAGCCCGAGGCCGCCGAGCGCGCCTTGCGGCTGCCCGCCGCCGAGCTTGGCGTCGACTACACCGCCAAGGCGATCGAGGCGATACTCGCCGAGAGCGGGGGCTACCCCTACTTCTTGCAGGAGTGGGGGAAGGCAGCCTGGAACGCGGCTGCCGACAAGCAGATCGATGAGGTGGCGATCGCCGTGGCGGCCGCCGAGGTCGCCGAGGAGCTCGATGAGGAGTTCTTCGGGCTCAGGGTGGGGCGAACGACCGCGGCGGAGCTCGAGCTTTGCCGCGCCCTGGCTAGTCTGGGGGAGGGCCCGCAGCCGATCCGCGAGGTGGCGCAGAGGATGGGGCGGGAGCTGAGAAGCCTCTCGCCGACACGCGCGGCGTTGATTCGAAAGGGCCTGATCTACCCCACCGAGCGCGGGCAGGTCGCGTTCACCGTCCCGCACTTCGGGCGCTACCTGGAGCGATCTCGCGAGCGCTGAACAGCCGCTTCGCGTTTCTGGGGTCGGCCGGGGAGGCGGTGTGGAGGCGCTCCTCAGCGGCTCACTGCCCCAAAGGGCTGCTTATCCGGGACTGCTAGGTCTGCTCGATTGACAATGAGGTGATCTGACCATGCACCGATTCGATCAGGAGGATCTCGGAGTCGATTTGAAAGATCGATCGCTCTGGGCCAAGCCCGTAGATGGCGGACAAGATCTGGCCGACTTGTTCCACTTCATCAGGTGGACCTAGCACTTCTTCCGCTTCGATCAGGCCGCTGCCAGGATGTAGGAGTTCGCACCTGATGACATCGTCAGCAAGGAGCTGGCGACGAGTCGGGAAGCGCTTCGTCGTCACGCTAAAGAGCCTAGGCGTGACCTTGGCTTGTGTGCATGGATAACGGCGAAGCAGTGCGATTGGATACTGATTCCGCCTAAACAAATCCTCCGTCGGGAACCAGGCGACAAAGGGGCCGTCTTCTCGGGTGGATGTGCATGACCACTGTCTTTTCAAGCGGATTGCGCAATGTTTTTGGGAGAGGAGCCTTCGAGCTCGTGCGCAACCAATCCCTTGGGATTCGATGGGGAATCGTTGTCCGAAAAGCTCCTCGTTCCCACATTGCCTATGCCCGGGTGCTGTGACTTTCGGACCGGGCGGGAAGCCAGAATCGGCCGCCGTCCGACTCGTGATCACCATCAAGAAAGCCAGGGTCACAAGGCCCAGTCTCCACCGCCGCATGCGCCGACTATAGGCGAGGATCATCTTGGCGTTGGTATGAGCCAGGCCGGGGCGCCGTCAGTCGCACATCGTCTGGTGCCGGGTTGGCACGCACGCGATCTTCAGCCGTCCATAGACCGACTGTACGACCGGTGCGAGGGGTCCGGGGGCGACCTCACCGCCACAGCTCGCGGCGCAGCATCGCGTTGCCGCGCTCGAGCTGCTCGATCGTGGCGCCGGCGACCGAGCGCGCCCGGGTGGCTCGGTTGATGCGGGCCTGGACCTCCCGGTGGGACTTGCCGGTGCGACGGGCGACGGCGGCGGCCAGGCGGCTGCGCTCGCCTCGCAGGCGCTCCCGGGTCGCATAGGCCGACTCCCGCTCGGGGGCGAGGTCCTCCGACGGGGCTTCGGGCCTGGCGGGGGCGGTCGCCTTCTTCGCCACCGGTCCGGGGTCGTCGGTCGGGAAGAGCTGCAGCGCGGTCCCGCTCATGATCGCCTCGTCCAGCTCGGCGTCGCCCGAGCTGAGGGCGGCAAAGCCGCCACCCGGCTCGCCCTGCTCGAGGTCGGGGTCGTCGAGCTCGTTTCCCTCTTCCTCCTCGGCTTCCGCCGAGAGGTCGAGCGCGTGACGGCGCTCCATCTCGATCTCGTGGGCGAGGGCCTTCAGCCGGGAGTCCGCCGGCATCAGCAGGTAGCTCATCTGGCGGCGCGGCTCCGGGGTGGACCGGATGAAGCGACCGACCACCTGGCGGAAGAAGAGCTCGGTCCGGGCCGCCGTCGCATAGACGCCGACTCGCAGGCGGGGGATGTCGACGCCCTCCGAAACCATCAGGACCGAGACCATCCAGCGCCGGTCGGAGGAGGCGAAATCGGCGATGCGCCGGCTGGCACCGGGCTCGTCGCTCATCACCAGCTCGGGTTGCTCCCCCGAGACGGACCCGAGCCGCTCCGCGATCGCCCGCGCGTGATCCTGATCGGAGGCGATCACCAGGCCGCCCGCGTCGGGGTGCCCGTCGGCGCGCACCTCGCTCAGCCTCGCATCGCCGTCGCGCAGCACCTCTCCCATCCATTCGCCCTCCGGGCTGAGCGCCGTCCGCAGGCGCCGGGCCGCCTCCGCCGCCGGCAGGGCGAGGTCGAAGTCGGCGCTGCGCAGCCGACCGTCCGAGAGCCATTCCATCTCGCCGTCGTAGGGCAGGAAGGCGATCGGGCGGCACACCCGGTCGACCAGCGCCTGCGGATAGCCGTAGACGTAGTCGGCCTGGCTGAGGCCGTCCTCGTCGTAGACGACCCAGGGGATGGCCGAGTTGTCGGAGCGGAAGGGCGTGCCCGAGAGAAGCAGCCGGAAGCGAGCGCCGTCGAAGGCCCTGCGGGCCCGCACGCCCCAGGCGGCTTGATCGCCCATGTGGTGTGGCTCGTCGGCGATCAGCAGGGTCGGCCGGCGGCCGGCGGCCTGCCGGTGCGTATCCGGCCCGGCCGCGATCGTCTGGTAGGTGACCGCGACGCCGTGGAAGTCGGCCGACTCCGGCCCGTCGGAATTCGGCCTGTTCGGCTCGAGGTCGATGCCATAGCGGCCCGCGTCGGCGGCCCACTGGCGGCAGATGTGGGTGGTCGGGCCGACCACGACGACTCGCGAGACGAACCCGGCGCTCAGCATCCGGTGGGCGATGTGCAGGCCGAATGTGGTCTTGCCGGCCGCCGGCGTGGCCGAGGCCAGGAAGCTGGTGGCCGAGTGCGCCCGCACGGCTTCGGTCGCCTCCTCCTGCCACGAGCGGAGGGGTCGGGCATCGGGCCAATCCGGAAGCGATCGGGCGCGCGCCCCGCTGCCGATCGGGTGCTGAGAGGCGTCGTACAAGGGGCGGCCACAATAGGGTCGCCCGCGGTCGGCTCGCTGACCGAAGCGCGGGCCAGCAGTCGCGCCGCCTCGATCTGCTTCGGCCTGATCGACGTGGAAAGCAGCGCTCCGGGGGCGCAGCGAGAGTTGTCATCGGAGATTGCGAAGTTCACGCTGTCGGCGCGCGTATAGTCCCGGCCGACTTTCGTCCGGCGTCTCGATCAGGAGGATTGAAATGGAAGCATCTCTGGGGTGGAATTACCGCGGAAGGGCCACGTTGGCTGCCATAGCGGCCGTGGCTCTGATGGGGCTCCTAGCGGCGGCAGCACTCGCCCCTAGCGCCCAGGCGAAGGTCGAAGGGTTCCAGGGCCTGGCGCCGAGCTCGGTGCCGCTCACGGCGGTCACCGCCGACCCTGGGACCGGTCTTGTGTATGCGCAGGAAAACGGCGGTACGAGCTACTTCGTCTACGACCCGCGCACGAATGCCTGGAGCGGACTTGCACCGTCACCTCTTTCCAGCGGCAACAACGGCGGTGCGACGTACCTCGCTGGGAAGATCTACATTGCCTACACGGGCAATGGAAGCGATCTCGCCGTCTACGACATCGCCTCGAACAGCTGGACCACGATCAAAAACCCGCTTGAAGAAGGCACCGGCGACATCGCGTCCGGGGGAGGCAGGCTTTACATGGCGATGGGTCTCAAATTCGTCGCCTACGACCCGGCGACGGGCATCACCACGCCCCTCGCCGAACCACCGAAATTCGCTCCGGCGGGATGCGGCGAAGGCTTCGAACGGTGGGGCGGACTGCAGGTCGCCGACGGCAAGGTCTACGGTCACCAGGGGAATGGCTGCACCGGCTTCGCGGTGTACGACATCGCCTCTAACAGCTGGCTGGAACTGCCACTTGCCCCGGAAGTGGAAGAAGAAGGCCCGGTCTTGGGCAGCGCGATCGACCCGCTCACGAACACCTACATCACCTACGGCCCTTATGCTGGGAAAGCTCTCTACCGGTTCGATATCGAAGCCGGCTCATGGTCAACCGCCACGCTGCCGTTCGAAGTCGAAGACGGCGGCATGGCCTACATCGCCCTGCCCGGCTACGAAGGCGTCTACATGATCCAGGGCGAGGGAGGTACCGAGTTCACCCGGTACACCGAGCGCAACCTGACCGATCTTTCGCCCTCGATGTCCGCGGGCGTGGCAAAGGGCGGCCGAATCACCTACTCGATCCAGGTCAGGAACAACGGGCCCGAACGGTCAGGCGGAGTCGTGCTGTCGGATCCGCTGCCGGCGCGTGTGACGCTGATCTCAGCCGTGGCGTCGCAGGGAGCATGTACCGGAACCTCGATCCTCACATGCGACCTCGGTGTCCTGCGGAGCGGGGCGAGCGCCAATCTGACGATCAAGGTGAAAGCACGCCTGCGGAGGGTGACCAACGCCGCGACCGTCTCCAGCCAGGCGATCGACAGCAACCCCGGGAACGACAGCGCGACGGTTGTATCGACTCAATGCGTTGTTCCCAACGTCCGGAAGCGCCGGGTGAAGGGGGCCAAGAAAGCCCTTCGGGCGGCCAACTGCAAACCCGGCAAAGTCAGCCGCCGCCACAACAGCACGGTCAAAAAGGGCCGGGTGATTCGCACCGGCAAGCGGCGTGGCAAGGTCCTCCCGGCGGGCAGCAAGGTCAAGCTGACGGTCTCCAGCGGCCCCAAGGACAAGGGTCAGCACAAATCTCGCTAGTCCTCTAGCGACCGAAACGCCCTCCCGCCCGCTCGCCCTCGGCACTCTGCCGGGGCGAGTGGGTGGGGTCGTCCTTACCGCGAGGAGGGCTGACGCTGGAACTTTTTTGAGCATAGGCCCGGTCTTCTGGCCATGGACGCAATCTCCACCGGCTCGCGTGAGGACTGGGCGCTCGACACCTACCAGGCGATGGCGCCGGTCTATGACGACTTCACCGCCCACTACGACTACGAGGGGTGGCTGGCGGACCTGCTGAAGATCCTCGAGGTCAACGGGCTGGTGGGCAAGCGCCTGCTCGACGTGGCCTGCGGGACGGGCAAGAGCTTCCTGCCGATGTTGCCGCGAGGCTGGCAGGTGACCGGGTGCGACCTGTCGCCGGCGATGCTGGCCCTGGCCGAGGAGAAGGCCGGCGACTCGGTCGAGCTCTCGATCGCCGACATGCGCGAGCTGCCGAGGCTCGGGGAGTTCGACCTCGTCTGGGCGCTCGACGACGCGATCAACTACCTCCTCAGCCCGGAGGAACTGGAGGACTCCTTCCGCGGGATGCGGGACAACCTCGCACCCACCGGCCTGCTCCTCTTCGACGTGAACGAGCTGCACGTCTACCGGACCTTCTACGCCGAGACCTCGGTCCTCGAGCAGAACGGCAAGCGATTCACGTGGCGGGGCCTGGCGCCTGCAGACGTCGCCGCCGGCTCGATCTGCGAATCGCGCCTCGAAGTGGCGGGCGGCGGCGAGGGGGGCGACGGTGTCGCCCGGGGCGAGACCGCCGTCCACCGGCAGCGCCACTTCCCCGAATCCGAGGTTCGCGCCACGCTGCAGCGGGCCGGCCTGGAGTGCCTGGACGTCTACGGCCACGGCCTCGACGGCGTCCCCAAGCAGCCTCTCGACACCGAGCATCACACCAAGGCGGTCTACATCGCCCGCAGGGCAAGCGCGTAGGGACCGGCAATAGCCCGCATGGCAGGGGCGGGCGGGTGCCGGTCCCCGTGCGCAAGAATGCGACCGGTGGCGGCCGAGCGGGAATACGACCTCGCGCTCTTTGGGGCGACCGGGTTCACCGGCGGGCTGACCGCGCGGTACCTCGCGGCCAACGCCCCCGACGGCCTGCGCTGGGCCCTCGTCGGCCGCAACCGGGCCAAGCTGGAGGCCGTCCGCGCGGGGCTCGAGGGGATTCTCCGGCCGGGTGTCGCGGCGCCCGGCCTGCTCGAGGCCGACGCGGCCGACGCGGCCGCGCTGACGCGGGTCGCCGAGGCGGCCAAGGTCGTCGCCACCACGGTCGGTCCCTACGCCTTCTACGGTGAGCCCCTGGTCGCCGCCTGCGCCGCGGCCGGCACCGACTACGTCGACCTCACGGGGGAGCCCGAGTTCGTCGACCGGATGTGGCTCGGCTACCACGAGCGGGCGCGGCAGAGCGGCGCGCGGCTCGTCCACTGCTGCGGCTTCGACTCGATCCCGCACGACCTCGGCGCCTACTTCACCGTCAAGCAGCTGCCCGAGGGCGTGCCGCTGACCGTCAACGGCTACGTGCGCATGGGCGCCCAGTTCTCCGGGGGCACCTTCCACTCGGCGATCAACGCGTTCGCCCGCGGGCGTCAGACCGTCGCCGCCGCGCGCCGGCGACGCCAGGTCGAGCAGCGACCCCCAGGGCGCAGGATTCACTCGGCGCCGCCCCGGCTGCGCCGGGACCCGAAGCTGGGCGGCTGGGTGGTGGCCTTCCCGACCATCGACGGGCCGATCGTGCGCCGCTCCGCCGCCGCGCTCGAGCGCTACGGCCCCGACTTCAGCTACGGCCACAACATCGTCGCCAGGCACCTGTACTCGCTCGCGGGCGGCGCCGCGGGTGTCGGTGCCGCGGCCCTGCTCGCGCCGCTGCCGCCGGCCCGCAAGCTCATGCTCAAGGCGAAATCGCCGGGCGAGGGGCCGAGCGAGGCTGTGCGCGCGAAGAGCTGGTTCAAGGTGACCTTCGTCGGCGAGGGCGGGGGAGAGCGGGTCGTCACCGAGGTTTCCGGCGGCGACCCCGGCTACGACGAGACCGCCAAGATGCTCGCCGAGTCGGCCCTCTGTCTCGCCCTCGACGAGCTGCCCGAGACCGCGGGCCAGGTCACCACCGCGCAGGCGATGGGCGACGCCCTGCTCGACCGGCTGCAGCGGGCGGGGATGACCTTCGCCACGCTCTCGTTAGGCCCGGCCTGAACCGCGCGGCACGTCGCTAAACTGGCCAGCGAAGTTCCCGGGGCTGTAGCTCAGCTGGAAGAGCGTCGCGCTGGCAGCGCGAAGGTCAGGGGTTCGAGCCCCCTCAGCTCCACTTCTCAGATTCGCTGCTCTGTCTGCCGATGGGTGAGCGATGAACGCCGGCAACGAGCACGTCTTCTCGCATGGGATGCAGGACACGCGGGCGGCGCTGGAGACCTGGAACGGACGGCCGTGGACGGTCCTGCGGGGCTGGACTGCGCTCAGCCTGGCGGTCTCGCTGGCCCTGCTGGGAGCCGTCTGGGTCGTCGCCGGCCTGCTCACGCCGGACATCACGCCGCTTCACTTCCCGGGCCTGACCGAACCGTCGGAGCCGGGCGACCTGCTGCCGATCCTCTGGCGCAACTCGCTGGTGCTGGCGCTGCACGCGACCGCCTGCGTCGCCGGCTTCATCGCCGGCGCCTCGATGCCGATCGCGGCCGCCCAGCGGACCGGCTTCTCCCGCTGGATCCACGTCAAGGCGGGAGAGTTCGCGATCCTCTTCGTCTGCGCGGTCACCCTCTTCTCACTCTGCACCCAGGCGCTCTACCTCGGCTTCCAGGGTTCGACGATCGCCTACCAGCTGGAGATCTCCCACGCCACCCTCATCCTCAGCGTCCTTCCCCACGCGATCCCCGAGCTGACCGCGCTCTTCCTGCCCCTCGCCGCTTGGCTGATCGCCAGTCGCCGCGGCGAGTGGAACCAGCTGCTCGCCGCGACCTTCATCACCGTCCTGCTCGCGATTCCCGTCCTCGTCGTCGCGGCGACGGTCGAGGTCTACGTCTGGCCCCACGTCCTCGAAGCCCTCTCGCCGGTCTTCTGAGCGTGGTTCGGGGCACGCGTGCTGTATTGGCCGTGTCATCGACGGTGAATGCGGGACTGGTCGGGTCTGCGCCTGACCAGGCGCGAACGTAAGATCGCGCACTCATGGGCTACGACCCCAAGGCAATCGAGGCGAAGTGGCAGCGGCTGTGGGCCGAGGAGAAGACCTGGGAGGTCGCCAACCCCGGCCAGCCCGGCCACGACCCGGAGAAGCCGAAGTCCTACGTGCTGGAGATGCTGCCCTATCCCTCGGGGCAGCCCCACGTCGGTCACCTCAAGTGCTACGCGGTCGGCGACGCGATCGCCCACTTCCGGCGCCGCCACGGCTTCGAGGTGATCCACCCGATGGGCTACGACTCCTTCGGCCTGCCGGCCGAGAACAACGCGATCAAGACCGGCGAGCCGCCGCGCGTCGCGACCGAGCGCTCGATCGAGTCCTTCCAGCGCCAGTTCCGCGAGTGGGGCATCTCGATCGACTGGTCGCGCGAACTGGCGACCCACACGCCCGAGTACTACCGCTGGACCCAGTGGATCTTCCTGCAGCTGTTCGAGAAGGGGCTCGCCTACCGCACCGAGGCGCCGGTGCAGTGGTGCCCCAAGGACGCCACCGTGCTCGCCAACGAGCAGGTGGTCGACGGTCGCTGCGAGCGCTGCGGGACCGAGGTCGTGCAGCGCAAGCTCGAGCAGTGGTTCTTCAGGACGACCGAGTACGCCGAGCGCCTGCTCGCCGACTTCGAGCTGCTCGAGTCCTGGCCCGAGCACGTGATCACGATGCAGCGCAACTGGATCGGCCGCTCCGAGGGCGCCGAGGTGACCTTCCGCTGCGAGGAGCTCGGCCTCGACTTCCCGGTCTTCACCACGCGGCCCGACACGCTCTTCGGCGCCACCTTCTTCGTCCTCGCCCCCGAGCACCCCGAGCTTGAGCGGCTCGTCGCCGGCACGCCCGCCGAGGCCGCCGTGCGCGAGTACGTCGACCGCGCCGCCCGCGAGTCCGCCGAGGAACGCGGCGCCGAGGACCGCGAGAAGACCGGCGTGCCGCTCGGCCGCAGCGTCGTCAACCCGGTCAACGGCGAGCAGATCCCGATGTTCGTCGCCGATTACGTGCTGATGGAGTACGGCACCGGCGCGATCATGGCCGTCCCCGCCCACGACGAGCGCGACTACGAGTTCGCCAAGGCCTTCGAGCTGCCTGTGCGGCGCGTGATCGAGGGGACGGATCCCGAGGTCGCCCGCGACGACGAGGGACTGCCCTATTCCGGCGACGGGCCGATGACCGGCTCGGGCCGCTTCGACGGCAAGGGCAACCGCGAGGCCTACGAGGAGATCGTCGCCTGGCTCGCCGAGGAGGGCCGCGGCGACTCGGCCGTCAACTACCGCCTGCGCGACTGGCTGGTTTCCCGCCAGCGCTACTGGGGCGCGCCGATCCCGATCGTCTACTGCGACGAGTGCGGCGAGGACGGCACCCCCGCGATGGTCCCGGTGCCCGACGAGCAGCTGCCGGTCGAGCTGCCCGAGATCGACGACTACGCGCCGCAGGGCAAGAGCCCGCTCGCCGCCGCCGAGGACTGGGTCGCCACCGAGTGCCCGCGCTGCGGCGGTCCCGCCCGCCGCGAGACCGACACGATGGACACCTTCGTCGACTCCTCCTGGTACTTCATCCGCTACCTCGACCCGCGCAACGAGGCCGCCGCCTGGGACCGTGGCGCCGCCGACCACTGGCTGCCGGTCGACCAGTACATCGGCGGGGTCGAGCACGCGATCCTGCACCTGATGTACGCGCGCTTCTTCACCAAGGCGCTAGCGGACTGCGGCCACCTCGACGTGCAGGAGCCCTTCGCCAACCTCTTCGCCCAGGGGATGATCACCCGCGACGGGGCGAAGATGTCGAAGTCGCGCGGCAACACGGTCAGCCCGGCCGAGTACGTCGAGCGCTACGGCGCCGACACCGCCCGCACCTACATCTGCTTCATGGGCCCGCCCGAGCGCGACGCCGACTGGGTCGACGAGGGGGTGGAGGGGGTCAACCGCTTCCTCTCGCGTCTCTGGCGGCTCTGCGAGGAGGTCGAGGCGAAGGAGGCCGGCGAGCTCGACCCGGCCGCGGCCGAGGGCGACGCCCGCACCCTCCTCGCCAAGGCCCACTGGGCGATCGACAAGGTGACACGCGACTTCCAGCGCGGCTTCCAGTTCAACACCGCGATCGCCGCGACGATGGAGCTGGTCAACGACGCCTACAGGCTGAAGGACGGCCTCTACGAGAGCCCTGACGGGACCGCGGCGGTGCGCTTCTCCACCGCCACCGCGGCATCGCTGGTCTTCCCCTTCGCCCCCCACCTGGGCGCGGAGATCTGGGAGCGGCTCGCCGGCGGCCGGCTGTGGGAGCAGCCGTGGCCCGAGGCCGACCCGGCTCTGCTGGTCAGCGACACCGTCACCCTCGTCGTCCAGGTCAACGGCAAGCTGCGCGACAGGATCGAAGCGGCCGCGGACGCCCCGGAAGAGGAGCTGCTCGCGCTCGCCCGCGCCAGCGAGAAGGTCAGCCGCTTCCTCGACGGCAAGGAGGTCGTCAAGGAGGTAGTCGTGCCGGGTAAATTGGTCAACCTAGTAGTCCGGTAGGCCCGAGAACTGGTACAAAGCGGCCGTGCAAGTGAGAAGGCTCTCAGAGGCGCCGGTGGAGGAGTGGCATCGCCTGCGCACGCACGTGCTCATGGACGCGGGCGAACTCGGCTCGCGAAACCTCTCGGTCACCTGGTTGGAGCTTCCCCGCCGGCGCCGAGCAGGCGATGCGCTCTCACGAAGAGGCCGAGCAGGCCTACATCGTGGTGAGGGGAGCGGGCTCGATGTCGGTGGCCGGGGACACGCAGCGGGTCACCGTGGGCGACCTGATCCTGGTCCCACCCGCGACCGACCACTCGATCGCCAACGACGGCGAGGGCGAACTCGCCTGCATCTCGGTGCAGTCGCCGCCCGTTGCCGCGTCTGAGCTGTACAGCGACCAATTGGCCGAGGTCGCGGGTTATGACGACGAAGATCTGTAGCTAAACCGTGTGAGTGTGCGCGCCACGTGCGCGCCGCCATCGGGGACGGTTCGGGCATGCCCGAGCTGAGCAGGTCGCAGATCGCCGTCTACGGCGCCGTCGCGGTGCTGCTGTTGTTGCTCGGGGCGCGGGCTATCCGGGCGGAGGGGAGCGACTCCAGTGGCCAGTCGGCTCCCAGCTTCTCTACCGGCGACTCGCCTGAGACGAGCGGCGGCTTCAGCCTCGACTCGTCCGGCGGCGACGTGGTCGTCCACGTCACCGGCGCGGTCGCCCGTCCCGGCGTCTACAGACTGCCGGCGGGCGCCCGGGTCACCGACGCGGTTGCGCGGGCGGGCGGTCCCGGCGGCGGCGCCCTGCTGGAAGCGATCAACCTGGCGGCCCGCCTCGCCGACGGCCAGCAGGTCGTCGTGCCGAAGGCCGGGCCGGGTGGCACTCCGCTCGGAGTCGCCGGGGCAACTAGTGAAGATGGCCCGATCAGCCTCGGCACCGCCACCGCCGAACAGCTCGAAGACATCGACGGGATTGGCCCCGTGACGGCGCAGAAGATCCTCGAATACCGCGACGGACAGGGCGGCCTCTCCTCCGTCGACGAGCTCGACCGGGTGAGCGGGATCGGGCCGGCGACGATGGAGTCGCTGCGCTCCCGCCTCCAGCCATAGAGGCGGCGATGCGCAGCGGGCGGCCGTCGCGCCTGGTCGTCCTCGCCGTCGTCTCGGTGGTCGCGCTGGCGCTCGCCCACCGGGACGAGATCCACGAGCGAGCCGTCGATTCCCTCGGCCGCGGCATGCCGGCCCGCGAGGCCGAGCTGGCGCGCGGTTTCGTCCTCGGTGAGGACGAGCGGATCGACGAGGCGACGGTCGAGGACTTCCGCCGCTCGGGGCTCAGTCACCTACTCTCCGTCTCCGGTCAGAACGTGGCGCTGCTGGCTCTGCTCGCGATGCCGCTGCTCGCCGCGCTAGGGATGCCGCTGCGCACCCGCCTCGTCTGGATCCTCGGGGCGATCGTCGTCTACGTGCCCCTGGCCGGGGCAGGGCCGTCGATTCTGCGGGCCGGGGTGATGGGCGGCCTCGGCGTCCTGGCGACCCTGGCGGGCCGCCGCTCCTCGCGGCTCTACGCGCTGGCCGTGGCCGCCGTGGTCGCCCTGGCGGTCGACCCGCATGTCGCCGGCGATGTCGGCTGGCAGCTCAGCTTCGCAGCGGTGCTCGGCATCCTCGCCCTGGCCGGGCCCCTGCGGCGTGCGATCGTCGCCCGGACCGGCGGACGGGGATGGCGCGGGACGCTCGCCGAGGGTGCCGCGCTGACCGTTGCCGCCACCCTGGCGACGGCGCCCCTGATCGCCTTCCACTTCGAAGCGGTCTCGACCACGACGCTCGTGGCGAACCTGCTGGCGCTGCCCGCGGTGGCGCCGGCGATGTGGCTGGGGATGCTGGCGGCAGCCGCCGGCCAGGTCCCCGGCTTCCCGGTCGCGCTCCTCAACGCTCTCAACGCGCTCCTCCTCGCCTACATCGCCCAGGTGGCGGAATGGTGCGGCCGTCCGGGTTGGGCCTACCTGCATGTGCGGCTCGGCCTGGGAGGCCTCCTTGTCTCCTACCTCGCGCTCGCCGGGGTCGTCCTGGGCACGCCGTTCCTCCTGCGTCGCCGGCGCCTTTTCGGCCTCAGGCGCTCCAACTCGCCCGCCCCCACCGCCGACGGGCCTGAAAGCGAAAATATGGATCGCTTTCAGGCCCGTCGACGGGCGTTTCGGCGGGCTTGGGTCGGAGGAGGGGTTGGCGTCGTCGTCATGGCGCTCGCCTGGACCGGTGGCGGAGCGGGCGCCAGTGGTCCGACGAGCGGGCTGCGGGTGACCTTTCTCGACGTCGGCCAGGGCGACGCGATCCTGCTGCAGCCGGCGGGCGGCCCGGCGATGCTCGTCGACGGGGGGCCGCCCGGCGAGGATCTCGCGTCGAAGCTCCGCGCGGCGGGCGTCTCGGAAGCTCGGGGTAGCTGTGGTGACCCACGAACAGTCCGACCACGCGGGCGGGATCGAGGAGCTTCTCGGCAGCTTCCCGTTGAGTGAGCTCGCCTACGCCCGGACCGGCCGCGACCTGCGGGGCGAGGCGGAGGCTGCCGGCGCCGTCCCGGTGCGGATCGCCGCGGGCGACGTGCTCCGCACCGGCCGGCTCGAGCTCGAGGTCCTCTGGCCGCCGCGCGAGTTGCTGGCCAGGCCGCTTGCGGGAGAGGATCCGAACGCCCAGGCCCTCGTCCTGCTCGTCCGCTGGGGCCATTTCTCGATGCTGCTCAGCGCCGACGCCGAGGCAGAGGCGGTACCGATCGACCCCGGCCCCGTGGACGTGCTCAAGGTCGCCCACCACGGCAGCGAGGATGCCGGGCTCGACTCCCTGCTCGACCGTGCCGACCCGCGCCTGGCCGTGATCTCCGTTGGCGAGGACAACCCCTTCGGTCATCCGACCCCCGCGACGCTGCGAGCGCTCGACGCGCATCGCGTCGCCACCCTGCGCACCGACCTCGACGGCACGATCGCGCTCGAGGTCGGCCGCAACTCCGTCGAGGTCAACACCGGCGGCTGACAACGCTTCCGGTGCGCTTTATGTGGCCTATGGCCACATAAAGCGCACCGGAACGAGTGGGGACCGCCGATTGGCCCCTCAACGAATCGTCGAGGCAATACTGGGGGTTTCCGCCGGCTGACCTTGGGCTGTGGCTGCGGCAGTCGATGAGCGTAGAGGTGGTTTCCAGGCTTCGACAGGCGCTGTCAGACACGGTCCTCGGCTCCAGCCTGGCCGGAGACGGCCTCCTGGTCCGGCTGCGCAGCACCTCGATCGCCATGCTCGCGGTGGTGGCGATCGTCGGTCTGGGGCTGGTCGCCTTCATCTCGCAGCTGGGCTGGCCGGCCGTGTTCAGCGGCCCGATCCCGGCGGGCCCGGAAGCTCGGCGTGGTGCGCAACGACCCGATCGCGGCGCCGCGCGCTCCGACGGGCCCCAGGGTCCACGCGGCGCGTGCGGCACGGCGAGCCGCCGCCCCTCGAGCGCAAGGCCCCCGCCAGGTCGCCGCCCCGTCACCGCCGACCCCCGGCATAGCTCCCTCGCGTCAGGCGGGACCGGCTGCTGAGGCGCCGACGCCACCCGTCCAGCCGACACCGTCGCATCCACCGGCTCAACCGGCGACGCCGCCCACGCCGCCGACCGACGTGGCGACTGTCCCGGTCGTCAACTCCGAGCCGCCCGCCTCCGACGGCGACGTCACGCCGAAATCCTCCGAGTCGCAAGGCAATGCGCCGGTGAGCTCCAGCGAAGAGCATGGTCACGGCTGGGATGGCGACGGTCACGAGACCGAGTCCGAGTCCGACCCCGACCCCGACTGCGAGGACGACGACCCGTCCTCCGAGGATCGCGGCTCCGGGTACGGCCGCCACGGCGGGGGACGGGACTGGGGCGGACACTAGACTCGGCCGCGATGGCCGAGGGCTTGTCCGCGCTGTACCTGATCGCCGGCACCGACGGGGCGAAGATCGACGCCACGCGCGCTCGCCTGCGCGCCCGCGCCGAAGGCGACGGCGGTGCCGGGGCGCTGGAAGTCTTCGAGCCGAGCGAGGGGAGGGGCGCCCCCGATCACGAGGCGCTGCTGACGGCGATCCCGGCGATGTCGCTGACCGAGACGCGCCGCTATCTGCTCGCCGACGGGGTCGAGCGCTGGCGCGACAAGCAGCTCGAGGCCGTCGCCGCCGCGATCGGCGCGCTGCCGCCGGAGCTGACCGTCGTCCTGATCGCCCGGGCCAAGGCCCCGGCGAAGCTGGCGAAGGCGGTGAAGGCGGCGAAGGGCGAGATCCACGAGTTCGAAGCGCCGAAGGCGCGCGACATGCCGCGCCTGCTGGTCGGCGAAGCCAGGGCCCTCGGGTTCGCGCTGGAGCCCGCCGCGGCCCGCATGCTCGTCGACCGCATGGGAGCCAACCCGGTGCGGCTGCGCAACGAGCTCGAGCCGCCTGGCGCTCTGGGCCGGGGATGGCGGACAGGTGACCGCAGCCGATCTCGACGCGATGGTCTCCGACACGTCCGAGGCCGCGGTGTGGGCGCTCTCCGACGCCCTGCTGGAGCGCGACCCGGCGAAGGCGGGTCGGCTGGCCGAGCAGCTGATCTCCCAGGGAGAGAACGTCACCGGCCTTGTCTACGGCCTCGCCTCCCGGCTGCGCAAAGCCTGCACTGCCGCCGCCCAGCTCGAGGAGGGGATGCCGCCGAAGCAGGTCGAGGCGGGCCTGGGAATGCATCCATATGCCGCCAAGCAGCTGGTCGCCCGCCTCAGCCGGACGAGCCTCGACGATCTCCATGAGGCGACGATCGCCCTTGCCGACCTCGAGGTCTGGTGCCGCGGCGGTGCCGACTACGGCGACGAACTGGCCTTCACGCTCGCGCTGCGCCGCGCGAGCGTCAGTGCATAGCAAGGACGCAGGGAGCGTGGCGTGCTCTGCACGCGAGCGACCGAGGACGCCGCTAGGCGCTGGCGATTCGCGCGGCGCGGGACTTCTTGCGCGCACCCGTGTTCTTGTGCAGGGCGCCCTTCTGGACGGCCTTGTCGATCTTGGAGACCAGAGCCTTGTGCTCGGCCGCGATCTTGGTCGCGTCGCCGGCCTCGGCCGCGCTTTCGAGCCGGCGGAAGTAGGTCTTCACCGTGCTCGTGAGCAGGCGGTTCTCCGTGCGCTCGCGCTCGCTGCGTAGGATCCGCTTCTTCTGTGAGGCTATGTTCGCCATGTTTCCGGCGGCCGACTATAGCGAGTGAGATAGGTATTGGAGACCCCCGAGACGCCGGACGGGCGCAACATCGAGGCGGAAGCCGCGCTGCGCGCCGCCGAGGCCTTCGATCCCGGCGAGGAACCTTCGCCTGAGCCGTCGCCCGGCCGGATCGCCCGCTCGACCGCGTTCTTCTCGATCGCGACCGCCGCGTCGCGGGTCGCCGGGCTCGGGCGGGAGGTCGTCGCCGCCTCCTACTACGGGGTCAGCGGCCCGATGTCGGCCTTCACGATCGCCTTCCAGGTTCCCAACCTGGTTCGCGCCCTCTTTGCCGACGCGGCGCTGCAGCCGGCCTTCGTGCCGATCTTCACCGAGCAACTGGAGAAGAAGAACTACCGCGAGGCCTTCCGGCTCGCCTCGACCCTGCTCCTGCTCGTCACCCTCGTCCTCGGTGCGATCACGGCCCTCTTCGTCCTCGCCGCGCCGGTGATCATGCCGCTGGTCGCGCCGGGCTTCGAAGGGGCGATCCTCGACCTCACGGTCACCCTCTCCCAGATCCTCTTCCCGATCCTGATCCTGCTCGGCGTCAGCGGCGTCGTCGTCGGCGTGCTCAACAGCTACGACCGCTTCGGCGCCTTCGCGATCTCGCCGCTGTTCTGGAACCTGACGATCATCCTGCTGGTCGTCGTCCTCGCGCCGATGTTCGAGGGCCAGGACCGGATCTACGCCTACGCGATCGGCATCCTCGTCGGCACCCTGGTGCAGCTCCTGATCCCGGCCTGGGACCTGCGCAACACCCCGTTCAAGTTCGAGTGGAGCTTCGATTGGCGCAACCGCGACGTGCGGCGGGTGCTGCTGCTGATGCTGCCGGTGACGATCAGCCTCGGCCTGATCAACTTCAACCTGATCATCAACAGCCTCTTCGGCACCCTGGTCAGCGACCAGGCGCCGGCGGCGATCGACAAGGCCTTCCGCATCTACCAGCTGCCGCAGGGGATCTTCTCGGTGGCGATCGCGACCGTCCTCTTCCCGACCCTCGCTCGCTTCGCCGCCCGCGGCGAGCACGACAACCTGCGGGCGACGATGGCCAACGGGATGCGCCAGATCCTCTTCGTCCTGATCCCCGCCGCGGCCGCGGTGCTCGTCCTCTCCGAGCCGATGGTCCGGCTCGTCTACCAGCGCGGCGAGTTCACCCCGGAGCAGACCACGCTGGTCGCGACCGCGCTCTTCTGGTTCGCCTTCTCGCTGCCGACCAACGGCCTCTTCCTGCTCCTCACCCGCACCTTCTTCAGCCTGCAGCGCCCCTGGGTGCCGACCGGGATCGCCGCGGCGAACCTCGCAGTCACCGCCCTCGCCGCGCTCGGCCTCTACCACCTCGGCGTCGGCGGGATCGTCGCCGCGACCGCGCTCGCCACCGTCGCCAGCGTCGTCGTGCAGGGAGTGATCCTGCGGCGAATGCTGAACGGCCTCGAGCTCGGCCGCCTGCTCGACACCGGCATCCGGATCGTGCTCGCCGCCGCGGCCCTGGCCGCTGTCTCCTTCGGCGTCTGGGACATGCTCGACGGCGCGCTCGGGCGCGGGCTCCTCGGCCAGATCGTCTCGCTGGGCGCTGCCCTCGGCCTCGGCGGCGTCGTCTACGTCGGAGTGGCCAAGCTGCTGCGCATCGGCGAGCTCGAGCAGATCATGCGGCTGGTCCGTCGCAGCTAGATGCTCGGGGCAGGGCACTACCTGTTGGGCGTCGCCGAGATTGGCGCTGCTCGTCGGGTTTGCCTGGCTTGCGGCTGTACACCTGCGCCGCGGCTTGCTCCATGACGTTGATGGAGCACCAGCTCACCTCGCGACCACGGTTGTTGCGCTGGCCATTCTGCTCTGGGCGGCGGAGCTGCTAGGCAGCTTTGAGCTCTTCGAACCGCTGCCTTATGTCCTGGCGGTCGTGGGGATCGGGGTTGGGACGTGGACGCTCGGCCGCGGGTCCTGTCGCGGGGGAAGGGGGGGCGCTGCGGGCGGACGCACGGCGTCCGTCCTCGACCCCCCCAACCCCCACGCCACCCGCGGAAGGGGCGTCGACGTCCTGACCCTGATTGCGGTTCTCATTGCGGCAGGAGCAGTGATTCACTTTGCTGCCGAGGTCAAGCCAAAGCTGTCCACGGGCATGACCGGGTTCGACTCGACCTGGTACCACGGGCCGTTCGCGGCCGGGTTCCTTCAGAGCGGCGATACGTGGGGGTTGCATTTCATCGCGCCGCAGTTCCTGGCCTGGTTCTACCCGGCCAATTCGGAGGTTTTTCATGGGGTCGGGATGGTCGCGTTCGACCGCGACCTGCTGTCTCCGCTGCTCAGCCTTGGGTGGTTCGTTGGCTGCCTGGTGGCTGCGTGGTGCATCGGGCGGCCGTATCGCGTTGCGCCTTTCTCGCTCGCCTTGGGGGCAGTCGCGCTGAGCCTTCCCGCGCTGAGCGACCAGGCGGGCGAGGCGCGCAACGACATCGTCGGGATCTTCTTCCTACTTGCTGCAGTTGCGGTTGCCTTGAACGCCTGGGCTGCGCGTGGGGAGGGCGAGCGGTTGGGGCTGGGAGCTGCTGGCGTGTCGTTGGCCTTGCAGCTGGGCTGGCCGCGGGAACGAAGCTCAACTTTCTCCTGCCCGCGGCGGTCCTCGTGATCGGCCTTGCCGCGATCGCACCGCGAGGGGGGAGGTGGCGAGCGCTGGCCTTCGCTGGCCTGGCGGCCCTCGCCGGCGGCGGCTACTGGTACCTGCGGAACCTCGTCCACACCGGCAACCCGTTGCCCTGGGTCAAGGACGTCGGCCCGATCTCGCTGCCCGCCCCCGAGCAGGCGCTCGGCGGCCGCGAAGGCCACAGCGTCCTCGGCTACCTGACCGACGGCTCGGTCTGGTCCGATTGGTTCCTGCCGGGCCTGCATGACGGGCTGACCATCTTCTGGCCCCTAATCGGCGCCGCGGCCCTCGCGGGCTTGGTCCTCTGCCTTGGGCGCCGCTCCGACCCGGCGCTCAGGGTTGTGGCGCTCGCCGGCCTGGCCGCCGCTTTCGCCTGGCTTATCGCCCCGACCTCAGCCTCGGGCCCCGACGGCATGCCGAGAGGCTTCGAGTCAGGCCTCCGCTACCTCGCCCCAGCCCTGGTCCTCGGCCTCTCCCTGCTCCCAACCGCCCCGCCCCTCCGCAGCCTCCTGGAACGGACAAGAGGCACGGCCCCCACGATGTCGCAGTTCCCGCCGCTATGCGGCGGAAAGTGCGACCGCATGGCCGTGGCGGCCGGAGGGGCGTTGGTCCTGGCCATAGTTGCGATCGGATATTCCGTCCAGCGCCACTACCTGGAGAGCCGCTACGAGAACCCCTCATTCACCACACCCGGCCTCAACGCCGCCTTCAAATGGGCCCAGGGAATCGAAGGCGCCCGCATCGCCACCACCAGCACCCGCCAGTACCCCCTCTACGGCACCGACCTCACCAACCGAAGTCGACTACGTCGGCGAAGAGCAGCCCCACGGCGGCTTCACCGCGCCAACAAGCTGCCGTGCCTGGCGCGGCATTGATCAACGCCGGCGACTACGACTACGTCGTCACCACCCGCGACCGCATCGAACCGGGCAAGCCAACGTACCCACCCACCGCCCGCTGGACCGAAGGCTCCAAGCACCACCGTGGTCCTGCGCAAGCCCCCGACGGTCGTCTTCAAGCTAAGGACCCCTCTCGATCCATCGGCGTGCCGGTAACCCCGCTCCTCCCGCGGGTGGCGCTGTAGGGGGAACCGCCCCCGAGGACGCTTTAGCGACCGCAGGGGGTGGTGGGTCCCCTGCAGCGACAGGACCCGCGGGCCAACGCCCGTGACAGGACCCGTCGGCCAAATCGCCATACTCCGACCCCGCCGATGGACCACATCCGCAACTTCTCGATCATCGCCCACATCGACCACGGCAAGTCGACCCTGGCCGACCGCATCCTCGAGATCACCGGCGCCGTCGACCCGAAGAAAATGCAGGCCCAGGTGCTCGACTCGATGGACCTCGAGCGCGAGCGCGGGATCACGATCAAGGCGCAGGCGGTGCGGGTCGAGTACAGGGCCGCCGACGGCGCAGACCTACCACCTGCACCTGATCGACACCCCCGGCCACGTCGACTTCTCCTACGAGGTCTCGCGCAGCCTCGCCGCCTGCGAGGGCGCCCTGCTCGTCGTCGACGCCGCCCAGGGGGTCGAGGCGCAGACCGTCGCCAACACCTACCTGGCGATCGAGAACGGGCTGGAGCTGATCCCGGTCATCAACAAGGTCGACCTGCCGGGCGCCGAGCCGGAGCGGGTCGCGCAGGAGATCGCCGACCTGCTCGGCGGCGACCCCGGCGAAGCGCTGCGGATCTCGGCCAAGACCGGGGAGGGGGTGGTCGAGGTGCTGGAGGCGATCGTCGAGCGCATCCCGGCCCCGAAGGGCGAGCCCGAGGCCCCGCCCCGGGCGCTGATCTTCGACTCCGAGTTCGACCAGTACCGCGGCGTTATCGCCTACGTGCGGATGGTCGACGGCTCCTTCCGCAAGCGCGAGCGGATCCTCGCGATGCAGAACGGGACCGAGGCCGACATCGACGACATCGGCTTCTTCCGCCCGGCGATGACCGGCGTGCAGGGGATGGAGGCGGGCGACGTCGGCTACCTGATCACCGGCATCAAGGACGTCGCCAAGCTGCGCGTCGGCGACACGCTGACCTCGCTGCGAGCGGCCGGCGACCGAGCCGCTCGAGGGCTACCGCGAGGTCCGGCCGATGGTCTTCTGCGGGCTCTTCCCGATCGACACCGACCGCTTCGAAGACCTCCGCGACGCGCTCGAGAAGCTGGCCCTCAACGACGCCGCGCTCTCCTGGGAGCCGGAGACCTCCGAGGCGCTCGGCTTCGGCTTCCGCTGCGGCTTCCTCGGCCTGCTCCACATGGAGATCGTGCGCGAGCGGCTGGAGCGCGAGTACGGCCTCGACCTGCTGGCGACGACGCCGAACGTGCGCTACGAGGTCCACCTCACCAACGGCGAGAAGATCGAGGTCCACAGCCCGACCGAGCTGCCCGACCCGGGCTCGATCGAGTCGATCGAAGAGCCCTACATCCGCGCGACGATCATCTGCCCGTCCGAGCAGGTCGGCGCCGTGATGGAGCTCTGCCAGGGCCGCCGCGGCACCCACGTCGACATGCACTACCTGAGCCCGCAGCGGGTGCAGATCCGCTACGACATGCCGCTGGCCGAGATCGTCCTCGACTTCTTCGACCTGCTCAAGTCCTCGACCCGCGGCTACGCCTCGCTCGACTACGAGCCGATCGGCAACCGGGCCTCCGACCTGGTCAAGGTCGACATCCTGCTCGCCGGCGACAAGGTCGACGCGCTCTCGATCATCGTCCACCGCGACTTCGCCTACGAGCAGGGCAAGACGCTGGTCGAGCGGCTGCGCAAGACGATCCCGCGCCAGCTCTTCGACGTCCCGGTGCAGGCCGCGATCGGCTCGAACATCCTCGCCCGCGAGACGGTCAAGGCGCTGCGCAAGGACGTCACCGCGAAGCTCTACGGCGGCGACGTCACCCGCAAGCAGAAGCTGCTGAAGAAGCAGAAAGCGGGCAAGAAGCGGATGAAGTCGGTCGGGCCGGGTCGAAGTGCCGCAGGAGGCGTTCCTCGCCGTGCTCGAGATCGACGAGTAGGCGGGCGGCGCGACTTGGGAACGGATAGGGTCCCGCGCCATGGCTATCAAGACAGAGGCGATAGGCAAGGAATGGCCCGCCACTACTTACGAGGTGGGCAAGGAGAAGATCGGGGAGTACGCGCGGGTCGTCGGGCTCGACAACCCGGTCCACTTCGACCGCGAGGCCGCGCAGGCCGGCCGGCTACCGCGACGTCGTCGCGCCGCCGATGTTCTGCGTCGTCTACAGCGCCCCGGCGCTGGGGCCGGCGATGTTCGACCCCGAGGTGGGGATGAACTTCGCGGCGATGGTGCACGGCGGCCAGGAGTTCGAGTGGGGCGAGCCGGCCTGCTCGGGGGACGAGATCACGACCACGTCCAAGTGCCTGGAGATCTTCGAGAAGGACGGCAAGGGCTTCTACGTCTTCGAGACCAGCTCCGTCAACCAGAACGGCGACGAGGTCGTCAAGGGCACCTGGACCAACATCGTGAGGGGAGTCTGAGATGGCGGACTTGAACACCGGGGACGCGATCCCCGAGCTGAGGGTCACACCCGACAAGTACCTGCCGCACCGCTACGCCGGCGCCTCGGGCGACTTCAACCCGATCCACATCGACCCCGAGTTCGCCAAGGCGGTCGGCCTGCCGAACACGATCCTGCACGGCCTCTACATGATGGGCCTGGTCGCGCGCTCGGCGACCGACGTCGCCGGTGGCGATCCGGGAACGCTCAAGCGGCTCTCGGTCCAGTTCCGCGGCATGGGTGCGCCGGAGACCGAGATCGTCGTCACCGGCACGGTCAAGTCGGTCGATGGCGAGAAGGCCACGATCGACGTGGTCGCGGCCCAGGGTGAGAATCAGACGATTCGGAATGCCGAGGCGGAAGTTCAGCTGTAGGCGGTGGGGAGCGCCGGGTGTCCCTCCCAAGACGCTCGGCGGGAGCCTCGCTTGAGTGTCTTGGGAGGGTCACCCGGCGCTCCTCTTAGACTTCGAAGCGTGCTTTCGCCTCGGCAGGAGCTGATCCTCAAGCTGGTCGTCGATGCTTACCTCGCGTCGGGCAAGCCCGTGCCTTCGAAGGAGCTTGCTGAGCTGCCGGAGGTCGAGTGGGGAGCTTCGACGGTTCGGGCGGAGCTGGCCGCGCTCGAGGCCGCTGGGTACCTGACGCATCCGCATACGTCTGCTGGCAGGATTCCGACGGAGCTCGGCTACCGCCGGCACGTCGACCTGATGATGGCTGCGGGCGGGCCGCCCGCGGAGAGCCGGGTGGAGCTTCGAGCTGCGGCGGGAGATCGACGCGGCGATGCGTGAGACGACCGCGGCACTGGCGCAGATGACCGACCTGATGGCGCTGGCGATGGCGCCGCCCGAGACTCTCGCGGCGACGATCCACCGGGTCGAGGTGCTGCGACTCCAGCCGACCCGGGTGATGGTGGTGGCGATCGCCTCCAACGGAGCCGTCGCCAAGCGCGTCTTCGACTTCCCGGCCCCGGTCGATTCCGGCCTGGTCGAGTGGGCGTCCAGCTACCTCAACGAGTCGCTATCGGGGATGGGCCTCGGCGCGCGGATGATCGCCAGCCGCCTCGCCGATCCCGAGCTCGGCCCGCTCGAGGCCGAGTTCCTGGCCACGCTCGGCACCGCCTTCACCGAGCTCGAGCGCGAGGAGTCTTCCGACACCCTCTACATGGAGGGGGCCTCGCGGCTGCTCTCCGACGCGCACTCCGCCGACCTGCCCCGCGCCGACCGCCTGATGACCGCCCTGGAGGAGCGGGCGAGCCTGCTCGAGATGCTGCGCTCGGCCCTCGACCGGCGCTCGGTCTTCCTCTGGATCGGCGGCGAGAACCCGCGCCCGGAGCTGCGCTCGGTCAGCGTCGTCGGCGCCAACTACGGGCTCGCGCACCGCAACCTCGGCGACCGTCGGCGTGGTCGGTCCGCTGCGCATGGACTACGCCACCGCGATCGACTCCGTGCGCGCCGCCGCGCGCGAGCTCTCGCGCTACTGCGAGACGGTCTACGACGGCTGATCGGGACCCGATGCCACGCGACTACTACGAGGTCCTCGGGGTGCAGCGCGGCGCCTCCGAGACGGAGCTGAAGCGGGCCTTCCGCGGGCTCGCCCGCGAGCTGCACCCCGACGTCAACGCCCACGACCCCGACGCGGAAATGAAGTTCAAGGAGGCCGCCGAGGCCTACGAGGTGCTCTCCGACGCCGAGCGCCGCCAGGTCTACGACCGCTTCGGCCACGACGGCCTGCGCGGCGGGGGCCCCGCGGCCGGCGGCCCGGGCTTCGGCACGGTCGAGGACCTCTTCCAGGCGGTGTTCGGCGGCGCCTTCGGCTTCGAGGTCAGGCGGGGGCCGATGCGCGGCCAGGACCTCGTCCACGCGGTCGAGATCTCCGCCGTGCAGGCGATGCTCGGGGCGACCGTCAAGATCCCGAGCCACGAGGGCGAGCGAGAGGTCGAGCTGCCCCCGGGGGTCCAGCACGGCTCCCAGTTCGGAATGCGCGGTCATGGCCTGCCGGGCGCCAACGGAGGGCCGCCGGGAGACCTGCGCGTCGTCGTCCACGTGATCGTCCCGACCGGCCTCTCCGACGAGCAGCGCGAGCTGGCAGAGAAGCTGGAGGAGTCCCTCGAGCCGCACAACCTCCGCTCCGAGCAGGGTGACGACGGCTTCTTCTCCCGCGTGCGCAGAGCCTTCGGTTGATCCGCCTGGCGGTCCGCTGCACGCCCGAGCAGGCCGAGATCGTCCTCGCCGAGCTGCACGGTGCTCGCCCCCAACGGGGTCGAGGAGGAGCGGGGCCCCGGCTACGTCGAGTACGCGATCTACGGTGGTGCGGGCGAGCTGCCCGGAGCTGGGCGAGATCGAGGTCGCTGCCGGCGACGGCCTGGTCGAGGTCGTGGCGACCGAGGTTCCCGACGACTGGGCGGACCGCTGGCAGGACTTCCACAAACCGCTGCTCGTCGGCGACCGCCTCTGGCTGCGCCCCTCCTGGGAGGAGCCCCGCGAGGGCACCGTCGACCTGGTCGTAGACCCCGGCCGCGCCTTCGGCACCGGCGCCCACCCGACCACGCGGCTTTGCTTGGAATTTCTGCTGGAGCTCGCCGATGCAGGCGAGGCGCAGGGCCCCCTGACCGATCTCGGCACCGGCTCCGGCGTCCTCGCCATCGCGGCCGCCAAGCTCGGCTGGAGCCCGGTGAGCGGCTACGACCACGAGGAGCCTTCGATCGAGGCGGCGGCTGCGAACGCCGAGGCGAATGGCGTCTCGCTGACATTGGAGCGCCGCAACCTGCGCGAGACCCTCCCCGAGCTTGCCCCAGTCGTCGTCGCCAACATGACCGCGCCCGTCCTCCGCGAGATAGCCGGCCAGCTGGAGCCGGAAGGGAGCCGCGGGAGGGGTCCCCAAAACACTCCAGCGAGGCTCCTGCCGAGCGTTTTGGGGACCCCTCCCGCGGCTCCCCCCACGCTTGTGCTGAGCGGACTTCTCCCCGCCGAGCTTGACGAAATCGCCGCGGCCTTCGCCCCCACCGGCCTCGCCGAGGACGACCGGCGTATCCAGGGCGACTGGGCCGCGCTCCTCCTGCGAGCAAGCTAGGCGCGCAAGCCGCGAATCTGCATTTACCCCCGCTGAGAGGGGGTCAACGCAGACTCACGCTTCTGCCGTCGCGTCGAATATGGTTCCCGCGATGCTGGCGACGATCGTCGACCCCGGGTACAAGTTCGCGCTGTTCCTGCACATCCTCGCGGTGGTGCTGGCCTTCGGGCCTACCTTCGGCTACGGCTTCTTCTTCTCGGTAGCGCCGCAGTTCCCCCGCGCCACTCCGGCGATCATCGCCGGCGTGCAGAAGGTGGATCGCTACCTCGTCTCTCCCGGGATGATCGTCCTGCTCGTGGCGGGGATATACCTGCAGGCCGACGGCGACTGGGACGCCAGCGAGGCGTTCCTCAGCGTCGGATACCTGGCGATCATCGGACTCTTCGCCCTTCAGGGGGCCTTCTTTCGGCCGCAGACGCGCAAGGCGCGGGAGCTGGCCGAACGCGACCTGAAGGCGGGCGACACGCTCAGCGACGAGTTCAACGCGGTGAGCGAACGGCTCGGCAAAGTGGGAGGGTTTGCAGGTCTGATCGTCGTCGTCACGATCTTCTTCATGACCTACAAGCCCTTCCTCTAGGGCGCCGGCGCTGACGGTCTCGGATCCCAGCGGCGACCGGCTCGACGCCTCGCTGCCGATCGCGATGTTCGACTCGGGAGTGGGTGGGCTCACGGTCCTGCACGAGTGCCTCGTCTCGCTGCCGGAAGAGGACTACGTCTACCTCGGCGACACCGCCTGGTTCCCGTACGGGGTCAAGGACCCGGACAAGCTGCGCACGCGGATCGCGGCGATTGCCGAGCGGCTGCTCGGCGGCCGCGCCAAGCTGCTGGTGATCGCCTGCAACACGGCGACCTCGATCGGCGAGGACGTGGCGCGCGAGGTCGCGGCCGCGCACGGGGTGGAGGTGGTGCCGGTGGTCGAGCCCCAGGCCGAGATCGCCGCCGCGATCACCGACAGCGGCCGGGTGGGCGTGCTGGCGACGCCGAACACGGTCGAGAGCGGTGCCTACCGCCGCGCGCTCGAAGGCCAGCACCGGGCGCTCGAGGTGACCGAGGTTGAGGCTCCCGACCTCGCTCCATTCATCCAGGACGGCTCGCCGTTCGACCACGACGTGCTCGAGATGGCGCGCGCCTATTGCACGCCGCTGAAGCGAGCCGAGGTCGACACCCTGATCCTCGGCTGCACGCACTACCCGCTCGTCGCTCCGATGCTGCAGCGCATCCTCGGCCGTGACGTGCGCCTGGTCAGCGGCGGTCACGCCGTGGCTGCCGCTGTCCAGCGCACGCTGGAGCGCGACGGCCTGGCGCGGTCGCCCGCGGGCGAAGGCACCTACAGCTTCCTCTGCACCGGCGACGTCGATTCGTTCTGCGACCTGGGCACCCGCTTCCTGCAGATGCCGCTGGGCGAAGTGGAGCGGGTAGAGATTCCGGGCGCCGGCTGAGTGCCGCGCGTTTGAATTTCCACTCCTGGCACATACGTCACCCATGCGTGCGTCACGTTCTGAGATCGTCTGGCGCATGACGACAACAACTCTCAGCAATACCGTATATACTCATCCCGTGGCAAAGGTGATGATCTCGATCCCCGACAGCCTGCTCAAGCGGCTGGATTCCCTAGCGCGGGCGAGGCAGGAGACCCGCAGCGGGTTCTTGCAGCGCTTGGCGGAACGCGAGGTGAAGGCAGACATCGAGCGCCGGCGGAACGAGGTGGAGAGGCTGCTCGACCTTGCTACGGCTCCGATGGGCGGCGATGCGGCCAAGCTCATCCGGGAAGACCGGGAATCGCACTGACGTGCTGCTGATCGACGCCAGCGTCTGGATTGGGGCGCGGGATCCCGAGGATCGCTTTCACGCCGATGCGCGCAGGCTCGTGCTCGACTTCTCCCAGCCGGTGGCGGCGCTGGACCTCACCTTCTACGAGGTCGCAAACGTGATGGGTGCTCGCAGGAGCCAGCCAGATGAAGCGCGCTATCTGCTGAAGACGCTCGCGATGCGCTGCGGCGATGACATCGTCTCGGTCGATCCCGAGCTGATCGAGTCCGCCCTGGAGGTCGTCGCGACGCACGGCCTCACCTCCTACGATGCGGCCTACGTCGCCGCCGCCCGCCGTCACGGCTGGACCCTGGTCAGCACCGACGTTGCCGATCTCGTCTCCAAGGGCCTTGCTGTGGTACCCGACGCCGCCGACTACCCTTTGAACGGATGAGCGTTCTAGAGCAGGTACAGGCAGACGTGCGCACGGCTATGAAGGAGGGCGACCGCGAGCGCGCGGGCGCCCTGCGGATGGTCGTCGACGCCCTGCAGAAGGACGCGAAGCTCGGCGACGGCGACGAGGTCGCCGTGCTCCAGCGCGAGCGCAAGAAGCGCCTCGAAGCCGCCGAGGCCTACGGCGAGGCGGGCCGGGCCGAGCAGGCCGCTGCCGAGACTTTCGAGGCCGATCTGATCGAGGGTTACCTGCCGGCGCAGCTCTCCGACGAGGAGCTGGCCGCGCTGGTCGACGCGGCGGTCGCCGAGACCGGCGCGACCGAGCAGAAGCAGATGGGCCAGGTGATGTCGGCGCTGATGCCGAAGGTCGCCGGGCGCGCCGATGGCAAGCGGGTCAGCGCGGCGGTGCGTGAGCGGCTTGGCGCGTAGGCAGCTGACCCTCGACAACGCCGTCGCCGCCGAGCTGGCGGGCTCCGAGGACGCCGTCCTCCGGGCACTGCGCGGCCACCTCGACTGCGAGCTGCACCTGCGCGGCAACGTGCTCACCCTCGATGGCGAGAGCGACGACGTGCAGACCGCGGCGACCGTGGTCGACGAGCTGGTCGAGCTGATCGAGCAGGGCCACGAAGTCGCGCCGGGGACGATCGAAGCCGTGACGGGCGCGCTGGACGCGCACGAGGACCCGGCGGAGATCCTCGAGGACGTCGTCTGGCGCCACCGCAACACCAAGGTCGCGCCGAAGACGCTCAACCAGAAGCGCTACGTCGACTCGATCCGCGACCACACGATCACCTTCGGCGTCGGCCCGGCAGGCACGGGCAAGACCTTCCTCGCCGTGGCGATGGCGGCCGCGGCCCTGGCCGAACGGCAGGTGCAGCGGGTGATACTCACCCGGCCCGCGGTCGAGGCGGGCGAGCGGCTCGGTTTCCTGCCCGGCGACATCCAGGCCAAGGTCGACCCCTACCTGCGGCCGCTCTTCGACGCCCTCTTCGACATGCTCGACCCCGACCGCGTCAACGGCTACTTCGAGCGCGGCGTGATCGAGGTCGCGCCCCTTGCCTTCATGCGAGGCCGCACCCTGAACGACTCCTTCGTCATCCTCGACGAGGCCCAGAACACCAGCCCCGAGCAGATGAAGATGTTCCTCACCCGGCTCGGCTTCAACTCGCGCATGGTCGTCACCGGCGACGTCACCCAGATCGACCTGCCGACCGACCAGCGCTCCGGACTGGTCGTCGTGCGCGACATCCTCCACTCGGTGCAGGACATCTCCTTCATCGAGTTCGGCGGCGAGGACGTCGTCCGCCACAAGCTCGTCCAGCGCATCGTCGCCGCCTACGACGAGCACGGCAATCGCGAGCGCGCGGCACGGGCCGAACACGGCCCGACCCCCGGCTCTTGAGCGTGGATCTCTCAGACGTGCCGGCGGAGCTGCGCGACGCGGTGACGGCGGCGCTCGACGGCGCCGGAGTCGCTGACGGGCACCTCGCGGTCGAGCTGGTCGGCGCTGCGCGCATCCGCGAGCTGAACCGCGAGCACCGCGGCAAGGACGTGCCCACCGACGTGCTCGCCTTCCCCCTCGACGGTGCCGAGCCCACCGCCGGGCCGCGCGAGCTGGGCGACGTGGTGATCTGCCCGCAGCACTGCACCGACGTCACCGAGGCCGCCGTCCACGGCGTCCTGCACCTCTGCGGCCACGACCACGAGGCCGACGAGGGCGAGATGCTCGCGCTCCAGGCCCGGGTGCTGGAGGGATTGACGTGACCCGCGCTGGCTTCATCGGACTTGCCGGCCGGCCCAACGTCGGCAAGTCGACCCTGGTCAACGCGATCGTCGGCAGTCGGGTGGCGATCGTCTCGATGCGCCCGCAGACGACCCGGCGGGCGATCCGCGGCATCCGCACCGACGTCGAGGCAGGGCGTCAGCTCGTTCTGGTCGACCTGCCGGGCGTGCAGCGCCCTCGCGATGTGCTGACGGAGCGGATGCAGAAGCGAGTCGAGCGCGAGCTGGCCGACTCCGACCTGGCCCTGATCGTGATCAACGGCGAGGAGGGCATCGGGCCGGGCGACCGCTTCATCGCCCGCGCCCTGGTCGAGGCCGGCAGCCGTCTGCCGACGATCTGCGCGGTCAACAAGGTCGACCGGACGGGGCCGAACGAGCTGGTCCCGGTGCTTGCCGAGGCGGCCGAGCTGGAGGGCGTCGACGAGGTCTTCCCGATCAGCGCCCGCGAGGGCGAGGGGCTCGAGGCTCTGGTCGAGCGCCTCGGCGAGCTGGTCCCCGAGGGCCCCTACCTCTACCCGCCCGAGGACCACAGCGACCAGCCGGGCGAGCTGCTGCTTGCCGAGCTGATCCGCGAGCAGGTGCTCAACCGCACCCGCGAGGAGATCCCGCACTCGGTCGAGGTCGCGGTCAAGGAGGTAGAGCGTCGCGACGACGGCCTGGTTGTCGTCAGCGCCGAGATCTGGGCCGAGACCGAGTCGCAGAAGGGCATCCTGATCGGCAAGGGCGGCAAGAAGATCGGCGAGATCGGAACGGCGGCTCGCAGCTCGCTCGAGGCTGAGCTCGGCACCAAGGTCCACCTGGACCTCAAGGTCCGGGTCCGCAGCCACTGGCGGCGCGACGACGACCTGCTCGACCGGCTGGGGATCGAATGAGGCATACGATTGGAAACGATGTTCAGCGAGCTTAAGTTCGACGAGCGGGGACTCGTGCCCGTGGTGGCGCAGGATCACGCGAGCGGCGAGGTGCTGACGCTGGCCTACGCCAGCGAGGAGTCGCTGCGGCTGACGGTCGAGACCGGGGAGCTGCACTTCTACAGTCGCTCGCGGGAGGAGATCTGGCGCAAGGGGGAAACCTCGGGGAACGTGCTGAAGCTGCGCCAGCTCCGTATCGACTGCGACGGTGATGCGATCGTCGCCCTGGTCGAGCCGACCGGGCCCGCCTGTCACACGGGAGAGCGAAGCTGCTTTCACCGTGGCATAGACGGCGAATGCAGCACTGAGCCCGCCCTGCACGAGACGCTTGCGGCGCTGGAGCGGACGCTGCGCAGCCGCGCTGCCGAGCGGCCCGAGGGGAGCTACACGGTGAAGCTGCTCGACGACCCGAAGCTGATCGGCGAGAAGGTCGAGGAGGAGGCCGAGGAGGTCGTCCGCGCCGCCCGCGAGGAGTCCGACGAGCGGGTAGCCGAAGAGGCCGCCGACCTGCTCTACCACCTCGCGGTCCTGCTCGCCTCGCGTGAGGTCCCGCAGTCCGCCGCGATGGAAGTGCTCGATGGCCGTCGCGGCTGACGCCGAGCTGAGGCTCGAGCCGACCCTCGAGGAGGCCCGGGCGCTCGCCGAGCAGGGCAACGTGGTGCCGGTCTGCGCCCGCCTGCTCGACGACTGCGAGACCCCGGTATCGGCCTTCCTCAAGCTGCGCGCCGGAGAGCCGGAGGGAGCGCCCTGCTTCCTGCTCGAGTCGGCCGAGCAGGGCCAGGTCGGGCGCTACTCGTTCGTCGGCTTCCATCCCCGCTCGGTGCTGCGCTGGAGCGACGGCGTCCTCTCCGAGGACGGTGAAGAGGGGCGCGAGGCCCCCGATCCCTACGCCGCCGTCGCCGAGCACCTCTCGCGCTTCCGGCCGGCGCCGGTCGAGGGCCTGCCGCCGTTCAGCGGCGGTGCCGTCGGCTTCTTCGGCTACGACCTCGTGCGCACGGTCGAGCCCCTGGGCGAGCCCAACCCCGACCCGCTCGGCCTGCCCGACATGGCGCTGATGGTGACCGACCTGCTGCTCGTCTTCGACCACCTCCGCCACGAGCTGACGATCATGGCCTGTGCCTTCGCGGACGACGAGGGCGGCATCGACGCCGCCTACGAGCGCGCCGCCGCGACGATCGCCGACGCCCGCCGGCGGCTGCGGGGCGCCGTCCCCGCGCCCGAGCGCCCGGTCGTGGCCGAGCCGCCGCGGTTCGCCTCCAACATGGAGCGCGAGGAGTTCGAAGGCGCGGTCGAGCGGATCGTCGAGTACGTCCACGCCGGCGACGCCTTCCAGGTCGTGCCCTCCCAGCGCTTCAGCGCGCCCGCGCCGGTCGAGGCCTTCTCGATCTACCGCGGTCTTCGCGTCGTCAACCCGTCCCCCTACATGTACTTCCTCGAGTTCGGCGACTTCCAGATCGCCGGAGCCTCGCCCGAGCCGCTGGTCAAGGTCACCGGCAACCGGGTCGAGACGCGGCCGATCGCCGGCACCTACCCGCGCGGCTCCGACGAGGAGGAGGACCGCCGCTTAGCCGAGCGCCTGAAGAACGACCCCAAGGAGCGGGCCGAGCACGTGATGCTGGTCGACCTCGGCCGCAACGACCTCGGCCGGGTCTGCGAGTACGGCTCGGTCTCGGTCGACGAGCTGATGGTGGTCGAGACCTACTCGCACGTGCTGCACATCGTCAGCCAGGTCTCCGGCACCCTGCGCGAGGGGGTCGGGGCGATGGACGTGCTGCGCTCCGCCCTGCCGGCGGGGACGCTCTCCGGCGCGCCGAAGGTGCGGGCGATGCAGATCATCGACGAGCTGGAGCCGGTCAAGCGCTGCTCCTACGGGGGGGCGATCGGCTACCTCTCCTGGAACGGCGATCTCGACACGGCGATCCACATCCGCACCGTGGTCGTCAAGGACGGTCAGATGCACGTCCAGGCGGGCGGCGGCACCGTCGCCGACGCCAAGCCCGCCTACGAGTACAACGAGTCGGTCAACAAGGCCAAGGCCGTCTTCCGCGCGGTCGAGCTGGCCTGCGAGCAACCGGACTGGCCGTAGCGATGCGCGTCCTCGTCATCGACAACTACGACTCCTTCACCTACAACCTGGTCCAGTACCTGGGCGAGCTGGGTGCGGAGATCGAGGTCGTCCGCAACGACAAGGCGACCGTGGACGAGCTGCTCGAGCGCGGCGCCGACCGCCTCGTCGTCTCACCGGGCCCCTGCACCCCGGCCGACGCCGGGATCTCGATCGAGGCGATTCGCCGCTTCGCCGAAGCCGGCACACCCGTCCTCGGCGTCTGCCTCGGCCACCAGTCGCTGGTCGAGGCATTCGGCGGTCGCACGGTGCAGGGCGAGCCGGTCCACGGCAAGGAGGCCGAGGTCGAGCACGACGGCCGCACCGTCTACGCCGGCCTGCCGAGCCCGCTCGTCGCCGGCCGCTACCACTCGCTCGTCGCCGATCCCGACCTGCCCGGAGAGCTCGAGCTGAGCGCCAGCCTCGGCGACGTGGTGATGGGCGCGCGTCACCGCGAGCTGCCCGCCGAGGGCGTCCAGTTCCATCCCGAGTCGGTGCTTACGCCCGCAGGGCAAGCACCTGCTCGCCAACTTCCTGGGAGGATCCGCTCGAGTGAGCGAAAGCGAGGTCAATGAGATCCTCACCCGTGCGATCGACGCGGTCTGCGCCGGCGATCACCTGACCGCCGACCACGCCGCCGCCGTGCTCGCCGAGATCATGGAGGGGCGCGACCGGGCGAGGTACAGACGGCAGCCTTCCTGATCGCTCTGCGGGCGAAGGGCGAGACGGTTCCCGAGCTGGTCGGCCTCGCGCGCACGATGCGCTCGCTTGCGACGCCGGTGAAGACCTCGCGAACCGATCTGGTCGACACTGCCGGAACCGGAGGTGGCCCCTTCGACCTTCAACGTCTCGACCACGGCGGCGCTGGTCGCGGCCGCGGCGGGCTGCGCCGTCGCCAAGCACGGCAATCGCTCGAGCACCAGCCCTGCGGCTCGGCCGACCTGCTCGAGGCGCTCGGGGTGAACATCGAGCTTGACCGCCGAGCAGGTCGCCCAGTGCATCGACGAGATCGGCTTCGGCTTCATGTTCGCCCCTCGTCATCACGCGGCGATGGCACACGTCATGCCGGCTCGCAAAGCGCTCGGAGTGCGGACGATCTTCAACTTCCTCGGCCCGCTGACCAACCCGGCGGGCGCCCAGCGGCAGCTGCTCGGCGTCTCCGACCGCCACTACCAGGAGACGATCGCCGAGGCGCTGGTCGGGCTGGGCAGCGAGCGGGCGATGGTGGTCGCCGCCGAGGACGGTCTCGACGAGCTCTCGATCTGCGTCGCGCACCTGGGTGATCGAGGTCCGCGACGGCGGCACCGAGGAGCGCTTCGTCGAGCCCGGCGACTTCGGCTTCGCCACGGCCGAGCTCGGCGAGGTCGCCGGCGGGACGCCGGAGGAGAACGCGGCCGCTACCCGGGCGGTGCTCGCCGGAGAGGGTGGCCCGCGCCGCGACCTCGTCCTGCTCAACGCCGGCGCCGCGATCTACGTCGGCGGCAGGGCCGAGAGCCTCGCGCAGGGGGTCGAGCAGGCGGCGGCCACGATCGACTCCGGGGCGGGAGCCGACTTGCTGGAGCGCCTGATCGCAGCGACGGCCGCGCCCGCCGTCTAGGCTTCCCCAGTCAAGTGGCAATGATCGAGCAGCTGATCTCGGTGGCGCGCGAAGGGGTGGAGGAGCGCCGCGGCCAGGAGTCCGCAGGCGGATCTCGAGTCGCGCCTGTCCGCGCGCGGCGAGGACCGCCCGTTCAGCGAGGCCCTGGTGCGGCCCGGGCTCTCGCTGATCGCCGAGTTCAAGCGCCGCTCGCCCAGCGCCGGCGAGATCTCCGCCGCGGCCGACCGTCCCGGCCCAGGTCGGCGCCTACGAGCGCGGCGGCGCGGCGGCGCTCTCGGTGCTCACCGACGAGCGCCACTTCGGCGGCTCGCTCGAGGATCTGCGCGCGGCCCGCGACGCCTGCGACCTGCCGATCCTGCGCAAGGACTTCATCGTCGATCCGTACCAGCTCTACGAGGCGGCGGTGAACGGCGCCGACGCGGTGCTGCTGATCGTCCGCGCCCTCGACGACCGCGCTGCTGGCGCGCTCTACGACGAGGCCCGCGGGCTCGACCTCGACTGCCTGGTCGAGGTCCACGACGAGGGCGAGCTCGAGCGGGCGCTGGAGCTCGACGCCGACGTGATCGGCATCAACAACCGCGACCTCGACCAGGGCACGGTCGACATCGCGACCACCTACGAGCTGATGCCCGACGTGCCGGCGGGCAAGACCGTCGTCGCCGAGAGCGGCATCTCCGCCCGCGCGGAGCTGGAGGAGCTGGAGCGGGTCGGCGTCGACGCGGTGCTGATCGGCAGCGCGCTGATGAGCGCCGCGGACCCCGAGGCGAAGACGCGCGAGCTGACCGGGGTCGACGAAGGCACTCACGAGCATCGCCTCCCCTGAGCGCGGCAGATTTAGCGCCGGCTTGGGCATCGTTTAGGAATTACTGAGGAAGCACCTCTACAGTCCTCACCGCGATGCAGCCGCTTCCTTCGCACCCCCTTCGGCTCCGCCCTTCTCGGCGGCGCCGTCGTCGCCGCCTTCGGCTGGCTCGCGATCGCCGCCGGCTGGATCGAGGCCGAAGGCGGCTCCACCACGACGATCGCGGCGCCCCTCGCGGCGCCGGTCACGGTCAAGCGACGGCGGCGACAGCAACCTGGTCAACCAGATCTACCGCCGCGACGGCCAGGGCGTCGCCTTCATCCAGGCGCCGAAAGCCCGCCGAAGGAATCATCCGGCTTCAACCCGTTCGGCGAACCGCGAAGGCGAAGGCGGCGGGATCGCGACCGGCTCCGGCTTCCTGATCGACACCGAAGGGCACATCGTCACCAACAACCACGTCGTCGAAGGCGCGACCAAGGTCGCAGGTCAAGCTCGGCTCCGACGAAACCAGTCACGACGCGGAGGTCGTCGGCACCGACCCGGCGACCGACGTCGCCCTGCTCAAGGTCGACGTCGCCGGCCGACCAGCTGCACCCGCTTGCGCTCGGCGACTCCTCGAAGGTCGAGGTCGGCGATCCGGTGGTCGCGATCGGCAACCCGTTCGGCCTCGACCGCACCGTGACCAGCGGCATCGTCTCCGCCCTCCAGCGCCAGATCGAGGCGCCCAACGGCTTCTCGATCTCCCACGTGATCCAGACCGACGCGGCGATCAACCCCGGCAACTCCGGCGGCCCGCTGATCGACGCCGCGGGCAGCGTGATCGGGATCAACTCCCAGATCGAGACCGGCGGCGGCGGCGGCAACGTCGGCATCGGCTTCGCGGTCCCGATCAACACGGCGCGCGACGTCGTCGGGCAGATCGAGCAGCGACGGCGAGGTCGAGCACGCCTACCTCGGGATCAGCGGCGGCAGCGATCACCCCGACGCTCGCCAAGGCGCTGAACCTGCCGGTCGACGAAGGGCGTGCTGGTCACCGAAGTCGTCGCAGGACGGCCCGGCCGACAAGGCCGGGATCGAAGGCGGCGACACCGAAGCGACGATCGAAGGGGCGCAGCGTCACGGCTCGGCGGCGACATCATCACCGAGATCGACGGCAAGAAGGTCACCGGCGATGGAAGACGTGATCGACGCCGTCGACGCGGCCAAGCCGGGCGACGAGATCGAGGTGACCCTGCTGCGCGGACGGCGAGGAGAAGACCGTCACGGTGACGCTCGGCGTACCGGCCCGCCTCGGTCGAGTAGGCGGCGGCGGAATAGGCGCGCCTGCAGCTCCCGTACCCTGGGGGCATGCGGGTGAAGATCTGCGGGATCACGAATCTCGACGACGCGGCCGAGGCCGTGCGGCTCGGCGCCTGGGCGATCGGGCTGATCCACTACGACAAGAGCCCGCGGGCCGTGCGAGCCGGGCGAAGCGGCGGCGATCTGCGCTGCGTTTCGCCGCAAGTGCGAGGTGGTCGGGGTCTTCGTCAATCCCGAGCTGGAGGAGGTCGCGAAGGCGGTCGAGGACGCGGGGCTGACGATGGTGCAGCTGAACGGGGAAGAGGGGCCGCCGTTCTGCGCCGAGGTGGCGCGCCGCACCGGGGTCAAGGTGATCAAGGCGATCCACGTCGCCAGCGCCGCCGACATCCACGCCGCCGAGGCCTTCCGCACCGACTTCCACCTCTTCGACCGCCGCGGCAAGGGCCTCTGGGGCGGCACCGGGGAGAGCTTCGACTGGGGTCTGCTGCGCGAGCGCCGCTCCGAGGTGCCGGCGATCGTCGCCGGCGGGCTGCGGCCCGACAACGTCGCCGAGGCGATCGCGGTCACGCACCCCTACGCGGTCGACGTCGCCAGCGGGGTCGAGGCCGAGCCGGGCCGCAAGGACCACGCGGCGATGGCGGCCTTCTTCGAGGCCGCCAAGGCGGCTAGCGTTCCCGCACCATGAGCGCGGTCGAGGAGCGATTCGGGCCCTACGGGGGCCGCTACGTGCCGGAGACGCTGATCGCGGCGCTCGACGAGCTCGACCGCGGCCTGGGCGGAGGCGCGCGAGGACGAGGAGTTCCGCGCAGCGCCTGCGCCACGCTGCACCGCGACTTCATCGGCCGCCCGACGCCGCTCTACCTGGCCGAGCGGCTCTCCGAGCAGGCCGGGCGCACGCGTCTACCTGAAGCGCGAGGACCTCGCCCACACCGGCGCCCACAAGATCAACAACGCGGTCGGCCAGGCGCTGCTCGCCCAGCGGATGGGCAAGCCGCGGATCATCGCCGAGACCGGCGCCGGCCAGCACGGCGTGGCGACGGCGACCGCCTGCGCCCTGCTCGGCCTCGAGTGCGTCGTCTACATGGGCACCGAGGACATCCGCCGCCAGGCGCCCCAACGTCGAGCGGATGGGCCTGCTCGGCGCCGAGGTCGTGCCGGTCGAGGCCGGCGCCCGCACGCTGAAGGAGGCGGTCAGCGCGGCGATCCGCGACTGGGTCGCCAACGTCGAGACGACCCACTACGTGATCGGCTCGGCGGTCGGCCCGGCGCCGTTCCCGGCGCTGGTCCGCGACCTGCAGCGGGTGATCGGCGACGAGGCGCGCGAGCAGGCGCTGGCGGCCGAGGGCGAGCTGCCGGCGCGGGTGATCGCCTGCGTCGGCGGCGGCTCCAACTCGATCGGCATCTTCACCCCGTTCATCGACGACGCAGGGGTCGAGCTGATCGGGGTCGAGGCGGCGGGCGAGGGGCTCGAGAGCGGCCGTCACGGCGCCTCGCTGGGCGCGGGCAGCACCGGCGTCCTGCACGGCTCGCTCTCCTCGGTGATCGCCGACGAGGAGGGCCAGATCCTCGAGGCCCACTCGGTCTCGGCCGGGCTCGACTACCCCGGCGTCGGGCCCCGAGCACGCCCACCTGCGCGACAGCGGGCGCGCCAGCTACTTCGCGGTCACCGACGCGGCGGCGCTTGCGGCCTTCGCCGAGCTCTCGCGGCTGGAGGGGATCATCCCGGCGCTCGAGTCCTCGCACGCGATCGCCTGGCTGCTGGAGAACGGTGGGGGCGAGGGATATGACGTGCTCTGTCTCTCGGGGCGGGGGGATAAGGACTTGGCCGAGGTGTTGGAGCAGTCGGGGGAGGGGGCCGGGGGATGACTCGTCAGAGCAACAGCGGGGAGGCTCTGTCGAGTCATCCCCCGGCCCCCGGTTCGACAGCTTCTACTGGGGCCGAGCGGATCGCGGCGGCATTCCAGGCCGCGAAGGGCGAAGGGCGGGCGGCGCTGATGCCCTACATGATGGCCGGCTTCCCCGATCACGAGACGTCGCTCGGCGGTCGCGGCGGCCTACGCCGAGCCGGCGCCGACCTGATCGAGCTCGGGATCCCCTTCTCGGATCCGCTCGCCGACGGGCCGACGATCCATGCCGCGGCGACCGCGGCGCTGGAGGCAGGGGCAACGCTGGAGACCGCGCTTCGAGATCTGCGAGGCGGTCTCGGAGCGGGTCCCGGTCGTGCTCATGGTCTACGCCAACATGGTGCTCGCGCACGGCGGGGCGGAGGAGTTCGCTCGGCGCGCTGCCGCGGCGGGCGCTGCCGGGGCGATCGTTCCCGACCTGCCGCTGGAGGAGGCGGAGGAGGTCGCGACGGCATTCGCCGACGCCGGGCTGGCGCTGGTGCCGCTGGTCGCTCCGACCACGCCGGCGGAGCGGCGCGCTCGGATCTGCGCCGCGGCCCGGGGCTTCGTCTACGTCGTCTCCACCGTGGGCACGACCGGCGAGCGCGAGGAGCTGCCGGCCGGGCTCGCCGATCTCGTCGCGGCGACGAAGGCGGAGGCCGAGGTGCCGGTCGCGGTCGGCTTCGGGATCGGCACGCCGGAGCAGGCGGCCCAGGTCGGGCAGGTCGCCGACGGGGTGATCGTCGGCAGCCGGCTCGTCCGCGCCGCCGGCGAGGCGGGATCGCCGCAGCGCCGCAGCCGAGGCCGTCGCGATCGTTCCTGCGCGAGACGCGCGTCGCCCTCGCCGGTTAGGCTTGCCGCCGCATGGGAATGGTCGTCACCCTCTTTCTGGCCCTCGCCGCGATGACGCTCTCCTACGCCCTCGGGCAGGGCGGGCCGATCGCCGGCATGGTCTTCTTCACGGTGCTCTTCGATCGGCGCCGTCGATCCGCGTCTTCACACCGAAGCTTCCTAGCCGGCTCCTGCCGTCTCAGGCCCGCGTCGCGACGACCTGCAGGTACTCCGGCTTCGAGCACCAGCGTCTCCGGTCGCCGGCGGTGTTGTACTCCTCCAGGTAGGCGCGCAGGTCGGCGGTCAGCGCCTCCTCGCCCTCGGGGCCGACCCGTTCGTAGGCGACCTTGGTCGGGCCGAAGTAGGTGCGGAAGAACTCGATGAAGTGGTCGGCGGAGCGGAAGGTCTGTCGCGACTTGCGGCGCTCGACCCGCAGCTCGGAGACCTCCGTCGCCGAACAGCTCGCGCAGGTGCTCCTCGGTGCCCCAGAGCAGCGGCGAGGTGACGCCGGGCGGTGGCGGAGCGTGTTTGGCGATCGTCATGAACATCTTGCCGACGCCGCCGTCGGGGACCCAGTTCGCCATCCCGATCCGGCCGCCCGGCTTGCAGACCCGCAGCAGCTCGGCCGCGGTCTTCTCGTGTTCGGGGGCGAACATCGCGCCGAAGATCGACATCGACGACGTCGAACTCGGCGTCCCGAAGGGCAGGTCGGCGGCGTCGCCCTCGACGAACTCGACGTCGAGGCGCTCGGCGGCGGCGCGCTCGCGGCCGCGCTCGAGCAGGGCCGGGACGAAGTCGACGCCGACGGTGTTGCCCCAGGCCCGGCGCGCGGCGGCGAGGGCGCCGTTGCCGCTGCCGCAGGCGACGTCGAGCACGCGCTCGTCGGGGACGACGTCGAGCGCCTCGACCAGCTCCTCGGCCACCATCTCGACGATTCCGGCGACCATCGCGAAATCGCCCTCCGACCAGGTCTTCTGCTGCGCCTGCCTGACCGCTCCCAAATCGACCGCGTCGCTCATCTCTGCTCCTTTCGCCGGGGTTGATACGAACTTACCGCGTTGCCGCGCGCCCGGCAGCATTAGTCTGAGCGCATGCGGATCGGCGTGCTCACCGGTGGCGGCGACTGCCCCGGGCTCAACGCGGTGATCCGGGCGATCGTCCGCAAGGGGGTCGAACGCTGCGGGCACGAGTTCGTCGGCTACCGCGACGGCTGGCACGGGCCGCTGGAGGGCGAGAGCCGGCCGCTCGGCGTGCCCGAGGTGCGCGGCATCCTGCCTCGCGGCGGAACGATCCTCGGCTCCTCGCGGACCAATCCGTTCAAGGAGGACGGCGGCGCCGAGCGGATCGCCGCGAACCTGGAGAGCGACGGCGTCGACGGCCTGATCGCGATCGGCGGCGAGGACACGCTCGGCGCGGCGGCGCGCCTGCACGCGCGAGCACGGCGTGACCGGTCGTCGGCGTGCCGAAGACGATCGACAACGACCTCGGCGCCACCGACTACACCTTCGGCTTCGACACCGCGGTCAACATCGCGATGGAGGCGATCGACCGCCTGCACACGACCGCCGACAGCCACCACCGCGTGCTGATCGTCGAGGTGATGGGTCGCCACGCCGGCTGGATCGCCTTCCACGCCGGGCCTCGCCGGCGGCGCCAACGTGATCCTCATCCCCGAGCAGCCCTTCGACCTCGAGCGGGTCTGCGAGCTCGTCGGCCGCCGCTTCGAGGCGCAGCTTCGCGCCGATCGTCGTCGTCTCCGAGGGCGCGCCAGCCGGTCGGCGGCATGCCCGAGGCGCAGGACGAGAAGCTCGACGCCTTCGGCCACGTCCGCCTCGGCGGCATCGCCCACTGGCTCGAGGGCGAGATCGAGCGGCGCACCGGCAAGGAGACGCGGGCGACCGTGCTCGGCCACGTCCAGCGCGGCGGCACGCCGACCGCCTTCGACCGGGTGCTGGCGACCCGCTTCGGGCTGCACGCGATCGATGCCGTCGATGCCGGGCGGTGGGGCACGATGACTGCGCTGCGCGGCACCGAGATCGAGCTTGTCGAGCCTCGAGCGAGGCGACCGCGGAGCTGAAGACTGTGCCGGAGGCTCTGTATGCGGAGGCTGAGGTCTTCTTTGGGTAGCGCGAACGGGGGAGGGGCGGGTGGTCCCTCATCCTGACAATTGCCGGGCTAATGAGCCCGGCAATCTTGAGTATCCGCCAGTCTGAGGGACCACCCGCCCCTCCCTTCGACGTCGCTCAAAGCGCTCGCAGCGTCAGCGCTCGCAGCTTGCTTCTGGCTGCTTCGGGCTGCGGGGAAGGCGAAGGGGTGGCGGAGGGTGCGACCGTGACCGTTTACGTGGATGCGCCACTCTGCGCTGGAGCTGAGCAGGAGCTTGTGAGTGCCGGGGGCAAGGCCGGAAGCCTCAGCGTGCGAGCTGTCTGCCTTCCCAGCGCAACGCGAGGGCCGGAAGCTCGAGTCTGGCGACCGCTCGGCGCCAACGCGCGCCGAGCCACCGAGGACTCGACGGCTGTCGGCCTACCTGGAAGCTCCCAACCCCCGAGCGGCCCGCTTCACCCACCCGATCCTGGAAACCGCCGAGATCCCCTGGCTCACCTCCAGCTCGGGCAAATCCGCGATGGCGGAACTGCTCAAGCTCATAGAAGCGGAGGGCTCAGGCTCCCTCCGCAGCTCCCTGCAAAAGAAGCTCGACGAGTCGTAGGCGCTGGGACCTTCTCCGGCTGTCGGGGAGGGGCGGGCAGTCCCTCGGACTGGCGGATACTCAAAATCGCGCGCTCATTAGCGCGCGATTTGTCAGGCCGAGGGACTGCCCGCCCCTCCACCCACTACCGCTCAGAGCAAATCCCCCAGCGCCTCGTCCAGCTCCGGATGCCGGAACTCGTAGCCCGAGATCGAGCGCCCGACGCGGCAAGACCCGCTGGCCGCCGCGGAGCACCTGCCCGAACTCGTTCCCGTACATCAGGTCGAGCGCGAGTCCCGGCACCGGCACCGACGGCCGGCCTGTCCGAGCGCCCGGCCGAGCGCCTTCGAGAACTCCGGTTGGTCACCGGGTTCGGCGCGGTCGAGTTGACCACGCCGCTGACCTTCTCGTTGTCGATCGCCCAGAGCAGGATGCCGATCTCGTCGTCGACGTGGATCCAGGAGACGTACTGGCGCGCCGCCGGCGAGCGGGCCGCCGACGCCGAGCTTGAACGGCGTCAGCAGCTCGGCGCAGGAAGCCGCCGCTGGGGTCGAGCACGTGGCCGGTGCGGACGACGACGAGGCGCACGCCGGACGCCTCGACCTCGCGCGCCGCCTTCTCCCACTCGCGCACGACCTCGGCGTCGAATCCCTCGCCGGGGTCGCTCGACTCGTCGACGATCGCCTCGCCCCGGTCGCCGTAGAAGCCGATCGCCGACTGGTTGACCAGGACCCGCGGCTTGCGCTCGCAGGCCGGCGATCGTGCCGATCAGGTTGTGGGTGCCGGTGCGGCGGCTCTCCATGATCCGCCGCTTGGCCTCCTCGGTCCAGCGCTGGTTGATCTTCTCGCCGAGCAGGTTGACGACGGCGTCGACGCCCTCGAAGGCGTCGGCCGGCGGCCGTTCCAGGGTCGGCTCCCAGGCGTGCCAGATGACGCTCGGGTTGGTCCGGCGCGCCCGCTTCGGGTCGCGCGTCAGGCCGACGACGGTGTCGCCCCGGACCAGCAGCGAGTCGCAGAGCGCCGACCCGATGAAGCCGCTGGCTCCGGTGACGAGGACCTTCACGGCGCTAGGTCGACCTCCACCGTGGAGAAGGTCCCGGTCTCCTCGCTGAAGCGGGCGATGCCCTCGCGCTTGGCCTCCTCGACCACCGCCTCGGCGACCTTCGGCGCGACTTCGCGGTTGAAGACGCTGGGGATGATGTAGTCCTCGGAGAGGTCCTCCTCGGTGACGGCCATCGGCGATGCCCTTGGCGGCGGCGAGCTTCATCTCCTCGGTGATGCTCGGCGCGCCGGCGTCGAGGGCGCCGCGGAAGATGCCGGGGAAGGCGAGCACGTTGTTGATCTGGTTCGGGTAGTCGGAGCGGCCGGTGGCCATGATCCGCACGTAGGGGGCGGCGTCCTCGGGCATCACCTCGGGGTTCGGGTTGGCCATCGCGAAGACGATCGCGTCGTCGTTCATCTTGTCCAGCGACTCGGCCTCGATGATCCCGGGCCCGGAGAGGCCGATGAAGAGGTCCATGCCCTCGATCACGTCGTCGGGCTGGCCGCTCAGCTGTTCGGGGTTCGAGTTCTCTGCGTACCAGCGCTTGATCCCGCTCATCTCGCCTGACTCGTAGTCGGCGCGGCTGGTCGAGAGCGCGCCCTGGCGGTCGCAGCCGACGATGTGGGTGACCCCGGAGGCGAGCATCATCTTGGTCACCGCCACCCCGGCGGCGCCGAGGCCAACCACCAGCACCCGCAGCTGCTCGATCGGCTTGCCGACGATCTTCAGCGCGTTGAAGAGGGCCGCCATCGTCACCACCGCGGTGCCGTGCTGGTCGTCGTGGAAGACGGGGATGTCGAGCGACTCCTTGAGCCGGTCCTCGATCTCGAAGCAGCGCGGGGCGGAGATGTCCTCGAGGTTGATGCCGCCGAAGGTCGGGGCGATCAGTTCGACCGCCTTGATGATCTCCTCGGCGTCCTGGGTGTCGAGGCAGATCGGGAAGGCGTCGACCTCGGCGAACTCCTTGAACAGCATCGCCTTGCCCTCCATCACCGGCATCGCCGCCTCCGGGCCGATGTTGCCGAGGCCGAGCACGGCGCTGCCGTCGGAGACGATCGCGACGGTGTTCTTCTTGATCGTGTACTCGAAGGCCTTGGCGCGGTCGTCGTGGATGTCCTGGCAGACGCGGGCGACGCCGGGCGTGTAGGCCATCGAGAGGTCGTCGCGCGTCTTCAGCGGGTACTTGTTCTCGACCGAGATCTTGCCGCCGCGGTGCATCTGCATCGTGCGGTCGACGTAGTCGAGCACCTTGGCGCCGCGGGTCGAGCCGATCCCGCGCAGGATCTTCTCCCAGTGCTCGCGGTCCTGGGCGTCGATCGTGAACTCGCGCACCCGCTTGCCCTCGCCGCCGGCGCCCGGGAACGAGGTCGACCCCCTGAAGCTGCCCGCCGGCCTCGGCGATCGCAGCGGTCAGTTTGCCCAGGGGCTCCTGCCGCGCGTCGAGCTCGACCCGGATCGTGACGCTGTACTGAGCGCTGACGGCCATGACGGCTATCGAATCAGATTCGGGCCGGCCGCCTGGGCTTGCTGGTCTTGCGGGGCGGGTTGGGCCGTCGGCGCCCCCTCCAAAAACGCTCGGCGGGAGCCTCGCTGGAGTGTTTTTGGAGGGGACGCCGACGGCCCTCCAGGGCGCGAGCGTCAGTGCACGAAGGCGGTCAGCGCGACGCTGACGTCGTGCGCGTCGAGCGGGCCGAAGCGGATCGTCCAGGCGCCGCCGAGCTCCTGGCGAAAGGAATAGCGAACGCCGCTTGCGTCAAGGATCTCTTGATGCCGTTCGGCCCGTTCGTAGCCGCTGGCCCCCTGAAAGGTCGCATCCAGCCCATAGCTGCCGTCGTCCATCGGCCAGATAGTCATCTTGTCGGGAACCGGACCGGCCTGTGTAGGTAGATCGGACACGTCACCTCAATCGGCTTGCCACGGCCGTCGCTTGAGTCGGCTGCTTGCGGGAGGCTGGCTGGCCGGGAAGGAGACACGGGACTGCCCGTGTCTCCCCGCCTGTTGAGTTGCCGGCGCCGTAGAGTTGGCGCGATGGCGGGTCTCGCACTTGGGCTCTACTGCGTCTCCCTGGCCCTCACCTTCGGCGTGCGGATCGCCGTGCAGCTGCGCCGCACCGGGTCGACGGGGGTCCATGGACTCCCGCGGGATGCCGGCGCGCTCGAGCGGTTCGCCGGGGTTCTCTTCGCCGCCTCGCTTGCGATGGGCGGTGCGGCGCCTGTCCTCACGCTGCTCGGCGTGCTCGAGCCCGTCCCGGCGCTGGACCGCACGGCGGTCCAGGTGGTCGGGGTCGCCCTCGGCATTTGCGGGATCGGGCTCACCTTCGGCGCGCAGCTTGCGATGGGGGACGCCTGGCGGATCGGAGTCGACCCCGAGGAGCGAACCGAGTTGGTCACCGACGGCCCGTTTCAGCTGGTCCGCAACCCGATCTACAGCGCGATGATCCCCACCATCTTCGGCCTCGTCCTGATGGTCCCCAACGCCCTCGCGATCGCCGCGATCGCCTGCCTCATCATCGCCCTCGAGCTCCAGGTGAGGCGCGTCGAGGAGCCGTACCTGCTGCGGACCCACGGCACCGCCTACGCCGAGTACGCCGCCAGCGTCGGCCGCTTCGTTCCCGGCGTGGGACTGCTGCACGACGCCCCCCCGGCGTAAGGCCTCGACGCCGAGTGGTCGATTTACCCACGTATAGGGGGGCAAATCGACCACTCGGCGCTGGGTATCCCAAGCTGCTGGGCCGAGGCCATCGCCGACCTTGCCGCCCCGCTTTCGCCCAAGCAGCGCCCCCTCCACCTTCGAATCGAATGCTCGCTCTCCCCGGGTGAACTCCGCCGCGCCGCATAGAGTTGGCGGCGATGGCCGAGGACCCCCACGAGCTCTTCCTGATCGACGGCAACTCGCTCGCCTACAGGGCGTTCTTCGCGCTGCCGGAGTCGATCGGGACCAGCGACGGACGGCCCACCAACGCGATCTACGGGCTGGCCTCGATGCTGGTCAAGGTCATCGACGAGCACTCTCCCGCCGGGGTGGTCGTCGCCTGGGACGCCGGGATGTCGGGGCGCGAGGTCACCTACGACCTCTACAAGGCGGGGCGCAAACCGCGCCCCGATCTGCTGCGCGGAGCAGTGGCCCCACCTGATGCCGCTGGTCGAGGCCTTCGGCTACACCAACGTCAAGGTCGAGGGCTACGAGGCCGACGACGTGATCGCCTCGCTGGTCCGCCAGGCTCGCGAGGAGGGGATCCCGGTGATGGTCGTCACCGGAGACCGCGACGCCTACCAGCTGGTCGGCGACGGGGTGCGGGTGATGAGCACCTCGCGCGGGATCACCGAGACCAAGGTCTACGACACCGCCGCGGTCGAAGAGCGCTACGGGGTGCCGCCTGAGCGGATCACCGACCTGATGGGGCTGCGCGGCGACACCTCGGACAACATCCCCGGGGTTCCCGGGATCGGCGAGAAGACGGCGACCCAGCTGCTGCAGAGATTCGGCGACCTCGAGGGCGTGCTCGCCGCCGTCGAGGAGATCTCCGGCGCGAAACGCAAGCAGAACCTGGTCGAGCACGCCGAGGACGCCCGCATGTCCAAGCAGCTGGCGACGCTTCAGTACGAGATCGAGACCGGGGTCGACCTGGCCGAGGTGATGGCCGCCGAGCCCGACCGCGGCGTTCTGCGCGACTTCATGCGCGAGTTCGAGCTGCGGGCCGTGATGGAGCGGCTGGAAGAGGCGCTGCCCGAGGGCGACGCGGTGCCCGGCCGTCGGGTCGAGACCGAGCTCGAGGTCGAGGCGGTCGAGGGGAAGGCCGGGGACCTGAGCGAGGGAGAGGGTCCGCTGGCCCTGGCGATCGACGGCGAGCGCTGGGCGGCCGCCGACGGCGCTCGCATCCTCACCGGCAGCTCGACCCAGGACGAGCTCGCCGTGGCGATCTCCACCCGCCCGCTCGTCGCCCATGACGCCAAGTCGCTCGGCGGCGGCCGGCACGGCCTGCTCGCCGCCGCCGCTCGCGAGGGGGTCGAGCTCGCGCTCGACCACGACACGATGCTGGCCGCCTACCTGCTCGAGCCCCAGCGTCGCACCTACGAGCTGACCGAGCTGGCCGCGGACGCCGGCATCGGGATCGCCGAGGGCGCGGCGGAGGCCGGCGGTGCAGGGGACGGCCAGCTCTCGCTCGACGGCGACGGGGAGGGCGAGGCCGGGCTCGATCCGGCCGAGGAGGCGCGCCTGGTCGCTGCCCTGGCCGACGCCCAGCGCCCCCGCATCGAGGAGCTCGGCCTGGAGCCGCTGCTGCGCGAGGTCGAGCTGCCGCTGGTCCACGTCCTCGCGGCGATGGAGCGCGAGGGCCTGAAGCTCGACGCCGAGCGGCTGGCCGAGGTCGGGGCCGGCTTCGGCGAGCGGATCGACACCCTGGAGAGGGAGATCTTCGAGCTCGCCGGCGAGGAGTTCACGATCGGCTCGCCGCAGCAGGTCGGCCGCGTCCTCTTCGAGGAGCTGGGGCTGACCCGCAAGCGGCGCGGCAAGACCGGCTACTCGACCGACGCCCGCGTCCTCGCCCAGATCCGCGACGAGCACCCGATCGTCGAGAAGATCGAGCACTGGCGCGAGCTGACCAAGCTGAAGAACACCTACCTCGACTCGCTGCCCGACCTGATCGACCCCGAGACCGGCCGCGTCCACACCACCTTCAACCAGGCTGCGACCACGACCGGGCGCCTCTCCAGCACCAACCCGAACCTGCAGAACATCCCGATCCGCACCGAGATCGGCCGCCCGGTCCGCGCCTGCTTCGTCGCCGAGCCCGGCGCCCGGCTGCTCTCGGCCGACTACAGCCAGGTCGAGCTGCGCGTCCTCGCCCACGTCGCCGAGGAGGAGGTGCTGAAGGAGATCTTCCGCGCCGGCGACGACGTCCACGCCGCCACCGCGGCGGAGGTCTTCGACATCTCCCGCGAGGAGGTCGACGTCGGCCAGCGCTCGAAGGCGAAGATGGTCAACTTCGGCATCGTCTACGGCCTCACCGGCTTCGGCCTCGCCGACCGGCTCAACATCCCGCGCAAAGAGGGCGAGGAGTTCGTCTCCCGCTACCTCGAGCGCTTCCCGGCCGTGCGCGCCTTCCGCGAGCAGGTGGTCGAGCGGGCGCAGGAGGAGGGCTACGTGACGACGCTGATGGGGCGGCGCCGGGCGATCCCCGAGCTGCGCTCGGGCAACCCCAACACGCGGCGCCTGGGCGAGCGGCTCGCGGTCAACACGGTGATCCAGGGCACCGCGGCCGACATCATCAAGGTGGCGATGGTGCGCTGCCGCGAGGCGCTGCGGGAGTCGGGCGTGGCGACGCGCCTCGTCCTGCAGATCCACGACGAGCTGCTCTTCGAGGGCCCGCCGGAGGAGATGGACGACGCGGTCGAGCTGGTGCGGCGCGAGATGTGCGCCGCCTACCAGCTCGACCCGCCGCTGGAGGTCGACATCGGCGTCGGCGAGGACTGGCTCGACGCCAAGTAGGCCTCACCCGGCCAGCTCGACCTCCTCGAAGGTCGCCACACCGTTGGCGAGCTCCAGCTCGGCCTCCTCGACCGTCGCGCCGGGAATCAGGTCCGAGATCGTGCAGTTGGCGCCCGTCCCCTCGTCGTCGTGGCAGCTGGGCCCGTCGCCGGAGTGGGAGGAGCCGGGGTCGTCCTCGTCCTCGGACTCGTGATCCTCTGTCTCTTCAGGCCGGGACTCGTCCTCCTCCTCGCTTTGACTGCTGCGCGCCAGCACCGTGACGTCCGGCGAGTGCTCGTCCTCGCACTTGATCTTCGTTTGCTCGTCGACGAGGCCGCTGATCGACTCGCCGCCGAAGAGGGCGATCGTGAGCCGGCCGGTTTCGGGGTCGAAGGACTCGATCGTGCCCGCGTTCTCCTCGCCGTCAATCACGCCGTCGTCGTCGCTGTCGCGGTCGCGTGGGTTGTCGCCGGCCAGGAACTCGGCCCGGTTGCGCAGGCGATCGCGGTCCTGGTCGCGCCCGGACTGCTTGACCTGGAGCGAGAGGCCGTGGCGCTTCTCCCAGCGGTCGGGGATGCGATCGTGGTTGCGGTCGCGAGCGGACGCTGCTCCGGGCAGGGCGAGCAGGGCCAGGGCGAGTGCGGCGGCGATCGAGGTTGTGAGCATTCTGCGGGGTTTCATCGGTCGTCCTCCTTGGGTTGAGGGTCGGTCTGGAGGTAGAACCCGCCCTCGTTGTGAGAATCACCCGAATCTTCGGAAGCGTGCTCTTCGCCATCCTCATCCTCGCTTGTGCCTGGACCGATGTTCGATTCCGAGTCCTCGACCGCCTCCCCCTGGTCGCCGCCCGGGCCCGTGCTTTCCCCCTCCTCGATCTCAGGGCTCTCGTCCTCCTCGCCGTGGCCCGACGAGTGCTCTGACGAGCGACCGCTGTGCTCGCCGGCATCCTTGTCGGCGTGGTCGGGGGAGGGACCGCCACGCCCGCCGGGACCGCGATCCGAACCGCCATGCCCGTCGCGGCCATCGTGGTTCTCGATGCCCTGCGCAGCGTCGCTGCGCGATTCGTCCTCCCGGCCCCTGCCCCGGTTGTCGCGGCCCGATGCGCCCGAGCGATCCTCGCCAAGGTCGGCAGCGGGACGTTCGCCACCCCCGTCCGGCGGTGCGCCGGTGGGAGCGGGTGAGGACTCGTGGGCCCTGGCGCTCTGGGCAATCCTCTCGTCGTGGCCGTCGGCACGGTGGCGGTTGTCCTGAGCCGCGACGCCCGCGCCGACCGCGCCGGCGACCAGGACGGTTGCCGTCGCCGCCTTGAGCGCCACGCCGGCTCCGGCGGCGCCTCCGGCTGCCCCGGCGGCGGTCTCGACCGGTCCTGCTGCGGCTCCGACCAGCAGAGCCTTCAGGATCGGCACGGGAAGCAGCATCCCAAGGCCGTCGCGCAGGGCGCGCCGCGCGCGGTGGATCGCCTGCCGCGCCGCGCCCCCGCTGACGCCCAGAGCAGCCGCGATCTCCTCATGGCTGAGCCCTTCCAGCTCGCGCATCACGATCGCGGTGCGCTGCGGCTCGGGCAGCGAGCGCAGGCGTCGGATCAGGTCGGCGAGCTCCTCGCGGCGCTCGGCCTCCTCGGCGGGGCTGCGCCCGCCGGCGATCGTCTCGGCAAGGGCCTCGGGAGAGGGCGGGCTGTCGCGCAGGTCGTTGAGCGCGGTGTTGCGGACGATGCGGAAGAGCCACGGCCGCAGCTCGATCTCGGCGTCACTGCGGCGTAGGGCGAGGAGGGCCTTGGAGAAGGCGTCCTGGGTGACGTCCTCGCAGCGCGCCCCGACGATCGCGGCCGCGTAGCCCCGCAGCGGCCCGTCGTAGCGGCGGACTATCTCCTCGAATGCGGTCTCATAGCCCCCGCGGACAAGTGCGACCAAGCGCCGGTCGGGTTGTGTGCGCAGGGCAGGGCCGAGGAAAAGGCGGCTGGCGAATCCCTCTGCTGTTGGTGGCATCGGCGGCTCGATGGTCCCTTTGGGGTTGCGGATATATGAGAGCAGGCCGGCCGGCCCGGCACTCGCCCTGCACCCCTACAACCCGGTGGGCGAGCAAGGATCACGCGGCTCGGCCGAGCTTCAGGTGCCGATGCCGAGGGTCTTGACCGTCTCGGACTTCGGCACCGTGCGGTGGTCCGGGCTGGTGCCGAGCACGCGGTCGGCGGCGTCGGAGCTGACCCCGAACCAGAAGTGCTCGTTCTTGAAGTGGTGGAGGCGATGCGAGCGCCAGATCGTGCGGTAGTAGCGGCTCTTCGGCCGGTAGGGCGTGTGGATCAGGAAGTGGGACCACTCGTAGACGGCGGTGAGCGCGACGCTGACGATCATCAGCGTCAGCCAGGTACCGAGGTGGCTGGCTCCCAGCAACGCCCAGGGCCAGCTCAGCAACCACATCACGAGCAGTACGGGCAGCAGGAAGCCGGCGATCAGCGAGCCGGGGATCAGCACCGCTTCGAGCAGCGCCGGCTCGCGGTGGTGCCAGCGATGCTTGCGGGCCGTCGGCAGGTCGATCGTGAAGGGACCGACCTTGCGGGGCTTGGAGTGGAGGAGGGAGACGTGGATCAGCCACTCGGTGAAGGGTTGGGAGGCGACGAGCAGGCCGGCCGCGCCGAGCTCGAGCCAGCTCCAGTCGCCGACCGCGATCCGCGCTGCGACGAAGACGACGAGGAACGCGGCGAGCACGCGTGGCGAGTGGAAGCGGAAGAAGGCCCGCGCGCAGTCGAGCAGCGTGACCGGCCCGCCCGAGCGCCCCGTGACCGCGACCGCGGTCGCGGTCAGCGGATCCCCCTCGATCACCTGGTTCCCAGCCTCCATCGGTACCCAAGGGTATCCCGGGCTTGATATGACGGTCGGGTCATGGACCGGGGACTGGCCGTACTGCTGACCGCGCTTGCGGGTGGATTGATCGCTCTGCAGGCGCCGATCAACGCCGGGCTGGGCAAGGCGACGGGAAGCCTGCCCGCGGCCCTTGTCTCGTTTCTCGTCGGCACGGTTGCGCTGGCCACGATCGTCGTCCTCAGCGGCAAGGCGGGCGGGCTGGGCTCGACCTTCGACGTCAGCTGGTACTACCTGCTCGGCGGCCTGCTCGGCGCGGTCTACGTGGTCAACGCGCTGATCGCGGTGACGGCGATCGGGGCCGGGGGCGTTGCGGCGCTGACCGTTGCAAGCCAGCTGGTCGCCTCGGTTGCGATCGACCGGCTAGGGCTATTCGGCCTCGATCAGGTCTCGCTCAGCCCCGAGCGCCTGCTCGGCGTCGGCCTGCTCCTTGCCGGCACCGTTCTTGTGATTCGGTGAGGGCAGGGCAAACCCGGGCGGAGCGATCTGCAGGTAGTGCCCGAAGGACCAGTCGATGAAGCGCTTGGCGCCGAGGGCGCGGACGAGCGGCCCCAGAAGGCGCGGCGGGATCTTGGGGACGAGGCGCTGCACGCGCAGCATCCAGCGGAACTTCCACTCATGGGAGTCGTTGAACTCGGCGTAGCGGGCGGCTGCGGCCTCGCGGCTCTGGCGCCCCTCGACGACGTCGCGCAGCTCGCGCCCCAGCGCGATCCCGAAGTAGAGCGCGGTGCGGATGCCCTCGGCGCTGAGCGGCAGGCAGTGGCCGGCAGAGTCGCCGGCGAAGAAGACGCCGCCCTCGGTGCCCCGGCGCAGCTTGTGCGGGATCCAGTTGCCCTGGTAGCGGACCTTCTCGCTGCCGAGGTCTTCGGCGAGCAGCTCGGTGGTGGCGCGCACGTGGAAGCGCGGGTCGAAGGAGCCGACCCCGATCCGCAGCTCGTCGCCCGCGGGGAACGACCAGCCGTAGCCGGCGGGGACGTAGCGGCGGTCGATCCAGATCTCGAGGTCATCGCCCTTGCCGTTGGGGTGAACCTCGAGCCCGCGCGAGAGCGGCGCGTCGGGCGGCTGGTAGCCGTCGCCGCTGGCGAGCACGCGGCGCCAGCCGAGCGCGTCGACGACGAGCGGGGCCGCGATCGTGCCGCGGTCGGTCTCGACCGAGATCGCCTCCGTCGCCGCTGGCCGGCCGCAGGCGCCCGTTCACCTTTGCGGTCTCGAACCTGGCGTCGCAGTCGCGCCAGAGCATCTCGCAGAGCTCGCGGTAGTCGAAGGTCGAGAAGGTGAACGGCAGGCGGTAGCGCGCGTCGCCGTGGGGCGTGTGCATCAGCAGCGAGTCGAAGCGCTGGCGCTCGGCGTCCATCAGGCCCATCGCCCGCATCCACTCGGTCGGGATGCCGCAGGCGGAGGTCTGCCGCTCGCCGATCTCGTAGCGGTCGATAATCAGGACGTCGGCGCCGGAGCCGGTCAGCTCGCGAGCCACGGCGAGCCCGGCGAAGCTCGCCCCGCAGATCAGCACGTCATGGCTGCCGTCGAGGGGCGTTCGCTCCTCGCCGCGTTTCGTCGCACGAATCGGCACGACGCAGAGCGTATCCACCTGCAATCATGCCGCGCTGTGTCCGTGACCGATACGACCATTACCCCAGAGTCCACCGGCTCGCCCGTCGAGGGTTCCGGGGGGCTGTTGATGGAAATCGACGGCAAGGTCGTGCCCAATTACGCGGCGACGATGGTGTCTTTCGAGGAGGGCGATGTCGTCAAGGGGCATGTCGTCCGGATCGACAAAGACGAGGTCCTGGTCGACATCGGCTACAAGTCCGAGGGGGTCATCCCCTCGCACGAGCTCTCGATCCGCAAGTCGGTCAACCCGGCCGACGAGGTCGAGATCGGCGAGGAGGTCGACGCCCTCGTCCTCACCAAGGAGGACAACGAGGGGCGCCTGATTCTCTCCAAGAAGCGGGCCCGCTTCGAGAAGGCGTGGCGCCGGATCGAGGCCGCCGCCGAGTCGGGCGAACCGGTCGAAGGAAATGTGATCGAGGTCGTCAAGGGCGGCCTCATCCTCGACCTCGGGGTGCGCGGCTTCCTGCCCGCCTCGCTGGTCGACATCCGCCGCGTCCACAACCTCGAGGAGTTCACCGGCCAGACGCTCGAGTGCAAAGTGATCGAGCTCAACCGCAGCCGCAACAACGTCGTGCTCTCGCGCCGCGCCGTGCTGGAGGAAGAGCGCAAGGAGGTGCGCGAGCAGATCCTCGGGCGCCTCGAGGCCGGCCAGGTGGTCGACGGCAAGATCTCCAACATCGTCGACTTCGGCGCCTTCGTCGACCTCGACGGGATCGACGGCCTGATCCACATATCCGAGCTTTCCTGGAGCCACGTCAACCATCCCTCCGAGGTGGTGGCGATCGGCGACACCGTGCGGATCAAAGTCCTCGACATCGATCGCGACCGCCAGCGCATCTCCCTGGGCCTGAAGCAGACCCAGGAGGACCCCTGGCAGCGCGTGATCAGCGCCCACCGCCCCGGCGACGTGCTCGAGGGTGCGGTGACCAAGGTCGTCGCCTTCGGCGCCTTCGTCGAGATCCTGCCGGGCGTCGAGGGCCTCGTCCACATCTCCGAGCTCGCCGACCACCACGTCGAGAGCCCCACCGAGGTGGTCGAGCCCGGCACCAAGCTCAACGTCAAGATCCTCGAGATCGACGAGGAGCGGCGACGGCTCTCGCTCAGCATCAAGCAGGTCGCCGAGGGCAAGATGGCTATGGGCGACCTCGGCGAACAGATCGAGGCTGCGGCGGAGGGTTCGGACGAGGACTCTGAGGAGTCGACCGCGGGTCCTGTCGCGGAGGAGGACTCCTCGTCCTCGCAAGCTGCGGGCGAGGAGCCCACCTCCACGCCACCCGCGGATGAGGCGGTTGAGGCTGAGGAGGCCCCGGCCGCCGAGGCTGAAGCTGAGGCTGTCGAAGAGCCTGCCGCTGAGGAGTCTGTGACCGAGGTTGAGGAGCCTGCAGCTGATGAGGAGGCTCCCGCCGCCGATGCTGACGCTCCTGCCGAGGAGCCTTCCGAGTCCTGAGGGCCTGTCCCGGTAGGGGTGGAGCGTCTTGTACTTTTTCGCGAGTGCTCGCTTGTGGCGACAGCAATCTGACGTTCCTCGAAAAAGTTAAGCGGAACCCCTGCCGGGACAGGCTCACGCCACCGTGCCGCTGACCATCGGGCTGACCGGGGGGATCGCGGCGGGGAAGTCCGAGGCGCTGGCCGCGTTCGAGCGGCTGGGGGCGGCGACGATCTCCAGCGACGCCGTCGTCCATGAGTTGCTGGACTCGGAGCCGCTGCTGGGCACGCTGACGGAGCGCTGGGGCGAGGAGATCGCGCCTGACGGTCGGGTCGACCGCACCAAGGTCGGCGAGATCGTGTTCGCGGACCCGGAGCAGCTGAAATGGCTGGAGGCCCAGATTCACCCCTTGGTCGGAGAACGGATCGGAAGCTGGCTCGCCTCGCTGGACGACGGCGTCGAGGTCGCCGTGGTCGAGGTGCCGCTGCTGTTCGAGGGTGAGATGGCACCTGTCTTCGACACCACGGTCGCCGTCGTCACCTCCGACGAGGTTCGCCGCGAGCGGGCCGAGGCGCGTGGCCACGCGCTGGTCGGAGAGCGCGAGGCGCGGCAGCTGCCCCAGGAGGAGAAGGCGGCCCGGGCCGAGCACGTGATCGAGAACGACGGGACGCTCGAGGACCTCGAGCGGCGCCTGTCCGGTCTCCTCGCGAAGCTGAAGGGATGAGCACGGGCCGCAAGCGCCTGATTAGGAAACGGAGAAGGCGCCGCATCGCGGTTGGCGCAGCGCTCCTTGGCGCCGGTATCGTCGCCGGCGTGCTGCTGGGAGTGGTGGGGACACTGGAACGAGGGCTTCAGGAGCTGACGCTGCCCCTGAAGCACGAGGACGTGATCCGCCAGCAGTCGCGCGAAAAGGGAGTCGACGCCGCCCTGATCGCCGCCGTGATCTACTCGGAGTCGAAGTTCAGCGACAGCACCTCTCCCGCCGGCGCGCGGGGCCTGATGCAGATCACTCCCGCCGCGGCCAGCGAAATCGAGCGCCTCAGCGGCGGCACCACGTTCAAGCTCGAAGATCTCGGCGACCCCGAAATCAACATCCGCTACGGCACCTTCCTGCTCGGCGAACTGATCGAGCGCTACGACGGCGACGTCGTCGCTGCGCTCGCCGCCTACAACGCCGGGCCCGGCAACGCCGACGAGTGGGGCGGCAGCGATCTCCGGGTCGAGGAGATCACCTTCCCGGAAACCCGCGCCTACGTCGAAGAGGTGCTCGAGAAGCAAGGGGCCTACCGCGAGGAGTACGCGAGAGAGCTGGGCTACAGGTGAGCGAGGCGCCGAGGCCGCGGCTCGCCGCGCTTGCCGTCGCCGTCGGCCTGGTCCTGGCCGACTCCTCGATCGTCGTCCTGGCGCTGCCCCAGATCTACCGCGAGCTCGACACGAGCGTCGCCGGCGTCACCTGGGTCCTCGTCTCCTTCAACCTGGTGATGGCGCTGGCGGCGGTTCCCGCCGCACTCCTCGCGCGCCGCGCTGGCCCGGGGCGTGCGGCAGCGGTCGGCCTCGCCGTCTTCGCCGGCGCCAGCGTCGCCTGCGGGATCTCGGCCGAGCTCAGCACCCTGATCGCGGCCCGCTGCGTGCAGGCTCTGGGCGGGGCCGCTGGCGGTGACGGCCGTGCTGGAGCTGCTTCCCGCCACGGTCGGCTCCGAGCGCCGGGCGACAGCGGTCTGGGCCACCGCCGGCGCCACCGGCGCGGCGCTCGGACCGGCCGTCGGCGGCCTGCTCACCGAGCTCGTCTCCTGGCAGTCGATCTTCCTCGTCCAGGTGCCGGTGGCGCTGGCCGCCGCGGTGCCGATCCTCGCCGTCGCCAGGCACGAGGCGGCGACGGGCGTGCTCGCGGCCGAGCTGCGCCGGACCGGTCGCCCCCACCTGCTCGCCAACCTGGCGCTGGCGATGGTCTCGGCGGCGATCGCCGCCGCCCTCTTCCTGCTCGTCCTGCTGCTGATCGAGGGCTGGCGCCTGACCCCGATCGGCGCCGCGATCGTCGTCAGCGTCGATGCCGCTGGCGGCGCTCGCTCGGCAGCCGCCTCGGGCGCCTGGTGCCCGAGCGCCAGGGCGCGCGCGGCGGCCGGGGCGATCCTCGTCTCCGGCGGGCTCGGCGGCGCTGGCGCTGCTGCCCAAGGCCGAGGTGGCGCTGACCGTGCCGCCCCAGGTCCTGGTCGGTGTCGGCCTCGCGCTGGTGCTCTCGGCCCTGACCGAGACGGCGCTGCACGGGCGGGCGCCACAGGCGATCCACGGCGGCTGGACGATCTCGGCCCGCCACGCCGGCGTCGTCATCGGCCTGCTGGCGCTGACCCCGATCTTCACCGCCGACATCGCCGAGCAGCGCCACGACGCGATCGACGCCGGCACCGCGGTGGTCCTCGACTCGCGCGTCGCCGCCGCTGCTGAAGCTCGAGCTCGCGCAGCGGATCGAGGACCGGCTCGAGGGAGAGCAGGGGCAAGGTGCCGACGATCGGTCCCGCCTTCGAGCCGCTGCCCGAGGACCCCGAGGACCGCGACGCGGTCCTCGAGCTGCGCGAAGAACTGCAGGACCAGCTCGAACCGCGGCGCCACCCACGCCTTCAGCCCCTCCTTCGGCCTCGCCGCCCTGCTCGGCCTGCTCGCGCTGGTCCCGATCGGCCTGGCGCAGGAGAGTCGATCTGTGAGTCGCGGCGCGGACGAGCCGCAGGCTGCTTGTTGGCGCCGCGATCGTCGCTGCCGTCGCCCTGCCCTGGTCGGCGTCTACCTGGCCGCGGGCGGGTCCTCCTACGCGCCGGCGAAGACCCAGGATCCCTGCAAGCACGCGCCCCTGGCGCGATCCGGAAGGCCTCGAGCAGATCGCCGAGCAGTTCTCGCTCTCGGCGCTCGACGGCGCCGCCTGCGAGCTCGGGGTGAGCCGCGAGACGCTGGCACGGGCGCTGGCCACGCCGGAGTCGCGCGAACGCTTCAGCGAGCGCTACGGGATCGACGACGCCGAGCTGGCGCGGGCGATCCGCGCCGGGCCTGCTGCGGGCCGTCGACGACGCCGAAGATGCCGGTGCGCTCAGCCCATTCCTCGCCGGCCCACTGCGCGCAATCTCTGCGCAGCATCCCGCTCGACCAGGCGATCGAACTGATCGACGACGCCCGCTCCCTGCTCGACGGCCTGCAGACGTTCCTCGGCCCCGCCCAGAAGGCCTGCTCGAAGAATTCCTCCCCTGAGGAGAGGCGGCGCCTGGTCACTTCTTGAACTGGAACTTGCCGCGTTCTTGGGCAGCCAGGCGATGCCCGTCGCAGAGGTCTTCGGGGGTCGTCTCGAGCGAGCTGGCGAGCTTGACGATCGTGCCGAGGCGCGGCTCGCGCCCGCCGCGCTCGAGCAGCGAGATCTCGGTCCGGTGCAGGTCGCAGCGAAAGCCGAGCTCCTCCTGCGAGATGCCCTTCTTCTGGCGCGCTTTGCGCAGGTTGATTGCGAAACGTTCGCGTGGTTTCATGCGGCAATTCTCTGTCTGCGACGACAGAAGCGCTACAGCCAAAACATCTACAGACGAAACCGCACGTTTATATACGAATCAGTCGCGGGTGGCGCGCCAGACCCAGAGCATCGCCAGTGGCTGCAGCGGCAGCCGCGCCCAGAGCGCCCAGCGCGGCAGCCGGTCGAGGTCGAGGCCGTCGACCTGCTCCGGGTTGACCGCCATGTGCACGTTGGCGGGGAAGACCGCGACCAGCAGGCCCAGCAGCCACCAGCGCGCGAAGCGCCGCGTCGGTCGCGCCAGCAGGGCGGCCCCGCCGAGGATCTCGGCGACCCCGCTGAGCGACCACGGCCTCGCGCTGTGGGCACCGACGGCGGCATGATCGCCTCGTAGCTGCGCGGGATGACGAAGTGCATCGCCCCGGCGAAGGCGAAGAAGCCGGCGAGGAGCTCTCCGCGAGCGCGTCATCGGCGGGCAGTCTAAACCGCTCGCTAAGGTCACCCGGTGCCCGAGTTCAAGCTGAATCCCGCCTACACGCCGACCGCCGACCAGCCGAAGGCGATCGCCGGCCTGGCCGAGGGCCTGGCCGAGGGAGAGCGCTTCCAGACGCTGCTCGGGGCCACCGGGACCGGCAAGACCTTCACGATGGCGGCGACGATCGCCGCGGTGCAGCGGCCCTCGCTGGTGATCGCCCACAACAAGACGCTGGCCGCGCAGCTCTGCAACGAGTTCCGCGAGTTCTTCCCCGAGAACGCGGTCGAGTACTTCGTCTCCTACTACGACTACTACCAGCCCGAGGCCTACGTCCCGGCCCAGGACCTCTACATCGAGAAGGACTCCTCGATCAACGACGAGATCGACCGCCTGCGCCACGCCGCCACGGCGGCGCTCTTCGCCCGCCGCGACGTGATCATCGTCGCCTCGGTCTCCTGCATCTACGGGATCGGCTCGCCCCAGGTCTACAACGAAAAAATGCAGCTCTTCAAGGTCGGCGAGGAGATCGACCGCGACGAGGTGCTGCGCAAGCTGGTCAAGATGCAGTACCAGCGCAACGACTCGGTGCTCGGACGCGGCACCTTCCGGGTGCGCGGCGAGGTGCTGGAGATCATGCCCTCCTACGCCGAGTCCGCCTACCGGATCGCCCTCTTCGGCGACGAGATCGAGGGGATCCAGCACTTCGACCCGCTGACCGGCGAGGTCCTCGACACGATCGACCACGTCTCGGTCTGGCCGGCCTCCCACTACGTGACCCGGGACGAGACCCTGGAGCGCGCGGTCGAGGAGATCCGCGCCGAACTGGACGCCCGCACCGCCGAGCTGGAGGCCGAGGGCAAGCAGCTGGAGGCGCACCGGCTGCGCCAGCGCACCGCCTACGACATCGAGATGCTGAAGGAGATCGGCTTCACCTCGGGGATCGAGAACTACTCGCGCATCCTCGACGGCCGCCCGCCGGGCAGCCCGCCGCACACGCTGATCGACTACTTCCCCGACGACTTCGTCGTCTTCGTCGACGAGTCCCACCAGACGATCCCGCAGATCGGCGGGATGTACGAGGGCGACCGCTCGCGCAAGCAGACGCTGATCGACTACGGCTTCCGGCTGCCCTCGGCGATCGACAACCGGCCGCTCAAGTTCGACGAGTTCCTCGAGCGGGTGCCGCAGCTGGTGATGGTGTCGGCCACGCCGGGGCCGTTCGAGCGGGCCGAGTCGACGCGGATCGTCGAGCAGATCGTGCGCCCGACCGGGATCGTCGACCCCGAGATCGAGGTGCGCGAGACGAAGAACCAGATCGACGACCTGATGAACGAGATCAAGGCGCGTCGCCGAGACCGGCGACCGGGTCCTGGTCACCACGCTGACCAAGAAGATGGCCGAGGACCTGACCAACTACCTGCTCGAGTACGGCGTTCGGGTCCGCTACCTGCACTCGGAGATCGACACCCTGGAACGGATCCAGATCATCCGCGACCTGCGCCTCGGCGAGTACGACGTCCTGGTCGGGGTCAACCTGCTGCGCGAGGGCCTCGACCTGCCCGAGGTCTCCCTCGTCGCGATCCTCGACGCCGACAAGGAGGGCTTCCTGCGCGGCGAGACCAGCCTGGTGCAGACGATCGGCCGCGCCGCCCGCAACGTCAACGGGCGGGTGCTGATGTACGCCGACAGGGAGACCGACGCGATGCAGGCGGCGATGCGCGAGACCGACCGCCGCCGCGCGATCCAGGTCGCCTACAACGCCGAGCACGGGATCACGCCGGAGACCGTGCGCAAAGGGATCTCCGAGATGAGCGAGTTCCTGGCGATGGAGGACCGGGCGCCGCGCAAGCGCCGCGGCAAGCGCGCCGCCGAGTTCGACGATCCGGCCGAGCTGGAGCGCACGATCGTCTCGCTCGAGGAGGAGATGCTGGCTGCCGCCGACGACCTGCGCTTCGAGGAGGCGGCTCGGCTGCGGGACGAGCTGAGGGAGCTGCGCCGCGACCTGGATGGGATGAGGGCCGGGGCGTGACGATCTGCGAGGAGATAGGCGGCTGGGCGAGCGAGCTGCGGCCCGAGGATCTGCCGGCGAGCGTTCGGGAGCGGGCGGAGTTGCAGGCTCTGTGCGTTGCCGCCGGCCGCGCCGCAGGCGAGGAGGCCGCCGCGCCGTTTGCCGCCGTCACGCCGGATGGGCCGGTCGGGGAGATCTACCGGTCGGCGGCAGCCTCGATCGCGCATGACTGGGACGACTATCTCTTCATGGGCCACACCGGGCATTCGGCGGTGCCGGCCGCGGCCGCCTTCGCGAGCGACCCGGAGCGTCGGCTCGTCGCCCAGGTTGCCGCCAACGAGGTGGCTGGCCGGCTCGGAGCCGCCCTCTTCCTCGGTCCCCACAACGGCCAGTTCTGGGCCTCGATCCACTGCGCCTCGGCGGCGGTGGCCGCTTCGGTCGGGCTCGGGCTCGACGCGCCGCGCGCCGCGCACGCGCTGGCGATCGCGCTCTACCAGCCGCCCTACGGGATGTGGCCGGGATTCATGGGCCCGGGGAGCAAGCTCCTGACCGCGGCCGAGCCCGCGGCGGTCGGGGCGCGGGCGGCGCTGCTGGCCGCCGACGGCGTCACCGGCGCCCTCGACGTGATCGAGCATCCCCGCGGCGTCCTCTCGAGTCTCTCCTTCGCACCCCGGCCGGCGATGTTCGGCGGTTTCGGGACCGTCTGGCTGACCGACACGCTGGCCTTCAAGCGCCTGCCTGGTTGCGCCTACCTGCAATCGGTCGGGGAGGCGGCGCTCGCGGCCGGTGTCGTCGCGGAGGACGTCGCCGCCGTCGAGGTCGAGGCCGGCTGGCTCACCTGCGAGATGGAGGAGCTCGGGCGCGGCCCCGACCTGACGCCGATCCGGGCCAACTTTTCGGCGACGCTGACCACGGCGATCGCGCTGCTCGCCGGCAGGTTCACGCCGGCCGAGCTCGACCCTGCCTGGCTGGCCGAGCGCGAGCCGGAGATCCGCGCTCTCGCCGCGCGCGTCTCCGTCAAGCACGACCCCGGGCTCACCGCCAAGACAATGCTGGGATCGCTCGACGCGGGCGCCTCGCCTGACCTCGGCCTGCGCGACCTGCTGCGCATCCGCCGCCGCCTCGGCGACGTCAACATGGCCGAGGCCAACCCGGGTCCGGCGGTGCTGCGCGCCCTGCGCGCCGACAGCGGATTGCGCCGCCATCTCGGCCGTTCGCTTCGCGAGCAGCTGGCCGGCCGGGGGGGCGACGGTGGGATCGCCGACCTCGATACGTCCGCCCTGCGGATCACTTTCCCCAGCCGCCTGCGCATCCGTCTCCGCGACGGCTCGACCCGTGTGGTCGAGGGCACCGAGCCCGGCTCCTGCGGCCGCTCGCTCGCCGAGCAGCGCGCCGTGGTCGAGGAGCGGCTCGCGGTCGCGGGCGTCGAGCCCGCGCTCGACGCTCAGCCGGGCTGATCGAGGAAGCGCAGCACCGCGAGCACGCGGCGGTGGTCCTCGCTGCTGGCGGCGAGCCCGAGCTTGCCGAAGATTCCGGTGACGTGCTTCTCGACCGCGCGGTCGGTGACGACCAGCTCTTCGGCGATCGCCGCGTTGGAGCGGCCCTCGGCCATCAGTCCCAGCACCTCGCGCTCGCGCGGGGTGAGCTCGGCGAGCGGGTCGTCGCGGCGCTGGCGCCCGAGCATCTGCGAGACGACCTCGGGGTCCAGGGCCGAGCCGCCGCCGCCGACCCGGCGCACCGCGTCGGCGAAGGCGTCGATGTCGGTGACCCGGTCCTTGAGCAGGTAGCCGAGCCCCTCGGCGCTCTCGGCGAGCAGCTCGCGAGCGTAGGCGACCTCGACGTACTGGGAGAGAACCAGGACCGAGACCTCGGGCAGCTCGGCGCGGATCTCGCGCGCCGCCTGCAGTCCCTCGTCGGTGTGGGTCGGCGGCATCCGCACGTCGACGACGGCGACCTCGGGCTTGTGCGCGCGCACCTTGCGCAGCAGCTCCTCGCCGTCGCCGGCCTGGCCGACCACCTCCATCCCCGCCTCCTGCAACAGGCGCACGACGCCCTCGCGCAGCAGGGTCGAGTCGTCGGCGACGATCACCCGCACGGGATCCTCGCGATCACGGTGGTGCCCTCGCCGGCCGGGCTGACGATCAGCAGGGCGCCCTCCAGCGCCGCCACCCTGTCCTCGAGGCCGCGCAGGCCGGTCCCGTTCGCCGGGTCGGCGCCACCGACGCCGTCGTCGCGGACCTCGATCTCGACCGTGCCGTCGGCGCGCGAGATCCGCACGGTGGCGGCTTCCGCCGCCGAGTAGCGGGCGACGTTGGTCAGCGCCTCGGCGACCACGAAGTAGGCGGTCGACTCGACCGGTGCGGGCAGCCGGCCCGGGGGCGTCTCGAGAACCTCGACCGGGACGGGCGAGCGATCGGCGAGCCCGCCGAGGGCGGCCTCGAGCCCGCGGTCGGTGAGCACCGCCGGGTGGATGCCGCGGGCCAGCTCGCGCAGCTCCCGGGTCGCCTCGCCCAGCTCCTCCATCGCCTCGTCGAGCAGCTCGGCGGCGGCCTCGGGGTCGGGCCCGAGCTTGCCGCGGACCAGGCGCAGGCTCATCGTCAGCGCCACCAGGCGCTGCTGGGCCCCGTCGTGGAGGTCGCGCTCGACCCTTCGCCGCTCGGCGTAGCCGGCCTCGACGATCCGCGCCCTCGACGCCTGCAGCTCCTCGACCTTGGCTCGCAGCTCCGCGTTCAGCTGCTCGTTCTCGGCCGAGAGGGCCGAGGTGAGCTCCTCGGCGCGCCCGATCCGCGTGCGCAGCAGGCCGAGCAGGAAGGCGAAGGGCAGGCAGGCAAAGGCGGCGATCGCGGCGACGAAGGCGACCAGTTCGGCCTGATCGGAGATCCCAGTCTGGCTAACGACCAGCTGTACGAGGAGGAAGACGAAGGCCAGTCCGCCCGTGGCCAGGACCGGCGTGAGGACCCGCCGCTCGCCGGGCGCGCTGGCTCGCCAGCGCCGGTATACGACGACCACCGTCGCGACGATCAGGGGGATCGCGATCAGGCCCTGGATCGAGCTGATCGCTTCGCCGACGGCCGCGTCCCCGATCCGCAGCGCGTTTTCCGGGCAGCCGTCGCAGCCTTCCCGTGCCGGGTCGGCGAAGAGGACCCAGGCGGCCTGCATGACGATGGTGATGAAGTAGCCGACGCCGACGAGCACCCGCTGGGTGCGGGTTTCCAGCCGACCCGAGGGGAACGTCACCAGCAGGTGGATCAGGATCGCGAAGGGGACGTTGACGCCGAGCGCGCCGATGGTGAAGACGACGTCGTTGTTGGACGACATCAGGGCGCGGAAGAACCAGGTGAACCCGATCGCCGTCATCAGCGGACCGGTCCTGCTCGCCGGGCGGCGGTCCCAGGCGTAGAGCCCGGTGCCGGTGAATCCCCACCCCGCGATCAGGATGAGGGCCGCGGCGAGGCCGCGGGGGCTGTCGTGGTCGCTGGTCAGGATCAGCGCCAGCGAGCCGATCCCCGCGGCGAAGGCGAGGAGGCCGAGGGCGATCAGGGCGCGGCGCAGGCTGGTCATCTGGTCAGGGCGGCGAGTGCCTCGCCGCTCAGCTCGCCCTTGGTGACGAAGCCGCGGACGGGGCTCTCGGCGACGGCGGTGCCGAAGTCGGAGCTCTCGCGGGTCGAGGTGAGGACGATGGCCGGGCAGTCGGCCGCGGCGCTGAGCCGGGAGGCGACCTCGAAGCCGTCGATGTCGGGCAGCTGGACGTCGAGCAGGACGAGGTCGGGCGCGAGCGCGCGCACGGCCTCGATCGCGCTCGCGCCGTCCTCCGCCTCGCCCACCACCGTGTAGCCGTCGGCCTCGAGCATGCGGCGCGCGCTGAGCCGGAAGCTCGGGTGGTCGTCGACGATCAGGACCGAGGTGGGCATGGCCCGATTGTCCTGCATCCGGGCGCCCTCAGGGGTACGGCTAACCCCACCATAGCCGCGTGGAGCCCGCACCGCGAGACGCCTGCCAGCCGCATTGGAACGCGGCCCCAGCGTTGGGAGCCTGCCTCCATCGCACACCAACCCCACACCAACCCCACACCAACCCCACACCAACCCCGCGATGTCGCACTTCCCGTCGCATACCGGCGGGAAGTGCGACATCAGAGAAAGGATCCCCATGCAACCCAAGAAAAACATCGCCGCTCGCGCCGCTCGCTGGAGCGCCACGCATCGCAGGACGGCCATCTTCGGCTGGATCGCCTTCGTGGTCGTCTCGCTCGTCATCGGCGGAGCGGTCGGGCAGAAGACGCTCTCCAGCTCCGAAGCGGTGCCCGGCGAGTCCGGCCGGGCCGAAGTCGCGCTCGAACGCGCCAACCTGACCCCCAACAGCGAGTTGGTCCTGATCCAGAGCGAGGACGAAGGCATCGGCGACCCGGCCTTCGACGCGGCGGTGGCCGACGTCACCGGCGCCCTGAGTCAGTCGCCGTCGGCGAAGAACGTCGACTCGCCGGTTAGCGGCGGAGGCCAGGTCTCGGCCGATGGCCACTCGGCCCTGGTCGAGTTCGAGATCCCCGGTGACGAGAAGCAGGCCGAAGAACGGGTCGACGCGAGCCTGGCGGCGGTCGCCGCCGCGCAGCGCCGCAATCCGGACGTGCGGATCGAGCAGTTCGGCGACGCCAGCGCCAACAAGGCGCTTGAAGCCGTCTTCTCCGAGGACCTGAAGAAGGCGGAGACGACCTCGCTGCCGATCACGCTGGCGATCCTGCTGCTCGCCTTCGGCGCCCTGGTCGCCGCATTCGTGCCGCTGGTGCTCGCCTTCTCGGCGGTGCTGGCGACGGTGGGCCTGCTGGCGCTGCCCAGCCAGCTGGTGCCGATGGACCCGAACGTCTCCTCGGTCGTCGTCCTCGTCGGCCTCGCCGTCGGCGTCGACTACTCGCTGTTCTACCTGCGCCGCGAGCGCGAGGAGCGGCGCAAGGGCCGCTCCGAGTCGGCCGCCCTCGACGCCGCCGCGGCGACCTCGGGCCGCGCCGTCCTGATCTCCGGCCTGACCGTGATCGCGGCGATGTCCGGGATGCTGCTCAGCGGCGACCCGACCTTCACCTCGTTCGCGGTGGGGACGATGACCGTCGTCGCGGTGGCGATGATCGCCTCGCTGACGGTCCTGCCCGCTGTGCTCTCCAAGCTCGGCGACCGGGTCGAGAAGGGACGCATCCCCTTCGTCGGCCGTTGGCGCGAGCGGCGTGCCGGCAGGTCGGCGTGGACGACCGTGGTCGACGCCGTCATGCGGCGTCCGGTTGCGGCCCTGGTCGCCTCCAGCGCCGTGCTGATCGCCCTGGCGATCCCGGCCCTGGGCATGAACACGGTGGTCAGCGGCGCCGACGACCTGCCGCGCGACATTCCCGTCGTGCAGACCTACGACCGCGTCACCGAGGCCTTCCCGGGTGAAGCGGCCGGGGCCCAGGTCGTGGTCGAGGCCGACGACGTCACCGCGGGCCCGGTTGCCGCGGCGATCGCCGACCTCCGCCAGCGGGCCGAGCGCTCGAGCGTCGTCGCCGGCCCGGTCGTGGTCACCGAGAGCAAGGACGGAACGGTGGCCTCGATCGACGTGCCGACGGTCGGCGCGGGCAGCGACGAGGTCGCCACGGCGGCGATGGAGAAGGTCCGGGAGCGGCTCGTGCCGGCAGCCTTCGCCGGGGTCGCCGGGGCCGAGGCCAACGTCACCGGGGCCGCGGCCCAGTCGAAGGACTTCGCCGACCTGCTGGCGGAGCGGCTGCCGCTGGTCTTCGCCTTCGTCCTCGGGCTGGCGTTCCTGCTCCTGCTGGTCACCTTCCGCTCGATCGTCGTCCCGATCAAGGCGATCGCGCTCAACCTGCTCTCGGTGGGCGCCGCCTACGGGGTGCTGGTGCTGGTGTTCCAGAACGGGCTCGGCGAGTCGCTGCTGGGCTTCCACTCCAACGGAGGGGTCAGCTCCTGGCTGCCGATGTTCCTCTTCGTGATCCTCTTCGGGCTCTCGATGGACTACCACGTGCTGATCCTCAGCCGGGTGCGCGAGGGCGTCGACGCGGGGATGAGCAGCGACGACGCGGTCCGCTACGGGATCGCCGGAACGGCGGGCACGGTGACCAGTGCCGCGATGGTGATGGTCGCGGTCTTCTCCGTCTTCGCCACGCTCAGCATCATCGACATGAAGGAGATGGGAGTCGGCCTCGCCGTCGCGGTCCTGATCGACGCGACCATCGTGCGGGCGATCCTCTTGCCTGCGGCGATGAAGCTGCTCGGGGAGCGCAACTGGTACCTGCCGAGCGCGCTCGGCTGGCTGCCGCGGGTTGACAGCGCCGAGCCGGAGGTCGAGCCCGCGGGCGCGTAGGCCACTGGGGTCGATCCACCGAAGGGGCGTCGCGGGAGGTTCCGCGGCGCCCCTTCGCTCGTTCTTCGAACCGCTCTAAGCGAGAACCTTCGCGGCCTTGGCGCTGTCGGCGTAGAACTCGCCGCGAGCGATTCGGCCGTCGGCGAACTTGAGCAGGTGGGCGAACGGCGCCTCGAAGCTGTCGCCGTCGCTGCCGGCACGCTGGGTGCCCCTCACCACCACCCACTCGCCGGCGTCGATGAACTCCTCGGGCTCGACGCTGAACGAGGACCAGTGGTTGGGGATCTGGGCGAAGTTCCCGACGATCGCGTCGCGCCCATGCGTTTCGCCGCCGAGCGGTAGCTCATCCGAGGTGAGCCAGGTGCTGTCCTCGGTCATCATCTCCCTGAGCGATTCCAGGTCTCCGCTGCCGAAGGCCTCGTAGGCGGACCGGGCTGTGTCGATGTTCGACATGTTTCCTCCTTCTGGAGTGCTGGTCCCTGCCTCCGGTTCAAGCTACTCGCGACCCGGCTCACGCGCAAGGCTCCTTAACTAATCTGCGGGCATGGCAATCGACGTCGGCGAGGCGAGCTTCGAGAGCGAGGTGATCGATCGCTCGCGCCAGGTTCCGGTGGTTGTCGACTTCTGGGCCGAGTGGTGCGGGCCCTGCCGGACCCTGACGCCGGCGCTGGAGGCGGCGGAGGCCGCACGTGCCGGCGAGGTGGTGCTGGCCAAGGTCGACGTCGACGCCAACCAGGCCCTGGCGGCCCGCTTCGGCGTCCAGGGGATTCCGGCTGTCAAGGCGTTCCGTGACGGCGCTGTGGTCGACGAGTTCGTCGGCGCCGTGCCGAAGGCCAAGGTGGAAGCGCTGTTCGACTCGCTGGTGCCGTCGCGCGCCGACGAGCTGCTGGCTGCCGGCGACGAGCTCTCGCTGCGCGAGGCCGCCGAACTGGAGCCGCGCCGGGCTGACATCGCCGTGGCGCTTGCCCGCAAGAGGCTGGAGCGGGGCGCGGACGACGACGCCCTGGCGGCGGTCGAGGGACACGAGGGCGACTTCGCCGCCGCCGGGATCGCCGCCCGCATCGGCCTGACCAGCGCCGGCGTTGGAGTAGATGCGTTCGAGTCCCTCGACCGAGGCGACCGCGAGGCCGCCCTCGATGTCCTTCTCGACGCGATTGCGGGCGTCGGCCGTTCTCACGAGGGTGAGGAGCAGGACGACACCCGCGAGCAGATCCGCCGCGCCATCGTCGGCATCCTCAGCGATCTCCCCCCAGGCGACCCAACCGCAGTCAACTACCGCCGCCGCCTGGCCACGGCCCTCTACTGACCGCCGACCCCATTGCGGTCGCACTTTCCCCCGCATAGCGGCGTTATGTGCGACACCGGCCGCGATATTTCTCCTTGGAGCCGATGCGGTCGTAGTTTCCGCCGTATAGCGGAGGCAAATGCGACACCTGAGTTCTGGTCCGTTAGATATGGAGGCGCAGGGCGCGCCGTCGGTGCTCAAGCAGGGTCCGTAGTCGCTGGCCGACCTGGTCGGGCTCCTGTTCGATGCGACGTGCGGTGATTCGGATCGCGTCGATGCCTGCAAGCTTCAGGTCCTCGATTCGAAGGGGATCGCGCTCGAAAGCGGCGCGGGTGCGATGGGTCTCCCATCCGTCGAGTTCGACCGCAAAGCGCTCTTGTTCCCAGTACGCGTTGATCTCATGACCCGCGACGAAGATGTTGATGGCGGGCCGGGGCAATCGGGCGCGCTTGACGATGTCGAGGAAGGCTCGTTCGGTTCGAGCTCGCGAAATGACCGGATCGAGGTAGAGCGCCATCGCCCGGCGCAGGCGCTTACGGCCCGCATGGCGACTGCTGCGCATGATCAGTGACTCGATTGCACCGATGTCCAGGAGCCCCATGCGCTCTGCCTTCTCGATCAGCCGTTCGAGCTGTTTGTCACTGAGCCTCGATCCGGAGTCGAGCAGGGTTCGCGGTACGGCGGTCACCGGAATGCTCTCGATCTCGGCTCGATCCTCGTCCTCGAGGATCGTCGAGTGGTGGATCTGGATCCCGGAACGATTGTGACCGCGGGATGGGACCGTGACCTCCGGAATCTGCAGCCACATGGGGCTGAGCCCCCACAGCCAGGCCGCGGACCCATGGCTGATCATCGCTCCCTCGCCGCAGGCAAGGGCTGCCGCGAGATACCGCCCGTGTCTCGAAACGGCGGGATGGCCGACTCCGTACACGCCGCGATGTAGTCGATGAAGTCGCCCGGACCGCACCGCCCGCGCCACCGCACCCTCTGAGTAGCCCAACTCCGCAAGCTGGCGCTGCGAGACGATGCCGTGCTGGGCTGCCGCCAACTTCGCCAAGGCACCGTGAGGTCGTACTTCCCGCCGCATAGTGGAAATAAGGGCGACCGCAAGCCAAGTTCTCCCCCCGCAGGCTAAAGATGTCGCACTTTCCGCCGCGTACCGGCGGAAAGTGCGACATCTTGGGGTGGATGGGTGAGGGGAACATCTGTTCGTGTGCGTAGAATCGGCGCCTGTGGCTGCTTCTGAGCGGATCGTCATATCCGGGGCGCGCGAGCACAACCTCAAGGACATCGACGTCGAGCTGCCTCGCGACGCGCTGATCGTGATCACGGGGCTCTCGGGGTCGGGCAAGTCGAGCCTCGCTTTCGACACGATCTACGCCGAGGGGCAGCGGCGGTACGTCGAGTCGCTCTCCGCCTACGCGCGCCAGTTCCTCGGGTTGATGGAGAAGCCCGACGTCGACTCGATCGAGGGGCTCTCGCCGGCGATCTCGATCGACCAGAAGACGACCTCGCGCAACCCGCGCTCGACGGTCGGCACGGTGACCGAGATCCACGACTACCTGCGGCTGCTCTGGGCGCGGATCGGCGTGCCGCACTGCCCTGAGTGCGGGGCCGAGATCACCGGCCAGACCCAGGAGCAGATCGTCGACCGGCTGATGACCCTCGAGGAGGGGACGAAGTTCATGGTCATGGCCCCGGTCGTGCGGGGGCGCAAAGGCGAGTACGGCAAGCTGCTCGAGCAGTTCCGCCTCGAGGGCTACTCGAGGGTGAAGGTCGACGGCGAGCTGCGCCGGCTCGACGAGGAGATCGTCCTCGACAAGAAGTTCAAACACGACGTCGCGGTCGTCGTCGACCGGCTGGTGATGAAACCCGACCTGCGCCGGCGCCTGTCCGAGTCGGTCGAGGCCGCGGCGGGGCTCGCCGGCGGCCTGGTCGAAGTCGAGATGGTCGACGCCAAGGCGGCCGAGCCGCTGCTCTTCTCCGAGCAGTTCGCCTGCCTCAACTGCGGCACCTCGATCCCGGAGCTCGAGCCGCGGATCTTCTCCTTCAACTCGCCCCACGGCGCCTGCGAGCGCTGCCACGGCCTCGGCTTCCAGCGCGTCATCGACCCCGAGCTGGTCGTCCCCGACCCGACCCTCTCGCTCTCCGAGGGCGCCCTGCAGCCCTGGAACCGCGGCGTCACCGCCTACTGGCGGCGGCTGATCGCGGCGGTCGCCGAGGAGTACGGGGTCGACGCCGAGAAGCCCTGGTCGAAGCTGAAGAAAGCCGAGAAAGAGATCTTCCTCAACGGCACCGGCGACGAGCGCCACCAGGTCACCTACACCAACCGCTTCGGCCGCCGCCGCTCCTACAAGGTCCGCTTCGAGGGGATCGTCAACCAGCTCCAGCGCCGCTACGAGGAGACCGACTCCGAGGTCAACCGCGAGCGGATCGAGGGCTACATGGCGGAGCAACCCTGCCCGGACTGCGAGGGCGCGCGCCTGCGCCCGGAGAGCCTCGCGGTCAAGGTCGGCGGGATCAGCATCGCCGACTTCAGCCAGATGTCCGCACGGGCGCGCGGCGGAGTGGATCGCCTCCCTGGAGCTGACCGAGACCGAGCGGGCGATCGCGCGCCTGATCGTGCGCGAGATCTCCGAACGGCTCGCCTTCCTCGAGAACGTCGGCATCGGCTACCTCTCGCTCGGCCGCTCGGCCCGCTCGCTCTCGGGCGGCGAGGCGCAGCGGATCCGCCTCGCGACCCAGATCGGCTCCAGCCTCGTCGGCGTGATGTACGTGCTCGACGAGCCCTCGATCGGCCTGCACCAGCGCGACAACGAGAAGCTGATCGCGACCCTCGACCGCCTCCGCGACCTCGGCAACACGGTGATCGTGGTCGAGCACGACGAGGGCACGATGCTCGCCGCCGACCACCTCGTCGACCTCGGCCCCGGCGCCGGCGAACACGGCGGCCACGTGATCGCCGCAGGGCACGCCTGCCGAGGTCGCCAAGGACCCCGCCTCGCTGACCGGCCAGTACCTCTCCGGCAAGCGCCGGATCGAGCTGCCGGAGGAGCGCCGCAAGCCAAGCGGCGCGCTGCTCGTCCGCGGCGCCCGCGAACACAACCTCAAGGGAATCGACGTCGCCGTGCCGCTCGGCGTCTTCTGCTGCGTCACCGGCGTCTCCGGCTCGGGCAAGTCGACCCTGGTCAACGAGACCCTGCACCACTCGGTCGCCAACCGCCTGCACCAGGCGAAGCTGCGCCCGGGCGCCCACGACGGCGTCGACGGGCTCAGCCAGATCGACAAGATCATCAACATCGACCAGTCGCCGATCGGCCGCACGCCGCGCTCCAACCCGGCCACCTACACCGGCGTCTTCGACCACATCCGCCAGCTCTTCACCCAGACCCAGGAGTCGCGGGCGCGCGGCTACAAGCCGGGCCGCTTCAGCTTCAACGTCAAGGGCGGCCGCTGCGAGGTCTGCCGCGGCGACGGCCAGATCAAGATCGAGATGCACTTCCTGCCCGACGTCTACGTGCCCTGCGAGCAGTGCCACGGCAAGCGCTACAACCGCGAGACGCTCGAGGTCCGCTTCAAGGGCAAGAACATCGCCGACGTGCTCGAGATGTCGGTCGAGGAGGCGGTCGTCTTCTTCGAGAACGTGCCGAAGATCGCCCGCCGCCTGCGCACCCTGCACGACGTGGGCCTCGACTACATCCGCCTCGGCCAGGCGGCGACGACGCTCTCCGGCGGCGAGGCGCAGCGGGTGAAGCTGGCGACCGAGCTCTCCAAAGTCGCGACCGGCAACACCCTCTACATCCTCGACGAGCCGACCACCGGGCTGCACTTCGCCGACGTCCAGCGCCTGCTCGACGTGCTCGGCCGCCTGGTCGACGCCGGCAACAGCGTCGTCGTGATCGAGCACAACCTCGACGTGATCAAGACCGCCGACCGCCTCATCGACCTCGGCCCCGAGGGGGGCGAGGAGGGGGGAGAGGTGGTCGCCACCGGCACCCCCGAGGAGGTCGCCGCCGTCCCCGGTTCCTACACCGGCCGCTTCCTCGCCGAGCTGGTCGAGCCGGCGAAGCCAAAGCGCACTGCGCGCAAGCGCCGCGAGCCGGTCGCCGCTTAGGACGCGACGAGCAGCGAGGCGCCGATCGCGCCGCCCAGATCGCCCAGCTCGGCGATCTGCGTTTTCGGCGGGTTGTCGGCGACGAAGATGTGCTTGCCCATCTCGCGCTCGATCTCGGCCGCGTAGCGCTCGCCGAAGCGCACCCCGAGGCCGCCGCCGATCACCACGGCCTCGACGTCGAGTAGGTTGCAGGCGGAGGCGATCCCGGTGCCGAGGTAGCGCACGGCGCGCCGGATCAGGCTCTCGGTCAGCGGATCCTGCTCGCGCAGCGCGTGCTCCCAGACCGAGCTGGTCAGCCGGTCTTTGCCGCGCTTCTCCATGATCTTGAAGAGGTCGGTTTCGACTCCGGCCGCGTGTTCGCGGCGTGCCTTGGCCTCCATCGCCGCGCGGCCCGCATAGGCCTCGAGGCAGCCGCGCCGCCCGCAGGGGCAGCGGGCGCCGCCCCGCTTGACGACGATGTGGCCGATCTCCCCGGCGGCGCCGCGGCCGAGCCAGGGCTTGCCGTCGAGGACGATCCCGCCGCCGACCCCGGTGCCCCACCAGACCCCGAGCAGGGAGTCGTAGGGGCGGCCGGCGCCGAGATGGAACTCGCCTTCGACCGCGACCTGCACGTCGTTGCCGATCCGCACCTCCGTGCCGAGCGCCTTCGCCAGGGCCTCGCCGAGCGGGAAGCTGCCTTCCCAGCCGGGCAGGTTGCGGGCGCCGGAGACGACCCCGGTCTTGCCGTCGGCGTCGCCGGGCGAGCCCACTCCGACACCCACGAGATCCTCCGGTGCGACCCCCGCGGCCGAGGCCGCCTCGCGCAGCGCATCCTCCATCTCCCGCGCCACGTCCTCCGGGCCACCCGTCGTCGGCGTCGGGTGCCGCGCTTCCCCGCGCACCCCGTTCCCGGAATCGACGATCACGGTCTGGATCTTGGTCCCGCCGAGGTCGATGCCGCCGCGCAAGTCCGTCACGTGCGTCAGTCTATGCCGCGGTGCAGAGAGGGTGGCGCATCTGGTGGGCGAAGCGGCGCTGGTACGAGCGCAACGGCCGGCTCGGCCGGCGCTGGCGGCTGGCCCGCCACGCGGCGCGCGGCGGCTTCTACGTGCGCCAGCCGGTCGAGGGCGAGATCCTCGAGGCGCTCGACGAGGGCCGCCTGCGGGTCGGCGAAGGGACGCTGCTGGAGCCCGGCTGCTGGCTGACCCTGGCGCCCGAGGCCCGGATCGAGATCGGCGCGGGCTGCTTCCTCAACCGCAACACGATGCTGGCCGCGCTCGACCGGATCGAGATCGGCGACCACACGATGCTCGCCAACGGCTGCTTCGTGGGCGACTCCAGCCATCGCTTCGACGACCCCGATCTGCCGATCACCCACCAGGGCTTCACCTCCAAGGGCCCGGTGCGGATCGGCTCCAACTGCTGGCTCGGCGTCAACGTGGTCGTCACCAGCGGGGTGACGATCGGCGACCGCTGCGTGGTGGGCGCCAACTCGGTGGTGACGCGGGACCTGCCCGCCGGCACGATCGCGGCGGGGGCGCCGGCGAAGCCGATCGGCAGCACTCTGTGACGAAAGGCGCGCCGATCGACACTAGGTAGTGCCTATAATTCGCAGACGGCCGTGACCCGAAGGGCATGGACCCAATGAACCTCGCTGAACTCGTCGATCCCACTCACGCACAAGGCGACGTGAAGCTCATCCGTGTCAAGGACGAGCTTCGAGCTGCGCTTGCCCCGGCCCGGCGTGACGGCGCCACGATCGGCCTCGTGCCGACGATGGGCTACCTGCACGATGGCCACCTCTCGCTCCTGCGCGCCGCCCGCGCCGAGTGCGACCTCGTCGTGATGAGCCTCTTCGTCAACCCTGCCCAGTTCGGCCCGGGGGAGGACCTCGACCGCTACCCGCGCGACGAGGAGCGCGACCTGCGCCTCGCCGCCGAGGCCGGCGCCGATTTCGTATACGCGCCGCCGGTGGAAACGGTCTACCCGGACGGGTTCGCCACCCAGGTCGAGGTCGGGGGCGACCTCACCGCTGTGCTCGACGGCGATCCGTCGCGGCGCGGGGCCGGCCACTTCCGCGGCGTCACCACGGTCGTCGCCAAGCTCTTCAACTCGATCCAGCCCGACGTCGCCTACTTCGGCCAGAAGGACGCCCAGCAGGTGGCGGTGATCCGCCGCATGGTCCGTGACCTCGACGTCCCCGTGCGGATCGAGGTGCTGCCGACCGTGCGCGAGGCCGACGGCCTGGCGATGAGCTCGCGCAACGCCTACCTCGACCCGCGCGCGCGGGAGCAGGCGACCGCGCTCTCGCGGGCGCTGGGCGCGGCGGAGCGGACGGCTCGCGCCGACGGCCTCGCTGCAGGGCTTGCCGCCGCCGGGGCCAAGCTGCACGCGGCCGGCGTCGAGCCCGAGTACCTGGAGGCGCGCGACGCCGAGAGCTTGACCGAGGTCGTCGAGCTGGGCGATCGCCCGACCCTGATCGCGGTCGCCGCCCACGTCGGCGGTGCCCGCCTGATCGACAACGTCTTGATCCAACCTTGAAACAGACAATTCGAAAGAGCTGAACGGGAGACCAGATGCAGAGGCAGATGCTCAAGTCCAAGATCCACCGGGCGACGGTGACCGACTGCGACGTCGACTACATCGGCAGCATCACGATCGACACCGAGCTGATGGCGGCGGCGGACCTGATCACCAACGAGCAGGTCCACGTCTGGGACATCGACAACGGGGCGCGCTTCGTCACCTACGTGATCGACGGCGAGCCCGGTTCGAAGACGATGCAGGTGAACGGGGCGGCCGCGCACCTGACCCGCCCCGGCCACAAGATCATCGTCGCCTCCTTTGGGGCCTACGACGAGAGCGACCTCGAGACCTACTCGCCTCTCGTCGTCCACGTCGGCGAGGACAACTCGATCGTCGCCACCGACAGCCATCCCGAGGTGCTGCTCTCATGAGCTCCGGGGCTCGCTCGCACACCGCGCCACCCGAGGGACGCCAGCCGGTCAACCTGCCCCGCCTGGCAGAGATGAAGGCCGCCGGCGAGCCGATCGCGATGGTCACCGCCTACGACTACCCCTCGGCCCGGGTTGCCGAGGAGGCCGGTGCCGACGTCGTCCTGGTCGGCGACTCCGCGGCGATGGTCGTGCTCGGCCACCCCGGCACCGAGGCGGTCTCGATGGAGGAGATGATCGTCCTCGGCAAGGCCGTGCGGCGCGGGCTGAAGACACCGCTGATGGTCGGCGACATGCCGATGGGCAGCTATGAGGCGAGCAACGAGCTGGCGATCGGCAACGCCCAGCGCCTGGTCAAGGAGACCGGCTGCCAGACGGTCAAGCTCGAGGCCGGGGGGGTCTCGGTCGAGCGCGCCCGCGCGATCGTCCGCTCCGGGATCCCGGTGATGGGCCACGTCGGCCTGACGCCCCAGACCGCGACCGCACTCGGCGGCTACAAGGCCCAGGGCAAGACCGCGCAGAGCGCGATCCAGCTCTGCGAGGACGCCCTGGCCCTGCAGGCGGTCGGCTGCTTCGCGATCGTCTTCGAGGCCGTGCCGGCGGCCGTCACCGAGGCGATCGTCGAGAAGCTCGAGATCCCGACGATCGGCATCGGCGCCGGCCCGGCGACCGCGGGACAGGTCCTCGTCTTCCACGACCTGCTCGGCATCACCACCGGCCGCATGGCCAAATTCGTCAAGCGCTACGCCAACGTCCACGACGAGATGGTCGGCGGCGTTCGCCAGTACGTCGACGAGGTTCGCACCCGTCACTTCCCCGAACCCGACCACGTCTACGGCATAGAGCCCGCCGAGCTGGCCGAGCTGCGGCGCTACCTCGAGCAGGAGAGCCTTACTTCAGCGAAGGCGTGGGACTGGGAGCCGCTGTCCTGAGGAGGGGCCTCGCTCGGCTGGCACATCCGTCGAGTCCGGCAACCAAGGCGCGGCAAGGATTGTAAGCGCATGGCTCGCGTAGCCAGGGAGAGCCTGGGCGCTACCCTCGAACGACGATGCGCATTCATTACGACCCCGAGGTCGACATTGCGCTGATGGTGATCGAGCATGGGAAGACGGTCAGCGAGGAGCACGAGTGGGGGCTTATCGACCGCGATCCCACCGACGACCATCTGATGGGCTTCGAGGTGTGGGAGGCCAGTCGCCGCCTGCCGCGTGAGCCTCTGGACGCCCTTCCGCAGGCATCCTCCGCGGGCGCTGGACCCGGCGTCGCGTAACGCCGAGCTGGCCGAGCGGCGCTACCTCGAACAGGAGAGCCTTACTTCGGCGAAGGCGTGGGATTGGGAGCCGTTGTCTTAGCGGCCTGGAGCCCCGGGACTCTTAAGATGGGCGGCCAGTGCCCGTCTACGAGTTCGGCGGCAAGACGAGCGGCTCGTACTGCGCTTTGGCTTGCCAAGCCGGATAGCGCCTGATCTGCCGATGGCGGAGAGGGTCTAGGGCAACACGATGCATAGGCCGTGCAGAATCGACTCCCGGCTGGACGCCCATCGATGGATGGCCGCGTAGCTCGGCGCTGAGGACGAGTGGCTGAGCTTCATCAGTTCGACATACCATCGGCCTCGCTGAGGCGCCCACCTATTGACCATCGGGATTTACCAGTCTCTTGACACGAGTATTTAGTTCATCGAGCGAGTCCGCTGCGAGGTTCGCCAGCGACTCAAATCCGGCCGGGAGATCATCTAGATCGATTCCCGCCCGATCCAAGACCTCAGATGCCCGACTGCTCGCGCGATGGGCGCCTCCTGCCTCGGATCGAATTGAATAGACGGCATAGAACCCGCGCAGAATGCTCTTCGCATCGGGCTCCGACAGGGAGAACGCCGAGGCCAGCCATTCGGCCAACCGCTTGAGTGGGCCGCCGCTGGAAGGCGCCTCCACGGCCTTCAGGAAATCGATATTCAGGTGATCCACGAGCAGGATTGCCAGGCTGGTGACCTGCTGCTGGAACGCAGGCAAGGAATCGGCGAGGGGCGTATGTAGCGTCTCGATTCGCTGCTCGTTCATTCCCTCAACGGGGGTAAATAGCGGCTCGCCGCTGTAAGCGATGGCGGTCTCATTGCACTTTGAGATTCCGGCCTTGACCCGATCTACCCCCTCGTCTCTGGGCGGATCGGCGAACTCTGCATGCAGGTCTTGAGCAACCCGCCAACCCGGAACCTCATCGTCGTCGGCGATTGCATATTGCTGCCAATGCCGCTGCGCTCGTTCAGAGATACGCCCCAAATCGCCCAGCCAGACCTGGACGTTCCCGCGCTCGGTGATGGCAATCGGGATGCCCCATTGATTACCGGCCGATACTTCGGTGTCGGAGACGGTGTAGTAGCGAGGCTCATCGAGGTAGGCGTTGAGAACTTGCCGCTTGAAGAAGACAGGCGTCAGGAAATTGTCATTTCCCGCGCCGGGCCGGGCCGTCTGCGTGATGGGCTCCCCTGGGTAACTGACCATTTTCGGCTGGCCGGTCGTCGGATCGGTTCCTACCGGGTACTCAAGAGTCTGCCCGATGTACTCGGTCTCTTTTCGCTCAAGCGCCGGCGGTCGAGGGACGACGGTCACGCATCTGAGTACCACCCGGACCTCGGTTCCAATGTCGCTCGCCCAGACCCGCCAAGTCCGTTTGTCCTCCCTCTCTTCGTCTTTCCAGCCGTCTGGCACCTCGGTGGTCGGCCGGTTCTCTTCGTAGTAGACGGCAAGGTCGAAGTCGAAGTCGCTCATGAAAGAAAAGAGCGCATCCCTACGGATCTCTAGAACCGCCACTTCCTCGTCCACCGGGCTCCAGCGGGCGATCTCATCCGGCTTCCCATCCTCATCGTGGACCTCCCAACTGATCCTCCCGTTGGACTGGTGCTTTGGGGAAGCCTGGTGATAGAGGACGAAGCTTTGGATCGGCTCAAGCCAAGCTCTACGACCCGATGGATCGAAAAAGGCTGCAAGAGGTTGGAGCGGCGTGTCCCTAGCATGATGCTCGGGGTGCAGAATGGCCTCTTTGCGTCCGTCCGAAAATTCCCAGATTTCAGGGCCAGCATTTCTTATCTGAAACGGCCAATCAGACCCCGCGAGAATGTCCTGTGTCCGACCGGTCGGAAAGAGCGCGGGCAGACTTGCGGGTCGCACCCATCCGCCAAGGCCAGCAACTGGAACCCAGGTGCCCCCGTAGGTGTCGTTCTCAAGCCAGTCTCGAAAGGGGTTCTCGGGTTTCATTCTTAGGCGAGCTTGACGGGGGGCATCCCTGGCACAGCCCAGTGTGGGGATAAGCATCCGGCCACAGGAGGATATTCGGTTGTATGAATGGAAACGTAACCGGACTTCTGGCTCGGACATCCACGCTTCAGAACTTCAGTGTCGCCGCTTTGGTTGCTTCGTTTGTCTTCCTCGGCGCTCAGGCGTCTTCAGGTGAGCATCTTCACTTTGAAGAGCGTCCCCCGGTCGCCGCGATCTCCCGAGATCTGGGCTTCGTTGGTATTCCCACGATCATGGACACCTCGCATGTACACGTCGTGAGCGGATCGGCGGCAGTCCTCTCCGGCACTAGGCCCTCCTAGGAATTGCGCATTTCGCGGGCCTCCTTCTTCTCGCCGAAATTTCCTGCCGCTGCCCTAGTTATGGTCGGCTAGGTGGAGCCAGACCAGATCGAGATCAGAATCACCGCTGACCGCAAAGCAATGGCCGACATGACCTACGGCCAGCGGGAGCGTTGGCTCGGCAAACTGGCAGAGGCAACGCTTGCTGAGCAGATTCCGCCACGTCCGCCGAAAAGCGGAGCCAAAAGGACGGATCGGTGGAAGCCCTACACGCGGGAATCGCTTGCCGCCGCGTTCAAGGAGTGGGCGAGCCTTCATGACGGAAAGGCTCCGTCAAAGGCGGATTGGTCGCACGCTCGGGACCCTGAGCGTCGCTGGCCTCGGCCGGAGAGCGGGAGCTTCCACGACGCCATGGCGAAGCTGGCAGCGGAGGATGAGGTGGCCTTGAGGCCGACGGCGCCGTGTCGGCAAGACCCTGAGCAGCAAGCTCGAATCGCTTGGCACGAAGCGAAGCACGCAAGGAAAACTGCCGATGGCAAGTTCGAGAGTCCAGCGGTCAGCATTCTCGGCAGCCGGGTGGAGGTGGTTGAACGCTGGGAGCCGAGAGAGATCGAACTTGGACCCGATCCGGGTCCGTACTGCGCCGAGTGCTTCCACGGCAGCGGCTGTAGACCAGCGGATATGTCGCCCTGGCAGTACGCCGTCGAAAAGGTCGGCGGCCTCGCCCTGCGTAGCGGCGGAGACTTTCACGCGACCCCTAGCGGACTGGCAGCCTACGGGCGTAATCGGCAGATGGTGACGGCCGGAGTTGCCGACGTGCGTCCCGAGGCAAGTGACCCGGCGGCCAGAGCGGCTATCGAGACGATTAGCCCGAGTTGACGCACTGTTGTAGGAGCCTTAGCCTGCATCGATGCCGCTTTTGTTCATAGGGGTGCCACCCGAGAATCGCAGCGACCTTCTCGCGGCCCTCCGACAGCTTGAGTTAGCTGAGGCAGAGATTGCGGAGAACCCAGCAGGCTCCGGCGACCTTGCGCTTAAGGTGAACGATTCAATGGAGATGGCAACTGCCGCCGAGCGTGTCGGCCAGATTCTCGACGCCGCCAACGAGATTGCAGGTAGGCAACTGGGGGCGATTGCTACCGGCGAGGTCGGTTGGGGCCATCCTCCCCAGATCATCTAAGGGCCTCGCACCTGTGCCTACGGACCCGAGGGTCCTTCTCGCTTTAAACGCGCTGCTTCGGCCAAGCGAGCCCACAGCTGCTGCACTACGCGGATGGACTCCTCCGCGTGGTCCTTATCAACCGTCTGGCCTTTATGGATCACATCGTTGCGCCGCTCAATGTGGTCTCGGAATCTGCTCCACTCCTCGACCTGGGTGACGTCTACTCCAAGCAACACCTCAACGGTGGCGAAGGACACGTCCCTTTTCAGCTCGGCGATCCTCTTGTCCTTGAGAAGCCTGGCAATCCAGCGCAAGGGCTGGTCGCCAGCGGCCTCCCGGAGTAGGGCAGTTAGCTGGGCCTCAAAATGAATCTGGGCGGCAACAACGGCGAGGCCATATTGCTCTTCACGAAGCAGTTCCTTGGCCTGCTCAAGGAATTGGCTACTTGCGTCGTCGTCTCCCAGAGGAGCAAGCCAGACGACTGCATGAGTGGCGTCGGGTAGACGCGCGGCTCGCCGCATTCTGTGCACTCCCCCTTGCGCCTTTTCTTCCGCATCGTCGAAGCTTGTTGCTTCGAGCTCAAAGGTGATGCTCGGCGGGTCCATTTCCGGGTCCTCGGCAGATCCTCCGAACTGAATATGTCTCGCACTTGGGACGAAGTCCGGCGCCCATAGCGAGCTCAATGCGCGGAGGTCACCGTCCGCCAATCGGAGTTTGACCGACCACCAACGTTTCGAGGTTGTCAATTTCCTTCCAACTCCTCTGCCGCTTTCGCCAGCGTCGAGACGGTTACATCGAGAGCCGTCGCGATCCCCTGCACCGTGCCCCAGGTCGGGTTGGCTTCCCCGCGCTCGATTAGCGACAGCGTGCCCGGCGTGATCCCGGCCTTCGGGGCAAGCTCTTCCTGGCTGAGTTCACGCTGTCTGCGCAGCGCGCGGATCGCCTCGCCCAGGTAGGGCTGGGGCTGCGGGGTCTGTCGCGGATCACGCTCCATCTAACGATATGTAAGGAAAAACTGCTAGGCTCGCCCTCAAACATAAGTGGGGCCGCGTGCTTACACACCGGCCCCGTGGCATCCGGCAAAGGTGGAACTCGGCCGGACGCAGCGGGAACGGTAGCGAGCTACCGGCCTCAAGAAGCGGCGACCCACCGTGCGCAAACACGAACGGGCCGCCTGAGACACAGGAGGCAACGCTCCCATGTCCTGTCCCCAGCCTACGGGCGAGCGCGCAACGGTCGCCCCTCGAACTGCCGGCCCCGCAAGCAAAGATTCTCCGAGGCACCCTCGCCTCTTGCCTGGAGGGGGCCAATGAAGACCTGCGGCCGCCCGGCTGCCTTCCGGACCCCAGCCGCGTCCGCCGAGAAGCCGACGCCTACCGGCGCTTGCTCTCCGCGCTCGACCTCGGCACGATCTCCCTCCCCGACGAGGCGGCGCGCAGCGCGGTCGAGGCGATCGCCCTCTCCTTCGAGGAGGAAACCGACTACGCCGGCATGGTCGCCGAGCACGACGCGCTGCTCGGCCTGCTCGACCTGCTCGGCGGCGTCAGGGCGAAGGCCGGCTGATGGAGATCGCGGCGCGGCTCGCCGCCAACGTCCTGCGCTGCCGCGAAGCCGCCGGCCTCAGCCAGGAGCAGCTCGGTTACCTGGCTGGCCTTCACCGCACCGAGATCAGCCAGGTGGAGCGGGGCCTTCGGGTGATCCGCGTCGACACGCTGGTGAAGCTCTGCGCTGCTCTGGAGGTCGAGTCCGCAACCCTGCTCGACGGGATCGCCTGGCGCCCACCGCCGCTCAACTACGGCGGCTTCGCTGTCTCGGAGGGCTGAGCCGTGCCCGCCGCCCTACCTGCACCGAAGCGCGGCGCTATTTCGCTGGGTAGGTCGGCGGGGTGGCGCGCGGAGAACCCTCGGGGCGGGTGGACTGCACTGTGGACGGAGGCGTGGAGGGGCGATCCACCCCCTTGCCGCCTGAGGATGCGGTTGAAGGAGCACGCCGCCAGCCGACCACGCCCGCACATGATGAGAAAGAGATCGGGTGGGGTGCGGCCGCGGTCGGCTGGCGGCGTGCTCTGGTTGGAGAGAGAGCGGCAAGGGGGTGGATCGCTGGGTTCGGAGGCGGTGCAGGGGGTCGAAACCGGAGGTTCGTTCGTCTTGTTGGCAGATGGAGGCACTGATCGACAACGGGGCGGCGAGGTCAGCGAAGGAGCAGGGCAGGGACCGGGACCGGGAGCTGGCGGCGCTGGTCGGGCGCCATGGGGTGCTGACGGTGGAGCAGGCGATGCGGGCCACTGGGGTCGGGAGGACGGCGACCTATCGGCGGGCCGCCGCGCTGATCGAGGCCGGCCTGCTGGAGCGCCTGGGCCTGCTGCGCTCTTGCCCGAGCCTGCTCCACGTCACTCGCGACGGCCTGCGCTACGCCGGCCTGGCGATGCCGGTGGCGAAGGTCTCGCCGGGAGCCGTCGATCACTGGCTGCGCTGCGCGACCGCCGCCCTGGACCTCGGCGAGCGCTACGGCCACGACCGCGTCCTCACCGAGCGAGACATCCTCGCTGTGGAGTTCTTGGAAGGGCGCCCGCTGGTCAAGATCCCAGTTGGGCCGACCCGCTCCTACCGCAACCAGCGCCTTCATCGTCCCGACCTGATCGTCTGCGTCGAGGAGGGCCGGATCGCGGTCGAGGTCGAGCTGACGCCGAAGGCGCCCCGCCGGCTCGAAGAGCTGTTCCGGGCCTGGAGGTCGGCGGTCGCAAGAGGCGAGGTCATCCATGCCCGCTACCTCTGCGAGCCGGGGCAGACCCGGCGCCTGGTCGAGCGGATCGTCAAGAAGACCCAGACCGAGCGCTACATCCAGATCGGGGAGGCACCCGCCCCGTGAGCGCGACCAGCGTCAACGTCGCAGACGAGCTGGTCGAGCGGATCGCTCGCCGCGCGGCCGAGATTCTCGGCGAGCAAGCGAGCGCTCCGGCCGAGGACGGCTGGCTGCGAGGCGCCGAGAGGATTGCGGCCTACCTCGACTGCCCTCGCTCGCGGGTCTATGCGCTCGCCTCGGCTCGCCGGATTCCGATCCACCACGACGGCTCGGCGTTGATCGCCCGGCGCTCGGAGCTTGACGAGTGGCTGATCGGCGGCGGCGGGGTCCGGTCCTAGGGATCGGGACGCGATGGCGAAGCTGACCAAGACCTCGAAGCCGGGCATCTTTCGAGCACATCAGAAAGGGTGCGTCGGAGAGGGGCGCTGCGACTGCCCCTACACGGTCGTCACGCGCCATCGCGGCAAGCAGGTGAAGACGACGGTTGCGACCTTTGGCGAGGCACGGGAGTTGAAAGGCCGCAAGGACTCAGGAGTGGGTAGGCCGAGCGCAAGGGTTCGTGTCGAGACCTATTTCGATCAGTGGATCGAGACCTACGCGGGCCGCACCACGGCCGGGTTTCAGGAGGTGAGCCGCGACGAGTATCGCCGGGTGATCGAGAAGCGCGTCCTGCCGGCGTGGGGGGGCGTGGAAGCTCTCAGATGTCGAATCGAGCGACGCTCACCGTCTCTTCTTCGATCTTCGCGAGGAGAACATCTCCACGGGGGAGCTGCGGAAGGTGCGCGCCGCCAGTCGGCGATGTTCGGCACCGCCGCCGATGACGATGGACTGCTGCGCTCCAACCCGATAGCGGGAGTGCGGTTGCCGGGTCCCGTTGGCGAGGATGCGGGCTTCGAGGATGCGGACGAGCGCAGCAAGGCTCTCAGTCGCGAGGAGCTTGGCTTGCTCTTGGCCGCCTTTCCGAATTCGCACCGGACGTTCTTCTAGTTCTTGGCCCATACGGGGCTGCGGATCGGAGAGGCCGCCGGTCTGCGCTGGGAACACGTCACGGATCTGGCAGGACAGCGGCCTTACCTGCGGGTGCGCGAGCAGGTGTATCGCGGCAGGCGAAAGAAGCTGAAGTCAAAGAAAGGCAAACGCGACCTGCCGCTCTCGCCCGGCATGGCGGCGAAGCTGCTGGCGCACCGCCGCGCCAGCTACGAGGGCGAGCGCGCGCCCGTCTTCCCCTCACCGGGGACGCTTCGCAGAACCGAGGACGGTCTCTCCTATCCCTTTTCGCCCAACAATCTCGGTCGTGACGTGCTGATCCCGACCCGCGAGGCGCTGGGGATGGATTGGGTTACGTTCCACACCTTCCGGCACACCTGCGCCTCGCTTCTCTTCTCGGAGGGCAGGAACATCAAGCAGGTGCAGAAGTGGCTGGGCCACGCGGACCCGAGCTTCACGCTAAAAACCTATGTACATCTAATGGACGAGGGAATAGGGGACGCAGCCTTCCTTGACAGCGCGGTCGCGGTAGCCGGACCCGAGCGCCAGGGCAACGCCAGGGCAACGCGAGGTACGGAAGGACCCGAAGATCAGCCCTCTGTCTCGGTACGCATCCGGCAGGCTAGAGCCAAATGACGACCAGCCGCAAACACCCGTAAGCCACGATGCCGATCTATGAGTTCGAGTGCGAGCAGTGCGGCGACCGCTTCGAGGAGCTGGCGCCCAGCGATACGCAGAGCATTCCCTGTCCGGCCTGCGGCTCGGACCGGACACGGCGTCTGATCTCGCCGGTCTCGCCGCCCGGTCGTCAGCCCCGTGGCGCGGCAGTCCGCTCGGGGGAATCGCAACGCCGCGAGCGCGAAGCCGCCCGGGGCGAGCGTCTGGCCGAGACGAAGCGCAAGCGCGCCGCCGGAGAGCCCTGATGGCTACCGCGGAGGAGCGGCGCGAAGATCTGGTCGCGCTCTACAAGGAGGTCCAGGCCTGCACGAAGTGCCCCCTGCACGAGACGCGGACCAAGGCGGTCTTCGGCGCCGGGGACGCCGACGCGGACCTGATGTTCGTCGGCGAGGCGCCCGGGGCCGAAGAGGACCGTCAGGGCCTGCCTTTTGTCGGCCGCGCCGGGCAGCTGCTCAACCAGATGCTGGAGGGGATCGGGCTCTCGCGCGAGGAGGTCTTCATCGCCAACGTGCTGAAGAGCCGCCCACCGGGAAACCGCGACCCGCAGCCGATGGAGATCGAGGCCTGCCGCCCCTATCTCTTCGAGCAGGTGCGCCTGATCGAGCCGACGGTCATCTGCACGCTGGGCAACTTCGCCACCAAGCTGCTCAGCGGCAACCCGGCCGGGATCACCCGGGTGCGGGGGACGCCGCAGGTGCACGACCTGGGTGGCCGCACCGTCTTCCTGCTGCCGATATTCCACCCGGCGGCCGCGCTGCGCACGCCGGCCGTGAAGGAGGCCCTGCGCGAGGACTTCGCCACCATCCCGGACCTGCTGGCGATGGGTCCCCCGGTCCCCGCCGAAGAGCCTCTCGAGGAGGCGGAGGAGGCGGATTCGGTGCCCGAGCCCCCCGCCGACCAGCTCGGCTTCTTCGGGTGAAGACGATCACCGATTCCGCGACGGCGACGGAAGCGCTCGGCGCCGAGCTCGCCGAGCGGCTCGCGCCCGGCGACGTGGTCGTCCTCAGCGGCGAGGTCGGTGCAGGCAAGACGACCCTGATCCGCGGCGCCTGCCGGGCGCTGGGCATCGAGTCGCCGATCACCTCGCCCACCTTCACGATCGGCCATCGCTACGAGGGCGGGCGCCTGCCGGTCGCGCACCTCGACCTCTACCGCCTCGAGGGCGGCCTCGAGGGCGAGGATCCGGCCCTGCTCGAGGACTACCTGGCCGCCGACGCGGTCGCCTTCGTCGAGTGGCCCGCCGTGGCCGAGCCCGAGCTCGCCGGCAGGCACGTCCTCGCCGTGCGCCTCGCCCACGCCGGGGGCGACCGCCGCGAGATCGAGATGCCCGCCGCATCCGCCCGCAATTAGGCGTGTTCGGTAGTCATCGGGTGCATGTAGCATCGAGGCAGTGCCGATCACGCCAACCGGAGGAATGCAGATGAAGGGATTGAAGACGCTGAGCGCCGCGTTGCTGGCCGTCGCCGCGCTGGCCAGCCTCGCGCCCGCATCGGCCGGGGCGGCCGCCTACCGGCACTACGTCGCCTGTGGCGTGTCCCAGAATGCGACCCCGGCGCACAAGTGCCCGAAGAAGAGCAAGAAGGGGGCGTTCTTCAAAAGCACCAAAGGCGAAGTCGACTACAGCATCTGCGTCAAGTTCCCGACCGGGGAAAACATCTGCGCGAAAGCCCAGCCCGCCAAACAGGGAAAGCTCTACGTGAACAAGATCACGTCCAACATCCCGGGCAAGCACCGGGTGACCTGGTTCGTCGGGGGAAAACGCGTCGGCCTCTTCATCTTCACCGTCTCTGACTGACCCCTCGAGAAGCGATGTCGCCGTCGTCGGCTTCGACACGGCTACCGCGGACACCGTGGCCTGCGCGACGCGCGGCGATTCGGTGCTGCACGAGGAGCGGCTCGGGCTCGACTCCGAGGGAAGCCCGCGGCACTCGACCGCGCTGCTTGCCGAGGTCGAGCGGGCAGCGGCGGCGGCCGGCGGCTGGGGTGAGGTCGACCGCATCGCGGTGGGCCTCGGGCCGGGCTCCTTCGTCGGGATCCGCATCGGGATCGCCACGGCTCGCGGCCTGGCGGCCAGCACCGGCCTGCCGGTGAGCGGGGTCTGCACCCTCGACGCGCTCGGCCGCGCGGCGCGCGAGGCGGCGGGCCCGGACCGGACCTGCCTGGCCGTGCTCGACGCGCGCCGTGGGGAGGCGTTCGCGGCGCTCTACTCGGCTGACGGCATGCGGCTCTGGGACCCCTTCGTGGCGGCGCCAGAGGAGCTGGCAGGCCGCGTCGGGGCTCTCCCGCAGCCGCCTCTGGCAGCCGGATCGGGAGCGGTACGATTTCGAGATGAGCTGGCGAGTCGGGGCGTCGAGGTTCCCGGCGACGCCGACCCCGTCCACCGGGTCGCGGCGCGGCACGTCTGCGCGTTCGCGGGGGCCGATGGCGGTGGGGACGGTGCCCGGCTCGAGCCGATCTACCTGAGACCTCCCGATGCGCAGCGATGGCGTGAGCGAAACGATGTCCGGACAGCAGACTGAGGCGATCGAGGGAGTCGAGATAAGGCGACTCGCCTACAGCGACCTGCCCGCGGTGATCTCGATCGAGCGCCGCTCCTTCCCGACTCCCTGGTCGCTGGCGATGTTCGTGCTCGAGCTCTCCAAGCCGTCGGGCATCTGCCTCGCCGCGACCGACGGGGACGAGCTGCACGGCTACCTGGTCTGCTCGCGCTACGACCAGGTCTGGCACCTGATGAACGTCGCCGTCGCCCCCGAGCGCCGGCGCGCCGGCGTCGCCCGCGGCCTGATCTCCCAGCTGGTCGAGGAGGGGGGAGGCCGGCTTCCCTTCACGCTCGAGGTCAGGGTCTCCAACCGGCCCGCGATAGCGATGTACGAGCGGCTCGGCTTCCGCTCGGCGGGGGTGCGGCCTCGCTACTACCAGGACAACGGCGAGGACGCTCTGATCATGTGGCTGGACTGATCCTCGCGATCGAGACCTCCTGCGACGACACCTGCGCGGCGGTGCTGGACGGTCCGCGGGTGCTCGCCAACACGATCTCCTCGCAGGCGGCGGCCCACGCGCAGTTCGGCGGCGTCGTGCCGGAGGTCGCCTCGCGCCACCACCTGGAGCTGGCGGCCCCGGTCGTCGAGGCGGCCCTCGGCGAGGCAGGCGCCACGCTCGACGACGTCGGCTCGGTCGCCGTCACCACCGGCCCGGGGCTGATCGGCGCGCTGCTGGTCGGGGTGAGCACGGCGAAGGCGATCGCAGCCCCACGCCGCCTGCCGCTGATCCCGGTCGACCACCTGCAGGGACACGTTGCCGCCAACTTCCTCGAGCCCGAGCCGCTGCAGCCGCCCTTCCTCTGCCTGCTCGCCAGCGGCGGCCACACGCTGCTCGCCGCCGTGCGCGACCACGCCGGCCACGAGGTGCTCGGCCAGACCCTTGACGACGCCGCCGGGGAGGCCTTCGACAAGGTCGCCCGCCTGCTCGGGCTCGGCTACCCGGGCGGGCCGGCGCTGGAGAAGCTCGCCCGCGAGGGCGATCCGGAGGCCTTCGAGATGCCGGTGGCGATGAGCCGCGACCCGGGCCTCGACTTCAGCTTCAGCGGCCTGAAGACCGCCCTCGTATACCTCTGCCGCGACCTTGGCTCCGACGGTGTGGCCGAGCGCCGCGCCGATCTCGCGGCCAGCTTCCAGGCCGCCGCCGTCGGCCAGCTCGTCGCCAAGCTCGAGCGGGCGCTGAAGCGGGGGGGCTGGGAGGCCGTCGCCCTGGGCGGGGGCGTGGCCGCCAACGGGCCGCTGCGCGAGTCGGTGCGCGGGCTCTGCGAGCGCCGCGGGGTCGCCCTCAAGCTGGTCGGGCTGGAGCTCTGCACCGACAACGCCGCGATGATCGGCTCCGCCGCCCGCTTCGCCGAGCCGATCCCCTATCCCGACTACCTCGCCTACGACGCCTTCGCCACGCCCAAGCGCGCCGCATGACCCGGGTCACCGTCTATTCCCGGCCGGAGTGTCACCTCTGCGCGGAAGCGATCTCGAAGCTCGTGGCCCTGCACGCGGAGGGCTACCGCTTCGAGCTGCACGAGGTCGACATCGAGAGCGAGGAGCTGCTCCTCCGGCGAATGCTGGAGAAAATTCCAGTGGTGGAGGTGGACGGCATAGTCGCGTCCGAGCTGGTCCTCGACGAGGTGGCGGTGCGGACGAGGCTCGATACTGTGGGGGCGTGAATCCGCTGATCGAAGAGCAGGACGCGGCAGACGGGCTGATCGTCGAGGGCGAGCGCCTCTCGCTCGGCGTCGCGGCGCGCCTCTCGCGCTACCTGCAGGTGCTGACCCAGGCCCGCAAGATGGGCCGCGAGACGATCTCCTCGCAGGAACTCTCCGAGTACACGCACATCAACCCGACCCAGATCCGCCGCGACCTCTCCGGCTTCGGCAAGTTCGGCAAGCGCGGCGTCGGCTACAACGTCGACTTCCTGGTGGCGGAGGTGCGCAAGATCCTGCGCACCTCGGGCCAGCACAACATCGCCCTCTTCGGCGCCGGCAACCTCGGCCAGGCGATCGCCAGCTCCGACATGTTCGCCGACCACGGCTTCCAGATCGTCGCCATGTTCGACGTCGACAGCGGGGTGGTCGGCAGCGAGGTCGGCGACCTGCGTGTGCGCGACTTCTCCGAGCTGGAGGCGGTCGTCGCCGAGCAGGAGATCGTCGTCGGCGTGCTCGCCGTGCCTGCCGCCGCCGCTCAGGCGGTTGCCGACCGGCTGGTCGAGGCCGGCGTGAAGATCATCTTCAACTACTCCGAGCAGCTTCTCCAGGTGCCGCCGGAGGTGACGGTTCACACCTCGAGCCCCGCGGTCGACCTCCTCTACGCGCTCTACTTCTACCTGACCTGAGGCTGCCACTTGTCCCTGGACCTCGACCGCGCTCGGGAGACGTTCGAGTCCTCCACCGACTTCACGATCGGCCTCGAGGAGGAGTTTGCGCTCCTCGATCCCGCGACGCTGGAGCTGGAGCACCGCTTCGAGGACGTCTACGCCGCCTGCCAGCGGGACGAGCTGCTCGCGGAGTCCGCGGCCGGGGAGCTGATCGCGTCGGAGATCGAGATCCGCTCGGGTCGCGCCGGGAGCTTCGCCGAGGCCGTGGCCCTGCAGCGCGACCGTCGCATCCGCCTCTTCGGGCTGGTCGAGGGGATGGGCCTGGCGCTGGGCGCGATGGGAACCCACCCCTGGGCCAACTACCTCGACCAGCGGATCATCGATACGCCGCACTACAACCGCCTGCGCCACGAACTCGGCTACGTCGCCCAGCGCAACAACACCTGGAGCATGCACGTGCACATGGGAGTGCGGGGCGCCGACCGCGCGATCGCCGTCTGCGACTGGATGCGCGAGTTGCTGCCGCTGCTGCTCGCGGCCTCGGCCAACTCGCCCTTCCTCGACCGCCGCGACAGCGGCCTGCACACGGTGCGGACCGAGATCTTCACCCGCACCTTTCCCCGCTGCGGGGTGCCCAGCCCGTTCGTCGACTGGGCCAGCTACGCCGACTTCGTCGGCATGCTGGAGCGCGCCGGCTCGGTGGTCGAGTCGACGCAGCTGTGGTGGAGCGTGCGCCCGCATCACTCCTTCGGCACGGTCGAGGTGCGGATCTGCGACGCGCAGACGCGCGGGGAGGAGTCCTTCGCCCTCGCCGGGCTGATCGCGGCCTGCATCGCCCAGACCGCGATCTCCTACGACGAGCAGGGCTACGACGGCGCGGGGCGGCCGCTCGCCGACCGCGAGATCGAGGAGAACCTCTGGCGCGCGATCCGCTATGGGATGAGCGGGCGGCAGATCGACTTTCGCCGCGGGGTCGAGGTGGAGGCCGCCGCCGCCCTGGAGTCGCTGCTCGCCTGGACCGAGCCGGCGCGCTCCCAGCTGGGCATCGAGGTCGACCTTCCGGCCCGCAACGGCGCTCAGCGGGCGCGCGAGGCGCTCGACGCCGGAGTGGCGGTCGAGGACGTCTACCGGGACGCCGTGGCGGAGACGAAACGCACCTACACCGCCGTTCCACAGGCAAGCGGACAGGCGTAGGACCGCTCTGGGAGCGCATTCGCCGCTCGCCTATATAGACTCCCGCGCCGCTTAAACCATTCCGGAGGAATCTCTCTTGACCAGCTTCTTGACCGACTACGGAGTCGTCGTCGCGCTTGTCTGCGCGGGCGCCGCCGTTCTATACGGACTTGTAATCACCCAGCGCCTGCTCAAGCGTCCCGCGGGCAACGACCGCATGCAGGAAATCTCAGGCGCCGTGCAGGAAGGCGCGACCGCCTACCTGAACCGCCAGTACACGATCATTGCCGCGGTCGCGGTGCCGATCGCGATCGTGCTCCTGCTGCTGCAGAACTGGGAGACCGCGGTGGGCTTCGTCATCGGCGGCGTCCTTTCGGGAGCTGCCGGCTTCATCGGCATGAACCTCTCGGTGCGGGCCAACTCCCGCGTCGCCGAGGCTGCTCGCGGCGGCGTGCCGCCGGCGCTCGACGTCGCCTTCAAGGGCGGCTCGGTGACCGGCATGCTCGTCGTCGGCCTGGCCCTGCTCGGCGTCGCCGGCTATTACGGCATTCTGGTGGCTACCGGCAGCTCCGACAAGCACGCGGTCGACGCCCTGATCGGCCTCGGCTTCGGAGGCTCGCTGATCTCGGTCTTCGCCAGGCTCGGCGGCGGCATCTTCACCAAGGCGGCCGACGTCGGCGCCGACCTGGTCGGCAAGGTCGAGGCGGGAATCCCCGAGGACGACCCGCGCAACCCCGCCGTGATCGCCGACAACGTCGGCGACAACGTCGGCGACTGCGCCGGCATGGCCGCGGACCTCTTCGAGACCTACGCGGTCACCTCGGTCGCGGTGATGTTGCTCGGCGTGCTCACCTTCACCGGCGCCGGGGGCGACTACCTCCGCGAGGTAGCGGTCTACCCGCTGGTGCTCGGCGGCGTGGCGATCATCGCCTCGATCATCGGGGCGCTCTCGGTGCGGACCAAAACCGACCGGGTCGAGGGCGCTCTCTACCAGGGACTGATCATCTCCGGGATCCTCTCGGTCGCCGCCTTCTACCCGATCACCGACTGGCTGATGAGCGACGCGGTCAGCTTCGGCCTCAGCGTCGGTGCCGACGCGGTGAGCGTGACGGACCTCTGGCTCTGCGCGGTGATCGGCATCGCGGTGACCGCTCTGCTCTTCGCGATCACCGAATTTTATACCTCGACCCGCTTCCGGCCGGTGAAGGCGATCGCCAAGGCCTCGGAGACGGGCCACGCGACGAACATCATCCAGGGACTCGCCCAGGGCTTCCAGTCGACCGCCGCTCCGGCGATCGTCCTGGCGCTGGCGATCCTCGGCGCCAACGAGCTGGCGGGCATCTACGGCATCGGCATCGCCGTCGTCGCCCAGCTCTCGCTCTGCGGGCTGATCGTCGCGCTTGACGCCTTCGGGCCGATCACCGACAACGCCGGCGGCATCGCCGAGATGGCGGAGCTGCCCGAGGAGGTGCGCAACGTCACCGACCCGCTCGACGCCGTCGGAAACACGACCAAGGCGGTGACCAAGGGTTACGCGATCGGCTCCGCCGCGCTGGCCGCGCTGGTGCTGTTCGCCGCGTTCAAGAGCGAGCTCGCCGACGAGGCGCCCGCTGGGTTCGACCTCAACAGCCTCTTCAACCTGACCAGCCCGGACGTGCTGATCGGGCTGATCATCGGTGGCATGATGGTCTACCTCTTCTCGGCATTCGCGATCGAGGCCGTCGGCCGCGCCGGCGGCGAGGTGGTCGAACAGGTTCGCGAGCAGTTCCGCGAGCACCCGGGCATCATGGATGGCACGGAAAAGCCCGATTACGCCAAGACGGTCAGCATCGTCACCGCCGCCGCGCAGAGGGAGATGATCCTGCCCTCGCTGATCCCGATCGTCATCCCGGTGATCGTCGGTCTGCTCAGCGTCAACGCGCTCGGCGGCCTGTTGATCGGTGTGATCGTCGTCGGCCTCTTTGCCGCCGTCTCGATGACGGCCGGCGGTGGCGCCTGGGACAACGCCAAGAAGCTGATCGAGGACGGCGCTCACGGTGGCAAGGGCACCCTGGCCCACGAAGCCTCGATTACCGGCGACACGGTCGGCGATCCCTACAAGGACACGGCCGGGCCGGCGATCAACCCGATGATCAAGGTCGCCAACATCGTCGCGATCCTGATCATCCCGATCGTCCACTTTTAGGTCTGAGCGTTTGGGAGGGGCGCGATGCCCCTCCCAAAAACGCGCGGCAGGAGCCGCGCTCGAGTGTTTTTGGGAGGGGCACCACGCCCCTCTGCAAGGCCCAGCGGAGTCGTCCTCGAGATGATCGGAAGGCTCCTCGCGGCGTAGCTGGCGGGGGACTGGCGGAGTTGGTGCTACGCGGCGTCTGACGCTAGCGAGCTCCAAGGGTGTCGGGTGTCCCTCTCCGCGGCTTGTGCTTTTCCGCCCTCAACCGCGCCAGGGCGAACGCCCTGCCTGCATGCGGAAAAGTTGAGCGGGGAGGGACACCCGACACCCTGACCCTTACGGGGCCGATTGGCCGCCGCTGTCGGAGCTGCTGGCGCTGTTTACGCGCTTGGTCAGCTTGGTCACGCGCTGGTTGACCGCGGTGACCTGGGAGTCGAGGGTGGCGACCTGGTTTTCCAGCGAGCCGACCTCCTTGGCCAGCTTGTTGGTCTGCTTGGCGGTCGCGTTCAGCTTTTCGGTCTGGCGCTCGAGCTTGTCGAGGCGGTTGGAGAGGTTTGTGACCGCACTGCGCGATTCGCGCGCCTCGCGCTTGGCCCTGCCCTGCAGTTCCTTCTGCTCTCCGGTCAGGCTCGCCTCGGCGATGCCCAGCTTGTCGACCAGGTTGGAGAAGCTCCGTGGAGACTTCTTCGACCGACTCCTTGCTTGCGGCGTCGTCGCTGGCGCTCTTCGCGTTGAAGGCGACGATCAGGGCGATGACGCCGAGCGCGAGACCGAGCCCGGCAATCGCGATCAGGACCCAGGACTGACGACTTTCGTTCTCCACTTGCTTCCTCCGGGAGTTGCGGAGCCCACTCGGGCTCACTGGGGGACGGACGGGCGCGATCCTCGCAGTCGCCGCGGTCGCTCGACCCTGGGGCACCGGCCGCGCCCGTATATTCGGCCTGAATGACGACCACCCCGCCCTGGAACAGATGGCACAACGGATCCCCCGCGACGAGTCGCTGAGTCGCGTACACGGCGTAGGCGGCCTCTTCGCCGCCGCCTACGGCAACGTCGGCTCGAGCATCTACTACGCGCTCGGCGTCACCGCGGCCTTCGCCCTGGGCCTGACGCCGGTCGCCTTCGTCATCTCGGGGCTGATCTTCGCCGCGACCGCCGCAACCTACGCAGAGGCGACTGTGATGTACCCGGAGGCCGGCGGCTCCTCCAGCTTCGCCCGCCACGCCTTCAACGAGCTGGTCAGCTTCGTCGCGGCCTGGGGCCAGATGCTCAACTACGTGATCACGGTCGCGATCTCGGCCTACTTCGTCCCCCATTACCTGGCCGTCTTCTGGGAGCCCCTCGGCGAAGCGCCTGGCGACATCGTCGGCGGCGCCGTGCTGATCGTGGCCCTGGCGCTGCTCAACATCCGCGGCTCCCAGGAGTCGGCGAAGCTCAACCTGGTCCTGGCCGTGGCCGACCTCGCCACCCAGGTGGTGCTGGTCGGGATCGGAATCTTCGTCGTCCTCAGCCCGGAGATCCTGATCGACAACATCCACCTCGGCGTCGCCCCGACCTGGAGCGACTTCGCCCTCGGGGTCGCGGTCGGGATGATCGCCTACACGGGGATCGAGACGATCTCCAACATGGCCGAGGAGGCGCGCGACGCCGCCCGGACGATCCCCCGCAGCGTCGGCCTCACCGTCATCGCGGTGCTGGGCCTGTACCTGCTGATCCCCGTCGTCGCGCTCTCGGCGATGCCGGTTACCCAGGACGCCGCGGGCCAGTACACGACCGCCCTCGGCACCCAGTTCGCCGACGACCCGATCCTCGGCATCGTCGAGAACCTCGGCCTCAGCCACGGCCCGACCGAAGCGCTGCGCTTCTACGTCGGCGTGCTCGCCGCGGTGATCCTCCTGATCGCCACCAACGCCGGGCTGATCGGGGTCTCCCGCCTGACCTACTCGATGGGCCAGCACCGCCAGCTGCCCGAACGGCTGCGCCAGGTCCACCCGCGCTACCGGACGCCGTACATCGCGATCCTCGTCTTCTCCGCGATCGCGATGATCACCCTGTTGCCGGGGGAGACCGACTTCCTGGCGACGATGTACTCGTTCGGCGCGATGCTCTCCTTCACGATCGCCCACGTCTCGGTGGTCCAGCTGCGGCGCCGCCACTCCGAGGGCGAGCGCCCCTGGAAGCCGCCACTCAATTTCCGCGCCTTCGGCACAGAGGTTCCGCTGACCGCCGTGCTCGGGGGCCTCGGCACGTTCACGGCCTGGATCGTCGTGATGGCCCTCAACCCGCGCACGCTCGTCGTCGGGCTCGGCTGGATGGCCTTCGGGCTCCTCGTCTACGTGCTCTACCGCCGCAGCCAGCGATTGCCGCTCACCGAGACGGTCAAGGTCCTGACGCCCGAGCCTCTCGGGGTCGAGGAGATCGAGTACCGAAGCATCCTCGTCGCCTTCGAGGACGGGGAGCCGTTCTCCGAGGAGATGGTCGCCACCGCGACCAAGCTCGCCTCCAAGCGTCGCCGCGGCATCCACATCCACTCGATGCTGACCGTCCCCACCAACCTGCCGCTGGACGCCGCGCTGCCGGCACAGGAATCGGAAGCACAGAGCAAGATCGAGCAGGCGAAGCTGATCGGCGGCCAGCGCGTGACCGGGCACGTCGAGCGTGTCCGCCCCGGCCAGGCCGGCTACGCGATCGCGGACGAGGCGGAGCTGATCTCGGCAGCCGCGGTCGTTGTCGGCCTGCGCTACCGCAACGGGCGCCCGCTCTACGACAAGACGCTGCAGACCGTGCTCGGCCAGCGCCCCTGCCGCGTAATCGTCGTCTCCGACCCGGCCGTAGAATCGCAGGCGTGGGCTCGCCCGAACGGATCTACCGCGGCTCCGTCCGCGCCCTCTCCCTCGTCTTCCTAGCGCTGGGCCTGGCGATCCTCGTCAGCACGTTCGCCAACGGCGGCGGTCCCCTCTCGGTCGGCACGCTGCTCGGCGTCGCCTTCATCCTGCTCGGATCCGTGCGCCTCTGGATCGCGTTGCGTTGACCGAGCCCGAGCAGCCCCGGAAACCGCCGCTGCCGCCCCTCCTGCAGCGTGGCCTCGGCGTGCCCGGCCTCTTCGTCGCGGTCTACTCGGCGGTCGGCGCCTCGATCTACTTCGCGCTCGGCGTCGTCGCCGAGCGCGGCCTCGGGCTCACCCCGCTGATCTTCCTCGCCGCGGGCCTCCTCTTCGTGCTCACCACGCTCAGCTACGCGGAGGGGGCGGGGATGCTGCGCGAACGCGGCGGCTCCTCCAGCTTCGCCCGCCACGCCTTCAACGAGCTGATCGCCTTCATCGCCGGCTGGGCGATCCTGATCGACTACCTGATCGTCGCCGCCCTGGCCGCGATCTCGGTCCCCCACTACCTCCAACCGATCTCCCCCGAGCTCGCCTCCTCGGAGTGGCAGGTGGTGGTGGCTGCCGCGGTCATCGTCGCCGCCTGCCTGCTCAACGTCCTCAACGTGACCGGGCGGGGCCGCGAGCGCCAGCTGGCCGCCCTCGCGCTCGCCGACCTCGTCCTCCAGCTGGCGGTGGTCGCGGTTGGCGTCCTCGTCGTCTTTCACCCCGACCGGCTGACCGCCGAGCTCGACCTCTTCACCGACCCGAGCGTCACCGACATCGTCTACGCGGCGGTGGTCGCGATGCTCGCCTACGCGGGCATCGAGGCCGCTGCGGACCTCGCGCCCGACATCGACGCGAAGCCGCGCGAGCTGAGGCGAATCGTCTCGATCGGCGCGATCGCCGTGCCGCTCGGCTACGCGGCGATGGCGACGATCGCGCTGATGGCGGTGCCGGTGATCGCCGGCCCGAACGGCCCCGAGACGGCGCTCGGCAGCGAGTTCGTCGAGGCGCCGATCCTCGGCGTCGTCTCCGCCTACGAACCCGCCTGGGTCGCCGACGGGATGCGCTGGGCCGTGGCGATCGTCGCCGCGCCGGTGCTCTTCTGGGCGACGACGACGTCCCTGCTGGGGGTCTCCCGCCACATCTACACGCTGGCGATCAACCGCCAGATCCCCAGCTGGCTGGGCAAGCTGAACCGCCGCCACGCGACCCCGCAGGTGGCGATCGCGATCTCGGGGCTGATCGCGATAGGCCTCGTCGTGCCGACCGACGTGCGGATGCTCGCCGGCCTCTACGCCTTCGGGGCAACGCTGGCGATCACGATCGCCCACCTCTCGGTGGCCCGGCTGCGCGTCACCCAGCCCGACCTGCCACGGCCGTTCCGCGTCCCCTGGAACGTCTCCTGGCGAGGTGCGCGGCTGCCGGTCCCGGCGCTGTTCGCGGCGCTGGTGAGCGGCCTCGCCTTCCTCAGCGTGCTCGGATATCACGACACGGCGCGCTGGGTCGGCGGCGGCTGGATGCTGTTCGGGCTTCTGTTCTACGTCGTCTACCGCAAGGTCTTCGAGGGGACGAGCCTGACCAAGCGCGTCTCGGTGAGCGAGCGGGCGCTGACCAAGCAGGTGCCGGAAGTCGCCTTCCGCAACATCCTCGTGCCGGTCTTCGGCGGAAAGCTCGACGACGACATCGTCGCCACGGCCGGCCGGCTGGCGGCGGCCGAGCAGGAGGAGTCCAGGGACGACGGCGAGACCCGCCTCGAGCTCGTCTACGTGATCGAGGTCCCCCTGGCCCTGCCGCTCGACGCCGAGCTGCCGCCGGAGATCGAGGAGGCGGCGAAGCGGGCGCTGAGCCGCGCCGCCGACGTCGGCGGCGAGTACGAGGACGTGAAGGTCGAGAGCGAGGTGATCCGAGCCCGCGATGTCGGCGCCGGCATCGTCGAGGTGGCGAGGCGCAGCGGCACCGAGGCGATCGTGATGGGGGGCGAGCCCCCCACCAAGATCAAGGGCGGGGCGACCCTGGGTGGGATCGGCGCCGCGAAGCCAGCTGAGATCGGCGCCGCGACCGAGTACGTCCTGAAGAAGGCTCCTTGCAGGGTTCTCCTCACCGCACCCCCGGAAGCCACGCCCGAGCCGATGACCGAGCCGGCGGCCGCGGACTAGACTCACGGCCATGTTCATTCTCATCGTCGGATGCGGCCGCGTCGGGTCGTCCGTGGCGCGGGCGATGCTGAGCCAGGGCCACGAAGTCTCCTGCCTCGACGAGGATCCCGAGTCCCACGCGCGGCTCGAGGTCGGGCTCGACAAGGGCTGGGAGGACCTCGGTGGCCAGTTCACCGTCGGCGCGGGCCTGGAGACCGATGCGCTCGTCGCCGCCGGCATCGAGAAGGCGGACGCCTTCATCGCCTCGACCGATGGCGACAACACCAACATCGTCATCGCCCAGATCGCCCAGCGCCGCTACGAGGTCCCGAACGTGATCGCGCGCATCCTCGATCCGCTGCGAGCCGAATGGTACGAGCGCCAGGGCATGCACACGATCTGCCCCACGCGGGTCGCGATCGACATGCTCGAGACCGCCGTGACCGAGGGCCCGTCCCGCAACGGCGGCTCTGTCGTCAGCCCGGCCGAGACCGGGCAGGGGGACTGAGGCCGTGTACATCATCGTCGTCGGAGCGGGGAAGGTGGGCTGGAACCTGGCCCGCGAGCTGCTCGAAAAGAACCACGAGGTGACGCTGATCGAGAGCAACCGTCGCCGTTACCTCACGGTCGAGCAGGAGCTCGAGCACAACGTCTCCTACGGCGACGCGTCGGAGCTCTGGGTGCTGGAGAGGGCCGGGATCCAGCGGGCCGACATGGTGATCGCGGTGACCGGCGACGACGAGGACAACATGCTGATCTGCCAGGTGGCCCGCGAGAAGTACGAGGTCGAGCGGATCATCGCCAGGATCAACAACCCGCGCAACAAGCCCCACTTCGACCTGCTCGGGATCAAGCCCTCGGTCTCCGCCACCGACCTGATCCTGCGCCTGCTCGAGCACGAGGTGCCCGAGTACGGCCTCGTCCACCTGCTCGACCTGCAGGAGGAGCAGCTGGAGATCATCGAGATGCTGCTGGGCAAGGACTCGGGCGTCACGGGGCGGCGCGTCGGCGACCTGGAGATGCCAGAAGGGAGCCTGCTGATCTCGGTGCTGCGCAGCGGCAAGGGCTTCGTGCCGGTTGCCGACACCGTGCTCGAAGCCGGCGACGAGGTTCTCGCCGTGCTCGACCCGGGCCACGAGGAGCAGCTGAAGGAACTCTTCGGGCCCGGCGGCAACGGCACCGGTTCCGGTGGCTGATCGAGAGGTCGACTTCCTGCTCGTCGGCGGCGGCATGGCATCCGCCCATTGCGCGGCGGAGTTGCGAAGGCGCGGGGCCGAGGGCTCGATCCTGCTCGCCGGTCGCGAGCCCGAGCCCCCCTACGAACGGCCGCCGCTGTCCAAGGAGTACCTGCGCGGGGAGGCCGAGCGCGCGGACGCCTACGTCAACCCGCCCTCCTGGTATGAGGAGAACGGGGTCGAGCTGCGCTCCGGCGCCAACGTGATGTCGCTCGACCCGGCGGCGCGCACCGCGAAGCTGCAGGGGGGAGAGGAGGTCGCCTTCGGCAAGGCGCTGATCGCCACCGGGGCGATGGTCAACATCCTCCGCGTCGAGGGCGCCGAGAACGAGGGCGTCCACTACCTGCGCGCCTACGGCAACTCCGACGCGATCCGCCACGACGCCGAGGCGGCCGAGCACGTCGTCCTCGTCGGCGGCAGCTACATCGGCGCCGAGGTCGCCGCCTCGCTGACCGCGCGGGGGACCAAGTGCACGATCGTGACGATGGAGGACGTGGCGCTCTCCCGCACCTTCGGCGAGGAGGCCGGCCGCTGGTTCCACGAGCTGCTCGAGTCCAGGGGCGTCACGATCCACGGTGGCGAGGAGCTCGAGGCCTACGAGGGTGACGGCCGGGTCAGGGCGGTGCTGACCAAGAGCGGCCTGGCGGTCGAGTGCGACGCCGTGGTCGTCGGCGCCGGCGTGCGCCCCGACGCGATGCTGGCCCAGCGCGCGGGGCTGGAGGTCGGCGACGGCGTCCTCTGCGACTCCAAGCTCGAGACCTCGGCGGCGGGCATCTATGCGGCCGGCGACTGCTGCTCGTATGAGAGCGTCGTCCACGGCCGCCGGCTGCGGGTCGAGCACTGGGACGTGGCGATGCAGCAGGGGATGCACGCGGCCGGGAACATGCTCGGCGCGGACGCGGACTACGAGGTCGTCCCCTACTTCTTCAGCGACCTCGCCGACTGGGCGAGCCTCGAGTACGTCGGGCCGGCCTCCGAGTGGGACGAGGAGATCTGGCGCGGCGATCGCGAGGCCGGCGAGTTCTCCGTCTGGTACCTGAAGGACGGCCGCGTCGCCGGCGCTCTCAGCGTCGGGCGCCCCGAGGACCTCGCCGAGGCCCGCCGCCTGCTCGCCGCGGGCACCGATGTCTCCGCTGTCAGGGACGTGATCGCCGACTCCGGGTCGGACCTTTCCGCTCTCTGAGTGCGCGACCGGGAGCCAGGGATCGGATAGCCTGTTTGCCGGGCTTTTTGCCCGTCTGTGCCCGGTCGTCTAGTGGCAAGACACTCGGCTCTGGACCGAGGAACGGTGGTTCGAATCCATCCCGGGCAGCTTTTCTTTCGCGCTTCGCGCAATGTTCTGTCCGAGTTCTGAGCGAGCATATGTTCGATGAGGAAAAGAGTCGGAGAGCTGCTCGCCCAAGGGCTTTCGCGCCAGGAGATCGCGCGAAGGCTCGGAATCGACCCCTCCACTGTCACTCGCCACGCCCGATGCTTGGGCTACCCGGATGGCGCACATCGGCCTTCGATCTTTGATTGGGCTGAGGTACAGGCTTTTTACGACGAAGGACACACCATCGACGAGTGCTGCGCGCGCTTTGGATGCTCTTACGGGGCCTGGGACAAGGCGACGGTACGCGGCGATCTGGTGATTCGGCGAAGGGGAAATGGCAACCTTGGCCTCCTAACCCGAGATCGAGTCGAGGCGCTCTTGGCGGACGGGCTGAGCGGGGCCGAGATCGGAAAGGCGTTGGGCATCTCCAAGTCCACAGTTGCTTTCCACTGTCGCCGTCTGGGCAAAAGAGCAGATCCGCGTTTTGCCCGACGCTATGACTGGTCAGCGGTTCAGCGCGCAATCGACCACGAGGGACTGTCGATGCGCGATTGCCTTGATCGCTTTGGCTTCAGCCGAGCGAGCTGGTTCGAGGCCGTCAAGCGCAAGGCGATCGTGCCAAGGCCATTGAATATCCCGCTCGAGGAGTTGCTGGTCGTTGGGCGCAAGGAGACCAGCCGCACACATCTCAAGAATCGCCTGATCAAGGCGGGCCTGAAGGAGAACCGGTGCGAGGAGTGCGGTATCACCGAGTGGCGGGGGAGGCCGCTCAGCATGGAGCTTCATCACATCAACGGCGACGGGCAGGACAACCGACTGGAGAACCTCCAGCTGCTCTGTGGCAACTGCCATGCCCAAACGGACAACTGGGGCGGGCGTGGCAGGAAGCGCAATCGGAGGCGCCAGGCCTGCTGAGCCGTCTATTCCCTTTGCTACCTTCGGCCCTCCTGTGAAGCCTCCCCTTACCCTGATCGTCGCGTTGCTTGCGGTCGTCGCGCTGATCGCCGGCTGCGGCGGCGGTGACGAGACGACCGAATCGGCTCCCCCGACGACGGAGACGACGACGGCTGTGACGCAGACCGAGCTGATCGAACGGGGAGACGCGATCTGCGCCGAGGTCAACGCGGCTGTCGGCACGGTCGGGGCGAGCACGGAAACGGGCAACGCGGCCGCGCAGGCGGCGAGCCTGTACTCCGGCATGGTCGACAGCCTGCAGGGGATCGGGGCCCCCCAGGAAACCACCGGCTACCCGGAGCTCATCGCCGCTGCCGAAGCGCTCGGCACGGCTGAGGACGAAGTCCAGCTCGCCTCCGAACGCGGCGACACGGCAGCCCTGGAAAGCGCCGAATCGAACGCCTCATCCGCCCTCGCCAGCTTCCAGACGGCGGCCGACGAATACGGCTTCGAAGAGTGCAGCGAAGGCCCCAGCGCCCCGGTCAGCGCGGGCACGACACCCGAATCCGAAGAATCCGGCTCGACTGAAGTGCCCGAAGAACCCGAAGCTGAAGCAGTCGAACCGGAAGTTGAAGCCGAACCAGAACCCGCTCCCGAAACGGGTGGAGCTGGCGGCACCGCCGAAGGCGGCGGCACTACCGGCGCTCCCGAAGCCGGCGGCACTACCGGCGGCAGCTCCGGCGGCATAGGCCCTTAGCGGGGCTCTCTCAGGCTGCCGAAGACTCCTGCCAAGCGCCGTACAGGCGCGAGTAAGGCCCGCCCGCCCCGATCAGCTCCTCGTGCGTGCCGACCTCGGCGATGCGGCCGCCTTCGAGGACGACGATCTTGCCGGCGCGGCGGATGGTCGAGAGGCGGTGGGCGATGACGATCGCCGTGCGGCCGGCGAGCAACCGCTCCAGGCCGCGCTCGATCGTCTTCTCGGTGCGCACGTCGACGTTCGACGTCGCCTCGTCGAGGATGAGGATGCGCGGCTCGGCGATCAGCGCCCTGGCGAAGGCGACCAGCTGGCGCTGTCCAGCCGAGAGCTGCACGCCTCTCTCTCCGATCTCGGTCTCGATCCCCTCCGGCAGCGCTGCGATGAAGTCGGTCGCGCCGACGGCCGCGGCGGCGGATTCGATCTCCTCCAGCGAGGCGTCCGGCCGGCCGAAGGCGATGTTCTCCCGCAGGCTGCCGGAGAAGAGGAAGCCCTCCTGGGGGACGATCCCGAGTTGCCGCCGCAGCGCCTGCTGGCGCATCTCGCGTAGATCCTGGCCGTCGACCAGCACCCGCCCCCGCTGAGGGTCGTAGAAGCGCGCGACCAGCTTCGCGAGGGTCGACTTGCCGGCCCCCGTGGCGCCGACCAGCGCAAGTGTCTGCCCAGGGGGGACGTGCAGGCTCACCTCCCGCAGAGCCCATTCCTCGTCGGCGTAGGCGAACGAGACCCCCTCCATCTCGATCTCGCCGCGCAGGGTTCCCGGGTCGACGGCACCGGGCGCGTCGACCATGTCCGGCTCGGTGTCGAGCAGCTCGAAGATCTTGTCGAGCGCCGCCATCCCCTGCTGGTAGGTCGTGTACAGCTGGGAGAGCTGCTGGATCGGGTCGAAGAAGAGCTGGAGGTAGCCGATGAAGGCGACGATCGTGCCGACCTGGATCGCACCGTCGATCGCCTGGGTGCCGCCGTAGAGGATGATCGCCGCGGTGCCGACGGCCGAGAGCAGTTCCACGCCGGGGAAGTAGGTGGCGTTGAGGTAGACGGTCTTCATGTTGGCCTCGCGGTTGGCCTCGTTGAGCTCGTCCATCGCGGTCGCGTGCCGCGCCTCCTGGCCGAAGCTGCGGACGACCCGCACCCCGCTCAGCGTCTCCTGGAGATAGGCCGTGACGGCGGCGATCCGCTCGCGCGTGGCCCGGTAGGCGCCGTGGGAGACGATCCGGAAGACGACGCTGGCGATCGCCAGCAGCGGGAAGGTGATGAAGGCGACGAGCGCCAGCTTCCAGTCGAGCAGGAGCATGATCGTCACCACGCCGATCAGGGTGAGGCCGCTCGAGAGCAGCGTCACCGCCCCCGTGGTGACGAGCTGGTTGAGCGCCTCGATGTCGTTGGTCAGGCGGCTGATCAGCACGCCGGGGCTGCGCCGCGTGAAGAAGCCGATCGACATCGACTGGATGTGGGCGAAGACGCGCTCGCGCAGGTCCTGCAGCGCACGGGTGCCGACCCAGCCGACCAGGTAGGTCTGTGCGTAGGTGGCGAAGGCGTAGACCACCGCCACGCCGACGAAGGCGATCACGATCAGCGTCAGGGCGCCCGTGTCGCCGGTGGCGATGCCGGCGTCGATCGCCTGCCCTGCGAGGTAGGGAGGCGCGAGCCCGGCTCCGGTGGCGGCGAGGATCGCGGCGACGGTCAGCGCGACCCGCCCGCGGTAGGGGCGCAGCAGCCCGGCCAGCCAGCGCAGCTTGCGGGCGCGCTGGTCCTCGCCGCGGAGCAGGCGCCAGAAGTTGCCGACCGCGCTCACAGCCGTGCCATCTCCTCGCGCTGCTCGAGGTCCCGCTGGAGGAAGACTGTGTCGGCGAGGCCGTGCTCGGCGATCTCGCGGTAGAAGCCGCATCCCTCGAGCAGCTCCTCGTGGGTTCCTCGGTCGACGATCCGGCCGCCGTCCATCACCACGACCTCGTCGGCCAGCGAGACGGTGGAGAGGCGGTGGGCGATGACGAAGGTGGTTCGACCCCTCATCGCTTCGCGCAGTCCCTCCTTGATCGCCGCCTCGGTGGTCGCGTCGACGGCCGACGTGGCGTCGTCGAGGATCAGGATCCGCGGGTCGGCCAGGAGGGCGCGGGCGATCGCCACTCGCTGGCGCTGCCCGCCCGAGAGGGTGAGGCCGCGCTCGCCCACGGTCGTGTCGTAGCCGCCGGGCAGGTCGCGGATGAACTCGTCCGCCTGGGCGCGGCGGGCGGCCACTTCGATCTCCTCGCGGCTCGCCTGCGGCCGGGCATAGGCGATGTTCTCGGCGACGCTGGCGCTGAAGAGGAAGCTGTCGTCGGCGACGAAGGCGACCTGCGAGCGCAGCGAGGCGACGTCGACCGTGCGCACGTCCACGCCGTCGAGGAGCACCGATCCCTCGCTGGCGTCATAGAGCCTGGCGATCAGCGCGACCAGGCTGGTCTTGCCGGAGCCCGACGGGCCGACGAGCGCCACCGTGCTCCCCGCCGCCACATCGAGGTCGACGCCGGTGAGCGCCGGTGCCGCACCGTCGTAGCGCAGCGTCACGCCACGCATCTCGACTCTGCCACCGCCGTCCGGCAGGGCTGGCGCTCCGGGGGGGCTCTCGATCTGCGGCTCGCGGTCGAGCACTTCGAAGAGGCGGTTGCCGGAGGCGATGGCCCGCTGCGCCATGCCCAGCGTCATCCCCAGCATCCGCATCGGTGCGGCCAGCATCACGACGTAGACGTAGAAGGCGGTGAAGGCGCCGAGGCTGAGGCTGCCGGCGATCACTTGGCGCCCGCCGATCAACAGCACCAGGGCGATCCCGAGCTGGGGGAGGAGGCCGAGCAGCGGCGAGAAGAAGGCCTGCAGGCGGGTCGAGTAGATGCTCTGGTCGAAGACGCGGGTGACGGCCCGCTGGAAGCGGTGCAGCTGGTGCTCCTCGCGGGCGAAGGCCTTGACGATGCGGATGCCGGAGATGTTCTCCTCGGCTTCCGCAGTCAGCTCGGCGAGCCGCTGCTGCACCTCCTGCACGGCAGGCCGCGAGACGCGGTTGTATCTGGAGGACGTGTAGACGACGAACGGCGCCGGAGCCAGCGCGATCAGCGCCAGCCAGGGCTCGAGCGCGAACATCACCGCGCTGGCGAGGACGATCGTCAGCAGGTTCTGGGTGATGAAGATCAGGCCGTAGCCGAGGAAGAAGCGGATCGACTGCAGGTCGACGGTCGCCCGCGACATCAGCTGACCCGTCTGCTGGCCGTCGAAGAAGCCCAGCTCGAGCCGCTGCAGGTGCCCGTAGAAGCGCTGACGCAGATCGAACTCGACCGCCAGCGAGACCTTCCCCGCCACCACCCGCCGCACCAGGGTCAGGCCCAGGCGCAGGATCCCGGCGCCGACGATCGCCAGTGCCAGGGGAAGCAGGTCAGGCTGTTCTTCGGCCTCGATCGCGTTGATCGCGCGGCCGATCAGCCACGGGATCGCCACCGTCATCCCCATCGCGACCCAGGCGAACACCAGCGAGCCCCAGAGTTGGCGACGGTAGGGGCGCAGGAACGCGGTCAGGCGGCGGTAGGTCCGCATCGAATCTCACTATACAAAGTGAAGTATTGGCCGAAATCGGGCGCGCCTCCTCCGCTCCCGCGTCCGGGGGCGCTTAATCGAACGCCGCGGCCTTGGCGCTGGGGACCTTGCCGCCGCTGCACTTCGGGCCATGGCCGTCGCTGGGGAGGACCTGGAAGTTGGTGACCGCGTGGACCGGGGTGGGGGAGCCGTCGTTCTGGGCGAGGGTGATGACCAGCCGGTAGAAGCCAGAGCGCAGGCCGTGGTAGTAGATCTCGGGCCTCGTCGCCGGCGAGTAGCTGCCGGCAGAGCCGATCCGCTCGGCAAGCACGCCGTTGGGCCCCGCGTACTCGGGGTAGTCGAAGGAGGCGCCGACCAGGCGCCCCTTGCCGAACGGGCTGTCGATCGCCCGCTGGAGCTTGACCGGGTCGACGCAGTCCGGGACGCGGTTGAGCCCGAAGCGGATGTGGCCCTCGCCCAGCTGCGGTTCGCCGCCGAAGTGAAGCGGCGCCAGCTGGAAGTTGTCCAGGGCGACCTTGACCACGACCGCGTGGCTCGACTGCCGCGCGCCGTTGCGCGGGGAGATCACCTCCACGCTGGGCCGGCCCGTGTCCGTGCCGCTCTCAGCCTGCGCAGCGGTTCCATCCCTTCCGCCGCCAAGGAGGAGGACTACGAGGGCGACGGCCACCGCAGCCGTGGCGGTGACGAGGATCGAGGTTCTGCCCTCCATGCGGCGGGGACTTTACGCCTACCGACCCCATAGGCTTTCCGCGGATGAGTCCCGCCGCAGAATTCGCCTACAGGCTCGGTGCCGCCGCCCGACGCCCGGCCAGCTGGTGGCAGCTGCTCAAGTTCGGTCTCGTCGGCGGCTCGGGGTACGTGATCAACCTCGCCGTCTTCGCCCTGCTCAGCGCCGAGCCTCGGCCTGCACCATGTCCCAGCCGCGCTCGGCGCCTTCTGCGTCGCGGTGAGCAGCAACTTCCTCTGGAACCGGCACTGGACCTTCGCGGCCTCCGACGGCCATGCCGGCTTTCAGGCAGCTCGCTTCTTCGCCGTCAGCGTCGCCGCGCTGCTGATCAACCTGGTCGCTCTCGAAGCGCTCCTGCTCAGCACGTCGCTGGACGCCTTGGCCGCCCAGGCGATCGCGGTAGCGATCGCGATGCCCTTCAACTTCCTGGGCAACAAGCTTTGGACGTTTGCGTAGGGCGGTTGGGGTAAGGGATGCCGGCGCCCCTCCTCAAGCTCGTTTAAAAGCTGGGGGACTCTGGTACCGGCTTCGCAGTCTGGGCGTAACTCGGTGACGTGTTGAGAGGGAGCCTGGCCGTCCTCCAGTCGAATGTCGCGAAGCGGCCTATGCAATCTGCTTCTTGCGCGGCCGTAGGCCGCGCTCCTGGTTGCACCGCGCTCACGCGCGGTGCTCAATTCGACTGGAGGACGGCCAGGCTCCCCTTACCCCCGCAGAATCAGCGACCAGAATCCCAGCCGCTCACCACTGACCCTCCAGCCAGCCCAGCAGCTCGGGCATCCGGCTGCGCAGGTCAGGCTCCGGTGTGCCGAGCTCGGTCCTGGCGAGCTCGATGGTGGCGCCGAGCGCGAGCGTCGCCTGGGCGGGGCTCATGCCGAGCGAGGCCTCCAGGCGTTCGACCGCGTCGCGATTGGCCCGCAGGGACCAGAGCGCCGCTCGCGTCCCAGCGGGATCGAGCCCGCGGCGTCGACGACGGTCTCGACCGCTTCGCGAACCCGGTCCTCCGGCGGTGCCTCGGACAGGGCTTCCAGTGTCCTCTCGACGAGCCTTTCGTCCAAACGCCCGTCGACTACTCCTGCAACTCCTCTACCCTCTGTCATGTTGGGACCTCCTCTTCAGGTCTCGGCCAGGCCCCGGAGTGTCGCAAGCACTGCCGGGGCAGCTTTATGAGAGTTTGCGAGTGTAGACTCGGCCTAAGACAATAAGCGCCCGTTGCTCAATGGTCAAACTATCTCGCTCGTGACGCACGGGAGCGCATGAGGAGCCAGACAGATGAGCAGCGCAAGATCGAGCTACGACGCAGCGGCGATTGAGGCCGAGCGGCAGGCCGCGTGGGCGCAGAGCGGCGCCTTCGCGACGCCGGCGCCGGAGGACGTTGGCCCCGGCCGTGGCGTCTACATCAAGCCGTCCAGCCCCTTCACGTCGGGCAAGCTGCACATGGGGCACGTTCGCGACTACTCGATCGGCGACGCCTACGCCCGCTTCCGCCGCGCTCGCGGGGACGCCGTTCTCTTCGGCTTCGGCTTCGACGCCTTCGGCCTGCCGGCCGAGATGGCGGCGATCGAGCGCAAGGTCCGCCCGGCGGAGTGGGTCGAGGGCTGCGGCGAGCGGATGCTCGAGCAGATGAAGCGGCTCGGCTTCTCCTTCGACTACGACCGCGTCTTCTACAGCTCCGACGAGGAGCAGTACCGCTGGTCGCAGTGGCTCTTCCTGACGCTGCTCGAGGCCGGTCTGATCTACCGCGACGACACGACCGTCGACTGGTGCGACAGCTGCCGCACGACGCTCGCCGCGCTGCAGGTCGAGGACGGGCGCTGCTGGCGCTGTCACAACGAGGTCCGTCTGATCCGCCGCCCGACTTGGTTCCTGCGGATCACGCCCTACCTGGAGGAGAACGATCGCCGCCTCGCGGACCTCGAGGACTGGGACGAGATCTCGCTTTCGACCCAGAAGTACATCCTCGGCCGCAGCGACGGGGTCGAGGTCGATCTGCCCGGCCCCGACGGCAGCGAGCTCGAGGTGTTCACGCCTCACCCAGAGGCGGTCGCGGAGGCGACCTTCGTGATGCTCTCTCCGCGTCATCCGGCGGTCGAGGCCTGGGCGGCCGACCCGTCCGTGCGCGAGCAGCTCGACGAGCTGCGCTCCGGGGGGTGGGAGCGCAGCGCCCGCGACGCCCGGTCGGTTCCGCTCATCGACACCGGCGCCTCGGTGCCGGCGCCATGGACCGCGGAGCCCCTGCCGGTTCTGGTCTCGCCGATCGTCGACGCCCGCTACGGGCCGACGGCGGCACTCGGGATCCCGCGTGTCGACGAGGCGGACGCGACGATCGCGGGGCGTGTGCCGAGGCTGGGGGAGGGGCCGGCGGCGGGGTCCGCCGAGGGGCGGCCCGACGACTCGGCAGACGGTCCGCTACCGCGCCGCGGACTTCTCGATCTCCCGCCAGCGCTTCTGGGGCACGCCGATCCCGATCGTCCACTGCGACGCCTGCGGGGCGGTGCCGGTGCCCGAGGAGGATCTGCCGGTCGTCCTGCCGCGCGACGTCGAGCCGACCGGCGAGGGAAATCCGCTGGCCGAGCGCGCCAGACTTCGTCGACGTCGCCTGCCCGGGCTGCGGCGAGCCCGCAAAGCGCGAGACCGACACCCTCGACTGCCACTTCGACGCGCTCTGGCTGTGGGTCCCGGCAGCGGTGCCGCCCGAGGGACGCGGCCGAGTCGATGTTCGACCATCCGGACCTGCGCGCCTGGCTGCCGTCCGAGCGCCTCGTGGCCGGCTCCGACAGCGGTGGCTTCGTCTTCGACCAGCGCGTCGTCACGAAGGCACTCCGCGACATCGGCCCGTTTGCGTTCATGGCGGAGGGCGAGCCCTTCACGGGCTGCCTCTTCCACGAGATGGTGATCGCCGACGGGCGCAAGATGAGCAAGCACCTCGGCAACGTCGTCGATCCTGACGAGCTGGTCGAGCGCTACGGCGCCGACACGGTCCGCCTCGCCATCCTCTATGCGGCGGGCCCGGCGAAGACGCTGAACTGGAGCGACAGCGCCCTGCGCTTCGCCGAGCGCTTCCTGCGCAACGTCTGGGCCTACTCTCAGGAGCGCTTCGAGGGTGCCGCAGCGGCGCCGGAGGACCCCGAGGCGGCCGACGACACAGCCTTCCTGCGCGAGCGCCTGTGCAAATGGTGCGATAACGGCCTGGGCCGGATCACCGAGGATCTCGCAGAGCTGCAGATGCACAAGGCGGTCCGCAACGTCACGCGTCTCTTCGACCGAATCCAGGACTTCGAGAAGCGCGTCGTCGCGCGCCGCGGAGAAGCTCAATCGTGCCGATGCGGAGGCACAGGTCGCGGCGCTCCTGCTCCTGGCGAGGGTGCTCGCTCCCTTCGCACCCCACACGGGCGAGGCGCTCCTGCTCGCCGGGGGCGAGGATGCCGGCGAGCTTCCCGGCCCGTGGCCGGAGAAGCTCGCCCTCCCCGCCGCCTCCTCCGGTGCCGGCAAGTCCTGAGGGCCCGATTTTTTGAACAAGAGTGGTTGACTGGTGGACGCAAACCTGTTATGAATGGAATCGCTGACGATCAGCGCAGTGAAGAGGCGGGGTCCACTCAAATGGAGGCTCGCCTGGCACGGCAAAGGGAGAGTCCAGTAATGAGCCGCAACACAGCGGCGGCATGCTCTGCTGACCCTTGTTGCCCCCGTCCTCTTCCTGCGCAACTCTCGCGTGGAGGGTCGGACACCGCCCACCGCGCCTTGCCTTGAGCTCGGGCCCGACGACCTCCTGCCGTCGGGCTTCGGGACACTTACGCCGCAATCGCCACACGGTGAAACCGTTTGCGTCTGTCGCGCGTTCTACTCCTGTAGTACCGAAAAAAATATATTGAGTTTCTATATATCGGCTTTGCGGGAAGGGACGGGCATCGAAATGGGAGAGCAAGGAAGCCTGAAGGCCACGGCGCGTGACGTTGCACGCCTGGCGGCGAGTGAGAAGGCATTTTGGACTGGGCTCTGGGAGGCCCCGATCCCGGACGCGCTCTACGAAAGCGGGGTCGACGCGGTGCGCTTCGGCCCGATCCATGCGGCGTGCGTGACGGAGGTGCCCATGCACCCAGGGGTCAACTTCATCCTCGGCGCCAGCGAGGCGGGGGCAGTCTCGCAAGGGCACCTGGGCGATGCGGCCCGCTGGCTCGAGACCAGGCGCTCTGCCTGGACCGACGATTTCGGCGTCGACTACCGCGTTCCCGTGGTGCCCGGCCTGCCCGAGGCGGCCGCGGCGGAAGACTGGCTACGGGAGCACGGGCACATTCGCGACGACGGGGCGATGAAGCTGGTTCGCGATGCGGCCGCGCCGCAGTTCTCCCCGGCGGCGGACATCGAGGTGCTCGACTGGGAGGAGTGGGACGAAGGATTCGGGTCTCCACTCGTCGAGAGCCTCGGCCTCTCGACCGCAACCGAGACCTTCTTCCTCTGTCTGCTGGGAGAGGAGGACTGGCGCTGCTATTGCGGCATCATCGGCGACGACCCGCTCGCCTACGTCGCGATGCACATCGACGCCGGGGTCGCCTCGATCGCGCTGGCGTCGCGGCCATATCCAGGTCGCGACGGAGACGGACAGCTCGCGGTACTGCATCGCTGCATGGAAGACGCGATTGCGGAGGGCTGTGACGCATTCGTCCTGGTCGACGCCGGGGGCGAGCCGCCAGTGGCCGACCGCACGAGCCTCGTCCGGGCCGGCTTCGAGGTCGCCTACCAGGTGCCGAGCTGGCGCAGCCCCGCGCGGGTTGCGGTGTGAGCGCTCAACGGTCAGCCACTTTTGCGCAAAAAGCCTTGACTGGTGGCAGGAGCGTGTGTTATACGTACGCACGCTGACAACCAAAGCGCTGCCAGAGGGGTGAGATCCCAGTCAGGGTGGCTCGCCTTGCGATGGCTAAGGAGTTGTGTCGAGTCATGAGTCGAGACGACGGCCGTTTCGGGTGCAATACAAGGGAGGCGATGGCGCTGCGCGCACTGCCCCACCTCGCGCGCGTGACGCTGCCCCTCACGACGGCCGCTTCGCCCTCTCACCTCTTGCAGCTAGGCCTCCGGAGAGGGGGGGCGGCCATATAGCTGGCGCAGCGCAGGTTCTTGGCCGTGGCCGGATCGATGGCCACGATGAATTCGGGCCCGTCCTGGCGGAATGCTGACACCGCTCGGACGGGCCCAATTCTTTGTAGGACTCGGCAAATACACAAACCCTGTTGATCGGTTGCGGCGTGTCTGTTATACCCCTGGTCTTATGGGGAGGCGCAATCGGGACTGGGCTGGTGGCAGCGCCTTGGTGCGCCCAGTACCCTGCTCGGAGGAGATCTCGCCATGCTGAGCCCTGAGACTCGAACCCGCTCCTGCGCGACCGAACTGGTCTGCCGCGACTGCGGCCGCCGCCTGCCGCTTCTCGATACGACGTCCAAGTGCCTCGGCTGCGGCAACGGGCTCGACATCGACTACGACTACGAGCTGGCCAGGGAGCGGCTCAGCGAGATCCCGCCGGCCGAGCGCGAGATCAACATCTGGCGCTTCGAGGAGCTGCTGCCGATCGTCGACGCAAAGGCCCAGGCCCGCGTCGGGCGCTACAGCGGCCGCACGCCGCTGATCCACGCCGACCGGCTTGGGGCAGAGCTGGGCCTGAAGAAGCTCTACCTGAAGGACGACAGCACCTCGCGCCCCAGCCTCTCCTACAAGGACCGCGTCGTCTCGATGGCGGTCGCCCGCCTGCTGGAGCTGGGCAAGGATGAGATCGGCTGCGTCTCCACCGGCAACGTCGGTACCGCGGTCGCCTCGCTGGCGGCCAAGGCAGGCGTCATCGCTTACGTCTTCTACCCGTCGAACATGGAGCGCGGCAAGGCCAGGGCCTGCCGGGCGCTCGGCGCCGCCGTCTGCCAGCTCGACGGCAACTACGACGAAGCCAACCGCGCCTGCCGCGAGCTCGCCCTCGCCAGCGGCATGCAGTTCGCCAACATCACCCTGCGGCCGTTCTACGCCGAGGGTGCGAAGACCGTTGCCTACGAGGTGGTCGAGCAGCTCGAGTGGCAGGCACCCGACCACATCGTCATCCCGGCCGCCGGCGGCACGCTCTCCTCGCGCGTGCACAAGGGGCTGGACGAGCTCGAGACGGTGGGCCTGGCGGAGACCTCCGAGGTGAAGATCGACGTCGCCCAGGCCGAGGGCTGCAGCCCGATCGCAACCGCGATTCTCGACGGCTCCGGTGAGATCGAGTCGCAGACGCCGCACACCGCGGCGCACTCGATCGCGATCGGCGCCCCCGGCGACGGCCCGCTCGTGGTCGACGCGGTGATGTCGCGCGGAGGCAGTGCCGCAACCGCCAGCGACCAGGAGATCTTCGAGGCGATCGACCTGCTCGGCGCCACCGAGGGCATCCTCACCGAGCCCGCCGGCGGCACCACGATCGCCTGCACCGCCAGGCTCGCCAACGAAGGCAAGCTCGGCCCCGACGACACGGTGGTCGCGATAGTCAGCGGCAACGGCTACAAGACGCTCGACGAGCATCCCGACAAGCCCTGGGCCGAAGGCGTCGCCTGCGACGTCGACGCGATGAGCGAGATGCTCGAAGAGTTCCGCCAGCACGGCGTCGGTGCCACTCTCGGCTGATTGACTCGTCAGTCAATCGCCGAGATATAGTCCCGGCCATGTTCCAGTACGGCGATGGGAAGTTCGTGCCGGCGGAGTTTCCGCCCCCGGTCGAGCCGCGCGAGGAGTTCGTCAAGCGTTCGCTCGACGGCGAGGACGAGCGGATCGAGATCGGCGTCGCGATCGTCGGCGGCGGCACCGCCGGGCTCGCCTGCGCCAACCGCCTGCTCCAGCTCCTGGCCGACGATCCGGAGACGATGGAGAGGCTCGGCGAGGTCCCGGTCGCGGTGATCGAGAAGGCGAAGACCTGCGGCGGTCACAACCTCTCGGGCGCGGTGATGCGGCCCGGCCCGCTGCAGGAGCTCTTCCCCGAGATGGGCCGCGAGCAGTGGCGCCAGGAGGGCTTCGCCTTCGGCGAGGTGGAGAAGGAGGCGATCTACCTCCTGCCCAACGGCAAGAGAAAGGTCCGCATCCCGCCACCTCCGCCGCAGCGCAACCACGGCAATGAGGTGATCTCCGTCTCGGCGCTCTGCCGCTACATGCAGGCGCAGGCCGAGGAGGCGGGCGCCTACCTGCTGACCGAGACCGCCGCCACGCAGGTGATCGTCGACGACGGCGCCGTCGTCGGCGTGCGCTCCGGCGACAAGGGTCGCGGCAAAGAGGGCGAGGAGCTGGGCAACTTCGAGCCGGGCACCGACATCGCCGCGAAAGCGACGGTTCTGGCCGAGGGCTGCTGGGGCCACCTCACCGACGCCGCCGTGCGCGAGTTCGGCCTCGACGAGGGGCGCGAGCCGCAGGTCTGGGAGCTGGGCGTGAAAGAGGTCTGGAAGGTGCCCAAGCCGCTGGACCGCGTGATCCACACGCTGGCCGGCTGGCCGCTCAAGGTCTCGGCGAAGTACCACCAGATCGGCGGCACCTGGATCTACCCGATGAAGGACGAGAAGACAGGCGAGGACCTGGTCTCGATCGGCTTCGTCCTCGACCTCGATTACGCCGACGCGACCAGCTCCGCCCACGACTTCCTGCAGCAGTTCAAGACCCACCCGATGGTGCGCGACATCCTCGAGGGCGGCGAGCGCGTCAGCTGGGGAGCCAAGGCGATCCCGGCCGGCGGCTACTGGGCGATGCCGAAGCTCTCGATGCCGGGTGCGGTGATCGCCGGCGACGCGGCCGGGATGCTCAACCTGGCGGCGCTGAAGGGCGTCAACTACGCGATCAAGGCGGGCATGTTGGCGGCAGAGTCGATCTACGAGTCGCTCAAGGCCGGCAGCAACGACTTCAGCGCCTATGAGCAGGCGGTCGAGGAGTCCATCATCGGCAAGGAACTCTACGAACAGCGCAACACCCGCCAGCCCTTCCAGAAGGGCTTGATCAAAGGCGGGCCGCTGGTCAACCTGATGATCGCCACCAAGGGCCGCTTCCCCGGGGGCCGCTGGAAGATTCACCGCAACGACGCCCAGCCGATGTTTCTCGGCGACACCAAGGACGGCTACCCCCAGCCCGACGGCAAGCTCACCTTCGACAAGCTCTCGAGCGTCTTCATCACCGGCAACGCGACCCGCGACGACGCCCCCAACCACATCCGCGTCCAGAAGCGCGTCCCCCGCGAGATCGCCGAGACCTGGAAGTGGATGTGCCCCGCCGGTGTCTACGAGATCCCCGACGACGCCCCCGAGAGCGGCGACGTCGACGTGATCGTCAATTACACCAATTGCGTCCAGTGCGGCGCGATCACCGCCAAGGGCGGCCGCCTGACGACACCCGAGGGTGGCGACGGGCCGCTGTACCAGAACACCTGAGGCACGGGCTTCGGGGAGGCAGGTGGAGAGAGGCTATCTGGCGGTGAGCAGCCCGAGTGCCTGACGTGCGCGGCGGGCAGTGGGCTCGTCGAGGCGTCCGACCCTCTCGTCAAGCCGAAGCCGTTTCTCGGCTTCCTTCAGCCATCTCAGCTCGCCGTGGCTCAGCTCGCTGGCGAGCGCACTCGGGTCGGCGGCGAAGCTCAAGAGCAGAACCAGGTCCTCTCGCTGGTCGTCCGGGCGACTGTGGACGCGGAGCGCTCTTGCCTTGAGCAGGATGGCGCCAAGTAGGGACGGACGTAGAACCCGAAAGGGCGGGCCGCCGTCGATCGAGACTTCAACCGACTCGGAACGGTGGAGGGCCTGAGTGCCACCGGGAATCTCGGCGGCCACCTGCTTGCCGAGCGTGCGCGGAGACGCCTTCAGGCCATCGGGGGCGAGGACGTCGATCGTCTGCCCGTCGATCTCGAAGCGCTGGCCGAGCCTCGGGTCGGTCGACGGTGGCTCGACGAGCTCCCCGCCCAGCTGGTCGATCGCCTATTGGCCAGCTTCGCGACGGCCTCCCAGAGCTTCCTCGCGCTCTCGTCTCCGGGGCGAATCTCGATTGGTGAGGCGGTCACGCGGCTTGCTTCAGTGCCCGTTCGATGCGGTCGATTGCCTTCTTGCCGGCCCTGATCGAGCGGGCATCGGCTTCCTCGGAGAGATCGATTGCGACGGTAGCGAGAGGGGCAAGTCGTCCCGAGAGATGCCATGCAGGATCGGGAACGACGCGCAGAAGGACATTGCCCTCCATGCCTGCAGCTGGTTCGAGGGCGTGTTCCCGTTCAATTGCCTCCAGATCTCCTGCTCGCACGTAGCCATCGATCTCAGCCCCTGCGACAAGGTCGAGCCCGTGGGCGGCCGCGGCGCTGATTCCCGACTTCGCCAGGTCGGGGCGGCTCCCGAGACGATTGAGCTCACCAGGATGGGCGAAGAATCGTTTCGGCTCCGCTCGCTGCATCAGGCGGGGCTTTAGCCCCTTGAGCCCTTGCGCCTTGAGGCTTTGACGAACACGCCAGAGCGCCTGCGGTTCCAGCCACGGGGCCTTCTCTCCGGAAGCGATGAATAGGGCCCCCCATGCATTCGAAGGCGACAGGGGCCGGCCGGCGGGGCGAGGGCTGCGACGGCGATCGGCCACTGCAGCGCCATCGACAAGCCAACGCCCTCCGACTTTGACGCCTGCAAGCTCCCCGGAAGCGACCAGTGATCGTGCCCGCGAGGGATTCACTCGCAGTTCTCTCGCGGCTTCTGGAATGGATAGCAGTTGCATCTTCTCTTAAACCTATCGGTATCGATAGCAATAACTAAAACCTAGCGATAACGCTAGCTATAAGGATAGCCAGCTAAACCCGTTCGCGTGCCGCACATGCATCGCTACACGCACGCAGGGGTCAAGCAGGATGGTGAGAAGACCGATGAGGCCACCGCAAGCGACGGGTATAACATTGCTCTGCAGCAAGTCCGAACTGGCTACCAGGAGATGATCGAAGGATGGCGCCGGAGTTGAGGACAGAAGGCAACGTAGATCCAGCGGATCTGACCTTCGAACGCTTCAAGGCCGCTCTTGAGGGCGATGGCCGCTACCCGCAGGGCGCGATCTTCGTCGACGCCGAGGCGCCGTTTGCGGGTTCGGCCTTGGTGCGCAACGCGCGGGAGGGTCTGCCCGTCGTCCTCGTCTACCCAGACGGCGTTGAGAAGATCATCGAAGCCGCCTCGCCGGTTGAGGGCTCAACCGGTTTTGCCGCCACCGCCCGCCGCTTCGCGGGGCGGTTGAAAACGCCACGCCTGCTTGGATAGCCGCTCCTCTGGTACGCGGCGCAAGCGCAAGACGCTGCCGATCCGCAGGCTCAAATCTCCAGCAGCTCCTTGAGCTGTCGGCCGCTGTCCTTGAAATAGCTCGAATGCGTCTGCTTGATCGTCTCCAGTGAGTCGGCGCTGAGAAGGACGATGTCGAGGTTGGTGTCAATACCGTGCGCCAGCTCGGCCTCGGCATAGGCCGCTTGAGCGGTGTCGTAGTCGGTCCCGAAGGACTCCACCGTCGTCTTGCGGGTAGCCGGGTCGTAGATGACGAGGAAGTGTTCGATCTCGTCGGGGCGCATCGCGTGTCTCACGATTCGACGGTATCGCGTTCGGGCGGGACGCCCGACCCCGGAAGCCGCCTCGCGCGCGGGCCACGACGCTCGCTGGGGACTTGAGAGAGCTTGTTAGCACCGCTGCTAACCTCGTTGACAAACCGTAAGGAGTCGGGCGCGATGAAGAAACAGGCCAACCCGGTAGGTCAGGCTGTCTCTGCCGACATCAAGGAGTCCCTCAAGGACCCTGAGTTCAAGGCCGAGTACGAGCGCCTTGCGCCATATGAGGAGCTTGCCCGGATCGTCATCATGCGCCGTGCTGCCCTCGGCCTGACCCAGGCCGAGCTTGCCGCCCGCATGGGCACCACGGCCTCGGCGATCTCCCGCATCGAGAGCGGCCAGCATGCCACCAGCCCTCAGACCGTCAAGAAGCTCGCCGACGCCTTCGGTGCCCGCGCGGTCCTCGGCTTCGAGTTCGGCTCCGCGAAGCACCCCGAGCGCGAGCTGGTCGTTCTGTGATGGGAGGGCGCGCTGGGCTTCGGTCTCCACTCGATGAAGCACTTGCTCGGGCGCATGAGCTGTTTATCGAGGACTGCTCTGACGCCGTCGAAGATGAGCTTTCAACGCTTCTTCCCAAACTGGTCAAAGCTGGTTATGTTCGAGAAACGGGGCACTCGCCCACCGGCTTTTTCTGGGCGTTCACGGATGCCGGGGTCACGCGAGGCGAGGAACTCGGATTCTTCGACGACCTGGATTGACCCGAGAGGCCGCCCCGGTCCCAACGCTTGCAATCCGCTGACGGCTATCTCTTTCTTTTCGCTTTTCGGCCGTTCAGTGAAGTGAACACCATGACGGCAGCGGTCGTTTGAATTTTCTCGCCGTCGCCTTCGCCATTGCGTCGGCGCTTGTTCGTTTCGATGCCAGCCTTCTCAAACCGCTTGAAGAACGTGGCTGCCGCTTCCTCGACATCTTCGCGGGCTTGACCGTCCAAGGTTTGGCTGTCCCGACTCATAACCTCGTCGAGCCGGTCGGCAAGGAGTCCGGCCTGAATCGACTCCACTAGGTCAGCCTCAATTTCCTTCAGTATCGAGGCGGACAGCGAGCCCCTCACCGACTTCGGCCACAATGCTGCGACCCACGACGGGACGTAGACTTTCGAGGTCGCCCGGTAGTAGTGCTCGACAGCGCCTCGCCTCGGCTCCGTTTTCACCATTTCGATCATGTCGAAGTCCTTGAGGACTTTGACGTGGTAGCTGACCTGACTTAGCCCCTCATCTAGCTCCTTGCGGAGTTCATTCGGGCTCGCCATTCGGTCGTTGAGGACGGTGAGAATCAGGACACGCAGCGGATGAGACAACGCCTTGGCGATGGTAATCGCGATCTCTCGACTGGCCGCCTCGCGTTGTTTGGCGGCGCTGCGTTTGCGACTTGACGCCTTGGTCTTTGGCGATGTGCTCGCCTTGGACCGCCTCGCCCCTCTTTTCTTTTGTTCGGCCACTGTCTCCGCTCCCTTCGTAGTCCATTGCCGTTGCGGTACTCGGTCGGCCGCAGATCGGTATGGCGCTGTCGAGTAGGGCCGAAAGGCTAACGGAGCTTTGCTCAAAAAAGAGCAAAGCAAAGTGCGCTAGGCTTTTGCCTCTTTGCTCAAATAATTTTTAGCAATGGGAGGTGAGCGACGATGACGATCAAATCGTGCCCGACGACGGTTCCGATGCTTTCGCTCTACAAGACGCGCTGAAAGGCGCGCAAGGCGGGGAATTGAGGTTGTCTATTCCAGGAGGAAGGAGACGACGCCCCGGTCATTAGGCCGTGGTGGTCGGGGGCTTTCCCCGCCAAAGCCCAAACTGGTCAGGCTGACGCGGAGCGCTGCGCAGCATTCCTCTTCCCGGCCGCTTGAACTCGAAGCAGTCGGCGTCGGGGTTGTAGACGCCTGATGCTGGGGAAGCCGCTGATGAAGTGCTGGTGGAGCGCGAAAACCGCGCCCGGGTTTACAGCGCGGCTGCGGTTGGGGGGACGCTCACCTACAGCAACTCCTGCTCGGACGGTGCACCCTCCGGCATCACGGCGAACGGTCTTCGCGCCGTCGTCGGCGGCTTGAGTCCCTAAGCCAAGACGACGCCGAAGCGATCATCGAAGCGGTCGCGGTCCTCGACTGCGACCGCCTGGGAGAAGCGACTCGCGGTAACGGTGAAGTGGTCGAGAAAACCGACGTTGCCGAGCAGGACCAGGCCGAAGCTGTGCCAGCCATCGACGAATCCCACCGGAGCTTCCCATTCGCGCCGAGCGCCGGAATCGTCGCCAAGCTCGTCCGCCAGTAGGTCGCTCGCGAGGATCGCGTCTGCTCCGGTGTCGATCAGTCCCTCCAGCTCGGGCGTCGATGCATCGTCCGTGGCGAGCGAGACGGGCACGAAGGGCCGAAACACCGGCTGCCCTAGGCGCGTCTGCTGGGGGTCCTCCCGACAGGAGTAAAGCCAGGGGGTCTTCGGCTCAGCCAAGGCCGACGTAGATCGGCTCGTCTGCGTGGGGAGCCCGCCCGCCGACGACGACGTGATCCAACTTGCGGGCTTTCTCCAGCACGACTTTCAGGTCCTCGTCGGCGATCACGACCTGGCCCGTGCGGGTGTCGGTCGCCACGTACTTGCCCTCGTAGCCCTTGAAATCGGTGCGGATGGGTTTCACGCAATCGATGATACCCGCTGCCTCCACGGGCTTTTCAGGGTTGGACCCTTGCCACTTCCCTTGCCACCCCCCTGCTAAATCGACTCTTTTCGGGCCTCGGGATGCGGCGCGTTTCGCCTGCTGCTGCGATGCCGGAGGAGGGACTCGAACCCCCGACACGCGGATTATGATTCCGCTGCTCTAACCAGCTGAGCTACTCCGGCGGGAAGTGGATCGTAGCGATGGAGGGGTGGCCTTCGCTGGGCACGTCCCGCGGCGGAATTAGGCCTTAGGCTTAGCCTTGGGACATGACGCGGGAGCTGGACAGGGCGGTTAGGACGGTTCTGCGGGATTGCCTGCGGATCGAACCTGGCGAAGAGGTGCTGGTGATCTGCAACCCGGTCACCGAGGACATCGGCGCGCTGATGCGGATCGAGGCCGCAGGGGGAGGGGCGTTGACGCGACGCTCGCGGTGATCTCCGAGCGCGACTCCAACGCGGCCGAGCCACCGACACCGGTCGCGGCCGCGATGATCGCCGCCGACGTGGTGCTGGCGCCGACGATCCAGTCGCTCTCCCACACCAACGCGCGCCGCGCCGCGACCCAGGCGGGCGTGCGGATCGCGACGCTGCCGGGCGTCACCGAGGACATGCTCGTCGCGGCTGATGAACGCCGACATGCGCACCCTGCGACGGCGGGGCGCGGCGATCGCCGCGGCGCTGCGCAGCGGCGAGGAGGCGCGGATCACCTGCCAGCACGGCAGCGACCTGCGGCTCGGGCTGAAGGACCGGATCCCGATCGCCGACGCCGGCGTGCTCAATGCTCCGGGCGCCTTCGGCAACCTGCCCTGCGGCGAGGCGTTCGTCTCTCCCACCACGGCCGAGGGGACGCTTGTCGTCGACGGCTCGATCGCCGGCGTGGGCAAGGTCGAGACCCCGGTCGAGCTGACCGTTCGCGACGGGCACCTGACCGACGCGACCGGCCCGGAGGGCGCGACCCTGCTCGAAATGCTGACCATGCACGGCGAGGACGGCACGAACGTCGCCGAGCTGGGCATCGGCACCAACGAAGAGGCGACCCTGACCGGCAACATCCTCGAGGACGAGAAGATCCTCGGCACCGCGCACGTCGCCTTCGGCGCCTCCGCCGCGATCGGCGGCACCGTCCAGGTCCCCGTCCACCTCGACTGCGTGATCGTCGAGCCGACCGTGGAAGTGGACGGCAAGGAGATCGTCCGCGGCGGCCAGCTGCTTATCTGACCCGGTGACGCCCACCTTGCTCGCCGTCCCGAACGTCTCCGAGGGGCGGGACTCCGGCCGCATCGCCGGCCTGCAGAGCGCCTTCGCACGCGGGGCGACCCTGCTCGACCGCCACTCCGACCCCGACCACCACCGCACCGTGTTCACCCTGGCGGCGAGCCCGGTGCCGCTGCGCGACGCGCTCCTCTCCGGCGCGGCGCAGGCGATCGAGACCGTCGACATGAGCGGCTACGACGGGCTGCACCCGGCGGTCGGCGCGCTCGACGTCTGCCCGGTCGTCTGGCTCGACCCGGCCGACCGCGACGCCGCCCGCGCCGAGGCGGTCGGGCTCGCGGCGCAGATCGGCGGCCTCGGGGTTCCGGTCTTCCTCTACGGCGACCTGGCCCGCCGTCCCGAGCACGCCGAGCGTGCCTACTTCCGCAACGGCGGGCTCGCCGAGCTCTGGCTGCGGATGGAGGGTGGCGAGCTTCGCCCCGACCACGGGCCCGCCTTCCCCCACCGGACCGCGGGCGTGACGCTGGTGACCGCACGGCCGCCCCTGGCCGCCTTCAACGTCGAGCTCGACAGCGGCGATCGCGAGCTTGCCGGTTCGGTCGCCGCGGGCCTGCGCGAGTCCGGCGGCGGCCTGCCGGGCGTGCGGGCGCTCGGGTTGGCGCTCCCCGGCGGTCGCGTTCAGGTCTCGACCAACGTCCACGATCCCTTCGCGGTCCCACTGGCCGAGGTGGTCGAGCGCGTCCGGGCGCTGTCCGCTCCGCTCGGCGCGCGCCCGGTCGAAGCCGAGGTCGTCGGGCTGGTCCCGGCGGCGGCTCTCGCCGGCTATCCCCCCGACGTGCCGATTCGCGACTTCGATCCCGCCGCGCAGACAATCGAGGCGCGCCTTCGGCCCGCCGCGTAAGTCCTCCGGACGCTAGATTCAGCCCATGGCACAGACCAAGAAGAAGCGCCGCCGCAAGCACCGCGGCACCCAGGGAGGCCGTGTCGACGCCAACCGCCGGCCATCGCGCCCGCGCAGCCGCGCCGAGGCGAAAGCCCGCGCCCGCGCCGGCACCAAGAAGAAGGGCGCAGTGCGCGGCGACCAGCCGCCGACCTGGCGCAGCGCGATCACTCGCGGTCTGGTCGCGGCCGTCATCTTCACCGTCCTGCTCCTGCTGATCTTCAAAAAACCGGCGGGCGCCGCGCTCGGACTCGGTGCCTTCATGCTCGCCTTCTACATCCCCGCGGGCTACTACATGGACATGCTGATGTGGCGACGCAGGGAGCGGGCGCGGATACGCGCTTCCGAACGGCCGTGAACCTCGAGATCCGCCAGCTCACGGTTGGCGCGATTGCCGAGAACTGCTTCATCGTCCGCCGCGAAGGGTCCGGCAAAGGGCTGGTCATCGATCCGGGCGAGGAGCCGGACCGGATCCTGGCCGAGATCGACGACCTCGGGGTGAAGGTCGAGGCCATCCTGGTCACCCATTGCCACTTCGACCACATCGGCGCCGTCGCCCCGGTGGCGAGGATGACCGGCGCCCCGGTCTACTGCCCGAAGATCGAGGTCCCGGTGCTCGCCGACATCATGTCCTTCGTGCCGATGGCCGGCTTCGGCCCCTACGAGAGCTATGACGCCGACGTGGCGGTAGAGGGCGGGGAGAGCCTCGAGTTGGCTGAGCTCGACCCTCGACGTCATCTTCACCCCGGGCCACAGCCCCGGCCACGTCACCTACTCGGTGCGCGACCACGACACGATCTTCTCGGGCGACGTGCTCTTCCAGGGCTCGGTCGGCCGGGTCGACCTGCCGGGGGGCGACGGGCCGACCCTGATGCAGTCGATCCGCACCCTGCTCGAGACCCTCCCGCCGGATACGAGCGTATACCCGGGCCACATGGGCGTCACGACGCTGGCAGCCGAGCGGGCGACGAACCCCTTTCTCGCCCAGCTCCCGGGGTAGGGCGCCGAGCCACCCTCGGCAGGTAAGGTCGCGCACTGTGGCGGGACTCAAGTACCAGGCCCCTCGCGGGACGTTCGACGTCCTGCCGGCGGCTGCCCGCACGCGCGGGAAGATCGTTGAGACCGCCGCGGCGATCTTCGCCCGAGCCGGCTACGAGCCGATCGCGACGCCCAGCTTCGAGGACACGGAGCTGTTCGAGCGGGGCGTCGGCCACTCCACCGACATCGTCCGCAAGGAGATGTTCACCTTCGAGGACAAGGGTGGGCGCAGCCTCACCCTGCGCCCGGAGGGGACCGCGCCGATCTGCCGCGCCTACGTCGAGCACGGGATGCACAAGCTCGCGCAGCCCGTGAAGCTCTCCTACGCCGGCCCGTTCTTCCGCCACGAGCGCCCCCAGGCCGGGCGCTTCCGGCAGTTCCACCAGCTCGGGATCGAGGCGATCGGCAGCGACACGCCGCTCGCCGACGCGGAGGCGATCGGGCTGTTCGCAGAGCTGCGTCGCCGAGCTCGGCGTCCCGGGGGTCGAGCTGCGGCTGGGGAGCCTCGGTTCGCTCGCCGCCCGCCAGGCGTACCTGGAGGAGCTGAAGGCTTATCTGCGTGCCCACGAGGAGGAGCTGTCCGGGGAGGTGCGCGAGCGGATCGACGCCAACCCGTTGCGCGCCTTCGACTCCGACGACGAGAGCACCCGCGCGGCAATGGCCTCGGCGCCGAAGCTGGTCGAGCGCCTCGACGGCGAGGACGCCGAGCACTTCGCCGAGGTGCGGGCCCTACTCGACGCCGCGGGCGTCGAGTACGAGATCGACCCGACCCTGGTGCGGGGCCTCGACTACTACACGCGCACGATCTTCTCCTTCGTCTGCGACCGCCTCGGCGCGCAGTCTGAGATTGGCGGCGGCGGACGCTACGACGGCCTGGTCGAGCAGCTGGGAGGGCCGCCGACCCCGGCGATCGGGTGGGCCGCGGGAATCGAGCGGATCGCGCTGGCGCTCGAGGACGAGGAGGAGGCGCCCGCTGGGCGAGACGTCTTCATCGCCGCCGCCGCCGAGGAGGAGCACGACCGCCGCGCGCTGGCCCTGCTCCTGGCAGGGGAACTGCGCAAGGCGGGGCTCTCGGCGGAGGTCGACCTGGGAGGACGCGGTCTCAAGGGCCAGCTCAAGCACGCCGACCGCCTCGGCGCGCGCCGCGTGGTGATCCTCGAGGGCGCCGGGGCGGCCCAGCTGCGCGACATGCGCAGCGGCGAGCAGCGCCCAGTCGACACCGGCAACCTGATCGAGGAGATCACGGGAGGGCTGGCATGACCGAGGTCCCGGCGCTGCAGCCGAATGGCTTCCGCGACACGTGGTGCGGGCAGGTGTTGCCCGACCGGGTCGGCTCCGAGGCCCGCGTGGCGGGCTGGGTCCACCGCCGCCGCGACCACGGCGGCCTGGTCTTCATCGACCTGCGCGACCGCACCGGCATCGTCCAGCTGGTCTTCAACCCCGACGAGGCCGGGGGCGCCTTCGAGGCCTCGGGCACGAGCTGCGCGCCGAGCACGTGCTGTCGGCGACAGGCACCGTCGTCCAGCGCTCTCCCGAGACCGTCAACGCCGACCTGTCGACCGGAGAGGTCGAGCTGAAGGTGACCGCCGCGGAGCTGCTCGCCGAGGCCGAGACGCCGCCCTTCCAGATCGAGGGGTTCGCCGGCGAGGTGGGTGAGGACGCCAGGCTGCGCCATCGCTACCTCGACCTGCGCCGCGAGCAGATGCGCGAGGCGCTCGAACTGCGTCACCGGGTAACCGCGGCGATGCGCGAGTTCCTCGACGGCGAGGGCTTCCTCGACATCGAGACGCCCGTGCTGACCCGCTCGACACCCGAGGGCGCTCGCGACTTCCTCGTCCCCAGCCGCCTCCAGCAGGGCGCCTTCTACGCCCTGCCGCAGTCGCCACAGCTCTTCAAGCAGCTCTTGATGGTGGCCGGCTTCGAGCGCTACTACCAGATCGCGCGCTGCTTCCGCGACGAGGCGACCCGGGCCGACCGCCAGGCCGAGTTCACCCAGCTCGACGTCGAGATGTCCTTCGTCGACGTGGACGACGTGATCGAGGTCAACGAGCGGCTGCTCGCGCACGTCTTCGAGCGGGTCGGCGGCCCGCAGGTCCAGCTGCCGATGGAGCGGATGCCATACGACGAGGCGATGGAGCGCTTCGGGACCGACCGGCCGGACCTGCGCTTCGGCCTCGAGCTGGTCGACCTCGGCGAGGCGCTGCGCGAGACCGAGTTCAAGGTCTTCCGCTCGGTGCTCGAGGGCGGCGGCGCGGTTCGGGGGCTGAACGCCGGCCGTCGCGAGGTGCCCCGCTCCGAGCTCGACGGGCTGATCTCGCGCGCCCAGGAGCTGGGGGCGAAGGGCCTGGTCTGGGCATTTCGCGAGGGCGAGGGGTGGCGCTCGCCGACGGCCAAGTTCCTCTCCGAGGAGGAGCTGCGCGAGCTCAACGACCGGCTCGGCGCGGAGGAGGGCGACCTGCTGCTGCTGGTGGCCGACGAGCGGCCGGTCACCGACGCCGTCCTCGGCCAGATGCGGATCGACCTAGCGGAGCGCTTCGACCTGATCCCGGAGGGCGAGGACCGCCTGGTCTGGATCGTCGACTGGCCGCTGATGGAGCGGAACGAGGGGGAGGGGCGCTGGGACGCGCTGCACCACCCGTTCACGGCTCCCGCCGGCGAGTTCGACCCCGACGACCCGGGCGCGGCCCGCGCGCTCGCCTACGACGTGGTCTGGAACGGGCAGGAGCTGGGCGGCGGCTCGATCCGCATCAATCGACGCCGACGTTCAGCAGGCCGTCTTCGCCGCGCTCGGGATCGACGCCGAGCAGGCCGAGGCGCGCTTCGGCTTCCTGCTCGAGGCGCTGCGCTACGGCGCCCCGCCGCATGGCGGCATCGCCTACGGCCTCGACCGGATCGTGCAGCGCCTCGTACGGGGCTGAGACCGATCCGCGACGTGATCGCCTTCCCCAAGACCGCCTCCGGCTTCGACCTGCTGACCGGCGCGCCGGCGCCCGTCGACGAGACGCAGCTGAAGGAGCTGGGGATCTCGCTGCACCGGCGCAAGCTCGCCGGGCACTAGGCCGAGATGGGCTTCTTCGGCCGGATCCGAGCCGTGTTCAAGCCGGGGCCCGGCGCGGGTGCGACGCCGGTCCACGTCGACGACCCCCGCTTCGACAGCTGGGAGGTGGTTCGCGACTTCGTCGACGTGCGGACGGCCAGGGCCTGGCACCAGGCCCTGGAAGAGGGGGGCATCGAGGCGGTCCTCACCGCCGACTGGCCGCTCGACCGCTTCGGCCGCGGCGACATCGCGCTCCGGGTCCAGCCCGACGACTGGAGCGAGGCGGAGATGCTGCTCTCCAATCTGGACCTGGACGACGACCTGGACGATTGACCCCTCGCCCTGGAGCCCGGCCGGTGGTACGGTTCGCCCAAGGTTCGAGCCCGTGCGCGAGCCGCCTCACCGTTTGACCCAACACAAACGGCGCGGGAGCTGATCTCTCTCGGTCCCTTGGGATCGCGAGGAGGCTCCCACCCTTTACTTCAAGGGATCAAAGCCAGAGGCGGTACCGGCGGGCTGGAACCTCTTTTTGCAACCTGGCTCGGATTCGTCGGGTTCTGCGCGCCACGCGTGCGTTCCACTCCGTCAGGGTCACCGCGTGGCCACTCCCACCCGCACTCACCGCTGCATTGACCGTGACATAGACGGCGAATGCAGCAGTGAGCGCGATGCGCTGAGGGTGGACACTGTCATCGCGTCGCTCGCCCAGCGCCAGCATGGGGTCGTGGCGCGCCGGCAGCTCGCTGAGCGTGGGATTGGCCGGAGCGCGATCGAAGTGCGGTTGCGCCGAGGGTCTCTCCACCCGGTTCATCGCGGGGTGTACGCGGTCGGGCACCGCAGGCTCGGAATGCATGGTCGTTGGATGGCGGCAGTGCTGGCGTGCGGCCCCGAGGCTGTGCTCAGCCATCGTTCGGCGGCCAGGTGTTGGGGGCTTCTGCGCGGCACCGACGGCGCTTCGATCGACATCGGGCGCCCGACCGCTCATCGCCGTCGAGCCGGTATCCGGATGCACCGAATGCTTCTGCCGGCGGACGAGCGCACGGTGGTGGACGGAATGCCCGTGACCACGGCGCCGCGGACGGTCTTCGACATCGCTGCGCTCGGGAATAGACGCGAGGCAGAGCGGTCCTTCCACGAGGCCGAAGTCCAGGGGCTGACGGATTCCCTTTCTCTGCCCGACCTTCTCGACCGCTATCCGGGTCATGCCGGTGCGCCCTTGCTGCGCGAGCTGCTCGAGATCGGTCCCGACGGGGGCGCGACCGTCAACGACTTCGAGGCCGTCTTCGCCGACCTGGTCGAAGACCACCGGCTGCCGCGTCCTCGTTTCAACCCGGACCTCGTTGTCGGTGGACAGCACTTCAGGCCTGACTGCGCCTGGATGGAGCGGCGGGTCGTGGTCGAGCTCGACGGCCGCGGGGCGCACGCGACCCGCAGGGCGTTCGAGGCCGACCGCGAACGGGATCGGATCTTCGCGGCCGAGGGTTGGCGCGTGGTCCGCGTCACCTGGCGCCAGCTCACCGAGGGGCCGGAGGCCATCGCGCGCGATCTTCGGCGCATCTTGAGTGTCAACGCTGCATTGACCGTGACATAGACGGCGAATGCAGCAGCGGTTCGATCAGGGCCAGTGTTCCGGACGCGTCTACCCTGTGTGCGTGAGCGGAGAGCTTTTCGAGGCGCTACCTGCGCGACGAGAGCCGGCGTGGGCCCGCTGCGGCCGGGGCCTTCACTGGGGCCGCGGGAGGGGCCGCATGCGGGGACCTGTCCCGGCTCTCCCTCTTGGTGGAGGACGGCATCGTCGCCGGCGTGACCTTCGACGCCGAGGGGTGCGGGGCGACCCGGGCTGCGACGGCTGCCGTGGCCGAGATGGTCGACGGCGTCGCCGTGCTGGATGCGGCGCGGATCGGGATCGACGAGGTCGACGCGGCGATCGGCGGGCTGACGCCTGCCAAGCGGCACGCGGCGCAGCTCGCCGCGGACGCGCTTCATCGTGCGCTGGCTCAGGCGCCGCCGCGTCCTCGAAGACGCTCGCGGCGCCGAGCGGCGACCGGGTCCTGGTCGCGATGTCGGGCGGCGTCGACAGCGCGGTGGCGGCGCTGCTCGAACGCGAGCGGGGAGCGGAGGTGGTCGGCGTGACGCTCAAGCTCTGGGCCGACCCGCAGACCGACGGGGCCAAGGCCTGCTGCTCGCCGGAGGCGGTGCTCGGCGCTCGCGCGCGTCGCCCACTCGCTCGGCGATCCCGCACCTGACGCTCGACCTCGAGGAGGAGTTCCGCCGCCGCGTCGTCGCCGAGTTCGTCTCCGGCTACGCCGCCGGCAGCACTCCCAACCCGTGCATCGTCTGCAACGGCGAGGTGCGGATCGCGGCGATGGTCGACCTCGCCGAGCGGCTCGGCGCGACCCACCTCGTCACCGGCCACTACGCGCGCATCGTCGACGACGGCGACGGGCCGCTGCTCGCCGCCGCGTCGGACGCCGACAAGGACCAGAGCTACATGCTCGCGGCGCTGCCGCCGGGACTGCTCGGGCAGGTCCGGTTCCCGCTCACCGAGCTGACCAAGCCCGAGGTGCGCGAGATCGCCGCCCGCCACGGCCTCGCGGTCGCCCGCAAGCCCGAGAGCCAGGACCTCTGCTTCCTCGCCGGCCAGGGCAAGGGCGACTTCCTGCGCCGCCACGGCGGCCTGCGCGAGCGCGAGGGGGACCGTGCGTCGACCGCTCGGGCCGCACGATCGGCCGCCACCGCGGCCATCACAACTTCACCGTCGGCCAGCGCCGCGGGATCGGCGTTCGGCGCCGGTGAGCCGCTCTACGTGCTCGCCACCGACGCCGCCGCCAACACGGTCACGGTCGGTCCCCGCCGGGAGCTGATGGCGGAGACGGTGCGGGTCCGCAACGCCGTCCTGCACCGCGACGGGGCCAGGGTCGACGCGGTCCGCCTGCGCTACCGCTCGCACGCCCCGTCCCCGCGCCAGATCGGCGCGCACGCCCACCGGTCTGCACCCCGAGCTCGAGATCGAGCTCGGCGAGGCGTTCGCCGGCGCCTCGCCCGGGCAGACGGCCGTGCTGCTGGCCGGCGAGGCGATCGTCGGCCACGGCACGATCGCCGCCGCGGCCTGACGCCGCGCCCGCGCCGACCCAGAGGCCCTAGGCTCCCGTTCCATGAAGGCCGACCGAGATCCGCCAGACCTACCTCTCCTTCTTCGAGGAGCGCGGGCACAAGATCGTGCCCTCGGCCTCGCTCGTGCCCTCCGTCGCACGACCCCTCGGTGCTGCTGACCACGGCCGGGATGCAGCCCTTCAAGCCCTACTTCCTCGGCCGCGAGGAGCCGCCCGCGCCGCGCCTCGCCGACGTGCAGAAGTGCTTCCGCACCACCGACATCGAGGAGGTCGGCAACACCGCCCGCCACCTCACCTTCTTCGAGATGCTCGGCAACTGGAGCTTCGGCGACTACTTCAAGGAGGAGTCGATCCCCTGGGGCTGGGAGCTCTCGACCGCAGGGCTTCGGCATGGACCCGGAGCGGATCTGGGTGACCGTCTTCGGCGGCGACGAGGAGCTCGGCCTCGGCCCCGACGAGGAGGCGATCGAGATCTGGGGCGCGATCGGGGTGCCCGACGAGCGGATCGTCCGCCTCGGCCGCGAGGACAACTTCTGGCAGGCCGGGCCGACCGGGCCCTGCGGCCCCTGCTCGGAGCTCTACCTCGACCGCGGCGAGGAGCTTCGGCGCGCCGGACGAGCGCCCCGGCGACGACACCGACCGCTTCCTCGAGTTCTGGAACCACGTCTTCATGACCTACGACCTGGCGCGCGGACGGCGTCGCTGACCGAGCTGCCGATGCGCAACATCGACACCGGCATGGGCCTCGACCGGATGGCGGCGATCCTCCAGGACGTCCCCTCTGTCTTCGAGACCGATCTGGTCCGGCCGCTGATCGACCTCGCCGAGGAGCTCTCGGGCCGCTCCTACGGGGAGGACGCGGCGGTGACCCGGGCGATGCGGATCGTCGCCGACCACTCGCGCGGCGCCGCCTTCCTGATCGCCGACGGCGTCGTGCCCTCCAACGAGGACCGCGGCTACATCCTGCGGCGGATCATGCGCCGGGCGATCCAGCAGGGGCGCACGCTCGGCCTCGAGGCGCCCTGGCTGGGCCGCTTCGCCGAGCGCGACGATCGAGGTCATGGGCGACGCCTACCCGGAGCTGGCCGCCGAGCGCGAGACGATCGCGCGCTGGGTCGGCGACGAGGAGGAGAGCTTCGGCCGCACGCTCGAGCGCGGCAGCGAGCTGCTCGAGCGGCTGGTCGCCGAGGCGAAGGAGGCCGAGACCTCCTGGATCGACGCCGCGGACGCCTTCAAGCTGCACGACACCTACGGCTTCCCCTACGACCTGACCAAGGAGCTGCTCGCCGAGCAGGGCCTCTCGGTCGACGACGGCGGCTTCGAGGAGCTGATGGAGGAGCAGCGCCAGCGCGCCCGCACGGGCGCGGCCACCGCGCACGGCTCCGAGGACCGCCACGAGCGGGTGATCGCCTTCGCCGGCGGCGCCGCCGCCGACCCGCTTCGTCGGCTACGAGACGCTGCGCGCGACGACCGGCCTCGCCGCGGTCGAGAGCGACGACGGCCGCGCCCTGGTCAAGCTCGAGGAGAGCCCCTTCTACGCCGAGGGCGGCGGCCAGGTCGCCGACTCCGGCGTGCTGCGCTGGGACGGGGGAGAGGCGCGCGGTGGTCGACGTCTACCGGGTCGGCGACGACCAGGCGCTGGAGGTCGAGCCGACCGGCGCGATCGACCCGGCGGTCGCCGTCGAAGCCGAGGTCGACCGCGAGACCCGCCACGCGACGATGCGCAACCACACCGCGACCCACCTGCTGCACGCGGCGCTGCGCGAGCGGCTCGGCACCCACGTGCGCCAGGCCGGCTCCGCGGTCCGGCCCGACAAGCTGCGCTTCGACTTCACCCACGGCCAGGCGCTCGGCGCCGAGGAGCTGCGCGCGGTCGAGGACCGGGTCAACGAGTGGATCAAGGCGAGCCGGCCGGTGCGCTGGCTGGAGATGGAGCGCGCCGAGGCCGAGCGCCTGGGCGCGATGGCGCTGTTCGGCGAGAAGTACGGCGAGTGGGTGCGGGTGGTCGAGGTCGACGGCGTCTCGCGCGAGCTCTGCGGCGGCACCCACGTCGCCAACACCGCCGAGGTCGGCATCTTCAAGATCGCCTCCGAGGGCTCGAGCGCCGCCAACGTGCGCCGGATCGAGGCGCTCACCGGCCCCGCCGCGATCGACTGGTTCCGCGAGCGCGAGGACCGCCTGCGCGAGGTCGGCGAGCTGCTCGGCGCTCCGCAGGACCCGCTCGCCGGCGCCCGGCGCGCCGCCGAGCGCCTGCGCGAGGCCGGCGCGGGCGCCGAGCAGGCGACCCGGAAGCAGTGCTCGGCGAGGAGGCGGAGCGGCTGGTCGGCGAGGCGACCGAGGTCGGCGGCGTCAAGGCGGTCGTCGTCGGCGCGCGCCGCTCGCCGACCAGAAGCAGCTGCTCGACCTCGCCAACCGGGTCCAGTCGAAGCTGGGCGGGGACTCGGCCGTCGTCCTCGGCGGCGCGGAGGGCGACAAGGTCGGCCTGGTCGTCCTCGTCTCCAAGGACGCGGTCGAGCGCGGGCTCTCCGCGGCGACGATCGTCCGCGAGGCCGCCGCCGGTCGTCGGCGGCGGCGGCGGCGGTCGCGACGACATGGCCCAGGCCGGCGGCAAGGACGCCAGCCAAGCTCGACGAGGCGCTGGCGGCCGCGCGCCGGGCGATCGAGCGAGAGGCCGGGTAGCCGCAGGTGCGCGTGCTCGCCCTCGACCACGGCACCGCGCGGATCGGCTGCGCGATCTCCGACCCGAGCGGGACCCTGGCGACGCCGCTGCCGGTGATCGAGCCGCCGGAGGCGCGCGCGGTCGCCGAGCTCGTCGCCGAGCACGGGGTCGAGCGCGTGGTCGTCGGCCTGCCGCTGCACCTGAGCGGCGAGGAAGGCAGCCAGGCGGCCCTGGCCCGGACCTTCTGCGGCGAACTGGAGGCGATCCTCGACGTCCCGGTCGAGACCTACGACGAGCGGCTGACGACCCGGATGGCCGAGGCGAGCAGGCGCGAAGGCGCGACGGCGGCGCCGGACTCGATCGCCGCCGCCCACCTGCTCCAGGCCTACCTGGCCGGTCGCGCGGCGATGGGGGAGGGCAACGATGAGTGACGAACGCGCCGCCGCCGAACGTGAGCAGCGGCGTCGTGAGCGCGAAGCCCGGCGCACCGAGACCCCGAAGCCAACCAAGCCACCCAAGGCGAAGAAGGAGAGGTCCCCCGGCTCATCCGGCCGCCGCCTCGGCATCGCCGTCGGCGTCGCCGCGATCGTCCTCGGCGTGGCGGCGATCGCCGCCTTCGCCTACCGCCACTTCAACCGCGAGGCGCCGCCGCCGGTCGTGATCAGGACGATCACGGTGACGGTCCCCGAGGGCTACACCCGTGCCCAGACCGCCGAGCTCGCCAAGAGCGAAGGGCTGCGCGGCAGCTACGAGAAGGCGAGCGTTCGCTCTCCGTACCTGAACCCGGCCAGGTACGGCGGCAAGGACGCCGAGAACCTCGAGGGCTTCCTCTTCCCGGACACCTTCGAGCTGGAAAGGCACGCTGCGGCCGCGACCTGGTTCAGCTGCAGCTCGAAGACTTCAAGCGGCGGATCAAGGGCGTCGACATGAGCTACGCGCGCTCGAAGAACCTGACCACGTACGACGTGGTGACGATCGCCTCGATGGTCGAGGACGAGGCGCAGCTCGCGAGCGAGCGCCCGCTGGTCGCCGCCGTGATCTACAACCGCCTGCGCGAAGGCATGCCGCTCGGCATCGACGCGACGGTCCGCTTCGCCACCGGCAACTACACCGAGCCGCTGACCGAATCCGAGCTGGCCATCGAGTCGCCCTACAACACCCGCCTCAACGCCGGCCTGCCGCCGGGACCGATCGGCAGCCCCGGCCTGGCCTCGATCGAAGCAGCGGCGCACCCGGCGAAGGTCGACTACCTCTTCTACGTGGTCGAAGCCGGGCAGCCTGCGGCAAGCACGCCTTCTCCTCCGACGAAGCCGAGTTCGAAGCGCGACGTCGACAAGCTACAACTCGGCCCGCGAAGCGGCCGGCGGCAACTCACCGGACAGCTGCGGGGAATAGGCGTGCCGCGGCTCGCCGTCCTCGGCCACCCTGTCGGCCACTCGCGCTCGCCGGCGATGCAGAGCGCGGCGCTGGCCGAGCTGGGGCTGGGAGGCGAGTGGAGCTACGAGGCGATCGACGTCGCTCCCGACGCCTTCGAGGCGCGGGTGCGGGCGATGCCGGGCGAAGGGTTCGCCGGCGCCAACGTCACCGTGCCCCACAAGGGGGCCGCGCTCGCCCTCGCCGACGAGCTCTCCGAGACCGCCCGGGAGATCGGCGCCGCCAACACGCTGGTCTTCGCGGATGGCGAGATTCGCGCGGAGAACACCGACGCGGACGGTCTGCTCGACGCGCTGCCGGCCTCCCCGGCCGGCAAGCGGGCGCTCGTGCTCGGCGCCGGCGGCGCCGCCCGGGCCGTCGTCTGGGCCCTGCTGCGCGAGGGCGCCGAGGTGGCCGTCTGGAACCGGACCGAGCTGCGCTCGCGCAACCTCTGCGAGGAACTGGGGGGCGATCCCGTCGCCGAGCCGGACCAGAGCACGTTACGACCTGATCGTCAACTCGACGGCGGTCGGCCTGGGAGGCGAGGATCCTTTCGTGGAGCTGCCGCTGGACCCGGCTCGGTTCGCGCCAGGGCAGACCGTCGTCGACATGGTCTACGGCCCGAAGCCAACCGCGCTGCTGCAAGCTGCCGAAGATGCCGGTTCCGACGTTGTCGACGGCCTCGAGGTTCTCGTCCAACAGGGCGCCCTCTCGCTGGAGATCTGGACCGGCCGCAAGCCCCCCCTCGACACCATGCGCGCCGCCGCTCGCTCGATCCGCCGATAGCCTTGACGGCCTGATGAGCGGGTTTCGATTCACGACTGCAGGCGAGTCGCACGGGCCGGGGCTCGTCGCGATCGTCGAGGGGATGCCGGCCGGCCTCGTGCTCGACCGCGAGGCGCTCGACCGCGACATGGCCCGCCGCCAGCTCGGCCACGGCCGCGGTGGGCGGATGAAGATCGAGACCGACACGGTCGAGGTCCGCTCCGGCCTGCGTCACGGCCGCACGCTCGGCAGCCCGATCGCCGTGCTCGTCGCCAACCGCGACTACGCCAACTGGGAGGAGCGGATGAACCCCTGGCCGGTCGAGGCCGAGGTGGACGAGGTTCACCTGCCACGACCGGGGCACGCCGACCTGGTCGGCGCCCAGAAGTACGGCCACGACGACATCCGCAACGTGCTCGAGCGCGCCAGCGCCCGTGAGACCGCCGCCCGCGTCGCGGCCGGCTCGATCGCTCGCGGCTTCCTCGACGCCCTTGGCGTCAGCGTCCACAGCCACGTCACCCAGATCGCCTCCGTGACGGCTCCCGAGAAGCCCGATCTGCGCCCAGAGGACTTCGCGGGGGTCGACGACGATCCCGTCCGCTGCCTCGACCCCGAGGCCAGCGCGACGATGGTCGCGGAGATCAACCGCCTGCGCAAGGCCAACGAGAGCCTCGGCGGCACCTTCGAGGTGCGCGCCTTCGGCCTCGTCCCGGGTCTCGGCTCCCACGTCTCCTGGGAAGACCGGCTCGACGGCCGTCTCGCCGGCGCCGTCGCCTCGATCCAGTCGGTCAAGGGCGTCTCGATCGGCGAAGCGTGGGACGTCGCCGGCCGCCCCGGCTCCGAGGCGCACGACGAGATCTTCTGGTCGCAGGAGCGCGGCTACTTCCGCGAGACCAACCACGCCGGCGGCGTCGAGGGCGGGATGACCAACGGGCTGCCGCTGTCGGTGCGCGCGGCGATCAAGCCGATCTCGACCCTGACCAAGCCGCTGCGCTCGGTCGACACCGAGACCAAGGAGCCGGCGCAAGCGCTGCGCGAGCGCACCGACTCGACCGTGGTGCCGGCGGCGGCGGTCGTCGCCGAGGCGATGGTCTGTCTCGTCTTGGCGCGTGCCTACCGCGAGAAGTTCGGCGGCGATCACATCGACGACGTGCTCACCGCGGTCGACGCGTACAAGCGGCGCATCGATTTCCGGGGGTGAGTCCCGTATTGACCGTGTTATCGACGGCGAATGCGGGGCGCGTTCCGTGATGCGGCCCGCGATCGTCTTCATCGGCTTCATGGGGGCGGGGAAGTCGACGGCGCTCGCCTCCGCGCGCGAGGCGGGCCTGGAGACGACCGAGATCGACGCGCTGATGGAAGAGGCGCTCGGCAAGCCGATCCGCGACGCTTTCGAGGAGGACGGCGAGGCTGCCTTCCGCGAGCGCGAGGCCGAGGTGGTCGGCTCGCTCCTGGAGGGGGCCGACGGCGGGGCGATCGCGCTCGGCGGTGGCAGCATCCTCTCCGAGCGGGTCCGGGTGGCGCTGGAGCGCCACGTGGTCGTCTGGCTCCAGGTCGAAGCGGGACAGGCCTGGGAGCGGATCGCGCGCAGCGACCGCCCGCTGGCGACTGGCGCCGAGGACGTCGCGCGCTTGCTGGAGGAGCGGCTGCCGCATTACGAGGCCCTCGCGGACGCGATCGTGCCGCCGGGCCCTCGCGAGTTGATCGTCCGCGCCATGCCATCCCTGCTGGCGCTTGCGGAGATGCCGCCGGGGACGAAGATGCTCTGGGCGGCAAGCGCCTCGGGGGAGTACCCGGTGTTCGTCGGGCCTGGTCTGCTCGGCACCGGTCCCTGGCCGCTTCCGGGAGAGCGCTGCTGCGTCACCGACGCCACGGTCGGGCCGCTCTATGCGGAGCGCCTCGCTCCGCTGGCGGCGATGATCGAGGTGCCGCCGGGCGAGTCGGCGAAGACGATGGCCGAGGCCGAGCAGGTGTTGCGCGAGATGGCCCGCCTCGGGATGACCCGCGAGGACCACGTGGTCGCCCTCGGCGGCGGCGTGGTCGGCGACCTGGCGGGCTTCTGCGCCCACCTCTACCAGCGCGGGGTGCCGGTCGTGCAGGTGCCGACCACGCTGGTCGCCCAGGTCGACTCGGCCTACGGCGGCAAGACGGGTGTCGATCTCCCGGAGGGCAAGAACTACGCCGGCGCCTACCACCTGCCGGCCGCGGTGATCGCCGACACCTCGACCCTGGCGACGCTGCCCGGAGAGGAGCTCGCCGCCGGCTTCGTCGAGGTGCTGAAGACGGGCCTTTTGGCCGGCGGCAAGCTCTGGGAGAGGGTTCGTGCGATCGAGTCGCTCGCCCCGGCCGCCCTCGATGACGTCGCCTTCGCCTGCGCCCGCTACAAGTGCGAGGTGGTCGCCGCCGACGAGCGCGACGCCGGCCTGCGCGCCGTCCTCAACCTCGGCCACACGGTCGGCCACGCGATCGAGGCGGCCACCGGATACGAGCGCTACCGCCATGGCGAGGCGATCGGCCTCGGCCTGCTGGCCGCGCTGCGGCTCTCCGACGCCCCCGAGCTGCGCGAGGAGGTCGAGTCGATCCTGCGCCGCCACGGCCTGCCGGTCGCGCTCGACCCCGCCGTCGACGTCGCCGTCACGCTCGCCGCGCTGGAGCGCGACAAGAAGCGCACCGCCGCGGGGGTCGGCTTCGTGCTGCTCTCCGAGCCGGGAGAGCCCCGCACGGGTGAGCTGGTCGATCCGGCTAAGGTCCGCGCAGCCGTGGAGGAGCTCTACCAGTGACCAGCGCCCACAACCGCGTCGCCGTCCTGCACGGGGTCAACTTCGACATCCTCGAGCGCCGCGACCCCGAGGTCTACGGCGGCCTCTCCCTGTACGAGCTCGAGGCCAGGATCCAGGCCTGGGCGCGAGAGCTCGGCCTGGAAGCGATCTTCTTCCAGACCAACGCGGAGGGCGAGTTCTGCGAATACCTGCACCGCGTTCCCGAGTTGGCCGATGCCGCGATCGTCAACGCCGGCGCCTGGACCCACTACAGCCGGGCGATCGCCGACGCGCTCGCGGTGGCCGCCGTTCCTGCGGTCGAGGTCCACCTATCTGACGTCGAGGCGCGCGACGAGTGGCGCGGGCTCTCCGTCTTCGACGGCCTGGTTCTTGCGAAGATCTCCGGCAAGGGCCCCGACGGCTACCGCGAGGCGCTCGAGCTGCTCGCAACCGAGCTCGGCGCGGGCGCCCCTTGACCGGATCCCGGGGCGATCGTCTCGCGGCCCTCGTCGCCGAGCGTGAGCTCGACCGGTTGCTCGTCACCGACCTGGTCAACGTTCGCTACCTGACCGGCTTCGGCGGCACCAACGGCGCCTGCGTCTGCGGTGGCGAGGCGCGCCTCTTCTTCACCGACTTCCGCTACACCGAGCGCGCCGAGGCCGAGGTCGAGGGATGGGAGGTGATCACCGTCAAGGACGACTGGCTCGGCGGGATCGCCGCGCGCCTGGCGGGGAGGACCGGCTTCGAGGACCACAAGATGGCCGTTCGCACGCTGCGCAAGCTGGAGGAGAAATTGCCCGACGGCGTCACACTGGAGGGAGCGGGGGGCACGGTCGAGAAGCTGCGCCGGGTCAAGGACGATGCAGAGCTGGCGGCGATTGCCGCCGCATCCGAGCTTGCCGACGAGATCTGGCGCCGGGCGCTGGAGGATGGGCTGACCGGGCGCAGCGAGCTGGAGGTCGCCCGGGCCGCGGAAGCCCGCATGCGCGAGCAGGGCGCGGAGCCGTCCTTTCCCGCGATCGTCGCCGCCGGCCCGAACGGCGCTCTGCCGCACGCCGAGCCCGGCGAGCGCGAGATCGGCCGCGGCGAGCTGGTCGTCTTCGACATGGGGGCGAAGCTCGACGGGTACTGCTCCGACGGCACCCGCACCTTCGCCACCGGCGAGCCCGGCGAGCGCGGCCGGGAGGTCTACGAGATCGTGCGAGCGGCGCAGGAGGCGGCGCTCGGCGCCGTTCGCGCCGGGGCATCAGCGGAGGCGGTCGACGCGGTCGCCCGCGAGCGGATCTCCGCCGCCGGGCACGGCGAGCGGTTCGGCCACGGCCTCGGCCACGGGGTCGGCCTCGAGGTGCACGAGGAGCCGCGCGTCTCGCCGCGCTCCGAGGACGTGCTCGCCGCCGGCGAAGTGGTGACGGTCGAGCCGGGGATCTACCTGCCCGGCGAGCTCGGTGTGCGCATCGAGGATCTGGTCGTCGTCACGACGGAGGGCCACCGAAACCTCAGCGGCCTTCCCAAGGAGCTGCAGCTCGTCGAGTAGCGCGGCATCGCGGGTGCAAAGTTAATCGCCGCGAAGCCAGAGGCCGATAGCCGGGCGTGGCAACGATCTCCAGCAAGCTTCGCAAGGCACTCGCCGGGCCCGAGCACGACACGGGCGACTCGGTTGAGTCGCTGGCGGCGATCCGCGCGGAGGCGCGCCGCGAGCGCCTGCTCGACATGGAGCGCCGGGTGCGACGCTACCGCGCCGCCTGCTTCGCGATCTTGGCTCTGGCGCTCGCCTCGGCTGGGCCCACGGTCGGCTGGCTTTGGCTGTCGCCGCTCGCCGCCGGCTTCGGCGGCTTCGCCGTGGCCGATCGCTTCATGCAGACAAGCCCCCGTCCCTGGCTCTGGGTGGCGGGGGCCTGGGGAGCGCTGCCGCTGCTGCTCGCCGGCGCGGTCATCGCGACCGGTGGCCCGGTCAGCCCGGCGCTGATGTGGTTCGCGCTGCCGGCCGTAACCCTCGGGGCCCGCTTCGAGCCCCAGGGAATGGTCCTCGGCACCGTCTATTTGCTCGCTGTCTTCCTGGTCAGCACGGTTGCCGTCGATCCTGCCAGCGCCGCCGAGCACAGTCAGACGCTGATCGCAGCTGCTGCGTTGATTCTCAGCACGGTGATCCTTTCCGGCGCCCTGGTCGAGTCCGACCGCGCCCACCGGCGCCGTTCGACCCTCGATCCGCTCACGGGCCTCTTCAACCGCAACGCGCTCGAGCAGCGCCTCGGTGAGCTCGACGGCCAGCCGTGCAGCGAGAAGGACGGGCTCTCACACGCCCTGCTGCTCTGCGACCTCGACCACTTCAAGCGGGTCAACGACCAGCTCGGACACGCCGCCGGCGACAAAGTCCTGCAGGACGTCGCCTACACGATGCGCTCCGTTCTGCGCGCCGGCGACTCGATCTACAGGATCGGCGGCGAGGAGATCCTCGTCGTCCTGCCCGGCGCCAGCAAGGAGGACGCGGGCGCGGTCGCCGAGCGCCTGCGCAAGGCGGTGCGCGAGCGGCGCCCGGTCGGGATGGAGGTGACGATCAGCATCGGCGCCGCGGTCTCCAAGGCGGACGTGGTCGACACCGACGACCTGGTCGCCAGGGCCGACGCCGCCCTTTACTCGGCTAAGGCAGAAGGCCGAAACACAGTCTTCATGTCCAACTGACGGCCGCTAGCGACTGAGGTCGATGCTGTGGTCGATACGCGCCGCGAAGGCGGCGATCAGCTCGACGGTCGCCTCGACGTCCGCCAGGTCGACCATCTCGACCGGGGAGTGCATGTAGCGCAGCGGGATCTCGACCAGGCCCGTGGGGATGCCCGAGCGGGCGAACTGGACGGCGTCGGCGTCGGTGCCGGTCGAGTTGCCGGAGGCGCCGATCGTGTGCTCGACCCCGGCCTCCTCGGCGGTCTCGACCAGCAGCTCGAAGACCTTGGGCGAGAGGGTGGCGCCGCGATAGATCACCGGCCCGGAGCCGAGCGGGTGGGTGCCCAGCTCCTTCTCGTCGACGCCGGGCGCGTCGGTGGCGTGGGTGACGTCGACGACGACGGCCAGGTCCGGCTCGACCGCGAAGGCCGAGGTGCGGGCGCCGAAGAGTCCGACCTCCTCCTGTACGGCGGCGATCGCCGCGAAGCTGGCGGTCAGCGAACCGCGCTCGTGGCAGCGGCGCAGCGCCTCCAGCGCGACGTAGGCGCCGAGCCGGTTGTCCATCGAGCGGGAGACGACGCGGGAGCCGACGAGGCGCTGGGGCTCGCTCGCGATCACCACCGGGTCGCCGACCCGGACCAGCTCGGCGGCCTCGTCGCGATCGGCCGCGCCGACGTCGATGTGCATGCCCTTCAGCTCGACCACCTTCTTGCGCGCCTCGGCGTCGAGCAGGTGCAGCGGTCTGCGCCCGACCACGCCGAGCACCGGTCCGCTCTTGCCCTGGACCTCGACCCGCTGCCCGACCAGGATCTGCGGGTCCCATCCTCCTATCGGCGCGAACCAGAGGAAGCCCTTCTCGTCGATGTGGCGGACGACGAGGCCGATCTCGTCGATGTGGCCGACCACGGCCAGGAGCGGCGAGGCATCCCCGACGCGGGCGACCGAGGAGCCGATGCCGTCGCTCGAGAGTGAGGCGAAGGAGGCCTCCTCCCGCCAGACGGCGGCGGCGGGCGCCTCGTAGCCTGAGGGCGCGGGGACGCGGAGGAGCTTGTCGAGCAGTCCGGGGGTCTCGCTCACGAGGGCGGCAGTATGTCGATTCGAACAGACGTCCGCGTTAAGCGAATTTGAATAGCGTTGAGGTTGTGAGCGAGAACGGCACCGTCGCCGTGGTCACGGGCGCGTCGAGCGGCATCGGCGAGGCGACTGCGCGGCGGCTCGCCCGCGAGCCGGGCGCGGAGCTGATCCTCGTCGCGCGGCGCGAGGAGCGCTTGCGTGCGCTCGCCGAGTCCCTGCCCTGCAAGGCCACCTACGTCGCCGTGGACCTGACCGATGCCGACGCGCCCGAGCGCGTCTGCGCCCACGTCTCCGAGCACGGGGGCCGGCTGACGCTGCTGGTCAACAACGCCGGCGCCGCCTGGCGCGGCACGTTCGGCGAGGGCGGCCACGCCAACGTCCAGCGCCACATGGAGCTCAACTTCGACGCCGTCGTCCGCCTCACCGAGGCGCTGCTGCCGGCGCTGCACGCCTCGGCGCCCAGCGCGATCGTCAACGTCGCCAGCACCGCGGGCCGCGTCGCCCGGGCCGGCACCGGCGCCTACTCGGCCAGCAAGTTCGCCCTGATCGGCTGGATCGGACTCGCTCTACGCCGAGGAGCGCTCCAACGGGGTCCACGTCGGCCTCGTCCTGCCCGGCTTCATCGCCACCGAGGGCTTCCCGGCGACCGAGCTGCGCGAGAGAGCGCTGACCCGGTGGATCGTCTCCAAGCCCGAGCGCGTTGCCGAGGCGATCGTCGAGACGGGGCTTCGGGGCAAGGCGGAGCGCTACGTGCCGCGTGGCTATGCGATCGCGGCAGCGTTGCGGATTCTCGCGCCGGGGCCGGTGCGCCGGGTCCTCGCCGGCGGATCGGCGGCGAGGCTGACGACCACGACCGCGGCGGAAGCCGAAGATCCCCGCGAGTAGAGGGGCGCGTCCGGTGCGTCCCGCTCAGGTGAAGCGGGAGGGCGTGATCCGGCAGTAGCGGAATTCGAAGGCGAAGCTGACGTTGTTGGCTGCGTTGGCGCTGCGTTCGAGCCGGATCCGTTCGTGCGCGGCGCGGATCTTGTCTTCGGCCTTCAGCGCCTTGCCGACGTTGCGCAGGTTCGCCTGCACGATCCGCATCTGGTCGAGCCACCTCAGCAGCCGGGCGTCGTCTTCGGAGGGGCGGGGCACGGCGGAGAGCTTCTCGACGGTCGAGCCGAACGCAGCCGAGGCGTGGATGAACTGCGCGCCGGCCTCCTTCAGCTTGCCGTTCCGCGCCTTGGCCTGGACGTTCTTGAGGATCCGTTTGTTGGCGATCGTGTTCGCTTCGCAGATCGGCTCGACCTGTGAGACGTATTCGGCCCGGCTCGGCCCGGTTTCCTCCGCGCCGGCGCCCGCGACGAGCAGCAGCGTCGCGGCAGCGGCCAGCAAGAAGATCCGAGCAGACACCCTCATTCCCTGGTCGCCAAGCTTACGGCCTCCCGGCGACGACGCCCGCCTCTCCGGTGTCACTAGGATTCGCCGCCGTGATCTCCACCAACGAATTCAAGAACGGCTCGCACATCGAGATCGACGGCAAGATCTTCCGCATCGTCGAGTTCCAGCACGTCAAGCCCGGCAAGGGCGGGGCCTTCGTGCGGACCAAGCTGCGCAGGCTCGAGGACGGCTCGGTGCAGGACAAGACCTTCCGCGCCGGGGAGAAGTTCCGGCCGGTGCGAACCGAATCGCGCAAGATGCAGTACCTCTACGACTCCGGCGACGCCGCCGTCTTCATGGACAGCCGCGACTTCGAGCAGATCGAGATTCCGCGCGCGCTGGCCGGCGAAGCGATGCAGTGGGTGCTGCCCAACGCCGAGGTCGACGTGCTCTTCGTCGACGAGCGGCCCAGCGACGTGCAGGTGGCGAGCGCGATCGAGATGAAGGTGACCCAGACCGAGCCCGGCGTGAAGGGCGACACCGCTTCGGGCGGCGGCAACAAGTCGGCAACCCTGGAGTCCGGCGTCGTCGTCCAGGTCCCCCTCTTCATCGAAGAGGGCGAGACGATCCGCGTCGACACCCGCAGCGGCGAGTACGTCTCGCGGGCATAGCGCTCGGCCGACCGGCGGAAGCGCGAGAATAAGAAACCCATGCGTAGGTCAGACCAGCGCCGCGACGCCGTCTTCGCCTGCTATCAGCGCGACGTGACCGGGCGCCCGCTCGAGGAGCTGGTGGCCGAGTCGCGCCCCTTCACGCGCGAACTGGCGGCCGGGGTCGAGGCGCACCGCGACGAGCTCGACGCGGCGATCGCCGCGCACGCCAAGGGCTGGGAGCTGGAGCGGATCGCGCCGCTGGAGCGCAACGTGATGCGGGTGGCGCTATATGAGATCGAGCACTCCGGCGACGTGCCGACCGAGGTGGCGATCGACGAGGCGATCGAGATCGCCAAGGAGTACTGCGGCGTCGACGCGCCAGGCTTCGTCAACGGCGTGCTCGGCGCGATCGCCCGCGAGCGGGAGGGCGTCCGGTGAACCGCCTGCGTGAGATCTCCGAGCGGCTCGGCGCGATCGCCCGCGAGCTGGAGGGCGGCGAGGCCGACGACGCGCGTGCCGCGGAGCTGGCCAGCGAGGCGGCCGAGCTCTCGGCCGAGGCGGTCGAGGAGGCGAACCGGCGCATCCGCGAGGGCGAGGCCGAGTGACCCCTACTCCGTTCCGGTGCGCTTTATGCCACCCATGCCCACATAAAGCGCACCGGAAGCCGTGAGCTACCCGGAAGACCTTCGGGCTCTGGCCGATGCCGAGCTGGAGCGGCTGCGCTTCGCTCGCAGCGGCCCCACGGCCGGCCTGGAGGAGGCGATGCGCTACTCGCTGCTGGCCGGGGGCAAGCGCGTGCGCCCCGTCCTGGCCCTGGCGACGGCGCGGGCGCTCGGGGCCGAGCCGGAGCGCTTCCTGCCGGTCGCCTGTGCGATCGAGCTGATCCACACCTACTCGCTGATCCACGACGACCTGCCGGCGATGGACGACGACGAGCTGCGACGCGGCTTACCGACCTCCCACGTCAAGTACGGCGAGGACGTGGCGATCCTCGCCGGCGACGGGCTCTTCGCCGAGGCGGTGCGGCTCTTCTGCGAGCAGCCGGGCGAGCCGGCGCGGGTGCTCGCGGCGCTGCGGGAGCTGAGTGCGGCGACGGGGGTCGAGGGGATGGTCGGCGGTCAGTACGTCGACGTGGTCGGCGGGCGGCGCGACGCCGAGGAGCTGCGGGCGCTGCACGCGCTGAAGACCGGCAGCCTGATCGCCGCGAGCGTCGGCGTCGTGCTCGTCCTCGAGGGGCTGGGCGAACCTGAGACAATGCCGTTTCGCCGGTTTGCGGGCGAGCTGGGCGTCCTCTTCCAGATCGTCGACGACATCCTCGACGTGACCGGAAGCGACGAGCGGCTCGGCAAGCCGCGCGGAAGCGACGAGCGACATGGCAAACTCACGTACGTCAGCCACTTCGGCCTCGAGCGGGCGCGCCAGCTCGCGGCCGAGTCCCACGCCAAGGCGGTCGACTCCCTCGACGAGGCCGCCGGCGATACGTCCGACCTGCGGCGGGTAGCCGACTACATCTTCACCAGGAACGAATGAGCGACAACGGACACTCAGCAGACCGCCAGGGCGACGGGTCGCACCTGCTCGACGGCGTCGACGGGCCCGCCGACCTGCACGGCCTCGACGACGCCCAGCTGCAGCAGGTGGCGCAGGAGATGCGCGCCTACATCATCGACACGATCGGGGAGATCGGCGGCCACTTCGGCGCCAACCTCGGCACCTGCGAGCTGGCGGTGGCGCTGCACAGCCTGCTCGACTCGCCGCGCGACAAGGTGCTCTGGGACGTCGGCCACCAGGCCTACCCGCACAAGATCCTCACCGGCCGCCGCGAGGGGCTGCCGACGATCCGCCAGTACGGCGGCCTCGCCCCGTTCTGCTCGGTCTTCGAGTCCGAGCACGACATCATGGGAGCGGGTCACGCCTCGACCTCGATCGGCTACGCGGTCGGGCTGAAGGAGGCGATGCGCAAGGGCATCGGCGAGGACGGGAAGGTCGCCGCCGTGATCGGCGATGGGGCGCTGACCGGCGGGGTCGCCTACGAGTCGCTGCACGCGGCCGGTGGCCTGCAGACGCCCGTGGTGATCGTGCTCAACGACAACGGCATGTCGATCTCGCCGAACGTCGGCGCGCTCTCGCGCTACTTCAACCGGGTGCGGCTCAACCCGCGCCTCTACCACGCCCGCGAGGGGGTCGAGGACCGGCTCACCAAGCTGCCGCTCGGCCTCGGGAAGCGGATCGAGCGGCTCGGGCCGGAGATCAAGTCGGCGATCAAGGCCTACTGGGCGCCGGGCCTCTTCTTCGAGGAGCTCGACCTCGCCTACATGGGCGTGATCGACGGCCACGACGTGCGCGCCCTGCGTGAGGCCCTGCGTGAGGCCTTCGACGCCGAACGGCCAGTGATCGTCCACATCCACACGGTCAAGGGCAAGGGCTTCTCCCCGGCCGAGGAGGGCGGTCTCGAGGGCATGGAGAAATGGCACGCCGCCAAGCCGAACTCGATCGTCAACGGCGCCCCCGCGCCGAAACCGGTGGCCGTCCGGGAGTCCGACTCGCCGCAGGGCATCGCGCCGGAGCGGCTCGAGGTCCCGCCGGCGCCGAGCGCCCCACCGCAGTACACCCAGGTCTTCGGCGACGCGATCGTCGCCGAGGCGCGGCGCGACAAGCGTGTGATCGGGATCACCGCGGCGATGGCGGGGGGGACGGGGCTGCAGAAGCTCGCCGACGAGGTACCCGGCCAGTACTACGACGTCGGCATCGCCGAGCAGAACGCGGTCCTGCTCGCCTCGGGCCTGGCGATCCAGGGCGCGAAGCCGGTCTGCGCGATCTACTCGACCTTCCTCCAGCGCGCCTACGACCAGATCATCCACGACGTCTGCCTGCAGGAGCTCGATGTCACCTTCGCGATGGACCGCGCCGGCCTGGTCGGCGACGACGGGCCGACCCACCACGGCGCCTTCGACGTCTCCTACTTCCGCCCGATCCCCAACGTCGTCGTGATGGCCCCGCGCGACGAGGCGATGCTGGTCCACATGCTGCGCACCGCGGTCGCCCACGATGGCCCGGCGGCGCTGCGCTACCCGCGCGGCGCGGCCGAGGGCGCGGAGCTGCCGGCGGAGCCGCGGGAGATCCCGATCGGCACCGGCGAGGTGCTGGCGAGCGGCGATCGGGTCGCCCTGCTCGGCTTCGGCTACGGGGTGGCGGTCGCCCTGGAGGCGGCCGGGATCCTCGCCGGGCACGGGCTCGAGGCGACCGTGGCCGACGCCCGTTTCGCCAAGCCGCTCGACGGCGAGCTGACCGAGAGCCTGGCGCGCGAGCACGACCTGGTCGTGACGATCGAGGAGAACGTCCTGCCCGGAGGCTTCGGCTCGGCCGTCCTGGAGCACCTCGAGGACGCCTTCGCCGAGCGTCCCGCCGACCGCGCCCACGTCATGCGCATCGGGCTCCCGGACCGCTACGTCACCCACGGCAAGCCGGCGCTGCTGCGCGAGGAGGCCGGGCTCACCGGCGAGGCGGTCGCCCAGCGCGTTCTCGCCTCGCTGCGCTCGGGCGAGCCCGCCCTGAGCTGATCCGCCCAGCCCTCGGGCGGGCTTGCGTCAAAACGCTCAATCGGTTAGCCTCCCGGAGTCTCTTCTGGGGTTACTTGAGGGAGGAGAGACATCTCTATGTATGTGGCTCCACGCGTCAGGGAGCGTCGTGGATCCACTACTTTGACCGCGCCGGTGCCGAGAGCATCGCGTCGCGGTGCCAGATCCGCCCGGTGGAGACCTATCCTCCAGGGATGGCTCGATCCAGACCTTCCGAACCGGCGACCGACGTGCTTTCCCGGGCCATGCTCTCCGACGCCGAGCGGCGAGTGGTGCAGCGGCTCGTGGATTCGCTTCGCGAAGAGCTTGGCGCCGACCTGCGCGCTGTTTGGCTCTATGGATCGAGGGCGCGTGGCGAACGAGCCCATGCCGAGTCCGACGTCGACCTGATCGTGATCGCCGATGGGGGGGAGAGGCGACATGGCGCCAGGGTCAACGACCTCCGCTACGAGATCGCCGAGGAGGAGGGGGCAAACCCGGTGGGCTTCTCGGTCTACGTCCACGACCTCAATTGGCTGCGCGGGCGCCGGAAGATTCGGTCCTTCTTCATTCAGGAGGTCGATCGCGACAAGCTCGTTCTGGCCGGGAGTGGTTTGGAGTGAGCCCTCGCTCGAAAGAGTTCATGGACGAAGCGCGCGATCGAGCGAAGGCTGCCCGGGAGCTGGTTGCGTCCGGTCATGCCGGCGCCGCGATAAGCACCGCCTACTACGCGATGCTCTACGCGGCGCGCGCCGCCCTCTCCGAGCGCGATGAGTACGCGAAGACCCACAGCGGAACATGGACCCTGTTCAGCGAGCGGTTCGTGGCGACAGGCGCCTTCGACCGGGATCTCTACAAGTTCACCGGTCGCGCCCAGGAGGCGCGCCAGAAAGGCGATTACGAGGCCGCGCCGCTCTCGAGCGAGCTCGCCGCTGAGCTCATCGACGCATCCGAGCGGTTCATTGTTGCTGTCGAGCACATGCTCGACGTTTAGTCCTCACGGTGGGGCGCTGCGAGGCTGGCGAAGGCGGATTGCAAATCCGGCAAGCAGGTAGGCGATTGCCACCGCGAGGAAGAGGAACTTGAAGGAGGCGAAGATCGTCGCCAGGAGGGGAAACGCGGCCCCGGCGCCGTCGAGCGTCAGCAGCAGGCAGATGTTCTCGAGCGCGTCGAAGGCGGCTCCCAGCGCGCCGAAGGAGACCACGGCCCGCCCGGTCGCTCCGAGCCTGCGCCAGCCCCGCCGGATTGCGAGGTCCCGGGTCGCCGCCAGGGCCAGGGTGAGGAAGGTCCCGTAGGCGAGCAGGAAGCCGAAGTCGATCCACAGCGACTCGCGAGCCGCGTCCTGCCCCTCCTCGCCCCATTCGGCGAGGATCTCGTCGGCTCGGTCCTGGCCGCCGGTCAGCTCGAAGGGCACCATTCCCGGACCGCCGGTGTCCTTCATCCGGTTCTCGGCGGGCGACATCGCCAGGAGCAGGAGCAGGCTCGCGATTCCCGACACGATCAGCCCCCGCCTGCGAGTCATGCGCGGCATTATCGCCACCGGTTCGGCGCCTCGGCGCACCGAGCGTTGCGATACTGCCGGCTTGACTGGCGAGGGAGTCGAAATACGTCGCTGTCGGCACGAGGACGCGCCGACGGTCTTGGAGCTTTGGGCCCAGGCCAGGAGCGAGCACGCATCCACGGCCGACCGCCTGGATGACGTCGAGCGCCTGGTCGACGACTCCCCGGCCGCCCTCCTCGTCGCGGAGCGCGACGGAGAGGTCGTCGGTGTGCTGATTGCGGGCTGGGACGGTTGGCGAGGGAACATGTACCGGCTCGCGGTCCGGGAGGGGCAGCGACGGCAGGGCATCGGGATCGCGCTCACGCGGGCCGGAGAGGACTATCTGCGAACTTGCGGCGTTCGCCGGGTAACCGCCCTGGTCGCCTTCGACGACGACGCGGCCGGAGCGTTCTGGGAAGCCGCCGGCTACCCCCAGGATCAGGAGATCGGCCGCCGGGTTCGCAATCTGTAGGTCATCGGCGAATCCAGGGATGCCCGACTGCGTCTACGGTGCGCATCGAGGGGTTAGGTAAGTAGTCAGGGAAGACGCTGGAGTACCCTTTGCCGCACAAGCGAGACAGGGGGCCTGACAAATGGGAGATCAATCGGCACTTGACGCGGTGCCGGCAAAGGCACGCAAACACGTCCTGTCTCATATTCACGCCGACGAGCAGGTGCATATTGCTTTGGTTGGCTCTAGCTCGCAGGTTCTGATCGCACTCGACGATCGCCTGCTCATCGTCAAGCCCGGAATGATGGCCGGCGCCACTTTCGGGGCCAAGGTTGCGACGTTCCCGTACTCCAACATTTCGGCGATCGAGGTGAACACGACGATGATGTCGGGAGTGATCGAGGTGATCAGCTCCGGCTACGATGGCCGCAAGCCAACCAGCTACTGGTCCACTGACGAGAGCCGCGACCCTTTCAAGATTTCTAACTGCCTTCCAATCCCGAAGAAGGCGGCGGCGGAGTGGAAGCCGCATCTCGATTGGATTCGGCAGAGAGTTGCCGCCAGTAAGCATCCCCCTCCAGCGCCCAGCTCAAGAACGTCAGGCTCTGTCGGCCCAGAGGGGACGCAGGCCGGCGGGGACTGGGTCGCTTCCTTGGAGAGACTGCGGCAGCTCAATGAGGCAGGAGCGTTGACTGACGAGGAGTTCCAGCAGGCCAAGGAACGCCTCTTGAGGGAGCAGCGATAGGTCGATAGGTTGCCAGGGAGGAGAGCACACCCGCCACCGAGCACTCCGATGCGCCAGTCGATGACCGGGTCCTGATATCTGCAGCCTCCGGGGCAGCCGCCGCCTCCCCGTCTATCTTCGAGTGATGGGCCGGATCGGGCGCAATCAGAAGTGTCCCTGCGGAAGCGGGCGCAAGTACAAGAAGTGCTGCGAAGGCAAGGAGGAACCCGATGAACGTATTGAGCCAGGCCGGGTTTGACGGAGACCCCGAAACCAGGATTCCTACCTGGAAGAAGGGAACTCCCAAGCCATGCCACGACAGAAGAAGTACCCCGATGAGCTGCTCGATCGCGGTGCCCGGATGGTCGCCGAGTCCGGCCGCCCCATTGCCCACGTAGCCCGCGACCTCGGCATCCACCACGAGACCCTGCGCAAGTGGGTGCGCCAGGCAGAAGCCGACGACGGCAAGCGCAAGGAGCTGCTGAGCAGCCAGGAGCGCGAGGAGCTGAAGGCTCTACGCGGTGAGGTGCGCGAACTGCGCCGGGCAAACGAAATCCTGAAGTCGGCGTCTGCGTTTTTCGCCGCCGAGCTCGACCCACGCCGAACGAAGTGAGCGCCTACATCGAGGAGCACCGCGAGCGCTTCGGGGTCGAGCCGATCTGCAGGACCCTGGAGGTGTCGGCCTCCGCCTACTACGAGCGGGCCAAAGGCGAGCGCTCCGACCGCGAGATCGAGGACGAGCGCCTGCTCTCCCGCATCGAAGAGATCCACGAGCGCAACTACTGCGCCTACGGCTACCGGCGGATGTGGATCGCCTTACGGCGAGAGGGCGAGGAGGTCGGCCGTGGCCGCGTGCAGCGGCTGATGCGCGAGGCCGGGATCCAAGGCGCCAAGCGGCGCGGCAAGGCCTGGCGCACGACCAAGCCCGACCCCGATGCCCACCGCCGGCCCGACCTGGTCGAGCGCGACTTCAGCGCCGAGGCTCCCAACCGCCTCTGGGTCGGCGACTTCACCTACCTGCGCTCGTGGGAGGGCGCCCTGTTCTTCTCCTTCGTGATCGACGCCTTCTCGCGCAAGGTGGTGGGTTGGCAGCTCGCCTCCCACATGCGCACCGACCTGGTGCTAGACGCGCTGCGGATGGCCCTGGGTCAGCGCGAGCCCGGCGCCGACTTCGCCCTCGTGGCCCACACCGACCGCGGCTCCCAATACACCTCTGCCGACTACACCCAGGAGCTCGACGACCACGGCGTTCTCGCCTCGGTTGGGTCCGTCGGCGATGCCTATGACAACGCGATGGCCGAGAGCTTCGTCGACACCTTCAAGACCGAGCTGATCGCCGACCGGGTCTGGCGCTCCCGCTCCCAGCTCGAGCTGGCCGTCGTCGAGTACGTCGCTTGGTTCAACAACGACCGCCTGCACGAATCCCTCGGCGATGTCTCACCTGCCGAGTTCGAGTCTCTCTACGCTGCAGCGGGGGATCAACGGATCTCCCTCAAAATGAAGATTGGATCCAACTAAAAAGGTCTCCGTCAAACCTGGTCCGGCTCATATGCGTTCGATGGCCGAACCGCCCCCGGGCTTTACCCAGCTGGTCATCGAGACTCAGAATGGCGTCGCCCTGAGGAACGTTCCACCGGCCATGCCCCTCCGACTTCGGGAGAGTCAGGGCAAGGAGGCTGAGGACGCTACGCACGGTGCCGCTGCGCTTTGGGGGCTTCACGACTTCGTTTTTAGGCCGAGCGTCCGTCGGACTGGATCCGGCGTCAGGGAGCTGGGGGACGGCCTGCTTCTCGTGGGCGATATTGGGATCGTCGTCCAGGTCAAGAGCCGTGTATCGGATTCGGCCGGAGATGAGAAAGAGGTCAGGTGGCTCAAGAAGGTCATCCCGAAGGCGGTACGGCAAGGGAAGGGGACGATCCGCCACCTTTGCCTGAAGCCGGCACAGATGTCCAACATGAGGGGTCGCACGATTGAGGTTGATGGGCACGATTTCGACTGGCTTGTCGCGGTGGTAATCGATCACGACCAGATCCCCGAGGGGTTCGTCCCCGAGTGCTCTGACGACGCCGTGATCCTGCTCCGACGCGATTGGGAGTTCCTGTTTGACCAGCTCAAATCAACGCATGCGGTCGGGCGGTACCTGAAACGAGTGGCGGGTGATTCGTCCCCCTTGGGGCGTGAGCCAACTAGGTACTACGAATTTGCGACAGCTGATTTCGAAGCCGAGTCGACTCCTCTCAAGCCGCAGTTCCAGCTTCGTGGGATTCAAGAAGTGTCCGAGCCTCTCCTGCCAATGGCGCCCGCTGGAATTGAAGATCCGGGGGACCACCAAATGTTCCGGAAAATCCTTGAGGACATCGCCTCGATTGAACTCAGCACGATGCCGGAGGCGGATCGGGTGAGGGCGCTCGGAGACCTCGACAGCCTCCCCGTCGTTCAGCGAACTCTCGTCGGCCAGTACCTGAGGGCGGGCCTTGACAGCGTGGCGAGGATCAAGAGCACCGAAGAGGTGTTATGGCACCTGCGCCGGATTTCTGGGGCCGGTTCCACTCAGCTCGGATTCGGTGTTTGCTCTCAGTTCAGCTCGCATATCCAGTGGGCCTTTGGCGCTTGGCTTGAACTACGACACCACGAATTCGCCGAGCGCATTCGGAAGTCCGAGACTGTGAGCATCGGCGTCTTGCTCACGCCGAGACTGGACGGACTGCGGTTGTGGGACACCAGCATGTCGGTCCTCCGGGGCGAGAATCGGCTAACACCAAAGGAGCTTGCGGGCTACCGCGAACTCTGGCACAGCGAGCCTGAGGCGTTGGATTTCGCCGCGTAGAGAATCAACGTCGAGTGACGCGATCCAAAACCCCGACGCCTTCTCGTCGAGGGCACCGCACCGGGACTGCTGAAGCTTCACAGGTAGCAGCCGGGTCGGGCGCCGACGTTGCCTATCCAGAGTCGTGAGTCCTCGCCCACACAGCAACCCCGAGCCACAGCACCACCTCAAGCAAGTTCACGATCCCGCGGGCAGCAGCTCCAGCGCCTCGACGTGGCGGGGTCGCATCGTGCCGAAGTGGCGATGATCGAGCGTCGCGAGCTTCGGCTCACCCAGCCGCTCTGTGACCGCGAGGACTGCGCAATCGACAAAGCCGACTTTCAGATCGGCGTAGGCACGCAGTAGCTCGTCTGTACGTTCGTAATCAGCGGCCGTCAGATTCTCGACCACGAAGGCCCCGCGCCGCACCTGATCGAGTACAGCCGTAAACGCCTGTTCTCCAGCGAAGCGGCCGAGGAAGTGATCGACCTCAACCAGGACCGGGGAAGGGACCAAACGCCGCTCCTCCGCGCCTTTGATCAAGGTCGCGCAGGCCGAATGTGCGGCGTCGCCGCGATCAAATGCTCCAACGAGAACGCCGGTGTCGAAGATCAGCGAAATGGCGGCGGCTCGTACACGTCGCGGCTTGCCAACTCGCTCAAGTCGCTGCGCCCCGATTCAAACATGCCGATGCAGGTGACGGGGGGCTGCTCGCCATCTACCGGGCCAAGCTCATGCTCAAGAGCCTCTTGGACGATCTGGGGGAGGGCCACGCCGCGCTGATCGGCAACTCGGCGGGCGCGCTCCAGCAGCTTGGCGTCCACTTCGACGGTTCTTGTCGGCGATGCAGCCATGCCTGGATTCTACCGCCGCAATGCCCGGCAACCCGGGGGGCAGCGTGCGTGCGTGCCCAATCGCGTGCGGGGTGGGTGTCGGACTGGCGCATTTACTGGCGCATTGCCGGTCTCGCGGGATTGGAGGGCTATCGGGGCCAGCACCCGCGATGCCCCGCAAACGGCTCTAACAGCCCCGCACAACAGAAAACGCCCCGCCGGGGAGGCGGAGCGTCTTCTGGGGTTACTACAGGGAGGAGAGATATTTATCTCTATATATGTGGATCCGTGGGAGGTAGGAGGGCCCTTTGATGTGCCGCTGGAACGTCATCGTGGGAGGCGATGGCGCCATGTTGGCGGCGCCGGACCCATCCAAGAAGTTAGTTATTCGCGTCCTTTATCGGTTGTCCTCTGCGAATCCTTTAGCAGCGTACGAACATACGTGCGCTTTGTCTGTGAGTGCGATCACAGATCCGTTGTCCAAATCGGTCGACTACCCGTGTCCCCGTGATGCAATCAGGTTAAACCAAAGCTTGGCTAAAAACCTGTATTGCGCGTTAAGCAGCGTCTTTGCGCCGGGTCGGCGCTACCGTTCCGGCGGATGAAGAAAGCCCGGATAGACGCGGTTCTCGCCGAGCGGGGCCTGTTCCCGTCGCGCACGGCCGCGGCCGTGGCGGTGCGCGCGGGCGAGGTGCGCGTCGGCGCCGACGGGCCGGTCGCGCTGCGCCCCAGCCAGCTGGTCGAGCCGGAGGCGGCATTCGTCCTCGACTCGGGGCCGCGCTTCGTCTCCCGCGGCGGGATCAAGCTGGAGAACGCCCTCGAGGCGCTGGCGATCGACGTCGCCGGGCGCGACTGCCTGGACGTGGGCGCCTCGACCGGGGGCTTCACCGACTGCATGCTGCAGCGCGGCGCCGCCCGGGTCGCCGCCGCCGACGTGGCCTACGGTCAGATCGACCAGGGCCTGCGAGAAGACCCGCGCGTGACGACGATCGAGCGGCTCAACGCCCGCGACATGCTGCCCACGGACCTGCCCTTCGTCCCGGACCTGGCGACGATCGACGTCTCCTTCATCTCCCTGGCGAAGGTGCTGCCCGCGGTCGCCGCGCTGCCTGACCCCCGACGGCGAGCTGCTGGCGATGGTCAAGCCCCAGTTCGAGCTCGGCCGGGAGCGGGTCCGCAAGGGGGTCGTCCGGGACGCGGGAGACCGGCGCGAGGCGATCCTCGGCGTCGCGCTCGCGGCGCGCGAGCTCGGCCTCGCGGTGCGCGGCTTCGCCTCCTCGGGCCTGCCCGGCCCGAAGGGCAATCGCGAGACCTTCGTTTGGTGCGGCAAGGGCGGGGAAGTCGCCGACCTCGAGGCGGCTGTCGCGGCGATAGAGGAGGACGAGTGAAGACCGCCGCCCTGATCACCCACTCCCACCCGCCGGCCGCGACCGAAGCCGTCGCCGTGGCAACCGCCGTCGCCGGCGATGCCGGCTGGCGCCTCGTCGCCACCGAGGGGGAGATCTCCAAGCACGACCACGCCGCCGCGGGGGTCGAGCCGGTCGACTCGCTGCCGGCCGATCTCGACCTCTGCCTCGTGCTCGGCGGCGACGGCTCGATCCTCTACGCGCTGCGCCGCTTCGCCCGCACCGGCGTGCCGGTCTTCGGCGTCAACTTCGGCACGGTCGGCTTCCTCGCCGCGGTCGAGCGCGACGACGCCGAGCAGGGCATCCGCCGCGCCCTGGCCGGGGAGACCGAGGCGATCGACCTTCCCGCCCTGGCGATCTCGATCGACGGCGAGGAGCGCCTCGCCTTCAACGACGTCAGCTTCAGCCGCCGCCCCCACGACCGGGTCGCCGAGCTGAGCTACCGGATCGCCGGCGAGGAGGTCGGAAACGTGCGCTGCGACGGCCTCGTCGCCGCCACCCCTGCCGGCTCGACCGGCTACAACCTCGCCAACCAGGGTCCGATTCTCGCCTGGGGAGTGAAGGGATACGTCGTGAGCTACATCTCGCCCCACTCGCTGACCGCGCGCGCCCTGGTCGTCGCCCCGAGCGACGTGCTCAGCGTCGGCAACGCGCCCGGCCGCGAGCCGGTCGACGTGGCGATCGACGGCGCCCACACCGGCTCCCTCGCCCCCGGCGCCGCCCTCGACGTCAGCTTCGCCGACTCCGTCGGCAAGCTCGCCCAGCTCCCGGGCACGAGCTTCTACCACCGCATTCGCGAGAAGTTCGGCCACCTAGCGGTATAGGCGGCGACCCGCCTCGGGGCCCGGGGCTTCGGTCCGTGGTGGCTGCTAGACAGAGGACGTGCTCCGAGAGCTTCGCATCGAGAACCTGCTCTTGATCGAGCAGGCCGAATTGCGGCTTGGCGAGGGGCTCAACGCGATCACGGGGGAGACCGGAGCAGGGAAGACCGTTCTGGCGCACTCGCTGGACCTGCTGATGGGCGGGAAGGCGCGGTCGCAGATCGTGCGGCCGGGGGCCGAGGAGGCCTGGGTCGAGGGGGTCTTCGATCTGCCCGCCGGGTTGCTGGCGGAGCCCGAGCTGGCCGAGGTCGCCGAGCGGCTGCCCGAGGGAGCGGACGAGGTGGTGCTGGGCCGGCGGGTCTCCGCGGGCGGGCGGACGAGCGCCTTCCTCGGCGGGCGAGCCGCGTCTGCCTCGGACCTGAAGCTGCTCGGCGGGCGGTTGCTCGCCTTCTACGGCCAGCACGAGCACCGCAGGCTGACGATCTCTTCGGCGCAGATGGAGGTGCTGGACGGCTTCGCCGGCGCCGAGCACCTGAAGCTGCGCGAGCGCTACCGCGGGGCTCACCGCGAGTGCCTGCGCCTCGCGGCGGAGCTGGCCGAGCTGCGCGAGCGCGACGGCTCGCGGGAGCGCGACCTCGACCTCCACCGCTATGAGCTCGCCGAGATCGAGGAGGCTCGCGCCCGATCCGGCCGAGAAGGCCGAGCTCGGGGCCGAGCGCGAGCGGCTGCGCCACGCCGAGGGCCTGCGCGAGGCCGCGGCGGGAGCGCACGCGGCGGCGCTCGGCACCGAGGAGGGCGGCGGCGGAGCGGCTGAGCTCCTCGCCCAGGCGGAGGCTCTCCTGCAGGGCTCCGACGGGGTCGACCCCGATCTCGACGCGCTCTCGGCCCGGCTCAGCGCCCTGGCGATCGAGCTGGGCGACGTGGCCGGCGAGCTGCGCGACTACGCCGAGGGACTCGAGGCCGACCCCGGTCGCCTGGCCGCGGTCGAGGAGCGCCTCGACGCGCTCGGCCGGCTCGAGCGCAAGCACGGCGGCAGCGTCGAGGCGGTCCTCGCGCACGCCGAGCACTGCCGCGTCGAGATCGCCCGCCTGGAGAGCGCCGGGGAACACGGTGCCGAGACGGAGGCGGCGCTGGCCGAGGCCGAGGCGAGCCGCGCCGCGCTGGCGGCAAGGCTCGGCAAGGCGCGGGCCAAGGCGGCCGCGCCGCTGGAACGCGAGGCTGCGCAGGAACTGGAGCGGCTGGCGATGCCCGGGGCGCGGCTGGAGGTCGTGCTGGAGCCGCATCCCGACGGGTTCGGCCCGAACGGCGCCGAGTCGGTCGAGCTGCGCCTCGCCCCGAATCCCGGCCTCGAGCCGGCGCCGCTGCGCGACGCCGCGTCCGGCGGGGAGCTCTCTCGGGTGATGCTCGCGCTCAGCGGCTTCGGCGGCGCGGGGGGAGCGGGAACGCTCGTCTTCGACGAGATCGACGCGGGCGTCGGCGGCAAGACGGCCCGCGCGGTCGGCGAGCGGCTGCGGGCGCTCGGCGAGGGCCGCCAGGTGCTCTGCATCACCCACCTTCCCCAGGTCGCCTCCCAGGCCCGGACGCACTTCACGCTGGAGAAGGACGTCTCCGGGGAGCGCGCCAGCGCCACCGTGAGGCGGCTGGAGGGCGACGGCGTCGTCGCCGAGATCCGCCGCATGCTCGGCGGCGAGCGGTCCGACGAGGCGGCGACCCAGCACGCCAGGGAGCTGCTCGCCGCGGCCTGAGAGCCTGCCTGAAGTGGGTTGCGGCGCTTGCCAGAGCGGCTAACCTGCTTCGGTGGCAACCGCCAGTCGCCGTCGTCTCCCCGCCCTCTTCTCTCGCCGCAACGGCGGGTCCCCGGCCGAGGCGGTCGAGGGGACTGTCCGGCTCGGCCGGCGCACCAAGCACCTGGTCAAGCGACTGGCTCCCGGCGACGTCGCGGTCATCGACCACGTCAACATCGACCGGATCGCGGCCGAGGAGCTGATCGCGACCGGCGTCGGGGTCGTGATCAACGCCGCGCCGTCCTCCAACGGCCGCTACCCGAACGCGGGGCCGCTGCTGCTCGCCCGCGCCGGCGTGATGCTGGTCGACGCCGACGGCGCCGATCCGTTCGAGCTGCTCGGCGAGGGCGAGCGGGTGACCGTCTCCGGCGGCACCGTGCTCGCCGGCGACCGGGAGGTCCTACGCGGCCGCGTGCTGGGGGTCGATGAGCTGGAGGTCCAGCTCGACGAGCAGCGCGAGCGGGTCGACGAGGCGCTCGCCGAGTTCGCCGAGAACACGGTCGCCCACGTGCGCCAGGAGACCGACCTGCTGACCGGCGCCGTCGAGTTCCCGCCGACCCGCGCCTCCTTCCGCGACCGCCACGTCCTGATCGTGGTCCGCGGCGAGCACCATCGCCGCGACCTGCAGGCGCTGCGCGCCTACATCCGCGACGTGCGCCCGCTGATCGTCGCCGTCGACGGCGGCGCCGAGGCGGTGCTGGAGGCGGGACTGAAGCCGGACCTGATCCTCGGCGACATGGACTCCGCGGGCGACGAGGCGCTGCGCTGCGGGGCGGAGCTGGTCGTCCACGCCTATCCGGACGGGCGCGCCCCCGGGCGGCAGCGCCTGCTCGACCTCGGTCTCGACCACACCGTGCTGCCCGCCGCCGGCACCAGCGAGGACGTCGCGATGCTGATGGCCTTCGAGAAGGGCGCGGCGCTGATCGTCAGCGTCGGCGCCCACTTCAACCTGATCGAGTTCCTCGACCGCAAGCGCGGCGGCATGTCCTCGACCTTCCTCACCCGCCTGCGGATCGGCGAGAAGCTGGTCGACGCCAAGGGCGTCAGCCGCCTCTACAACCCGAGCTCCCCCTTCGGCCCGCTGGTCCTGTTCATGGCCGTCTTCGCGATCCTGCTGGCGATCGTCGTGATCACCGCGCCGGCGCTCGGCGACCTCTTCGACCTGGTCTGGCTGAAGGTCAAGATCTGGCTGGGGCTGTAGCGGCCCGTCGGGGTCGCCATTAGCCTTCTCGGCTTCCATGGGCTACAGCGCCAAATACCACGCGACCTCGATGATCGCCGTGTTCCTCGCCCTGGCGATCGGGATCCTGATCGGCGCCGAGTTCGGCGGCGACGCCCTGACCAACACGCGCCGCGACCTCGAGCGCAGCCTCACCGGCAACCTGCAGGACGCCCGCGACCGGGCCGACGAGTTGAGCGCCGAACTGGCCCGCTCGGACGAGTTCGCCAGCGGCGTCTACCCGGCGCTGGTCAGCGACCGGCTCTCCGGGCGGCGAATCGGGGTCCTCGCCCTCGGCGACCTGCCGGGCGAGACCTCGGCGGCGATCGAGGACGCGCTGGGACCGACCGGCGCGCGCCTGGTCGGCGTCGGAGTGGTGCGCGAGCCGGTCGACCTGCGCGGCCTCGCCAGCGACCTCTCGAAGACGCGCTTCGCCGCCCTGCGCCGCGACCCCGAGGCGCTCACCGCCTTCGGAGTCGGGCTGGGACGGCAGATCGTCCGCGGCGGCAACCTGCCCGAGCTGGTCCGCGGCCACCTCTTCTCCCGCGCGAGCGGCAACTTCGGCGCCCTCGACGGGGTCGTCGTCGTGCGCGACGTCCCCGAAGAGATGGGGCAGGTGCAGCGCGCCAACGCGAACCGGCTCGAATCGGCGCTGATCGCCGGCATCGCCGGCACCCGCACGCCCGCGGTCGGCGTCGAGACCTCCGGCGCCGAACCGTCCTCCGTCTCTTTCTTCAACGGCAACGACCTGACCAGCGTCGATGACGTCGAGCTCGCGGCGGGCCGGGTCGCGACGGTCTTCGCCCTGCTCGGCGCCAAGGGCAGCTTCGGGATCAAGGGCTCGGCCGACCGCCTGCTGCCGGACCTGCTGCCGCCGGTGGAGCCCGAGAGTCCGTGACCTGGGTCGGGTTCCCGGTCGCCATCGCGGTCGCCCTGCTCGTCGTGCCGGCGTGCGTGCGCGGGCTCTTCGACGCCGGCCTGGTGCGCGAGAACTACCGCGGCGCCTCGCTCGCCTTCCCGCTGGGCGCGGTGCTGGCGACGGCGGCGCTGGTCGCCCTGGCGCCGCTCGCTTTCCTCGACGACCGCGCCGACCTCGACCTGCTCGCCCCGGAGCTGCGCCGCTGGATGCCCTACCTGCTGGGGATCGCCTTCCTCGGCTTCCTCGACGACTCGCTGGGACGGGGGGAGGCCGCGGGGGCGCCGCGCGGCTGGCGCGGGCACGCGAGCGCGCTGCGGCGCGGCAGCCTCTCGACCGGGGCGGTGAAGGCGCTGGGGGCCCTGGCGCTCGCCGCCTACGTCGTCTCCGGGCGCGGTCTGGAGTCCTGGCGCTACCTCGCCGACGTCGCCCTGCTGATCCTCGCGACCAACGCCTTCAACCTGCTCGACCTGCGGCCGGGGCGGGCGGAGAAGGGCCTGGCGCTGCTCGGGGCCGGCCTCTGCCTCGGCGCCTGGACCTTCGCGCCGCTGGAGCTGCTGGGGATCTTCGCTGGCCCGGTGGCGGTCGGCGCCTGGTTCACCCTGCGCGAGCAGGCGATGCTGGGCGACACCGGCTCCAACCTGCTCGGCGCCGTCGCCGGGGTCTGGCTGCTGACCACGCTGGGCGCCGACGCCCGCCTGATCGCCCTCGCCGGGGTCGCCGGACTGACCATTTACGGAGAGTTGCGTTCGATCTCGGCGGCGATCGAATCGGTTCCGCCACTGCGATGGCTAGACTCGCTCGGCAGAGCATGAGTCGGCCTTCCCAAGGAGATACGAGGTTCATTTTCGTCACCGGCGGGGTGGTTTCGGCTCTCGGAAAGGGGATCGCCGCCGCTTCGATCGGCCGCCTCCTCGTCTCCCGCGGCTACCGGGTCCAGCTGCAGAAGTTCGACCCCTACATCAACGTCGACCCGGGGACGATGAGCCCGTTCCAGCACGGCGAGGTCTTCGTCACCGAGGACGGGGCGGAGACCGACCTCGACCTCGGCCACTACGAGCGCTTCACCGACGAGAACACCTCGCGCGCCTCCAACGTCACCGCCGGCGCCGTCTACAACTCGGTGATCAACCGCGAGCGCCGCGGCGACTACCTCGGCGCCACGGTGCAGGTGATCCCGCACATCACCAACGAGATCAAGAACCGGATCCTGATCGTCGCCGAGTCCCAGGCGGTCGACTTCGTCATCACCGAGATCGGCGGCACGGTCGGCGACATCGAGTCCCTGCCCTTCCTCGAGTCGATCCGCCAGCTCAACACCGACCTCGGGCCGAAGCGCTCGATGTTCGTCCACCTGACGCTGGTGCCCTACGTCGGCCACGCCGGCGAGCTGAAGACGAAGCCGACGCAGCACTCGGTCAACGAGCTGCGGCGAATCGGGATCCAGCCCCACGCGCTCGTCTGCCGCTCCGAGGGGCGGCTCGACCGCGAGATCCGCGAGAAGATCGCGCTCTTCGCCAGCCTGCCGGTCGACGCGGTGATCTCGGCCAACGACGTCGACAACATCTACAAGGTGCCGCTGGTCTTCCGCGCCGAGGGCGTCGACGACCTGGTGCTCGACCACTTCGAGATGGAGGCACCGGCGCCCGACCTGGCCGAGTGGGAGGCGATGATCCGCCGCGCCGACGGCGCCGAGGGCAAGGTGCGGATCGCCCTGGTCGGCAAGTACGTGCAGCTCGCCGACGCCTACAAGTCGGTGATCGAGGCGCTTGAGCACGGCGGCATCCACCACGGCGCGAACGTCGAGGTCGAGCTGGTCGACTCCGAGAACTTCGACCCCGAGCGGCTGGAGAACGTCGACGGGGTCCTCATCCCGGGCGGCTTCGGCGAGCGCGGGATCGAGGGCAAGGTCGCGGCGGCGCGGATCGCCCGCGAACGCTCGATTCCCTACCTGGGGATCTGCCTCGGGATGCAGATCGCGGTGGTCGAGTTCGCGCGGACGGTCGCCGGCATGGATGGCGCCAACTCGGCCGAGTTCGACCCCGAGACGCCGTTCCCCGTGGTCGACCTGCTGCCCGAGCAAAAGGAAGTCTCCGAGATGGGCGGCACGATGCGGCTCGGCGCCGACCCGGTGAAGCTGCACGACGGGACGCGGGCGCGCGAGATCTACGGCGAGGCGGTCATCTACAAGCGCCACCGCCACCGTTACGAGGTCAACAACCAGCTGCGCCGCCGGCTCGAGGACGAGGGGCTGGTCTGCGGCGGGACCTCGCCGGACGAGCGCCTGGTCGAGATGGTCGAGCTTCCCGACCACCCGTTCTTCGTTGCCTCCCAGTTTCACCCCGAGTTCAACTCCCGCCCGAACCGTCCCGAGCCGCTCTTCCGCGAGTTCGTCGGCGCGGCGGCGCGGCACGCGGGCGAGCGGCCGGCGGAAGACGAAGAGCTGCCGCAGCCCGAGGATTCCTCGGTAGCCCACTAGAGGCTCTAGCCTTTCCCGCGTGGAGAGGCTTCACGAGACCTTTGTGCGGCTGTGCGAGATCCGCAGCCCGACAGGGGAGGAGCGCGAGGTGGCGGACACGATCGCCGCCGAGCTGCGCGCGCTCGGGCTCGAGGTGAGCGAGGACGACGCCGCGGGGCCGGCCGAGGCGGGTGCGGGCAACATCCTCGCCCGGCTGCCGGGGGCGAGTGACGAGTGGGTGATGTTCTGCGCTCACGTCGACACCGTCCCGCACAGGGGGCAGATCGAGGTGGTCGAGTCCGAGGGGGTCTTCCGCAGCGCGGGGGACACGATCCTCGGCGCCGACAACAAGGCCGCGGTGGCGGTCTTCATGGGCTCGTCGCGCGCCATGCCGCCGCCGAGCCGCCGCCGGTCGGGATCGAGCTGGTCCTGACGGTCGCCGAGGAGCAGGGGCTGCGGGGCGCCAAGGCCTTCGATGCCTCGGTCCTGCGCTCGAAGCGCGGATTCGTGCTCGACCACGCCAGCTCGATCGGCGAGGTGGTCGTCAGCACACCGACCCAGCAGCGGGTGCTCGCCGATTTTCGCGGCGTCGAGGCTCACGCCGGCATCCGGCCCGAGGACGGCAGCAACGCGATCGCCGCCGCCGCGGCCGCGATCTCGCGGATGGACCTGGGCCGGCTCGACGAGGAGACGACCGCCAACGTCGGCGTGATCTCGGGTGGGACCTCCGGCAACGTCGTCCCCGGGCACTGCTCGCTCGTCGCCGAGGCGCGCAGCCTCGACTCCGGGCGGGCCGCCGAGGTCGCCGGGTCGCTGAGCGACGCCTGCGCCTGGGGCGCCAGCGAGCACGGCTGCGACGCCGACGTGCGGATCGAAGAGCTCTTCCGCGGCTACCGGATCCCGCCCGCATCGCCGGCGCTGGCGCTGGCCGAGGCGGGGCTGAGGAGCGCCGGCTTCGAGCCCGAGCGCACGGCGACCGGCGGCGGCAGCGACGCCAACGCGCTGATCGCCGACGGCTTCGACTGCATCCTGCTCTCCAACGGCACCGAGGCCAACCACACCTCCGACGAGTCCGTGAGCGCTCGCAACCTCGACGCGATGCTCGAGGTCTGCGAGGGCATCGTCGCGGCGGCGGTCTAGAACTCCGGTGAGCGGCCGACTGAAGCTGCGCCGCGCCGTGGTCGTCAGCGCGGAGCCGCTGGCGGTCGAGATCGACGGCGAGCGCCGCGCCGCCTGGGCCGACACGGCTCTGCTCGGCGAGATGCGCGAGGGCGACGAGGTCGTCGTCAACGTCGAGGCCCTGGACCTGGGCCTCGGCTCGGGGGGGTTCGACATGGTTCACGTCAACCTCACCCGGGGCCTTGAAGGGGGCGGGCCACCGGGCGACGAGCACGTGATGAAGCTCAACTACAGCTCCCTCCAGCACGCCGTCGACCCGGTCGAGCTTCCGGTGCGCTTTATGCCACCCATGACTACAAAAGGCGCACCGGAAGGGGAAAGGGGGACGATGCCAGTGCTGGTGCTGCCGCTGCACGGGCACCTAGCGCCGGCGGCCTGGGCGGCTGCGCAGGGGTCGCCAGGGCTGAAGGTGGGCTACGTGCAGACCGGGGGAGGGGCGCTGCCGGGTTCGCTCAGCCGCGACGTCGCCGAGCTGCGCGAGTGCGGCCTGCTCTGCGGGCACGTCACCGCAGCTCCGGCCTACGGCGGGGAGCACGAGGCGATCTCGGTCGCCGGGGCGCTCGAGGCCGCCGCCCGGTCCCTCGGCTGGGACGCGGCGATCGCCGGTCCCGGCCCGGGCATCATCGGCTCCGACACCCGCCTCGGCCACGGCGGCATCGCGGCCCTCGACACGGCTCACGCCTCGCTTGCCCTCGGTCTCCCGACCCTCCTCTCCCCACGCCTCTCCAGCGCCGACCCCCGAGAGCGCCACCGCCCGGTCAGCCACCACACCCTCACGGTCCTCCAGATGCTCCTAGCCCCCGTGGAGATCCCGGTCCCCGCCAGCGACCCGGTCCCAATCGCAATCCTCGCCACCGCCGCAGGCTGGCGCCACCGCCTCACCGAGGCACAAGCGGATCTCCCGGGCTACACCAGCTCAAACCTCCCAGCCCGGACGATGGGCCGGTCCATCGAGGAGGATCCTCTCTTCTTCGCGGCAGCCCTCGCCTCCGGCCAGGCCCTGGGCGAGTCCGCCGCGGGTGGCGCCTTGCGCCGCAAGGGTTGAGGCTCGGCGGGGAGAACCCCCCGCCATGGTCGTCGCCGATCCCCCGCGCACCGAGTCCCGTTTCGAGGGTTTGGTCCTCGACTTCCTCTCCTACCTCGAGCTCGAGCGCGGCCTCTCCCGCAACACGCTCGACGCCTACCGCACCGACCTGCACCAGTACGGCGAGTTCCTTGCCGCACGTGACATCGACGCCCTTGCGGCCGGTCCAGCCGACATCAGCGAGTTCCTCGCCGGGCTGGCGACAGGGGAAGGACGGCCCGCCTGCTCCTCTGCGACCGTCCACCGCAAGGCCGCCTGCCTGCGCTCCTTCTACAAGCAGCTGCGCCGCGACGAGCTGATCGGCGACGACCCGACGGCGGCGCTGAGCGCGCCGCGCCGGGCCAAGAAGCTGCCCCAGGTCCTCAACTACGCCGAGGTGCAGAAGCTGCTTGCCGCCCCCGAAGGCAATGCGCCCGCCGCGCTGCGCGACCGGGCGCTGCTGGAGGTGATGTACGCCTGCGGACTGCGTGCCTCGGAGACGATCGGGCTGGAGCTCGCCGACGTCGACCTGCACGAGGGGTTCCTGCGCGCCCGCGGCAAGGGCAGCAAGGAACGCCTGGTCCCGCTCGGCCGCAAGGCGATCGCGGCGATCTCCGCCTACCAGCGCGGCGGCCGCCCGAAGCTGATCGGCGAACGCCACGAGGCGAAGCTCTTCGTCAACTTCAGGGGCGGCCCGCTGAGTCGCCAGGGCCTCTACAAGATCGTCCAGCGCAACGCCCGTGCCGCCGGTCTGGCAGGTCAGATGAGCCCGCACACCCTGCGCCATAGCTTCGCCACTCACCTGCTGGCGGGCGGCTGCGATCTACGCGCCGTCCAGGAGATGCTCGGCCACGCCGACATCGCGACGACGCAGATGTACACCCACCTCTCCGGCGAGCACCTCAAGGACGCCTACTTCAAGGCCCATCCCCGCGCCACCGCATGAGGTAGAAATGGGGCGTGCCCGAGCTGCCGGAGGTGGAGACCGTCTGCAGGCAGCTCGATCCGGAGCTGGCGGGAAGGACGATCGAGGCGCTGGAGGTGCTCGACGCTCGCTGGTGCCGGCCGGTGCCGCCGAAGAAGCTCGAAGCCGCGGTCAGCGGAGCGACGATCGCGGGTCTCATGCGACGCGGCAAGTACCTGCTACTGGGACTGGACGACGCCCGGACGCTGGTCATGCACCTGCGGATGACCGGCAACCTGGTCCTGGTCGAGGGAGCGAGCAAGCTCGACCCCTCCGAGGGGCGACGCCTGTACGAGGGGGAGCGCTCGACCTCCGAGCGCCATCTGCGCGCTCGCTTCCTGCTCGGCGACGGTCTCGAGCTCTGGTTCACCGATCCGCGCCGCTTCGGGGAGGCCTTCCTGATCGACGACTCCGGCCTCGAGGAGCGCTTCGCCCGGCTCGGGGTCGAGCCGCTCTCCGGTGACTTCACTCCGGAGGCGCTGGGAGCGATGGCCGCCGGGCGCACCGCGCCACTGAAGTCTTTCCTGCTCGACCAGAAGCACGTCGCCGGCGTTGGCAACATCTACGCGGACGAGGCGCTCTTCCGTGCTCACCTGCACCCGCTCTCACCGGCTGGCTCGATGAAGCCGGAGCACCTGGAGGCGCTGCGCGACGGGATCGTCGCCGCGCTGGAAGCCGGAATCGACGGCGGTGGCGCCTCGATCGACGACTACCGCGACGGCCGCGGCGAGAAGGGCACGATGCAGGACGAGTTCCTCGTCCACACCCGTGAGGGCGAGCCCTGCCCGCGGTGCGAGAGCCCGATCGTGCGCATCGTCGTCTCCGGCCGCTCCACCTACTACTGCCCCAGCTGCCAGGTCAGGCTTCGCCGGAAACCACGACGCGGTCGCACTTTCCGCCGCTGAGCGGCGGAAAGTGCGACCGCAACGGGCCGTCCGGGCCGTCGTTCACCGTAGACCGGGCGATGGCCGGAACGACGCTGAAGACCGAGGCGGTGGTGCTGCGCGGCATCCGCTACGGCGAGGCCGACCGCATCCTCCACCTCTACTCGAAGACGCGCGGGCGAATCGGCGCGATCGCCAAGGGCGCACGGAAGCCGAAGTCGCGCTTCGGCGGGCGCCTGGAGCCGTTCTTCCGCCTCGACCTGGTCCTGCACGAAGGGCGCGGGGAGCTGCTCACGGTCACGAATGCCTCCACCGTCGACGGATACCCGCGGTTGCGCGCCTCCGGCCCGGCGCTGAACGCCGGTGCGCGCGCCTGCGACGCGGTGCTGCGACTGCTCGACTCGGCCGAGCCCAACCCGCCCGCCTACAACCTGCTCTGCCGCTATCTGGCGCTGCTCGACGACCCGGAGGCGGAGCGAGCGAGTGGCCTGGAGACGGCGCTCTCCTTCCGGCTCAAGTTGGCGCTCGCGGCGGGCTTCGCGCCCGAGCTCGCTTCCTGCGCGAGCTGCGGCGAGGCCGAGCACCTGAGCGGCTTCTCCGGCGCGGCCGGAGGCGTCGTCTGCACCAGCTGCGAAGCGGGCGCCTTTCCGCTGTCCGAGGAAGCGCACCGCTTCATGGTCGAGGCGATCGGCAGCCCGCTGGCCGAGGCCCCGGCGGCCGAGGAGCTGGCGTTGCGCCAGGTCGAGCGGGCCGTGGGCGAGACGCTCGAGCACCACGCTCACGTGCAGTTGCGCTCGGCAGCCTGAGCCAGGCCCTAGGATCGAGGTGTGCCTATTACCGCCAGCCTCGAGGATCGGGTTCGCGCTTGGGAGGAGCAGTTCCTTGGCCCCGACGCGACGCGGTCCTACCCGGCGCGACGCCGGGTCGAGGAGCCCGACAGCCCGGTCCGCACGCCGTTCCAGCGCGACCGTGACCGCATCGTCCACTCCAAGTCCTTCCGCCGGCTCAAGCACAAGACGCAGGTCTTCGTCGCGCCCGAGGGGGACCACTACCGGACCCGCCTTACGCACACGCTGGAGGCCTGCGGGATCGCCCGCACCGTCGCCCGGTCGCTCGGGCTCAACGAGGACCTGACCGAGGCGATCGGGCTCGGCCACGATCTCGGCCACCCGCCCTTCGGCCACGCTGGCGAGGAGGCGCTGGACGCGGCGCTGCGCGAGCGCTGCGGCGCCGGCTTCAAGCACAACGAGCACTCGCTGCGCGTGGTCGAGGTGCTCGAGCGCGACGGCCGCGGGCTCAACCTGACTGAGCCGGTGCGCGACGGCATCCTCAACCACACCGGCTCGCGCAAGCCGGCGACGCTGGAGGGGCGGATCGTCAAGCTGGTCGACCGCGTCGCCTACATCAACCACGACATCGACGACGCGCTGCGGGCCGGGATCCTGCGCACCGGGGACCTGCCCGCCGCCGAGATCGAGCTGCTCGGCGAGACCGGCTCGGCCCGGATCGACACTCTCGTCCGCGACATCGTCGAGCGCTCCCAGGCGGCCGGCGACATCGCCCAGAGCGAGGAGATCGGCGGCGCGATGCTGCGCCTGCGCAAGTTCATGTTCGACCGCGTCTACCTCGGGCCGCTGGCGCGCAGCGAGCACGACCGGGTCCGCCGGGTGATGCAGGTGCTCTTCGACCACTACATGGAGAGCCCGGACGAGGCGCCGTCGCCGGCGCATGACGCAAGCGACTGCCAGCGCGTCGCCGACTACCTGGCCGGGATGACCGACCGCTACTGCATCGCCAAGTTCGCCGAGCTGACGATCCCCGAGGAGGCGCGCTTCTAGTGGCGCTGATCTCGACCGGGAGCCTGGAGCGGGTCAAGCAGGCGGTCGACATCGTCGAGGTGATCTCGGCCCACACCGACCTGCGCCGCCAGGGCACCCGCTGGGTCGGCCTCTGTCCCTTCCACGAGGAGCGCACGCCCTCGTTCTCGGTCGACGCGCAGGAAAAGCTCTACCACTGCTTCGGCTGCGGGGTTGGCGGCGACACGATCAAGTTCGTCGAGGAGAAGGAGGGGCTGGGCTTCGCCGAGGCGGTGGAGCTGCTCGCCGACCGCTACGGGGTCGAGCTCGAGCGCGAGAAGGAGGACCCGCGGGCGGAGGCCAAGCGCCAGCACCGCCGCCGGCTGAGCGAGCTGCTCGATCGCACCGCGAGCTTCTACTCCACCTACCTCTGGGACTCCGACGAGGCAGCCAAGGCGCGCGAGTACCTCGCCGAGCGTGGCCTCGGCGAGGAGGTGCTGAAGGCGTTCGCCGTCGGCTACGCGCCCAGCGCCTGGGACAAGGTTCTCCTGCGCGGCCAGCGGGCCGGCTTCAAGGTCGAGGAGCTGCGCGGTGTCGGCCTGGTCCAGAAGGGGCGGGGCGGGGGAGAGTACGACCGCTTCCGCTCGCGGATCATGTTCCCGATCCGCGACCGTCGCGGCCGCACGCTCGGCTTCGGCGGCCGGGCGATGCGCTCCGACCAGGGCGCCAAGTACGTCAACACCGCCGAGACCGACTTCTTCCACAAGAGCACGATGCTCTACGGCATCGACCGGGCCAAGGCCGCGATCGCGAAGGCCGGGCGAGCGGTCGTGGTCGAGGGGTACACCGACGTCCTCGCCCTGCACCAGGCCGGGATCGAGGAGGCGGTCGCGGTGATGGGCACGGCGATAACCGAGGAGCAGGTGGCCTCGCTCTCGGGGATGGTCGACGAGGTGGTGCTGGCGCTCGACGCCGACGCCGCCGGGCAGGAGGCGATGCTGCGGGCCCAGCGGGTCGCGGCGGGGCGCAAGATGCGACTGCGGGTGGCGGCGATGCCGGCGGGCGAGGACCCGGCGGAGATGATGGCCGCCGAGGGCGGGGCCGAGCGCTTCCGAGCGCTCCTCGATGACGCGGTCGAGCTGACCGCGTTCCAGGTCGGCCTCGTCCTCGACCGGACCGACACGGGTTCGCCCGCCGAGCGCGACCGGGCCCTGGGCGAGGTCGCGCCGATCCTGGCCGGGCTGGGGGAGAGCGCCAGCCGCGACGACCTCGTGCGGCAGGTCGCCGAGCGCCTCGACCTGGAGCCGGCGATGGTTATGGGGCGGGTGGTTGCCGCGCAGCCGACCACGGGAGGGCCCGGGGATGCGCCGGCGCGGGGCGCGGGCGCTGCGCCGTCCCCGAGGCGCACCGCCGAGCTGACCTCCCGCGAGCGCCGCGAGCGCGCCCTGCTGGCGATGTGCATCGCCCTGCCGGGGGAGGGCAAGGACTACCTGGCACGCCTCGGCGACCAGCACCTCTCGCCGATGGGCATGCGCGCCCTGTCCTGGCTGCGCGAGCACCCCGAGGACCCGGCCTCCGATCTCCCACGCGAGGATGCCGAGCTGTCCGGCCTGATCGCCGAGCTGGTCATCCTCGCCCACGACGAGCCCGCCTCCCCGGAAGCGATGGAGCTCAACTACCTGCTGCTGGAGCAGCGCCGCATCGAGGCCGAGATCGCCGCGGCCGGCGAACGCGACGACTACGAGGGCCGCGCCGCCCTGAGCCGCGACCGCGCCGCCCTGGTCGAACGGATCGCCCGGACCGAGCGGGTCGGGGGCTGAGGACGCAGACAAGACGTTGCGTTTCAGTCCGACGGGGGTGGCATGATTTCCCCATGGACAAAGGGTTTCTGGAGGATTGCCTGGCGAAAGGGATGTCGCTGGAGGCGATCGGCGAGTTGGCTGGTAAGCATCCGTCGACCGTTAGCTACTGGCTGAAGAAGCACGGGTTGACGGCGAACGGCGCCATGCGACATGCGCCAAAAGCGAAGGTAGATGCCGTGCGGTTGCGTGAACTGGTCGAGCGGGGGGTCTCGATCAGAGAGATTGGAGAGGAGCTCGGCGCTGGATATTCCACGATTCGCTACTGGCTCAAGCGCCTGGGCCTCGAGACTGAGAGATCGGCCCGCCGGAAAGCAAGCGATGCGGCGCGCAAGGCGGGATTCGGAAAGGCCTACCTCCGTTGCCCCAAGCATGGCCACACCGCGTTCTTCGAGCGCCCGGATGGCGGCTTCAGATGTGCGAAGTGCAACACGGCTGCGGTGTCGGAGCGACGCCGTCGGGTGAAGCGCCAACTCGTCAACGAGGCTGGTGGCAGGTGCACGCTCTGCGGGTTCGATGAGCATCCGGCGGCACTCCAGTTTCACCACAGAGATCGGTCCACGAAGGAGTTCCATCTCAGCCATGGAGGGATGACTCGGGGCATCGGCCGGATGCGAGCCGAGGCGCGGAAGTGCGTCCTGCTCTGTGCAAATTGCCACGCTCTCGTGGAGGCCGGCGTCAGGGAATGTGTCGACGGATGATCGCTAGAGTTGTCGTGCTGCCGGGTCATCCTAGGTAGCTCAGATCGGTCCGGGGTAGCTCAATTTGGTAGATGCGCTCGACTGTTAATCGAGAGGTTGTGGGTTCGAGTCCCACCCCCGGAGGCTCTCAGGCTGGCGCGCGGGTGCGCGCCAGCCGCTCGACCAGTTCGGCGCCGCGCGCGGCGCCGTCGTTCACAGCCGCCCAGGCCGCGAGCTCGCCGGCGCGCTCGGCGAAGGAGCTGTCCTCCAGCAGTCGCCGTGCGGTCCAGCGCAGCGGCGCCGGCCGGCAGAGGCGCCAGGGGAGGGAGAGGCCGCACCCGGCCCAGGCGACCCGCATCGCGGTCTCGCTCATGTCGCCGATGATCGGGCAGATCAGGACGGGCGTGCCGGCGCCGAGCGCGCGGGCAACGGTGCCGTGGCCGCCGTGGGAGATCACCAGCGAGGCGGCGGGCATCAGTTGGCTGTAGCTGAGCCAGTCGACCAGGACCGCGTTGGAGGGCACCTCGATCGGCCGCTGCGGGACGACGCGGTTGGTCGTCGCCACGACCCGCACCGGCTCGTCCGCCAGCGCCGCAAGCGCCGTGCGCACGAGGTGGTTCTCGGAGTCGTGGGCGGTGCTGGGTGCGACCAGGACCAGCGGCTTCTCGCCGGGCGGCAGCTCGATCTCCGGATGCGGGATCTCGAACGTCATCGGCCCGGTGATCTCGACCCCGGCCGGCCAGCGTCGCGGGTACTCGAGCTGGGGGAAGGTCCCGACCAGCGCCAGGTCCGGGCTGATGCCGCCGTGGAAGCGGTCCACCGGGGGCAGGTCGAGCCGCGCCCGCTGGCGGTTGAGGTCGTTGCGGCCCTGCTCGAGGCCGACGTTGAGCGCTCGCTGCCCGGTGCGCCAGACGGCCCGCCCTACCGGAGTGCGGGGCGGACGCAGCCCGATCGCGAAGAACGGCATCCCGGGCTCCACCACGGGGTAGATGTGCGGGATCAGCGTCGCCAGCGGCACCCCGGCTTTCTCCGCTGCCAACGTCGGCGCCAGGGTGAGGATGTCGCTGACCACGGCGTGAGGGCGAATCTCCCCAAGAAGGGGCAGCAGCGCCTTGGCCGCTTCCGCCGCGTGGGCGCCCTCCGGCGAGTCGGGGTCCGGTGGCGGGAACATCCGGTATTCCTCCGCCGCCGCGAAGCCGAGCCCGGCGCCTTCGACCGCCTCGCGGCGCTCCTCCCAGGTCTCGATCGTCACCTCGTGACCGCGCCCACGCAGCGCCCGTCCCAGCGAGATCGCCGGGAAGACGTGGCCGGGGTCGCCGAAGGCGGCTACGAGAAAGCGAAGGTGCCTGTCGTCCCCCGTCGCCACCGTGCTGCCGTTTCTAAGGCGTATCTAGTCCCTCGCCCGGACGGGTGAAGACGATCTCGGGGACGTGGCAGTTCTTCGACGTGCGCAGCAGGAAGCGCACCGCCTCGCCGAGGTCCTCCGGCCGGATCATCTCCTCGCCGGGGATCTGTCCCTGGACGAACTCGGTCATCGGCGTCTCGACGAAGCCCGGCGCCAGCGCCGTGCACTGGATCCCGGAGCCGCCGACCTCACGGTGCGTCGACTGGGTGAAGTTGATCACCGCGGCCTTGGTCGCGGCGTAGATCGAGAGCCAGGCCTGACCGCCCTTGCCGGCGATCGAGGCCGTGTTGACGATCAGCGCCTTGCCGTGCTCGCCCCCCGCCTGCTTGAGCAGAGGAAGGCCCTCGCGGGTGCCGATGATCAGGGCCCGCAGGTTGACCGCCAGCTGCATGTCGAGGTGCTTGGTCTGGATCTCCTCCATCGGCGCCCCGATGCCGACCCCGGCGTTGTTGACCAGCGCGTCGAGGCGTCCGTATGTCTCACGGTGCCTGGCGAAGACGCCGACCAGTCCCTCCTCGTCGGACATGTTGGCGGCGACGCTCTGCACCTCGATGCCGTCGGCCCGCAGCGCCTCGGCGGCGCTCTCGAGCTTCTCCGGGCGCCGTGCGGCGACCGTCAGCGCGTAGCCCTCCCCGCCAAGCACCCTGGCGATCGCCAGGCCGATGCCGCTCGACGCTCCGGTGATAAGTGCCGCTCGCTCCGCCAACTTCCTCTCCTTCCGCTTGCCCGTCTGCGCTGCGGACCCTATCTCCAGCCCGGCGGGGGCGCCTCTGGGGGCGCCGCTCCCGGCTCACGACGCTCAATAACATGCCGCCGATGCGTCGGACCCGAGCCCTTGCCGCCCTCACCTTCGTGGCGGCGCTCGCGATGGCGGCCCTCACCGGCTGCGGCGGTGGCTCGGACAGCTCGACAGACTCCTCGCAGGGCACGGCAGAGAGCCGCCCGGCACCGCCGAAAAGCGACTTCCCCAGTGCCAAGGGCAAGACCCTGGCCCAGGTGGTCGAAGCGGCCGCCGGGCCCTCGACCCTGGTTGTCTCGCCCGCCGCGAAGGTCTTCTACGAAGGCACCAACCGCTACCCGTTCGGGGTCTTCGAACGGGACGGCAGTCAGGTCGGCGACGCAAAGGTCGCGCTCTACTTCGCGCGGGTTCCGCTGAAGAAAGGCACGGCGGCCGGTACCGACCGCGAGAAGGAGGCTCTGGACGAAGCGCTCGACCAGCCGGCGGTGGGCCCCTACCCGGCGGCCGTGGAAAGCGTCGCGACCCAGCCCGCCTTCCGGGCGATGACGACGACTGACGACCCCGACGCTGCAACCGCCGTCTACAGCACGACGGTCGATTTTCCCGAAGACGGGGAGTGGCGGATCGTCGCCCTGCTCGAGGAGGACGGTGAGCTGAAGTCCTCGCTGCTGCCCAGCGCCTCGGTGGGCGCCTTCGCCAGGGTCCCGCGGCCGGGTCAGAAGGCACCGCTGATCCACACGCCTACGCCCGAGGACGTCGGCGGCGACCTCAGCAAGATCACCACGCGCATACCGCCGGACACGCAGAACGAAGTCGACTACGCCGACGTGCTCGGCAAGGAGCCGATCGTGCTGCTGTTCGCGACGCCCCAGTTCTGCCAGAGTCGGGTCTGCGGGCCGGTCGCCGACGTCACCGAGCAGGTCAAGCAGCTCTATGGCGACAAGGCGAAGTTCATCCACATGGAGATCTACAAGGACAACGATCCGAACAAGGGAGTGCGCCCGCAGGTGCGCGCTTTCCACCTGCCGAGCGAGCCATGGTTGTTCGCGATCGGCCAAAGTGGAAGGATCGAGGCTGAGATCGAGGGCGCCTTCGGCGTCGAAGAGCTGACCAGGACAGTGAAGGGACTAACCGGAGAATGAGCGAGAAGACGAGCCCCGACGCCGAGCTGCTGGCCTCCTTTGCCGAGGAGGCCCGCCGCCGCTGCGACGTGATCGCGGCCGGCCTGGCGACCGAGACGACCGATTTCGAGACGATGCGAATGGAGGCTCACGCCCTCAGGGGCGCCGCCGGCGTCGTCGGCCTGCGCCGCCTGGCCGAGCTGGCCGGTCTGATGGAATCCGACCTCGACGAAGCGAAGAAGACCGGCACCATCCGCGGCGGCCGCACCCACCAGATAGCCGACGCCGCCAAGGCCCTCGCCGAAGGCGCCGCAGCAGCGGCCAAAGGCGAGGAAGAGCCCCCCGACGTGGGCCGCTCCCTGGCCCAGCTCTTCAGCGCCTAGCGTTACGCTCCCCCCGACGGGCCGGTAGCTCAGTTGGTTAGAGCAGCGGACTCATAATCCGTCGGTCGAAGGTTCGAGTCCTTCCCGGCCCACTATGTAAATGGCTCTAGAGAGAGCGCGAAGCAGCCGAAGGGCGGGCTGGCGCGAGCGACGAGGCCCAGCGCCGCCTTGAGCGCACCCAGCAGCAGGAGCGCTCGGCGCAGCGCAGCCGGGAGATGAGCCACGGCTTTGACATATCGGCTGACCCGACCCGCGGCGCTGGTGGCGGGTAGGTCGGGGGAGAGGGAGCTTCGCTCAGGCGGCAGCGAGTTGCCGGTCTCTGATCTCGACTCGATAGTCGGCGGGCAGCGGTACGGCAGGCTGGCCCTGCTTGACCTCACGGCGACGAGTCAGCAGATGCTCGAAGAACGCGAGTGCGCCCCCTCGGGGTGCGGCGACGATCTCGCGGCCATCGGGATAGACGATTGCGAGCGGCCGGTGTTCGGCAACGGCTTCGGCGAGGATCGAACCGAAGCCCTCTTGGTCGGCGGCGATGAAGGTAGTGCCCTCGGGATAGCGGTCGGGGTCGAGCACGGCGTCGATCAACCGCTCGTTGGCGATCTCGCCCGCCGGGGTGAACTTGCTGCGCTCTAGCTCTTCCATGATTCTGCGATTGCTTCCCAATGGTTGATCAGGTAGCGGATGGCTTCTGGTGCGACCTCGTTGACCGCACCCTCGGAAAACCGCTCCGCAGGCTGCTTCTCGGAACCAGTGTAGCGGTGCATATCGTGGTCCCCGTGGGCGTTGTCAAGCAGGCGGATCGTTTGCCACTTGCCGTCGATCCGTAGTTGGAGCATGACCGCGTAGCGTTCCATCGGGCGACCCTCCAGATCGACCAGGATGCGGGCGTCTGCGGAGAGCCAGCGGATGAACGGGTCGGTCATTGTCGAAACGTATCCCCGTGCTCGGCGTTTAGGCCCTGACGTTCCCGGCGCTCGCCTGCGAGTTGTTCGAGAACCCGAACGATCTTGCTGGCGGCATGACGCTCGCCCGCGCCGTCCGCGATCTGGTCGAGGAGGGGTTGCCGTACAGCAACGGCTTACTCGTCCTGCCGAGCCTTTCGACGCTCCACGTCAGGCGATTGAGTGGAGGTGACGGCTGGGCAGCGTGGGGGTGATAGCGGTTTCTCGGGGGTCGAGGCTGTCGCAGGGACTCGGGCGGCCGCGCTCCCTACGGGACAGGCCACAGGGATCACCCAGGTGTCTCGGCCCCCGAGAAGCCGCTGTCAGCCGTTTAGAGAAAGGTCTATGAGGCAAGACTCTAGGAAGAACACCCCGGGGATGACCCGGGCGCGTATGGCGCTGGCTATGGGAACGGCAGCAAAGACTCGAGATCACGCAGTGCCCCCTCGAAGAGGCGGCGGGCCGGGTGCTTTTTCGGGACGTGCTTGATCATCCTCTGCGCTTCAGAACCAGCTGGTTCGAGGGCGTGACGGAGTTCCGATTGCGACCAATCCTCAGACTCCATATTTTCGATCAGGAGCCGGCTGAGGCGCTTGTTCAGCGATTTCATCTTCGGATGCGGCAAAGCTTGGTCGAGTTCCCTCCTAGCCCGCACCGGAAGCCGCCGGGTTTCGATTGCCCGATGCGCGGGACCGAAGCACTCGACCAGCAGTTCGCGGCTCGGCTTCTTCTGGCGCGCAGTCCAGGCAATAAGACGAGCAGCAGCGATCAGCGCAACGTCGTCGTCCCTATTGTGAATTGCGGGTCCGGCAGCGACCCAGCGCTGGGCCGGGACTTGTTCGAGCGAGGACCGCTGCAGCTCGACGGCGGCGAGGACTACCGCCGCCATGGGCAGCTTCTGTTTACTTGCCAAAACACTCGCGATACCGGGATCGTGAGCACTCAGAACTCGGTTCCAGAGTGTGACATCGGTTGGACTTCGCTCGGCAACGAACCCAAGGCCGGTGACAAGCATCTCGGGGTCGGAGAGAGCCTGATCGAGCAGTTTCCACGATTCGGTCTCAATGAGGAGTGGGACGACCTCCGTGCCAGCCTTGCTTAGGGCCAGGTTGCGAAGTTTCGGGTCGGGAAATTTTTCGAGGGCCGCCCAGAAATGAGGTTGGCTCAGGAGTTCGACGCGGGAATCAAACGCATGTGCGATCAGCTCCCGGTCATTTGCGCGCACGAGCAACTCTTCGATTGCTAGCTCATCGAGTGCCGACTCGACCAGTAGCTCAGCTGATCCGGTCGGCAGCCCTTTACGCTGGTCGAGGAGAGCGAGCATGGTCTCGCGGTCGTGATTCCAGGTGGTCTGCAAACGCGGCATGCTCAAGAGCTGTTGGGCCAAGGGCTCTTGGGACTGGAGCAGCGCAATGACACGATGGTCTTCACCCAGATCCCAACACGACCCGCGTGAATCGGCAGGGCCAAACAGAGCTGAGGTGAGATTCGAGGCAAGCGAGCTAGATTCGATCGCTGACAGCCTGTCGAGGAGGGCAGGCGGATCCGGTTTCCTCAACAGAGGCCAGAGTTCGGCAATGACGAGCGAGTCGGCAGCGTCGAAGGCGAACTCGTCGAGGGCCTGGCCGAGGGGATGGGCTGGATCCTGGCTGGCTTCGGCTAGGAGCGCGATTGGGCGAGTGGGCTCGATCTCGGAGGGGACCACGACGCGCACCTGTTGGGTGGCCGAGCGGCCGCTTAGCTGCGTCGCGAGCTGGATCAAGTAAGGGCTGGCGCCGGTGCGGGCGCGGCCACGGCTGCGGAATGAAAGGGAGTGGCGTTCATGTAGAGGTAGACGCCGCCAGAGGGCCATCAGCCCGGCCTCGGCATCGCGCTCCTCGGGCCAAATCAGGACAGCGGCTTTGCCGCGATTGCGATAAGCGACATCGCAGAGGGCGATCATCAGCGGGCCCGGGACGTCGGAGGCACGCTTCGGTCCGCTAGCTTCGCAAGCAAGCGTCGAGGTGTAGCGATCAAGCTCATTTGGTTCCGAGGGACGGCGGAAGAGATCGAGAAGCAAGAGCGGATCGAGGGAGGCGAGAGCAGTCTCCTCGATCAGCAGGGAGTGAGCCCAGACAGCGCCGGGACGCGGGAGCTCGGGCGCTGGCCAGATCCTGGTCAGCATGAATCGTTCAAGGGACGAGACCGGAAGTCCGACTAGGTAATGCTCGGAGCGGTCCTCGAATCTCGCATCCGCATGGGGAAGCAACTCGGCTTCGAGGCGAGCGTCAATTTTGAACGAGGAGGCGAGCAGCTCATGCCCGTCGCGGTAGCCGAACAGAAGCTGATCGATTTCCACCCGCACCTCTTGATTATCCACCAGCGCTGAGCATCCAGACGACTGGGGCAGCGAGCTCTACCGGTTTGCCATCGCCGTCGAGGCATGATGCGCGGACCCAGAAAGCTGGCTCGTCGGGGTCGATCTCGACCTCAATTGAATCGGCCTCCTCATCGTTTGCGGGTTCGTGGAAAGCACCGCCCTGGACTGAGACGGCAAAGACCTCACTGGTGAGGCGATTAGGGTTGGCCTCCAGAAATTGGGCGAGCAGGGGAACGTGCTCTCCCAACCAGTGCCGGGGCGTCGGATCGCCATCGACTTCGTCCCAAGCTGAGATGACGACGCCAACACGGAGATTCTCGCGGTCGGTCTCCGCCAGCAATTCCTGAATCGCGTCGACCATTGCAACGTCAGTCGGCATCATGCGCGGCGCCCAATCCTCCTCCTCCGCATCAGCCTTCTCGGAGCTGTGGGCCGCATCACCCTCAGCGGATGGGGTTGCAGCTGCGAGCAGATGGACGCCCTCGCCTGGTCTGAGGGTCTTTGGCCGCAGGAAAAGAAGCACGCCCTCGGCCTCTCGGAGTTCGTCGAGCAGCTCAAGGTCCCAGCTGCGGCCGTGGAGAGTACCCCTCAGGGCCTCACCCGAGCGATCGGGGACGCTGAGATCGTGCAACTCGCCATCTTGGGTTCTGACACGGATTCCAATCGTCTCGGTTGACTCAGCGTCCGTTCGTGCGACAGCGTGGTGGCGGGCCAGGCGTTTGAGGCCACGATTTAGCGTCGTAACGGCCCCAGTAACCTGATCAAAACCGAGTGTCGAATAGTGATTGACGCGCAGGCCGGCGTAGAAGCCGACCGCATAGGTCGTCTTCCCGGTCGCGTGCAGGCCGAGCATCGTCAGCCTCATGGCGAGGTCCTTGGGGTACGAATCCGCTGCAGCCGTCCGGGCGGTGCGGCCGACTTGAGCTCGGGTTCAGCAGGATCGGGGGGCTCACGCAGGAGCCACCTCATTAGCTCCTCCATGCCATCGTCCACACCTCCCGAGAAGCGGGCTGCGGTGGCGAGCGCCATTGCTTGTGGGTTCAGCTTTTGCAACTCCGCGAGGAGCGGCTCCCGCTCCTCCTCCCAATAGGCCAAGGCATCGGGACCCACAGTGCGGAGGCAATCGAGCTTGGTGAGAAGGAGAAGAATGTCCATCTTCTCGACAGGTAGATCGCCCGCAGCGAGCTCCCCGATGAGCTGCCGGGCGAAGTGGATAGCCATTGAGCGATCGCCGGGACGGGCAATTTGGGCGCCGTTGACGACTACGGCCAGCTTGTCGGCCTGCGAGAGCAGCGGCACGTCGGTGGCGGAGATCTCGTGATCGCGGATGCGGCGGAAGACTTCGCCGGGAATGTCGGCGATCAGTAGATCGGTGCGGCCGGCGTCGCCCTGAACGGCGAGATGGAGGAGTTCGCGCTCATCGGAGTCAAGCTCGGTTCGCTTGGTACGGGGGGTGAGCCGACCGGACTCGACTCGGGAGAGATGAATCCGCTCCTCGAAGCCGAGCAAAGTCTCCGAACCCGTGAAGACCGTTTTGGCCTCGCCGCGGCGGTGGCGCTCGTAGAGCTCGGCGCTCAGGGTCGTCTTGCCTGAGTCGTGTTCGCCCGCCCAGATAACGAGACGGGTCTCGCCCGCCGCCGCGAGCGAGGAGGCCTCGACCGGCGTCAGCGGATCGGGGCCGCGCAGCAGCGTTCGGGGTTCGGGGGCTGAGTCCTCCTGCGACTCACCATCCTCAGCGACCTCGACTGGCTCGGTCGCCTCCTCAGTCTGCTGTGCCTCGGCCTCACTCATCTGCGAGAGCGGCGATGATCCTGTACTCGCGGAATGCTTGGTCGGCGATCTCGGCCTCGGTCTTGAGGGCGATCTCGCCGCCGCCCCGCAGCTCTTTGGCGCTGCCGCGCCAGCCGCTGCGGCCCCTTTTCTCGCGCCAGGCATCAATGCTGGCGGCGATAGGTAGGAGTTGGTGAGCGTGGCCCTCGGGCCAGATCGAGAGATGAGGCCCGCCGCGATTAACGGCATCGAGGAACTTGATTTTGCTGGAAGGATCACGGCCGGCCTTGACCAAAGTGCTGCGGACCATCACCTCGGCCTGCCCGATGCTCGGCACCGGCGATATCTCAGCCAGCTCGGCCCCGGAGACGAGAATCGCCGCCTCCTTCATCTGCGACCAGGGGCGATCTCCAAGCTCGCAGAAGTCGTCAAGGAGCCAGCCGACCTGGTCGAGACCTTGCTGATTGACCTCAGCAAAACGCGCGAGGTTACGACGCAGGGCGTCCTGGCGAGTGGCGAGGGTGTCGGTGGCCGATTTCAGATAGGCAAGCCACTGATCCAAGCCCGACTCGCCGCCGCCGCTGCTGGGTGGGTCGCCGAGTTCGGTCTCCCGAAAGGCGGCGTTTAGCTTCTTCACTGCTGAGATCGCACTCGGCCTCTGGCGCTGGGTCTCGAAGGCGAGTTCAAGGTGACGGCGGGCGAGCGTAGGTAGATTCTGCGATCTAGCCGCGGTCTTGTAGCCGCGGAATGCCGCGCTGATGATCGAGAGAGAGATCACCGAGGTGAGATCACCACCGGAGTTCGTCGCGAGGTAGTTGGCGATCGCGCAGGCAGCCATGACGCGTGGCTCCACGTTGTCAGGCCGAGGCGCGAACGCGGGATCGCTCGCCTGACCATGCCCGGTGATCCACTCGATCAGCTCGTCACCGAACTCGCGGCGGCCGTGGGCGAATGCGACGATGGAGAGCACGCGAGAGCGGACGATGTCCTCACTCATGCTCTCGACCGCCTCGCGCCTTGCCTGGAGCAGGTCGCCTGTGAGGTCGATGCTGACGCCGCGATACCAGTCCTCGAAGCGCCGCTCAAGAAGGTCCGTTGGAACCGCGTCAGCCATCGACCTTCTCCTTTAGTTCGGCGAGGCGCTCTTCGGCGCGGGCCTGCTCGAGAGCGCGGCGCCAGCGAACCCCTTCCGACAGGTCCCCCTCAGTCTCGCCGAGCAGGCCGAGTTCGCGGCCGATCTGCGTCCGCGCGTCGCGGCCGATTTCAAAGAGTCGGCGGGCGAGGTAACGCTCCTCGATTGGGTCGGGCGCCGGTGAGGGCGCGACGGGCTCCGGCGGAGTGCCGGCGGCGGCTGGCGGAGCACCGAGAGAAATCCACTCGCGTCTCAGATCCTCGCCCTCCTCGATTGCGGTGAAAATGTGGTCGTCACCAAGTTGGCGCGCGTAGAGATCGAGAGTCAGCCGGGCTATGTCGTCGGGGTCGCGGTAGAGCGAGATGACATTGTAAGAAGGCTGACAGGCGTCCTCCTTGCGAGATGGCTGGACGGCTCCGGCGTCGATCCGGTACCCGTCGCCCGAGGGAGCCATCGCGAAGGAGTGCTCGTGCCCGTAGAGCTGGAGGTGGGCGCGTTCGATGAAGGTGGCATGGAGGCCGTAGTCTCGGAGCCAGGCGGGGGGATGGTGGCAGAGGAGGATCGTGACAGTGTCATCGTCGAAGCGTTTGACTCGCGCCTGGGGGCCGATTGCCAGCCTGCTCTGGTCGGCGATGCGGACGTCGCCCGGACCACAAAGAATCGCCGAGGAGAGGCCAACAATATGAATCTTGAGGTCGTCGAATTGAGAGGTCCAAGTCCAGCGATGATCGTCGGGCTTGATCGCGCTCGAGTAGCGCGCGGCGAAGAGGTTGTAGTTGTCGAGGCCGCTGAGAAGTAGTCCGGGATGTCGTTCGTCGGTGAAGAGCTCCTCGAGCCGGGGCCCGAGTTCCTCTGGGCTACAGTCGAGGAGAACTTCCTGAGCGGTTCGCAGCAACGTGTCGCTTTCAATCGCTGGGCGATAGACGTCGTGGTTGCCAGGCACGCAGAAGACCATTTCGGGCGCCACACCGAACTCCTCGCAGAGCGCGTCGATCCACTCCGCCGCCTTTTCGTACTCCGCCTCGGTTCCCTGCCCGGCTACATCGCCGCCGACCAAGATGGCGTCGATCGGACCGGCCTTCTCGATGAGTGCTCGTAGGTCATAGACCAGCTCTTGGCGGACATTCGACTCAAGGTCGAAGACCGCTCCGTCGCGGTAGCCGGCGAAGTGGATGTCGGAGAGGTGGGCGAAGGTGAACCTCTCGCCAGGGAAAGTCTCGTGTATGCCGCTACCGACCTCCATGTCCGCCGCAGGAGGCTACCTCAGAAAACTGATGGAGTCCGGGGCTACCGATGGCAGCGGCGTAAGTCGGCATGCATCGCGGCGTGGGCACATGCCGTCTTGCCTGTCACATGCGACCAAGGTGGAACCCTTATCTCCAGAGTCGGGTCTCATCTTCATTGCGAACTCCACTGTTTAAATCCCCGGCGGGATGTTGGCATATGATCAGCGCCAAAAGAGCGTTAGATCCATTGAGTAGTGGGTCTGGGGCTTCATCGAAGAGACAGGGGGTTTCATGAAGGTCATGGTCGTAGAAGACGTCCCCGCTCAAGCGAAGGTCGTCATGGAGACGTGTGGTTGCGAGAAGTGCGGGGGTGGAATCCCTCGGCCTCCGGATACGTGCTGCGAGTCCATTACCCCAGGCGCTCCCACCGGATCCGGACGCCCCGTCGACCGATCGGCGCTGGAGCGGTCCGGAGTCTAGGGGCATCTACGCGGTCCGAATGCGTCACTCGCGGTCCCGGGTCGTGATCGAGTGAAGGAGGCGTTGCGAAAGGTGCCCGAATTCCCATCGCTGGTCGGGCCTTGGCATCCGACCAGCGATGGGGTCCTGTTGGAGGATCCGGCGCGTGGCCGCACTGCTGTCGTCAGCCACGCGGGTGCATGGTCTGCCAGCTCAGCAATCGTGGCTCTTTGTCGATGCGACGGCTATCTCCATGTCGATGAAATAGTCGCCCCGCTGTGTGTGGGGGAGCGAGACGAGTTGCTCGGCACGCTTGCGAAGCTCGCCGAGGCCGGGTTCGTCGTTGACGCACGGCGCCGGCCAGGTCGCCTTCTTGCCGAACTTCAAAGGTTCGCGCCTGGTCTCGACGACGAGCTGCCGGTCATCCAGGCCCGTCCCGGCTGGAGGGACAGACGTGCAAATCGCTGTCCGCCGCGACGGCGCTTGCCGTTCGAGCGCCCTCCCGTCGGAGAGCGCCACCGCTCGCTGCCTCTCGTGGCTGAAGGTGCGGATCGACCCCCGCCACTGACGCCGGAGGAGGTAATGACCATCCTCGCCCTCTCCTACCGAACCGAAGGAACCTGGAAGCCGGTGGCATCTGCGGGAAGGCTGTGGCCGCTGGTCATTCACGCGTTGATCCCAGGGGAAGCCGACTTCGGATTGCATTGGTTCGACCCGGATGGCCCTGGCCTGCGGCTGGTCGATGCCGCAGTACCGATGGCTCGACTCTCAGGACTATTCATCCAGAGCGATCTGGGCAAGGAGAGCGTCGTGCGCGAACGGCCAATCGTCGTCGTCTCGCTGGACCTTTCCCGGATTGGCCCAAAGTACGGGAACCGTGGCGCGCTCTACGCAGTCCTCGAGGCCGGCGCACTGGGACACCAGATTGCGCTAAGCGCCGGCCGCCGAGGGGCGGCGACGCGCACGGTCTGCGGTTTCGAGACCGAGGATGCGAGAGAGCTACTGGCCACCGACGTAGATCCACTCATGCTGGTACTGCTCGAGAGGGAAGGGGATAAATGACCGGCCGGGAGCTGGCGGTCGCCCTCGCGGGGCTCGAACTAGCCGCCGCGCCTGGGACGCTGCTGGCCATCGACGCCGATGATCAGCCCATCCTCTTCGTCGATCGGGATCGCGGGGGCGACAGCGGGCTGAAGGAGGCAAACAGTGTCGAAGCGCTGCTCAAGCTCGGCGCGCTAGTCGAAGGGGCGGCGCCCAATTGCGGCGAGCGTTGGGGGCCCTTCGTTCAAGATTGGAATCTGGGCTGGCCGCCCGAATCGGCCCAACCGGCACTGCTGCTCAGTCTCAGCCACGCGCTGGCCTTGCCGCCCGAGCTTGGCGGAAGTGACCGGCGTCGCGCGGTCTTCAAGTTTCTGGCCGCCATCCCGCCGGTACTCGCGAAAACGCTGCTGGACGCCGCCTCCGGTTCAGCGCGGATCCTGGCCTTGGCGCCGAGTCTCGAGCTCGCCGCAGAGATCGAAGAGCTCGCGCCGAGTCGCGTCCACGGCGGGCCCTGGTTGCTTCGGGCCGGTCGGGGGTGGGAGGCCTGCCCGCTCGACGCCGCCGTCGGCCCGCTAGCGCCAGCGACGTCTCTGCGGGTCTTTGGTGCCGGGGCCCAGCAGGTGGCGATCTCCTCCGTGCTCTCACCTCCGAGTGGGATTGGACTGCCCCCCGGCTCCGCTGCCGGCATTCGCGAGGACCGCGAGGAAGCCGAACTGACTGCCACCGCCGAGGCCCACGAGAGGCATGCCGCGGGAGTGATCTCACGTGACGATCTAGAGGCAGGGAGTTTTCGCGATCTCGATGCAGCGATCTCTCCCGATGCGTTCGTTTCTTACGCACCGTGGCAATATGGGAGGCACGCTGACCTCCTGCCGTTCGATGAGGACGAGGTGCGCCTGTGGGCGCGAGTCAAGGACCTGGGAGGTCGCCGCCGATTGGTCTTGGCGGACCTCGTCTTCTATCCGTTCGGCGGCACCGAGAACCGCTTCCACACTGCCGCGAACTCATCAGGGATGGCTGCGCACCGGACCAGCGATACCGCACTTCGCGGGGCATGGGCGGAGCTGATCGAGCGTGACGCTTTCATGCGGCATTGGCTTGGGCGAATTCCGGGCCGCCAGGTGCGGCTGCGCCACGCCGACGATGAGTACCGGCGGATGCATGAAGATCTCCACGACGCGGGGTGGAGCGTTGGACTCGTCCAGCTTGGCGGCTCACCACACCTTCCGGTTCTCTGCGCGATCGTGCGGCGGCGCGGGATGGTCGCGCTCGGCGCTGCCGCTGGGGATCCCGGCCCAGCGAGCGTCAAGGCTCTGCGCGAGGCATGGGCGGGCGTGCGTGTGGTGCGGGAGCGCGAGGAGGTTCCAGAGGTCGAGGAGGTGCGCTCGCCCAGCGACCACCGACGCCTCTACCGCTGGGGCGGCTTCGCGGGCGAGCTGGACTTCTTTTTCGACGGCAACGAAACGACCACGCTTGAGCAACTCCATCATTTGGACGGGCCTCCTGTCGAGGCGGTGGCGTACCGGTGGCCGGCACGACTCGTGCGCCCCTTCTTTGTGGTCAGGGTTCTTCATCCGTGGCTGATACCGATCACCTTCGGATATCGGCGCGAGCCGCTCGGACGGGCCGATGTCAGGTCGCTACTCTTGCGGCGCGGAAGTGACGGCAGCGACCTAATCCCTCATCCTTTTCCCTGACAAGTAGATGACGAACCGTACGGCAGTGTTGACCGGCCAACAGGTGGCGATTCGTCCCTTTGATCTGGATGACGCACTGTTCCTTCGTGATGCGAGCAATGACCTGTCGTTCCAAGAGGCCGCCTATCCAGGGCCGCTGTTGCCGCGGGGCCTAGCGGAGTTTCAGCATCGTCTTCACGATGGCGACCATGCACCGTTGTCAGGTGCCGGGGGCGCCTTCGAGTTCGCCGTCGCGCGGCAGTCGTCCACCCTCGATGCGGTCGGCGTCGCTGGCCTCTACCAATTGGACTGGCACAACCGCCACGCGGAGTTGGGGGTCAGCATCATCACGCCGAAGGAGCGAAGGAGCGGTCTCGGTATCGATGCAAATGCGATCATGCTCGACTACGCTTTCAGCCACCTCGGCCTCCAACGCGTCTGGGGGCATGTCAAGGCTGATAACGAACCGGCGCTGCGGCTCTGCGAGCGGCTCGGGTACAGGCTCGAGGGAACGTTGCGAGCTCATCGGCTGCGTGGCACTGCCCAAGTCGATCTCTGTATCGTCGGCATTCTGCGCGATGAGTGGCCGGGCAGCTTTGAAGCGCACTCGACCAGGGCGAGTCGCGCGAGTTCTTAACGAAGCGGAGCGCGTCGGCTCAGACCTCCGGCGGATAGGACGGTCGGACCAGTGGTCGTCGGCTTTCCCCCAGGGAGCACCTTCTCCTAGCTAGCCATGTATACGGGATGGGTCAGGTCCACAAAGCGAGCTCAGTTGTAGTTGGTGGCTCGGAAAACTTGGTCCCGAAATTGGTCCCCGACTCCACCGAACTCGGGCGAACTCCTTGGACGTAATTCGCCCTAACGAGCCAGATTCGACCCTATAGACGGGTTCCGGCGCGACTCATAATCCGTGGCGCGCAGGTTCGAGTCCTGCCCGCCCCATTCGTGAGACGATCTCGTGGGTGGCTGAGCCGGGGATCATCATCAGTGGTGTAAAAACGGCTGGCGCCGGCCTCTGGGCACTCTGGGGCACGTACGTGGACCACAAAGAGGCCCGCGACCTGGTGCGTGCATCGATAGCGCGGGCGGTGTGCGAAGGGCGGCGCAACGACCAGGCGGTGAAGGAGCTCGCCGAGGAGCTCGAGATAGAGATGCGAAGGACCGGGGCGCCGGTGACCGGCAAGGTCCGCTTGGTCGACCGGGCGAAGAGGATCGGGCGAAAAGTGACGTTCCGCGGCGGCAAGCAGGAGGTGCCGAAGCCCAGGGTCTTCGGCGAGACGTTCGACGTGCATCTGCGCGAGTGGCTGCGCGAGTCCGGGCAAGGCGAGGAGCCGGCCCGGAAGCTCGCCACGATCGAGTGCGGCGAGCGGGCGACGACGCTCGGCGCGGTGGCGGAGCGATTCCCCCAAGCGTTCGAGGACGAGCTCCTCGACGAGGAGAGCCGATCGGATTTCCGCGATGAGCTCGCGTACAGGGTCATTAGCATCGACCTTGCCCGCGATGAGATCGGGCGGCGGCGAAGCCTCCGCCAGCAGGCCGCGGTGACCAGCGCCTCGGCGGCGACCTCGGCTGGTGCCGCCTTTGCCGCCGCCGACGCTCTCGGCAGCGGCGACGCGGTGGCGGCGGCGATCGGGCTCGCCTTCGGCGCCCTGGGCGCGACGGTTGGGGCGGCGGTGGCGAAACGACCGGCGAAGGTAAGTGCCGAGCAGGGGGCCGTGCGCGGGATGGTCCTCAGCTGGGTCGCCGCCCTGCTCGGTGGCATGATCGGCAAACGCTGCCCCGCCGATTCGCGCAAGCTCCAAGCGGCCCTCTTCGAGGTCCTCCAGGAGACCGCGCACGAGCGGCCGCCGATGCTGGATGGGCTCGAGGACACGCTCGCAGGCGTCCCGGAACTGCGATCCGCGGCGGCGGATGCCGGCGACACCATGGTCGAGCAGACGCTGGCCGAGCTGGAGGCGGCGCTCCGGGAGAACGACGGGCCTGAGCTGGGCCAGGAAACGTTGCACTGCCTCTACGGATTGGTCGTGGTCTGCGAGCTTCCGCCGCCGGAAAACTTGGTCCCGAAATTGGTCCCCGACTCCACCGAACTCAGCCGAACTCCTCGGACCTAATTCGCTCTATCAGGCCAGATTCAGCTCTATAGACAGCTTCCGGCGCGACTCATAATCCGTCGGTCGAAGGTTCGAGTCCTTCCCGCCCCATCCCGCATTGACTACCGCCAGTAGTCAATGCAAGCTACGATTTGGATCCGGATGAAGCGTCATGGCGAAAGCTTCCAGCCCCGACTAAGGGCAGCCGAGAAGCAACGTTCTCGGGCTGCCGACGAACGCGCGATCTCCGGCGGCGGCAAGTCGGTCGCTCAGCTGAAGCGGGAGAACGAGGTCTTTGCCCCGCTGGCGGATGACGCTCGAATCGACCTCGCTGCCTCGCGCTCGCTCGGCTGATCGATGCCGGAGAAGCCGCCTCTTCGGCCGGAAGAGGTGCGGCGCATCCTCTGCGAGCTGGCGCCGTTGTCGGAAGACCGACTGATCATCTTGGTCGGTGGGCAGGCCGTGGCTTTCTGGGTGGCGTTCTTCAAGCTGAAGCCGCACTCGGCGGAGCAGGAGGTCTTCACGAGCAAGGACATCGATTTCGAGGGGGCGGCGAGAACGGCGCGGAGGGCTGGCGAGTTGCTGGGCGGCGAGGTGCGAATCCCGACGATTGACGACCACACGCCAAATACCGGGATAGTCCTGTTCGAGGATTCCGATGGGGAGAGGCGGGAGATCGATTTCCTCATGGCTCCCTACGGCTTGGACGGTCGGGATGTTCGCGACAGCGCGGTGCGGTTGAGTGTGTCGAATCCAAATGGGCCAGATCTACCGGTGTGGGTCATGCACCCTGAGCGATGCATGGAGAGCCGCATATACAACGTGGTCGATCTCCAACAGATGGGCCGAATCGCAATGGACCAGCTCCGGCGATCCGTGGTCTGCGCCAAGGAGTTCTCGCGCTTCCTCCTGGATGACGAAGGTGCCCCAGAAGCAGAGCGCGCTCGAGCCGTCCTCCGTCTGAACGAGCGGATCTATCGCAAGTGCATAAAGGACAGAGCGTTCCGCCGAGTTGTCCTTGACCACGAAGTCGACCCCTTCGACGCGGTGCTCGTTGACGGCCGGTTGCCGGAGCGTTTTCGCGAGCAACGCTATCCCCAGATGGCCGAGCAGCTCGATGGCCGCCGACGGCGCAGCCGCGCTCAGCGCGAACGCGCCAGGCGCAGAAGGGGATCGAAATAGGCCACGGAAACCTGGTCCCGAAACCGGTCCCCGGCCCCACCGAGCTCAGCCGAGATCCTCAGACCGAGCCCACCCGGTCAGCGCATGAGTTCGAGGACTGCCTGCGTCTGCTCGCTGGCGGCTGACGGATCCGCCCAGTCGGTGTCCTTCGCTGCGCCGCTGAGGACCGTCCAGGCACCGGCGGCTGCGGTCGGCCAGACGTGGTACTCGTTGTAGGAGCTGTTGGTGATGGTGCGGTCGGCGCCGAGCGGGGCAAGGCCCTGCTTGCGGGTCACGTCCCACCATGAGTTCATGCTCGCGTCGAGTGCGTCGGTTGGCTGGCCGAGGAAGCTCGAGACGAAGCGCATCTCGGCGGTCCCCTCGAACCAGAGGACGTCCGGTGCCTTCTTGCCGATGTATGGGCGGTAGCCGCTGAACGGCCCACCGGCCTCGTAGGTCATGTTGTAGCTCGCCTTTTTCTTCGACAGCTCGATCGAGCGTCCGTCGACGGCGAAGTTCTCCTGGGCGTACTCGTAGACCTGCTTGGCGAGCTCTTCGTCGCCGAGGAAGAGGGCGTAGACGATGCCAAGTGCCTGCGTGTCGAGCGGGACGATCTCGTCGCCCACGCCCTGGCGGAAGTGCGCGAGCCCCCCGTCGCGAACGATGAGCTGCGAATCGATGCCCTTGGCTATCCCCGCGGCGGCCTCGCGGTAGGCCGCGGCGCCTTCGTCACCCTGTTCCTCCAGCTTCTGGGAGAGGGTCATCAGCGCGACCAGGGTGAGGATGTTGTGCTGGGTCGAGACCCAGTTGACGTCAGGGCCGCCGCGCACGAGGCCGTCCTCGTTGCGCAGCGAAAGGAGATAGTCGACCGCACGCCGGGCGTCGTCGAGGTAGAGCGTGCTGCCAAAAGCCGAGTCGTAGTCGCAGAAGGCAATCGCACCGAACGCGATCGTGCCGGCGCGGACGGTGCCGCTGCTCTCGCCGGTCTGGACGTCGAAGGCAAATTCGATCGAGCCGTCCTTGCGCTGAAGCGCGGCCAGCTGGTCGAGCAGGCGACCGGCCTGATCCTGGAGCCCGACCGAGCTGAACGCCGTCGCCGCGACCGCGGAGTCATACGTCCAGGACCAGTTGAGCAGGCGGTCGTAGGACGGGTCGTCGGCGGGGATGTCGAAGGAGCGGATCAGCTGCAGGGAAGAGATCCGCTCGCCGGTCGAAAGTCGAAGGGCCACCTGCTCGCTCTGCGCGGACTTCGCTCCGGGCCGTGCCACGGAGGAGCGCATCGCGACCGGCGCCACGGTCGAGGCCGATGCGCGCCCCCTGCGGTTGCGGGCGACGCAGCGCGCGTGCGCCTTCTGCGGGCGCCTTGGGCACGAAGCCGGCTTGCTCGGGCCGACCTGACGTGCCAGCCAGCGGGCGATCGCGGTTCTCGGGCGGTGGGAGCCCTTCGCCGGCCAGGCCCTGCGCACGTGTCCGCCGTGGCGCGCCGCGCGTCCCTTGCTCGCCTCGGCCGGGGTTGCGGCTGCTGACGATGAGGTCGCCTCGGCGGAAGCGGGAACAGCGGCGATCGCGATGAGCGCGGCTGAGAGAGCCAGGGGAGCGAGCAAACGGCGAACGCGAAGGGGCATTGAGGAGTCCTTGGGTAGGGGAACGAGCTGGGGCTACATCGGACCAACCGCTCGCAAGCTTGAGGCCGGGGCGATTTACGGCACGCTTTAGGTGGATGCGGCGAGCGTCGATAGCCAGGCACGATGACTTCGCTTACAGGTCTCATCGTGCTGGTGGGGTCGAGCCTGCTGCTCTGGCTGGGGCTCGTCGGGCTCGCCGTCACCCGCAAGCTGCGACGCGATCGCCGGGAGCTGCGATCGATCGAGCGACGCGCCGGCTACGAGACGGCGCTTCGCGCCGGAGACGTCAGCGCGATCGCCGCGATCTGCGACGACGCTCGCAGCGTCGCGGCCGAAGTCGATCTCGCCGTGTCGATCGATGTCGCGTATCCCGCCCTCTCTCGCGCTCAGGTCGACGCGATCCGCAGCGCGATGGAGACGTCCGCGCTGCTCCCGAGGCTGAGCGCGAAGCTCGAGTCCCGGCGCCCGACGACACGCGCCCGGGCCGCCCTGCTGCTCACCCGTCCCGGCATCCCGGCGGTGGTCGAGCAGATCATCCCGCTGCTGGGCGACCCCGACCCCGACGTGCGCCTGGTCGCCTGCTCCGGGCTCGCGCGAGCCGCAACCCCGCGCGCCGCCGAGCTGCTGATCTGGGCGCTCATGGCTCACCTGCTTCCGCCGGAGAGGATCATCGAGCGCCTCGGCGCCCCCTGGGCAGTCGAGACGATCGTCGCCACGCTGGCGGACGGGCCCACCGCGGTTGCCGACGTCCTCGCCGGCGTCGCTCCCTGCGGCAACGAAGCGGAGCTCGACGCCAGCCTCGCACGGGCGCTGGGTCTCTCCCGCGATCCCCGCGCCGCGACCACGCTCGCGGCGCTGCTGGACTCGAGCTCGACCGAGGTGCGGATCTCCGCCGCTCGCGCCCTCGGGCGGGTCGGCGGGCCGGCCTGCGTGCCGGCCCTGACCGCGGCGCTCTCATCGGAGGACTGGCCGGTCCGCGCCCAGGCCGCGAAGTCGCTCGGCGCGCTCGGCGCCGTCGATTCGCTCGAGCCGCTCGAGGGCTGTCTCTCCGACCGAGCCTGGTGGGTGCGCGCTAATGCGGCCCGCGCGCTGCGCGAGCTTGGCGCGCCCGGAATCGAGGCGCTGCGGCGCGCGCTCGAGCACGATGACCGCTACGCGGCTGACCGCGCGCGCGAGCAGCTCGCCCTGCACGCGGTGATCGAGGAGCAGGCGGTCGCATGATCGATCTGCTCGAACAGATCCTGCACGGCTTCAACGTCTTCACGCTCGGCTACTTCGTCGTCCTGCAGCTGACCTTCACCGCGCTGGCGATCGTCGGCTGGCGGGCGATCGAGGACTACGTCGGGCGCCGGCCGATGCGCGACTACCGGGCGGTCGCCGAGTCGGAGATGAGCATGCCGGTGTCGATTCTCGTGCCGGCGTACAACGAGGCTCCTTCGATCGTCGCCTCGCTGCGCTCGCTGCTCACGTCGCAGTTCGTCGAGTTCGAGATCGTGGTGATCAACGACGGCTCCACGGACGGGACGATGGCGGCCCTGACCGATGCGTTCGGCCTCGTCAAGGTCGGCCGCGTCCCGCGCTCGAACATCTCGACGCAGCTGGTCCACGGTGTGTACACGAGCCCGATCGAGCCGAGCATCGTCGTCATCGACAAGGCCAACGGCGGTAAGGCGGACGCGCTGAACGCCGGCATCAACCACGCCGTCTATCCGCTCTTCTGCGCGATCGACGCGGACACGATGCTCGACGCCGACGCGCTCTCTCGCCTCGTCTGGGAGTTCCAGGCCGCCCCGGAGACGGTCGCGGTCGGCGGAATCGTGCGCATCGTCAACGGGTCGGAGTTCGAGGACGGGCGCCTCGCCAAGGTGCGCACGCCGCGGAACCTGCTCGCCAACCTGCAGATCGTCGAGTACCTGCGCGCCTTCCTCGGCGGCCGCATCGGCTGGTCGAAGAGCGGCATGCTGCTGATCATCTCCGGCGCGTTCGGGCTCTTCCGGCGCGACGTCTGCGTCGAGGTCGGGGGCTATGACCCGACTACCGTCGGCGAGGACGCCGAGCTCGTGTTGCGGTTGCATCGCCACCAGCGCGAGCGCCAGGAGCCCTGCCGGATCACCTTCTTCCCCGACCCGATCTGCTGGACCGAGTGCCCGGAGGATCTCGGCACGCTCGTGAGCCAGCGCGACCGCTGGCAGCGCGGTCTGATCGAGATGATCGTCCGTCACCGGCAGATGCTGCTGCGGCCGCGCTACGGACGGATCGGCTGCGTCGCGATGCCGTACTTCATCGTCTTCGAGCTGTTCGGCCCCACGATCGAGTGCCTCGGCTACGCGATGCTCCTGCTCTCGCTGGCTCTCGGGGTCGTCTCGCTCCCGTTTGCGCTGGCCTTCTTCGCTGTCGCGCTGACCTACAGCCTCGTCCTCAGCTTCCTCGTGATCCTGATGGAGGAGCGTGCCTTCCGGCGCTATCCGGGCTGGAGCGACCTGATTCGCCTGACCCTCTGCGCGGTGGTCGAGAACGTCGGCTACCGCCAGCTGCTCGCGCTCGTGCGGATGCGCTCCTGGTACACGCTGGTGAGCCGAAAGCAACACTGGGGTGAGATGACGCGCAAGGGGTTTGGCCCGCTGCTGCCCGGCGGAGTCGGCGCTGCCGCCCGCCTGGACCCAACGGCCGATCCCGTCCTCGCGGGCGAGATGCCGGCGGAGATGTAGGCCCGAAGCTTCGCCCCGGGCAGCTTGGCCTCGCTGCCCGGGGCTGACAGGCTGGTTCCTACTTACCCAACGTGATGCTCACCTTGGAGCCGGACTTCATCACCTTGCCTGGCTTGGGGCTCTGCTTGAGCACCTTGCCCGGCTTGCCCTCGGCGCGCTTGACCTTGCCGAGCTTGCAGTCGGCCCGGCCCAGCGCCTTCTTGACGGGCTTCAACCTCTTGCCCTTCAGCCTGGGGACGACGCAGCCTTCGTAGTAGAATCGGTCGGCCCTGACCGCGGGGCTGGTCCCCGCCAGGGTGGTGACGGTGACGTCGACCGCTCCGACCGTGGTGCTGCGCGGGGCGATCGCGGTGATCTGGGTGTCCGATTCGACCGTGAAGCCGGTCGCGGGAACCGTTCCGAACTTGACCGCGCTTGCGGTGTTGAAGTCGGTGCCGGCGATCTTCACCGTGGTGCCCCCGGCGACCGGGCCGAAGTCGGGCTCGACCGAGCTGACCGCGGGGGTCGGCTGGACTTCGGCGCTGAGCTCGACCTCCTTGCCCGAGAAGGTCCCGCTGGGAGCGACCGTCGCTCCGTCGAAGGGCGGCGGGAATATGAAGCCGAAGCTCGCCCCGGCGACGTCGGCGACCCCGATCTTGTCGGTGGCGTTGCTCGGGTCGACCCCGATCAGGTCTCCGGCCTGGATCGCGAGGTTCGTGCTGAAGGTCTGCAGGCCAGACCCCGCCGGCGTGGCCGGGTTGCTGGTGCCCATCGCGCTGTAGCCGCCGGTGCCGTTGGGGCGGAGGATTCGCAGGAAGAACGGGCCACCCTCGGCTCCCTGTACGCGCCAGCGCACGATCGCGCCGTTCACCGGCGAGACGAGGTTGGCGCCTTTCTCGGGCAGGGCGGTGTTGAAAAAGGTCTGCACCCCGCCGAATTCCGTTGGTGTGGAGCCAGGTGGCAGGACGCTGCCGATGGTGACTGTGGAAGCCTGCGCACCTGCGGCTGCGAAGAGCGCGATCGCCGTTACCGATGCGACGGCCGAAGTGAGAAGCCGCCGTGCCCGCGCCTGCCTGATTTGCGCAGCCGTTTTCGCACGGCCACGATGTGGTCGAAACATTCCCCATGCCTCCTTAGGTTGTGACACCCGGGCCCCAGGGCGGAGCGTCCGGACGAGTTGGGTGCAGAAACCCCTACATCGATGAATGTTGCGGTGGGCGCCCTGCATATACTCGCGGCCGTCGTTTCAATCCGAGTCGCTTCGAGGGGAGACAGAGTGAGCGCAGCGAACGAGCCCGAGCGGCTCAACCAGGAGGGGTTCGCCGCGTTCTCGCAGCGCGCCGGCGAGGACGCACCGGTGGTGATGCTGAACCTGCTCGCCTTCAAGCCCGACGGAGGGCGAGAGCGCTACGAGGAATACGGCGCCGCCGTGGCTCCGCTGCTGGAGAAGGTCGGCGGGCGGATCGTCTTCGTCGGCGCCCCTGCGACCGCGCTCCTCGGCGAGGACTCATGGGACTTGGTCGCCCTCGTCGAATACCCGACCCGGCAGGCCTTCCTCGACATGATCGCCTCGGCCGAGTACCAGGCGGTCGGCCATCTGCGCACCGAGGCGCTGGCCAAGGGCGAGCTGCACCCGATGGATGCGGGTGAGGTGCCGGCCAGGCGCTAGGGTGCATGGGCCGGAGGTTCCGGCTTTCCTGAACCAGCGAAGGAGGGAGCGAAGTTGAACGCCGAAGCGCTCGATGAGATGGGCCCGATCGACTACTTGATCGTCGAGTGGCCGGATCGCCAGCCGACCGGCGAGGCCGCTCCGTACCTGATCGACCTGGTCGACCGCGGCCTGATCCGCATCCTCGACCTGGCCTTCATCGCCAAGGGCGAGGACGGCTCCGTCGCTGCCCTGGAGATCGCCGACCTGGGCGACGGGGTTGAGGCCTTCGCCGCATTCGAGGGCGCATCCTCCGGCCTGCTGTCCGACGACGACGTCGCGGCCGCGGGCGAGGCGCTCGAGCCGGGCACCTCGGCGGCGCTGCTGGTCTACGAGAACAGCTGGGCCGCGCCCTTTGCCGCCGCGATGCGCCGCACCGGCGCCCAGCTCGTCGCCAGCGGCCGCATCCCAGTTCAAGACGTCCTCGCCGCGCTCGACGCGGTCGAGGCACAAGCCTGAAGGAGGAAGATCCATGCCGGGACTGATTCGAGGAGTTGCACGAACCGCCGCGATCGCCGGGACCGCGACCGCAGTCAGCAACCGCGTCTCCAAACGCCAGGGCGAGCGCTGGGCCCAGCAGGAAGCCGCCCAGGCGCCGGCGCCCGCACCGGCTCCGGAAGCCGGGGGCCAGTCGACGATCGACCAGCTCAAGGAGCTCGGCGAGCTCAAGGCCCAGGGGATCCTCACCGAGGAGGAGTTCGCGGCTCAGAAGGCCAAGCTGCTCGGCTCCTGAGCCGGGTCGAGTCGGCTTCCCGCTACCCGTTCAGCCTTACCGGCAGCGTCTTCAGCTGGTTGAGGAAGGCCGACTCGACGAACTTCGGCTCGCCGTCGATCGCGATGTCCGGGTAGCGGGCCAGCGTCTCCTCGAGCAAGATCTTCAGCTCGAGCCGGGCCAGGGCGGTGCCGAGGCAGAAGTGGCGGCCGCCGGCGCCGAATGCCTGGTGCTCGGGGTTGCGCAGGACGTCGAAGCGGTCCGGGTCCTCGTAGCGCGTCTCGTCGCGGTTGGAGGACGCGTACCACATCACCACCTTCTCGCCCTTCTTGATCTGCTGCCCATTCAGCTCGGTGTCCTTCGTCGCCGTGCGGCGGAAGTGGGCGAAGGCGGGGAACATGCGCAGCGCCTCCTCGACCGCGCCCGGGATCAGGCTCGGGTCGTCGAGCAGCAGCTGCATCTGCTCGCGGTCTTCCATCAGCGCCCGCATCGCGCTGGAGTAAGTCGAGCGGGTGCTGTCGTTGCCGGCGGCGACGAGCAGGAAGAACCCCATCACGATCTCGTGCTCCTCGAGCATCTGGCCTTCGACCTCGGAGTGGATGAGGACGCTGGTCAGATCGTCGGTCGGGTTCTCGCGCCGCTCCGCGATCAGCTTGCCGCAGCGGGCGAAGACCAGCTCGATCGCTTTCTGGATCGTCTCTTCGACGTCGCCGGTCGTCGGGCTGTAGTCGGGGTCGCTTGCCGCGAGCGCCATGTTCATCAGCTCCGCCCAGGCCTGGTCGTCCTCCTCGGGGATCCCCATGAAGCTTCCGATCACCCGCGAGACGGCCGGCTGGGCGACGTCGTCGACGAGGTCGCAGGACTCGCGGCCCTCGAGCCGCTCCAGCGTCCCGATCACGATCTCGCGGATCGCCGGCTCGTGCGCCGCGATCCGCTTCGGCGTGAAGCCCGCCTGGAAGAGCGCCTTGAGCCGGTCGTGCTTGGGCGGGTCCATGCCGATGAACATCGCCCGCGCGAGCTCGATCGGGAAGACCTCGTCGATCACGACCACGCCGCCGAGTTCGGAGGAGTAGGTCTGCCAGTCGCGGCTGACGGCATGCACGTCGTCGGCCGTGGTCACCGACCAGAAGCCCTTGGCCGCCGGGAGTTCCGTCACCTTTGAGGTCCAGTGGACCGGGCAGCCGCTGCGCATCTCCTTGAACAGCGCATGGGGAGGGCCGTCGACCCAGTGCTTGCGCTCCAGCACCAGCTCGTCCTCGATCTTGCGGGTTCCTTGGCTCATTCGAAGCTCCTCGTCAGGGTGGGGTGGCGGATGCTACCGGGCCAACTGGCTGACTGGCCAGTTTTTCAGGAGACGAACCCTATCCGGTCTGCCGGCTCGCCTTGTGGCTCTCGCGAGCCTCCCGGCTCCTCGCCTTCGCCTCGGCGTAGGAGGACTCGACCAGCTGCCTGCCGCCAGACCAGCCGAAGACCCAGGAGACGAGGGCGATCGCGAAGATCACGTCCCAGGTGGAGATGATCAGCTGCTGGCCGATCGAGTAGGCGGTCGCATCTCCAGCCGAGGCTTCGCCAGCCAGCGCGGCCGAGTTCATCGCCTGGGTCACGCCGACCCCGCCGGGTGTGGCCGACACGCTGTTGGAGATCGAGTTGGAGGCGGTCACCGTGGCGATGTTCTGGAAGGTGACCGGGATCCCGTAGGCACCGAGGAAGACGCCGACGATCGCCAGGCGCGCCAGGTAGCTGCCCAGCACCGGCAGGAAGAGCCGCGTCGCGGTCCGCCGCGGCGAGCGCAGGATCGCGCCGCCGAGCAGCAGCTGCGCGCGGACACTGGCCAGTCGCTCCCAGAAGACGCGCGCGAGCAGGATCAGCAGGACCACGGCGCCGATGACCAGGGCGACGACGAGGGCGGTGTGCTCGGCGAGGAAGCCGAGCTTGATCGAGAAGGAGCCGCTGATCGTCAGGAAGAGATAGAGGTAGAGGCCGACGTTGAAGACGGTGAAGGGGATCTTCTCGACGATCAGCCCGGACACGACGAGCGCGAATGACGCGCCGGCGATCAGCGTCGTGAACATCACCAGCATGACGAAGGTCCCGAGGTTCGCCGGCAGGAAGCCGTTGAGCGCGACGGCGACCGCGTAGGAGGCGAGGACGAGGCGGAAGGGGATCGCGGAGCGGGGGAGGGCCGCCCGCAGGATGCCGTACCAGGCAAGCGCGGCGAGGCTGGTCTGCACGCTCTCCAGCCCGACCCCGGCGACGACCGCCCAGACGGGGACGTCAGCGACCTTGTCGAGGAAGTCGCCGATCCAGGCGAGGACCGGCACGCCGAGCAGCTCGAGGACGGCGAGAGCGAGGGCTACGCCGCCGATCCAGGCGGCGATCCGCAGCAGCCTGCGGGGAATCCCCCCGTCCCTCTCCGCCGATCCCGCCTCGCTCATCCGCACGGCACCCTAGCCGCGGCAAGGCCCTTCCGGTGCGCTTTATGTGCTCATAGCTGGCATAAGGCGCACCGGAAGGAGGGGTGGGGAAGCGCGCCCGCTGGCCGCGCGCCGCGTTCGGTGCAAAGATCGCGGCTCAACCCCTGCAACCGAGAGGAGCGATTGTGTCGAGTAGAGATTCGAGTAGGTGGAACGGGCGGGTGGCTCGCGTCGCGGCGCTGATGCTCGCGGTCGGCGCCTTCGGTGCGGTCGCGGCCGGCTGCGGGGGCAGCGACAGCGACAGCGTCTCGGAGGCCGAAGATCGGCTCGAACAGGGCCTCGAAGAAGCCAAGAAGGGCATCGAAAAGGCCAAAGGCGAAGTGACGGAGGGCTTCGAAGAGGCCGAAAAGGCGACCAAGGAAGGCATCGAAAAGGGCAAGGAAGAAGCCAAGAAGGGCGTCGAAGGCGGCAAGAGCCAGACCGAAAAGACGATCGAACAGGCCGAAAAGGAAGCCAAGGAAGGCATCGAAAAGGGCAAGGACGAAGCCAACAAGGCGATCGAAGAAGCCGAAGAGCAGGCCGAAAGGTACGGCTACTAAGCCAGGTGGGGACGGCGGCTCGGCGAGGCCCCGGGATGGTGCCGAGCCGCCTTCATCTCTTCGTCGCCTTCGCCTTCACGGTGATGGCGGACCCGGTCTCCTCGGTCGCCTACGCGCTCGAGGCGGCGCTGCGGGCGCTCGACGGCAATCCGGCCAGCCTGGTGGCGACGATGGCGCTGGTCGTCGGGATTATCGTCGTCGTCTCCGCCACCTATCACCAGCTGATCGGGCGCTTCCCCGCCGGCGGCGGCGGCCCGGAGGGCGTCGCCGAGGCATTCGGCGAGGGCTGGGCATTCCTGCCGCTCGGGGCCCTGCTGGTGGACTTCACCCTCACGGTCGCGGTCAGCTGCGCCGCCGGCGCGGCCGCCCTGATCGCCTTCGTGCCGGATCTGGCGCCAGCCCGGCCGGCGATCGCGCTGGTCCTCACCGTGACCGTTGCGGTGGGAGTCCTCGTCGGCCACCGCGGCAGGATCGGCTTCGCGCTCGCGACGCAGCTGTTCCTGCTGCTCGCGCTGGCGGTGGTCGCGATTGGCCTGTTCGGCGGGACCGGCACGGCGAGCCACGACGGGGCGACCCTGCCCGACACGCCACTGCTCGCCAACGTCTCGCTGGCAGCGGTGCTCGCCGCCCTTCCCCTGGGGATGGCGCTGGCGACCGGAGTGGAGGCCCCCTCGAACGCGATCGCCCAGCTTCCCCAGCTCGGCGAGCGTGGCCGCCGCCGCTTCGGTCGCGGCACCCTGTGGCTGATGGTGGCGATCGTCGGCAGCCTGACAGTCAGCCTGGCGATTGCGGTCGTGCGGCTGGGTATCGGGCTGCCGGGCCCCGACTCGACCCTGCTCGCCGAGCTTGCCCGGGAGGCGCTCGGCAGCGGCGCGGCGTTCGCCATCTTCCAGGTCTTCAGCGGCCTGCTCCTGCTGGCCGCCGCGGCGTCCTCCTACCTGGCCGGCTCGGGCGTCCTCAAGGCGCTGGCCGGGGTCGGCGCGGACGGTGCGGGACTCCTCCCGGAGCGTCTGCGCCGGGAGAATCGCTTCCTCGTCGCGCAGTGGGGCGTCTTCCTGATCGCCGCCGTCTCGGTGGCGATGATCCTCGCCGCCGGCGGGCGGGAGCAGGAGCTGGTCCAGTTCTATGCCGTCTCGGTCTTCGCCAGCTTCCTCGCCGCGACCCTCGGTTGCGCGAAGCTGTCCCACCGCGACGGTCGGCTCGGCGCGATGTCGCTCAACCTCTGCGGGGCGGCGCTCGTGGCGCTGGTTCTGGCTCTCAACCTGACCCGCCTCGACTCGGCCATCGCGCTGCTCGCCTCGCTGCTCGTCGCCCTCTACTTCTGGGCCGGCTGGGTCTCCAAGGGGCGGCCCCGGGGCGTGGTCAGGAAGGCGGCGGCGTGATCCAGCGGCAGGCGATTGGTCATCCTTTCGGGTGAGATGGCGGAGCCCGAGGCAATGGACCCCTTCGAGGCGCTTGTCGCCGACGCGATCGACGCCCTGCCGGAGGAATTCCAGCGGGTGCTGGAGGGCGTCGCGGTCGTCATCTCCGACCGCGGTGCCGAGATGCGCGCCTACGGCCTCTACGAGGGGGACGGGATCGCCCGCGAGCGCTACGAAGACCGGATCGTGATCTACCGCGACACGCTGGAGCGCGACTTCGGCCACGACCGGGCATTGCTCGCAAGGCAGGTCGAGCGCACGCTTCGCCACGAGCTCGCCCATCACCTCGGCTGGGACGAGCGCGGGGTCGGCGGCCTCGGGCTTTGAGCGGGGTCGTCCTGCACTGCGCCCCCCACCCCGACGACGAGGCGATCGGGGCGCCGGCAACGTTGATGGCGCTCCGCGATGCGGGCTGGAGGGTTGTCAACCTGGCCTGCGGGCTCGGGGGGCCGGGGCAGCGCCGGCGACGCGAGGCCGAGTTGCGCGAGGCCTGCGGGCTCGCCGGCTTCGAGCTGCGCGTCCCCGAGGACCTCGACCCCCGGGCAGCGGTCCCCGAGGCGATCGCCGAGCTGGGACCGGCGCTCGTCGTCTCGCCGGGGCCGCACGAGCTGCACCCGGCCCACGTCCTCGTCGCCGGCGCCGTCCGCGAGGGGCTTGCCGCTCTCGGCGACGGCGCTCCGCGCTGGTGGATGTGGGCGCTCTGGGGCTCGCTGCGCCAGCCGACCCTGGCGACCCCTTTCGGGCCGTCGCGGATGCGCGAGGTCCTTGCCGTGCTCGGCGCCCACGCGGGGGAGCTGGAGCGCAACGACTACCGGCGGCTGGTCGAGGGCCGCGCCGCGATGTGCGCCTCGCTGGCACCCGAGCTCCTCTTCGGCTTCGGCAGCGAGGCCGACCCCGGCATCGCATACGCGGAGCTGCTCACCGAGGCGGTGCCGAGGGCCGGGCGGTGGGTCCTGGGCGCGCCTCGCTGGCTCGACGCGGGGGCCGCGCTGGCCCCTCCCGGCGAAGCCGAGGCGCTGGTCGAGTAGCTACCGGACCTTGCAGTCCCCGGGCAGCTTGCTGGTCAGCTGCCTGCCTTCGGGGAAGGTGAAGGTCGCCTTCGCCAGCCGGTAGACCGCCCCGGGGAAGCCGGCCGGCGCGGCGCAGCTGGCGCTGAGGAAGCTGCGTGCCTCGCCGGCGTGGCGGTACCTGCGGCCGATCGTCAGCTCGATGTCGGTGACGTAGCCAAGGTCGGAGGCGAGCCTCGGGATCTTGGCTGAGAAGACTGTCCCGAACTCCCCCCGGGGCTGGCGCGAGATCTCGAAGGGGAGGATGAAGGCGGCTTTCACCGGCGTCGTGCCGTAGAGGTGCAGGACCATCCCCGGGCCTTCGCGAGTGCTGCTGTTGAAGACGAGCACCGCCCCCTTGGCCGGGATCAGGGACGAGTCCGAGACATCTACCCCGGCGGCGAAGCGGCCGTGGCCGACCAGGGCGCCGCGGCAGAGGTCGAGCGCGGCCGAGGTGCTGGTCTGCTGAAGGCGGGAGGGGGGGCAGGTCGGCAGGCCCGCGGTCGAGACCCGTCCGGCGCGGTTGACCGCCACGGAGATCTCGCGCAGCTGCGGCGGGCGAGTGCCGTCCACGGTGGCGACCGAGCCATTGAGGTGCACGGTCACCGGCGCCGGGCGCTCGCGCGGCAGCGCACGGGGGGCAAGCCGGCCGTCGAAGGAAACGCGCACGTTGCCCGACTGCACGATCTGGCGCTGCGCAGCGGCCCCGGCGATCGGCAGGCAGAGGGCGAGGACGGCGGCAGCTATGAGGAGACGACGCATTTCCAGTCTCCAGTCTAGGTGCGGGTTGTTTGCTCCCGGTTAACGCTTGCGATCTATTTGGCCAGGACGCTGGACATCGCCTTGAGGCCGGTGTCCATGCCGCGCCAGAAGTTGCCGCCGTGGAACGGCTCGCCGCGGCTGAAGCGCCAGGGGACGGACATCCCGAGCATCTTCTTCCCGGCGCGCCAGCTCTTCGAGGAGCCGACGCGATAGTCGCCGTCGGCGTCGGGGCGGACCTCGGTCGGGTGCTCGGGGTCGCCGGTCAGCCGCAGCGGCACCTGGGCGAAGGTCGCCTTGTCGAACTGCTCCATCACGCACATGCTCACCGGGTCGAAGCTCGTGCTCCGGCTCGCCGCCGAGCACCTCTGCGGCGAGGTGGGAGGCCGCCGCGTCGGCCTGCAGGAAGGCGAGGAAGGCCTGCTTGACCGGGAAGTCGCCGGCGTCGCCGACGGCGAATATCTCGGGGTGGCCGACCACGCGCCGGCTGGCGAGCTCGGTCTCGAGGAAGCCGCGGTCGTCGGTGGGCAGGCCGGCGAAGGCGGTCGAGGCGACGTAGGGCGGGAAGGCGACGAGGACGTCGTAGCCGAGCTGCTCGCCGTTGGCATAGGAGACGGTGCCGGGCTCGACCCGCTCCACGGCCCAGCCGGTGTGGCCGGCGATGTCGCGGCGCTCGAACTCGGACTCGACAACATCGTGCAGTCGCGGGCCGAAGGCCTGGATATAAGACTGCTCGAAGGTCGACCAGACGATCTCGACGTTCTCGCGGGCACCCCTTCGGCGCAGCCAGGTGTCGAGCATCAGGACGATCTCGTACAGCGGCCCGGCGCACTTGTTGTTGGGCGGGACGACGAAGAGCATGCGACGCCTTTCGCGGTGGGCGGCCGCCTCGATCAGCACCTCGAAGCCGGCTCGCAGCCGCAGCATGTCGACCGGCGTCCAGGTGCTGATCGCGTGCTCCGCGAGTCCCGGGATCTCGGCCGGGCGCATCCCCGAGCCTGTGGCTACGACGAGGAAGTCGTAGGGGAGGGTGAGGCCCTCGAGCAGGACCTGGCGGCGGTCCACGTCGATCTCGTGTGCCCTGGCCTGGATCAGCTCGATGTCCTTGCGGGCCGCGGGCTTGGCCAGCGGGGTCCGCAGCCGGTCGGGATCGAGCCCGAACGGAACGTAGATCGAGTTCGGTTTGAAGAGGAAGCACCTCTGGTCGGAGACGAGCGTGATCTTGGCCCGATCGCCGACGAGCATGCGCAGGTAGAAGGCGGTCTCCAGTCCCCCGAAGCCGCCGCCGAGGACGACCACCCGGGGCCTTGCGGTTCCGTTCGCGGAGGGCGACGCATCCATCGTCCTCACGGTTCCAGGCGCGGCCCCGCCGGGCATCGGGGTAGCGCCGCGCACCGGGTCGGTGGTTTGCCGCAGGCCGGAGCGGGTCGCGTTAGCGCCGGTCCGAGTCGGACCGGTCGATGTGCGCCACCCGTTCGGCCCGGTGGCGCGCTTCGGCCACCGCCTCGCGGGTGGCGGCGATCGCCTCCTGCTGGGCCGCGGCGACGCCCTCGCTCGGCTTGCCGCCGACGATGTCGCGGAAGGCGTTCTTGAAGCGCTCGGTGCGCCGGTCGGGCGGGAAGCGCTCCTCGGCCCTCGTCTGCTTGACGGGGTCGCGCTCGCCGTAGCGCCGGCGCGCCCAGGGCGAGCCCGGCTTGCCGAGCCGGCAGGCGCCGTAGATCGCGACGGGAAGGACGAAGAAGCCGACCGCAGCCGTGCATCAGGCGCTGCTTGACGAAGCAGATCGCGACCAGGGCGAAGACGAAGGCGCGCGCCGACGATGCTGCCGAGCGATCTCGCCGAGGGAGCCGGTGTCGAAGCTGAACGGGCTGAAGCCGAGCAGGATCAGGACCATCGCCGCGGCGGCGATCACGGTCGCGTCGATCGAGCTGCGCCCCTCCTCGGCCCAGTAGACGTCGTCGAGGTAGACCCAGAGCGCGAACTCGTCGATCGTCAGGCCGACGCCGACGCCGAAGGCGAAGGCGCAGATCTCCAGCCAGGGACTCTCGCCGAGCGCGCTGAAGCCGACGCGTGCCGGCGATCATCATCGTGACGATCCCGAAGACGAGGTGGTGGACGTGGACGCCGCTCTCGCTGACCACGCTGCCCGGCCACCAGGGGACCTTGGGGCTGCGCATCAGCCGCGTGCTCATGCGGATGAAGGCGAAGGAGAGGATGAAGCCGACGAGGACAAGGAAGAGGCCCTGCTTGCCGTCGGCGACGATCTGGTCGTTCCAGAAGTCGGTGAAGATCGAGGCGGTGCTCATCGGTCGGCGGCGTCGAGTGTAGTCGCGGCGCGCGCGCCGTCACGGTCGCGGATCAGGTCGAGCGTGAGCAGCACCGCGGCGACCGCGTAGAACGGGGTGAAGACGATGTTGGACAGCGATGTCGGCCAGCCACTCGGCGAGCAGCGAGCTCGCCGAGCAGGTCGTGGGCGAGCTCGGTGGCGAGGTTGGTGAGGCCGTCGCCGACGATCTCGATCGGGACCAGGACGGCCAGCGACCAGCCAGAAGCTTGCCGCGGACGAGGCTGCAGGCTGCGGGCGAAGGCCGCGCGCACGCCGCGGTGCTCGATCTCGACCACCGGCGCCGCGAGGCCGAGGTAGACGAAGGCGAGGATGCCCGGCACGACGAGGACGACGAGGCCGACGGCGACCAGCGACGCCGTAGATCAGGTCGATCGCGATCAGCGGCCGGTAGTTGACCATGCGCGGCGATTTCGCGCAGGGACGGTGGCTTGCCGTCGTGGGGGTGGGTGAGCGCGATCGCCACCGCGCCGGTGTAGAAGACCTCGCCGATCAGCCCGGTGACGGCGAGGACGATCACGGCCGCCGCGGCAGCGAGGATCTCGATCAGGCTGTCGACGTCGAAGCGAGCCGATCTCGGCCTGGACCGGGATCGCGTGGACCAGCCCGAGCGGCACGAAGACGATCACGCGCCAGCGGCAGCAGCGACCGCGCCCAGCTGAGGTAGGTGCGGCCGATCCGCGCGTAGATCGAGGCCAGCTCGGCGCGGCGGTTCACGTCAGCGGCGCGCGCCGGCCCGACGGCCGGCGGCCCCGCGCCTCGAGCTTCGACTGCGAGGACTCGCCGGCCGGCACCCGCTTCAGCCTCGCGCAGTTCGGGGATCAGCATCTCTTCGGCGCAGCGGCGGTGCCAGTGGTGGTGCTCGGTGCCGCCGAGGCGGAGCACGTACTGGACGATCGGTGTGCTCGGCTGCCGATCTCGATCTCGCCGTGGCAGCCCGGGCAGCGGTAGAGCTTGCGCGAGATGCCGCGGATCAGCCAGGCCTCGTCGCCCTCGTCCGTCAGTCCCGCGCAGGCTCCAGCGCTTGTCTGGGCAGCCCGGCGAGGTCCGCCACCTCGCTACCTCCGAGACAGCCAGGCGAAGCCGGCGGCCATCGCCAGGTTCGCGACGCCGGCGAGGCGCAGGCCGAGCTTGGCGCCGGGGCGGCTGACCGCCGGCGACTCCGCCCAGAGCGCGTCGGTGGCGATCTCGGTGCCGCGCAGCCAGGCCAGCGCCCACCAGTCGCGCTGCTCGCCGCGCGCGCGCGGCCATCGCGTGGGCGGCGGCGAAGGTGAGCCAGATCGGGCCGCAGCGCCGGAAGAGGTGCGCGGCGTCGGGGGAGGGCTCGTCGTGGCCGAGCACCCTCAGGGTCGCCTCCGGGGCGAGGATCGCGGCCGCTGCCGAGGACCAGGTCGAAGGCGATCATGTTGCGGTTGGTGAGGCGCAGCGCCTGCTCGAGCGTCATCTGCGGCTCCATCCAACCAGATGTGCCGGAAGGGAAAGCGTGGGGTCCGGCGAACTGGACCGCCGTGACCAAGACCGCAACCAAATCCAGCCGCGCAGCTCAAGAGCCTTTCCGACTACATCCAGGAGCGCTTCGACGAGTTCTCGCGTTCGCAGAAAGACGTCGCCCGCTACATCGTCGACCATCTCGACGAGGCAGCCTTCCTCACCGCCGAGGAGCTGGCCCGGAGAGCGAGCACCTCGTCATCGACGGTGGTGCGCTTCTCCCAGGCCCTCGGCTTCGAGGGCTATCCCGAGCTTCAGCAGGCGGCGATCGAGGAGTACCGGACGCGCCGGAGCGGCGGCGAACGGCGGCGTCCAGCGCCGGCTCGCTCTTCTCCTTCGACCACTCCGAGCTCGAGGGCTCGCTCGGCGCCGACTACGCGAACCTCGAGGAAACCGCGCGCAACCTGACCCGCGAGCAGGTCGACGGCGCCGTCGCCGCACTGGCCGAGGCGCAGCGGGTCGTGATCGTCGGCGTCGACCAGATGGCCTTCTTCGCCAGCTACCTGCGGCACACGCTCAGCCTGCTCGACATCCGCGCCGAGATCGTCGCCAGCACCGGCGGCGAGTCGCTGCAGCGGCTGGGGCGGATCGACGACGAGACACTGGTCATCGTCCTCTCCTCGGGCCGCGCCCACCCGCTCCTGCTGCGGGCGATGAAGCTGGCCCTGCACCGCAACGCGCACACGCTGGCGATCTCCGACGCCTCGATGTCCGAGGTCGGCGAGCACGCCGAGCAGACGCTCTACTACTCCTCCAACAGCCCCTCCTTCGCTCGCTCCAACACGGCGCTGATGGCGCTCGTCCAGGCGCTGGCCCACGGCCTCTACGCCCGCGACGAAGCCGCCCACAAAGACCGCATCCGCGCCTACAAACTGAAGTAGCCCCGGCCCGATGTCGCACTTTCCCTCGCTTAGCGGCGGAAACTGCGACCGCGCTTGGGCCGTAATATGCGGCTCGTGACTGAGCGAGCGACTTTCAGGGTCAAGACCGGCCTCGCCGAGATGCTCAAAGGCGGCGTGATCATGGACGTGGTCACGCCTGAGCAGGCGCGGATCGCCGAGGAGGCCGGGGCCTGTGCGGTGATGGCCCTGGAGCGGGTCCCGGCTGACATCCGCAAGGACGGCGGCGTCGCGCGGATGTCGGACCCGGCGATGATCAAGGGGATCCAGGAGGCGGTGACGATCCCGGTCATGGCCAAGGCGCGGATCGGCCATTTCGCCGAGGCCCAGGTTCTGCAGGCGCTCGAGGTCGACTACATCGACGAGTCGGAGGTGCTGACGCCCGCCGACGAGCGCAACCACATCGACAAGCTCGCCTTCGAGGTCCCCTTCGTCTGCGGCGCGACCAACCTCGGCGAGGCGCTGCGGCGCATCGGCGAGGGCGCCGCGATGATCCGCTCCAAGGGCGAGGCCGGCACCGGCAACGTGGTCGAGGCCGTGCGCCACATGCGCGAGATCGTCGCCGGGATCAAGCGGCTCGCCCAGCTCGGGCCAGGAGGAGCTGGCCGGCGCCGCCAAGGAGCACCAGGCGCCGCTCGAGGTCGTCCACGAGGTCGCCGCGACGGGCCGCCTGCCGGTGCCGCTCTTCTGCGCCGGCGGAATCGCCACGCCGGCCGACGCGGCGCTGATGATGCAGCTGGGCGCCGAAGGCAACTTCGTCGGCTCGGGGATCTTCAAGAGCGCCGACCCGGAGCGCCGGGCGCGGGCGATCGTCGAGGCGACCACGCACTTCGACGACCCCGAGCGGGTCGCGGCGGCCTCGATCGGGCTCGGCGAGGCGATGCCCGGGCTCGAGATCGCCGAGCTGGCGGCGGCCGACGCGCTTCTGCAGGACCGCGGTGCCTGACCTGCGCATCGGCGTCCTCGCGATCCAGGGCGGGTTCGAAGCGCACGCGCGGATGCTGCGCGAGCTCGGGGCCGAGGTCGCGCGAGGTGCAGGGCTCCCGCCGACCTGGAGGGCCTCGACGGGCTCGTCATCCCGGGCGGCGAGAGCACGACGATCTCCAAGGGGATCGAGTCGGCCGGGCTGGCCGAGCCGATCCGCGCGCACCGACGAGGCGGGAGGTCCGGTCTTCGGCACCTGCGCCGGGATGATCGTCTGCGACGAGCGAGCACCTCGGCCTGATCGACGCGACCGCCGCGCGCAACGCCTTCGGCCGTCAGCTGCAGAGCTTCGAGGCGGACCTCGAGCGTCGCGGGGATCGGCGACGAGCCGCTGCGCGCGGTCTTCATCCGCGCCCCCTGGGTCGACCGGTGCGGGCCGGGCGTCGAGGTGCTGGCCACCTACGAGGGCCACCCGGTGGCGATCCGCGAAGGCAGCGTGCTCGCCTGCGCGTTCCACCCCGAGCTGACCGACGATCCGCGCCTTCACGCATTGTTCATGGCGATGACGACGAGCGCGGTGAGCGCGGAGCGAGAGGAGGCGGCGCGGTGAGAGACCCAAGGGCGGAGAACCTGGCGAAGATCCTGGTCGGCTACTCGACCAAGGTGACGGAGGGCGAGGTCGTCTCGATCGACGGCGAAGTCGGCGCCGAGCCGCTGCTGCGCGCGGTCTACGAGGAGGTGCTGAAGGCCGGCGCCCACCCGATCCTCAACGTCGCCCTCGACGGCCAGGCGGCCGTCTACTACAAGCACGCCAGCGACGCGCAGCTCGACTGGATCTCGCCGGTGACGGAGTGGATGGTCGAGAACGCCGACGTGCGCATCGCGGTCGGCGCCAGCACCAACACGCGCGAGCTCTCCGCCGTGCCGCCGGAGCGCCAGACCCGCCGCCAGACCGGCGATCGGCGACCTGCTGGCGAGGATGATGGAGCGCAGCGCCGCGGGCGACTTCCGCTGGTGCTACACGCTCTACCCGACCAACGCCTACGCCTCGGAGGCCGAGATGAGCCTCGGCCGACTACGAGGACTTCTACTTCGGCGCCTGCCTCGCCGACGACCCCGACCCGCTGACCGCCTGGAAGCGCGCCTCGGAGGAGTGCGAACGGCTGGCCGAGTGGATCGAGGGCCACGAGGAGGTGCGGGTCACGGCGCCGGGGACCGACATCACGCTCGGCATCGCCGGTCGCAAGTTCATCCCCTGCGACGGCGACCACAACATGCCCGACGGCGAGTTCTTCACCGGCCCGGTCGAGGACTCGGTCGAGGGCGAGGTGACCTTCCACCTGCCGGCGGTGATCGGCGGCCGCGAGGTCTCCGGCGTGCGCCTGCGCTTCGAGTCCGGGCAAGGTCGTCGACGCCAGCGCCGAGCGCGGCGAGGAGTTCCTGATCCAGCTGCTCGACACCGACGAGGGCGCCCGCCGCCTCGGCGAGCTCGGCATCGGCACCAACTACGCGATCGACCGCGGCACCCGCGAGGTCCTGCTCGACGAGAAGATCGGCGGCACCGTCCACATGGCGGTCGGCACGCAGCTACCCCGAGTCCGGCGGCGTCAACGAGTCCGCCGTCCACACCGACCTGGTCTGCGACCTGCGCCTCGGCGGCAAGCTCGAAGTCGACGGCCAGGTGATGCAGGAAGACGGCAAGTTCGTCGTCTGAGCTACTGAGTCGGGCAGCGGGGAGCCGGCGAGGAGGAAGAACCAGACGGTCAGGCAGAAGGCCGCGAGCAGCACCGAGCCCATCAGGACGGCCTCGACGACGGTGGTCGTGCCGACCGGGGCGGACGTGTCGCGCATGCTCTTCAGCCAGGCGGCGCGCATCGGGGCCAGCCGGTTGGTGCCGGTGATCTGGATGTAGAGGCGGTTGAGGCGGCCGATCAGCCAGGCGATCGAGCGACGATCGAGACGATGATCCCGACGGCGACGACGAAGTAGGGGCCCTCGCTCGGGAACTGGGTCTGGGAGACCTTGGAGCCGATGTAGATCCAGGTCAGCGGGATCGCGGTCCAGATCGAGAGGGCGGCGAGCAGCATCGCGACGAAGACCACGCTGGCGGCCAGTCCCCTGGCCGTGCCTGACGCTGATGCGACTCGGTGACCATCCCTGTTCATAGAATGGCAGCTATGTCCGGTCACTCGAAGTGGTCTTCGATCAAGCACAAGAAGGGCGCGGCCGACGCCAAACGCGGCAAGCTCTTCACCAAGCTGGCGCGGGCGATCACCGTCGCCGCCCGCGACGGCGGCGGCGACCCAGACGGCAACCCGACCGCTGGCGACCGCGGTCCAGAAGGCGCGCGACGCCTCGATGCCGAAGGACAACATCCAGCGGGCGATCGACCGCGGCAGCGGCGTCGGCACCGACGCCGAGGCGATCGAGCAGCGTCCTCTTCGAGGGCTACGGCCCGGGCGGCGCCGCGATCCTGGTCGAGGCGCTGACCGACAACCGCAACCGCACCAGCGCCGACGTCCGCCACGCCTTCACCAAGCACCACGGCAGCCTCGGCGAGCCCGGCTCGGTCGCCTGGATCTTCGAGAAGCGCGGCGTCGTCGTCGTCGACGGCGACCGCTACAGCGAGGACGACCTGATCGTCGGCGATCGACGCCGGCGCCGAGGACGTGCGCGAGGACGGCGACCAGCTGCGGGTGCTCTGCGAGCCGGGCGACCTGAGCGCCGTGCGCGAGGCGCTCGAGGCGGCCGGGGTCGAGATCGCAGTCCGCCGAGGTGACGATGGAGCCGAAGAGCACGGTCGAGGTCAAGGGAAACGACGCCGAATGGCTGCTGCGGCCTGGTCGACGCCCTCGAGGAGCACGACGACGTCAACGAGGTCCACGCCAACTTCGACATGCCCGAGGAGATCATCGAAAAATTGGCAGCTCAAGCGGCTTAGCCCGGGTGGGACGGAGTGGAGGCGGTGTCCCTCCCAAAACACTCCAGCGAGGCTCCCGCCGAGCGTTTGGGGAGGGGCACCCGCCTCCTCTGAAGGCATCCGAGGCTACTCCCAGAATCACTTCCCATGCAAGTCGTGATGGGGATCGACCCCGGCGCAGCCAACCTCGGCTTCGGCGTCGTCCGGGTCGAGGGCAGCCGCATGGTCGCGCTCGACGGCGGCGTGGTCGAGACCTCGCCCGAGCAGCCGATGGAGCGGCGCCTGGAGCGCATCCACGGCGCGCTCTCGCGAGCTGATCGACTGGCACGAGCCCAAGGCGATGGCGCTCGAGGATCTCTACTTCGGCAAGAACGTCCACTCGGCGATGGCCGTCGGCCAGGGCCAGCGGGGTCGGCGATGCTCGCCGCCGCCCAGCGGGGCGTGCGCTGCTTCACCTACACGCCGCAGGCGATCAAGATGGCCGTCTGCGGCTCCGGCGCCGCCGGCAAGGAGCAGGTGCAGCGAATGGTCGGCACCCTGCTCGGCCTGCCCGAGCCGCCCACGCCCGACCACGCCGCCGACGCGCTGGCGGTGGCGATCTGCCACGGCGGCGGCACCGGCCGCCAGGCGGCCGTCGGCGGCCGCGGGCGCGGTGGCGCAGGGCGCGAGGCCGGCGGCATGATCGCGGCCGTCCGCGGAGAGGTGATGGTGCGCCGCCCCGACCACGTCGTCATCGACGCCGGCGGGGTCGGCTACCGGCTCGCCGTCTCGTCGGAGACGCTGAAGGCGGTGCCGGCGACGGGTCGCGAGGCCTTCCTGCACGCCGAGCTGATCTCCCGCGAGGACTCGCTGGCGCTCTTCGGCTTCGCCTCCGAGGAGGAGCGCGACCTGTTCGGCGAGCTGATCTCGGTCAGCGGCGTCGGGCCCAAGGTCGCGATCGCGGCGCTCTCCGGCGGGCCCGCGCGGGAGCTGCTGCGCGCGATCGCCGCCGGCGACGCCAAGCGCTTCCAGGCCGTGCCCGGGATCGGCAAGCGGACCTCCGAGCGGATCATCGTCGAGCTGCGCGAGAAGGTCGCCGGGGCGCTGGAGGAGGAGGTGGCGCTGGTCGGCGGCGACGGCGAGCGACGCCCGCGGCCTCGCCCGCGACGGCCTGGTCAACCTCGGCTACGCGCCGCTGGAGGCCGAGCAGCTGCTCGACGGGATCGAGAGCGAGGACGCCGAGGAGCTGATCGCCGCCGCCCTGCGCAAGGCCGGGTCCTCGCGGAGCAAGGCATGAGCGAGATCGGCCCGAACCGCATCCGGACGCCGGGCATCGACGGCCTGCCCGAGGCCGAGGACGTGCGGGTCCACGACGCCCGCGCCGACGTGCCCGACGAGGATCTCGACCGCTCGCTGCGCCCTCGCAGGCTCGCCGACTTCGTCAACCAGGCCCAGGTCACCGACCAGCTGGCGATTTTCATCGAGGCCGCGCGCGGCCGCGACGAGCCGCTCGACCACGTCCTGCTCGCCGGCCCGCCGGGCCTCGGCAAGACCTCGCTGGCCCACATCGTCGCCGAGGAGATGGGCGTGCCGATGGTGCAGACGGCCGGGCCCGGCGCTGGAGCGCAAGGCCGATGTCGCCTCCTTCCTCACCGCGCTGGAGCCGGGCAGCGTCTTCTTCGTCGACGAGATCCACCGGCTCGGCCGGGCGGTCGAGGAGACGCTCTACCCGGCGATGGAGGACGGTGAGCTGCCGGTCGTGCTCGGGCAGGGCGCGGGCGCCCGCACGGTCACGCTGCCGCTGCCTCCGTTCACGCTGATCGGGGCGACGACCCGTGCCGGGCTGCTGACCACGCCGCTGCGCGACCGCTTCGGCCTCTCCCACCGGCTCGAGCACTACAGCCCCGAGCACCTCGGGGAGATCGTCGTCCGCTCCGCCGGGATCCTCGGCGTCGCGATCGACACCGAGGGAGCGCACACGATCGCCGAGCGCTCCCGTGGCACCCCCCGAGTCGCCAACCGGCTGCTGAAGCGCGTCCGCGACTTCGCCCAGGTCAAGGACCGCGGGGCGATCGACGCCGAGGTCGCCGCCTCGGCCCTGGAGATGCTCGAGGTCGACGCCGGCGGCCTCGACCGCAGCGACCGCGCCCTGCTCGACACGGTCGCCAGCAAGTTCGCCGGCGGCCCCGTCGGCCTCTCGACGCTCGCGGTCGCGATCGGCGAGGAGGCCGACACGATCGAGGACGTGCTCGAGCCGTATCTGCTCCAGCAGGGCCTTCTGAAGCGGACTCCGAGGGGCCGCGTGATCACCCCGAGGGCCTATGAGCACCTGGGCCTACAGGTTCCCGATGCCGCAAGAAGCCTCTTCTAAAAGTCACTCTCAGTAACCTGGCGGGGAATGCCGTTCTTCATCTGCCCCAACTGCGGCCATAGGGAGGCCAGCGCCGAGCGAACCGCGGGCTTCAGTGCCCGTCCGAAGGGCTGCTCGAAATGCGGCTTCGGCTTCGTCTTCGAGCTGCTCGACGACTACTACCCGGCGCCGAACGCGGCCTTCTTCGTCTGCGACCAGCAGGCCAGGGTGATCGACGCGGGCCGGGGCAGTTTCGAGCTGACCGGCCTCACCGACGAGGACGTGATCGGCCGGCCGGTGCAGGAGGTGCTCGGGCTCGAATGGCGCGAGCCCGACGAGCGCCGCGAGCCGCAGCCATCCAACGGCGGCACCGCTGGCGATCCGATCGAAACGTCGCTCGAGTGGGGCGTGCGCTCGCTCGGCAAGCGGGTCTCGGTCAACGCCGAGGGCGATCTGCCGGCCGAGGCCGTCGCCGACGTTTTCCCGGCCTACGACGACGACGGTGGGCTTCTCATCGTCCTTACGCCGGAGGGGTAAGACGATGAGGAGGGGGAGGCGCAGATGAAGAGGCTTGGACGCTGGAACCGCTTCGTCCTCATCTTCGTGGCGGGGCTGATCGCCGCCTCGCTGCTGGTGATCAGCTCGAAGCTCGACCAAGCTCGGGCTCGACCTGAAGGGCGGGGTCGAACTGATCTACCAGGGCACGCCCACCAACCAGGTCGAGACGGTCAGCGGCGAGGACATCGAACGCTCGATCGAGATCATCCGCGAGCGCATCGACCAGTTCGGCGTCGCCGAGCCCGAGGTCTCGCGCATCGGCGAGGACGGGATCGCGGTCAGCCTCCCCGACGTCAGCAACGCCCAGCGGGCGATCGACCAGGTGGGGACGACCGCCCAGCTCTTCTTCTATGACTGGGAACCGAACCTGATCGGGCAGGAGTTCGCGATCGGCGGCCGTCCCGGCTCCGAACCGCCCGAAGGCGCGCTGCAGAAGGCGACCGAAGAATGGGAAGCCGCGGGTCGCAACATCGCCAAATTCGAAAACCAGCAGCTGCTCTACTCCGGCGCCTTCCCCGCCGCCTACAACGCGGTAAAGCTGGCTTCCGAACAGAAGCCGGTCGAGGACTGCACCACCTGCTCGACCAGCCGCCCACGCTTCTATCTCTTCGCCGACTCCAAGCAGCGCGAGCTGATCGCCGGGCCGGAGTTCGCCAAGAAGGACCTCTACCTGAAGCCGACCGGGGAGAAGCGCCCTCACAAAGGCACTGTGATCGAGGTTCCCGCCGGGACGATCGTCGTCTCCGAACTTCCCAACGACCGCGGCGGTCAGGTCCTGGAGAACGGCGAGCCCGGCTGGTACGCGCTGCGCGACCGGCCGGCGCTCTCGGGCCTCGACATCACGCGGCCCAAGCAGGAATACGACGAACTCGGCGCTCCAAACGTCTCCTTCGGCTTCTCCGACGAGGGCCGCCAGGCGTTCCAGGAGGTGACCCGCAGGATCGCCCAGCGCGGTGCCGCGCGGGCGATCGGTCCGGCCGCCGGGGAAGAAGCCGAACAGCTCTCCGGCCGCTTCGCCGTTGTCCTCGACAACGAAGTCAAAACCCGCCCGCTGATCAACTTCGCCGAAAACCCCGATGGGATCGACGGCCGCACCGGCGCGCAGATCTCGGGGGGCTTCAACAGCGTCACCGAAGCTCAGGACCTGGCGACCGTGCTGCAGATCGGCGCGCTGCCGATCAACCTGAAGCTGATCAGCCAGTCGGAGGTCTCGGCCACCCTGGGCGAACAGGCGCTCGAGCAGGGGCTGCGCGCCGGGATCATCGGGCTGCTCCTGGTGGTCGTCTTCCTGATCATCTACTACCGCTTCCTCGGCCTGGTGGCAGTGCTCGGCCTGGCGGTCTACGCGGTCTTCTTCTTCGCCCTGATCAAGCTGATCCCGATCACGATGACCCTGCCCGGCATCGCCGGCCTGATCCTCACGATCGGCGTCGCAGCGGACTCCAACATCGTCATCTTCGAGCGGATCAAGGAGGAGGTGAGAGCGGGGCGGAGCATGTCCGCGGCGATCCCGGTCGGCTACAGGCGAGGTATCGCGACCATCGTCGACGCCAACGTCATCACCCTGCTGACGGCCTTCATCCTCTTCGTCCTGGCAACGGCCGGCGTCAAGGGATTCGCCTTCACGCTCGGCGTCGGCACCCTGGTCTCGCTGTTCACCGCCGTGGTCTTCACCCAGGCGCTGCTCGCCGCCTTCGGCCGCGGGCGCCTGCTCAACTCACCGCGCTTCCTCGGCGCGGGCACGGAGGACTCGGGCCCCAGGTGGCACTTCGACTTCATCGGCGCCAGCCGCTGGTTCTTCTCGGTCTCCGGCGTGATCCTCATCGTCGGCGCCCTCTCGCTGTCTCTCAGTCAGCTCAACCTGGGCATCGACTTCGAGTCGGGCACGCGGCTCAACTTCGCTCCCGAGCAAAGCGCCACCGTCGATGAAGTGCGAGATACGCTCGACAAAGCGGGCCTCGCCGACGCCGAGATTCAGGAGACCGACGACGAGGCATTCGGCGCCGGCTTCCAGATCCAGGCGAGCGAGCTGCAACCGGGAGGGGTGGCCGACGTTCGGGCCGCCATCCAGTCGGACTTCGGCGTCCAGCCGGGCAGCTTCGAAAACACCAGCGTGGGGCCGACCTTCGGCGAGCAGGTGGCCCGCAGCGCGATCCTCGCGATCATCTTCTCCCTGCTGCTGATTTCGGCCTACGTCGCCTTCCGCTTCGAGGCCAAGTACGCGGTCCCCGTCCTGATCGCGGTTGCGCACGACATCCTGATCACGGCCGGCGTCTACTCGCTCACCGGTCGCGAGGTGTCCAGCGCGACGGTGGCGGCCTTCCTGACGATTCTCGGCTACTCGCTCTACGACACGATCATCGTCTTCGACCGCGTGCGCGAGAACGTGCCGCGCATGCCACGGGCCGCCTTCTCGCAGATCGTCAACCGCTCGATGAGCGAGGTGCTGACCCGGTCGCTGATCACCGGTCTGTCGGCCGTCTTCCTGGTCACGGTGCTGTTGATCTTCGGCGGCTCGACGCTGCAGGACTTCGCCTTCGCGATGATGGTCGGGATCGCCTCCGGCACCTACTCGTCCATCTTCATCGCTTCGCCGGTGCTCAACGCGTGGAAGGAACGCGAGCCGAGCTTCGTGCGCCGGCGCGAGCGGATCGCAGGCGGCGCTCGGCAGCGTTCCGGCCTTCGCCGACGAGATCGAGGTGGCGCGCCTGGATGACGAGGAAGTGAGCGACGCCGAGCTCGAGGAGGAGATCGCCACGCGACGCTCGGAGCGGCCGAAGGCGAGTGCGGTGGCCACGGTCGAGGCGGAGCCGCCGGTGCAGCAGGGCGGCGAGCCCTCGAGCAACGGCGAGCCGCCCTCCACCGACCCGGTCGAGGTGGAGCGGCGCGAGCGAAACGAACGACGTCGCGAACGCCGCCAGCAGCGGCGCAAGCACGGGAGGAATCGCTAATCATGGCAATGGTCGTCTGGTTCACGATGGGTCTCGCCCTCTGGCACTTCACGGTCTTCATCCCGGACCGCTTCTGGCAGGGAATCGTCGGTGCGCTGCTCGGGGCCACGGTGGGCGCTGTGGTCTTCGGCGCGATCGTCCAGGCGGCCATGGGCCGGGGCTTGGGCGACACGGACCTGCTCACCGCGCTGATCGCGATTCCAGGGACGGCGCTCGGCCTTGCCGTCATCTGGGCTATTGGATCGCGCGAGGAGCGGGCTGTCGAGTAGGAGGTTTGCCGGGTCGAAAGCCCTGCTTTTAGGAGCTTGCGGTGACGGGAATCTGTCCCAAGCGGTTTCTAGCCTGCTTGCATGGCGGAGACCCTGCGTGCATACAAGGCTGAGCCGTACTCATATGCGGAGGCACGCGAGCTTTCGGCTGAGCTGGAGCTGAGCGAGCCGGTCGCGATAGCGCTGGTCCGGCGTGGCTACCGCACCCCAGAAGCTGCCCGGACTTTTCTAGCTGCTGACGAGTCGCACGAGCCGGGCGCGTTCAGGTCGATGGCCGTGGTGGTGGAGCAGGTGCTCGGTGCGATTGGAGCCGGTCAGCGGATCACCGTCCACGGAGACTTCGACGTCGACGGGGTCTGCGCCACTTCGATCCTGGTCGGCACCCTGCGCGAGCTAGGGGCCGACTGCGACTGGCTGATCCCCGACCGGATGGCCGACGGCTACGGCTTGAGCGCAGACAACGTGCGGAAGCTTGCCGACCGTGGCACGCAGCTCGCTGATCACCGTCGATTGCGGCATCACCGCTGTCGAGGAGGTCACGCTTGCGAAGGAGCTTGGGCATTGACGTGATCGTCACCGATCACCACCAGCCCGGAGAGGAGCTTCCGGACTGCCCGATCCTGCACCCGAGCATCGATGGCTACCCCTTCGAGGATCTCTGCGGGACGGCGGTGGCCTGGAAGCTGAGCGTTGTGCGCTGGCGGGTCCCCGGGCACTTCGCGGGAGTCCGGGGACCCCGCCCGAGCCACGACGCCGACCTCGACCTCGTAGCCCTGGCGACGGTCGCCGACGTGGTGCCGCTCGTCGGGGAGAACCGGTCCCTGGTCAAGCGGGGGCTGGAGGAGGTACGGCGGGCTCGACGGCCTGGGATGCGGGCGCTGCTGGCGGCGGCGAAATGCGAGCCGAGCGAGCTGGACGAGGGGGATCTTGCGTTCCGGTTGGCGCCCGCGGATCAACGCCGCCGGCAGGCTGTACCGGGCCGACGCGGGGGTTGAGCTGTTCCTGACCGAGGACGAGGGGCGGGCCGAGGAGATCGCGGTCGAGCTGAGTCGCGCGAACAGCGAGCGGCGGGCTACCGAGCGGGAGGTTGCGAATGAGGCCGAGGCGGCGCTGCGGGAGCTGCCGGAGCGGCTGCGGGAGGCGCCTGGGCTGGTGCTTGCCGGCGAGGGATGGCATCCCGGGGTGATCGGGATCGTCGCCTCGCGGCTGGTCGAGACGCACCACCGGCCCGTGGTCGTCATCTCGCTCGACGGGGAAGGTGGGGGGCGCGGTTCGGGGCGGAGCATTCCCGGGTTCGACCTGCTCGCGGGGCTCGAGGCCTGTTCCGAGCATCTGGCGGCAGTTCGGGGGGCACCAGGCGGCGGCTGGGCTGGAGCTGGACGCGAGCCAGCGTCGATGCCTTCCGGGAGGCATTTGCCGCGCATGCGGCGAGCGTGCTCGGGCCCGAGGATCTGCGGCGGACCGAGCGGATCGACGCGATGGTCGGCGGCGCCGTCGCTCGGGCTCGACCTGGCCGAGGAGCTGAAGCAGCTGGCGCCGTTCGGGATGGGCAACCCGGGGGTGCGGCTGCTGGTGCCGTCGGCCCGGGTGCGCGACGTGCGCTCGATCGGCGAGGGGAAGCACGCGCGCTTCAGCCTCCACAGCGGCGCCCACCGCGCGCTCGGGGTCGCCTTCGGGCGCGCCGACGCTCGGGGTCGGGGAGGAGGATCTGGTCGACGCCGCCGTGCGGCTCGAGGTCAACCGCTGGAACGGCGCGGTCGAGCCGCGGTGGTGCTGCGCGAGCTCTACCGCCCGGCGACGCCGAGCGCCGACTCCGTCGAGGCGGAGTGAGTGGTGGCAGCGCTTCGAGGCCGAGCTCGGCGCTCGATCCCGGCGAGTGGCCGCCCGCGCCGACGAGCCACCGGCCGGAGGCCGCACGAGCGCCGAGTCCTGCACCAGCGCCAACGCGCCCGCCGCGGTGGTGCGGCGAGCTGCCTCCAGCGGCGGCGAGCGTTCTCGGCTCTCGTCGCCGACGCCGCGCTGCGGCGCGCGCATGGCTTGCGAAGGAGCTGCGGCTCGCCGACTACGCCGAGCTGGAGCGCGACCCCGGACTGGCCGACGAGTTCGACGCACGTCGTCCTCGTCGACCCGCCGCCCTTCGCGCACCTCGAGCCGGCTCGCGCCGCCCGGGCGACGGCGGAGGGCGGCTACCTGCACCGCGCCTGGGGCGAGGCGGAGTCGCGCTTCGCGCTCAGCGCGCTCGACGAGCAGCTCGCCCAGCGCCCGACGCTCGATCGCCGTCTTCCGCGACCTGCGCGAGGCCGGCGCGGCGAGCGGCGAGGAGCTGCGCGAGGCGCTGCGCGGGCAGCGGACCGCACCCGCGCAGCGCCGAGGCCGCGGCGCGCTGCTTCCGCGTCCTCGCCGAGCTCGGCCTCGTGCAGGGAGCGCCCGACGGCGGCGACGGGCGAGGTCGGGGTCGTATCCTCAGAGGGGACCGATCTGGAGCGCTCGGCGGCGTTTCGCGCCTACAGCGCCCGCTATCAGGAGGGACGCCGATACCTCGAAGGACAGCAAACAGCCGTAGCGAACGCAGCGAGCTCCTCGCCGACCTCTTCGCCGTGGTCGAGGAGTTCGACTCGCCGCCGGGCGAGAACGGCGACGGAAACGGCAGCCCGGACGGCCTTGCCGCGGCCTCGGCGGCCGACGATCGACCGCGCCGCGGTCGACGCGCGCCTTCGAGTTCGCCTGCGACCGCCACGCCGACCAGCTGCGCCGCTCCGGCGACGAGTTCATCACCCACCCGGTCGGGCGTCGCCCAGATCTGCGCCGGGATGCGGCTCGACACCGAGACCCTCTGCGCGGCGCTGCTGCACGACACGGTCGAGGACACCAGCGCCAGCCTCGAGGAGATCCGCGACGGAGTTCGGCGAGGAGATCGCCCAGCTGGTCGACGGCGTCACCAAGCTGACCGGGATCACCTTCGAGAGCCGCGACGAGCGCCAGGCCGAGAACTACCGCAAGATGATGGTGGCGATGGCCACCGACGTCAGGGTGATCCTGATCAAGCTGGCCGATCGCCTCCACAACATGCGCACCCTCGGGCGCGCTGCCGAAGCAGAAGCAGCTGGCGAAGTCGCGCGAGACGCTCGAGATCTACGCGCCGCTCGCCCACCGGCTCGGGATCCACGCGATCAAATGGGAGCTCGAGGACCTCGCCTTCGCGACCCTGCACCCGCGCAAGTACACGGAGATCAAACAGCTCGTCGCCCAGCAGCGCGACGAGCGCGAGGTCTACGTCAGCGAGGCCGGCAGCTTCCTCGCCGGCGAGCTGCAAGCAGGTCGGGATCGAGGCCGAGATCTCCGGCCGCGCCAAGCACTTCTACTCGATCTACACGAAGATGACCAAGAAGGGGCGCGAGTTCAACGAGATCTTCGACCTGACCGCGATGCGGGTGATCGTCGGCTCGGTCAAGGACTGCTACGGCGCGATCGGCGTCATCCACTCGCTCTGGAAGCCGCTGCCCGGCCGCTTCAAGGACTTCGTCGCGATGCCGAAGGCCAACATGTACCAGGCGCTGCACACGACGGTGATCGGGCCCGAGGGCAAGCCGCTGGAGATCCAGATCCGCACCGAGGAGATGCACAAGCTCGCCGAGTACGGGATCGCCGCCCACGTCGCCTACAAGGAGGGCGGCGTCGAGCGACCCGCAGCGGGAGAAGATGACCTGGCTGCGGCAGCTGGTCGAGGCCGAGGGCGAGCAGGACCCGGCCGAGTTCCTCGAGTCGCTCAAGGTCGACCTCTTCGAGGACGAGGTCTTCGTCTTCACCCCGAAGGGCGAGGTGAAGAACCTCTCGGCCGGCTCGACCCCGCTCGACTTCGCCTACGCCGTCCACACCGACGTCGGCCACCGCTGCGTCGGCGCCAAGGTCAACGGCAGGATCGTGCCGCTGCACTACCAGCTGCGCTCCGGCGACATCGTCGAGGTGCTGACCGCGAAGCAGAAGCGCGGCCCCTCGCGCGACTGGCTGAAGCTGGTGCGGACCAGCCGCGCCCGCAACAAGATCCGGGCCTTCTTCAAAGAGGAGCGCCGCGAGGACGCCGAGCGCAAGGGCCGCGAGGCGCTCGAGGAGGCGCTGCGCAAGCGCGGCCTGCCGATGCAGAAGGTCGCGGTCTCGCCGCTGCTCGCCGACGTGATCCGCGAGATGGGCTACCGCAAGGCGACCGAGTTCTACATCGCCCTCGGCCAGGGCAAGGTCTCGACCAAGGCGGTCGCCAACAAGCTGATGCAGCGGCTGAAGGCCGGCGAGGCGGTCGAGGAGGCGCGAGCCGCTCGGCCTCGAGGGCGCCCGCGAGGACAAGGCGCGGCGCACCAAGGACGCCTCCAACTACGGGATCAGCGTCAAGGGCGCCGAGCAACGTCGCCGTGCGCCTCGCCAAGTGCTGCCGGCCGGTGCCCGGGCGACGAGATCGCCGGCTACGTCTCGCTCGGCCGCGGGATCACGATCCACCGCACCGACTGCAAGAACGTGAAGGCGCTGAAGAAGGCGCCCGGAACGGTTCGTCGACGTCAGCTGGGACGGCGAGAACGAGTCCTCCTACCGGGTCGAGCTGCAGATCGACGCCTACGACCGCACCCGCCTGCTCGAGGACCTCTCGCGCACCTTCTCGGAGGCCGGGATCAACATCATCGGCGCCAGCTGCATGACCAAGCACCCGATGGTGAAGAACCGCTTCGTCGTCGAGGTCGGCGACACCGAGCAGCTCAAGCAGTGCATCTCCCGCCTGCGCAACGTCGAGTCGGTCTTCGACGCCTACCGCATCACCCCGGGCGCCTGAGCGTCAGGCGACGACGGTCAGCGCGCCGGGGTCGACCTTCAGCGTCAGCTCGGTCTTCTCGCCGATGTAGTCGCCGTCGACCTGGACCGGGAAGGGGCGCAGGACGCCGTCCTTGGTCTCGGAGATCGAGTCGATCGTCGCCGCGGTGACGCCCTCGAAGTGCTCGATCTGGCGGTGGCGGGCGGCGGGCCGCGTCTCGCTGAAGAGCGTGGCGATCAGCGTCGGCATGTCGCGCTGCGCGGCGCGCTTGAGGACGCCGAGCGGCGAGCGTGCCGTCGTCGATCGCGACGCCCTCGCAGACCCGGACGGGGCTGCTGGCGAAGTAGGTGAAGGGGTCGGAGTTCTGGGCCAGCGCGGTGACGCCCTCGGCTGTCTCCGCCGGTGTCGGTCCTCGACCCGCATCCGCACCGGGTTGACCAGGTAGGAGCGGTAGAAGGCCGAGACGGTCGCCCAGGTGTAGTAGTAGGGGCCGGCCCGGGACTTCAGCCGCGGGTGCGCGTCGACCCGCTTGACCACGGTGGCGTCGATGCCGACCCCGCAGGAGAAGACGAAGTGGCGCCCGTCGGCCTTGCCGAGGTCGATCTTGCGCGGCTGCCACTCGTCGACCAGCGCCAGCAGGTGCTCGGTCGCGTCGACGACGTCGTTGGGGATGCCGAGCGTGCGGCAGACGACGTTGGTCGAGCCGCCGGGCAGGACCGAGACCGGCACGTCGGTGCCCGCCAGCCCGTTGGCGACCTCGTTCAGCGTCCCGTCACCGCCGAAGGCGACGACGATGTCGTAGCCGTGGTCGCGCACCTCGCGGCCGATCTCGGTCGCATGGTTCTGCGCCTCGGTGTCGACCGTCTCGACCTCGTAGCGGCCCTGCAGCGCGTAGACGACGAGGTTCTTCAGCCGGTCCGAGACCGTCGTCGCGTAGGGGTTGACGATCAGCAGCATCTGCTTCTTGGCGGACTTGCGCCGCAGGCCGACACTCCTCCGGCGAGGGACTGTCGTGCGGACCTCTTTGGCGGCAGCGCGGGACGGGGGAGCCACTGGGTGCCCTAAACCTATCCGCTCTCGTGTTCGCGCGGAGAGATGCGGAGCAGCGGCGCAGCCGGCTCGCTCAGCGCCTCATACCTGGTCTCGGTTGAAGATCCCGGCCAAGCCTGCGATCACGGCGGCGACGAGCGCGTAGCCGGAGATCGCCAGCAGAAGTTCTACCCACCTCAGCAATCCATCTGCAGTCCAGGTCCTAGTCTGCCCCAGGTCGAGAACCGGGATTGCGGCGTCGGTTGCATAGATAACGGGGGAGAAGTCGGGATGTTCCTTGGCGGTGGCTACGAAGTGATCGCCACCGACGCAGAAGAGGATCGAGCCCGCGGTGATGACCGCGAGAAGCCAGACCACGGCGCGCCAGTTCTCGTAGCCGTAGCGGACCGTCGCCCACAGTAGGTAGTTCCAGATCTTGTAGAGACCCGAGCCGTCCTCTCTCGCCCGTCGCTCGTTCGCGATTCCGATCTCGCGCGCGTCCTCGCGGCGGCCGATACTCCGGTAGGCCTCGGCCAACTCCGCGTATACGCCCGGGTAGTGCTGCTCTTGCTGGGAGCGCTCTATCCACTCAAGTCGCTTCCTAGCGCTGAGCGGTTCGCGCAACGAGTCGTAACGAAATCCCTGGAGGCGGATGGTGTCGGGGAGCTGTCCGAGGAACTCTCCACCCCCGGCGTCCCAGAGGCTACGTACCTTGGCGTCGGTGAGGTTGATTACCCCTTTGACTTCATCCAAGGCGATGATCAGCTCGTTGCTCTTGGCACCGACCAGAGCCAGGCAGTCTTCATCGGGTGCCTCCATCGCAAGCTGTGTCTTCACTAGTGCCAGCTGCCCCCCGACTTCTCCCCCTAGCAGCCGCACCTCTCCCTCCGCCGACATCCCGTCGCAGAACATCCCGTCGCTCACTTTGATGCCATCACCGTTGAACGCCGGCCTCACCTCACCGTCCTTTCCCGCTATGGCCTTGAGCGCGACGTTGCTCATCGAAAGCTGCCCACCTACCTTGGCCCCTAGCAGCCGCACCTCTCCCTCCGCCGACATCCCGTCGCAGAACATCCCTTCATCCACCTCGCTGCGGTCACCGTTGAACGCCGGTCTCACCTCGCCGTCCCTTCCCACTATGGCTTTGAGTGCCGCTTCGTTCATCGAGAGCAGCTTTACCTTGGCCCCTAGCAGCCGCACCTCTCCCTCCGCCGACATCCCGTCGCAGAAGATGCCTCCGCTCGCTTCGATGCCATCTGCGGTGAGCACTGATCCCACCTCGGCGTCCTCGCCCGCTATGGCCTTGAGCACCGCGTTGTTCATCGAGAGCTGCCCACCTACCTTGGCCCCTAGCAGCCGCACCTCTCCCTCCGCCGACATTCCGTTGCAGAAGATGCCTCTGCTCGCGTCAATGCGATCGGCGGCAAACGCCGGCTTCACCTCACCGTCCTTTCCCGCTATGGCCTTGAGCACCGCGTTGTTCATCGAGAGCTGCCCACCTACCTTGGCCCCTAGCAGCCGCACCTCTCCCTCCGCCGACATCCCGTCGCAGAAAAAGCCTTTGCTCACTTCGAGGTCATCGGCGGCAAACCCTGATCCCACCTCGCCGTCCTCGCCCGCCATGGCCTTGAGCATCGCGTTGTTCATCGAGAGCTGCCCACCTACCCTGGCGCCTAGGAGTTCGACACCATCGTTCATCTTCGAGCCGTTCAGTCGTAGATTCCAGCGCAGCTCAAGCTGGCCAGCGCGCAGCCGGCCGCCGAAAACACAGTCATAGAGAGCAATGTCTATCGCGCGGGTCTGGCGGAGAACGAGATCTTCCTTCAGCTCGCAGTCTTCCAACCTTAGGCGCAGGCCGACGTGCTGTGCTTCCAAGTCCAGCTTCTCTGTGACTTGGACCCGTCGCAGCCACAGGCGCTTGGCGCCGTCAGGGTGATCGCGGGGGGCGAGGATGACCTCGCGAAGCGTCGTGGCTGGGACCTCGCGCAGAGGAGCGTCATCGCCAGCGGGCTCAAACGGCTCATCACGTTCTATCGCCGCTTCGAGCTCCATTCTCAGGGCTACGTCTGACATCTGGTCGCGGGAGTCTGATCGCTTTTTACTTCAAGTGCGCTGCGGTTCTCGCGACTACCCGGTCGCCTCATACCGGACCACCTCCCCGTCGTCCACTTCGCGCACGCGGCCCTCGTTGACCAGCAGGTCTGCGTGGCCGATCACCTCGGAGAGCGTCAGGAAGGCCTGGGTGACGGCGACGTTGCCCCAGATCGCCTGGGCGATCTCGTAGGCGTTGCGGGGCCGCTCGGCGATCAGCTTGTAGATCTTCTCCTTGCGCCGATCGTGGCCGGTGATGCGGCTGTCGATCAGGGCGACGTGGTCGACGATCGGCTCGCCGTGGCCGGAGAGGACGATCTCCGCCGGCATCTCGCGCGTCTTCCGCATCGACTCGATGTAGGTGACGAGCGCCTGGGGTCGCTCGCTGGACCCGTCGAGCGGCGGCGAGATCAGGGGGTTGGAGGAGATGTGCGCGATCAGGTGGTCGGCAGCGATCAGGATCCTGCGCTCCTCGTCCCAGAAGATCGTGTCGGAGGGGCTGTGCCCGGGCCGGTGGAACGCCTGCAGGATGCGGTCGCGGAAAGGGAGGGACTGGCCGTCCACCAGCGGCTTGGTCACCTCCGCTTTCGAGCCCCAGCCACGGAAGCTTCGCGAGACGCTCTGCAGGGCCCGCGCCACCTCCTCGGGGATGCCGTTGCGCAGCATCAGCTCGACCGCGAAAGCGTCTTCGCGCTCGGCGTCCTCGCTGAAGTTGGCGAGGCGGTCGGCCGCGAGCCCCAGCGCGGCGACCTCGGCGCCCGAGCGGTCGGCGACGATCTCCGACCAGCCCGAGGTGGTCGATGTGCTGGTGGGTGATGATCAGCAGCTCGAGGTCCTCGATCGAGCGCCCGCGCTCCGCGAGCTGGGACTGAAGCTCGTCCAGCGCCTTGCCCGAGTTGGGGCCGGTGTCGACCAGGGTCAGCGGCTCGTCCTCGATCAGGTAGCAGTTGACCCGTCCGACCGCGAAGGGCGTCGGGATCCGCAGGCAGTGAATGCCGGCCAGCGCCGCCTGCTCGAGCGCCTGCTCGGGGGTGAGCGTCACGCCGCGAATCATCCCCAGAACCTCGTCGCGCTTGGCCTCCATGTCCTCGCGCGAGACCAGCGACTCGAGGTTGAGGCGCAGCAGCGGCTCGGTGTTGGACGGGCGGACGTTGAAGTGCCACTCGGGGTAGTCGACCGAGATGCCGTCGAGCGGTCGTCTGCTCGCCGTCGCCGTAGCGCTCGGCGATCTCGGCCATCTTCGCCTCGTGGTCGGCGACCTCGGAGTTGATCTCGCCGGAGATGAAGTAGCGCGAGCGGAACTCGGCCATCAGCTCGGCGAGCGAGCGGCCCTCGACCGAGAGCAGCTCCAGCATCAGCAGCGCCGGCAGTCGTGCCCGAGTCGGCGCACCAGAAGTCGCGGAAGTAGTAGTGGCCGGAGACCTCGCCGCCGAAGGCCGCGCCCTCCTCGCGCATCGCGCATCTTGAAGAAGGCGTGGCCGACCCGGGAGAGGGCGGAGCGCCCGCCGTCGGCGGCGACCAGGTCGGGCACCGCGCGGCTGGAGCGGGGGTCGTAGAGGATCGTCGCGCCAGGGTCCTTCGCCAGCGCCAGCCCGGGCGAGCAGGGCGCAGATGAAGTCGCCGTCGCAGAACTCGCCGGTTGCCGTCGATGAAGAAGCAGCGGTCGGCGTCGCCGTCCCAGGCGATGCCGAGGTCGGCGCCGGCGCCGCGCACGCGCTCGATGATCATCGCGCCGGTTCTCGGGCAGCAGCGGGTTCGGCTCGTGGTCGGGGAACTCGCCGTCGGGCTCGAAGTACATCTCCTCCAGGTCGAGGCCGAGCCCGTGCAGGATCGGCCCGACCATCGGGCCGGCCATCCCGTTGCCGCCGTCGACGACCACCTTCATCGGCGCTACCTTGGCCGGGTCGATGAAGGAGAGGGCACGGGCCCGGTACGTCTCCCAGACGTCGACCTCCTCCAGGGAGCCGCCGCCCGGGGCGTGGCCGAGCCCCGCCTCGATCTCGCGCCTGACGTCGCCGATGCCGGCGTCGCCGGAGAGCGCCAGCGCGCCCTCGCGGACCAGCTTCACCCCGGTGTAGGCCTTGGGGTTGTGCGAGGCGGTGACCATCGCGCCGCCGTCGAGCTCGCGCGAGCCGACCAGGAAGTAGAGCATCTCGGTCGCGACCATCCCGGCGTCGAGCACGGTCGCGCCCTCGAAGATCAGGCCGTCGCGCAGCTCCGCCGCCATCGACGGCGCGGTGAGGCGCATGTCGCGGCCGAGGCCGACTCGCAGCTCGCCGGGCTGCTTGCCGCGCAGCCTCGCCAGCACCCGGGCGAAGGCGCGGCCGATCGCATGCGCGGTCGTCTCGTCCATCTCGGAGCCGTAGAGGCCGCGGATGTCATAGGCCTTGAAGATGCCGGGGGGCGCCAGAACCGGTTGCTCGCTCAAAACGCCCCCTTCAGCGCCTCGTAGCTCTGCTCGAGCGTCTGCGGCATCACTTTGGTGTCGGCGATCACCGGCATGAAGTTGGTGTCGCCGCCCCAGCGCGGGACGACGTGCATGTGGATGTGGTGCTCGACCCCGGCGCCGGCGACCCGGCCCTGGTTGAAGCCGACGTTGTAGCCGTGCGGGTCGTAGACGTCCTCGAGCCGGCTCATCGCCCGCTGCGCGAAGCCCATCATCTCGGCGACGGTCTCCGCCGGTAGGTCCTGGATGCGGCCGACGTGCTCGTAGGGCGCCACCATCAGGTGGCCGTTCGTGTAGGGGAAGAGGTTGAGGATGACGAAGCAGCTCTCGCCGCGGTGGACGATCAGGTTCGCCTCGTCGTCGCCCGCCGCCGGCTTGGCGCAGAAGATGCACTCCTCCTCGATGTCCTTCGACTGCGTCCTTCACGTAGGCGAGGCGCCAGGGCGCCCAGATGCGGAAATTGGCCACGGGCGACTCATCCTATGCGTCCCGCGTCGGGTCAGAGCCAGCCGCGGTTGCGGAAGTAGCCGACCATCGCCGACCAGCATCGCCACCATCGCGCCGACGATCAGGTCAGAAGTCGGTCATGGTCTCCCTCGCCGGGCACGCCGACGTTCATCCCCCAGATGCTGGCGATCAGGGTCAGCGGCAGGACGATGACGCTGATCGAGGTGAGCACGCGGAGGATGTCGTTGACGCGGTGGGAGATCACCGACTCGTTGGTCTCGGCGAGCGCCTCGACCACCTCCTTGTAGTTCTCGAGCATGTCCCAGATCCGCTCGTGGGCGTCGACGATGTCGTCGAAGTAGATCTCGAGGTCGAGGTCGGTGGCGAGGTAGCGCTGCTTGACCTTCTCGAGGTCGCGCAGCACCGGCCGCTGCGGGCGGATCACCTTGCGGAAGTTGATGATCTCCTGCTTGACGTTGGAGATGTCGCGCACGACCTCCTCCGAGCGGCCCTCGAAGATGTCGTCCTCGAGCGCGTCGAGCTTGTTGCCGATCTTGCGCAGCATCGGGAAGCAGTAGTCGAAGCTGTCGTCGACGAGCCGGTAGAGCAGGTAGCCCGAGCCGCGCGAGAAGAGCTGCTCGCGCAGCTCCTCCTTGGCCCGGCAGCGCTCGAACAGGTACTCGACCGGCTGCAGCGGCTGGTTGGGGATCGTCACCACGTAGCCGGGCCCGACGAAGAGGTCGAGCTCGCCGGTGCCCAGCCGCCCGGCGGCGGGGTCGAAGACCGGGAAGTGCAGGACGATGAAGAGGTAGTCGTCGTAGACGTCGATCTTCGGCCGCTGGTTGCGCGAGAGCACGTCCTCGAGGTCGAGCGCGTGGAAGTCGAAGTTCTCCTCCAGCCAGCTCGCGCTCCAGCGCGCCCGGGCCGCTCGATGTTGACCCAGCGCAGGCCGGCTGGAGTCGATCTGCTCGACGCTGCGGCGCCTGCGGCTCAGCCTGCGGCGGCGGAGTGAGCCGGTTCGCCGCGCCGCGGGACCCGCCGCAGCCTCGGCTTCGGAAGGTTCGGCATCGTTCTGGCTCAATCGGCTCGGCGGGCATGGACGCACTAGGTTAGCCGCCAGCCCAAGTGCTGGACTGCACGAGAGCGCCCCTGGTAAGGTTCATGCCTACATAAGCGCCACATCTAGAGGGGTGGAGGGACTGGCCCAGTGAAGCCCCGGCAACCACCTCGGACCATCAGGTTCGAGGGGAGGTGCCAAGTCCAGCAGGTCTCGTCAAGGACCTGGAAGATGTGGGGAGACGTCCGATCGGACCTCTGCCCCACAAGGCGGAGGTTTTTTCGTTGGCGAACGGAAAGCGAAGATCGGATGTCAATCGAGAGCCTGAAGTGCAAGGAGTGCGGGGCGACGTACGAGCTCGGCGCTCATTTCGTCTGCGAGAACTGCTTCGGACCGCTGGAGGTCGCCTACGACTACTCCGGCCTCGACCCGCACGAGGCGAAGCGCAGGATCCAGGCCGGCTCGCAGGGGATCTGGCGCTACGCCGACTTCCTGCCCTTCGAGGGGCGCCCCGGCGACCCGCTCGAGCCCGGCCTGACGCCGCTGCTGCGCGCCGACCGGCTCGCCGAGCGCCTCGGGCTCGACGCCGAGCTGTGGATCAAGAACGACGCCGCCAACCCGACCCACTCCTTCAAGGACCGCGTCGTCGCCGTCGCCGTCGCCAAGGCGCAGCGAGCTCGGCTTCGACACCGTCGCCTGCGCCTCGACCGGCAACCTCGCCAACGCGGTCGCCGCCCACGCCGCCGCCGCCGGGCTGCGAGTCCTACGTCTTCGTCCCCGCCAACCTCGAGGAGCAGAAGCTGCTCGCGACCGGCATCTACGGCACCAACCTGGTCGGCGTGCGCGGCAACTACGACGACGTCAACCGGCTCTGCACCCAGCTCGCCGAAACGCGGCCGTGGGCCTTCGTCAACGTCAACCTGCGCCCCTACTACGCCGAGGGCTCGAAGACGCTCGCCTACGAGACGGCCGAGCAGCTCGGCTGGGAGCTGCCCGACCGGGTCGTCTGCCCGATCGCCTCGGGCTCGCTCTTCACCAAGGTCGGCCGCGGCTTCCAGGAGTGGCTCGACATCGGCCTGGTCGAGGGCGAGCAGCCGGTCTTCAACGGCGCCCAGGCCGAGGGCTGCAGCCCGGTCGCCACCGCCTTCGCCGAAGGCTGGGACGTCTGCAAGCCGCAGAAGCCCGACACGATCGCCAAGAGCCTCGCGATCGGCGACCCCGCCGACGGGCCCTACGCGCTCGAGCAGGCGCGCCGCACCGAGGGCTCGATCGACTCGGTCACCGACGACGAGATCCGCGACGGGATCAGCCTGCTCGCCGAGACGACCGGGATCTTCACCGAGACCGCCGGCGGCGTCACCGTCGGCGTGCTGGCGAAGCTGGCCGAGCGCGGCGAGATCGCCTCCGGCGAGCGCGTCGTCGTCTACATCACCGGCGAGGGGCTGAAGACGCTCGACGCCACCCGCGATAGGTTCCGGATGCACGAGATCGACCCCGACCTCGACAGCTTCGAGGCCGAGTTCGCGCCAGGAGGTAGCCGTCTGATGCCAGTCACCGTGAAGATCCCGACCCAGCTGCGCGCCGCGACCGGGGGCGAGGCAGAGCTCGAGGTCTCCGGCTCGACCGTCGGCGAGGTGCTCGACGCCGTCTTCGAGACGCACGACGGCCTGCGCGAGCGGATCACCCAGGACGGCGACCTGCGCCGCTTCGTCAACGTCTACGTCAGCGGCGAGGACATCCGCTTCCAGGACGGCCTGGAGACGCAGATCGACGACGGCGACGAGGTCACGATTCTTCCCGCAGTCGCGGGCGGCTAAGCCACCCGTCGTCATCCTCTGCGGCGGGCGCGGGACCCGGCTGCGGGAGCGGACCGAGACGGTGCCGAAGGCGCTGGTCGAGATCGGCGGGCGGCCGATCCTCTGGCACGTGATCGGGATCTACGCGGCGCAGGGGTTTGAGCGCTTTCTGCTTGCCACCGGCTACCTGGGGGAGATGATCGAGGAGTTCGTCACGGGCGAGGCTTGGCCGGATGGAGTCGAGGTCGAGTGCGTCGACACGGGCGTCGACACGCCGACCGGTGGGCGGATCGCTCGGCTCGGGGAGCGGCTCGGCGGCGAGACCTTCTGCGCCACCTACGCCGACGGGGTCGCCGACGTCGACCTCGGCACGCTGCTCGGGTTCCACCGGGAGCACGGTGCCCTGGCGACGGTGACCGTGGTCCAGCCGACGCTCCAGTGGGGCGTCGCCGAGCTTGCGGGCGACGGCCGGGTCGAGGGCTTCGTCGAGAAGCCGCGCAGCGAGCACTGGATCAACGGCGGCTTCTTCTGCTTCGAGCCAGGGGCGCTCGACTACATCGGTGAGGACAGCGTCCTGGAGCGCGAGCCGCTCGAGCGTCTGGCTGCCGACGGCCAGCTGCGCGCCCACCGCCACGAGGGCTTCTGGGACTGCATGGACACCTACAAGGACGCGGTCGTGCTCAACGACCTCTGGGCCTCGGGCGACGCCCCCTGGCCCACCCTGACGGCAAGCGGAGCCGCGACCTAATGACCTTCCGGTGCGCCTTTTACGGTCTATACCCACATAAAGCGCACCGGAAGGGGACTTGGCGATGAGCGGGCGTTCGCTGGTGACCGGAGCGCACGGGTTCGTCGCCTCGCACCTGGTCGGGGCGCTGCTCGAGCGCGGCGACTCCGTTCGGGTGCTCGACCGCCCCGATCCGCGCATCGCGGACATCGGCGGCCCGCGTCGCTCAGCGCTCGACCTACTCGGCCTGCGTGGGGAGGTGGAGCTGGTCGAGGGCGACCTGCGCGACGCCGAGGCCGTGAGTGCGGCCGTCGCCGGCTGCGACGCGGTCTTCCACCTGGCGGCGCAGACGATCGTCGGCGTTGCCCGCGAGTCGCCGGCCGAGACCTTCGAGGTCAACGTGCGCGGGGCCTGGAACGTCTTCGAGGCCTGCCGAGAGCACGACGTGGCCCGGGTCGTCTTCGCCTCCTCCGACAAGGCCTACGGCACCAGCCCCGAGCTTCCGTACCGGGAGGACTTTCCCCTGCGGGCCTCCTACCCGTATGACGCGAGCAAGGCCGCGGCCGACGTGATCGCCCGCAGCTACGCCCACGCCTACGGGGTGCCGCTCGCCGTCACCCGCTTCGCCAACATCTACGGCGGCGGCGACCTCAACTTCTCTCGCCTGATCCCGGAGACGACGATCGCCGTCCTCGACGGCCGCCCGCCGCAGATCCGCTCCGACGGCAGTCCCGAGCGCGACTTTCTCCATGTCGACGACGCGGTCTCCGCCTACCTCGCGATCGAGGAGGCCCTCGGCGGTGAGGGGGCGAGGGGGGAGGCCTTCAACGCCGGCGGCGAGCGACCGCACGCGGTGCGCGAGGTGGTCGACCTGATCGCCGAGGTGGCGGGAACCGGCGTCGAGCCCGAGTACCTGGGCGGCGGCACCCCCGACGGGGAGATCGACCGCCAGTACGTCGACTCGGCCAAGCTGCGCGAGGCGACCGGCTGGCGCCCGCGGGTCGGGCTCGCCGAGGGTCTGAGCCTCACGCTCGAGTGGTATCGCGCCCACCCGGAGGCCCGCCCGGCAAAGTAAGAGTAATACCGGTGTTACTCTTACCTCATGTCGAAGATCACCAGCAAGGGGCAGGTCACCATTCCCAAGGAGCTGCGCGACCAGCTGGGATTTCTGCCCGGGACGGAAGTGCAATTCTCGGAAGACGGAAGAGAGATCCGAATCCGCAAGGTGCAGGGGGATCGCGCACGCGGAAGGGCGATAGTCGAGCATCTTCAGAGAGCCTCGGGCGGCAAGTACCGAATGACTACTGACGAAGTAATGCGTCTAACCCGGGGAGAGGATTGGGGTACCGGACACTTGGAGGAGGGTGACGGCGACCCTAGTTGACTCGAACGTCCTCATTGACGTAATCGACCCAGCGCCCCCCTGGTCGGACTGGTCTGCGGGCGCCGTGGAGGTCGCGGGCTCCGAGGGACCGCTCGTCGTCAATCAGGTGATCTACGCCGAGGTATCCGTCCGCTATGCGGACACGGACGAACTCGATCTCGATCTTCCTCTGGATTTCTTCCAACGCGAGCAGATTCCGTGGCCTGCCGCCTTCCTGGCCGGGAAGGCGTTTGCCGACTATCGCCGCCGTGGGGGTCGGCGCCGATCGCCACTTCCCGACTTCTTCATCGGCGCCCACGCGGCTGTGGCCGGCCTTCGCCTGCTCACCCGCGATGCGACGCGATACCGCACCTACTTCCCGACGGTCGAGCTGATCGCACCGGAGTAGCCGTCGTGCGGTCGTAGCTAGTCTGGGCCCATGTGCGGGCGCTTCACGGTCACGACCAAGGACACGAAGTCGATCGCCGACCGCTTCCAGGTCGAGCTGGAGAAGGCGCTGGAGCGCAACGCGGCCGGGGACGCGCCGCCGCTACGGGCGGAGCGGGTCAAGGAGGTCGAATCGGGCCTCGGGCGCTTCAACGTGGCGCCGACCCAGGAGGTGCTGACGGTCCGCTCCTCACCCGACCCCGAGGAGGCGGCCCAGGGAGAGCGCGAGGCGCGCCTGATGCGCTGGGGCCTCGTCCCGCGCTGGGCCAAGGACCTCAAGGTCGGCTACCGGATGATCAACGCCAAGACCGAGAACCTGACCTCGAGCCGGGCATACTCGCCCCTGGTGGGCAAGTTCCGCCACCGCTGCCTGATCGTCGCCGACGGCTTCTACGAGTGGATGGTGGCCGAGGACCCCAAGCAGCCGCGCCAGCCGTGGCGCTTCACCGTCGACGGCGGCGAGCCGTTCGCCTTCGCCGGCATCTGCACGCGCAAGGAGTGGGAGGACCCCGAGGACCGCGGCTTCGACGACGGCTGGCTCTACAGCTGCACGATCGTCACAACGACGCCGAACGAGGTCGTCGCCAAGGTGCATGACCGGATGCCGGCGATCCTGCCCAGCGCCGAGGCGGAGGCCGCCTGGCTGCGTCCCGACCTCGCGCTGGAGGACGCGGTCGCGATGTGCGGGCCGCTCGACGCGGCGCGGATGCAGAGCGCCCCGGCCAATCCGATGCTGAACAAGGTCGGCAAAGGGATCGAGGGCCCGGAGCTGCTGGTCGCGCCCTGAGCGTGGCGCCTACCCGCCCAGGGTGCCTGCCGTGGCGACCGTCGCCGAGCCGGCCGCGCTCTCGATCGTGCAGGAGATGCGCGCGGCAGGCGTGATGGTGGTGCGCCAGATCGAGACGAAGGGGAGGCTCAGCGCTTCCTTCGGCTGCCCGCTGGGGAAGCCCAGCTGCCAGGCTTGGCGCCCGATCCGGTAGGGCGCCCACTCGACGACTATCCCGGGCTCACTCGTGTAGCGGGAGCTGATCACGTCGCCGATTTCGACCGAGGCCAGTTCGGCGCTGTGCGAGCTGAACTCGATCAGCGAGGTGTCGTGGACTTCCTGTTCGGCGAGGTCTTCGCTGGAGCGCGGGTAGGAGGCGCGGCTGTCGTGGGTCTTGGCGACGATCGTCCGCTTCGGCACCGAGATGGTGCAGGTCAGCCGGCCGTGGCCGATCGCCGACCCGGCGTCGATCGTCAGCAGCGCGGAGCTGCGGAAGAGGGTGTACTCGCCGGCGTTCGGTTCGGTGGAGCGGATCTGCCCTTCGGAGAGCGTCATCCGCCCGCCTCCCGGGATCTCGACCGGCTTCGGGTCGGGCATGCGCGCTTCCTCGACCCATTCCAGCGTCGCCGCGCCGAGCGGCTTGTCCGTGCTGAGCAGCGCCGCGGCGACCGTGGCCAGCAGCCCCACCGCGATCACGATCAGTGCGCCCCGCGGGGGTCGGTTCTGCCTCTCGTCCGCCATCCGCCGCGACAGTATTGGAAGCGGGGGCGGATCGGCGGGCATCCCGTGCCGGGGAACCGCGATAGCTACGGTACGTTCGTGGCCAAGCGCACGACGTCGTCTCAGCCGACCGGGGTTAGCTTCGAGACGGTCGAGCTGCACGGCCGCCGGGTCGGCTACCTGGGCGGAGGCGGCAGCGGCCCTGCCCTGCTGCTGATCCATGGCATGGCGGGGAAGCTCGGAGAACTGGCGTGGCGTTATCGAGCCGCTCGCTCACCGCCACACCGTCATCGCCCCCGACCTGCCGGGCCACGGGTCCTCGGCGGGCGGCCGGGGCGACTACTCGCTGGGTGGCCTCGCCTCGGGCCTTCGCGACCTGCTCGTCGCCCTTGGCCACGAGCGGGCCACTCTGGTCGGGCACTCCCTCGGCGGCGGCATCGCGATGCAGTTCGCCTACCAGTTCCCGGAGATGGTCGAGCGGCTGGTGCTCGTCTCCAGCGGCGGCCTCGGCCCCGAGGTCAGCATGGTCCTGCGCGCGGCCGCCCTGCCCGGAGCCGACCTCTTCATCGCCGCGACGGCGGGCGTGGGGCAGAGAGCGGGAGGAGCCATCGGACGCGGCCTTGCCGCCGTCGGGATGCGGCCCTCCCCGGACGTCGCCGAGGTTGCGCGCGGCTACGCCTCGCTGGCGGAGCCGCGCCGTCGCAAGGCCTTCCTGGAAACGCTTCGCTCCGTCGTCGGCACGGAGGGCCAGCGCGTCGCCGCGACGGACCGGCTCCACCTGGCGCAGGAGATGCCGGTCCTGATCGTCTGGGGCGCGCGGGACCCGATCATTCCCGCCCGCCACGGCGAGGACGCGCACCGGGCGCTGCCCGGCAGCCGCCTGGAGGTCTTCGAGGACACCGGCCATCTGCCCCAGCTCGAGCAGCCGGGGCGCTTCATCGCCGTACTCGAACGCTTCCTCGCGGAGACGGAGCCGGCCCACTTCGACCAGGACCAGTGGCGTGCCCGGTTCAAGGCGAGCTGATCCCGGTCACACGACAACCGAACGCGCCCGACAGGATTCGAACCTGTGGCCTCCGCCTCCGGAGGGCGGCGCTCTATCCAGCTGAGCTACGGGCGCTCGCAGGCCAGTCTAGCTTCGCGTAGCTCGCGCTTTCCTTCGCGTAGGCTCGCAGGTCCCCATGGACCTCTCGGCGATCTTCCTCGGCACCGGCGGCTCGGTGCCCTCGGCGCGGCGCTCGACCGCGAGCGTGATGCTCGTCCGCGGCGGCAGGCGGATGATGTTCGACTGCGGGGAAGGGACGCAGCGCCAGCTGCAGCGATCGGTGGGGCTGACCCAGGTCGACGAGATCTTTCTCACCCACTTCCACGCCGATCACATCCTTGGCCTGCCGGGTCTGCTGAAGACCTATGACCTGACCGCCCGCGAGGAGCCGCTGACGATCTACGGGCCGCGCGGGCTGCACGACCTCTTCAAGACCCTGGGGCGGCTGATCGGGCGGACCGACTACCACCTCGAGCTGGTCGAAATGGACCCCGGCGACGCTGTGCCCCACGACGGCGCCAGGGTCGAGGCCTTCGCGGTCGAGCACAGCGTGCGGGCGAATGGATATGTCCTGATCGAGGAGGAGCGGCCGGGCCGCTTCGACCCCGAGGCCGCCAAGCGCCTCGGAGTCCGCGAAGGCCCCGCTTTCGCCGCCCTGCAGCGTGGCGAGGAGGTCGAGGGGGAGGCGGGCGCCGTTCGCCCCGAGGACGTGATGGGGGAGCGGCGCTTGGGCCGCACGGTCGCGATCACCGGCGACACGGCACCCTGCCACTCGACGGTCTCGGCCGCGGCCGACGCCGACCTCCTCGTCCACGACGCCAGCTTCTCCGAGGAGGAGGTCCAGCGCGCCGCCGACACCGGCCACTCGACCGTCGGCCAGGCCGCCGCCGTGGCCCGCGAGGCCCACGTGAAGATGCTCGCCCTGGTCCACATCTCCTCGCGCTACCACGTCGGCAAGGTCCTCGAGGAGGCTCGCGAGGTCTTCGAGCCGACCCTGGCCCCCCGCGACTTCGACGTCATCGAGATCCCCTTTCCTGAGCGCGGCGAGCCGCAGCTCGTGCCAAACGGGGCCCGAAGCCAGGGGAACGCGGAGCCGGAAACAGCGGAATAGCCCCGGCGTCATCTCACGGCGCTGCTACTCTGGCCCCGTCCTTTAACCAGGTCCCGAGAGGCCAAGAAGGAGCAAATCGAAGTGAGTGAGAAGGTCGTGCTGACGCACGACGACCTGAGGCGAACCCTGCGGCGGATCGCCCACGAGATCGCCGAGAAGAACCCGGACCCCGGGGAGCTGGCGATCGTCGGGATCCACACCCGGGGCGCCCTGCTCGCCCGCCGCCTTCACGCGCTGCTCGCCGAGCTGACCGGTGCCGAGCTTCCGATCGGCGACGTCGACATCTCCTTCTACCGCGACGACGTCGGCGTCAAGCCGCCGACGAGCCAGCCCGTCGTCCACGCCTCGCACATCGACTTCGACCTCACCGGCAAGACGATCGTGCTGGTCGACGACGTGCTCTTCACCGGCCGCACGGTGCGCGCCGCGATCGACGCCCTCTTCGACTACGGGCGGCCCGAGCGGATCCAGCTCGCCGTCCTCTGCGACCGCGGCCACCGCGAGCTGCCGATCCGCCCCGACTACGTCGGCAAGAACCTGCCGACGGCGCGCGAGGAGCGGGTCAACGTCTGCCTCGAGGAGGTCGACGGCTCCGACGAGGTGACGATCTCCGAGCCGGCGGAGGTGACGGCATGAGACACCTGCTCTCGATCGAGCAGCTCTCCAGAGCGGAGATCGAGGCGATCCTCGACCGCGCCGAGAGCTTCGCCGAGGTCGGCCGGCGCGACATCAAGAAGGTGCCGACTCTGCGCGGCCGCACCGTCGTCACCCTCTTCTACGAGTCGAGCACGCGGACCAGCTCCTCCTTCGAGCTGGCGGCGAAGCGCCTCTCGGCCGACCTGGTCTCGGTCAAGGCGGCGGGCTCCTCGGTCGACAAGGGCGAGTCGCTGAAGGACACGGTCGCCACCCTCTCCGCCTACGAACCGGCGGCGATCGTGATCCGCCACCCGCACGCCGGCGCCGCCCAGCTCGTCGCCGGCTGGGCCGACGCCGCGGTCGTCAACGCCGGCGACGGCAAGCACGAGCACCCGAGCCAGGCGCTGCTCGACGTCTACACGCTGCGCCGCCGGCTCGACTCGCTGGAGGGAAAGCGGATCTGGATCGTCGGCGACGTCCTGCACAGCCGCGTCGCCCGCTCCAACCTGATCGCCTTCCAGGCGATGGGCGCCGAGGTCACCGTCTGCGGACCGCCGACGCTGATCCCGCGCGGGATCGAGCAGCTCGGCTGCGAGGTGGCGCACTCGCTCGACCGGCTCGGAGAGGCCGACGTCGTCTACGCCCTGCGGCTGCAGCGCGAGCGAATGGCCGAGAGCTTCGTCCCCTCGCTCCGCGAGTACGCGGCCCACTTCCAGATCGACTCGCGCCGGCTCGGCCGGCGCCAGCTGCTGATGCATCCGGGGCCGGTCAACCGCGGCGTCGAGCTCTCCGGCGAGGTGATCGACTCGCCGCAGTCGCTGATCGCCGAGCAGGTCGCCTCCGGCCTCGTGGTGCGGATGGCGATCCTCTACGAGCTGCTCGCCGCAGGCGACGACGAGCCGGCGCCGGCGGCCGGCAACGGCGCCGGACGAGCCCGACCCCGATCGGGCAGCCGGCATGAGCGCCGGCCGAGCCTCGACATGCGCTCCGGGGAGGGCGCGGACCTGGTCCTGCGCGGGGCCACCGTGCTCGACCCGCGTCGCCGGGATCGAGGGCGACCACGACATCGTGATCCGCGACGGCTCGATCGCCGAGCTGGCCGCGCCCGGCTCGGCCGACGCAGCGACGGCGCCGGAGGATGGTCGACGCGGCCGGCCTGCACGCCTTCCCCGCCTTCTTCGACCCGCACGTCCACCTGCGCACGCCCGGGCCAGGAGCACAAGGAGGACATCGAGACCGGGACGCCGCGTCGGCCGCCGCCGGCGGCTACTGCGGCGTGCTCGCGATGGCCAACACCGACCCGCCGGTCTGCACCCCCGCCGACGTCGAGGCGCTGCGCGAGGACGCCCGCGCCGCGGCCTCGGTCCCGGTCGGCTTCCTCGCCACGGTCACCGCGCGGGATGGAGGGCGAGGAGCTGACCGAGATGGCCGCGCTGCGCGACGCCGGCGCGGTCGGCTTCAGCGACGACGGGCTGCCGGTCCGCAGCGCCGCGCGTGCTGCGTCGCGCGCTCCAGTACCAGCAGCTCTGCGGCGGCACGATCGCCCTGCACGAGGAGGACCCCGAGCTCTCGGGCGGCGGCGTCATGCACGAGGGGCCCGTCTCCGCGGTCCTCGGCCTCGACGGCATCCCCTCGGTCTCCGAGTCGACGATGATCGCCCGCGACGCCGCCCTCGCCGGCTACGAGGGCGGCCGGATCCACGTCCAGCACCTCTCCGCCGCCGAGTCGGTCGAGGCGGTGCGCGCGGGCCAAGGCGGCCGGTGTGCGGATCAGCTGCGAGGCCACCCCGCACCACCTCTGCCTCACCGACGAGGAGGTGCGCAGCCTCGACCCGCAGCGCTTCAAGATGAACCCGCCGCTGCGCACCGAGGCCGACCGCCAGGCGCTGATCGAGGGCCTGCGCGACGGGACGATCGACTGCGTCGCCACCGACCACGCCCCGCACGCGCCGGAGGAAAAGGAGGTCCCCTTCGAGCAGGCGGCGATGGGGGTGACCGGCCTGGAGACCGCCTTCGCCGCCCTGCACACCGAGCTCGTCCTGCCCGGCGTGCTCGACCTCGGCCTGCTGGTCGAGCGGATGCCGGCCGGCGCCGCGCCCTTCGACGTCGAGCGCTCCGACGCTTGCGCCCGGGCAGCGAGGCGAACATCGCCCTCTGCGACCTCGCGGCCGAGTGGACGGTCGGCGAGGACGGCTACGAGAGCCGCTCGCTCCAACTCCTGGTGCGCCGGCCGCAGGCTCACCGGCCAGGCGTCCTGATGACCCTGGCCGGCGGCCAGGTCGCCTTCCGGCTGCGCTCCTTCAGCATGGGAGTCGCCGCATGACCCCCGTTCCGGTGCGCTTTATGCCACCCATCGCTACACAAGGCGCACCGGAACGATGAGCGGCGAGGGCTACCTGCTGCTCGAGGACGGGGCGCGCTTCGACGGCGGGTGCCCTGCGGGCACGCCGAGGCCGTGACCGGCGAGGTCGTCTTCAACACCGCGATGACCGGCTACCAGGAGTCGGTCACCGACCCCTCCTACGCGGGCCAGATCATCGTCTTCACCTACCCGCTGATCGGCAACTACGGCGTCTCCGCGGCGGCGATGGAGTCCGACCGCATCCACGCCCGCGGCGTGGTCATGCGCGACCCCAAGAACGGCGAGGACGTCGCCACGCGCCGAGGGCGGCTGGCTCGACTGGCTCGCCGACTGCGGCGTGCCGGGGATCGGCGGCGTCGACACCCGCGCCGCTCGTCCGCCACATCCGCGACCGCGGCGCGATGCGCGGCGGGATCTTCCCCGCCGAGACGCTCGGAGGCCGAGGCGCGCGAGCGGGTCGCCGCCGAGCCCTCGATGGACGGCGCCGACCTGGCCCGCACGGTGACCCCGCCCGAGCCGGTCCGCTTCGAGGGCGACGGCCCGCACGTGGTCGGCATCGACACCGGGGTCAAGCTCAACATCGTCCGCCAGCTGCGCGAGCGCGGCTGCCGGGTCACCCTGCTGCCCTGCACCTCCTCGCGCCGAGGAGGTGCTCGCCGAGGATCCCGACGTCGTCTTCCTCGCCAACGGCCCCGGCGACCCCGCCGCGCTCGGCTACGTCGTCGACACGGTCCGCGAGCTGATCGGCAAGAGGCCCATCTTCGGCATCTGCCTCGGCCACCAGCTGCTCTGCCGCGCGGTCGGCCTGGAGACCTTCAAGCTGCCCTTCGGCCACCGCGGCGCCAACCACCCGGTCAAGGACCTGGCCAGCGGGCAGGATCGACATCACCTCGCAGAACCACGGCTTCGCCGTGCGAGGGGCCGGGCGGCGAGCCGCGGATCGAGGCCGACGAGCCGGTCCGCTGGGAGACCGACTTCGGCGTCGCCGAGCTGTCCCACCTGAACCTCTACGACCGCACGGTCGAGGGCCTCGTCCTGCAGCGACGTCTCCGCGGCGACCGTCCAGTACCACCCCGAGGCCGGGCCCGGGCCCGCACGACGCCCGCCACCTCTTCGACACCTTCCTGGAGCTGGCCCATGCCTAGGCGCGACGACATCGAGAAGATCCTGCTGATCGGCTCCGGGCCGATCGTGATCGGCCAGGCCGCCGAGTTCGACTACTCGGGCGTGCAGGCCTGCAAGGTGCTGCTCGAGGAGGGCTACGAGGTCGTCCTCGTCAACTCCAACCCGGCGACGATCATGACCGACCCCGAGTTCGCCACCGCCACCTACATCGAGCCGCTGCTGCCCGGCCCGGTCGCCAGGATCATCGAGAAGGAGCGCCCCGACGCGCTGCTGCCGACCCTCGGCGGCCAGACCGCGCTCAACCTGGCGATGGCGCTGCACGAGGACGGCACGCTGGAGCGCTTCGGGGTCGAGCTGATCGGCGCCGACCACGACGGCGATCCGCCGCGCCGAGGACCGCGAGGAGTTCCGCCGCACGATGACCGACGCCGGGCTGCGGATCCCCTGGTCGATGACGGTCGAGAGCCTCGGCGAGGTCGAGGCGGCGCTGGCCGACGGCCGCATCACCCTGCCGGCGATCGTCCGCCCGGCCTTCACGATGGGCGGCCACGGCGGCGGCGTGGGGAGGACCGAGACCGAGCTGCGCCAGGTCGTCTCCGAGGGCCTCGCCGCGAGCCCGATCAACCAGGTCCTGGTCGAGGAGTCGGTGATCGGCTGGGGCGAGTTCGAGCTCGAGGTGATGCGCGATCGCAACGACAACGTGGTGATCATCTGCTCGATCGAGAACGTCGACCCGATGGGCGTCCACACGGGCGACTCGGTCACGGTGGCGCCCGGCGCAGACCCTCACCGACGCGCTCTACCAGGAGCTGCGCGACCAGGCGATCGCGCGTGATCCGCGCCGTCGGCGTCGAGACCGGCGGCTCCAACGTCCAGTTCGCGCGTCAACCCCGAGAACGGCGAGATCGTCGGTGATCGAGATGAACCCGCGCGTCTCGCGCTCCTCGGCCCTGGCCTCGAAGGCGACCGGCTTCCCGATCGCCAAGATGGCGGCCAAGCTGGCTGTCGGCTACGCGCTGGAGGAGATCCCCAACGACATCACCCGCGCGACGCCCGCCTCCTTCGAGCCGACGATCGACTACGTGGTGACGAAGATCCCGCGCTTCGCCTTCGAGAAGTTCCCCGGCGCCGAGGGGCGCCTCTCGACCCACATGCAGAGCGTCGGCGAGGCGATGGCGATCGGCCGCACCTTCCGCGAGTCCTTCGCCAAGGCGATGCGCTCGCGCGAGCTCGACTCCGAGGCCGAGATCCCGGCGAGCGACGAGGCGCTGCTCGACCTGCTCGAGAAGCCCTGCCCCGAGCGCTTCGACTGGATCCTCGCCGCCTTTCGAGCGCGGACTCGACGTCGAGGCCGTGCACGAGCGCTGCCTCGTCGACCGCTGGTTCCTGCGCGAGCTGCAGGCGCTGGCCCGCGAGGGCGACGGCACCGAGGGCCTCGTCCGCACCTACAAGTCGGTCGACACCTGCGCCGCGGAGTTCGAGGCCGCGACGCCCTACTACTACTCTGCCCACGAGCGGCCCTCGGCCGGCGCCGCCGCCTCGGAGGTGCGCCGCGGGGACCGCCCCTCCGTCGTCATCCTCGGCGCCGGGCCGAACCGGATCGGGCAGGGGATCGAGTTCGACTACTGCTGCGTGCACGCCGCGATGACCGCGCGCGAGCTCGACCGCGACGCGGTGATGATCAACTGCAACCCGGAGACCGTCTCCACCGACTACGACACCTCCGACCGGCTCTACTTCGAGCCGCTGACCGAGGAGGACGTGCTCGCGGTCTGCGAGCAGGAGCGGCCCGAGGGCGTGATCGTCCAGTTCGGCGGCCAGACCCCGCTGAAGCTCGCACGCGCTCTCGAGGAGGCCGGCGTCCCGCTGCTCGGAACCCCGGTCGACGCGATCGACCTGGCCGAGGACCGCGGCCGCTTCGGGGCCCTGCTGCGCCGCCTCGGCGTCAAGCACCCGCCATATGGCACCGCGCTCTCCGCCGAGGAGGCGATGACGATCGCCGGCGAGGTCGGGTTCCCGCTGCTCGTTCGGCCCTCCTACGTGCTCGGCGGCCGGGCGATGGAGATCTGTTACTCGACTGAGGATCTGGGCGCCTACCTCGAGGCCCACGTCAAGGCCGACCAGGAGCACCCGCTGCTGCTCGACCGCTTCCTCGAGAACGCGATCGAGGTCGACGTCGACGCCCTCGCCGACGGCACCGACGTCCACGTCGCCGGGATCATGCAGCACGTCGAGGAGGCCGGCGTGCACTCGGGCGACTCCGCCTGCGTGATCCCGCCGCTGAGCCTGGGCGAGGAGATGCTCGAGGAGATCCGCGCGACCACGCGGCAGATCGCCCTGGAGCTGGGCGTGATCGGGCTGATCAACATCCAGTACGGCGTCGCCGGCGGCGAGCTGTACGTGATCGAGGCGAACCCTCGCGCCTCGCGGACAGTCCCCTTCGTCTCCAAGGCGACCGGCGTGCCGCTGGCGAAGGTCGCCGCCAGGCTGATGCTGGGCGAGAAGCTCGCCGACCAGGAGCTGCGGGAGCCGCCCCCCGGGCTGGTCAGCGTCAAGGAGGCCGTGCTTCCCTTCGCCCGCTTCGCCGGCGCCGACTCCGTCCTCGGCCCGGAGATGAAGAGCACGGGCGAGGTGATGGGCATCGCCGCTGACTTCCCGACCGCGTTCGGGAAGTCGCAGGCGGCGGCCGGGGTTTCGCTGCCCACCGAGGGCGCGGTCTTCATCACCGTCACCGACACCGACAAGGCGGCCGCCACCCAGATCGCCGCCCGCTTCCACGACCTCGGCTTCGAGGTGGTCGCCACGAGCGGCACCGCCCAGGCGATCTCGGCGATGGGCGTGCCGGTCACGACGATCAGCAAGATCGCCGAGGGCTCGCCGAACGTCGTCGACCTGATCCGCGAGCGCCGCTGCGCCCTGGTGATCAACACCCCGACGGGATCCGGCGCCCGCGCCGACGGCTATGAGATCCGCAGCGCCGCCGTCCGCCACGGCATCCCCTGCGTGACGACGATGACCGGCGCATCCGCGGCAGTCCGCGCGATCGCCGCCAACATCGAAGGCGACTCCGACGTCCGCTCCCTCCAGGAGATCCACGGCCTGGAGAGGGCGAAGCAGCCTCGATGACCGCCCCCTTCGGGCGCCGCCTCTGTCAGGTCAGCGAGAGCCGCGCGACCGGCGGCTACCGCCTCTTCTCGCTCCTTGACAAAGAGGGTCCCGAGCCGGCCCCAGGTCAGTTCTACATGCTCGCCACCGAGTCGCACTGGGAGCACAGAGACGGTCGTCCCTACCTGCCACGTGCCCTTTCGGTCGCCGAGACCGGTCCCGCTGCCTCGGGGGTCCGCCTCGACTTCCTGATCGAGGGCGTCGGCCCCGGGACGGATCGGCTTTGCGAGCTCAAACCGGGCGAAAACGTCTGGCTCAACGGCCCGCTGGGCAACTCGTTTTCGGCCCCGAAGGAGCTCTCGCCAGAGGCCGCCGGCGCAATCCTCGTCGGCGGCGGGATCGGCATCGCACCGCTCGCCCTGCTCAGGCGCACCTTCGCCGAGAGAAACATCCCCGCTCGGGTTCTCCTCGGCTTTCGCGACGAGGCCCACGCGGGCGGCCTCGACGACCTCTTCTCCTGCTGTGAGATCAAATTGGCCAGCGACGACGGCCACGTCGGCCATCACGGCTACGTCACCGACCTGCTGGCACAGATGCTGGAGGGCGACGACGCAGGCTCGGCCGCCGTTTACGCCTGTGGCCCCCCTCAGATGCTGGATGCGGTGGGTGCTCTCTGCCTTGAGGCTGATGTCCCCTGCGAGCTCGCCATGGAGTCCCCAATGGCCTGTGGCTACGGCGCCTGCTTCGGCTGTGCCGTTCCGCGAGGCGACGGCACCTATCTCCGCCTATGCGTAGACGGCCCAGTGATACGGCCTCTGCCGGGGGGTGGCGTCGCAGGGGGGACCGCCCCCGAGGAAGCTTTAGCTACCGCAGGGGGCGGTGGGTCCCCTGCGGCGACAGGACCCGCCGGCCCAGCCCCGCTCGACTTTTGCGGCATTGAGCTGAAGCACCCGGTGGTCAACGCATCGGGCACTTTCGACGCGATTGCGGCTCATCGGGTGTATGGCGATGAGCTTTTGAGGGACTTTCCCTTCTCGGCGTTCGTATCCAAGACGATCACCCCGGAGCCGCGGGCGGGAAACGAGCCGCAGCGGATCTGGGAGACGCCTGCGGGAATGATCAACTCCATCGGGCTGCCGAACAAGGGGCTGGAAGGATTCCTGGCCGAGGACCTGCCTCGACTGGCGGAGCTGCCGGTGCCCTTGATTGTGTCGGTCATGGGGACAAGCAAGGAGGAGTTCGCGCGGCTGGTGACGGGCGTGGGGGAGAGGGACGAGGTGGCGGCGATCGAGCTCAACGTGTCGTGTCCCAACGTCCATTCGGGCCTGATCGTCGGTGAGCAGCCGAGCGAGACGGAGGCGCTGCTGGAAGCGCTGCGGCCGCTGACGGAGAAGCCGCTGATCGTGAAGCTGACGCCCAACGTGGCGAACCCGGCAGAGGTCGCCGTCGCCGCGGAGCAGGGTGGGGCGGATGCTGTCTCCTTGATCAACACGCTGAAGGCGAGCGCGGTCGACCCGGCGACAGGGAAACCGGGCATCGCCACGGGTCACGGCGGGCTTTCAGGGTCCGCTATCCGGCCGGTTGCCGTCGCACAGCTGCGTGCCGTTGCGGCGGCGGTCCGGGTGCCGATTATCGGGATGGGCGGCGTGGCCACGGGCGCCGATGCGATGGAAATGATCTCCGCCGGGGCGACTCTTGTTGCGGTGGGAACCGAGAGCTTTCGGGACCCACGGGCTGGACAACGAGTTGCGGGCGAGCTAGCCGTAGCGCTCAAGACGAGTCGAAGTGGCGACCCGGCCGCTTCCCACAGTTAAACCTCGACTTGAGGTTGAGATGAATTTCCACCGAAAAGGCCCCGAAGGCCTTGCACGTGAGCAACCCGCGGCTATACTCGCCGCCCACATGACCAGTCCAGTCAAGACCTCCGCCGCGACGCCAGAGCGATCGCTGGACCAGCGGATGGATGCGCTCAAGCGCGCCAACGACATTCGCACCGCGCGCGCCAAGCTGAAGAAGGACCTGAAAGCGGGCAAGGCCAACATCCACACCCTGCTGCTCGACCCGCCGGACTACCTGCTGACCGCGAAGGTCTTCGACATGCTGCTTGCGGTACCCAAGTACGGCAGGGTGAAGACCAACAGGATCCTCAATCAGTGCCGGATCTCCCCGTCGAAGACGATCGGCGGGATGTCAGAGCGGCAGCGGGCCGAGCTGGTCTCCCAGCTTCGCCGTTAACGACCGCTGAGGCAGTCAATATCTCGGGCCGCATGGCCAAGGTCTTCGTCATCACGGGTCCCTCCGGCGTCGGCAAGGGGACGCTGATCTCCAAGCTGCTCGAACGGGTCGAGGGCCTGGAGCTCTCGATCTCCGCCACCACCCGCGAGCCGCGTGAGGGCGAGGTCGATGGGCGCGACTACCACTTCCTCACGCCGGAGGAGTTCGATCGGCGGATCGAGGCGGAAGACTTCCTCGAGTTCGCCACCTACAGCGGCAATCGCTACGGGACGCTGCGCTCGGAGGTCCGCCACCGGCTCGAGCAGGGCCACTCGGTCGTCCTCGAGATCGAGGTGCAGGGGGCTCGTCAGGTGCGCGCGGCAATGCGCGAGTCGGTCCAGGTCTTCATCGCGCCACCCGATCCCGCCTCGCTGCGACACCGGCTGGAGTCGCGCGGAACCGACAGCCTCGAGGCGATCGACTCGAGGCTCGAGGTCGCCGAGCAGGAGCTGGCCGCTCAGGACGAGTTCGCGCACCGGGTCGTCAACGACGACCTGGAGCGAGCTGCCGGCGAGCTGGAAGGGATCGTGCGCGCGGAGCTCGGCGTACCACTAGACTCCGGAGCCGAATGATCAAACCACGCGTTGACAAACTTCTGGATCACACCGACTCGCACTACGCGGCCGTAGTCGTCGCCGCCAAGCGGGCCCGGCAGATCAACAGCTACTACCACAGCCTCGGCGAGGGCAGCTTCGGCGAGTACCCACCTCCAATGGTGGACGTGCCCGGCGAGCGCAACTACCTCTCGATCGCCCTCGAAGAGGTCGCCCAGGGCAAGCTCAAATACGAGTACCGCTCCTAACCGCGCCGCCGGCGCGACCGGAGCGAGGAGACAAGCGATGGCCAGAATCCTGCTCGGCGTAAGCGGAGGGATCGCCGCCTACAAGGCGCTCGAATTCGCGCGTCTGGCCACCTCGGGCGGGCACGGCGTGCGCGTCCTGATGACCGAGGGCGCGGGGCGTTTCGTCGGCGCCGCCTCCTTCGAGGGGATCGTCGGGGCCCCGGTCCTGACTTCGGAGTTCGAGCGCGATCCGATGCGCGGCGCCTTCCCCGGAGACCAGCCGCCTGAGCACGACCCGATCGGCCACCTCGCCGTGGTCGCCAACTGCGACGCCTACCTGATCGCGCCCGCCTCGGCCAACACGCTGGCGAAGCTCGCGAGCGGGATCGCCGACTCGATGGTCACGACCTCCTTCCTCGCCTGTACCGCGCCGCGCTTGGTCGCGCCGGCGATGAACGACCGCATGTACGCGGACGCCGCGACACAGGCCAACCTCGCGACCCTGCGCGAGCGGGGCGTCACGGTGATCGAGCCCGACGAGGGAGCGCTTGCCTCGCGCGGCGAGCACGGCAAGGGCAGGCTGCCCGACCCGGCTCGCCTCCTCGCCCTGGTCGAATCCGAGCTTCCCACGGGCCACCGCCCCTGGGACGGCCTCCGCGTCCTGGTCACCGCGGGCGGCACCCGCGAGCCGATCGACTCGGTCCGCTTCCTCGGCAACCGCTCCAGCGGCCGCATGGGCATCGCCCTGGCCGCCGCCGCCGCCCGCCGTGGAGCAGACGTCACCCTGATAGCCGCCAACGTGGCCCTCCCAGAGCCCCCCGGAGTCCACCGCATCGACGTCGAGACCGGCGAGCAGCTGGCCGGCGCCGCCCAAACCGAGTTCCCCAACACCCACGTCCTCCTGATGGCAGCGGCCCCCGCCGACTTCCGCGTCAGCGAACCCGCCTCCGGCAAGCTAACCCGCGATGCCTCCCTGGACCTCCACCTGGAGCCAACCGAGGACATCCTCGCGTCGCTGACCGCCTCTCGGGCCGACGGCCAAACAGTCGTGGCTTTCGCGGCTGAAGCCGGAGAGAACATCGAGCGCGCAAGGGAAAAGCTTGCACGTAAGAAGGCGGACCTGATGGTCCTCAACGACATCTCGAACCCAGCAATCGGCTTCGAGAGCGAAGAAAACGCAGTGACGCTTATTGACTCCACGAGCGAGACCCCCGTCCCACAAGCAGCAAAGGACACCATCGCCGAGGCGATCCTGGATCGAGTAAGCACGCTTCGCGAGGAGGGACGGCAATCCCCTCGAACGGACGGATACTCAAAGCGTCGCGCTAATTAGCGCGACGCTTGTTCGGGCGAGGGGATTGCCGTCCCTCACCACCACCCCGAGCTATACTCGCCCCAAGCTTTACGTCTCACCGATGTACCTCGAAGTGGGCCTGGCCCACTTTTTTTACGGCCTCAAGCCAGTGCAAGATCTTCAGCAAGACATCCAAGAGCAGCTTCGTGAGCTCGACTCCGAGCTCGACCTGGTCGCGCTCGAGCAGCCGAGCTCCGAAGCGCTGCGGCTCTTCATCGACCACCCCGAGGGCGTCGACCTCGCCCTCTGCGAAAAGGTGACGAATCACCTCAATCACCTGCGGGCCGAGTACGCGCTCGAGGTGTCCTCACCCGGCCCCAAGTACCGCAAAGACAAGGAGCAGCTCCAGTGAGCAAAGAGATCGTCGACGCAGTCAAGGCACTGGAGCAGGAGAAGGGGATCTCCGCCGACAAGCTGATGGACGCGCTCGAGGACGCGCTTCTCTCCGCCTACAAGAAAACGCCGGGGGCGGCCAAATACGCTCGGGTCGACCTCGATCACGAAACCGGCGACTTCCTGGTCTTCGAACTGATCCTGCCGCCCGAGCTGGAGGAGAAGCTGCTCGCCGAGGCGGCCGAGGCCCAGGAGGAGGAAGAGCGCGAAATCGATCCCGAAACGGGAGAGCTGCGCGAGCCCGAGGATCCCGAGCTCGACCCCGAGATGATCGCCCCCTACGAGGACCAGATCTCCACCCGCGACGTCACTCCCGAAGACTTCGGCCGGATCGCCGCCCAGACCGCCAAGCAGGTGATCCTGCAGCGGATCCGCGAGGCCGAACGGAAAATGATGTTCGATGAGTACCAGGACCGGGTCGGCGAGCTGATCACGGGGATCATCCAGCAGTCCGACAAGCGCTACACGCTGGTCCAGCTGCGCGAGCGGGTCGAGGCGCTGCTGCCCAAGTCCGAGCAGGTCTACAACGAGCGCTACGACCACGGCATGAGGGTCAAGGCCGTGATCACCGACGTCTCCGACTCGACCAAAGGACCGGCGATCGTCGTCTCACGGCGCAGCTCCGAGCTGATCAAGAAGCTCTTCGAAATGGAGGTGCCGGAGATCGCCGACAAGCTGGTCGAGATCGTCGGCGTCGCCCGCGAGCCCGGCTACCGCTCGAAGATCGCGGTGATCTCCCACGCCGACGGGGTCGACCCGGTGGGCGCCTGCGTCGGCCCGCGAGGCTCACGGGTGCGGATGGTCGTCTCGGAGCTGCGCGGCGAGAAGATCGACATCATCCCCCACAACGATGAGCCCGCCCGTTTCGTGGCCAAGGCGCTCTCGCCGGCCCGGGTGCGAGAGGTGATCGTCGATGACGAGGGGCGCCAGGCGACGGTGATCGTCCCCGACGACCAGCTCTCGCTGGCGATCGGCCGCGACGGCCAGAACGCCCGCCTGGCAGCCCGCCTCACCGGCTGGCGGGTCGACATCAAGTCGGAGACCGAGTTCTCCCAGGAGGACCAGGACGTCGAGTACGAGGGCGAAGAAACCTTCGACGGACGCTGCATGGCGGTGCTCTCCAACGGCCGGCGCTGCCCCAACGCTGCGATCGAGGGCTCGACCTACTGCGGCCTGCCGCAGCACCAGGCCCTGAGCCGCTTCGACACCAACCAGATTGCGGTGCTCGGGCCGGTTTCCGAAACCGAGGTCGAGATCCTCGCCGACCCCGACGCCGATCAGGGTCAGGTAGACGAAATCGTCGAGCGTGCCGAATCTGAGTTCGTAGAGGAGATTCCAGAGGAAGAGGCCGCGGGTCCTGTCGCGGACGATGCGTCTGAACCTCAGGACGAAGCCGCTGAAGAGCAAGCTTCTGAGCCTGTTGCCGAGGAGGCAGAGCAGTCCTAGTGGCGAAAAAACGGGTTCACGAGATCGCGAAAGCGCAGGGGCTGACCAGCAAAGAGCTGCTCGCAGCGCTTAAAGGGGCTGGGATCGAGGCGAAAGCGGCTGCATCGAGCGTCGAGGAGGCCGATGCCCTGAAGGCGATCCAGGCTGCGAAGGGGGATGGGGGAGCCCCAGCGGCGACCAAGGCCGCTGCTAAGCCAAAAGCGCCCGCTGAGCCGGCCGCTGCACCCAAGCCCGCCGCGAAACCGGCGGCGACGTCAAAAGGCCCCGTGCGGCCCGCCGCCAAGCCTGCCTCCAGTGGAGGGGGCGGGGGTGCCGGCGGCAAAAAACGGCGTGTCGTGATCGACTCGCAGGCTGCCCGGCGCGACCAGATGGGCGGGCCGCCGCCGCAGCGCCCGCCGCGCAGGCGCGGTGGCCGTCGCCGCCGGCCGTTGCTGGAGGAGCCGCCGCCCAAAGTCGAGGCGGCCGAGCCCGAGGCGACAACGGTGCCCTCCGGGGCGACCGTGCGCGAGGTCGCCGAGCTGCTCGGCCTCGGCAGCGCCGAGGTGATCAAGAAGCTGATGATGATGGGGGAGATGGCGACCCTCACCCAGACCCTCACCGACGAGTCGATCTCGGCGATCGCCGACGAGTACGACCGCAAGATCGAGATCGTCACCGCCGCCGAGGAGGAGCCCGAGGCGCCGGAGTTCGAGGACACGGAGGAGAGCCTGGCCGACCGTCCGCCCGTCGTAACGATCATGGGCCACGTCGACCACGGCAAGACCTCGCTGCTCGACGCGATCCGCGAGACCGAGGTCGCCGCCGGGGAGGCCGGGGGAATCACCCAGCACATCGGCGCCTACCAGGTCCACCACGACGAGAAGACGATCACCTTCCTCGACACCCCTGGCCACGCCGCCTTCACCGCGATGCGCGCCCGCGGCGCCAAGGTCACCGACATCGCGGTCGTCGTCGTCGCCGCCGACGACGGTGTGATGCCGCAGACCAAAGAGGCGATCGACCACGCTCGCGCCGCCGACGTGCCGATCCTGATCGCGGTCAACAAGATCGACAAGGAGGGCGCCCAGCCCGACCGCGTCCGCAACGAGCTGGCCGCCGACGGCCTCACGCCCGAGGACTGGGGCGGGGAGACGGTCTACGTCGACGTCTCGGCCAAGACCCACGAGGGCCTCGACAAACTGCTCGAGATGATCCTCCTCGTCACCGAGCTGGAGGAGCTCGGGGCCAATCCCGACGCTCCGGCCTCCGGCACAGTGGTCGAGTCCCAGCTCGACCCCGGCCGCGGCCCTGTGGTCACGATCCTGGTCCAGCGCGGAACGCTCACCGTCGGCGACTCGCTCGTCGCCGGGCCGCAGTGGGGCCGCGTGCGCGCGATGCAGGACTTCACCGGCAAGCGGGTCGAGAGCGCCGGGCCGGGGATGCCGGTCGAGGTGCTCGGCTTCGACGGCGTCTGCGACGCGGGCGAGTTCGTCCACGCGGTGGAGAACGATCGCCGTGCCCGCCAGGAGGCCCAGGAGCGGGCGAACCGGCTCAAGACCGAGGCGCTGGCACGCCGCCAGGCTCGCAAGGTCAGCCTCGAGGAGGTCTTCTCGCGGGTCCAGGAGGGCGACATCAAGGAGCTCAACATCGTCCTCAAGTCCGACGTGGCCGGCTCCCTGGAGGCCCTCCAGGACGAGATCGCGAAGGTGCCCCAGGAGCAGGTGGCGATCAACATCATCCACTCGCAGACGGGCGGCATCAACGAGTCCGACGTGATGCTGGCGTCGGCCTCTGAGGCGATCATCATCGGCTTCAACGTGCGCCCGCTCGCCGACGCCCGCCGGGCGGCCGAGCGCGAGGGCGTCGACGTCCGCACCTACTCGGTCATCTACAAAATCACAGAGGACCTGCGCAACGCGATGGAGGGACTGCTGGAGGCGGTCGAGGTCGAGGAGATCCTCGGCGAGGCCGAGGTCAAACAGACGTTCAAGGCCTCCAAGGTAGGCCGTATCGCCGGCTGCATCGTCAGCGACGGCAAGGTCGCGCGGGACGCCAGCGTCCGCCTGATCCGCGAGGGCACGGTCATCTGGGACGGCAAGCTGGGCTCCCTGCGCCGCTTCAAAGACAACGTGCAGGAAGTCGAGGAGGGCCAGGAGTGCGGCGTCGTCCTCGACGGCTACGCTGACGTCAAGGAGGGCGACGTGCTGGAGTTCTTTAAGACGAAGCAGGTCGAGCAGACGCTGGCGTAAGATGGCCACTCCTCGCATGCGCCGCATCAACGAGGTGCTTCGCGAGGTGGTCGGCGCTGCGATCGCCGAGCTGAGTGACCCCCGCATCGGCTTCGTAACCGTGACCTCGGTCGAGACCAGCCCAGATCTGCGCGCCGCCAAGGTGCACGTCAGCGTGCTCGGCTCCGAGGAGGAGCGGGAGGCGACGCTTGCCGGCCTGCGCTCCTCGCACGGCGTGCTGCAGTCCAGAATCGCCGCCGAGACGCGGATGAAGCGCACTCCCACGCTGACCTTCCACTACGACGAGACGGTCGAGCAGGGCATGCGGATATCGAAGCTGCTCGACGAGGAGGAAAGATGAGTGGAGTCGGCGTCAGGGTGTCGAGCCTGGAGGACGCGGCGGCCGAGCTGCGCTCGCGCGACCGCTTCCTACTCACCGCCCATGAGGGGCCAGACGGCGACGCGCTTGGCTCGCTCCTGGGCATGCACCACCTGCTCACCCAGCTCGGCAAGGACTCGGTGATGTTCATGGCGGCGAAGGAGTTCCCGCTGCCGATCGAGTACCGCTTCCTGCCCCTGGAGGAGGTCTTCCACGAGCCCCCGGCGGACATGGCTGACCGCACCGTGATCTTCCTCGACTGCGGCAACGCCGACCGCGTGCCGGTCGAGTTTCTCACCACGGGCGACAACTTCAGGATCAACATCGACCACCACCACGACAACACCCTGTTCGGCGACGTCAACCTGCTCGACACCGGCGCCTGCAGCACCGCCGAGATCGTCTACGAGCTCGCGATCGCCCTCGGCGTCGAGATCACCCCGGAAATTGCGTCGGCTCTCTACGTCGGCCTGGTCACCGACACGGGCAAGTTCATGTACGAGAACACGAACGCGCACACCCACAGGATCGCCGCCGAGCTGATCGACGCGGGCGTCGCGGTCGACGAGACCTACCGCCGGCTCTACGAGCACGTTCCGGTCGAAAAGCTGCGGCTGCTCTCGCGTGCGCTCGACAGCATCCAGCGCTACTGCGGGGACCAGCTCGTGGTCACCTACATCACCGCGGCCGACTACGAGGCGACCGGCGCGGGGGAGGAGATGACCGAGGGGATCATCGACCACCTGCGCTCGGTCGAGGGGGCGAAGGTCGCGGCCCTGATCCGCGACCAGGGCGACCGCGGGCGCTCCGCTCGCAAGGCGAGCCTGCGTTCCAGCGGAGGCGAGATCGACGTCTCGGCGATGGCCCGCAAGCACGGGGGAGGGGGGCACAAGCGTGCCGCCGGCTTCTCCACCGACCTGGAGCTGGACGATCTGATCGCGTTCCTCTGCGAAGAGGTCTCGGCGCAGCTCGGCTCCTGAGGATGCCGGCCGCTGGCGAAGGCGCCGTGCTGCTCTGCGACAAGCCGGCCGGGATAACCTCGCACGACATGGTCGTTGCGGTGCGGCGAGAGCGCGGGTGCAAGGCGGGGCACGCCGGCACCCTCGACCCCTTCGCGACCGGGTTGCTGCTGGTCCTGCTCGGCCGGGCGACCCGGTTGCAGCGCTTCCTCACCGGCCTGCCGAAGACCTACGTCGCCCGGGCGCGCCTCGGCTGGCGCTCGAGCACTGGCGACCCGGATGGCGAGCTGACCGAGACGGGTCGCCTGCCGGATTCCCTGGAGCTGCCGACCGGCCGCGTGCGCCAGCGGGTGCCGATGACCTCCGCGGTCCGCGTCGGCGGCGAGCGCCTCTACCGCAAGGCCCACCGCGGCGAGACGGTCGAGACGCCCGAAAGGGAGGTCGACGTCTACCGCGCCGAGCTGCTTGCAAGCGATGCCGAGAGCGCCGAGTACGAGATCGAGTGCTCCGCCGGCACCTACATCCGCACCCTGCTCGAGACCCTCGACGACGCCTATTGCGCCGAGCTGCGCCGCACCGCGATCGGGCCGTTCAGGGTCGAGGACGCGGGAGCGGAGCTGTCCCTCGACGAGGTCGCGGCGCGGGTCCCGGCCGCCGCGGAGGCCCTCCGATGAGCATCCAGGTCACCTCGCTGCCGGATGCCGAGCCGCGGGCGCGACACGTCGCGATCGGCACCTTCGACGGGGTCCACCGCGGTCACCAGGCCGTGATCGACGACGCGGACACCGTCCTCACCTTCGACCCGCACCCGCTGGAGATCCTGCACCCCGCGGCGCTGCCGAAGCTGATCATGCCCTTCGGGGTAAAGCGCGACGTGATCGAGGGGTTCGGCGTGCGCGAGCTTGTCGTCATCCCGTTCGACGCGGAGTTCGCGAAGAGAAGCGCCGCGGAGTTCATCGACGGTGTGCTCGTCGAGCGGCTCGGCGCCGCGCGCGTCTCGGTCGGGGAGAACTTCCGCTTCGGCGCCAAGGCCCAGGGCGACCCGGCGATGCTCGCTGCCCGGCCGGAGTTCGAGACCCGCGTCGTCCCGCTGGTCGAGGTCGACGGCGAGACCGTCTCCTCGACCCGGATCCGGGCCCTGATCGCCGCCGGCGACATGGAGGGTGCCCGCCACTGCCTCGGCGCCCCGTTCATGGTCGAGGGAGAGGTGGTGGGCGGCGACCAGCGTGGTCGCGAGCTGGGCTTCCCCACCGCGAACATCGTCCCTGACGACCGCCTAGCGATCCCCGGGCACGGCGTCTACGCGGCCTTTGCCAACGGCGCTCCGGCTGCCGTCAACGTCGGCGTGCGACCGACCTTCGAGACCGGGCGTGGCGTGCTGATCGAGACCCACCTGATCGACTTCGAGGGCGATCTCTACGGCACCGACCTGCGGGTCGCCTTCGTCGCCCGCCTGCGGGGCGAGAAGCGCTTCGCCGGGGTCGAGGAGCTGATCGCCCAGATGCGCGTCGATGTCGAGGACGCGAAGCGTGTCTGTGCTAGCTTCCAGCGGCCGTGAGCTCCATTTGGGGCGCGGCACTTTTTTCGAGATGAGCCTGACCAAGGAGAAAAAAAGCGAGCTGATCGGCAAGTACGGCCGCGCCGACGGCGACACCGGCTCTGCCGAGGTCCAGGTTGCCCTGCTCACCGAGCGGATCAACGAACTCACCGAGCACCTGCGCACGCACGCCAAAGACCACCACTCGCGCCGCGGCCTGCTGATGCTGGTCGGCAAGCGCCGCCGCATGCTGCGCTACCTCGAGCGCCACGACCTCGAGCGCTACCGCGCCCTCGTCGCGGAGCTCGGCCTGCGGCGATGATCGCCGCCGGGGAACCGGCGCCCGACTTCACTCTCCGCGACCAGACGGGCAAGAAGGTTTCGCTTTCGGACTTCCGCGGCCGCAAGGTTCTGCTCGTCTTCTACCCACTGGACTTCAGCCCGGTCTGCAGCGACCAGCTCTCGGTCTACCAGGAGGTGAAGCCCGAGATCGAGGCAAAGGGCGTGACCATGATCGGGATCAGCGTCGACAGCGGCTTCGCCCACAAGGCCTTTCAGGAGTCGCTCGGCATCGACACGCAGCTGCTCGCCGACTTCGAGCCCAAGGGCCAGGTGGCGCGCGCCTACGGCGCCTACATCGAGAGGGCCGGCACGGCCAACCGCTCGCTCGTCCTCGTCGACGAGGAGGGCACGGTCGAGTGGGCGCACGAGTCCCCGACCCCGCTCGAGATCCCCGGCGCGAATCTCATCTTCGACGCGCTCAGCCCTGACTCCTGAGCTGACCAGCGCAGCGGTCCCGCCGGTGGGACCGGAGGACCATCGCCGCGGCACGGGGCCCGAGCTGATCGTCTACGCCGACCTCGGCTGCCCACACTGCGCCTCGGCCTGGGCCGAGATCGCCGCGCGCAAGGCGACGGTCGTCTTCCGCCACTTCCCGGTCGCCAGCAAGCACCCGCGCTCTCCCACACTGCACGGCGCCGCCGAGGCGGCGGGCCTGCAGGGCCGCTTCTTCGAGATGGTCGACGCGATCTATGCCGACCGCGGCCACGTCGACGATCCGCACCTCTGGCGGCGGGCCGAGCGGCTCGGCCTCGATCTCGACCGCTTCGAGGCCGACCGTCGCTCCCAAGCCGTCACCGCCCGCGTGCGCCGCGACTTCGAGTCCGGCATCCGGGCCGGCGTCACCGGCACCCCCGCAATCTTCGAATAAGCGGGCTCATGTACCCTGCCTGCTGAAAGAGAACGAGAGTTCTGAAAGCAGATGGCCGCCATCCGGGCGGCCGGAGGTAGGACAACTAAATGAGCATGTTTGACGTAACCCGCGTTTCGGCGGACATCGGCGACAGCCAGATTTCCTTCGAGACCGGAAAACTCGCGAAGCAGGCGGGTGGCGCGGTCGTGGTTCAGGACGGCGACACGATGGTGCTCTGCACCGCAACCGTCGGGAACCTTCGCGACGTGGACTTCCTTCCGCTCACCGTCGACATCGAGGAGCGCATGTACGCCGCGGGCAAGATCCCCGGCTCGTTCTTCCGCCGCGAGGGCAAATCCAGCGAGAAGGCGACGCTGACCGCGCGCATGATCGACCGGCCGATCCGGCCGCTCTTCCCCAAGGGCTGGCACTACGAGACGCAGCTGGTCGCGATCCCGATGTCGGTGGACCAGGTCCACCCCTACGACATCCTCGCGATGAACGGCGCCTCCGCGGCGCTGGCCATCTCCCCGGTTCCCGTCGCCGCCCACGTCGGCGCGGTCCGGGTCGGCAAGCTCGACGGCGACTTCGTCGTCAACCCCTCCGAGGAGGACCACGCCGAGCTCGACCTCGACCTGATCGTCGCCGGCACCGACGAGGCGATCCTGATGGTCGAGGCCGGCGCCAACGGCGTCACCGAGCAGGAGATCCTCGACGCGCTCGACATCGCCCACGGCGAGATCAAGAAGCTGACGGCCGCGATGGAGGAGCTTCAGCAGAAGGCCGGCAAGGAGAAGATGGAGGTCGAGGCGCCCAGCATCGACGAGGGCCTGATCGACGAGATCCGCTCCTCCCACGGCCAGGCTCTGGTCGACGCGATCGCCACCGAGGGCAAGCTCGAGCGCTACGAGGCGATCGACGGCGTCAAGGACGAGGTGGTCGAGAAGTACGCCCCCGAGACCGACGACGCCGACGCCGACGCAGCGCGCAAGAGCGAGGTCAAGGCCGCCTTCGCCCAGATCGAGAAGGACACGATCCGCAAGGCGATCGCCGTCGACAAGAAGCGCCCCGACGGCCGCGCCCAGGACGAGATCCGGCCGATCGAGTGCGAGGTCGACATCTCGCCCCGCGTGCACGGCTCGGCGCTGTTCACCCGCGGCGAGACGCAGATCCTCTCCAACGCCGCGCTCGGCACGACGCGCATGGACATGCGCATCGACACGCTCGGCCTGGAGACGTCGAAGAAGTTCTGGCACCACTACAACTTCCCGCCCTTCTCGGTCGGGGAGGCCGGCTTCATGCGCGGTCCGAAGCGCCGCGACATCGGCCACGGCGCGCTCGCCGAGCGGGCCCTGGTCGCCGACGATTCCCAACGAAGAGGACTTCCCCTACGTGATCCGGGTCGTCTCCGAGACGCTCGAGTCCAACGGCTCCTCCTCGATGGGCTCGGTCTGCGCCTCCTCGATGGCGCTGCAGGCCGCGGGCGTGCCGGTCAGCGCTCCGGTCGCCGGCGTGGCGATGGGCCTGATCAAGGAGGGCGACGACTACATCGTCCTCACCGACATCGCCGGCGTCGAGGACCACCTCGGCGACATGGACTTCAAGGTCGCCGGCACCGCGGAGGGGATCACCGCCCTGCAGATGGACATCAAGATCACCGGCGTCACCTTCGAGATCCTCACCGACGCGCTGGAGCAGGCCAACAAGGGCCGCCAGTTCATCCTCGGCAAGATGGCCGAGGCGATCGACGGCCCGCGCGAGCAGCTCTCCCAGCACGCGCCGCGGATCGAGGCGATCAAGATCGACCAGGAGAAGATCGGCGCCGTGATCGGCAAAGGCGGCGAAACGATCCGCGCGCTCTGCGAGGAGTTCGAAGCCGAAATCGACGTCGAGGACGACGGCACGATCCGCATCTACGCGCCGACCGGCGCGCTGGTCGAAGCCTGCGTCGCCCGCATCGAGTCGATGACCAAGGAGGCCGAGATCGGCGACCGCTACAACGCCGCCAAGGTCGTCAAGACGACCACCTTCGGCGCCTTCGTCGAGCTGGTCAAGGGCACCGACGGTCTGCTGCACATCTCCAACGTCAAGCCGGGCGAGCGGGTCGACTCGGTCGACGACGTCCTCACCGCCGGCGAGGAGATCGACGTCACCGTGGTCGAGGTCGACCGCGAGCGCGGCCGGATCGGCCTGCGCCTCTCCGACGACCCCTCGGTCGCCGGCAAGATCGCCCGAGGAGCTGGCCTCGGTCGGCTCCGGCGACGGCGGCTCGCGTCGCAACGGCGGCGACCGCGGCGGTCGCGGCGGTCGCGAGGGACGTCGTCGCCCGTGGCGGCGACCGCGAGCGGCGCTAAGCCCGAGCGTTGAGCGCACCGCAGCTGACCGAGCAGGGCTCGGGCGTCCGGGTCGTCACCGAGGAGGTTCCCTCGGTCCGCTCGGTGGCGCTCGGGCTCTGGGTGCGCACCGGCTCGCGCGACGAGACGCCCGGCCCAGGCCGGCGTCTCGCACTTCCTCGAGCACCTGCTGTTCAAGGGCACCGAGCGCTACTCGGCGATCGAGATCTCCGAGCGCTTCGACGGGCTCGGCGCCTCGGTCAACGCGGCCACCGGCAAGGAGACGACGCACCTCCACGCTCGCTTCCTCGACGAGCACACCGAGGAGGTCTTCGACCTGCTCGCCGAGATGCTGCTGGCGCCGACCTACCCAGAGATCGACTCCGAGCGCGAGGTCGTGCTGGAGGAGATCGCGATGTACGAGGACGAGCCGCAGGACCGCGTCCACGACATCCTCGCCGAGGCGGTCTTCGGCGAGCACCCGCTCGGCCGGCGGGTGCTCGGCGAGGCCGAGGTGATCGCCTCGATCCCGGTGCCGGACATCGAGGCCTACCGCAGCGGCCGCTACACCGGCGCCCAACGTCGTCGTCGGCGCCGCCGGCCACCTCGACCACGAGCGCATCGTCGAGCCTCGCCGAGCGCCTGGTCTCGCCCGCCGGCAGCCGAGAGCGAGGCCCGGGCGGCCACCGGCCCCGGCGAGGAGGCGCGCCTGCGCTTCTACGAGAAGGACACCGAGCAGTACCACATCTGCTTCGGAGCGCCCGGGATCACCCGCGACGACGAGCGCCGCTACGCGCTCGCCGTGCTCGACTCGATCTTCGGCGGCTCGACCTCCTCGCGGCTCTTCCGCGAGGTCCGCGAGAAGCGCGGCCTCGCCTACTCGGTCGGCTCCTACAACGAGCAGTACACCGACTCCGGCCTGGTCGCGACCTACGTCGGGCACCCGCGAGGACAACGTCGAGGAGGCCTGCTCGATCATCGGCACCGAGCTGGCGCGGCTGCGCGAGCGAGCCGGTCTCCGGCGACGGAGCTGGCGCGCGCCAAGGAGAACGTCAAGGGCCGCCTCGTCCTCTCCTCCGAGTCGACCGCGGCGCGGATGACGCGGATCTCCCGCGCGACGCTCTTCGGCCTGCCGATCGACAGCCTCGACGAGATGCTCGCCAAGGTCGACGCGGTCACGGTCGAGGACCTGACCGCGCTCGCCGGCGAGCTCTACGGCGCCGAGCGGCTCTCCGCCGCCTGCGTCGGCCGCGACGAGAGCCGCTTCCGCGAGGCGCTCGGCCCGGTCAGCGAGGCCCTGGTGGCGGCGTGATCCGGGTCGCCGTCTCCGGCGCCGCCGGGCGCATGGGCCAGGCCGTCTGCGAGGCGGTCGAGGGCGCCGAGGACATGGAGCTCGCCGCGAAGGCCGACCCGGCGCTCGGGGTCGAGCTGACCGACGTGCTCGGCGATGCCGACGTCGTCGTCGACTTCACGACTCCCGACACCGCGCTGGCCAACGCGGAAGCGTGCCTGCGAGGCCGGCGTCCACGTCGTCGTCGGCACGACCGGCTTCGACCTCGACGCGCTGCGAGGCGGCGGCCCGGGCCTCGAAGGCCAACTGCTTCGTCGCCCCCAACTTCGCGATCGGCGCGGTGCTGCTGATGGAGGTCGTCGCAGACGATCGCCCGCCACATGCCCGAGTGCGAGATCGTCGAGCTCCACCACGACCGCAAGCTCGACGCGCCCTCGGGCACCGCCAAGCGCACCGCCGAGCTGATCGACGCGGCCGGCGGCAACGTCCACGAGCCGATCCACTCGGTCCGCCTGCCCGGCCTGGTCGCCCATCAGGAGGTCGTCTTCGGCGGCGAGGGGCAGACCCTGAGCATCCGCCACGACTCGATCGACCGGCGCTCCTTCATGCCCGGCGTGCTGCTCGCGGTGCGCAAGGTCGCCGGCCTGCCCGACCGCTTCACCGTCGGGCTGGAGAAGCTGCTTTGAGGGGCTCTCGACCGATCTACCGCGATACCCTGGCGCCATGAAGGAGATTCGCGGTGTACTTACGGCGATGGCGACCCCGTTCGACGCGGACGGGGCGGTCGACGAGGCGGCGGCGCTGAAGCTGGCCACTTACCTGCTCGAGCACGGCTCGCACGGGCTGGTCATCGTCGGGCTCGACCGGCGAGGCGCCGACCCTGACCGACGAGGAGGCGCTCGCTGCTGGTCGCGCGATTCGCGCGGAGGTCGGCGACGACGTCCTGCTGATCTGCGGCACCGGCACCAACGACACGCAGCACTCGATCGAGCTGACCAAGGGCGCGGTCGAAGCCGGCGCCGACGCGGCCCTGGTCGTCACCCCGTACTACAACAAGCCCAACCCGGCCGGGATCCTCGCTCACTTCGAGGCGATCGCCGCCGCCGTCCCCGGCTTCCCCCTGATCGCCTACAACATCCCCTCGCGGGTGGTGGTCAACGTGCCGCCCGAGCAGCTCGCCGAGATCGCCAAGATCGACAACGTCGTCGCGGTCAAGCAGGCCAACAACGACGAGCTGCAGCCGATCGAGGGGCTCGACGATCCTCGCCGGCAACGACGACATCTTCCTCGCGACGCTCGAGATCGGCGGGGCGGGCGGGATCCTGCGTCGCCTCGCACCTGGTCGGTCCGCAGATGCGCGAGATGTGGGACGCGGCCCAGGCCGGAGACCTCGACCGGGCGCGTGAGATCGACGCCGGCCTGCGCCAGCTCTACGACGCGATGGGCGTGACGACCAACCCGATCCCGGTCAAGGCGGCGCTGGCGATGCTCGGCCTGATCCCCACCGACACCCTGCGGCTTCCCCTCGTGCCCGCCGATGCGGAGCAGCGAGCGACCATAAGGACGGCGCTGGAGAGCGTCGGCCTCACCCCGGTGACGCCCTAGTGTCCGCCGACAAGCTCCGCGTTCTGCCGCTCGGGGGACTGGGCGAGATCGGCAAGAACATGACCGTGGTCGAGTACGACGGCCGCATCGTCGTCGTCGACACCGGCCTGATGTTCCCGACCGCCGAGATGCTCGGCATCGACCTCGTCCTGCCCGACTTCTCCTACCTGCGCGAGCGGGTCGACGACATCGAGGCGATCGTCCTCACCCACGGGCACGAGGACCACGTCGGCGCCCTGCCCTACGTGCTGCGCGAGATCGGCTCGCCGCCGGTGATCTACGGCGGCCTGCTGACGATCGGCATGGTCCGCTCCAAGCTCGACGAGCACAAGCTCGGCGACGCGCCGCTGCAGGACCTGCCGGCCGGGGAGAAGGTGCAGGCCGGGCCCTTCGAGATCGAGCTGATCCACCTCTCGCACTCGATCCCCGACGCCCGCGGCGTCCTGCTCACCACCGAGCTCGGCTCGGTGCTGATGACCGGCGACTACAAGTTCGACCAGACGCCCGGTCGACGGCCGCCCGGCCGACATCTCGCGGCTCGCCGAGCTCGGCCGCGACGGGCTGCTGCTGCTCTGCGGCGACTCGACCAACGCCGACCGGCCCGGGATCGCGCCGTCGGAGTCGAGCGTCGGGCCGGCTCTGCTGGAGACCTTCTCCGGCTGCAAGGGGCGGATCATCGTCACCTCCTTCGCCTCCAACATCCACCGCGTCCAGCAGGTGATCGACGCCGCGGTGAAGCTCGACCGCCGGGTGGCGCTGGTCGGCCGCTCGATGCGCAAGAACTTCAACATCGCCTCGAACCTCGGGATCGCCGAGGCGCCCACGGGCCTCTTCATCCAGCCGCGCGAGATCGAGAACTTCCCCGACGAGAAGGTCGTCGTGATCTCGACCGGCAGCCAGGGCGAGCCGCTCTCGGCGCTGCGGCGGATGGCCAACAACGACCACCGCGACGTCGAGCTGCACTCGGGCGACACGGTCGTCTTCTCGGCCACGCCCGGTGCCCGGCAACGAGCGCGCGGTCAACGAGACGATCGACCGCATCTACGAGATCGGCGCCACGGTGGTCACCGCCAAGGACGCGCCCGATCCACGCCTCCGGCCACGGCTGGCAGGAGGAGCTGAAGCTGATGCTCAACCTGACCAAGCCGCGCTACGTGCTGCCCGTGCACGGCGACTACCAGCGCCTGCGCCTGCACGCCGAGCTGGCCGAATCGGTCGGGATCGAGCCCGAGCGCATCTTCCAGGGCCGCAACGGCCTGCCGCTCGAGATCGACGAGGACGGCGCTCGCTTCGGCGAGGACATCCACGCCGGGGTGATCTTCGTCGACGGGGTCAACGTCGGCGAGCCCGACGACGTCGCCCTGCGCGACCGGCGCGAGATCTCGGCCGACGGCATCTTCATCGTCGTCGCGACGATCTCCTCCGACGACGGCCAGCGTCGTCGCCGACCCGGAGGTGATCTTCCGCGGCGTCGCCTTCCTCGAGGAGGCGGACGCTCTCGTCGACGAGCTGAAGGACGTGGTCGAGGACTCGCTCGAGGACGCCGCCGAGGCCGGCACCCGCGAGCTTCACCTGATCCAGGAAGACCTGCACGACGCGGTCGCCGGGCTCGTCTACGACAAGCTGAAGCGGCGGCCGATGATCCTGCCGGTCGTCGTCGAGGTCTGAGCCTCAACCTCTGCTGCGCCACCCGCCCGAGAGGCGCTGAGACTCGGGACGTCCCAGGGGCGAGTGACGCTGGCAAAGGGAGAACAAGTGAGATCTGGTAGCCCGCCGGAGACTGTTGGGGAGAACCCGGCGGGCCTGTGTGTCTCGTCCGGAACGGAATCTAGGACCGGGCGCTAAAGCGGGGCTAAAGCCGGGGTAACTGTTTGCTCAGACTTGGCGAGGGGGAGGCGGACGCGGAAGAGGGCGCCGCCGATCTCCGACTCCGCGACCTCGACCGTGCCGCCGTGAGAGGCGGCCACGGCGGCGACGATCGCCAGGCCGAGGCCGCTGCCGGCGCCGACGGCGGTGTCGGCCGGGCCGTCGCCGCGGACGAAGCGGTCGAAGACCTGGCCGCGCAGCTCGGGCGGGATGCCCGGGCCGTCGTCGGCGACCTCGACCACGGCGTCGCCGCCCGGCTGCGCGCAGGCGCAGCTCGATCCGGCGAGCCCGGCGGCGTGTGGCGGGCGGCGTTGTCGAGCAGGTTGAGGACCATCCGGTGCAGCTCGTCCGGGTTGCCCTCGACCGCCAGCGGCACGCTCGTTCTCGACCGCCAGCTCGCGATCGCCCATCGTCGGAGCGACCTCGACGGCCGCGTTGCCGGCGACCTCGGCCAGGTCGCAGCGCCGGTGCGCGCGCCGACCCGGCCGGCGTCGGCGCGGGCGAGCAGCAGCAGGTCGGCGACGAGCCGGCTCATCCGCTGCGAGGAGCGCAGCGCCGAGTCGACCATCGCCCGCTCCTCGTCCGTCGCGCGGCTCCCGCAGCGAGGCCTGCGAGCAGCTCGAGGTTGGCGAGGATGCTGGTCAGCGGCGTGCGCAGCTCGTGCGAGGCGTCGGCGACGAACTCGCGCTGCTTCTTCATCGCCGCCTCGCGCTCGGCTGCGGGCCGCGTCGAGGGAGCGCAGCATCTGCTCCAGCGTGCGGGCCAGCTCGCCGACCTCGTCGTCGATCTTCGGCTCCGGCATGTGGCGGGAGGGATCGCCGGTGTCGGCGATCTCGCGCGCGGTCGCGGTCAGCGAGGAGATCGGCCGCATCGCGCGGCGCGGCGATCGCCAGCCCGGCGAGGCTGGCGAGCAGGGTGCCGCCGAAGATCCCGGCGGCGATGAAGAGCCAGAGCCGGTCGACGGTCGAGTCGACGTGGGCGATGCTGCGCCCGTACTGGACGTAACCGGTGACCAGGCCGGTGGTCGCCGCGTGATCTGCGCCGTCGCCACCCGCATCTGCCCGACGATCGGAGAGGCCCCGGGCCAGCGGCCCCAGGTCGGCGGCCCCGGTGCTCTCCTTGACCAGGTTGCCGTTGACGTCGAAGACTCGGGCCGTGGCGTCGTCGGGGCGCACGAAGTCGTCGAGGCGGGGGCCTTTCTGGAAGGAGATCGTGCCGAGCGGGGTGTAGACGATGCGGAATTCCGCTGGCCAGGGTCTGCGCGGCGCCGTTCACCTCGCGGTTGAAGTCGTCGCGGACGCGGCTCGTCGCGATCTGGCCGATCACGGCGCCGAAGACGAGCAGGATCACCAGCGTCAGCCCGGCGGAGACGCCCGCAAGGCGCCAGCGGACCGGCCAGCTGCCGGGCGTTGCGCAGGAGCCCGCCTCATCTACTCCTTCAGCACGTAGCCGGCGCCGCGTTTGGTGTGCAGGAGCCGCGACTCGCCTCCCGCCTCGAGCTTGCGGCGCAGGTTGGAGACGAAGACGTCGATCGTGTTCGTCGCCGCGGTCGGGTCATAGCCCCAGACGTCGTCGAGCAGGCGCTCGCGCGAGACGACGAGGCGCTCGTTTCGCATCAGGTACTCGAGCAGCTCGAACTCGCGGTTGGTCAGCTCGATCTCCCGCTCGCCGCGCCTGACCTCGCGGGTGTCGGGGTTGAGCGTGAGGTCGCCGACCGCGAGCGAGGCCGATGCCGCGCGGGCGGGCGGCGTCGCAGCAGCGCCCGGATCCGCGCCAGCAGCTCCTGGCGCTCGAAGGGCTTGACCAGGTAGTCGTCGGCGCCGCTGTCGAGGCCGTCGACACGGTCCTCGGTCTCCGCCCGGGCGGTCAGCATCAGGATCGGCACGTCGCCGTCGGCCCGCAGGCGGCGGCAGACCTCGACCCCGTCGAGGCGGGGCAGGCCGAGGTCGAGGACGACCAGATCGGGGACGAAGCCCGTCGCGACGTCGAGCGCGTCGACGCCGTCGGCGGAGGTGCGCACCTCGTAGCCCTCCTGGCGCAGCGAGCGGCGCAGGACGTCGGCGATGTCGGCGTCGTCCTCGACGACCAGGACGCGGCCGCCGGTGTCGGTCTCGGTGTCCCCTGTGAGCATTGCTCACCGATGTTAGCCCGGTGGGGGTCGCTTTCTGGCGGGATTTACCTCGAATTTAGCCGCGGCAGGGGAGGGGCGGCCCGCGTCGAAGCGGGCAGTCATGTTCGTGCGCAAGAAGAAGACCGCTGCCCGTCGTAAGCCGAGAGCTAAAGCTAAAGCGAAAGCCTCGAAGCCGAAATTGCATTTGCCGCGGGCCTTGGAGCAGCGGCATCTGGACCTGATCGGGCTGTTGCTGATCGCCGTCGGGGTCTATCTGAGCTTCGTTCTCTTCTTCGGCTGGGACGGGGGGAAGGTCGGGACGGGGTCGAGACCGGGCTGAGCTATCTGGTTCGGCAACGTCGGGGCGCGCATCGCGACCGTGCTGATGCTGCTGGTCGGCGGCCTGCTCGTCACCGGTACCTCGATCTCGACGCTCTTCCGCGGCATTGGACGTGGTCTTCGAGCGGTCTTCCTCGGCAGTCGCGGGGTGGCCGACACCGTGGTCCAGGAGCCGGGACGCTCGGCGGGAAGAGAAGACGTTCGCCTTCGAGACCGAGGCCGGCCCGACCGACGTGATGAGCGCCTACCCGGACGAGGAGGAGATCGAGCCGACGGTCGCCCTCGTCGATGAGCCCGAGGAGGCTGTCGAGGAGCCCGCCACGCAGGATTTCGACGACGAGCTGGCCGCGATCGAGGCCGAGGAAGAGGCCGCGGTCGGAGGCGAGGCTCCCGTTCCGGAGCCGGAGCAGGTCTCGCTGACCCCGCAGGGCAACAAGCGGGGGGTGACGATCTCGGAGGAGATCGACTACCGCCCGCCGCCGGCCAAGGCGCTGGAGCGGGGCAAAGGCGACAAGGGCGTCGATCCGCGCGACCACGAGATCGTCGGGCGCAAGCTGGTCGAGACCCTCGGTCACTTCGGCGTCGAGGCGAAGATCGTCGGCATCGTCAGCGGCCCGCACGTCTCCCGCTACGAACTGCGCCTTGCCCCCGGCACCAAGGTGAAGAAAGTGACCGAGCTCTCCAACGACCTCGCCTACGCGCTCGCCTCGACCGACATCCGCATCCTGGCGCCGATCCCCGGCAAGCAGGCGGTCGGGGTCGAGGTGCCGAACACGCGCCGCCGCATCGTCCGGCTCGGCGACATCTACGCCGGCCGGCCGGAGAAGACCTCGCCGCTGGTCGCCTGGCTCGGCAAGGGGATCGACGGCAACGCCGTCTGGACCGACCTGGCGAAGATGCCCCACGTGCTGGTCGCCGGCACGACCGGCTCGGGCAAGTCCGGCTGCGTCAACGCGATCCTCTCCTCGATCCTGATGCAGGCCTCGCCCAACGACGTGCGCCTCGTCCTGGTCGATCCCAAGCAGGTCGAGCTCAACCACTACGAGAACGTTCCCGCACCTGCTGACGCCGGTGGTCACCTCGCCGCGCCTGGCCGCCAACGTGCTCGCCAACCTGATCGGCGAGATGGAGAGCCGCTACGGGATCATGGGCCAGGCACGCTGCCGCAACCTCGCCGAGCTCAACCGCGCCCGTGCCAAGGCCGGCGAACCGCCGCTGCCGCACATCCTCTGCGTGATCGACGAGCTCGCGGACCTGATGATGGTCTCCCCGGCCGAGGTCGAGGACTCGATCATCCGCCTGGCGCAGAAGTCGCGGGCGACCGGCATCCACCTGGTGCTGGCGACGCAGCGCCCGTCGACCGACATCATCACCGGCACGATCAAGGTCAACATCCCGGCCCGCATCGCCTTCGCCGTCTCCTCGCAGACCGACTCGCGGGTGATCCTCGACCAGGGCGGGGCGGAGGCCCTGCTCGGGCAGGGCGACATGCTCTTCCGCGGCGCCGGCACCTCGAAGCTGCAGCGGATCCAGGGCGCCTTCGTCACCGAGGAGGAGATCGCCCGCATCACCGAGCACTGGGCCAGGCAGGGCGAACCGGAATTCGAGGAGGAGCTGCTCGAGGTCCACGAGGAGAAGGGGGTGGAAGCCGAGGGCGACTACGACCCCGACAGCGACGACCTGCTCGACGAGGCGATCCGGGTCGTGGTCGAGACCGAAACCGCTTCGGTCTCGATGATCCAGCGGCGCCTGCGCGTCGGCTACACCCGCGCCGGCCGCCTGATCGACATGCTCGAGCGCCGCGGCGTGATCTCCGGCTACGAAGGCTCCAAGCCGCGCCAGGTGCTGGTCACGCAGGCCGACCTGGCCCGGCTTCTCGGCGGCGGCGCGGAGACGTCCGAGCCGGAGCCACAGCACTCCAGCGCCCTGCCCGAGTAGTCGCGGTAGGACAATGGGGGGATGGAACGCGGGATCGGCGCAATTCTCCGCGAGGCGCGCAGGCGGCGTCAGGTCGAGCTCTCCGAGGTCGAGGCGGCGACGCGGATCCGGCTCGGGTATCTGCGTGCGATCGAGAACGAAGACTGGGACGCGCTCCCCGGCGGCGTCTACACCCGCGGCTTCATCCGCACCTATGCCTCCTTCCTCGGCCTCGATGGAGACCGCCTTGCCGCCGAGTACCGCGAGAGCGTCGAAGGCGCGACAGGCTCCCAGGCGACTCCGCCGCCCCGGGCGCGACAGCCGCGCCGGCTGGCCGGCGGCCGGGCCTGGGCGGTCGTGGCGGGCGTGATCGCCCTGGGCGCGATCGCGATCGTCGCCATGCCCGACGGCGGTGACGGCGACGAAGGCCTGACGAGGCCGGCGCCCGAGCGTCCCGTCACCACCGTGGAGCAGGGGACGCCGGCCCCGCCCGAGCCGACCGCATCCACGGTCTCGGTCAGCCTCCTCGCCGGCGCCGAAGTCTGGGTCTGCCTCCTCGACGGCCGCGGGCGCCCCCTGGTCGAGGGCCAGATCCTCGAAGCGGGAGCCGAGGCGGGCCCCTTCCGGTCCGGTAGCTTCACCGTCTCCTTCGGCAACGGGGAGATTTCGATGCTCGTCGACGGCAAGGAAGCGGAGATCCCGGCAACGTCCAGCCCGATCGGGTACTCGATCGACGCCGACGGCGACCTGACCCAGCTCTCCGAAACAGAACGGCCCACCTGCGCATGAGCGAGGTCAGGGCGGGAATAGTCGTGACCGGGACCGAGGTGCTGACCGGGCGGATCGCCGACCGCAACGGGCCCTGGGTCTCCGAACGCCTCGCCGAGCTGGGCGTCGAGGTCGCCCACATCCTCGTCGTCGGCGACCGGCCCGACGACCTCGAGGCCGCCCTGCGCTTCATGGCCGGCGAGGGGATGGACCTGATCGTCACCTCGGGCGGGCTCGGGCCCGACCGCGGACGACCTGACCGCGGAGGTGGTGGCGCGCTTCGCCGGCCGCGAGCTGGTCCTCGACGAGGAGGTCGAGGAGAAGATCGCAGACGATCCTGCGCGGCTTCGCCCGTCGCTTCAACTTCGACGACGAGGCGGTGCGCGAGGCCAACCGCAAGCAGGCGATGGTGCCGGAGGGGGCGACCCCGCTCGACCCGGTCGGGACCGCGCCCGGGACTGGTCGTCCCGGCGGACGGCAGGGTCGTCGTCGTCCTGCCCGGGCCCACCGCGCGAGCTGCAGCCGATGTGGCCGGCGGCGCTCGCCGACCGAGCCCGTGCGGGAGCTGCTCGAGCGCGCCACGCCGCTGCACGGCTACACGCTGCGGATGTTCGGCATCCCCGAGTCGGAGATCGCCAAGAGCCTGCGCGAGATGGAGGGCGACGGGATCGCGCTGCCCGAGGTCGAGATCACGACCTGCCTGCGCCGCGGCGAGATCGAGATCGACGTGCGCTACCGCGACGAGGCCGCCGGCACGGCCGAGGCTGTGCGCGCCGGCCTCGCCGAGCGCCACGAGCGCCATCTCTTCAGCCTCGACGGCGAGACGATCGACTCGCAGGTCGCCCAGCTGCTGCGCAGGACACCGGCTCGGCCTGGCCGAGTCGTGCAGCGGCGGGCTGCTGGCGGCGCGGATCACCGACCTCCCGGGGGCCTCGGCCTACATGGCCGGCGGCGTCGTCTCCTACTCGAACGAGGCAAAGGCCGAGCTGCTCGGGGTCGACCCGGAGCTGATCGAGGCGACACGGGGCGGTCTCGCCCGGAGGTCGCCGAGGCGATGGCGATCGGCGCGCTGGAGCGCTTCGAGGCCGACGTCGCGGTCTCGATCACCGGCATCGCCGGCCCCGACGGCGGCAGCGAGGAGCAAGCCGGTCGGCTACGTCTGCTTCAACGCCCGCCTCGCCGACGGCACCGCGATCGCCCGCGACCCCGTCATCCCGGGCGGCCGCGCCGACATCCGCGAGCGCTCCGCCCTGGTCGGAATGCACCTGCTCCGCATCCTGCTCAGCGGCGAGGAAGCGCCGCTGTAGGGTGATCAGGCCCGCGCTTCGCTGCACGGCTGCGCGTTGTTCCGTGCGCCCTCGCCGCCCTAGCGTGGGCGGCATGGCGAAGGAGAGACTGAAGAGCCCGCGGGCGCGGCTGTTCGTCGCGCTCGACCTGCCGGAGGCGCTGCGGGCGGGGATCGTGGCGTGGGGGCGGCGGGAGCTGCGCGACCCGGCGCTGCGGGCCGTGCGGCCCGAGTCGCTGCACATCACCCTCGCCTTCCTCGGCTACCTGCCGGAGAAGGAGATCGGGCGGCTGGGCGAGATCGTCGAGGGGCTGCGGTCGCCGGCGCCGCGATCGGCTCGGCGATCCGCTGCGCGAAGCCCGCGGGCCGCCGGCCCCGCATCTTCGCGCTGCCGATCGACTCGCCGGACGGCGATCGCCCTGCAAGCCGAGCTGGAGGAGAGGCTGGTCGCGGCGCGTCTCTACGAGCCGGAGAAGCGCCCCTTCTGGCCGCACGTGACCGTGGCCAGGGTCAGGCCCGAGGGCAAGGGCTCGAAGCGGCCGCGACGCGTGTCGAGAGCCCACCGGGCGGGCTGCCGAAGGACCTCTTGCAGCCCGACGCGTGGCCGTCCGGATGACGTCTCTACCGTTCTGAACTCAAGCCGTCGGGTGCGCAATACACGCCCGCTGGCACAAGTCGAGCTGTCCGAGGGGCGGCAGTGAGGTGAAAGAGATGGCAGACAAGAAAGCGACTTTGAAGGACGCCTCGGCGAAGGAGGCCAAGGCCAAGGACGCGGCCCTCGAGGCGGCGGTCACCCAGCATCAAGAGGGAGTTCGGCGAGGGCGTCGCTGATGCGACTCGGCGCCGACAGCGCCGCTGCCGATCGAAGCGATCCCGACCGGGGCCCTGGCGCTCGACCTGGCGCTCGGCATCGGCGGCGTGCCGCGCGGCCGGATCGTCGAGATCTTCGGCCCCGAGTCCTCGGGCAAGACGACGCTGATCTACCACATCATCGCCGAGGCCCAGGCCAAGGGCGGGGTCTGCGTCTTCATCGACACCGAGCACGCGATGGACCCGATCTACGCCCGCGCGATCGGCGTCGACACCGACGAGCTGCTCGTCTCCCAGCCCGACTACGGCGAGCAGGCGCTGCAGATCGCCGACCGCCTGATCGCCTCTGCCGCGGTCGACGTGGTCGCGATCGACTCGGTCGCGGCGCTGACGCCGAAAGCCGAGCTGGACGGCCAGATCGGCGACACGACCGTCGGCCTGCAGGCCCGCCTGATGTCGCAGGCGATGCGCAAACTGGCCGGCAACCTCAACCGCACCAACACCGTCTGCCTCTTCACCAACCAGATCCGCGAAAAGGTCGGGGTCCAGTTCGGCTCGCCGGAGACCCAGCCGGGCGGCCGGGCGCTGAAGTTCTACTCCTCGCAGCGGCTCGACATCCGTCGCATCGAGACGCTCAAGGACGGCACCGAGGCGGTCGGCAACCGGGTCCGGGTCAAAGTCGTCAAGAACAAGGTGCGCGTCGCCGTTCCGCCAGGCCGAGTTCGACATCGAGTACGGCCAGGGCATCTCGCGCGAAGGCGAGCCTGCTCGACTTCGGCATCGAGCACGACCTCGTGCAGAAGTCGGGCGCCTTCTTCTCCTACGGCGAGACCCGGCTCGGGCAGGGGCGCAACAACGCCAAGCAGTTCCTGGTCGAGAACCCCGAGGTCGCCGACGAGATCGAGGAGAAGATCCGCACCGCGCTCGGCATCGGCGCCGAGGGCGCGCCGTCGCCGCCGAGCCGGAGGCACCTCCGGTTGAAGAAGCGCAGGCTGCCTGACGGCGCCTGCGCTCCAGTGGATAGGATTCCGGCCGGAAAATGAGCAACGGCGACCTCTTCTACATCTGCGGCATCGCGCTGGCGGTCTCGGCGGTGCTGTTCAGCTTCGTCGGCCTGCGCGCCAAGGAGTTCCCGGGGCGGTTCGGGGTGCTCGTCGTGCTCTGGTTCGCCCTCCTGGTCGGCGGCACGACGACGTACTCCGTGCTTCACGCCCAGGACGAGGAACACCACGAGGAGCCGGCCCTGCACAAGGCGACCGAGGAAGCCGAAGAGGAGGAGGCGCAGTAGGGCTGGGAATTGGGGCTGCGGCCCCGGTACGCTGAGCGCATGCCCAGCTACCACGTCACCACGTTCGGCTGTCAGATGAACGTGCACGACTCCGAGCGCATGCGCGGGATGCTCGAGTCGCTGGGCTACGAGGAGGCGCCGAGCCGCGAAGGCGCCGACCTGATCCTCTTCAACACCTGCTCGATCCGCGAGTCGGCCGACAACCGCTTCATCGCCCACCTGGGCGAGGCCAAGCGACTCAAGTCCGAAGACCCCGACCGGGTCGTCGGGGTCGGCGGCTGCTGGGCCCAGTCGGTCAAGGACGAGGTCTTCCAGCGCTTCCCCTTCGTCGACGTCGCCTTCGGCCCCGGGCAGATCCACAAGCTCGCCGAGTTCCTCAATTCCGACTCGCTCAGCGCTCAGGGCTACTTCGAGTTCGAGGACTTCTCCGGCCAGCCTGCCGACGCGGCGCGGTGCGCGAGTTCCAGGGCTGGCTGCAGGTCTCCCAGGGCTGCAACTGCAACTGCTCCTACTGCATCGTGCCCTCGACCCGCGGCCGCGAGGTCAGCCGCGACCCGGCCGAGCTGGTCGACGGAGGCAGAAGCACTCGCGGCCGACGGCGTGCGCGAGGTGACCCTGCTCGGGCAGAACGTCAACAGCTACGGGCGCGACCTGCCGAAGGAGACGCGGATCGGGTTCGCCGAGCTGCTCGGCCGCATCGACGCGATCGACGGAATCGAGCGAATCCGCTACACCAGCCCGCACCCCAAGGACATGAAGGAGGACGTGATCCGGGCCCACGCCGATCTGCCGGCGCTCTGCGAGCACATCCACCTGCCACTCCAGTCAGGTTCCAGCTCGGTGCTCAAACGCATGCGCCGCACCTACGACCGCCGGCGCTACATGGACCGGGTCTCGCTGATCCGCGAGCACGTCCCCGACTGCGCGATCACCACCGACATCATCGTCGGCTTCCCGGGCGAGACCGAGGCCGACTTCGAGGAGACGCTGGAAGTGGTCGACGAGGTCGGCTACGACGGCGCCTTCACCTTCGTCTTCTCACCGCGGCGCGAAACCGAGGCGGCGGACGCTCGGCGAGCAGGTGTCGCATCCGGTCAAGGTCGAGCGGATGGAGCGGCTCGTCGCGCTGGTCCAGGCGCGTGCCGCCGAGCGGGCGCAGCGGTTCGTCGGGCGCGAGATCGAGGTCCTCGTGGAAGGGACGAGTCGGACGGATGAGACTCGGTTGCGGGGGCGGACCCGGCACAACAAGGCTGTGAACTTCGACGGGGACGCGAGTCCTGGGGACTTCGTCGAGGTGGAGATCACTGAGGCGACTTCGCAGACGCTGGGAGGGGTGGCGGCGCAACCCCTCTCTCAACTGCAGGCTCGATAGGGGCGGGAGTTGGGGCAACCCCTCTCTCAACTTTTTCGGTGTGGCGGTTGGAGCCTTCCGAGATCGAATTGCCGAAAAAGTACAAGCCGTTCGGGGCAGCCCCAACTCCCGCCCCACGGAACGCTTTAGCTATTCGCATATGGATGTAATCGCCATCTTTGGGCCAACCGGCGTGGGGAAGACCGGCGTCGCCGTCGCGCTGGCGGAAGAGCTTCGGAAGCGAGGGAGAGGACCCGGTCGCCATCTCCTGCGACGCGCTTCAGGTGTATGAGGGGCTATCGGTGCTTACGGGCGTTGCCACGGCCGCCGAGCAGGAGACGCTGGAGCACAGGCTGGTTGGGTTCGTGCCGGTTACCGAGGCGTTCAACGTGGGGAGCTACATGCCGCTGGCGCATGCGGAGATCGATGCGGCGCTGGCGGCCGGGAGGCGGCCGATCGTGGTGGGGGGGACCGGGCTGTACCTGCGGGCGGCGCTGGCGGAGCTGTCGCTGGTCAAGGCGCAGCCCGAAGCCGAGGACTCCGAGCTGTGGTCTCCGGAGACCCGGCACCCGACGGCGATCTTCGGGCTCGACATGGATCGCGCCGAGCTGTACGGGCGAATCGAGGCCCGGACGGAGGCGATCATCGCCGCGGGGGCGCGCGAGGAGGTCGAGCGGGCTGAGGCGCTCGGCCCGTCGCGCACGGCACGCAAGGCCCTGGGCTTCGACGAAGTCCTCGCCGGTGACGTCGAGCTGATGAAGAAGCGCTCCCGCAACTACGCCCGCCGCCAGCTCACCTGGATGCGCAAGATCCCCAATCTCCACTGGATCGACCGCACCGACCGCTCCGATGCCGCGGTGGCCGCCGAGATCGCGCGGCAAATAGGCTGCGGCTCGTGAGATTCGAGAAGTGGCAGGCGCTGGGCAACGACTACCTGATCGTCGAGGCAGACTCGCTGCCCTGGGAGTTGACGGCGGGGCGTGTCCGGCGGCTCTGCGACCCGCATTTCGGGGTCGGCTCAGACGGAGTGCTGCTGCTCTCGCGCAGTGACGACACCGAGTTCGTCGCTTCGCTGCGGATCTTCAATCCGGACGGGTCGGAGGCCGAGCTCTCCGGCAACGGGGCGCGGGAGGCGATCCTCTACCTGCGCAGGCATGGCTGGACGGATCGCGACACCTTCTCGATCCTGACCGCGGCGGGGCCGATCGCGCCGACGATCACCTCGGCGCGGACATGCTCGGTCGAGATGGGACGCGCCTCGACGGCCTCGAAGGACTATCCCGACGGAGGTCCCGACGGCACGGGCTCGCTGAGCGCGGCCGGTCGCGAATGGGCCTTCCAGCACGTCTCGATCGGCAACCCTCAGTGCGCGATCGAGGTCGGCGAGGAGCTGGAGTCGCTGGACCTGACCGAGATCGGGCCGCCGATCGAAGGGCACGAGCTCTTCCCGAACCGGACCAACGTCTCCTTCTTCCGAGTCGAGGGCAGCCGGGTGCGGGCGCGGATCTTCGAGCGCGGGGTGGGGGAGACGCTCTCCTCGGGTACCGGAGCCAGCGGTGCCGCCGTCGCAGCCTTCCTGCGCGGCGCGCCCGAGCCCGATCGTGGTCGAGCTCGACGGCGGCGAGCTCGAGGTCGAGATCTCGGCGGACCTCGACGTCACCCTCAGCGGCTGGGCCCAGCCGGTCTGCTCCGGCGAGCTCTCGCCGGAGCTGCTCGCGGCGCTGTCCGGCCTGGACGGCTAGATTTCCGCGCCCGTGGGAATCTCAGACCCGTCCAAGCGCCTGGAGGCGATGCCTCCCTACATGTTCCAGGAGCTGGAGCGGACGATCGCCGACAAGCGCGCCGCCGGCATCGACGTGATCAGCCTCGGCATCGGCGATCCCGACGAACCGACCTACCCCCACATCGTCTCGGCGATGCAGGAGGCGGTCGCCGAGCCCGGACAACCAGCAGTACCCGAGCAACCGCGGCCGCGAGGAGTTCCGCCAGGCATTCGCCGAGTTCTACGACCGCCGCTTCGGCGTCGAGATCGACCCCGAAAGCGAGGTGATCCCGGCGATCGGCGCCAAGGAGTGCATCTACAACCTCTGCTTCGCCTTCCTCGACCCCGGCGACGTCGCGCTCGCCTCCGATCCGGGCTACCCCGTCTACACCGGCGGCCCGATCCTCGCCGGCGCCGGCGCGGAGCTGCTGCCGCTCGTCCCCGAGCTGGGCTTCGCACCCGACCTCGGCGCGATCCCAGCCGAGGTCGCGGCCAAGGCCCGGCTGATGTTCCTCAACTTCCCCAACAACCCGAGCGGGGCGATCGTCCCCGAGGGCTTCTTCGAGCTGCGTCGTCTCCTTCGCCCGCGAGCACGAGATCCTCGTCGTCCACGACAACGCCTACTCGGAGACGACCTACGACGGCTACGTGGCGCCGAGCTTCCTCGCCACGCCCGGTGCCAAGGAGGTCGGCGTCGAGGTCTTCTCGCTCTCCAAGGGCTACAACATGACCGGCTGGCGCTGCGCGGCGATCCTCGGCAACGCCGAGGCGGTGCAGACCTACTGGCGGCTGAAGACGAACGTCGACTCCGGTCTCTTCGAGGCGGTGCAGATGGCGGGCGTCGCGGCGCTTCAGGGCCCGAGCGGCCCGCTGGAGCGGATGAACGAGACCTACACCCGCCGCCGCGACCTCGTGGTCGGGGCGCTGCGCGAGATCGGCGTCGAGGTGACGCCTCCCAAGGGCACGATCTACGTCTGGGCGCCGGTCCCGGAGGGCCACACCTCTACCTCCTTCGCCGAGCTGGTCCTCGAAGAGGCGGCGGTCGTCGTCTCGCCGGGCTCGATGTACGGGCCGAGCGGCGAGGGCTTCTTCCGCATCTCGCTCACGACGCCCGACGACCGGATCAGCGAGGCGGTCGAGCGGATGCGCGAGCACCTGGCCTGATCCACACAGTCTTCCCGAACGGGAAGAATCGGTCGGGAATCGCTCAGCTGGGCTGATATCTTCCCGTTCGGGAAGATGGAAGCCAGGATTCATAGTCCGGACGAGCTCGGCCAAGCGGTCCGCGAGCGCCGCAAATTCCTGCGGCTTACGCAGGAGGAGCTTGCGGCGGTCGCATCGGTCACACCGCGACTGCTCGGTGAAGTCGAGCATGGCAAGCCCACTGCGCAGTTGGACGGTGTACTGCGCATACTGGCCGCCCTGGGCCTCGACCTCTACGCCAGGACGCGATGAGCGCGCTGGACGTCTATTTCCACGCGGCGGGACGCCCCCATCCTCGATGCGATCGACGAGGCGGCCGGCTATCTGCGGGCGGCGGCGACCGAGCCGGCCTGAGGCCTACTCCGCTTCGCGCTCCGCCCGCTTGCGCCAGTAGCGGTCGAGGCCGCGCCACTGGTACTCGGGCGGGACGGCGTGGATCAGGGCCTCGGCCGTCGATCGGGTCGGCGTTCTCGGCGACGCGAAGGCGGTGGCGGTGCTCGTATTCCTGCTCGGAGAGCTGCTGCGCCAGCTCGGCCTCCTCGCGCAGGCGCAGGCGGAGCGTCTCCAGGTGCTCGATCGGATCGTCGACCTGGCCGAAATGGGTGAGCGCAAGGCGCTCGGGCCGCCAGGACTCGATGATCGCGATCGACTCGAGCCAGGTCTCGATGTCGATGTCGGGCGGCGGGGTTGGGGGGACGACCAGGTCCGACGGGGGGATTCGCACCGCGGCGACGTCGCCGACGAAGGCGGTGCCGCTCTCTTCGTGCAGGTAGCAGACGTGGTGGGAGGCATGGCCGGGCGTGTAGGCGACGCGCATGCCGAGCACGTCCTCGCCGCCGGTGAGCGTGCTGCACGTTCGCCTCGGGCACCGGGACGATCTCGCCCCAGAGCCGCTCCATCTCCTCGCCGTAGAGACGCTCGGCGCTGGCCAGCAGGCGCGAGGGGTCGATCAGGTGCGGGGCGCCGCGCTCGTGCACGTAGACCTGGAGCTCGGGCCAGCGGCGCACCAGCGCCCCCGTCGCCGCGGCGTGGTCGAGGTGGATGTGGGTGAGGAACAGCGCCCGGGGCCGATCGTCGCCGAGCGCCTCCAGCAGCGTCTCCACCGAGGACTCCGGCCCCGGGTCGACCAGGCACCAGTCGACCTCCCAGCAGCCGATCACGTGCGGGCGCCCGAGGTGCTTGACGTCGATGACCCGCATGACCGTCGCGGGGCTCAGATCGTCGGGGAGGGGAAGCGCTCGTCGGCCTCCAGGGTCTGGCGCATGCCCTCCTCCATTCCGCGTGGCGCGTAGCCGAGCTCGCGACTTGCCTTCTCGTGACTGGCCCAGAAGGTGACCCCGTCGGCGGAGGAGATCAGCTCGCGCAGGTTCGGCGGCTGGCCCATCAGCTTCCCGACCAGCGGCCCGAACGGGGCCATCGCCTTCATCAGGCCGGTCGGCAGCGCCCGCTTAGGCGCCTTGCGCCCGGTCAGGCCGGCGACGGTCTCGATCGCGTCGCGCATCGTCGTCACCGGTCCGCTGAGCACGTAGGCCTCTCCGGTCCTGCCTTTGTCGAGGGCGAGCAGGATGCCGGCGGCGATGTCCTCGACGTGGGTCATGCAGATGCCCAGCTCGGGGAAGGGAAGCAGCGGCAGCCGGCCGGCGAAGAACTGCTCGAGCAGGTCTGCGACCTGGGAGGTGTCGCCGGGGCCGTAGACGCCGCCGGGCTGGACGATGACGCAGGGCAGGCCCTCCTCGGCGACCAGCCGTTCGGCGATCCGCTGCGACTCGAGCTTCGTCTCCTCGTAGTAGGAGGTGAACTCCCTGCCCGGATGCCTGTAGGACTCGTCGACGACCTCGCGGTGCGTATTGCCGAAGGTGCCCACGGTCGAGACGTGGACGACCTTGGGGACTCTGGCCTCCAGCACGGCCCGCATCACCCGCTCGGTGCCGCGGACGTTGGCCTCGTACATCGCCGGGTGACGCTTGGCCGGGATCCCGACCTCGTACATCGCCGCGACGTGGACGACCGCGTCGGCGCCCTCCATGCCCTGGAGGAGGGCCTTTTCGTCGCCGAGATCCCCGGCCACGAGCGTGCAGCCGAGGTCCGAGAGCTTCGCCCCCTTCTCGGGAGTCCGCACCAGACAGGTGACTTCGTCGCCGCGGGCGCGCAGCTGCCGCACGACCTCGCCGCCGATGAACCCCGTCCCGCCTGTGACGAAGACCTTCACGGCCGCTAACCCTACCCAGACGGAGCCCCCACCTACAATCGGACGGAGTGCAACGATCGAGAAACGGACGCACCGCGCAGACCGGCCAGGGCCCAAACGGCGCCGGCGTCGCCAATCCCCGGGCCAAGCAGCGGGCCCTGGCGATCGGCATCTCGAACGGAGCGGCCGACGGCGACCCCCTGGCCGAGCTGAAGGAGCTGCTGCGCACCGCCGGTGTGGCAACCGCGGGCGAGGCGATGCAGCAGCGCGACGCGCCCGATCCCGACCGCTACGTCGGCCGCGGCAAGCTCGAAGAGGTGAAAGCGCAGATCGCGGCCTGCGACGCCAACCTCGTCGCCTGCGACGACGAGCTCGCCCCGCGCCAGGAGCGCAACCTGGAGGCGGCGCTCGGCGTACCGGTGATCGACCGCACGGCGGTGATCCTCGACATCTTCGCCGACCACGCCCACTCGGCCGAGGGCAAGCTCCAGGTCGAGCTGGCCCAGCTCGAATACAACATGGCCCGCATGCGGGGCCTCTGGACCCACCTCGAGCGCCTCGGCGCGGGCAGGATGGACGGCGGAATCGGCACCAGGGGCCCGGGCGAGAGCCAGATCGAGACTGACCGCCGCCTCGCCCGCGACCGGATCGCCGCCCTGCGGCGCCGGCTGGCACGGCTCCAGCGCAACCGCGGCGTGATGCGCGCTCGCCGCGACCGCTCCTCGCTTCCCAGGGTCGCCCTCGCCGGCTACACCAACGCGGGCAAGTCGACCCTGCTGAACGCCCTGACCGGGGCCGAGGTCGGCGTCGGCGACCGGCTCTTCCACACCCTCGACCCAACCACCCGCAGCCTCGAGCTCTCCGGGCGCGACTACCTGCTGACCGACACGGTCGGCTTCATCGAAAAGCTGCCCCACCAGCTGGTCGAGGCCTTCAAGGCGACCCTGGAGGAGACGGTCCTCGCCGACCTGATCCTGCACGTGGTCGACGCTGCCGCCCCCGAGGAGCGCCGCCTCGCGGACATGCGCGCGGTCGACGAGGTGCTGGAGGAGATCGGCGCCGGCGAGAGCCCGCGCCTGCTCGTCCTCAACAAGGCCGACCTGCTCGACCCTGAGGGGCGCGACGAGGCGCTGCTTCGCCACCCCGACGCGATCCTCGTCTCGGCCCTGACCGGCGAGGGGCTCGACGAGCTGCGAGGCCGGATCGAGACCGCGTTCGCGGACACCCTCGCCCAGGTGGAGCTGCTGATCCCATATGCCGAGGGCGCCAGGCTCTCCGAGCTCCACGAGGTGGCGGGCGATCTCGACCGCGAGGATCGCCCCGACGGGGTTTTCGTCCGGGCTCGCGTCCCCGTCGCGGAGTTGCACCGCTTCGCGGATCTCGTAGCGGCCTGAGGCCACCGGTAGGGTGGCGACCATGGAGCTGCCGGTCGCGAAACTAGTCCCCGAGGCGGTGCTGCCCTCGCGAGCGCACGAGGGAGACGCCGGCTTGGACCTCTATGCGTGCGAGGCTGCACACCTGGGGCCGGGGGAGAGGTGGAGCGTCGGGACGGGAGTCGCCGTGGAGATCCCGGAGGGGCACGCGGGGCTGGTGCTTCCGAGGTCCGGCTTGGCGAAGAAGCACGGGATCGCGCTGGTCAACGCACCTGGGTTGATCGACTCCGGCTACCGAGGCGAGATCCGGGTGCTGCTGCTCAACACGGATCCTGCCGAGACCTTCCGGGTCGAGCCGGGCGACCGGATCGCGCAGCTGGTGATCTCCCCGATCGCCCTTGCCGAGCCGGTCGAGGCAGAGGCCTTGGCCGACTCAGCCCGTGGCGACGGCGGCTTCGGCTCAAGCGGGCGCTAGGCGAGGGCGGCCTCTCGGGCGTTCTCGTGAGCGGCAAGCTCGAGGGCGTCGTGGAGCGGTTCGAGCTCGGGGCGCTCGCCGTAGCGGCGCTCCAGGGCGAGGCCGATCAGGTGGTCGGCCAGCCAGGCGTTCTTGGGCAGGAGGGGGCCGTGCAGGTAGGTGCCGATCAGGCTGTCCTTGACGACCCCCTCGAGGCCGTCCTCGCCGTTGTTGCCGAAGCCCTCGATCACGCGGCCGAACGGTTCTTCGCCGGGCCCGAGGTAGGTGCGGCCGCCGTGGTTCTCGAAGCCGGCCACGGTTCGCTTGCCGCCGCCCAGGTCGACCTCGATCGCGACGTTGCCGATCAGGCGGGGGCCGGGCTTGCGCACGGTCTCCAGGTCGACCAGGCCGAGACCGTCCAGCCGCTCCTCGCCGAGCTGGTAGCTGTGACCCAGCAGCTGGTAGCCGCCGCAGACCGCAAGCACGGCAGCACCGTCGCCGAGCGCGGCGCCCAGCGCCTCGCGCTTGGTCTCGACCATGTCGGCCGCAACGGCGCGCTGGTCGCGGTCCTGGCCACCGCCGATGTAGACGAGGTCGTGGGAGCCGGGGTCGAAGCGCTCGCCGGGCCCCGCGGCGGCGTAGTCGAACCCGATGCCCCGCCACTCGCAGCGCCGCCGCAGGAAGACGATGTTGCCGCGATCGGCGTAGATGTTCATCTGCTCGGGGTAGAGGGCGAGCAGCCGCAGCTCCATTCAGATCGCCTTTTCGAGCAGGACCACGGTCGAGCCGACGTGGGCTTCGGTCGCCGGGATCTCGCGGCGGCCGATCGGCTTGAAGCCGACGTCGGCCGCCTCCTCCTCCAGCTTGTCGGCGGAGAGCGTGCGCAGCTCGACCTCGTTCATTTCCTCGGTCATCTCCCCGTCGGGGGCGACGACCTGCCGCAGGCGGCGCAGGAGGATCCAGTCGGGTTCGACGATCGACTCGAGCGGCAGGCTCGAGTAGATCCAGCCGTCGACCTGGAGCACGTCGGGAAGAGGCGGGAGCGTGCCCTCCGGCGGTGAGTCCGGAAACTCCTCGACGATCGCGAAGGCCGCCTTGGCGAGCAGCGAAAGGTTGTCGTAGACGCAGGTGAGGCAGGCGCGTCGCTGGCGGCTGTTGGCGAGCAGCTGGATCAGCTGCATCGGCGCCAGGGCCAGGCCGAACTCCGAGCCGAACCTGAACTGGCGCACGTCTTCGAACTCCGCGTCGCCGCCGATCCCGTGACAGCGGTCCCAGACGGCTTCGACCAGGTCGGGGTGGTTCTCGAGCCCGATCACCAGCTGGGGGAGGCGCGAGGCGAGGTAGTGGACCACGCGCCCGGCCCCGCAGCCCAGCTCGAGGATCTTCTCGTTCTCGTCGAGCTCGCGGCGAGCTCGTCCCAGAGCGGCAGGTCGGCCTCGTACCCGCCGCACTCGACTTCGCTCCAGATCGCCGCTCGCGGGTCTTTGCGGTGGAGGCCGATGATCGTCATCGCCAGAACTCCTCCGCGTGTCCGCGGTCCGTGAGCAGCTTTCGCAGCTCCAGCAGCGCGGTGTAGGTGGGCAGGGCGAAGAGGCGCTCGGGGGCGCCCTGGAGCGCCCGGTCGAGCGAGGCTCCGATCTCCGGTTCCACTTCGATCGCCTCCACCGGCCAACCAGCGTACTTCAGACGTACCGCAAGCTCCGGCGCCCGGGTCCCGGCGCAGTGAACCCTGCGCACGGCGCCGTCCAGCAGCTCGAAGTCGGCGTCCCAGATCCAGGAGACGTCGCGGCCGTCGGCGGTCCGGTCGTTGAGCGCGATCCAGAGGTCAAGACCCTCCTCGCCGGCCTCGAGGCGGAGCGTGCGCAGCACCTCGTTGGCGCCGGCAGGGTTCTTGATCAGCAGGATCGAGAGCGGAGTGCCCGCCACGTCGATCGTCTCCACCCGGCCGAAGGCCGCCCTCATCCCGGCCAGGGCGGCTGCGATTCGCTCCGGCGCGACGCCGAGCTCCAGGCCGGCGGCGACCGCGGCCAGGGCGTTGTAGACGTTGTAGAGGCCCGGCAGGGGGAGCTCCAGCTGGATCGGGCCGGCGGGCGTGCGCAGGGCGACGCGCGACCCCTCCATGCCGAGCAGCTCGATCTCGGTCGCAGCCACCGAGGGCCGGGGGCGCTCTGCGCCACATCCGCCGCACGAGTAGTGACCGAGGTGGCCGACGAAAGCCCGCTCGTAGGCATAGGGATGGCCGCAACGGCGACAGTGCTTTGCGTCGAAGGCGTGCTGCAGCTCGGGCAGCGCCTGCGAGCCGTCCTCGATCCCGAAGTAGGCGATGCCCTCGCGCGGCTCCCCGGCGGCGTCGCGGCCGAGGTCCGCGATCGCCGGGTCGTCGGCGTTGAGGACGAGACGCGCGCGGCCCGCCCGTGCCTCGACCGCCCGTGCCCAGTCCTCGGCCAGGGCCTCCATCTCGCCGTAGCGGTCGAGCTGGTCGCGGAAGAGGTTGCCGAGCACGATCAGCGAGGGGTCGAGCTGGTCGGCAACCTGCGAGAGCCAGGCCTCGTCGACCTCGAAGAGGCCCTCTTGCCCGTCCTGCTCCAGCAGCGCCGTGGCAACTCCCCAGGCCATGTTCGAGCCGGCCCGGTTGTGAACCGGGTGGCGCCCGTCGGCCGCGAGGATCGCGGCGATCATCCCCGCCGTGGTCGTCTTGCCGTTGGTGGCGCTGACGATCGTCGTGCCGCCGTCGAGATTGGCGCCCAGGCGCCTCAGCGCCTCGGGCTCGAGCTTCAGCAGGAGGCGACCGGGGAGGGTGGTGCCGCCGCCGCGGCCGCTCCTGCGACTGGCGGCGCCGACCGCGCGGGCCACGGCGACCTTCGCGCCGAAGGCGGTCAAGGCCCGGCTGCGGGCGCGAGCACGTTGAGCGCGCGGGGCAGGATGCGCAGGGAGGCGGGCAGCTCGGTCAGGTGCTCGCCGTCCGCGTAGACCGGGAAGGGACGGCTGGCGGTCAGTTCCAGGTGGGGCGCCCGGAAGACGCGCACCTGCTCCTCCTTCACATGGGTGCCCTTGAACACCTTCGGCAGGTTACCCACGAAGCGCAGCTTGCTGCCCTCGCCGACGGTGACGACGTCGAACTCGCCGTCGTCGAGCTCGGCGTCGGGCGCGATGTACATGCCGCCGCCGAAGGCGCGGCTGTTGGCGACCGAGACCGAGTAGCCGGTGAAGCGGTAGCGCTCCTCGCCGACCCGGATCGTGAAGCGGCCCGGCTTCCAGGCCAGCAGCGTGCGGATCGCGGCGTAGGCGTAGACGAGGTTGCCGCGCATGAAGGTGGTCTCGTTGGCGACCCGGTTGGCTTCGGAGTCGAAGCCGACGCTGACGATGCCGAGGAAGCGCTTGCCGTTGGCCTCGCCGACGTCGATCTGCCGGGTCTCCCCGGCGGCCAGGACCGCGACGGCGCCGGCCGGGTCCTCGGGGATGCCGAGCACGCGGGCGAGGTCATTGCCGCGCCCGCCCGGAATGATGCCCAGTGGCGTCTCGGCCCCCGCCATCGCCCCGCCGACCGCGCCGAGCAGGCCGTCGCCGCTGCAGACGACCGGCAGCTCGCCCGCCTCGACCGCGCGCAGCGCCCGCTCGACGCCGTCCTCCAGGCCCTTGGTCCGCTCGACGCGAAAGGGGATCCGCCGCTCGTCCAGCTCCTGCTCGACCCTGGGCAGCAGCTTCAGCGTGCGCCCGTGGGCGGAGTGCGGGTTGACCAGCAGCGCCAGCGGCAGTCCCTCGGTTGCCATCGAGTCGGCAGCCTAGATGGACGGCGCGGGTCGGTCGGCGTCGCCGAGGCGGGCGACGTAGAAGTTGCCGTTCCCGGCCGCCCCCGTCTGCACCGCGGCGAAGCCGTGCCTCGCGAGCCCGCGGGCAAGCGACCCGGGTCGTGGCCGCAGGGGCCATCTCGGGCTTCCGCAGTAGATCAGGTGACCGCCCGGGCGCAGAACCCGCACGAGCTCCTTCGGCCGCAGGGCTCCGTTCATCTGAGCGACGAGGTCGAAGTGCTCGTCGGGGTAGGGGAGGGAGGAGGCCTTGCCGGCCTTGAACGCGACCCTGCCCTCGGGGTCGAGGCCGACCCGGGCGGTCGCCTCCCGGACCAGCTCGGGCGACGGATCCAGACCCCTGACCCGTGCCGCCGGGAACTCGCGCGCCAGCAGCAGCACGGCCTCGCCATCGGCGCAGCCGACGACCAGGGCGCGTTCGGGCGGTGGCACGTGCAGCACCGCGGACGCCAGCGAGATCAGCGATGGACCGGGCACGGCCCCGATGATCGCAAGCGGCGACGCCAGCCACCCGATCATCTAGGCTTCCGCCCGCGATGGAGGATGAGCAGCAGCAGGGGTTCGACCGGCGCCTGATCGCCCTCGGCGTCTTCGCGCTGATCGCCGTCGGCGTGGTCGCGGCGATCCTGATCGGGCGCAGCGGCGGCGGGGACGGGGACGGGGGGACGACCACCACGGCGAGCGCCGACGGCTGCCGGGAAGTCGACGCGCCGAAGCCGAAGACCGTCAGCTTCAAGGCGCCGAAGCAAGTTCTGACGAAGGGCGAGGAAGCGACCGCTGTCGTCAAGACGAGCTGTGGCACGTTTGCGATCGCGCTCGACACAGAGCGCGCCCCGAAGACCGCCAACTCCTTTGCCTTCCTCGCCGAGGAAGGCTTCTACGACGACCTCACCTTCCACCGCGTCGCGCCCGGGTTCGTCATCCAGGGCGGCGACCCGGAAGGGACCGGGACCGGCGGCCCCGGCTACAGCGTCGACGAGAAGCCGCCCGCGAACCTGGCTTACACCAAAGGGGTGGTGGCGATGGCGAAGAGCTCGGCGGAGCCGCCGGGGCGCTCCGGCAGCCAGTTCTACGTCGTCACCGCACCCGACGCCGGGCTGCCCCCCGAATACGCGCTGGTCGGCAGGGTCGACGAGGGCTACGACGTGGTCGAACGGATCGACGCCCTCGGCACCCCCGGAGAAACGCCGAAGCAGACGGTCCTGATCGAATCGATGACGATCGAAAAGGGGTAGCTGCACTAGTGTCGCTCCCATGGCCAGGGTCGACGTAGGGGACGCAGCACCGGACTTCGAGCTGCCCGGCACCGGCGGGCGGGCGTTCAGGCTCTCCGAGCACCGCGGCCGCAACGTGGTCCTCGTCTTCTACCCCGGCGACGCGACCACCGTCTGCACCAAGCAGTTCTGCTCCTACCGGGACAACGCCGAGCGGCTCGACGGCCTCGACGCCGAGGTCGTCGGGATCTCGCCGCAGTCGGTCGACTCGCATGAGCGCTGGGTCGAGGAGCAGGAGCTGAACGTCCCCCTGCTGGCCGACGAGCGGCTCGAGGTGAGCAAGCGCTACGGCGTCACCGGCTGGATCGGCCCACTGGCCCGCTTCACCGAGCTGAAGGACGCCCCGGGCGGTCGCTACGTGATGCGCTCGATCTTCGTCGTCGACCGCGAGGGGGTCGTCCGCTACCGGCACGTCTCGCGGACGGGAGCGAGATTCCAGTCGGTCGGCGACATCGAACGGGCCCTCGAAGCCCTGGGCTGATGCCGGCGGACGCCAAGCGGCCGCGCGGGTTCACGGCCGGTACCGGCCTGGCGATCCGCGGCGAGGCGGCGGGGGAGGGGATGCCGGTCGTCCTCTGCCACGGCCTCACGGCGACCCGCGGCTCGGTGATCCACGGGTCGCGGGCGCTGGAGCGCGCCGGGCACGCCACGATCGTCTACGACGCGCGCGGCCACGGCGAGTCCGACCCCGCCCCGGGGGACGGGGGTTATGGATACCCGGAGCTGGTGGACGACCTGGAGTCGGTCGTCGAGTCGCAGGTGGGCGGGGAGCCGTTCGTGCTCGGCGGCCACTCGATGGGCGCCCACACGGCGATCGCCTACGCGCTGCGCCATCCCGGGCGGCTCGCGGGCCTCGTCGCGATCGGGCCGAGCTACGGAGGCTCGACTCCCGAGGGCTCGCTCGGCTACTGGGACGGCCTCGCCGAGGCGCTCGAGCGCGAGGGCGTCGATGGGTTCGTCGCCTACGTCGACCGCCACCAGCAGGTCGACCCCCGCTGGCGCGACTCGGTCCTGCGCTTCACCCGCGAGCGAATGCTGCGTCACCGCCACCTCGATGCGATCGTCGGGGCGCTGCGCCAGGTGCCGCGCTCGCAGCCGTTCGCGAGCCTCGGGGACCTGGAGTCGATCGAGGTCCCGACGCTGGTCGTGGCGAGCCACGACGCGGCCGACCCGGGTCATCCATACGCGGTGGCGGCGGCGTACGCGGAGCGGATCCCGCAAGCTCAGCTGATCGGCGAGGCCGCCGGGGAGTCGCCGCTCGCCTGGCAGGGCGGGAAGCTCTCCCGCGCGATCGCAGCCTTCGCCAGCCAACCCTAGCCTCCGACCCCGCTTCCGGTGCGCTTTATGCCACCCATGGGCACATAAAGCGCACCGGAACGGGTGGTTCCAATAGCGTTGTGCCGATGAAGGTGCCGGCGGAGGGGACGTTGCGAGGGATTGCGACCTTCCTTGCGACCTTCGGCATCGGTGTCGCCGCCTACATCGCGATCGTGGAGTCGGGAGGCGGCTCGCCGGTCTGCGTCGCGGGCGGGCACGGCTGCCAGACGGTCGCCGAAAGCGCCTACTCGCACCTGGCCGGAATCAACATCGCCATCTTCGGCGTCCTCGGCTACGTCCTGCTGCTCGCCGCTGCGCTTCTGCGCGGCGATCTCGCCCGCATCGCGGGCTTCGCGACCGCACTCGTCGGCTTCGGGTACAGCCTCTACCTGACCTATCTGGAGGTCTTTACGATCGAGGCGATCTGCCAGTGGTGCGTGGCCAGCGCCGTTTTGATGACCCTGCTGTTTGCTACGAATTCAGTCCGAATGCTTGCCTACGTGGGGACAGAGCCGTGAGTGGCCGCCAGGATCAAGAGGCGCGCCGCCAGAACCTGATCAAGATCGCCAGCGCCGTTGCCTTCATCGCGGTGGCGGTCGTCGTCGTGCTGATCGTCGTCAGCCAGAACCAGGGCAGCGACAGCGGTGGCGACAGCAGCAACCTCGACGGCATCGCCGAGGTCAAGCAGGAACTCTCCGGCATTCCGCAGAACGGGATGGTCCTCGGCGAGCCCGGCGCCAAGGTGACGGTGCTCGAGTTCGCCGACCTCCAGTGCCCGGTCTGCAAGGGCTACTCCGAAGAAGTCCTCCCGCAGGTCATCGAAAACCGGGTCCGCAGCGGCGAAGCGAAGCTGAGCTTCCGCAACTTCACGATCATCGACGAACAGTCGATCCCGGCCGGCGCCGCGGCGGTCGCCGCCGGCAAGCAGGGCCGGGGCTGGAACTTCGTCGAGCTCTTCTACCGCAATCAGGGCATCGAGCACTCCGGCTACGTCACCGACGAGTTCCTCACGGCGATTGCCGAAGGCGCGGGGGTTGCGGACATCGACAAGTGGAACCGCGACCGCGAAAGCAACGCCGTGCTCGGCGAAGTCGAAGCATCGACTAAAGAAGCTCAGGAACTCGGCTTCAACGGAACGCCGTCCTTCGCGATGGAAGGTCCCGGCACCAGTGGCACCGAAGCGCTGGGGACCCCGGAATCCGCCGACGCCCTCGAATCGGCCATCTCAGCCGCCGCCGGCTGACAAGTAGACATAACCACCATTATCGTGCGTTGAAGGTACGCAGGCACGGGTGTCTCCTACGGGGCGCCCCTCAGGCCGTCGGCACGGGGCTGGAGCCGAGCACCTGCTTGGCCACCTCGAGCAGCTGGAAGATGCGGGGGTCGGCGACGCGGTAGTAGATGCTGTTGCCGTCGCGGCGGCTCGAGAGCACGCCCTTGGCACGCATCGCCGTGAGGTGCTGGGACGTGGCGCCGGAATCCAGCCCCAGCGCGGCCTGGAGATCGCCGACGGTGCGCTCGCCGCCGCGCAGCAGCTCCAGGATGCGTACCCGCGCCGGATGGCCCAGCAGGCGGAAGAAATCGGCCTTGCGCCGGTAGATCGGCGGTGCCTCGGCGTTCACTGCGCGCCAGCGCGTCGGGGTCAAGGTCTCCATGCTAGCGCCGCCGCATCGCGTCGAGCAGGTGCCTGGCGATCGTCTCGGGGTCCGGCGGGCAGCCGGGGACGCGGATGTCGACCGGCAGGATCTCCTCCAGCGGCGCGGCCAGCTCCGCCTTCGCAGCGAGGACGCCGCAGCCGAGGGCGCAGTCGCCGAGCGCCGCCACCCGGCGCGGCTCGGGCATCGCCTCGTACGCCTTCCGCAAGGGCTCGAGCATGCGTGTCGTCACCGGGCCGGTGACGAGCAGCACGTCGGCGTGGCGCGGCGAGGCGACGACGCTCAGGCCGAAGCGCTGCATGTCGTAGAAGGGGCTTGCCACCGCCGCCAGCTCGTGCTCGCAGCCGTTGCAGGAGCCCGCGTCGACGTGACGCAGCGCCAGCGAGCCGCGCTGCGCCGCGGGCGGCAGGGCGATCTCGCCGCGCAGGCGTCGCAACTGTCGCAGCAGGACGAACATCAGCGATCCACGCAGGCGTAGCAGAGCTCGAAGCTCTTGTTGACGAGCGGGAAGTCAGGCAACAGGCATTCGCGCACGGCGAGCGCCAGCGCCGGCCAGTTGGCGTAGGAGCCGGTGCGCAGGTGGACCCTCTCCACCCTCCCCCGGTCGAGCGTCACGGCGCAGAGGGTCTGACCGCGCGGGCTCTCCACGAGGGCCGTCCCGTGCCGGGCCGCCGCGCGGAACGGTTCCGCCGCCCTCGGCCGCAGCTCCGAGCCCAGCAGCCGGTCGAGGTGGGCGAAGACGAAGGGCAGCTCGGCCTCGCGCATCTGCAGGCGGGCGGCGACGTCGCCGCCGGGCTCTGGCAGCGACGCCGGTGAGAACCCGTCGTAGGCGAGACGCGGCGACCCGCAGCGAGCATCCAGCGCCAGCCCCGAGGCGCGGGCGGCGGGACCGACGGCCCCCAGCCTCGACGCGTCCTCGGCAGTGAGCACCCCGACCCCCTCGAAGCGGTCCTGGGCCGAGCCGGCGAACTGGAGCTCGCGCCACCCCCGCGCGACCTCGGCCTTCAGCGCGCGCAGCTCCGCTCGCAGCTCGGCACGCTGCCGGCGGCCGAGCTCCAACCCGGTACGGCCGAACCTGACCGAGCCGAAGAGGAACCTGTGGCCGCTCAGCCGGGAGTTGAGTCGCTGCGCCCGCTCCTTGAAGGCCGCGAACAGCATGTTGCCGGGCGCGAAGCCGATCCCGGCGCAGATCGCGGCGACGTCGTTGAGGTGGTTGTAGAGGCGCTCGAAGCTCCGCCAGCAGCGTCCTCTCGCGGCTCAGCGCGGGCGCCGGCCAGAGTCCCAGGGCGGCCTCGCATGCCTGCACGAATGCGACCGAGTTGGCCACCGCGTCGGCGGCACAGGCGCGCTGTAGGAACGGCAGGGCCTCCGCCGGCGCACGGCCCTCAGCGGCGAGCTCGAGCCCCCGGTGCTTGTAGAAGAGCCGCAGGTCCAGGTGCAGGATCCGCTCGCCGACGACGTGGAAGCGGAAGTGCCCCGACTCGATCACGCCGGCGTGGATCGGCCCGACCGCGACCTCGAAGGCATCGGCACCGCGCACCGGGACGGTCCAGTCCGCCGTCTGCGCGGGGTGTGCGACGAGCGGCCGCAACGGCTCGTGCGAGGGAAATGCGGCCCCGTAGAGGTCGTGGGCCTCGCGCTCGTCCCACTCCGCCGCGGGCACCAGCTCGACGATCGACGGGAAGCTCCGATCGCGGTCGCGGCAGCTGAGCACCGACAGATCCCCGCCGTGGCCGAAGGCGGCACGCAGCACGAGCGCGTCGCCCACGGGCGCTGCCCAAAGACCGGCGAAGCGCCGGCCCTCGCGCAGCTCCTCCCCCACCGCGTCGCGCCACTCGCCAACGCCGACCGCGCGTTCGCGCAGCGACTCCGCCCCCACCGCGGCCACTCTCATCGCAGCGCCCCGATCAGGTGGTCGACCAGGGCGGAGCCGGGCAGCACGGCCGCGCTCGCCGAGAGCGCCAGCAGGGCGCAGGAGACGAGCCCGGTGAGGCCGGCGAGCCGCCGTTCGTCCCGGCGTCTCGGCGCGGCCCGTGCCGGACCGTCGCCGGCGACCGCCTCGATCAGCGCATGGGCGAGGCCGACGAAGCCGAGGGCGAGGAGGATGGCGGCAGCGACGACGAGCGCCGGCTCGCCGGCGGACAGCCCCCCGAGCAGGATCAGGACCTCGCTGAAGAACAGCGGCGAGGGGGGCAAGCCGCTCAGGGTCGCGAGGCTGATCCCGACCGCGGCGCCGCCGGCCGGGCTGGTCGCGGCGAGCGCCGTGGGCGGCTCGGTGGCCAGGGCCGGGTCGATGCGCAGCAGCGGGATCGAGGCGTAGAAGCCCAGCGACTTGGCGAGCGCATGCCCGGCCAGGTGCAGCAGGACGCCGGCGATCGCCAGCGGCGTGCCGAACCCGATCCCGAGGGCGAGGATGCCCATGTGCTCGAGGCTGGAGTAGGCAAGCAGGCGCTTCAGGGCCAGTGGCCTCCAGAGGAACGGCACCGCGACGGCGAGCGAGGCGAGCCCGAAGGCCAGGAACAGCCCCCCTCCCACTCCTCCCGTGGCGGGCTCGAGCGCCGCCGCCGTGCGCCAGGCGACGAGCATCGCGGTCGGCAGCAGCACCGAGGAGAGCAGGGCGCTGACCGGTGGCGGCGCCTCGCTGTGGGCGTCCGGAAGCCAGTTGTGGACCGGCGCCCAGCCGACCTTCGCCGCGAGGCCGACGAAGATCAGGACCAGCGCCAGCAGGGCGGGCTCGCGGTCCAGGCCGGCGGCGCCGTCACCGATCGCCGCCCAGTCGACGGTCGACAGCGAGGAGGCGCTGCCCTCCGCCAGCCCCGCGAACAGCACCAGGATTCCCAGTAGCGCCACGGTCAGCCCGAGTGTCGTGAGCAGCAGGTACTTCCAGCCGGCCTCGAGGGCTCGGGGCCGGCCGCTGGAGGCGACGAGCAGCGCCGAGGCCGCGGTGGTCGCCTCGACCAGGATCCAGGCGACGGCCAGGTTGTCCGCCAGCGGGATCGCCAGCAGCGCCGCCCAGAAGAGCTGGAACGCGACGTAGTAGGACCGCCGCGGCGCCCGCTCGCCGAAGAAGCTCCCCCGGCCCGAGCCGAGGTGGGCCGGCGAGGCAAGGGCGCTGAGCAGGCCGATCGTGGCGACGACGATCAGGAACACGCCGGCCGGAGCGTCGAGCACGTACCAGGAGCCGTGTGGCGGCTCGCCCGTGAGAGTGAGCGCATAGACGCCGAGCGCAGCGGCGGCAAGGGCGATCGCAACGGCGCAGAGCGCGTTGAGGCGACCGGCGCGTGGGCCCGGCGCCAGCGGAATCGCAAGCGCCGCCAGCAGGGGCAGGGCGAGCACGGTTGCGACGGCCAAGTCAGTCACGCAGGCTCCTCAGCAGGCTGGTGTCGCCGGTCCCGAACTCCTCGTGGATCTTGCTCCCGAAGGCCACGGCCACCGCCGCCACGACGACGAGGTCGAAGACCAGGCCGAGCTCGATCACCACCGGGAATCCGCCCTCGACCGAGAGGCTCGCCAGGTAGACGCCGTTCTCGGCGACGAGGAAGCCGATCGCCTGGAAGATCACCGGCCGGCGCAGGGCGGCGATCGCGATCCCGAGGGCGACGAGCGCGGCGGCCGCCTGGGCGGCTCCGGGATCGGCGAGGCCGAACCCGGGAACGAGCGCCACCGCGGCGACGGCAACCGCCACCGCCGCCACCAGGCGGGGCAGCGCCGAGCCCTCCGAGGCCACGCGCCGCGGCTCGCGGGTGCCGCGGATCGCCATTCCCAGCAGCGCCGGCAGGGCCAGGCCGCGTACGACGAGGATCGCCGCAGCCACCCAGAGCCCGCCGGTGCTCCCTCCGGCCTCGCCGACCGCGATCCCGCCCAGCAGCAGCGTCTGCGCGGCGAGCAGCACGACCCCTGCCGAGCGGCGGCGAACCACCGCCTCGGCGAGACCGAGGCCGACCAGGGCCCAGAGCAGCGGCTCGCTCACGGTCCTCCTCCCGCCAGCCAGCTGCCGAGACCGGCGAGGCAGAGGGCCATGCCTCCACCGAGGAACAGCGGCACCCGCAGCACCTGCATCTTCGCCAGCGCCGTCTCGCAGATCGCTACCGCGCCGCAGAGCGCGGCGATCGTCGCCAGCGCGATCGCCAGACGGGCGCCGAAGGGACCCGCGGTCGGGCCGAAAAGGCCGGCGCCCAGCAGGAGGACCAGCCAGAGGCGCGCGGCGGCCGCCCACTGCAGGAGCGCGAGGTCGCGGCCGGCGTACTCCAGCAGCGGGCCCTCGTGGACCATCGTCAGCTCGAGGTGGGTGTCGGGGTTGTCGACCGGCTGGCGTCCTGCCTCGGTCAGCGCGAAGAGCGCGAAGGCCAGGGCCGCGCACCAGTGGGCCGGCTCGCCCCAGGCACCGGAGCCGACCGCCGCCCCGCTCATCGCGATCAGGTCGGTGCTGGGGCCCGCGGGGAGGGCGGCGAGGACGACGATCAGAACGAACAGGGCCTCGGCGAAGACCGCGAAGGTGAGGTCGCGGGCGGCGCCCATCAGCCCGAAGCCCCCGCCGGTGTCCCAGGCCGCCACGGCGAGGGCGAAGCGGCCCAGTCCGAGCACGATCGCCAGCGCCAGCGCGTCGTGTCCGACCCCCCATTCGGGCGCCTCGCCCGCCACGGGGATCAGCAACGCCGCGACGGCGAGGCTCGCCGCGACGGCCGCCGGGGCGAGGCGATACAGCGCCGTCCGCGGCCGGGGATCCACCCCGCTCTTGCCCCAGAGCCTGCGCAGCTCGCGGTAGGGCTGCAACGGTGTCGGTCCGGGCCGGCCCTGCAGGCGGCCCTTGAGGTGGGCCACGACGCCGAAGGCGAGGGGGGCGAGAAGGGCCGCACCGAGAAGCTGGAGCGCGCCCGCCGCCAGAGCCGGCCCGCTCACGAGAGCGCTCCCAGCCGGGCCAGCGCCAGGGCCGCCAACAGAAGGGCGACGAGGTAGACCAGGTACAGCCGCAGGCTGCCCGACTGGATCCTCCGCGCCACCGCGGCCCCGCGCAGCGCGATCCGGTGGGCCGGGCGGTAGAGCGCGGTGTCGAAGTGGTGAGGGATCTCGGCCTGGTGGCGAACCTCCTGCACGAGCGCCCCGGAGCCGACGACCTCGACCTCGCGATGCGGGCGGAAGACGGACTCGAGGACCAGGCGCAACGGCTTGGTGAAGCCCGCCGAGGTCCACGCCAGCCGGCGCTCGACCCGCTGGCCGCACGCCCAGGCCGGCGTGGGCGCCGCCCGTCGCCTCCCCCCCGTGGCCCGCAGCGCACCGGCGACCACGAGCGCCAGCGCCAGGGCGATCCCGACCGGCGGCAGCCCGCCGGTCCCCGGCGCAGAGATGGCGAGGGAGCCCTGAATCTCCGCGGCGCCCGGAGCCAGGGCGACCAGTGCCGGCAGCAGCAGGCCGGGAAGCAGGCCGAGCAGAGCGCAGGTCAGGGCGAGGAGACCGAGAGCGGCACGAGTGCGGGCAGGCCGCTCGACCGCCGCCGCGACGGCCGGTGTGCGAGGTGCCCCGAGCAGGACTAGGCCGACGACCTTGGCGAAGCAGTAGACGGCGAGCGCGGCCACGGCCGCGAGCCCGGCGGCGGCCAGGGCGCCCGCGATCGAGGAGACCGTGCCGCCGAGGAGGGCCAGGTGGAGCAGCGCCTGCAGCGCCAGCCACTCCGAGACGAAGCCGTTCAGGGGCGGCAACCCGGCGATCGCGGCGCAGCCTGCGAGGAAGCACCAACCGCTCCAGGGCATCGTGCGCAACAGTCCTCCCAGGCGGTCGAGCTCCAGCGCGCCGACGGCCTCCGCAAAGGCGCCGGCTCCGAGGAAGATCAGCGACTTGAACGCCGCGTGGTTGGCCGTGTGCAGGAGCGCGGCGGCGAAGGCGAGGGCCGCCCACAGCGACTCGCCGGCGGCATCGAGGAGCAGCGACGCGCCGAGGCCCAGGGCGACGATTCCGACGTTCTCGATCGAGCTGAAGGCGAGCAGGCGCTTCAGCTCGTGCTGGACGAGTGCGTAGAGGATCCCGCCCAGCGCGGAGAGCGCACCGAGCGCCAGCAGGGCAAAGCCGACCCAGGGCGGCACCGGGCCCAGCCACTCGAAGAGCACCCGGATCAGGCCGTAGAGCGCGACCTTGATCATCACCCCAGACATCAGCGCCGAGACGTGCGCCGGGGCCGCGGGGTGGGCGCGCGGCAGCCAGGCGTGCAGCGGCATCAGCCCCGCCTTGGTTCCGAATCCGACCAGCGCGGCGACGGCGACCAGAGCCTGCGGCCCCCCGGCGGAGAGGGAGGCGCCGAGCGCGCCCTCGTGTGCCAGCGTCAGCATCGCGATCCAGACCCCGGCGCCACCCAGGTGGGTGATCGCGAGGTAGACGAAGACCGCGTGGCGGGCCACCCGGTTGCGCCTCGCGACGAGGATCGCCGCCGCCGGGAGCAGGGTCATCAGCTCCCAGAAGGCGAGAAACGAGATCGCGTCGCGAGCGGCCAGGACGCCGACGAGCGCCAGCAGGAAGCCACCGGTCAGGGCGGCGAGCGGGCGTGCCTGCGGCGATCCCCGCAAGGCGTCGCCCGCGACGAGCAGGGCGGGCACGGCGGTCCCGCAGACCACCACGAGGAAGAAGGCGCTCAGCCCGTCGAGGCCGAATGCCGGCCGCACCCCGTTGCCGAACGCCGCCCCGATCGACGTGTCCGTGGCGACGGCGGCGATGCCGGCGGCGGCCAGCGCCAGGGCTCCGATCGTCTGCGTGTCGAGCGCGAGCAGCCAGGTCGAGCGAGGCAGCGCGAAGGCCGTTCCGGCGGCGAGCGCACCGACCCCGGCCAGGGTCAGTGCGGCTATCACGCGGTGTCGGGCATAGGTGCGATCGCAGCGGCTCCTGGGCTATCTTATTGATTTCTAAGATTGACTCCCGGCCGACGGGACCGCCCCCGGAGGCGCCCGCCTGTTCCCTCAGCCGGTGCCGGGCAGCGCCGCGCTGCCGCGGACGAGCGGTTTGACGAGTGGCAGGGCCTTGGGAAGGTCGCCTTGCTCAACCTGCTCCAGCTCGAACGGCGAGGTCTCGATCGTCGCCACCGTGTCGCGGTTGCAGTGGCAACCGTCGGCGAGGAAGCGCCAGGGTTTCTCGAGGCGATCCTGCCAGCGGGCCAGGCCCGGGTCCTGCGCCCGTACGTGCTCGACGAAGAGCAGCTTGCCGCCCGGCTTCAGCACCCTCGCCGCCTCGGCAAGGGCGGCCACGGGGTCCGGGACCGTGCAGAGGACGAGGGTGAAAACGGCGGTGTCGAAGCTGTCGTCCCCGAAGGGAAGGCGTTCGGCAGGGGCCTGGATCGCCTCGACCATGGGGGCGTCTCCCCCGGCCCCCGGCAGCTTCGCACGAAGCTTCTTGAGCATGTGCTCGTCGGGCTCGGCGAGAACGAGCTCCGTCACCGCGGACGGGAAGAGGTCGCGGTTCACACCTGTACCGGCGCCGAGGTCGATCGTCCGCCCGCTCGCCCCGGCGAGCACCTCCCGGCGGATCTCACGCAGCCCCGCGTCCTCGGTCGCCTTCAGCCCGCGGTCGTAGACCGCGGCGAAGGCCCTCCCCCAGGTCGCGTCGTAGATCCGCCCCATCATCGCTTCCGATCTTGACCGCACCCGAGGGTGGTCAAGGTCGGCTACGCGGCTTCGCGCTCGGCGCTCGGCTGCTCGCTGGCGTCGGAGCCCTCGTCCGACTTGCTGGCAGCGGCGCGCTCCTCGTAGGCGTGGCGGGCACCGTGGTCGACCTCGGTCATCAGCTTGTCGATCTTCATCAGCCGCCCGATCGCCTCGCGCAGGCCGCGCGGGAGCAGCCCGACGACCTTGAACAGGGCGCCGTTGGCCTTCGGAACCCAGACGTCGAAGCGCGGCAGCTCGAGCGCGTCGACGATCTCGTTGGCGACGTCCTCGGCCTCGACCGGTTTGACGAAGCGCTGGCCGACGCCGGCCGTCAGTTCGGTGTTGACGACAGTCGGCATCACGCAGCTGACCTCGACCCCGGTGCCGCGCAGCTCCTGGCGCACGGCCTCGCTGAGGCCGACGACGGCGTGCTTGGTGGCCGAGTAGGTGGCGATGCCAGGAACGCCGCCCTTGCCCGCTTGAGAGGCGATGTTGACGATGTGGCCGCCGGCCCGCGGGCGCAGCCGTTCGATCGCCAGCTGGGTGCCGACGATGACGCCGTAGACGTTGATGTCGAGCTGGCGGCGGACCGAGTCGTCGGTCTCCTCGACCAGCGGCGTCACCGGCATGATCCCGGCGTTGTTGATCAGCACGTCGACGGGTCCGAGCTCGCGTTCGGCGGCCTCGAGGAAGGCCGTGAAGGAGCCGCGGTCGGTGACGTCGAGCGCCAGCGCGATCGTGCCACCGCCAAGGCCCGCGGCAGTCTGTTCGGCCAGCGCCAGGTCGAGGTCGCCGATAGCCACGCGGCAGCCCTTGCGGACCAGCGCCGTCGCCGTCGCCTTGCCGATCCCCCGGGCGCCCCCGGTGATCGCCACGACCTTGCCGCTGAGTGAGCGTCGCTCCTTAGCCATCGGTTTCCTCCTCCTCCGGCGGACCCTAGGCCGCCGGCTTGTAGACGGTGACCACGGCTGCTCCGCCGAGGCCGATGTTGTGCTGCAGCGCGGTCTCCGCGCCCTCCACCTGGCGCTTGTCGGCCTGGCCGCGCAGCTGCCAGGTCAACTCAGAGCACTGCGCCAGCCCGGTCGCGCCGAGCGGATGGCCCTTGGAGATCAGCCCGCCCGAGGGGTTGACGACGACCTTGCCGCCGTAGGTGGTCGCTTCTTCCTCGACCAGCTTGTGGCCCTCGCCCTCGGCGGCGAAGCCGAGCGCTTCGTAAGTGATGAGCTCGTTGGCGCTGAAGCAATCGTGAAGCTCGCAGACGTCGACTTCATCCGCCGCGACCCCGGCCTCGGCGTAGGCCTCGTCCGCGGCCTGCCTCGACATGTCGGCGCCGACGATCTTCATGCAGTCGGTGTCCTCGGCGAAGGTCGAGCTGAGGTCGGTGACCATCGACTGGCCGGCGATCTCGATCGCCTGATCCCAGAGGTCGTGCTCGTCGACGTAGCTCTCGGAGGCGACGATCGCGCAGGCCGAGCCGTCTGAGGTCGGCGAGCACTGCAGCTTGGTCAGCGGGTCGTGGATCATCTTCGCCGCCTTGATGTCCTCGAGCGTGTACTCGTCCTGGAACTGGGCGTAGGGGTTGTTGACCGAGTGCTTGTGGTTCTTCCAGCCGATCCAGGCGTAGTGGTCGGGGTTGGAGCCGTACTTCTCCATGTGGTCGCGGCCGGCGTTGCCGAACATCTGCGGCGCCGGCGGCGAGGCCTCGGGGTCGCGGATCTCGAACATCCGCATCGCGTGCTTGTCGAGCGCGTTGGTGCGGTCGGTGTACTTGACGCCGAGCGAGCCCGGCTCCATCTTCTCGAAGCCGAGCGCGAGCGCGCAGTCGACGAGGCCGCCCTTGACCGCTTGGCGGGCGAGGAAGAGCGCCGAGGAGCCGGTCGAGCAGTTGTTGTTGACGTTGACGACCGGGATGCCGGTGAGGCCCAGCTGGTAGAGCGCACGCTGGCCGTAGGTCGAGTCGCCGTAGCAGTAGCCCGCGTAGGCCTGCTCGACGTCGTCGTAGGCGATGCCGGCGTCGGCGAGCGCCTTCTCCCCCGCCTCCTTTGCCCAGTCCGGGTAGTCGCCCTCCTTGCTGCCGGGCTTCTCGAACTTGGTCATCCCGACCCCGATCACGAACGTGCGGTTGCTCAAAGTCTGCTCCTGTGTCGTCGCCGCGCCCCGCGGGCGAGTTTGGCTGCCTGGCCAGGAAATCTACCGGTCGGGCCGATGCGGTGGCAATACTGCGCGGAGTGATCGTCGACTGCGCCGCCTACGAGCAGGGGAAAAGGATCTCCGGCGAGGCTCGACTCTCGCCGCGGCGCGGGCCGCCTCCCGGGAGGACGGCACCTTTGCCTGGCTCGGGGTGGTCGATCCCTCGGAGCGGGAGCTGACGGAGATCGCACAGGAGTTCAACCTGCACGAGCTCGCGGTCGAGGACGCGGTCAAGGCCCAGCAGCGCCCCAAGGTCGAGCTCTTCGGCGAGACCCTGCTGGTCGTCGTCAAGACGGTCGCGCACCCCGGCGGCACCGCCCACACGGCGCACGGCATCGAGGTCGGCGAGCTGCTGCTCTTCGTCAACCCCGACTTCGTCGTCACCGTCCGCCACGGTCGCGGCGAGCTGAGCTCGGTCCGCGAGCGGGTCGAGCACCGCCCGGCCCTCCTCGCGCACGGGACGGGCGTCGTCCTCTACGCGATCCTCGACCACGTCGTCGACGCCTACGGCGACGTCGCGCAGACGATCGACGCCGAGATACAGGCGGTCGAGGGCCTGGTCTTCTCCGCCGATCGGACCAACCCCGCCGAGCGGATCTACAAGCTCGAGCGCGAGGTCCTCGACCTCTACCGGGCGACCGCCCCCCTGCTGGAAGCCGTCGACCAGATCGAGGAGGGCCGCTTCGAGACCATCCCCGGGGAGCTGCACGAGTACTTCCGCGACGTCCACGACCACCTGCAGCGGGTGGTCGGCCGTGTCGTCAGCTTCCGCGAGCTGCTCAGCAGCGCCCTGCAGGCCAACCTGACGCAGGTCTCGGTGCGCCAGAACGAGGACATGCGCAAGATCTCCGCCTGGGTGGCGATCGCGGCGGTGCCGACGATGATCGCCGGCATCTACGGGATGAACTTCGACCACATGCCGGAGCTGCACTGGCGCTACGGCTACTACGCGGTCCTGGCCTTCGTCGCGATCGTCTGCTTCGCGCTGTACCGGCGCTTCAAGAGCGTGGGCTGGCTGTAGGCGCCGCCCTGGGCTCTCCTGGAGCGGGCGCGGGCGCGTCCGGACGGCGGTTCGGCCAGAGCAGGAAGGCGGTGCCGGCGATGACGATGCCGATCGCCGTCGCCAGCCCCCGCTCGCCCGCCGCGCGCAGGGCCGGCTCGCCGATCGAGTCGGCCAGGAGAACCGCGTAGACGGTGATCGCGGCGGTGAAGAGGGCGTACTGGACGGTGAGCAGGCCGTAGGCGAGAGCGGTGGCGATCGTCAGCGCTGCCGCGACCGCCAGCGCGTCTCCCCGCAGCCACTCGGCGAGGGCGGTGGCGACGACGAGGCCGGCGACGGTGCCGATCGCCCGCAGGGCGAGGCGCTGGAAGGTCTGGTCCTCCTCGGGGCGCAGGACGAAGAGGATCGTCAGCGGGATCCAGAAGCCGTGCTCGCTCATCCCCAGCAGCCAGTAAGCCGCGACGCCGGTGGCCAGGGCGGCGCCGAAGCGCAGTGCGTGGCGGAAGCTGGTCGAGTCGAGGCTGAGGTTGGTCGCGAAGGCCCGGGCGACGCCGCGCCTGCTCCAGGCGTTGGGCGGTCGATCGGCCTCGCGGTCCCACGCCACCCAGACGCAGAGGGCGAAGGCCGCCTGCAGGAGGCCACCCGCCGTGCCGAGCAGAAGGGCCGGAATCGCGTCGGCGGCGTCGAGCGGGAGGCCCTGGGCGATCAGCAGCGAGAGCGCAACCGAGAGACCGAAGATGGCGAGCCGCAGAGAGACGGAGAAGCAGTACCCGGCGGCGGCGCCCACCACCGCCATCGTTGCGACGGCCAGGATGGCGCTGGACCCGGTGAGGACGCCGAGGGCGGCGGCGATCCCGACGAGCGGCGCCACGGCGGCCTGCCAGGCGGCTCTCGCCTTGGCCGGCGCGTCGAGGCCGGGAAAGCCGGCGAGCAGGGCTCCGGTCGCGATCGCGCCCTTCGAAGGGCTGTCGAGCCCGAGCTCGAGCAGCATCGCGATGCCGACCGGGACAGCGACGAGGGCGCCGCGCCGGAGCGCGGGGCCCGGCCTGCCTGGACCGATGGCGAAGAGGGACACTCCCGGTAGCCTGAAGAGTCGTGATTCATGCTGCGTTGAGCACCGATCCCGCCGCCGGCGTGGGGATCTTCGCCGCCCTGGCCGCGGGGTTCGTCTCCTTCCTCTCCCCCTGCGTGCTGCCCCTGGTCCCGGGCTACCTCTCCGCCGTCAGCGGCGTATCCGCGGCGGAGCTCGACAGCGCCGGCTGGCGCCGCATCCTCGGCCCGAGCCTGCTCTTCGTCGCCAGCTTCTCGTCCATCTTCATCCTGCTCGGCCTGACCGCGACCGGCATCGGCTCCACCCTGCAGGATCACCAGCAGCTGCTGACCAAGATCTCCGGGGCGCTGATCGTCGCCATGGGCGTCCTCTTCGTCGCCTCGCTCTTCGTCACCCGGCTGAACCGCGAGTGGCACGTCGACGCCCTGCTGGAGCGAGCCGGCAAGGGCGGCCCGATCGTCGCCGGCGCCGCCTTCGCGATCGCCTGGACGCCCTGCATCGGCCCCACCCTCGGCGCAATCCTCGGCGCCGCCTCGCTCTCTGACTCCGCCGCTCGCGGTGCCCTCCTCCTCGCCGTCTACTCGGCCGGCCTGGCGATCCCCTTCCTGCTCACCGCGGTCGCCTTCTCGCGGGCCACCACGGCCTTCGTCGTGGTCAAGCGCCACTACCAGGCGATAGTCGCCACCGGCGGCCTGATTCTGATCGCGATGGGCCTGCTGATCTGGACCGGCCAGCTGACACAGCTCAACGCCGAAGCCCAGAGCTGGCTCTCAGGCCTCGGCCTCGACTTCTGGAACTCGGTCTAAGATTCGCGCCGCAACTTTCTGTCCGAGTTACCCCATATCGTGCAATACTTGAGAAGGATGGTCGTGGGGATCCCGCCTGCTGCCCTCTTACGAGGGGAGCACCCGCGTATAGCGGCTTAAGGCGGCCCCGGTCCATCCTCCTCCTCAGTTTCAATTCACAAAGCGGGGAGGCAGGGATGAAGTACCGGGTGTACGTAGACGAGGCAGGCGATCGGGGCATTTCCGCATCGTCGTCTCGGCACTTCGTGGTCTCGGCCGTTGTGGTTGTAGACAGTCTTGATGCTCAACTGCGCAACGAGCTCGGCGAACTTCGAGCATCGCTGGAGAGGCGCCCGGAACAGGTGCTGCACTTCGTGGGTCTCAGCCATTCCCAGCGCCTAAAGGCAGCGCAGGATGTCGCCAGCTCTTCAGCGGAGGCGATTGCAAATGTGATCCTCGACAAGAACGCCCTTCGTCACCCCGGTCCGGCTGGAGACGTGTCCCACCTATCTCGCCCGGATCCGATGTACCTATGGGCACTGCGACTGCTGGTCGAACGAGTCTCGTGGCTGGTCGACGATCGCGGTGGCTCCAATGCGATCGTCACTTTCGCGCATCTCAAGCGATTCCAGGCTCGGAAACTCCACGACTACCGGATGGCCCTCGAAGAATCGACAGACACGTCGATCCGTTGGCACGTTTACCGAGGCCATCCTTTTCGCTTTGCGGCTCCCGGCGAGATCGAGTTGCTACAGGTTGCCGACACGACCGCATCTGCGGTGTTCAAGGCAGTAGAGCCCGATCGATTCGGAAACACCGAGCCCCGCCATCTGGAAGCACTCCGGCCGAAGCTCTACCGGGGAGACGAAACCGGCATAACCGCCTATGGCCTCAAGACGTTCCCTGCATCCATATCGGATCCCACCGGCCACCTTGGCTTCTTGCGGGATCTCTAGTTGCTGACCGGCGCCACGGTCTCGAGCTCCTGGCCGACTGCCTCGACCTCCTCGAGGCCTCCGCCGTCCAGGTCCCGTGAGCAGACGATCCGGAACCGACCCGTGCCGATCTCCGCGTCGGGCACGACCGGCAGCCCCCGGATGTGATCCCAGCCCAGCCGCTCGACCTCGAACGGGTTCATCCGCACCTCGGCCGCCGGAAACGGGCAGTTGGAGTTGTGCTGGTCGATCGCCTTGGAGATCGCCTCCAGGTTCTTCGCCTCGGGAGAAGCCACGGGCTGGATTCTATGAGCCCCCAGAGAGCCGGGCGGCCGTCCCCCTCCCCTCCTACCATCGCAACGTGACCTTCGACCGCACCGTCGCCCACCTCGACATGGACGCCTTCTACGCGTCGGTCGAGCTGCGGCGGCGGCCGGAGCTGAAGGGGAAGCCGGTCGTCGTCTGCGGGTCGGGGCCGCGGGCGGTGGTGACGACGGCGAGCTATGAGGCTCGCAGGCTGGCGGGGATCCACTCGGCGATGCCAGCCGCCGTGGCGCGGCGGCGGCTGCCTGATGCGGTCTACCTGCAGCCGGACTTCGCCGCCTACCGGGAGGCCTCCGGGCAGGTGATGGAGATCCTGCGGCGCAATGCCGAGACGGTCGAGGTCGTCGGGCTCGACGAGGCCTACGTCGACCTGACCGGGATCTTCTCGCCCAAGGCGACGATGCGGAGGATCGCGGCCGAGATCCGCGAGGAGACCGGGCTGACCTGTTCGGTTGGGATCTCCGAGAGCAGGATGCTGGCCAAGATCACCAGCGAGCTGGGCAAGCCCGCCGGCCTGGTCGTGCTCTCGCGGGAGGAGGCACTGACGCGATTCTCGTCCGAGTCCCCCGGCCTGATCCCCGGCATCGGCCCGAAATCCGTCGCCAAGCTCGAGGCGATGGGAATCCGCACGCTCGCCGACCTGCGCGCGCAGGACCCCACCGCCCTGGAGCAGGCCTTCGGCCCCCGCCAGGGTCGCTGGCTGCACAGCCGCGCCAACCTGGAAGACGACACGCCGATCGTCGTCGCCCACGAGACCAAGTCCCAGTCCGCGGAGACCACCTTCGACATCGACGTTCGCGACCGGGCCGAGATGGAGCGCCATCTCGCTCAGCTCGCGGAGGAGCTCTGCCGCCGCCTGCGCTCGCGCGAGCTCGAGGGCCGCACGATCGGGATCAAGGTCCGCCTCGACGACTGGACCAACGTGACGCGTTCGCACACGGTCGATGCCCCGACCAGCGACCCGGCCGTGGTCGTGCCGGTCGCCCTCGACCTGCTGCGCGCCTACGACCCTCAGCGGCCGGTGCGGCTGCTCGGCGTCCGGCTCGCGGGCTTCGACGGCGGGGCCGAGGCGGCGGCGGAGCCCGAGACCCCACCCGGGGGCCAGCTGCGACTCGGCCAGGCGGCCTGAGCGTTCGCCGCTGCTTCGCAGGATCGCGGCGAGCCTGTGCGAAGATGGCCCCGTGAGCTGCAGACAGGCTGACTGGACTCGACTCCTCCTTCCTCCACATGGAGAGAGCCGGTGCCCACATGCACGTCGCCTCGGTGAGCATCTTCGAGGGGCCGGCGCCGAGTCACACGGACTTCCGCGACCACATCGCCGCCCGGCTGCACCTCGTCCCCCGCTTTCGCCAGAAGCTGCGCTTCGTCCCCTTCGGCCAGGGCCGGCCGGTCTGGGTCGACGACCCCCACCTCAACATGGAGTACCACGTGCGGCAGACCGCGCTGCCCGCCCCCGGCTCCGAGGAGCAGCTGCGCAACCTGGCGGCGCGGATCTTCTCCCAGCAGCTCGACCGCAGCAAGCCGCTGTGGGAGCTGTGGCTGGTCGAGGGGCTCGACGGCGGGCGCTTCGCGATCATCGGCAAGAGCCACCACGCCCTCGTCGACGGCATCTCCGGCGTCGACATCACCACCGTCCTCTTCGACGTCGAGAAGGAGCCGGCGAACCCGCCCGTGCGCCCGCCGAAGTGGGCGCCCCGGCCCGAGCCGACCGACCTCCAGCTGCTCAGCGAGGCGCTGCGCGAGCGCGCCACCAGCCCGCGCGAGATCGTCCGCGGCGTGCGCGCCGCGCTGCGCGGCCCGCGCCAGGTCCTGGCGCGGCATCGGCGACGCGAGCAAGATGGTCGGCGCCGGCATGTCGGCACCCTCGACCCCCTTCAACGTCGAAATCGGCCCGCACCGGCGCATCGCCTTCGTCCGCACCGACCTCGACGCGCTGAAGGCGGTCAAGAACGAGCACGGCGGGACCGTCAACGACGTCGTCCTCTCCGTCGTCACCGGGGCGATCGGCAACTACCTGCGGGCCCGCGGTCACGACACCGAAGACCTGGAGATGCGCGCCATGGTCCCGGTCAGCGTCCGTGCCGAGGAGGAGCGCGGCGCGCTCGGCAACCGCATCTCGGCGATGATGGCGCCGCTGCCGGTCTGGTGCGAGGCACCGGTCCAGCGCCTGCACCTGATCACCGGGACGATGGGCGACCTGAAGGGCTCCGGCCAGGCCGTCGGCGCCGAGATCCTCACCCGGGTGGTCGACTTCGCCCCGACGACGATCGCCTCCCAGGCCGCCCGCCTGCAGCCCGCCCAGCGCTTCTTCAACCTCGTCGTCACCAACGTCCCCGGTCCGCAGTTCCCCCTCTTCGTGCTGGGGCGGGAAATGGAGTCGATCTTCCCGCTCGTGCCGCTGGCCCGACGCCAGGCGCTCTGCGTCGGGATCATGTCCTACAACGGCCAGGTCGACTTCGGCCTCGTCGGCGACTACGACGCGATGGCCGACCTCGAGAGCTTCGGCCTCGACCTCGAGGGCGCGATCGCCGAACTCACCGGCACCCTGACGACAGCCGGTGACCGGACTCAGCCAGCCAGCCGCGCCGAGACGCGGAACGGCGCGCTGTCGGTCAAGTAGGCCCAGTCGAGCCGGCGGGCGCTGAAGCCGGCAGCCCTGGCGTCGGCGTTGATCAGGACCGCGGTGATGCGATCGAACCTCCCCGGCCGCGGCAGGCGCACCGCCATGCGGCCGCCGCGCCGGGAGAAATCGAGGACGCCGACGGCCCGCCCGCGGCGCTCGCCGCCGGCCCGTCCGACCAGAGCCAGCCCGGCGGCGATGCCGCGCGGCGCCGTCGCCTCGACGAGGAGCGACCGCCCTGCCCGGGCATGGACCCGCAGCAGCTGGAAGGTCGTGTGGTGGAGCTGGCGCCGGCGAACCTGCCCGCCGATCGGCAGGCTCCCCTGCCTCGAGACGTCTGGGTAGGAGCTGCCCTCCGGGAAGACCTGGTCGGTGCGCCACTCGGGCAGGTCGGCGGCGAAGCGGGCGAAGTCGCGGCTGAAGTCCGACCCGCCGGCGGCCTCGATCGCCGAGCCGTAGGCGGCGACCGAGAACCCCCCTGGCTTGGTGTGGACGGCGCGTGACCAGGCGTCGCGCACGATGTCGGGCCCGTAGCGGCGCGACAGCCACTCGTTCCAGACCATCGAGCCGTACTCCTTGATCGAGTTGGCCGTCAGCGGCACGTCGTAGCGCTTGGTCCAGCGCCGCACGTAGCGCAGGTAGTCGTCGATCCCGTCATAGACCTGGTCCTCCATCCAGACGGCGGTCGACTCGGCGAACCAGGCGTCCTGGTAGGCGTCATAGCCGAACTGGAGGATGTGGGTGTACTCATGGGCGAAGGTGACCTCGAGATCCTGCTGCGGCGAGGTGCCGGGGAACTCGCGCGGGTCGTAGTCGTTGTCGAGGACGAGGTAGCCGTGCAGGTGGCGCGGCAGGCGCCCCTTCTCGCCCTGTCCGCGGTCCGGCGCGGCGTAGCCGAAGAGAGCCCCGCCGATCTGGTCGAGGTAGACGTCGGTCTTGCCCTTCCCGCCGCCCTTGGGCCCGTCGGACTTCGGCGGCCGCCAGCCGAGCTTGCCGTTCTCGACCTCGTAGACGTGCTCGGCGACCTCCTGAACCTGAGCGACGTAGTCGGGGACGCCGTCGGCGTCGGCGTCGGCCAGTCTCGGCGCGTCGATCCCCTCCGTCACCCAGTGGACGCAGAAATGGCGGGTGCAGGCGGGCGAGCGCGGCGCCTCTGGAACCGTGTAGGCGTTGCGGTTGGGGTCGGGGTGATCGGTGGGACGCGCCGCCGGGGCTCGGAACACCCGCTGGTCGGATGCGGCAGCCATGCCGGGCAGCGCCGAGAGCAGGGCCGCGGAGGCCAGCGATGCCACTATCAGCCGCCGGCGAGCCCGCACGCGGGGCAATCTACAGGCCGGCCAGGCGCGTCCAGCCGCCCGAGGCGGCGATACTTCAGGCGTGAGCGCCCCGAGGAATCCCGCTTGCGAGTAGCGCTGGCGCAGATCGACCCCACGGTCGGCGACGTCGACGGCAACTCCGCCAAGATCGCGGAGTGGATCGGCCGCGCCCGCGCCGAGGGCGCCGAGCTGGTCGTCTTCCCCGAGCTCTGCGTGCCCGGCTACCCGGCGGAGGACCTCTACCTGAAGCGGCATTTCGTCGAGGCGAACCGGCGCGCGGTCGAGGAGCTCGCCGGCGAGACCGCCGGGCTGGTCGCGCTGGTCGGATTCGCCGAGCCGGTCGCGGGCGGCGGCGAGGGCCGCCACGCCCACAACTCCCTCGCCGTGCTGGCCGACGGGGAGCTGCGCAGCGTCTACCGCAAGAACCGGCTGCCCAACTACTCGGTCTTCGACGAGCAGCGCTACTTCGTCCCCGGCACCGAGCCGCAGACGATCGAGGTCGGCGGGCAGCGCGTCGGCCTGACCGTCTGCGAGGACGTCTGGGCGCCCGGCCCGCCCGCGTCCAGCGAGGCGGAGGCGGGCGCGAGCCTGATCGCCAACCCGTCGGGCTCGCCGTACCACCGCGGCAAGGGGCGCGAGCGCGAAGCGATGTTCGCCGAGCGCGCCCGCGCCTACGGCACCCACTTCGCCTTCTGCAACCTCGTCGGCGGCCAGGACGAGCTGGTCTTCGACGGGCACAGCCTCATCGTCGACCCGGGCGGCGAGGTGATCGCCCGCGCCGCCCAGTTCGAGGAGGAGCTGCTGGTCTGCGAGGTCCCCTCCCCCGGCCCGGGCCGTCTCGCCGAGCCGCTCCCCGACCTGGCCGAGGTCTACGCCGCCCTCGTGCTCGGCCTGCGCGATTACGTCCTCAAGAACGGCTTCCGCCACGTCGGCGTGGCGCTCTCCGGCGGCATCGACTCGGCCCTCGTGGCGCTGCTCGCCGTCGACGCCCTCGGGCCCGACCGGGTCAGCTGCGTTGTGATGCCCTCGCCGCATTCGAGCCTTGAAACACAGGCCGACGCACGGAATATCGCCACCAACCTCGGCGCCGAGCTGATCGAGATCCCGATCGCGGCGGCGATGGCCGAGTACGAGAGCTCGCTCGCGGACGCGTTCGGGCGGGGCAACGGCAGCGAGGCGGCCGACGAGGGGCTGCCGCGCGACCCGAGCCGTCCGTCCGAGCCCGACCTCGCCGCCGAGAACATCCAGGCCCGGATCCGCGGCAACATGATGATGGCGCTCTCCAACAAGCACGGCTGGCTGGTGCTGACCACCGGCAACAAGAGCGAGATGTCGGTCGGCTACGCGACTCTCTACGGCGACATGGCCGGCGGCTTCGCCGCGATCAAGGACGTGCCCAAGACGCTGGTCTACGAGCTGACCCGCCACCGCAACGAGGCCGCGGGCCGCGAGCTGGTGCCGGCCTCGGTGCTGGAGCGAGCCCCCTCCGCCGAGCTGCGCCCCGACCAGCTCGACAGCGACTCGCTGCCCCCCTACGACCTGCTCGACCGCATCCTCGAGTCCTACGTCGAGCGCGACGAGGGCCGCGAGGAGATGATCGCCGCCGGGCTGCCGGCGAGCGTCGTCGACGACGTCATCCGCATGGTCGACCGCTCCGAGTACAAGCGGCGCCAGGCCGCGCCGGGGATCAGGATCACGCCCAAGGCGTTCGGCCGCGACCGCAGGCTGCCGATCACGAACCGCTTCGGCGGTTAAGCGGGCTTCGGGATCGGCCGCACGGCGACCGTCATCTGCGCGAGGGCGCAGAGGCGCCCTTCGGCGTCCACTACCTCGGCGTCCCAGACCCAGGTCGTGCGGCCGCGGTGCCTGGCTTTCGCCTGGACCTCGGCGTGACCCTCGGTCACGGGCCGGATGAAGCTGACGTTTATCGACTGACCCATCGCCATCATCCCGTCGTCGAGCACGGCCAGCGCGGTGGCCCGCGAGCAGACGCTCTCGACCAGGCTGGACATCACGCCGCCGTGCAGGAGGCCGACGGGCTGGCGCAGCTCGTCGCGCATCTGCACGCGCACGCGAGCGTGGCCGGGGTCGTCGTCGAGCCACTCCGTGCCCAGCAGGGCGTCGAAATGAGACACAAGTCCGCGCGGGTCGTCGGCCATCAGCGGGACCTTAACCCCAGACACGCCCGTCCGGGGTGGTGGTCGCGTAGGCTTCCGGCCCGTGGCCTTGACCGACGACCAGAAGGCGATGCTCCGGCTGCTCGCGCAGCGCGAAGAGGGCTATGAGGACATGGCCGCGCTGATGGGGATCAGTGTCGAGGAGCTGCGCGTCCGGGTCAAGGAGGCGCTGTCGGAGGTCGAGGAGCCCGAGGCACCCACCGAGCCCGCGGAGGCCCCGGAGCAAGCGACGCCGATCGCCCCCCCGCCTCCCCCGCCGGTCGCGGAGCAACCGCCCGTCCCGGCACCGCCGGCGCCGGCACCGTCCAGGCCCGCCGCGCGGCCCTCGCCGCTTGCCCGGCTGCGCGGGACGAAGGACCGCGGCGCGCTGATCGGCGTCGGCGCGGGCGCCCTGGTCGTCCTGGCCTTGGTCATCGTCCTCATCCTCGGCGGAGACGACGGAGGCTCGTCCTCGACCGCAACGAGCTCGACGGGCGACGGAGCGTCGCTCACCGCGGCCGAAGAAAGCAAGCTCACCCAGGCGATCCTCGAGCCGACCGACGGCAGCGACGCCAGCGGCCGGGCCCTATTCGGTCGCTACAAGAAGAGCGTCCTGCTGCAGATCGAAGCCGAAGGGCTGGAGCCCTCCCCGCCCGGCGAGACCTACACGATCTGGCTCTACCGCTCGCCGAAGCTGGTCCTGCGGATAGGCGCGGTCCCCGTCGAAGAGAAAGACGAAGGCAAGCTGGCCGTGCAGCTGCCCGTCCCGACCCAGGTCCTCAGCTACGTCGCCGGCGGTGCCTTCGACCAGGTCGATATCTCGCTCACCTCCAGCGCCGCCTACAAGGCCGCCCTCGCCAAGGCCAAGACCGAACGCAGGCTGCCCCCCTACACCGGCGAGTCGGTGCTGCGAGGCGAGATCACCGGTCCCGCGATCCAGAAGCAGTAGCTCAGGGCAGCAGCTTGCCGGGGTTCATGATGTTCGTTGGGTCCAGACGCTCCTTCGCAGAGCGCAGCACGTCCAGGCCGACCTCACCCACCTCAGCCTCCATGTAGGGGGCGTGGTCGCGGCCGACGGCGTGGTGGTGGGTGATCGTGCCGCCGTGGGCGACGATCGCCTCGCAGGCGGCGCGCTTGACCTCCCGCCACTGGGCGATCTCCTCTCCCCGTCGGGCGCGGGAGATGAAGGTGAAGTAGAGCGAGGCGCCGTCGGCGTAGGCATGGGAGAGGTGGCAGAAGACGAGCCCGGGCGTCCCCTGCCCCTCGAGCGAGCCGCGGATCGCCCCGCCGACGGCAGCATGCAGCTCGCCGAGGCGGGTCCAGGTGTGCGAGGTCTCCAGGGTCTCGACCATCGCCCCCATCTCCATCAGCGTGTCGCGCAGGTAGGGGCCCTGGTAGCGCCCGTGCTCCCAGGAGCGCCCGGCAGACTGCCCGAGGTACGCGGCCCCGCCGCGGCGCAGCTCGCGCACCGAAAGCGCCCGGCGGCGGGCGACCGACTCCTCGCCGCCCTCCAGGCCGACGACGATCAGGCAGCCGCCGCGGCGACGGCGCAGGCCGAGGTAGCCGCCGAAGAGCGTGCCGGCGACGCCGCGGGGACCGGAGAGCGCCAGGGAGACCTCCGTCTCCTCCTCGTCGGAGACCCGGATCACGTCGGGCAGGCCCGGCCCCTGCGCCAGTGCCCGGACGATCTCGGCCCCGGCCTCGAAGCTCTCGGCGATCCAGGCCTCGTAGCGCCGCACGCGCGGCGCCGGCCGCACCCGCACGGTCACGTCGGGGATCACGCCGAAGATGCCCTCCGAGCCGACGACGAGCTCGCGCAGGGCGGGGCCGGCGGCCGTGTGCGGCGTCTCCAGCGTGCGCAGCTCGCCGGCCGGGGCGATCAGGCGCACCGAGCTGACCAAGGCGTCGAAGCGCCCGTATCCGCTCGATGCCTGACCGGCGGAGCGGGTCGCGGCGAAGCCGCCGATCGTCGCGTACTCGAAGGACTGCGGGTGGTGGCCGAGGACGAGCCCGTGCGTGGCGAGCTCGGCTTCGGCTTCGGGGCCGCGCAGCCCGGCGCCGAGGCGGGCGGTGAGCGAGCGACTGTCGACCTCCACGCCACGCAGGCGGGCGAGGTCGAGGCTGACCAGGCGCGAGTGGCTCCCGCGCAGCGGCTCGACCCCGCCGACGACGCTGGTCCCGCCGCCGAACGGCACCACTGCAACGCCTTCCGTCGCGCAGAGGGCCACAACGCGTTTCACCGCGTCGGCGTCGGGGGGCAGCAGCACCGCGTCCGGCGCGGCCTCGAGACACCCGCCGCGCAACCGGGCGAGGTCGGCGTAGCCGCAGCCGGTCGCGTGCCGGACCCGGTCCTCGAGGTCGGTGAAGACGTTCTCCTCGCCCACGGCGTCGACCAGCGCCCGGGGCAGCGGCTCCGGCGGCGGCAGCTCGAAGCGATCGAGCTCCGCGAGGCGCGGCGAGGGGCTGAGCTCGCCGACCCGCTCGCGCAGCGTCGCGAGGGCGGCCCGGTCGAGCTCCGGGGCGATCGACGGGTCGCCCCAGCCCCACCACTTCGAGTCGCGCCGCGGCCCGCTCACGTCAGCGCCCGCTCGATGCCGTCCAGAGCCTCGTCGAGCAGCGACCCCTGCCCTCGCCGCATCATCGGCCCGCCAAGGCGCGAGAGGCCGCGCAGGGCCTGCACCGCGGCAAGCGAGACCGCCGTGCCTTCGCCCTCGTCCTCGAGGCCGATCGCAACCTCATAGCGGCGCAGGTGCCTCTCGAAGGGGGTGCCGGCGAGCTGCTGCGCCCAGGCGAAGCGCTCGCCGGCAATCGACTCGCTGCAACGAAAATCGGCCCGCACGCCGCGTCCCTCGGCGGTCCCCAGCACGCTCGTCCATTCCGCCTCCCCACCTTCGCCCTCGACTCCCTCGACCCGAATCGTCCGCGGCCACCAGCGCGGCAGGCTCCAGGGGTCGGAGACGAGCGCCCAGACCTCCGGCCGCGGCACGTCGATCGTTCTGCGGCGAGTCGCTCGCGGCACGGGCAGGCCGAATCAGTCGCCGGCCAGGCGGCGCAGGTCCCGGACCAGGAGCAGGTGCTTGAGGTGGCTGACGGTCGCAGCCAGGCTCTCCAGGCTCTCGAGCGCCTCCTTGCGTCGTTCGGGGTTGCGCGAGCGCAGCGACGGCCCGAGCAGCGCTTCCAGCAGGTTCGCCTCGCGGTCGGCCGAGGAGCGGAAGACGCGCAGGTTGCGGGCCGCCACGCCGAAGCGGGAGAGCTCGTTGGCGGCGCGGATCACTTCGCGGTCGGTCTCGTCGTAGACGGTCTTGCCGTCCCGCTTCTCGGGCTGGACGATGCCGAAGTTCTCCAGCTCGGAGATCAGCTCCTGGCGAGCGCCGGTCTCCTCGATCACCTCTTCGAGGGTGAGGTAGGCACGCGAGGTGTCGATCAGGATCGCCCTGCGCACTGCGCCGCCGGAGGTTCGCTTGTCCGCGCTGCCGACCGCCGCGGTGATGTCGCCGCCCGCCGCCAGCTCCTGGCGGATCACCCGCAGCGGCAGGAACTCGTCGCGCTGCAGGCGCAGGATCGTCCGCAGCCGTTCGACGTCGGACTGGCTGTAGAGGCGATAGCCGCCGGCCGTGCGCCGCGGCGTCAGCAGCTTCTGGTCCTCCAGATAGCGGATCTTCGAGATCGAGACGTCGTCGAACTCGCTCTGCAGGATCTTGCAGACCGCGCCGATCGTCAACGCCTTGCGAGGGCGCGAGTCGCGCTGGCGGACCTGCTGCTCGGATATGGGCACGGTCAGGTCCCCCTATTTCTCCAGGTAGCTGAGCTTGTACTTGCCGACCTGGATCTCGTCGCCGTCGGCGAGCCGGTGGGACTCGATCCGGCGCCGGTTGACGTAGGTGCCGTTGAGCGAGCCGAGGTCGTCGATGTAGAGGCCGTCGCGGCGGCGCACCAGCAGCGCGTGGTTGCGGGAGACGGTGACGTCGTCGAGGAAGACGCCGGCGTCGGGGCTGCGCCCGATGCTGATCCGGTCATCGCCGAGCGCGAAGCTCTCCCCGGCACGGCCGCCGCCCGCCCGGATCACCAGGGCGGCGCCGCTGCGCTCGATCGTCTCGTCGATGTCGACCGGCTGCATCTCGCCGGTCTCGTCGACGGTGTAGGTCATCGTCGTCGGCTCGTCCCCCTCGGCACCCTCGGCCGGGCCGCCGACGTAGGCACCGCACTTCTGGCAGTAGTTGGCACCCTCGGGGTTAACGAATCCGCATTCGGGGCAGTGCACGGCCATTCGAGCTCCTCCGCTAGGCGGGCTGGTCCTCGGGCTCGTCGTCGGGCGCCTGCGCCTTGCCGGCCAGGATCTCGGTCAGCTGCGCCACGTCGTCGCCGGAAAAGAGGGTGTCGCCTCGCTCGCGTTTCTGGCGCAGGCGGTTGACCAGCTCCGCACGGAGGATGTCGATCTTCCCGTGCAGGACGCGACGCTTGTAGGAGATCTCGTTCTCCTCGTGCGTGAGCTTGTCGATCAGGTCCTTCAGCTCCTCGTCGCTGAGGGAACCGAGGTCGGGAAAGGTGTCCTCCATCTCGCTCCTTGGTTGAGTTGCGGCCTGGGCGGCCTGGTCAGGCGATTATAGGTCGCCGGCCCAAAGGTTCAACCGAAGGTTGAAGGTTTCCTTGCGGCGCGGACCTGGCGGACACCGTCGCGGGCGTAGAGCACGGTGGCGACGATGGCGAAGCCGAGCCCGACGATCAGCAGCGCGGCCGGTACCCAGCCGGAGAAGACCATCGCGAAGAAGATCCCGCCCATGATCGGGAAGACCGAGATCCTTCCCGGCCAGTTGACCCGGATCTCGACCCCGTGGCGCAGGCCGTACTGGGCGAGGACGAGCATCGCCAGCTCGCGGGCGGCGAGCAGGGCGAGCGCCCAGCGCGGCAGCAGCTCGAAGTGCCAGCAGACCACGGCGCCGGCGAGGATCGTGAGGCGGTCGACGAGCGGGTCGAGGATCGAGCCGAGCCGGCTGTACTGGCCGGTGACCCGGGCGAGGAAGCCGTCGACGTAGTCACCGGCGGCGATCAGCCAGAAGACGATCGCCGCCGCGGCGCTGCGCCCGTCGCCCGATTCGAAGGCGAGCCAGAGGAAGAGCGGGATCGCCGCGAGGCGCAGGTAGCCGACGAGGTTGGGCAGCGTCCAGGGGTTGAGCGGTTCGCCCTTCCCGGTCTGGCGCGGCGGCGGGCCGCTGCGGTCGAGGCCGAAGAGGCGGCGGACCCGGCCGCGGCCGAACGGGGCGCTGTCAGCCATCTATGCCCCGGAGGAGAGCCTCGGCCTGGACGGCGGCCTCCCCCACGGGCAGCTTGTGCTCGGCGCCACCGGCGCGCTCGCTCGCCTCGACGACGCCCTCGGCCAGGCCGCGGCGGCCGACGACGATCCGCAGGGGGCAGCCGAGCAGCTCGGCGTCGGTCAGCTTCTCCCCCGTGCCGGCGTCGCGGTCGTCGTAGAGCACCTCGACGCCGGCGCCCTGAAGCTCCTCGTAGAGCGTGTCCGCCGCTGCCCGCTCCTCCTCGCCGGCCTTGGCCAGGGAGACGAGGTGGACCTGCCAGGGGGCCAGCGGCCGCGGCCAGACGATCCCGCGCTCGTCGGCTCCCTGCTCGATCGCGGCGGCGAGGATCCGGGCGGGGCCGATGCCGTAGCTGCCCATCACGATCGGCCGCTCGGTGCCGGACTCGTCGAGGTAGGTCGCGCCGAGCGGCTCGGAGTAGCGGGTGCCGAGCTTGAAGATGTTGCCGACCTCGATCGCCGGCTCGATCTCGATCGTGCCACCGCCGGGTGCGGTGTCGCCGGCCTCGACCGTGCGCACGTCCATCTCGTAGGACTCGAAGTCGCGCGCGGGGTCGATGCCGCGCAGGTGGGTGTTCGGCTTGTTGGCGCCGGAGACGTAGGAGTCGCCGCCGAGCGCCGCGTCCTTGATGATCGGCAGGCCGCTGCCGACCGGGCCGAGATAGCCGACCGGGCCGAGCTGGGACTCGATCTCCTCGGTGCTCGCCTGGCGGAAGTCGGTCTTCATCCCGTTGCGCAGCTTGATCTCGTTGAGGCGATGGTCGCCTCGCAGCAGGACGAGGACCATTCCCCGGCCCTCGACCATGATCGGCAGCGTCTTGATGAAGGCTCCGTGCGGCAGGCCGAGGTGCCCGGCCACCTCCTCGACCTTGGCCAGGCCGGGCGTATCCACCTCCTCCGGCGCCTCCAGCCGCGGCGGCAGCTCGACCGGCTGTGCCTCCGCCGAGGCGACCTCGACGTTCGCGGCGTAGCCGGGAGCCAGCGCGACCTCGTTCTCGCCCGCCGGACAGGGCGCCATGTACTCGTGGGCGCCGGAGCCGCCCATCATCCCGACGTCGGACTCGACCCGGTACCAGCGCAGCCCGCTGCGATCGAAGATCCGCGCGTACGCCTCGCTCTGCAGCTCGTAGGAGCGCGCCAGCCCCTCCTCGTCGCGATCGAAGGAGTAGGCGTCCTTCATCGTGAACTCGCGCGTGCGCAGCACCCCCGCCCGCGGCCGCGGCTCGTCGCGCTCCTTGGTCTGGAGGTGGTACAGCATCAGCGGCAGGTCCCGGTAGGACCGCACCTCGCGCGCCACGTGCTGGGTCACGCACTCCTCGTGCGTCATCGCCAGCACCATCGGCGCCCCCTTGCGGTCCTCGAGCTTGAACAGCTCGTCGATCGAGTACCGCCCGGTCTTCTCCCACGCCTCGGAGGGCTGCAGCACCGGCATCAGCATCTCCTGACACCCGATTCCCTCCATCTCCTCCCTGAGGATGGCTTCAACCCTCCGGTGAACCCTCCACCCCGCTGGCAAGTAAGACCACAGCCCAGCGCCGACCTGGCGAATGAGGCCAGCCCGCACCATCAGCCTGTGCGAAAGCGCCTCAGCATCAGCAGGCGAGTCCTTCAGCGTCGGAATGAAGCTCTGGCTGAGCCGGGTCACCGGAGAAACCTACCCGCTACTCGCCGCGCCGGCACGGCCGGCTACTCCGCGTACAACCCCTCGATCTCCGCTTCATACCGATGCTCGATCGGCCGCCGCTTCAGCTTCATCGTCGGCGTCAGCTCGACCCCACCCGGCAGCCAGTCGGCCGCCAGCAGCTCGAACTTCTTCACCTGCTCCACCCGGGACAGCCGGGCGTTGCCCCGCTCGACCGCGGCGGCTACCTCCGCCAGCACCGCAGGCTCGGCGGCGAGCTCCTCCAGCGCAGAGGCCTCGATCCCGTTCTGCGCGGCGAAGGCGGGGGCCGCGTCGGGGTCGAGCACGATCAGCGCCACGTTGTAGGGGCGGTTGTCGCCGACCACGCAGACCTGCCCGATCAGCGGGCTCGAGGCCTTGATCTTCGCCTCGATGTTGGCCGGCGACATGTTCTTGCCGGCCGAGTTGATGATCAGCTCCTTCTTTCGGTCGACGATGCGCAGGTAGCCGTCCTCGTCGAGCTCGCCCACGTCGCCGGTGTGCAGCCAGCCCTCGGCGTCGATCGCCTCGGTGGTCTTCTCGGGGGCGTTGCGGTACCCGGTCATCAGGACCGCGCCGCGGAGCAGCACCTCGCCGTCCTCTGCCAGCTCCAGCTCGATTCCCGGAGCCGGCGGACCGACCGTGCCGATCTTGATCCGCTCCGGCGGGTTGCAGGTGCCGGCGGCGCAGCTCTCCGAGAGGCCCCAGAGCTCGGCCAGGGGGACGCCGATCGCGTGGAAGAACTCGATCACCTCGCGCGGCGTCGGGGCGGCGCCGACGTTCACGGCCTCGATCTGGTCGAGGCCGACCCGCTCGCGCAGTTTGGAGAGCACCAGGGCGTCTGCCTGGGCGTATTCCTCGGCCAGCTCGGTGGGGACCGGCCCACCCTTCTGCTCGGCCTCGACCTTGCGCCTCCCCACGTCCAGCGCCCACTCCACCGCCTTCTTGCGGTTCTCGTCGGGCTCGGCGCCGATGCCGATCTCCATCGCCGCCTTGAGCTTCTCCCAGATCCGCGGCACGGCGAAGAACCAGGTCGGTCGCACTTCGGCCAGGTAGGCCGCCACCTGGCGCGGGTCGGGGCAGCAGGTGGTGGTGACGCCGTGAACCATCGGCATGTAGTGGGTGACGTTGCGCTCGGCGACGTGGGCCATCGGCAGCCAGGAGATCAGCCGGCCGCCATCGGGGAAGGGAATCAGCTCGTTGAAGGAGCGCGCCGCTGCCAGCAGGCTGCCGTGGGTGAGCTGCACCCCCTTCGGCGGGCCGGTGGTGCCCGAGGTGTAGATCAGCGTCACCAGGTCGTCGGGCTCGACCTCCCGCCAGGCAGCCTCGAAGTCGAACTCCTCCTCGCCCATCGCTTCCAGCCCCGCGAGGGAGATCGTGCCGTCGCGGGCGTCGCCGTCGACGACCACGACGTGCTCGAGCGCCGGCGCCCCGACACTCGCCTCCAGCACCGTGTCGAGGAACGCCTCCTCGGTAAACAGGACCCGGTTGGCCGCGTCGCCGATCAGGTACTCGATCTGCTCGACCGTGGAGGTGTTGTAGATCGAGAACGGGGTCGCGCCGAGGTGCATCGCGCCGGCGTCGGCGAAGTGGAACTCCGGCCGGTTGACCAGCATCAGGCCGACCGTGTCGCCGCGGCCGACGCCGAGCGCCGCCAGGCCGGCCGCAATCCGCCGCGCCCGCTCCGCGTACTCCGCCCAGGTCGCGGTGAGCTCGTCGTCCTTGGTGCGGATAGCGGTGCGCTCGCCGTGCTCGGCGGCGGTCAGCTGGAAGGCCTCGGCCAGGGTCGTCGCATCTGCAAGGGCTCGGCCGCTCGGCATCTCAGGCTCGCGTGAAACGCCGTCCCGCCGTGGGCGAGACGTCCTCGTCGAGGAGCACCCTGTCGGACTCCCCTTTTTCGGCCGCCTCATGCTCCATCCGCGCGATCTTCTCCGGCGTCAGCTCCCCGGCATTCTCGGCCTCGATCTTCGCCAGCCACGCGGCCCCCTCGCGCGACTCGTCCTCGTCGAACTCGACCCCGCCGCGGTCCAGCGACTTGTCGATCTCCTCGAACAGGGTGTCGACCAGCTTCGCCTGCGGGACCTTGCGCAGCGGCTTGCCGTGCGCGTAGATCAGGCCCTCATTCTTGGCGCCGGCGATTCCGAAGTCTGCGTGGGAGGCCTCGCCGATGCCGTTGACCGCGCAGCCCAGCACGGCGACCTCGATCGGCTCGGCGTAGCTTTCCAGGCGCTGCTCGATCTCGGCCACGACCGAGTCCATGTCGAACTGCAGGCGCCCGCAGGTCGGGCAGGCGATCAGCACCGGGCCGCGCTCGCGCAGCTGCAGCGCCTTGAGGATCTCCCAGGCGACCTTGACCTCCTCCTCGGCGTGGAAGGTCGAGAGGCTGATCCGGATCGTGTCGCCGATGCCGTCGGCGAGCAGCGTGCCGAGGCCGACCGAGGACTTGAGCGAGCCCGACCATTTGGTCCCCGCCTCGGTGATCCCGAGATGCAGCGGGTAGGGGATCTTCTCGGAGAGAAGACGGTTGGCGGCGATCGTGTTGGGCACGTTCGTCGACTTGATCGAGACCTTGAAGTTCTCGAACTCGAGGCCCTCCATCAGCTCGACGAACTCGACCGCGGCGGCGACCAGCGCCTCGACCGGGCTCTCGCGCTCGAGCGCGTGCAGGTGCTTGGGCAGCGAGCCGGAGTTGACCCCGATCCGCATCGGCACGCCCGCGGCGGTCGCCCGCTCGGCCACCTCGGCGACCTTCTCCCGCCCACCGATGTTGCCCGGGTTAAGGCGGATGCAGTGGGCACCGGCGTCGATCGCCTTCAGCGCCAGGGTGTGGTTGAAGTGGATGTCGGCGATCACCGGGATCGGCGATTCCTTGACGATCGTCTTCAGCGCCTCGACGTCCTCGTCGCGCGGCACCGCGACGCGCACGATGTCGGCCCCGGCGTCGGCGACCTTGCGGATCTGCTCCATCGTCGCCGCCAGGTTGGCGGTCTCGGTCTTGGTCATCGTCTGCACGACGACCGGGGCGCCGCCGCCGATCGGCACGCCGCCGACGAATATCTGCCTTTTCGAAGCCATATTCGAAGGGTATCCGGGTCCGCGGGCGCGCCGGCTAACGGACGTCGAATCCCTCGCCGTTGAGGCGCCCGATGTCGTTGGTCAACCCGATGAACATCAGGATCACGACGAACACGATGCCGATCGCCGTGGCCCGCTCCATCACCTGCAGCGAGGCCGGCTTGCCGCGCAGCTTCTCGACCAGGGCCCAGAAGATGTGGCCGCCGTCCAGCGGCAGGATCGGCAGCAGGTTGATCAGGCCCAGCGAGAGGCTGACCAGGGCGAGCAGCAGCAGCGAGCGGTCGATCCCCAGGTCGAGCGTCTGGTTGGCGACGTCGCTGACGCCGACGATGCCGGAGATTTCCTTGCGCTGCTCGGATTCGAAGATGCGCGAGAAGATCGAGGCCGTTTTCGTCGTCACCAGCCAGACCGTGTCCCAGGACCGGCCGACCGCCGTGCCGAAGCCGATCTCCTCGGCTTCGGTCCCGTAGGCGAAGCCGACCAGGGCCCGCTTGTTGGCCGCGTCGTACTCCGGCCTGACCGAGATCGTCCGCAGCTCGCCGTCGCGGCTGATGCGCAGCGTGGCCGGCGTGGCCGCGACGCAACCGTCGACCTGCCTGCCGGCGCACTCGTGGCCGGCGACCCGCTCGGCGAAGCGTTCCAGCCGCGCTTCGCGGTCCAGGCCGGGGTAGGCGCGGCCGTCCACGGCGAGGATCTCGTCGCCGGGCTCGAGCACCTTTGCGGCCGGGGAGCCGTCGCGGATCTGGTCCACCGACTGGGTCACCTGCTGCGCGCTGGTGAAGTAGACGAAGGTGAAGATGGCGAAGGCGAGAGCGATGTTCACCCCCGGGCCGGCGGCGATCGTGGCGATCCGCTTCCAGACCGGCTGGCGGTAGTAGGCGCGCGGCTCGACCTCCGGCGGCACCTCCTCCTCCGGGTTCATGCCGGTGATCTTCACGTAGCCGCCGAGCGGGATCGCTTTCACCCCGTACTCGGTCTCGCCGCGTTTGAACGACCAGATCGTCGGCCCGAAGAAGAGGAAGAAGCGCTCGACCCGCATCCCGGTGGCCTTCGCCACGAAGAAGTGCCCGGCCTCGTGCAGGACGATCAGCAGCGAGAAGCCGAGGAAGATCAGGAGCCAGTTCATACCCGTGCCAACCCCCCGACCTCTTCTTCGGTGCGCCGGCGGGCCTCGGCGTCGATCGCGAAGAGGTCTTCGAAGTGGGTGGGCACCAGGGCGGGCATCGCCTCCAGGACCCGCTCGATCGCCGCCGGGATAGCGGTGAAGCCGATCCTTCCGTCGAGGAAGGCGGCGACCGCGACCTCGTCGGCCGCGTTGAGGACGCAGGGCGCGGTCCCCCCCGCCCTGCCCGCCTCCAGGGCGATGCGCAGGCAGGCGAAGGTGTCCAGGTCGGGTGGCTCGAAGCTCAGCTGGCCTACGCTCGCGAGGTCGAGCCGCGGCACGTCGACGTCGGCGCGCTCGGGGTAGTGCAGCGCGTAGGAGATCGGCACCCGCATGTCGGGGTGGCCGAGGTGGGCCAGGGTGGCGCCGTCGTTGAGATCGATCAGCGAGTGGACGATCGACTGCGGGTGGACGACGACCTCGATCCGCTCGAAGGGGACGCCGAAGAGGTGGTGGGCCTCGATCGCCTCGAAGCCCTTGTTCATCAGCGTCGCCGAGTCGATCGTGATCCGCCCGCCCATGCTCCAGGTCGGGTGGGCGAGCGCCTCCTCGACGGTGACGTCCGTTAGGTCGGTGCGGCCACGGAAGGGTCCTCCGGAGGCGGTCAGCACCAGACGGTCGACCGTCCCCGGCGGCTCGGACCCGATCAGCTGGAAGAGGGCCGAGTGCTCGGAGTCGACGGGCAGCAGGCGCGCCCCGGTCGCCTCCGCCAGTGCCATCGTCAGCTCGCCGCCGATCACGAGGCTCTCCTTGTTGGCGAGCGCCACGTCGATTCCCTCGCCCAGGGCGACGATCGACGGTCCCAGGCCGGCGGCCCCGACGATCCCGTTGAGGACCAGGTCGGCGCCCGAGCCGACGATCAGCTCGCGGATCCCGTCCTCGCCCACGAGGACCTGGCCGTCCCAGGCCCCCCGCGCGGCCTCGGCCGCCCCGGCGTCGGAGAACGCGACGCTGTCCACGGAATGCTCGGCGGCCTGCGCCAGCACCCGCTCCCAGCTCGACCCGGCGGCCAGCCCCACGACCTCAAGCTCCTCGGAGGCGGCGACGATTTCAAGCGCCTGCACCCCAATAGAGCCAGTCGAACCAAGGATCACTACCTGCTTCATGCAGGAGAGGATAGGGCGGACCCTGGCCACCCGCATCGCCTACTGGGCGAGTGCCAGCACCTGCTCTTCGCCGCCGAGCGCCTCTGCCTCGTTAGCCTCGAAGTCGGCAAGGTCGATCGTGCAGCGCTGGCGATTCTCCTCGTCCGGAACTTCCCAGCGAATCCCGGCACGGGCGTAGCTGCGTCGATCGCCAGGGGGGATTGGCTCGCCAGCAAGGCCAATCAGCTGGGTACTCGCGACCTCCCAGCGATTCAGCTTCTGGACGGACTTTGCGTACCGCAGGGCATCGAGGTCCACATAGGCCGTCAGCGCAGCGTCGATGTTGTCCGCCCCGAGGGCACCTCCGACAGTCTCCAGGCCAACCGACGGCCAGAGCGCCGCGAGAAAGCTGTGCCCCCCGTTATCGCGATCGGCCAGCTCGAACTCGGCTTGCAGCTTGTGGGCCATGCGGCCGATGATCCGCGTCACGACCCCCGTGAGCTGGTCGCCCTTGGCCCGCCCTGCGGCTCGCAAAAATGCGTATGCATCCTCGTAGTAGCTGGCGGAGTAGGAGGTTTCGACGACGTGGTCGACCAGCTTCTTGAGCTTGCGTGCGCTAATCGTAGCCGCAGCGCCTCCCTCGTCCATACCGTGTCTCGGCTGGCCCGCAATCGCCGCCCGGATATGGGCTCGGGCGTAGGACCCTTTGGCGCCGGCCAGAAAGTCGCCGAGGACGTCCCTCCGCTCACACCAGTCGAGATAGACCGGAAGGTCCTCATCGACGAAGCTCGACCACGACGACGGAGACTCGATGTAGAGGTGAATGGTGCGCGCCATGAGGAACTGAGCAACCTCCTGGGCGAGCATGCTCTTCTCGGCGCCCATCGCAACTTCGGCTGCCCGGCGATGGGTCACCCCGCGAACGCGCAACGCCTTGACGACACGCCTGCCGACCGCAACGTCCTCGATCGCCAGCAGCTCGGCCAGTTCTTCGTGCAGGGCATCGGCCCCGTTCGCCGATTCGCCGGTCTTCACCTGCTGGTTGATCACCCCCGCGATACCGGCAGCGGTCCGCCATGCATAGCGTCGCGAAAGCGGGTTTGAATCGTCGGCTGCGCGAATCCTGAGCGAGATGCGCCAGTGCCGCATCGTCTCGCACAGTTGGTGCGAAGGGCTCTGCAAGTAAACGCGACCGAGGCCGTAATGGGCCGTCGGATCGGCCTCGTTGTTGCGCAGGATCTGCCTGTAGTGCCCTTCAGCTTCGCCGTAGCGACTCTCCAGTAGGGCGATGAACCCACGACGATCCGTAATCGCGGGGTAGGGATTGGCTTCACCGGTTTGTTCGCGGTCGAGGCATTCGGCGTCGATGAACTTCTCGTCGGCCTCGGCGAACCTGCCCTGCATGAGGAGCAGCCTGCCGATTTGAAAACAGGCGATGGAGTCGTCACGAAGCGAGGACGCGATTTCCCTCAGCAACGCCTCGGCCTTCTCGGAGTCGCGCAGGGTGAGTGCGACATCCGCCCGTCGAGACCACCAGATCGGGTCGTTGGGATCCGCGGCGATGGCGGGGTCGAGCAGGCGGCCAACCGCAGTAAGGCGCTCCCGGTCGCCAGACGCTCGGGCGCGTTCGTAGACCCACTTGCTGATCGACTCGAGCAACCGGCGGCCGTTTTTGCCGTCCACAATGCGTTCGAGGGCCGCCTGTGCATGCCCAAGCTCCGACTGCGACGCGCTGCCGTCGCCAAGCAATGGAATCGCATGGGCGTCAACGATGTTCTTCGATGCGTCGGGGACTTCACCTCGCAACACCCAGCGGATCGCCGCGTGGGCAATCGGAATTCTGGGGTCCTCCATCGGAACCAGCATCTCGTCGAGGAGGTCGCTGGCGGTCTCTTCCTGATGCACCTGCATCCCTGCGTGCATCTCAAGAAGCTCTTCTGCGGCTGGCAGATTGGCAGGCTGGGCGACGAGCAACCGAACGTAGGACTTAAAGGCGTTAAGCAGCAACCCCGGCATTTCATCCGCCCGCTGTCGAGCCAGGACGGCCAGCTGGTACTCGAGCCATTCGAGCGCCCCCTGCTGCGTTGGCTCAAGCTGGGGGCGCTCCCTTGCGCCTTCGAGCACCTCCTCGATGCTCTCGGCCGCTCGCTCGGCCGGAATCAGCGGAATCAACACCCGCCAGGCTTTCTTGTGGGCAAAGTTGGCCTCGATGACCTCCTCGCAAAGACGCACAGCGGCACCGGTGAGGTCCTCGGGGTCCACCCCCAGCTCCTCCCCAACCCACGGCCCGGTCTCGGCTCCCGCTTTCGCCATGGCGTCCAGGCAAAGCAACAGCTCGGCGCGATAGAGCTTTGCTGTAGGGGGACCGAGGCGCCTCAGGGCAGCTCCGCTCAGGGCAATTGCCAACGAATGCAGCGCAAGCTCCGCGGCCGCATGGTCACCTGCTTCGATGGCACTGCGAGCCTCGAGCAGGTGCACCTCGGGGAGCACACTTGCCCAGCGAGCGCCTCGATAGCCAGGGAGTTTCTCGCCGAAGAGCTCGAAGGCGATCCGGGAAGCCCGAGCGAGACCCAGAGCGCGACCTGATTCCCGATCGATCCGACTCGCCAGCGAGGCCGAAAAGTAGAGGATGAACCCAGCATCGAAGATCCGATCCCACCATCGATGGCTATCCCTAGCTCGATCCTCAAACCAGAGGCCCTGGGCCTCGAGGCGGTCTGCCATCTCACGCAACTGGTCGACCGTCCCCTGTCTCAACCGAACCTTGCCGGCATCGAAATGACCTTCATAGGCAGCCAGGGCCAGTCGGCCCATCCACTTGAGGCGACCGGCGTCGACGTCCTCTTCAAAGGGAGCCTGCCACCCGAGGAGCATCTCGTAGAGGTCGATCGTCACTTGCGCCGCAAGGATGTGATCGACGCTCCTCAACCAGTCTGACTCGAGTCGCCTCTGGAACCTACGACCGACATCTTCGACGCTTTTACAAAGAGGCTCACGCATGTCCGGTGGTACCTCCTCCAGGGTAAGCAACCTCAAGCGACGGGTGAATGCCCGCACCGCAAAATTAGTTATGGGACTGTTGGGCGTCCGCCACTCGGTGATCTCTCGCAGCGACGGGGCCAACCCAGGAATGAGGTACTTGAACGAGTGACCAATTTCAGGCACGCGCTGCATGGGCTCGTCATCCGGAGGCATGTCCGATCTTTCGGTATGCCGCACGAGAAAGGCGAGCTGGCGGAGGTGTATGACGAAATCCCGCCACGGCAGCAGCCAGTACAGCGAGGGAGAGGACTTGAGCAGCCCCTGGCTGCCCGCCCAATGATGCAATCGCTCGAAGAGCAGTTCGCGCAGCCCTTCGTCGTCCGGGCTGAGCAGCCCCCAGATTTCTCGGATCGCCGCGTCAATCGCCGTCGGGTCCGTCTCGCTGTCGTCCATGAGGTCGTTGGCTACCGCCAGCGCCCTCAGGGCGCTGTCAGCGGCCCGCAGGGGACTGCCCTTCTCGTCCAGCTCAAGCAGTGGATCGCCGCCCTCGGCGGGGAAGGCTGCTACAAAGGGACCCTCATCCGAGCCGAATCCACTAACGGTGACCGGACCATGCGTGTACGGACCGGCGTCGGCGAGCGCCTCGCGTGCATCGGTGCCCTGATCGTCGAAGAACGCGACGCTTGGCGCTACCTCATATCCGTCATCCGGGTCGGCCCTTAGTTGCACGACCTGAAAGCCGACGATGGTCACGTCAACCTTTCGATCGCGTCGGTGAACATCCCATCCCAGTCACAACTGGGAGCCAGCCTTGCCCCCAACGCCAAGACCGTCTCGATCTGCGCCTCGCGGGTCGCCCCAAAGGGCTTCAACAGTCCCTTGATCTGTGTGTCCGGAAGCATCTTTACATCTTCCCTGAACTTGGCGAATTCTTCCTGCAGCATAGCCCCAAGTGCGCGCACGCTTGCATCTGGCCAGCGCCGCACGAACTTGAAGTAGCGAAAGAGCAAATGGGCCCGGAAGCCCGGTCGATCCTTGGGTATCGCTGGGGCACGAAGAGTCATCGCCCTGAGGTCGTTCATTCCCCTGCCAGTAGGGTCCGCGAGAAGTTCCGAGTTCCAGTCATAGGCGACCGTGTTAACGGTCAGATCCCTCCAGCTAGCGTCTATCTGGAGATCGCAACCGAACATGAGTGAATTGCTTCCTTTGCGAGCCGTGTCCTTGAGCGGCGCGTACTCGAGCACACGCTCGCCACCGCTTGCGTCGCGCGAAACCGCCACCACGCCGCTGAAGGGATTGAAGCGGATCGGCAGCTCCGCCCGTCCAACGAACTCGCGCATGTCTTCCGCAAAACGACCCGGGGGAAGCGAGCCCACGAGATCCAAATCCCCGCCTATCTCCGCCGGCGGGGTGCCAAAGTCTTCCCGCAGCGTGTCCCTCACCAAGCCGCCGATGGCCCAGATGTCATAGCCATTCCGTATCACCCGGTTCAGCGTGTTCACTACCGGCTCCTCAACTCGCGAGCCTTTGCGCCACGCCTCGACCGTCACCGCCCTGATTCGTCCCATGATGCGCATATGGAAATCTTTGGACAGCGGTTTGGTGATATGTGCTTCCGGCAAGCGCAGGATGGGGCGCTGGCCACTCGTGTCAGTCCGCTGCTGCTTGGCGGCCTCAAGGCTGATTTCACGCTCTCGACTGGTAGTGCTGCTTACGACCACGGCCGTGTCGTGGTCGCGTCGTACCTCCCCCGGGCCGATCCGCCGGCATGCGAAACACTCCACAACCTCATTGCCGATTTTGTCCCCGGTCAGCACTGCGTCATCCGCCATGCGGAGAAAGCCTTGGGTCGACGGTTTCTCCACCGGGACTAGACCTGCCTCCGCGCGCCTGATCCCGTGTCTCCAGAGCCCATCGCCGCGCAGATTACTAAATTCGTATCTATAGCTATAGAAACATCATAATTTTCTAATAGACCAACTGGATCGAGAGGTAGTAGCCGACCACGACCGTGAAGAAGACGGCGTCCAGGCGGTCGAGGATGCCGCCGTGGGGGCCGAAGAGCGTGCCGGTGTCCTTCTTGCCGAGGTCGCGCTTCAGCATCGACTCGAAGAGGTCGCCGACCGGGGCGATCGCCGCCACCGCGGCGCCGATGATCAGCGCGTCCACCCCGGAAAGCCAGTCCTGGTAGAGGCCGGCGAACCAGAAGGCCATCGTGCCGATGACGAAGCCGCCGAGCAGCCCCTCGAGCGTCTTGTTCGGCGAGAGCGTGGGCGCGATCTTGTGCGATCCGAACATCCGCCCGGTCGCGTATGCCCCGGTGTCGGCGGCAAAGGTGCCGACCAGGACGTCAACGAGGAGGGCGGCCCCGTGGTCCGGGAGGTCGCGCAGCAGCACCGCGTGCACGAGGGGGATCCCGATCCAGACGATCCCGAGCAGGGTGACGCCCATCGACATCGTGATTCCGTCGCGATGGTGGCGGTCGGCCCCCAGGGCAAAGAGCACGGGGAACGAAGCGGCGAGGATCAGCAGGACGTTGAATGCGGTGCCGAAGTGGGCGGCGAGGATCAGGGCCGGGACGGCGACGTAGGCGGCGCGCTTGACCGGGCGCATCTCCCCGGTCAGCGAGAGGTACTCGCGCAGGCAGAGCACGCCGACCCCGATCATCGCAACGGCAAAGACGAGGCCGCCGGCAACGGTGATCGCGATCGCGAAGATGCCCCAGGGAATGGCGAAGAGGATGCGCTTGACCGTCTCGCCGCTCCGCGCCCCGCCCCGCCGGCGCCGCTCACGCGGCGGTCGCGGCGGCGGTTTCGGCGCCGGCTCCTCGAAGAGGTCGTCGAAGAGGTCCTGCATCAGACCCTCGCCCCGAAGCGGCGCTGGCGCTCCTCGAACTCCCGCAGGCACTCCTCCAGCGCCTCGCGACCGAACTCGGGCCAGAGCTCGTCGCGGAACACCAGCTCCGAGTAGGCGCACTGCCAGAGCAGGAAGTTGGAGATGCGCCGCTCGCCGCTGGTGCGGATCAGAAGGTCGGGGTCGTGCATCTCCGGCGCGTACAGCCGGCGGCGGAAATCATCGTCCGAGCCGCCCTGGAAGCCACGTGCAGCGTCGAGGATCTCCGCCCGCCCGCCGTAGTTGAAGGCGACGAAGAGGGTGATCCGCTCGTTGGCGGCCGTCGTCTCCTCGGCCCACTCCATGCGCTCGACCAGATCCGGCGCGACGCCCTCACGGCGGCCGATGAAGCGCATCCGCACGCCCTCGGAGTCCAGCTCGGGGGTCTCCGCGTCGATCCTCTCGCCGAACATCGCCATCAGCGCCGTGACCTCCTCTGCCGGCCGCGACCAGTTCTCGGTCGAGAAGGAGAAGACGGTGAGCTCCTCGATCCCCAGCTCGACGGCGTCGCGCAGCCGGGCCTTCACGGTGTCGGCGCCAGCCCGGTGCCCCTCAACGGTCGGCACGCCCCGCTGCTGCGCCCAGCGCCCGTTGCCGTCGGTGATGATCGCCACGTACCGCGCGGAGGCGCTCACACCTCCAGGATCTCCTCTTCCTTCCCCTTCAGGAGTGCGTCGATCTCGGCGATCGCCTCGTCGGTCTGCTTCTGCAGCGCGGCCTCGGCACGGCGCTCGTCGTCCTCGCCGGCTTCGCCCTCTTTTTTCAGCTCGCGCAGGTCGTGCATCGTGTCGCGGCGGATGTTGCGGATCGCGATCCGTCCCTCCTCGGCGACGCCATGAACCACCTTGACCATGTCACGGCGACGCTCCTCGGTCAGCTCGGGGACCTGCAGCCGGATCACGTTGCCGTCGTTGCTGGGCGTCAGACCGACGTCGGACTCCTGGATCGATTTCTCGATCGCCCCGATCGACGACTTGTCGAAGGGCGTGACGGTGAGCAGACGCGCGTCGGAAGTCGCGATGTTGGCGAGCTGCTTGAGCGGGGTCTGGGCGCCGTAGTAGTCGACCACGATGCGGTCGAGCAGGTGCGGGGAGGCGCGGCCGGTACGCACCGTCGCCAGTTCGCCACGGCTCGACTCGACCGACTTGCTCATGCGGCCATTGGCGTCTTCGAGCATTTCATCGATCAGCTCCACAGGGCCCCCGTTCTCGTCACTCGGCGGGCCTGCCGGAAACCAGCGTGCCCACCCTCTCGCCGTTGACGATCCTATCTATGTTGCCCGCGTCTCCCATGTTGAAGACGTAGATGGGCAGGTCGTTGTCCATGCAGAGCGAGAGGGCCGTCGAGTCCATCACCTTGAGCCCTCGCTCGATCGCCTCGCGGTGGCCGATCTCGGCGATGAACTTTGCGTCCGGGTTGGTCGCCGGGTCGGAGTCGTAGACGCCCTCCACCCCGTTCTTCGCCATCAGGATCGCTTCGGCGTGGATCTCCAGCGCCCGCAGCGCGGCGGCGGTGTCGGTGGTGAAGAACGGGTTGCCGGTGCCAGCGGCGAAGATCACCACGCGATCCTTCTCCAGGTGGCGCATGGCACGGCGGCGGATGTAGGGCTCGGCCACCTCCTTGACGTCGATCGCCGAGAGCACCCGGGTGTGCTCGCCGGTCCTCTCCAGCGCGTCCTGGAGCGTCAGGGCATTGAGCACCGTCGCCAGCATCCCCATGTAGTCGCCGGTTGCGCGATCCATCCCTTCGGCGGCGGCAGAGAGGCCGCGGTAGATATTGCCCGCCCCGACGACGATCGCGACCTCGACCCCGCGCCCGCGAATCGCGGAGACCTGCTCGGCGATCCGCCGCACCTCGGCCGCGTCGGTGCCGTAGGAGAGATCGCCCATCAGCGCCTCGCCCGAGAGCTTCAGCAGGATGCGTTTGAACTGGGGGGCGCCGGCCATCTAGGCCACGAGCCTATTCGCCGACGCGGAAGTACGCGAAGCGGGCGATGCGGATGTTCTCGCCGGTCTTGGCCGCCAGCTCCTGGCGCAGCTCCTCGATCGACTTCGAGTCGTGCTTCTCGGCGTTGACGTGGGCCTGGTCGAGCAGGGCCACTTCCTTGGCCCACTTGGCGAGCTGCCCCTCGACGATCTTCTCGACGACGTTGTCGGGCTTGCCTTCTTCGCTTGCCTTCTCCTTGAAGACGCGCTTCTCGGCCTCGCGCTCTTCCTCGGGGATCTCGTCCATCGTGACGTAGCGCGGCGCCGTCGCGGCGACGTGCAGGGCGACCTCGTAGGCGAACGCCTTGAAGTCCTCGTTGCGAGCGACGAAGTCGGTCTCGCACTGGACTTCGACCATCGCCCCGACCTTGTCGTTGGCGTGGATGTAGGAGGCGACGACGCCCTCGCTCGTGCCCCGCCCTTCGCGCTTGGCGGCCGAGGCCTGCCCCTTGACCCGGAGGATCTCGATCGCGCGATCCACATCCCCGTCGGACTCGCTCAGCGCCGCCTTGCAGTCCATCATCGCCGCCCCGGTCCGATCCCGAAGCGCCTTCACGTCAGCAGCAGTAACGCTCATTTCCCCTCCTCAGCTTTCCCCTCGGAAGCGGGCTCCTCAGCTTTCTCCTTCGCAGCAGGCTCTTCGGCCTTCGCCTCTGGCTCTTTCGGAGCCGCTTGGGCTTTGGGCGCTTCACCTGCGGGTGGCGTGGACTCGGGGGGGCCGAGAACGGAGGCGGAGCCCCCGCCCGCAGGCCCCCCCGAGGCCGCGACGGGCCCCGCAGCCGGAGTGGCCTGGGCCGGCGCCTTGGCAGCAGCCTGAGCCGCCTCGGCCTGCTTAGCCGCCTCCGCTTCAGCCGCCGCTTTCTTCGCCGCCTCCTCCGCGGCAACCCGCACTTTCTCTTCCTCCTCGCGCTTCTTGCGCTCTTCCTCTTCCTTCTTGCGCCGCTCCATTTCCTCGGCGATACGGCGCTCCTCTTTGACCCTCCAGGCGCTGGAACCCTCGTCGACCGCGCCGCCGATCGTGCCGATCACCAGCTCGCAGGAGCGGAGCGCGTCGTCGTTGCCCGGGATCACGTAGTCGATCGGGGTCGGATCGCAGTTGGTGTCGACCAGGGCGATGATCGGGATCCGCAGGCGGGCCGCCTCGCGCACCGCGATCTCCTCGGTTTTGAGGTCGGTGACGAAGACCGCGTCGGGCAGGCGCTCCATGTCGCGAACCCCGCCGAGGTTGAACTCGAGCTTGGCGAGTTCGGCCAGCATGCCCATCCGCTCCTTGGTCGGCAGCAGATCGAGCTTGCCCTCCTCGCGCCACGCGGTGAGCTCGTGCAGGCGCGCGATCCTGGCGGACATCGTGTTGAAGTTGGTCAGCAGCCCCCCCAGCCAGCGCTGGTTGACGAAGGGCATCTTGCAGCGGTTGGCCCAGTCTTCGACCGGGCCGCGGGCCTGCTTCTTGGTGCCGACGAAGAGCACGGTGCCGCCGCCATGGGCGAGCTCGCCGGCGAAGCGGCGTGCGTTCTCCAGCAGCGCCTCGGTCTGGATGAGGTCGATGATGTGGATCCCGTCCAGCTCGCCGAAGATGTAGCGGCGCATGTTCGGGTTCCAGCGACGGGTCTGGTGGCCGAAGTGGACTCCGGCCTCCAGCAGCTCTTTGAGGCCTGCCTCTGGCATGGGTAAAGCTCCTTGGTTGTGAGATGCGTTCCCCGCCGCCCTCCCCGGGACCCGGCGCGATGCCGGTCAGGATCCGGTTCGGCACCGACGGGGGTCGGTTTCCGAGCCGGTGGATTGTAGAGGTGCGGGGCTAGCCCGCGCGGGCCGCCCGCAGGGCGGCCTCGAGGTCCGCCGGCAGCTCGGAGACGAAGCTCAGCCGCTTTCCGCTTTCCGGATGGTCGAAGGCGAGCCGGTGGGCGTGGAGGAACTGGCGCTCGAGCCCGTACTTGAGCTCTCCTCCGTAGGTGGCATCCCCGACCAGCGGGTGGCCGATCGCGGCGAAGTGGGCGCGGATCTGGTGCGTGCGGCCGGTCTCCAGCTTGGCCTCCAGGTAGGTCTCGGCGGAGAGCAGCTCGAGCACGGTGAAGTGCGTCCGCGCCTGGCGCGAGGCCGCACCGGATACGGCCATGCGGTGACGCTGGCGCGAGGCGCGCCCGATCGGAGCGTCGATCGTGCCTGTGCGCGAGGCCAGGCGCCCGCGCGCCAGCGCGAGGTAGACCCGTTCGACCTCGCGCCGCTGCACCGCTGCCTGCAGCGCCGCGTGGGCATCGTCGGTGCGGGCGACGACGAGCAGGCCGCTCGTCTCCTTGTCCAGGCGGTGGACGATGCCCGGTCGCTCGGGGTCGGCGCCGCCGCCGAGCAGCTCGCCGAGCTCGTCGACCAGGGTTGGGCCGCGGTGCGAGGGGGCCGGGTGGACGACCAGGCCGGCGGGCTTGTCGACCACCGCCAGGGCCTCGTCGACGTGGACGACCCTCAGCTCGCTCACACCATCCACCCCCCGTTCCGGTGCGCTTTATGTGGGCATGGCTGGCATAAAGCGCACCGGAAGCTCATGGTGCCTCCCGCTCTCGCAGATAGGAGAGGGCGAAGAGGGCAACGCCGGCCGTCACGGCGATGTCGGCGAGGTTGAACGCGGGCCAGCTGCCAATCTGGATGTAGTCGGTCACGACCCCGGTGCGAACGCGGTCGACGAGGTTGCCGAGAGCGCCTCCGGCGAGCAGCCCGGCCGCGACCCACATCCAGGGCCGGGTGGGGTCCCGCGAGAAGACGAAGCCGATCGCCAGGAGCGCCAGGCCGGTGAGCGCCACGAGGAGGGCACCCCCACCGCCGGCGAGGCCGAAGGCGATCCCGGCGTTGTGGGAGAGGGTCAGTTCGAGCGGACCGAGGACGTCGACGTCCTCGCCCAGGACGAGCTCGCTCTCGACCACGGCCTTGGCAACCTGGTCGAGGACGAGCACCAGGCCGGCGAGGGCGCCGGCCAGGCGCCAGGCGCGGGCCCCGGTCACCCTTCGATCAGGCCGACGACGATCGCGCGCGCGATGAATAGGACGACCACGCCGAGCATCGGGCTCAGGTCGAGCGCGAAGCCGCCCCCGCCGAGGGGCGGCAGGAAGCGGCGGAAGAGGTTCAGATAGGGGTCGGTCGTCTCTTTGATGAAGTCGAGGGTCGCCCGCAGCGGCCGGTTGTAGGGCATGCGCGGCACCCAGGAGATCAGCACGTTGAGGAAGATCAGGATGATGTAGACGAGGAACAGAGCGCCGACGTAGTCGGCGATGTCGTAGCGGGTGACCGCGAGCAGGCTCATCCGCGCATCCTCTCCAAAGAGGCCCCGACGGCGGCCTCGAAGGCCTCGCGGGCGCCCTCGCGGTCCAGCGCCTCGAGCCCGGCCTCGGTGCTGCCCCCCGGTGAGGCCACCGCCCTGCGCACGTCGGCTGGATGCCGGGTGCGCAGCAGCTCAGCCGTCCCCGCGGCCGTCTCCACGACCAGCTCCCGCGCCAGCTCCTCGTCGAGCCCAGCGGCCGCCCCGGCGTCGGCGATCGCCTCGACCGCCAGAGCCAAGTAGGCGGGCGCGCACCCCATCACCGCGGTCGCGGTGTCGAACTCGCCGTCGGGAAGCTCGACCAGGTGTCCGAGGCCCTCGAGCAGCGAGCGCAGCTCGGCGTCGGCGACGCCGGCCATGCAGAGCACGCCGCGCCGCACCTCGACCCCGACGTTGGGCATCACCCGCAACACCTCGGCGCTGGGAAACGCCTGGCGGACCCTCTCCAGCGAGGTCGCCCCGAGCAGCGAGACGACCGCCTTCGCCCCCTGCATCTGCGCGGCGGCCTCCGCCAGCTTCGCCGGCTTGACCGCCAGCACGACCACGTCGGCGCGCTCGGCGAGCTCGCGGTTGGTGTCGACCGCCTCCCCGCCCAGCTCCCCGGCCAGGGCTTCGGCGCGACCGGAGCCGGAGTCGGTGAACAGCATCCCGTCGACGTCGTCGCGCAGTCCGCGCGCCATCGCGGCGGCCATGCTCCCGGATCCGCAAAAGCCGACTATCACCGGCCGCAGACTAGGGGATCGAGGCGATGCCGCTAGGACTGGTTGAAGAAGCCTTTGTCGAGGAGGCGTGCCTTCTCCTCGGCGGAGACCTCGACGTTGCGCGGCGTCAGCAGGAAGATCTTCTCGGCGATCCGCTGCATGCCGCCGTCGAGGGAGTAGGTGAGGCCCGAGCAGAAGTCGATCATCCGCTTGGACAGCTCGTGGTCGGTCGTCTGCAGGTTGAGGATCACCGGCACCTAGCGCTTGAACTGGTCGGCGACCTGCTGGGCGTCGTTGAAGTTGCGGGGGATGACGAGGTGGACCTGGACGTCGGAGTCGCCGTTGCAGACCGGGCGCAGCGTGCGGGTCCGCGAGGCCGCGATCGGCTCGTCGTCGGCGAAGATGTCGTCGATCTCGTCGCGCCGGGAGCGCCTGGAGGTGGGCAGGCGCCGCACCTGACCCGAGTCGCGACGGCCCTCGAGGGCGTCTTCGGTTCCCGTCTCCGGCTCGAAGTCGTCTTCGTACTCGGGGCCGTAGTCGTGGTCCTCGGCAAGGCCGAAATAGACCAGCGCTCTATGCCATGTATCGCGTAGGGCCATGGTTATCGGGTGGTTTCGGCCCTTGTGGGCCGATTCCTTTACTGATTATGGCTAACTTGGCGCTGTGCCCGCGGGTCCTGTCGCTGCAGGGGACCCACCGCCCCCTGCGGTCGCTAAAGCGTCCTCGGGGGCGGTCCCCCCTACAGCGCCACCCGCGGGAAGAGGCGGCGGATGTCAGATGTATAGAGCTGTGCCCAGGCGGATGATTGTCGCGCCCTCCTGGACGGCAACCTGCCAGTCCTGGGAGGTGCCCATGGAGAGGCGCTCAAGGTTGTGTTGAGCTGCTAGCTCCCGGAGGCGGGCGAAGTATGGCCTGGAGGCTCTCGGGGTCTGTGCTGAACGGGGGCATTGTCATCAGGCCGCTGACTCGCACTGGGCAGCGCTCTATGAAGGTGGCAAGGTCATGCGGTGCGACTCCGCTCTTGCCTTCCTCGCCGGCTACGTTGACCTCTACAAGGACTTCCGTGTCCTCCCCACCGTGGCGGCCTAGCTGGTCCAGGGTGGAGTCGGTGGCGACCGAGTGGATCAGGCGGCAGAGCGGCAGCAGTTGCTTCACCTTGCGGCTCTGCAGGTTGCCGATGAAGTCCCACTCGAAGGCATCGCCCCAGCGCTCGTGCTTGGCGGCAAGGTCCTGCTGGCGGTTCTCGCCGACGAGCTTCACTCCGGCCTCCGCCAGCGCTCCCATCTCCTCCAGGGGCACGTACTTGGTGGCGGCGAGAATCTCGACCCCGGGCCCGGCGACCTCACGGGCGCTCTCCAGGTTTGCGGCGATCTTGGCCGGGTCGAGCCCGTGGATCAGGCCGGCCACGTCAGCCTTCCTCCGGGTTGAGCCAGACGAGACCGGCCTGGCGCCTCGGATCGCCGTCGCGGCGGTGCGAGAAGAAGAGCTCGGGCTCGCAGCAGGTGCAGAGGTCCGCGGACTCAACCTCTTCGACCCCGGCCTCGCGCAACTGCCGCCGCGCCTCGCTCCAGAGGTCGACCTCGTAGCAGCAGGGACCGATGCCCGGCCCGATTGCCGCCGCGGTCGCGCCCACGGCGGCGGCGCCGTGGGCGGCCAGGCCCTGCTCCAGGCCGCGCCTGCCGCAATGCAGGATCGCGGCGGCCCGCGGCCCCGCCACGGCAACCGGAAGGCAATCGGCGCCGAAGACGAGGCCGACGGTCCCGGGTCTGGCGATCACGTGCCCGTCGGCCTCGGCGGGGACCTCGTCCCGATCGTGGAAGGCCAGGTCCGTCCCGTGAGCCTGGCGGGCGCTGACGATCGTGGCGGGATCGATTCCCAGGGCGACCAGGGGCGCAAGGCTCTCCTTCGCCGAGCCGAACGTACGTGTCGTGAAGGCGGCGGTGGCGCCGGGCAGCTCGGCCTCGAGCCACCAGAAGTCGCCGGACTCACGCCACTCCATCGTTGTCCCCTGCGGCCTCGAGGGCCACGGCCAGCTCCTGCTCCCGGCCGGCGATCTCGCCGTCGAGCTTGCGCTGCAGGGCCTCCCGCAGGCCCCGGCCTAGTGCCGGGCCCTGCGGAACTCCGGCCTTCACCAGATCCGAGCCGTCGATCTCGAGGCTCACCTCTCGCCACTCGGCCAGGTAGCGGTCCAGCCACTCGGCGCCGAGCGCCCTGGCCAGGACCAGCTCGACCGGGTCGTGCCTCGAAGCCAGCTCCACTCCGTCAGAAGGCCGCTCGGGTCGCGCTTTCGCGAGCGCGACCTCCCCGCCGGCAGGCCCCAGCGCGGCTTTGAGCAGCGTGCGCGGCCTCGGCGCGGCCTCGCTCCAGGGCTCTGAGCCGAACAGCTCCGCGGTGCGGGATGCGAGCTCCGCGCCGCCCGGTCGCAGCTCGACCAGCCCCCACTCCGAAAGCAGGGCGAAGGCGCGCGGCGCCTCGTCTTCCGCCGCGAGCCGGAGCAACTCGGCCTCCCGGCGGTCGTCCGAGACCGTGCCCAGGTCCGCCCTGCGCAGGAGTACCGCGGTCTCCGGCTCGGGCTCGAAGCCGAAGCGCGCCGCGTAGCGGGCGGCCCGGATCGCGCGGGTCGGGTCGTCCTCGAAGGAGCGCGGATGCAGGACCCGCAGCAGCCCGGCCTCGAGGTCCTCGCGGCCGCCGTGCGGGTCGATCAGGCGCGGCTCGCCCCGCAGCGGGATCGCCATCGCGTTGATCGTGAAGTCGCGCCGAGCCAGGTCGGTTTCGACGCGCTCCGCCGGCTCGACCACCGGCAGCGCGCCCGGATGCGGGTAGATCTCCGCGCGGGCGCCGGCGATGTCGACCTCGTGCCCGTCGAGCTTCACCTTGGCGGTGGCGAAGCGCTCGTGCGAGACGACCTCGGCGCCGAGCAGCCCCGCGAGGCCGGCGGCGTCGCCCTCGACGACGAGGTCGATGTCGGCGCGGCCTCGCCCGAGCAGGAGGTCGCGGACCGCGCCACCGACCAGGTAGACCGGCTCGGTCGCGACCTCGGGCACGGCGGCCAGCTCCGGGTGGACGCGCGCAAGCGCCCCGGCGAGGCTCTCGCCGGACTCCAGTGCCATCAGAGGCGAACCGGGATGCCGTCGGCGGCGAGGCGCTCCTTCGCCTCGCGGACGCGGTAGGTGCCGTAGTGGAAGATCGAGGCGCAGAGGACGGCGTCGGCCCCGCCGTCGGCGATCGCCTCGCTGAGGTGCTCGAGCGTGCCGGCGCCGCCCGAGGCGATCACCGGCACCGGGACCGCGTCGGCGACCGCGCGGGTCAGCTCGATGTCGTAGCCGTCGTTGGTGCCGTCGCGGTCCATGCTGGTCAGCAGCACCTCCCCGGCCCCGCGCTCGCACCGCCTCGCGCGCCCAGGCGACCGCGTCGCGCCCCTCGACCTTCTTGCGGCCGCCGTTGACGTAGACGCCCCAGCCGTCGTCCTCGCGCTTGGCGTCGATCGCGATCACGACGCACTGGGCGCCGAAGTGGTCGGCCAGCTCGGTCGAGCAGCTCGGGCCGCGCCAGCGCCGAGGAGTTGACCGAGACCTTGTCGGCGCCGGCGTCGAGCACCGCCTGCGCGTCCTCCACCGAGCGGATGCCGCCGCCGATCGTGAACGGGATGAAGACGTTGTCGGCGGTCCGCCGCGCCAGCTCGACGATCGTCTCGCGCTTCTCGTGCGAGGCGGTGATGTCGAGGAAGACCAGCTCGTCGGCGCCCTCGGCGTCGTAGCGCTCGGCCAGCTCGACCGGATCGCCGGCGTCGCGCAGGCCGACGAAGTTGGTGCCCTTGACGACGCGGCCGGCGTCGACGTCGAGGCAGGGGATGACGCGCTTCAGGACCATCGCGGAAGCTAACGGGCGCTTAGTCGCATGCGAAAGCGCCATCAGCCAGGGCGGCGTTGCCTCGGCGACCGTGAAGCGGCGCTCGTAGAGGGCCCGGCCGACGATCGCGCCCTCGACGTTGGGGGCGGCGTCGCGGGCGAGGGCTCGAGGTCGGCGAGGTTGCCGACGCCGCCCGAGGCGATCACCTGGGCGTCGGTGGCCGCGGCGATCGCGGTCCAGCTCGTCGATCGCCGGGCCCTCCATCGTTCCGTCGACCTCGATCGCGGTGCAGAGGAAGCGGCGCGACGCCGCGCTCGCTCGAGCTCGGCGACGGCCTCGGCGACATCGCCGTCGCTGGTCTCGGTCCAGCCCGCGAGCGCGACCTTGCCGTCGCGGGCGTCGACCGAGACGACGACGCGGTCGCCGTGCGCCTCGAGGGCGTCGGTCGAGGAACTCGGGGTCGCGCAGGGCCGCGGTGCCGATCACGACCCGCTCGGCGCCGGCCTCGAGCACCGCCGTCGACCGACTGCGGCGTCGCGCAGGCCGCCGCCGACCTGGATCGGGCACTCGACCGCGGCGGCGATCCGCCGCACCGCCTCGAGGTTCTGCGGGCTCCCCGGCCTTCGCCCCGTCGAGGTCGACGACGTGCAGGAACTCGGCGCCTTCGCCGGCCCAGCGCCGCGCGGCGTCGACCGGGTCGGCGTCGTAGGCGGTCTCGCGCTCGTAGTCGCCCTGCAGCAGGCGCACGGCCCGGCCGCCGCGGATGTCGATCGCCGGGTAGAGGATCACGCCGCCGACGCCGGGACCGCGGCGCAGATCCCGGCGAAGTTGGAGAGCAGGCGCAGGCCCGGCGGCGCTCGACTTCTCCGGGTGGAACTGGACGCCGAAGACGTTGTCGCGCTCGCGCCGCGCAGGCGAAGCGGGCGCCGTAGGCGGCGGTGCCGAGCAGGTCGCCCGGCTCGGGCCGCGGCGCGAAGGAGTGGACGAAGTAGAAGGGCGTCTCGGTCTCGATCCCCTCGGCGAGGCGCGACTCCCGCTCCCAGCGCACCGGCGACCAGCCGATGTGCGGGACCTTGAGGCCGTCGGCGTCGAGCTCCGCGACCTCGCCGGGCAGCAGGCCGAGGCCCGTCGGCCCCGCCCAGCTCGGTGGTCGAGTCGAAGAGCAGCTGCAGGCCGAGGCAGATGCCGAGGATCGGCACGCCGGCCTCGCGGCGCTCGGCGATCAGCTCGTCGAGCCCGCAGCTCGCGGACCCGCTCCATCGCCTTCGGGAAGGCGCCGACCCCGGGCAGGATCAGGCCGTCGGCGGCGCGGACGCTCGCCGGCGTCGCTGGTGATCGTCGCGCTCGCGCCGACGTGCTCGAGCGCCTTCTCGACCGAGCGCAGGTTGCCCATCCCGTAGTCGAGGATCGCGATGCGCGCCGTCATTCGCTCAGCGTTCCCTTGGTCGACGGCACGCCGCTCTCCTCGGGGTCGATCGAGACCGCGACGCGCAGCGCGCGGGCGAAGGCCTTGAAGCAGGCCTCGATCATGTGGTGGGCGTTGGTGCCCGTAGCGGACCGAGACGTGCAGGGTCAGCTTGGCGCTGTTGGCGACGGCGCGGAAGAACTCCTCGGCCAGCTCGGTGTCGAAGCCGGCGATCGAGGTCGCCGGCAGGTCGGCGTCGAAGACGCAGAGCGGCCGGCCGGAGATGTCGATCGCGCACTCGGCCAGCGACTCGTCCATCGGCACCAGGGCCGAGCCGTAGCGGCGGATCCCGGCGCGGTCGCCGAGCGCCTCGTCGAGCGCCTGGCCGAGCACGATGCCGACGTCCTCGACCGTGTGGTGGGCGCCGGTCTCGAGGTCGCCGCTCGCCTCGACCTCCAGGCCGAGCCGGCCGTGGCGGGCGAGCAGGTCGAGCATGTGGTCGAGGAAGCCGACGCCCGGTCGCGGCGCTCGACTCTCCCCCGTCGAGGTCGAGCGAGAGCCGGATCTGCGTCTCGGCGGTGCTGCGCTCTTTCGTCGGCTGTTCTGCTCATGGTCTCGCTCCTAATCATCGCCGACTCGCCGTGGACGGGGAAGCCCTCGGCGCGCGCGAGCGCGTCGACGTGCGGGGCAAGCTTCGCCGCCGCCTCGGCGGGAACCTCCACGGTCGCGATCTTGCGGCGGAAGACGCCGGGGCCGAGCGGGCCCGGAGAAGCGGCCGGCGCCGCCGGTCGGCAGGACGTGGTTGGAGCCGGCGACGTAGTCGCCGAAGGCGGTCGCGCCGTAGCGGCCGGCGAAGACGCAGCCGGCGGTCGTCACCCTGTCGGCGAGCAGCGCCGCGTCCTCCTCCATCAGCTCGAGGTGCTCGGGGGCGAAGGCGTTGGCGAGGTCGATCGCGTCGCTCGGGATCGGGGACCTGGACGAGCGCCAAGCGGCGCGTCGCCGACGCCGGGCGCGCTCGGCGGCGGCCCGCTCGGCCGCGGCTCGCGACGCCGTCGAGCACCGCCTCCTCGACCGCGACCGCGACGCAGCGGGCCGTCGGCGCCGTGCTCGGCCTGCGCGCAGAGGTCGAGCGCCACCCACTCGGGGTCGGTGTCGTGGCCCGGCGACGACCATCAGCTCCGAGGGTCCGGCGAGCGAGTCGATCCCGACCGCGCCCGTAGACGGCCGCTTCGCCTCCGCACCCAGGCGTTGCCGGGGCCGGCGATCACGTCGACCGGCGCGATCGTCTCGGTTCCGTGGGCCAGGGCGAAGATCGCCTGGGCGCCGCCCATCGCGTAGACCTCGTCGACCCCGCAGAGCGCGGCGGCGGCGAGGACCAGCGGGCCGATCGCGCCGTCGGGGCCGGGCGGCGAGGCGAGCGCGAGCCGCTCGACGCCCGCGACCCGGGCCGGGATCGCGCACATCAGGACGCTCGAGGGGTAGGCGGCCCGGCCGCCGGGGGCATAGACGCCCGCCGCGCCGACGGCGACTTCGCGCACTGTCACGCTCTGACCCTGCGGCAGCTCGACGGTCCGCGGCGTCGGAGTCGACCTGAGCCTCGGCGACGGCGCGGATGTTGGCGGCCGCCAGCTCCAGCGACTCGCGCAGACGCCGGGTCGAGCTCCTCGAGCGCGGCGTCGACCTCGCCCGGGTCGACCCGCAGCGAGACCGGCGCCGCTCTCGGTCGCGTCGAAGCGCGGCGGTCAGGCGCAGCACGGCCTCGTCGCCCGCCCTCGCGCACCTCGCGTTCGATCGGGGCCACGTCGACCTCGGGCGCCGACTCGGCCGCCCAGGCGCGGATCGCGGCGGCGGTGGCGGTCGGCTCCTTCCCACTCGAAGCGCCGCACCCTCATCGCCGCCGTCGCCTCCCGCAGCTTCGCGGTCAGCTCGTCGACCTCGGCCGCCGCGCAGCTTGTGGGCGACCCGGTTGGCGACGAAGCGGGCGGTGCACTCGACGATCTCCTCGCGCACCTCGAGGTCGTTCTCCTCCAGGGTGCGGCCGGTGGCGACGAGGTCGACGATGCCGTCGGCGAGGCCGATCAGCGGCGCCAGCTCGACCGAGCCCTTGACCTCGATCACCTCGACCTGGCGGCCGGTCGCCTCGAAGTGGCGCTCGGCGATCCGCGGGTACTTGGTCGCGATCCGCATCATCCCCAGGCGGCGCTGCGGACTCGCCCAGGCGCTCGTCGCCCGTGCGGCCGGCGAGCACCATCCGGCAGCGGCCGAAGCCGAGGTCGAGCAGCTCGTAGACGACCCGGTCGGACTGCTCGAGCAGCACGTCCTTGCCGGTGATGCCGACGTCGGCGGCGCCGGCCTCGACGTAGGTCGGCACGTCGGAGGGGCGCATCGTGACCAGGGTGATCTCCTCCGCCGTCGAAGATCAGCGCGCGCGACTCGCCGCGCACCGCGGCGGTGTCGATGCCGACCGCGTCGAGCACGTCGAGCGTCTCGCTCGAGCAGGGCGCCGCGCGGCACCGCCAGCTTCAGCGGCCCGCTCGGCCTTGGCGCGGCCCAGTGCCGGCGACCTCGACGCTCATCGAGCCGCTCCCCCCGCGCGCTCCTCCTCCATCTGGGCGACGTGCACGCGCTCCAGGTAGAGGGCGAAGCCCGGCCGCGGGCAGGTCGACGCCGAAGCGCTTCAGCAGGCCGTCGTAGCGGCCGCCGCCGCCGAGCACGTGGCCGAGCGCCGGGTCGTAGACCTCGAGGATCGCGCCGCTGTAGTAGCCGAGGTCGCGCAGCAGGCCGAGGTCGATCTGGACCCGGTCGGCGACGCCGCGCGCCTCGAGCGCCTCGAAGGTCTCGCCGATCCGCGCCGTCGCCCGCTCGACCGCCGCGCCGCCGAGCGCGCGCGCCTCGTCGAGCACCTCGCGGCCGCCGCGCAGCTGGGAGAGCGCGACGCAGGTCGCGCACCTGCTCGTCGCCGATCCCCTCGAGCTCGGAGAGCTCGGCCTCGAGGCCGACCAGGTCGTGGGTGGCGAGCCGGCCGAGGATCGAGTCCCGCGCCTCGCCCTCGACCCCGAGCTCGGCGAGCAGCTGGCGGTAGAGGTCGGCGTCGCCGAGGCCGATCACGGCGCGGTCGAGCCCGGCCGCGTCGAGCGCCGCCTCGAGCACCTCGACCACCTCGGCGGTGCCCTCCGGCGCCGGCGCGCCGATCAGCTCGACCCCGGCCTGGGCGAACTCGCGCATCTGGCCGCGCTGCGGGCGCACGGCGCGGAAGGCGTTGGCGAGGTAGCAGAGGCGCACCGGCGGCTCGGCGTCGGCGTAGCGGCTGGCGACGAGGCGCGCGATCGGCACCGTCATGTCGGAGCGCAGCGCGAGCAGGTCGCCGCTCTCGTCGAAGAAGCGGTAGGCGCGAGTCGGCGGTGCGGCCGTCGCCGCGCGCGAGCACCTCGTCGTACTCGATCGCCGGCGTCGCGACCTCGCCGTAGCCGCGGCTCTCGAAGACCTCGATCAGCGCCAGGTGCAGCCGGCGCAGCTCGCGCATCTCGTCGGGCAGCACGTCGCGCGTGCCTGGGGGGATCGGGTGGATCATCCGCCGGACCTTACGAGAGCGGGCGCGGAAAGCCCTGCTAGGCAGGGACCTCTGCACGAGACCCGTTCGATCTGGGCACCGAGCCCGCGCAGGCGCTCGTCGATCTGCTCGTAGCCGCGGTCGATCTGGCGGATGTTGCCGATCTCCGAGATGCCGTCGGCCGCCAGCGCGGCGATGAGCATCGCCATCCCGGCGCGGATGTCGGGGCTCTCGACGCGTTCGCCGTGAAGCCGGCTCGGACCGCTGACGATCGCCCTGTGGGGATCGCAGAGCGTGATCCGAGCGCCCATCGCGACCAGCTTGTCGACGAAGAAGAGGCGGTTCTCGAACATCTTCTCGAAGATCAGGATCTCGCCGTCGGCCTGGGTGGCGAGGGCCAGCGCGATCGAGGTGAGGTCGGCGGGGAAGGCCGGCCAGGGGCCGTCCTCGATCTTCGGGATCGCGTCGCCGAGGTCGGCCTGGATGCGCAGCTGCTGGCCGGGCGGGACGATCATGTCGTCGCCCTCGATCTCCGAGCGCGAGCCCGAGGCGGCGGAACTGGCGCCGCACCATGAGCAGGTCGGCGGGCTCGACGTCGCGGATGCGCAGCTCGCCCCCGGTCGCCGCGGCGAGCGCCATGAAGCTGCCGACCTCGATGTGGTCGGCGCGAGATCGTGTGCTCGGCGCCGCCGAGCCGGTCGCGACCGTGGACGGTCATCACGTTGGAGCCGATCCCGTCGACCTCGGCGCCCATCGCGGTCAGCAGGCGGGCGAGGTCCTGGACGTGCGGCTCGCAGGCGGCGTTGGAGATCGTCGTCGGCCCGGGCGTCAGCGCCGCCGCCATCAGCGCGTTCTCGGTTCCCATCACCGAGGGCTCGTCCATGAAGATGCGCGCAGGCGCGCAGCCCGCCGGCCGGCGCCTTCAGCTCGATCCAGCGATCGCCGTCGACCGGGCGCCGAGGTCGATGAAGGCGTCGAGGTGGGCGTCGAGGCGGCGGCGGCCGATGAAGTCGCCGCCGGGCGGCGGCATCCGCGCCTCGCCGAAGCGGGCCAGCAGCGGGCCGGCGAGCAGGAAGGAGGCGCGGATCTGCTTCGAGAGCTCCTCGTCGACGGCGACCTCGGCGACCCCGGCGGCGCAGAGGCGGAGGCTGTTGTCGGCGACCCACGTCGGCCTCGACCCCGAGCCGCTCGAGCAGCGCGATCTGGGCCTCGGTGTCGCGGATCCGCGGCACCCGGTGCAGCAGCAGCTCCTCCTCGGTGAGCAGGCAGGCGGCGAGGATCGGCAGCGCCGCGTTCTTGTTGCCGGCGACGGTGAGCTCGCCGGAGAGCGGCACGCCGCCCTGGATGACGAATTTCTCCTCATGCTCGGCTAGGGTAACGACCGGCATGGGGAGAGGCTGGAAGATCCTGATCGGCGTCGTCGCGGCTGCTGGTCGTGCTGCTCGGGCTCAACGCGCTCAGCGTCGACCAGCGAGACCAAGCCGGCCGAGCGTGACCGAGCCGGGCGGCGAGATCCTCGCCCTCTCGGGCGGCGAGCTCCAGGCGGTCGACCGCGGCCCTCGCGACGCGCGCTCCGATCGTCCTCATCCACTGCTTCACCTGCGCGATCGACTGGTGGGACGGGATGATCCCGCTGCTCGCCCGCGAGCACCGCGTGGTCGCGATCGACCTGCTCGGCCACGGCGGCTCCGAGAAGCCGCGCTCGGGCTACTCGATCCCCAATCAGGCGGACCTGGTCGCCGAGGCGCTCGGCCGGCTCGGCGTCACGCGGCGCCGAGGTCGTCGGCCACTCGCTGGGCGGGACGGTGACGGTCGCCCTCGCCGAGCAGTCGCCCCAGCTGGTCGAGAGGGCGGTGCTCATCGACAGCATCCCCGACGCCTCCTACGGCGACGTCGGCCTGATCGGCGAACTGCCCTTCACGCCGGTGATCGGACAGGCGCTCTGGCGAATCAAGCCGGACTTCTCGATCCGCGACGGCCTCGAGATCGCCTTCGCGCCGGGCTTCGACGTCCCCGATGCCTTCGTCGAGGACGTCAAGCGCATGACCTACAGCTCCTACTCCGGATCGCACGACGGCTTCGACGACTACACCGGGGAGAGCCCGCTCGCCCGAGCGCCTCGCCGCGACCGGAAAGCCGGTGCTCGCGATCATGGGTGCCGAGGAGCAGATCGCCAGCGACCCGGGCGCGGCTCTGGCCGCCTACCGCAGCGCGATCCCCGATGCGCAGACCGAGCTGATGGCCGGCGTCGGGACACTCGCCCAACGTCGAGACGCCGGCGAAGACCGCCGCCCTGGTCCTCGGTTTCGCCGGCGCGTCAACCGGGAAGAACAGCTCTGCCAGGCGTCAGATGCAAGACCGCCTGCAGAATCGGGATGCCGTCCGCGGGCGACCCTAGATTACGAACCTATGTTCGATACGACGAAGACCTCAACAACAGACCGCATCGCCGACGCCGTCGACCTGGTGATCGATTTCGCCACGCTCGGCGAGTACGGCCTAGAGCCGGTCGACCCCGCTCCGAAGCCATGCGAGGCGCGGCGCCGGCAGGGCACGGTGCGCAGCAACGGCACCTGGAACGCAGCGATCGCCCGCTTCGCGCCCCAGCACTCCTGAGCCTGCCGCTCGTGCCATGAGCTGGCGCGAATTCGGGCGGAGCAGGCGCTGGGCGGTCGTGGTGGCGGCTCTGGCGGTGGCGATCGTGCTTGGCGTCGCCGCAGCAGGCTGGCACTTCTCCTCCGCCGTGCTCGTACCCGAGCACGGGCCCTGGTACGACCCGGTCGAGGTCGAGGCGGTGGCTCCCGATCGCATCGTCCTGGAGCGCTCCGAGGCGACCCTGCGACCTGGCCACTACGGCCTCGTCTGGCACGGTGGGCATGCCGTGGTCGGGCCCGTGGTCGACGAAGGCTCCGACTCGGTGACCCGGCGCCTGCGAGACGTCGAGGGCTATCTCGTGCCAGGCGTCGCCGAGGCCGGGTTCGACAGCAGCACCTACGCCGGCAACCCTGCAACGGCCCGGGGCCTTCCCTTCGCCGAGGTGGCGATCAAGGGCGAGCTCGGGGAGATGCCGGCCTGGCTCGTGCCGCCAATGCACCCGGCGAGGCCTTCAACCTGGGCGATAGTCGTGCATGGGATCAACGACGACCCGCAGGTTGGCCTGCGCATCCTCCCCACTCTGCGCCGAACTGGCCTCACCTCGCTCTCGATCACCTACCGCGACGACCTCGGCGCGCCCTCGAGCCCGGACGGGATGCACCACCAGGGCCTGACCGAGTGGCGCGACCTCCAGGCGGCGGCCCGATACGCGCTTGCCCACGGCGCTCAGCGCCTGGCGCTGGTCGGCTACTCGATGGGCGGCGCCCTGATCGGCCAGTTCATGCAGCACTCCCCGCTCTCAGGCCGCGTCAGCGCCCTCGTCCTCGACGCCCCCGCGCTCGACTGGAACGCGATCCTCGAGTTCAACGCCGAGCGCATGGGCTACCCCGCCTTCGCCGCCCTCCCGGTCAGGTGGGCGATCGACGTCAGAACCAACCCAGACTGGAACAGCCTCGACCTCCTCCAGCACACCGAGGACTTCCACCTCCCCACCCTGCTCTTCCACGGCACCGACGACAAGGTCGTCCCGATCGAGACCAGCGAAGACTTCGCAGCCAAGCTGCCCCGTTGGGTCGAGTACCACGCCGTCCCAGAGGCAGGCCACACCCAGTCCTGGAACGTCAACCCGCCGCTCTACGAGCGCCGCCTCAAACGCTTTCTGATGGACCAGCTGGATCGCAACCCTCGGCAGAGTCAGGCGCGGTAGCGAGGCGCTCGAGTAGCAAGCGGAAAGGTACGAGCACGAGGCGCCGCGTAGCAACGCTACGCAAGCCTCGGGATCCGTGGCTTGCCCGCGCCGCTAATCGAGCGACGCAGCCCGCGACTCACTCCGTCGCGGACCGCTAATAAAAAGAACCGGCGGCGACCTACTCTCCCAGGAGGTTGCCCTCCAAGTACCATCGGCGCTGAGAGGCTTAACTGCTCTGTTCGGAATGGGAAGAGGTGTCTCCCTCTCGCTATGAACCACCGGAATTTTGCGAGACCGCCCCGGTGGAGCTTGAAAACTGCACAAGGCCGCAGTGGGTAAGAAAATAAAACATCCGTCAAGCCCTCGAACCATTAGTACCGGTCGGCTGAGCACATTGCTGCGCTTGCACCGCCGGCCTATCAACCTGGTGGTCTACCAGGGGTCTTACTCCCTCAAGGGGATGGGAGAGTTCATCTCGAGGACGGCTTCCCGCTTAGATGCCTTCAGCGGTTATCCGTTCCGTGCGTAGCTAACCTGCGGTGCCCTTGGCAGGACAACAGATACACCAGCGGCACGTTCATCCCGGTCCTCTCGTACTAGGGATGACTCCCCTCAACTCTCCAACGCCCACAGCAGATAGGGACCGAACTGTCTCACGACGTTCTGAACCCAGCTCGCGTACCGCTTTAATGGGCGAACAGCCCAACCCTTGGGACCTACTCCAGCCCCAGGATGCGACGAGCCGACATCGAGGTGCCAAACCGTTTCGTCGATGTGGACTCTTGGAAACGATAAGCCTGTTATCCCCGGAGTACCTTTTATCCGTTGAGCGACGGCGCTTCCACTTGCTACCGCCGGATCACTAAGCCCAACTTTCGTTCCTGCTCGACCTGTCGGTCTCGCAGTCAAGCTCCCTTGTTGCCTTTACACTCTACGCACGATTTCCAACCGTGCTGAGGGAACCTTTGGGCGCCTCCGTTACATTTTAGGAGGCGACCGCCCCAGTCAAACTGCCCACCTGACACTGTTCACCACCCGGATCACGGCATGGTGTTAGAAGCCCAGACTACCAAGGGTGGTATCTCAAGGGTGACTCCCCAGCAGCCAAAGCCACTGGTTCACTGTCTCCCACCTATCCTGAGCGAGATACCCCAGACTCCAATATCAAGTTGCAGTAAAGGTTCACGGGGTCTTTCCGTCTAGCTGCGGGTACTCGGCATCTTCACCGAGACTTTAATTTCACCGAGCCTCTCGTTGAGACAGCGTCCAAGTCGTTACGCCATTCGTGCAGGTCGGAACTTACCCGACAAGGAATTTCGCTACCTTAGGACCGTTATAGTTACGGCCGCCGTTTACCGGGGCTTAGCTTCGCTGCTTCGCGCCGAAGCGCTAACAAGTCCGCGTAACCTTCCGGCACCGGGCAGGCGTCAGCCCCTATACGTCGTCTTGCGACTTAGCAGAGGCCTGTGTTTTTGGTAAACAGTCGCTTGGACCAATTCACTGCGGCCCCCTCAGGCTCCCTCCGTATGGAGTTCACCCTACCGGGGCGTCCCTTATCCCGAAGTTACGGGACGATTTTGCCGAGTTCCTTAACGAGAGTTAGCTCGCTCACCTCAGTATGTTCTACTTGTCCACCTGTGTCGGTTATCGGTACGGGCACGCGAATCCTGCCTAGAGGATTTTCTCGGAGGCATGGGATCGGGGACTCGCCGGCGGTCAAGCCAGCTGGCATCGCACCTCGCGTCAAAACGCCGCTGCGGATTTTCCTACAGCGACTAGCTACGTGCTTGCCCCAGGACGACCATCGCCTGGGATCCCTTACCCTTCCCCGTCCCCCCATCGGTCATAACGGAATCGACGTGGTACAGGAATATCAACCTGTTGGCCATCGGCTACGCCTTTCGGCCTCGCCTTAGGTCCCGACTAACCCTGAGCAGACGAACTTTACTCAGGAAACCTTGGACAATCGGTGGAGGGGAGTCTCACCCCTCTTTCGTTACTCATGCCGGCATTCTCACTTCCAGCCGCTCCACGGAGGCTTACGCATCCGCTTCTCGCAACTGGAACGCTCTCCTACCGCGTGCAGAGCCCGCAGGCCTACACACCCATAGCTTCGGTGACTAGCTTGAGCCCCGTTGAATTCTCCGCGCCCGAACACTTGACCAGTGAGCTGTTACGCACTCTTTCAAGGATGGCTGCTTCTAAGCCAACCTCTTGGTTGTCTATGCACTCGGACATCGTTCACCACTTAGCTAGTACTTGGGGACCTTAGCTGATGGTCTGGGTTGTTTCCCTTTTGCGTACGAAGTTTATCCCCCGCACACTGACTGCCGAGTTAACCGTAACGGTCTTCGGAGTTTGCCTGAAGTCGGTAACCTGGTAGGGCCCCTAGTCCAAACAGTGCTCTACGGCCGAAACGCAAATACTCGACGCTATACCTAAATATATTTCGGAGAGAACCAGATATCTCTGAGCTTGATTAGCCTTTCACTCCGATCCACAGGTCATCCGCCCAGTTTTCAACCTAGGTCGGTTCGGCCCTCCACGAGGTCTTACCCCCGCTTCAGCCTGCCCATGGATAGCTCGCTCAGTTTCGGGTCTACCGCCAATGACTGTGTCGCCCTATTCAGACTCGCTTTCGCTACGGCTCCGCTCATCGCTTAACCTTGCCACTGACGAGTAACTCGCCGGCTCGTGATGCAAAAAGCACGCCGTCACACCCGAAGGTGCTCCGACCACTTGTAGGCTTACGGTTTCAGGTACTATTTCACTCCCCTTCAGGGGTGCTTTTCACCTTTCCCTCACGGTACTAGTTCACTATCGGTCACCAGGTAGTACTTAGCCTTGGAGGGTGGTCCCCCCAGGTTCAGACCGCGTTTCACGGGTGCGGTCTTACTCAGGAACGTCAATCAGCAGATCAGTGCGTTTTCACCTACGGGACGATTGCCCTCTGTGGTGCGAGGTTCCACTCGCTTCGGCTAACACCTGATTTGGTAACTGCTGCCGAGCCAGGCACGGCTCGGGCATGACGCCCTACAACCCCCGACAGACAACGCGTGCCCGCTTACATCTGTCAGGTTTGGGCTGATCCCTTTTCGCTCGCCACTACTAAGGGAGTCTCGGTTGATTTCTTTTCCTCGGGGTACTTAGATGTTTCAGTTCCCCCGGTTTCCCTCCTGTGACTATGTATTCATCACAGGATGACGCCGCATTACCGGCGCCGGGTTTTCCCATTCGGAGATCCGCGGGTCAAAGGCTGTTCAGCGCCTCACCGCGGCTTATCGCAGCCGTCCACGTCCTTCATCGACTCCTGGTGCCAAGGCATCCACCGTAAGCCCTTACTATCTTGACGGTGAGCGACCTATACACAACGTGTACAGATCGTAATTAAATTACCCTCGAAATCCGCCTAAGCGGATCTCGATATTGGCCTTGTACAGTTTTCAAGGTCCACCGAGGCGCGCACAACGACGGACTGCCGTTGGCGGTCTCTCAAAACTGAGCAGCGTACCCAGTGTCATGGAGACACTGGGGAGCCCGGTCGACGTTCTAGAGAAATCTCCCTAGAAAGGAGGTGATCCAGCCGCAGCTTCCGCTACGGCTACCTTGTTACGACTTCACCCCAATCACAAGTCCCACCTTCGACGGCTCCCTCCAAAAGGTTAGGCCACCGGCTTCGGGTGTTACCTGCTTTCGTGGTGTGACGGGCGGTGTGTACAAGGCCCGGGAACGTATTCACCGCGGCATTGCTGATCCGCGATTACTAGCAACTCCACCTTCATGGAGGCGAATTTCAGCCTCCAATCCGAACCGAGACGCACTTTATGGGATTCGCTCCACCTCGCGGTATTGCTGCCCTTTGTATGCGCCAATGTAGCACGTGTGTAGCCCTGGACATAAGGGGCATGATGACTTGACGTCATCCCCACCTTCCTCCGGTTTGTCACCGGCAGTCTCCTATGAGTCCCCAACTGAATGATGGCAACATAGGACAGGGGTTGCGCTCGTTGCGGGACTTAACCCAACATCTCACGACACGAGCTGACGACAGCCATGCACCACCTGTGATGGTGTCCCGAAGGAAAACCGTGTCTCCACGGCGGTCACCAACATGTCAAGCCCAGGTAAGGTTCTTCGCGTTGCGTCGAATTAAACCACATGCTCCGCTGCTTGTGCGGGCCCCCGTCAATTCCTTTGAGTTTTAGCCTTGCGGCCGTACTCCCCAGGCGGGGCACTTAGTGCGTTAGCGACGGCACGGGAGGAGTCGACACCTCCCACACCTAGTGCCCATCGTTTACGGCGTGGACTACCAGGGTATCTAATCCTGTTCGCTCCCCACGCTTTCGCGCCTTAGCGTCAGTACCGTCCCAGCGAGCTGCCTTCGCTATTGGTGTTCCTCCTGATATCTGCGCATTCCACCGCTACACCAGGAATTCCACTCGCCTCTTCCGGACTCTAGCCCTGCAGTATCCATCGGCTTTCAAAGGTTGAGCCTTTGACTTTCACAACGGACTTACAGGGCCGCCTACGCGCGCTTTACGCCCAATGATTCCGGACAACGCTTGCTCCCTACGTATTACCGCGGCTGCTGGCACGTAGTTAGCCGGAGCTTCTTCTGGAGGTACCGTCAATCCGCACGGCTATTCACCGGCGAACCTTCGTCCCCCCTGAAAGGGGTTTACAACCCGAAGGCCGTCTTCCCCCACGCGGCGTTGCTGCGTCACGCTTTCGCGCATTGCGCAAGATTCCCCACTGCTGCCTCCCGTAGGAGTCTGGGCCGTGTCTCAGTCCCAGTGTGGCTGATCGTCCTCTCAGACCAGCTACCCATCGTTGCCTTGGTAGGCCGTTACCCCACCAACAAGCTAATGGGCCGCGAGCCCCTCCCAATGCGGAGGCCGAAGCTTCCTTTAGTGCACAGACTTAAATCCGTACACCACATCCGGTATTAGCCCGAGTTTCCTCGGGTTGTCCCGGTCATCGGGGCAGGTTACTCACGTGTTACTCACCCGTTCGCGGCTTTGCCCCAGGGCAAGCCCTGGTTCGTCGCACCACTTGCATGTGTTAAGCACGCCGCCAGCGTTCGTCCTGAGCCAGGATCAAACTCTCCGTGAAAGGTACTTCTTACAGAGAGCTGTCATGCCTGGCAATTGCAAATCGCCGGGTACACATACTCGGCGACCGGCATGACGGGTAAATCAGACCACCCGGCGCGCTGGCGCACCGAGTGGATCGGGCTCAAACATCCCACGGACACGCATGTCCGCGGGGTGCACGCTGCTCAGTTTTCAAAGACCGCTGCGCCCCAGAGCGACGGGACTCGCCGCTCATCACGCACGGGCCAGGCACAGGGCCTTGCCCAGAGGGACGAAGGAGTATAGCGCTGCCGCGGCGGTTTGCATAGCCGGCGCTAGGCGGCGGCGCGAAGGCGGCGGAATCGCCGCTTGCCGACCTGCAGGACACGGCCATCCAGGGCGGCTTGCGGCATGTCCAGGCTACCCGAAGGGAGCGCCTCGCCGTCGAGCTTGACCCCGCCCTGCTCGATCAGGCGGCGGGCTTCGCTGGAGCTGATCTCGAAGAGACCGCTCATCAGGCGGGGCATGTGGACCGTCTCCTCGCCGTTGCCGAGGTATGGGCCGAGCTCGGCCTCCTCGACCTCGTCCGGAGCCTGGCGCTCGACGAAGAGGCGGTTGAAGTGCTCCTCCGCCGCAAGCGCCGCCGGCGCGTCGTGGAAGCGCTCGACGACGCCCCGGGCCAGCGCCCGCTTCGCCTCGTTCGGCGCCATGCCCTGCGGCGGCTCCGACCCCAGGACCAGCCGGTAGTAGTCGGGCATCGCCGTGTCGGGCACCCGCATCGTCTTGCCGAACATCTCCGGCGGGCTCGTCGGTGACGCCGATGTAGTTGCCGAGCGACTTGCTCATCTTCTGCACGCCGTCGGTGCCGACCAGGATCGGCATCGTCAGGATCGACTGCGGCTTCTGGCCGTAGGCGGACTGGATGTCGCGGCCGAAGAGCAGGTTGAACTTCTGGTCGGTCCCCCCCAGCTCGACGTCGGCCTCGACCGCCACCGAGTCGTAGCCCTGCAGCAGCGGGTAGAGCAGCTCGAGCGCCGCGATCGGCGCCCCGGCGGCGAGGCGCTTCTGGAAGTCGTCGCGCTCGATCAGCCGCGCCACCGTGGTCTGGGCCAGGAGGCCCAGCAGCTCCTCCGGCGCCATCCGCAGCCACTCGCTGTTGAAGCGGACCTCGGTGCGCTCGCGGTCGAGCACCTTGAACGCCTGCTCTTGATAGGTGGCGGCGTTGGCCTCGATCTCCTCCGGCGAGGGCAGCGGCCGCTGCGCCGAGCGGCCGCTCGGGTCGCCGACCCGGGCGGTGAAGTCGCCGACGATCAGCACGACCCGATGCCCCGTCCTGCTGGAACTCGCGCAGCTTCTCGAGCACGACGGTGTGGCCGAGGTGGATGTCGGGCGTTGTCGGGTCGATGCCGAGCTTGACCCGCAGCGGGCGCCCGGCCGCGAGCTGCTCGTCGAGCATCCCCGCCGGCAGCACGTCGACCGCGTTGCGCTTCAGGTTCGAACTTGCCCGGCCGGCGCTCACGGCCGCAATGCTAGACTGCCGCACTCTCTTGGCGGGCGAACGCAGCAAGCCGCGCCTCAAGAAGCTACGCATCCTCTTCGTTTTGCTGGGGCTTGGCGTACTGGGGCTTGTCTCGATGGTCTTCGGGATGATGGCCGCTGTCTCCCAGGATCTGCCGGCGATCTACGACTTCGCCCAGTACAAGGCGTCGAAGAACAGCGAGGTCTTCGACGCCGCCGGGGAGCCGATCGGCACGCTGACCAGCGACCAGAACAAGATCCTGCTCACCTCCGGGCAGATCTCCCCCAACGTGAAGAACGCGGTGGTCTCGATCGAGGACACGCGCTTCTACGAGCACAGCGGCGTCGACTTCCAGGGCATCGGCCGCGCCCTGGTCAAGGACATCCTCAGCCAGAGCGCCGCCCAGGGCGGCTCGACGATCACCGAGCAGTTCGTCAAGAACGCGCTCGCCGCGCAGGGCAGCCGCACGCTCTTCCAGAAGTTCCGCGAGGCGGCGCTCGCCTACCGGCTCGAGCGCCACTGGACCAAGGACAAAATCCTCACCGAGTACCTCAACACGATCTACTTCGGCGAGGGGGCCTACGGGATCGAGGCGGCCGCGCGCACCTACTTCGGCGAGGCCCACCCCGGCTGCGGGACGCCGACCGAGCCCTGCGCCTCGGTGCTCGAGCCCTGGGAGGCGGCGACCCTGGCCGCGATCATCGCCTCGCCCTCGGCCTACGACCCGAAGATCTACCCCGAAAACGCGCTGGCACGGCGCAACCTCGTGCTCGAAAAGATGTACGAACAGGGCTACATCACCGCAGCGAGCAGTACGACGAAGGCCGCCAGCAGGCGCTGCCCCCGCCGGACGACATCGAGCCGCCCACGGCTCGACTCGAAGGCGCCGTACTTCACCGCCTGGCTGCGCCAGCAGCTGGTCGAACGCTACGGCGCCGCGAAGGCCTTCTTCGGCGGTCTGAAGGTCAAGTCGACGCTCGACCTGCGCCTGCAGGGAGCCGCCGAAGAAGCGGTCAACTCCTACCTCGGCTACTCGCCCGCGACGGCCTCGGTCGTCGTGATCGACAACAAGAACGCCGGCGTCAAGGCGATGGTCGGCGGCCCCAACTTCGAGACCAAGCCGTTCAACCTGGCCACCCAGGGCCACCGCCAGCCCGGCTCCTCGATCAAGCCGTTCACCCTGATCACCGCGCTCGAAGAGGGGATCTCCCCCTACACCACCTACGAATCGGCGCCGCAGGAATTCCACTTCGGCAAGAACGGCCAGGAAACCTTCGTCGTCACACAACGACGAGGACTCCTACCTCGGCTCCTGCGACATCGTCTGCGCGACGACCTACTCCGACAACTCGATCTACGCCCAGCTGGCGCTCGAAGGGCTGAAGGGCAAGACGATCGACGACCGCACGCGCTCGATCGCGGCGACGATCCACAAGATGGGCTACTCCGACCCGATCTCGACCAACCCGGCGATGGTGCTCGGCGGCCTCGAAGACGGGGTGACGCCGACTGGGCTGGACCTACGCCTACACGACCCTCGGCCAACGACGGCGACCGCGTCAGCGGCACGCTGGCGCCGCGTCCCGGCGACAGCCCGGTCGCCTACACGCAGGTCACCGACCAGGACGGCCACACGATCAAGGACGGCGACAACGACTCGATCCACACCCAGGTGATCGACGAAGACGTCGCCGAGGAAGCGAAGAGCATCCTCGAAACCGTGGTCAGCAGCGGCACCGGCGTCAACGCCGACATCGGCGCCGAAGGCCAGTGGGGCAAGACCGGCACGACCGAGAACAACGGCGACGCCTGGTTCTGCGGCGGCGACGCGAAGAAGTCACCGCCTGCGTCTGGGTCGGCTACGCCGACACGGTGACGCCGATGACGACCCTCTACAACGGCGGCCCGGTGATGGGCGGCACGTTCCCGGCGCTGATCTGGGCGAGCGTGATCTCCGCCTGGGAAGAGATCAAGGCCGAACGCGCGGCGGAAGCCGAGGCGGAGCGCGAGGGCAAGGAAGCGCCCGACTCCGGTGAGCGCCTATACGCCGCCGTCCTACGTCGCCGAGCGCTCGCCGAAGTCGGAACCGGAAACCCCGGAACGGAACCGAAGAACCGGCGCCGAAACCGAAGCACCCGAAGCCGGCCGAACCGAAGCCGCCCCGACGCCGGGCGAACCGGCGGCACCCGCGGCACCGGCGGTGGCGTCACCGCAGGCTAGGGCGGCCGAGACACGTAGGGGTTGCCAGCGGCGCAGAAGCGCCAGGGACGCTCGACCGCTTTGGTGATGCCCGATCCGCGGGCCGGCGAGGACCTCGGCCTCCCAGTCCGGCTCGGGCGGCAGCAGCAGGAACGGGTCGCCGGTCGAGGTCGGCACCGTTGTCGCCGAGCCCGATGCCGAGGGCCTCGGTCAGCTTGCCCGGGCCCGAGCAGAGCGTTCGCGGTCTGGGCGGCCGCCGCGCCGGGCGCGCATCTCCTCCAGCCCCGCTGTCGGCTCGAGCGCGCGGATCAGCACGGCAGCCGCCTCGCCCTCCGGTTCCGCGACGACGTTGAAGCAGGCTGTGGATGCCGTAGGAGAGGTAGACGTACGCCCGCCCGGCGGGCCGAAGAGAACCTCGGTGCGAGCGGTCAGACCGACGTAGGCGTGGCAGGCGGGATCGTCGCGCTCGTAGCTCTCGGTCTCGACGATCGTGCCGCCGCAGCCCCCGTAGAAGAGCCGGCAGCCGATCAGCTCGCGGGCGACGAGGTGGACCGAGCGATCGAAGAAGTCAGCCCCCAACGGCTCTGCGAGCCGTTGGGCCCGGCCTGCGGGCCCTGAGGGCGCTCGCTTCAGCCCCGCTCCTCCTGGGCCTGCGCTTGGACCGCGGCCAGGGTCTCGGCGGCCTGCTCGAGCTGGCGGGCCAGCGAGGCCGAGGACGGTGCCGCCCTCGATCCGCTTCGACTCGAGCCAGCTGCTGCGCGGTCAGCACCTCGTAGAAGGACTCGTCGAGGTGCTCGGAGCGCTCGCGCAGCTCCTCCGGCGTCAGCTCGGAGAGCGACTTGCCCCGCTCGACCGCGTCGCGGACCAGACCGCCGACGATGCCGTGCGCCTCGCGGAAGGGGACGCCGCGGCGGACCAGCAGGTCGGCGACCTCGGTCGCGGCCAGCATCTCGTCGCCGGAGGCGGCCTCGAGGCGCTCGCGGTCGAACTCGATCCCGGCCAGCATCCCCTCGGTCGCGTCCAGGCAGGACTCGATCGTGTCGATCGCGTCGAAGAGCGGCTCCTTGTCCTCCTGCATGTCCTTGCCGTAGGTCAGCGGCAGGGCGTGCATCGTGCCGAGCAGGGCTCGCGTAGCTCGCCGCCACGCGGGGGCTCTTGGCTCGCAGCAGCTCGGCCGAGTCCGGGTTCTTCTTCTGCGGCATGATCGACGAGCCCGACGAGAAGGACTCGTCGAGCTCGCAGAAGCCGAACTCGCTGCTCGACCAGATCACGATCTCCGAGCCGAGCCGCGAGAGGTGCATCGCGCAGGTCGAGGCGGCGGAGAGGTAGTCGAGGACGAAGTCGCGGTTGGAGGCGCCGTCGATCGAGTTGTGGCTGACGTGCTCGAAGCCGAGGTCGTCGGCGACGGCGCGGCGGTCGATCTCCCAGTTGACGCCGGCCAGGGCACCGGAGCCGAGCGGCATCACCGAGGCGCTGTCGAGGGCGAACTGGAAGCGCAGGACGTCGCGGGCGAGCATCCAGAAGTAGGCGAGCAGGTGATGTCCGAGGTAGACCGGCTGGGCCCGCTGCAGGTGCGTGTAGCCGGGCATCGGCCAGTCGCGGTGGTGCTCGGCGAGGCTCGAGCAGCCGCTCCATCGCCGCCCCGGCCAGCTCGATCGCGCGCAGCGAGTGAGCCTGCACGACCATCGCCACGTCGGTGGCGACCTGGTCGTTGCGCGAGCGCCCGGTGTGCAGCTTGCCGGCCAGCGGGCCGATCTCCTCGCCGAGCAGGCGCTCGATCGCCATGTGGATGTCCTCGTCGGCCTCCTCGAACTCGAAGCCGTGCTCGCCCATGCGCGCGCGGACGCGCTCCAGGCCGGCGTCGATCCGCTCCAGCTCGTCGTCGTCGAGGACGCCGATCTCGCGCAGGCCGCGAGCGTGCGCCTGCGACTGGTCGATGTCGTAGGGCGCCAGCAGCCAGTCGAACTCGATCGAGCGATTGATGCGCCAGAAGCGCGGGTCTGGGTCTTTGCGGAAGCGGGACATCAGCAGAGCGATTGGGCGAGAGCCTCGCACACGCGCCCGACCTGAGACTCGCTCATCGCCGGGAAGAAGGGCAGCGCGAGCGAGCTGGCCGAGGCGGCTTCGGCGACCGGGAACTGTCCCTCGCGGTAGCCGAGCTCGCGCAGGTGGGGAAAGAGGTGGATGCAGGGAAGGTAGGCCTTGCTGGCGACGCCGCGCTCGGTGAGGCTGGCGACGGTCGCGTCGCGGTCGGCCCCGGCCGGCAGGCTGGACCGTGTAGACGAACCAGCTGCGCACGCTCGGGCCCGCGTCCGGCGATCGGCACCCGGACGCCCTCGAGGCCGGCCAGGCCCTCGCGCGTAGAGCGCGGCGACGCGGGCGCCGCTCGGCGATCATCGCGTCGAGCTTCTCGAGCTGGGCGACGCCGAGCGCGGCGGCGACGTCGGGGAGCCGGTAGTTGAAGCCGAGGCGGCCGTGATCGAGCCAGCCCATGTCCGCCGCGCGACCCTGGTTGCGGGTCGCTGCGCAGCAGCGCTCGCGGTCGCGGGGTCGGTCGGCGACGATCATCCCCCCCTCCCCCGTCGTCAGCTGCTTGTTGGCGTAGAAGGCGAAGGTCGCGAGGTTGCCGCGGGCACCGACCCGGCGACCCTCGCGAGTCGACCGCGCCGAGCGCCTCGCAGGCGTCCTCGAGGATGCCGAGGCCGTGGCTCGCGGCGAGCCGCCTCCAGCTCGGGCATCGCCGCCGGGTAGCCGAAGATGTGGACCGGAAGGATCCCCACCGTGCGCTCGCCGACCGCCGCCGCCGCAGCCGCCGGGATCGAGGTTGAGCGTCTCGGCGTCGACGTCGCAGAAGACCGGCCGAACGCCCTCGTAGAGCAGGCAGTTGGCGGAGGCGACGAAGCTGAAGGGGCTGGTCAGGACCTCGTCGCCGGGGCCCCAGCCAAGCGCCCGGACGCCGAGGTGCAGCGCCGCCGTGCCGCTGGAGACCGCGACCGCGTCCTCGACCCCGAGCCAGTCGGCGAACTGCACGCTCGAAGCGCTCGCCCATCGGGCCCGAGCGAGAGCCGGCCGGAGCGCAGCACCTCGAGCGACCAGCTCCTCCTCGCGAGCGCCGATCTCGGGTTTGGCCAGCGGGATCGGTCGTTGCGGGCTGCAGCTCGTCTCCGGGCTGGAAGGCGTAGGCGAGCGAGTCGACCAGGGCCTCCCAGGAGGCCTCGATGATGTTCTCCGACACCCCGATCGTCCCCCACTCGCGCTCGCCGTCGGTCGAGTCGAGCAGCACCCGGGTGACGGCGCCGGTGCCGTGCGCCTCGTCGAGGATCCGCACCTTGTAGTTGGTCAGCTCGATGTCGGCCAGGTGGGGGTGGCGGTCGCCGATCGCGGCGCGCAGGGCCTTGTCGAGGGCGTTGACCGGCCCGTTGCCCTCGGCGACCTCGACGTAGCGCTCGCCGTCGACGACGACCTTGATCGTCGCCTCCGTTTCGACCCGGCCGTCCTGCGCGCTTCTCGGTCGTCACCCGGAAGCTCTCCAGCTCGAAGAGCGGCTCGTAGGCCGCCGGCCTCGCGGCGCAGCAGCAGCTCGAAGGACGCCTGCGCGGCCTCGTAGTGGTAGCCGCGTGCTCGCGCTCCTTGAGCTGCTCGACCGCACGCGCGGCAGCCTCGTCGTCGAGCTCCAGGCCGGCGTGCTCGGCCGCGCTGCGGATCGTCGCCTTGCCGGAGAGCTCGGAGGCGAGGATCTCGCGCTCGTTGCCGACCAGCGCCGGGTCGAGGTGCTCGAAGGTGCTGGCGTCGGCGGCGACGCCGGCGGCGTGCATGCCCGCCTTGTGGGCGAAGGCGTTGCGGCCGACGTAGGCCCGGTCGGGGTTCGGCGTCATGTTGCAGAGCTCGTCGAGGTAGTGGGACGTCGAGGTGAGGCTCTGCCAGCTGCTCGATGCGGAGACGACGTCGAAGCCCATCTTCAGCTGCAGCGCCGGCAGGATCGAGGCGAGGTTGGCGTTGCCGCAGCGCTCGCCGTAGCCGTTGACGCAGCCCTGCACCAGGCGAGCCCCGGCCTCGACCGCGGCGAGGGAGTTGGCCACCGCGCACTCGGCGTCGTTGTGGGTGTGGATGCCGACCTCCACCGCGCCGCCGAGGTCGGCGATGACCGCGGCGGTGGCCTCGGCGACGAAGCCCGGGCAGGCTGCCTCCGTTGGTGTCGCAGAGGGTGACGTTCTCCGCGCCGGCCTCGGCGGCGGCGCGGACGCACTCGAGCGCGTAGGCGGCGTCGTCGCGGTAGCCGTCGAAGAAGTGCTCGGCGTCGAAGACCGGCCGCTTGCCCTGCTCGCGGCAGAAAGGCGATCGAGTCGGCGATCATCGCCAGGTTCTCCTCGGCGGAGACCCTGATCACCTTGTCGACGTGCAGCCGCCAGCTCTTGCCGACCAGGCAGACGACCGGCGCGAAGCACGTCGCGAGGACGGCCAGCGCCTCGTCGTCCTCGGCACGGCGGTCGCGGCGCCGGGTCATGCCGAAGGCGGCGATCGTCGCCTGCTCCAGCTCCAGGTCGGCGAGCAGGTCGAAGAGCTCGGCCTCCTTCGGGTTGGAGCTGGGGAAGCCGGCCTCGACGAAGTGGACGCCGAGCGCGTCGAGCGCCTGGACGACCTTCAGCTTCTCGCCCACCGAGAGCGACATGCCGTGACCGCCCATGCCGTCTCGCAAGGTGGTGTCGTAGAGCTTTACCTGTTCCATCTGATGCCTTTCGATTCGAGAGATCGGGGTGAGGGCCTGCCGGCCCGCGCACACGGAATTGCCGTGCCAGCCGCTAGGCGGCTGCGGTAATTCGCCCGATCGACTCGAAACGCAATGACATCAGGAACCGACCTTACTCGGTCGGTCCGCCTCGGCCGAGATCTCGACGAAGTCGAGCCACTCCAGGTACTCCTCGGCGCGCCCGTGCAGGGCGTCGTCGAGCTTTGCCTGGATCACCCGCGTGATCTCCCCCGGCTCGCCGATCGGGTGGTCGTCGACCTCGCGCACCGGGACCAGCTCGGCGGCGGTGCCGGTGAGGAAGACCTCGTCGGCGAGGTAGAGCTCGGCGCGGGCGATCGTCGCGCTCCTCGACCGTGTAGCCGAGGTCGCCGGCGATCTGCACCACCGAGGCGCGCGTGATCCCGTCGAGGATCGCGTTGGCGTGACCGGGCGTGGCCAGCACGCCGTCGCGGACGACGAAGACGTTCTCGCCGGAGCCCTCGGAGACGTGCCCGTGCTGGTCGAGCAGGATCGCCTCTTCGTAGCCGGCCTTCTGGCGCCTCGGTCTTGGCGAGGATCGAGTTGAGGTACTGGCCGGCCGCCTTGGCATGCGGGATCAGGCTGTCGCCGGAGATCGCCCGCCAGGAGGAGACGGTGGCCCGGATGCCGTGCTTCTGGCCGTCCTCGCCGAGGTAGACACCCCAGGGGAAAGCGGCGACGATCACGTCGATCGGGGCGTCGGTCGCGTAGAGGCCGAGGTTGCCGTAGCCGCGGTAGGCGAGGGGGCGGATGTAGCAGGAGGCGAGGCCGTTGCGACGGATCAGCTCCCGCGTCGCCGCGGCGAGCTCCTCGGTCGAGTAGGGAAGCTCGAAGTAGTAGAGCTCGGCCGACTTCGCCAGCCGGTCGAGGTGGTCGGCGTGCCTGAACACGGCCGGGCCGCGCTCGGTCTCGTAGCAGCGAACGCCCTCGAAGACTCCCGTCCCGTAGTGCAGCCCGTGGGCGAGGACGTGCGTCTTGGCGTCCTCCCAGGGCACGAACTCGCCGTTCTGCCAGATCAGCTCCGCGGTCTCCATGCTCCGGGAAGTATGCCGAAAGAGCTAGAGCGCGGCGAGGACGGCGTCGGCGATCTCGGCCGTGCCGATGGCCGTCTCCCCCGCTCCGGCGAGGTCGGGGGTGCGCAGGCCCCGGTCGAGGACGATGTCGACGGCCGACTCGATGCGGGCGGCGTCCTCGGGGCGGTCGAGGCCGTGGCGCAGCATCATCGCCGCCGAGAGGAAGGTCGCGAGCGGGTTGGCGACTCCCTGGCCGGCGATGTCCGGCGCGGAGCCGTGGACCGGCTCGAAGAGGCCCGGCTCGCCCTCGGCGCCGAGACTGGCGGAGGGCAGCATTCCCAGCGAGCCGGTCAGCATCGCCGACTCGTCGCTGAGGATGTCGCCGAAGAGGTTCTCGGTGACGATCACGTCGAAGTCCGCGGGGCGCGAGACGAGCTGCATCGCGGCGTTGTCGACCAGCAGGTGGTCGAGGGCGACGTCGGGGTAGTCGAGGGCGACCCGGCCGACCACCTCGCGCCAGAGGCGCGAGGTCTCCAGCACGTTGGCCTTGTCGACCGAGGTGACGCGGGCGCCGCGGCCCGAGCCTGCGGCGCGGCGCTGGGCGGCCTCGAAGCCGACCCGGGCGATCCTCTCCACTTCCGCGGCCGAGTACTCGCAGGTGTCGTGGGCCACGTCGCCGTCGCGGCCGCTGTCGCCGAAGTAGATCCCGCCGGTCAGCTCGCGGACGACGAGCAGGTCGGTGCCGGCGATCACGTCGGGGCGAAGCGGGCTGGCCCCGACCAGCGCCGGGCTGGGCCGCACAGGGCGCAGGTTGGCGTAGAGGCCCATCCCCTTGCGCAGCCCGAGCAGGCCCTGCTCGGGCCGGGGCGCGTCGGGGTCGGTCGTGTCCCATTTCGGCCCGCCGACGGCCCCGAGCAGGACGGCGTCGGCGGCGCGGCAGGTGGCCAGGACCTCGTCCGTCAGTGCCGTGCCGTGGGCGTCGATCGAACAGCCGCCCATTAGGTGCTCGCTGAACTCGAATGCGCCAAGCGCTTCGAGGATGCGGCGTGCGGCAGCGACGATCTCGGGCCCGATCCCGTCGCCGGGCAGCAGGACTATCCGTGGCAGCGCCATCAGAGCGCCGTCGTCACCGGGCCGTGAGCGGCCCCGGACTGCTCGAACTCGTCGATCGCGACGACGTTCTCGAGGGTGATGCCGATGTCGTCGAGGCCGTTGAGCAGGCGGTGCTTGACGTCGTGCTCGACCTCGAACTCGAAGACGCCCGCGGCGCAGGTGATCGTCTCGTCGTCGACGTCGATCCGGGCCTCCCCCGCCTCGGCGACCGCGCGACAGTGCTCCTCGTCGAGGATCGCCGGCAGCAGCCCGATCTTGGTGCAGTTGGAATAGAAGATGTCGGCGAAGGACGGCGCGACGATCGCCTGGAAGCCGAAGTCCTCCAGCGCCCAGGGCGCGTGCTCGCGCGAGGATCCGCAGCCGAAGTTTCGTCCGGTGACGAGAATCGGGTTCGGCTCAAGCGAGATCTCGCCGGAGCGGATCCAGTCGTAGAAGAGGAACTCGCCGAAGCCGGTCCGCTCCACCCGCTTGAGGAACTGCTTGGGGATGATCTGGTCGGTGTCGACGTCGGCGCGGTCCAGCACCGAGACCTTGCCCTCGATCACGTCTATGGGTCGCATCTCTAGCTCCAATCCCTGATGTCGACGAAATGTCCCTCGATCGCGGCCGCTGCCGCCATCTTCGGGCTGACCAGGTGGGTGCGCCCGCCCTTGCCCTGACGCCCCTCGAAGTTGCGGTTGGAGGTCGAGGCGCAGCGCTCGCCCTCGGCCAGCGTGTCGGGGTTCATGCCCAGGCACATCGAGCAGCCGGCCTCGCGCCAGTCGAAACCGGCCGCGCGGAAGACCTCGTGCAGGCCCTCTTCTTCGGCCCGCGCCTTCACCTGCTGAGAGCCGGGCACGACCATCGCCCGCACGGAGCTCGCCACCTTGCGGCCGTCGACGACCTCCGCGGCCTCGCGCAGGTCCTCGATCCGAGAGTTGGTGCAGGAGCCGATGAAGACGCGTTCGGGCGCGACCTCGGTCATCGGCGTGCCGGCCTCCAGGCCCATGTAGGCGAGGGCGCGTTCGGCCGACTCGCGGTCCGCCGGAGAGTCCATCGCGGCCGGATCGGGAACCGAGTCGGTCACCTCGACGACCATCCCCGGCGTGGTGCCCCAGGTGACCATCGGCGAGATCGCGCCGGCGTCGATCTCGACCTCGGTGTCGAAGGCCGCGCCGGGGTCAGTCTGCAGCTGGCGCCAGCGCGAGACGGCGGCGTCGAAGTCCTGCGGCGCCGCCGGCTTGCCGCGCACCCACTCGAAGGTGGTCTCGTCGGGGGCGATCATGCCGGCCCGGCCGCCGCCCTCGATCGTCATGTTGCAGACGGTCATCCGTCCCGGCATCGAGAGCGATTCGATCGCCGGCCCGGCGTACTCGACCGCGTGGCCGACCATGCCGCCGGTGCCGAGGCGCCCGATCGTCGCCAGGATCAGGTCCTTGGGGGTGACTCCCGCGCCCAGCTCGCCGCCGTAGAGGATGCGCATCGTCTTCGGCCGCTTCTGCACCAGGCACTGGGTGGCCAGCACGTGCTCGACCTCCGAGGTGCCGATGCCGAAGGCCAGCGAGCCGAAGGCACCGTGGGTGGAGGTGTGGCTGTCGCCGCAGACGATCGTCATCCCCGGCTGGGTCACGCCGAGCTCGGGGCCGATCACGTGGACGATCCCCTGGCGCTCGGAGCCCAGCGAGTAGATCGGGATGCCGAACTCCTCGCAGTTGCGCTCCAGGGTCTCGACCTGGACGCGCGAGAGCTCGTCGGCGATCAGGCGCGCCGCCATCGTGCCGTCGGTGGGCACGTTGTGGTCGGCGGTGGCGATCGTCTTGTCGGGGCGTCGCACCGGACGGCCCGCCATGCGCAGGCCGTCGAAGGCCTGCGGCGAGGTGACCTCGTGGACCAGGTGGAGGTCGATGTAGATCAGGCCGTCGGAGACCTCGTGGGACTCCCAGAGCTTGTCGAACATCGTTTGCGGCATCGGATCTCCTCCTAGCCCCGGCGCAGGCCGGCGGCGATCACGGCGATGAAGCGGGTCGGCTCCTCGCCTTCGTTCTCGAAATGGTGCGGCAGATCGGCGTCGAAGGTGACGCTGTCGCCCTCGTTCAGCTCGTGCCGGGTGCCGTCGACCACCAGCACGAGCGTGCCGGAAAGGACGACCGCGGTCTCGCGGCTGCCCGGCTCGTGCATCGGCGGGTCATCGCGCCCGCCCGTGGTCGCGCCGGCGTCAAGGCTGTGCAGCGAGACGTCGGCCCGCTGCCCGGGCAGCGGCGGGGTCAGCTCCTCGAAGCCATGCCCGCCGCGCTCCAGCGTGCGCCGTGCGCCGGCGCGGCTGACCGCGACGTGCTCGCCCTCGTCGAGGCGCAGCAGCTGCGAGAGGGTCAGCTCCAGTCCGGCTGCGATCTTCGCCGCCACGGCCAGGGTCGGGCTCGTCTCCCCGCGCTCTACCTGCGAGAGCATCGGCGCACTGACGCCGGAGCGCTCGCCCAGGTCTCGCAGCGAGAGCCCCATCGCCTCGCGCAGGGCATGGATGCGGTTGCCGATCGACGGCGCCTCAGCCTCGACGGGGACTCGGGTGCTCGGAGTCTCCGGCCTTGTCGCGGTTCGCGGCATGCGCGTATGTTATCACGTACGTTTGTATTCCAACAGGACCCGCAGGTCACGCGCGACGCAATCCGGCTCGTCGTGGAGTTGACGCCAGGTGATCCTCACCGCCCGCCAACCCTCCGATTGCAGACCGCGGTCCCGTTCTCGGTCGGTCTCGAAGGCCGCACGGGTTTCGTGAGCGGCCCGACTGTCGAGCTCCACGGCCAGCCGCTCCTTGCGCCAGAGGCAGTCCACCTCAAGCCACTCACCGCCTATCTGGAGCCGTGCGTTGAGTTGCGGCCTGGGCAGTCCGAACCGGTCCAGCAATGGGAGGAAGGCTCCTCGAGATCGCTGCGGGTGAATCCGGACGTCCTTCCCAACCGCTCCAGGCAGAGGCGCAGATTCACATTGCCGCGAGCGCCGGGATAGCGGGCGATCAGGGCGGGTAGAGACAGGCGGTCCCGGAGGCGACGGTACTCGGCCTGACGAATCGCAGCCTCGAGACGGTCGACCGGGGAAATCCCGGCGTAGTCGAAGAGGGTCCGGTGCGGCGACGTGACGGGGATGCCCTCGTGCGCGGTGACCTCGTCCGGTGCCAGAAGAGCGCAGTGGCGGCGGATCGCGCCGCGTGAGCGCGTATCGCGAGGCGTGCTGATTTCGATTGCGCCGCTGTAGCTCACGATCCCCCACAACGCAGCAGCCGACCGGTGGCTCAGGACCGCACCGTCGCCGCCAGCCAGCACCGCCGCCATCCAACGCCCCTCACGGGACACGACCCGATGGCCAACCGCGTAGACGCCTGGATGTAGCCGGTGCAGGCGACCGGCACGCAAGGCGTTGTCGACCGCGTTGCTTCCCATCCCCACACCGATCAGCTGCCGCCGTGCCACCACCCCATGCTGCCTGTCCGCCAGCGCAACAACACGTCCCCATGATCCGTGAGTCTGCATTTGCCCCCGCTGAGAGGGGGTAAATGCAGACTCGGCCGGCATGCGCCGACGGTGACGCCTCGCGGCGCGCGTGTGGTGCGCACAGGCGCGCGGATGTGTGACGACGCCCTACGGGCCCGGAGTGCGTTCCACCGCGGCCTCGGCGGTTGCCGCCTCGGCCTCGCGGATCGCGGCGCCCTCCAGGGCGTTGGACAGCGCGCGAACGTAGGCGCGTGCCGAGGCCTCGAGGATGTCCGTGGCGACGCCCTGGCCGGTGGCCAGGCGACCTGCCGTGCGCAGCATCACGGTCACCTGACCGAGGGCGTCCTCTCCCCCGGTCACCGCCTCGACCGTGTACTGGCGCAGCTCACATTCCGTACCAGTCGCCTTCTGGATCGCGCGGAAGATCGCATCGACGGGCCCGTCGCCACCGGACTCCCCGACCGCCTCCTCGCCCGAGGGCATCTTCACCGCGACGCGGGCCAGGGGCTCCCGCCGGGAACCCGCCTCCACCTCGAACCAGGCCAGCTCGTGGGCGTCGGCCTTCTCGCGCATCTCGTCGGAGACGATCGCCTCCAGGTCCAGCGCGGTGACCTGCTTCTTGCGGTCGGCCACCTCCTTGAAGCGCTTGAAGGCGGCGTTGAGGGCGTTGCCCTCGACCTTGAAGCCCAGCTGGTCCAGCGCGTCGCGCAGGGCGTGGCGGCCGGAGTGCTTGCCCAGGACGATCGAGTTCGACTCCAGGCCGACCTCGGTCGCGTCCATGATCTCGTAGGTGGTGCGCTCCTTCAGCACACCGTCCTGGTGGATGCCGGACTCGTGGGCGAAGGCGTTGCGACCTACGATCGCCTTGTTGGGCTGAATCGCGTAGCCGGTCAGGCGCGAGACCATGCGACTGGTGCGGGCCAGCTCACGGGTGTTGATCCCGGTCTGCAGGCCGTGAACGTCCTCACGGGTGCGGACCAGCATCACGATCTCCTCCAGCGAGCAGTTGCCGGCGCGCTCGCCAATGCCGTTGACCGCGCACTCGACCTGCCGGGCGCCGGCTAGGACGCCGGCGTAGGAGTTGGCGACGGCCAGGCCCAGGTCGTCGTGGCAGTGGACCGAGGTCTCGACCTCACGCAGGCCCGGGACCAGCTCGTAGAGGCGGCGGAAGTAGTCCGCGTACTCCTCGGGCGTGGTGTAGCCGACGGTGTCGGGGATGTTGACCACGGTGGCACCCTCCTCGACCGCGATCGCGCACACTTCGGCAGTGAACTCGACGTCGGCGCGGGTCGCGTCCATCGGCGAGAACTCGACGTCCTCGCAGTAGGACTTCGCCAGCGTCACCGCGGCGCGGGCCTGGCCCTTGACGTCCTCGCGGTCGGTCTGCAGCTGGTGCTCGATGTGGATGTCGGAGGTCGAGATGAAAGTGTGGATGCGGGGTCGCTGCGAGTCCTTGATCGCCCCCCAGGCGGCGTCGATGTCGGCCTTGTGAGTTCGGGCCAGGCCGCAGATCACCGGCCCCTCGACCCGACGGGAGATTTCCTCGACCGCCTCGAAGTCGCCGGGGGAGGTGATCGGGAAGCCGGCCTCGATCACGTCGACGCCGAGACGCGCCAGCTGCTGCGCGATCTCGACCTTCTCGGCCGTGTTCAGCGAGATGCCGGGCGACTGCTCCCCGTCGCGCAGCGTGGTGTCGAAGATGTGGACGCGGTTTGCGTCGTCTACTGGTGACACGATTCCTTCTCCTTCTCTACCTCGTTCGAATGACCTTGTCTCTCGCGGCTATCGCGCCGCCCAGCGCTATTCCCCCCGAAGGGGGAGGAGAAGGAGAAGCGCGAGGCTGTCGAGCCGATGCGTCATTCGGTCACCTCAGCTTAGCGCAGGCTGCGCGCATCGCGGCCCATCGGCCTAGCTGGCCTGGGCCGGCATTTCGTCCGTGATGTCAATGCCCGTACCCCCGCGCAGCGTGTCCCGGCCCGGCCCACCGCGCAGCGTGTCGTCGCCGGGCCCACCCAGCAAGAGGTCATTTCCCGGCCCGCCGAAGATCAGGTCATCACCCACCTTGCCGCCGAGCCGGTCGTTGCCGGCGCCGCCGATCAGTTTGTCGGGCCCGCTGCCGCCGATCAGCATGTCCTGGCCCGGTCCGCCTCTCAGCGTCACCGGAACGCCGACCGCACGCGCCACCACAACCGTGTCGCTCTTGGGCCCGGCGTTCACCTCGAAACCGGCGACGAGCGGTGCCTGGCAAATCAGCTCGTTCGGGTTTTCGGGCGCGTTTTGACAGACCGACCCGCCGACTTCCAGCGGCACGACCGAGTCGATCACGTAGCTGTAGCCGTCGGGCGTGAGCCAGATATGCATCGTGTTCTCCTCTGCCCCCCCGGCGAGGACGACCGTGTAAGTGGTCGGGTCGGCAGGCGGTTCGGCTCGCGCGAGCGGCGCGGTCCCAACCGCCAGCACGGCGAGCAAGATGACGATCTTCTTCTTCATCGCGAAAACCTTCGCCCCGGCCGGCGAATGCCTACCCTGGAAACAACACGACCTTGCCGACGTTGCGGCGCTCGGCGATGAACCGGTGGGCTTCCCCTGCTCGCTCGAAGGGGAAGGACTCGGCGACCACGGGCTCCAGACGGCCGGCCTCGAGGTCGGCCAGCAGCGGCTGCGTGACCCGGTCGAGATTGCCCTCGCGTTCCCACCACTTGAGCATGTTGAGCCCGAAGACGCCCTTGTTCTCGTTCATCACCATCAGGCTCTTCCACCAGGGGACCGTCGCCAGCGGCATCTTGAAGAGGCCCTTCAGCATCGCCGGGAGGTCGCGGCCGCTTTCGTTCGTCACCTCCGAGAGCCCGTACATGACGAGCCGCCCGCCCGGGCGGAGCAGGCGGTAGTCCTTGCGAAAGGAGGTCGGGCCGAGCGCGTCGATGATCAGGTCGACGCCCTCGCCGCCCGTGAGGCGCATCGTCTCCGCCTCGAAGTCGAGGTTGCGGTAGTCGATCGGGTGCTCGACGCCCTGGGCGCGGATCGCGTCGTGCTTGGCCGGCGAGGCCGTGCCGAAGATCTCGGCGCCGGCGTTGCGGGCGATCTGCGTGGCCGAGATCCCGACGCCGCCTCCGGCCGCGTGGATCAGCACCCGGGTCCCCTCGCGCAGGCTGCCCATCACGACGAGGGCCGCGTAGGCGGTGCCGTAGTTGACCGGGAAGGCCGCGCCCTGCTCGAAGTTGAGCCGCTCGGGCAGCGGCAGCGCCTGCTCGGCGGGAACGGTGACGAGCTCGGCCTGGCCGCCGAAGCGGGTCCCGGCGACGACGCGATCGCCGACCTCGTGATCGCTGACGCCCTCCCCCACCGACTCGACCGTTCCGGCGACCTCGTAGCCCATCACACAGGGCGGCTTGGGAGCGTCGGGGTAGAGGCCCACCCGCGCCATCGTGTCGGCGAAGTTGATCCCGGCCGCCTTTACAGCGATCCGCACCTCACCCGGGCCGACCTGAGGGTCCGGCATATCCTGGACCCTGAGCACCTCGGGCCCGCCGTTCCCTGTCTGGACCAGCGCCTTCACCAGGCAAAGACTATGGCTTGAGCCTCAGAGGTCGACGGCGCGGCCAACCGAGAATCCATCCAACTCGAGGATCTTGGCGACTGTCTCTTCGTGGACCGGCGCGTCGGTGGTCAGTGCCATCACCGCACGCTCGCCGTCCTCCTCGGCGCCGACGGCGGCGGAGACGATGTTGACTCCCTCCTCGCCGAATACGGTGCCGACCCTGCCGATCATCCCGGGACGGTCGGCGTAGCGGAAGACGGCGATGTGCTCGGCGAGCGGCAGGTAGAAGCTCTCGCGCCAGACCGAGACCAGATAGGGCTCGTTGCGGGGGCCGACGCCCGTGCCCGCCACCTCGACCTCGTCGCCGCCGGAGCGAAGCGAGACGGTGACCAGCTCGGTGAAGTCCTCCGAGCTCGACTCCTTCGTCTCGACCAGCTCGATGCCGCGTTCCTCCGCCATCTGCGGGGCGTTGACCAGGTTGACCGGCTCCTCGGTGTGCCCGGCGAGGATCCCGACCAGGACGCCGATGCCGAGCAGCCGGGTGTCGTACTGGGCGAGCTTGCCGCGGAACTCGACCGCGACCCGGTCGACCGATCCCTGCGCCAGCCCCTCGGCGAGGCGGCCGAGCTTTTCGCAGAGCGGCACGAAGGGAGCCAGCGCCTCCATTTCCTCGGGGCGCACGGCGGCGATGTTGACCGCGTTGGTGACCACCGCTCCGGTGAGGGCCGCGGTCACCTGCTCGGCGGTGACGATGCCGGCTCGGTCCTGCGCCTCCGCCGTGGAGGCGCCGAGGTGGGGCGTGACGACGACGTCGCCGCGGGAGAAGACCGGGTGCTCGGTGAACGGCTCGGACGGAAAGACGTCGAGCGCCGCGCCGCCGACCTTGCCCGACTCCAGCCCGTCGACGAGCGCGTCGAGGTCGACGAGCTCGCCGCGGGCGCAGTTGACGATCCGCACGCCCTGCTTCATCGCCGCGATCGCGGTCGCGTCGATCAGGTTCACCGTCTCCGGCGTCTTCGGCACATGGACGGTGACGACGTCGGCGCGGCCGTAGAGCTCCTCGAGACTGCCGGCACCCTCGACGCCGAGAGCGGCGAAGCGCTCGGCCGAGACGAACTTGTCGAAGGCGACCACGTCCATCTCGAACCCCTGGGCGCGCTTGGCAACGAGCTGGCCGATGCGGCCGAAGCCGACGATGCCGATCGTCTTGCCGTAGAGCTCCGCCCCCTTGTACTTGGCCCGGTCCCAGCGGCCGTCGACGAGCGCGCCGTGGGCCTGCGGCACGTTGCGGAAGAGCGCCAGGGCGAGGGCGAGGGTGTGCTCGGCGGCGGCGACCGAGTTCGATTCCGGCGCGTTGGCGACGACGATGCCGCGGCGGGTCGCGGCCGGGATGTCGACGTTGTCGACCCCCGTGCCGGCCCGCCCGATCACCTTGAGGTTGGTGGCGCGCTCGATCAGCTCTGGGGTGAGCTTCGTCGCCGAGCGGATCAGGATCGCGTCGTAGGCCCCGATCTTCTCGGCCAGCTCCTCGTCGGACATCTCGAGGCCGAGGTCGACGTCGAAGTTCTCGCGCAGCAGCTCGACGCCGGAGTCGGCGATCTTCTCCTTGACCAGGACCTTCACGAGCGCACCCCCTCCGCGTTCTCGACGATCCAGTCGACGCAGGCGGTCAGCGCCTCGACGTCGGCCGGCTCGACTGCGGGGAACATGCCGACCCGCAGCTGGTTGCGACCGAGCTTGCGGTAGGGCTCGACGTCGACGACGCCGTTGGCGCGCAGCGTCGCGGCGATCGCGGCGGCGTCGACCGAGTCGTCGAAGTCGATCGTGCCGACGACGAGCGAGCGCTTGGCGGGGTCGGCGACGAACGGCGAGGCGAAGTCGGCCCGCTCGGCCCAGCCGTAGAGGTGGCCCGAGGAGGCAGTCGTCCGCTCGACGCACCAGTCCAGGCCGCCGCCCTCCAGCATCCACTCGACCTGGTCGGCGAGCAGGAGCAGCGTGGCGAGCGCAGGCGTGTTGTAGGTCTGCTCCTTGCGCGAGTTCTCCAGCGCAGTCTGCAGCGAGAGGAAGGCAGGCTGCCAGCGTCCCTCGGCACCGTCGAGCTGCCCGATCCGCTCGATCGCCGCCGGGCTGAGCGCCGCCAGCCAGAGGCCGCCGTCGGCACCGAAGGCCTTCTGCGGCGCGAAGTAGTAGGCGTCGGCCTGGCTGACGTCGACCGGCAGGCCGCCGGCCCCCGAGGTGGCGTCGATCAGGATGAGCGCGTCGCCTGCTCCCTCGGGCCGGGTGACCGCAACCATCACCCCCGTCGAGGTCTCGTTGTGTGCCCAGGCGATTGCGTCCGCGGCCGGATCCGCGCCCGGCGCGGGCGCGTCGCCGGGGTCGGCCTCGACCAGGATCGGGTCGGCCAGGAACGGCGCGCCGGCCGTCACCTTGGCGAACTTCTGCGAGAACTCGCCGTAGGTCAGGTGCAGGGCCCGCTCGCGCACCAGCCAGGCCGCAGCGGCGTCCCAGAAGGCCGTGGTGCCGCCGTTGCCGAGGGCGATCTCGTAGCCGTCCGGCAGCGAAAGAGCTCGGCGAGGCCGGAGCGGACGCGCCCGACCAGGTCGCGAACCGGCTTCTGGCGGTGCGAGGTGCCCATCAGCGCCGACTGCTCGGCGAGGCGCGTCAGCGCCTCGGGCCGCACCTTCGAAGGCCCGCAGCCGAAGCGGCCGTCGGCGGGCTTGAGGTCTGCGGGGATCTGGGCGGCGGTCGTCGCGGTCACGGGAGGCGACAGGTTATTGACAGTCGCGGGTGGACCTCACGCAGGCTCCCGTCGTAAGCTGCCGGGCATGAGCGAGACCACGGAGCAGGCAGTCACGAAAGGCGACGGCTACGCCGTCGCGAACCTCGGCGACCTCGGCGAGGGGCCGGGCTTTCGCAAGATCCGCAAGGAGCTGGGCGTCACCGCGTTCGGCGTCAACGCGATCGTGCTGCCTCCCTCCTATGCCACCGGGAGCCACTACCACGACGAGCAGGAGGAGCTCTACTTCCTCCACAGCGGCCGCGTCGCGATCGAGTTCGGCGACGGCACCTGCCACAAGCTGGAGCCCGGCGGCCTGGCCTGGGTCGACGCCTCGACCGTCCGCAAGCTGCGCAACCTCAGCGACTCCGAGGACGCCGTCTACGTCGTCGTCGGCGGCAAGGACGGCTACGTCGGCCGCGACGGCAAACTGCCCGAGGGCGAGACGCGGTTCGGGGCCGAAGGGCCTCCCGGCGCCTGACTTTCAGCAGGCGAGGAGCCCGGTCGTCCTCCGTTCGAATTGATGTCGCAAGCGACGAATGAGGAGCGCGGCTACGCCGCGCGATCACCAGATTGCATGTCGCGGCCTTCGGCCACATTCGAACGGAGGACGACCGGGCTCCTCTCGCAGGACGTCAGCGAACCGGAGGCCGGCGCCCGGAACACACAAGCTCTCCGGAGTTCGCAGGCGGACCACCTAGAAGTTCTGGTCGATCCAGGGCATCTTGTCGCGCATCTCTTTGCCGACACCCTCGACCTTGTGATTCTTGCCCTCCTCGCGCATGCGCGCGAGGTTCTCGCCGCCGGCGCGGTTCTCGGCGATCCACTCGCGGGCGAACTCGCCTGACTGGATCTCGCCGAGGATCTCCTTCATCGCGGCGCGCGACTCCTCGCCGATCACGCGCTTGCCGCGGGTCATGTCGCCGTACTCGGCCGTGTTGGAGATCGAGTAGCGCATCCCCTGGATGCCCTTCTCGTACATCAGGTCGGCGATCAGCTTGAGCTCGTGCAGGCACTCGAAGTAGGCCAGGCGCGGGTCGTAGCCGGCCTCGACCAGGGTCTCGAAGCCGGCCCGGACCAGCTCTGAAGCTCCACCGCAGAGGACGGCCTGCTCGCCGAAGAGGTCGGTCTCGCACTCGTCCTTGAAGGTCGTCTCGATCACCGCAGCGCGGCCGCCGCCGATCCCCGACGCGTAGGCGAGGACGAGGCCGTGGGCGTTGCCGGTGGCGTCCTGGTGGACGGCCATCAGGCAGGGGACGCCGTTGCCTTCCTCGTACTGGCGGCGGACCAGGTGGCCGGGGCCCTTGGGCGCGACCATGCCGACGTCGACGCCGGGGGGCGGGACGATCTGCTCGAAGTGGATGGCGAAGCCGTGGGCGAAGAGCAGCAGGTTGCCGGGGGCGATGCCGTCGGCGATGTCCGTCTCCCAGACCTCCGCCTGCTTCTCGTCGGGCAGCAGGATCATCACCGCGTCGCCGCGGCTGGCGGCGTCGGCGATGTCGAGCACCTCGAGGCCCGCCTCTTCCGCCTTGGCGCGGCTGGAGGAGTCGGAGCGCAGGCCGACGACGACGTCGACCCCCGAGTCCTTCAGGTTGAGGGCGTGTGCGTGTCCCTGGGAGCCGTAGCCGAGGATGGCGACGGTCTTGCCCTGGAGCAGCGAGAGGTCAGCGTCTGAGTCGTAAAAGATGTCTTGAGCCATGGCGCGCGACTCTAGCGGAGGGCCCGCCGCATCAGCTTGCCGGACGGAGTGCGCGGCAATGCCGCCGCCAGCTCGACCCGCTTCGGGACCTTGAACCCGGCCAGCGACTCGGCGCAGTGGCGGCGCAGCTCGTCGGGCGTCGTCTCGGCGCCGTCCTCGAGCACGACGATCGCGGTCACCGCCTGCTGCCACTCCGGGTCCTCGCGCCCGACCACCGCCGCGTCGGCCACCTGGGGGTGCCGGAGCAGGACCTTCTCGACTTCGGCCGGCATCACGTTCTCGCCGCCGCTGACGATCAGGTCGTCCATCCTGTCCTCGACGTAGAGGAAGCCTTCCCCGTCGATGCGACCGAGGTCGCCGGTGTGCAGCCAGCCATCGGCGTCGGCGCGGCCGGGCGCAACGGTCGGGCCCTGGACCAGGATCTCGCCGTCCTGGATGCGCAGGTGGGTGGTCAGCAGCGGCCGGCCGGCCGAGCCGAGCTTGCGCTTCGCGTCGGCCGGAGCCAGGGTCGTCACCTGCGAGCAGGCCTCGGTGAGGCCGTAGGTCTGCACGACGGTGGCCCCACGCCCGATCGCCTCCTCGAGCGCGTCCTCGGGGACCGGGCCGCCGCCGACGAGGATCGCGCGCGGGCCGGAGAGGTCGGCACCGGAGTCGAGCAGCCGAGTCAGCATCGTCGTCACCAGGGAGACGACGGAGATCCGGTCGCGCTCGAGCGCCTCGACGACACGACCGGCGTCGAAGCCGTCGTGGACCACAGCCGTCGTGCCGTAGATGACCGAGCGCATCACGATCCCCAAGCCGGAGATGTGGCTGAGCGGCAGGCAGCAGAGCCAGCGGTCCTCGGGCTCTACCCCGATGTTGAAGGCGGAGGCGACGCCGCTCCAGAGGAAGTTGCCGTAGGTGAGCCCGACCCTGTCGGGCGTGCCGGTGCTGCCGCTGGTCATCACCTTGCAGGCGAGCGTCGTCCATGTCGTGCTCGCCGAGCAGCGGCATGTCGGCCTCGGTCTGGGTCAGCTCGCCGGCGTCGCCGAGGTCCACGGCCGGTTCCTCGGCCGCAATCACCTCCGCGTGCTCCTCGGCGGACAGCCTCGGGCTGAGCGGCAGCAGCACCGCGCCGAGCTTCATCAGCGCGTGGACGAGGACGACCTGCTCGCGCCTCGGGTGCATCGTCAGCGCAGCGACGGACCCCCGGCGGACGCCCTGCGCGGCGAGCCGCCGCGCGACCCAGGTCGCCTCCGCCTCCAGCTCCGCGTAGGTGACCTCGGAGCCGTCCGCGACGAGGGCGGCGCGGTCGGGACAGCTCTGCGATCTCTGGGCCAGCCAGTTGTCGAGCTTCATCGGCGGGATATCGTGCCCATCATGCCCAAACGCCACAAGGAAGCCCCACCCCAAGAGGATCTATACGCACCGATCGCCTGGGAGAGCGCCGCCGAGTACGAAGACATCCGCTACGAGAAGGCCGACGGGATCGCCAAGATCACGATCGACCGGCCGGATGTGCTCAACGCCTTCCGGCCGCATACGCTGGTCGAGGTCGCAGCCGCGTTCGAGCTGGCCCGCGAGGACACCGAGGTCGGAGTCGTGATCCTCACCGGCGAGGGGACGCGGGCGTTCTGCTCGGGCGGCGACCAGCAGGTCCGCGGCGACAGCGGCTACGTCGCCGAGGGCGCCTCGATCGGCCGCTTCCACGTCACCGACCTCCAGGTGCAGATGCGGCGGCTGCCGAAGCCGGTGGTCGCGATGGTGGCGGGATACGCGATCGGCGGCGGCCACGTGCTCCACCTCTGCTGCGACCTGACGATCGCCGCCGACAACGCCTGGTTCGGGCAGACGGGTCCGAGGGTCGGGTCCTGGGACGGGGGCTTCGGCGCCTCGCTCCTGCGCGACCTCGTCGGCACCAAGCGGGCGAAGGAGTTCTGGATGCTCTGCCGCCAGTACGACGCCGAGGAGGCCGAGGGCATGGGCCTCGTCAATACGGTCGTGCCGCTCGACGATCTCGAGAGAGAGACCGTCGCCTGGTGCCGGGAGATGCTCGCCCTCTCGCCCTTCGCCCTGCGCCTGGTCAAGGCCAGCTTCAACGCCCACGAGGACGGCTACACCGGGATCCAGCAGCTCGCCCACGACACCAACCTCCTCTTCTACGGCAGCGAAGAGGCGGCGGAGGGGCGCGAGGCGTTCAAGGAGAAGCGGCAGCCCGACTTCGGCCAGTTCCCGAGGCGGCCATGAGGATCTGGCTGATGGCCGCGAGGCCCCGGACGCTGCCGGCGGCGATCGCTCCTGTGCTGGTCGGGACGGCGGCGGCGGTCGAATGGGTCGGAGAGCTGCCCCGGGTCGGGGCGTTCATCGCCGCCCTGGTCGGCTCGATCTTCATCCAGATCGGGACGAATCTCGCAAACGACTACTCGGACGCGCGGCGAGGGGCGGACACCGCCGACCGGCTGGGGCCCGTACGGGTCACCTCGGCCGGGCTGGTGACGCCGCGGCGAGTCCTCAACGCGACCTGGATCGCGTTCGGCGTGGCCGTCGCCTGCGGCATCTACCTGGCGGCCGTGGCCGGGATCGTGATCCTGCTGATCGGCGCGGTCTCGATCGCGGCCGGCGTCCTCTACACCGGCGGACCGCGGCCCTACGGGTACGCGGGGCTGGGCGAGGTCTTCGTCTTCCTCTTCTTCGGCCTGGTCGCCGTCAACGGCTCCTTCTACGTGCAGGTGGAGGAACTGGCGGCGGTGCCGCTGGGGCTGTCGATCGCGATCGGCTTCCTCGCCACCGCGATCCTGGTCGTCAACAACGTGCGCGACCTGGAGACCGATCGGCGGGCGGGAAAGATGACCCTGGCAGTGCGCACCGGCCGCCACAACGCCGTCGTTCTCTACCGGATGCTCGTTCTGGGTGCCTTCGTCGTGCTGCCGATCACCCTGGTCGGGGCCGGGAGCAGCCTGCTGCCGCTGATCGGCCTTCTGGCGCTGCCCCATGGCGATCGGCCCGATGCGGGCGATGACCAACCGCACCGACGGTCCCGCCCTGAACGGTGCCCTCGCCGGCACCGGGGCGCTGTTGGCGGTCTTCAGCCTGCTCGTCTCGGTAGGCCTGCTCCTAGCGGCCTGACCGCCGGCGGATCTGCATTTGGGCGCCTTCAACACACCCAAATGCAGATTCGACGCGAGTGGGATGCTGTTGAGGTGAAGATCGCTTCGGTCGAGGTCATCCCTTACGCGCTGCCGTTCCGTCAGCCATATGTGACCGCCCGTGGGCAACTCGACCGACGGGAGATGGTGCTGCTGCGGCTGCGAGCGGACGACGGGCTGATCGGACTCGGGGAAGCCGTGCCGCTCTCGCTTCGGGGCGGGACGGGGCTGGCGCAGGTCGTGGCCGAGCTCGAGGCTCTTGGCGCACGCGACTCGCTGGACGAGGCAACACTGCGGGGAGGCGCTGTCCGCCTCTCCCCTCCCGCGCGCTGCGCGGCGCTGACGGCGCTGCTCGACCTTCGGGGTCGGCGCGCAGCGAGCGAAGGGGCTCCCAGCGCAGCGCCAGCGCAACCGGTCGAGTGCAACGCGACCCTCGTCGCGGCCGGGCCCGCCGCGGTCGCAGCCGACGCCCTTGCCTGGGCGGAAGAGGGCTTCACCAGCTTCAAGCTGAAGCTGGGCGCGGGAGATGACGTGGGCCAGGTGCGTGCCGTGCGCGAGGCGGTCGGGCCGCAGGCCCGGATACGGATCGACGCCAATGCGGCCTGGGACGCCGATACCGCGATGCGGACACTTGCCGAGCTCGAGCCTTTCGACATAGAGCTGGCCGAGCAGCCCGTCGCCAGTCTCGAGGAAGCCGCCGAGCTGGCTGGCGCCACATCGATCCCGATCGCCGGCGACGAGAGCGTCGAGACCCGGGCGGACGCCGAACGGGCGAGGGACCTGAACGCGTGCGCGCTGGCCGGGATCAAGCTCTCCAAGGTCGGCGGGCCGGAGGCCGCGATCGAGATCGCCGAGGTGCTGCCCTCCTTCGTCTCCAGCGCCCTGGACGGCCCGGTGGGCATCGCCGCCGGCGCGCAGGTCGCGCAGACGCTGGACGCGGGAGGCGGGGGCTCCCTGGCCCACGGCCTTGCAACCCAGCGTCTCTTCGCCTCGACGATCGCTTCGGCCCAGTGCCAGCTGCGCGACGGGAAGCTTCATGCCCCCGACGGCCCCGGCCTGGGCGTGGAGATAGACGAGGCGGCGCTGAAGGCGCACCGCCTCTAACGTCCCGCATCCTTGGACCCGACCAACGGCAACACAGCACTTGCCTCCGCCTTCGCCGAGGAGCTGGCGCGGGGCGGGCTGCGTCAGGCGGCGATCTCGCCCGGCTCGCGCTCGACACCTCTCGCGCTCGCCCTTTGGCGCCAGCCCGAGATCGAGGTGAGCGTGATCGTCGACGAGCGCTCGGCTGCCTTCTTCGCCCTCGGCGCCGCCCAGGCGACGGGCGCGCCGGTGGCGATGCTCTGCACCTCCGGCACAGCAGCCGCCAACTACCACCCGGCGATCTGCGAGGCGGACGAGTCGGCCGTGCCCCTGATCGTCCTCACCGCCGACCGGCCGCCCGAGCTGCGCGGCATCGGAGCCGGACAGACGATCGACCAGGCGAAGCTCTACGGCGACGCCGTGCGCTGGTTCTGCGAAGTCGGCACGCACGAGGCCGACGACGACGGGCTTCTCCACTACCGCTCGGTCGCCTGCCGGGCGCTGGCGGCTGCGCGCGGAGAGCAGCGACCGGGGCCCGTGCACCTCAACCTGCCGTGGCGCGAGCCGCTGGCGCCGGTTGCGGACGCCGGCGCCGTGACAGCGACCGACCCGCTGGCGCTGGAGGGCCGCGACGGCCGGCCGCTTACAGCGGTGCCGCCGATCGACATGGAGCCGTCGCAGTTCCTCCTCGACGAGATTGCCGGGCACATCGGCGAGTCGAACTTCGGGGTGATCGTCGCCGGCCGTCAGCTCAACCCCGAGCTGCGCGAGCCGCTGGCCCACCTCGCCCGCGCCGCCGGCTTCCCGATCCTCGCCGAGCCGACCTCGCAGCTGCGCTGCGGGCCCCATGACCGCTCCTACGTCGTCAGCACCTACGACCACCTGCTGCGCGACGAGGGCTTCCGCGAGGCGATGAGGCCCGACCTCGTCCTGCGCTTTGGTGAGATGCCGGCCAGCAAGCCCCTGCGCACCTGGCTGGCGACCTCGGGCGCGGACGAGATCGTCGTCGACCCGAGCTGCGGCTGGAACGAGCCGAGCCGGCGGGCCGCCGCGCTGCTGCGAGCGGATCCGACGGAGCTGGCCTCGGGCTGGGCGGCGCGCCTGGGCGAGGAGCGGGCCGCGCCGGCCCGGTGGCTGGACGCCGAGCGGGCGGCCCGCGGAGCGCTCGAGACGGAGCTGGAGAGCCTCGCCGGTCCGACCGAGCCCGGGCTCCACCTCGCCCTCGGCCGCGCCCACCGCGACGGCGACCTCGTCTACACGGCGTCGAGCATGCCGATTCGCGACCAGGAGGCGTTCCTGTCGCCCTCGGAGACCGACGCGCTCTTCCTCAGCAACCGCGGCGCCAACGGCATCGACGGGCTCGTCTCCGCTGGGATCGGCGCCGCCCACGCCTCGGGCCGGCCGACCACGATCGTCACCGGCGACCTCGGCCTCCTGCATGACGTCGGCGGGCTCGCCGCCCTGCGCGACGTCTCCACGCCCGTGCGGGTCGTGGTGATCGACAACGACGGGGGCGGCATCTTCGGCTTCCTTCCCCAGGCCGCGGCGCTGCCCGCGGCGGAGTTCGAGGCTCTGCTCGGCACGCCGCGCGGGGTCGACGCCGCCAAAGCCGCGGACCTGTTTGACCTTCCACACCGCCGGCTCGGGTCGCTGGAGCAGCTGCCCGAGGCTCTGAGTGCCGGAACCGGCCTGATCGAGGTCAAGACCGACCGCGGGGAGAACGTCGACCTGCACCGCCGCCTCAGCGCCGCGGTCAGCACGGCGGTGAGTGGGTGAAGCCCGACCGGCTGCACCACCTCGACGCCCTGCGGGCGCTGACCATGGTCCTGATCCTGCCGGCTCACGCCGTGGCGATGATGGGCCTGCGCGGGGGCTGGAACGACGCCGAGGCGACCGTCTATTGGCTGATCCACGTCTTTCGCCTTCCGCTCTTCTTCCTCATCGCCGGCTTCTTCGCGGCACTGCTGCTCCGCGCCCGCGGGTCGGCCGCCGTCGTTCGCAACCGGCTGGTTCGCATCGGCATTCCCCTCGTGGTCGTCGTTGCGGTGGTTGGGCCAATCCTGACGCTGCTCTTCCAGCCGATAGCGACGGTCCCGATCAGCCATCAAGCAACCGGGCTCGCCGCCTTCTCCGATCCGCACCCCTCGTACGTGTGGTTCCTCTGGTACCTGGCGATGCTCTACGCGGTGGCGCTGGTCGCTCAGCACCTCCTCGGCCATAGCCCGGGCCTCAAAGGGGCGTTGCGCCGCGGCGGCGCCCTCGTGATCCCGCACAGCCTTGCCCCGCTCCTGCTCGCCGTGCCGTGCGCGCTCCTCCTCTACCGACAGCCGACCTGGATCGCCGAGGCGCCCGGGGAAAGCTTCGTCCCCAGCCTTGACCTGCTCGCCTACTACGGCATCTTCTTCGCCGCCGGCTGGGCCCTGTTCGCGATCCGCGACCTGCGCGAGAGCATCGAGTCGCAACCGCGTAGATACGCGCTCTTCGCCGCCCTCTCCCTGCCGCCGGCCCTGGCGCTGTTCCTCCTCCAGGGCAATCCGTCGATCGGCGCCAGTCGATGGCTGCATCTCCTCGCCCTGCTCCTGCTCTCGGTTGCCACCTGGTCGCTGGTCTTCGGCCTGCTCGGCCTCGCGCGGCGCTTCCTGCACAAGCCGTCCCCGAGACTGCGCTACCGGGCCGACGCCTCCTACTGGATCTACCTCAGCCACTTCCCGGTCATGGCTGCATTCGCGATCGTCCTCTTCGAGCTGGCGATGCCCAACTCACTGCGCCTGGCGATCCTCGTCGCCGCCACGCTCGCCGTGATCTACCCCGCCTACGGCGCCATCGTCCGCCACTCGGCGATCGGGCGGGTCCTGCACGGTCCGCGGCCCCGAGAGCCGGAGAGGCGCCAACCCCGCCGGCAGCTCACTCCGCCAGCAGCGGCAGAAGGGCGCCGAGCTTGACCTCGGTCTCGGCCAGCTCGGCGGCGGGGTCGGAGCCGGAGACGATGCCGACACCGGCGTAGAGGTGGGCCTCGCGGTCGCGGAGGACCGCGCTGCGCAGGGCTACGCAGAACTCGCCGTCTTCGGTGGCGTCCATCCAGCCGACCGGGCCGGCGTACCAGCCGCGGTCCATCCGCTCGAGCTCGGCGATCGCGGCCCTCGCCGCCTCGCGAGGCTCGCCGCCGACGGCGGGCGTCGGGTGCAGCATGCCGGCAAGCTCGACCGCGGAGCGAGGATCGGCCAGCTGGGCGACGATGGGCGTGGCGAGGTGCTGGATGTTGGCGACCTTGACGATCTCCGGCTCCGGGGCGGTTTCGACCCAGACCGCGTGGGGGCGCAGGACGCGAGCGATCCGCTCGGCCACGATCGCGTGCTCGCGGCGATCCTTGTCGCTGCGCAGGAGCTGCTCGCCGAGGTGGTCGTCAACCGCGGGGTCGGAGCTGCGGCGGGTCGATCCGGCGAGGGCCACCGTGGAGACGCTGGCGCCGGAGCGGCGCATCAGCAGCTCGGGGCTGGCGCCGACGAACGCCGCCTCGGGCGTACCGCAGCAAAAGCAGAAGCAGGAGGGGAACTGCTCGCGCATCGCCCCGAAGACCGCGGCGGGATCGTGGGCGGCGCCGGCGGACACCAGCACCTCGCGGGCCAGCACCACCTTCGACATCTCCCCCGCCTCGATCCGCCCGGTCGCAGCCGCCACGGCACGCTCGAAGTCGCCCGGGGGGCGGGCGCTGGAAATCTCGACCCGTCCCGTCGGGTGAGGGTCGAGCATCGGCAGCGGGTCGGCGCGCAGCCCCGCGAGCCTGGCCTCGAGGCCGGAGACGAGCTCGTCCGCGTCCTCGCCCGGCCGGACGACGGCGTTGACGGTGAGAAAGGCGTCCTCGCCGCTGCGGCAGAGCGAGACCTCGGGTAACACCAGCGAGGCCGGAGGCAGCGAGGACCAGGTCGAGGAGGACCCGCCGTCGGGGTCGAAGGCGAAGCCACCGACCCAGACCGCTCCGGCGCCCGCGGGCAGCCCCCGCGGCTCCTCGAAGATCGCCTCCGCGCCCAGACACCCCCGGGCCACGTCGCGGAAGCGGTCCGGCCCGCGCGAGGTCACCTCGTGAGCCACGCCGAGCGCGGCAAGGGCAAACCCCCTGTCTGGCTGCTCCCAGCAGAACCAGCGGTCCGAGGCCAGCCGCGAGGCGAACACGGCCGCGCAGGGATCCACCCCGTCGACCGGAACGGTGGTGCTTACGACGGTTTTCCTCCCGCGAGAGAGAGCCCGCTCGACCGTCGTCGTCAGATTAGGAAACGACGAGGTCCAGACGTTGCCAGGCAAGGACGCAGGGAGCCCGAATAGCAGCGCTATTCGGGCGACCGAGGACGCCGCATGGCGACATCTGGGGCCGTCGTTTTCAATCTGAGCCGCGAGCGATCGCGATCTCGCCCGTCCGGACCATCTCGATCAAGCCGTGCGGGCGGATCATCCGCTCGAAGGCCTCGATCTTGTCGGCGGAGCCGGTGACCTCGATCGTCAGCGCGCGGCGCGAGACGTCGACGATCTTGGCGCGGAAGATCTCGGCGAACTGGATGATCTCCGAGCGGCTCTCTACCGCGGCGGAGACTTTGAACATCGCCATCTCGCGGGCGACCGTCTCCTCGGGCTCCATGTCGCGGATCTTCAGCACGTTGACCAGCTTGTGCAGCTGCTTGGTCACCTGGTCGATCGGGTGTACGGCGCCGTCGAGCGTGAGGGTGATGCGGGAGATGCTCGGGTCGTCGGTCGGGCCGACGGCGAGCGTGTCGATGTTGAAGCCACGCCGGGAGAAGAGCCCGGCGACGCGCGCCAGCACGCCCGGCTTGTTCTCGACCAGGATCGAGAGGATGTGCTTGCGGCCGCTGAGCTGGCCGGGGACGCGCAGGTCCTCCAGCTTGACGACCTGTGGGGTCCCGGCCTCCATCAGCCGACCATGTCCCTGGCGGCGGCCCCGGCCGGGATCATCGGGAAGCAGTTCTCCTCGGGCGAGACGCGCACGTCGAGCAGGACCGGGCCGTCGGTCTCCAGCGCCTTGACCATCGTCTCCTCGAGGTCGGCGGAGTCCTCGCAGCGCAGGCCGGTGGCCCCGAAGGCCTCGGCGAGCTTGACCCAGTCCGGGCTCGGGCCCATCTCGACCGAGCTGTAGCGGCGGTCCCAGAAGAGCTCCTGCCACTGGCGGACCATGCCCATGTAGCCGTTGTTCATCAGGAAGACCTTGACCGGGATCTCTTCGGCGACGCAGGTCGCGAGCTCCTGGCAGTTCATGATCAGGCTGCCGTCGCCGGCGAGGCAGACGACCGTCTCGTCGGGGCAAGCGACCTTGGCGCCGACCGCCGCCGGGAGCCCGAAGCCCATCGTCCCCAGCCCGCCGGAGTTGATCCAGCGACGCGGCTTCTCAAAGCCGTAGTACTGCGCCGCCCACATCTGGTGCTGGCCGACGTCGGAGGTGACGATCGCGTCGCCCTTCGTCGCCCGGTGCATCGCCTCGATCATGAACTGCGGCTTGATCTCGCCGTCGGTGCCCTCCTCGTAGCGCAGCGGGTACTCCTCCTGCCACGCCTCGATCTGATTCCACCAGGCCTCGAGGCGCGACGGATCGGTCTGCAGCGCCCGGTACTCGCGGGTCAGCGCGGGCAGGACCAGCTTGGCGTCGCCGACGATCGGGATGTGAGCCGGGACGTTCTTGGAGATCTCCGCCGGGTCGACGTCGATGTGGATGAACTTTGCGTGCGGCGCGAACTCGGAGAGCTTGCCGGTGATCCGGTCGTCGAAGCGGGCGCCGATCGCGACGATCAGGTCGGCCTCGTCCATCGCGTAGTTGGCGGCGCGGGTGCCGTGCATGCCGAGCATCCCCAGCCACTGCTCGCCGGAGGCCGGGTAGCTGCCGAGGCCCATCAGGGTCGAGGTGATCGGGAAGCGGTCGGCGGCCGCCAGCTCGCGCAGCTCCTCGGAGGCGTTGGCGTTGACCACGCCGCCGCCCGTGTAGAGGATCGGCTTGCGGGCGTTGGCGAGCGCCTTGGCGGCGATGCGGACCTGCTTGACGTTGGGGGCGCTCGGCGGTTTGTAGCCGGCCAGCTCGACCGGCTCGGTGCGCGGCGCGTAGTCGATTTCCGCCCGCGAGAGGTCCTGGGGGATGTCCAGCAGGACGGGTCCCGGGCGCCCGGTCGAGGCGACGTGGAAAGCCTCGTGCACGTACTCGGGAATCTGCCGCGGGTCGGTGACCTGGAAGGAATGCTTGACGAAGGGCAGGGTCGAGCCGAGGATGTCGGCCTCCTGGAAGCCGTCGGTGCCGATCAGCTCGGTCCGCACCTGGCCGGTGATGAAGACGGTCGGGACCGAGTCCAGCATCGAGTCGGCGATCGCCGTGACCAGGTTGGTCGCACCCGGGCCGGAGGTCGCGAAGGCGACCCCGACTTTGCCCGAGGCCTTGGCGTAACCCTCGGCCGCGTGGCCTCCTCCCTGCTCGTGGCGCACCTGGATGTGGCGGAACTCCGCGTCGACCAGCGCGTCGTAGGTAGGCAGGTTGGCCCCACCGGGAATGCCGAAAACGTGCTCCACGCCCTCGGCTTTGAGCGATTCCATAAGCGCATCCGCAGCTCTCATCGTGGAGGCGATGCTACCAGTGGTCTCATGCTCATAAACGCAGGGCTTTTGCCGACCCGGGGGCCGACGCGTCAGCTTTGGAGCTTTATCGGGGACCCCGGGTTCCAGCGGGTGTGGGGGTCGATGGCGCTGGGGATCGCGCGGTCCTTGTGGCGCTCGATCGCGTGGATCATCGACTCGACCAGCTCCTCGCCGAGCAGCGTCGGCTCGAGGCCGAGCTTGAGCAGCTTGGTGTGAATCGCGTTGTAGTAGTGCTCTTCCTTCTCGACCCGCGGGTTGTCGTAGTGCTGGATATCGACCGAGTAGCCGAGGTGCTCGGCGGAGAACTTGACCAGGTGGGCTAGGTCGATCACCGAGAACTGCTCGGTGAACTGGTTGAAGACGCGGAACTCGCCCGCCTCAGCCGGGTTGAGGGCCGCCAGCTCGACGCACTGCAGCGTGTCGCGGATGTTGAGGAAGCCGCGCGTCTGGCCGCCCGTGCCGTAGACCGTGAGCGGGTGGCCGATCACGGCCTGCATGCAGAAGCGGTTGAGCACCGTGCCGAAGATCTCGTCGTAGTCGAAGCGGGTTATCAGCCGCTCGTCGCCCGCGGTCTCCTCGGTCTCGATCCCGTAGACGACGCCCTGGTTGAGGTCGGTGGCGCGCAGGCCCCAGGTGCGGCAGGCGAAGTGGATGTTGGTCGAGTCGTGGACCTTGGAGCAGTGGTACAGCGAGGCCGGCAGCTTGGGGAACGGCAGCGTGTCGCTGCGGCCCTTGTGCTCGATCCGTATGTAGCCCTCCTCGATGTCGATGTTGGGCTGGCCGTACTCGCCCATCGTGCCGAGCTTGACCAGATGGCACTCGGGCACGTGGTCGCGGATCGCGAAGAGCAGGTTGAGATTGCCGATCACGTTGCCGTACTGGGTCTCGACCGCCTTCTCGCGCGAGGCCATCGAGTAGGGCGCCGAGGCCTGCTGCCCGTAGTGGACGACGACCTCGGGCCGGGTCTCGGCGACGACCCCGTCGAGGAACTCGCCGTCCTCGACCGAGCCGACGAAGCTGCGGATCTCGTTGCCGGAGACCTCGCGCCAGGCGTCGAGGCGCTCGCTGAGGTCGCGGATGGGGGTCAGCGAGTCGCTGCCCACGCCATCGACCCAGCGGCGGCGGATGAAGTTGTCGACGACGGTGACCTCGTGGCCCCGAGCGGAGAACCTGAGGGCTGTTGGCCAGCCCAGGTAGCCGTCGCCCCCAAGAATGAGAACGCGCATAAGTCGCGGCAGCGTAGCGAACGGGGGCGACGACCCGCGGCCATAGCATCCGGGCGATGAGCGGCTTCGCGGAGCGCAACGGCGGCACGATCGGCCTCGCCGCCCTGGCCGCGATCCTGCTGCTCGGGCTCGGCCTGCGACTCGGCGAGGCCTGGGACGGCCGCGCCCCCGTATTCGACGCGGCCGCCTACGCCGAGATCGCCCGCAACCTCGACGAGGGCGAGGGCTTCACGCTGGGCTCGACGGCGACCCAACCGGCGAGCAACTACTCACCCGGGCTGCCGCTCTTCGCGGCGGGCGTCTACAAGCTGACCGGGGGCGTTCACGAACGCACGGTGCGGTTGCTGCTCGCCTTGCTCGGCACGCTCGCGGTCCTCTTCACCTACCTGATCGGACGCAGGCTGTCGGGGCCGCTCGCCGGCCTGATCGGAGCTGCGGCAATCGCCATCTACCCGGCGCTGCTCGAGTACCAGGGCATGCTCATGAGCGAGCCGCTGGCGGCGACGCTGCTCTCGGGTGGGGTGCTCGCCACGCTTTGGGCGGCGGGACCAGCCGTGTTGGCCCGCGGGTCCTGTCGCGGGGTGAGATGGTTGGTGCCGGGTGTCTTGTTCGGCGGGCTAGCTCTGGTCCGTCCGGAGTACCTCGGAGTCGTCTTGCTCGTGAGCTTGCTTGTCCTGGCTAGGGGCTGGCGAGTCGGATGGCGCCAGTCGCTGGCGATGACGGCGATCTTCCTGGCCGGCGCTGCACTCCTGGTTGTGCCCTGGACGGTGCGGAATGCGGTGGCGCTTGACCGGTTCGTGCCGGTTTCCACCGGGGGTGGACAGGTGCTGTTTGCCGGCACCTACCTGCCCTCCAACGGAGACCCGGAAAGGGTCGGGGCGGAGGTGGTGGAGCGGCATCCGGAGCTGTTCGGGCCCGGGGCGGTCGGGCGGTTGCGGCTGGAGCAGATCCTGGCCCGGCTGGCCGCGAGCCGTTACCCGCAGATGGAAACCGACGAAGCGCTTGGCCGGATGGGACGCGAACAGCTTTGGGACGACCTCTCCGAGGAGCCGGTCGAGTACGCGGGGTTCGTCGCGACGAAGGTCGGGCGGATCTGGTCGCACGGGCCGCGCGACGTGATGCGCCAGCCTGGCTGGGAGCTGCTGCACTGGGCGCTGGTCGCCTTCGGGCTGGTCGGGTTGGTTGTGCTGGCCGCGCAGCGGCGCTGGGAGGCGCTGCTGCTGGCGACGATCTTCGTCGGGATCACCGCGCTCAGCGCCCTCCTCGTCGCCTCGCCGCGGCGCGTGCTGGTGATGCTGCCACTCGTCGCGGCGCTGGCCGGCGTCGGACTCGTGGCCTGTCGGGATAGCCTCGCGCGACGATGGCGAAGCTAAGCGCCTGGATTCGCGGACTGCCCGAGCGCCACGGGCGCACGACGCTGGTGCTGCTCGCGGCGATACTCGTGCTCGGCTTCGGCCTGCGCGCATACCGGGCGATCGAGCCGCTGCCAACTCCCGGCGACGACTCCCGCGCCTACTACGCCCTCTCCAAGGCTTTGTACGAGGAACAGAGCTTCGGGGGGCCGACGTTCGAGGACTCCAGCGACTGGTCCCCGGGCGCCCCGCTGCTCTACGCGGCCAGCTTCTACGCCACCGGAGGCGCGCGCGAAGGGACGGCGCGGATCGTGGAGCTGCTGCTCGGGCTCGGCACGATCCTCGTCGTCTACCTGCTCGGCAGGCGGATCAACTGCCGGCCCGCCGGGCTGCTCGCGGCCTTCGCGGTCGCCGTCTACCCCCCGTTCATCCACTCCGTCGGCATCCTCGCCAGCGAGCCGCCGGCGATGTTCACGCTCCCGGCCGCGGTCCTCGCCTTCCTCTGGGCGAGCGAGCGAGAGCGCCTGCGGGCCTGGCTCCTGCCGGGCTTCCTCTTCGGCCTCACCGCGCTGATCCGGCCCGAGTACCTGCTGGTCGGGATCGCCTTCTCGGTGCTCGCGCTGATCCGGGTCGGCCGAGAGCGGGGCTGGAAACCCGGACTCGCCGGGGCCGCGCTGCTGACCGCGGCGCTACTGGTGCCGATCGTGCCCTGGACGGTGCGCAACCAGATCGCCCTCGAGCGCACCGTGCCGATCTCGACCGGCGGCGGCAAGGCGCTCTACGTCGGCACCTACCTTCCCGCCGACGGCGAATACCAGCGGGTCAAGGCGATCCTCGTGCGCCGCTATCTGCATCGCGACCTCGATCCGCATTCCGAGGCGCTGGAGGACGTGAACCCAACGCCGCTCTTCGACAGGGTCGCCGAGCGCTATCCCGAGCTGCCGCGCGACGAGGCGCTGGGCAAGATCGGCAGGCAGAACCTTTCCCACTACCTCGGCGAGGACCCGGTGGGCTACGCGGCGATGACCGCGCGCAAGACCTGGCGGATGTGGAGCGCCGGGATCGGCGAAGCGATGAGCAGCACCGCGGGGCGGGTCGCGCAGACGCTGATCGTGGGGCTGGCCCTCGCCGGGCTCGGCGTGCTCGGCTGGCGCCGGCGCTGGTGGGAGCTGGCGGCGATGGCGACGCCGCTGGCGCTCGTAACCGCGGTCGGGGCCGCCTCCCTGGCCGCCCCGCGCCGCAACGAGGTGCTGATGACGCTGGTCTTCCCGCTCGCCGCGGCGGCACTCTCACGGGGGACCGCAGCCCTATTGTCCAGCCCACGATGGCGCTCTACGCAGGCATCTTCCCCGCCGAGCTGACGGCACTGCGCAGCGCCGGCCTTCTCGCCGCGATCGCGCTCGTCGCCTACGCCGTGCTGCGCCGCCACACGCTGCGCAACGTCGACGTGCTGATCCTGATCGCGGCCGGGCTCGGCCTGGCGCTCGTCTCGGGCACCGAAATCACCGACAAGCTGCTCTCCGCCTTCTCATTCGAGAAGGGCAACGGCGGCCGCATCCTCGGCCTCGCCGTCTTCTCGATCTTCATCCTCTTCATGCTCGTGCTGCGGGCGCTCTCCCAGGCGGCGCGCAACTCGCGCCAGCTCTCCGCCGTGCTGGAGGGGCTCGCCTGGGAGGAGTTCCGCCAAGCGGGCCTGCCGGAGCGCTTCCGCGGCAAGGTCGCGGTCCTCGTCCCCGCCTACAACGAGGCCGAGAACGTCGGCTACGTGCTCGACCTGATGCCGGAGGAGGTCTGCGGCACGCCGATCGCGGTGCTCGTCGTCGACGACGGCTCGCGGGACGGCACGGCCGACGTGGCGGCCGAGCACGGCGCGGTCGTCGCCCGCCACGTGATCAACCGCGGCGGCGGCGCGGCCCTGCGCACCGGCTACCGGCTGATGGTCGAATCGGGCGCCGAGGTCGTCGTCACGCTCGACGCCGACGGGCAGCACCTGCCGGCGGAGATGGAGCGCCTGGTCAAGCCGGTCCTCGACGGCGAGGTCGACGTCGCCCACGGCTCCCGCGTGCTCGGCCAGGCCGACCGCAACCACCTGTCCCGCGAGCTCGGCATCGTCTTCTTCAACCGGCTCGTCTCCCTCATCACCCGCACCAAGGTGAGCGACTGCTCCAACGGCTACCGCGCCGTGCGGACCACCGTCCTCCCTCAGCTCGTCCTGCGCCAGGAGCAGTTCCACACCTCCGAGTTCATGATCGAGGCGATCAAGCGCGGGATTCCCGCCAAGGAGGTCCCGATAACGGTCGAGCGCCGCCTGCACGGCCACTCGAAGAAGCCAGCGGTCGTCCGCTACGGCCTCGGCTTCGCCAACGCGATCGTTCGCACCTGGCTGAGGTAGCGGCGGCTACCGGACGCCCGGGTGCCGCACGGCGGCCGGGTCGGGCAGGTAGAGGTCCGTCCCACAGCGAGGGCAGACCTGGACGTAGAGCTTGACCGCCTTGTAGCAGTTGGGGCACTGGCGTTCGGGTTCGTCCTTCTCGGAGCGGTAGAGGATCACCGCGATCAGGCCGAGCGGCGGCAGCACCGTGCCGATCAGCAGCCAGAGCCAGAACGAGCTGCCCTTGCCCTTGCCGATGATCGCCGTGGCTAGGCCGAAGAAGAAGGCGATGACGAGGTACTCGAATCCCATGGGTCAATCATGACGCGCGGTCGTCATTTGGCGCGCTGGCCGGAGCGAATGACGACCGCAGGGGCTCGGGGTGCCCGATCGAGCCGACCTCGGAGATGTCGCGGCGAAAGGGCAGGCTGGCGGTCCAGTCGATCACCGCGCGCGCCTTGCGGGCCGCACCCGGGATCTGGCTCATGTGGTAAGTCCGGGCCATCCACCAGGCGGGGAAGCCTCGGAAGGTGCGGTTGCCGACCTTCCCAACCGCCTTGTAGCGGCCGAGGTTGACGAAAGCGGCATTGCCGCGGTAGTCGAACGGACGGGCGCTGCCGATGCCGAGCTCGGCAGCGATGTTGCCGGCGACCACCGGCCCCTGGCGCACCGCGTGCTGCGCGGTCGGCGGGCAGAGCCCGCCGCGCGGGTCGGGAGCGGCGGCGCAGTCGCCGATCGCCCAGACCGAGTCCATGCCCCTGACGCGCAGGCGCTCGTCGACCGGGACGCGGCCGCGCTCGTCGAGCGGCACGGACAGCTGGCGCAGGCTCGGGTGCGGCGCAACGCCGGCGGTCCAGACGACGGTGCGGGTGGGCAGGGTCTCACCGGTGGCGAGGCTGGCGCTGTCGGCGCGCACCTCCTCGAGGGTCGTGCCGAGGCGGACGTCGATGCCGCGGCCGCGCAGCTCGCGCAGCGCGTACTCGGCCAGCTCGGCGTCGATCTCGGGCAGGACGCGGTCGGCGGCCTCGACCAGGACCCAGCGCATGCCGTGCAGGCGGGCCCGCGGATAGCTCTCGATCGCGTCGGCGGCGAAGTCCTGCAGCTCGGCCAGGGCCTCGAGGCCCGCGTAGCCGCCGCCGACGAAGACGTAGGTGAGCAGCTCCTCGCGGCGGGCCGCGTCGTCGGTCGCGTTGGCCGCCTCCAGCGTCTCGATCACGTGGTTGCGCAGCCAGATCGCGTCGGCGAGGCTCTTGAACCCGATCGCGTGCTCGGAGAGGCCGGGCACGGGCAGCACGCGCGAGACCGAGCCGAGCGCGAGCAGCAGCTGGTCGTAGGGAAGCCGCTCGGACTCGCCCTCGCGGGTGCGGAGCTCGACCGTCCTCGCAACCGGGTCATGGCCGACGATCGAACCCAACCGCAGGTACGTACGGTCGAGGATCTCGCGCAGCGGCGTGACCACGTGGCGCGGCTCCAGCGTCCCCGCGGCCGCCTCGGGCAGGAACGGCGTGTAGAGCAGGAAGTTGACGTCGTTGACGAGGACCAGCCGGGTCGACTGCCGAGGCAGTATCCGCTCCAGCTCCCGCGCCGCCATCGCGCCCCCGAATCCACCACCGGCGATGACGACGTTCCAGGCCATGTGCCCAACTTAGCACTTTGTGACAAGTTGTTACAAAGTGCTGTAACGCACTTTCGCCGGTTGGCTTGCGTGAGGGCCGATGCAGCGATAAAGTTTCGCCCACCCGCGTAGGCCAGTAGGACCACCGCGGTTATGTCATCCACCTCCGTCTAAGCCGCGGGGGCGAGAAGTTCGCCCCCGCGGAGGCGGTCGCCTTAAAGGCCCAGTTGCCTCTTGATCAGGCGATTTACCTCGCCGCCGTCGGCGCGGCCCTTGGTCTCCTTCATCACGGCGCCGACTATGGCGCCGATCGCTTTCTGGTTGCCGGAGCGGATCTGCTCGGCGGCCTCGGGGTTGGCCTCGACAGCGGCGGCGACTATCGCCTCCAGCTCGCCGCTGTCTGAGATCTGGGCGAGGCCCTCGCGCTCGACGATCGCCTCGGGGTCGCCGCCTTCGGCGACGAGCGTCGCCAGCACCGTCTTGCCGCTGCCGTGGGAGATCTTCTTCGCCTGGACCATGCCGATGAGAGCGGCCAGGGTGGCGGGGTCGACCTTGGACCCAGCCGCGGTTGCCTCTCCCCCCTCTTGGCGCAGGGCCGCGGCCAGCTCTCCGGTCACCCAGTTGGCGACGACCTTCGCCTCGGCGCCGGCGGCGAGACCCGCGGTCTGCTCGAAGTAGGCGGCGGTCTCGGGGTCGGCCGCCAGGAGCGCGGCGACGTCGGTGGCGAGGCCCAGCTCGCTCTCGTAGCGCGCCTGGCGCGCCGCGGGCAGCTCCGGCAGCGATTCTCGCGCCTCGCGGATCATCTCCTCGGTCGGAGCGATCGGCACCAGGTCGGGCTCGGGGAAATAGCGGTAGTCGTGCGCCTCCTCCTTGGAGCGCAGCGGGTGCAGCGTGCCGTCCTCGGGGTGGAAGTGGAGGGTCTCCTGGAACACGGTCCCCCCCGCCTCGATCAGCTCGCGCTGGCGGGCCAGCTCGGCTTCCATGCCGCGCTCGAGGAAGCGGAAGCTGTTCATGTTCTTCAGCTCGGTCTTCGTCCCCAGCTCATCGCTGCCGGCGGGCCGCACCGAGACGTTGGCGTCGACCCGCAGGCTGCCCTCCTCCATGTTCACGTCGGAGACGCCGAGCTGGCGGACCGTCTCGCGAAGCAGCCGGGCCCACGCGGCGGCCTCGGGGGCGCTGCGCAGGTCCGGTTCGGTGACGATCTCGACCAGCGGCGTGCCGCCGCGGTTGAAGTCGACCAGGGAGGCGCCGGAGCCGTGGATGCGGCCCGAATCGCCAACGTGGATCATCTTCGCCGCGTCCTCCTCGAGGTGCGCCCGGTTGATGCGGACCTCGCCGAGCCGGCCGTTGCTGGCGATCGGGATGTCGTACTGGCTGATCTGGTACGCCTTGGGACTGTCGGGATAGAAGTAGTTCTTGCGATGGAAGATCGAGCGCGGGGCGACCTCGCACTCCAGGGCGGCGGCGATCTTCAGCGCGTAGAGGATCGCCTGCTCGTTGGTCACCGGGAGCACGCCCGGATGAGCCAGGCAGACGGGGCAGGTGTGGACGTTGGGCTCGTCGCCGAAGGAGAGCCGCAGCCGCAGAACATCTTCGTCCTGGTCGCCAGCTGGACGTGGATCTCCAGCCCGATCACGGCCTCGAGCTCAGCCACGGACGCCCTCCGGCCGCGTGTCGAAGCCGATCGCCTGCTCGAGGGCATGGGCGGCGTCGAGCAGCTTCTGCTCGGCGAAGGCGGGGGCGGCGATCTGGAAGCCGACGGGGAGCCGGGGACCGCCTCCGGCGGGCTCGGCGAGCCCGGCGGGGATCGAGATCGCGGGGATGCCGGCGAGGCTCATCGGCACGGTGAAGAAGTCGTTGAGGTACATCGCCAGCGGGTCGGCCGTCTTCTCGCCGAGCCCGAAGGCGACCGAGGGCGAGGTCGGGGTGACGACGAAGTCGAACTCGGCGAAGGCGGCGGAGAAGTCGGCGGCGATCTTCGTTCGCACTTTCTGGGCCTGGCCGTAGTAGGCCTCGTAGTAGCCCGAGGAGAGCGCGTAGGTGCCGAGCATGATCCGGCGCTTGACCTCGGTGCCGAACCCCTCCGCCCGGGTCGTCTCGTACATCTCGATCAGGTCGCCTGCCACCTCGCTGCGCATCCCGTAGCGGACGCCGTCGTAGCGGGCCAGGTTCGAGGAAGCCTCGGCGGGCGCGATCACGTAGTAGGCGGAGATCCCGTGCTCGGCGTGGGGCAATGCCGTTTCGGCGATCTCGCCGCCGAGCTGCTCGATCCGGGCAAGCGTCGCCTCGAAGACCTCGCGGACGCCCGGCTCGATCGCGTCGCGGGCGAGCTCGGAGGGGACGGCGAAGCGCAGGCCGCTCAGGTCCTCGCGGTCGGGCAGCCGGGGCGACTCGCCGAGGCCGACCGAGGTCGAGTCGCGGGGGTCGCCCCCCTGCAGGATCGAGAGCATCAACGCGGCGTCCCTGACGTCCCGGGTGAGCGGGCCGCACTGGTCCAGCGAGGAGGCGAAGGCGATCATGCCGTAGCGCGAGATCGCGCCGTAGGTGGGCTTGAGGCCGACGATGCCGCAGAGCGAGGCGGGCTGGCGGATCGAGCCGCCGGTGTCCGTCCCGATCGCCCAGGGCGCCAGCCCGCCGGCGACCACGGCGGCCGAGCCGCCCGAGGAGCCGCCGGGCACGCGATCGCGATCCCACGGGTTGAGCACCGGCCCGTAGGCCGAGTTCTCGTTGGAGGAGCCCATCGCGAACTCGTCCATGTTGGTCTTGCCGAGCACCGGCGCCCCGGCCTCGATCAGGTGCCGCACCGCGGTGGAGGTGTAGGCCGGCCGGTAGCCCTCGAGGATCCGCGACCCCGCCGTGGTCGGCACCCCCTCGGTGCAGAAGATGTCCTTGACCGCGACCGGCGCAAGCCGAGGCTGCTCGACCGCGATTGCCCCAGCGTCGCCGTTGCCGTCCCGCCACAGGTACGCGTTCAGCTCATCGCCCCCGGCGGCCGCCGCCCAGGCCTCCCCGTACTCGGCCGGCGAGAGGTCGCCGGAGGCCATCGCCTCCTGAGCCTGCACGGCGGTCAGCTCGAGCATGTCCACCGCCTAGCCCTCCGCCTGTGGCGAGGGAACCCGAAAGGCCCCGTCAACCGGGTCGGGAGCCTGGGACAAAGCTATATCCCTATCCAAACTCTCATGCGGCTCGTCCGCCCTAAGCACGTTCTCCAGCTCAACCACATGCGACGTCGGCGGCACATCGTCCAGCTCCAGCTCACTGATCCGGTCGACGTGCTCGAGGATCCCCGAGAGCTCCCCGGCCATCCGCTCGACTTCCTCCTCGGAAAGCCCGAGTCGCGCCAGCTTGGCCACGTGCAGAACTTGCTCCCGCTCGATCACGCGGCGGATTCTAGGGCTGCGGGCAGGGGGTGGAGCGTCTTGTACTTTTTCGCGAGCGCACGTCCGAGCGCCAGCAATTTTCGTTCCTCGAAAAAGTTAAGCGGAACCCCCTGCCCGCAGCCCTCCTAGCCCTGAGGCGGAGATGGATTCGAGGGTGGCGGCGGAGGCGGGGGCGGTGCCGAAGATGAAGGCGGCTGCGAAGACGGAGGAGGAGTACCGGCGCCGGGCCCGCTGGAAAGCCGGTCCGCCGCGTCGCCGAAGGTCATCCCTTCCTCCCGCATCGCGCTGTAACCGCCGTAGGCGATCCCCCCGGCGGCGATCAGGCCGAGGAAGATGCCGATGTTGCGGGTCGCCTCGACCGAGACGCCGCCGAAGCTGCCGAAGGTCGGCGGATCGACGATCCGGAAGAGGATCAGCAGCACCGAGATCACACCGAGGACCGTGACCACGGTGTTGGCCGACACCGGCGGCTCATAGGCGGCGTCGGTGAGCCGCAGCGCCGCCACGCCGAGCGCGACGACGATGGTCGCCAGGAGGACGTACGGGATGAAGTCCAGCGCCTCCCAGGCATTGCCGCCCTCACCGGAGATCGTGCCCGAGAACCCGCCGACGCCCGACACCTCGACGCCGAACCAGTTGAAGAACATGAAGACGAAAAGCAGGATCGCGGATACGGACGCGATCTTCTCACCCATGCTCAGCCTGTCCAGATCCATTTGCCTACCTCCGTTGTCTCTAGCGGTCGAAGCGACACTACACCCGCGCCCGGGCGGCAGCCAGCGTGTTGACGAGCAGCATCGCGATCGTCATCGGCCCGACTCCGCCGGGCACCGGAGTGATCGCCGCTGCGACCTCGGCCGCCGCCTCGAAATCGACGTCGCCGCGGAGCCCGTCGTCGGTCCGGTTCGTCCCCACGTCGATCACCACGGCGCCCGGCTTGATCGCGTCGGCGCCGATCAAACCGGCCGAGCCGGCCGCGGCAACCAGGACGTCTCCACGCCGGCAGACCTCGGATAGATCGCGGGTGCGCGAGTGGCACATCGTCACCGTCGCGTTCGCCGCCAGCAGCAGCCGCGCGACCGGCACGCCGACCAGCTTCGAGCGACCGACGACGACCGCCTCGGCGCCCTCCAGCTCGACCCCCTCGTGTCGGAGCAGCTCCATCACCCCCGCCGGCGTGCACGGGACGAGACCGGGCATCCCGTGCGCGAGCAGGCCGGCGTTGACCGGGGTCAGCCCGTCGACGTCCTTGGCGGGATCGAGCGCGGCGACGACCCGGTCGGGGTCGATGTGCTCGGGCACCGGAAGCTGGACGAGGATGCCGTCGACGTCGCGGTCCAAGCCCAACTCCGCGACCAGCTCCAGCAGCTCGTTCTCGCTGGTGCCGGTGGGCAGGCCATGGTGGGCAGAGCGCATCCCGGCCTCCTCGCAAGCTTTGTGCTTGTTGCGGACGTAGATCTCCGAGGCCGGGTCCTCGCCGACGATCACCGTCACCAGCATCGGGGTCCGGCCGCACTCGGCCTCGTAGGCTGCAACCTCCTCGGCGACCCTGGCGCGAACCGCCGCGCCAACCGCCTTGCCGTCGATCGCACGGGCCGCCATCAGCGCCTCCGGACGGGCGCGTAGTCGGCCATCAGCTTGCGCTCGGTCCCGTCAGCGGCGAAGCGCACGACGACGATCCCGCCGGCCTCGACCGCGGTGACCACGCCGTCGCCGAAGGCCGCGTGGACGACGTCGTCGCCGGTGCGCAGCTCCAGCGTGGGACCGGGGTCGATCGCCCCCGCGGCGTCCGCGCTCGTCGTCTCCCAGCCGAGGCCCGCCGCCGCGCCGGGCGCACTGGAGTGGCGCTCGGTCAGCTCCGCCGGCAGCTCGTCGATGAAGCGCGACGGCAGGTTGCGCTCGGCACGGCCGAAGAGGCGGCGTTCGCGCGCCCAGGTGAGGTAGAGGCGCTTGCGGGCGCGGGTGATGCCGACGTAGCAGAGCCGCCGCTCCTCCTCTTCTCCCCCCTCTTCCAGCGCCCGCATGTGGGGGAAGGCGCCGTCCTCGCAGCCGAGGAGGAAGACCGTGTCGTACTCCAGCCCCTTGGCGTTGTGCAGGGTCATCAGCGTGATCAGCGACTCCTCAGCGCGCAGGTCGTCCTGCTGGGTGAAGAGGGAGATCTGTTGCAGGAACTCCTCCAGCGGCGAGGACTCGCCCTCCCCCTCCAGCTCGTGGTTGGCGTCGAACTCCCCCGCCATCCCGACCAGCTCCTCGAGGTTCTCGGCGCGGCCCTCGGCCTCGATCGTGCGCTCGGCCGCCAGCGCGTCGAGGTAGCCGGTCTCGCGCAGCACGGCCTCGAGCAGCTCGGACACCGGCGCCTCGTCTGCGCGGGCCGCCAGCCCCTCCATCGTCTCGTGGAAGCGGGAGACCGCCTTGACCGCGGCGGCGCCCAGCCCCGGCACCTCCTCGACCCGTTCGGCGACCTCCCAGATCGAGAGCCCGGTGGTGTTGGCGTGGGATGCGAGGCGGCCCTGGCTGGTGTTGCCGATGCCGCGCCGCGGCGAGTTGACGATCCGGGCGAATGAGACCTGGTCGGCGGGGTTGGCCAGCAGGCTGAGGTAGGCGATCGCATCCTTGACCTCGGCGCGCTCGTAGAACTTGGTGCCGCCGATCACCTGGTAGGGCAGCTCGAAGCGGACCAGGGTGTCCTCCAGGACCCGGCTCATCGCGTTGGTCCGGTAGAAGACCGCGACGTCCTCGCGGCTCACGCCCTCCTCCTCGCCGAGCCGCTCGATCTCTCCGACGACCCAGCGGGCCTCCTCGTGCTCGTCGGAGAGCTCGGAGAGCCGCACCGGCTCGCCCCCGGCGATCTCGGTCCAGAGCTGCTTCGGCCGTCGCTCGCGGTTGCGCTCCACGACCGCGTTGGCGGCGGAGAGGATCGTCTGGGTCGAGCGGTAGTTCTGCTCGAGCTTGACCACCTCGGCCTCGGGAAAGTCCCGCTCGAAGTCGAGGATGTTGCGGATGTCGGCGTGGCGGAAGCCGTAGATCGACTGGTCCTCGTCCCCGACCACCATCAGGTTGCCGTGCTCCTCGGTGAGCAGCTGCAGCAGCCGGTACTGGGCGTGGTTGGTGTCCTGGTACTCGTCGACGAGGACGTGACGGAAGGTGCGCCGCCAGCGTTCGCGGGCCTCGTCGGAGAGCTCCAGGACGTTGACCGTGCGGACCAGGAGGTCGTCGAAGTCCAGCGCGTTGGCCGCCAGCATCCGCTTCTCGTAGAGCTCGTAGACGGCGGCGACCGTTTCCTCGAAGACGCTGCCCTGGGCCTGGGCGTAGGCGGGCGCGTCGACGAGCTTGTTCTTCGCGCCGGAGACCTGGGAGCGGATCGAGCGCGCCGGGTAGCGTTTCGGATCGACTCCGACCTCTGCCATGCAGCGCTTCAGCATCCGCAGCGAATCGGACTCGTCGTAGATCGTGAAGCTGCGCGAGTAGCCGAGCTTCTCGGCGTCGGCGCGCAGCATCCGGGCGCAGGCGGAGTGGAACGTCGTCACCCACATCGCCCGCGTCGCCCGGCCGACGAGCTGTTCGACCCGCTCGCGCATCTCGCTCGCCGCCTTGTTGGTGAAGGTGATCGCGAGGATCTCGCCGGGACGGGCGGCGCCGGTCGCCAGCAGGTAGGCGATCCGGTGGGTCAGGACCCGGGTCTTGCCCGAGCCGGCCCCGGCCAGCACCAGCAGCGGCCCGTCGCCGTGGCGGACTGCCTGGCGCTGGGGATCGTTGAGGCCGGCCAGCAGCTGCTCGGCGCGGTCGGCCCCGGGTTCGATCGGGGCGCCCTCCGGCATTCCGATGCCCTCCGCGGGGGTCTCGGACTCAGTTTGAAGCGTCACCCGCCGAGCATAGCCAGGCGCTCGGCGGGCGACGCGAGGTCGACTAACGGCAGGCTTCGGCGATTTCTTCGAAGCCTGCCGACGAGGGACTGAACAGCAGTTCTTCGATTTCGGCCTGCGAGCCTTCCTTGAATGCTTCGACGAAGCAGCCCGCGAGCTTCGGGGCTGAGCCCGTTCGACGGGGTGAATTCTTCTTCGACGAATTCGACCAACTTCGCCCGGTCGAACTCGGTGAACTTGACGACTTCGTCGAGCTGCCACTGATCGCCGTTCTTGACCAGCCCGACTTCCAGGGTCTGGCCACTCAAGGCCCCTCCGGTAAGCGCCGCTTCCGCGGTCGCATTCGAGCCGTCGACTTCGACGCTGGAGACACTGACCGATTCAGCCCCTTCTTCGGCTTCGGCTTCTTCTTCGCACTTCGTCACGGCGGCCTTGCCGCTTTCCTGGGCGGTCTGTTCCATGAACTGCTGAGTCTCGAACTTTGTGCAATCGGCCGGATCGGTGGTCGTCGCCGAGATTTCGATCGCTTCTTCGATCTGGCCGTCTTCGCTGTCGCTGCCGCCACAGGCGACAACGACGAGGGCGGAGAAGACGAGGAAACAGACAAGGGCAAAGCGGTGCTTGAGCACGGCGGTCCTTTCCTAGACGAGAGAGTCGCGCCAGGCTACTTCAGCCACCGGCCGACGACCGGCCGGTGCGCTCGCGCAGCTCGGTCGGCCCCCCGCCGGGAACGTTGCCGCCGTCGAGCTCGGCGAGCCGCTGCTCGAGCTCGGCGATCCGCTGCGGAGAGCGTCTTGATCGCCTCGGCGATCGGGTCGGGCAGGTGGATCCAGTCGGCGTCGGGCCCCTCGACGCGCCTGCCGTCGACCTTGACCGGGTGGCCGGGGTTGCCGACCACGGTGGCGTGCGGCGGAACGTCCTCGATCGACGACCGTGTTGGCGCCGATCTTGGCGCCGTCGCCGACCGCGATCGGGCCGAGCAGCTTGGCGCCGGAGCCGACCGTGACGTTGTCGCCCAGGGTCGGGTGGCGCTTGCCGCGCTGAAAGCCGGTGCCGCCCAGGGTCACGCCCTGGTAGAGCGTCACGCGCTCGCCGATCTCGGCGGTCTCGCCGATCACCACGCCGGAGCCGTGGTCGATGAAGAACTCGCGGCCGATCTTCGCCGCCGGGTGGATCTCGACCCCGGTCACCGAGCGGCGTCAGGTAGGCGATGCATCCGCGGGACGATCGGCACGCCGGCCTCGCAGCAGCGCGTGCGCGACGCGGTGGGCGAGCAGCGCCTGCACCCCGGCCCAGCTGAGCAGGATCTCGAGGGTCGAGACGCTCCTGCGCCGCGGGGTCGCGGTCGCGCGCCGCGGCGACGTCGGCGCGCACCTCCGCGCACCAGCCTCTTCCAGCGTGCTCATGGTGAGAAGAAGGGTAGGGACATGTAGCGCTCGCCCGAGTCGCAGACGATCGTCACCACCCGCTTGCCGGCCATCTCCGGCCGCGCGGCGACCTCGAGCGCCGCCTTGATGTTGGCCCCGGCGGAGATCCCGGCGAGGACGCCCTCCCGTCTGCGCGGCGAGGCGCGCCGTCTCGAGCGCGTCCTCGTCGGCGACGGAGATCGATCTCGTCGATCACCGTGCGGTCGAGCACCTCGGGGACGAAGCCGGCGCCGATCCCCTGGATCTTGTGCGGGCCGGGCAGCGCCGCCGGAGAGGACCGGCGAGCTGGCGGGCTCGACCGCGACGACGAGGGTCTCCGGGCTGCGCTCGCGCAGCATCCTGCCCGACGCCGGTGATCGTGCCGCCGGTGCCGACGCCGGCGACGAAGGCGCCGACCTCGCCGTCGGTGTCGCGCCAGATCTCCTCGGCCGTCGTGCGCCGGTGGACCTCGGGGTTGGCGGGGTTGGAGAACTGCTGCGGCATGAAGCCCTTGCGCTGCTCGCAGATCTCCTCGGCCAGCTCGACCGCCTCGTTCATCCCGCCCAGCGACGGCGTCTCGCGGACCTCGGCGCCGTAGGCGCGCAGCAGCTTCGCGCGCTCGCGGCTCATCCCCTCCGGCAGGGTCAGGATCAGCTCGTAGCCGCGCGCCGCGCAGACCATCGCCAGCGCGATCCCGGTGTTGCCGCTGGTCGGCTCGACGATCACCGACTCGCCCGGGCTCGATCAGCCCCTCCTCCTCGGCCGCGTCGATCATCGCCACCCCGATCCGGTCCTTGACCGACCCGCCGGGATTGAAGTACTCGAGCTTGGCGCAGACCTCGCCCGGCAGCCCCTCGCCGAGGCGCGAGCAGCGCCACCATCGGCGTGTCGCCGACCACTGCGGCTGCTGTTCCGCCTATCTGCATCAGACGCCTCTTGGGCTCACGGCAACGCCGCCGCCGCAAATATGGCTAGCCAAGAATGCGAGTTGGGTTGAACCGCTCTCCCAGCCTGCGAGCGGTGGCGAGCAGTCCGCCTTGTTCTCTCTCCGCAGGAGACGACGGCATGATGACCTTCTCCAGGCCATCGGGAAAGACCAGTACGACTGGGCGCTCCTCGCGGACATTGCGAACCGTCGCATCCCAGGCAAAGGACGCCTCGGCGTCGATGAACACGGCACCTCGTGGGTAGTCGCGCTCCCCATACAGGGCAGCCTTGAACCGTTCCGCCGTCATATCGGCAGGGTCGCCACTTGAATGTCCTAGCTCCGTCGCCACGCCTCGATCATCTCTCGAAATCCACGTTCCGCCTCTTGCAGAGCCATGTTAAACCCATCGCTCGTCGTCGCTGCAACGATCGTCTCTGCCTCCTGCTTGCCCCCGCCACGCGTGTACCGGTGCATATGAGCCTCTCCAAGGTGGTTGTCGTAGACCCGAACCGTCGCCCATCTCCCGCTCTCGTCCAGAGCCAACAGCACCACCGAGTACTCCCGAGCCTCACCGTTGACCGTATGCAACTCAGCCGTTAGCTCGGCATCGAGATCGAGCTGGCGGCGGAAGCTGGTGTATCCGGTTGGCCCCATCGCCGAAAGGTTGGTCCCGCCTAGATGAAGTACATCCCCGAGCCGGCCTCCTCGGCCTCGCGGCGGGCGACTTCGGCGATCGTGGTCTGGCCGAAGACCTTGCGCAGGGCGGTGACGCCCTCGGCCCAGATGCCGCCGGCCTCGTCGGCCTCCTGGCCGACCTTGCCGTCGAGCGCCTGGACCACCTCGAGGACGGTGATCTCCTCGGCCGGGCGGGAGAGCGTGTAGCCGCCTTTCATCCCGCGGTGGCTGGTCAGCAGGCCGGCGCGGCGCAGGGTCGAGAAGAGCTGCTCGAGGAACTGCTCGGGGATGCTCGCGCCGCTCGGCCAGCTCCTTGATCGGCACCGGCCGCTCGCCCGAGCGGGCGAGCTCCGCCATCGCCACGACCGCGTAGCGCGACTTCGAGGTGATCGAGATCACATGCCGCTTTCTACCGCACGCCCCGGACCGGGCTGGGTTAGGATCGGGGGGATTCGGGCTCCAGGGCTGACGATGGAGCCGTCAGCGAAACCGAGAGATCGGAAGCAGTCCTGAGCGAGCGACCACAGTGCCTAGTCATCGACGGTCACCCGATCGTCCGTCTCGGCGTGCGCCAGGCGCTGCAGGACAGCTTCGAGGTCGAGGAGGCGACCAGCCGCGAGGAGGCGGTCGAGCTGGTGCGCGACGTCGGCAGCATCGACGTCGCGATCGTCGACATGCGCCGCTGGACCGGCGACGACCATCCCGAGCCGATCGGCGCCATCGACGCGATCCGGGCCCTGCTCAGGTCCGAGCCCGACGCTCGGAATCGTCGCCCATGGCGAGCGTGCCGAGCGCCATCTCGCCAGCGCCGCCCTGCAGGCCGGCGCCAGCGCCTACGTGTCGCGCACCGCCGGCGCCGAGGAGCTGAGGCGGGCCGTCCAGGCCGCGCTCGACCAGGAACGCTTCGTCGACCCCGCCGTCCCGCCACGCGGCAGCCGCGGCAAGCTGACCAAGCGCCAGCGCGAAATCCTCCAGCTGCTCGCCAACGGCGAATCGACCACCGTCGCCGCCCGCGAGCTCGGATCTCAGCGAGGAAACGGTCAAGACCCACACCAAGAACGCCCTGGCGCGGCTCGGGGCCAGGAACAGAACCCACGCGGTGGCGATCGCGCTGCGCGAGTCGCCTGATCGAGTAGGTGCTGGCGCGGCGGAGCCGCTCTAGATCCAGCCGCGGTCGCGGGCGGTGAGGACGGCCTGGGCCCGGTCGACGGCGCCGATCTTGCCGTAGACGTTGTGCAGGTGGGTGCGGATGGTCGAGACGGAGAGCTGCATTTCGCCGGCGATCTGCTTGTAGACCATGCCCTCGGAGAGGTGGCGGAGGACGTCGAGCTCGCGGGCCGAGAGCGGGCAGGGCTCGCGTCACCCGAGGCGAGCCGCTGCGCGCGTAGGGAAGCTCGTAGAGGAGGTCGCGCAGCGCCTCGGGGTCGAGGCCGCAGCGCTTCGCGCAGGTGCGCAGGCGCTCGGGGTTCGACCGCCTCGCCCTGACTGTAGTGGGCGACCATGTCGGCGGTCGCGACGATCGCCGCCAGCCCTCGTCGGCGGGCGTCGTCGGCGTGATGGCGCTCGATCGCGACGGCGATCTGCTGCGGCATGTTCCAGCGCCGCGCCAGCACGCCGCCGACCAGGGCGTGGTCGATGCCGAGCCGGTCGCGTTCCTCGCGCAGTCGCTGCTCCGGCGTCTTCGCGACCGCGTCGAAGTGGCTCCGGTGGCCCGGATGCAGGTTGCAGATCACGAGGCGACCGACGTCGTGCAGGAGCGTGGCCACGGCCAGCTCGTCGCGGTCGGTCCCAGCCGACGGCGCGACCGATCTGGTCGCGCGGCCTGCTGGGTGGCGAGAGCGTGGACGCGAAAGCGCTCGGGCCGCATCTCGCGGCCTCCGTTGGACTCGAAGAAGTCAAAGACCGGCGCGGTGCCCGCGATCGCCAGCACGCCGGACGGCTTCAGCACGTCGACCGCCTCGGGGATGGTCCCCACCGACCCGGCGACGTCGCGGTTGCGATTGGCGAAGCGCAGTACCGCGATCGCCAGACCGACGTCCGACTCGACCGCCTCGATCACCTCGCAGACGCGGGTGGTCTCGGCGGTCGCGGCGCGCATCACCCGCGCTCGCGACTCGAGCAGGACCGGGAACTTCTCGACCGCCTCGAAGGCAGCGGCCAGGCGGGCACCGGAGCCGCTTTGGCGCGAGCGCCGTTCGAGCGGGCGCCGTTGGTGGGCGCCGCCTCGGGCTTCACTTTGCCGTTGCTCTGTGGCTTGGTCGACTGCATGGCGGAAAACAGCTCGCAGCCTTCATCGGCAGGTGAGGACGCACGGTTTAGCCTCGCCATCCCCAAAACTGGGGTGGTGGGTCAGGATCATTTGTCCAGATGGGCGAGGTTGGAACCTCCCCGTTGTCCGCGGGTGGGACTCCTAGGCCCGGAGTCGCGCCAGGGCTGCGTCGATGCGGGCGAGCGATTCCTCGCGGCCCAGAGCCGCAAGCGACTCGAAGATCCCGGGCGACACCGCGGTGCCGGTGATCGCCACGCGAATCGGCTGGTAGACCCGGCCGGGCTTGGCGTCGAGCCGCTCCGGGAGCGGCTCCAGGGCCTCCTCGACCGCACCCGCGTCGAACGCCTCGACCTCGGCCAAGGCTGCGCGCGCGGCCTCCAGGGCCGGCAGCGCACCATCCTTCATCACCTTGCCCCACGCCTTCTCGTCGTCGACGGGCGGCTCGAAGAGGAAGCGCGATCAGCGGCCACACCTCGTCGAGGGTCTGCGCTTTCTCCTGGGCGATCGCGCAGGCGCCGCGCAGGCGCGTCGTCAGGCTCGCGCCCGAGATGCCTCGCCACCGCCGCGGTGTAGTCGCTCGAGCGGCATCTCGCGCATGAAGCGGCCGTTGACCCAGCGCAGCTTCTTCTCGTCGAAGATCGCCGCGGCCTTGCCGACGTCCTCGACCCGGAAGCGCCGGACCAGCTCCTCGGTCGGCATCAGGGTCGTGTCGTCGTCGGTTCCCCAGCCGAGCAGCGCCAGGTAGTTGCGGACCGCCGCCGGCAGGTAGCCGGCCTCGCGCAGCTCCTGCACCGAGGCGGCGCCGTGGCGCTTGGAGAGCTTCTTGCCGTCGGGCCCGTGCAGCAGCGGCAGGTGGGCGTAGCGCGGCGGCTCGTGGCCGAGGGCGGCGAGGACCAGCAGCTGCTTCGGCGTGTTGGAGAGGTGATCGTCGCCGCGCACGACCTCGGTGATCCCCATCTCCGCGTCGTCGACCGCGACGGCGAAGTTGTAGAGGACCGAGCCGTCGCCGCGGGCGATGACGAAGTCGTCGTAGCTGCGGTTGGGGAAGCTGACCGGGCCGCGGATCAGGTCGTGGACAACCGTCTCCCCCTCGTCGGGCACGCGCAGCCGCACGGCGGCGCCCTCCTCGTCGGTCGGCGTCGCCCCGGTAGCCGCGGCCGACGCCGTGCTCGGCCTTCCAGGCCTCGACCTCCTTCGCCGTAGCGGAGTCGCGGTAGGCGTGCGCCGGACTCGAGCAGCCGCTCGAGCGCCGCCGCGTGCCGATCGGCGCGCGAGGCCTGCGAGACCGGCCCCACGTCCCAGTCCAGCTCGAGCCAGCTGCATCGCGTCGAGGATCTGCTCGACGTTCTCCTCGGTCGAGCGCTCGCGGTCGGTGTCCTCGATCCGCAGCACCAGCTCCCCGCCGCCGTGGCGAGCGGCGAGCCAGTTGTAGAGTGCCGTCCGCGCCCCGCCGATGTGCAGCGCCCCGGTCGGGGAGGGGGCGAACCTCAGGCGGATTGGAGAGTCTTCAGACACGATGTTGATCGGGGCGCATGTTTCCACAGCCGGCGGGCTGGAGAAGGCGATCGAGCGCGGCACCGAGCTTGGCTGCGAATCGATTCAGATCTTCAACCAGAGCCCGCGCATGTGGCGGCCGACGAAATACGGGCCGGAGGACTTCGCCGCATTCAAAGAGGCGATGGCGGATTCGCCGGTTGAAGCCGTCGTGATCCACGCCGTCTACCTGATCAACTGCGCCTCCAAGGACCCGGAGCTGCGCCGGAAGTCCCAGGCCTCACTGACCCATGCCCTGCGGATCGGCGATGAGATCGGCGCGGCAGGGGTTGTCCTGCATCCGGGCGCGCAGGTGAAAGAGCCACTCGGCCCCTCGATGAAACGGGCCGGGAAAACGATCGCAGCGGCTCTCAAAGACAGCGAGCGCTGTCCCCTCCTGCTCGAGCAGACCGCCGGCCACAAAGGCCTGCTCGGCCGCGACTTCGACCAGACCGCCGAGCTGATCGAGCTGGCCGGCGCCGGCGAGCGGCTCGGCCTCTGCCTCGACTCCTGCCACCTCTTCGTCCAGGGCTACGACATCACCGACGAGGAGCACCTCTCCGCGGTCGTCGACGAAGCCGACGCCAAGGTCGGCCTCGACCGGCTCCGCTGCCTGCACGTCAACGACGCGGCCGCCCCACTCGGCTCCTGCCGCGACCGCCACGCCAACATCGGCAAAGGCGAGATGGGCAAGCAGGGCCTCGCCGCCTTCCTCTCCGAGCCGAGGTTCGAGGGCCTACCGGCCACCCTGGAGACCCCAGGGCCGACCAAGAAAGGCGCCGACCGCAAAGAAGTCCTCGCGGCGAAGCGGCTCCGCAAGACCGGCCTCAAGCGGCGTCAAAGCTGACGGCCCAGAGGCCCAGAGGGGGTGAGATTCTGCCGGCCACGCCTTAACTGGTGGTGCCGACGATCAGCCGCTTCTACGGGATCGTGATCCAAATGTTCTTCGACGATCACAGCTTCCCTCACTTCCATGCCCTTCACGCCGACGGTGAAGCCAAGGTGCGCATCGACAATTTGGAAGTCATCGACAGCAGCTTGAGGCGAAGGCAGCTGCGATTCGTACTTGCCTGGGCCGAGCTCCATCAAGCTGAGCTGAAAGAGAACTGGCGTCGCGCCCGCGCCGGTGAGACACTTAGGAAGATTGAGCCCCTGAGATGAATGGATTGACCCCCCACATCACCAACGCATCGATCGTGCGTCACGGCGTGCTCGAGTTGACCTTCGCGGATGGCTTGAACGGCGTCGTGGAGATACTCCCGCGCATGCATGGGCCAGTTTTCCAGCGGGCCCGCACCGAGAAAGGCTTTGCGGAGCTATACGTCGACACCGAGGCAGGCACAGTCGCCTGGCCGGGCGACGTCGACCTCGCTCCCGACACGCTCTACGAACGTGTCCGCACCGGGGATTGGCCCGAACCAGCTTGGCCTATTTGACGTGAACGCCTGAGATCGCGCGGCTGATCACCAGGCGCTGGATCTCGGAGGTGCCCTCGAAGATCGTGTAGATCTTCGCGTCGCGGTGCATCCGCTCGACCGGGAACTCCCGCGTGTAGCCGTTGCCGCCGAGGATCTGGATCGCCCGCTCGGTCGACCAGACCGCTACCTCGCCGGCCTTCAGCTTCGACATCGAGCCCTCGGCGTTCTCGAACTTGTGGCCGTTGCGGCCCATCCAGGCTGCGCGCCAGACGAGCAGGCGAGCGGCGTCGATCTCCAGCTTCATGTCGGCGAGGGTGAAGGCGATCGACTGGTTCTCGACGATCGCCCTGCCGAACTGGTGGCGCTCTTTGGCGTACTCGAGCGAGTACTCGTAGGCGGCGCGGGCGATGCCGAGTGCCTGGGCGCCGACGGTCGGGCGGCTGGCCTCGAAGGTCTGCATCGCCGCCTGCGACTTGGCCTTCTTGCCTTCGCGGACCCGGGCGAGCCTTTCGTCGAGCTTCTCTTTGCCGCCGAGCAGGCAGGCACCCGGAACGCGGCAGTCGTCGAGATGGACGTCGGCGGTGTGCGAGGCGCGCAGGCCGTGCTTCTTGACCTTGGCGCCCTGCTCGCAGCCTTTCGTCCCCGGCGGGATGACGAAGGCGGCGTGACCGCGCGAGCCAAGCTCGCGGTCGACCGTGGCGATGACGACGTGGACGTCGGCGATGCCGCCGTTGGTCGCCCATGCCTTCTGGCCGTTGATGACCCACTCGTCCGTCGCCTCGTCGTACTTGGCGGTCGTGCGGATCGCAGACACGTCGGAGCCGGCGTCCGGCTCCGACGAGCAGAATGCGGCGACCTTGGGATCGTCCGCGCTGCCGAAGCACTGCGGGATCCACTCGCCCATCTGCTCCGGGGTTCCCTGCCCGAAGATCGCGGCGACTGCCAGCGAGGTGCCCATGATCGCCATGCCGATGCCGGCGTCGCCCCAGAAGAGCTCCTCGTTGGCGATCGGCAGAGTCAGCCCGGTCTCGTCGGCCCAGAACTGGCCGAGGGCTTCGAAGCTGTAGAGGCCGATCTTGGCGGCCTCCTGGATCACCGGCCAGGGCGTCTCCTCGCGCTCGTCCCATTCCTCTGCGGCGGGACGGACGACGCCCTCGGCGAAGCCGTGCACCCACTCGCGGATGTCCTTCTGGTCCTGGTTCAGCTCGAGGGTGAACTTCGGGCCCTCGCTGGCTGCACCGTCGGTGTTGCCGGCCGCCTCAGCCACCAGCTTCTCTGCCTCTGCCACTGCGGAAGTCTCTGTCATGCCGCGATTCTACACGGAACGATGTCGTGTTTACCCCAGTCAGACGTCGCGCAGGTCGAACGCCTTGATGCCCTCGGGGCCACCGTCGGAGCAGTCGAAGAAGCGGCGGTTGACGCAGTCGTAGGACTCGCCCGAGCCCTCGTAGGCGCGCTCGACGGCGAACTGGCAGTGCGGCAGGGCATCGCCGGTCATCTTCACCCCGCCGAAACCGCCCGGCTGCAGAACGGCGTCGAGCTCGACCTTGGCGGCGAAGACGTCCTGCATGCAGCCGACGTACTGCACGCCGTTGAGCATGTCGACGAAGCTGTAGAGGTAGCGGCAGCGCATTTCGACGCAACCGCGCGGCTCGACCATCTTGTCGCAGAAGGAACGGCACTGGCGACACTCGCCCGTCTTCTCGCGAATGGCGGTCATGAGAGAAGTTTAGGGACGTCGGCTTTAGGGACGTCGGCTGCAGATTCCGAGCGCTGAGGCCAAATCAAGCGGCTACAGCCGCTGCCGTAGCGGCGGCGCCGAGAACGTGGTCCAGCTCGCTCTGCAGCCTCCCGGAGGGACGCACGCGGTAGCCCTCGCCGAGCAGCAGCCGCTTCGACTCGCCGGCCGCCGTGCGGATCGCCAGGTGAACCTCGGCGTCGCCCTTGTGGTGTTCGAGCACCGCCTTCAGCTCCTCGACCAGGACATCGGTGAGCTGCGCCGCCTCTACCTCGACCTCGACCGGCCCGCTCGGTCCGCTCGGGACCTCGGGCGCGCGGGCGATCTCCTCGGCGTCGGGCTCGAAGCGCTCGGCCTCCTGCACGACGAGCTTCGTCTCGCCGCGATCCTTGTGGTCGAGGCGGCCGCGGACGACGACGATCGCGTCGGGAGCGATCGACGGCGGCGCTCTCGGCCTCGTCGGCCTTGAAGACCAGCATCTCGACCTGCCCCTCGACGTCGTCGAGCGTGGCGAACATCATCTGGCTGCCGCTCTTGGTGCGGATCTTCTTGCACTCGGTGACGATGCCGCCGACCGTCACCCAGGAGCCGTCCTGCTTGGTGGCCAGGTCGGCGAGGCTGCAGTCGACGCGGGCGCGCAGCGCGCCGCTCACCTCGGTCAGCGGGTGCGAGGAGAGGTAGGTCCCGAGCGTCTCCTTCTCGAGGGCCAGCAGCTCGGCGCGCTCGAACTCGGCGGCCGAGATCGGCGGGCGGTGGTGGGCCTGCGCGGCCGCATCGGCGCCGCCGCTCTCGCCCTCGCCGAAGTCGAAGATCGAGCCCTGGCCCAGCTGGGCGTCCTCCTGGGCCTTCTGCCCGGCCGACTGCGCCGCCGGCAGCGCCTCGAGCATCCCCCGGCGCGTCGCCCCGGTCGAGTCGAGCGCGCCGCACTTGATCAGGCACTCGATCGCCCGTTTGTTGACCGCGCGCGAGTCGACCCGTTCGCAGAAGTCCCAGATCGAGTCGATCGGGCCGTCCTCGCGGGCGCGCAGGATCGCCTCCACCGCGGCGTGGCCGACGTTCTTCACCGCGTCGAGGCCGAAGCGGATCGCCTTCTCGGAGACGACGAAGTCGTGGTCGGAGGAGTTGACGTCGGGCGGCAGCACCTCGATCCCCATCTCCTCGCAGCGGTTGACGAAGAAGGGCACCTTGTCCTTGGTGTTCATCACCGAGGAGATCACCGCCGCCATGTACTCGGCCGGGTAGTTGGCCTTGAGGTAGGCGGTGCGGTAGGAGATCAGCGCGTAGCAGGCGGCGTGGGACTTGTTGAAGGAGTAGTCGGCGGCCGCCTCCATCAGCGACCACATGTCGTTGGCGACCTTGCTCGCGGTGCCGGAGGCCTGCATCCCCTCGAGGAATTTCGCCTTCATCGTCGCCATCAGCTCGCGCTTCTTCTTGCCGATCGCCTTGCGCAGGTCGTCGGCCTCGGCGGGGCTGAAGCCGGCCATCCGCTTGGCGATCTCCATCAGCTGCTCCTGGTAGAGGACGCAGCCGTAGGTCGGCTCGGTGATCGGGCGCAGGCGCTCGTCGGGGTAGGTGACCGAGGAGGGGTTGCGCTTGCCCTTGGCGTAGTCGGGGATGTAGCGCATCGCCCCCGGGCGGTAGAGGGAGACGAGCGCGACGATGTCGTCGAACTCGGTCGGCTTCACCTTCTTCATCGCCTCGCGCATGCCCTCGGACTCGAGCTGGAAGACGCCGGTGCCCTCGCCGCGGGTCAGCATCTCGAAGGTCTTGGCGTCGTCCATCGGGATCGAGCTCATCTCGATCTCCACGCCGCGCGAGCGGCGGATGATCTCGACCGCGTCCTCGATCACGTCGAGGTTTCGCAAACCGAGGAAGTCCATCTTCAGCAGGCCGATCTCCTCGATCGGGCCCATCGAGTACTGGGTGACGATCTTGTACTGGCGCTCGGGCTTGCCGCTGCCGTTTCCGTTGCCGCCGCCGTTGCCGTTGGCCGGCGCCGGGGCGCTGCGGTCCTCAGCCAGCTGCAGGGGCACGATCTCCTGCAGTGGCCGGTCGGCGATCACGACCGCGGCGGCGTGGATCGAGTTGTTGCGGATGATCCCCTCGAGCCCCTGGGCGACGTCGAGGATCTTCTTCGCGTCGGGCTCGGAGTCGTAGGTCTTGCGCAGCTCCTGGCCGGGCTTGAGGCATTCCTCGAAGGAGGGGTTGCGGCCGAGGATCGGCTCGGGGATCTGCTTTGCCAGCCGGTCGCCGCTGCCGTAGTCGAAGCCGAGCACGCGGGCCGCGTCCCGGGTCGCCGCGCGAGGCGCCATCTTGCCGAAGGTGATGATCTGGGCGACCGATTCGCGGCCGTACTTCTCGGCGACGTAGCGGATCACCCGCTCGCGGCCGCGCACCGAGAAGTCGATGTCGATGTCCGGCATCGACTTGCGGCCCGGGTTGAGGAAGCGCTCGAAGAGCAGGTCGTTGGCGAGCGGGTCGATGTCGGTGATCGTCAGCGCGTAGGCGACGATCGAGCCCGCCGCCGAGCCGCGGCCGGGGCCGACGGCGACGCCGTTGTCCTTGGCGTAGCGGACGAAGTCCCAGACGATCAGGAAGTAGGAGGAGAAGCCCATCTCCTCGATCACGCCGAGCTCGAAATCGATCCGCTCCTGCGCCTCGGCCGGGACCGGGTCGCCGTAGCGGGCGCGCAGGCCCTCGGCGGCGATCCGCCGCAGCATCGCCTCGGGCTCCTCGCCGTCGGGCGTCGGGTAGCGCGGCAGCAGCAGCTTGCCCAGCTCGATCTCGGCGTTGCAGCGCTCGGCGATCTCCAGCGTCGTCGGTACCGCCTCCGGCCACTCGGCGAACGAGTCGGCCATTTCCTCGCTGCTCTTCAGGTAGAACTCGTTGGTGTCGAAGCTCATCTTCGGCGCCGCCAGGGTCGACTTGGTCTGCACGCAGAGCAGCGCCGAGTGGTTGTCGAAGTCCTCGCGCCGCAGGTAGTGGACGTCGGCGGTGCCGACCAGCGGCCGGCCCAGCTCGCGCGCGTAGCGGACGATCCCCTCGTTGGCCCTGTCCTGCTCGGGGATGCCGTTCTTCTGCACCTCGAAGTAGACCTGCTCGGGGCCGAAGGCCTGAATCAGGTCGTCGAGGTGGGCGCGCGCGTCGTCGGGCCGCTCCTCGACCAGGCGGCGGCAGAAGCGCGACTGCAGGCACCCGGTGAGCACGATCACGCCCTCGGAGTGCGCGGCGAGCATCTCCATGTCGACGTTGGCCTTGCCGCGCGAGAAGCCTTCGAGGAAGCCGGCCGAGGTGAGCTTGACCAGGTTGGCGAGGCCGGCGTCGCTCTCGGCCAGGAGGGTGAGATGGTTGCGCTCGTACTTCGGCTTCTCCTTGAGCGTCTTGACGTCGTCGACGAAGTAGGCCTCGAAGCCGGCGATCGGCTTGATCCCGTGCTTCTTGCAGGCCTTGTAGAGATCGACGGCCCCGTTCATCACGCCGTGGTCGGTGAGGCCCAGGGCGGGCTGGCCCATCTCCGCGGCCCGGGCCGCCATCGCGTCGATCTTGCAATGGCCGTCGAGCAGCGAGTACTCGCTGTGGGCGTGCAGGTGTACGGCAGAAGGGTTGCTCATGGCGACCGAGCGATCATGCCAATCCGGCCAGATGCCACGGGACACTTCTTGGCGTCTTCCGCGCACCTTCCGGGTGTATTTCGAGAGAGAGCTGCGGCTCAGGCGCAGACCCAGGCGCCGCCGCCGGAGTCGGCCCAGATCTCGGCGGCGATTCTGTCCTGTTCTTGCTTCGAAGCTTCGTGGGGAGCGCCCTCTCCCCCGTACAGCTCCCAGGTGGATGGGAGGATCTGGTAGGCGCCGCCGGCTCCGCTGGAGGGATTGAGGGCCGAGTAGTTGCCGCCGGACTCGCACATGACTATGTAGGTCGGGATCGAGTAGGGGCCGCCCAGCCAGCGCTCTACGGTGGTTTCGGCTTCGGCCTGGCTGGCGGCTTCGGCTGCCTCGATGTCGCTCACCCAGGAGCCGATCTTGGATTTGAGCGTGGCCAGTGAGGCGGAGCGGGCCGCGGCGACGGACCGCAGCTGCGAGGCGGCTGCTTCGGCTTCTTCGCGCACGCCGGCCATTTCGGAGCGGGCCGCCTCCAGGCGCTCGTTGTAAGCGTCGACCTTTGCCTTCAGGGCGGCGATTCGCTCCAGGGCGGCAGCGACGGTGCGGCGCACCTGCGCAACGCGACCGGCAAGCTCTGAGTCGGAGCGCTCGATCCGCTCGAGGTATTCGGTGCGGGTGGCGAGCTCGTCGAAGCTGTCGGAGGCGAGGATGACGCTGGCCGTGCTCGGCACGCCGGTCTCGTAGATCGCGACGAGGCGCGCGGAGAGCGCGGCGCGGGCGCGATGCAGACGGCGCTTCTCGGCGGCGAGACGGCGCTGCGTGCGGCGCACGTCGGTCGCAAGCCGCGCGGCGCGTTCCTCTCCCGTCGCCAGCAGGCCGGTGAGCTCCTCCTCGCGGGCGTTGGCCGCATCGGCCTCCCCCTGGGCCGCGGCCAGTTCGGCCTGCGCTGCCTGCAGGCTCGCTGTCAGCGAGCTGGCTTCGCTGCGGGCGGCGGAGACCTTCGTCTCGAGCTCGGACACGCTCGCAGCTCCGGCGACGGCTGCCGACAGCAGAACGCAGGCGAGCGCGCAGGCGAAAGCCGCCGAGCGCGAACGCCCTCCCGCCTTTGTCACCGCAGAACGAAGCACGAAGCCGCCGAGGCTAGCGGCTTTCGTTAGCGAATACTCACAACTTGACGATAACCCGCAACGGATCTTGCGTTGCGGCGGCTCAGCCCTCGGGGACGTTGCGGGTGGCGACGTAGGCGGCGATCGCCAAGCCTGCGGCGGTGACGCCGACGCCGATCCGGATCTGGCGCTTGTAGCGCACCCGGACGTACTTGAGGGCGAAGCGGATCGCGATCTTGCCCAACCTGTCGTAGCTCATCCCTCCTCCTCTTCCCCGCGCTGGCGGATTCGATGCGCCATCCGCGACTGCAGCGACCAGAGCTCGATGAAGCCGGGCGAGGCGGCCTGCGAGAAGAGGCCGCCGGACTCGGCGAAGGAGGCGAGGTCGGCGTCGTAGACGGCATTGGGCGAGCTGCGGGTGACCACCCGCACGCTGCCCTTGAAGAGCTTCAGCCCGATCTTGCCGGTGACCTGGGCGTTGACCGCCTCCATGTAGGCATCGAGGTCGGTGCGCAGCGGCTCCCACCAGAGGCCGGCGTAGACGAGGTAGGCCCACTTCTGGTCCAGCGAGGGCTTGAACTGGTTCTGGTGGATCGTGCCGACCAGCTTCTCGAGCTCCTGGTGGGCGGGGAGCAGGATCGCCGCTGCCGGCACCTCGTAGATGTCGCGCACCTTGAGCCCGACGATGCGGTCCTCGATGTGGTCGACGATCCCGACTCCGTGGCGGCAGCCGATCTCCGCGGCGCGTTCGAGCAGGTCGACCAGGTCGAGGCGCTCGCCGTTCAGCGCCACCGGGACCCCGGCCTCGAACTCGACCTCGACGGTCTCGGCCTCGTCGGGAGCCTCCTCGGGGCGGGTGACGAGCTGGAAGACGTCGTCCTCCGGCGCGTGGCCGAGGTCCTCGATCCAGCGCCCCTCCGAGGAGCGGCCCCAGAGGTTGTCGTCGATCGAGTACGGCGTCACCTCGGTGCCTCCCTTGACCGGGATGCCGTGCTCGCGGGCGTAGGCGATCTCCTCCTCGCGCCCCATCTGCCAGGAGCGCACCGGCGCGATCGTCTTCAGCTCCGGCGCCAGGGTCGCGACCGTGGCCTCGATCCGGACCTGGTCGTTGCCCTTGCCGGTGCAGCCGTGGGCGATCGTGTCGCATCCGGTGCGGCGCGCGTGCTCGACCGCGAGCTTGGCGATCAGCGGCCTGCCGAGCGCGGTGAACAGCGGGTAGCCGCCGCCATAGAGGGCGTTGGCTTTGATCGCCGGCACGACGTAGTCGGACGCGAACTCCTCGCGCGCGTCGACCACGTGGCACTCCAGCGCGCCGAGCCGCTTCGCCTTGTCCTCGATCACCCCGTAGTCCTCACCCGGCTGACCGAGGTTGACCGTGAGGCAGACGACCTCGGCTTCGTAGGAGTCCTGGATCCACTTGAGCATCACGCTCGTGTCGAGGCCGCCCGAGTAGAGCAACAGGACGCGCCGCACCTCGGCGGGGTCCGCCTCGTAGGAGGCGGTGCGGGTCTGTGCGGGGGAGTCGGCCACCGCTATGGGGCGGGTACTCCGCCGCTGCCGGGACCTTCTTCTTCGGGCGGAGGCGTTGTGGTGGTCGTCGTCGTTTCGGTCGTGGTGGTCGGTTCCGTCGTTTCGGTCGTAGTCGGTGCGGTGGTCTCCGTGGTCGAGCCGGTGGTCGTCTCGGTCGTCGAAGCCGTTTCGGTGGGCACGCTGGTCACCGTCGAAGTCGTGCCGCCGTCGCCGCTGTCGGCGATGACGACGATCGCGATCACCAGGCCGACGATCACCGCGACCAGGCCGGCGACGAGCAGGCGCATGTTGCCGTGCGGCTTGTGGTCGTCGGGCTGGCTCATCATCCGTGTCGGATCCTCGTGCATTCCCTACTCCTCCGGACCGAGTATCGCGTCGAGTATCTCGCGCGTGTCCTCGATGTCGAATCCGCTTCTCAGCCGCTGCTCGATCTCCTCCCGGCTGCTTCCCGAGACCGCCATCTGGGTGGCGAGCAGGCGCGCTCCGGCCGAGCCCGAGCGCGGGCCCGGAGCGCGGTCGGGCTCGGACGCCGCCTCGACCGAGCGCAGGTGGCTCTCGCGGCGAGGCTCGACCGGTGGGTCGAGCTGGTCGGCGAGCGCGCGCAGGCGCTCGGCGACGATCCGGTCGGCGCGAGCGCTGGCGTCCTGGAGCTGACGACGGGCCTGCTCCTCGGCGTCGTCGATCACCTTCGAGGCGGCCTGCTCGGCGGCCTCGACGATCGCCGCGAGGCGCTCCGCCGTGCCACTGGTCAGAGCGCGCGGCTCCGAGGATCTCTTTTCCTTGCTCATCTAGCTGAGTAGCTTAGGGTGCCCCGCCCGAGGTGGTCCGCCTCGAGCACCCCGAGCTCGGTCACAGGGGGGTCGTCGTAGAGCCACTCGCGGGCGATCGAGAACCAGCTGTTCGACGCTTCCAGCATGCCGAGCAGCCCGGTGAGCAGCATCACCGAGCGCATCAGCACGAGGTGCTCGGCCGGCAGGGTCAGCGACTCGAAGTCCTCATGGCCCTGGAGCTGGTTGTAGCGGCGCATCATCTCGCCGGTGCGCCTGCCGTCGACCTGCAACTCCTCCTCGACGAAGGTCCAGCCGAGGATCGCGTCGTAGGCCTCGAGGAACGGCTGGGCCAGCGCCGGGTTGGGCTCGAGCGCCCCGATCTCGACCATCACCGCCATCAGCCGCTCGGCGTCGCCGGCGTGGACCGCCCTGGTGGAGGCGAGCAGGCTCTCGACTTCCGCGTCGCCCAGCCGCTTGAAGAAGCCGAAGTCCAGGAAGGCGACCCGGCCGTCGGCGAGGAAGAGGGCGTTGCCGGGATGCGGATCCCCGTTGAGCAGGCGGTGGCGCATCGGGCCGTTGATGTAGAAGCGGACGAGGATCTCGCCGAGCCGGTTGCGCTCGGCCTGGCCGCGCTTCCTGGCCTCGGCGAAGCGCTCGCCCTCGACGAAGTCGCTGACGATCACCCGCTCCCGGCAGAGGTCGATGACGACCTCCGGCACGACGATGAACGGGTGCCCGCGATAGGCACGCGCCATCGAGCGCTGGTTGGTCGCCTCGAGCTCGTAGTCGATCTCCTCGGAGATCCGCTCGCGGATCTCGTCGGCGATCGCCCCCGTGTTGATGCCCGGCGCGATCACGTCGAGCAGCTTCAGCGCCAGCCGCAGGTTCTTGAGGTCGGCCTGGATCGCCTCGGCGATGCCCGGGTACTGGACCTTGACCGCAACGTCGCGGCCATCGTGCGTGGTGGCCCTGTGGACCTGGCCGATCGAGGCGGCCGCGATCGGCTCCTCGGCGAAGTCCCGGAAGTGGTCGGAGAGGCGCCCGCCGAGGTCCTGGGTGACGACCTTGGAGATCGCCTTGAAGCTGGCCGGCTCGGCGTCCTGCTGAAGGGTGGCGAGGATCTCCTGGAACTGAGGACGGACTTCCTCCGGCACCAGCCCGAGGTCGACCGCGGAGAGGGTCTGGCCGACCTTCATCGCCGCGCCTCGCATCCCGCCCAGCACCTTGACCAGGGCTTCCGCGGACTTGAGCTGCTGGCGCGCGGCGGCCGCTTTGCGGGCGTCGGAGTCGCCGCCGACCGCTTTGGCCGTCGCGCTCCGCGCTGCGACCCCCGCCGCGGCGCCGGCGATCGAGGCCGCCCGCCGCACCCGCGATCCCGTGATCCGTCCGTCGGCCATCCCGCTCAGGCCTCCGACCCGGCGGCGAGGCTCTCGCCGATCAGCTCGGCGGCCCGGGCGACCTGCTCTGGATCGACCGTCAGCGGCGGCAGCAGCCTCAGGGTGCCGGGCTCGGGGACGTTGACGATCAAGCCGCGGGCGAGCAGGTCGGTGCCGATCGCGGCAGCGTCGATCCCGTCCTCCAGGCCGACGCCCAGCATCAGGCCCCGGCCGCGCACCTCGCGCACGCCGTCGAGGGCGATCAGGTCGTCGCGGAGCCGGGCGCCGAGCTCGCGCACCCGGCGCAGCAGCGCCGGGTCGTCGACGATCTCGAGCACGGCGAGGGCGGCGGCGCAGGCGACCGGCCCGGCGGCAAAGGTCGAGCCGTGGTCGCCGGGCTCGAGCACCTCGCCGGCCTCGGGCGTGGTGACGCAGGCGCCGATCGGCATCCCGCCGCCGAGCGCCTTGGCGCTGGTGAGGACGTCCGGGCGGACCGGGGTCTGCTCGTAGGCCCAGAGCGAGCCGGTGCGTCCCATCCCGGTCTGGATCTCGTCGAGGATCAGCAGCGCGCCGGCCTCGTCGCAGGCCTGACGCGCCGCGAGCAGCGCCTCGTCGCTCACCGGGTAGATCGCCGGCCTCGCCCTGGATCGGCTCGATCAGGACCGCGGCGGTGCTCTCACCGACGGCTGCGCGCAGCGCATCGGCGTCGTTGAACGGAACCGAGCGGAAGCCGGGCAGCATCGGCGCGAGGTCGGGGTTGGCGGCGAGCTTCGGCGTGGCCGAGAGCGCCCCGTAGGTGCGGCCGTGGAAGTCCCCGTCGAAGCTGACGATCTCGGGAGCCTCGACGCCGCGCCGGTGGGCATGCTTGCGGGCGATCTTGATCGCGCACTCGTTCGCCTCGGTGCCGGAGTTGCAGAAGAAGACGCGGCCGCCGAGGCTCGACTCCGAGAGGCGCTCGGCCAGGCGCACCATCGGCTCGGTGTAGAAGAGGTTGGAGGTGTGCATCAGCCGGCCGGCCTGCTCGCGCACCGCCTCGACCACGTCGGGGTGGCAGTGCCCGACCGAGCAGACCGAGATCCCGGCGAGGAAGTCGAGGTACTCGCGGCCCTCGGCGTCCCAGAGCAGCGCCCCCTCGCCGCGGACGAACTCGACCGGCGCCCGCCGGTAGGTGCGCATCAGGTAGCGCTCCTCGAGCGCCTGCAGGTCGGTGAGGTTCACGGCGTCACCATCGTGCCGATGCCGGCGTCGGTGAAGAGCTCGAGCAGCAGGCGAGTGCGGCTTGCGGCCGTCGATGATGTGGGCCGACTGGGCGCCACCGCGGATCGCGTCGACGCAGGCGCCGAGCTTGGGGCGCATGCCGCCTTCGATCCCGCCGCAGCCGCTCTTCGACCTCGGTCGACCGTGGCGCGCGAGATCAGCGAGGACTCGTCGCTCGGCGTCGGCGCAGCCAGCCCTCGACGTCGGTGAGGAAGATCGCCTTGTGGGCGCCGAGCGCCGCGGCGACCTTGCCGGCGGCCTCGTCGGCGTTGACGTTGTAGGACTGGCCGTCGCGGTCGGCGGCCGAGGAGGCGACGACCGGGATGTAGTCGGCGGCGATGTGGTTGAGCACGTCGACGTCGACCCGCTCGATCGAGCCGACGAAGCCGACCTGCTCGGCGTTGGGCGACCGGCGCGACCTCGAACATCGAGCCGTCGCTGCCGGAGAGGCCGACGGCCGGCTGGCCGTGGCGGTTGAGCCGCTGCACGATGTCGGAGTTGAGCTTGCCGAGCAGGACCATCTTCGCCACCTCGACCGTCTCCGCGTCGGAGACGCGCAGCCCCTCGTGGAAGCGCACCTCCAGCCCGAGCCGGTCCATGTACTCGGCTGATCTCGGGCCCGCCGCCGTGGACGACGACCGGGTTCATGCCGACGTACTTGAGCAGGACGACGTCGGTGGCGAAGGCCTCGCGCAGCTCCTCGTCGCGCATCGCCGCGCCGCCGTACTTGATCACGACCGTGCGGCCGTGGAACTCGCGGATGTAGGGCAGCGCCTCGAGCAGCGTCTCGACGCTGACTCCGGCCGCCCGCGACTGCGGCGCCTGCTCGGTCATCGCTGCCCCCTCATGTCGTGTACTCCGCGTTGATCCGCACGTACTCGTAGCCGAGGTCCGAGAACCAGACGTGGGCGCTGTGCTCGCCGCGATCGAGCCGCAGGCCGATCTCGGCCTCGGCGACCTCCTCGCCCAGCTCGGCGGCGTCGATCGCGTCGGCGCCGATCTCCTCGAGGTCCTCGCCGGCGAGCGCCATGCCCGGCCGCCTGGGCGATCCGGCCCCAGTTGGGGTCGCGGCCGAAGAGCGCGGTCTTGACCAGCGGCGAGTTGGCGATCGCCCGGGCGACGCGCTCGGCCTCCTCGGCGCTCGGCGGCGCCGTCGACCTGCGACCCGGCCGACCCGGTCGGCGCCCTCGCCGTCGGCGACCACCTCGATCGCGAGCTGCAGCAGCACGGCCTCGAGCAGGCCCTCGGGAAGCGGCTCGCCCGACGGCGCCGGTCGCCTGCAGCAGGACGGTGTCGTTGGTGCTCATCTGGCCGTCGACCGTGATCCGCTCGAAGGAGGCGTCGACGGCGGCGCGCAGCGCCGCGTCGGGGTCCTCGACGACGGCGTCGGTCTGGACGAAGCAGAGCATCGTCGCCATGTTCGGCTGGATCATGCCGCCGCCCTTGGCCTGGGCGGAGAGCGTCACGCCGCCGGCGCGCAGCGTGCAGCGCTTCGGCCAGCGGTCGGTGGTCAGGATCGCCTCGGAGAAGGCCGTCGCCGCCGTCGGCGCGAGAGGCCGGCGGCGGCCTCGCCGATGCCGGCGAGCACCGCGTCGATCGGCAGCGGCACGCCGATCACGCCGGTCTCGGCGACGGCGACCGGCTCCGGCCGCAGGCCGAGCTCCGCCGCCGCCTCGCTCGCACATCGCGACCGCGTCGGCGTAGCCCTGCTCGCCGGTCTCGGCGTTGGCGTTGCCGGCGTTGACGACGGCGGCGCGGACGGCGCCGCGCTCGACCCGCTCCCGGCAGACGCGCACCGGCGCCGCCGCCGAGGCGTTGCGGGTGAGCAGCACCGAGGAGGTGACCTCCGGCGCGTCGCAGACGAGCAGGCCGACGTCGGTCTTGCCGCCGCCCTTGAGCCCGCAGTGCGCCGCCGCCGGCCCGGAAGCCGGGTGCGAGCTGGGCCGGGTCGAGCTCCTCGACCCCGGCGGGCGGCTCGACCCAGCGCGACTTGAAGAAGCCGTCGCTGCGCTCACAGCAGCCCCTCCGTCTCGTCGAGGCCGAGCATCAGGTTGAGGTTCTGGACGCCCTGGCCGGAGGCGCCCTTCCAGAGGTTGTCGATCGCCGAGAAGGCGAGCACCCGCCCCCGCTCCTCGACGGTCACGTAGACGTGGCACTCGTTGGTGTCGCGCACGTCGCGCAGCGCCGGGCGGGCCGTCGACGACCCGGACGAACGGCTCGCCGGCGTAGCGCTCGCGGTAGAGCGCCTGCACCTCCTCCTTGGAGACCGGCTCGCTGGTCTGCGCGTAGCAGCTGGTCAGCTCGCCCTGGTCGAGCGGCAGCAGGTGCGGGACGAAGGTGACCGGCGCGGGACTGCCCAGCGCCGCCAGCTCCTGCTCGATCTCGGGCCGGTGCCGGTGCCCCTCGGTCTTGTAGGCGAAGGCGTTCTCGTCCATCGAGACGTAGTGCATCGCGTCGCCGCCGCCGCGGCCGGCGCCGGAGACGCCCTGCTTGGCGTCGATGACGACGTCGGCGAGCAGGCCCTTCTCGGCCAGCGGCGCCAGGGCGAGCACGCTCGCGGTCGGGTAGCAGCCGGGAGTGGCGACCAGCTCCGCCTCGCGCAGCCGGTCGCGGTAGAGCTCGGTCAGCCCGTAGACCGCTCCCTCGAGCAGCTCCGGCGCCCCGTGCTCGCCGTACCAGCGCTCATAGGTGGGCAGGTCGCGCAGCCGGAAGTCGGCGGAGAGGTCGACGACGAGGGCGCCCAGCCCGCGCAGGGCGGCGACCGCCGGGGCCGAGGCGCCGTGCGGGTAGGCGACGATCGCCGCGTCGACCCCCTCGATCCGGTCGAGGTCGAGCTCGGTCAGCTCCAGCGGCACCCGGTAGCGCGGGTAGAGCCGGTCGAGCCGCTTGCCGGCGTCGCTGCGCGAGGTGACCGCGACCAGCTCCAGCCGCGGGTGGCGCCAGACGATCTGCGCCGCCAGCGCGCCGGTGAACCCGGAGGCGCCGGCAACCAGGACCCGCGCGGCGGGGTCGCCTTCGAGCGGTTGGGCCGTGTGGTCAGCCACGCAGCGACCCCCCGATCTTCTCCAGCTCAGCCTCGATCGCCGAGCGCTGGACGGCGACCTCCTCCTCGGTCAGGGTCCGGTCGGGCGCGCGGAACTCGAGCCGCAGGGCGAGGCTCTTGTTGGCCCTCGCCCAGCTGCTCACCCTCGTAGAGGTCGAAGACCTCGGCGGAGCGCAGCAGCTCGCCGCCTCCGCCGAGCACCGTCGCGCGCAGCTGGGCCGCGGAGACCTCGGTCGGCACGACGACGGCGATGTCCTGGTTGACGGCGGGATAGCCGGTCACGTCCTCGAAGGTCTCCTCGCCGGCGCCGGCCGCGGCGACCAGCGCGGCCAGGTCGACTTCGAAGCCGGCGGCCGCTTCGATGTCCCACTCCCGGCAGACGAGCGGATGGATCTCGCCAAGCCAGCCGGCGGCCACGCCGCCCACCGAGACCCGAGCCGACCGGCCCGGGTGCAGGAAGGGCTCCTCGGCAGGCTCGAAGCCGAGCTCCGCCCCGAGCTGACCGGCAAGGGCCTCCAACACTCCCTTGAGAGCGTAGAAGTCCGCCGGATCGCCGCCCCCGCGCCACGACTTCGGCGACAGAGGCCCAACCGCGAGGCCGCCGATCCGGTGCGGCTCATGATCGGGCGCGGTCCGTTCGCCCGGAAACGAGCCGGCGAGCGCATCGAGTCTGCTCTCACCCCCGCTAATCGGGGGTAGATGCAGATTCGCCGACGTCGGCAGGTAAACGCGGGCAGACTCGAAGATCGCGAGGCGGTTGGCGCCGTGGGCGAGGTTGCGCTGGGCGATGTCGAGGAGGGAGCCGAGCACGGTCGTGCGCATCGCCGACTGATCCTCTGAGAGAGGGTTGGCGAGCACTACGCCACCGGCCCGCGGATCGTCCGCCGGGATGCGCAGCCGGCCCGGCTCTCCCGGGTCGGTGAAGCTCCAGCCGACGACTTCGTCGAAGCCGAGGTCGCGCATCGCGTCCTCCGCGCGCCGCCGCAGGCGCTGCTCGCGGGTCAGGCCGCCGACCCGTCCGGCGACCGCGGGCAGGGTGCTCGGCAGGTGCTCGTCCAGTCCGTGAACGCGGCCGACCTCCTCGATCAGGTCCACCTCGCGGGTGACGTCATAGTGGCGGTCGGGGGGCACGGTGACCTCGAGGTCGTCGCCGGCGGCCTCGACCCCGAAGCCGAGCCGCTCCAGGTAGGCGATCTGATCCGCCTGCTCGATCGGCATCCCGAGAACGCCCTCGACCCGCTCGCCGCGCAGGGTCAACCGCCGCGGCTCGGGGATCTCCGCGGCGACGTCGATCGTCCCCGGCACCAGCTTGGCGCCGCAGAGCTCGACCATCAGGCGAGAGGCGATCCGCTGCGCCCGCATGCAGAGGTCGGGGTGCAGCTGCTTCTCGAAGCGCGAGGAGGCCTCCGAGCGCAGGCTCAGCATCCGCGAGGTCCGCAGGATGTTGGTCCCGTTCCAGGTCGCGACCTCGAGCAGGACGCTGGTCGTCTCGTCGGAGACCTCGCTGACCTGGCCGCCCATGATCCCGGCGATGCCGGAGGGGCCGTTGGCATCGCAGACGAGGACCGTCTCGGCGTCGAAGGTCCGCTCGACGTCGTCGAGCGTCGTCATCTTCTCTCCGTCGCCGGCCGCCCGGATCGTCAGCGCCCCGTCCGGGACCCTGTCGAGATCGAAGGCGTGCAGCGGCTGCGCCGTGAGCAGCATGACGTAGTTGGTGATGTCGACGACGTTGTTGATCGGCCGCTGCCCCGCCGCAGCCAGCCGCGCCTGCAGCCAGGCGGGCGAGGGGCCGATCGTGACGTCGGTGAAGACACGGGCGGTGAACCTGGGACAGAGATCGGGTACCTCGACGGTGACCGAGGCGTAGTCGCCGACCTCGCCCTCACCCTCGGCGGGCGCGTCCTCTGCCCACGGCTCGTCTCCGAGCGGCGCTCCGCTGATCGCGTGCACCTCACGGGCGACGCCGTAGACGCCGAAGCAGTCGACCCGGTTCGGAGTCACCTCCAGCTCGAGCACCGGCTCGGCGATCGGCAGCACCTCCGCCAGCGGCGTGCCCGGAACAAGGCTTCCGGTGCGCTTTATGCCATCCATGGGGACATAAGGCGCACCGGAACCGTCTTCGTCGAGGACGAGGATGCCCGGCGGGCCCTCCCCAAGGCCCAGCTCCGAGGCGGCGCAGATCATCCCGGCGGACTCGACCCCGCGCAGCTTCGCTTCGCCGATCTCCTGCCCGCCCGGCATCGTCGCCCCCGGCAGCGCCACGGGCACCGTCTGCCCCGCGGCGACGTTGGGCGCCCCGCAGACGATCGTGCGCTCGCCGTCGCCGGTGTCGACCGTGCAGACGCGCAGCCGGTCGGCGTCGGGGTGGGGCTCGGCGGTGAGCACCCGGCCGACGACGAAGCCCTCGGCCGAGGGCGGGCCGACCGTGCCGACCCGCTCGACCTCGGTGCCGGTCATCGCCAGCCGCTCGGCCAGCGCGCCAGGCTCGACCCCCGGATCGCAGTACTCCCTCAACCACGAGTACGGGACCCTCACGAGAACTGCTCCAGCACCCGCACGTCGTTGTCGAAGAAGCGCCGCAGGTCGGGGACGCCGTGGCGCAGCATCGCGATCCGCTCGACACCCATGCCGAAAGCGAAGCCCTGGACCCGCTCGGGGTCATAGCCACTGGACTCGACGAAGCCGAGCACGTTGGGGTCGACCATGCCGGCGCCGCCGACCTCGATCCAGCCGATCCCCTTGCAGAGGTTGCAGCGGCCACCGCCCGACAGCTCGCCCGTCCCCTCGCACTGGAAGCAGGAGACGTCGAACTCGACGCTGGGCTCGGTGAAGGGGAAGAAGTGCGGCCGCATCCGCGCCTCGCGGTTGCCGCCGAAGATCGCCCGCAGCATCTCGTCGAGGGTGCCCTGCAGGTCGGCGAGCGTGATCCCCTCGCCGATCGCCAACCCCTCGACCTGATGGAACATCGGGCTGTGGGTGGCGTCGGAGTCGCGGCGGTAGACCTTGCCGGGAGCGATCATGAAGATCGGCGGCGGCTGGGACTCCATGCTGCGGATCTGCACCGGCGACGTGTGCGTGCGCAGCAGCACCTCGGGGTCGGACTGAACGTAGAAGGTGTCCTGGAGCATCCGCGCCGGGTGGCCCGGCGGGTGGTTGAGCGCGGTGAAGTTGTAGTAGTCGTGCTCGACCTCGGGCCCCTCCATCACCCGGTAGCCGAGGCCGACCATCGTGTCCTCGATCAGGCGCGTGGTGCGGGTGATCAGGTGGACGTGGCCGACCGGCCGCGGCGGGGCGCCGGGCAGGGTGACGTCGACCCGGTCGGTGGCGAGCCGCGACTCCAGCTCGCTCGCGTCGAGAGCCGCGGCCCGCTCCTCGAGCAGCAACTCGAGCTCCTTGCGAGCCCTGTTGGCGCCGGCGCCGACCTGGCCGCGTTCCTCGGCGGGCAGGTCCGCGATCCCGCGCAGGATCGCGGTCAGCTCCGCTTTGCGGCCGAGGTAGTGGACCCGTAGGTCCTCCAGCTCCGCAGTGCCGGGCGCCGCGTCGATCGCCGCCGCGGCCTCGGCCCTGATCTCCTCGATCCGATCAAGCATTGGCGGGACCCTCCGGCATGGCGAGCGACGATATCCGCTCGGCGCAGATCGCAGCGACGGCGGCGACGTTGAGCGACTCGGCGCCGCCGGCGCGCAGGGGAATCGTCACCCGCGACCCGCAGGTCGCGAGCACCTCGTCCGGCAGCCCCTCGCGCTCAGCGCCGAGGCATAGCGTCGCGGCACCCTCCAGGGTGGAGAGGCCCTCTCCGCCATGGGCGACCAGGGCGACCCTGGGCGCCGGCGTCGCGGCAACCTCGGCCCGTGCCACGGCCTTGGCGAAGATCGAGCCCATGCTCGCCCGCACCGCCTTGGGCGAGAAGGGATCGGCGCAGCCGGGGCCGAGCACGACCGGACCGTCGAGGAGGGCGTGCGCGGTGCGCACGATCGTGCCGACGTTGCCGGGATCGCCGACTCCGTGCAGGTAGATGCAGGGCGAGCCGCCCGGCTCGGCCCAGTGCTGCGGCCAGACCGCGATCGCCCGGGTCCCCGAGCCGAGCGTGGAGACCCCGGCCAAGCAGCTCGGGCTCCACCTCCTCGCCGCCGAACCCGCTGCCGGCGGCGGTGAGGACGAAGCGCGGCTCCCAACCCGCGGCCAGCCCCGCCTCGACCAGGTCCTCGCCCTCGGTGACGAAGGCGCCCTCGCGCTCGCGGTGCTTGCGCTCGCGCAGCTTGCGGACCAGCTTCAGCTTCTCGTTGTGGGGGCTCTCGATCATCTGGTGGCGACGGTGGTGGTCTTCGTTTCTCCGGTTTCTTCTCCTGGAACGAAAAAGCGGGCCGTGAAGACGGCCCGCCCGGGAAAGTGGAGTCTTGGCTGCGGCTAGGCGGCCGCACCCTCCCGGGCTAGCTCCACGAATCGGCGGAACGCATCGCGGTCGTTGACCGCGATGTCGGCGAGCATCTTGCGGTTCACCTCTACCCCGGCCCCGTTGAGGCCGTGGATCAGTTCGGAGTAGCTCATGCCCTCCAGCCGCGCCGCGGCGTTGATCCGGGTGATCCAGAGCCGGCGGAACTCGCGCTTGCGGTTGCGCCGGTCCCGGTAGGCGTACATCCCCGACCGCTGCACCTGCTCTTTGGCGAAACGGTAGGAGGAGTGCTTGCGCCCGAAATAGCCTTTCGCTTCTTTGAGGACCTTGCGGCGCTTCTTGCGCGCGTGGACGGAGCGCTTTACCCGGCTCACTTGGTACCTCCGAGGAGGTGACGCACCGACTTGGCGTCGGACGGTGCGATCTCCACCGGCCGCGCCATCCGCCGCTTGCGCTTCGGCGACTTCTTCTCGAGGATGTGGCTCGAGTAGGCGCGCCGGCCGCGCAGCTTGCCCGTCGCGGTCTTGCGGAAGCGCTTCTTGGCGCCGGAGTGAGTTTTCATCTTGGGCATCGGGCTCGCTATTGAAGCAGACGGGCGCCCTTCGGTGCAGGCACTCTTCGCGGCTGGCGGGTGAGGGGCAGGGTACTGTGGCGCCGATGCGCATCGTCTACGTGGTCGGGACGCGACCGAACTTCGTCAAGACGGCCCCGGTGATCGGCGCCCTCCGCGAGCGGCTGCCCGAGGGCCGCCACGTGCTCGTGCATACGGGCCAGCACTACGACCGGCTGATGTCGGAGGTCTTCCTCGAGGAGCTGGGCGTGCCGGCGCCGGACAACATGCTCGAGGTCGGCTCGGGCAGCCACGCGCAGCAGACGGCGCGTGTGATCGAGCGGCTGGAGCCGGTGCTGGAAGAGGAGCGGCCCGACCTGGTGATCGTCCCCGGCGACGTCAACTCGACCCTGGCAGCGGCCCTGACCGCGGCGAAGCTGCAGATCCCGGTCGCCCACGTCGAGTCCGGCCTGCGCAGCTTCGACCGGACGATGCCCGAGGAGCTCAACCGGATCGTCACCGACCAGCTCGCGGATCGCCTCTTCACCCACAGCCTGGAGGCCGACGACAACCTGCGCGCCGAGGGGATCCCGAGCGAGCGCATACACCTGGTCGGCAACACGATGATCGACACGCTTGTGGCGCTGGAGGGTCGCTTCCGCGCGGCCGGAGCCGCGGCACGGCTCGGCGTCGAGCCGGGCGCCTACGTGCTCGTCACCCTGCACCGCCCCGCCCTCGTCGACGGCCCGTTGCTGGCGGAGACGATGAAGCAGCTGGCCGAGCTGGCGCGGGAGATCCCAGTCGTCTTCCCCGTCCACCCCCGCACGCGCAAGGCGATGGAGGCGATCGACTCAGAGCACCCCGGCCTCCTCCTCACCGAGCCGCTCGGCTACCTCGACTTCCTCTCCCTGCTCGCCGATGCCAGCGCCGTCCTCACCGACTCGGGAGGCATCCAGGAGGAGACGACCTACCTCGGCATCCCCTGCTTCACCCTGCGCGACAACACCGAGCGCCCGATAACGGTCACTCAGGGGACCAACACCCTCCTGGGCCTAGACCCAACGGCGATCGCCCAAATCCCCGCAGCTCTAGCCCAGCGACCGGGAGAGAGGCCCGACCCACCGCCTCTCTGGGATGGCCACGCCTCAGAGCGCATCGCGGACATCATCGCGGACTAAAGGCCCATCCCGGCAGGGGTGGAACGTCTTGTACTTTTTGGTCGGATCGGCCCTCGAAAGGCCTCATCCGCTTCTCCAAAAAGTTAAGTGGAACCCCTGCCGGGATGGGTCTCAGGCAGCCGCTTCGCCGTCATCGGGCTTCTCGCCCTCTGGCGTCTCGGGCTCGGGCTCTTTCGCCTCACCCTCAGCCTCAGCAGGCTCCACTTTCGCAGCCTCTTTCCCCGGCGCCAGCAGCATGCTCATGTTGCGCCCTTCCTGCAGCGGCTGCGACTCGATCACCGCAAGTCCGTCGAGGTCCTCGTAAAGCTTTTTCAGCAGCGCCCTGCCCCGCTCCGGATGCGCCTGCTCGCGACCGCGGAACATGATCGTGACCTTGACCTTGTCCTGGTGGCGCAGGAAGCGCTCGACGTGGCCCTTCTTGGTTTCGTAGTCGTGCTGGGCGATCTTCGGCCGCAGCTTGATCTCGCGGATGTTGACCTGCTGCTGGTGCTTGCGCGCCTGCTTTTGCTTCTGCTCCTGCTCGTACTTGTACTTCGAGTAGTCGAGCAGGCGGGTGACCGGAGGTTTCGAGCCGGGGGCGACCTCGACCAGGTCGAGGTCGGCGTCCTGGGCCCGTTTCAGCGCATCGGCGATCTCGACGATGCCGAGCTGCTCCCCGTCCGCCCCGATCAGGCGGACCTTGGGCACGCGGATCCGCTCGTTGATCCGAGTCGTGTCGCGCTCTGGGGGGCGCCGGTCGAACCTACGCGGGACCGGCACTATCGAAGAGTGTCGTCGTGCTTCAAGAGGACGAGAGGTAGGGGTACGGACACGGGACGCTCAGCGGCGCGAGGTCTTTTGCGTGCCTGCAATCAAGTGCCCGGAGTATAGACGGAGGCGGCGGCGTAGGCCAGCGCGCGGCTCAAGAGGGCTCGCTCTCGGCCTCGATGCGCGCCGCGAACTCCGTCACCGGCATCGCCCCCAGCTCGCCCTGCTCGTGGGAGCGAACGGCCACCGCGCCCGCCTCCTGCTCGCGATCGCCGACGACGAGCATGTAGGGGTAGCGGCCCAGCTCGGCGTCGCGGATCTTCTTGCCGACCGACTCCGAACGGGCATCGACCTCGATCCGCACGCCGCCGTCGCGCAGCTCGGCGACGACGCGCTCGGCGTACTCGTTGTGGCGGTCGGAGACGGGCAGGACGACCGCCTGCACCGGCGCCAGCCAGACCGGGAAGCGGCCGGCGTAGTGCTCGATCAGGATCCCGGCGAAGCGCTCCATCGAGCCGAGCAGGGCGCGGTGGATCATCACCGGGCGGTGGGTGGCGTCGTCAGCGCCGACGTAGGAGAGGTCGAAGCGCTCGGGCATCTGGAAGTCGAGCTGGCAGGTACCGCACTGCCATGAGCGGCCGAGCGCATCGGTGACGTGAAAGTCGATCTTCGGCCCGTAGAAGGCGCCGTCTCCCGGGTTGAGCTCGTACTCGCGCCCCTGGCCATCGAGCGCCTCGGTCAGGGCCGCCTCGGCCTTCGCCCACTGCTCCTCGGTGCCCATCGACTTCTCCGGCCGGGTCGAGAGCTCGACCCGCACGTCCTCGAAGCCAAAGCGCGCGTACAGCTCGTCGATCGCCTCGCAGATGTCAGCGACCTCGTCGGCGATCTGCTCCTCGGTGCAGTACACGTGGGCGTCGTCCTGGGTGAAGGCACGGACGCGCAGCAGGCCATGCAGCACGCCCTCGCGCTCGTTGCGGCTGACGCGGCCGAACTCGGCCAGGCGCAGCGGCAGCTCGCGGTAGGAGTGGCGCTCGGCATCGAAGACGAGGCAGGCGCCGGGACAGTTCATCGGGCGCAGCGCCAGGCGCTTCTCGTCGGACTGCATGAAGTACATGTCGTCGCGGTAGTTGTCCCAGTGTCCAGAGCGGTGCCATAGCTCCTCGTCGAGCACCTGCGGCGTGGCGATCTCCTTGTAGCCGCGCTTGCGCAGCTGGGCCTGGACCTGGCCCTCGATCAGGTGCAGCAGGGTGGTCCCGTTGGGCAGCCAGAAGGGCATCCCGGGCGACTCTTCGCGCAGCATGAAGATGCCGAGCTGGGGGCCGAGCCGGCGGTGGTCACGCGCCTTGGCCTGCTCGATCAGCTCCAGGTGGGCGGCGAGATCCTTCTTCGAGAAGAAGGCGGTGCCGTAGATCCGGGTCAGCATCTGGCGCTTCTCGTCGCCGCGCCAGTAGGCGCCGGCGAGCGAGTTGAGCTTGATCGCCTTGATCCGGCCGGTCGAGGGCCCGTGGGGGCCGCGGCAGAGATCCTCGAAGGGCCCGTTGCGGTAGAGCGAGACGGTCTCGACGCCTTCCTTCTCGATCAGGTCCTCGATCAACTCGATCTTGTAGCTCTCACCCTGACCCTCGAAGATCTCGATCGCCTCGGCTACCGGGACGTCGCGGCGCTCGAAGGCCTCGTCGGCCTCGATGTGGGCGCGCATCGCCGCCTCGATCTTCTCCAGGTCGGCGTCGGTGACCTTGACGTCCTCAGGGAAGTCGAAGTCGTAGTAGAAGCCGTTCTCGATCGCCGGCCCGATCGTCACCTTGGTGCCGGGGTAGAGCTCCTGCACGGCCTCGGCCATCACGTGGGCGGCGTCGTGGCGGATCAGCTCCAGCGCCTCGGGGTCGCGGTCGGTAAGGATCGCGATCCCGGCCCCGTCTGGGAGCGGTGCAGAGAGGTCACGCAGCTCGCCTCCCACCCGGATCGCCAGCGCGGCCTTGGCCAGGCCAGGACCGATGGCCGCGGCGGCATCGGCCCCCGTGGCGCCATCGGGCAGCTCCAGCGGCGTGCCGTCCGGCAGGTTGACGGTGATCTTTTGGGTCGCTGCCTCGATCCGGCCATGCTACCCACGCCCGCCCAGGCCCACCCGGCCCAAAGCGGTCGCACTTCCCGTCGCTATCCGGCGGGAAGTGCGACATCAAGAGGTGGGAGCGCCTCAAATGCCGATGCGGTCGCGGAAACCGCCGCATACCGGCAGAAAGTGCGACCGCTACCGGGGAGGGGCTTGGCGGGCTTGGCGGACGGCGACCAGGGGACACGGCGTCTGGCCGGAAACCGGTGCAGCGACTTCCCAGAGGACGTACGGGGACGCGACGCGCTTTACCCGGAGGCCTGGGAGGGGGGGGCGCCGGCTGGACGTGGGCTCCGCGATCACGAAGCGAACGCCTGAGGGCGGCCGGTCTGCGGCGTCCTCGGCGGAGTCGATGCAGACTCGACCCCCGCGCAGCTCCCAGGCGATGTAGGGGGTGCCGTGTTCATCCCGGAGCAGCCGCTCCGAGGCCAGCACCAGCGTCGGCCCTTCCCCCACCGTCGCTCGCAGGCCCGTCAGGGCCGGCGAGTAGGAGGTTGGTCCCACCGGGGCGTTGGCGAGCGCCAGCAGCGAGCAGCCGCCGGCGAGGAGCAGGTACAGCCAGGCGACCGGGCGGCGCAACAACGGCAGCACGATGACCAGGGCCGCCAGCGGCGCCCCGATCTCGATCGCCTTGGCGGCTGTGTACGGCGTGCCGCCGACCCGGGCCGCAGCGAAGGCAAGAACGGCGGCAGCGAGGCCGGCGAGAAGGGCTGTCTCGCGTCGACGCCAGCAGAGGAAGGCACCGTACGCGAGCAGAATCGAGGCGAAGGCGGCGCCGAGGAAGTAGCCGAAGGCGGGGACCGCGCCGTCGCCCGGGCTGAGGCGGAAATCGCCAGAGGGCCAGATCCCGAGCGCCTCGAAGGGCGAGATCTGGCCGAAGAGGTTGCCGAGGCCGGGGCCGTTGGGATCGAAGGTCTCAAACCGCTGGAAGTCGATCATCCGGCCGATCTCGGGGGCGATCAGGACGGCGAAGAGGAGAACGGCATAAAGAGCTGCGCGGCCGGCTGCGGGACCCGTCGCGACTGTCGGGGGGCCTGCGGGCGGGGGCTGCGCCTCCGTTCTCGGCCCCCCGACATCCGCGCCACCCGCAGAGGGGCGGAGGCGGTGAACGCCGTACTCCATGAGCGTCCAAGCTGCTGTTGCTCCGATCAGCCAGATGAGGCCCGCGAAGCTGTAGGTGTAGACGGAGCCGGCTGCCAGGAGGGCAGCTGGGGTGAAGCGGAGGGGGAGCTGGCGCCAATCGGGGTTGGTCGACGCCTCTCTCAGTGCCAGGACGAAGGCCAGGGCAAAGAGGGCCTGCATGGTCTCCTTGAAGGAGCCCTGGGCGAAGTAGGAGGCGACCATGTAGGTGAGGCCGACGACGAGCGAGGCCGGGATTCGGAGCTGCGGTGGCTCGTCGCGGAAGGCCGTCAGCGCGGTGAGCGAGGCGAGGACGGCGACGGCGATCGTCAGGCCGGTGAAGCCCTGGGCCAGCCCTATGCCGAGGCCGCCGTGCAGCGCTGCGACGATCGCGTGGGGGCCGAGCGGGTAGCCCTGGTGCAAGAGCTGGGAGCCCTCGCCGGCAGCGAGGCGGTCGGTGGCCAGCAGGTGCTGGGACATGTCCGGGTTGAAGCTGGTGCCGAGGATGCCGAAGTGGCCCTCGGCGACGAAGGGAAGCGCGGTGGCGATCAGGGCAAGCAGGGCGACCGGCGCGCCGGCGCGCAGCGCCGCCCCCTCGCCCTCGAGTCGACGCCAGAGATAGGCGACGGACGCCACCGAGAGGAGCAAGACGAGGATCGCAGACGCCGCGCCCTCCCCCGGCAACCGAACCGTCCCCCAGCAGATCGCGCAGAGCAGCGCCAACCCCACGGAGGGAGCCAGCCACGACCAGCGTCGCACTCCGGCGAGAGCCAGCGCAGCCTGTCCGATCGCGAGCGAGGAGGCGCAAACGGCCAGCACGGCTGCATAGGTCCCGGCCACGAGGCGCCGAGCCTAGCCGAAGCCGCGGGTGCCGGATGCATCATGGGGAACCGGGCGATGGGCGCTACTGGGCTCGAACCAGTGACCTCCAGCTTGTCGAGCTGGCGCTCTCCCAACTGAGCTAAGCGCCCCGGGACACCTGAATCTAGCAGCGGCGGACGGGACGGCGAGTCGCGCGGCAAGCCCGCAGCATGTCCGCGGGCAACTGCGGAGCCCTGAGCTCAAGCTCGCCGCTGCAAGCTCCGATGCAGGGAGTGCAACTTATCCCCGAACACAGTGTTTCTAAGACGTACATAGGACTGACGAGCCAGGGAAGCAAAGTCTCACTTGGTGGCACGTCCTTCGGAAGCAAAGGGCCCCTCACGGGGCCCTTTTCCGTTCAGCCCAGGACCTGGACGATGACGGTCCGCTCCCGCGGCCGATCGTCGAAGTCGATCAGGACCAGCTGCTGCCAGGTGCCGAGAGCCATCCGCCCGTCGATCACCGGCACCGTCTCCGAAGCTCCGATCAGCGAGGCCCGCTGGTGCGCGTGCGAGTTGGTGTCGTGGTTGAGCCGATTGTGCTCGTAGTCGCCGTCGGTCGGAATCAGCCGCCCCAGCATCTCCCCCAGGTCCTGCACACCGCCCGGCTCGTACTCCATCGTCGTGATCGCCGCGGTCGACCCGCGCACGAATGCACTCACCTGGCCCTCGGCCACGCCGGCCTCGTCGATCGCCCGCTGAACGGCAGCCGTGATGTCGACGACCTGGCCGTCCCCCTGGGTCGCCAGCGAAATTCCTGACGTGCGGATCTCCATCGGTCCAAGCTACCCGACCAGCGATCCCTCCTAGAGGCTGGATTCCAGTTCGACCCAGAACTGGGGGCCGGCGAGCGGGACCCGCGCACCGGGGAAGGCGACCGACAGATTGCCGCCCCAGGCCCTCGTCCCGTCAGCGGTGGCGGCGTAATGGCCGGCGTGGGCGAACGGGCGGGGCGGGTCCAGCTTGGCCGCCGTCAACGCTTCGTTCTTGGTGAAGGAGCGAGACGGCGCCATCGCCATCGCGTAGCGCACCACGGCCATCTTCCCTCTGCTCTCTTCGGTGAGCGCCAGGTAGAGCGCCCGCGCACCGATCCGAAGGGCGAGGAACTCCGTGGCGGCAAGCGCTTCCCGCTGGCCCGCTCCAAGAGCGTCGTAGGAGAAATCGTGCCCGCCCCCAAGCGGGCGGGCATATCGCTTCGCGGATGAGCGACGCGGCCCCCGCGAGGCGCAGCGAAGGTTCAGCGGGCTTCGGATTCGACCTTTGACCCGATGTGCTCGCACGGCGACGTAGCGTTGCTCACCGGTGAAACGCACCTTGCCGACGAAGACGCCGAGACGGCTCGTGAACCGGTGCGCGCCCTGGCAGCGGCGGTGCCGTGGCGACTTCACGACCCGACCGGACGGCCGGAACCGCACCGCGATCCTGCCGAGCTCACCGAACGAAGCCTCGATCCGACGCGTCGTCACGGTGCCGCGGGCGACGTACATGCTGACCGCCTTGCCGAACTTGCGAAACCGCGCACGAGCCGATCCCGAGCCGCGATGCCTGGTGACGATCACGCCCACGATGTCGTCGACGGCGATCACGGAGAGGTCATAGCCGTTCTGCGACTGCAGTTGGAAACGCGATTCCCAGGAGCGCCGTGGCTTTGCGGTGTGCACACGAGCCCGCACCAGGGCGCGGAACTTCTTCGGCACGGCAGACGGTATGTCGAGGGGGCTGGCCGGGGACGCCGGCGGAGTCGCGAGGATCGCCGTCGCCAGGAAGGGCACGCAGAGCCAGCGAGAGAGCGCGCTCATCCGATCTGCCCCGCCCGCCTGAACAGCCGCCCGACTTCCTTGCCGAAGTACGGGCCGAAATCGGTTGCCGGGTCGTCGGCGTAGCCGTAGCTGGTGACGCTGTTGAGGATTCCCTTGCCGATCGTCCACCCACCGCCGGAGGCGCCACCGGTGACGTCGCACTCGGCGGCGAGGTTGCGCGGGCCCGGGGAGAGGATCGAGCGCACGTCGTGGCCGAGGAACGGGGTGTCGGTGCAGACGCTCTGCGTTTCGCCGTCGAACGGCAGTTCGGCGGAGTAGCCGTGGATGTCGAAGACCTGCCTCGCGTCCAGGCCCCAGGCAATCCCGGTCCCACCGACCGCCTTGCCGAGGAGCGCTCCGCCCGCGTTGCGAGAGACCACCGCCGCCCCGACGTCGTAGTTCACGCTGCCCGTCATGCGCCAGCGGCGGGTGGTGTCGACCCACTTCGCCGGGAAGACCCCAAAGGGACGCTGCCCGTACCGGTAGCCGGGCACGAACACCCAGCGGAAGTCGATCCAGCTGCCGCGACGGCCACCGCTGTGTATGCAGTGCGCCGCCGTCATCACCACGCTGAAGTTGGGGGCGTTGACCGAGGTGCCCGAGCAGCGACCGAGGCCGAACGGGGTCACGAGGAAGACCACACCGTGCTGGCGGGTCGTCGGGGAAGTCGAATCGGGCACCGTTTCCGATTTCGAGCTCGCCGTCGCCCCGGCCGGACTCAGCGGCGGGTAGACGTGCGGGGCCCCGGCCTCCAGCCCAGCCGGCCGCTGCCGGAGCGCGACGGCGGGCTGCTCTGGCACCTGCACGTCGAGTGGCTTCGCCCGCATCATCCGCTCCGCGGTCCAAAAGGCGACCGCATCCTGGGCAGTTGCCGGCATCACGGCCGCGGCGACGGCGGTCTGGGGCACCGCAGCACCCGCACCGAGCCACGCCGTGACTGTTCCCAGCGCGATTCCCGCGCTCAGCCGACGCATCCCCCAGCCAAATGCGCTCATCGAGAGAAGTCTACTTGTGCGCAATGGCCGGTACCCATCGGTGAGAGAAGGCGCCCACCGGAATCGAACCGGTGTAAACGGCTTTGCAGGCCCGTTTACGAGCGGCGCATTCCGCTTGTTCAAGCGGAACCGCCGAGCCGTGCCACCCTCCGCGCCACCGACATACGCGCTAGTAGCCGTAGCCGTCGTATTCCGATTCGATTGCCTCGCGCTCCTCTTCGACTTCCTCTTCAATCTCTTCGGTTTCGCGTTCCGCTTCTTCCGCTTCTTCTTCTGCGGCCTGTTCGGCTTCTTCGGCAGCCCGCTCCGCGTCTTCGCGTTCGCCTTCAGCCTCTTCGCGTTCTTCTTCCGCTTCGTATTCGGCCTGCTCCGCTTCCTCTTCGGCCGTAGAACGCAGCTCTTCTGCTTCCTCCCTTTCTTGTTCCGCCTCCTCCACAATCGACGGACTGCCCCCGGGGAACCCGCCCCTCGGTTCCTGCTCGGCAGATTCGCCGCAACCGCCAATCAGCAGAAAGCCGCTGATGGCGAGCGCAACCAGAGTAGTCGTGCTCTGACGAGGCACAACGCGATCCTAGCCATCGAGCACCTGAATGCAAAAGCCCTGTCGAGTGATGGGACGTACACAGCTCGGCGCCGATTAGGCGCGAGCGGATGGGCGACTGTCGGCGCTGCCGATCTGCCATCGGACGCCCGGCCCGAACTCCAAGACAACGCCGCCCGGCGTGATCAGCTCCCAATTCGGAGGGTCGCCCTCTGCCTCACGGGGCGCTGGCCTCACGTCGAGCAGGGAGCTGTCGGACAGCTTGCAGCGCAGCTCGCCCGTTTCTCCGTCGATGTCGGCATCGTCGACTGAACGACCCACCAGATCGGCGGGATCGGACGGCGACCACTCCGCGTCCTGCGTCGCGAGCCGCCAGAGTTCGCCGTCCGAGTCCTTGATCTCGACGTGAAGAACCTCCGGGTAGGCAATCCGCGCATCGACGATCTGCCCGCGCATGGAACGCAGGACGTTGATAGGCGAGGCGTCAAGAGTTACCACGGTGGCAATCAGACCTTCCGCCGTGGCAGCCAGGTCGCTCGATAGCCGAACTGCCAGAACGATCGGTTTCTGGGGTCCTGCGCGGCCCCCACAAAAGCGGCACGAGTTTCGTCGGCGCCGGGGGGTTCGTTGGTGTTTTCAGGGCACTCAAGGCACCCTCTCGAATCCGCGCCTTGCCGCCCTGCATCGTGCAGTTCAGCTACGCCGGAACCCGCTCGCCCGAACGATCCGACTGGTCCCCCACCGGCTCCTCTACCGGCTCGATCTCCACCCGGACAACATGCGTCGGTTCGAGGCCCGAGGCTGCACCGCCCTCCGCCCAAACGACATGGCCCAGCTTCAGCGCGTGGTCCTGATCGCTGGCCTGCAAGGAGAAGGTCACGGAGAGTGCATCGGCCGCCCGGTTCTGCGAGACCACCGGGCCGGTCTCCGGATGCTTCTCCAGAAAACCCTCCAGGAACGCATCTGCCGCGTCCTCGTCCCGGCCATAGCCGGCCATAGTGATCGTAATCCGGTACTCGGCGTGGCCGAGCCTGCGATGCCAAGCCTCGTAGATGTCGTCCATGCCGTCGATCACCGCCCTTTCCACTTGAAACCGTAGCGCCTCAGCCTCGCGATCAGGTTGTCAATCGAGCGATGGTCGCTCGGTGTCCCCGCCGCTGTGACGATGTTCTCGCCGTCGGGCGCGAAGAACTGGGGGTGGCCCTTCTTGGTCTTGCCGACCCGCCATCCCTGCCTTTCGGCTTCCCGCGAAATCTCTTTGAGTTCCTTCTTCGCCGCTGCCACAGCCCGAGAGAATGATCCGCAGGTCGGTCGACTCGAAGTCAGCTAGAGGCGCCCACCCGAATCGAACCGGTGTAGACGGCTTTGCAGGCTCCGGGGGTGCCTGGTGCTCAGTTGTCCCAGGTGACGCTAGGCGCGCTGAGTTGCGCTGAGTTGCACTCAGGTCGCACCGTTCGCCGGAATTGGAGGCACGGTCGGAGGCACGGTTCGCACGCCCCGGCAGGCGACGCCGCGCCTCAGCTTTTGCGCTTTCGCTTGCCCGGCTTCTTCTTCGGCATCTCCTTTTCTCTCTCGGCCTTCGCTGATCGGAACACGAGCAGGACGGCGGAGGCACCCATCGGCTTCGGGTCGTCGCTCTCAAGAAGCCGCTCGGTGGCCTCGCCAGCGACCTTCAGCATGTCCTTGATGTATTCGTCGCCGCGGGCATGCGCTTTCTCGCAGCCCTCCTCGTCCAGAATCATCGGAATTCGGACCACGTGGTAGTCGTCGCGGGAGTCGTACAGGCCCGTCTCGATTGACTCGTTCACGTCGTCGTTGATTTCCGTCAGCACCCCATCGATCAGGATCTTGCGTCCCGATTTCGGCACATCCTTCGCAATGTCCAACGAGACGATTGTTCCCTCGGTAGCCCGATAGAAGTGCTCGACGGCTCCGCGCCGTGGCTCGGTTCTCGTCATTTCGATCAGCCCATAGTCTTTGAGGACATTGACGTGGTAGCTGACCTGGCTCAGACCCTCAGCGAACTCGTCCGAGAGTTCGTTGGGGCTCCACTCGCGGTCGTTCAGGTGGGTCAGGATCTTGTAGCGCAGGGGGTGGGTCATCGCCCGCAGGAGTCGCTCTTTCTGGGAGAGATGCTTCCCCTTTACAGGCCCCTTGGCTGCTCGCTTGCCGCTGCCCTGCTTTTTTTTCTTGGACGCCAACTGATTCTCCTCCTCCTCTGGCTCGCTGACGGTACTGCGAGTGCCATTGATCGGTACGAGCCCGTCGATTTGAGAAAGAAAGTAGCCCCATTTCGCCGAAATACGAAATCTACTCCTTGATTGATCTAAAGTTTCTGAATATTTAGAAATTCTAGATCAATAGGCAAGGGGGAGGTGACTCGCATGAAGCTGCAGCCATGTACGGCAATTACGCCGCTGCTGTCGACGATCAAGTCCCGCTAGGGCTCTCCCCCGCCCCCAGGGCAGCTACAGGGCGCCCTGGGGGCGTTTCTCGCACGCCGGGCTTGCCCAGGGCCTCGGCCGGTGGTTCGAGGCACGGACGAGGCACGGTCCCGATCTCCGTCACACGAGAACCCCCGCCCTAGTAGGGCTTTCCAGAGGCGCCCACCGGAATCGAACCGGTGTAAACGGCTTTGCAGGCCGCTGCGTAACCACTCCGCCAGGGCGCCGGAGGGACGAAGGGTAGCGGCGGGGGGTTGGGGCTCGTCGGGCCGGCGGGTCTACGCGGCGCGCTGCTCGGAGCCCGGATCGTCGTCGACGTCGAGGATCAGGTTGTCCTCCGCCGTGCGGCGGACGCGGAAGTCGAGGGGCGAGCGCTCCTCGAGCTCGCGCAGGAGCTCCACCGGTTCGTCGAGGTGCATCGAGATCGTTGCGCGGCCCTCGGAGAAGCGCTCGACCGAGATCTCCGAAGTGGCGTCGATCTGGCCTGCCGCGTCCTCGAAGCCGACGAGCTGGGAAAAGTCGTCGAAGGGGCCGATCTCGACCCTGACGATGCCCTCGTAGAGGCCCCTGACGGCGCGCTCCACCACGTCGTCGGCGTCGGCGGTCGCGCCCTCGGCGGCACCCGCCTGGGCCTCGGTCAGCTCCTGGGCCCGGCGGCCGACCTCGACCGCCTCGTGCAGGGCCTTCATCCGGATCCGGGTCGCCTGGCCGCGGGCCTGGGACTGGATCTCCTCCAGTTTCGAGGAGACCGACTCGAGCGAGGCGAGACGACGGTCGTGCTGCTCGTTTGCCTCGGCGAGCTGCTCGCGCAGGCCACGGATCTCGCGCTCGCGCTCGATCACCATCGCCGAGAGCGAGGCGAGCTCCTCCTCCGCCTTGGCCGCGGACGCGGCAGCCTTGCGCCAGCGCGCCAGCGCGTCCTCGGCACCGCGCTCCAGCGCCCAGCTTCGTGCGTCCCACGCGGCCAGCGCCACATTCACATCGGCGCGGCGATAGCCGAAAAACGCCGTTCTGAAGCTACCCATGCGCGGCACCGTAGAGGTGCCCTCGGACGCCATCTTGAGCGGCCCCCGGGTCGAGGCGCGGTGCCTCGCGCCAGAGGTCCTCGAGCTGGTAGCGCTGCCGCGCCTCCTCGGTGAAGACGTGCAGGACGCAGTCGAGGTAGTCGAGGACGATCCAGCCGGCGGCCTCGGCGATGTCGGCCCCCGCCGGCAGCAGACCGCCCTCCTGCTTCAGGCGAAGCTTCACCTCGTCGGCGATCGCCCGTGCCTGGCGCTCGTTGCGCGCCGTGCAGATGGCCAGGAAGTCGGTGTAGGCGACCAGCTTGCGCATGTCCAGCACGACGATCTCCGTCGCCGCTTTGGAGTCGGCCAGCTCGGCGATGCGCCGGACCAGGGCCTCGGAGCGCTCGGCTTTCTCACCTGCCGCGCTCACCCGTAGATCCCCTTCTCTTCGATGAACCGCGCCACCGACTCGGGCACGAGGTAGCGCAGCGGCCTGCCCGCGGCGGCGCGATCGCGCACCGCCGAGGAGGAGACGCCGAACTGCGGCATCTCCAGCATCGTCGCCCTGCCCTCGGCTCCGAGGCTGCGCAGCACCGCCGCGACGTCGGCGTCGGAGATCCCGGCACGCCGGGCGACCGCGAGGCGGGCCAGCTCGGTCACGCGCCTGGGCTCGCGCCAGCTCTCCAGCCCCACTGCAGCGTCCGCCCCCATCACGAAGACCAGCTCCCTGTCGCCACGTTCGTCTGCAAGCAGCTCCAAGGTCTCATACGTGTAGGACGGCCCGTCGCGCTCGACCTCGAGGGTCGAGACCGAGAAGCGCGAATCGTCCGCGGCGGCGAGTCGCGTCATCGCCAGCCGCAGCTCGCGCCCGGGGTCGTCGGCGATCCGCTTGTGGGGCGCCTCGCCGGTCGGGACCAGGACGACCTCCTCGAGGCCAAGCTGCCAGAGCGCCTCCTGAGCGAGGGCGAGATGGCCGAGGTGCGGAGGGTTGAAGGCCGATCCGAGGACGCCGATGCCGGCGGGAGAGTCACTCACGTATCTGACCGTCGCCGTGGACGACGTACTTGTAGGTCGTCAGCTCGCGCAACCCGATCGGCCCGCGCGCGTGAAGCTTCTGGGTCGAGTTGCCGATCTCGGCCCCCATGCCGAACTCGAAGCCGTCGGTGAAGCGGGTCGAGGCGTTGGTGTAGACGACCGCGGCGTCGACACCGGCGCTGAAGCGGGCCGAGGCCTCCGCGGAGGACGTGACGATCGCCTCGGAGTGGCTGGTGCCGTGATCGTTGATGTGATCGACGGCCTCCTCGAGGGAATCGACCACGCCGACGACCATCTTCAGGTCGAGGAACTCGGTCCCCCAGTCGGCATCGTCGGCCATCCCGACCTCGACCTCGCCGGCGAGCGCCCGCGTCGCCTCGTCGCCGACCAGCTCGACCCCGGCCGCGTGCAGGTCGCTGAGGACGCCCGGCAGGAAGTCGGCCGCCACGGCCGCGTCGACCAGCAGCGTCTCGGCCGCGTTGCAGACGCCGGGACGCTGCACCTTCGCGTTGTAGGCGATCCGCCGCGCCATCTCCAGGTCGGCGTCGGCATGCACGTAGACATGGCAGTTGCCCGGCCGCGGCATAGATCACCGGCACCGTCGCCACGTCCTTGAGCGCGTTCTTGAGGCCTTCCCCGCCACGAGGGATCAGCAGGTCGACGAGGCCCTCCTGGGTCGCCAGCTCCGCCAACCCCTCGCGTCCGCCACCGGTCAGCAGCAGCACCGCGTCCTCGGGCAGGCCGGCCTCGACCAGCGCCTCGCGAACCACAGCCGCAAGCGCCCCGTTCGAGCGCTCCGCGTAGCTGGAGCCGCGCAGCACGATCGCGTTGCCGCTCTTGATCGTCAGCGCCGCGCAATCGATCGTCACGTTGGGACGAGCCTCGTAGACCACGGCAACGACCCCCAGCGGCACCCGGACCTTGCGCAGGTCCAGTCCGCTGATCAGCCTCTTCCGCTCCAGCTCGTCGCCGACCGGGTCTTCGAGCGCCGCAACCATCCTGACCCCGTCGGCCATCGCGGCAACCCGCTCCTCGGTGAGCGTCAGCCGGTCCCGCAGCGCCTGCGTAAGCCCGGCCGCCCGCTCGTCGGCCAGATCGGCGGCATTGGCCTCGAGAATCTCCCCGACCCGCTCACGAAGCAGCCGCGCAACCGCCTCCAGCGCAGCGTCCTTGATCGCGGTCGGTGCGCTCGCCAGCTCCCGAGCAGCCCGCCGAGCAGCGATGCAGCTTTCCTCAACGCTCCTAGTCGTGACGGCCATGACCGCTAAGGGTAGCTGCGAGGGCCTCAGACCAACACAAACCGATCCCGGTGGATTACCTCGTCCGCAGCGTGCGGCAGCAACTCGCGAACCTCAGCGCTCTTCAGCCCGATCACGCGCGACAGCTCCTCGGCCGAGTAGTCGACGATGCCCTTACCGACGGTCGACCCGTTCGCGGCGACGTCGACCGCATCGCCCGCCTTGAAGTTGCCCTCGACAGCTGTGATCCCGACCGGCAGCAGGCTCGACCCGCGCTCGCGCAGCACGCGAGCCGCACCCTCGTCCACGATGAGAGTGCCCCGCGCCGGCTTCGCGTACTTGAGCCAGAGCTTGAAGCTTGAAGCCCGCGAGGCATTGGCCGCGAACCGCGTGCCGATGGGCTCCTCACCCGCCGCCGCCACGAGCGTCCCCTTGCTCGTCCCGTTGCAGACGACAGCCGGGATTCCCGCCTCGCTGGCCATCTCGGCCGCGGCGACCTTGCTTCGCATCCCGCCCGATCCGAAGACCGACGTTCGATCACCGATGTCGAGGCCGTCGAGCTCGGCGAAGTCGGTCACCTCGACGATCCGCTTCGCCTCCGAGTCGACCGCGGGATCGGCGGTGAAGACGCCATCCGTATTCGTCAACAGCACCAGCAGCCGCGCGTCGAGCAGGATCGCCACCTGGGCAGCGAGGAAGTCGTTGTCGCCGAAGCTGATCTCGTCGGTAGCGGTCGTGTCGTTCTCGTTGACGACCGGCACCACCCCCCACTCGATCAGTCGCCGCAGCGTCTGGCGCGCGTTCAGGTAGTTGGTGCGGGCGCCGATGTCGGCGGCCGTCAGCAGCACCTGAGCGGCGCGCGTTCCGTGCTCGGCGAGCCGGCCCTCGTAGGCGCGGAAGAGATCGCCCTGGCCGACGGCCGAGGCTGCCTGCAGCTCGTCCATCGCACGCGGTCGCACCTGCATCCCCATCAGCCGCATCCCACGCGCGATCGCCCCCGAGGTGACCATCACCACGCGCTCCCCGTTCTTCTCGAGCGAGGAGACCTGCTCGCAGACCGAGTCGAGGACGTCGGCGCGCAGGGAGCCGTCGTCCGCCGCGACGATCGAGGAGCCGAGCTTGACGACCAGGGTCATAGACCTCCAAGCTTACGTCGAAGAGGAGCGATCGACCCCTCCCCAAACACTCAAGCGAGGCTCCCGCCGAGCGTTTGGGGAGGGGTCGATCGCTCCTCGCTTACGGATACAGCTCGAACTCGTGCTCGCCGACGCGGACCTCGTCGCCGGGCTCGAAGCCGGCGGCGCGCAGGGCGGCGATCACGCCGATCTCGTTGAGGCGCTGCTCGAGGTAGGCGAGCGCCTCTTCGTTCTTGACGTCGTGGCGCTCGAAGAGCAATTCGACGCCGCGGCCGGTGACGCGATAGGCGCCGTCGTCCTCGCGCTGCACCGAGTATCCGCCCTCGCCCGCCGGCCGGTAGACGCGGTGCTCGGCCTCGAATTCGGCCGGCTGCCGGGGGGTGCGGCCGGGCCGGGCCGGGGCCGTCTCGGGCAGCGACGACAGGATCTTGGCGCGCAGCTCCTCCAGGCCCTCGCCGGTGGCCGAGGAGACAGAGAGCACACCAGGGCCGTCCTCCCCCATCCGCTGCCGCCACTCGGCCAGCGCCGCCTCGACCTCGTCCCCCGGGAGCAGGTCGCGCTTGGAGAGCACGACCAGCTCCGGCAGCCGGTCCAGCTCCGCCCCATAGGATGAGAGCTCCGACCGGACCGCTTCGTAGTTCGACTCGGGATCCCCTTCCAGCGGCGTCAGCTCGACCAGGTGCACGAGCACGGCGCAGCGCTCGACGTGGGCGAGGAACTCGTGGCCCAATCCGGCCCCCTCCGCCGCGCCTTCGATCAGCCCCGGGATGTCGGCGACGATCGCCTGCCGCTCGTCGCTCTCGATCGTCCCCAGCACCGGAGAGAGCGTCGTGAACGGATAGTCGGCGACCTTCGGAGCCGCCCGCGTCAGCCGCCCCAGCAGGGAGGACTTCCCCGCGTTGGGCAGCCCGATCAGCCCCACGTCGGCGAGCAGCTTCAACCGCAGCTCGATCCACCCCTCCTCCCCACTCGTCCCGCTCTCGGCAAACCGAGGCGCCTGCCGCGTCGAGTTCGCAAAGCGCTTGTTCCCGTGCCCTCCACGCCCCCCATGAGCAACCACAGCCCGCTGTCCAGCCTCCACGAGATCGATCCTGCTGCCATCCACGGCTTCCGCCTGGGTGCCGGGTGGCACGAGGATCTCCCTGTCCTCCCCCTGCCCCCCATGACGGTTGGACCCTTCCCCATGCTTCCCTCGCCCGCCCCGAAAGTGCTTGCTCCCCTTCAGCGCCGCGAGGTCCCGCTTGGAGGCGTCACAAACCAGCACCACATCCCCGCCATGCCCGCCGTCCCCGCCATCCGGGCCACCTCGCGGCACATGAGCCTCGCGCCGGAAGCTGATGCAGCCATTGCCGCCGGCCCCACCCTCGACCCAGATCTTGGCCTTGTCATACATCAGCTATGGAGAGGTTAAGAGGGCCGGAGGCCCCCTCCCAAAACACTCCAGCGAGGCTCCCGCCGAGCGTTTTGGGAGGGGGCGCCCCGGCCCCTAACCCCTACTTGACGATGACCTTGGCTTTAGCCGACGTTCCGGCGTTGCCGTGAACCGTGAAGGTCACTTTGTAGCTCCCGGCCGCAGCCGATTTGGCGACCTTGATCTTCAGGACCTCACCGTCTTTTCCATGGCCCTTGAGCTTGCCGAGCGTCTTGCACTTCGGCGCTTTGAGGACACCTTTGGCGCCTTTCGAGAGCTTGACGCAGACACGCGCCTTCTTGGACTTGAGATCGCCCTGGTTGACCCCTTTGACCTTGAACTTGGCCTCGCCCCCCGCTTTGACGGTTGCCTTCTTTTTCGTCGACAGCTTGACCTTGGCTGCTTTTACCTTGGCCGCGGCGCTGGTTTGAGCTGCGGTGCCGACGTGATTCGTCGCCGTCACCTGGCAGGCGTACTGCCCGGGCGTTTTCGCGTTGAACGTTGTTGCCGTGGCGCCCGAGATCGGCGCGCCATTGCGGGTCCACTGGTAGGCGAAAGTGCGCGGCGACTGGTAGACGAAGGAGCCCGCGAAATCGGCCGCCCAGCTACCCGTGGAGCACGAGAACGACGACGACGTTTTTTTCGACCGGGTGACCAGGGGGGCGCCGGTGCCGCTTGGGCTCTTCAGGATCACGGGATCCTGTGGGCCGTTGACCGATGCCGTGAGCATGCTGATGCCGCCGCCGGCACCGGCAAGGTTGGCGAAGCCGATCGCGTTGACCGCCAACGGCCCGTTGGCGTAGTTGCCCCAGTACAGACGCCCCAATGAGGGATCGAAGGCGAGGCCGTACGGTTCGTTGAGCACAGCCCCCGCCAAGTTGACTTCACCGCCACCGCCGCCGCTGAGTGCGGCAAAGCCGATCTTGTCAACCGCGGCGTTATCGGCCCAGTAGATGCGATTCCCGGTGGGATCCACGGAGAAGCCGGTGATGCCTTCGGGCCCAGGCGCTCCAGCTGTGTTGAGATCGCCCCCACCCCCGCTGTTGTTCGCGTTGGCATAGGAGATGACGTCCGTGCTGGGGCCCGTATTTGCCCAGTAGACCTTGCCGGAAACCGGGTCCAAGCCGATCTTGTAGGGATTGTCGAGCGTGGCGCCCGTCGTGTTGAGCGTGCCGCCGCTGCTGCCGTCGAGATTCGCCCAAGCGATCGAGCCGTCCGGAAGGCCGTCTGTGTTGACCCAGAAGATCATCCTGGTGACCGGATCGACCACGACGCCTTCGGGTTCTTCGATCGGCGCACCTGGGGCGCTGAAGCTAGTCGCACCGCTGCCGTCGAGGTTGATCGCGGTGATCTGCCCGTTTCCGGGGCCGCCTTCGTTGGTGACGAAGAGCCGGTTCGTGACCGAGTCGTAGGCCATGCCTTCGGGACCTTCCAGCTGGGGAGCCCCAGAGAGGTTCAGCGTGCCCCCGCCACTGCCGACAATGTCGGCGAAGCCAATGGTGTCCGGGTCGCCGCTGTAGTTGTCCCAATAGATGGATTCCGCCGCGCGGGCGCCGGCAGCTACCCAGAGCACCGCCGCGAGGACGATGGTGAAGACGCCGACGAAAGCCTTAAGGGCGCGTACGGAGTCGCTGCTCTCAAAGATTGAGGCCACGTTGATCCTTTCCTGATCCTGGTTCTCGATGGACAGGGTGAAGCTAGTCGTCCTGAAGGACGGAGATCGTGCGGCCCTTGCGAGCCGACTTGAACTCAACGGTGCCCGGCCGCGTCGCGAAGATCGTGTGGTCGCGCCCGAGCCCGGTGCCGTCGCCGGGCCAGAAGCGGGTCCCGCGCTGGCGCACGATGATCTCGCCGCCGCTGACCTTCTGGCCCGCGAAGACCTTGACCCCAAGCATGTTGGGGTTGGATTCGCGACCGTTGCGGCTTGAGCCGAGTCCCTTCTTATGAGCCATCGTCAGAATCCTTTTTAGCAGCCGGTTTGGCTTTTTTCGCTTTGGCTTTGGCGGCAGGTTTCTTGGCTGCGGATTTTTTCGCGGGAGCTTTTTTCGCAGCCGGTTTTTTCGCGGCCGCGGGTTTTTTCTCCGCTGGCTTTTTAGCCTCCGCCGGCTTGGCAGCCGTCTCTTTCTTCTCGGCCGGCTCCTCTTTCTTCGGCGCAGCCGCTTTGCGGCCCCCCAGGCTGACCTCGGTCACCTCGAGCTTGGTCAGCTCGGAGCGGTGCCCGGCGCGGCGGCGGTAGCCCTTCTTCGGCTTGTATTTGAAGACCTTGATCTTCTCGCCCCGCAGGTGCTCGGTCACGGTCGCCTCGACCTTGACCTTCTCCAGCTCCTTCGCCCCTGCGACGACCTCCTTGTCGCGGAACATCACCGGCCGCAGGGCGACCTTGTCGCCCTGCTTGGCGCTGAGCCGATCGACGAGGAGGGAGGTGCCCTCCTCGACCTTGTACTGCTTGCCGCCGCTCTCTATGACTGCGTACGTGTTCATTCGTCCTTGCTGCCTTGGCTTGAACCTGACCGACCCCGACCGCCCCTGCGGCCACGACGGCGACTGCGCGAGGCGGCGGATTCTAGCTCGGACCCGTTCTCGCTGCCGCCACCGGCCCCGTTGGTCGTCTCGACCCCCGGCAGGCTGGCCACCGCGGCGGCCCGCTCGACCCGCTCGATCCGCACCAGCTTGCGCTCGCCGACGAAGCGGCCGCCGCCGGTGACGCTGACGATGTAGGAGTCGACGCGGGCGACCGCGTCGTCCGCGTTGTACATGTGCGGCTCGTCGATCTTGACCAGCACCTCCTCGCCGACCTTGAACGGAAGCGCCCGCTCCTCGATCTGCTCGCGGGTGCCGACCTCGACCACGTCGAAGGTGTCGATCGCCAGCGCGTCGCCCCCCTCGAAGTGGAACTGCTTGCCGGTCTCGGCCTCGAGATCGGCCAGGCCGCTCTCGGGGTCGATCAGCTCCGCCGCGACTTTGGGGTTGACCCGAACCAGCAGTGCCTCGGCGTCCTTGGCGCCGGCGGCGATGTCCGGCAGCCGCCGCATCGCATCGAGCGCCACCGTCTCGGCGGAGAGGACAACCCCCTCCCCCTCGCAGGTCGGGCAGGGCGCGGTGAGGATCTCGCGCACGCCGTCGGTGACGTTCTGCCTGGTCATCTCCACCAGGCCCAGCGGCGAGACCTCGACCACGTAGCTCTTCGACTTGTCGGTGTCGAGCGCCTTGCGCAGCGTTTTCAGCACTTTGTCGCGGTTGCGCGCCCGTGCCATGTCGATGAAGTCGATGACGATGATGCCGCCGATGTCGCGCAGGCGCAGCTGGCGGACCACCTCCTCGGCGGCCTCCGTGTTGACCCGGGTGATCGTCTCCTCGAGCCCTCCCTTGCCGCGGCCGGTGAAGCTGCCGCTGTTGACGTCGATCACGGTCAGCGCCTCGGCGTAGTCGATGATCAGGTAGCCGCCCGAGGGCAGGTCGGCGCGGCGGCCCAGGGTCGACTCGATTTCCTTGTCGATCCCCCACTTCTCGAAGAGCGGCTTGCGCTCCTCGTAGAGCTCGACCCCGTCGACAAGCTCCGGCGCGGTGCGCTGGAAGAAGCTCGTCACCCGTTCGAACTGCTTGGGCGAGTCGATGATCGCTTTCTCGAAGTCGCTGAGGAAGATGTCGCGCAGGACGCGCACCGGCAGGTCGGCCTCCTGGAAGACGAGGTCGGGGGCGACCGTCTGCTCGATGCGGCGCTCGAGCACGTCGTTGAGCTTGTGCAGGTAGCCGATCTCACGCACGAAGTCGGCTTTTTTCGCCCCGTGGGCGGCGGTGCGGACGATCAGCCCACCCGGCCCTTTGTAGGTGCGGTCGACCATCTTGCGCAGGCGGTCGCGCTCGGAGTCCGAGAGCCGCCGGCTGACGCCGACGCCGCTGCCCTGCGCGGCGTAGACCAGGTAGCGGCCGGCGATCGAGACGTTCATCGAGAGCCGAGCGCCCTTCGTCTTCAGCGGGTCCTTGACCACCTGGACGATGATCTCCTGCCCGGGCTTGATCAGCTCGTCGATCCGGCGGCCTTTGCCGCGGCCGCGCTTGGGAGCCTGCTCGCCGCCCGGCAGGACGATCTCGTCGACGTGCAGGAAGCCGTTGCGCTCGAGGCCGATGTCGACGAATGCGGCCTCCATTCCGGGCAGGACGTTGTCGACCTTGCCCTTGTAGATGTTGCCGACGATCGAACGCCGGCCGCGTCGCTCTATGTAGAGCTCCGCCACGTCGCGCTTGCCGCCTTTCGCTTTCGACTCGAGTACGGCCACGCGGGTCTCGCCACGATCGGCGGACACCAGAATTGTCTTTTTCATGAATTCAGCTCAGTTCGGATAGGTACGCATTGCCGGCGACCCTTTCAAGGGATCACCAGGCGAACCTGCCCCTCTGGCTGAGACGCGCTTGCATGTGGATGCTCTGAAGGACCCCGATCGCCAGGAAGGTCGCCAGCACGGCCGACCCCCCGTAGCTCATCAGCGGCAGGGGAATCCCGGTGATCGGCATGATCCCGAGGTTCATTCCCACGTTTACGAAGACCTGGAACAGCAGCATGGCGGCAATGCCGGCCGCCACGAGGGTCCCGTAGGAGTTCTTCGAGAGCGTCACAATCCGCAGCGCCCGCCAGATCAGCAGGGCGTAAAGGGATAGGACTAGTGCGGCCCCCATGAATCCGTAGCGCTCACCGATCACGGCAAAGATGAAGTCGGTGTGCCGCTCAGGGACAAAGTCGAGCCGCGTTTGTGTAGCCCGATCGCCTCGGCCGGTCGTCTCACCGGATCCGATAGCGGTCTTGGCCTGGTTTTGCTGGTAGCCAGCGTCGCCGGGGTCCTCGCTCGGGTGTAGGAACGAGGTGAGTCTCTCCGTCTGGTATTCCTTGAGCAGCGGCGTCCCGATGGCGGGTGCAACCGCCAGGACGAACGCCGTCATCGCGACGATGGCCGCGCCGATCACCGCGAAGTGCGTCCATGGGACGCCCCCCACGTACATCACGGCGAGGGTGATTGCCCCGTACACCAGGGAGGTGCCGAGGTCCGGCTGCAAGAAGACGAGCGCAGCCGGTGCCAGGCCGAGGCAGAGGTAGCGCACCGTGCGCTGCCGATCTGACCCTTTCCTGGCGCCATCGATGACGAACCCGGCAAGCGCAAGCACTAGCAGGAGCTTGCCGAGCTCAGATGGCTGAAAGCTGAAGAAGGGAAGGTCGAAGGCGCGCCGTGAGCCGCGCGCCGCGAAGCCGAAGACGAAGACGAGGGAGATGCTCACGCAGAGGAAGGTGTAGATGCCGACCCGCAGCTCGCGGAAGCGCGAGTAGTCGATGCGGGCGAGGAGGTACATGCCAGCGATGCCAAGCACAGAGTAGATGGCCTGGCGGTCGACGAAGTAGTTGGGGCTGCCGGGGACGTCGTGCAGGGTCGACTGGCTCAGCGTGAAGACGCTGAACGCGGCGAGGCCGGCGGCGAAGAGGGCCAGGGGGCCGTCCATGTAGGGCAGGCCGAGGCGCTCCGCGATGCCCGGACGGACCGCGAAGGGCTCCAGCTTTGCCTGGCGTGCACGGGTCGCGTACATCAGCCGGGGCTGCCGCCGTTGGGGCCCGCGGACCCCGTCGCTTGCTTGTCGAAATAGGCCTCGAGAATGTCGAGAGCGGCCGGCGCGGCCGATTCGGCGCCGAACCCTCCTTCCTCGATCGTAACGGCAGTGACGATTTTGGGGTCGGGATAGGGCGCCAGGACCAGGTACCAGGACTGGTCGGCCTGGCCGACGCGCTGGGCGGTGCCGGTCTTGCCGGCCACCGGCACGGGGAAGCCGCCGAAGACTTCGTAGGAGGTCCCTCCGGGCACCTGCGCCGCATCGTGCAGGCCGTCGAGGATGACGCTCCTGTACTCGGGGTCGATCTGGATGCGGCGGCGAGGCGGCGGCGCGAATTCCTTCAGCACCCGCCCGGCGGCGTCGGTCACTTCCTTGCCGACGTGGGGCGTGACGATCGTGCCGCCGTTGCCCAGGGCCGCGTAGGCGATCGCCATCTGCAGCGGGCTGGCCTGCAGGTCCCCCTGGCCGGTGGCGAGCTGGATGTTGTCGCCGGCCGACCAGGGTCGGTCGGTGTTCCCTTCCTCGAAGAGCTGGTTGCGCCAGCGCTGGGTCGGCAGCAGGCCTTCGGTGTCGCCGGGAAGGTCGATCCCGGGGGTGCGGCCGAAGCCGAGCATGTGCCCGGTGCGCTGCAGGTCGCCGGTGTCCCACATCCTCAGGCCGAGCGTGTAGAAGTAGACGTCGGAGGAGACCTGGAGCGCGCGCTCCATGCTGACGCTGCCGTAGGCTTCCCCGCCGGCGTTCTGGAACGGCTGGCCGCCGACGGTGATCGAGCCGCTGTCGTAGATCGGCTCGGAGGGCGTGATCACGCCGTTTTCGAGCGCCGCCAGCGCCGGCACGATCTTGAAGGTGGAGCCGGTCGGGTAGAGCCCGGAGATCGCGCGGTTGGCGAGCGGTGCCGCCGGGTTGCGGTAGGTCTCGTCCACCTGCTTCTGGGTCAGCGGCGGGGTCAAGAGCTCCGGTTCGAAGGTCGGGGACGAGCCCAGGCCGATGATCTCCCCCGTGTTCACGTCCATCGTGACGAAGGCGCCCGACCCGCGGGCCGCAAGCGCCGCCTCTCCCGCCGCCTGCACGTCGCCGTCGATCGAGAGCTTGAGGCTCTTCCCTGGCACCGGCGGCTTCGAGACGAGCCTGCCGTTGGGGGTCGGCTGGCCGAGCGCGTCGACCTGGATCCTGGTCAGGCCCGGGTCTCCGCGCAGGAAGCTGTCGTAGGTGTCCTCGACACCTTCCTGGCCGATCTCATCGCCCGGTTGCAGGCCCTTGTACTCGGGGTCCTTCAGCTCCTCTTCGGAGATCTCGCCGACGCTGCCGACGATGTGGGCGGCGAGCGTCGCGTTCGGGTAGTCGCGCACGAAGACCCGCTGAACCTCGACGCCGGGGAAGCTGTCCTGGTTCTCCTGCAGGTAGTAGACGAGGTAGCGGCCGACGTCGCGGCGCAGGGTCACCGGCGCGGCGGGCGCCAGTTTCAGCTCTTCGTGCATCGTCCGCCGCACCCGGCGCAGGGTGCTGTGGGTGAGCTCGGCGAGTTGCGAGAGCTCGGCCCGGCGCTCGGCCCGGTCCTCGGGAAGTTTGCGCGGGTTGACTTGCAGCGCGAGGCTGGTGCGGTTGCCGACCAGCAGCTCGCCGTTGCGGTCGAGGATCTCGCCGCGCGGCGCACTGACCCGGTACTCGCGCGTGCGGTTGTTCTTCGCTTCGGCCAGGTACTTCTCGCCGTCCAGCACCTGCAGCCGCCAGAGGCGGAAGAAGAGGATGGCGAAGAGGACCACGGCGATGCCGCCGAAAAGCGCGATCCGCAGGGCCAGGCGGTTGCTCACCGCCGGGCCTCTCTCGTCGGACCGGAGATACACGTGCCTAGGCCCCCAGCACGGTCGGCTGCCTGCGCCGGTGCACCTTGGGCTCCTCGACCAGGGCCGGGCGCAGCACCCGGCGCACCAGCAGGTAGGTCGGCCAGCCGAGGAAGAACGCGTAGACGCTCTTCAGCAGCATGTCGCGCACGATCAGCAGGCTGATCGGGGCGTCGACGCCGAGCAGCAGCTGGATCGCGGCGAAGCCGAGCTCGGCCACCAGCGTCAGGCCCATGCAGAGCAGGGCCGGCACGAGCGAGCCGTGGAACTCGAAGCGTTCGCGGTACACGCCGGCGAGGTAGCCCGTCCCGAGCAGGACCAGGGACGTTATCCCCAGCACCTCGACCAGCAGGCAGTCGACGAAGAGGCCGATCGCGAACCCGGCGACGGCCCCGGTCAGGCTGCCGCCCAGCAGGGCGAGGCAGACGACCAGCGCCGGCAGCACGTCGGGGCTGACGTGGAAGAGTTCGACCTGGGAGAAGAAGGAGAGCTGCAGGAGCACGCCGAGGAACCCGATCGCGGCGATGCGGGCGACGATCTTCGGGGTCAGGATCATCCGCGCAAGCCTCCGGTCAGCACCTGGACGAGGTCGAGGTTCCGCAAGTCGGCAAAGGGTCGCACGTCGACCTGTTCGCTGGCCTCCTGTTCGACGATCGGGGCCTTCGTCACTTCGCCCAGCGGCAGGCCCGGCGGGAAGAGCGACGCAAGGCCCTGAGCGCGCCAGCCCGCGGTGACGACCGTCTGGCCCCCGTGCACCTCGGTGGTCGAGTCGATGAAGTCGAGGATCAGGTCTTCGGGGTTGCCGACTTCCGGCTTGATCACGCCCTGTACGCCGACGGGCACGACCTTTGCCGAGATCGCGCTGGCGTGGTCGGTTAGCAGCATCACCTGCGAAGAACCCGGCCCGACCGAGGAGATGCGCCCGACCAGGCCGTCGCCGCTGATCACCGGGTCGTCGACCCGCACGCCGTCGCCGTCGCCGACGTCGATCGTCACGCTCGAGCGCCACTGCGTCGGCGAGCGGGCGATCACCCGGCCGGCCACCTCGTCATAGGCCTCGGCGGCGAGCACGGGGCTCCGGTCCAGCTCGAGCAGCTTGCGCAGCTGTGCGTTCTCGTGCAGCGCCTCCTGGCCGGCGACCGCCTGCTCGCGGGCGATCACCAGCTCGGACTCGAGCCGGCTGTTCTCGCCGCGGGCGTCGAATGTCTGGTCGAACCAGCCGACCAGGTCGCGAGCCGGCTTCAGGGCGCGATCGGCGACCGACTGAACCGGGCTGAAGACCGAGCTGACGCCGCGCTGGAAGCCGCGCGAGCCCTGCCCGTAGGTGGCGGAGAGCAGGACGAACGAGCCGACGATCAGCAGGGCGAGCACCGCCCTACGGCGGCGTACTTGCTTTCGATACACAGTGAAGACCTAGGTTGGAGAGTTGAGATGAAGGGGGGCTAGGCAAAGTGCCGGGTTCCCGAATTGCGCTTGCTGGCGCGGTGGATGGCCTCGAACTCCTCCAGGGAGATGCCCGATCCCACCGCCACGCACGTAAGCGGTGACTCTGCCAGCTGACACGGCATCTGGCACTCGTCGCGGAGGCGCTGTTCGAGTCCTTGCAGGAGGGCGCCGCCGCCGGCGAGGGTGATTCCGCGATCCATGATGTCACCGGCGAGCTCCGGGGGCGTGCGGTCGAGCGTGTCCTTGACCGCTTCGACGATGTGGCCGACCGTTTCGTCGAGCGCCCCGCGGATCTCTTCGGAGCCGATCACGATCGTTTTCGGCAGGCCGGAGACGAGGTCGCGGCCGCGGATCTCGGCGCGCACTTCCTCGGGCAGTGGCGAGGCCGAGCCCGCCTCGAGCTTGACCTCCTCCGCCGTCTGCGTGCCGATCGCCAGTTTGTACTCGTGCTTACAGTGGTTGACGATCGCCTCGTCGAGCTCGTCGCCGCCGATCCGGATCGACTGCGAGACGACGATGCCGCCGAGCGAGATCACCGCCACCTCGGTGGTGCCGCCGCCGACGTCGACGACCATCGAGCCGGTCGGCTCGGCGACCGGCAGGCCGGCCCCGATCGCAGCCGCCATCGGCTCCTCGATCAGGTAGGCCTGGCGGGCGCCGGCCGAGAGGCAGGCCTCCTCGACCGCCCGCTTCTCGACCCCGGTGACGCCCGAAGGGACGCAGACGACCACGCGGGGGTGGGCGAAGCGGTTGGAATGCACCTGCTTGATGAAGTGGCGCAGCATCTGCTCGGTCACGTCGAAGTCGGCGATCACCCCGTCCTTGAGCGGCCGGATCGCGGTGATGTTGCCCGGAGTCCGTCCCAGCATCCGCTTCGCCTCGACCCCGACCGCATGCACCTGGCCGGTGTGGGAGTCGATCGCCACGACCGAGGGCTCCGAGAGGACGATGCCGCGCCCCCTGACGTAGACGAGGGTGTTGGCCGTGCCCAAGTCGACCGCCATGTCGCGACCGCCGAGACCTCTGAGATATCCGAGTACGCCCATGCGTGGAATGGTGACTTTCCGCTTGGGATTGTCCCAAACGGTGCAAATCGTCCCCTGGGCAGGCCACAGGGTCTTGGGATGTCAGAACCTCGGTGCCGGGAAATCTGAGCCGTAATCAGATGGATTCTGAGCAACTATCAGATAGACTCTGAACGATTGTCAGATGACTGAACTCTACTCGAGGCATATCAAGGTGGGGCTGGACGCCGCCCTCGACGACACTCCGGTGGTCGTTGTCGTCGGTCCCCGGCAGGCGGGGAAGAGCACGCTGGCGTCTCTCGTAGCCGAGGAGCGCGGGGCGCGCTATGTGACCCTCGACGACGACGGCCCTCGGGAAGCCGCGAACGAGGACCCAACTGGCTTCGTCGAGAGCTCGGCGCTTCCCCTCTGCGTTGACGAGTTCCAAAAGGCGCCCGCCCTCCTACCGGCGATCAAGGCCAGGGTCGACCGAGCACGCGCCGGCGGAAAGCGCCCGGCGGGAATGTTCATTCTCACCGGATCGGCGAACGTCTGGGCGACCCACAGGATCTCTGAGTCCCTCGTGGGGAGGGCCGAGCGGGTGCCTCTCTGGCCGCTCTCGCAAGGCGAGCTCCACGGCCGGCGCGAGACCTTCATTGACGGTCTGTTCGCCGGCCGCGTCCCCCAGATTACGGGTGCGCCGATCGGCCGACCGGCCATCGCCGGGGCACTCACGGTCGGCGGGTACCCGGAGGCCATTGCACGCACAGAGCCACGTAGACGGGGGCGCTGGTTCGAGGAGTACGTTGCGATGACGCTTGAGCGGGACGTGCGAGATCTCACCCGTAACGCGCAGCAGCTTGGTGAACTCCCCACCCTCCTCCATCTCGCTGCCACACGCATTTCGGGGCTTCTCTCCCCCACTGGGATCGCTCGCGATGCGGGCATGAGCCGCCCCACGGTGCAGCGCTATCTCACCCTCCTCGAGCAGCTGTTCCTGCTGATCCGCGCGAGGGCATGGAGTCGCAACATCGGCCAGCGCCTGATCAAGGCGCCAAAGGTCTGGATCCCCGACACAGGACTGGCTTGTCACCTACTCGACTATGACCAGGCCAGATTCGAAGAAGACGAGACGGCTCTTGCCGGATCGCTATTCGAGAACTTCGTGGCGATGGAGCTGGTGAAGCAGGCAGCGTGGGCCGAGACCAACGTCCGCATCCATCACCTTCGGACCGCAGGCGGGCGCGAGGTCGACATCGTGCTCGAGAGAGGAGACGGGGCGGTCTGCGGCGTCGAGGTCAAGCTGGGCGCCACCGTACATTCACGCGACTTCAGCGCCCTTCGCCATCTCCAGGACAAGCTGGGTCATCGATTCAGCGCTGGGACCGTAATTCACACGGGCTCCGAGACGCTGCGCTTCGGCCCCGGCCTCTGGGCATTGCCGGTTTCAGCTCTATGGACGCCCGGGACCCAACCCTGACTCGGGCAAAGCGGCCTCAGAACAGCTCGGGCGCCAGCTCGAATAGCAGCCCCACCGGCAACCCGACCACGTTGGAGACGCTGCCCTCGACCCGCTCCACCAAGGTCGACCCCAGCGTCTGGATCGCGTAGCCGCCCGAGCGGCCCTCCCACTCGCCGAAGTCGACATAACGCTCTTTATCGGCGGCGCTCAGCTCCCTGAAGACGACGGTCGTCCGCTCGAGCCCGCTGCGCTCCTCCCCGTCGATGAGCACCACCAGCCCACTCATGACCGTGTGCGCCCGCCCCGACATCCGGTCGAGGTAGCGCTGCGACTCGGCAGCATCGGCAGGCTTGCCGAGCGCTTTCCCGTCAAGCACGACATCGGTGTCGCAGGCGATCACAACTCCGTCAGCCTGCACAGCACGCGCCTTCAGCCGCGCGTTCTCGAGCACCTCGAACTCAGGGTCCCCTCCACTGAGCTCGTCCACGCCGGACACCACGACCTCGAACTCCAATCCAAGCTTGCGAAGTATCTCGGCCCTCTGCGGCGAGCCAGATGCCAGCGTCAGCGCCGGCCCAGCGCCCATCAGCTCAACTCTGGAAACCAGATCCCGATCTCACGCTCGGCGGACTCATCGGAGTCGGAGCCGTGCACCATGTTGAAGGTCACCTCGAGCGCGAAGTCTCCGCGAATCGAGCCGGGCGCGGCCTCGACCGGGTTCGTCGCACCGATCAGCTGGCGCGCCGCCGCAACCGCTTCGGTCCCCTCGAGCACCATCGCCACCAGCGTGCCGCCGGTGATGAAGGAGACCAGCTCGCCGAAGAACGGCTTCTCGGCGTGCTCTTCGTAGTGCTTGTTGGCGATCGACTCGTCGGCCCGCATCGTCTTCAGGGCGGCGATGCGAAGCCCCTTTCGCTCGAAGCGGGCGATCACCTCGCCGGTCAGTGCACGCTCGAAGGCGTCAGGCTTAACGAGGATCAGCGTCCGGCTCACGTTCGGGGCTCCTTTGGGTTCGTTTTTGGGGTTTGGACTCTTTTGCGTCCGGGCGCGCCGGCTCCTCCGGGGCGGCCGGCGGCTCCTTGCCGGCCGGCTCGGCCGTCTCGGCGTCTCTCTTTTTCCTCCGCGGGGCTGGCTGGCGTTTCTCCCGCGCCGGACGTTCACTCAGCGCCGTTTCGCAGTAGGGACAGAGGGCCCAGCGGGGGTCGACGGGCTTGCGGCAGCTCGGGCAGGGGTTCTTGAGGCGCTTCTGGCACTTGGGGCAGCGCAGGTAGTTGCGCTCCACCGGGTACTCGCAGTTGGGACAGGAGGCCTCGGTCAGCTGGCGCACGCGCAGCTCGGCGGCCCTGATCTCAAGCTCGCGTTCGTGAGCGTCCTCGAGGAACTCGGGTGGGCGCACGATCGCGTAGACGGCGGTGCCGATGTAGGGGAAGAAGGAGCCGATCGTGGCGCAGGCGACCAGGAAGGGGTCGGAGATGCGGCGCTTGGCGTCGAAGTACGTGTAGACGATCAGCGCCAGCCAGACGACCACGATCGCCAGGATGAAGAAGGTCGCGACCAGGTTGAGGCCGTCATTGTCGATGCCGAAGATCGCTAGTGCCATGGCTGGGGCCCCGGGGGGAGGCCGGGCAGTCTACTTCGCCGCCGGGCTCGCAAACCCTCGCACCGCCAAGGTCAAGCCCTTCCGGTGCGCTTTATGCCACCTATGGGCGCATAAAGCGCACCGGAAGGCGGGTTGCTAGAGGAAGAGACTGCCGAACAGGTATCCGAGGCCGAAGAAGACAAGAATCACGACCGCGACGGCCCCGGCAACCAGCGCCATCATCGACAGCAGTTCCGCGCCCGCGCTCTTCCCGTTGGTCTCCATCGGCCCCAATCCTCGCACAGGGCCTCAGGCACCCAGCGCCGCACGGGCGGGGGCCAGCACGTAGTGGGAGCCGGTGACGAGGAGGACGCCATCGAGCTCCTCGGCGCGATCGCGCGCCCGCAGCACCGCGGCGCCGAAGTCCTCGATCGCCTCGACCTCGACCCCAGCCCTTCTGGCAGCCCCAGCCAGCTCCTCCGCCCCCAACGACCGCCGACGGGCCTGAAACGTCCACATAGTGGACGTTTCAGGCCCGTCGGCGGGGAGCTCGGTGCAGACGAGGTGGGCTACGGCGGGGGCGAGGGCGGCGATCATCGCCTCGGCGTCCTTTTCGGCGAGGACCGCGATGCAGGCGACGACCGGGCGGCCGGCGGCAACTTCGCCCAGTCCCTCCGCAAGCGCAGCGGCGCCGTCGGGATTGTGGGCGACGTCGAGCAGGACCAGGGGATCGTCGGCGACGCACTCGAGGCGACCCGGCACCGTCAGCGTCGCGGCGACCTCAGCGGCGAGCGAGGCGTCGAGCGAGGCGTCGAGCCTTCCCAGGAAGGCCTCGGCGGCCGTACAGGCGAGGGCGAAGTTGCGACGCTGAAAGCCGCCCACGGCGCGCAGCTCGACGCCTGGGGCCGGGTCTTCGGGCGCGACGATGCAGCTCCGCGCCGCGCTCACTCGCGGTCCGCTCGGCCAGGCTCGCCACCTCGGGGCTGAGCCGGCCCCGCACCAGGGTCGTGTAATCGCGCAGCACGGCGAGCTTCTCCGCGGCTATCTCCAGCTCCGTCTCCCCGAGCCAGGCGGTGTGGTCGAGCCCGATCGAGGTCAGGACCGTGACCCTGGACGGGATCGTGTTGGTCGCGTCCAGCCTCCCGCCGAGACCTGCCTCGACGACGGCGGCCTCGACCCTGGCGGCTGCGAAGGCGACGAAGGCGGCCGCCGTGGCGACCTCGAACTGGGTCACCTCCTCGCCCTCCTCCAGACTGCGGTTGACCGTCTCGGCCGCCTGCGCCGTCCGCTCGACCGCCGCGGCGAACTCGGCCTCGCCGATCTCGGCCCCTCCGATCAGCACGCGCTCGGACCAGCGCGACGCGTGGGGCGAGATGCAGGCGCCGCAGCGCACGCCGTGCGCTTCCAGCAGCGCAGCGATCATCCGGGTCACCGAGGACTTGCCGTTGGTGCCGACGACGTGGATCGAGGCGAAGCGGTGCTGGGGCAGCCCAAGGGCGGTGCTGAGCCGGTGCATCCGCTCCAGGCCGAGCTTCCAGCCGACCGGCTCCAGCGAGTCGAGGTAGGCCTGCGGATCTATTCGCCGAGCTCCTCGAGCTCCGCCCGGTAGCGCTCCAGCTTGACCTTCTCCTCCTCGACCAGCTCCGCCGGAGCCCTGGCGACGAACTTCTCGTTGGCGAGCTTGCCCTCGGCGCGCTCGACCTCGGAAAGCAGCTTCGCGCGGTGGAATGCGAGGCGGCTGGCCACCGCGCCAGCGTCGATCTCAGCCGAGGCGAGCACCTTGACCGGCCCGACCGAGGCGATCGGATCGCCACCGTCATCGGTGAACTCGACCCGGGCGAGGCGGCCGACGAACTCCTGCGGCTCCTCGCCCTCGACACGCGCCTGCAGCAGGGTCGCGGCCGGCGCCTCGACCATGTCGCGCCAGGCGCGCAGGCGGCGGGTCAGCTCGATGCCGCGGCTGACCTCCGCTTCGGCCTCCTCGTCGAACAGCGACTCGTCGGCCTGCGGAAACGAGTGCACGGCGAGATGGCCCTTGCGCGAAGGGTGGTAGGACCAGACCTCCTCGGTGACGAACGGCATCAGCGGGTGCAGCAGGGCGAGCGTGCGCTCCAGCAGCCAGAGCAGGTTCGCCGAGACCGCCGGCTCCCCCTCGTAGAGGCGCGGCTTGGCGATCTCCAGGTACCAGTCGCAGAGCTCCGACCAGAAGAAGGCGTAGGCCTCGGTGGCCGCGTGGGCGAAGTCGTAGGTGTCGAGCTTCTCCGTCACCGAGGCGATCGTCCGCTCCATCCGCGAGAGGATCCAGCGGTCCTCGACCCTCTCCGGCCGACGGGACTCAAAGCGATCCATACCCTCGCTTTGCGGCCCGTCGGCGGGGGGTGCGGCGTTGAGGAGGATCAGGCGGCTCGCGTTCCAGAGCTTGTTGGCGAGGTCGCGGCCCTGCTGGACCTTGGCGTCGGAGTAGCGCACGTCCTGGGTCGAGGACATCGCCAGCAGGCCGAAGCGCAGCGCGTCGGCCCCGTGCACGTCGATCTCGTCCAGCGGGTCGATCCCGGTGCCGAGGCTCTTCGACATGCGGCGCCCGTCGCGGGCCTGGATCACCGAGTGCACGTAGACGTCGTCGAAGGGGACGTCGCCGGCGAACTCGATGCCGGTCATGATCATCCGCGCCACCCAGAGGAAGAGGATCTCGCGCGCGGTCGTCAGGAAGCTGGTCGGGTAGAAGGCGCGTAGCTCCGCCGTGTCGTCGGGCCAGCCGAGCGTGGCGAAGGGCCAGATCGCCGAGCTGAACCAGGTGTCGAGCACGTCCTCCTCCTGGCGCAGCTCGCCGCCGCAGGCGCCGCAGCGCTCCGGCGCGTCCGCCGGGTCCTCGGCGACGAAGACCTCCTCGCAGGGGTCGCAGTACCAGACCGGTATGCGGTGGCCCCACCAGAGCTGGCGCGAGATGCACCAGGGGCGGATCTCGCGCATCCAGTCGAGGTAGACGCGCTTCCACTGGTCGGGGGCGATGCGCACGCGGTCGCTTTCGACCGCCTCGATCGCCGGCGCCGCAAGCTCGTCCATGCGGCAGAACCACTGCAGCGAGATCAGCGGCTCGATCCGCTCGCCCGAGCGGTGCGAGAAGGGGACCGAGTGGACGTAGGGCTCTTCGGCGCTGAGAGCGCCTTCCTCGCGCAAGGCGGCGACCACGGCCTCCTGGGCCTCGGCGGCGGTCATCCCGGCGAACCTCTCCCCCGCCTCCGCGGTGAGCCGCCCGTCGGGGCCGATCGCGACGATCTCCTCCAGCCCGTGCTTGCGGCCGATCTCGAAGTCGTTGGGATCGTGGCCGGGGGTGATCTTCAGCGCCCCGGTGCCGAACTCGGGGTCGACGTGCTCGTCGGCGATGATCGGCAGCCGGCGACCGACCAGCGGCAGGATGCAGTGCTTTCCGACGAGGTCCGCGTAGCGCTCGTCGCCGGGATTCACCGCGACGGCGGTGTCGGCGAGCATCGTCTCCGGGCGCACGGTGGCGACGGTCAGCACCCGGTCTGTGCCCTCGACCGGGTAGTCGATCGAGTAGAGCGTGTCCTCAACCTCACGGTTCTCAACCTCGAGGTCGGAGATCGCCGAGTGCGAGCCCGGGTCCCAGTTGACCATGTAGTTGTCGCGGTAGATGTAGCCCTTGTCGAAGAGCTGCTTGAAGACGCGGTAGACGGCCTTGACATAGCCCTCGTCGAGCGTGAAGCGCTCGCGCTCGTAGTCGCAGGAGGCGCCGAGCCGCTTGTACTGCTCGACGATCCGCGAGCCGTACTCCTCGCGCCACTCCCAGACCCGCTCGACGAACTCCTCCCGGCCGAGATCGTGGCGGTCCTTGCCTTCCGCGCGCAGCTTCTTCTCGACCACCGACTGGGTGGCGATCCCGGCGTGGTCGGTGCCGAGGATCCAGAGCGCGTTGCGGCCGCGCATCCGGTTCATCCGCACCAGCGCGTCCTGCATCGAGCCGTTCAGCGCATGGCCCATGTGCAGCGCCCCGGTCACGTTCGGCGGCGGGATCGCCACCGAGAAGTTCTCCTCGGGCGTCCCCTCGGCCACAGGGTGGAAGTACCCCGCCTCCATCCATTCGGCGAAGATCCGCGCCTCGACCTCGTGCGGGTCGAAGCGGGTCTTCTGCTCGAGGGTCTTGCGGCGCTCGCTCACGAGCGCCCGAGTCTAGGAGGGATTGACGGAATTCGCCTCCGTGCCTCTGAGCACGGTGCTCACCGATCGATTTGCCCCCTACTTCTTGGGCTTGGGCTTCTGCTTGACGACCTTGAAGCTGAAGCTTGCCGGGGTCGAATCGGCTCCATCCGCGCTAACGGCCCTGACCGAGAAGCTGTGTTTGCCGGGCTTGACCTTGTAGGACTTCGGCGAGGCGCAGCGGGCATAGGCCGCCTTGTCCAGCTTGCACTCGAAGGTGACACCGGACGCGCTCGCGGAGAAGGTGAACTTCACCTGGGCCTTGCTCTTCTTGGTCTTGACCTTGGCCTTGGGGTGCGTGCGCAGCACCGTGTTCGGAATCCCCTGAGGCGGCGTCGGCGTCGGCGGGGACTGCGAATCCGGGTTGGCACACACCGCGCCGCTGGCGCTCACCGCGAAGCTGACGTTCTTGGCGCCGTCGTCATAGACGGTTCCGAAGGCGTCCTGGCACTTTGGCGGCGGGGTCGCCGCGGTCGACGCGAACGTGCCCGTCCGCGTACCGCCGTAGGTGAGGAACGCGACGTTGTCGCCCGGCGTGGCCGCCGTCACGTAGGCGGACGTCGGCCTAAGGTCCAGAGCCCCGCTCAGCGTGGCGTTGCCGCCGATCGCGAGCCGGTCGAACTCCCCAGCGCCGGTACCGGCGATCTCGATCTCGAGCTCACCGCCCGCACCCTGCGCGTAGTTGCCGCTCAACGTCAGCGTGCCGGGACTGGCGCCGGGAAGAACCGTGCCGCCCGAGTTGTCCACCGAGCCCTGGAGCGTGCCACTGCCGCTGAGCTTCCCGGCTTTGAGCAGCAGGGGGTTGTTCAGGCTGAGTTTGGTCCCGCTTGGGACAACGACCTCGGCCGAAGCTCCGGTCTGGTCGACGGTGCCATTGACCGACGAGGTGTTCGCCGACGCCCCGCTCGTACTAAGCGTGCCGGTGTTGGTCAGGGTTCCGGTGTTCAGGAACGGGTTCGTGGAGCCTTGTTCGAGCACGATGGTCCCCGAATTGGTGAAACTCGGTGTGTTGTTGACTCCGGCCGCGATCCGCAGCGTGCCCTGGTTCAAGAAGGGACCGCTGCCGTTGAACTGCGTATTGGCGTTGAACTGGAGGGTCCCGGCTGGGGCATTGGTAATGCCACCGCTACTCCTATCCAGGTTGGTGCTTCCACTGGTGGCGGCCGCGTCGACCGTGAACGTCCCCATGTTGGTGAACAGGTTGCCGTTGCCGTTGAACCCCGGGCCGCCGCAGGGACTGCTCGGGCAGGTGAGCGTGATCGAGCCCTTGCTGGTGAAGGGCGAGACCAGGCGCAGGTTCGTGTTGGCGCTGTTGTTGGTCACCGTCAACTCCTGCCCCGGCTGCATTTCGCCGCTGAGGTCAAAGCCGGCGTAGACCAGCACCTTGCTGGCGCCGACGCCAGGAGCGCTGGTGTATTTGAGGCACCCGCCGTACAGCTGCACCGGGTTGGCCCCCGTGGTGATTCCGTTGCCCTGCTCGTAGTTGCCGACGAAAAGGGCTCCGGTTCCGGTCGCGTTGATGGACCCGCCGGTGTCGTTCTTGACCGGCCCGCCGCCGCAGCTGCCGCCCGAGCTGACCGCCTTGCCGTCGGCGATGTTGATCGGGCCCTGGTTGGTCACCGGGCCGCCAAGGCCGGCAGTCTGTTCGAAGCTCATCGTCCCGGTGTTGGTGATCGATCCTTCGGTATTGGCCCCCACGCTGGCGCCGGTGCCCGAGGCCGCGGCGACAGTGAATGTGCCGGCGTTGACGAAGTCCTTGTCGTTGACGTTGAAGCCGGACCCTCCGCCCGAGCCGCCGCTGCAGCCGCCTTCAGGGCAGGTGAGAGTGATTGCGCCTTTGTTGGTGAAGTTGCCGCCCAGCGTTACGTTCGTGTTCGCGCTGGCGGCGCTGACGGTCAGCGACTGGCTCGACTGCATTTCCCCGGTCAGGGTGAAGCCACCGTTGGCCTGGACTTTGCTGGCCCCGCTGCCGGTGTATTTGAGGGTGCCGCAGGGAATCTGCACGGGGTTCGAGCCAGAGGTCGAGCCGGCGCCCTGCTCGTAGTTGATGACACTGAGGGTGCCGGAGCCGGTCCCGTTGATCGAGCCGTCGGTGTCGTTTTTGACGCTCGCCCCGGTGTCTCCGCAGGAGCTGCCGGAGCTGGTCACCACTTTCGTGTCGGCGATGTTGATCGGGCCCTGGTTGGTCACCGGGCCGCCAAGACCGGCAGTCTGTTCGAAGCTCATCGTCCCGGTGTTGGTGATCGATCCTTCGGAGTTGGCCCCCACGCTGGTTCCGGTGCCGGAGGCAGCGGCGACGGTGAATGTGCCGGCGTTGACGAAGTCCTTGTCGTTGACGTTGAAGCCGGCCCCTCCGCCCGCGCCACCGCTGCAGCCGCCTTCAGGGCAGGTGAGGACGATCGCGCCTTTGTTGGTGAAGTTGCCGCCCAGCGTCGCGTTCGTGTTCGCGCTGGCGGCGCTGACGGTCAGCGACTGGTTCGACTGCATTTCCCCGGTCAGCGTGAAGCCGCCGTAGGCCTGCACTTTGCTGGCCCCGCTGCCGGTGAATTTGAGGGTGCCGCAGGGAATCTGCACGGGGTTCGAGCCAGAGGTCGGGCCGGCGCCCTGCTCGTAGTTGATGACGTCGAAGGTTCCGGCGCCGGTCGCGTTGAGCGTCCCTCCAGCGTCGTTTTTGAACGAGACGCTGGTGTCGCCGCAGGAACTGCCGCCCGAAAGCAGGACCGTCCCATCGGCGATGTTGACCGTGCCCTGGTTGGTCACCGCGCCGTTGTTGAACTTCGCCCTGTGGTTGAACTGCATGATCCCGGTGTTGAGCAGTGGACCGCTGATGAACGAGGTGCTGTTGGCGTCGGCGTTGACGTCCGCGGCGACGGTGATCGTCCCGGCGTTGGTGATCGTCGGGGCGCCTATGTTCGGCGCGCCGCAACTGGACGGCGTCACGTTGCATTTGAGGATGATCGCCGCTCCGCTCGCGATGCTGAGCTGCCCGCCGGCGGCGACGTTCAGGTTGGTGTTCGCGCCCTCGGCGGAGATCTGCAGGGTGGGGTTCGAGCCGGCCCCCCCGATCGTCATCGACTTCGCCGTCGACCCACCGGTCATCACCACCGTGTAGGTGCCGGCAGCGGTGATCGAGGCGTCGCAGGAGGCGCTCGGCGCACCGTTGGTCCAGTTTTCGTCGGTGTTGTAGTTCCCGGACCCCCCGATCCAGGAGGTTACGAAGACTTCGGGCGTGACCGGACAGGCCGCAGATGCGCTCGAAGGCGCAGACGAGAAGGCGACCATCGCGACCAGCCCTGCCAAAGCGGCCAAACACGCGACCCGACGACCACGGATCTGCACCCTCTCACTCATCTTCAGCTACCTCTCCCTTGTAGATCGATCCGATGCCGAGCGCCGCTGCGCGGCCCACGGGAGCCTAGCGCGCCAAAGACCGCCGGAGACCGTCTCTCGCAGGTGCGCATCGCGAAATGCCCGCGTCAGGCGAGGGCGAATCAGCCGAGCGGCTGCGTCTAGGCAGATTCCTCGCTCAGCTCGTCGTCGGCCGCGCCGATGTCCTGGTGGGCGGCCTCGGTGACGAGCGTCGGCCGCCTGTTCTGCTCGATCGTCTCCTTGGTGACCACGCACTTGGTCACGTCGCGGCGCGAGGGAAGTTCGAACTGGACGTCGAGCAGCGTCTCCTCGAGGATCGAGCGCAGGCCGCGGGCGCCGGTCTCGCGCTCCAGGGCTTTGTTGGCGATCGCCTCGAGGCTGTCCTCGGCGAAGACCAGCTCGATGTCGTCGAACTCGAAGAAGCGCTGGAACTGCTTGGTCAGGGCGTGGCGCGGCTCGGTCAGGATGGTGATCAGGTCGTCGCGGCTGAGCTGGTGGATCGCGGCGACGACCGGCAGGCGGCCGATGAACTCGGGGATCAGGCCGTACTCCATCAGGTCCTCGGGCAGCACCTGCTCGAACCACTGGCCGGTGTCTTTGTTCTCGCGCGAGGAGATCGCGGCGCCGAAGCCGACGCCGCGGTCGCCGACCCGCTTCTCGATCACCTTGTCGAGCTCGGCGAAGGAGCCGCCGCAGACGAAGAGGATGTTCGTCGTGTCGATCGTGAGGAACTCCTGGTGGGGGTGCTTACGCCCTCCCTGCGGGGGCACCGAGGCGGTCGTGCCCTCGAGGATCTTCAGCAGCGCCTGCTGCACGCCTTCGCCGGAGACGTCACGGGTGATCGACGGGTTGTCGGCTTTGCGCGCGATCTTGTCGATCTCGTCGATGTAGATGATCCCGGTTTCGGCCTTCTTGACGTCGTAGTCGGCGGCCTGGATCAGCTTCAGCAGGATGTTCTCGACGTCCTCGCCGACGTAGCCGGCCTCGGTCAGCGCGGTCGCGTCGGCGATCGCGAAGGGGACGTTGAGGATGCGGGCGAGCGTCTGCGCGAGCAGCGTCTTGCCGCATCCGGTCGGGCCCAGCAGCATGATGTTCGACTTCTGCAGCTCGACCTCGACGTCCTCGGACTGGTTCATCTGGACGCGCTTGTAGTGGTTGTAGACGGCGACCGAGAGGGCCTTCTTGGCGGCCTCCTGGCCGACCACGTACTGCTGCAGGACCTCGTGGATCTCGCGCGGCTTGGGCAGGTTCTCGAGCTCGACCGCCGCGGTCGGCGCGGTCAGCTCCTCGTCGATGATCTCGTTGCAGAGGTCGATGCACTCGTCGCAGATGTAGACGCCCGGGCCGGCGATCAGCTTCTTGACCTGGCGCTGCGACTTGCCGCAGAAGCTGCAGAGGAGTTGCTCGTTGGAGTCTGTGGGCCGTGCCAGCGGGATCCCCTCCTTGCGGGGCAGTGGGTTGCCTCCGGCTCGCGTCCCAAAGCTTAAAGGGGGATGCAAGCCGGCCTGTCGGTGCCGGGTGTTTACGGCGCCCGCGCCGCTGTCCCTGCCCGTGACCGCAGGCTTGCGAGGCCGCGATACGGTGAGCGGGTGCCGGGCGAGCTTCGCATCGAGCCGATCGCGGAGAGTCAGATGGACGCTCTCCTCCCCCTGATCGCCGCCTATCAGCGCTTCTACGAGGCCGAGGAGATCGACGACGAGCGCAACCGCGCTTTCTTCTCGCGCTTCCTCGCCCCCAGCGACGACGGCATGCTGCTCGGCGCCTGGCGCGACGGCCAGCTGGCCGGCTACGCCTGCCTGTACTGGAGCTTCACCTCGACGATCCCGGCCGAGACCGTGCTGATGAACGACCTCTACGTCGACCCGTCCAGCCGCGGCCAGGGCGTCGGCCGCGCCCTGATCGAGGCCAGCGCCGCCGTAGGCCGCGAACGCGGCGCCCAGCGCCTCGAATGGATGACCGCACCCGGCAACGAGACCGCCCAGCGCCTCTACGACTCGACCGGCGCCCAGCGCAGCGAGTGGGTGGAGTACGAGCTGGGGCTGTAGCGGTAACTGCTCCACCCCTCCCTTTCGCGCAGGGGAGAAGCGCGCATGGGTTCAGCCGAGCTGCTCGGACAGCCCGATGATGATGCCCTCCGGGCCGCGCAGGAAGCAGAGTCGGTAGATGTCCTTGTACTGCGCGATCTCGCCGACGAGCTCGGCCCCGTGGCTGCGCAGGCGGTCGACGACATCGTCGATGTCGTCGACCATGAACATGATGCGGCGCATGCCCAGCGCGTTCGCCGGCGCATTTTCCGGCTCAGCCCTGACCGCCGGTGGCCTGTGGAACCTCGACAGCTCGACCCGGCCGTGGCCGTCCGGTGTGCGCATCATGGCGATGTCGGCACGGACGTCGTCGAGCCCGACGGTCTGGTCCACCCAAGGCCCCTCGACCGTCGTCTCGCCCTCCAGCTCCATGCCGAGCCTCGGCGAAGAACGCCTTGGCAGCCTCGAGGTCCTCGACGACGATGAGCACGTTGTCCATTCGCTGAATCATGTTGTCCTCCTAGCGTCGTGGGCCGTGTCTGCCTTGAATAACCGGCGACTGGTCGATTTACCCCTCCATAGGGTGGTGAATCGACCAGTCGCTGCCTTTTGTCACCGATGCCATGCGTCAAGGGAAGGCTCGGGGTCGATCGGGCGGCCGCCGACGTGGATCTCGAAGTGGAGGTGGCAGCCGACCGTGCGGGCGTTGCCGGTCTTGCCAACTGCGCCTACGCGCTGGCCGGTGTAGACGCGGGCGCCGCGGTCGAGCGGGGACGGGCGGGGCAGGTGGGCGTAGAGGTAGCTGCGCCTCTCCCCTTCCCCGTGGATCGTCAGGTAGTTGCCGTAGAGGACCGGGTCGTAGCCCGCGCGCAGCACCCGCCCCCCGCGCACCGCGACCAGCGGCGTGCCGCAGTCCGCAACGACGTCAAACCCCTCATGCACCCGCCCCCCACTCCGAGGCGCCCCGAACTCCCCGATCGCTCCCCGGATCCAGTGCGGCCCGTCCACAGGGAAAACGTGGTCGTAGTAGGTCGTGCCTCCGTTCCCATCCAAGCGTCCAGCCGAGGCAGTCGGCGTCGAGAGAGCCAAAAGCGCAACGAAGGCGGCGAGCGCGGCAGGGGTGGAGCGTCTTGTACTTTTTCGCCGGCGCTCGCCCGCGCGTCCAGCAATCCAGCGCTTCACGAAAAAGTTAAGCGGAACCCCTGCCGGGCTCGCCGCCTTCGTTGCGCCCTCAGTGGTGCTCGATGACGCGGTCGACGAGGTTGTACTCCTTCGCCTCCTCCGCGCTCATGAAGTAGTCGCGCTCGGTGTCCTTGGCGACCTTCTCGAAGGGCTGGCCGGTGTGCTTGGCGAGGATCTCGTCGAGGCGGGTGCGCACGTCGATGATCTCTTTGGCGTGGATCTCGATGTCGGTCGCCTGGCCCTGGAAGCTGGATGAGACCTGGTGGATGAGGATCTTCGAGTTGGGCAGCGACATCCGCTTGCCGGCGGCACCGGAGGCCAGCAGCAGCGCGCCCATGCTCATCGCGATGCCGACGCAGATCGTCTGCACGTCGGGCTTGATGAACTGCATCGTGTCGTAGATCGCCAGGCCGGCGTAGACGGAGCCGCCGGGCGAGTTGATGTAGAGGCTGATGTCCTTGTCGGGGTCCTCGGACTCCAGGTGCAGGAGCTGGGCCACGATCAGGTTGGCGATGTCCTCGGTGACGGGCGTGCCGAGGAAGACGATCCGCTCGCCCAGCAGGCGCGAGTAGATGTCGAAGGCGCGCTCGCCGCGCGAGGTCTGCTCGACCACCATCGGAACCAGAGGGCTCATGGCCGGCACTCTATAGAAGCCGTCAGGCGTGCTCCCCGCACGTCACTCCGACCCCGGGGTCCAGAGCTCGCCTTTCTCCTCCTGCTCCTTCTCCGGCGTCCAGATCTTCTCGCGGGCCTCGGCCTGCTCGAGCGGGATCGGCTTCGCCGTCTCGGCGATCAGGTCGATCGCCTTGCGCACCTGGATGTCCTCACGGACCATCGCATCGCGGCCGTTCTCGCGCAGGCGCTTGAGCAGCTTCTCGGGCGTGATGCGCTCGTGCTCGGCCGTGTGGGCGAGCGCCTCGATCATCTCCTCCTCGGAGACCTCGATTTCCTCGGCTTCGGCGATCGCCGCCAGCACCGCCTCGCGCTTCAGATCCTGCGCGGCGTCGGGCTTGGATTCCTCGAGCAGCTCCTCGCGGGTCTTGCCCTGCATCTGCAGGAAGGCGTCGGGGCTCATCCCCCGGCCGGCGATCTGGCGTTCGAAGCGCTCCAGGCGCTCCGCCGCCCGCGCGGCGACGAGGTCGTCGGGCAGCTCGACGGTCGCCGCGGCAACGGCGGCATCGACGGCAGCGACGCGGAAGTCCTGCTCGGCCCGCTCGTCAACCGCTTCGGCGACGCGCTCGGCGATGTTGGCGCGCAGCTCGTCGAGGGTCTCGAACTCGGAAGCCTCGGCGGCGAAATCGTCGTCGAGCTCGGGAAGGACCTTCTCCCGCACCTCCTTCACCTCGACCGCGAAGACGGCGTCCTTGCCCGCCAGGTCCTCCGCCTGGTAGTCCTCCGGGAAGGTGACCTTCACCTCGCGCTGCTCCCCGCCGCCGGCGCCGCTCAGCTGCTCCTCGAAGCCTTCGATGAAGTGACCGCTGCCCAGCTCGAGCATGCGGTCCGCCTCCTTGCCCCCTTCGAAGGCCTTGCCGTCGATGGTGCCCTCGTAATCGATCATCAGCACGTCCCCGTCGGCGGCCGCCCGCTCGACCGGCTCGAGCCTGGCGAAGCCTTCGCGGATGCGCTCGATCTCGCGCTCGACGATCTCCTCGGACGGCTCGGTCTCCGCACGCCCCACCTCCAGGCCCTTGTACTCGCCCAGCGAGGCCTTCGGCCGCACGCCGATCTCGAACTTGAAGCTGAGCGGCTCGCCCTCGGCCTCGGGGGCGGTGACGATCTCGATGTCGGGATCGCCGACCGGGCTGATCTCGGAGAGCAGCAGGCCCCGTTCGTACCACTCGGGAAGCGACTCACGGATCGCCTCCTGCAGGACGCTGCCGTAGCCGAGGCGCTGGATCACCAGCGAGGACGGCGCCTTGCCCTTGCGGAAGCCGGGCATGCGCAGCTCCCGCGCCAGCCCGCGCGCGGCCCTGGAGACGCCGAGATCGACGTCCTCGGCGGGGACTTCGACCTCGACCCGCACGCGCGAATCGGGGAGCGATCTGACCACGGTCTTCATCGAGCGCGAGACCCTAACCGCTGGGCCAACATGGTGCGCAGGGCCACCCCGAAGTCGATCGCGAAGGCGAGGCCGCGGCCGGGCGGTCCAGTGACCAACCAGGCTCGCGCTCGGCTAAGGGGGCTACTCGCCATTCGCGTATTCCAGCAGGGAGGAGTCGACGAGCCACTCGACGGGTGCGCGATCGTCGGTGTAGACCTCGCCGCCGGCGAGGCGCGGCGCCAGCCCCTCTGCCGCTTCGAGCGCGAGCGGCGCCAGCTGCGGCGGCAGCGACTCCGCCCCGTCTCGCAGCCGAGACGCCGAGACGCTCCCCCTCCCGGCGAGCAGCAGCGTGTTGGTCGGCGTCACCTCGAAGCGCAGCACGCGCGGGAAGGCGGCGGCCATCGTCCGGCCCAGAACGCGCTCCAGCTCTGTGCTCCCCTCCGGGTGCCCGACGTTGACGATCGCGACGCCGCCGGGAGCGAGCCGGTCCCGGGCCAGCTCGAAGAACTCCCGCGTCGCCAGGTAGAAGGGGATGTAGGGCTGGCGGTAGGCGTCGAGCATGATCGCGTCGTAGCCGCCCGGAGCGCGCCGCAGCCACGGCCGGGCGTCCTCGGCGAAGAGGCGCATGCGCGGGTTGCGCAGGTCGAAGAAGCGCCGTCCCAGCTCGCTCAGCTCGGCGTCGATCTCGACCGCGTCGACCGCGGTCTCCGGGAAGAAGTGGCCGAAGGCCCGCGCCACCGTGCCCGCACCGTTGCCGAGGATCGCGATCCGCCGCGGCGGCTGCGACCGGCCCGCGAAGGGCAGGACGAGGTGGGCGTCCCAGTAGTCGCCGGTCAGGTAGCTGCCCGGGCGGTACAAGGAGTGGACCGCCTGGCCCTCGTTGAGCTCGAGGACGCGAGCGCCGTCGGGGCGTTCGACCACCCGCGCGTACTCGTGGACGGTCTCGGCCTCGTAGAGGACGCGGCCCGTGTCGGCGGCCTTGATCGTCCCGACCGGCAGCGAGACCGCGAGGGCGAGGGCGAGCGGTACGGCAGCGAAGCGCCAGCCGAGGCCGAGCGCGGCGACGGTCGCGAGGGCGAGGGCGAAGACGAGGAAGGTGCGCTGGGTGCCCAGCAGCGGGATCAGCAGCAGGGCGGCCAGCATCGTGCCGACCAGCGAGCCGGCGGTCGACGTCGCGTACAGCCGTCCGACCACCTCGCCGGAGCCCTCGACGTCGGCGACGGCGAGTCGCACCGCCCACGGCGCGGCGGCGCCGAGCAGGGTGACCGGCACCGCGACCAGCACCAGCACCCCGAAGAGCGACCCGGCGAAGCCGCCGACCGAGACGCTGTCGAACGCGTCGACCGAGAAGCCGAGGAACGGCCGCGCGGCGAAGGGCACGGCGGCGATCAGCACCGCCGCTGCGAGGACCAGCAGGCAGAGGCCGCGCATGTGCGGGTGGCGGTCCGCGTAGCGGCCACCGAGCCAGTAGCCGACCGAGAGGGCGACGAGGACGACGCCGATCGTGTTCGCCCAGACGATCGTCGAGGCGCCGAAGTAGGGCGCCAGTAGGCGCGCCGCGGCGATCTCGGCGCCGAGGCTGGCCGCGCCGACGACGAAGACGAGCGCCGCCAGCAGCGGCCTCGACTCAGGCGGGGTCGCGCTCGGGCTCATTGGCGGTGGCGACGATTCGCTGCTCGAGCCGGGCTCCGTGACCGGCGGCGACCGCACGCTGTGCGCGCCGCTCGTCGAGGGGGACGCCGCGGTCGTGGGCGAGGTCGAGCAGTCGCTGCTTCTCGACCCCTTCGCGGGCGACCTCGAAGAAGACCCAGGCGAGGACGCCGAGGGCGAGGAAGGTCCCCTCGATCATCATCACGACCCCGGCCGTGCTCTGGTCGGCCACCGCGGAGATGCCCCAGTAGCGCTCCCCGGGCGCGTAGATCGGGTAGAGCACCGTCCCCGACCACATCAGCACGTTGCCGAGGATCGCGCCGGCGAAGCGGACCCCGATCACGTAGCCGACCTTCCAGGCGGCGGTGAACCACTCCGGCTTCGGCAGCGGTCCGAAGACCGGCATCCACATCAGGCAGCCGAAGAAGAGGAAGGTAGCGTGCTCCAGGGCGTGGACCGGCGCCCCGCCGTAGGCCGCTTCGTAGAGCGCCGGTATGTGCCATAGGTAGAAGTTGAGCACCCAGAGCGGGAAGGCGACGAGCGGGTGGGCGAGGATCTGGAGTCGGTTGAAGGCGCGGATCGCGAGGACCGGCTGCAGCATCGACTTGGTCAGGCCGAGGACCAGCAGCAGCGTGGCGATGTCGCCGATCAGCAGGTGCTCGACCATGTGGCCGGTCACCAGCTCCTCGGCGATGTGGCCGATCGGCGAGAAGAGCGAGATCGCGACGATCGCCAGGCCCGAGCCGAAGCAGGCCTGGCGCCAGGCCGGAACCGGCCGGTTGTCCCAGGAGAGAGCGGTCGCCCGGTGCCAGTAGAGGATGCCGGCGACGGTCAGCGGCAGGATCTCGATCGGCGCGAATGCGCCGGCAAAGTGGGCGAACGGCAGGCTCACGGATTCAGCGTAGCGACGCGGTTTGCGGGGACGCCGCCCGCGCCCGCTGCTAGCTTGGCCTCGCTTTGGGCCAGGAGAATCACCGCTTTCCGCCGATCGGCAGCTACGGGTTCCTCTCCGACTGCCACACAAGCGCCCTGGTCTCCTACGACGGCGCGGTCGAGTGGCTCTGCCTGCCCCGCTTCGACTCGCCCAGCGCCTTCGCGGCGCTGCTCGACCGCGACGCCGGCCACTTCAAGGTCGCCCCCCGGGGGGTGGTCGTGCCGCTCAGCCGCCGCTACGAGCCCGGGACCCTGGTGATCGAGACGACCTGGGTGACCGACACCGGCTGGGTCGTGATCCACGACGCGCTGACGATCGCCGAGTGGGCGGCCGCGGGCGACGGGCGACGGCCCGACACCGAACACGAGTCCGACCGCTCGCTGCTGCGCACGATGACCTGCATCGACGGCGAGGTCGAGATGGAGATGGAGTGCCTGCCGCGCTTCGCCTACGGGGCCGAGCCGGCGAGCTGGAGCGGCGGCGAGCTGGGCGAAGCGGTGGCCCGCGCTAGCGACGGCACGGAGCTGCTGCTGACCAGCGACATGGAGCTCTCGCTCGAAGGCGGCACCGTCCGAGGGACCCTGAAGCTGCGCGAGAACGAGACGGGCTTCTGCGCGCTCACCTGGAGCGACGGGGACCTGGGCGGACCGCGCAGCGCGCCCGAGGCGCTGGAGCGCCTCGACTCGACCGAAGAGTTCTGGCGCGAGTGGCTGCGCGACGGCGACTTCCCCGACCACCCGTGGCGCATCCACCTGCAGCGCTCGGCGCTGGTGCTGAAGGGCCTCACCTACGCGCCCAGCGGCGCGATCCTCGCCGCCCCCACGACGTCCCTGCCCGAGACCCCGGGCGGCGAACGCAACTGGGACTACCGCTACAGCTGGATCCGGGACTCGACCTTCAGCCTCTGGGCCCTGCACACGCTCGGCTTCGACCAGGAGGCGCGCGATTTCATGCGCTTCATCGTCAGCGTCTGCCGCGAGGAACCCGACCTGCAGATCATGTACGGGATCGGCGGCGAGAAGGACCTGACCGAGAGCACGCTCGACCACCTCGGCGGCTACGGCGGCGCGAAGCCGGTGCGGATCGGCAACGGCGCCTTCGACCAGCGCCAGAACGACGTCTGGGGCGCCCTGCTCGACTCGATCTACCTGCACGAGAAGGCGCTGCGCGGGACGGGCACGCCGGCCGACCGGCAGTTGATCCGCCACCAGGTCGAAGCGGCGATCGAGGCCTGGCCACGCCCCGACCAGGGGATCTGGGAGTCGCGCGGCGAGCCCCAGCACTACGTCTCCTCGAAGCTGATGATCTGGGTCGCCGTCGACCGCGGCGCCCGCCTCGCCCGCAGCCTCGGCTTCGAGGAGGTCGCCGAGGAGTGGGAGCGGACCGCCGACGGGTTCAAGGCGGAGATCCTCGAGCGGGGGGTGCGCGACGGGGTCTTCCGCCAGCACTACGAGACCGACGCGCTCGACGCCTCGATCCTGCTGTTGCCGTTGCTGCGCTTTCTGCCTCCCGACGACCCGCGGGTACGCGCCACGGTCGAGGCCGTCGCCGAGGAGCTGACCGAGCACGGCCTCGTCCTGCGCTACAAGGTGCAGGAGACCGACGACGGCCTCACGAGCGAGGAGGGCACCTTCCTGATCTGCTCCTTCTGGCTCGTCTCGGCGCTCTCGGAGATCGGCGAGCCCGCCCGTGCCCGGGCGCTCTGCGAGCGCCTGCTGGAGGCCGCCGGCTGGCTCGACCTCTACGCCGAGGAGCTGGACGCCAAGAGCGGGCGCCATCTCGGCAACTTTCCCCAGGCCTTCACCCATTTGGCTTTGATCAACGCGGTTTCGCATGTGATTGCTGACGAGCAGCGCGAGGACGGCGGGCCGACGGCGGTGTTTACGGAAATGGGTGGGGTTCGGGAGGACGCCTGAGGTTGTTTGGGTTGGGGGTGGCGGGAGCCCCTCCCCAGAACGCTCGGCGGGAGCCTCGCTGGAGTGTTCTGGGGAGGGGCTCCCGCCACCCCGCCGACAGCACGCGAGCTTCCCAGCTCCACCGTCCAGGGCGACCGCCTCGGCCCGAGGCGGTTAGAAGCTTGGGGACCTTGATGCGTTTTCGCGGTCTCGGGCTTTTTGGGAGCTGTAGGGGGAGCCTGGCCGTCCTGCAGACGAATGTCGCGAAGCGGCCTATGCAATTTGTCCTGGGGCGCGGCGTAGCCGCGCACTTCATTGCACCGCGCGCAAAGCGCGCGGTGCTCAATTCGTCTGCAGGACGGCCAGGCTCCCCTACCCCGCCCTCACCCTCTCAACCCCCCAGACGCCGCAGACAAAGATATGGCAGACAATAGATTTCGTTTGCTTTATTATCGGTCGCCATGACGACAACACGCTCCGACACAAATGACCTGTTCATCGCCCTCGCACATCCCCTGCGCCGGCAGATCCTGCGCGAGGCGCTTGCCGACGACAGCGAGATCAGCCCGCGGGAGCTCGCCTCGCGCCTGAACCAGCCGCTCTCCAGGCTCAGCTACCACGTCAGGGTCCTGTCCAGCTGCGGCGTGCTGGAGCTGGTCGGGACCAAGCAGGTCCGGGGCTCCACCCAGCACTTCTACCGCCCCGTCCTCGACGCGCCCTGGGCGAAGCTGGCGCTCGAGGCGCGCGAGGGCTCGCCCGGGGACGGCAAGGCCTGAGGGGGGAGAGTCTTCCCCGCCGGCGCCCTTATGTAGCAACGCCGTGGACGAGAGGGAGAAAATCCGCAGCACCGCCAGGGACGACGCCGCGACGGAGTCGGCCGTCCTGCAGCTGGTGCTCGCCCTTCACCCCACCGCCCTCAGCTTCGAGGAGCTCGAGCGTGAGCTGGGTGACGAGCGCGACGCGGTCGAACGGGCCGTGGTGGGCCTCGCCGGCGCCGGGTTGCTCCACCGCACGGAGTCCTTCGTCGCTCCGACCCGCGCCGCGCTGCGCTTCGACGAGCTGATGGAGAGATGATGCGCATGGACCCGGCCGGTCTCGGCCACGAAATAAGCCGGGCCCATGCACCTTGACTCGAGCTCCCGGCCACAGAGAGCCCTGTGACAAGCCTTCTTTCGATCACGCTACACGCCGGTTTTTAAATGTCAAGAGCTACCATGGGGCCCGCTTGCGCAGAGCCTGCCCATCGTCGGCGTCCTCGCCGTCAGCCTCTTCGGCGTCGGCGGCGATGCCTCGACTCGCGGGGCGATCGTTGTCCACGGCGCCGCCTCCGGGTCCCACCTGCTGCTGACCGTGCACGGCTCGACGCTTCTCGTCGACGGGCACATGGCCCGGGCTCGCCCGAGCGGCTGTCGCTTCACCCGGGGACACAGTGCCGCCGCCTGCCCGCTCGGTGAGGCATCAACGATCGTGGTCGAGATGGGCCCGAGCGACGACAAGGTGGAGGTCCTTGACCCCCTCCCGGTCCCGCTGACCGCCTACCTCGGCGCCGGCTCGGACAAGCTGATCGGCAACGCCGAGCCCGACACCTGCTACCCGCAGGGGACGCGGCGGAACCGCTGCATCGGCGGCGGCGGGGACGACGTCTGCATCTCGGCCCCCGTCAACACCGACTGCGTCGGCGGTGCCGGCAACGACTACTGCCGGGTGCGCGATGGCAGCGACGGCTGCTGGGGTGGGCCGGGACGCGACATCTGCATCATGGGCGCCGGGCACGACGGCTGCCACGGCGAAGGCGGTGCCGACCGGCTCTACGGCGGCCCGGCCAGCGATCAGCTCTACGGCGGCCGCGGCTCCGACTACTGCGACGGCGGCCCGGGGATCGGCTACTCGCACGCTTGCGAGTCCGGCCCCGGTCACTAGCCTTTCCCGCGCCTGACGTCGTCGCCGGAATCTCTCAGTCGTCTGGAAGCTCCTGCTCGGCAGCGTCGTCGTCGTCGGGGCTCGGACTGCTCGGCAAGGACGGGGTCGTCGCCGGCTGAGACGGCGCTTCTGAGGGCGCCTCCGCCGACGCCTCTGGCTCGTTCTCCCGATGCCTTGTCGCCTGCGCACGCAGCCTGCGATGCCGTTTCCTCTTCTCGCCGACCGTCGCGCTTGCCGGAGCGAGGGCGTCGCCGGCCGAGATCGGCTGGGAGGCGAGGCCGATCTGCTGGCTGACGAGACGACTGGCGGTGACGGAGACCGCGGCTGCCACCGCGATGCCGAGCAGGGCAAGGCCGATCCAGCGCAGCGTCGTCGCCGTTCTCACGCGCGCTCCTGCCGGAGTCCGTCCACGATCCCGACCATAGGTCCCACCGCGTAAAGCGACGGCAAAGTCATCGCGGGCCCTCCTCGCCCGCCTGCCCGGGAAGGCACAGCGAAGCGGTGGCGCCGCCGCCGTCCCGGTTGGAAAGCGTCACTTCCCCACCCCACTCACGGGCGAGCTCCTGCGCGATCGGAAGGCCGAGGCCGGTACCGACCGGGCCGCGGCGGCCGGCGCTGCCGCGGCGGAAGCGCTCGAAGACGGAGTCCGCCTCCCCCGGCTCCAGCCCGGGGCCGCGATCGCCGATCTCGACCAGGCCGGGCTTGACCCCGATCGTCACCGTCGAACCCGGCGGCGAGTAGCGCACCGCGTTCTCCAGCAGGGCGTCGATCGCGCGGTCGAGGTCGTGCCGGGCACACCAGGCCTGGGCGGGGCTCTGCCCGGCCTCGACCGCAAGCTCGACCGATCTCTCTTCTGCCGTATGTCGCCAGCGCTGCGCGGCGTGGCGCGCCGCTTCGGCGAGATCGACCCGCTCCGGCGGCAGTTCGTGCTCTCCCGCGCGGCTGAGAACGAGCAGCTCCTCGACGATCAGCGAGAGCCGGTCGATCTCCACCAGCGCCGCTTGCAGCTCGGCCACGCTCGGGTCGTCGTCATCGCGGCTCTCGGTGAGGCCCTCCAGCCGCAGCCGCAGCCCCGTCAGCGGAGTTCGCAGCTGATGCGATGCGTCGGCGACGAAGTCCTGCTGCGCGCCCAGCATCCTCTTCACCCGCTCGGTCATCTCGTTGAAGGCACGGGAGAGCGAGCGCTGCTCGGTGCTGCCCTGGACGTCGACGGTGGCGTCGAGGTCGCCGGCCGCGACCCGTCGCGCGGCCCGGTCGAGACGCCGGATCGGCCGCGCGATCTGCTGCGCGACGATCGCCCCGGCGAGGAGGGCGAGCAGGAGGACGACCCCCGCGAGGACGGCGAGGTTGAGGATCGCGGTCCTCACCGCGCGGTGGACGGCGTCGACGCTCTGGGTCACCCGCACCGCGCCCACGGTGCGGCCCCGAATCAGCACCGGGGCCGAGGTGGCGAGGATCGGCACGCCCAGCGTCTTGCTGTCGCGGGTGATCTGCTCGCCCTGCCCACCCAGCGCCGCCTGGATCTCCGGGCGGTTCGCGTAGTCCTGCCCCGGGGGCGCTCCGGCGGAGTCCGCCAGCAGCCGGCCGCTGGGGCCGACCACGACCACGCGACCGCGCGCGCTCGCCGCCGAGACCCGGACCAGGCGGCGCAGCGCCTGGCGCTGGCGATGCTCGAGCAGCTCCGAGGACGACGCCGCGACGACATCGGCCTGGCTGCGCGCCTGGCTGCGCACCTCGGCGTCGACGCGATCGCCGAGGCTGACAGCCAGCGGCACGCCGAGGGCGATCAGCACCAGCAGCAGCACGTAGGCCAGCGCCAGCAGAAGGGTGGCTCGCAGGCTTACTGTTCCTCGACCTCCGGAGCCGCGAAGCGGAAGCCGACGCCTCGCACCGTCTCGATGTAGCGCGGATGACCCGGGTCCTCGCCGAGCTTGCGCCGCAGCCACCCGATGTGGACGTCGAGGGTCTTGGTCGAGCCGAACCAGTTGACGTCCCAGACCTTCGACATCAGGTCCTCCCGCTTGACCACCCGGCCGGCGTTGGCCATCAGCTCGGCGAGCAGGTCGAACTCCTTGCGCGAGAGGTCGAGATCCTCACCGGCCAGGCGTGCGGTGCGCGCCGGCGGGTCCAGCTCCAGGTCTCCAACCCGCAGCGGCCTCTCCCTCGATCCGTTGCGAGAGGAGCTGCGGCGCAGCACGGCGCGGATGCGCGAGATCACCTCGCGGGCGCTGAACGGCTTGACCACGTAGTCGTCGGCGCCGAGCTCGAGGCCGACGATGCGGTCCATCTCGGTCCCGCGCGCGGTCAGCATCACGATCGGCACGTCGGAGCGGCGGCGCAGCTCGCGGCAGACGTCGCGCCCGTCGCCGTCGGGAAGGCTGAGGTCGAGCATGACCAGGTCGGGCTCGGCGTCCGCGGCCAGCTCGAGCGCGCCGGCCGCCGTGCGCGTCACCAGGGGCTCGAAGCCCGCCCTGCGCAGCGCCTCCGCGAAGGGCTCGGAGATCGAGTCCTCGTCCTCGACGACGAGGATGCGCCCGGCCGGCGCCGGCTGTGCCGCCATGGCCCCACTGTAACGCCGCCTCCTGGCCCGATCTGCGGCGAAACCGCAGGTTTTGCCGTGGCTTTACCCGCGCCTTGGCGTGCCTTCACGGCACACGTCCCAGACTGCGAAGCGCAATCGGCCAGGAGGAGAACGACGTGAAGAACCTGAAGACACGAATCGCAACCACGGCGACGGTCGTCGGCTTGGGTGGCCTCGCGGGCGTCGCTCTCAGCGCCGGTGGGCAGAAGGCGAGCTCGCTCGCCTCCAAGCCACTGGTGCGAACCAAGGTGGTCCACCGCACGATTCGGGTCACCAAGCACGCGAAGCCGAAGCATCCGGTGGCAACCGGTGGGGCGGGGTACGCCGGCAGCCCGGGACACGGCGCAAGTGCCATGACGGGCGCCTCCTCGACCGGCTCCGGCTCTTCCTCTTCGGGCTCCTCGCCTGTCACCACCTCGACCAGCGGCTCCGAAGCCGGCTCGGGCGGAGGTGGCGGCGGCACACCCGTCACCACGGCGCCCAGCAGCACCGGAAGCACGGGCGGCGGCGAGCCCGAGGACGACGGCGGGGAGGTCGAGTACGAGAGCGAGAGCGGTGGAGATGACTGAGCAGGCACGCAGGCCGCACCGGCCCAGCTCGGCACTGGTCGCGTGGGGCTCGGTCGCCCTCTTCGCGGTGCTCTTCGCGCTCCTCACCTATCAGCTCAGCGCCAGCCAGCCGGCGCCGCCGCGGCCGGTGGTCGTGCGCAAGGTCCTGAAGCGGCACGTCGTGACCACGATCGTGCCGACGCCGGGCCGCAACAGCGTCTCAAGCAGCGGCGCCGTCTCCGGCGAAGCCCCGGCCCCGGTCTACTCCGAACCGATCACAACGGGCGCCTCATGACCATGGCCGAGCACGACGTCAGCTTCGACGCGATGGGCTCGCACGTGCGGCTGCTGATCGGCGAGCCGGGGCCGGAGATGAAACCGGCAGCGGCCGCGGCCAGGCAGGCCCGCCAGTTCGTGGCCGAGTTCGACGCGGCGCTCTCCCGCTTCAAGCCCGAGAGCGAGCTGTCCGCGCTGAACGCCGACCCGCGCGAGCGCGTCCCGGCCTCGAAGCTGCTGCGCACCGCGGTCAAAGCTGGGCTCGAGGCGGCGCGGCGCAGCGGCGGGCTCGTCGACCCGACCCTGGTCGGCGCGATCGAGGCGGCCGGCTACGCCGCCTCGCGCGCCGGCATGCCCGGGGCACCGCTGGGCACGGCCCTGGCGGAGGCGCCGCACCGGCGGCCGGCCAGCCCCAACCCGGCCGCGGCCTGGCGCCTCTTCGAGGTCGACGACGACGCGGGCACGATCGCCCGCCCTCCCGGCCTCCGCTTCGACACCGGCGGCGCCGGCAAGGGCCTCGCCGCCGACCTGATCGCCCAGAGCCTGCGCGGCTACTCGCGCTTCATCGTCGACTGCGGCGGCGACATCCGCATCGGCGGCGCGGGCGCCCTCGTCGACCCCTACGAGGTCTTCGTCGAGCACCCGCTGACGGGAGAGCGAGCCTTCGTCATCAAGCTGGGCGGCGGCGGCGTCGCCACCTCCGGCCTCAACGTGCGGATCTGGCGCGAGGAGGCCGGGCGCTTCTCCCACCACCTGCTCGACCCGGCAACGGGCGAACCGGCCTGGACCGGGCTGATCGGCGCCACGGCGCTCGGCGACACCGCGGTCGAAGCCGAGACCCTCGCCAAGGCGGCGCTGCTCTCCGGGCCCGAGGGCGGGCGCGCCGTGCTGGCCGAGCGCGGCGGCCTGCTGGTCCACGACAGCGGCGAGGTCGAGACCGTCGGCCCGCTGGCGGCGAGGCCGCGCATCCGCATCCCCGACCTCAGCGCGAGCGCATGACCGCTGCTGCTGCTGCCGCTGCGGAAACCCTGCAGACCCACGGCTGGTGGCTGGCGAGCCGCGCCTCGGGCCTGCTTGCCCTGGTCCTGGTGACGATCTCGGTCGGGATCGGCCTGACGATGGCCGGCAAGGTGATGCGCCGTCCCGGCCTCTCGCGCAAGCTGATGGCGATCCACGAGCACACCGCGGTCGCCGGGATCGTCGCGATCGCCGTCCACGGCATCACCCTGCTCGGCGACCCCTGGCTGAACCCCGGGGTCGGCGGCATCGCCGTCCCCTTCGAGATGGGCTTCCGCCCGTTCTTCACCGGCCTCGGCATCCTCGGCGGCTACCTGGCGGCGCTGCTCGGCCTCAGCTTCTACTTCCGCAAGCAAATCGGCGCCAAGCTCTGGCGTAAGGCGCACCGGGCGACGGTGCTCGTCTACCTGCTCGGCCTCGTCCACGCCCTCGGGGCCGGCAGCGACGCCTCCGCCCCGTGGTTCCGCTGGTGGGTGCTGCTGACCACGCCCCCGATCGCCGCGCTCTTCCTCTACCGCGTGCTTCCGCGTCGCAAGCCACGGCAAGTGAAGGACCGCCGGCCGATCCGGCCGATCCCGCTCGCCGAGGACGGGTGATGAGTGACGAGTGAGCGATTGACCCCCGTATAGGTGGGTCAATCGCTCACTCGCCGTCCTCGCCGTCTTCTAGCTTGCATGTCGATGACCGCTATAGACGAGCTGCTTGCCAACAACGAGGAGTTCGCCGCCTCTCTGCCCACGCAGCACCTCGACGTGCGGCCGAGCCGGCAGCTGGCGATCGTCACCTGCATGGACTCGCGGCTCGACGTCTTCTCGGCGCTCGGGCTGCGCGACGGTGAGGCGCACGTGCTGCGCAACGCCGGCGGCGTCGTCAGCGACGACGTGATCCGCTCGCTGGCGATCTCCCAGCGCCTGCTCGGCACCCGCGAGGTGATGCTGATCCACCACACCGACTGCGGCATGCAGAAGATCACCGACGACGGCTTCCGCGCCGAGCTGCAGGAGGCGACCGGCCTCGCCCCGGGCTTCGCGATCGAGTCGTTCACCGACGTCGAGGCGAACGTCCGCCAGTCGGTCCAGCGGGTGCGCCTCTCCCCCTTCCTGCTCCACCGGGACCTCGTGCGCGGCTTCGTCTACGACGTCGACAGCCACCGCCTGCGCGAGGTCGAGGTCGACTGACGCTCCCGCCGAGCGGCGGGAGCTACTCGCCGACCCGGTAGGCGACGATTTTCGCCACCTGCCCGGCAGCCGCGGCCACGCCCGCCGGAGCGATCAGCGTTTCGCCGTCGACCATCACGCCGGAGTTGCTCCCGGCGGGGAGCTTTTCGCGCCAGACGACCTGGCCGGAATCGGCCGTGTAGGCCGAGACCGTGCCTTCGTAGGTGGTGACGAAGACGAGGTCGTTGACCACCGTGGTCGCGCCGAAGGCCGGGCTGCCCAGTTCTTCGGTCCACTTGACCTTGCCCGTGGCGGCGTCGAGGGCGACGATTTCCCCGGCCAGCGGGCCCGGTTCCTGTTTTTCGGTGCCGGAGACGAGTTCCTGTGGCGCGTTGACCACCGGGACGAACACGGTTGAGCCGTCGGTCGACATCGGGGCGATCACGCCGCCGAGCGCCCCCGGGTAGACCGTCGAGGACGTCTTGATCTTCGAGGTTTCGCCCCGCATCGCCAGCAGCCCGTCGTCGTCGTGACCGCTGTGCGTCCCGACCTTCCGCTGCCAGATCACCTTGCCCGTTTCGCGATCGGCGGCGAGCACTATCCCGGACTTGCCGGCGGCCACCACGGCCTGCTTGCCGCCGACCTTCATCACGATCGGCGGGCCCTGGAAGTCCCAGTCGTAGATGTCGTGCGGCGTCACCTGGTGGTACCAGTCCATCTTGCCGGTCTCCGCGTCCAGCTTGATCAGCGAGTTGGTGTAGAGGTTGGGGCCCGGCCTGCTCGAGCCGAAGGGGAACTTGGGGGCGCCCGGGAACGGTGCCGGGTTGCCGGTGCCGATGTACATCCCGCCCTTCTCGTCGAAGGCGGGCGGGTACCAGACGCCGCCGCCGGAGTTGACGCCTGGGTTGCCCCACAGGTCCCTGGGCACGGTGTCGAAGTGCCAGCGTTTCTTGCCGGTCTTCGCGTCCAGCGCCCAGAGGATCCCGACGCCGCCGCCCTGGTAGGACTCGGTGGAGTTGACGGGGACGGTCGAGACGTAGACCATCCCGTCCCGATAGCCGGGCGCCATGTCGATGCCCTCGTGTTCGTTGCGCGGCAGGATCGTCGACCAGAGCTGCTTGCCGGTCTTCTGGTCGAGGGCAAAGGCTTCCGTCGGCGTCGTCCCGAACACGCTGCCGTCGGCGACGACGACGCCGTTGGGCCCGTAGGAGGGCTGTTCGTAGGACCGCGTCCAGAGCACCTCGCCGGTATCCAGGCTGAGGGCCTGCACGTTGGAGGCGAGGTCCTGGGAGTAGATGACCCCCTTGTCGATCACCGGGGTCGAGGCGTAGCTGCCGAAGGCGCTGACGCCCGGAATCGGGGCGGTCCAGGCCTGGGCGAGGCTGGTCACGTTGGAGCTGTCGATCGTCCCCTGCGCATGCCTCGTGTTGGCCGCGTCGATGCCCGGGAACCCCGAGCCGGTGAGCTGCGCCTCTTCGCCGCCCCCACCATCGGAGGACGAGCCGCAGCCGGCGAGCGCCAGCACTCCGATCGCCACTGCGAGCAGCGCAAATGTCCTGGTTTTCGCCGCATTCGGCGCCCCCCGCCAGCCAATCATGGCGCGACCCTATGCGACTGGTTTGCGAGTGTCAAGTATTTCCCCAGCGCCGGAGTTATGGACGCCGGCCAGGAGGGGCTGCAGGACGCGGTTGGAGAGCAGTCCCAGCGCTCCCAGGTTGGCGAAACCCGGTCCCTGGCTCAGTCCGGCCAGGCCGGGGATGTGAAGGCGCGGTTGCATCCCCCGCAGCTCGAGGAAGCGGCCGATCGGCACCTCGGAGCCCGCGGGCTGGTCCCAGAGCCCGCCCACCCGGCGCTCGATCTCCTCCCGTGTCGCGGCCGGGAAGAGCGTGCGCAGCTGCGCGAGCAGATCGAAGCCCGTGCAGTTTGCGACGTAGTCGTGCTCGCTGCGGAAAGCGCCCTCGGGAGACTCGCACTCGAGGCTCACCCCTTTCCCCTTCGCGGCCACGCCGACGTCGGTCACCCGGCCGAGGGCAAACTCGACCCGGTCGTCGTAGGCGATCCTCCCCAGGCTGGGCGGGTCGAAGACGCCGCGGTCGGAGTGCTTGACGAAGTCGCGGCGGGTCTGCAGGTCGAGCGACTCCCACTCGACCGTGTCGGGATTCGAGAAGACGCGGTTCTCGAGGAAGCTCTCGCCGCGGCTCATCGGCAGCAGCGGCGTGTAGATGGTGAAGCGGCAGTCGGGCCGCAGCTCGCGCAGGAACATCGTCGCGCTCAGCGCGCTCTCCCCGCCGCCGACGATCGCGACGTCGCAGCGCTCCCCCTCCGGAATGCGGGCGAACTCGTCGCGCTTGCTGTCGCAGTGGAAGACGCGGTCGGCCACGGCGGGCTCGTGGGGAAAGGCGCGATGGATGCCGGGGCCGGTGAGGACCAGGGCGCGGCAGGTGTGGCGCGAGGTGCCGCCGTCCTCTTCGGCTTCCACCACCCAGCGCTCGCCCCCCTCGTCGAGCGCCAGCTGGGAGACCCGGGCGCGCAGATGCTCGACCCCCTCGGTCGCGCGTGAGAGCACCCAGGTCAGGTACTCGCCGTAGTCGCGGTGGCGCACCTGGGGGGAGCCGGCGTCGACCCAGCGCGCGTAGCGGCGCTTGCCGATCATGTGCTGCTGCCAGGTGAACTGGGCCATCGCCGCGTCTATCGCCTCGCCGGCCTCTCCGAACTCCACGTGAGTGCGGTAGGGGAAGCCGACGTCCTTGATCGGGGTCACGGCCAGCGGCTCCTCGCCCGAGGTCATCCCGTTGCGCCCCTTCCAGGATGCGGCGACCTCGGTCCCCTCGATCACCTTGACCGAGAGCCGCGCCAGCCCCAGCGTGTTGACCACGTGGACCTTGGTCGCGATCCCGGCGGCCTTGGCACCGGCGCCGACGATGATCAGATCGTGGTCGGCGCTCATGCGTATGCGGGGGTTCGGGGCTTGGCGACGACGAGCCCGTGCTGGGCGGGGCTGAAGGCGATCGCGGCGCGGGAGATCCGCTCCGAGCCGGTGTCGACCGGTTCCAGCTCGACTTCCTCGAGCACGGTGCGGACCACGCGCTTCATCTCCTGTTCGGCGTAGCTGGCGGCGAGGCAGCGCCGGGCGCCGCCGCCGAAGGGAATCCAGGTCGGCGTCGCGGCGCGGCGCTCGAGGAACCGCTCCGGGACGAAGCTGCCCGGGTCCTCGTAGATCTCGGCGCTGTTGTGGACCAGGTAGACGCAGGGCGCGATCAGGGTGCCGGCGGGCAGCTCGTAGCCCCCGAGCGTGGCCGGCTTCAGCAACCGCCGGACCACGACCGAGACCGGCGGTCGCAGGCGTAGCGTCTCCTTGATCACGGCGTCGAGGTATGCGTCCCCCTCGCCCTCGAGAATTTCCTCCTGCAGCCGGTCGAGCTTCTCGGGATGGCGCAGCAGCCGCTCGAAGACCCAGGCGAGCGAGCTCGAGGTGGGGCCGTCGGTGAGCAGGGTCAGCAGTTCGTCGCGCAGCTCCTTCTCGCTCAGCGGGGAGCCGTCCTCGTGCCGGGCGTCGACCAGGATCGAGACGGCGTCCTTTCGCCCGTCATCCCCTGCAGCGCGCCGGCGACGCGCCTCCGCCAGCACTGCCTCCTCGACCGGCCCCATCGCCTCCCGCCACTCGCGACTGTCTTCGAGCCACTCCGGCCCGAAGAGGGCGAGCTTCCAGAGCCGGTCGTCGTCGTTGATCGTCTCGGTCAGGTTGGTGAGCAGCGTCCGGAGGGGGTCCAGCCGCCCCTCGTCGTCGCCGAAGACGGCGCGCATCACCACCTCCTGGGTGAGCGCCTGCATGCGTGGCCAGAGCTCGAAGGCCTCGCCGACGGGCCAGGACCGGACTTCCCTGCGCGCCAGCTCGGTCATCGCCTCCGCGTCCTCGCGCATCCGCTCGCCGTGGAAGCGCGGCAGCATCAGCTTGCGCTGGGCCATGTGCTGAGGCTCCTCGCTGAGCATCACCGAGTGCGCTCCCAACACCGGTTTGAGGGCGAGGTTCGGGACTCCCACACCGAGGTCGTTGGTGTCGGTGGAGAAGACCCGTTTCACGTCCTCGGGGTCCGACAGCATCACCCAGGTGCCGAGGTGGCGCAAGCGCAGGGTGAAGGTGTCGCCGAAGCGCTCCCGGCACTCCTCGAGCATCGGCAGCGGCTCGCGCGCCCAGCGCATCGACTGGACCATCTCGGGCTCCTCGGGCCCCGGCGGGAGGCCGGTGCCTCCGGCCGCGCCGCCGGACTCCTGCTCCTCTCCCATCAGCTCGTCCTCGAGCCTGCAGGTCGCGCCGATCAGCAGCTCGAACAGCTCGGAGCTGAAGTCCTCCGGCAGGCCGGCCGCAGCGCCGCGGGCGAGGTAGCGCTCGCAGACCTCGGCGACCCGCTCGGGCTGCATCATCGGGATCCCGTGCTCGCTCTTGTACTCGGCGACTTCACGGCAGATCTCGAAGCGCTCGCCGAGCAGCCGCGAGATCTCCTCGTCGATCGGATCGAGCCGCTCACGAAACCCCCCGAGCCCGTTGTCGCTCATCGCTCACCCTTCCGGTGCGCTTTATGTGGGTATAGACCGTAAAAGGCGCACCGGAACGTCATCGGGGGTCTTCTCCCAGCAGGCCGGTGGCGAAGGCGTGGCTGCAGGCGGCGAGGGTGTCGAGCGCGTAGCCGCCCTCCTGGACGACGCAGACGGGAAGCCCCGAGGCGGCGAGCAGGGCGCCGATCTGGGCGAAGATCTCGGGCGAGAAGCCCCAGGAGCCGTGCGGGTCGCCGGCGACGATGTCATAGCCGAGCGAGACGACGATCGCCTCCGAGGAGCCCGCCAGCGCCTCGATCGAGGCGCTGAGCGCGCCGAGATACTCGGCCGCGTCCGGGCTGCCCTCGAACTCGACCACGTGTTCGCGCTCGCTGCTCGGCGTCACCGTCAGCTCGGCGACGTTGGTCACCGGCGAGGCGTGCAGCGAGTGCAGGCTCGCGTCGCTCATCGTCTCGACGATCGCCGCGGTGCCGTTGGGGTAGTGCAGGTCGATGTCGAGGATGCCGACCGGGCTGACGCCGCGATCGCGCAGCGCCTGGACCGCCGCCGCGGCGGTGTTCAGGTAGCAGTAGCCGGCGAACCAGGCCGGGCCGGCGTGGTGACCAGGCGGCCGGCAGAGGGCGTAGGTGAAGCGGGAGCCATCCGCGAGCCGCTCGGCCGCCGTGATCGCCGTGCGCACACCCTCGCGGGCCGCGCTGACCAGGCCGGAGCTGACCGGGATGTCGGGCGGCAGCCCGGGCGGGGTCAGCTCGGGCATCACCACCGGCTCCTCGGACACCTCCCCCAGCGCCTCGAGGTACTCGGGGTCGTGCAGCACGCTGAGCGTCTGCTCGACGTCTTCGCCGTCGGCATCCGCCTCGACCGAGCGCACCCCCGCGTGGCGGAGCAGGCCGCTGCGCAGCTCCGCCATGCGACGGTTGTCGTCGACGCCGGGCAGGATACGCCCGCCTTCGAGGATCCAGTGGGCGGCGTCGGCGTCGCCCTCGCCGCTGCGCTGCTCGACCATCAACAGCTCCACGACCGTCACAGCTTCCTCCGCATCCGCGGACCGAGGTGCTCGAAGCCGTTCGCCCGGTAGAAGGCCTCGGTGGCTCCGATCCGGGCGAAGCTCTCGCGTGGCAGCCCGACCTCCAGGCGCTTGGCGCCTTCCCGGCGAGCGACGTCGCAGAAGGCCTCGATCAGGTCGCGGCCGATCGCTCGGCTGCGCCACTCCGGGTGTACCCAGAGATCCTGGATCGTGCCGTAGCGGCCGGGCACGTGGATCGCGTGCTGCCAGCTGGCGGCGAGGACGCCGACGATCGTCCCGCCGTCCTCGTCCCCCGCCTCCGCCACCAGCAGGGCCCCCACCCCCCGGTCCCGGGCAAGCTCGCGCGTGGCCTCCTCCAGCTCTGCCGCGGGCGGGCCCTTCCCGCTCAGCTCGACCAGCAGCTCGGCCACGGCGGCGGCGACCGCTGGGGCGTCCTGCACCCCGGCCTCGCGCACGCGCCAGACGGTGCCGGCACCGTGCGCGGTCTCGGCCTCGGTGGGAGTCGCCCCGTCCATGCGAGTCAGACCGCCCCCGCCGGCGCCCCGGCCGGCTCCAGCTCGACGCTCCAGGCGTCGGGCGAGTCGCTTCCGGTCACCGTGCGGGCGATCGCCGCCATCGGCGCCCGCGCCTTGAGCAGGATCTCGTCGAACTCGTCCTCGGGATCGGACTGCATCACGATCGCGCCACCGGCGCCGATCGTCGTGCGGCCCTCGCGCAGGACGATCGTGCGGATCACGATGCTGAGGTCCATCACCCCGTCGAGGCCGAAGTAGCCGATCGCGCCCGAGTAGACGCCGCGCGCCTCGGCCTCGATGTCGTCGATGATCTCCATCGTGCGCTGCTTCGGCGCGCCGGTCATCGAGCCGCCGGGGAAGCAGGCCCGCGCGCATTCGGCGGCACTGCGGTCCGCCGAGAGCGTGCCCTCGATCGTCGAGATCAGCTGGTGGACCGTCGCGTAGTCCTCGACGACCATCAGCTCGGGGACGGCGACGCTGCCGACCTCGCAGACGATGCCGAGGTCGTTGCGCAGCAGGTCGACGATCATCAGGTGCTCGGCGTAGGTCTTTTCGTCGCTGGTCAGCTCGGCCTTCAGCGCCGCGTCCCGCTCGGGATCGGCCGCGCGCGAGGTGGTCCCCTTGATCGGCCGCGCCTCCACCCGGCGCTCGCGGTCGACCGAGAGGAAGCGCTCGGGCGAGGAGCTGACGACCGCCACGTCGCCGAGCTTCAGGTAGGCGGCGAAGGGCGCCGGGTTGCTGCGGCGCAGGTTGCGGTAGAGGTCGAAGGGCTCGGGGCTCGCGTCGGTCGAGATCTGATCGGTGAGGCAGACCTCGTAGGACTCGCCGGCGGCGAGTTCGGCCTGGCAGCGGGCGATGTCGGCGAGGTAGCGGTCTCGCCCGCGGCCGCAGGCGAAGCTGACGCTGGACGCGCTCGGCTCGCCGAAGGTCTCGTCGGGGTCGGGCTGGGCGGCCTCGCCCAGGGCCTCGTGCACGGCGGCCTCCGCCCGGTCGAGCCAGCCTTCCGCCTCGGCCCCGTCGCCGCGGCAGAGCGCCATCAGGTGGGTGCGGTGGCGGACGTGGTCGACGGCGATCAGCCGGTTGGCGAGCATCTGCACCGCGTCGGGCACGTCGGAGCGGTGCACGTTGGTGGCGCCGCAGTCGGCCTTCAGCTCGTAGCCGAGGTAGCCGACGAACCCTCCCAGCAGGCCGGGGACCTGGCCCGGTGGCGTCTCGATCGCGCGCTTGGCGATCTCGCGGTCGAGCACGTCGAAGATCGAGCCGCGCTCGATCACGGTCGCGTCGGCGCCGTGGACCTCGACCGCGCCGGTTTCGACGTCGTACTCGAGCACGCAGCGGTCCTCGCCGGCGCTGGTGCCGAGGTAGGAGCTCTGCGCCAGCCGCGTCGGTGCGTCGGCGCTGTCGAGCCAGAAGGCGTGCTCCTCGTCCGCGAAGAGCGCTTCGAAGAGCGCCTCGGTCGAGGGCTCGCCGGGAATCGCCCGCATCAGCAGCCTCGTGTCGGAGGCGACCGTCTCGCGCGCGGTCGCGTTGCGCGAGGGAGCCGCCGGGCGTCGCGGCGTGCCCGTCCTCGGCGCCTTGCGGCGCTCGGCGAGGGCGTAGAAGTTGCGCACCAGGGTGGCGCCGTGGTCGGTGGCGATCGACTCGGGGTGGAACTGCACGCCCCACATCGGCCGGCCGCGGTGTTCGATCCCCATCACGACGCCGTCGTCGGCCCAGGCGCAGACGTTGCCGTCGGCGCCCATGCCGGTGATCGCCAGCGAGTGGTAGCGGACGACCGGGAAGCCCTGCGGGATGTCCTGGAAGAGGCCGCTGCCTTCGTGGAAGATGCGGCTGAGGCGACCGTGCATCGCCTCCGGAGCGCTCTTGACGTCGCCGTCGAGCATCTTCCCCAGTCCCTGGTGGCCGAGGCAGATGCCGAGCACGGGGATCTCGCTGTAGCGGAGGATGTCGTCGCAGACGCAGAAGTCGTGCCAGCGGCGCGGCGTCCCCGGCCCGGGCGAGAGCACGATCGCGTCGAAGTCCCAGCGCGAGAGCGCCCGCCAGGAGACCGCGTCGTTGTCGACCACGATCGGCTCCTCGCCGGATACCCCAGCCAGCAGGTGGAAGACGTTGTACGTGTAGGAGTCGTGGTTGTCGACGAGCAGCGTTCTCACCGGGTCGCCTCCAGGCCGAGGCTGCGGGCGCTGCGCTCGAGGACGGTCTGGATCGCGCGTTCGACGTGCGGCGGGCGCTCGCGCTCTAGGTACCAGCGCGAGAGGTGCGAGGAGAAGCGCGCCAGCTGCATCACGTCGAGCTTCTCCACCGCCTGGCGCAGGTGGCGCCGGTGCATCTCCGACTGGACGACCGCGAAGCGGTATTCGGGGTCCTGCGCGGGATCGTCGCGGCCCGCCCCGCCGGCGCCGGCGTCGCCGTTTCGGGTCTGGGCCCGCGCCAGGTCCCAGCCGAGGCTCTGGTCGGCCTCGAGCAGCTTGCCCGGCTCGAAGTCGACGCGCTTGCCGGTCGGGTGCATGAGGAAGAAGCCGAGCGCGACCTGTGGCGCGATCCGCTCCGGCGAGGGATGGCGCCGGCGAACCTCGGACCGGACCGCCTCGGCCTCGAGCTCGGCGTCGATCCACTCGGCCAGGTCGTCGATCAGGACCGCGTCCTTCTTGCTCGAGGAGATCGACTGCCGCTCTTTGGAGACCATCCCGTGGAAGACGTCGTGCTTGGGATGGATCGTGCCGTTGCCTCCGCCCGCCTCGGCCAGCTCGGCCATCAGCTGGCGGCGGCAGGTGACGTGGGCGACCCACTCGGCGCCGCAGATCTGGATCGAGTGCATCGTCCTCGTCGAGGCCCGGCGCCGCCGTCCAGTACGCGAGCGCGCGCATGTGCTGGGTCGGCAGCCCGTCGGCGCGCATCAGCGGCATCTCGTCGAGCTCCTCGCGCCCGGTGACGTAGATCACGGCGCCGTCGGGGCAGCGCTGGCAGCATCCCCTCGCGCAAGCCGAGCTCGGTCAGCTCGCCGACCTCGGGCAGGAAGTCGGACTCGAAGAAGACCCGGTCGAAGGCGATGCCGAGCCGGGCCAGGGTCTTGCGCTGGCCGGAGATCACCCAGGCGCGCGTCTTCGACCAGAGCTCGATCGCCTGCTGGTCGCCGTCGAGGACGCGCTGCAGCAGCTCGTCGGCGCTGTCGTCTTGGACGTCGAGCTCGCGCGTCAGCGAGTCCGGCGGGGTCGTCCTGCGCCGCGTCCAGCGCGCGCCCGGACTTGACGTAGTCGGCGTAGCAGTAGCCGACGAAGTGGTCGCTCTTCTCGCCGCCGCTCGGGCCAGGACTGCGGTGTGACGGCCGCTCTGGACCACCCCCGCCATCGCCTCGCCCATGCTGCGGCCGACGTCGCAGATGATGCTGCGCCGCTCGACCTTGCCGCCGGCCTCTTCGAGCGCCCCGCCCAGCGCGTTGCCGAGGGCGAGGTTGCGCAGGTGGCCGATGTGCAGCGCCTTGGTCGAGTTGGCGTCCCAGAAGTTGAGCGCGAAGCGCTGCCCGCCGGCGAGTCTCCGCAGCCGGCGACCCGGCGTCCTCGCCCGCCTCCAGTGCGCTGCCGGTGCGCTCGATCCAGCCGCTGTCGAGGCGCGCCCAGACCCGCCTTGCCGTTGCGCGGTCAGCTGCTCGACCCAGGGCTCGGCCTCGATCCGCTCGAGGTCGGCGAGCGAGTCGGCGATCCTCCTGCCAGCCCGCGCACCCGCGGCACCAGCATCAGGTCGAACCGCTCGTCCGGCTCGTACGGAGCACCGTGGCGCCCACCTCGCCGACGCCGCGCCTTCCTCGGTCGCGATGTCGTCGAAGTAGTCGAAGAGATTGGTCGCCATAGCTAGGTCCGGTTGGACATTCCGATCACCATGCACCAGCCGGGGCTCGAACCCGGATCTCCGGCTTTTAAGGCCGGCCCTTTCACCGATTAAGGCACTGGTGCGCTATGTGGGCTCCTCCCGTTGAGCCCTTTCCTCTGACTGCTCCAGATATTTTTTGCATCCTAGCATCTAGCTACGTACCGAAGTGGGCCTGTCTCGGAGCCCAAACTCTGCGAACCTGCCGCTCGATGCCAGCGGACCCCCACGCGCCGATGCTGGTCGGCGCCGGCCAGCACAACCGGCGCCCCGGCGAGCCGGAGATGTCTCCACTGGAGCTGATCGTGCGAGCCGCCCGGATCGCGAGCGAGTCGCCCGGCACGGGACGCCTGCTCGAGCGTGCCGAGTCCGTGCGGATCGTCGACTGCCTCTCCTGGCCGGTGCCCGATCCCGGCGCGCTGGTGGCCGAGGCGCTGGGAGTGCGGCCCGCGGAGACCGTTCGCACGCTGACCAGCGGCACCGGGCCTCTCGACCTGCTCGCCGGCGCCTGCGCTGAGATCCAGGCGGGCAGACTCGACGTGGCGCTGATCGCCGGGGCCGAGGCGATCGTCCCCTTCATGCGCGCCGCGCGCGAGGGGAGGCCGACGGGCTGGCCCGAGCAGGGCGCCGGTGCGACCCCTACCCGCCTGTTCGGCAGCGACCGGCCGGCGAGTCACGAGGCCGAGCTGGAGGCCGGCCTGCTGGCGCCGGTCCACTACTACCCGTGGTTCGAGAACGCGGTGCGCGCCGCTGCCGGCCGGACCCCCGAGGAGCATCGGGAGTGGCTGGGAAGGCTCTGGTGCGGCTTCGCCGAGGTGGCGGAGTCCAACCCCGATGCCTGGACGCGCGAAGCGCCGCCGGCGGCGGAGATCGCCAGGGCGGGCGAGAACAACCGGATGGTCGCCTTCCCCTATCCCAAGCTGATGACGGCGAACATCCAGGTCGACCAGGGCGCCGCACTGCTGCTCTGCAGCGCCCGGGCAGCCGAGGAGGCCGGGATCGCCGTCGAGGACCGGGTCTTCGTCCACGCGACCGCGGCCGCACACGACCACTGGTTCGCGGCCTCGCGCCAGGACCTGCACCGCTCGCCGGCGATCGCCGCCTGCGCCCGTGCCTCCCTTGACCGCGCCGGCATCGGCATCGACGAGGTCGCCCACCTCGACCTCTACTCCTGCTTCCCCTCGGCGGTGCAGATCGCCGCCGGCGAGCTCGGCATCGACCTGGAAACCGACACTCGCCCGCCGACCGTGACCGGCGGCCTGACCTTCGCCGGCGGCCCCGGGAGCAACTACGTGACGCACTCGCTGGCGACGATGAGCGAGCGCCTGCGAGCGGGCCCCGACGGCTTCGGCTTCCTCACCGGCGTCGGCTGGTACATGACCAAGCACGCCAATGCCGTGCTCTCGACGCGCCCGCCCGCCAGGCCCTACGCCCACGCCGAGCCCCAGGCGGAGGTCGACGCCCTGCCGAGCCGTGAGATCGCCGCCGCCGCCGAGATCGAAGGCCCGGTCGAGTCCTTCACCGTCACCTACGAGCGCGACGGCACGCCCTCGCGGGCGATCGTCAGCCGCCTGAGTGCGGACGGCAGCCGGGCACTATCGGGCAGCTCTGAGCCGGAGGCGATTCAGGCGCTGCTCGCCGGCGAGGTCGCTGGCGGCGCCCAGGCCTCCTGAAGGAAGGCCGTCAGCTCTCCGGTCAGCCGCTTCGGCCTCAGCCGCCACTCGAGGATCGAGCTGGCCTCGATCAGGTGCCCGTTCGGCAGCTCCTCGGCGAGCATCCCGGAGTCGCTGAAGGGGTGCAGCGGGTCGCGCGGATGGCCGACGATCAGCGCCGGCTGCTCTATCTGGATGCGCTGCTCGCGGTGCGGCGCGGTCTCGCCGAGCAGTAGGCCCTCCAGAACCGCCCCCGAGGGACCGGGACTCTGGCGGACGAAGTCGAGCCCGATGTCGACCAGGTAATGGGTGCGCGGGATCGCCGAGGTGAGGCGGGAAGTCAGCTCGAACGCCGGGCGCGCGAGCCGCAGCCCGAGCAGCATCGGGGCGAAGGTCGCCGCGACCCCCGGCAGCGCGTTGTCGAGCACCGGCATCTCGATGAAGAGGCCCTGGACCCGCTCGGGCTCGCGCACCGCCAGCTCCAGCGCGACGTTGGCCCCCAGCGAGGTTCCGCCGACGACGGCCGAGGGCTGCTCGAGGTGGTCGAGCAGCGCCGCCACCTGGCGGGCGAAGAGCGGCATCGAGTAGAGGCGCAGGTCCTCGGGCCGGTCCGAGCGCCCGTGCCCAAGCAGGTCGACGCAGACCACCCGGTTTCCCTGCCCCGCCAGCTCCGGCCCCAGCCGCTCGAACATCCGCCGGTTCATCAACAGCCCGTGCGCGAGCACGAGCAGCCGCTCTCCCTCCCCGTAGGAGTCGTACTCGATCCGGTGGCCCTCGTAGTGGAACTCGCCCATCGCCCTAAGTTTGCCCTACGGGTCGGAGCCGCAGGCGCTCAACGATGGCCTGGCCGTCGAGGCGTCAGCCGGCCTTGATCGTCAGGCCGCCGCGAGCCTCCGCCGGCTGCATCGGGCTCGGGCGTTTCGTTTCGACGGGTCCGTGTAGCGAGTGCCGCATACAGGGCATCTTACGAAGGGGTCGGATAGCCTGGTGGCATCGTCTTCCGGCAGGGGAACTTCGCCAAGTTGACCGTCGCGGTTCTCGCCTGTGCCTGCACCACCGGGAGCGCCTTCGCCTTCGCCAGGGAGGGACACGCCGCTCCGGCGGAAAAGCCGCCTCTGCGAAAATGGCTGATCCCCTTTGGGGAAAAGCGCAAGCACGACATGGCGGCGTACTCCGAGCGTCACTATGACGAACATCAGTGGAGGCTCCACCGACCGCGGGTGATCGTCGAGCACGTCGCGGTGACCAGCACCGTCGCAGCGGTCTACAACACCTTTGCCCCCAACACGCCGGATCCCGAGCTGGGCGAGCTACCCAACGTCTGCGCCCACTTCGTGATCTCCTCCTCTGGCCACATCTACAGGCTGGTCAACCTGCGAACTCGCTGCCGTCATACAGTCGGGCTCAACTGGACTGCAATCGGCATAGAGCACACGGGATACACCGATGGAGACGTCCTAGGGAATCGACGGCAGATGCACGCGTCACTGCGTCTTACTCGGTATCTGCGCTGCCGATTTCACATCAAGTTGCGCAACGTGATTGGGCACAATGAGAGCCTCCAGTCGCCCTACCATCGCGAGTTGGTCCCCAGTCTCCGGCACCAAACCCACGGTGACTGGCGACACGGCTCGATGCGGGTCTACCGACGCCACCTGAGCCGCCTTGGCGGCTGTGGCTAGCAGCCTCCCGCCGGAGGGCCAAGATGCCGCAAGTTTTCCCGCAACCAGGTCGCGACCTTGGTCAGGTCCGAGGTTCCCGCCTCGAAGGACCCGGACCCCTCTTCGGCGATCATCGTCACCGCCACACCGGAGGAACCGTCGCCAACCACTCCAGCCTGGCGGACCAGGTAGGCGCCGGAGGCGGCCTCCGGGCCCCAGCCGCCCTTCATCGCCACTGCCCAGTCCGGATCGAACCCCGCTTCGCCGAGGCCCCAGCGCTGTTCGGGAATGACTTCCCGCATCAGGCCGAGGACGTACTCGGTGCCTTCGGGATCGAGCAGGCATCCGTTGGCCAGGGCACGGTAGAACGCGGTGGACCCTTCAAGGGGCCATTCGGTTTGGCCATAGGTCGATATAGCGCCGGGCGGAGGGGGCGCGGTGGCCACGGTCGTTCCCGTGTCACCTGAGACAGCCAGCACATCCTGGACCGCCGAGCTTGCGCCTGCTAGACCACCGTGCGCACTCTCCAGCCGGTCGAACAGGCTGGCTGCCGCTTCATTGTCGGAGGCCTTGAGTGCGGCCGCCGCCAACCGGCGCTCTTCGGAGCTCAGCGCCCCTTCGCGCATGAGAGCGACGAGGATCGGCACCTTGATGCTGCTCCATGCGTGACCGGACCGAAGGCTCCCGAAGACCTCCATCTCCCCGGTGCCACCCAGGGGCGCCACAGCCAGCCCCAGTCGAGCGGAGGTGGACGCAGAGAGAGCCTGGAAGGACTCCGGGGCTCCGGACGTGAACAACGACCCACCGCTTGCCCCCGGCGTGCCGTCGTCGGCCCTTGCCGCCCGAGTCTCTTCTTCCCGGTGGACCTGCCCCCTCACCCGCACCAGCTCGCGTTCCAGGGCCCTGCGCTTGACCCGCTGCTCGTGAAGGGCCGAGACGGTTCTCTCGGTACTTTCGGGGGAGCTCGAGCCACAGCCCGTGCTGTTAAGGCACATCGCCACGAGCAGCACCCCGGTCGCCGATAGGCGACCTGCCATATGACGCTTCGCGAACCCGCGACTACGGAAAGTAAACCGACGCTTCGTTTCCGCCGGTGCAGACGTGCGGCGTTCCCGCCGTGCAGTACATCGAGTAGGTCTTTCCGGTGACGGGGCTGTAGACAACAACGGTTCCGCTTCCTGAGCCGATTTCGTTGAAATAGGCAGCCTCGACGTTTTCAGCGAAAGGACAGGTGGTATTGGCGCCAACCGAGAGTTCGCCGCCACAGGAGGAACTTCCTCCCGACGTAGAACCAGAGCTCGATCCGTTCGGCACCGCAGCAGCACTCCCACCGCCGCCGTGCCTCAGCTTCCGGATTTCACGTTGTATCTGCTTGATCCTGGCCTGTTCGAGGGCATGCGCAGCACCGGCTCGCTTGGCCTCGTTCAGTTCTTCCTGGCTTGCCCCGGAATCGCCACAGGCGACCAAGCTCAAACTTGCCACCAACACCAGCGACACACAGGCGATGCGTTGAACTAGAGATCCAGCAATGGGGTTCCTGAACACGTGCACGCTCCCAGATCGGACACCGCAGTTGACGGCACATAACCTAATCCAATTTCTCTGAAGCGAGCAACCGGGCTGGGATCGCCTCAGAACAAGGGCCGCCCGGAGGCGGCCCTTGCCAGGTGCTTGGGAACGAACGCGGGAATCGCGACGGGTGGGACAACGCCCGCCTCCCTTGCTCGCCGGTGCCCGGGTTGGATTCCGCCGGGCGGCCGAAACAGTGCGGCGCCTAGCGGCCCTGCACCTCCAGTGTCCCCTGAAGCATGTGACTCGAAATTAGGACCACCTCCTTTCTCTGGTGATCCGATTGAAGCAAATCGCCCAGTCGCCGTTTGGGGGCGTCCGGCTACCAGGAGAGAAACTCGTCGCCATCCCGCGCCCGCGCCTGTGGCGGCATGAAGGCCAGGACCGAGTCGGAATCTGGAAGCCATCCGCGCTCGGAGCGGACGATCAGCCCCATCTTCTCCAGCGCATTGAGGTCCCGGGTCAGGGTCCGCTCGGTCTTCTTGGCGTAGGCCTCGGCGAGAGCCGGCGAGAGGCGCCTGAGCTGACCGCGCGGAACCGGGCGCAGAGAGGGAAGCGGGTGATGGGGGACGGTGACGATGCTCGCCTTCGACAGGTCCCTGACGAGTCGCAGCTGACGTCGTTGGCCGTCCGTTCTCGTCTCTCCGAACCGCTGGTGCAGGTACTGCTCCCAGCGATCGACGTACTGCATCGACCAGATCCGGTCGAGCTGGCCGCGCAACTCGTCGACGAAACCCTGAACCGCGTAGAGGAGGAAGCCGTTGGGGCCCTCGGTCGTGGTGCGATCCAGCTGCCGGTAGTACTCGCCGCGGGTGTGGTTGTAGTGGTTGGAGAGCAGCTGCGTCACCGGCTGGGGGAAGCGAGAGGCGAGCAGGACGTGCAGCTCGAGCAGCCGGGCGGTCCGCCCGTTCCCGTCGCCGAAGGGATGAATCCACGTCAGGTAGAGGTGCGCAAGGACCGCCTTGAGAATCGCGAGCGGCGGAGCGAGCTCGGGGTGATCCTCGGGTGCGTCGAACGCGTCGGAGTTGAGCCACTCGCAGAGCCTCCCGAGCAGGTATTCGCAGTCCTGTGACGGCGCCCCCCGGTAGCGACCGACGACAACCGAGTGCTTGCGGATCTCCCCGGGCACCACGTCCTCTTCCGCCGGGAGCCCATCGAGGACGAGGCGGTTGTAGTGCTTGATCTTCTCCACGGTCAGATCGGCGTTCGCGGCGTCCGGCAGGATCTCGCCCTCGATGAAGTCGAGAGCGTCGAGGACATTGCGAATCTCGCGTGCCAGGTACGCCTTCGAGGGTGGCAGCTTCAACCTGCCTTCGAATACCTCCCGTGCCTCCTCCTCGGAGAGCGTATTCCCCTCGATCGCGGTGGTCGCCAGCGCCCCCTTGACCAGGAATATCTCCCGCAGCTCGAGCGCCACATCCGGTCGAAGCAGCGCCCGCCGAACGTGATCGCTCTTGGAGGTCGCCTCACCCAGCAGGAGCCAGAGGCGGTAGCTCGCCCGCTCGAGGTCGACATCGAAGGTCAGCCACGGATGCGTCTGCTCGTAGTCCCGCGTGGATGTCATCTTCTATGTCCCTTCTTATGTCCATGGACAGTGGCGCCTTTTTTGGCTTTCTAAAGGGAAATAGTACTGATGTAGCGAACTTTTAGCTCTCGGAATGTCCATTACTTTGCGCATAGTCACAGCCGGGTCGTCCCGGCTCGGCTCGGCCACCAGGCGCGGTCGCCGCAGAGATAGGTGATCGCCGGGATCATCAGGGCGCGGACGACGAAGGTGTCGAGCAGGACGCCGAGCGCGACCGTGGCGCCGATCTGGACCAGCTCCTCCAGCGGCAGCAGAGTGAGGGTGGCGAAGGTACCGGCGAGGATCACCCCGGCCCCGGTGATCACGCCGCCGGTGTTCTCCAGCGCCGCGAGGACGCCGTCGCGGGTCCCCAGGGCCGCCGCCTCCTCGCGCGCCCGGGTCATCAGGAAGATGTTGTAGTCGACGCCCAGGGCGACGAGGAAGATGAAGGCGAGCAGCACCAGGTTGAAGGCCGTCCCGCTCACGCCGAAGACCTCGGTGAAGGCGAAGGTGACGAGGCCGAGGGTCGCCGCGAAGGAGGCCACGACGGTGGCGATCAGGTAGGCGGGCGCCGCCAGGGCGCGCAGCACCAGGGCGAGGATCAGGCCGACGAGCACCAGCACCAGCGGGACGATCAGCTTCGTGTCGCGCGAGTTGGTCTGCTCGATGTCGTAGTTCTCGGCCGGGATGCCGCCGACCAGGGCGCTCGGCGCCACCTCCTGCAGCTTCTCGCGGATCCCCTCGACCAGGTCGGACGCTTCCGCCGAGTAGGGGTTGCCGCGCAGGACGATCGCGATCGCCGCCTCGGTCGAGATGCCCGAGGGCGGCACCGGGACCGCCAGCTTCACGCTGCCCAGCTCCTCCAGGCGGCCGATCGCCTCCTCGACCTGGCCGATCCGGACGACCGCGGTCAGCGGCGACCCGACCCCCGGCGGGAAGTGTTCGTCGAGGACTTCGGTGCCGCGGCTGGATTCGGTCGAGCGCGTTTCTCCCTGGCCGAACCCGAGGGTGCCGTGGTCGACGAGATTGCCAAGCGAGAGGACGAGGAGGGCGACCGAGACGAGGGCGACGATCGCCCGCGGCCGGCGGCGGACCAGGGCCGCGACCCGGGCCCAGCGACGGTCCCTCTCCCCCGGCTCGGCGCCGCGGCCTGGCCAGAAGACCCGCTCGCCGAACAGCGCGAGGACGGCGGGCAGCAGGGTCAGCGACGCGGCCAGCATCACGGCGATCCCGATCGCCAGCACCGGGCCGAGCCAGCGGGTGGACTCGAGGTCGGCGAGCAGCAGGACCAGCATCGCCGCGATCACGGTCCCGGCGGAGGCGGCGATCGGCCGCACGCTCTGCGCCAGCGCGTCCGGCAGCGCCGCCGCGGGCGCCACCCCGCGGCCGAGCTCCTCGCGGTAGCGGTGGATCAGCAGCAGCGAGTAGTCGGTGCCGGCGCCGAAGACAAGTACGAGGAGCAGGAATGTCCCCTCGGCGTTGACCACGATCGCGCCCGCCTCGATCAGGAGGTAGGCGATGCCGATCGCGATCAGGTAGGCGGTGCCGACGGTGAGCAGCGGCAGCAGAGCGAGGACCGGCGCGCGGTAGACGACCAGCAGCAGGACGAGGACCAGGCCCAGGGTCGCGATCAGCAGGGTCTTGGCGGCGTCGTCGGCGACGTGCTCGAGGTCGGCGGCGATCCCTCCCGGCCCGGTGACGTAGGAGTGCAGGCCGGGATGGCGGTGCTTGGCGAGGTAGGAGCGGATCTTGGCCACGCCGCTGACGACCGCGCTGCGTTCGTTGGCGTCGATCGCCAGGGCGACCAGCGCCGCTTCGCCGTCGCGGGACACCGGGCCGATGCCGTGCGCGATCCGGGCCACCGCGCCCAGCGGCTTCCTCGCTTCGCCCGAGAAGGGCGCGAAGACGGGTGTCGCCCCGGCGAGGCCGAGACGGTCCAGGCCCTGGCCCAGACGTCCAATGGCGTTCAGGTCACCGGCCGTCAGCCCCCCGTTGCGCTCGAAGACGACCAGCACCGGCACGTCGTCGCCGCCCTTGAAGTCGTCCTGGAGCACGTCAAGGACCTGTGTCGACTCCGCGTTCTCCGGCAGGAAGCTGCTCTGCCCGGCCGCGGTGACGTCGCCGATGTGGATCCGCCCGAGCAGCCCGGCGAGCCCGAGCACAACCCAGACGCCGACCGTGACCCAGCGTCCCCGCGGACCGGTGACAGCCGCAGCAAGACGGGCGACACGCACGGCGGCAGCCTAGCTTCGCCAGAGGCGGCGCCCGTCGCGACCCAGCCTGCCGGAGATCAGCGAAGCAGGACCCGGCAGCGTTTAAGCAACTCCTCCAAGGTCTTCGGACGCAGGGCACCGAGGCGTCGGCTCAGGCGCTCATGAGAGATCGCCCGCAGCTGCTCGGGCATCGCGAAGCCCTTCTCCCTCAGTCCACCCTCTTTGGCCGGGATCGCCAGATGCAGGGCATTGCCGAAATCGGTGCGGGTGAGCGGAACCGCAAGCGAGCGGCCCAGGCTCGCCTGGTTCAGCTGATCGACGGAAACGACCACGAACGGCCGGGGCTTTGCCTGCTCGGTTCCCCGGGTCGGGTCAGGGTCGGCCCAGTAGACCTCACCCTGCTGGGGCCGCGCGGCTACCACTCGGGCGCTGGGGCGTCGAAGCCGGACTCGATTTCATTGCTCTCCCCTCGGTAGGCAGCCAGTGCCTCGGGATCGCCGGCCAGCCTCTCGAACCCGGCCGCCACCTCCGCCAGCATCGCCTCCTCGTCCGCGGCGCTGACCAGCTTCGCCACGACCTCGCTGGCGGACTCGCCACGACGGGCGGCCAAGATCTTCAGCCGGTCGCGAGTGTGGGTGGGGACCCGAATCGTCGTCGTGTCCGCGGCAGCCATGTAGATAAAGAGTCTACAGATACGTCAAGCGAACTCGATCACGCTGCGGATGCCGTCCTGGGCCTCCATCAGCTCGAAGCCGCGGTTGACTTCGTCGAGGGCGATGCGGTGGGAGATGAAGGGCTCGACGTCGATCTCGCCGGCGAGGCAGCGGTCGATCAGCTTCGGGACCTGGTCGCGGCCCTTGACGCCGCCGAAGGAGGAGCCGGCGACGCGGCGGCCGGTGATCAGGAGGCGGGGGACGATGTCGAGGGTCTCCCCCTTGCCGGCCACCCCGGCGACGGTGCACAGGCCCCAGGCCATGCGCGCCGCTTCGACCGCCTGGCGCATCACGGCGACGTTGCCGGTCGCCTCGAAGGTGTAGTCGGCGCCGAAGCCGCCGGTCATCTCGAGGATCTCCTCGACGGCGCCCTCGCCGCCCTCGAGCGTGTCGGTCGCGCCCTGGCCGCGGGCCAGCTCGAGCCGCTCCGGGGAGAGGTCGACACAGACGATGCGCTCGGCGCCCTGGAGCCGGCAGCCGGCGACCGCGCCGAGCCCGACCATCCCCGCGCCGAAGACGGCGCAGGTGCTGCCGGGCTGCACGGCGGCGGTGTTGATCGCGGCGCCGAGGCCCGTCGAGAGGCCGCAGGCGAAGAGGCAGGCGTGCTCGAAGGGCGCCTCGGGATCGATCTTCGCGAGGGCGATCTCCGGCATCACCGTGTACTCGGCGAAGGTCGAACAGCCCATGAAGTGGCGGATCCCGTCGCCGCCGCGCGAGATGCGGGTGGTGCCGTCGGGAAGGAAGCCCTTGTTCTGCTGCTCGCGGATCGCCAGGCAGAGGTTGGTCCGCGGGTCGACGCAATGGACGCACTCGCCGCACTGGGGCGAGAAGAGGGTGACGACGTGGTCGCCGGGGCGCAGTGAGGAGACGTCGGCGCCGACCCGCTCGACGACCCCGGCGCCCTCGTGGCCGAGCACCGTCGGCGCGTAACCCGAGGGGTCGGCGCCGGAGGCGGTGTAGAGGTCGGTGTGGCAGACACCGCAGGCGACGAGGCGGACCAGGACCTCCCCGGCCTGCGGCTCGGCGAGCTCGACCTCCTGGACCGCGAGCGGCTCGCCGAACTCCTCCATCACTGCGGCGCGCATCCTCACCCTCGACCCACCCGCTCCGGCTCAGCCGCTCTTGAAGCGGGCGGCCTCCTCAGAGCCGCCCGTGGCGTCGCCCTCGCTGTAGGAGTGGGCGCCGGCCCCGGCGAGCTTGCCGCCGTCGACGATCAGGTACTCCTCGCGGATCGGCCGCCCGTCGAACCAGCACTCGAGGATCTCGCGCGCCCCGGCCGCGTAGCGAGCCTGGGCGGAGAGGCTGGTGCCGGAGGTGTGCGGGGTCATGCCGTGGTGGGGCATCGAGCGCCAGGGGTGGTCCCTGGGCGCCGGCTGGGGAAACCAGACGTCGCCGGCGTAGCCCGCCAGCTGGCCGCTCTCGCAGGCTTGTGCCACCGCGTCACGGTCGCAGATCTTGCCGCGCGCCGTGTTGATCAGGTAGGAGCCCCGCTTCATCCTGGCGAGCATCTCGGCGTCGAAGAGGTTCTCGGTCTCGGGGTGCAGCGGCGCGTTGATCGTCACCACGTCGCAGACCTCCACCATCGACGCCGCGTCGGGGTGGAAGGTGACCCCCAGCTCCTCCTCGACCTCGGCCGGGAGGCGATGGCGATCGGTGTAGTGCAGGCCGACGTCGAACGGCTTCAGCCGCCGCAGGACCGCCGCGCCGATTCGCCCGGCGGCGACGCGTGCCGACCTGCATCCCCTCCAGGTCGTAGGAGCGCGAGACGCAGTCGGCGATGTTCCAGCCGCCGTCGACCACCTGCTGGTAGGACGGGATGTAGTTGCGGACCAGCGCCAGGATCATCATCACGACGTGCTCGGCGACGCTGATGCTGTTCGAGTAGGTCACCTCGGCGACGGTCAGGCCGCGCTCGATCGCCGCCTGCAGGTCGACATGGTCTGAGCCGATGCCGGCGGTCAGCGCCAGCTTCAGGTTCGGCGCCTTGGCGATCCGCTCGGCCGTCAGGTAGGCGGGCCAGAAGGGCTGGGAGATGACGACCTCCGCCTCGGGCAGCTCGCGCTCGAAGACCGAGCCGGGCCCGTCCTTGTCGGAGGTGACGATCAGCCGGTGGCCGCGCCCCTCGAGGAACTCGCGCAGTCCCAGCTCCCCCGAGACGCTGCCGACCAACTCGCCCGGCTCGAACCCGAGCGCCTCGGGCGTCGGCGCGCTCTGGCCGTCGGGATAGCGCTCGATCTTTGGCACCCCGTCACGCGCGTAGGACGGCGGGTAGCCGTCGACCGGGTCGTCGTAGAGCACGCAGAGGACCGTCGCCATGCCCCCACCCTCTCATTGATCGGGGCCGCCACGCAAGCGCGAGGCGGCTCGAGGCCCTAAAGCGGCCGCAGCCGCGTCTTCTCGACCCGGGCGAGCTTGCGTTTGAGGCGCAGGAACTGCTTCTGCTGCTCGGGCGTGCGCTCGTAGCCCTTGTCGGCGAGGTTCGTCTTCTCCAGCGGGTCCGTCTTCAGGTCGTACATCTCCCACTGCGGCCGCTTCTTGTGTTCGACGTCGTAGTACTTGGCCAGCTTCCAGCGCGCCTTCGCGGATGCTGACGATGTGGTTCGGCGGTTTCGGGTAGGGGCCGCTCGCCTGGCCGGACTGGAAGTCGTCGTAGGTGAAGACGATGTAGTCCTGGGCGCTGCGCTTGGAGGTGGGGCGCAGGACCAGCGAGGAGTAGTCGACCCCCTGCCAGTTGGCGCGAGCCGACTCGCGGCGCCGCGGCGAGGCTCGCCAGGGTCGGCAGGAAGTCGACGTGGGAGACGAGCGCGTCGGTGCTGGCCGGCTTCGGGAAGAGCGTCGGGTTCGAGTAGACGAGCGGCACCCGCAGAGCGACTCCTCGTAGAAGTTGAAGTTCTTCTGGCGCAGCCCGCCGTGGGCGAGGCCCATCTCGCCGTGGTCGGCCGTGCGGATCACCAGCGTGTTGTCGAAGAGGCCGGTCTCTTCCAGCTTGTCGAGGACGTCGACCAGGTAGTTGTCGGAGGAGCGCATCAGGTTGCCGTAGAAGTTGAGGTAGTTGCGCTTCTGCTCTGTGGTCCGGGGCTTGCCGGTGAGGTTGAAGATCCGCAGGAACTGTTCCTGCACCGAGGGCTTGGTCGAGAGGTCTTCTTCGACGCGTCTCGGGCAGGCCGATGCTCCCCTCCAGCCAGGAGTCGTCGTAGCCCGCTTCTTCGAAGGTCGGAGCTGCGGGTAGAAGAGGACGTCGTGCGGGTTGACGAGCGAGACCACCATGAAGAAGGGCTGCTGCTGGGCCGCGGTCGAGCCCAGGTACTGCAGAGCGCCCTCGGTGCCCGCCGCGACGCTGCCCTCCGATTCGATGAAGCGGCCGTCGTTGTCGATGAAGCCGCCGCCCGCCTCGGGGACGGTCTGGTTGGCGCCGGCGTCGGGCGGGTTCCAGCGCAGGAAGCCGTACTTTTCGAGGTCGGCCGGCGTGGCCTCCGCCCCGGCCGGCTTGGAGCAGTGCCACTTGCCCTTGTAGACGACGTTGTAGCCGGCCGCCTTCATCACCGTGGCCAGGTTCGGCGAGGTCGGTCGGCAGCTCGACCTGCGGGTACTCGGAGGCCGGCATGTCTTCCTCGAGCGTGTACTTGACGCCGTGCTGGGCCGGGAAGTAGCCGCTCATCAGGGTCGAGCGCGCCGGCGAGCACATGCAGGCGTTGGTGAAGGCGCGTTCGAAGCTGACCCCGTGGCGGCGCAGCCGCCGTCATCCCCGGCAGGTTCTGTCGCAGCCAGTTGGGCGGGAAGTGCTGGATCGCCCGCTCCTGGTCGGTGAGGAAGAGGACGATGTTCATCCCGGCGACGTCGCGGCGCTTCCCCTTCGGGGCGGCGAGCGCCCGCTCGATTCCGCCGCTGCGGGCCAGCAGCGCCGCGGCCGCGGCGCCCGCACCGGTCCCGAGCAGCTGCTTGCGCGTCAGGGCTTTCTGTTCGGACTCGGTCATCTGTTCCTCCGGAAGACGTCGACGGCGTTGCTGCCGAACGAGGTCGAGTAGACGTGGCGGCCGTCGGGGCTGACGACGATCGAGCTGACGCCGCGCAGCGCCCGTCCGGGCGAGCAGCCGGGCACCGACTTGGGCGCGATGCAACCGGCGCGGCCGGGCTTCTGCGCGAGCGCGCCGGATTTCCTGCCCCGGTCGAGGACGGCGATCGCGCCGGTGGCGAAGGCGGCGGCGTAGACGCTCGCCCCGTCGGGCGAGACGGCGAGCCCCTCGGGCGCGCTGAGCGCGCGGCCGAACGAGCAGCCGGCGGCTCGCAGGTAGATCAGGCAGCCCGCGGTCCCCGGCTTCTGCGCCAGCGGGGCGGGCGAGCGGCTGAAAGAGGTGACGCTGTCGCTGAACAGCGAGGTCACGTAGACGTCGTCGTCATCGGGGCTGACCGTCACCGCGTTGGCGCCGCTCAGCTGCACGCCGGTCGTGCAGCCGGTGAGCGGGCTCTCGACGATGCAGCCGCTGCCGTCGGTCGCCTGGGCGAGGGTGCCGGTGGACGTGTCGCGGGCAAAGGCGGCGAGGGCGTTGGAGAGGGCGCCGGCGACGTACAGGCTCGTCCCGTCGGCGCTGATCGCCATGCCCTCCGGCGCTTCCAGGCCGAGGGCGGTCGCGCAGCTGCTCGTCGCGCTGGCGGCGATGCAGCCCGCCGTTCCTTCGGGCTGGGTCAGGGCGCCGGTGGACGCGGAGCGGGCGAAGACCGCGACCGCGTTGCCGAAGAAGGAGCCGACGTAGACGTTGCGGCCGTCGGGGCTGACGACGAGGACGTCGGGGCCGACCAGCGCCCGGCCGGTCCCGCAGCCGGGGACGGGCAGCCCGGAGACGCAGCCGGCGCCGCCTCGCAGCTGGGTCAGAGCGCCGGTCGAGGCGTTGCGGCGGAAGGCGGCGACCGAGTTGCTGTTGCGCGACGTAGCGTAGAGGTTGCGGCCGTTGGGGCTGAGCGCGACGGAGTTGGGGCCGTCGAGGCCGATCGCCTTGGCGCAGCCGCCAGCGCCTTTCGCGGCGACGCAGCCGTCGGTGCCGCTGCGCTGCAGCAGCGCGCCGGTGCGCTCGTTGCGGGCGAAGATCGCGATCGCGTCGCTGCGCGAGGAGGCGACGTAGACGTACCTGCCGTCGGGGCTGAGCGCGATCGCGCGCGAGCCCATGAAGGGCCCGGGGCCCTTGAGCGCACGGGCGGTCCCGCAATCCCCGGCCGGAGCCGAGCGGTCGACGAGGCAGCCGCGGGCGCCGGAGAGCTGCACGAGGGTGCCGGGCTTGCCCGAGGGCTTGCGGGCGCCCTGCTTGGGCGCCCCGAGTGCGCCGGCCGGCAGCGCGAGCGCAGCCGCAAGCGCGACCGCGGCAATGAGCCCGGAGGCGCGGTGGGGGTATCGACGAGAACGGTGCATTGGCGGGTGACCCGCCCGCAGCCTATCCCCGCCCCCCGGACGCTCTCCCGCCTGTTCCGGTGCGCTTTATGTGGTCTATGCCCACATAAAGCGCACCGGAAGCTCCTCAGCGCCCGACGGGCTTCAGGTTGCCGAGGACGCCGATCCGCAAGCCGAGCCAGGGGTACGTGGCGGTGTAGAAGGCGTTGTCCTGCGGCTGAAGGCCGACCGCGGAGAGCCAGAGCTGGTAGGCGGGGGCGTTGGCGATGCCGCCGTGCAGCCGCCGCCAGACCCGGCCGTGGGCGCCGCTGCGCCCCGAGGGGGGAGCGGTGATCGTGTCGGTCCACTCGACCACGTTGCCGCCCTGGTCCAGGGTCCCCCAGGGAGAGACGGTCCCGGCCTGGCCGACCGTGCCGACGCTGCCCTGGTAGATCTCGGAGTAGGTGGCCGGGTCGAACCCGAAGGGGTTGACGCTCGAGCAGGCTTCGGGCGAGAACGCAGCCGGGCACCAGCTCGGGGCCGGCAGGCTCTTGTCGCTCGTGTCGTGGTAGGTCGCCAGCGGCTGCGTCGCGGCGTTGGTGACGTTGCCGGTGGTCGGGTCGAGCGTCGTCGTGCTCGGCGCTGTGGCCGTGTTGTCGCCGAACACGCCGGGGTTGGTCGGGTACTTCCAGTAGGAGTAGGTGCCGCCGCCGCTGGCGTCGTAGTAGGCCGCCTTGATCCACTCGTCCTGGCTGGGGATGACGAAGCCGGCCTTGCGGGTGCGGGTCGTCGCCCGCTTGGTCATGTCGTACATCCCGCGCTCGGTCCGCCGCGAGAGCCGGATTCGGTAGGTGACGTAGCGGAATCCACCTTCTTCGCTGGCGCGCTTGGAGAGCAGCTGCCCGTTGTAGAGAGAGTTGGCGAAGCGGGCTGAGCGCAGGAAGTTGGCGAAGGCGTAGGGCTTGTCGGCCCACTCGGGAGTCGCGACCGAGTAGTGGCGGCCTTTGGCGGCGCCGGCCGAGAAACCGATCTGGCCGTACTTCGGCCAACCGGAGGGGCTCTCGTCGGGGCTGAAGAGGTTGTGGCGGTTGCGGCCGGAGGGATCGGCCGTGTTGAGGAAGGCGACCCACTGGGCGACGGTGACCTCGAGCTGGCCGATGCCGTAGCGGTACTTGACGCTGCCGACCTGCTGGCACGCGGGACCTTCGTCAGGCGCGGAGGCGCAGGACGGGTAGACGGCGTCGGTGAAGGGAACGATCCCTACCGACGGGTTCCCGGGGGCGCCGACCTTGACGGTCTTCAGGGTCAGGACCGAGGGGCCCGGCGCGGCGCCGGCCGTCGCCGGACCAGCGAGCAGCGCGATGGCGATGGCCGCGGCGGCGAAGAGCGCAAGTGCGGCACGGGTTTGCAGAGACATGGGCACCGCACGGGAAGTCGTCATCCGTCCCCATCGACAGGGAGCGGCGATGCATTAGCCGTGAACGACGCTAATGCCCCACATGCAGCTCGAGCGCGTGGATCTGGCTCTGGCCGTAGGAGCCGGTCTGCACCGGGCCGGCGGCGCTGATCAGGTCACCGGGGCCCGGCAGCGGATCGGGCCGCAGCCCCTTGCGGACGTCGATCGCGGTCAGCCCCGGCCCCGTGATCCCCTGTGGGTCGACGATGACGAAGTGGGCGTCGCCGTCGCCGTCGGGGTCGACGCGCTCGACGAAGACGATTCGCCCCTCGGCGCTGCGGCAGCTGGGCAGGCCCGGTGGGCAGTGCGAGGGCTCGACCGTGTCGCCCTCCTCGCGGTCCCCCTCCCCCGACCGCTCGACCGCCGCCGGCGAGGTGCCGGAGCCGGCCTCACCTCCCCCGCCGCATCCCTGTGCGACGGCAAAGACCAGGGCAGCCGCCAGCGCGGCGGCAGCGCCGCGCTGGGTCCCTACCGCGAGCTCAAAGCCCCATCGTCTTGGCGATGATTTCCCGCTGGATCTCACTGGTGCCACCGTAGATGGTGGAGACCAGGGTGGTGCGGACGTGGCGCTCCATGTCGTACTCGGTCGCGTAGCCGTAGCCGCCCATCATCTGCATCCCTTCGAGCGAGATCTTCTTCGCGGTTTCGGTCACCTTCAGCTTCGCCATCGAGGCCTCGCGGGGGAAGAGCTGGGTCGGGTCGGCGTCGACGCGCGCGGCGACGTCGTAGGTCAGCAGGCGGCTGCACTCGAGCTCGGTCGCGAGGTCGGCGAGCCGGTGGGAGATCGTCTGGAAGCTGCCGATCGGGCGGCCGAACTGCTTGCGCTCCTTGACGTAGACGAGCGTGTCGTCCATCGCCCGGCGGGCCAGGCCCAGCGACTGCGCGGCGATGATCAGCCGCTCGACGTTGAGGCCGGCCATCAGCTGCATCCAGGCCTTGCCTTCCTCGCCGAGAAGGTTCTCGGCGGGAACGTGGCAGTCGTCGAAGAAGACGTCGTTGACGACGCGGCCGCCCATCGTGTCGATGCCGCGGATCTCGACCCCCTCGGTGCCTTTGGGGATGTTCAGCATCGTCAGGCCCTCGTGCTTCGATCCGCTGTCGTCGGTGCGGCAGACGAGCAGGATGTGGTCGGCGACGTGGGCCTCGGAGATCCACGTCTTCTGGCCGTTGATCGTGTAGCCGCCGTTCTCGCGCACCGCCTTGCAGCGCAGCGCGCCGACGTCGGAGCCCGCCTCGGGCTCGGACATCGCGATCGCCTCGACCGCGCCCTTGGCGATCCCACCGAGGATCTCCTCCTTCTGCGCGTCGGTGCCGAAGCGCTCATACGCGCCGGCGGTGATCGCGGTGACGGAGAAGCCGGCGATCGGGATCTGGCCGTAGGCCATCTCCTCGAGGAAGAGGCAGAGGTCGACCATGCCGCCGCCGGAGCCGCCGTAGGCCTCGGGGACCGCGACGCCGAGCCATCCCAGCTCGGCGACCTTGGCGTAGAGGTCCACGTTGTGTGGCTCCTTGCCGCCGTTCGTCAGCGCGTCGCGCTGCTCGCGGGTCCCGCACTCGCGGGCCGCGAGGTCGCGAATCGCTTCGGCAAATGCCTCCTGCTCAGGGGTGAAGGTGACTGGCATCTCGATCCCCTCCTACGCGCTCGCGACGAGCTCGGCCTCGTCGGCGTAGATCTCGCCGCGCTCGGCCTTCTCGACCAGCGAGGCCGGGCGGCTCGAAGCGCTCGCCGTACGTGCTCGGCGAGCTCGCGCGCGCGGGCGACGAAGCCGGCCGACGCCGCCCTCGTAGCCGTTGATGTACTGCAGCACGCCGCCGGTCCAGCCCGGGAAGCCGATCCCGAAGATCGAGCCGATGTTGGCGTCGGCGACCGACTCGATCACGCCCTCGTCCAGGCACTTGACCGTCTCGAGCGCCTCGACGAAGAGCATGCGCTCCTCGAGGTCGCTCGCAGCGAGATCGACGACGGGTCGTCGACCGGCGGGAACGCCTCGCGCAGGCCCGGCCACAGGCCGGTGCGCTTGCCGTCCTCGTAGTCGTAGAAGCCGGCGCCGCGCGAGCTTGCCGGCGCGGCTCGAACTCGTCGAGCATCCGGTCGATGACCGCCGAACGCGGGGTGGTCGTCCCAGCGCGACGCCCTCGGCCTCGACGGCCTCCTTGCGTCGCCTTGCGGATCTTCGCCATCAGCTTCAGGTTGAGCTCGTCGCATGAGCTGCAGCACCGGGGCCGGGTAGCCGGCCTGCGAGGAGGCCTGCTCGATCGACGGCGCCGGGATCGCCCTCGGTCGAGCATCGCGATGCCCTCGTTGATGAACGTGCCGATCACGCGGCTGGTGAAGAACCCGCGGCTGTCGTTGACGACGATCGGCGTCTTGCCGATCTGCTTGGCGACGTCGAGCGCGCGGTAGAGCGTCTCGTCGCTCGGTCTGCTCGCCCTTGATGATCTCCAGCAGCGGCATCTTGTCCACCGGGCTGAAGAAGTGCAGCCCGATGAAGTCGGCCGGGCGCGATGACGCCCTCGGCCAGGTCGGTGATCGGCAGGGTCGAGGTGTTGGAGCCCAGCAGCGCGCCCGTCGGCGAGGTGCGGCTCGATCTCGGCGAAGACCTGCGCCTTGACCGCCGGGTCCTCGAAGACGGCCTCGATGACGAGGTCGGCGCCGGCGGCGGCCGCCGGGTCGGTCGTCGGGGTGATCCGGGCCAGCAGCGCGTCGCCCTTCTCCTGCGGTCGACCGGCCGCGCGCGACGGCCTTCTCGACGAGGTTCTCCGAGTAGCCCTTGCCGCGCTCGGCGGCCTCCTGGTCGACGTCCTTGAGGACGACCTCGATGCCCGGCCTTGGCGCAGACGTAGGCGATCGCGGCGCCCATCATGCCCGGCGCCGAGCACGACGACCTTCTTCGGCCTCGAACGGCTCGATGCCCTCCGGCCGGCCGCGGTCGCCGTTGACCTGCCTGCAGGTCGAAGAAGAACGCCTGGATCATGTTCTTCGCGACCTGGCCGGTGACGAGGTCGACGAAGTAGCGGCCCTCGATCTCGATCGCGGTGTCGAAGTCGACCTGCGCGCCCTCGACCGCCGCGGCCATGATGTGGTGCGGCGCCGGGTAGTTGGCGCCCTTGAGCTGCTTGCGCAGGTTGGCCGGGAAGGCCGGCAGGTTCTGCGCGAGCTTCGGGTTGGACGGCGTGCCGCCGGGGATCTTGTAGCCCTTGACGTCCCAGGGCTGGACGCGCCTCGGGGTTGGCCGCGATCCACGCCTTGGCGGCCGGGACGAGGTCGTCGCGCGTGGCGACGACCTCGTCGACCAGGCCGATCTCCTTGGCCTTGGCCGGGCTGCAGGCGCTTGCCCTGCAGCAGCAGCTGCATCAGCGCGTCGACGATGCCGAGCATGCGCACCGAGCGCACGACGCCGCCGCCGCCGGGCAGCAGGCCGAGCTGGACCTCGGGGAAGCCGAGCTGACGACCTTCGGGTCGTCGACGACGATCGCGGTGGTGGGTGGCCAGGCAGATCTCCAGGCCGCCGCCGAGCGCCGCGCCGTTGATCGCGGCGACGACCGGCACGCCGAGCGTCTCCAGGCGGCGCAGCTGCGCCTTGACCTCGCGGACGACCGTCGGCGATCTCGGCCGCGTTCTCCGGCGTGCGCCTGCTTGAGGTCGTTGAGGTCGCCGCCGGCGAAGAAGGTCTTCTTCGCCGAGGTGAGGACGACGCCCTTGATCGTCGTCCTTCTCGGCCTCGAGGCGGTCGACCGTCGCCGCCATCGACGCGACGTAGGCCGCGTTCATCGTGTTGGCCGACTGGTTCGGGTCGTCGAGCGTCAGGATGACGATGCCGTCGTCGCCCTGCTCCCAGCGGATGGTGGTGCTCTCGGCCATGCTCAGATCGCCTCCACGACGGTCGCGATGCCCATGCCGCCGCCGACGCAGAGCGTCGCGAGGCCGTAGCGGCCGCCGGTGCGGTGCAGCTCGTCGACGAGCGTGCCGAGGATCATCGCCGCCGGTCGCGCCGAGCGGGTGGCCCATCGCGATCGCGCCGCCGTTGACGTTGACCTTCTCCATGTCGAGGCCCATGTCCCTGACGAAGCGCAGGACGACGGCGGCGAACGCCTCGTTGATCTCGACCAGGTCGAGGTCGTCGGCGGTGATGCCGGCCTTCGCCAGCGCCTTCTTGGAGGCCGGCGCGGGGCCGGTGAGCATGATCGTCGGGTCGGCGCCCGAGACCGCCGTGGCGAGGATGCGCGCGCGCGGCGTCAGGCCGAGCTCGGCGCCGGTCTGCTCGTTGCCGATCGCCACGCAGCGAGGCGCCGTCGACGATGCCCGAGGAGTTGCCCGGGGTGTGGACGTGGTCGATCTTCTCGACCCAGTGGTACTTCTGCAGCGCGACGGCGTCGAAGCCGCCCATCTCGCCCATCGCCGCGAACGACGGCTTGAGGCTTGCCGAGCGTCTCGACGGTCGTGCCGGGGCGGATGAACTCGTCGTGGTCGAGGACGACGTGCTCGTTGAGGTCCTTGACCGGGATCGACGGAGTTCGTCGAAGCGGCCCTCGGCCTGCGCGGCCGGCGGCGCGCTCCTGCGAGCGGGCGGCGTAGGCGTCGACGTCGTCGCGGCTGAAGCTCCTCGATCGTGGCGATCAGGTCGGCGCCGATGCCCTGCGGGATGAAGGAGGTGTCGTAGTTGGTCTCGGGGTCCATCGCCCAGGCGCCGCCGTCGGAGCCCATCGGCACGCGCGACATCGACTCGACGCCGCCGGCGAAGACGAGGTCCTCCCAGCCGGAGGCGACCTTCTGGGCGGCGATGTTGACGGCCTCGAGGCCGGAGGCGCAGAAGCGGTTGAGCTGGACGCCGGCGACCGTGTCCGGCAGGCCGGCCTTGATCGCCGCGGTCTTGGCGATGTCGGCGCCCTGGTCGCCGACCGGCGAGACGCAGCCGAGGACGACGTCGTCGACCCGGTTGGGATCGAGCTTCTCGTTGCGGACGAGCATCTCGTGCATCAGGCCGACGACGAGGTCGACGGGCTTGGTGCTGTGCAGCGAGCCGTTGCATCTTGCCCTTGCCGCGCGGCGTGCGGATCGCGTCGAAGACCAGCGCCTCGGTGGCTGCCATTTTCAAGCTCCTCTTGGTTCGAAGTCGGTTCGGCTGCGGCGACGCTAGCAAAACATTCAGTTCGTGAACGCAAGCTTTACTAGCATGGGTCTCCGTGCCGACCGCTGAGACTCCCGCCCGCCGCAGCCAGGCCGAGCGCAGCGCCGCCACCCGCGAGGCGCTGCTCGACGCCACGATCGCCTCGCTGGTCGAGGACGGCTACGCGAACACGACGACGGCCGGCGTCGCCGAGCGCGCCGGCCTCTCGCGCGGCGCCCACCTGCACCACTTCCAGACCCGCGCAGGCGCTGGTCGCCGCCGCGATCGAGCACCTCGCGCGCCGCCGCTCGGCCGAGCAGCTGGCCGCCGCCGACGCAGCTCCCCGAGGGCCGCGAGCGCGTCGCCGCCGGCCTCGACTTGCTCTGGTCCAACTACGCCAGCCCGCTCTACCAGGCCGCGCTCGACCTCTGGACCGACGCCCGCACCGACCCCGAGCTGCGCAAGGCCCTGGTCGGCGTCGAACGCGAGCTCGACCGCCAGACGCTCGAGCTGGCCCGCCGCCTCTTCCCCGACCAGGCCGAGCGCCCCGACTTCGAGCGCCTGGTCGAGATGGCCGCCGCCACCGCCCGCGGCCTCGCCCTGCTCGACACCCTCCACCCCGGCGACGACCGCAACAGCAAACAGTGGGAGTTCTGCCGGGCGAGGCTGGTGGCGCTCTTCGAGCAGGGTGCGGCGGGCAGTTAGCTGAAAGCGCAGTCCCCGGCCCAAGGGCTCAGGTTGGAAAGATCGTCGGCAAGGTCCGGTCGCGGGAGCCCGGCATCGTCCAGCAGGTTGAGCAGGTAGGCGATGTTGTGGGTGCGCTCATAGGTGACATCGTTGTGCGCGAGCACCGCCTTCATCATCTTCTCGACCGCCTGCTGGGCGTGAAACCCGAGACCGTCGTCAGGAGTGTCGTCGTCGTCGATCAGGCGAATTAGGATCTTTTCGTCCCCCGCAGCCTTCTCCATCAACACCATCGCCACTACGGGGCTCGGCCACCGACGATCCTTCCCTCGACCAAGGCGTCGTGGATCATCGTGCCCGGCAGTCCCCCCCATTCGCGCACGTGAGCCTCGCTGGCGACCATCACGTCCGCCGGCACGCCAAGCTCCCCGACGAGCCGGGCAAGCCGAACCGACTCGCCGAAGCGGTCCTCGACCTCCGGCTCGATCACCAGGAAATCGAGGTCGCTGTCGCGGCGCTGCTCGCCGCGTGCATAGGAGCCGAACAGGATCACCTTGGAGTCCGCGCCCGCAGCCTCGGCCAGAGCCTTTGCGGCCCGCTCGATCAGCTCACGTGAAGCCATGCGAACACGGTAGCCGAGTGAGGGGCGGCAAGCTGCAATACCATCGGCAGTCGAGCGCTAATCCACCTCGCCGTCCCCGACGCCTCCGCAAGCCCCCCGCGCCTCTGTCGCCAGCTCAGCGTCCCACCCCCTCCCAATCCCAGCTGACTCCTACTCGAGATGCTCTGCGGCGTTCCCAGCTATCACTTGGTTAGAGTGCCAGCGACCGGCTACGAGGAGGTAAATACATTGGTGCGACAGTGGGAGTACTGCTATGTCCACGAGGCGCTGGCGCCCGCCGACGGCGGCCGTTTGGTAAGCGACTACTTCATCGCACGACCGGATCGAGCTGAGAACAGGACGGATCTCAAGGAGAATCAGTTGCTGGAGATGCTCGGCAGCGAGGGATGGGAGCTCGTCTCGGTGGTCGGCATAGAGACCCAGTACTCCGAGGGGCCGAGCGAACTCGGCGGACTTCCGAGCAAAAGTCGACGAGAGGGATCCTCGAACACGTCGGCGACCGTGTACTACTTCAAGCGACCCAAGGATTCGACTTCGAGCGAGACGCCCGCGGACTGAGGTGGCAACCGTCGAGGGGGAGCGCCATCTCACCCCGCCGCCGCGACCCGCCAACGTAACTCGATACGTGAGGATGGAATCCTGCCCGGGTCTGGTTCGTGCAGTCTGCCGCCAGCTCAGTGTCCCAGCGCCGTCCAATCCCAAAGAATACTGGAATTAAATCCAGTAAACCCGGCCTCAGCTCTCCGTGACATCATCAGGCACCGATGACCGACTTCCTCGTCAAGCGCGACGACCTGCGCGCAGTGCCGCATCGCCGAGTCCGCGGCGCCCGAGGTCGGGCCGGGGCAGGCGCTGCTGCGGGTCGACACCTTCGGGCTGACGGCCAACAACGTCACCTACGCGGTGATGGGCGAGGCGATGTCCTACTGGGACTTCTTCCCCGCCGAGGACGGCTGGGGCCGGGTGCCGATGTGGGGGTTCGCCGAGGTCGAGCGCAGCGAGGCCGAGGGGGTCGAGGCCGGGACGCGCCTCTACGGGTACCTGCCGCCCTCCTCCCACCTCGCTCGTCACGCCGGTGGCGGTCGACGGTGCCGGGTTCGTCGACGGGTCGCCGCACCGGGCGGCGCTGCCCTCGGCCTACCACCGCTACCTGGCCAGCGACGCCGACCCCTTCTACCGCGCCGACACCGAGGCGATGCAGATGCTGCTGCGGCCGCTCTTCTTCACCTCGTTCCTGATCGACGACCAGCTCGACGACGAGGGGCTGACCGGGCGCGGGCCGATCCTGATCTCCAGCGCCTCGAGCAAGACCGCGATCGCCGTCGCCTTCCTGCTGGCCCAGCGCGAGGGAGTCGAGACTGGTCGGGCTCACCTCGGCCGCGCAGCACCGAGTTCGTCGAGGGCCTGGGCATCTACGGGCGCACCGTCTCCTACGAGGAGATCGGCTCGCTGGACCGCGGGCCGGCCACCTACGTCGACGTCGCCGGCGACGGCAACGTGCGCGCGGCGGTCCACAACCACTTCGGCGACGAGCTGATCCGCAGCATGGCCGTCGGGGTCACCCACTGGGAGGACTTCGGCGCGGGCGGCGGCGAGCTGCCGGGACCGACCCCGGCCCTCTTCTTCGCCCCCGACCGGGTCGTCAAGCGCGGCAAGGACTGGGGCCGCGCCGGCCTCGAGCAGCGCGGCGCCGATGCCTGGCACCCCTTCTGCGAGTGGATCGGCGGCTGGCTCGGGACGATCCCGGGCCAGGGCTTCGAGGGGCTGCAGAGCGCCTGGGCCGAGACGATCGAGGGTCGCATCGACCCGAGGGCCGCCCATGTGATCTCGCTCTCCAGCCGCTAGGGTGCGAAAGATCGATCGATCGATCAGCAGCCGCCCGAGCGTTCGGGGCATTGTGGCCCTCGCCCTCGCCTCCCTGGCGATCCTCCTGGCCGCACCGGCCCAGGGCCACGCCCAGCCGTCCCCAGGCGACAGCCGCGCCGACACCGGAGGCGGTGCGACGACGTCGATCGTCGGTGGCACTCCCGCCTCCATCGCCTCCTACCCATCGCTTGCCTACATCCAGTACCAGGGCCCGGTCGAGGCGTTCAGCTGCACGGGAACGGTTGTCGCCCCTCGCCTGGTCCTGACCGCGGCGCACTGCCTGCTGACGGGCACCGGCAGGATCGCCGTGGCCTCGAACTACACGGTGCTGACCGGCGTGGCGGACCTCCGGACAGCCGGCCAGCAGAACGTCTCGGGTGTCTCGCAGGCCCTCGTCTTCCCCGGCTATCAGCCCTCGCGGCTCCTCAACGACGCCGGGCTCCTCGTCCTCGCCGCGCCCGTCTCGGCGCCGGCGTTGCCGCTGGCGAGCGCAGCCGACGCAGGTCTGCTCTCGGCGGGCGTCCCGGTGTCGGTCGCCGGCTGGGGCCTGACCGACGCGGACCCACCGCGGGCGCCGGCGGTCCTCCGCGAAGCGCAGTCCGTCGTCCGCAGCACCGGCTACTGCCAGCGCACGATGCGGCGGGCGATCTCTGCCTACTCGGCCGCCAGCCAGCTCTGCATACAGTCGCCGATCGCCTCCGCGAACAGCGTCTGCAGCGGCGACAGCGGCGGCCCCGGCATCGCCCGGCGACCCGACGGCACCCCTGTCCTGATCGGCGTCATCAGCCTCGGCTCGCTCGACTGCGATCCCCTGACCCCGCAGGTCCTCGCGCGGGCCGACGTCGTCTCCCCGTGGGTCAGCGCCTGGATCGCCGCCGTCGAAAGCGGCGCGCCCGCGCCCGAAGTGGTGGTGCCGGACGTCGTGCTCCCGAGGGTGACCCGCCAGGACGCCGAATTCTTCGCCTGGATCGGCCTCGAAGCCGACTTCGGCAACCGCTTCGCGCAGGGCCGGCTGCACAGCATCGAATGCAGGCAGATCAACCGCGAGAAGGTCAAATGCGGGGTGCTCTGGCTGCGAGGCCCCGACCTCTACCGCGGCGCGGTCACGATCTACGCGGCGCTCCCCCGCGAAGGCTTCGTCTACAACTACCGCTACACGATCCGCCGCTTCAACCTCAACTGCTGGCTGACGTACCTCCACCCGATCCAGGCCTGCAACCCCAAGACCTTCAAGCGGTGACGGCCGCCCCGGTTCCGGTCCGGGTGAAGCGGTAGTCGTCGAGGTCGAAGCGGGCGCTGCGCCAGGCGACCTCGAGCGTCGGCGAGGCGCGGAACGGGGCGTCGCCGTGGTCGTCGAAGTAGTAGCTGTTCGCGGTCGCGCAGGTGCCCGAGAAGAACACCTGGCGGTCGCGGCGGCCGAGCATCTTCTCGAAGTAGCGGCGGTTGGCCTCGGGGCGGATCTCGACCGCCGTCGATCCGCTGCTGCGGGCGCGGCGCAGGCAGCGGACGATGTGCCGCGCCTGGTTCTCGATCAGGGTGAAGTAGCTGGCGCCATTGAAGCCGTAGGGCCCGAGGATCATGAACATGTTCGGGAAGCCGGGGACGCTGACGCCCTCGTAGGCCTGGAAGCGGTTCTCCTCCCACCACGCCGCCAGGTCGGCCCCGTCATTGCCGCGCACCGGGTAGGGCGGCATGTTGCCCTTGTCGAAGACCTTAAACCCGGTCGCCAGGATCAGCACGTCGGCCTCGTGCTCGGCGGCCCGCGTGCGCACCCCCGCCGCCACGATCTCCTCGATCGGGCTCGTCTCCAGGTGGACGTTGGGACGGTTGAAGGCCGGCAGGTACTCGTTGGAGAAGCTGGGGCGCTTGCAGCCGAGCCCGTAGCGGGGCGTCAGCTTCTCCCGCACCACCGGGTCACGCACCGCTCGCAGGTGCCGCAGACCGGCACGCTCGCCCGCCTTGGCGATCGGCAGCACGCTGTGGAAGTGGGCCGGCAGGGGGAAGTTGAGCTCGACGTAGAGCTGGCTGAGGGCGCGGACCGCGGCCTGCGCGCCGGGGACCCGGCCGAGCAGCTGACGCAGGCCCGGGCCGATCCGCGCGTCGGGCTTGGGCAGGCACCAGATCGGGGTGCGCTGCAGCACGGTCAGCCGCTCGACTTCGGGTGCGATCGAGGGGATGACCTGGACGGCGGAGGCGCCGGTGCCGACGATCGCCACCCGGCGGCCGCGCAGGTCCTCGTCGTGGTCCCAGCGGGCGGTGTGCATGACGGTGCCGGCGAAGGAGTCCAGGCCGGGGATGTTGGGCGGCTTGGGCTGGGTGAAGACGCCGGTCGCGCCGACCATGTAACGCGCGGTGACCGCCTTCCCGTCGGCGGTCGGCAGGCGCCAGAAGTGATTCTCCTGGTCGAACTCGGCGCCGGTGACCTTGGTGTTCAGGCGGATGCGCGAGCGCAACCCGTAGGCGTCGACGCAGTGCTCGGCGTAGGCCTTCAGCTCCTGCCCCGGCGCATACACCCGCGACCAGTCCGAGCGCTGCTCGAAGGAGAACTGGTAGCTGAACGAGGGGATGTCGACGCCGATGCCAGGGTAGGTGTTCCAGTGCCAGGCGCCGCCGACGCCGTCCCCCTCCTCGAGCATGACCCAGTCGCGGATGCCCGCCTGGTCGAGCTTGATCGCCGTGCCGATGCCGGAGAACCCGGCGCCGATCACCGCCACCTCGTGGTCGGGCTGCACCTCGCTCGGGGGGACCATGGCCCTGCTCAGGATAGGACCAAGCGCAAGATCGGCACCGCTCACACCGCGGGATGCCAGCGCCGCAGCCGGTTGGAGTTGCCGACCACCGAGAGCGAGCTGGCCGCCATCGCGGCGGCGGCGATCATCGGGCTGAGCTGAAGTCCGAGGAACGGGTAGAGGACGCCGGCGGCGATCGGGATGCCGACCGTGTTGTAGCCGAAGGCGAAGACGAGGTTCTGGCGGATGTTGCGCATCGTCGCACTGCTCAGCGAAAGCGCGAGCGGGACTCCCCGCAAATCGCCCGAGACGAGCGTGATGTCGGCGGCCTCGATCGCCACGTCGGTGCCGGTGCCGATCGCGATGCCGACGTCGGCCTGGGCGAGCGCGGGCGCGTCGTTGATCCCGTCGCCGACCATCGCCACCAGCTTGCCCTCGTCCTGCAGGTGGCGCACCTCGAGCGCCTTGTCCTCCGGAAGCACCTCGGCGAGGACGCGCTCGATCCCGACCTGACGCGCGATCGCCTCGGCGGTGCGGGCGTTGTCGCCGCTGATCATCACCACCTCCAGGCCGAGCTCGCGCAGGGCGGCGATCGCCGCGGCCGAGTCGGGCTTCACGGTGTCGGCGACGGCGAGCACGCCGGCCGGGCGGCCGTCGAGCGCGACGAGGATCGCCGTCTTGCCCTCCGCCTCCAGGCGTCGCGCCTCCGCCTCCAGCGGGCTCGGGGTCGACACCCTCCTCGCCCAGCAGGCGCCGGGTGCCGAGCAGCAGGCGCGCGGCCGTCGACAGTCGCTCGCAGGCCGCGGCCGGTGATCGAGTCGAACTCGCCGGCCTCGGGCAGCGAGAGGCCGCGCTCCTGCGCCCCGGCGACGATCGCCGCGCCCAGCGGATGCTCGGAGGAGCGCTCGGCCGCCGCCGCCAGCCGCAGCAGCTCCTCCTCGTCGACGCCGTCGAGGGCGACGATGTCGGTGAGGGCCGGCTCGCCGCGGGTGATCGTGCCGGTCTTGTCGAGGACGATCACGCCGAGCTTGTGGGCGGTCTCCAGCGCCTCGGCGGAGCGGATCAGCACGCCGCTCTCGGCGCCCTTGCCGGTGCCGACCATGATCGAGAGCGGCGTCGCCAGGCCGAGCGCGCAGGGGCAGGCGATGATCAGCACCGCCACCGCGGAGACCAGCGCGAAGGTGAGGGCCGGAGAGGGGCCGAAGTCGAACCAGACGACGAAGGTGGCGATCGCGATGAAGATCACCGCCGGGACGAAGTAGCTCGGCGACCAGGTCGGCGAGGCGCTGGATCGGCGCCTTCGAGCCCTGTGCCTCTTCGACCAGGCGGACGATCTGGGCGAGCATCGTGTCGCTGCCGACGCCGGTGGCGCGGAAGCGGAAGGCGCCGGTCTGGTTGACCGTCGCGCCGATCACGGTGTCGCCGAGCTCCTTGGTGACCGGCAGCGACTCGCCGGTGACCATCGACTCGTCGAGCGCTCGAGCGACCCTCGACCACCTCGCCGTCGACCGGGATCTTCTCGCCGGGGCGGACGGCGATCGTGTCTCCCGGCACGACCTCGCTCGACCGGGATCTCCTCCTCGCGACCTTCGCGGACGACGCGCGCGGTCTTCGCCTGCAGGCCGATCAGCTTGCGGATCGCCTCCCCGGTGCCGGCCTTGGCGCGGACCTCGAGCAGCCTGCCGAGCAGGATCAGGGTGAGGATGACTCCGACCGCCTCGTAGTAGACGTCGCGCAGGTCCTCCGGCAGCAGGCCCGGGAAGAGCGTGACGAAGAGGCTGTAGCTGAAGGCGGCCGCCGTGCCGATCGCGATCAGCGTGTTCATGTCGGCGCTGCGGTGGGCGAGAGCTGAGCCAACCGGTGCGGTGGATCGGCCAGCCGGTGTAGAGCATCACCGGGGCGATCAGCGCCAGCTGCAGCCAGGGGCTCGATCAGGAAGTCCGGCACCCAGCTCGCGCCGAAGACGTCTGTCGCCATCACCGCGAAGAGGACCGGTGCCGTGAGCACCGCGCCGAGGAGGACGCGGCGGCTGAGGTCGGCGATCTCGGCCCGCCTGGCGGCGGCCTCGGCGTCGCCGCCGTCCCCCGGCACTCGGCCGTCGCCGCCCAGCAGCTCGTATCCGGCGTCGGCGACCGCCTGGCGCAGTCGCTCGAGGCCGACCTGATCGGGGTCGTAGTCGACCGTGACCCGCTCGGTCCCCATGTTGACCGCAGCGCGATCGACACCCGGCAGCTCGAGCAGGGCCGTCTCGATCGTCGAGACGCAGGAGGCGCAGCTGATCCCGCCGGGGCTCAGAGCCAGCACGGTCTCGGTCGGCTCGCTGACCTCGCGGCTCGGGCCGACCCCCACCGCCTCGGCTACCGCTTCCTGCGGGAGGTCGCCGGCCTCGCCGGCGCCGTTCGCGTCGCCGTCCGGGTCGACCAGCAGCGTGCCGTGGACCATGTTCATCCCACAGGCAAAGCCGAACTCGCCGCTGCGCTCGGGGGTGAATTCGACAACGGTGCGGGCAAAGGGCGCCAGCGAGCGGCTCACCCCGAGGTCCGGGAAGACGACGCGGGAGGTGCAGTCCCCGGCCTCTTGGCGGTCGAACACGAGCCGCAGCGGCACGCCCTCGCGAGCGCGGATCAGGTTCGGCGAGTAGCCGCCCTTGACGACGATCTCCACCTCCTGGCGGCCAGCGCGCAGCTCGGCGCCGAGCGCAGTTCGCGGCCCGAAGAAGAAGCGGGCGAGCGCCGCGATCGCGCCAGCCCCCGCGATCGTGACGAGAGCCTCAGCCATCTTGGGGCTCCCCGAAGCCGTGCTGGGCGTGCTCGCCCATGATCGCTAGCGGCCCAGCAGGCGGCCGATGGCGCCCATCAGCTCGTCCACGCTCTCGCCGGGATCGGCCGCGGCGCTGCCATCGCCCTGCATGCAAACCCGGGCGTGGCCGTCGAGCAGCCCGAGCGAGATCTTGTCGAGGGCGGCCTGGATGGCGTTCAGCTGGGTCACGACGTCGATGCAGTAGCGGTCCTCCTCGACCATCTTCGCGACGCCCCGGACCTGCCCCTCGACGCGGGCGAGGCGGTTGAGGAGCTGAGCCTTGGTCGCTGTGTAGCCACGCGTGGTGGTCTTGCTTGCCATAGAAGCATGATACCCCACCAGGGTATCCGGCGCAAGCCGCGGCCTGTCATTCGCTCTTGAGCCCTTCCCCGTGGCCTACAGTTCTCAGGGATGCTCCAGGCAACCCTCTCGCTTCTTCCTTTCGCGGACACCTGGGGGATGCACGACGGCGACGTGGGGACAGGCTGGATGGTCGTGATGATGCTCGGCATGGTCCTCTTCTGGGGGCTCGTGGTCATCGGCGTCGTCTTGCTGCTGCGTGAGGCGATCGGCCGTGGCCACCGCGGGCCGGACGTCGACGCGCTGGCGATCCTCAACCGCCGCCTGGCCGAAGGGGAGATCTCGGTAGAGGAGTACGAGCAGCGAAAGAAAATCATCAACGCATGAACAAAAACCTCACCCCCGAACAGGCGGCGATGCTCTACGGCAACCGCTTCCTCACCGAAGACGCTCCCGACGGGCCCTTTCCGAATGGCGGCATGTCGGCCCTCGACGCGATGCGGCTGGTCGGCGAGGAACTGGCGCTGGAGGGCGACCCGCAGCGCAACCTGGCGACGTTCGTCACGACCTGGATGGAGCCCGAGGCCAAGCGGGTCATCAACGACAACCTCTACCGCAACTTCATCGACCACGCCGAGTACCCGATCTCGGCGGAGATCGAGCAGCGCTGCATCCGCATGCTCGCCGACCTCTACCACGCCCCCGGCGAGACGACCGGCGCCCGCACCCAGGGCTCCTCGGAGGCGATCATGCTCGGCGCCCTCTCGCTGAAGTGGAAGTGGAAGGAGCGCCGCGAAGCCGCGTCGAAGCCCGTCGACAAGCCGAACCTGATCTTCGGCGGCGACGTTCACGTGGTCTGGGAGAAGTTCTGCCGCTACTTCGACGTCGAGCCGCGGATCGTGCCGCTGCGCGACGGCAAGTACACGATCGGCCCCGAAGACGTGGAGCCCCACGTCGACGAGAACACGATCGGCGTCGCCGCCGTGCTCGGCACGACCTTCACCGGCCACATGGACGACATCGTCGGGATCAACAAGCTCCTGGTCGACCTCAAGGGCGAGAAGGGGCTCGACGTGCCGCTCCACGTCGACGCCGCCAGCGGCGGCTTCACCTGGCCCTTCCTCTACCCCGACTCCGAGTGGGACTTCCGGCTCGAGCAGGTGCGCTCGATCAACGTCTCCGGGCACAAGTTCGGGCTCGTCTACCCCGGCATCGGCTGGCTCGTCTTCCGTGAGAAGAGCGATCTGGCCGAGGACCTCGTCTTCTACGAGAACTACCTGGGGAAGACGGACGCGACCTTCACCCTCAACTTCTCCACCGGCGCCTCGATGGTGCTGGCGCAGTACTACAACTTCGTCCGCTACGGGCGCGAGGGCTACACCTACGTCATGAAGGCGATGCAGGAGAACGCTCGGGCCCTCGCCGGCAAGCTCAAGGCGGAGGGCGACTTCGAGCTGATCGGCGAGGGTGAGGAGCAGCTGCCCCTGGTCGCCTTCCGGCTGGCCGAGGAGAGGGGCTATGACGAGTTCGACATCGCCTGGCAGCTCTCCGCCGAGCGCGGCTGGATGGTCCCCGCCTACACCCTGCCGCCCAACGCCGAAGACGTGAAGGTGCTGCGGGCCCTGGTCAAGCAGACGCTGAGCCGCGAGCAGGTCGACCGCCTCGCCGAGGACATCGCCACCGCCTGCGCGACGCTGGAGAAGAAGGGCGGCGCCCACCCCACCGAGCGCAAACAGGTGAAGACGGGCACGGGCTACTGAGCGGTCCCCGCTTGTCCGGGCTGCCGCCCCGGTAATCCTTCAGTCGCTTCATCAGGGCGTCATCAGCGCGACCGGAACGGTGAGACCGGCGGCGCGGCGGAGCGTCGCGATGCGACGGCCGGGCTGGACGGCCGGGCGGGTCTCGCCGGCCCTATCCCCGAGTCCGGTGACGGTCGCGTCGAGGTCGGGAGCGACGAGCGCCAGGCCCCAGAAGAAGGCGGGCCGGTCTCCCCCGGTCCGCTCGATCGCCTCCTGCGGGGCCTGAACGACCTCGAGGATGACCGCGCCGAGGCGGAAGAACGCCTGGCGGGGAGCACCGGCCGGGGTCGGGTCCTCGCGGATGCGGCGCAGGTCGAGGCCGGCGGACTGGAGCGCGCCGGCGGTGCGGTCGAGGTCCGAGCTGATCGCCACGACGTGGTCGATCGCGGCGATTCCGTTGGGGTGCTCTGGCTGTCCGGTCGGCGGCGGGCGGTCCGAACCGGTGGTCGGCAGCCCGTCCAGCTCACCGCCCTCGAACTCGCGCAGCGACCATCCCGTCAGGCCCTTGCCCGCCTCGGTCCCCGCGAGCCGGATCCGGACGTCGCCGATGACGCAGGTGTCCCCGTCGACCGCGAACCCGAGCGCCGCCCAGGACTCAGGCGTGTCGGCGACCGTCAGCTCGTCGATCGTCACCTACTTGCCAGGCTGCGGCACGATCCTGATGTAGGGGCGGGGCGACTCCCAGCCGTCCGGGTAGGTCTCCCTGGCTTCGTCATCGGAGACCGAGCCGGCGATGATCACGTCGTCGCCCTGCTCCCACTGCGCCGGCGTCGCGACTTTGTGCTTCGCGGTCAGCTGCAGCGAGTCAACCACGCGCAGGACCTCGTCGAAGTTGCGTCCGGTCGTCATCGGGTAGACGAGGATCAGCTTGATCTTCTTGTCGGGGCCGATGACGAAGACGTTGCGGACCGTCTGGTTGTCGGCCGGGGTGCGGTCGGCCGGGTCGCCGGAGACGTCCGCGGGCAGCATGTCGTAGAGCTTGGAGACCACGAAGTCGGAGTCGGCGATGATCGGGTAGTTGGGAGCGGTGCCCTGCGTCGCCTCGATGTCGGCGGCCCAGGCCTCATGCTTGTCGGACGGGTCGACCGAGAGGCCGATGATCTTCACTCCCCGCTTGTCGAACTCGGGCTTGATCGAGGCCATGTAGCCGAGCTCGGTCGTGCACACGGGCGTGAAGTCCTTCGGGTGAGAGAACAGCACCGCCCAGGAGTCGCCGATCCAGTCGTGGAAGCCGATCCGGCCCTCAGTGGTGTCGGCCTCGAAGTCGGGGGCGACGTCGCCTAGCTTGAGCATCCTGGTTCCTCCGTCGGGTTGATTGCTGCGGATTCGCTGGAGAGATGATTGAACAACATCGGGTCAGCGGGAGACGCTCTCGACGACCGCCTCGCCGCCGCGGCCCGGCAGCACGGTGATGCCGCGGAAGCTCACCTTCTCGTCCTTCGGCCGGCTGGCGCGCAGCTGCGCGCGGGCGAGGATCCGCTCGATCGCGATCTTCATCTCCAGCAGCGCGAAGGAAGCGCCGATGCAGCGGCGCACGCCGCCGCCGAAGGGGATCCAGGCGTAGGGCTCCGGTGCCCCTTCGAGAAAGCGCTCGGGGCGAAAGGCGAGCGGGTCGGGCGCGTAGAGGTCGGGGTCGAGCTGCAGGAGCGAGATCGAGGCCGCCAGCTGCGCGCCGGGCTCGAACCGGTAGCCGCCCAGCTCCCGCGGCTCGGTCGGCGAGCGGAAGACCTCGGTGATCACCGGGCGCACGCGGAGCGTCTCCTTGATCGTCGCGTCCATGTACTCGCTGGACTCGCCCGCCTTCACCTCGGCAGTGAGGCGCTCCAGGGCGGCCGGGGTGCGCAGCAGCCGCTCGAACGCCCACCCGATCGAGGTCGCGGTCGTCTCGTGGCCGGCGAGCAGGATCGTGATCAGCTCGTCGCGCAGCTCCTTGTCGGTCAGCGGCTCGCCGTCCTCGTCGCGGGCGGCGAGCAGCAGGCTGAGGATGTCGTCGCGCTCCTCGCGGTCGGGGGCGGCGCGGCGCTGGGCGATCTCCTCGTAGAGCATCGCGTCGACGCGCTCGCGGTTGCGGAGGAAGCGGCCCCAGGGACTGAGCGGTCCGAGGTCCTTCTGCATCACGAGCAGCAGCGGGCTGATCGAGGAGAGGCGCGGCAGGCACCGCTTCAGCTCGGCGACCCGCTCGGGCTCCGAGACGCCGAAGACCGCGCGGATCATCACCTCCAGGGTGATCTCCTGGCCGACGGTGCGCGTGCGGATCGTGTCGCCCGGGCTCCAGCCGTCGATCTCGCGATCGGCGATCTGCGCGATCAGCTCGGCGTAGTGAGCGATCGCCTGGCCGTGGAACGCCGGCAGCATCAGCTTCCGCATCCGCATGTGACGGTCGCCGTCGAGCAGCAGCAGCGAGGCCTGCCCGACGACCGGCTCCATGATCTGGCGCGGCTCGGCGACGTTGTACTCGGCCGGCTTCCACTTGAACATCTGCTCGACCAGCTCGCGGTCGGCGACGTGGAAGACATCCCCGGCGATCGAGTCGCTGGTGCGGAAGATGCGGCCGTAGCGCCGGCGCATGGCCGATCGCGCCGCGAGCGGGCGGGTGACGCCGAGGTAGGACTGCAGCGGCCCGGGGAGCGGAGGGCCCGGTATGTCGGTGGCCGGGCGGGCGGGAGGAGTCGGAGGCGCCGAGTGACCTGTCTCGGTTGCGGTCGGCGCCGGCATCGTCCCAGGGACAGTAACCGTCAGTCCCGGTCGAGGAGCTGGTCGAGCGTCGTGCCGCTCACCACGGACCGTGGCTGCTCGGCGACGACGTCGGAGCCCGGGCGCGCCTGGTCGTCGCGCCGCTTGATCAGCAGCCACTGGGGCTTGTCGCCGGGCCGGGTGCGCTGCAGGGCGAAGCCGCCGCGGAGCTTCTCGCCGTGCAGGACGAAGACCGCGTGGCCGCGTTCGAGCGCCTCCGGCCAGGGGACGCGGCCGCCCTGCTCGTAGTGGCCGCGGTCCCAGACGATCACCCCGCCGCCGTCGGTCGGCCCCTCGAAGGAGTTGTGGGCGAGCGTCGTGGTCCTCGACCTGCACCGCGAGCCGCTTGACCGCCGGGTCCATCGAGGGGCCCTTGGGGACCGCCCAGGAGCGCATCGACCCCGTCGACCTCCAGACGCAGGTCGAAGTGATGGGCGGTGGCGGCGTGCTCCTGGACGACGAAGGCGCCGGCGCTGACGCCGCGGATCGCGAACTGCTCGTGGCCCTCGACCTTCAGCCGCTCGACCTCCACCTCGTCGACCTGGGCGCCCCGCGGCCCCTCGCGCAGGAACGCGAGCAGACCCTCGACCGCCTCCTCCGAACCCTCGGCGTGGACCAGCACGCTGCCGTCGTCCTCGTTGCGCACCCAGCCCATCGCGCCGAGCCGCCGCGCCCGCCTCACCGTCGCGTCGCGGTACCCGACGCCCTGCACCCGCCCGCGGACGACCGCCCGCACCGCGATCCCGTCTTTGCCGGCTCGTGGGGTCAGAGGTTCAAAGCTATCTGCCCGGGCCTCTACCCTGCTGTTGCCTATATACCAATATCGATATAATTGATCGATCATGGCCACGGTAGCCAACGCTCTCCGCACAGCACGCCTCGACGCAGATCTCTCGCAGGTGAATCTGGCCGCACGCGCCGGGACTTCTCAATCGGCACTTGCCCGATACGAGACAGGCGCGGCCCTGCCGACGCTGCCGACGCTGGAGCGGATCCTCGCCGCATGCGGTCGACGTCTGGAAATTCAGACCCCACCTGCTCAGACCTCTGCCCCGATCGCCTCTGCGCGCAGCCAGCTCGGCCCACAAGCAGACAAGCTGCGACGCCAACGCCGGCGACTGCTCGACGCCGCCGAAAGACACGGAGTCAGCCGCCTCCGCGTCTTCGGATCCCTCGCGCGTGGAGAGACAACCCCCGCGAGCGACATAGACCTACTAGTCGACCTCAAGCGCGGCCGCACGCTTCTCAACCTTGCCGCCTTTCGCCGCGAAGCCGCAGAGATCCTCGATCTACCAGTCGACGTTGCAACCGTCGACATGCTCAAGGAGCACATCCGCCACGAAGTGCTCAGCGAGGCCCTACCCCTATGAGTCGCGACGAGCGCGAGCGCCTGCGCGACATCAACAATGCAATCGCTGCGATACGCCGGCATCTCGAGCAGACCGGCGAGACCGCCGCAGCCAAGGAAGACCCGCTGCTGCACGACGCCCTTCTCTTTCAGTTCATCGTGATCGGTGAGGCCGTCAAGCACCTAGCACCCGAGACTCGTGAGTCAGCGCCCGAGATCCCCTGGGTGGATATCGCCGGGCTCCGAGATCTCATTGCCCATGAGTACTTCCGAATCGACATCCACCGCGTGCTTGAGATCGTGGAGCGGGATCTTCCGCCGCTTGAGTCGGCGATCAACCGCCTACTCGCATCCTAGTTTTCAAACAGATACCAATAAGTTCCGTTACATTTCCGGCGCAAACTTGGTGCCAACTGGGGGGTATGAGTGGTCAGCGGTCGGCAGGGATGTGTGGTGCAGATTGCACTGGCGGTGGCGATCTTGCTCGCGACGCTCGGTGGCTCGGCCGGAGCAGCCGACCCCGGCACGGGCCTCAGCGAAGCCGAAGCGCGGGCAGCCAGCGCCGCAGCGGAAATCGCCTCCACCCAGGCCGAGCTCGATGCCGCCCGCACGCACCTCGCAACGGCCTCCGACCGTGCCAACCCGGTCGTCGAGGCTGTCCGGACCGCGCAGGCGAAGGCGCGAGACCTGAGGGAGACGTTGCTTGACCGCCAGCAACAGGCCGATGCACGAATCGCCGAGCTAGAAGCGATCCACGAGCAGGAAGCGGACGATCACGAGCAGGAAGTCGTCTATGGCATCGGCTTTGGCCTGGCGGCACTCCTCGGCGCCGGGATCGCCATCGGCTGGGGCTGGTTCCGCGCAACCCCTCTCGTCGCTGCGCTTATTCGAACAGACCTCGTCCGCGCCCTTGGTCTTTGCCTCGGTGGCGGCCTCCTGCTGATCGTCGTCGGCTCGGTGCTGAGCGGGGCCAATGGCCCACCGGGGGCAATCGGTGCCTTGCTTCTCGGCCTGGGATTCGTCCTCCCCACGGCCCTGCTGCTGGGCCGGCACTCGGCGGAAGTTCAGCGGGGCCGCGCCAAGCCTGTCTTGAAGCGCGACCGCCTACCGAACTGGGTGCCGCGGAGTGCCGCCGCCCTGCTCCTCCTCCTGGCGCTGAGCGGACTTGGCTCGTCGATCTTCGCCGAGGACCCCGCCGCGGTTTCGGTCTCTCCACAGCTCCAGGAAGACAGCACCGCCCTGGAGAGCGGTCCGGATGCCCGCCGTCTCGGGGAAGCGGCGGCCGCAGCCGATACCGCGCAGCAGAAGGCGGCGGAACCCCTCGCTCGGCAGCAGGCGGCGCGTGCTGCGGTACGCAAAGCGGCCAGAGAATTGAGTGGAGCCAAGAACCGCCTCGCAAGCGCCGAAGCAGATCAGCGCCGCTTTGCCCGTCGTCTCGCTGTGCTCGTGGCACGCGAAGAACGCGAGGCGGCTCGGGAAGCGGCGCGAGCCGAACGCGAAGCCGAAGAAGTGGCCGAAGAAGAAGAATCTTCAAGCGGATGCGACCCGAACTACTCGGGATGCGTGCCGGTCTACCCGCCCGACGTGGACTGTGCCGAAGTCGGCGAAACGGTCACCGTTATCGGTTCCGATCCACATGGCCTCGATGCCGATGGCGATCTCCAAGGTTGCGAGTGACTCTGTCGTGGGAATGAGCTTCAAGGTCGCCCCCGGAGTGCGGATCCGCGCATCCAGCCGTGGTGTCAGCGCGGGGATCGGGCCCCGAGCGGCTCGCGTTCATGTCGGATCCCGAGGCGTCGGCATCTCCAGTGGGGTTGGGCCCGTGTCCGCCTACACCCGCGTCGGCGGCGGCTCTCGCGGCAAGCCTGCGGCGAGAGCGAAGCCGCGATCGAGCGGCCCAACCAAAGCGTCTATAGCCGCTTACGAACGCGAACTCAAAACGGCTCAGCGCAATGCCGACATCGAGAAGGTCGCCGCACTGGAGAAGGCGCTGGTCAGCGTGCACACGCAGTCCTTCCCGAAGGCGGAGCGGACTGAGCTGCCGCCGATCGAGCCGGTCGACCCTGCTCCGATCCAGAGCGAGCTCGAGGCGGAAGCCGGCATCCCGGGCTTGCTCGCGAAGCTCGGGGGAAGCGAAGCATTGCCCGTTGCAACCCCACCCGAGCCGGTGGACCGTTACGAACTAATGCGTGAGCACCGCAAGCGTGAGCGCCAGGGGATCCCGATCTGGCAACCGCGCGAACGGATCGAGGCCGCACGCCGAGCCGATGCACAAGCCGAGACGGCCGCCGGCGAGGAGGAGGTGCGACGATGCGACGCACGGACCGCCGAGCAGGCCAAGCTCGACGAGCTGTGGGCCGGGCTGCAGTCGGCGCGGTCGACGATTGCCGATCGCCTCGTGCTCAAAGTGGCAGCGGTGAAGGAGTCGCGCGAAGCCGAGCGCGAGGCAGAACAGGCAGAAGCTCGACCGTGAGTGGGAGAGGCTCCAGGCAAACGAGTCCGAGCCGACGATACTGGCCCTCGAGCAGGCATTCGCAGACAACGAGGCGCCGGCGGCACCCCTGAACTGCGAAGGCAATCGCGTAACCGTCCTGATGCAGTTCCAAGCACCCGAGGCGATCGTCCCAGAGCGCAGGCCCGCTCGCACCCCGACCGGAAAACGAACGCTGAAGAAACGGACGAAAACCGAGATCAACGCTCTCTACGTCGAGGCCCTCGGCAGCAACGTGCTGGCGACCGTGAAGGAGGCCTTCGCCGTCGCTCCGGGAGCACAGATCGTCCAGCTCTTGACCGTCCGCCGGGAGACCGACCAAAAACACGCAGGCGAGCTGATGGCTATCTACGTCGGCGAGTTCGATCGAGGCAGCTACGAGGGAGCGAGCGGATCACGCGACCCAGGCAAGGCCCTGACCCTCGCAACCGACTCCAAGCTGAACCTGAAGGGCAAAACCGAACAGGTCTCCCCGCTGGATCTCTCCCAGCGACCCGATCTGCAGACGGTGCTCACGCAAGTCGCGGAAGGGCTGAGCACTTAGCACCCTGGACCCGATCGACCCTCGACGTTCTCAGGCGGAACCCAACAGCTTTGCCTTCTCGCGCTCGAACTCCTCGTCTGAGAGCACGTTCTGCTCATGAAGCTCGCCCAGCTGCTTGAGCTGCTCGACTGCCTCGGGCGTCAAGCCGGCCGCCGGCGCTGACTGGGGAGGCGCGGCGGCCGCAGGCTGCTGGGCAGCTGCCTGCTCCTCTTCCTGCTTTGAGTCGTGGTGCTTCTTGGCCGCGATCGCGGCGCCTCCCACAACTGCGGCGCGTCGTCTGCGCTGGCGTCTGTCTCGTCCCATCGTCACCCTCCGTGAGGTCGATTTCGATACTTCACGCTAGGCGCCCGAAGGTGCTGTGCAATCCGCAATCCTCAACAGACTTCCAGTGGCGAACTACGCACACCTGCGTGATGTCTAATAGCCCTCCTCATCCCAGCGGGCGGTCAGCTGGTAGATGATCGTGATGTCGAGGATGATCATCAGGAATGCCCAGAGTGGAGCGGCTGGGAACCAGACGATCTGGGCGATGCAGTTCACAGCCACGAAGAAGATCGCGGCGACGCGGGCAGCCGCGTTTCCTGCGAACAGGCCCAGTCCGGTCAACACCATGGCCGAGCCCAGGATCAGGTGGACCCATCCCCAGGTGGTGAGGTCGGCGATCAAGGCTCCCTGGCCGCCCACCACGAGGATTTCGTCGTTGAGAATCCCGGCGAGTCCCCAGAGCGCGTCCAGGGAGCCGACGATCATCAGAGCGACTGCGGCGAAGATGATCCAGCCCGACATCTGGGGCTCCGCGGTGTCTCTCGGATCGGTTCGGACGGGCGGGGTCTGACGTGCCTCCATTTGAGGCTCCTTTCACTTACGGCCGAAGCCGTCTTAGTTGACACACCGAACGTATGCACAAAGCCGTTACGTGGCATCCGTATTCGGCCGCGGGAGTTGCCGGCTGTTTTACGGACCCTTTCGACATGCGCCTGTTCCTCCGTCTCGATGGCCAAAGCTATGCGCCAACCGTGCTTTCTACCGACGGGCGCTTGGTGGTCAACTACCGATGTCTCCGCGCATCGCTGCCCTTACCGTGGCGCTACCGACGAAAGGATTCGAAATGGACGCGTGGATCTGGGGACTCATGGCAGTGGTTTATCTCGTGCTGTTCTTCTGGCTAGGTCTGTCCACTCTTCGCAACGGGCATGGCTGGCTGTTCTTCTTCGGGATCTTCTTTCCGATCCTCTGGATCTTTGGCGCCTTCAGCGGTCCCCCGCAGGGGGCCAGGCCGTCGTAGACTCCGGGGCCCGATGGCTCCGACCCGCTGATGGCGCAACCCGCCCACGATTCCGACTTTTCGCCGTCGCCACACCGCAAGGCCGTGGCGCTGCTCCTGGTGGCCGCCACCTTCCTCACCTTCGTCGCGATCTTCTCCTTCTGGGTCAACCGGCAGGCCCTCAACACCGACAACTGGGTCGACACGAGCAGCAAGCTCCTCGAAGACGAGGCCATCCAGGAACAGCTCTCGACGTTCCTCGTCACCCAGCTCTACGCCAACGTCGATGTCGAAGCGGAACTGGAAAAGAAGCTCCCGGAGCAGGCCAAGGCCTTGGCCGGGCCCGCCGCCGGCGGCCTGCGGCAGCTCGCCCAGCAGGTGGCCGAGAGGGCGCTGGCCTCGCCCCCGGTGCAGGCGCTGTGGGAAGAGGCGAACCGGGCGGCGCACGAACAGCTGCTGACGGTGATCAACGGCGGCGGCGCCCTGGTCTCAACCGATGAAGGCGAAGTGACCCTTCATCTGGACGCGCTGGTCACCCAGGTCGGCGAACAGGTCGGGCTGCCGGCGGATCTCACCGCGAAGGTGCCGGAAGAAGCCGGGAGTCTCGAGATCCTCGACTCGGAACAGCTCTCGACGATGCAGAAGATCGCCAAGGCGATCAGGAAACTGGCGATCGTCTTGACCGCGCTGCTGATCCTGCTCTACGGCGGAGCGATCTACCTGGCGCGCGGCCGGCGCCGAGAGGCGGTCCGCAGTACAGGCTTCGGCTTCATCGTGGCCGGGGTGCTGGCCCTCCTCGTGCGTGGCTTCGCCGGCAATTCCCTGGCCGACTCGCTGGCCGCCACTTCCTCCGTCACGCCTGCGGTGGAAGCCGCCTGGGAAATCGGAACCTCGCTGCTCGTCACGATTGCCGTATCGGCGATCGCCTTCGGCATCCTTGCCGTGATCGGCGCCTGGCTCGCGGGCAAGACCGCTCCCGCGGTGGCTTTTCGCCGCGAGGCGGCCCCCTACTTCCGCGAGCGCCGCGCCGCGGCCTACGGCGTCGCCGCGGCGATCTGGCTGGCGCTCATCGCCTGGGCTCCGATCGCCGGCTTCCGCAAGCCCTTCGGCATCCTGCTCTTCGCCGTCCTGTTCGCCCTCGGCACCGAGATGCTCCGCCGGCAGGCGCTGCGAGAGTTCCCGCACGGCGAGCCCGGCAACCTCGGAGAGCGCATCGGCGCGCTCGTGCACCGCAAGCCGCCGGCCGGCGGTGAGACGGCGGAGCTCGATCGGCTCGAGCGGCTCAACGCGCTGCGGCGCGACGGTGCGCTGACCGACGAGGAGTTCGAGGCGAAGAAGCAGGAGATGCTGAAAGCCGTCTGATCGCTGCCCCGTCCATGCCCCCCGCGCCCACCACATCCCAGCCTCCTGCGGACCTCGACGCCGCCGCCGCTGAGAGCGCAGCCGCAGGCAAGGCGGCGCGTGAGAGCGCACCTCGCTCGAGCCACGGAGAATGGGAGCCGGCGAAGGGCCGGAAGGACCCGGTCGAGCTGCTCGAGGACCAGGCCACGAGCCGCGTCCCCGAGCTCGTGCCGATCCGCTACGGGCGGATGCTGGCCTCGCCCTTCACCTTCTTTCGCGGCGCGGCGGCGATCATGGCGATGGACCTGGCGAAGACCCCCCAGTCCGGGTTGCGTGTTCAGGCGTGCGGCGATGCCCACCTTTCCAACTTCGGCGTCTTCGCCGCCCCCGATCGGCGCCTGGTCCTGGACATCAACGACTTCGACGAGACCCTTCCCGCGCCCTGGGAGTGGGACGTGAAGCGCCTTGCCGCGAGCTTCGCGATCGCCGGGCGCGATCGCGAATTCACCCCCGGGGAGACCCGCGCCGCCGTCCTCGGCACCATGCGCGCGTACCGCGAGGCAATGCGGGAGTTTGCGGCGATGGGGAACCTCGACGTCTGGTACGCGCGACTCGACGTCGAAACCCTGCTCGCCGAAGTGGCCCAGGTCGCCAACCGCGAGCAGATGAAGGCGGCCGAAAGGAACGTGGCAAAGGCGCACAAGAAGAACAGCCTCAAGGCCTTCAACCGGCTCGTCCGCGAGGTCGACGGGCAGCCGCGGATCATCAGCGACCCGCCCCTGCTTGTCCCGGCCCGCGAGCTCGTCTCCGACGATCGGCGCCATGAGCTGGAAGAGCGGATCCGCGAGATGCTCGGCCGCTACCGCGACAGCCTCAAGGGGGACCGCCGCCACCTCTTCGACAGCTACCGATTCGTCGACATGGCCCGCAAGGTCGTCGGCGTCGGCAGCGTCGGCACCCGCGCCTGGGTGGTCTTGATGATGGGCCGGGACGGACAGGATCCGCTCTTCCTGCAGGCCAAGGAAGCCGAAGCTTCCGTGCTCGAGCCCCATGCCGGGGCGAGCGTGTTCGGCAACCATGGCGAGCGGGTGGTCCAGGGCCAGTGGCTGATGCAGGCATCGAGCGACATCCTCCTCGGCTGGCTTCCGGCGTTCGGCATGGACGGGAAGGAACGGGACTTCTATGTGCGCCAGCTCTGGGACGGCAAGCGATCGGTCGAGATCGAGACCCTGCCGCCGAGGGGGCTCGAGATATACGGGCGGGTATGCGGCTGGACGCTGGCCCGCGCCCACGCCCGATCCGGGGATCGCGTCGCGATCGCCGCCTACCTCGGCAAGGGCGAGAGCTTCGATCGGGCGATCGCCGAGTTCTCCGAGCGCTACGCCGACCAGAACGAGCTCGACTACGCCGCGCTCGCCGGCGCCGCCGGCTCGGGCCGCATCGAGGCGAAGACCGACCTCGTCTGATTGCTCGAACGATTCGGCTTTTCACTGATGACGGGCCGCTCCGGCCCGCATATGTTGCGCCAATGATCTACGTAACAGAAGTTCGCATGAGCCAAGGCGGAAGTGAACACGAGCACATCGAGGCGGTGCGATGGGAGCGACAGGACAGTCCGGAGACCGGAGAATCGACGCTTGGGGAAATGATCGACTGGATCGGGAACAAGAAGGGATTCGCCCACGTCCGGGATGACGAAACGCACGATGTCCCCGTACATGTGATCCGTCCGAAAAAAGGGCGGCCCTACCTCCGAACGGTTGTCGGCGAAAAAGTCGAGACCGACAATCTGCTCTCCCTGCCGCGATACGGCGTAGACCCATGAGTACCCCTCCACGCGAACTTAAGACAACTGCCTCCGGTTAGACCCGACGGCCAGGTACCCGACGGCCAGGTCAAAGTCAGGGACGCCCACGAGGAGGACCGCCGTAGAGCTGGGTCACGTCGCTACAAGTGGTGTAACCGCCACGTAGGGGCCGGAACGAAGTTCCGGCCACCGCGGGCCCCAGACTCGTCGGTTGACCTGCAAGTCGACTGACGAAAGGAAGCACCACGATGGCCGAGAGCCAAAGCATGACGAGCGCCGGGGTCGTAGCCAAGGCCCTGATCGAGGAGCACTCCGACTTCCTGCGGGAGTCGGTGGCGATGATCGCCGCCCAGCTGATGGAGGCCGAGATCGCCCGCCAGATCGGCGCCGGCAAAGGAGAGGTGAGCGAGGCCCGCTCGACCCACCGAAACGGCTATCGCCCAAGGCCCTGGGCGACAAGGGTCGGCGAGATCGAGTTGGCGGTGCCCAGGAAGCGCTCGGGGGAGAGCTATTTCCCGAGCTTCCTGGAGCCCCGCAAGAGAAGCGAGAAGGCCCTGCTGGGCGTGGTCATGGAGGCCTATGTCAACGGCGTCTCGACCCGCAAGGTCGACCACCTGGTCTCCGAGCTCGGGATCCGGATGTCCAAGGACCAGGTCTCGCGCATCTGCCGCGAGCTCGACGGCCAGGTCGAGGCCTTCCGCACCCGCCCCCTGGAGGGCGCCTACCCCTACCTGTGGCTGGACGCCAAGCACCTCAAGGTCAGGGACTCAGGCCACGTCCACTCCAAGGCGCTGATGGTCGCCTTCGCGGTGCACGAGAGCGGGCGGCGAGAGGTGATCGGCATCGAGATCGCCGAGTCAGAGACGGAGGCCGGCTGGGCGGCCTTCCTGCGTGAGCTGGTGGCCCGCGGCCTGGAGGGGGTGAGGCTCTGCGTCTCCGATGACCATCTCGGGCTGAAGGCGGCGATCGCCAAGGTGCTCGGCTGCCCCTGGCAGCGCTGCACCGTGCACTTCGTCCGCAACATGCACGGCCACTGCAAGAAGGGCCAGCGCAACATGGTCTCCGCTGCCCTGCGCGAGGTCTTCAACGCCGAGGATCTCGGCGACGCAAAGGAGCGCTCAGCCTCGGTGATCGAGCGCCTCGCCCCGACGGTGCCGAAGGTGGCGGTCCTGCTCGAAGAGGCCGAGGAGGACCTGCTGGCCTTCTACCGCTTCCCGGCGGCGCACTGGTCAAAGCTGCGCTCCACCAACAACATCGAGCGCGTCAACAAGGAGATCGCCCGTCGCTCAGATGTCGTCGGCATCTTCCCCAACGACGCCTCGGCGATCCGCCTGGTCGGGGCGCTGCTGATCGAGCAAAACGACGAGTGGCTGCTGACCCGCGGCTACCTCTCAAAGGAGTCGATCAGCCTGGTCCTCGAGGACCAGGCTGAGGCGAGCGGAAAGGAGGTGGCGGCCCTGGAGCGCTGAGAGAAGTGCCGGCGAGTCCCGTTACACCACAACTCGCGACTTGACTTAGAGCTGCTGCCACGCGTCCGCCTCGGTCTTCCGCACGGAGGGGACCATGCGCAGGCCGCAGGTCGGGCAATGACCGTTGCTCTTGCCGCCATTGCCCTCGGCGGAACGGCGGCAGCGGGGGCATTCGGGCAGATCGGCGTGATCGGCGGGGAGCGACAAGCGGCTTGTGCTTTGCGGTGGGACGGGCAAATCGCTTCGATGACGATTGGATGAGAGTCAGTAGCGAGAGAGCCAATCCACGGCGAGGTCGGAGACCCGCTCAAGCGCTCCCGGCTCTTCGAAGAGGTGGGTGGCGCCGGGGACGATCGCCACCTCGTGCTCGCAGCGCAGCAACCGTGCCGCCTGTTCGTTCAGCTCCAGCACCTGCCAGTCGGCGCCGCCGACGATCAGCAGGGTCGGCGAGGCGACCTCTTCGAGGCTCTCGGCGGCGAGGTCCGGGCGGCCCCCGCGTGAGACCACGGCACGTATCTCGGCGCCCAGACGAGCGGCAGCGCGCAATGCCGCCGCGGCCCCGGTGGAGGCACCGAAGTAGGAGATCGGCAGTTCGCCGATCTCCGCCTCCTCCCTGACCCACGCGGTTACCGCGAGCAGACGCTCGGACAGCAGCGCGATATCGAAGACGTTGGCCCGGTCGAGTTCCTCCTCGCTGGTGAGCAGGTCGAAGAGCAGCGTCGCGAAGCCGGCTTCGTTCAGCGCCTCGGCGACCTGGCGGTTGCGCGGGCTGAGGCGACTGGAGCCGCTGCCGTGGGCGAAGATCACCAGGCTGGCAGCGGGCTCGGGCAGTCGCAGGTCGCCGGTCAGGCGCAGCCCCGGCTCAAGCTCGATCTCGACCGCGCGCTCGGCGGGAGGTGGGTCCACCTGCGCGTCCCTCAGTCCAGGACGAAGCTCACCTTGAGGTCTACCCGGTAGCCGTTGACGGCACCGTCCGCCACCAGCACCTTCTGCTCCTTGACCCAGGCGCCCTTGATGTTGTGGACGGTCTCGGATGCCTTCCCGACCCCTTGGTTGATCGCATCCTCGAAGCTGCTGTCCGACGTTGCGGTGATCTCGATGATCTTTGCCACTGCCATGCTCGACCTCCTGGTTGACCTCTCCCACCTCCATCGGATTGGTCGATTCTCCCCCCGCCCACCCGACAAAGCATCCGAGAATCCCCGCGTCTTAGTGCGGCTTTCCCCTGTGGCAAAGGCGCTTCGAGACGCCTACGCTCGGATGACCCGATAGTCCGATCCAAAGGAGGCACCCATGGCAACCGAGCTGACCGAGTGGCGGCCGTTTTCAGACTTCGCCGAGCTGCGCCACCGACTCGACCAGGCGTTCCGCGACCTCAGTGACGGAGTGCAGCACACTTGGTCCCCATCTGTGGACCTGATCCGCCGCGACGATGCGCTGGTCCTGCGCGCGGACATACCCGGCATCAAGCCCGACGACGTGAAGATCGAGGTCGAGGACAACGTGCTCACGGTCTCCGGCGAGCACCGCGAGGAGACCGAGGAGAAGGAGGAGCACTACATGCGCCGGGAGCGCCGCTACGGCTCCTTCTCGCGCTCGATGGCACTGCCGGAAGGCGTCACCGCCGACGACATCGGGGCCACCACCGAGGACGGTGTGCTCGAGGTGACCATTCCGGCGCCGAAGGCGGCCGAGAAGCAGAAGGTCGAGGTCAAGCCGAAGTCCGAGTAACCGAGTGGCCCGAGAGTCGACGCCGACCGTCACACACACTCATAGCGCGGTCGGATAGGTCTCGGGAGGCTCGCCCATCTCCCACCCGGCGGTTCGCTCCAGCGGCTCGACCGCGCGGGTCTCGTCGATGTGGATCACCGCGTCGAACTGGTCGGCGAGGCGAGCTGAGAAGTAGTGGCTGGCACGCTCGGTCTCCGGCCGGTAGATCACGCCGATCGCCCGCTCCAGGCGGGGCTCGCGCAGGATCTCCGCGGTCCGCCCGTTCAGCAGGTCGACGAGGAAGCGGGGCTGCCCGACCTCGTGGAAGAGGGCCTCGTAGCTCTCGGGAAGCGCCGGCCGCACCCGCTTGCGCTCGGCGGGCGCGTCCCATCCCGAAGCGGCGGTCACGGTCCCGCCGTAGGTGGTGAAGCCGACCAGCGCGACGTCGTCGGGCCAGCGCTCGCGGGCGAGCTGGCCGACGTTCAGCTCGCCGCGCTGGCCCATCTCGGTCGCGCGCGCGTCGCCGACGTGGGAGTTGTGCTCCCAGACGACGACCTTGCCGGGTCGCCGTGCCGGTCCAGGTGCGCGCGCAGCCGAGCCAGCGTGTCGGCCATGTGCCGGTCGCGCAGGTTCCAGGAGAGCGACGCCTCGGCGAACATCAGCGGTAGTACTCCTCGGCGCTGGTCGACCAGGCGCGCGTTCTGCTCGGCGTAGAACTGCTCGTCCTCCGCCGCGATGCCGTCGCGGCGCAGATAGCCGTCGGCGCTTCGCTGCAGCTCGGCGAGCTGGGCGACGACACCTCGCCGGCAGGACTCGCTGATCCCGAGGCTGACCGCACGCCCGTAGGTCTGCTCGCCGCCGAAGTGCTCGAAGCAGGCGTAGCGCTCCCGGGCGCGCTGGGCGGCCGGCGGGTCGACCCGCTCGAGGTAGGCGATCACCTCGTCGATCGACGCGTAGAGGCTGTAGAGGTCGAGCCCGTAGAAGCCGACGCCGTCGTCCGCCTCGCTGACCTTCGTTGTGGGCGCGCAGCCAGCCGACGAAGTCGAGCACCTCGGCGTTGCGCCACATCCAGGTCGGGAAGCGGCGGAAGCCGCGCAGCGCCTCCTCGGCGTCGCCGTCCTCGGGAGCGCCCCGCACGTAGCGGTTGACGCGGTAGGCGTCGGGCCAGTCGGCCTCGACCGCGACCGCGGCGAAGCCCTTCTCCTCGATCAGGCGCCGGGTGATCCGGGCGCGCTCGCGGTAGAACTCGTGGGTGCCGTGCGACGCCTCGCCGAGCAGGACGACGCTGCGCGTCGCCGATCAGGTCGAGCAGGCCGTCGTAGTCCTCGGCGGCACCGCTCAGCGGCTGCACTTCGAGCCGCGGCGTCGTCTGGTCAGTGGACGCCGAGGAGGTCACGAGCCTCCTCCACCTCCAGATCGCCGTCGGAGACCTTGAAGCCGACCGTGTCGACGTAATCGCCGGCACCGGCGCTCGTCTTCATCCGCGCCATGTCCCCGGTGACGCCGCAATCGGCGAGGTCCCGGGCGGCGCTGGGGTTGAAACAGCGGGCCAGGAGCCACTCCTCGACTTCGTCTGCCTCGAACCCCGATTCCACCCAGGTCTCGGCCGCGTCGTCGGGATTTCCGCCGTGGGCGAAGTGGCCATGTTTGTCGATCACCTCTCGAACCGTCATCTTGCTCTGATTCTCTGCGCCTTTCCAGCACAAGTCATCGGGGGAATCCCCTTCGGTGGACTTCGGCTTTCCACCGATGACAGGCGCTTTGAACGCACCCCCGAACTATCATCGGCGCCGTGGCCGGCCTCATAGCGCTCAACCTCTTGCGCAACCGGGGACGGACGGCTCTGACCGCGACCGGGATCGCGATCGGGGTGGCGACGATCGTCGCGCTGCTGTCCCTGACCCAGGGCCTCAAGCAGAGCGTCGGCGGGCTCAGCAACCTCGGCGGCGCCAGCCTCGGCATCTTCCAGGACGGGGTCGCCGATCCGACGGCCTCGGTCCTCCCTGAGTCGCTCGTCGAGCGCGTGCGAGCCCAGTCTGGCGTCGAGGACGCAGCGCCGATCCAGCTCGTCACCGACGCCCTGCCCGACTCGCCCTCGGCGATCGTCTTCGGCGTGCGACACGACAGCTTCGTGCAGCGCCGCCTCGTCGTCACCGCGGGTCACGCGTCGGGGCCGGGCGAGGCGATGGTCGGCAGCGCGCTGGCGAGCAGCCAGGGGCTGAGGCCGGGAGGCACGATCGAGCTCAAAAGCCAGCGCTTCCCGATCGTCGGCGTCTACGAGAGCGGCGTCGCCTTCGAGGACAGCGGCGTCGTGATACCCCTGCCGGCGGCCGACCGCCTCGCCGGGCGAGTCGGCAGCGTGACCACGATTGCGGTGGTCCTCGAACCGACCGCGTCTGCCGACTCCGTCACCGGCGGGCTCGAACGCACCTTCCCCGGCACGACGACGATCTCCAATCCGGGCGAGGCCGCACGCGCCAACCCCGGTTTCGAGATCGTCACCAAGGCCGTGCTGGTGATCGCGGTACTGGCCCTGATCCTGGGTGGGATCGCGGTCACCAACACGATGGCGATGGCGGTTCTGGAGCGGCGCCGCGAGCTGGCGCTGCTGGCCGCGATCGGCTGGAGCAGGCCCCAGGTGGCAGGCATCGTCGTCGGCGAGGGCGCGGGAGTGGGGATGCTGGGTGCGGGGCTCGGTGTGCTCGGCGGCATCCTGATCAGCAACCTGATCGTCGGCCTGCTCGGGGCGGGAGATTTCGTCAGCCCCGAGCTGACCGCCTGGGGCGTCGGCCGCGGCCTCCTGGTGGGGCTGGCGATCGGTGTGCTTGGCGGCCTCTACCCCGCCTGGAGCGTTTCGCGGCGCCCCCCGGCCGAGCTGCTCGGCCGCTTCTGAGCCTCAGGGCGCTTCGTCGCTGACGATGCGGCCGTCGACCATCCGCACGTAGCGGTCGGGCCGATCGCCGAGCAGCGGATCGTGGCTGGCCACGATCAGCGTCATGCCGCGGCGCTCGCGGGCGCGGTCGAGCACGGCGAGGACGCGGCGTCCGCTCTCGGAGTCGAGCGAGCCGGTCGGCTCGTCGGCCAGCAACAGCCGCGGCTCGTTGGCCAGCGCCCGCGCCACCGCGACCCGCTGGCGCTCGCCGCCGGAGAGGACCGAGGGCCGCTCCTCTGCCCGCTCGCTCAGGCCGACCTCGGCCAGCAGCTCCCCGGCGCGGCGGTGGCGCTCGGCGCGCGGCACGCCGGCCGCGATCAGGGGAAGCTCGACGTTGGCGCGAGCGGTGAGCATCGGCATCAGGTGGTGGAGCTGGAAGACGATGCCGATCGTGTCGCGGCGGTAGGAGGTCGGGTGCGCCAGCTCGGTGACGACGGTGCCGTCGACGGTCACCTGCCCGGAGTCCGCGCGCTCGATCGAGGCGATCACGTTGAGAAGGGTCGTCTTGCCGCAGCCCGAGGGCCCGGTGAGCGCGACGATCTCGCCCGGCGCGACGGCCAGCGATACCTCGCGGAGCGCCTCGATGCGCCCGTAGCTCTTCGAGACCCGCTCGACCGCCACGGTCGCGCCCCTCGTCTCCGGCAGGCGGTCGGGAACCCTGTCGGCTTTGGCCGCTATCGCGTCACCTTCACGTCGTAGTCGAGCCTGCGGGTGCCGAGGGGCGTGGTGACGACGGCCCGGAAGGTGAGCGGCACGCCGAGCGAGCGAGCCGGCCAGCGGAACGTGTCGTGAAAAGTTCCTCGGAAGCGATAGCGCGAGCGCCGGGCGACGACCGAGCCGGCGAAGAGGTACTGGTAGCGGACCTCGGCCGGCAGCGGACGGCCGGCGGCATCGTGGGCCCGGATCGCGATCGGCCAGGGAGCACCGGCCGTGGGGCGGTGCGTCGGCGCGCTCAGGGTGACGGTGGGAGACGGCGGCCGGTGCGTGGTCGAGCCAGGGGAAGGGGATTCGCCAGACTCGCCCCCACAGGACGCAAGGCCGATGGCGAGGGTGGGCACCGCAGCCAAACCGCCAATGCACCTCGAAGCGCGACCTCGCATTGGACCGACCCTATCGGTGAGCGGGGGCGTTCATGTCCGAGCCGGGAGCCGGGCTACTGCACGGTTACCCCGGTTCCCCAGTTCGATGTCGGAGCGTCGGGCGGGAACGCCGGAGGGCCGGTCTGGCTCCCGCCCGAGACTCCTTGGGAGAATCAAAGTCTCAACCCATCAATTGCGGTTAGACCGCTTGAGAGTTCCAGATTGGGACGCTTAAATCTTCGTCATTTCTTAAGTGCGCGATTTGTCACTTGTCAGATTTTCCTAGGAGAGCTGTAGCCGGCACTCGGCCGCCCGGGTCGGCTCCGCTCAAAGCCGACCAGCGTCGCCACCATGGGTATGCCGCTCTCCCCGGACTTGGCAAGGCGCTTGGCGTTCGCAGCTTCGATCGCCAGCAGCCCCTTGTCGCCCTCGGTCAAGCAGGCGGCCACTTCCGACCTGCCTTGGTCGTGGGCGAGCGGGGGAGCTTAGAAGTTTTTAAAGGCAACCGCTTAGCGCGCTCGCTTTTAGCCCACTAGTCAGAAATTTCCTACATCTTTATCCCGCCTGGCAAACCGCCGGGGTTGACGACGGGAGGGAGGTGAGCGGGATGAAGATCGCGCCAGTCGCGTCTGTCGTGCCCAGCATGACTCTGAAGCACCGCTAGGACGCAAATGGCCGCCCGCTGGCCTCAGCAGGGGTGGCGGGCGGCCGGCCAGGCTCAGGCCTCTTCGAGCGCTTCGTCAGCCTCCGCCGCCCGCTGCCTCCTCCGCCAGCGCCCGTCGCAGCGCCTCGTCGAAGGACTCGGGCTCGATCCCGAACGGCTCGGCCCCGCTCGGATCGGTGACCACGGTCGCCGTCTTCAGCCCCTCGACCAGCGGCCGAGCGACCTTGGTGTCGACCGGGGTGACGAGTCCCAGCCAGAGCGCCGAGAGCCAGGGCGTGATCAGCGGAACCGACAGCTTGTGGGGCGGCGCCTTGCCGAGCGCCAGCGCCATCCGATCGAGCATGTCCGCATAGGAGAGGATGTCGGGCCCGCCGATCTGGACCTCGCGGCCGGTGGACTCGGGCACCGTCGGCGCCCGCAGCAGGTACTCGATCGTCGCGTCGATCCCGATCGGCTGAGTCGGCGTGCGCAGCCAGCTCGGCGCCACCATCACCGGCAGCCGCCCGACCAGGTAGCGCAGGGTGCGGTACGACTCGCTGCCGGCGCCGACGACCATCGCCGCCCGGAAGTAGGTGAGCGGCGGGCCCTCGGCGGCGAGGATGCGGGCGGTCTCGTGACGGCTGCGCAGGTGCTTGGACTCGGTCTCCTGGCCGAGCCCGCCGAGGTAGACGACGCGCCCGACGCCCTCGCGCTTGGCCATCCGGGCGAAGTTGCCGGCGGCGACCCGCTCGCGCTCCTCGAAGCCGGCGCCACCGGCCATCGCGTGGACCAGGTAGTAGGCGACGTCGACTCCCTCCCCCACCCCGCCGAGACTGGGGGCGTCGGTGACGTCGCCGACCCGCAGCTCGAGGCCCAGCCCCTCGAGCTCCGCCGCTCGAGAGCGCTCGCGGACCAGGCACCGCACCGGCCCCGAGCCGGCCAGCGCCGCCGCCAGCCGGCCGCCGACGAAACCCGTCGCACCTGCGATCAACGTGCTCTGTGGGATTGCTCCACGCTACCCGACTGGATGCGCCGGCCTGCGAGACTGGTGCGTGTGCACGAGCACATCCTGCAACGCAGCCAGCGCGTCCCCGTCCCGGTCGAGCGCGCCTTCGACTTCTACGCCGACGCCGTCAACCTCGAGCCGATGACGCCGCCCTGGCTCCATTTCCGGGTGACGACTCCGGGGCCGATCGCGATGGGCGCGGGGACACTGCTCGACTACCGGCTGCGCCTGCACGGCCTCCCGATCAGCTGGCAGACGCGGATCGAGACCTGGGAACCGCCTCTGCGCTTCACCGACACCCAGGTCCGCGGTCCCTACTCGCTCTGGGAGCACACCCACGTCTTCGAGCCCAACGGCGAGCAGGCCTGCACCATCCACGACCGCGTCCGCTACGCCAACCCCTACGGGCCCCTCGGCGAGCTCGCCCACAGCCTCTTCATCCGCCGCGACCTCGAGCGGATCTTCGACTTCCGCCGCGACGCCCTCGCCGCCCACTTGGCCACTGCCTAGGCAGCGCCTCGGCGCAGAAGGACCGGCAGCGCTTTCCAGGGTGGACGACGGGACTCGAACCCGCGACCGTCGCGACCACAACGCGAAGCTCTACCAGCTGAGCTACGTCCACCGCGTAGCCTCAATCTAGCGGCTTGTAGCGCGATATCCACGAGTGCCTCCCGATCTTCCCGCTGGGATTGAGCGACGGGAACTGGATTGTGTTGATATCGACACGTCGCCGCAAACCTGGCAGGTTGTTCTGATATTCAGACAAAGGCTGGTTGAGTGGTACTGTTTGAATATGAAGACAGATGAAAACAGCGGGGTGCGGCGGCGCGAGACAGCAGCAGAGCCCGCTGCGGTTCGCAATTGGACGATCCACAATCCGGCTGACCTGGGGCGCGCGATCGCCGGTGTCCGGGCCGCGCGAGACCTAACCCAGAGCGAATTGGCGAGCCAGATCGAGGTCGATCGTGGCTATCTGGCGCGACTCGAGACGGGGGCCGACCAGCTGGTCTTGGAGCGGGCCCTGCGGGCGCTGCGGCGGATGGGTGCGACGGTCAGCGTCAGCATCCCAGTGACCCATGGCAAAGGCTGAGCGGCTGGGGGTGTGGCTGGACGGCGTCCGGGTCGCCGAGCTCAGCCAATCAAGGACGGGCGGGACCAGCTGCATCTACAGCGAGGAGGCACTGGAACGCTGGCCGCAGAACAGCCCCCTCCTCTCCTGCAGCTTGCCGCTCGGCACACGCCACATGGATGCCCTCGCATTCTGCCGCGGGCTCCTTCCCGAGGGCAGGGCACTGCAGACCCTTGCCCACAATGCGGGTCTGGCGACCAGCGATACGTTCGGCCTGATCGAGCGATACGGACGGGACGTCGCGGGGGCCTTGGTGATCGGCGCCGAGCCGCCAAACGAGGAGCGCTATGGGATCGAGCGGTACAGCGGGGAGAGCCTGCGGGCGGCAATCGAAGACCTCGACGAGCATCCGCTTGGCGCCCACGACGACAGCGAGCTCTCGCTGGCAGGCCTGCAGGACAAGCTCCTGCTGGTGAAGCTGCCCGACGGCAGCTGGGGCCGCCCACAGCGCGGCTGCCCTTCCACGCACATCCTCAAGCTCGACGATGCGCGGTATCCCGGCCTGATCGAGGCCGAGGCAGAGTGCCTGAGGCTCGCGTCCGCCGCTGGGCTGAGCGAGATCGAGGTCGAGACTCAGACACTGGGCGAGCAGCGCTGCCTGATCGTCTCGCGCTTCGATCGAGCGGTCGAGGGCGGCGAGACAAGTCGGATCCACCAGGAGGACCTCTGCCAAGCGCTCGGCATCGATCCAAGCGATGCCGAAGGACGGGCGAAGTACGCGTCGGCGGGCGGCCCCACGCTGCGGCAAGCGGCGGAGCTGCTCGACAGCTATGCCGCCGACCCAGGAGCCGAGCTGGATCGCCTGCTGGCAACGACCACCTTCACGGTCCTCATCGGCAATGCCGACGCCCACGGCAAGAACCTCGCGCTGCTCCATCCAGAGCCCGAGAGGATCGAGCTAGCGCCCCTCTACGACACAGTGCCGACAACCCTGTGGCCAAGGCTTCGAACCGACGCGGCAATGCCCATCGGAGCGCAGATCTCACTGCCCGATGTCGGGCTGGAGGACCTCGTGCGGGAGGCACGGATCTGGAGGCACCCGGAGGATCGCAGCCGCGAGGTGATTCGAGCGACATCCACGGTCGTGCTCGACGCCGTGCGAGATGGAGTGATTCCCGGCAATTCTGCGGTGGCGAAATACGTGCGCAAGCGTGCCCAGGGCTTGCTTGCCCAGGGCAGGCGCACCAACCGATAGGACCATCAGGGCATGGGCGCCTATCGAGAGGCGACCAGGGCAGTGAAGGCGCGTAGGCCCGGGGTCGTGCGGGCGATCAGGCCCGCCTCCAGCGCTTCGGCTTCCTCGGGGAGGGCGTGGGCGCCCTCGTCTCCGAGCGCTTCCCTCATCTCCGTGACCATCTCTGGCACCGCCAGCCACGCCTCGAGCAGGGCGAAGTCGGCCTCGGGGTGGAAGAGCACGCCCCAGGCGTTGCCCTTGCGGAAGGCCTGGACCTCGGTGCGCTCGGAGCGGGCTAGGTGCTGGGCGCCGTCGGGGAGGTCGAACACGTCTCCGTGCCAGTGCAGGACGGGCGTGCTGGGGGCGAGAGCGCCGAGCAGGGGATCGTCGGGGTCGAGGATCTCGACCGGGGCGAAGCCCAGCTCAGTCCCCTCCCCCGGCCTCACCTCGGCTCCCAGCGCTCGCGCCAGCAGCTGCGCCCCGAGGCAGATGCCGAGCAGCGGCATCTCACGTCGCAGCGCCTCGGCGAGCCACTCGCGCTCGGTCGCCAGCTCCGGGTGCTGCTCGACTTCGTCGACGTTCATCGGTCCGCCCATGACGACCGCCCCCGCGACCTCGTCGTGGTCTGGCAGCGCCTGGCCGGCGAGCGGCTTGACAGTGCGCTCGGCGAGCCGGCCGCAGGCATCGAGGATGCGGTGCGGGCCCTCCCAGGGGGCATGCTGGATAACAAGCAGGGTGGGACGGTCGTCCAGGCTCATCGCGCCTCAGGCTAGCCGCGCTACGGTTGGGGCGATGGCCAAGCGGCGGGACGTAACCGACATTGACCACGCTGGGGGTGGGTGAAAGTAGGATGCGCGGGCTCGCGGCCGTGGTAATCGTCGCGGTGGTGGCCGTGGCCGCGCTCCTGGGCGCCAGCCGGGGAGCCGCCCTCGGCCCCTATCCCCCGCTCGGCACCTGCCCGGTCTTCCCCGACCCGCCCGCGGGGCTTCCCGCCGGCGCCCCCTCCCTCCCCAGCCAGGCCGCCTGGAACCAGGACGTCTCCAGGGCGCCCCTCGCACCCGGCTCCGCCGCGACGATCGCCTACATCGACGCCAACGGCGGCAACTTCCTCCATCCCGACTTCGGCTCACCGCGCGCCTACGGCTTCCCCTACGCGGTCGTCGGCGCCGCCCAGCGCAAGCTGCCGGTCCGCTACACCGCCTACGGCGAGGAGAGCGACCCCGGTCCGTTCCCGGTGCCGGGCGGCGCCCCGGTCGAGGGCGGCAAGCGCAGCGACGGCGACCGGCACGTGCTCGTCCTCGACCGCGCGCGCTGCGTCCTCTACGAGCTCTACCGCGCCTTCTTCAAGCCGGGAGGGTCACCGCACTGGAACGCCGACTCGGGCGCGCGCTGGGACCTGCGCTCGACCGCGGGCCGTCCCGACTCCTGGACCTCGGCCGACGCCGCCGGCCTGCCGATCTTCCCCGGGCTCGTCCGCTACGAGGAGGTCGCGGCCGGCGAGCTCGACCACGCGATCCGCGTCACCTTCGAGAGCACCCGCGACGCCTGGGTCCACCCCGCCTCGCACTGCGCCGGCGACACATCCGACCCGCGCGCGCCGGCGATGGGCACCCGCCTGCGGCTGAAGGCCGGCTACGGCCTCGGCCGCTTCAGCGGCGGCGCCCGCGTCATCGCCGAAGCCCTGAAGCGCTACGGGGCGATCGTCGCCGACAACGGCTCCAACTGGTTCTTCAGCGGCACCAGCGACCGGCGCTGGGACGACGAGAACCTGAACCAGCTGAAGCGCATCCCCGGCAGCGCCTTCGAGGTCGTCAAGAGCGCCGCCCGGCCGCACGTCTGCTGACGGCCCCGCAACGTCGTTCCGGTGCGCTTTATGCCACCCATGGGTACATAAGGCGCACCGGAAGCTACCCCTAGGCGTTCAGCTGCACGTGGTGGAACTCGGCCCGCAGGCGGGAGCGCAGCTCGGCCGCCGCCTCGCCGGCGTCCTCCGCCTCGCCGCTGACCAGCACCACCTCGGTCGCCGGGTAGCTCTGCAGCTGGTCCTCGACCGCCTGCACGACGTCCTCGTCCCCCACCCGCGCTTCGGCCGCGACGCCCGCCTTCGCCAGCGCAGCGAGCGTCACCACGAGCCGCTCCTGGGCCCGGTTTCTCGCGCCCTCGACGTCGGAGGCCCAGCGGTCCATGAAGCCGATGCGCGCGGGCACCAGGACCCGTACCTCGCCACCGCGGGGCGACCCGTCGATCCCCGCTGTGCGCACGATCCGCGCCACGTCCGCCGGCGCCTCCACGGCGTCGGCGGCGACGATCAGGACGCGACGCGCGCCCTCGCCCTCGGGCCCGATCGGTCCCCGCGGGCGTTGCCGCGCAGCCACCACCAGGAGAGCCAGCACCGCCAGCGCCCCGACCGCGACCCCGAGCGCCGGGCCGACCAGCAGGAACCCCGCGACGATCGGCACGACCAGAGCGGCGACGATCAGTGGCAGCTTCCAGGGTGCCATCGCACCAGCTTGCCAGGCCGCGCCAGCGCGCGGGCGCCGCGGCGGCGTTCCACTCACCGCCGCGGTTGCCCTACGCCCTGCGCGCGCCGAGCCTTGGCAGCAGCAGCATCGCCAGCCCGACCAGGACCACGACGATCCCGAGCACGTAGTGGACGAGGATCGCCAGGACGATCCCGATGATGATCAGCAGTATCGATAGGTTCATGCCGCCGGACTACCCGCCGGAGAGCGACGACAAACCGGTTCGGGGCTCCGTCGGAAGAGCGCTAGCCCCGGGGGCCGCCGCCGCTGCCGTCGGGCGACCAGCCCGGGCCGCGGAAGATGTGGCCGAGCTTGTGGCGCCAGCTCGTCGCGGCGCGCACGTCGCGGGCGATGTCGACGAACTCGTGGAAGGCGACGCTGGTCGGCCGGAAGGTGCGGATGTTCCTGGTCAGCCCGTACTTCGGCTTCTCGGTCTCACCCTGGAACGTCCCGAACATGCGATCCCAGATGATCAGGATGCCGCCGTAGTTGCGGTCCAGGTAGACCTCGTTGGCGCCGTGGTGCACGCGGTGGTGGGAGGGCGTGTTGAAGAAGAACTCGACCGGCGCCGGCAACTTCTTCACCCGCTCGGTGTGGATCCAGAACTGGTAGATCAGGCTGATCGCGAGCTGGGTGAGGATCATCCAGGGGGCGAAGCCGAGCAGCGCCAGCGGCGCCCAGAAGGGCAGCGCGGTCATCGGCGTCCAGGTCTGGCGCAGCGCGGTCGAGAGGTTGTAGTGCTCGGAGGAGTGGTGGACGACGTGGCTCGCCCAGAAGACCCGCACCTCGTGGTGGACGCGGTGGAACCAGTAGTAGGCGAGGTCGTCGGCGAAGAAGAGCAGGACGTAGGTCCACCACTGATCGGCCGGCATCCGCAGCGGCGTCAGCTCGTAGAGCCCGGCGTAGGCGACGAGGACGACGAGCTTCCAGACCGCGTTGATCGCGACGTTGCCGCCGCCCATGGTCAGGCTCGTGCGCGTGTCCTTGGACTCGTAGCCGACCAGGTCGTCGTCACGCAGGTACTTGAAGGAGAGCAGCTCGGCTACCAGCAGCAGCACAAACGCCGGAATCGCGTAGTAGAGGACCTCGGCCACGGATCCAATTTAGCTGTCGACGACGATCGTGCCGACCCGGCCGATGCGTTCGAAATGGTCGTCGCAGGTCAGGACCGTGGTGCCGCTGCGGGCCGCGGCGGCGGCGATCCAGATGTCGTTGGTGGGGACAGGCGTTCCCGCCTTGCGAAGCTCGGCGACGATCTCCGCGTAATGGCGGCTCGTCTCGGCATCGACCGGCAGCACCTCGACGACAGGGTTATCGAGGAAGGCGTCCAGCTCCGTTTCGTTGCGCTGTCGCCTGCCACCGAGCAGGAAGCCGGTGCGCAACTCACCGAGTGCGATGGTCGGCACACCCACGAGCTCGGCCCTGTCGAGGAGCGCCGCCACCTCTTCGCTCCCGCGCCGGAAGTTGCTGTAAGCGGAGGTATCGAGGCAGAGCGAGCTCAACGCCAGAGCTCCTCGTCAACCGCCTCGAAATGCGCGGTCGCCCGCTCGAACTCGCGGAACTCGTCCTCACTCCAGCCTCCGGCGAGGCGGCCCAGTCCATTGGAACGCTCGCCCTCCGCCCCGAGTCCCTGCCCGAGGAGGTCGATGACCGTCTGGTTGAGCGACTTGCCCTTGCGGCGCTTCTCGCGCTCGAGAGCTTCCGCGAGGGTCGGCGGCACATTCCTGATCGTCAGCGCCTTGATCTTCCTCCTCCTTTGCAGTCAATGACTGCATTCATCTGATGCAACAGATTACAGCATCGATGGTACCGCCGTGGGTGGACGCGCGATGATCGGTCAACCAGCCGCCGCAACGGTTAGGTTGAAGGCTTGCAGACGATTGTCTACATCGACGCGTTCAACCTCTACTACGGGGCATGCAGGGCAGTAGGGCGGCGCTGGCTGAATCCCCTGGCTCTCGCCCAGCGGCTACTGCCCAATGACGAGATCGTCGAGATCGCCTACTTCACGGCCAACATCAAGCGCGACCCCGAAGACCCGGGCGCACAGGACCGCCAGCGCCTTTACCACCGCGCGTTGCGGACGACCCCCAACCTGGAGATCTTCCTCGGTCGCTACATCTCAAAGCGGGTCCGGGGCACGCTCGTTGAGCCCGCCCCCGATGAGAAGTCCAAGCGAACCGTCGTCACCTACGAGGAGAAGGGAACCGACGTCAACCTCGCCACGCGCCTTCTCCTCGACGGATTCAACCGACGCTACGAGTCTGCCGCGGTGATATCCAACGACGGCGACCTGAAGATGCCGATCCGGGTTGTCCGCGAAGAGCTTGACCTGCACGTGACCGTGATCAACCCAGTGCTGCACAGCAAGCACCGCAGCGCCGCCCTCTCCCCGGACCCGCTGCCGGCCAACGCCAGCTTCATCCGCCTCTCCGCCCGCGACGTCGCGAAGTGCCAGTTCCCCGATCGGATCGTCTCCCCCAAGGGCGCTCGGCTGGTCAAGCCCGAGATGTGGTGAGCCCTGTGGCTCCAGACCATCGATCCGTATACTGGAGCCAATCCCCCTGCTGTTTCGTCAGCAGGGCGCGAGGCCGCCGCAAGGCGGCCTCGGCATTTCTGGATTCCGGCTAATCCAGAATCGCGCACCAAGGCGGTTCGACCACCGACATGGTCATCCGGCGCTGGCCCGCCAGCATGCCCCCGGCTGGATTCGAACCAGCGACCATCGGCTTAGAAGGCCGGTGCTCTGTCCACTGAGCTACGGGGGCGGGGTACGCCCAGAATAGGCCCTGGAATCCGCCTTGGTGTCGCAGTTAACGCCGCTATGCGGCGGGAAGTGCGACATCTGGCGTAGGATCGCGAGCGATGCCGACGGTCGACGCAGGGGGCACGGAGCTGCACTACCTCCGCTCCGGGGAGGGCGAGCCGCTGCTGCTGATCCAGGGGATGAGCGCCACGCACGTGGCCTGGGGCCGCGAGTTCCTCGCCGGCCTCGAGCCGAGCTTCGAGTGCATCGTCTTCGACAACCGCGGCATGGGGCTCTCCGGCCGCGCCGAGCTGCCGTTCACGATCGCCGACATGGCCGCCGACACGGCCGCCCTGCTCGACGCTCTGGAGTTGGAGAGCGCCCACGTGGTCGGCATCTCGATGGGCGGCATGATCGCCCAGGAGCTGGCCCTCGCCCACCCCGAGCGGATCCGCACGCTGACGATCGGCTGCAGCTACTGCGGCGGCCCGGAGGGGGCGCTGATGGCCCCCGAGGATCTGCAGCTGCTCGGCACCGCCTACGCCTCCGGCGAGCCCGCGCAGGTCTTCCGCGCGATGTGGGAGATCAACCTCTCCCCCGGCTTCCGCGAGGACGACTCGCGCTTCGCCGCCTTCGCCGAGATGGGCTCGCAGCTGCCCGCCCCTCAGCCGGTCGTCCTGCAGCAGATGCGCGCCTGCGGCGCCCACGACACGCACGCGCGCCTCGGCCAGATCTCACTTCCCACCATGGTCATCCACGGCGACGTCGACCGCCTGCTGGGACACGGCAACGGCCGCCAGATCGCCGCGGCCATCCCCGACGCCCGCCTCGAGACGCTCGAGGGCGCCGGTCACATGTTCTGGTGGGAGCGGCCGCAGCGCTCAGCGGAGCTGATCCGCGAGCACGCCCTGGCGCCGGTCTGAGCCACGCCCGCGCCGGAGCGTCTCAGCCCGAGCCGACCTCGTCGCACCCTGCCGGGTCGAGCTTGCCGTTGACCTTGAAGACGAAGTCGGGCTGCGGCGTCACCGCGGGCTCGGCCACGACCTCTTCCAGCGCCGGGTCGGTCTTGACCCAGGCGTAGATCGGGTACCAGTAGGGCGAGTCGGCCGAGTCCTGCGTGTACTGGCTGAGGATCAGGTAGTCGTAGTCGCCGGCGTTGATCTGGCGGCGGAACTGGCGGCAGCTGGTCGCCAGGCGGTAGGTCCCGTCCGGGCCCTCCACGCCGACGTACTGGACGTAGTTGTCGAGGTCGCGCCCGTAGAAGCCGTACTGCCCGAAGAAGATCTCCCCCGAGCCGGCGATGCCGATCCGCTTGTCATGCAGGCCGTGGGCGAGCGAGTACGCTTCGCGCGGCCCGCCTTCCCCGAGGAACGGCAGCACCCGGGTGTAGTGCTGCTTGTAGTACTGGACCTCCTGCGCGCGACCGAGGACGACGGCGAGCAGGAGCACGGCGCCGGCGACGAGCGCGACCGTTCCCCGCCCCACCCCTCGCCGCGACCGCGACATCGCCAGCGCCGCCGGCACCCAGACCAGGGCCATGGTGAGGAAGACGGTGGCGACGATGTACCCGGGGAACCAGCGCGGCGTGACCAGCACCGAGATCGCGTAGACCCCGGTGAGAAAGAGCAGCGTCTGCCAGGCGCGGCTATCGGGCGCGCGCAGCGGCCGCGCGATCGGCAGCAGGGTGAGCGCCAGGAGCAGGCCCGGCATCAGGTAGCGCGTGTTGGTGAAGAACCCGGTCGGCGAGCCCTCCTGGCCGGCGGCGGTCAGCGGGGTGACGACGTAGACGGCGGCCGTGAACAGGGCGGCGGCGGCCAGCACGCGGAGGATCTTGTTGCGCGAGCGGACCGCGATGTAGACGGCCGCGGCCACGGCGACGATCAGGATCAGCGGCCAGAGCGGCCCGAGCGCGTTGTCGAGCTGGGGGAAGAACCACTTGCGGTAGATCGTCGGCTCGGTCAGGTAGTCGGCGACGGCGAAGCGCGGCCGCGGGTCGAGCGGCATCTGGTCGGGACGGGGCAGCTTCAGCGGCCCCCAGCCGATCTGCGGGATCGGGTTGCCGCCGGTGTGGATCGCCGCGCGCACGTACCAATAGCCGCCGACGAGGAAGGCGGGGATGCCGATCGCCGCCGCGGTCATCAGCCGGCGCCCGGCGCCGCTGACCACGACCATCCCGACCGCGATCGCGCCGACCGGCGCCAGCAGCGGCAGCTTCACCGAGATCGCGATCCCGGCGGCGATCCCGGCGACGATCAGCGGTCCCTTGTCGAGCAGCGGCACGTCGCGCTCGGGCGCGTCCTGCACCGCCCCGGCGTCGGGCGCACGGCGCTGGTGGCCGTTGATCAGGAAGGCGGCGAAGGCGAGCAGGAAGGCGAGCCCCATGATGTCGTTGCGCCCCTCGCCCGGCTGGGTTTCGATCATCACCCCGGCCGAGAAGACCAGCGCCGCGGCGACCAGCGTTGCCGGGCCGACCTTGTACGGGCGACCCACGCACCAGGCGGCGAGCAGCGCGATCGGGAGCCAGATCATGTTGATCAGCGGCGAGAGCCAGTCGGTCTTGAAGAGGACGATCCCGCCGGCGTGGATCAGCTCCGAGCTGCCCGGGTAAAACCAGGCGGCGAGCCGCAGCGGGTCGGTGAAATGGAGGTGGACGATCGACCCCTCCTGCGCGATCCGCCCCGAGAAGGGCATGTGGTACCAGGTGGTGTCGCCGCCGAACATGCCGAAGTCGAGGCTCTGCATCGCTGGGAAGGTCCACTCGGCGACGACCCAGGAGGCGACCCCGAGCGCGATCAGCAGGGCCGTCGCCTGCACCTGCGGCGCCGACACCTCGCGGCGCTCGGCGGGCGACATCCACCAGCCCAGCAGCGCCGCGCCGAGGCCGATGCCGATGCAGCCGACGATCGTCCAGCCGAAGGTGAGGACGCTCAGCGTCCCGAGCAGCTGCAGCGCCGCGATCAGCAGGGCGGTGGCGATCGTCGCGTCCGCCAGGCGGGCGAGGGCGCCGGAGAATTCGGGCACGATCCAGCGCCGCAGCCAGTAGCCGCCGAGCGCGAGCGCGCTGACGATGCCGATCGTGGCCAGGCAGCCGGCGATGTAGGAGCCGAAGGAGGGGGTCACCGGCGCGAGATGCTATTCGCAGCGCCGGGCGGGCAGGGATTCGCTGGTCCCTCTAGGAGGAAGCGACCGGGATGCGACAGGAGACCCCGGTGCCGACCAGGCCGCAGTAGCCGTTCGGGACCTTGTGCAGGTACTGCTGGTGGTGGTCCTCGGCGTAGTAGAAGGGCGCCGCCGGCTCGACCTCGGTCGTCACCGGCCCGTGGCCCGCCGCCCGCAACGCCTCGTCGTAGACGCGCCTGGCTATCTCGGCCGTCTCCTTCTGGGCGTCGCTGACGAAGTAGATCCCCGAGCGGTACTGGGTGCCGACGTCGTTGCCCTGGCGCATCCCCTGGGTCGGGTCGTGCTCCTCGAAGAAGACCTTCAGCAGGTCCGCGTAGGAGACCCTGGCCGGGTCGAAGGCGACCAGCACCGCCTCCGCGTGGCCGGTCTTCCCGGTGCAGACCTCCTCGTAGGTCGGGTTCGGCGTGGTCCCGTTCATGTAGCCGACCGCCGTCGTGTGAACGCCGTCGATCTCCCAGAAGAGCCGCTCCGCGCCCCAGAAGCAGCCGAGCGCGAAGTAGGCCGTCTCGATCCCGTCCGGAAAGGGGGGCTTCAAAGAAGTCCCCAGCACAGCGTGGTGCATCGTCATCAGCTTGCCAAATCGGCTCATCGGCTCACGTTCCAGCCTAGCGCCGAGGTAACGTTGCCGGATCGGCTGCTTCGTCGTCCTCTTCGCCCTGATCTCGCCGCGGCTGGCGCTGTTCGCGCTGTGGCTGTTCAGCGACATGCTCGGCCGGGCCTTCGAGAGCTGGTTCGTGCCCTTCCTCGGCTTCTTCCTGCTGCCCTGGACGACCCTCGCCTACGCGGTGATGTGGAGCTCCTCCGACGGAGTCGTCGGCTTCGAGTGGTTCATCGTCGTCCTCGCCTTCCTCTTCGACCTCGGCTCCTACGCGCAGGGCGGCCGGCAGCGCGAGGCGCGGGCGTAGCGCCGAGCGAAGGGGCCGGCCGGCCGACCCATCGGGCGAGCGCTACTCGGCCGGGTAGGCGAGCTTGATGTGGGACTTGCCGAGCACGATGAACTCGCGCCGCGTCACCTCGCCGCTCACGATCGAGGTGACCTCGGCGTTCGTGAGCGCGATGAAGCCGAGGTCGCTGCGGTTGAGAAGGTCCGAGAAACGGCTCTGGTAGCCCTCCGGCGGCAGGGTCACGTCACCGGCAACCAAGTGCCGTTCCGTTTCGAACATTGCCCGTTCCTTGCGCTGCTCGACCTGGGGAATCTGCGTCATCTCCACGCCACCATCGGCACAATCTCCCGGAAACTGGAGGAACAATCGTCCGCTCTACATAACTCCGTTGATCCCAAGCCTACGATGGTCTAGCCTTTCATCAGATTTCCTCAGATTTTCTTGAGCGAATGGAGGGACGTGGATGACCGAGAGAGCCAGGCTCGCCTTCGACCTCTCGGCGCTCCGCGAAGGAAACCTGCGCCGGCTCGTGCTCGCCCAGCTGACCTCCGCGGTGGGCGACCTGATGGTGCTGGCGGTGCTGCCGTTCGCCGTGCTCTCGATCGGCGGCTCGATGGCCCAGGTCGGCATCGCCCTCGCCGCGCAGGCCGTCGTGCTCGCCGCCCTCCTCCTCTTCGGCGGCGTCGGAGGAGACCGGATGGCCCGCCGCTCGGTGGTAATCGCCGCCGACCTGTGCCGGTTCGCGTCGCAGGGGATCGTGGCGGTGCTGCTGATCGGCGGTCACGCCGAGTTCTGGCATCTCGTCGCCGCGCAGGCCGTGCTTGGCGCCGGCGCGGCGTTCTTCATGCCGGCGATGCAGGGGCTGATCTCGCAGTCCGTTCCTCCCGAGCGACTCCAGGAGGCGAACGCGCTGCGCGGAATGGCCGTCTCGATCGGCGGCATCGCGGGCCCGGCGGTCGCGGTCGCCGTCCTCGCCGTCGCCGGGCCCGGCTGGGCCTTCGCCGTCGACGCCACCAGCTTCCTGCTCAGCGCGGCACTGCTTGCCAAGGTCCGAGTCCGGGCGCCCCAGACAGCCCGGCGCCGAGTCAGCACGGTGCGGCAGGACCTCGCCGCGGGCTGGGGGGAGTTCCGCCGCACGACCTGGGTCTGGGTCATCGTCACCGAGTTCGCGATCCTCAACTCGCTTGTCTTCGCCCCCTTCTTCGTCTTCGGCCCCACCGTCTCGGCGGACTCGCTCGGCGGGCCCGCCGCCTGGGCGACGATCCTCGCCGCGCTGGGCGCCGGCGAGGTGCTCGGGGCGATCGTCGCGATGTCCTGGAACCCCGACCGCCCGCTACTGGTGGCCACCCTCATGGTCGGCGCGTGGGCGGCGCCGCTGCTGCTCCTGGCGACGCTTGCGCCCGTCGGCCTGATCGCCGCGGGCGCGGCTGTGGCCGGGGCCTCGCTGGCGATCTTCGGCGCTCTCTGGGAGACGATCCTGCAGACGCGAACCCCGATCTCCCTGCGATCTCGCCTCAGCTCCTACGACCTGCTCGGCTCCTTCGCCCTGATCCCGCTCGGCTACATGCTCGGCGGGCTGGAGCAGGAGCTGTTCGGCGCCGGCCCCGGCCTGATCGCGGCCACCGCCGTGATCGCGGTGACGACCTTCGCAGTGATCGCCGTCCCGAGCGTCCGCGAGATGCGGTCGCTACAGGCCGAGGAGCTGTAGACCACTCGGACATCGGGGCGTATCGTTAAACGGCAGCGCCATCGGCGCCTGTAGAGCCATCAGCCGCCCACCCCAGTGGTAGCTGAGCTACCAGTTTCGGCAACGAGTTCGGTGTCGCGAGCCAGTAGCCGGGCCCGGGCAGCGTCCTTCGAGGGGTGCCCGTAACGGGCCATGACGAGGGCGCCCCCGTCCTCGTGGCCAAGCTGCACGCTGACGTCGTAGTGGCTGTTGCCCTGTTCGAGCAGCTGCGTGGCGCAGAAGTGGCGCAGGTCGTGGAAGCGGACCGGCTTGACCCCGCCGGCGATCCGATCGGCCGAAGTGCCGGAGTTGTCACGCGCGGTCTTCCAGGCGTAGTAGAGGTTGCCCTTGTTGAGGTCCTCGCCCTTGATCGAGTGAAAGACGAACGGCGAACCGTGTCGACGGGGCACCTGGTCGAGGACCTGGGCTGCGCGGAAGAAGACGATCTCTCGCTCGAGGCCGTTCTTGGGCTTGCCGTAGGTGCCGTCGTCCTTGCGGGCCCGACGCACCCAGAGCGTGTCGGTTCCGATGTCGTCCCACTGCAGGCCCTGGACCTCGGCCGCGCGCAGCCCGGTCCAGGCGGTGAAGGTGATCAGCGCCCGGAACTCGGCCGCGTAGCCGCCGAGGGTGAGACAGCCGGCGAGCAGTCGGCGGAACTCCTCGAGCGACGGCGGCTCGACCTCTTCGGTGCGCTCCGTCGCCGGGAGCCGCAGGTTGGCGAAAGGGTTGTCGGAGACGAGGCCGATGTTGTAGGCGTCCTGGTACATCGTCGAGATGACCTTCGAGACGTTGCGCGGGACGCCGAGGGCCCAGGCGCGGGCGGAGGGACGCTCAACCTCCTCGAGAAGGGTGGCACCGAAGTCCTCGGCGAAGCGCTGGGCTGAGATCCCGTAGGAGCGCCGGGTCGACGCGGCGGGTCGGCGCCACTCCTCGAGCCAGCGGTCGACAAAGCTGGCGCATGTCTCGGTGCTGCGACGCGCGTCGAGGCGGTCGCGGTGGCGGCGCTCAGCCTCCCGTGCCTGGGTTTTGGTGGACCAGGGGCCGTCGGGCACCCAAACCTGCTTGCCGTTGCGCTGGAACTTGGCGACCCACTGGCCGCTGCCCTTGGGGCGTTCGAAGGCGCTCATGGCTGCGACTCCCACCGACGTGACCGCTCGACCACGTCCGCCAGCGGTGGCAAGCCCTCAGCTTCCCGCGCCTCAACCGATAGAACCGGGCATCCGCACGGTAGGCGAAGTGACGTGGCTCGCCACTCCGCCTCGTTGATCACGTGTCCGCTACTGCAAACTCTCATGCTGCCGCTCCTCTCGTCGGTTGACGAGGGAATCGAAGCACGTTGCCGCCCTCCGGTGGGACGCCTCGAAGGGCCGCTTCGCACTCGGTCAGGCGATAGCGGTTCTGGCCTCCGACCTTTGTATGCGGCAGCTGCAGGCGGACGATCGTGCGGATCGAGACCTTGAGCACGCTGGCGAGCTCGCGCTTGGTGAGCCAGGGCTCGGTGGTCACCGCGCTCACTCCTCGCCCTCCTCGGCGTGCTCTTCGAGGACGCGGCGGTAGCCGTAGGCGCACTGCGCGTGCATCGTGCCGACCTTGTCGACGACGACGATGTAGCTCTCCCCGGCCTTGATCGGTCGCGGGCAGCCCTTGCACGGCCCGTCGCTCTTAGCCAGGATTTCCGGGCCAAGCGTTGGGCGGGTCAGCTCTGCCACGGTCACGCCGCCTTCCCCATCTCTGAGGCCGTGAGTTCATCGACGATCGCGTCGGGGTCGAGGGTCCACTCCTGGGCGATCGCGATCGCGTCGCGCATGGCGCGGTCGTGCTCGTGCAGCTGCTCGAGGGTGAGGCTCGGGTCCTCGACGACCTTGGCGACCGTCAGCCAGGCGACGGTTACCTTGCCGCGGGCCCAGGCCTTGCGCTCGCGGATGATCTGCTGCTGGGACTTCACGACGCCCCCAGCTGCAGTTGGGCGGACCGCAGGACGCGGCGGACCTGGCGCTCTGTGATCGAGTGGTAGCCGACGCCGCGGGGTGGCTTGATTGGGTAGCGCTCACCGGCAGGGTTGCCGGTGATGGTCGCGGTGAAGATGCGGCCGCGGATGTCGACCTCGACCTCGGTGCCGGGGTGTAGGGAGGCGGGGTTCATGCCCCGGGTCCCCGTCGAGTCGGCTTCCCGGGGTCCGTCGGAGGCGTCGGCTTATCCGAGGGTCGCGGCCGCGGGTTCCTTCCCTGCCTGATCCCCATGTCGACAAAATCGGCAAGAGCCTGGCGAAGCCAGCCAGGTCCCCCTTTGGGCTCTGCGTCCGAACCGTGGACATCCGGAGAATCGAGCAGGCCGAAGTGGCGAAGAACCTCATTGAGCGCCGCGATCTGTCCGTCGGCGAGGTTGTAGATGACCTCGGAGGCCGAGGTCCGACGTATCGCATCAGCCCGGGCGATCGCCTCCTCGCAGTAGGCCCGCAGCTCGTTGAGGGGCAGCATCCGGATCTGCTCAACGAGCTTGCCGCACTCGAAGCAGTGATCGCGGGCGCCGTGTAGGCCGTGCTCGTCGCACCAGGCGATGTCGGCGGGGCCGTTCCACCGATCCGGCGTCGTCGCCCCGGGGGCGGGTCTATTCACCCGCTGTGTTCGGACCTGGCGGCTCTCTCGGCGTGTGAGGCGGTGGGTCATCGTTGGCCGCCGTCCTCGAGGATCGCGTTGAGCCGGGCCGCGTAGCCGCGCGCCGCGGCAGCCTGGACGCAGCGGGCAGGTGGGAGTGCGGCCGCGTCGGCGAGCATCTGCCGGCGCAGGGCGTCGACCTGGTCGAGCTTGTGGGCGAGGGCCTCGTGACGCTGTTGGTCCCGGCCTTCGCGGCGGGTGCGGCGGGTCGCCACTCAGACCACCGCCTCAGCCAGGGAGAGGACGCCGAAGAGGACCGCGACCGCGGCGACGGCGATCAGGAACTCGAGCAGGGACATCCCCCGCTGGGGCTCGTGGAAGCAGGGGTGTTCGGGGCGGCCGGGGCCGGGAGAGGGGAGCTGCAGCCGGGGGTCTCGATTCGGGGCGGGCATTACTCGGCTCCTCCTGCGCGACGTCGGCGGGCTGCGTTGACCTGCTCGACCGCGCTGGGGATGACGCCCCACTCGCTGGCGACCGCCGTGGCCTCTCGCAGCTTGCGCACAGCCTGGTCGCGTCTTGGGTTGCCCGGGGCCAGGTGGGCCGTCTTGGCCATGAGCCGGTTGGCTTCGTCTAGGCGGTCCTTGGCGACTGCCTGGCCTCTCAGGGTGAGTTCTGCCTCGGTGAGGTTCATGGCAGCCGCGGTGCGCTGTCGTGGTAGGAGCCGCCGATCACCTGGAGGGCGAGGCGGCGCTGGTCTCCAGCGGTGCGGTATTCGGAGCGGAGGGCCCCGGTCCGCGCTCGTCGGCGTCTGCGTACGTGGTCGACGTAGACGCCGAAGAAGATCGGGGTGAGGCAGGCAAGGGTGATGACGATCGCGAGGATGAGAAGGAGGGTCACCGGCGGTCCCTCCCTTCGAGGTGCCTATCGGCTCGGGAGGCGACCGCGCAGAGGGACCAACCGAGGGTCAGGGTGAGGGCGACGAAGGCGGCGAGGAAGGCTAGGGCGATCATGCCGCGGCGGCCTCGGGGTCGAGGTCCCAGATCTCTCGCGGCTCGAGCTGGAAGTATTTGGCGATCTTGCGCGCCGTGCCGGGGCTCACCTCGAGTCCACGCTCGGCCCGGGACCAGGTGCTCTGGGGAACGCCGACAGCGTCGGCCATCTCCTCTTGAGTCAGACAGCGTTCAAGCCGCTCGATCTTCAGGTTGAGGATCAGTTGCACCCGAGCCTCGCCTTCTCCGCCGGCGGCCAAACATCGATGTATCGGATCGAGCACCCACACCGTCGCTCGAGCACCTCGATGATTGCTCCGGCGTTGCCCGGTCGGGGGGTCCACCCTTTCTCTGCGAGTTGCACAACACCGGGGCTGACTCCGGCGAGGGCGGCCAGGTGACGCTGGGAGAGCCCAGCCTTGTGGCGGAGCTCAACGAGGCGTAGGTTTGCCGCTCGCCTCTCTTTGGATGGGTAGCGCCTGGTCGTGATGGGTAAGACTTAATCACAATGGGTAGCGGATTGTCAAGACGACTGAGCAATGACCGCTCCCCATGCCTACATTCCGGGGCGTGGAGCTCAGTGAGACGGGCCGCAGAATCCGCGCAGCGATGGCCTATGGCGGCTACAAAGGCCGCGACGCGCTGGCCGAGGCGATCCAACTGAGCTCGTCGACGCTGCAGCGAATTGAAGGGGTGGCCGAGCCAGCTCGTCCCCCCAAGCGCTCCGAGCTCCTCGCGATCGCCGACGCCTGCGACGTCCCCATGTGGTTCCTCGAGGGGGGCTGGGAGGGCTGGCGAAAGTCCGTCGACTCCAAGGCTCAAGATGCCCTGGCCGATCTGGAGAAGCATCGGCAACGACCATCGACTAGAGCGGAGGGGGACCGATGACGGAAGAGACGGCGGCCGCGGGCTGGTACCCGGATCCCGAAATGACGGACACGCAGCGCTATTGGGACGGCCAACAATGGACCGACCAGCGTGTTCCGAAAAGCTCCAGAGGCACGACATCCGCAACGATCACCTGGGGAATCCTTCGAGCCGTCGCCGCCGTTGCGCTGGTGGTAGCCCTCGTTGAAGTTCTCAAACACGCCTAAGCTTAAGAACGTATGGATCACCCCGACCAAAATGCTTCCAATACCGCGCGCAGGCTCGGCGTCGACCCTGATGATCCATCGGTCCTCAGTGACCTGGAAACCCTGAGATCGAAGCCAGTAGAGCCCAGGCGAAACGAAGGCGAAAACTCGGAAGCGGGCGTAATTATTTGGGCCCTATCGCTTGCCTTCGGGGTAGCGGGGGTCACGGCCTGGAATGCACCGGTCATCGTCTACTTCTGGCCACTCGGGTTGGGAGCCGCGAGCCTCTCTCTTGCAAGGGTTGGCTGGGGAATGGGCGAGCGGCCGGGGTGGGCGAGCGTCGCCATCCTCGCTGGGGTGGTCTCCGTGGCCCTGGGCATCTCAGGACTAGTCGAGCTAGGAGAGGCGCGGCAGGCGGTAGACAACCTGCTCAGCCTGTAAAGGAGCGGATAAGTGGGACCAGTTGAGATGCTGAGCGTGCTGCTGGTCGTCGTGGCGCCATTCGTAATTCTGGGGCTAGTGCGAAAGCGGTTTAGAAATCGGCCCTGTCCTCGATGCGGAAACCTGGTGCCCAACGGCAAACTGGACTGCACCTCGTGCGGATTTGACTTCAGGACAATCGGCGCTACTTCACCAACCTCAGATGCCCGCCAGTAGGAGGCGGCTGGCTGCCGCTCTCCAGATGCCACCGCAACTCCTCCCGGGTCCGCTGTAAGAACGGCGGCGGTTCCTTCAGCGCCCGCAGCCCGAAGTACAGCGCCCACAGCTGCGCGCGATCGTGATCGGTTTCCCCGGCCGCCATTGCCCTCCCGCGCGGGGTTCTACTTGAGCGACGGGGGATGCGCGAGGTTGCAGGGAGGCTTGCAGGGAGGCGCCCTACGAAAAGTGCCCCCCGGCTGGGAAGCCGAGGGGCACGGGAGAGTCAAAGTGAAGACTCCGTGATAGTCACCATAGACGATTACTCAAGTTCTATGCGTTCGGCCAAGGCCACCACCTCCAGCAGCTTGACGCCCAGGCCGTTGGCTATGCGCCGCACCGTGCTCCATGCCGGATTCTTGCGTCCCGACTCGATGTGAGATACCCAGGTCGGGTGGATTCCCGCATGAAAGGCCAGCTCTTCCTGGCTGAGACCTTCCCTCAGGCGGATCTCGCGGATGGCCTTCCCCAGGCCCAGTTGCGGTTCACGTGCATCGGCCATTCCCTGGAGAAGCCAAGGCGCTGGCCGCGCTTGGGTCCATAGATTCGGACTCAAGTGGATCAGAAACACACCACGGTTCGCCTTGTGCCCGGCGCATCCACTCCGCTTCGAGCTGCTCCCGCCTCGGCATCGCCTTGAGTAGGCAGTCCTCGCAAACAGGCCCCGCCGGCAGGGTTGCCGCCGGGGGGCCTGGGAGACGGTCGCTGCAGCCGCGGCAGCTGTAGGGGGCGGGCTTAGCGGCCCCGGGCGGCATCGACTACCTGCGAGACGACCACCGGGCCGAACGCGCAGGCGACGGCGAGGAGGCCGGCGACGATCGTCGGCACGCCGACCTGGGTGCAGAAGCCGAAGACGGCCAGGCCGAGTGCTGGCCCGGTCAGGGTCTCGGTTGGACGGTCTTCGAAGAGCGCCCTCATCGGACGCCCGCCGGCAGCTGCGTGAGCGGCTGCTTGTCGGCCGCCGGCACCTTGTTGCGCAGGTGCTGTCGCGGCTCGGCTTCGAGCGGCAGCTTCACCCTGGCTCGAGGGGCGAGGCGAGCTCGCTTGGGCGGCTCCTTCACGCGGAGCCTGGCGAGGGCCGCCTTGCCGCCGATGAGCTTGTCGACGTCGACGTCGCCGGCGACGCCGGCAACCTTGCCGGACCAGGTGTACTGCCAGATCAGGTGCTTGCCCCAGGGCGCCGGAATGGTTGGGGCGCTGACGCCGATGTGGGCGATCCACAGCGGGTACTTGCCGATCCACGAGCAGCTCGCGAAGTTGGTCGCGGCGAAGCTCGGGAACGTGTAGACGATCGCCTTCACGCCGAGGTTCTTGCGCACCAGGCGCAGGAAGGAACCGACGTAGCGGCAGGTCTCGGCCGGGCCCAGGGTCGTCTCCTCGACGTCGAGGACCGGCGGGAGGAAGCCCTTGCCGTAGCCCGCCTGGCCAATCGCCTGCGTGAACCACGCTGCCTCACGGGATCCCTTGCGGTCTGCTCGGGGGCGGAGGTAGTGGTAGACGCCGGGGACCAGGCCCGCCTTCGTGATCGCCTGCAGCTGCTTGCGGTTGAAGGTCGGATCGATGTAGTCCTGTCCCTCGGTGGCCTTGACCACGGCGAAGCTGGCGCCGTCGCGGCGCACCGCTTTCCAGTTGACCGGGCCGTTGTTGTTGGAGACGTCGATCCCCCAGGCCGGGCCGTGGGGCTTGCGCTTGTGCTTCTTGCCCTTCTTCGGGGGCGGGGCCTTGGTTGGCTTGGGTGTCTTCTTGGGGGTCGTCTTGACCGGCTTCAGCACCGGCTGTCGCAGGCGCTTCCACACCCGCTTGGAGACGACGCCGTTGACCTTGATCCTCTCGGCCTTCTGGAAGCGCCGTACGGCGATCGCCGTCGAGCGGCCGAACTCGCCGTCGACCTGGACGCTCTTGTCACCGTGGCCGCGCAGGAGCTTTTGGACCTTGCGGACGAAGACGTTTTGGCCGGGGCCGCCGGAGCCCTTGCGAAGGGTCGGGCTGCGGAGGTTGGGCCCGGGGTTGGGGCGGGCGTAGATCGCGGGGTTGAACTTGACGTGCCACCACTCGTGCGCTGCGTCAGACCAGCACTTGCACCAGCCAAAGCGCTGACCGTGCAGGTCGATGTAGCCGCGGACGAACTGGGGGACGTCGACCGCCAGGCCGAGGCCGTGGTTGGAGGTGCCCGGCCATGCGGCGTTCCCGCAGGAGCCGAGCGAGCACCAGTAGTTGCGCCAGTAGACCTGGCGTTCGTAGGGCCTGTAGGCGGAGTCGCAGCCGTTGGTCGGCAGGCGTTCGCCGGCGGCGAGCGCCATCGAGTTCCAGCCGGCCGCGGCCTGGTTGGCGAGCTGGCCTTGTAGGGGGGTGCACTTGATGCCGGTGGCGATCGGCGCCATCGCGCTCGAGGGCGCGTTGCCGTTCGTCAAGGCAGGAGCTCCCTGGGCGCCGGCGCCGAGCAGTATCAGCGCCGCCACTAGGGCGAGCAGGGTCCGCCGCATAGCGGACCTCCTTTCTATGAGGCCGCGCTAGGCGGCGAGTGGTAGAGCGACCGGCAGGGCTGCCGGTTTTGGTCAGAAGATCAGGCGGTACAGAGCTGCCGGGATCTGCTCGACGGGGAACCCGCTGGCAAGCCGAAGCACGGTGGTGGCCAGCAGCCCGTAGACGGCTATCTCCAGGCGCCTCATCCGTGCGGGCAGGTCGCCGTCGAGGACGCCGTAGAACTTGCGTCGGTCATCCCGGCAGAGCTCCAGTGGCTTGACATCGTCGCTGCCGCTTGGGGTGCTGCGCGGTCGCGGCGGCATCAGGACCCGTAGGCGTAGGGGTAGACGGCCGTCGCGGTCGGTGCGGTCACGGCCACACCATCGGCAAGGGGCGTGGTCAGGCCCGTGCTCGACTCGCCGCAGATGATCGGTGCGATCCCAGTGAGACCGGAGTAGAGGGTCGGTGTGCTTCGCAGCGTGCCTACGCCGGCGCCGACGATGCACACGCCGACGTAGGCACGCGTGTCGACGGCGGGGGTATAGGGGGTGGAGAGTTCCAGGGCCTTGACGACGTTGGCTCCACCCCAGGCGCCGGGCTCGTCTTTGGTCGAGCGGAGGACTTTGAGGGTCGCGGCGTCGATGAGGCAGAACCAGATGTGCGTGGTGGCCGACGGGTTGGCGGCCGACATGAAGCTGATCGAGGAGTAGGTCTCACCGGCGAGCAAGGGGGTCGGGACCGGGGCGAGCATCAGCTGGCCGCTGACCGGCGTGTAGTTGGCCGAGCTGCCGATGCTTCGGCCGGGAATGCTCTCCCACTTCGCCCCGGTCGGGCGCCAGGCGGCGAACGCGCCGAGCTCGCGGTATGCCAGGCCGGTGGCCGCGGTCGAGTCGGCCGTTACGGCCCTGCCGTTGGCTCCGGCCGGCAGGCGTGCCGGTGTGTCATTGGCGGTGGCGGTGAGGATGTCGCCCTTGGCGTCGACCAGCGAGTTCGGCACCTTCGCTGCCAGCGCTTCGACCAGGCCGGTGACATCGGACTGCGGGTGGGTGTGTTCTTTGGGGGTGCGGGCGTCGGTTGTCGTCGGGTCGTCGGCGTTCAGCACTTTGCCGGCCGCCCCAGCCGCGCCAGCGTCCTTCGTCGCCGCGGTGCCGAGGCCGAGGTTGGCCCGCGCCACCGCCGCATCGGTCACATCGGAGAGGTCCGACGCCTTCGAGAGCTTCGATTCGACCAACGCGGTCAGGGCTTCGAGCGCCGATTCTTCGGATTCTTCGGCCGCTTTCAGGGCGTCGCCCAGCTCTTTGAGCGTGTCGAGGGCTTCGGGGGCGCCGTTGACTACGGCCGCGTACTGATCGAGCACGAACTGGCGCGTCGCGGCCTCGAGGGGGCTTTTCGGGTCTTCGGCTAGGGTGAGGAGGCCGGTCATCGTCCCGCCGGCTTTCGGCAGGGCGGCGTTCGCGGTCGCCTGTGCCGCGGCCGCGGCCGCGGTCAAGGTCGCGTCAGCAGCCTCACGAGCGGTCGTCTCGCCGGCCAGCTCCGCATCGGTCGCCGCTGTCGCCGCGTCCTGCTTCGCTTCGACTTCGGCCTTGGTCGCCAGCGCCGCGGTGTCGGCGATCCCATGGACGTTGGTCGCGTCGGCGTTGTGCTCTTCGATCGCCGCGTCGACGTCGACGCCGTCCCCCGCAGGTCCCCTGGGCCCCGGGCTCGAGACCGTGATTACCTCGCGCACCGGATCTCTGATTACGACGATGTCGCTCATCGGGTCGACTCCCTGCGGAAGCGGGCCTTGCCTTCAAGGAGGCGAGTCACGTCGTCGGGGTCCGCCGTTGGCCACAGCTCCAGGTCCCAGACCCCCTCCTTGACCGTCGCTGCTTCGACCGCCCGGGTCTCAGCAGGAGTCGCGATCAACGTGACCTGTCCCTCTTCGCCCAGCTCGATCGAGTCCTCCTCTGAGTCGAAGGTGAGCAGCGGCTCTTTGGATCTGTGGGCCTCGCGAACCTGCGCCTTGGCGCTGTAGCCGGTGAGGTCTATCGGGTCTTCGTTGGAGTCTTGCCAAGTGATCTCGCGGCGAAACTTCGCTCCGGCCTCGATCACGATGTTGTCGATTGCGGCGGGCATTAGGCTCCCTTCGGGTTTGGGTTACTCATGCATGCCCCCTTGCGGTCCGGCTGAGTCCCTGCCTGGCGACGATCGCGTCGAGGTACTTCGGGGGGGCGTCTACGGTGATCTCCAGCGTCTTGGAATCCTGGTTCCAGGAGGTGGCGAAGATCAGGCGTGGCTGGTCTTCTGCGACGTTGTTCATGACCCCGAGCGTTTGGGAGCTGCGAACCTTCCACCCCTGCTGCCAGTGCCCCGCGCTGTCCTTGATGTAGCCGCCAGCGATGCGGAAGGTGCCGGGGCGCTTTGGGCGGTTGTACTCCGCCAGGTAGGTGCGGCCATACTGCAGCGCTTCAGCTTCGCTGCAGGGTGTCGGCACCTCGCAGTCAGTCCAAAGCTGCTCGTCATGGATGTTGGCTGGGTTGTTCTCGGAGTCGTCACGTAGCTCGGCGTGATCGTCGGGCCACAGGACCCGGCGGATGCCCGCGAAGTCCGTGAAGCTGACCGAGCAGCCATTGGCGAAGTTTTCGATCGAGTCGCCCTGGAAGACGACGGTGGTGCCGGGATCGTCGGTGCGGAGCTGCCAGTCGAACCTGGTCAGATCCGCAGGGTGGAAGTAGAACTTCCGGTCCTCCCACACTGAGGTCTCCCAGAGCACGAGATTGTTGAGCGTCTGGGCGATCTCGTAGCCATACTCGGGCGCGTCGTGCCAGGTCGCCTGCTGCAGGATGAAGCTGTTCGTTTCCCCGGCCCACTCTATCTTTGGGTAGTAGGAGAGGACCGACTGGAGGACGTCGCTCAGCTTCGGACCGACTTCGGGCCACGCACCACTGATCTCGAGGCCCTGGTTACCGACCACCTTGGGTAGCTCCCAGACATGGGTATCCGTCATGGAGAACCCACCCCCGGCGTTCGTGTATTCCGAAACGAACACGGCGTACTCGCGGGTGCCAGTCGTTGCCTCTACGGTTTCATATGCATTGCTGTTGGTGGTCGCGTTGTGATCGGGGCCGCTCTCATAGCCGCTCGCAGTGTCGTCGTCGGCGAGATGGGTGATGTCAAGCCAGGTGGCGTCACCTTCGGGTCCGGTGACGACGGCGAGGTGGTAGAGGAGCTTGCCGAGCTTCTCACCGCCACCGTAGAACCACGCCTCACCGCGCTGCGTGTAGCCTTTAACAGCCGTCCAGTTGGTGAAGTCAATGACAATACCCGGTGGGCTTTCACCGGTCCCCTGCCAGCCCTCCGAGACGGACGGGCCGGGTTTGACTTTGAGCGCCGTGAGATCCGCCCGCCGCTGGACTGATGGCTCCCCCCAGCTCGAGAGTCGCGAGTCGATGAAGAGCGGTGCAATTTTGCGGTTTTTCAGGTATGTCATCCAGCCCACGAGGCTGACGTTGACTTCTTGCGCCGGATCATTGGTACGAGGGCTGGAGTGGAGCTTCCCCTCGTAGGCCACATCGCCCTGGCGACCGACGAAGCGCCATGTATCCAGCAGGGCGATATCGGGGTAGTCCCTGAAGATCTCGCGCGACAGAGAGCAGCTGGCGGGGCCGAACCCGTCCCCCCGCTGCGTGCTGAAGCTGAGCCCGCGCGGGCGCTTCTTAGGGTCCTTCGCGTCGGCGGCTAGACGGAAAGTGCCGTTGGGGGTCTCTACCTCCACGTCGAGGGCCAGCGGTGGTTTGTGGCGCTGCCTGGTCTCAGGTCTCAGCGCGTATGCGGTGAAGTTGATCAGCCTGGGGTTTGAGCCGTTGCCGTCGATCCCCGCATAGCCTTCGGTGAACGTGGTGTCCGCGACTTCTTCACCGATCCGGACCGGGACGCTTTCGCCGACCCGGTGCCACATCGACACCTTTCCCTCCAGGGCCGCAAGGTAGAAGGAGTCGCCAACGCCGAAAGCAATTCCTTTGACTTCGGCAAGAAGCGTTTCGACGCCCGCGACCCACTTTCGAAGGACGAACTTAACTTTGGTCGCCGATTCGGCAATCACTGCGAGCTGGTAGCCCGAGGCTTCTTCGCCTTCGGTAAACAGCCATACGGCAAACTGCCGCGAGGCACTGAGCGTTCCGGTGGTCTTTGTGACTCCGACGGCGGCACTTCCGCCGGCCAGGGTCGCAATGTTGTGATAGATGCCTCCACGTGATCCCGGTTTCGCCCAGGAAGCTGAGTACCCAGGCGGCGACCAGCCGTTGGTGGCGCTCCAGGTGCCGGAGGTTTCGGCCCAGGGCAGCTTGGTAAAGCTCGCAGGAAGCGAGGAGTGCTTGAGGCTGTCCGTGACCGGCAGCGCCGTGAGCTGTTGAGCGATACCAGCCATCCGACCCCCCTTCAAGTGCGTCGTGTTCGCGAAAGTGACGTAGGGCTAGCGAGGCGCTAGAAAGCGCTCCTCAGCGAAGACTTGGACGGCCTGCCCGTCTTCGAAATCAGGGGTAGAGTCAAAACTGAGGTCCCCGCGTCGCATCTTCAGGGCGAGACGATTGACCCGACCTGCATCCCCCGCCGGATCGAGGAGGCAGCTACTTCCTCGATAGACGGGCACTGGCGACCAAAACGTGCCGCTGCCGGGGCTCTCCCGCTCTACGGCGTCTGACCGGATCTCCAGCGATTTGTTCGCCGGGCAAACGACGGGCTGGTCGGGTTCCCAGATCGCGAGGTTGTCATATTCGCGGGTGATTTCATATGCAGAGTAGTTTTCGTCAAATAGATAGGCTTTACCCAGTACACCCAAGTAACCTAGCGAATCCTCCCACGCCAGCGCGCGTACAAGTTCGCCACCCGGACCGGCCAGGTAGACGTACAGGGAGCTGCCCAGAACAAGGGTTTGTATCGAGCCCTCTATGCTCGTGTTGACATCCGTCGGCCAGTTAACTTCCGTTTCCGAGGACGATGAACCATGCGGATACCACACCCTGAGGCGTAGCTTGTTTCCTCCCGCTGGTATCGACCGCGTCGTCAGGAGCACCGCGACAAAGTTTTCATCATCAACGTAGGAAACGACATGTCCGAACCGGAACTGTTCGGTAAGTCCGTGTAGGCCGCCGACAGACCTAGTAACCGAGAAGTCGGAGCGCATAGCGAGGTCAGTGAAGGTTTTCGAGGTGCCAATTCCGCGCCCCTTGAATGGGGGTTCGCCAGTACCGACTGTACCGGTGTCTGAGACCGCGACGCGCTTTAGCTTGCCCCCGGCAATCGTGAAGTCAGTCGCGTCAGAGTTCGTCAGCGCAGCGTATGTGACGCCTCCCACTTCGGCGGTTTTTCCAGTCGCGCTCCCTTCGGCCTGATCAAAGGAGTCACCAACCACCAGGTTCGTCGGGGTGCTGATATCGGTCGGCGCCCGAGCAACTCCGTGACGGCGCGCAGGGACGAAGTAAAGCGTGTCTACGTAGGTGGTGCACTTGTCAGCCCCGTTGGCCACTTTTCCCTCTATCCGAATCTCCGAAACTTGTTCACCCTTTTCGACTGCCTCAAGGAACGCCTCTCCTAGGTAGACCTCAACCCATGAGCCGATCAGCACTGGTTCTTGCCAGGGCAGCGTCTTCACCCACGGGCCGTCGCCGACCCGGTAGGTGACATGGAAAAGCGCCCCCTCCCCCGCGGCTCTGCAGCGCAGCACTTGGTGATAGGAACCGATGTGCTCGATGGGTCCCGTCGAACATAGGACCAAAGGCATCTGGGTTAGCGTTGCTTGGACGACTTCGGTTGAATGCGCGCTTAGGCCGAAAGCGACGAGTTTGCCCGAATAGCCGGTGACAATCAGGTCTTTATCCGCTTCGAGTTCGAGGTCGGGGTTCCCAATTTCGCTTGCCACTACATCTTGTCCCCACTCGGCGTATCGCCGGGCATTACCTTCTTCCTCGGAGAGGACGACGCGGCCTCGTGCTGGCACATCTCCTCTGATGTCGGGCACGTAAACAACCTGCATCGGGTCGGTCGATGCAGATGGCACCAGAACCTCTCGCTCTTCCGTGTGGCCGAAGGGCCGGCAAGTGAGTTTGACCTTTACGACTGGGCTCTCGATGAACCAGCCCGCGAGGTCGCCGGTGACGGTGATCGGCATCTCGACCAGCTCGCCCAGCACCGCGTACCACGTGTAGGTCGTGCTCGCGTTGTTGGGGGTCCACTCAAGCGGCAGCCCACCTTCGGTGCGCGCGCAGCGCTGAAGCCTGTCGAGCAGTTCGCCCAGGACTTTGAGGGCGGCATCGGTGTCTTCGGCCGGCACCACCCTGATCTGCATTTCGAAATAGGCGTTGGTGTAGTGGGGCTCCTCGACGAGTTCCTCCCCGTCGGCGTCCGCGTTGCCCGCCCACAGGGGCTTGGCTTCGGCTGGCTTGAAGCTCAGCTCTTCCAGCGTGAAGGTGGTCTCATCGTTGAGATCGAGTGCAGCGAGGGTCAGCTTCTCGAGATCGGACATCAGCGCCGTCCCACCGTCCCGGCGCCTGCCGTGTTGGCCATGTGACTGGCTCTCGGCCCGAGCTGGCCAGAGATGATGTCCGCCAAGGCGGTGCGGGCCACCGTGGCAGAGATGCCAGCCTCAGATTCGGCGATGTGTCGATTCAACTTCAGCTCCTCTTCGAGGCCTTTGATCGCGGCTGTGTGTTCTTCTTCGGCCTGCCGCGCTTTTTCGATCTCTTCGGTCTGCCGTTCCATCGCTTCCTGCAGAGCCGAGTCGCCTTCTTCTTCACCGAGACCATCCAGCCCCTCGCGCGCGCTGGTGATCCGCCCCTGGACCGAGCCCAGCTCCCCTTCCAGGGCTTCGCGCTTTTCGATGATCTTCTTCCGCTGTACGTTGGTGAGCCGGTCTTCAAGGCGTTTATTGAGGCGGCGGATCTCTTTCTGGATCGCCTGCTTGCGCTTCTGCGAGGCACCGAGCTGCCACTTGTACAGAGCCTGATCGTCGTCGAGGGTCGCCGTCTCTCCCGCAACCTGGAGGCCGAGATCGGAGGCCGCGAAGCGCTGCTCGGCAGACATCGACGGGCCAGTGAAGAGAGAGGTGATTCCGGGTGATAGACCCCTCAGAATCTCGGGGACGTCGCTTGCCGGGGTACCTGGCAGAGAGATGACTTCCCGGGGATCCTTTTCGCCTTTGCGCCGTTTGCCGCCGGGGCCTTCGGTGCCGCCCCCTTTGCGGGTCCTGCCGGGGTGCGCGCGAGGTCCCTTGCGCTTGCCACCGGCAGACTTGCCGGTTCCGAGAATCTCGACCGTGCCAATGCTGTCGGTGGGGAAGTTCGCCGTATCGAGGCCGAGCTTTCGAACGCCGCCCTCGGTGACGTCGATCGCACGGCCGGTGAATCCAGAAGGTCCGAGGTCGATGATCGGCAGGTTCGCGGTGTGGCCCGCGATCGTCGTTCGGCCGTAGACAGGATGCCCAGCCCTTGCCTTTTCCATCCACCCCTGGGTGGTCGGGTTGTTCCAGCCAGAGTCGGTGCCGGGGTTCAGATTCAAGGCGAGCCCGGGCTGGGAGGTATTGCCGCCCCCTGCGGTGGCTCCGCCACCGAAGTAGGACACACGCCCCTTGATAATCCCGCCGCCGGCCGCGTCGACTATGCCACCGCGGCGCAATAGCTCGATGTGCCAGGACTCACCCGGCACCGTGAAGCCGAGCCCGAACTTTCCCGCGAGGCCTCCGAAAACCTCTTGTCCCGGCGAGATGTCGGCAGCGCGGCCGTCCTCGTGGTTGGAGGACCCGGGCGGCGCCGCAAGGTTCCCCTTGCCTTCCTGGTATAGCTGGTACAGGTGCGCCTGTTCCTCGTAGGAGCGCCAGCCCGAGGAGACGTAGATCGAGGTCCCACTCGATCTGGCCATCCTCGACAGCGCCTGCCCGAGTGCCGGAACGAAGTCCGTGTCACCAGACACTCCGGGGTAGCGACCAGAGGCGCCTTTGAAGTCGCTGCCGCCCTTGGGCCGGTGCGCTCGAATGTAGGCCTCAGCGGCCTCGAAGGCTCTATGAGTGGCCGCCTGCGCTCCCGAGCGAAGTGGCTCAGGCCCCGTGATCTGCGGTTCGACCATGCCGCCCCGGGCCATGTAGTGGGGGCGGTCGAAGGCGTTGAAGAACCCACCGAGACCCGCTACGCCGTATTCGTTGGCCAGCGCGGCGTCGACGAGGGGGCGCTGATGACGATTGAGGACGACGAGATCCTCACCCGGTGCGACGCGAGCGGCGACGACGCCGTTGACGGCCAGGTCGACGGTGTCGTGCAAACCCTGGCCCGGCACCCTACTGACGGGGCCACCGCGCGCGCGGTCGCCCTTCTTCCCTGCTTGGTTGGGCGTGACGCTCGTGTCGTAGACGAAGCCTGGATTCTTGACCGCGAACCGTTCGATCGCGCCCTTGGCTCCAAGCGCCCTGAGCGCGTTGTTCGTGTTTTCGATAATCGAGCCGAGCGCCAAGCCGACGTCGGTGTTGAGGTCACCGAAGGCCCCACTTACATTGGACTGTAGGAGAGTTGCCTTTTTCCCACCTTGACTTGCCATCAAGCTGAGCTTGGTGACAACCGCCGAGCGGATCTTCTCCATCTCGCCTTTCGACAGCTGCCCCTTCTGGCGCATCTCTCGTGCCATTGAGATCATCATCTGGCCGGTGACCTGCGCCGAGGCTGGGGGCATTCTGCTCAGCGAGCGCTGAATCTGGTCGAGACTTTGGTCAGTTACCGTTCCAGCCCTCTCCCAGCTCCGCTGGAACCCTCTGGCGATTCCGAACGGATCGTCACCGCTGACGAGATGGGCGTTACGCGTCAACCGCGCGATCTCGGCCATCCCCTGCTTCGTGCTGATGACGCCACGATCCATCCCGGTCTTAATTGCGTCGGCCGCAGCGCGGAAGTTCTCCGCCATGGCATCGCGCGCCTGCTTACTGCCCTCAGCAAACTTCGTCGCGATAGCCTGGTTGTTCTGGCTAAGGACGGACTGGATGTCACCCATCCGGGTGAACTTGCCGGCCTCCAAGCCCCGGATGCCCGCCTGTAGGCTCTGGCCGGCGATCGTCTGAACCTGCGCAGTCGCCTCCACCTCTTTGCGCTGCTGCCGCGTGAGGTGAAGCTGGTCGGCGAGCGTGCGGGCCTCAGCGACGAGCAGCTGGTTCTGGCGGCCGTGGACAGTGTTGATCTGGCCAAGAACCTCCATGAGCCGGGTTGCACGGTCGCCCTGGCCCGCCCAGTTGTCTATACCGAGCGCATCGAACGCGTCAGAGAGGCCCGACGCCCTCTCGATCGTTCCCATCATTCCACTGCCCCAAGCGCTGAGCTGTTCGAGTCGGTCCTGCAGGCCACTAGCAGGATCCTGGAAGACGGCCTGCATACCTTCGAGTACGCCGAGACCGAGGCCGAGCTTGCCGACGGTCTTGCCTGCTGAGCGAGCGCGGTCGATCATGGTGAGGGCTTTCGTGCCGCCTTTCGACAGGCCAAATCCAGCAGCCATCGCCGCAGCGCTTTCGGTTGCGGCCGCGCCGCCGAACCGCGAGCCCATCGCCTTGCCGGCGCCCAGCACTGCTGCTGGGCCGCCGAAAGCTTTGGAGGCCCAGAGGAGAATCGCTGCCTTGCCGAGCGGGTTGGCGTTGATGAAGCCGTCGATCGTTCCCTTCGCCAAAGCCAAGCCGATGGCACCGGCTCGCTCCGCGACCAGGGGGGCCGCGTCCTCGATCGCGTCCGCGATCTTCGGCGGGATGTCACCGAACTCGCGCTCGACCACCTTGCCGGCACGCTTGAGCTTGCCCTCGAACGTCAGGTCCTTACGGTCGAAGATTTGAGAGAGGGCCCCGCCGGCGCGCTCAACGCGCGGCATGAACTCCTCTGTGATCTCGTCGGCTGCGTCGCTAAGGATCGGGATGAAGATCTGGCCGATCTGCTCCTCGGCATTCTCGATCCCCACTTTGAGCTTGTCGAAGCTGTCGGCCTGGGCCTCAGCCGAGCCGCCGAACTCCTTGTTCAGCTCGGCGAGGATCGCCTTCTGGGCCCGGAGGGTCTCTCCCTCTTCGACCCACTGTTTGATCTGTTCGGCTTTCTGCTCGCTGAAGCTCACCCCCACCCGCTGCAGCGCGGTGAGGCCTTTGATCGGGTCGTTCAGCGCTTTGCCGACCTGGATCGCGGACGATTTGAGATCCTGGTCGAGCGCGGCCGACATGTCGACGATCGTCTCCGTCGACTGGTTGAAGACGTCATTGCCCTTGCCCGCCTCGTTGCGGATGTTGGTGAACGTCAGCAGGAGGTTGGCCCCGGACTGCACCGCCTCGTCATCGATGCCGGCTTTGAGCGACACCGCCCCTGCGAGGCTGGCAACCTGCTTCTCGGTCACCTTCGCTGCGCCGCCCGTCGACTTGATCACTGCGCCCGTCTGCGCGCCTACCTTGTTTGCCTCCCGCGCCTCGTCGACGGACTTCTTAATCCCGTAGGCGGCGGCCACCGCGCCGGCGACCACGGCACCACCAAGCACTCGAGCCCCGGTAGCGCCCATTCGGCGCATCCGGGACTCGAGGGTGTCGACCTCACGACCCATCCGGGTGAACCCCCGGGTGGACCCGCGCTCGTCGACGATGATGTCGATCTCGAGGCGACGCTTAGACATTGCTCAGCAGCCCCTTGATGTCTTTGTGGATGTCTGCCCAGTGGGCATCGGTGAGCTCCCCCATGTGCTCAGGCCGAAGGCCGTACACCCGTGCTAGGACGGGGTGCCAGTCCTCGGCGGGGTCTCGGTAGGGCGTTGCTTGGCCTCGATCGCCTTGATCACCGCGGCCTTGCCCTTGAGCTTGTCCGGCCGGCTGATGCCGAGGCTCGGCAGCCCGCTCGTCGAGCTGGCTGCGGGTGAGCCCTGAGAGATCCTCGTCGTCGATCGTCTCGCCCTCGAACTCAAGAGCCTGGGCGTAGGTGAACTGCGGCTCGGTTCGCCGGCGTGCCAGGTAGGCAAGGAACACCGCACCTTTGGTCGACCTCAAGAGCCAGCCGCCAGACCACAGGTCGGCCCACGGTTCGTCGAAGAATTCCTCCAGCGCGACGCGCTCCTTGGCCTTCAGGTTCAGGAGGTCGAGGGAGAACTCCCTCTCGGTGTCGGAGAACTTAAAGCGGACAACAAGCCGATCGTCGGTCATACCCGTCCTTTCTCAGAATCCATTTCGGTTGGCGATCACGTCGAGGAGATCGCCGAGCTGCTCAGCTACATCGCCAGCTTTGGTCTCAACGGCACCGCGCATGTACGCCTTGCCGCTGATCTCGATCGGGGTGCCTCGAGGCGAGATCGTTCCTCCCCACTCCTGCACTCCCGAGCCGGGGTGGTCGGAGTAGATCGAAGCGCCGCGGGCCCTGACGGAGTGCTTGACGGTTTTCGCCATCGCCCCCGTCGGGTTCTTTGACCTCTCCTGCAGGTTGGAACGCGCCTCGTCGCGTACCCCCTTGGCAATCTCCCGCACATGGCGGGTCGCATCGCGGGCCAAGTCTTTGTCGATCTTTTTCAGATCGCGGCGCAACTTGGACAGGCCGGGCGCTTGGACAACGAGATCCGAGCGCCCGGCCATTCGACCTACAGCGCCGTGTCCGTGCTGATCAGTTCGACTTCGAGCGGGGCGTCCGTCCCGTTGTCGAGGCCCTCGAAGCTGACGTCCGTCGTCAGCACCTCGGGTCCCTGCACCTGCGGCGAGGAGGTGACCTGCTTGGCCGCCGTGAGAGTGAGGTTCGCCGCGAAATCGTTTTCCGCGTCGATTTCGTCCCCTACCGCCGTGAGGGCCAGTTTGGCGACTTCCTCATTCTTGAAGCGGTTGTGGTCCGTCAGGTCCACGAACTCGAGCTGAGCGCTCGCGGTAACCGCCACCAGGTCGTTGACGATCGGCTGGTCCTTCTTGCCGGCGTTGCCGAGGTGATGGCGGCCGGTGTTCTGGGGCACCGCGATCTCGATCGTAATCGAGCGGACGTTGCCGATCCCCGCCCCGTCCACCAGCACGTCCATCTGCTGGAAGGTGAAGGGGAGCGCGTCAGCGTCATAGGTCGCTTCGGCCAGCGCTTCGCCGGTGACCTCGTCCTGACAGTCGAGGCTCAGCGAAACGGTCGCGATGCCATTCGCCTCGATCGCGATTTTCATCGTGGTCGCCTTGCTGCCGAGGTAGCTGAAGGGGTGCACCGTTCCCCCCGTCCCCGGCCGGCCGACCTGCACCGTGGCGCTCTTGCCCCACGAGTCGGTCAGCCCGATTTTGTGCAGCTGTTTGTAGGCGGCCGATCCGCCGATTTTCGCCGGCGTCACGACGTCGCCGTGGAGCAGGTCGAAGAAGGCACCTATGCCCTGGTCGAACAGCTCGAAGTTGACGTCACCGCCGCCGCCTCGAGTCGTCGCCCGGTGCAGGTTCTGCGCCTGGGCGAGCTTCCCCGCGCGCAGGCCCTTCGAGCGAACGTACTCCTTGTTCAGCTGCAGGCTCTCGCTGTTGAGTGGGACGAAGCGATTCGGGGCTTTGAAGGTCCCGTACGCTTCCTCCTTGCGGACGCCCAGTTGGGCGCCAAGGCCGCTTCTCATTCGTCACCCTCCTTGGTCTGCCCGGTTGCGGGCGTTGTGGTCTCCTGAGAGACCTCCGTCTTCTTCGCGCTGGAGCGCTTGCGCTTCGTGGTGGAGCGCTTGCGCTTGCCCACCTCTCTCCAGCCCTGCTCGAGCAGCTGCTCGCCGAGCTCCTTGGAGACCTCCACAGCGGTGCCGCGCTCGACGCGGCCCACCTCGTTTACGAGCAGGGCCGCTGGGCCCTCGTCGAACTGCACCTTCATGGGTTGCCTCCTTGGGCTCAGACGCGCGCCTTGGCCAGTGCAGTCATCAGCACATGGCAGCCGCGCGATTTGTCGAACAGAAGTGGTTCTTCCTCTCGCTCCTCGATGAGGATTGAGGAGAGGAAGGGGGCGCCGAGCTCGAGTGCGCGCAGGGTCTCCTCGACCGCGTCGGCGATCTCCACCGCGCGTTCCGCCGAGGGACCCGGATCCTTGGAGCCCTTGATCACGAGGACGCGCAGGAAAACCCGTGCCTCCTCCTCGAGCGGCGAGGGCGGGGGGCGCAACAGCTTGAAGTCGCGCTTCGCCTTGCCCTTGTAGATCCAGACGTACTCTTTGGCGCGCTCGGGCTCCTTATCGGCGCTGACCACGACATCGGCCAGATCCTCGGCCTCCTGCAGCGCCTCGAGGATCGCCTGCTTCAGCTTGGGTACCGCGGTGGAGGGCATCAGCCCACGCTCACGTAGCGGTGGTCATCGACGAAGGCGTTGACCGCCGGCAGCGGGAAGGACGCACCGCGCATCCCCGGCACCACCAGGGAGTAGGTCCCCAGGTCTGTCGTATGCGAGGTCGCACGCTCATTCCAGTCGGTCGGGTCCCCGGTCAGCCAGTAGGCCGCCAGGTCGCGAACCGGCAGGGCTGCCGGTCCAAAGCTCTCGTAGCCGTGGGCGTAGGAGACCTCGACGTTGGCCTGCCCTTCGGGCCAGCAGGTTTCGGAGATCAGGAATCCGGCCGGATCCAAAGTGAGCGCCTCGAGCGCTTCGCCGTCGAGCGCTTCGCCGTCGACCGAGGCAGCGAGCACGCGCAGCAGCCTGGGATGGCGCAGCATCAGCTGCTTGGTTCCGCTGCCATTGAGGACGTCTTTGGCGTAGCGGGGACGGAAGGCCACACCGCAGGCGCTCTCGATCGAACGACTGACGAGCGCGCGCATCGTCGAAATCTCCTCGTCATCGCCCGAGACGCCCATCTTCTCCTTGATCGCCGTCAGTGAGCAGAGGAAACCTCCGACCACCTCGTGATGGGTGGTGTAGGAGGAATTGCCGTCGGTCCAGGTGGCGGTGAGCAGGTCGATCTCGGAGACCTGGGCGCCCGTGAGGTCGACCGTGTAGTGCTCGATGTCGCCTTCGCCGGCGTCGACTTTCGTCGTCGCCGCAGCGGTCACCACCGCGGCGCCCGTGGAGTCACGAGTGATCGTGACCGTCGGGTCTTTGGCGAAGCTGACGGCGTCGTCGCCGCGGCCCGGGAACCTCAGGGTCGCGGCGACTTTCTGCAGGAAGCTCCAAGAGACCCTACGCCGCCTTCTCCGCGCCGGCGGCCTTGGTGGAGGTTTTCTTACCGCCACGCCCGCCTTTGGCCTTCTCCGCGCCGGCGGCCTTGGTGGAGGCTGCGACAGCGATGCCCTTGTCGATCAGGCGTTGGGCTTCGCCGTTGGGTACATCGCGTTCCTCGCCGGCCTTGATGCCCGGGCCGCGGGGTTCACCCATGCCCTGCAGGTAACGAACCTTCATTGGAAGCTCCTCTCTCTCGAGGTAGGTGCAGAGGCGGCCGGACCCACTAGGAGCCCGGCCGCTCTACAGGACTATTCGGGCGTGTCCGCGACCTTGAACGCCGCTTTGTCGATCAGCCTGCCGTCGGTGCGGAGCTTGCCCCGCCAGGCGACCTGATCGTTGTCGGCGAAGCGCTGGTCGAGGAACTTGATCACGACGCCCAGGGCGTCGCGGATCACGTAGGCCCGCTTCACGTCGCCGAACCCGATCACCCTCTTTTCTTTGGTCCCCAGCGCGGAGACGTCCGGGTCCGCGTGGAGCGGGAACCCGTTGAGGACATCCGGCGTCCCGGCCTGGAGGCTCGGCTGCCACATGTACTGACCGTTTTCGTCCTTGATCTTGCGGACCGCGGCGATGGTCGAGTCGTTGGCGATGTAGACGCCGTTCTTGCGGTAGGGCGCGATCACGGAGAAGGCGAGGTCGATGATCTCGTCCGCCGTGATCGCGGTTTTCGACGCGAGGGTGTCGGCAACCGTTGCGCCCGCGAAGAGGCCCTGCGGTTCGCCGGTGCCGCCACCGTTCACGTACTTGGCGTTGGTGGCCCGTCCGAGCTGGAAGCCGAGCCGCATCCCGACGTAGCCGGCGACGTCGAAGATCGCGTCCTGCACCATCTCCTCGCTTGCCTTGGTCATGCGGGCGAACTTGAAGGCGCTCAGGATCACCTCTTCGAGTTCGTCGGCGTCGTTCGGGACTTCTTCCTCCTCGTCGACGATGCCAGGGGCCGTGGCTTCGCCTCCTTCCTTCTCCTTCGGGAAGTGCAATGCCCCGCCGTCCTCGGTCTGGATCACCATCGCCAGCTCGCGGATTGTCCCGGCCTCCCGGAGCGATTCGTGCAGGGAGGTCCAGTGCTCCGGCACCGCGAAGCCACCCTCGGCGTCCGTACCGATGTTGAGCGTCGAGCGCTGCTCGTCGCTCAATTCCTCACCACGCGCGTAGGCGTTGAACGCATCGCGATACTCGTCGCTGTCGCGACCCCGCTCTGCGGTCTCGGCGTCCGGGTCGCCGCCCTCGAGTGACGGGCCGCCGCTGCGATCCGCGAACTCCTCGGATTCCTGCTGCGCCTCATAGCGACGGATGTCGCCCTCGAGCTCGGTAATCCGCTCGCCTCGCTGGTCGTATGCCTGGCGATCATCGGCGGTCAGGTCGCGTTTCTCCGTCTCCGCCGTGTCGAGAACCTCGCGCTGCTCGGTGACGAGTCTCGCGCGCTCCTCGAGCAGGTCGCCGATTTTCCCTTTCAGGTCCATCGTCTACCTCTTTCTGTTTTGGTTGATGTGGATCAGCGCCGGTCAAACGCGAAATCGCGTTCGTCGGCATCGAGACGACGCCGCAGCTCGTCGATCGAGGAGGTGGTCCCCTCTGGCTGCGTGTCGTTTCGCGTCTCCCTCGGCGGATCGGCAGTCGCGCCATCGCCCTCCGGCTCATCGCCGGATACCCGGAGGGCCCGCTCGCGCTGCCAGGGAGTCACGGTTGAAAGCTGCTCGGCTGCTCGGTCCAGCTCACGCCGGTCGGCGCGGCTTGCCTCGAGGTCGCCGGAATGCACGCGGGCGCAGACCGCGTCGAAGAGGTCCCGGCTCAGAGAGCCGTCCGGGCTCGCGATGGGCTCACCGGCAACCATGCCGCGTACCCCGACCTCTGTCGCCGGGTAGGCGGCGAAGGTGACGATTGAGACCTCGAGGAGTTCCTCGAACTCGTTGATGATCCGCTGTAGCGGCTCGTCTTCTCCGTCAGGGTAGAACCATTCGCGGCCCTCGATCGAGAGGCGAAAGCGGAAGGACATTTCGTCGACGTCGCCGCGCTCGAGCTTGGCCACCAGGTCGGCGGCGTCCTGAGTGTCGTCGAGATCAGCCTCGAAGCGCAGGCCCTTGGTGTCCTCTTTAAGCCGAAGGGTGCCGTTCTTCGTCCGGGCCAGTGGCAGACCTTCGTGGTTGATCAGGAGGCGGACGTCGGGGTCGCCATTCAGCGCCTTGCGGAAGGCACCTCGCTTGATGATCTCAACCCAACCGCCCATGTCCTCCGACGGCGAGTCGAAGACGGCGGCGTAGCCGGCGATCGTGATCTTGCCGTCGTCGGCCTTGCGGATCTCCAGCCCCGCAAGAGAGGCCGAGCGTGCCTCGATGTCCCCGTCGACGACGGGTGGCGTGCGTGTCATCTGTCCTCCTGGGTGAAGGGTCAGCCGCGCTGTTCGCGCGGGGGCTTGTCGTTGATGGGGAAGGGCTTGTCGAGCCCAGCTGGCTCCAGGTCCTCACTGCGGCGGACCTCGTCAGCGTCGAGCCAGCCGGCTTCGAGACCTAGCTTCCAGGCTTCGAAGCGGGTTTTCTGGTCGGCTTTCAGTAGCGCCGAAGGCATGAAGCGCGGGACTCGTCGCCCGGTGGACATCCCATGCCGCCAGGGCAGCATGTCGCAGATCTCAAGCGCGCTTTGGATTCGATCGGTCCACGGCATCACACCGAACTTCAGGAGGCGCACGTCGCGGGTCTCGTCGGTCGAGTAGTGAAGGTTGGCCGCACCGCTCGCGAGCAGCATGTCGCCGGGAAGCACGAAGGCGATCGCGATGTCGTCGCGAGAGATGGCGCGCTGCTTAACCAGTTCGAGGTCGGCCGTGGTCATCGTCACCTTCTGCCATTCGGTGTCCTCTTCCAGCAGCGCTGTGCCCCCTACCTTGCTCCCACCGTGGGCACGCTTCCACTGTTTTGCGAGCCGGTCACGTGCGTCGTCATCAAGGCGCTTTTTGACCCGGAGGATGCCACCTGGTCGCGCCTGGTTTCGAAGCGTCTCTGCAGCGTGGCGGTCCTCGCGAAGCGCACGGCCAATCGTCTCGCGCTGCGCCTGGATCACCGACTCCCCTTCCAACAAGTTGCCGCCGGCGCCCGGGAAGTGGATGATCTCGTCAGTGGTCCCGTAGAACTCGACCCGCTCCAGGTCGTCGGGGGCACTGACTTCGAAGACTTTGCGCCGCGTTCGGCGGTCGCGGCGAACGTTCACGCGCCGCGGGTGCAGGGGCCAGATCGCCTCGACGGTGCCGAGCGGACCCCGCTCGAGCCACCCATAGGCGTTGCCGCGAAGCAGCTGGCAGCGGGCAACCCACTCCCAGAGATCTGCAGCGTGCATCTCAGCGTTTGGACGTTCTCGAAGCAGGCCCCACAGCCGGGAGTCGCGATCGTCGCGGAGGACGCGATCGCCGGTGTCCTGGCGGACGTGACACGGCATCAGGCGCACGCTGCCGGAGATGATCGCGACTGCGCCATAGACGGCGGCAACCTTCGTCGCCGTGGTCTCCGTCACCCGTTCGCCGGCTCGGGTTCGCTGGCCGGCGAGCAGAAACTCTTCTCCGTCACCTTCTCCTAGGACGTGACCGCGGCTGAAGGTCTCTGCGACCAGCTGAGCCAAGCCCACTCGCTATGCCCCCTTCCGGGCGTTGACCCCGAGCAGCACGATCACGACGCCGGCAACCACGACCGCGACGGGAATGGAGAAGAGCGCGAGGCCGACGAAGATGCTGAGCAAGCCACCGGCAACGGCGATGTCCGCGGCCCCCATCAGTCGAGCACCAGCAGGTCACGTTCGTTGTACACAGAATCCTCCTCGCCTTGGGACACCACCCCCCAGCGCGCCAGAGTGGCGGCGACCAACGGGGTGATGTCAATGCTTGATTTCTTGCGGGACCACGCCCAGGCCTCACCGAGCGGACGCACCGCGGCGCCTTGAACTGCTTCGTCGAGCTCCTCCTGGCCGCCGTGGCGAACCACCTTTTCCACGACGTCATCGAAGAAGCTGCCACAGGCCTGGGCGTACTCCGACGTGGACATCACCGTGACTTCGAAGCCCACCGCATCTTCGATGTCCTTGATAAGGGAGGCGGCGGGGCTGCGGCCGTCGACAACGATGACTGTGACGCCATGCTTCTCCACCAGCTCGCCCAGCCGCTTGGCCACCCACCCGGTGCCTCGGTGGCGCGCGAGGACCTCGACGGGGATTAGGCCATCGTCTCGTAGGGCGGCGGCTGCGATAGCCGAGGAGGACCGGTCGGGCGAAACATCTACGGCGAGAGCAGGGCCACCCTGGATCGTCTCCTTGCGATTGAGGATCGCCGACCAGACGCCGTCACCGAAGATGCCTCCCGCGCTCTCGCTGGTGTCGGGCCAATCGCCGATGCCGAGACGCTCGACTGCGAAGTTCCGGGCATTGAGGGTCCGGCGTTCGAGTTCGGTGAATTCCTCGGTGATCCGGATACCCAAACCAGGATTAGAGGCCGCCCACACCTCTCGATCGTCCAGGAGCTCGCCGGCCTCCTGCGGCAGCATCTCCCGCTCGGCGTCCTCGCCCTCGGCACCTGGCCGCGGCCCGTGCCATCCCCAGCCGAACCAAGCGAGTCGATCGTCATCGGCGGCAAGTCCTCGCTCGCGAATCCGGGCGAAAACAACGCCGTGTTCGTGCTCCTGCTGGTCGACGGTGCTGCCCGTGTACCAGATCTGCGGGTTGGGCATGGCGGAGAGGATCGGGATCAGCGTCCCGTGCATCCCCTCCTTGATGATCATGGCCTCGTCGAGATACAGCGGCGTGCCCGACAAGCCACGGCCGCCGCTGCTCGTGCGCGTACGGAAGTCGATGCGCCGGCGGTCCTTGAGTTCGATGCACTCTTCGCCGTGCGCCCACACCACCCGCCGCACCTCCACCTCGAGGTCGGGCGCGTTTTCGATCAGATGCACCAAGCGTCTCTGGTGCGCCGAGCTCGTGCGAAATTCGTGCGCCGAGTGAACCTGGTGCTTCTCTCCGAGAAGAAACAGCCCCGCGAGTTGGCGGGCCTCGAGGAGACCACCCTTGCCATTCTGGCGCGGAACCTCAACACCAACCTCGAAGGCCGCCCAGGTCCCGTCTTTCCGTTCGCCCAATGCGGCCGTCAAGCAAAAGCTCTGCCATGGATCCAAGAAAAGCCCGGCTACCTCGGCAAGCTCGCGCGCTTCCTCGCCGGCCGAACTGGCGTAAGGCGGCACCCACAGAGATCTAGGACGCTGCTCTCCTCTTAGCACGGCGGGCTCTGAGCTCATCTACCTTGCTCCCCGCTGGAGCTTTGCCTTCCTTGTCGGCCTGCTCGTGAAGCTTGTCCATGACCTTGTGGAGCTCGTTGACGCAGTTCGCCCTCGCGGTAGCCGAGTTGAAGGGGTGGTCGATCTCGAAGGCCATTCGCAGCGCCGCGGCCGCGAGAGCCGAGTTCGCCACCGCCGGACTCTCCTTGCGGATGACGGCGAGCTCCTGCTCGGTGGCGTCGACAACCTCGGTGCGGCCAGCCTCCGCCAGCGGCACTCCACCGAACTCGTCGCGCGCGCGGTCGACGTGCATCTCGACCAGCACCCGCAAGCCGTTGCCGAACACGCTCAACACCCGCGCTTCTGGGCGGTCTTCCCTCTTCGCCTCTTCGATCGCCTCGATCACCGCGGCACGATTCGGCATCTCGACCGCGTCCGCGACGCCAAGCCGCAGCGCCTTCTCGTTCAGCGCGTCGCGCGTGAGCTTCTTGAGGGTGGGCATCGACGGTCACCAGACTCGCGACTGCCAACGTTGGCGGGGAGACTTGCTTCTACGTCCGGCGGTCGCCCGATTGCAGGCGCGGTGCTCGGGGCCCTTGTAGCGAGATCGGTCGTCGTCGTCATGGCCGAGGTCCCACGGTTCGCCCGGGACGATTGGCTTCCCGCAGCGCGAGCACTTGGTACCACCACGCTCAACCTGTGGGGCGAGTTTTGCTCTGAGCTTTTGGTGCTTTCCACCATATCCCCGAGCATTCGTTGACTTCTTGCCCCTCCCCCTCCCCCTTCGACCTCTTGCCGACGGGGAGGGAAATTTGGCTGCGGGCGGGGTCAGGACGCCCGCCCCCTCAAAAAAACCGGGAGGCGAGCGGCGGCAGATCTGCCGGTCTGATGCATCTACACCACCACCCCGCACCGGGCGCAGTAGCCGCGGTGGTCGACGGGTCCATCGCACTCTGAGCACCTTGGAATAGCGGCGCCGGGATTCGAACCCGGGACCAGCGGGTTATGAGCCCGTGGGGGCACCTGCCTCGCCGCACGAAGCCTCCCGCCGTCGCGAGCTGCCCGACGGCGGGCGGAGGGTTCAACAGGGAGGAGTGTGGCTGAGCCAGTTTTGGGCAGGGACCGATTCGCGCCGATTTCTGCCGTTCGAGTCGCCTTAGCCTGCGCGAGCTGTATTGGCCAGCCGCTGGGCATAGTGCATGTGTCGTCGGACGGAATCACGCGGCCTCACTCACCCGGTCCTCGATGTCTTCGATCCGCTGCCTAACCTCAACCAGGTCGGGGGTGATGTCCACACCTTTTCGGTCGGCCTCACCTTGAACCCGTCGAAGCTTCTGAGCCACGGTCTTGATCTCTTGCTTCGCAACTCGACTGGCGTGAACGATCCGGTAGTTGACTACGCCCATCCCCGCGAACTTCTCCTGCGTGTCGATGTCCACTTCCTCTGCGCTGTCGGGCACAGTGAGAGCGTGGCTTTGGGTATAGCCGCCGTCGATCCTGGCCGCCTTGATGGCCGCAGGCGAGGGGGCAATTGGCTCGCCATAGACATCGAAGGCGGGTGAGTCATTTACCGGCACCGAACGGCGAAGGAGATTGGGGCGGAAGTCCTCCTTGCTATAGCGCGTCCGGTAGACGCCGCCCCTCTCGCGAATGCTGGTCACGATGATGTCGAAGCCACTCGCTACCTGCAGGCGATCTCCCTCGCCCCACATGGGCTCGATCGGCCTGACCACGGCGCTGATCTCCCGGTGGAGGATGGCTTTCCGCTCCTCATGTGTCAGCCGATCGCCGTACTTCAGCCAGTAGGCGAGCTCTGCTTCTAGGCGAGCGAAGTCGAGGACAACATCCCAGTGCCGCAGGGGATAGTGGCGACCATTAGAACCCTTGAGGGTTTGCGGCGAGGTCATGCCGCCTCAAGCTCCAGCTGCGTCTCGTCAACGATTTCGAGGTCGTTGAAGCCCTCTGTCGCCTCAAGGATCAGCGGCCGGTATTTGCGATCAACCCAGTTGGCGAGGCCGCCGTTGCTCGAGGTGTCGACCAGGACGAGCCTGCCCACCCTCTCGCCCGCGACCTCCAACGGGTCGATCCAATTTCGGAAGGTCGAGTCCGGAAGCTGCTGGGAGAGCAGTCGCTTCGCCGCTTTCCAGGCCTCAGTCGCCCTGTCGGTTTCGGCAACTGCCTCGGTTGGGATCGACCTCGGCGTCGCCGAGCCATCCTGGCTCCTGGGAGGCGAGACCGGCGCCTTCTCCAGCCAGCTGCGAAATGCCGGTGCGACATCGCGCAACGGTGCGTTGGCGCCGTTGCCGCGCAAATGCCAGGCGGCGAACTTCTCGGCCTCTCCGGCATGGTCGCGGCCAGGGTAGGACTTGCAAGCTCGGACGACGGCGTCCGGGTCGAGGTGTCCACCCTTCGCATCGGCGGCCTGGCGAAGCGGAGCATCGATCAACTCCGGCAGCGTCGCCGTGCTGCACACTTCTTTTTCTTTTTTGCTGTTTTTCTTCTCCTTATTAGGGACGTCCGTACTCTCTTCGGACGTTGGTGGGGGAACGTCCGAACTGGCTTCGGACGGGGTCCGAACTGGCTTCGGACGTTCGTTTTCGTCAACGTCCGTACTCTCTACGGACGTTTGGTCGGGCTCGACCAGGGTGTAATAGCTCGGTCGACCTGGGCGCTTCTGACCCTCGTGATCGGACTCGACGAAGAGGAGGCCGATCCTCTCAAGCTCGGCGCAGGCCCGTTCGACAGACTTGGCCGAGGTCATCGCCCATTCACCGATTTTCGTCTTGGAGGTCTTGAACTTCCCGCTATCGGTCCCGATCGCCATGCGGGCTCGATCCTTGTTGGCGAGCTCACAGAGCGCGTGGTAGACCGACACACCGATTCGAGCGTGGACTTCAGCGCGCTCCCCATCCCACTCATCACGCAGTCGCTGCAACGCCGCAACAGAAGCCCAGACAAAGGGGGCATTTCGGCTGTCCTTGACGCTCACGCCGCCCTCCTCTCAATCCGCTCCAGGGCCCCTGGGATCTTTGCCAGGAGACGCTCGCGAGCGGTTGGGGAACCGGCAGGCTTGCCGGTGAGGAGGTCGCGCACGAGTTCAACCTCATCGCGCACCACGTACAAACGGGTTCCGTCCCCATCCTTCGTTTGCCGCCTGGGCCGCCTAGAAACCGCACTGTGCGGTTTCTGTCCCTCGGCGCGACTGTCGCCCCGGCGCAGCCTCGACTCGGCGGCCCTGCAGGCTGCGGAGCAGTAGTGACACTGGCGCCTGCGGCCCTCCAACGAGACGTTGCAGTGGCGATAGGCGCAAACGCGCAGGCAAGCGTCAGCGAGAGGGCTTTGCAAGCGATCGCTGAAGATCGCGCCCGAAGCTGCCCCCTCGCTGACGCCTACCTGTCGAGCACCTCGTGTCATTTGGCGGCCTGGCGCTCCTTCTCGTTGGCCTTGAGCTTCTCCAGGCGTTTCTTGCCGGCGGCGGTGAGGGTGTAGGAGGGTTCGTCGCCCTCGTGCTCCTTGAGGCGCTTGGCGTCGACGGCCTGGTCGAGCGCGACCTCCGTCGTCGCCCAATGGCCCCGGATCGCCTCACGGGCCGCCCCGGCCTTGGCGCGGCTGGCCTTGACGTCTTCCAGCACTGCCAGCTCGGCTTCTTCGGCCTCCAGCTGGCGTCGCTCTTCCTCGGCCTTGCGAACCGTGTCCGGCAGAACCTCGCGCTTCACGGCGACCGCGGCGAGCAGGTCGGGCACCACCTCGTCGTTGCCGTAGCGCAAGTCGAAGCGAGAGCGGCTTGAGTTGGCGACGCACTCCTCGTCGGCGAAGGTAGCCAGGACCAGAGCGCGTAGGGCGAGCCCGAGCGCCTCCTCAGGCTTCTTCGCCGCCTTGATGTCCTTGACCAGAAGCTCGCCGGCAGACTTGCCGTGGCTGTAGGTGACCTTGGTCGAGCCGTTGGCGCGCTGCAGCTCGGTCTGGAAGTCGTGGTAGCAGTAGATGAGCCCGCGGGCGCCAAGCTCGCGCTCCTTGCTACCCACCACCATCAGCGCCAGGAGCTTTGCCTCCTCGAGGGAGAGCTTTGGCGCGCGGAATGCCTTGGCGGCACGCTGGCCGAGCCTCCAGGTTGTTCGCTCGAGCCTCGACGCGACGTTGCTCTTCCTCTTCGCGCTGGCGGCGCCGTTCGGCCTTCAGGGTCTCCTCGTCGAGTCCCTCATCGCCTTGAGCGCCTCCAGGCAGAGGCTTCGCCGCCGTCTTGCGCTTCTTCAGAGCGTCGATCTCCTCGTCGAGCGCCTCCCCAATCCGGTCGGCAAGCCACTCGGCGTCGGTGATGTAGGGGACCGAGCGGTACTCGGCGTCGAGCTCGACCAGGCAGCCGAAGGCGCGGGCGGCGTCGAGGTCGGTCTCTCTGAGCCCAACGTGTGCGTAGCGGTCGAGCCGGCCCAGCTGGTCGTACTTGTCCTCGAGCTCGTCGAGCTTCTCTTCTGGCAGGCCGGTGTTGTCGAAGTCCCCTAGGCGGATGACGTGGCCGGCGGCCACCAGGACGCCGAGATCCTTCTCCTCCTGGGCCAGAATCCCCAGGGCGCTCGTCACCTCGCCCTTGCGGGCGAAGTTGAACGGCTCGTCGTATTCGTTTACCGAGTCCTCGTCCTGGACGAGCTCGGCGAGCGCCTCGGCCGCCTTGGGCGAGGCCTCGGCCACCTTCGCGATTTCCGGCGCCGCCTCCAGCGGGATCGCGCCGGCGTCGAAGGCCTCCTGCACCTTCTCGGGCAGGTCGGCGAGCCGCTCGCGGTCGCGGGCCCAGCGCTCGGACTTGTTGAGCGCCTCGGCCGCCTGCACCTGGGTGAACCCGTGGCGCTCGCGCAGTTGGCGGAGCGCACGGGCCTCTGCTACCGGGGTCAGGTCCTCGCGCTGGACGTTCTCGATCAGGGCGAGGGTGAGCTCGGCGCCGTCGGCGTCAACGACCATCGCTGGGATCTCGGCGAGCTTGATCTTCTGCGCGGCCGCGAAGCGGCGGTGGCCGGCGATGACCTTGTGCTTGCCGGCGAGGTCGATGGGGCCGACGAGAATCGACTGCAGGACGCCCCTCGCCTCGATCGAGGCGCAGAGCCTCCATGAAGGGCTCGAGCGTCTGGTCGATCGCGCCGCGGGGGTTCTCGCCGGCGGCGATCTTGTCGAGGGGGATCATCTGTGGTTCTGGCACTGGGTTCTCCTTTACCGGCAGGTCTGCCGCTAGGCCGCTTGCTCCAGCGGCTGGTTGTTCAAGACGGATTCGGCGAGCCGCTTGACGCGGTCGCTCGTGTCGGGTGCCGCTTCGAGTAGCGCGGCGTCGGGGTCGCGGATCGGTTCGCTCTGCATCCGCTTCACGTTCAGCAGCTCGGCCATCGCCGGGTCGCAGCCGGACTCGGCGAGCAGGTAGTAGGCGAGGACCTGCTTCTTCTGGCCGGGGCGGGCGAGACGGCCGATGCACTGGTCGTGCATAGCCGGGGACCAGTCCAGCTCGGCGAACACGGCGATGTTGGATGCCAGCTGCAGCCCATTCAGACCGGCGCCGGAGCGCAGCGAGAGCATGAGCACTCGGCTGTCGCCCTCGACGAAGGCCTCCTTGGAGCGGCGCTTGCCCGCGGCGCTCTCAGAGCCGGTGTAGAGGACGGGCTTGTACTCGGCGAGCTCCTCGAGCAGGATCGAGTACACGGCGCGGTGCCAGGCGAAGACGACGATCTTCTCCTCGCTGTCGAGCAGCATCCGCAGGAAGTCGGCCACATATGGGGCCTTGGCCACGCCGGTCGCCTGGCGGATCTTCGTCTCCAGGTTGCGCTCGGCCTCGAAGATCTCCTGCTGCGTGCCGCCGCGGTTGAGGATGAGCGTCGCCAGCTGCTGGGCGTTGCTCGTCGCCTCCTCGATCAGCTCCGCGTCGGCGTCGATCGCGTGCGGGATCCTGATCGGCCTCTCGGGACGCTCGCGGCCGACGTCGGCCCAGGTGCGGCGCAGGAGCAGGCCCTCGGCGCGCAGGTACTCGCCGAGGGCGCGGGCCTTCACCGACTTGGCGCCGCCGCTGACGTCCACTTCGCCTTTGGCCACGCCCCACTCGCGGGCGAACTCCTCGCGGCGGCCGAGGTAGTTGGGCGCGAGGACGTCGAGGAGGTTGTAGATCTCGCCGCCGTAGTTGAAGACCGGAGTGGCGCTCAGGCCCATGCGGTAGTTGGCTGCGTCGGCGATGCGGCCGGCGGCGATCGTCTTGCGCGCCTTGTGGACGCGCAGTTCCTGGCACTCGTCGAAGATGACGCCGCTGACCTCGCCGGCGAGATGGTCGGCCCAGCCGTAGAGCTTGGAGTAGGTGATGATCAGGACGTCGGGCGCGTGGCCCTTCATCTCCCGTTTCTGGGAGGGGTCGTAGACGGCCACGGTGCGGACGATGTGGCTGCGCAGCCAAGGGAGCAGCGCCGCGAGTTCCTCCTGCCACTGCTTGGCCAGGTGGGTCGGGACCACGCACAGGCCGGGCAGCGCCTTCGGGTTGCGGAACATGAGCAGCGCCGAGAAGGTCTTGCCCATGCCGAGGTCGTCGGCCAGGAGCAGGCCGCCGTTGGTCAGCGCCAGGTCGGCCGCCTGCAGCTGGTACTCGTCGACGTGGGCGGCGGGCTCTTGGAAGTCGTCGGCCGGGCGCTCGCCAGCGAGCAGGCGCTGGATGCCTTCCTGGCGGGCGACGTATTCGCTGGCGCAGCGCTCGAGGTACTTGCGGTCCAGCTCGGTGAGTTCGAGTGCCCACATGTCGAGGATCCACCGCAGTTCGTGGGCGACCGAGGGCGTGTCGCTGACCAGGATCGCGCCGGAGCGCTTCGTCTCGACTTTCGGCAGGATCCGCTTCAGCCGCATCATCACGTCGGGCCGAGCAGTGATTTCCCAGCGCGGAGCGCTGCCCTCGGAGAAGGCCGGGACGATGTGCTTGATCTCGCCGAGCGTCATAGCCCCGCTCCCGCCAGGCTGATCGTCGTCAGGGGCTTGCCGCCGGCGTCCTCAGGCAGGCGCTGGTACATCGTCGTGACGAGCACCAGGTGGGCGATGTCGTCGTGCGCGGCGTAGCGCTGCAGCTGTGCGTAGGCGGCCGAGGCGCTGCCGTGGACCTTGACCTCGATTCCGACGTCCTCGACGAGGATGTCGATGCGATCGCGCTCGCCGAGGCGGACCTCGCGTCGAGCGTGCAGGCCGGCGTTACCGAGCGCCGTGGCGATCCCCTCCTGCAGCTCGTCCTCGTTGGTGTAGAGGAAGCGGTGGCCGCGGATGACGTCGAGGACCTGGTCGAGGGTGGACATCAGGCCGTCGCCCCCACCGGCAGAGCTGCCGGGAACTCCGACCAGGTTCGCCCGTCTAGCTCACGCCCGCCAGAGGTGGGGCGCGGGCCGCCCCACTGCTTGAAGAAGAAGGCGGTGCGGAGGTCCGGGTCCTCGTCACGGGTCATGCAGAGCAGATCGCGCACCCACTCCCGGTCAATCCGGCGATGCCGGGGGCCTGACTCGCCGCCGACGATCAGCCAGTCGATGTCAACGAGGTTGAGTGGGCGCCAGTCCTGCGGATGGAAGGGGTTGTGCACCAATGGCCCCAGCAGCGGCTCAGCCGAGATGAACCGGACGGCCGGCGGCGTCTGCCGCAGCAGGTCGGCGCGGTCGACGTAGCGGCGGTTCTCGATCGAGACGCCGAGCCAGACGTGCTCGTAGCCCTCGCCCCAATCGTCGGGTAGGCGGTCGGCGATCAGCTCCGGCCGCTTGGTGAGGATCTGCCAGTCGTACTGGGGGCAGGCGGCGATCAGCGCCCAGGCCTCCTCTCGCCACTCGTCTGCGTCGGGGTGGAAGAAGTCCGACCAGCTGCAGGTGAAGACGCGCATGCGGCGGTGCTGTTCGGTCTCGATCGCCAGGCGCTGCTCCTGCCAGCGGCGGGCACGGGCGGGGGCGAGGAAGGTCGGATCGTTGGCCCGCACCACGGTGCTTGGGTCGCGGCCGTAGCGCTTCTGGTCGCGGAACATGTAGCAGTGGGCGCAGCCGGGGCTGACCTTGTCGCAGCCTCGCCAGGGGTTCCAGGAGGCGTCGGTCCACTCGATGAGGGAGCGGTCAGCCAACCGGAACCTCCAACGGCTCGAACACTCGAGTGCCGCACCCCGGCCGCTCGGCAATTACTCCTCGGGCCACCAGAGAGGCGAGGATCGTCCGCGCTGAGAATACGCTTCGCACCTGCTCGCATGCCTCATAGACCTCCCTTGGGCTCTTACCCGAACCGAGACAGGCGACGACTTCCTTCTCGACAGCCGTGATCGGTTTGGTGCGGTCGAAGCCGCTGAGACAGACCTTGTTGGCGCGGATCTCGATCTGGCCCGTCTTGCCCATGAGGGTTGTGCGAACGGCCGCGACGTCGTCGCGGGTTGCCTCCGGCACCCGCTCGAGCACCAATCCATTCAGCCGGCGGGGGCCGACCGGGCCGTCCTCGAGGATCGCCAGGACGGCCTCGCGAACCTGACCTCGGAGGGCGTTGTGCTTCTTGGCGGCCCTGGCGCTCATACCAGCGTGATCCCCCCGGCCAGCTCCTCGAGCACGGCCTTCTTCCCCGGCTCCCCGGCGATGTAGCTGTGGCGGACGGGCTGGCCGCCCTCGATCACGACGAAGCTGAAGACCGCTCCGTTGTCCACCCGCTGAGCGGAGGTGCCCTGGGAGTTGTAGGTGACCTCTTTGAGGATGGGGATCTCCTGCTGCACGGGCGGGCCGTGGCCCTCAGGTGGCACCGGTGGGGTGCCTCGACCTCCGTTGGTGGCGCTCACGCGGACTTCTCGCTCTCGGCCTCAGCGGCGGTCTCCTGCCCCGACTCGTCGCTCTCGGAGTCCTCCTCGGCCTTGGTGGGGACGAGGATCTGGACGCCGTCGAAGGGGCTGTACCACTCCCAGCCGCCGACCCAAGCCTTGCCGCCGACCCGAGCCTCGCCGCCGACCCAAGCCTTGCCGCCGACCCGAGCCTCGCCGCCGACCCAAGCCTTGCCGCCGACCCGAGCCTCGCCGTCGACCCAAGCCTTGCCGCCGACCCGAGCCTCGCCGCCGACCCGAGCCTCGCCGCCGACCCAAGCCTTGCCGCCGACCCGAGCCTCGCCGTCGACCCAAGCCTTGCCGTCGACCCGAGCCTCGCCGCCGACCCAAGCCTTGCCGCCGACCCGAGCCTCGCCGTCGACCCAAGCCTTGCCGTCGACCCGAGCCTTGCCGCCGACCCAAGCCTCGCCGTCGTGCGACAGGTTCTCCTCGGAGCGAACGTAGCCGCCGAGCTGACCCTCCTTCACCTCACCGAGCCAGGTATTGAACGTCCTGGTCGAGCGGATGCGGAAGAGCTTGACCCCGAAGACTTCGATGGTGTCCTCGGCGACCAGCTCGTACTTCTTGGTCGGTGTCTCGGTCATGCGGTACTCCTCTCTGAGACAGCCGGTGCCGCCTCTGCTGGTTGACGGTCATGTGGTACGAGCCATGCAGCTGCGCCCGCATCTGAGAATTTGCGCTCGCCCTCGGCCTCGAAGCCCCAGTCGAGGATGAACTCGCGGTTGGGGGCGAAGAGGTGAGCTCAGGGGTCGCGTGGCTGTCGAAGCGGCGGTGATGGTGGGAGCAGCCGGGGACGCCGTTGCGGGAATCCCATTCGGCCAGCTCGACCAGGTCGTCGACGTCGAGGGCGTCTACTGCCTCAGGGTCCAGTGCGTCGGGGACGAGCAGGCCGCGCAGGACGTTGCGGATCCGCTGGCGGCTGATGACGTGGCAGGCCTCCAGCTCGTCGGAGCAGCTCTTGTCGTAGGGATCGAACTGCTTGAGCCAGCAGGCTGGGCCGCCGTTGTAGAGGCGAAGGGGCTCGCCGGCGCCGCCCTCTGGGCCGAAGTGTGTGAAGCGGATGAAGGTCTCCTCGCGGAAGGCCTCGGTCAGGTGGGTGGGCGGGGTGCGGCGCTTCACTCCGATACCTCCCCGTTGGCCAGGCGCTCGAGGGCGGTGAGCTGGACGTCGAGGCCGCTGGTGCGCCTGCGCAGCTCGTCGAGGACCCCCTTGTTGACGGTGCGGCTCTTGATGCCCTTGCCCCAGAGGCCGTCGAGCTCGCGCACCGTCCTGCGGACCGCCTTGACGTCGCGGTCAAGGGCCGCCAGGAAGACCGCTGTCTCGTCGGCCTTCGCCATCAGGCTTGCACCCCCAGGGGTGGTAGCTGAGGAGCCCTGGAGGCCCAGCCAGCTACCAGCCAGCTACCAGTTCGGCTGGCTGAGGGGGTGAATCGCGGCGATCGACCGGGACGACGGCATGCGTCGAGGACCGCCTTGATCCGCTTGCCAAGCCGGGATCGGCCGAGAGTGTCTCGACCTGTCCCGACTTGACTCGGAGGCCCACCTAGTCGGGGCGCCCGGATTCGAACCGGGGACCTCGGCCACCCAAAGGCCGCGCGCTACCAGGCTGCGCCACGCCCCGATGGCACCGATCTTACGGGCATCGCCGAGCGGCGGCGGGAGCCGCCGCGGTTTGGGACGGTCAGGCCGGCTGCTTGGCGCGCGCCCGGAAGCCGGCCCGCGATGCGGTGTCGGCGATATCCCCGGCGAAGACCGGCCAGAGCTGGCGGGGCAGGTCGTGCCCCATGCCCTCGACGATACGCAGCCGGGCGCCGGGGATGGCCCGGGCCGTGGCACGGCCGCCGCTGGGACGAACCAAGGGATCGGCAGTGCCGTGGATCACCGAGGCCGGCAGGCGCAGCTTGCGCAGCGCCGCCGTGCGGTCTCCCGAGGCGGTGATCGCGTGCATCTGGCGCAGGATGCCGCGCGGGTTGTGGGAGCGGTCGTACATCTCCCCCGCCAGCGCGCGCAGCCTCTCCTCGTCGGTCGGGTAGGCGGGCGAGCCGACCACCCGGAAGGTCTTGAGGATGCGCTCGACGTAGCCGTCGCGATCGCGAGGCGCCTTGGCCAGCATCAGACCGAAGGCCTTCAGCGTCGGCGTCCCGACGCGGCGGCTGCCGGTCGTCGACATGATCGAGACCAGCGAGCGAACCCGGTCGGGGTGCTCGATCGCCAGCGTCTGGCCGATCATCCCGCCCATCGAGGCGCCGACGACGTGGGCCGAGTCGACTCCCAGGTGATCCATCAGCCCGACCGCGTCGGCGGCCATGTCAGACAGCAGGTAGGGCGCGCTGGCGCGGCGGCCGAGGAAGAGGTCGGCGCGCTTGGGCACCCCGGCCCCTTCGATCATCGTCGAGTGGCCGATGTCGCGGTTGTCGAAGCGGACGACGCGGAAGCCGCAGTCGGCGAGCAGCTGGCAGAGCTCCTCGTCCCAGGCGAGCATCTGCGTCCCCAGCCCCATCACCAGGAAGAGCGGCTCGCCGTCGGGGTCGCCCACCTCCTGGTAGGCGATCTCGACGCCGTTGACCGGCGCCAGGCGCTCTTCGCTGAGCCCAGGCATACCGCGGAAGTCTGTCATAGCTAGTTTGAGCGGATGCGAACCGCGATCGTCTCCGACCTGCACCTCGGCTCCGCCGGCGGCGAGGATCTGCTGCGCGACGCGACGATCCGCAAGGCCCTGCTCGAGGAGATCGGCGGCGCCGACCGCCTCGTCCTCCTCGGCGACGCGCTCGAGCTGCGCGAGCTGCAGCTGCCGCGGGTGCTGGAGATCGCCCGGCCCTTCTTCGAGGACCTGGGCCGGGCGATGGCGGGACGCAGGGTCGTCCTCGTGCCCGGCAACCACGACCACCGCCTGGCCGAGCCCCTGCTCGAAGAGCTGGCGCTGGCGGGCGGCACGCTCGGGCTGGAGCACCGCGGGCTAGCAGCGGGCGAGCCGGCGAGCCGGATCGACGCCTGGCTGGGCGAGGCCGAGCTCAGCATCGCCTACCCGGGCATCTGGATTCGCGACGACGTCTACGCCACCCACGGCCATTACATGGACTGCCACATGTCGCTGCCGCGCTTGGAGTGCGTCGCGGCGGCGGCGATGATGCGCACCGCCGGGCACCCCCCGGACCCGGCGGCCCCGCCCGACTACGAGCGCATCCTGCGGCCCCTCTACGGCTTCTCCTTCGGCCTCGCCGCGGCCGGGATGAGGCCCGGCGCCAGCCGTCCCTCCGAACGCGCCTGGCGTGCCTTCTCGGGCCGCCGCAACGGCGGGCGCGCCCGCCAGGCGACGGTCAAGGCGGCCTTCGGCGCCGGGGTTCCGGCGAGCGTCTGGCTGCTCAACCGCCTCTTCCGCGCCGAGTTCGAAGCCGACCTCTCCCCCGCCTCGATCGCCCGCAGCGGCATCGACGCCGCCACCGAGCTGGCGCGGCGGCTGCGGCTCGAGGCGGCCCACACGATCACCGGCCACACCCACCACGCCGGCCCGGACGAGCGCGAAGCGCCCTGGCAGCTGCCGGGAGGCGGTCAGCTGCACAACACCGGCAGCTGGGTCTTCGCCGACGCCTTCCACCACCCCGGCGCGCCGCCCGGCCCCTACTGGCCCGGGACCGTCACCTGGGTCGACGAGGAGGGATCGCCGCGGCGCGTGCGCCTGCTCGTCGACCGCCCGCGCGAGGAGCTGCGGGAGGCGGTCAGCCGAGCCACTCGGCGATGATCTCGCCGATCTGCGGCCCCGCGTCCTCCTGGAGGAAGTGACCCGCGTCCTCGATCGGCCGCGGCGGCGGGAAGTTGAGCTGCGAGGAGACCCGTTCGCCGTTGGAGAAGGGAAGGATCGGGTCCGAGTCGGCCCAGAGGACCAGCGTCGGGCGCTCGTCCTCGCGCAGGGCGTCGGCGACGCGTTTGCCCTCCGCGGCCCCGGGCGAGTCGGGCTCGGTCGGCAGGATCAGCGGGAAGGCGCGGGCGCCGGCCTTCGACTCCGGGGTCGGGTAGGGAGCCTCGTAGGCGGCGATCACGTCCTCACCGGGGTCGTTCTTGCAGCCGCCGCGGACCAGCATCCCCACCGGTATGTCGGCGTTGTCGCGGACGAAGTCGCGGAACATCAGCCAGGCCTCGCTCATCCGCTGCTGCCCGGTGAACGGGCCGGTCTCCATGATCACGATGCGCGAGAAGCGGTCGGGGTGCTCGACCGCCAGCCGCAGCCCGATCGGCCCGCCCCAGTCGTGGACGACCGCCGTCGCGTCGCGCACGTCGAGCTCCTCCAGCAGCTTCGACATCAGCTCGACGTGGCGGTCGTAGGTGTACCACTCGAGGTCGGTGGGCTTGTCGGAGCGGCCGAAGCCGGCATAGTCGGGAGCGATGCAGCGGTAGCCGGCGTCGCGCACCGGCGGGATCACCTTGCGCCAGAGGAACGACCAGGTCGGCTCACCGTGGAAGAAGACGACGGGCCTGCCCTCGCCCTCGTCGAGGAAGGCGAGCCGCAACCCGTCGACCTCACGGTAGCTCGGCTCGAAAGGGAAGTCGGGAAGCCCCTGCAGCGCCTCCTCGGGGGTGCGAACGACGTCCATCGCCGGGCAGACTAGTCGAACGGTGGACAGCGGGCACAGGCAGGAGCGATGTCAGACGCAGGAACAACGCCCCGGCCCTCGAACGCGCTCCTAGTTAATTCCACATCGTCATCTCTGTCCATTTGGAGTCACGAAAGGGTTACCCATGAACGAGGAAACTCTCAGCGGCTGGTGGGTGTTCGCCGGCGTCCTGCTCTTGGTCGCTGGCGTCCTGAACATCATCTACGGCATCGCCGCGATCGGCGACTCGAAGTTCTTCACCGAGAACGCCACCTACATCATCAGCGGCCTGCACACCTGGGGCTGGATCATCCTGATCCTCGGCGTGCTCGAGCTCGTCGCCGCCTTCTCACTCTTCTCCGGGGGTGAATTCGGGCGCTGGTTCGGCATCTTCATCGCCGCCCTCAACGCGATGGGCGCGCTGCTCTCGATCCCGGCCTACCCCTTCTGGTCGCTGGCGATCTTCGCCCTCGCGATCATCATCATCTACAAGCTGTCCGAGGGGCCCGAAGGCTCCGTCAGCTAGGCGAGGAACCGGCTACGCGCTGCGGCTGAAGGCCCCGGGATTCCGGGGCCTTCGTCGTTGTGGAGGCCCGCGCCGCCGGCGCCGGGACCTCGAGACGAGCCCAGGGGGCGAGCCGTTCGTTGCCCTCGTAGAGGACGTCTGCACGGCTGAGCCGATCGTCCCAGGCGCGGCGCCGCTCGTCGAAGAGGATGCCGAGGAATCCGATCCCGAAGGTGATCGCGCCCAGGAACATGCCGAGCAGGCGTTTCAGCGAGCGTCGCAGCGGCAGCCCCTGTCCTTCGACGTCGAGCCTGATCCCGAGGAAGCGCATGCCGGGCGTCTGCGCCGCCAGCGACCAGAAGCCGACCAGGTAGACGCTGCCGAGCGTGAGCCAGAGGGTCGTGCCGACCGCGAGCGCGGCGCCGGAGACGCCGTCGCTGTTGCCGGTGAAGGCCGAGGCGATCAGCGCCGCCACCGCGGCCAGGCCGGAGAAGCCGAGGTTGACGATCAGCACGTCGAGGCCGAAGGCGCCGGCGCGGGTGACTACGCCGGCCCGGTCGGTCGGCTCGGCGCGGCGCTTGCGGAAGAAGATGCGGCGCACGATCCGCTCGACGACGCTGTCGGCGCGCTTGGTGCCGTCGCCGATCGTGTGGCCGACGTCGGCGATCATGCCGACGCTCTGGGCGCTGATTGCGGCCCGTATCTCCGGCGCCTCGGCGATCCGCTCGACCAGCCGCTGGACCTCCTCGCTCGCCAGCAGCTGCCTCCAGACCTCGTCGACCAGCTCGCTGTCGAGGGCGTCGATCAGGGCGCGCTTCACCGTGTCGCTCTCCAGGGCGCTGTTCATCGCCTCCTCGACCACCGGGCCTTTGATGACCCGTGCGAGGGCCCGTTCGACAGCCTCGCTCTCGACCGCGGCGACCATCGCCTCCTCGGCCGCACTCTCGACCGCGCGGTCGATGCCGGTCGCCTTGGTCACGCTGCGGGCGCTGCGCACCCCCGCGCCGAGCAGGCGCACCGAGAGCGGCAGCGGCCGGCCCGAGGGCCCGTCGCCGGGCGGCGCTTGGCCCTCGCCGGGCGGCGTCGAGCTGGTTTCCGGGCCGTCAATCATCTTCCGGCGAGTATAGGTCGCGCCGGGCTAGCCGATCGAGGAAATCGGCCTGGGCGGGGTTGATCTTCTCCCGCGCCGCGTCGAGGCCGAGCCACTCGGCCCTGTCGACCTCGGGAAACTCGCGCTCTTCGCCGGAGCGCGGCGGCCACTGCATCGTGAAGGTGTTGCTGCGCAGCTCGGCGGGGTCGAAGTCGCCCTCGGCCGCCCAGCAGAGGACCGTCTTGCCGCCCTTCTGGAGCACCGACCCCAGCTCGGTCAGATCGTCGACGGCGAGGCCGAGGTCCGACCCCAGCTCCTCCCTGAGCTCGCGCAACGCGCAGGCCCGAGGGTCCTCCCCCTCGCCGACCTCCCCCTTCGGCACCGACCAGGCCCCGAGGTCCTTTCTCGCCCAGAGCGGCCCGCCGGGATGGACGAGCAGCACCTCGAGCTCGTCGCCGGCGGCGCGGTGGAGCAGGATCCCGGCGCTGGTCGCGGCCACCGCAGGGACGCTATTCGACTACGCGACCCGCCTCAGCTCCGTCCGACCGACGCCGATCGCCTCGAGAGCGAGCCGGCTCGCCTCGACGCCGCTTGCCCAGGAGACCTCCGACAGCAGGCCGGGTGCGGCGACCATGTCGCCGGCGAGGAAGACGCCGGCACCGCGGTCGATCGCGGGGCGATCCCGCCAGCTGAGACCCGGGTAGTCCAGCGGGCCGGTACGGCCCTCCATCGCCTGCCGCCGACGCCAGGTCTCGCGCTCGCGCCAGACGGGGAGCGAGGCGTCGAGCAGGCGCTCCAGGCGCAGACCCGCCTGGTCGATGCTCTCGTCAGGACGAATCGGCAACTGCGCCTGCACCAGCTCCTCCCCATCCGGCGCCAGCGACGGATCCGCGGCGCTGAAGCGCTCGACCCAGCCGGCTTCGTCTAGGTCGGAGACGACGAACGGGTCGCCGCGACGGCGCTCGAGCCCGAGGTCTACGCAGACGGTCCGCCCGGCGGGCCAGTCCAGCGAGTCGTCGCCGAGCAGCTCCCGCGCCTGGCCCAGCTCGGTGGCGACGATCACTGGTGGCTCGGGCAGGGCATCCACCGGGTGGCTGGCCTCGACCTCGACCCCGAGGCGTCGCGCTCGTGCCTCGAGCGTCCCGATCATCGAACCCCAACCGCCGACCAGGTAGCGCGCTGTGGGCGGTGGGCTGAGCAGGACGCGGACCGAGTGACGCCAGATGAACGCAGCCGAGAGCTCGCCCGGATCGTGGTGGAAGGTGTAGACGCCGGCGGCCGCCGAGAGCATCGCCGCGATGCGCTCGTCGGCGTGACTGGCGACCCAACTGCGGAAGTCCTGGTCGACCGGTGCTTCGCGGCCACGCAGGCGCAGGACCGCGGGGACCGTTCCGAGCGGCGGGGTACGGCGCACGTCGCCCTGCCAGCGGAAGCGGATGCCGGCCAATGGCGCGTTCTTGTACGGGGGCAGCAACTCGCGCTCCACCAGCCACTTCCAGAACGGGCCGTCTTTGTAGATGACGTGGGGGCCGAGGTTTGCCTTGTAGGGACCGGCCATGCTGCGGGCGCGACCGCCGAGGGCGTCATGCGCCTCGAGCAGCCGGACCTCCGCCCCGCCCTCTGCGCACTCGATCGCTGCCGTCAGGCCGGCGAGCCCCCCGCCGACGATCGTGATCCGGCTCATCTGGTCTCCTCGCTTTCGGGCCTTGTCGACATCTGGGAATCACGATACGTCCAGACTGGACCGCTATACAGTGCCAGTAATGGCTCATTCAGAAGGTCCAGTTGCGGTGCCGGGCTTGCTGCTTCAACTGGATCGGGACGCCGAGGCGCCGCTGCACGAACAGATCGAGCGCTCGATCCGAACCGACATCCGGGCGGGACGGCTGGTCGCTGGGACGCGGTTGCCTTCGACCCGCAGCCTCGCAGCGGAGCTCGGGGTCTCGCGTGGCGTCGTCAGCGAGGCTTACGGCCAGCTCGCGGCCGAGGGGTACCTCCTCAGCGGCCAGGGGGCGCCCACGCGGGTCGCCCTCACCGTTCGCGCGCAGGGGCCCCGGCCGCCGGCGCAGTCGCTGCGATCCAGCCTCCCCTACCGCCTCGACCCAGGCCTCCCCGACCTCGCCGGCTTCCCCCGCGACCGCTGGCTGCGCTCGCTGCGCGCCGCCTGGCGACAGGCGCCGATCGACGCCGTCGACTACCCAGACCCGCGCGGCGTGCCGGCGCTGCGCGAGGCACTGGCCGAGTACCTGGGGCGGGTCCGCGGTGCCGCCGCCGACCCGGAGAACCTGATCGTCTGCACCGGCTTCTCCCAGGGTCTCTCGCTGATCGCCCGCTGGCTGCACGGCCGCGGGGTCGAGCGGGTCGCGCTGGAGGATCCCGGTTGGCACACGCACCGGCTGATCGTCGAACAGGCCGGGATCGAGGTGGTGCCGGTCGCGGTCGACGACGAGGGGCTGCGGGTCGATGACCTCGAGACGACCGAAGCCACCGCCGTGATCGTCACCCCAGCCCACCAGTTCCCCACTGGGCGGGTGCTGAGCAGCGAACGGCGGGCGGCGCTGATCGAGTGGGCGGAGCGCGCTGAGCGGCTGATCGTCGAGGACGACTTCGACGCAGAGCTGCGCTATGACCGGGCCGGCGTCGGCGCGCTCCAGGGTCTCGCGCCCGAGCGCGTCGCCTACATCGGCTCGGCCAGCAAGCGCCTGGTGCCCGGCATGCGGCTGGGCTGGATGCTGACCCCTTCTTGGCTGGGCTGGCCGCTGATCTCGGTCAAGACGATCGAGGATCGCGGCTCCGAGGCGATCGGCCAGCTCGCCCTCCAGGACTTCATCGCCCGCGGCGAGCTCGACCGCCACCTGCGCCGCATGCGCCTGCGCTACCAGAGCCGCCGCGAGGCGCTGCTGGAGGCGCTGGCCCGTCACCTGCCCGAGGCCCGCGTCAGGGAGGGCGCTGCCGGGCTCTACGAGCTGGCCGAGCTTCCGGCCGACGTCGACGAGCCGGGCCTGGTCGCCGCCGCCGCGGACCGCGGCGTCGCCCTCGAGAGCCTGGCCCTGCACCGCTTCAGGCCGGGCGGCCCGCCCGGCCTGGTCCTCGGCTTCGGCGGCCTCCCCGAGGCGGCGATCGAGCAGGGGATCCGGCTGGTGGCGGATGTGTTCGATCGGCTCGCGGCCGACCGGCTGGCGTGAAAGAGTCGCGAGGACCGACCAGACACCAGCAGCGCACCGCTCTCGAAAGGAGCTGCCAGTCGTGCAGAACAAGATCCGGCTCGCCATGGCATTCGTCCTCGCCGCCCTTGCCCTCGTCGCAGCCGGCTGCGGCGACTCAGGCTCCGACGAGGGCTCGGACACCTTCCGGGTCGGGCTCGAGGCACCGCTCTCGGGCGAACAGTCGGTGCTCGGCGAGGGCATGCTGCAGGGCGCCGAACTGGCCGCGTCGCAGCTCAACGATCGCGACGGGATTCTCGGCAGGCAGATCGAGATCGTGCCGATCGACGACGCCGCCGACCCGCAGACCGGCGTCGACGGCGGCGAAGTCGGCGATCGCCGACGGCCTCGACGGCATCGTCGGCCCCTACAACTCCGGCGTCGGCGTCGAGACCCTGCCGCTCTACATCGACGCCGGCCTGGTGCCGATCAGGCTGACCTCGGACCAGGCGACCAACGGTCTCGGCTTCACTCTGCAACCGATGACCTACCAGATCGCTCCTGTGGCCTCGCAGGCCCTGACCGAGTGGCTCGGCGCCAAGACGCGTCGCGATCGCTTACGACCCGACCCAGAACTACACGGTCTCGGTCTCCAAGGCACTCAGGGAATCGCTCGAAGAGGCGGGCGTCGACGTCACCGCCTACGCCGAGGTGCAGCCCGGCAAGAAGAGCTACGCCGACCTGGTCGACAGGCTCGCGGCGGGCAATCCCGACGTGATCTACGCGGCGGTCTACTTCCCCGAGGGCGGCCTGATCGCCAAGGAGATGCATGAGGGCAAGGTCAAGCGCCAAGTGCGTCGCCGACTACGCCTCATACGACACCGGTTTCGTCGAAACCGCCGGAGTGCCCGCCGCCCGCGCCTGCCCGGTGGTCGGCGTGCCCGCGCCCGAGGACTTCACCGGAGCCGCGGCAAAGGTGAGCTTGTACCGCGGCCGCTTCGACCAGGCCCCGGGCACCTGGAGCCCGTACACCTACGACTCGCTCAACTTGCTCGCCTACGCCGCCGAGCAGGCGGGCGGGACGGCGGCCGACGAAGCTCACCGACGCCCTCGACGAAGTCAAGGGCTGGCCCGGCTGGACCGGCACGGTGACGATCGACCCCGACAACGGCAACCGTCAGCCGGCGACCGTGGTGCTCGTCGACACCGACGCAGAGGGCCAGCTCCACGTCGACGAGGACTGGGCCAGGGCGGTCGACGCGCCTTACTAGGGCGTCCTCGGTACGCACAGAGCTTCAGTCGCGCAGCCGCTCCGCCTCGCGCTGGATTTCCTCCTCGCTGATCGGCTTGCGCCCGTAGACGTCCCAGGCATTCGCCGCGACGCCGACTCCCCAGCCGAGGATCGGGAAGATCGGCCAGAAGAAGCCGCTCCCGGTGACGGCCCAGATGACCACCAGCATCGTGTTCACCGCGACATAGATGAAGACATGGCCGCGAAAGTCCCGCTTCTTCTTCAGCCGGGAAACGGCCTCCGCACGCAGCTCCTGCTCGGTCCTGGGAGCAGCCTCCATGCTCTTGTTGTAGCAAGACTCCAACGCGGCCACCAGCCAAAGCCGGGAAGAAGTGAGATCGGCCCAGGCTGGGGGCCGCGGCGCGATCAGGCCCGATGGCGCTGGGCGCTCTGGCGCGCCTCGGCCTTCTGCGCGAGCGTCATCGCGCCGGGATGGCCGTCGCCGGGCCAGGGGCTGAGGATCAGCAGCAGGCGAGCATCGGACCGCGCGACAATCGTGTGGCGCTCGCCGGGATCGAACTCGAACAGGTGGCCGCGGCTGGCAGGCACAGCCTTCCCGCCCGGCGTCGTGACGTCGACCTCGCCGTCGATGACCACGACCCTGGCCCGCTCGTGCACCTCGTGCTCCTGCAGCTCGTCCCCCGCGGAGAGCTGCAGGAGGATCGTCCGCGCGTCGTCAGCCGAGGCGAGGATCCGCGGCTGGTGGGGCTCCGTCTTTACCGTCGTCAGGTCCCAGCTCTGCATCGCCAGCCCTCCCCAGCCACGCGGCCGCTCCGTCTCACGCCGAATCCCTCTCCCGCTTCGCCTCGTCCTCCATCTTCTCCAAGCGGACGTAGTAGTCCGGGAACTCGTTGAGGTGAGCCAGCGCGATCTTGCCGGTGACGACCGCGTCGTCGCCGGTGACGTCGGTGGTGAGATCGTGGCTCCCGTGCTCGAGGCTCCACATCCATCCCGGCGCGGAATTCGGCGACCTCGAACGGAGCGGATGACCAGTCGATGCCGATCTGCTCACCGACCCGACGTGCCTCCTCGACGGTAAAGCTCTTCCGGCCCATGGGTACAAGCCTACGCCCTGAGGGACCGAGCGATGCAGTCAATCGGCGAGCTGCTCGGCCGCGAAGAGCTCGTGGACGAGCTTGATCGCGATCGAGCCCTCGCCGACGGCGGAGGCGACGCGGTTCATCGAACCGTGACGGACGTCGCCCGCCGCGAAGACGCCGGGCATGCTGGTCTCGAGCGAGAACGGGCTGCGCTCGAGCGGCCAGCTCGCCGTCGCCCTCGAGGTCCGCTCCGGTGCGGATGAACCCGCCGTCGCCCCGCGCGAGCTCCGCCGGCAGCCAGTCCGTGTTCGGGCGGGCTCCGATCATCAGGAAGAGCGCGTCGGCCTCGACCGTCTCCGTCGCTCCGTCGGCGCGGACGCGGAGGACCAGGCGCTCCAGCCAGCCGTCTCCGCCCGCCCGCCGACGACCTCGGTCCCGAGGCGCACGTCGATGTTGGGCGTGCGCCTCGACCTGCCTGCACCAGGTAGTGCGACATCCCCGCCTCGAGCGACTCCGCCCGCACGACGAGCGTCACCCGGCGGGCGTATTCGGCCAGGTGCAGCGCCGCCTGACCGGCCGAGTTCGCGCCGCCGACGCACGTAGACCTCCTCGCCGACCATCGCGGGCGCCTCGGAGGCGGGGCCGCCGTAGAAGACGCCGGCCCCGATCAGCGCCTCGAGCTCGGGGATGCCGAGCCGGCGGTAGGTGGCGCCCGTCGCGAGGATGACCGCGCGGGCGCTGACCTCGCCGCCGTCGGAGAGCGCGACGTGGAGACGGTCGCCGTCGCGGCGGATCGCGGTCGCGTCGTGCATGAAGGCGAACTTGGCGCCGAAGACCCAGGCCTGCTCGTAGGCGCTCTCCGCGAGCCGGCGACCGCTGACGCCGCGCGGGAAGCCGAGGTAGTTGCGGATCAGCGAGCTCGAGGTCGCCTGGCCGCCGATCCCGCCGTCGTCGACGACCAGCGTCCGGAAGCCCTCCGAGGCGCCGTAGACCGCCGCCGACAGGCCGGCCGGCCCGGCGCCGACGATGACGACGTCGAACTCGCGCCGCTCGGGGTCGATGGTCGCCCCGGCGGCACTCGCCAGCTCCAGGTTGGTCGGGTCCGCGAGGACGGTGCCGTTCGGGAAGACGACGAGCGGGCAGCGGCTGCTCCGTCGCCCGATTCCGCCGACCAGCGCGCGGCCGTCGGGCGAGTCGGCGAGCAGGAACGCGTGCGGGACCGCGCAGCGGCCGAGAACCTCCTGCAGCTCGTAGGCCCTGCCCGGTCCAGGACTCGCCGATGATGTGGACGGTGTGCGGCGAGACCCGCCGCGCGTGCGCCCACTCGAGCAGGAAGGTCGAGACCGACTGGTGGAACAGCTCGTCGCGGCGATTGCGACGGCCGGATCACGTAGTAGTCGATCTGCCGCCGCGCCATCGCCTGGAGGATCGCCTCGCCGGTCCGGCCGTCGCCCCAGCTGCCCCACTCGATCAGCAGCCCGCGCTGGGCGTGCGCGTGGAGGTCGCGCACCCTGCCCAGCAGCTCGCTCCCGGCTCGTCCCCGAGCGACTGCGCGGCGAGGACGAGCGCGACGTCCTCCCCCGCCGCCGCCAGCGCCTCGAGCTCCACCATCGCCTCCTCCGCCGAGGACGCGCAGACGACCCGGTAGCTCCTTCGAGTAACGGTCGACCAGCTCGCGTTCGACGTCGCGCAGCGCGCGCTCGTCTTCGTCGATCGCGAACAGGACGGGGACGGTCACGGTTACGAAAATTAGCGTCCCGGCTGCGATTGGTCGACAGCTTCAGCCACGAAGCGCGCGCCAGACCACCCCTGGCCGCCGGCCCACCTTCGGCCCGAGGATCAAGGCAAAGAGCGTCAGGGCCAGCCAGGGACGCAGATGGGGGCCGATCCTGCGAATGCGACCGTCCGGAGCCAGCTCGAAGACCATCGCGTCGGTGAGGCGAACGGGCCCGATGCGCGCACTGCCCACCGCCACGCGGTGCTCGCCCTCGCCCATCGTTCGCGCCCAGCTCAGCCCCCTCAGGCTCCCGTACACGGCCCTGAGCAGAACCTCGACGTCATCCCGCCCCCGAAAGACCATCCGACCCGAGATCGGAGAGACGACCTCGACGTCCGCGGCGAGCGAGCCCATGATCCCCTCGATGTCTCCGGCCTCAGAGGCGGACAGGTAGCGCTGGACCGAGTCGTCCATGGTTGGGAACCATATGGCAGCGTTTGAGGTCGCAATTTGCGACCTCAAAGCCTCGGGTTTCGACTGCTTGCCGTCGGTCGCCCCCGAGGGCTGCAGCCCCCCGAATGCCGTGCGAGACTGCGGTCATGTGGCCCTCAATGGAGATTTCGAGGCGCTCGATGCGTCCGAGTGCTGCAATCAGGCGGCGGCGAGTTCCGGCACAGGCGCCAGCTCTCGCTCAGGCTCCTCGTCTGGAACCTGACGCTCGATGCCGATCAGAAGCTCCTCGTCTAGCACGGCGAGAATACGCTTCAGCACCGGGATCGTCGGCATGTGATCGCCGCCCTCGACCTTCGAGATGAACGAATGCGAGGTTCCGGCCCGGTCAGCCACCTCTTTCTGCGTGAGGTCAAGCTCGTAGCGCCGCTCACGGATGTGGGCGGCGATCCAGTTCCGCTCACGCAGCTCGCGAATAGCTGCGTACTCGCTGCGGGCCTCCCGGTACTCATCGCTGCGCCCAGCGCGGTCCTTCCCCGCCTCGACAGCAGTTCTGCCCTTCGGGCCGATGCGACCGTTCTCTCTTGCGCTCATGGCGACTAGTTTATCTATATAGATAAATGAGTCAAGAGGCTCGCCGCCTGATGGGCGGCGCGTCCTTGCCCCCCGCGCGGGGTGGTTTCCTCGGCCTCGCGTCCATGCGCCGCTTGAAGTCGACCATCCGTCGCTTCGCCAAAGCCTTCTCCGAAGCGGGCACTGCCCCGGTGTTCTTCTCGAAAGCATGCAGCAGGACGATCAGGTTCCCGGATCGCTGACAGAGAATCCGGTATCGCGTATTGGCGAACCTGATTCTCAACTCTCGCAGCTCGCCCTCGATCTGCGAGCTAACCGGAAACTCGGGCGGAGGCGCGTCAATCGCTTGCCCGTTGAGATGCTCCTCGATGTAGTCGTCGATCTTCGCGGCGCGCTTGGAGGGAAGAGCTTCGATGAAGGTTTGGGGGGCGTTCTTGCCCTTACGAGATTGCGCGCGCTGCCCGAGACTTCGCGACATGTCCGCCATGCAAGCAGTCAATCCGCCATGCCGGATCGTGCGCCGAATTGTCTGCAATGCTCGCCCGATGGCAGGGACGCAAGCGGCCCTCCCCCGGGTCCGAAGCTTTGGTCTCTGATCGAGGTCTCTGCGCGGAACCGGCCGGTCTACCGCGCGGCTGACGGGCTTCTCGTCCCGCGGCTCAGGTGGACCGCCGAAGCCGCCCATTACGACATCGAGCCAGAATCGGTCGGTATACGCGCGGACGTGGCTGCGCATCTTGACGGCGAGCGCGCCGGAGCCCAAAGGGTCTCATCGTCGATGCGCTCTCGCCTCCAACTTGCGCGTCTGACCGCCGCCGTCTACCGCGACATAGGCGCCAATCGCCTGATCGACATCGCGGAGCAACTCGCCCACGGCGGCGATGAATCAAGCCAGATCCGCGCGGTCCGTCGCGATGTCGCTAGCGGGCGACGATGGTGGGTTGCGGTGGGAGCATGGCCGTGGTGGGCAAATCGCCCAAGCCACCGGGAGGCCTGACCTAATAGGTGGTCTGCCGCCAAAGTGGTGGGAGATTCACGAGGTCCGCGACACCTTGAGCCACTACGTGCAGGCTTCTTAACGAGGCGGCCTCTTCACCTGACAACGATTCAAACGAGATTCTCTCGTTCCTGGCTAATCGGGGAGACAGGATTTGAACCTGCGACCGCTCGGCCCCCAGCCGAGTGCGCTACCAGACTGCGCCACTCCCCGTGGCTGCCTTACATTCTTACGAATCCCATGCGGCGGTAGCTCAACGGTAGAGCCTCAGCCTTCCAAGCTGATGACGCGAGTTCGATTCTCGTCCGCCGCTCTCTGTGGCCCTGGCCCGTGGCGCTCAAGCTTCTGCTCGCAGCGTCGATTCAGAGGGTCGATGGGAACTCGGCTTCGGAGACGTGCTGCCGCTCTGCTCGCCCTGACGCTGGGCGGGCTGGCACTCGCGGGCTGCGCGGGCTCGGACGGGAGCGGGAACGCAGGGGCCTCGGCCGCCGAAACGCCGCTCAACTCCTGGCCGCTCTTCGGCCGCGTCGCGGAGCGCACCCATTACCTGCCCGCCGAGGGGCGGGCGCTGGATCCGCCGCTGCGGGAAGCGTGGTCGGTCAACACTCACGCGCTGATCGAGTTCCCGCCCGCGCTTGCCGGCGGCAATGCCTACGTGGTCAACAAGTACGGCAACGCCGAGGCGGTGCGGTTGCGCGATCGCAAGATCCTCTGGGAACGGGTCACCGACCCAAAGGACTCAGGCGCGCCAACCGACGTGACCGCCCCGGTCTACCACCAGGGCAAGGTCTTCTTCGCCTTCGTCGACGGCAACCTGGTGGCAATCGACGCCGCGACGGGCAAGCGGGCCTGGACGCGCAAGCTCGCCGGCCACCTCGAATCCTCGCCGCTGGCCGTTGGCGGCACCCTCTACCTGGGCACCGACAAGACCAACGTCGTCGCCCTGCGCGCTGCCGACGGCAAGCTGCTCTGGCAGTTCAACTCTCCAGCGGCGATCAAAGCCAGCCCCAGCTTCCACGACGGCCGCGTCTTCGTCGCCGACTACGAGAGCGGCATGTTCGCACTCGACGCCAAGAGCGGCAAGCTGCTCTGGCGCACCAACACCTCCGAGCAGCCGCCCTTCGGCCGCGGCGGCTTCTACTCCTCCCCCGCCGTCGCCTTCGGCCGCGTCTACGCCGCCCGCGACGACGGCACGGTCTTCGCCTTCGACGAAGCGACCGGCAAGGTCGCCTGGTCCTTCCCGACCGGCGACTACGTCTACGGCTCACCGGCCGTCGCCAAGGTGCCCGGCACCCCGCCGAGCGTCTACATCGGCTCCTACGACGAGCACTTCTACGCGCTCGACGCGCGTAGCGGCCACCAGCGCTGGCGCTACCCGGTGGGCGGTGCGGTGCCGGGCACCGCCACCGTGATCGGTCACACCGTCTACACCTCGAGCTTCAAGACCCGCGAGACAACGGGTATCGACGCCCGCACCGGACACCGCACTTTCCACATGCGCCAGGCCGGCTACACCCCGGTTATCTCTGACGGCCGCCGCCTCTTCCTGATCGGCTACTACGAGCTGATCGGCCTGCGGCCAGAGAAACAGAATTAACTACACAGGAGAGTTGAAACGTGATACTTAAGAACACTTAAATTTACTCAGAGCATTCACCTCGGTGCTCATGAATCCCTTGGAGGTCGCCGTGCAGTCAGCAGACACGTCCAATACCCCCGATCCGAGCAACCTGCAGGGCAACGGGATAGGCGGCTTCAACAAGCCGCATCAGCTGATGGTCTTCCTGCAGTTCACCGACCCAGAAGCCGGCAGGGCCTTCGTCGGGGATATGGCCGAGGTGGTCACCACCGCTGACACGGTGTTGAACTGGAAGGCCGAGTACAGGGAGCAGTACCCGAAGGACTCGGGCGAGCGCCATCCCGACCCCGTCGGGGAGCTGCAAACCGGTTGGTTAAACCTGGTGCTCAGCTTTGCCGGGCTGCGCTTTCTCGAAGCGGGCGAACTCGATGCCTTCCCGGCCGACTTCAGCCAGGGAATGGCAGCAGCCAAGGACCGGATCGGGGACGTCGACGAAAGCGACCCCTCGAACTGGATCGCCCCCTTTGCCTCGCCGGCCGACCTGCACGCAATGGTGATCATCGGCGCCGATTCCCCCGAGATCCTCAATGAAGAGCTGGAAAAGCTGCGCGAAAGGGAGTCGGCCCATCAGGTCACCGAGCTTCGCCCCGGGCCACAGGTGGGAGCCAACCTGACTGGAGATCAGGCGGGACACGAGCATTTCGGCTTCAAGGACGGCATCTCACAGCCCACGGTCAAGGGCTTCGGCGAAGGCGACGACCTGATCGAGCCGGGCGAGTTCGTCGTCGGCTACCCCAAAGAGGGCGGTGGCGACCCGGGGACCTCCCCGGCCTGGGCTCGCGACGGCTCCTATGTCGTCTACCGCCGCCTGCGCCAGGACGTGCCCGGCTTCCGCGCCTTCCTCGACAGCGCCGCCAGCGGCACGGGGCTGACCAAAGAGGAGCTGGGCGCCTCGCTCGTCGGCCGCTACAGGAGCGGCGCGCCCCTGGAGATGATCAAAGGCGAGGCCGACCCCGGCGCCGGCCTGCCCCCCGACGATCCGAGCCGCATTGCCGACAACGTGATCAACGACTTCGAGTACGAGCCCCACGACGCCGACGGTCACCTCGTCCCCCACGCCGCCCACATCCGCAAGACCTACCCGCGCAACGCCTTCCCCGGCGAGGAGGAGTCCGACCGGCGGCGCATCCTGCGGCGCGGCATCCCCTACGGAGACTTCCTGCCCGAGGAGGCTGGAACCGGCTCCGAAGACGATCGTGGCCTGCTCTTCCTCTGCTACCAGAAGCTCGATCACCGACCAGTTCGAGTTCATCCAGCAGACCTGGGTGAACAACCCCGGTTTCCCGCCCACCAGCACGGGTGAAACAGCCGGCCGCGACCCGCTCATCTCCCAGGACGTCGCGGAAGCGCAGTTCCACCTGCCGCGGGCGAACCAGACACTGACCCTGGCGCGCTGGGTGATCACCACTGGGGGCGAGTACTTCTTCTCGCCGTCGATCAGCGGGCTCCGGCATTTGGCGGGGCAGGCTTGAGCTACGACGCGGTCGTCGTCGGCTCGGGATTCGGCGGTGGCATCGCCGCCTGTCGCCTGGCCGAAGCCGGCAAGCGGGTCTGCCTGCTCGAGCGCGGGCGGCGCTTCGGCAAGGCCGACTTCGCCGAGCGTCCCGAGCAGGCGCCGTCGATGCTCTGGCACGAGCGGCTCAACCCGGAGGGGCTCTTCGACCTGCGCTTCATGCGTGACGTCGCGGTGATCACCGCGGCCGGCGTCGGCGGCGGCTCGCTGGTCTACGCCAACGTGCAGCTGCGCACACCGGCCGACGTCTTCGAGCGCGGCTGGCCGGCGGCGATCACCCGCGCGGAGCTCGACCCCTGGTACGACCGCACCGAGGAAGCACTGCAGCCGGTCACCACTCCTGCGAACCCCGACCTGCCTAAGGTCAAAGCCTTCGCCGCCCTGGGCAAACAGGTGAAACGCGAGGCGAAACTGCTGCCGATCGCCGTCCACTTCGGCGAGGACCGCAAACACCCGTTCAGCGGCGTGGCGCAGGAGGGCTGCCAGAACCTCGGCCGCTGCGACCTCGGCTGTCCCGTGCACGCCAAGAACACGGTCGACATCACCTACGTCGCCAAGGCCGAACAGCACGGCGCCGAGGTGAGGCCCCTGCACCTGGCCACCGGGATCGAGCCACCGGCCCAGCCAGGCGGAGACTGGCGCATCACCTTCAAGGACCTCGATGGCGGCGGGCAGGGCACGGTCGAGGCGCCAACGGTCGTCCTGGCCGCCGGGGCGCTTGGCTCGCCGCGCCTGCTGCTGAAGAACAGGCGACACCTGCCGGACCTCTCGCCCGCCCTCGGCAGCCGTTTCTCCGGCAACGGTGACGCGCTGGGCATCGCCTTCGACCCGGCCGACCCCGAGATCAAGGGCGCCAAACACGACTACGGCCCAGTGATGACCAGCGCGCTCGACTACACCGCCGATCGCAAATTGATCGTCGCCGACGGCGGCCTGCCGGCTAACTTCGGCGCCCTGCTCGACGTTGCCCGGGCAACCAACGTGATCCGCGGCTGGCGCCGGGCGCTGCTGCGGCTGCGCAACGTGATCGTCCGCCTCGGCTGGAGCGATCACTCGATGAAGCCTCGCGACGTGCGCTTGACCAAGAAGGCGCCGAACACCGACTCGATCATCTTCCTGATGATCGGCCGCGACGCCGCCGACGGGCAGATGCGACTAACCCGCTTCTTCAAGCGCTTCGACATCCGCTGGCGCGAGAGCGGCAGCAAACAGCTCTTCGATGACCTCAAAGAAACTGCTCACGAACTGGCCAAGGAGAGCGAGGGCAAGCAGTTCTATGCGCTCGAGGGCGGCCCGCTGAGCAAGTTCACCACCGTGCACCCGCTCGGCGGCTGCCCGATGGCGGACGACCCGGCGAAAGGCGTCGTCGACGATATCGGCCGGGTTCACGGCTACCCGGGCCTGCACGTGCTCGACGGCTCGATCGTCCCTACGGCGCTCGGCGTAAACCCATCGAAGACGATCGCCGCCCTGGCCGAGCGCGGCGTCGCACAGATGGTGAAAGACCTCGCGTGACGCCAATCTGGCGCAACCACACCGGCAATCAGAGCTGCCGGCCGGCGGCAATCGAAAAACCGGGCTCACTTGGCGAGCTGGTCGCCCTCGTGGTCAAAGCCGAAGCCGAGGGCAAGACCGTGCGCGCCTTCGGCGCTGGGCACTCCTGGTCGGATGTCGCCCTCACCGACGGCTACCTGGTCGCCCCCGACAAGCTGAGCGGCGTCTCCACCCCTGATCAGAGCAGCCTCACCGCCTCGGCCAAAACCGAATCGCTGGTGCGGGTGCTCGGCGGCACCCATCTGCACACCCTCAACGCCGAGCTCGACGCGATGGGACTCGCCCTGCCCAACATGGGCGGCTACGACGCCCAGACGATCTCCGGCGTGATCTCGACCTCGACCCACGGCTCGGGCCTCGACTGGGGACCGTTCCCCGAGCTCGTCCGCTCGCTGGACCTGGTCGTCAGCGGCGGCCGGGCGATCCGCCTGGAGCCGCTCGGCGGCCCGACGGACCGCGAGGCATTCGACCATCCGACGCTCGAGCTCATCCAAGACGACGAGCTCTTCGACGCCGCCCGCTGCGGCATCGGCACGTTGGGCCTGATCCACGCCGTCCTGCTCGAGGTGCGCGAGAAGTTCTGGCTGAACGAGGTGCGAACGCTTTGCACCTGGGAGGAGGTGCGAGACAAACTGCGCGCGGGCGGTGTCCTGGAGGAAGGAGACCATTACGAGCTCTTCCTCAACCCTTACGCTGGCAAGGACGGCCAACACCGGGTGCTGGTGACGCGACGCGAAGACTGCCCCGAGCCCGTCGGAGCGCCGCCGGACAAGCGCCAGCGCCACCCACTTACCGAGCTGCAGGCCTCGCTGCCGATCACCTGGGCCATGCTGCGCTTCCTGGCCAGGCACCTGCCCTGGCTGATGGTGAAGCGCTTCGACTCGGTGCTCGCCGAGATGTGCGACGACGGCTACGCCGACGTCTCCTACAAGGTCTTCAACATCGGCGCGGCCAACAAGCTGCCCGCCTACTCGATGGAGCTCGGCATCCCGCTCGCCGGTGACAAACACATCGCGGCCGTCGACCGGATCATCGAGATCGCCAAGGTGCGAGCCGCCGAGGGCGTCTACCACAGCTCGCCGATCTCGCTGCGCTTCGTGGGGAAATCAGGGGCCTACGCCTCGATGATGCACGCGCAGCCGACGATGATGATCGAGCTGATCATGGTCACCGAGAGCCGCGGCGGCTACGCCCTGCTCGAGGGCTACGAAGCCCGCCTCGCCGACCTCGGCACACGCCCCCACTGGGGCCAGTACAACGTCCTCACCCCGGGCCGGGTCAAATGCCTCTACCCAATGTGGGACAAATGGCTGGCGGCGGAGAGTCAGCTCAACGCCTCGGGCGTCTTCGACTCCGAGTTCACCAGGCGCATCGGGATCTCCTCGAATTGACCTCTCCTCGCGAGCGCATCGCGCGCGCCGGCCAATAGATTGTGCGCCTCCCGGAGCAGTCACGCTCGCAACCAGAGAGGATGGGCAGATCCCACCGCCCCGTCGCCCGAAAAAGCAATCTGAACCGATCGACTACGGCTGGGTGATCTCCTTCGGCTGCAAATCGGCCGGCGAGCTCCGCCGCCTCAAGGTCGACACCGACCCGGCCAGCGACACGCGACCGATCGAAGTCCCCTGCCTCTGCGGCGAAGTCCACCGCGTGATCGTCTCCCCGTATCGCCGCCGCCGCTCCGCCGAGGAACCGTTCGACCTCGAGGTCACCTCGCTCGACGAGCTGCGCTGACGTCGGAGGATCGAGCGGGGGAGCCGGGATTCGAACCCGGATTCACGGTTTTGGAGACCGTGCGCATAGCCGTTAACTCACTCCCCCAAGGGCACTGCAGAGCCAAATCCTAGTCGACGGCACCTCCAGGGGAATGCCCAGGGGAATGACGGCAGCTGCGGTTTCGGCCCGCGCATAGACCGTGCGCTTGCACTCTTCTCGCAGAGTATCTGCCACGACGAACGTCGACATCCGAGGGGCTAGAGGCCGGCGTCAGCCGGCCTGAAGGTCCCGGCGAAGGGGGACGCGCAGCCGCTTGGCCCTTTCGACGAAGGCCTCTTGCCCGCCCTCGAGGATCTCGCAAACCTCGCGCCGAATCCCAAGATCCTCAAGGCCGCCCCCCTGATAGGCAATCTCCGGAAGATCGCCGCTGCGGTGCGGCCCGGCGCTGGCGACGATGACCTGATCGGCATCGGTGTTGACGACGAGGTTGGCGTTGTGGGTGACGATGATCACCTGACGGCGGCCACGCGCTTCGCGGAAGGTCGCGGCGCTGATGGCCTGGCACTTCGAGCCGCGTCCGGCACAGGGCGGCAGCCGGCGTCCCCATCTCGTCACCGCCCTGTCCCTGGCGGAAGATGCCGAGGGGCCGCTGCGCGGTGGGTACCTCGTCGCCTGCTGGTTGCTCTGCATGATCGGCCTGGCAATCGACCGGCGGACGGTCGAGAAGGGTCGCATCGGCGTAGTGCTCGACGCTGCGATCCTCCTTGAGAAGCCCGAGCCTCGACGACCTGGGATTCAGGCGCGGAAAACGGCGCGGCGGCTACTCCGGCGAGTACTTCGAGCTAGTGGCATGACGTAGGTAGATCGCCTCCGCCTGCTTGGCGTAGCGCTCCGGCAGAGCCTCGTGAAGCTCGGCCACGAAGCGGTCGGGCTGCTCGGCCCGACGCGCCGGCAGCGAGTCGAAGAAGCGGTCGATCCCGGCGTTGATCGCCTCGAGCTGCTCGGGGTGATCGCGCTCGACCCCTTCCTGGAGCCCGCCGGGTCGTGCATCCGGTCGCCGAGGAGCACCACGAGCAGGTCGTGCGAGAGAGCTCGATCGCTTCGGCGGTCGTCCGATCGAGAATCCGGGGAACGGTCTGCTGGCCGCATTCGATGGGCCCAGCCGTGCGGTCCGCTGTGCGCGGGCTATCGCCGACGAGCTTCGGCGACGCGGGCAGAGGTCAGAGCGGGAATCCACACGGGTGAGTGCAAACCGGTCGGCGAGAACCTCGAGGGCATCACGGTTCACATCGGCGCTCAGATCTGCACACTTGCCGAGCCATCCGAGGTGCTGGCTTCGCGGACGGTCTGTGACCTGATCGCAGGATCGGGCATCGAGTTCCACGATCGAGGCGAGCACAGCCTCGAGGGAAGCCCCGAGGAATGGCAGCTGTACGCCGTGGCTGCCGACCAGCCGACGGATACCCGGCCGGCCGGCAGCGTCGACCAGCGCACGGCGGCGCTCACGCCCGGCCCCCGGGACACGATGACCCAGATCGACCGCGCGGCGCTCGCACTCGCCAAGCATGCACCGGCCGCCGCCCGACTCGTGTTTCGCGTTCGCCGCGGGTCTCGTTGACTGGTCTGCGATGCGGGCGGAGGGACTTGAACCCCCACGGGCCGAAGCCCACCAGGACCTAAACCTGGCACGTCTGCCAATTCCGTCACGCCCGCGTGGCTGCCCGTGGCCGGGCTTAACGCGCGACCAATGCCGCATCGTCGCTCCTAGATTCTATGATCGTTCGCGTGGCGGTTGGAGAGGTCAGGCCTGGCTACGAACTGTGGCGGCCGAATCGGGAGAAAGCCGAGTCGATCACGACCAAGTTCGTGCTCGTCTTGCTGCTCGCGGCGACGGCGGTCATCGCGGGGCTGGTGACGATCACGGGCTTCTCGCTGATGACCGGCGGCAGCGGCATGGGGATCATCTGCCTGATCTTCGCCCTGCTATACGCCTTCTTCGCCTTCCTGGTGCTCCGCTGGAACCGCGGCATCCTGCCGGTCGCAGCCGCGCTCTCGATGATCCTCGCGATCTTCTGCGCGGTCGGCGCCGACAGCTGGTTCGCCCGCGACAAGGCCGGCTTCGAGGAGGCGCTGATCCCGGTGCCGCTGATCGGCCTGCTGGTCGTGCTCCTCGTGATCCTGCAGCTGATCACGATCGCGATCTCCCTCTACGCCTTCAACCAGAACTGGCACGTCGAGGAGGAGCGCCCGATCGGCTCAGGCGAGGACTACGGCGCCGGCGCGACGCCGGACGACGGCGCCCCGTTGCCGGCGTAGCGCTGGCTCGTTAAGAGCCTGTGCCGGCTCTGTGACGAATCGCGGTCAAAGCGCGCGAAAGGCATGTTCTCAGCCGGTCTGGGCCGTAGCGTCGGCTTACAATGGTCGCTAAGCGGCGGTGTCCAAACTCGGCAAAGGAGGCGGTCTCAAAAGCCGCTGCGCGTAAGCGCTTGTGGGTTCGAGTCCCACCCGCCGCATGGGGGACGACACAGCGATGAAGCCGGTCACTCAGGTGGAGCGAGCCTTGGCTTTGTCCAATGCCGGTTGGAACAACTGCCAGATCGAGCGAGAGCTCGGGGTCAATCGTCGGACGGTGAGCGATTGGGTTCGCGGCCGGACTCGCCTCCGCAGGCCAAGCAACACGTATGTGAACCCTCACTCTCGTGCTCGCGGCTCATGTCCACGCTGTTCGAACCGATCGAGCCAGGTCGGGGTCACGCCGGGCGTCGCCCCCTATTCCTACGCCTACTTGCTCGGTCTATACCTGGGCGACGGCACGATCTCGACCCATCCTCGCGGCGTTTATCGACTGCGGATCTTCCTGGACCGCCGCTACCCCGTCCTGATTGAGGAGTGCATCGCGGCAATTGGCCTGGCCATGCCGATGAACAAGGTGGGTATGCGGCGCCATAAGGCAGCTCGGATGAATGAGGTCTACTCCTTCTCCAAACACTGGCCCCATCTCTTCCCCCAGCACGGTCCGGGGCCGAAGCACAAACGGAGGATCGCGCTCGAGCCCTGGCAGCAGCTGATCGCAGACCGCTACCCGGGACGGCTCCTGCGCGGTCTGATCCACTCGGACGGCTGCCGGGTGTTGAACAGGATCCGCCATCCGAAGAAGACCTACGTCTATCCCCGTTACCTCTTCACAAACCGCTCGCTCGACATCCAGCGCATCTTCTGCGACACCTGCGACCGGCTCGACATCGCCTGGCGGCAGGACGGGCCATGGAACATCTCGGTGGCGCGGAAGGAGGCGGTGGCGATCATGGACCGGCATGTGGGACCGAAGCGCTGACCCTCACTAGACTCTCCCCGCGCCATGCGCATCCATCACCTCAACTGCGGATCGTTCTGCCCACACGGCAGGCGGCTGATCAACGGGGACGGGGGGCTGCTCGATCGGGGCTCGGTCGTCTGCCACTGCCTGGCGATCGAGACCGGCGACGGGCTGGTGCTCGTCGACACCGGCTTTGGCATGGAGGACGCCCGCAACCCACGGCAGCTCGGCGCCGCGTTCCGGCTGCTGATGGAGCCGCGGCCGGAAGTCGACACCACGGCGCTCAAGCAGATCGAGGCGCTCGGCTTCGAGGCCGGCGACGTCAAGCACGTCGTCACCACCCATCTCGACCTCGACCACGCCGGGGGGCTGCCGGACTTCCCCGAGGCCGAGGTCCACGTCTTCGCGCCGGAGCTGCAGGCCGCACTGCGCCCCACCCTGCGCGAACGCACCCGCTACATCGGCGGGGCCCACTGGACGCACAAGCCGCGCTGGGTCGAACACCCCGCCGGCGGCGACGACTGGTTCGGCTTCTCGAGCATTCGCATCCTCCCGGGCCTCGACACCGAGGTGCTGCTGGTGCCGCTGGTCGGTCACTCGCGTGGCCACACCGGGGTCGCGGTCAACACCGGCGAGGGCTGGCTGCTGCACTGCGGCGACGCCTACTTCAACCACGGCGAGATGGCCACGCCGCCGAGCTGCCCGCCGGTGCTGCGCATCTTCCAGGCCCTGATGGCCAGCGACGGCGGCGCGCGAAAGAGCAACCAGGAGCGCCTGCGCGAGCTGGCGCTCACGCACGGCGACGATGTGAGGCTCTTCTGCGCCCACGACCCGCGCGAGCTGGAGCTCGCTCAGGCGCAGGCCGCCAGCGCCGCCACGGCGTGAGCGACACGGCGCCCGAGAAGCTCTGGGAGCCCTCCGCCGAGCTGGTCGAGCGCTCGCGCCTGCGCGAGTACATGCGCTGGCTCGAGGCCGAGCGGGGGCTGAAGCTCGACACCTACGAGGAGCTCTGGCGCTGGTCGGTCTCCGACCTCGAGACCTTCTGGTCCTCGATCTGGGACTTCTTCGGCGTCCAGGCCGACGGTGGCTTCGAGCGCGCGCTTGGCAGCCGCGAGATGCCCGGCGCCGAATGGTTCCGCGGCGCCCACCTCAACTACGCCGAGCACGTCTTCGCCGGCAAGGACGACGCCGAGACGGCGATCCTGCACGCCTCGGAGCTGCGCGATCTCGGCGAGCTGAGCTGGGGCGAGCTGCGCGCCCAGGTCGCCGCGACCGCCGCCGGCCTGCGCGCCCTCGGGGTCAAGCGCGGCGACCGCGTCGTCGCCTACATGCCCAACGTCCCCGAGGCGATCGTCGCCTTCCTCGCCACCGCCAGCATCGGCGCCGTCTGGTCGAGCTGCTCGCCCGACTTCGGCCCCGCCAGCGTGGTCGACCGCTTCGCCCAGATCGAGCCCAAGGTGCTCTTCGCGGTCGACGGCTATCGCTACGGCGGCAAGGACTTCGACCGGCGCGAGACGCTCGCCCAGCTGCAGGAGGCGATGCCGAGCCTGGTCCGCACCGTCGTCCTCCCCTACCTCGATCCCAGCCCCGACCTCGGCGGCCTGCGCGACGCGATGCGCTGGGACGATCTGCTCGCCACTGGCGAGGGCGCCGAGCTGACCTTCGAGCGCGTCCCCTTCGACCACCCGCTCTGGGTCCTCTACTCCTCCGGCACCACCGGCCTGCCGAAGGCGATCGTCCAGTCGCAGGGCGGCATCCTGCTCGAGCACCTGAAGAAGCTCAACCTCCACGTCGACGCCCATCCCGGCGACCGGCTCTTCTGGTTCACGACGACCGGCTGGATGATGTGGAACTTCCTCGTCTCCGGCCTGCTGACCCGCGCCGCGATCGTCCTCTACGACGGCAACCCCGGCCACCCCGACATGGGCGTGCTCTGGGACCTCGCCGAGCGCGCCGGGGTGACGATGTTCGGCACCAGCGCCTCCTACATCGCCGCCTGCATGAAGGCGGGAGTAGAGCCGGGCGCGGGCCGCGACCTCAGCCGCCTGAAGGCCGTCGGCTCGACCGGCTCCCCCCTCTCCCCCGAGGGCTTCGACTGGATCTACGAGCACCTCGGCGCCGACACCTGGCTCTACTCGACCAGCGGCGGCACCGACCTCTGCACCGCCTTCGTCGGCGGCGTCGCCCTGCTCCCCGTCTACCGCGGCGAGCTGCAGGGGCGCGCGCTGGGCGCCGCGGTCGAGGCCTGGGACGAGGACGGCAACCCGGTGACCGACGAGGTCGGCGAGCTGGTCGTGACCGAGCCGATGCCCTCGATGCCGGTCTTCTTCTGGGGCGACGACGAGGCCCAGAGCCGCTACCGGGCCAGCTACTTCGAGCACTACCCGGGCGTCTGGCGCCATGGCGACTGGATCGAAATCACCTCGCGCGGAACCGCCGTCATCTACGGCCGCTCCGACTCGACGATCAACCGCTCGGGCATCCGCATGGGGACGAGCGAGATCTACCGCGCCGTGCTCGGCCTCGACGAGATCGTCGACGCGCTCGTGGTCGATATCCCCCGGCCCGGCACCGACGGCTGGATGCCGCTCTTCGTAGTCCTGCGCGAGGGGGCCGAGGTGGACGACGAGCTGCGCAAGGAGATCGCTCGCCGCGTCCGCTCCCAGTGCTCCCCCCGTCACGTCCCCGACGAGGTCTTCGCAATAGCAGAGGTTCCCCGCACTCTCAGCGGCAAGGTGCTCGAGGTCCCGGTCAAGCGAATCCTGATGGGCACCCCGCCCGAGCAGGCCGCCAGCCGCGATTCGCTGGCCAACCCAGCCTCCCTCGACTACTTCGTCGAGCTGGCCGGGCAGCTCAAGCCGGCGTAACCGGGTTGCGCCGCTCGGCGAACGCCCGGTCCTTGCTCGCCGCCATCGCGAAGCGCCTGATCAGGTCCGCTCGCAGGTCCCCGGGCTCCACCACCGCGTCGACGACCATCTCCGAGGCGAGGTGGAGGATGTCGATGTCCTCGGCGTACTCCTCGCGCTTGGCGGCGACGAAGGCCTCCCTCTCGGCCTCGTCCTCGATCGCCTGGATCTGGTTGTAGAAGACGGCGTTGATCGCCGCCTGCGGGCCCATCACCGCGATCGAGGCGCTGGGCAGGGCGATGCAGCAGTCGGGCTCGAAGGCCGGGCCCGCCATCGCGTAGAGGCCGGCCCCGTATGCCTTGCGCACGACGACCGAGATCTTCGGCACCGTCGCTTCGGAGACGGCGCTGATCATCTTCGCGCCGTGGCGGATGATCCCCTGCCGCTCGACCGCGGTGCCGATCATGAACCCGGGCACGTCGGCGAGGAAGAGCAGCGGCAGGTTGAAGGCGTTGCAGGTCTGGATGAAGCGCGCCGCCTTGTCGGCGGAGTCGACGAAGAGCACGCCGCCGGTGTAGCGGGGCTGATTGGCGACGACGCCGATCGCCCGCCCGTCGAGCCGCCCGTAGCCGACGATCAGCTCCTTCGCCCAGCGCTTGTGGACGGGCAGGAAGCTGTCGGCGTCGAGCAGCGAGTCGAGCAGCAGGTTCATGTCGAAGGGCCGGTTCTCGTCCGGCGGGAGGATCTCGGCGATCGGCGTGTCCGACGCCGGCTCCGCGGGCGGCGCGGCGGGCGGCTGCTCGCGCCAGTTGCCCGGCATGAAGGAGAGGTAGCGCCTGGCGAGGTCGATCGCCTCCTCGTCGCTCTTGACCAGGAAGTGGCCGCAGCCGGAGACGCCGGTGTGCATCTTCGCCCCACCCATCTCCTCCAGGGTCACCGTTTCGCCGATCACCATCTCGGCCATCCGCGGCGAGCCGAGGTACATCGAGGCGTTGCCGTCGCGCATGATCACCACGTCGCAGAAGGCGGGGATGTAGGCGCCGCCGGCGGCGCTCGGGCCGAACAGCAGGCAGATCTGCGGCACCTGGCCGGAGAGCCGCACCTCGTTGTGGAAGATGCGCCCGGCGCCGCGTCGGCCGGGGAACATCTGCACCTGGTCGGTGATCCGCGCCCCGGCCGAGTCGACGAGGTAGACCATCGGCACCTGCAGGGAGAGCGCCCGTTCCTGGACGCGGAGGATCTTCTCCACCGTCTTCGGGCCCCAGGAGCCAGCCTTGACCGTGGGGTCGTTGGCCATCAGGGCGACGCGGCGTCCGTCGACCGTCGCCAGCCCCGTGACGACCCCGTCGGCGCCGAGCCCCTCCTCGTTCCAGTTTGCCAGCGCCGCCTCCTCGGCGAACGAGCCGGGGTCGACCAGCCGCTCGACCCGCTCGCGCACAGGCAGCTTGCCCTGCTCGGCGGTCTTCTCGTGGTGGCGCTGCGGCCCGCCAGCGAGGGCGGCCTCGAGCGCTTTGGCGAACTCGGTCACAGTCGCGGAGCCTAGTCGGACTCGGCGCGGTGCCAGTCCACGGGCCCCGCCCGCAGCACGTGCGAGCCGAGCGGGCGGCCGAGCGCCTCCTGGGCTGCACGGGCAGCCTCGACCAGCGCCAGCAGGTCGATCCCGGTCTGCACCCCCATCTCGTGCAGCATTGAGACCACGTCCTCGGTGGCGACGTTGCCGGTCGCCCCGGGCGGCACCGGACAGCCGCCGAGCTCGCCGAAGCTCGACTCGAAGGACTCGATGCCCTGCTCCAGCGCCGCCAGTACATTTGCCAGCCCCTGGCCGCGGGTGTTGTGGAAGTGGGCGGTCAGTTCGACCCCGCCGAGGCGCTCGCGCGCGGCGGCGAAGAACTCACCGACCTGGCGCGGGTTGGCCATTCCCGTCGTGTCGCCGAAGCCGACCTCGGCGCAGCCCGCCGCCGCGAGCCGCTCGGCGATCCCGAAGACGCGGTCCACCGGCACCTCGCCCTCGTATGGACAGCCGAAGGAGACCGAGATCACGCCCTCGCAGCGCAGGCCGGCCTCCCTCGCCGTCTCCAGCGTCCGCTCGAGCCCGTTGAGCGACTCCCCGACCGTCCGGTTGACGTTCTTGCGGTTGTGGGTCTCCGAGGCGGAGAGGAAGACGCTGATCTCGTCGAAGCGGTCGCGCAGCGCCAGCGCCCGCTCCAGCCCGCGCTCGTTCGGCACCAGCACCGAGAAGGCGACGCCGTCGCGCCGCTGCACCCCCGACAGCACCTCCTCGGCGTCGGAGAGCTGCGGGATCACCTCCGGCCGCACGAACGAGGTCACCTCGATCCGCTTCAGTCCCGCCCCGGAGAGCATGTCGACGAGCCGGATCTTCTCCGCCGTCGGGATCGTCTCCGGCTCGTTCTGGAACCCGTCGCGAGGCCCGACCTCGCGGACGCGGACGGAGCTGGGCAGCGCGGTCACGACTCGGCAGCTTAGGCGCTTCGCCTCGCCTCGATGCGACGCACCACGGCAAGCAGGGTCTCGCGCACGTATCGACGTTCGTAGCGCACCTGCCAGTGGGTGAAGCGAAGCGGAATGAACCCGGCGGCGAGATGCGCCTGATCGCGAACGCGATCACGAGCCTGCTGGGCTGGCGTGCGGTGGTAGCGCAGCCCATCGGTCTCGACCACGAGGTGAAGGTCGGGCCAGAGGAAATCGACTTTGAAGCCGTTCAAATACTGCCGCGTCAACGGCAAGGGCAGGCCCACCTTTCGAACCTGCGGCAGGAACCACCGCTCGAGTTCGGAGTCCGTCAATCGGAATGTCCACCGATCGAGCAACTGGCGCAGTCGCGCCACGCCCCGCTGACCGCGGTAGGCGTCGAGGGCCGCCCGCAGGGCCTCCGGGTCGATCAGGTCGAGCCGATCTGCCTCGTTGACCGCTCGCTCGAGCTCGCCGAGGCTGAGCGAGCAGGCGATGTCGATCAGCGTGCGCACCACGCAGGTCACGGGAATCCCATCGCGGGTCGTCACGTCCGTGTCCCGCAGCGATCGCCGATGCGCCGTGATGGAGCCCTGTCTGCGACGAGAAACAGCGGGCGTTGACACCTCGATGCGTCCCGGCCGCTCGGAGCGGATTCCCCAGAGCGCTGCCGCGCTCCCGTGACTCAGAACCGCCCGCGGGCCGCAGGGCAGGACAGCAGCCATCCAGTGGCCTCGCTGCGTCAGTTCGGGCCTGCCCACGGCGTAGACCCCCACCCCCACCCGACGCAGCCGACCTTTGGCTATTCGGTGCTCGATCCCTCGCCGGCTGAGTCCGGCCTCGCGCAACTGCCAGCCAGCCACCACCCCGTGCTGGCGCCGAACCAACTCCCAGATCCCCGCAGCCGTCGAGCGGTCGATTTCCCACACCATGGTGTGGTTAAGTGACCACTCGGCCGAAACTCTCCCCCCTGGGGGTTAGACCATGCCTAGGCCGCCGCTTACGCCGAGGGTCTCGCCGGTGACGTAGGTGGCGTCGTCGGAGACGAGGAAGGCGGCTGCGGCTGCGACCTCCTCGGGCTGGCCGAGGCGGCCCATCTGGGTCGAGGAGCGCATCGTCTCGATCACTTTCTCGCCGATCTCGCCGAACTCCTTGGCGCCCATCAGCAGCGGGGTCTCGATCGGGCCCGGGGCGATCGAGTTGGCGGTCACGCCGTAGCGGGCGTTCTCCCGGGCGATCGCCTTCATGAAGGCGACGACGCCGCCCTTGGTCGCCGAGTAGACGGCGGAGCCCTTCGAGCCGACCCGCCCGGCCTCCGAAGAGATGCTGAGGATGCGGCCGTACTTCGCCTCCTGCATGCCGGGAAGCGCCGCGTGGGTGCAGTTGAAGACGCCGACGAGGTTGATCCCGATCAGCCGCTGCCACTGCTCGGGGCTGGTGTAGGTGAAGAAGCCGAACTCGTCGGTGCCGGCGTTGTTGACGAGGATGTCGAGCGTGCCCGTCGCCTCGAGCGCGGCGCGGGCGGACTCCAGCTGGGTCACATCGAGCTCGAGTGGGTGGCCGTTGACCTCACCCGCGACCCGCTCGGCTCCCTCGACGTCGACGTCGCCGACCCACACCTCGGCGCCCTCGGCGGCCAGGCGCGCGGCGATCGCGGCGCCTATCCCGCTCGCCCCGCCGGTGACCAGCGCCTTTCGTCCCTCCAGCCGCATCGGCCGGGAGCATAGACTCACGCGCTCGTGGCGGACCTCCCAACCATCCCGATCGTCGGCGGCACCGGTGCGCTCGGCGCCGGCCTCGCCCTGCGCTGGGCCCGGGCCGGGGCCTCGATCGCGATCGGCTCCCGGTCGGCCGAGCGCGGCGAGGAAGCCGCGGCGAAGCTGCGCGAGAAGGTGCCCGGCGCCCAGGTCGAGGGCATGCTCAACGAGGAGGCCGCGCGGCGCGCCGAGGTCGTCTTCCTCACCGTCCCCTTCCGCAACCAGTCCGAGAACCTCAACAACCTGCGCGAGGCGCTGCAGCCGGGACAGATCCTGGTCGACTGCACGGTGCCGCTCGCCGCAGCGGTCAGCGGCAAGGCGACGCGCTCGCTCGGCATCTGGCAGGGCAGCGCGGCTCAGCAGGCCCAGGAGATGGTCCCCGAGGGCGTCACCGTGGTCGCCGCCCTGCACACGATCGGGGCGCCGACGCTCGCCGACGGCGACGCCGAGCTCGGCGAGGACGTGCTGGTCTGCGGCGACCGCAAGGCCGACAAGGCCCGGGTCGCCCGCCTGATCGAGCTGATTCCCGGGCTGCGCGCCGTCAACGCCGGGCCGCTGGAGATGGCGCGGATCGTCGAGCAGCTGACGCCGCTGCTGATCTCGGTCAACGTCCGCTACAAGGCCCACGCGGGGATCCAGCTGACCGGCCTCCCCGACGGCGACCACTGGGAGTAGGCCCGGCCGTGCGCGTCGCGCTGCTGGCGGGCGGCACCGGGGGCGCCAAGCTCGCCGCCGGGATGCAGGAGGAGATCGGCTCCGACCTGGCGGTGATCGCCAACACCGGCGACGACATCGAGACGCTCGGCGTCCACGTCTCACCCGACCCCGACCTGATCACCTACTGGCTCAGCGGGGAAATCGACGAGGAGCGCGGCTGGGGGCTGCGCGACGACAGCTTCACCACCTTCGACCGCCTGACCAAGCTCGGCGCGCCGAGCTGGTTCGGCCTCTCCGACCGCGACCTCGCCGCCTGCCTCTACCGCCGCCAGTTCCTCGAGGAGGGCGGCCGGCTGACCGACGCTCAGGCGCAGATCGCCCGCGGGCTCGGGGTCGAGGCGCAGGTGCTGCCGATGTGCGAGGCGCCGGTGCGGACCAGGGTGCTGACCGCCGCCGGCAGCCGAGCCCTGCAGGAGTACCTGATCGTTGACCGCGGCGAGCCGGAGGTGCACGGGGTCGAGCTGGACGGGATCGAGGCGGCCGAGCCGAGCGCCGAGGTGCTGGAGGCGCTGCGCTGGGCCGAGGCGATCGTGATCGGGCCCTCCAACCCGGTGATCAGCATCGGCCCGATCCTCGCCGTCCCGGGGATGACCGAGGCGATCGCGGCATCCAGCGCGCCGGTCGTCGCGGTCAGCCCCTTCGTCGCCGGCCAGGTCGTCAAGGGCCCGACCGAGCGCTTCATGCAGGCGCTGGGCCGGCCGTCCACCGCAGCGGGCGTCGCCTCGCTCTACACCGGGCTGATCGACGCGATGGTGGTTGACGAGGGCGACCCCGACCCGCCCCCGGCGGAGGTCCCGACCCTCGCGGTGCCCACCCTGATGGAGGGCGCCGCCGGCCGAGCCCGCCTCGCCCGCATCGTGCTCGACTACGCGAGTAGCCTCGACAGCGCTTGAAAGCCACCGCCGTCCTCCCCGTAAAGCGCTTCGCCGCCGCCAAGCAGCGGCTCGCCGCCGGCATGGGCGCGACGCACCGCGCCGAGCTGGCGACGGCCATGCTGGAGGACGTGCTGGAGGCGATCGACGAAGCACGATCGATCGAGCACACCGTGGTCGTCACCAGCGAGCCGCGCGCGATCGAGCTGGCAAGGACGATGGGCTGCGAGCTGGTCGCCGACCCCGACGAGGGCGGCCACTCCGGCGCGGCCCTCGCGGGGGTCGCGCGCGCCCGCGAGCTCGGCGCCGAATGCGTCGTCCTGCTCCCGATCGACTGCCCGCTGCTCGATCCGCGCGAGCTCGAGCGCCTGCTGACCGGGATGCCAGAGCGCTACGTCGCGATAGTCCCTGACCGCCACGGCACCGGCACCAACGCCCTCGCGCTCGCCCCGCCCGACGCGATCGAGCCCTCCTTCGGCGAGGGAAGCTGCGCCCGCCACGTCGCCGCCGCCCGCGAGTCAGGCACGCCCTACGCGGTCGAGGAGCTGCCCTCGCTGGCGCTCGACCTCGACACCCCGGCCGACATCGTCGCCCTGACCCGGGTGCTCGAAGCGGACGGCAAGCGTGGGAAACGGACCGCGAAGGTGCTCGGAATATGAGCGAGTCCACCGGAGAGCTGCGCGTCCTCCCGGTCCGCGACCTGCCCGAGATCGAGGCCGGGACGAACCTCGGCGAGCTGATCGCCGCGGCTGCCGAGATCGAGCCCGGTGACGTGATCGTGGTCTCCCAGAAGGTCGTCTCCAAGGCCGAGGGGCGCCTCCGCAAGCTCTCCTCGGTCATCCCCGGCGCCGAGGCCCGCAAGCTCGCCGCCGTACTCGGCAAGGAGCCCGCCATGGTCGAGCTGATCCTCAAGGAGAGCCGGGAGGTCCTGCGCGCAGAGCGCGGCGTCCTGATCACCGAGACCCACCACGGCTTCGTCTGCGCCAACGCCGGGATCGACACCTCCAACGTCCCCGGCGAGGACACCGTCTGCCTGCTGCCGGAGGACCCCGACGCCTCGGCCCGTCGCATCCGCTCCGAGTTCAACACCACCATAGGCGTGGTAATTGCCGACAGCTTCGGGAGGGCTTGGCGACTGGGACAAACAGAGGTGGCGATCGGCTGCGCCGGCCTTCAACCCCTAGATGACTGGCGAGGCCGGCAAGACGCACACGGCCGAGAGCTCGAAGCAACCCTGATCGCCATAGCCGACGAGGCCGCATCAGCAGCAGACCTCGTCCGCAGCAAGGACAGCCGTGTCCCAGCCGTGATCATCCGCGGCCTCGACAGCCACCTCACCGCCGAGGACGGCCCGGGCGCTGCGGCCCTCCGCCGCCCCCCCAGCGAGGACCTCTTCCGCTGATAGCTGAGCCGATCCCGGCAGGGGTGGAACGTCTTGTACTTTTTCGTCAACCCTGCCCGAGCGCCCAGCCCAACCCCGATCCACCGAAAAAGTTAAGTGGAACCCCTGCCGGGATCGGCCCGGGAGTCACCGACACGAAGCACAGCGGCACCTTTCAGGCTGCCGTCCCGGATCGAATCGAGCGCCTCGTTGGCGTCCTCCAGCGGAAACACCTCGACCTCGGTCCGCACCGGCACCTGCGGGCGCCAGGGCCAGGAACTCCTCGCCGTCCTGCCGGGTCAGGTTGGCGACCGAGCGCGAGCGACGCGCTCGCCCCAGAGCTCGGCGTAGGGAAAGCTCGGGATGTCGCTCATGTGGATGCCGGCGCAGATGATCCGGGCCGCCCTTGGCGCTGCGCGCGAAGCGCGGTCGGCACCAGCGGCCCGACCGGGGCGAAGATGATCGCGCCGTCGAGCTCCTCGGGCGGCGCCTCCGTCCGAGGCGCCCGCCCACTCCGCGCCGAGCTCGCGCGCGAACGCCTGGCCCTCCTCGTCGCCCGTCACGGGTGAAGGCGAAGACCCGCCGGCCCTGGTGCACCGCCACCTGAGCAGAGGATGTGGGCGGAGGCGCCGAAACCGTAGAAGCCGATCCGCTCGGCGTCGCCGACCAGGCGCAGCGCCCGGTAGCCGATCAGCCCGGCGCAGAGCAGCGGCGCCGCCTGCTCGTCGGGATACCCCTCGGGGATCGGGAAGCAGAAGCGCTCGTCGGCGACCGCGCAGCTCGGCGTAGCCGCCGTCGAGGTGATAGCCGGTGAAGCGAGCGCGGTCGCAGAGGTTCTCGCGCCCGCCCGGCAGTAGCGGCACTCGCCGCAGGTCCAGCCCAGCCAGGGCACGCCGACCCGGTCCCCGACCGCGAACCGCTCCGCCCCCTCCCCCGCCTCGACCACCGTGCCGACGATCTGGTGCCCCGGCACCAGCGGCAGCTTCGGCTCGGTCAGGTCGCCGTCGACGATGTGCAGGTCGGTGCGGCAGACGCCGCAGGCGCGCACCGAAACCAGGACCTGGCCAGAGTCCGCCCGAGGCTCCGGAAGCTCCGCGGGCCGCAAAGGCTCCCGCTGCCGCTCAAGCAGCATCGCCCGCATCGGGCTCAGGGCAAGGCGGAGGTTGGGATGGAAGAGGAGACCCCCTCTGTCGGAACAACAACCTGGGAGGTTCCGTCAGAGGGGGTCTCCTCTTCCATCGAAGCGTCGGCTTCGAGATAGACGCAGTTGCCTTCGGAGCTCAGCTGGAGCGCGAGAGCTTCGGCGTCGAGCAGGCTGCCTTCGAGTTGCAGCTCGTCAGTGCTGCCGTCCTGGGCGAAGCGCTGCAGGACGATTTCCACGCTCGCTTCCTCGCCCTCTTCCGCGGCGGGCACCAGCACGATCGTGATCACGTATTCGTCACCGTCGCAGCTTTCCAGCACCGGCCCGCCCGAGGTGACCGGCCCAGGCCCACCCCCGTCTGAGCCCACCGGTGTCGCGACGGGCACCGAGGTCCCCTCTGGCGGAGCCTCCACGGTTGTTGCTCCGTCAGAGGGGACCTCGGTGCCCGCTCCCGGTTCAGGCGCAGGCGAAGGCGAAGGCGAAGAAGGCGCCTCCTCGGCGACAGTGACAACTCGCGCGGGAGCGACGGCCATGGCGATCGACGGTCTCTCAGACTCGTCCGACCCCTCGGCCGCTTGAACCGACTTGGGACGAAGCAGCGCAACCGTGGCATCGGCAACGAATGCTCGCCGCTCGGGGGCCAGGACGATCGCCTCGCCCACTCCAGCTTCGAAAACCGGCAGCTCCAGGCGCGGTTCGACCGAGTCCGCCTCCCAAGGCTTTAGGCCGACGAGGGCGATCAGCCCGAGCAGCACTGCGAAGCCGAGTAGCGAGAAGGCCGCTAGCCCCGGAAACCCTCCATCCCCCACTGACGAACGCGAAGCGATTGGCGAACGATACCGCTGCTAGGACAAACGTCCAGCTAATAGGTCTCGACGATCTCGTAGAGCGTCGTGCGCTGGGCGGGCTCGCGACCGCCGGCGCGGGCGGCGTCGATCAGCTGCTCGGGCTCGAGCCGGACGCCGTGCTGGGAGCCGGCCATGCGGGAGATGTTCTCCTCCATCAGCGTGCCGCCGAGGTCGTTGACGCCCCAGCGCAGCGCCTCGGTGGCCGCCTCGAGGCCCATCTTCACCCAGCTCGCCTGCAGGTTGGGGATCGTCTTGCCCAGCGCCAGGCGGAAGGCGGCGGTGTGCTTGAGGTTCTCGGCGGCGGAGATCTCCTCGATCCCGTGCGTGCGGCCGAGCATCGTGTTGAAGGGGATGAAGCTGAGCGGGACGAACTCGGTGATGCCGCCGGTCCGCTCCTGCAGCGCCCGGACGACCCGCATGTGCCGCGCCAGCTCGCGCGGCTCCTCGATGTGGCCGAACATCACGGTCGAGGTCGAGCGCAGGCCGGCCCGGTGGGAGGCCTCGATGATCTCGACCCAGCGCTGCGCCGGCAGCTTGTTGGGAGAGATCCGCTGCCGCACGCCGTCGTCGAGCACCTCGGCGGCGGTCCCCGGGGTCGAGCCGAGGCCGCACTCGATCAGGTACTCGAAGACCTCGTCCGCGCTCTTGCCCGAGCGCTCGCACATGTGGTCGACCTCCATCGGCGAGTAGGCGTGCAGGTGCAGCTGCGGCGCCACCTCCTTCGCCAGCCGCAGCCACTTGCCGTACTCCTCCAGGGTCAGGTCGGGATGGATCCCCCCCTGCATGCAGAGCTCGGTGGCCCCGAACTCGACCGCTTCCAGGATCCGCTCGGCAAATTCCTCCTCCGAAACCTCATAAGCATCCGGCGACCGCCGCCCCTGCCCGAACCCGCAGAAGGCACAGCCCACCACGCAGATGTTGGTGAAGTTGATGTTCCGGTTGACCACAAACGTCACCCGGTCCCCAGCCAGCTCCGCCCGCAGCTCATCGGCAGCGACCCGCATCTCCTCGATCACCTCAGGCCTCGTCTCGGCAAAGAGAGCGGTCAGCTCGTCCTCGCTCAGCTCATGACCCTCGCGCCCCTTGGCGATCGCTTCGGGGGCCAGCTCCCCGTTCAGGGTCTCTTCGCTCCTGCCGCCCGGACCCTCTGCGCGGGATGAAGCTCCAGTACTTCAGCTTGATCACGTCGAGAACGCCCTGCTCCATCCACTCCGAGTCCATGTACTGCGGATAGACGCACAGCCTCTCCGTCAGCGCGTACCCCTTCGGCGCCAGCTCCTTACGAACCTCATGCGGACTCGGGAACGCGTGCTCAGGCGAGATGTGGTCTCCGTTTGCCGACAGCCCACCCAGATCAGTCGCCCCCGCCTCGACCAACTCCCCCCAGGCATCCGACAAGTTCGGCGGCACCTGCACCCCCACATCCGGCATCAGCCGCTTGCACTCAGCGATCAACCGCTTGATGTCGCCAACGGACACCGGACTGGCCCAGGCCGGCAGGGGCGCCGGGGACCCCTCTGATGGGAACTCGCGAAGCAACTCAACCTCTGTACCTGCTTCAAGTCCCCGGTGCGGAGCCCCAGCAGAGGGGTCCCCGGCGCCCCCCCACCGCTCGCGCGCAGCCTCATCCGCAATATCGGCCACTTCCGCCCCGTAGTACTTCGGATGCGGAACGAAGTTCTGCAGGATCACCTCCTGCAGATGCCCGTATCGGCCGTGCAAATCGGCAAGCGCTTCAAGCGAAGCAACCTGCTCGTCCTCAGTCTCGCCGATGCCAACGAGGATGCCGCTCGTGAAGGGGATCTTCAGCTCGCCGGCGGCCTCGATGGTCGCCAGGCGCTGCGCCGGATGCTTGGTTGGAGAGCCGGCGTGGACCGTGTCCATGAGGCGCTCTGAGACTGACTCCAGCATCAGGCCTTGAGACGCCGTGACCTCTCGCAGGCGGGCAAGGTCACTGCGATCCAGGACCCCGATGTTCGTGTGCGGAAGCATCCCGCGCTCGAGCGCCCGTTCGCAGCTCCAGACGACGTAGGAGGTGAAGTCGTCGTGGCCCCACTCGGCCAGCTTGGCGGCGACGATCGGAATTGACCTCGGGGCGCTCTCCGGTTAGGACCAGAAGCTCCTTGGCATTGCGGCGGAGCGCCTCGTCTAGAAGCTTCTCGACCTCCTCAGGAGACCGGATATGCGCCTGGTGGGTCGCGAACGCGCAGTACTTGCAGTAGCACTGGCAGGTGCGCGAGAGGGAGAGCGTGTAGTTCCGCGAGAAGGTGACCCGGCGCACGGCGGGGGACGCTACCGCACGCGCCGACTAGGACCGGCGCGTGCGGCTGAAGATCGGAAAGGCCCTAGGAAGCGGCTTTGGCAGCCGAGCCGGGTTTGACCCGCTCGGGCGGCTCGGCCGGGGACGGGCCGCCGGCCTCGAGCACGAACTTGAAGACGGCCGCGGCGAGCAGCGAGCCGACGATCGGGCCGAGCAGGTAGGGCCAGACGCCGCCCCACTCGTTGGCGACCAGCGCCGGGCCGAACCAGCGCGCCGGGTTGAAGGCGCCGCCGGTCAGCGGGCCGCCGACCATGACGATGAAGCCGAGCGTGGTGCCGATCGCCAGCGGGGCCCAGTCCTTGAGGCTCTTCTTGGAGAAGACCGCGGCGAGGATCACCAGCACCAGGCAGAAGGTGCCGATCGCCTCGATGATCATGCCCTGGAAGTTGCCGGCGAGCAGGCCGCTGACCTGGGCGGCGCCGTAGTTGGTGGCGCGGCCCTCGTCGAGCAGCAGCCCCTTGCAGAGCAGCGCGCCGAGCACGCCGCCGGAAAGCTGGGCGAGCATGTAGATCAACCCGTCGATCGCCGAGATCCGCTTGATCGCCAGCGCAGCCAGCGTCACCGCGGGGTTGAAATGCCCTCCGCTGACCACGCCGAACATGACGATCAGGCCGAAGAGCAGGAAGGCGTGGACGAGACCGATAACCGCGAAGTCGGAGCCGAAGCTCGCCTGTTCGCCGGTCGACACGAAGAGCACGACGACCGTGGTGATGAAGAACACCAGCAAGAAGGTGCCGATCAGCTCAGCAAGGTATGCCGCAAGTCCTCGTTCCTGCACTCTCTGCCTCCTAGATCCCTCGATTCGACTGGGCGGCGCCAGTCTACCCAGATCGAGCGAAGGAATATGCTGCCCGCCTCAATGAGGGTGTTCGTCGCGCTGCTGGCGGCCGCCCTGCTGCTCTCCGGCGCCGCCGGATGCGGCGGGGACGGCGCTGAACCGGGCGCGCCAGCCGGCGCGACGCTCGTGCTCGACTTCACGCCGAACGCCGTCCACTCAGGCATCTACGCGGCGCAGCGCCAGGGCTACTACCGCGAGGAGGGAATCGACCTTACGGTCCGCCAGCCCGGCGAATCGACCGACGCGCCGAAGCTGCTGGAGGCGGGCCGCGCCGACTTCGCGATCCTCGACATCCACGACCTCGGCATCGCCCGGGAGCGCGGCCTCGACCTGGTCGGCGTGATGCCCGTGGTCCAGCGGCCGCTCGCCGCCGTGATCGCCGCCGAGAGCATCGAGAGACCGCGCGAGCTGGCGGGCCGGACGGTGGGCGTCACCGGCCTGCCCTCGGACGAAGCCGTCGTCGACTCCGAGGTGAGCGCCGACGGAGGCGATCCGGCGGAGGTGGAGCGGGTGACGATCGGCTTCAACGCCGTCTCGTCCCTGGTGGCGGACAAGGTCGATGCCGTGACCGGCTTCTGGAACGCGGAGGGCGTGGCGCTGCGCGCTCGTCGCGTTCCCATCCGCATCTTCAAGGTCGACCGCTACGGCGCCCCCGCCTACCCCGAGCTGGTCCTGACGACCGCCGGTGACACCCTCCGAGACGATCCCGAGCTGGTCGAGTCGATGGTCGACGCGACCCGGCGGGGCTACGTGCTCGCCACCCGCCGGCCGGGCCGGGCGCTGGACGATCTCCTCGCCGCGGCGCCGGCCCTCGACCGCGAAGAACAGGCCGGCCAGCTGAACGTCCTGCGGCAGGACCTGCGGCCGGCGCCGTTCGATCCCGAGGTGCTTCGCGCCTGGGCCGCCTGGGACCTCGAGCATGGGCTGCTGAAGCGGCCGCTGGACGTCGACGCCGCCTTCTCCGAACCCTGACGGCCCTTCCAGATACGCTTCGCCCGTGAGCCTCGCAGCGGATTTCCAGCAGGTCCTCGACGCGATGCCGCCCGACTGGACGGACCTCGAGCTGGACCTGCGGATCGACGACGAGAGCCGCTACGTGGACGCGGCGGTAGCCCTCAGCCAGGTCAACGCGCAGCCCTACTCGAAGGCCGACTGGGACTGGCGCCTGCTCGTCGCCCACAGCTTCGGGCACGCCGCCGCGGCCGAGACCGTGAAGGGCACCCTTGCCAAGCTCGACGCCGACGGAATCGGCGGCGAGATGGCGGTTCGCGAGGTCCGCGAGGGCCGCGCCGAGGTCGTGCAGATGTGGGGCCGCCCCGAGAGCGTTCGCGAGGAGTTCCGCGAACGCCGCTCGCTGTAGTGGCAAAGATCCTCGCCATCGTCGGCGACCTGATGCTGGCCAGCCGGGTCGAGGAGAGCCTCCGCGCCGCAGGCCACGAGGTATCCGTCGCCCCCGCCCTCCCGGACCCGCTGGAGGCCGACGCAATCGTCTGCGACCTGGACGGCGCCGACATGGACGCCCTCGCCGCAACCCCCATCCCCGTCCTCGGCTTCTACTCCCACATAGATGTAGAGACCAAGCGCACCGCCGAAGCCGCCGGAATCACACAAGCCATCCCCCGCTCCAAAATGGCGAGGGAGCTTCCAGCCCTGGTCAGCAAGCTGCTCGAAGGCTGATCCCGGACGAGACGGACAGGGACCCCTCCGGACGAGCCTCCACGGCTGTTGCTCGTCCGGAGGGGTCCCTGTCCGTCTTACTCAACCGGAGGCAACAAGTCCGGCCCGGGAATCGGCGTCCCGTGAGGATCGTGACTGGGCTCCCCCAACTTCGCCGCCATCAAAAGCTCCAGCTCCTCGGAGATGTAGTGCTCGAGCACCTCGGCCTCCTCGTGGACGCGGTCGTCGGGCATCCCCAGCGCCTCGGAGAGGTAGGCCTCGATCAAGCGGTGATGGCGGATCACCTCCAATGCCACCTTCTCCCCCGCCGGGGTCAGCGTGACGCCCTTGTACGGCAGGTACTCGGCCAGGCCGAGGTCGTGCAGTCGCTTCAGCATCGAGGTCGCCGTCCCCGGCGCCACCCCGAGCCGCTCGGCCAGCTCGCCGTTGGTGACCGGGCCGGCGCGCTTGCTGGAGACCGCGTAGATCGCCTTCGCGTAGTCCTCGATCGCCTCCGTACCCGGCGTCCGCCTCGGGTTTGTCCCGCCGGTCGCCATCAGACCGAGACCAGCAGGCCGGTCACGTAGAGCAGGGCGATCCCGGCGAGCAGGCCGGCGACCGAGAGCGGGTGCAGGATCCGCCCTTCGTCGTTGCGCATCGCCGGGGCGATCTGGACGATCACCCTGACGATCGCGCCAACGCCGACCCCGAAGAGCAGCGCCGCCAGGCTGGGGTTGAAGGCCGCGGCGCCGATCCAGGCACCGAGGATCGCCGGAGCGCCGGCGATCAGGCCGAGGGCGGTGAGGTGGCCGAACCGCGCCCGTCCGTTCGGTCCGGCGCCGTCGCGCAGCGGGGCGACGATCGCCAGGCCCTCGGTGGTGTTGTGGATCGCGAAGCCGACGACGAGGAAGGCCCCGAGGGCGAGCGCCCCGGTCGCGTAGGAGGAGCCGATCGCCAGGCCCTCGCCGAGGTTGTGGAGACCGATCCCGATCGCGACCAGCAGCGCCATGTAGAGCCCGCCCTGGGCGGCGGTCCCCCCGGCGTTGGCTCGCCGGCGAGCCAGGTAGGCGTCGACCCCGGCGAGCAGCAGGTAGGCGACCAGCGCTCCGGCGAAGACCAGCGCCGCGCCGCCGAAGGCTCCCGGGGCCGCCGCGGCGATGTCCAGGCCCTCGAGCGCAGCGTCGATCGCCAGCAGCGCCAGCAGGCCGACGGTGAAGGCGATCAGGGCGCCGATCCAGCGGGCGTCGACCCGCCGCACGAAGGGCAGCCAGAGCATGCCGAGGCTGACCGGGATCACGCCGACGTAGATCCCCAGCAGCGCCATCAGGCCGTAGAAGCTGAGGTCGGCCTCGGGCGTTTCGGTGGCGACCGGGATCGACGCGTCGACCGTCCCTCCGGACGAGGTGAGGACGAAGATCTCGTAGGCCTCGCCCTCGATCCAGGGGTAGGCGATCTTCAGCGTGGTCGAGCCGAGCCTGCCGATCTCGGTGCCGTCGCTGGCGGTGAAGGACGCGTAGGCGTCGTTGACCGCGACCTGGGCGAAGTCGACCGGATCGGGCCCGTCGTTGCGCATGGTCAGCTCGATCTCGCCCGGCCGCAGCGTCGTGCGTTCGACCACGACCTCCTCGACCGGCGGGCCGGTCCGCTCGCCGAGCCCTGGGCCGCCGAGCAGCGCGAAAGCGCCGATCGCCGCGGCGATCAGGGCGAGTGGGATCACCCCCAGGAGCCAGGCCGGCATGCCGCCGGGAGCGCGCTCGGCCTGCGCCGCGGCCTCCACTACGCCTTCCTCCCAGAGCCGCCCCAGGGCAGGTCGCAGTACGCCGCCGACGCCGCCGCGGCGGTCAGCCGCGAGGGGTTGCCGACCCGGAAGAAGCCGCTCCAGCCCAACTCGGCGAACTCGCTGACGTGAGCGTGGAACATGTAGTCGCCGTCGAAGGGGAACTTCATCTCGACGATGCCCCGCTGGCCCTGCCCCTGGATCACCGTGTCGGTGTACTCGCTCGGCTCCAGCGAGGTCCCGGTCGGGTAGTACTGGAAGAAGTTGGCGTGGACGTGGAAGGAGTTGAGCGGGTCGTACTCGAGCACGTTGACCAGGTAGATGCGCAGCAGCTCGTCGCGGCCCACCTGGATCGGCTCGTTGACGTAGTGGAAGCCGACCGTGTTGACCGCGTAGACCTCGTTGGCGAGGTCGAAGTTGGTGTCGAAGCCGTTCATCACCATCACCATCTCGTCGGCTTCGGGCCGGCCCTTCTTGGGGTCGATGATGAAGGCGCCATAGAGGCCGCGCGAGATGTGGCTGGCCAGCGGCGAGACGTGGCAGTGGTAGAGGTGGAGGCCGAAAGGCTCGGCGTCGAATTCGTAGGTGAACTCCTCGCCGGGGCCGATCTGCCCGCCGCCGCGGTTTTCGCCGATCCCGGGCATGCCGTCCATCAGCGCCGTGTGGATGCCGTGGAAGTGCATCGTGTGCGGGTGTTCGGAGGCGTTGAGGAAGCGCAGCCGCAACCTCTCCCCCTCGCGGGCGCGCAGGGTCGGCCCGGGGACGCGGCCGTTGTAGGTCCAGGCCTCGTACTTGACCCCCGGCGCCACTTCTATCTCCTTGTCCTGGGCGACGATCTCCCACTCGCGCAGCACGCGGCCGCTGGCCAGGCGCCGCGTCTTGCCGTAGTCGAAGTCGCGCAACAGCGCGGTCGGATCGAAGCCGTTGGCGCGGTGGTTGACCGAGCGGCCGGGAGCGAAGCCGGCGTGGGCGAAGCCCTCATGGCCGGCGTGGCCGCTGTGGCCCGACATCGCGCCGGCGGCGCTGGGGCCGACGGTATCGCGCGGAAGCAGGCCCTGGATCACCGGCAGGCTGGCACCCGCCGCGAGTGCCCCGCCCAGCATCTTGCGGCGGCTGAGGCGGGAACTCACTTGGTTGCCCCTGTTAGAGATTTAGACACGTCTAAATGATTTTGACACATCTAAAAGACAGTGGAGCAGGGCCATGGGGATGACCCCCGGCCGAGCAACAGCGGGGAGGCTCGTCCGGGGGTCATCCCCATGGCCCCGACACGGGTTCTTAGAATCGGTTCATGACCGAAGCGACGGCAGTCGAGCTCGATGCTCAGTACCGGCAGTTGCGCGAGGAGTGTGGGCTGCTCGATCGCTCTGGGCGAGGGAAGCTGTTGCTGACGGGGTCGGAGGCTGCCGAGTACCTGCAAGGGCAGCTGACCAACGACATCGAGGGACTGGAGCCGGGTGAGGGGTGCTACGCGGCGCTGCTGGACCGCAAGGGGCACATGCAGGCCGACATGCGCGTCCTCAACTGCTCCGGTGCGCTTTATGTGCCCATGGGTGGCATAAAGCGCACCGGAACGGAGGGGGAGCAGGCGATATGGGTCGACACGGAGCCGGAGCCGCTGCCGCTCGTGCGCAAGCACCTGGAGACCTACAAGATCGGGCGGGAGGTCGAGGTGGAGGACGTGACGGCCGAGCGGGCGATCCTCTCTCTTATCGGGCCGCGCAGTGCCGACCTCGCGGGGGCGCCGCCGCTTCCCGAGCACGCCAGCGAAGCGATCGCGGTGGGAGGAACCGAGTGCCTCGCGGTCGGCACCCCCGGCGGCATCGACCTGATCGCTGCGTCGGCCGACGCCGGGCGGCTGCGCGCCGCCCTCGGTGACGCCGGCGCGGTCGAGGTCGGTCCGGAGGCGGTGGAGATCCTCCGCATCGAGGAGGGGACGCCGCGCTTCGGCGCCGAGATGGACGGCGGCACGATGCCCGCCGAGGCCGGCATCGTCGCGCGCGCCGTCAACTTCGAGAAGGGCTGCTACATCGGCCAGGAGACGGTCGCCCGCCTGCACTACCGGGGCAAGCCCAATCGCCACCTGCGCGGGCTGCGCCTCTCGGCCCCGGCGCCCGCGGGGGCCGCCCTGGCGCTGGGCGACAAGGAGGTCGGCAGGATCGGCAGCAGCTGCGTCTCCCCCCTCCACGGCCCGATCGCGCTCGCGGTCCTGCGCCGCGAGGCGGAGCCGGGTACGGAGCTGGCCGTAGGTGAAGATGGCGTTACGGCCCGCGTGGTCGACTTGCCCTTCGGCTAGATTCCGCCCGATGGGTCGTGGGAGAGGCAGAATCGCCGCGGGGCTCGTGCTCGGAGCGCTGGCCCTGGCCACGGCCGGGTGCGGAGCCCAGGAGAACGCGAACGAACCGCGACCGCAGCCGCCGACCCGCGTCAGCGTCACGATCACGCCGAGGGCGATCACCGTGCAGCCCCCGCGCATCGCGATCGGCCCCGAACCGAACCAGCAGATCCCCCAGAACGTGCACGCGGGCCAGCCCCCGATCGACTCCGACGCGCCCCTGAACGTCGTCTTCGTCACCGCCAACCTGACCGACTTCGACTCCAGGCTGGAGGTGCGCGGCCCCCGGGACGCGGCCTCGGGGCTGCTGGTGGCCAACGGCAACGGCACCATGCTCACCTCGCTGCCGACCGGCGTCTACAAGATCGGCGCCGCCGACATCCCTGGCGCCGAGCCCGCCCGCTTCGCCGTCGGCCCGTACCGCACCTCCTCTGAGAACGACGTGCTGCTGCCGTAGGAGCTCGCGACCTCGACGAGCCGTCTGGCTCGTGCGTCACTATCGGCCGGTGACCGTCGTCCTTGCGATAGCCGTGCTCGCGCTCGCCGCGGCACTCGTCTACGTCGTCGCCCGCCGCCCCGAGCCGCAGGCTCCGCTCGACCACGGGCCGGCGATCCAGGAGGCCACCTCGAAGGCCGTCGCCGACCTGCTCATGGTCAACGAGGAGTCGCGCAAGGCAGACGCCCAGGCTGCCGAGGCGACGCTTGACAAGCGCCAGGCGGAGATCAAGGCGCTTGCCGAGCGAATCGCCAAGGGTCAGGAAAAGATCGAGGCAGAGGTGCGCAAGCGCGGCGAAGGCGACCTGCAGACGCGCACGCTGCTCGAACAGATGGGGCAGACGGTCGGCAACCTCAACACCGAGACCGCCGGGCTGAAGAAGGCCCTGCGCCAGCCGCAGACGCGCGGCCAGTGGGGAGAGCTTCAGCTGCGCCGCTGCATCGAGATCGCCGGCATGACCGAGCACGTCGACTTCGAGATGCAGGAGACGCTGCACACCGAAGAGGGTCGCCTGCGGCCCGACGCGCGCTTCCTCCTGCCCGAGGGGCGCAGCTTCGTCGCCGACTCGAAGGTCCCGCTCGACGCCTTCCTCGACGCCCAGGAGGCGGAGGTGGAGAGCGAGCGCCGCACCCACCTCGAGCGGCACGCGCGGCAGGCGCGCGAGCACGTCCGCGCGCTCAGCTCGAAGGACTACCAGGGACAGTTCAAGGCCGGTGAGACACCCGACCTGGTGATCTGCTTCATCCCCAACGAGCCCGCGCTGCACGCCGCCTTCACCGCCGACCCGGAGCTCTTCGACTACGCGTTGAAACTCAACGTCCTGCTGGTCAGCCCGACCTCGCTGATCGGCCTGCTGCGGACGATGGAGCTCGGCTGGCGCCAGGAGCGGATGGTCGCCGAGGCGGCCGAGATCGCCGACGCCGCCGGGACCATGCACGCTCGCTTCGCCAAGTTCCTCAGCGATTTCGACAAGGTCGGCCGGGGCCTGACCTCGGCGGCCAACGCCTACGACTCCGCGGTCGGCTCGATGGAGCGCCGCCTGCTGCCGCAGCTGCGCAAGGTCGAGTCGCTCGGCGTCACCCCGAGCAAGGCGATCGAGCCGCCGGAACCGGTCGAGATCACGGTGCGCGAGATCACGGCGCCCGAGTTGCGCGAGGCCGATACCCCCGTGCTCGATTAGGATTCGCGGCCCGATCCCGAGACCCAGCGGAGGAGTCAAAGTTGGCCGTCGACACGAGCGCAGTCGCGAAGTTGGACGTCGAGCCCGGAACGCTGCCCGAGACGATGGCGGCCTGGGTGATCCGCGCAGGAGCGCGAGGGCGAGCCCAACGACGCCTTCCAGCTGGAGCAGATCGAGGTTCCCGAGCCCGGCGCCTTCGAGGTGATCGTCCGCGTGATGGCGGCCGGCGTCAACTTCAACAACGTCTGGGCGGCACTCGGCAAGCCGGTCTCGGTCTTCGGCTACGGCGACCACCCCGAGTACGGCCACCACATCGGCGGCTCCGACGCCTCGGGGATCGTCTGGAAGGTCGGCGAGGGCGTCACCCGCTGGAAGCCCGGCGACGAGGTCGTGGTCCACTGCAACCAGGCCTCCTACGAGGACGTCGAGGTGCACGGCCTCGACCCGCTGGCCGCGCCCAGCCAGAAGATCTGGGGCTACGAGACCACCTGGGGCTCCTTCGCCCAGTTCACCAAGGTGCAGGCGCAGCAGCTCCTCCCCCGCCCCCAGAACCTCTCCTGGGCCGAGTCCTCCGCCTACGGGCTCACCTACTTCACCGCCTACCGGATGCTGATCGACCAGTGCAAGCTGCAGCCCGGCCACAACGTCCTGATCTGGGGCGCGGCCGGCGGCCTCGGCGTCTTCGCCGTGCAGCTCTGCAAGGCGGCCGGCGCCAACGCGGTCGGCGTCGTCTCCTCCGAGGAGAAGGGCGAGCTGGTCAAGCAGCTCGGCGCCGTCGACTACATCAACCGCACCGAGTTCGGCGAGATGATGCGGACGCCGGAGAACCTCACCGACCCGGCCGCCGACAAGGAGCGCTTCAAGGCCTCGCGCGGCTTCGCCAAGCGGGTCAAGGAGATCCTCGGCGACGCCCCCGACATCGTCTTCGAGCACGTCGGCCAGGCGACCTTCCCGACCTCGGTCTTCGTCGTCAAGCCGTTCGGCAAGGTCGTCATCTGCGGCGCCACCTCGGGCTTCCAGCTCGACTTCGACGTGCGCTACCTGTGGATGCGCCAGAAGCAGATCATCGGCTCGCACTTCGCCAACGCCTACGAGTGCATGCGGGCCAACCAGCTGATGGCCGAGGGCAAGGTGCGGCCGGTGCTCTGGCAGACGATGGGCTTCGAGGGCGTCGCCGAGGCGCACCAGCTGCTGCACGAAAACAAGCACCTCGGCAAGATCTCGATCCTGGTCGGGGCCGAGTCCGAGGACGAGGGCAAGAACGAGGACGGCCCGGGCGCGATCCGGGCGGAGGTGGGAGCGTGATGGCGAGGTCTGCGTACTCGACTGGCACATCGCCCCCTTCCGGGCCGACCGCTGGCTCGACCTCTGGGAGCCGGCGGCGGCGCGGATGCCCGCCTTCGGCGCCAAGAGCTGGTCGCTGACCCGCTCGATCGACGACCCGCTCGCCTTCCAGCAGACCTCGGTCTGGGAGAGCCGCGCCGACTTCGAGCGCTACTGGTTCTCGGAGGAGATCGAGGCGGCCCGGGCCGCGGTCATCGACCTCTACGACCTGCCGATCCTCCCCGCCTGGCACACGCTCGTCGCGGCCGAGTAGCCCGAGCCGCTACAGCCGCGCTCAAGCGGGGCCATCGTCAGGCCCGCCGCCTCGAGCTGCTCCCAGTAGTGCTCGGCCGGCTCGCGCGGGCCCGTCCAGACGATCGCCTGGCCGCTGTTGTGGATCGGTCGGCGATCCGGTGGCCCTGGTCGAGGCTGACGCCGGGCAGGACCCGGGCCAGCGTCTGGGCGACGTGGTCGAAGGTGTTGTGGTTGTCGTTGCGGACGATCACCCGCCAGTCGCCGCCCAGGCCCGAGCCCGGGCCGGCGCTGCGCGGCCGCTCAACCGTCGTCGTCGACATCGCCCGCAATTATGCGCGGCTAGAACGGGCTGGGCACGCGGACGACGACGTCGTCGACGCTGGCCACCGCGCCTTGGCGCTGCTGGTCGCCGCGCCGACCGAGAAGCCGGAGGCGCGGCCGCTGCAGCTCCCCGGCCGCCGTCGTCGGTGACGTCGGCGACCAGGCTTGCCGCCGACGTAGGCGAGGCAGGCGAGGCCCTTCGGCCCGCGGTCGACGTTGATCGCGCTGAGGCGCAGCTTGTTGGCCTCGTCGATCGCCCTTGACTCGGCGCTCTCGTTCTTGACGATCGTCGAGGTATTCGATCGTCCCGTCGGCGAGGACCTTGCGCAGCTGGGCCTTGCGCTGCAGCGGGATAGACGGCGAGCTGGTAGCGGGCGCCGCCGCCGGCGCGCAGCTGCACGCGCGAGGAAGGCCTTGCGCTGCAGCGCTTTCGGCGTGCCGCTCGAGCAGCCGCTCGGTCGCCGCGATCTCGAGGTCGCGGCCGATCACCGGCGTCCGGTAGGAGCACTCCTCGGTCCGTCTTGCCGATCGCGATCCGCAGGGCGTCGTTCGAGCCACCGCGCCCGCAGCTCTCGCCCGGAGAGCTTGACCAGCTGGGCGCGCTGGGCGGTCGTCTCCATGCCGTTGCGGTAGATGCCGATCATCGCCGCGCCGGCGCTCCGGCGACGAGGGCGAGCGCGGCGAGCGAAAACGGCAAGCGAAGCGGCTGTGAGGCGCGATCCCATCGGTGGAAGCCTAAACACAGCCACGGGGAAAAGATGCGTGCTGTGACGGATGAACGCGGTCTTTCCCCTCGTCGCCAAATATCATTGGCGACGATGCCCGAGCACCGCCTCCCCGAGCGCGACCGCCCCTGGGTGATGCGCACCTACGCCGGCCACTCCGACGCCCGCCGCTCCAACGAGCTCTACCGGCGCAACCTGGCCAAGGGCCAGACCGGCCTCTCGGTCGCCTTCGACCTGCCCACCCAGACCGGCTATGACCCCGACCACGTCCTCGCCCGCGGCGAGGTCGGCAAGGTCGGCGTCTCGATCGCCCACAAGGGCGACATGCACCAGCTGCTCGACGGCATCCCGCTCGACGAGATGAACACCTCGATGACGATCAACGCGACCGCCGCCTGGCTGCTCGGCCTCTACGTCACCGTCGCCGAGGAGAACGGCGTCGACCGCTCCAAGCTGAAGGGCACGACCCAGAACGACATCATCAAGGAGTACCTCTCGCGCGGCACCTACGCCTTCCCGCCCGAGCCCTCGATGCGGCTGATCGCCGACATGGTCGCCTTCACCGTCAACGAGGTGCCGAGCTGGAACCCGACCAACATCTGCAGCTACCACCTGCAGGAGGCCGGGGCGACGCCGGTGCAGGAGATCGCCTACGCGCTCTCCACCGGGATCGCCGTGCTCGACGAGGTGAAGGCCCGCGGCCAGGTCGCCGAGGCCGACTTCCCCAAGGTCTTCGGCCGCATCTCCTTCTTCGTCAACGCCGGCATCCGGCTGATCGAGGAGATCGCCAAGCTGCGCGCGATGGGCCGGCTCTGGAACGAGATCGGCCGCGAGCGCTACGGCGTGACCGACGAGAAGATGCTGCGCTTCCGCTACGGGGTCCAGGTCAACTCGCCTGGGCCTGACCGAGGCCCAGCCGGAGAACAACATCCAGCGGATCGTGCTGGAGGCGCTGGCGGTGACGCTGAGCCGCGACGCCCGCGCCCGCGCGATCCAGCTGCCCGCCTGGAACGAGGCGATGGGCCTCCCCCGCCCCTGGGACCAGCAGTGGAGCCTGCGCATCCAGCAGGTGCTGGCCAACGAGACCGACCTGCTCGAGTACCCCGACATCTTCGAGGGCTCGATGGTGATGGACGGCCTGGTCGAGGAGCTGACCGAGGGGGCGCGCGCCGAGATGGCGGTGGTCGAGGAGCACGGCGGCGCGGTCGCCGCCGTCCCCTACATGAAGGCCCGCCTGGTCGAGTCCCACCGCGAGCGGGTGGCGCGGATCGAGACGCGGCGAGCAGAAGGTGATCGGCCAGAACAGCTTCACCGAGACCGAGGACTCGCCGCTGACGGCCGGCGCCGACGGCGGCATCCTCACCCCCGACCCCGAGGTCGAGCGCGAGCGGGTCGAGGCGCTGGAGCAGTGGAAGGCGGAGCGCGACGAGGAGGCCGTCGCAGGCGCCCTCGACGAGCTGGCCCGGGTCGCCGCCGACGACGAGCCAGAACATCATGCCGGCGACGATCGCCGCCGCCAAGGCGGGCGCGACCACCGGCGAGTGGGCCGAGGTGCTGCGCGAGGCGTTCGGCGCCTACCGCGGCCCGACCGGCGTCAGCGGCGCCGCCCCGCCGGCCGACCGCGAGCAGCTCGCGGCGATCCGCGTCAGGGTCGACGAGGTCTCCGAGGCGATCGGGCACCGGATCAAGATCCTGGTCGGCAAGCCCGGCCTCGACGGGCACTCCAACGGCTCCGAGCAGATCGCCCTGCGCGCCCGCGACGCGGCATGGAGGTGATCTACCAGGGGATCCGCCTGACCCCCGAGGAGATCGCCGAGTCGGCGCTGCAGGAGGACGTCGACGTGGTCGGCCTCTCGATCCTCTCCGGCTCCCACCTGGAGCTGATCCCCGAGGTGGTGCGGCTGCTGCGCGAGGAGGGCGTCGACGTCCCCGTCGTCGCCGGCGGCATCATCCCCCCGGCCGACGCCGAGCGCCTGCGCGAGGCCGGCGTCGACGGCGTCTACACGCCGAAGGACTTCGACATCAACAGGATCATGGGCGAGATCGTCGATCTCGTCGCCCGCCGCGCCGACGCCGCGGCAGCCGCCTGACCTTAAGCGCAGTTTTTCGCCCTTTTTTGGAGATTAAGCGCGCTTAATCTAAGATCAGCCCTATGGCTGATCAAGATACGCGCACTTTTTCACTGGACGAGCAACCCGAGGTATTCGCCACGTCGACGGAGACTTCCGCCGCCGTGCGTCGCATGGTGGACGCGGGCAGGGCTCGGAAGGTAGCGGGCCGCCTCTACACCCGCAACACCGACGACCCTCTCGACACGGTCGTGCTGCGCAATTGGACCCGGGTCGCCGCCCACCACTTCCCCGGCGCGGTCGTCGTCGACCGCAGTGCCTTCGAGGCACGTCCCTCGGACGACGGATCCCTTTTCCTCGACGCGGGACCGGGATACACCAACCGGAGGCCCGTCAGGCTGCCCGGCCTGACCCTTCGGCCCCGGCGCGGGCCGGGACCCGCCTCCGGCGATATGCCACACATGGACGGGCTCCACTTCTCGAGCCGAGGCCGTGCCTACCTCGACAACGTGCGCCCATCCCGTGCGCGCGGCGGCGTCGCACGTACGCTCTCGCGCGCCGAGCTCGAGGGAGAGCTGACCCGTACAGCCTCGCTTCGGGGCAGCGAGGCTCTGAAAGAGCTCCGCGACCAGGCCCGTGAGCTCGCCGGGCCGCTGCAAGCCGAGGAGGAGATGGCGAAGCTCGACGACCTTATCCGCGCGATCCTCGGCACACGCGACGTACCGCTCGCCACGGCCGCGGCTCGCGCCGCGCATGCCGGCTCCGGTTTCGACGCCCGGCGCATGGATCTGTTCGAGTCGCTCCAGGCGGCCCTACTGCGGGAACCCTTGCCCGTCAGGCCCGCTCAGCCAGATTCCTTCCCGGCGCTCTCCTTCATCGAGGCCTACTTCTCAAACTGGATCGAGGGCACCGAGTTCGAGCTGCATGAGGCCGAAGCGATCGTCTTCAAGCGCGCCATTCCCGAGAATCGATCCGAGGACGCTCACGACATCCTCGGCACGTTCGAGCTGGTCAACGATCCGGTCCGACGCCGCCTGCTGCCAGATAGCAGCGACGACCTGCTCGACCTCCTGCGCTCGCATCACGCGCTGATGCTCGAGCGCCGCCCGCAGGTCGGCCCCGGCAGCTTCAAGACCCGCGAGAACCGAGCTGGCGCCACCACCTTCGTTCATCCCGAACTCGTCAACGGAACCCTGATCGAGGGGTACCGCTACTACGAGGCGCTCCCGGCGGGCCTGGCGAAGGCGATCTTCATGATGTTCCTCGTCGCCGAGGTGCATCCCTTCACCGACGGCAACGGCCGTGTCGGCCGAGTGCTGATGAACGCCGCGCTCAGCGCCGTCGACGAGCAGCGCATCGTCATCCCGCTCGTCTACCGCGACGAGTACCTGCAGGGCCTGCGGGCCCTGTCGCGCAACGCGAACCCGCAGCCGCTGATCCGCGTACTCGACTACGCGCAGGAATACGCGGCCCGGATCGATTGGAGCGACCTTCAGCGGGCCGAGGACATACTCGAGCGCACCAATGCCCTCGTCCCGCCCGACCTCGCCGAGGAGCGTGACGTGCGCCTGCTGATGCCCGCGTAGCGCCGAGGCCGGCGCAGCGCCACAATGGAGCCATGAGCGACTTCAACGGGGACAGCTCGGCCTGGCTGCGCTGCTATCGCTGCTGGTCCCAGAACCTCGAGATCCAGATCCACTACGACGCGATCCGCCGCGTCGAGCCCGGCACCGGCATCCTCGCCGAGGGGGTCGACGAGGTGCAGGAGGCCCTCGTGCAGTGCGTCGACTGCATGCACGACCAGCCCCACCTCACCTTCCAGGACAACCACGTGGTCCCGATCGAGGACCGCTGGGAGCGGATGGTCGCCGGAACGCCCTGGGTCGCTTCCTGCACGGTCCGCGTCGATCAGGACCGGGTCGAGACGTGCTCGGGCCCCGAAGCGATCGAGTTCCTCACCTACGGCGCCTTCGGCGACGCCGGCGTGCGCGAGTTCTTCACCCACGTCCGCTTCCACAAGCACGACGAGGAGCAGGTCGTGGTCCACATGCTGGTCGAGCTCTACGCGCGCTCGGCCGAGGAGGCCACGGAGGTGCTCGAGGAGGCCGCCCACGGCCCGCTCGAGATCACCTCGCTTGCGGAGGAGTCCCGTCCCCCGGCCCACGCCTCTGACGAGGCTCACTGATCAGAGCAAATCGCTCCCCGGGCTCTGCCTCCGTGCCCGCGCGGCGAGCCCGGCAGCATCGTCTTCATCTCGGTCGTTTGCGGCCGCACTGAGCGCGAGCGCGAGCAAGAGCGCACCGACGATCAGGGCCGCGATGACGATAAACATCTCGATCCTCCCATTCCGTAGTCCCTCTGCCGACTATTGCAGATGCCCCGGCGCTATCGATAACTGACCGGCCTCATACACTTACCCGCGTGACAGCTCCGAAACGTCGCGCCGTGATCCTTGCCGGCGGCAAGGGGTCTCGACTGGGCCCGTACACGACGGTCCTGCCGAAGCCGCTCCTGCCGGTCGGCGACTGCGCGATCCTCGACGTCGTCGTCCACCAGCTGCGTCACCTCGGCTTCACCGAGCTGACGCTCGCCGTCGGCTACCTCGCCCACCTGGTACGAGCGGCGATGGGCGACGGCTCGCGCTGGGGCATCGAGATCGACTACGCGGAAGAGCGCGAGCCACTCGGCACCGTCGGCCCGCTCGCGGCGATCGAGGGACTGGACGAGTCCTTCATCGTGATGAACGGCGACGTGCTCACCTCGCTCGACTTCGCCGGGCTGCTCGACGTGCACGCGGAGTCGGGCAACGTCCTGACGATCGCCTCTCACCGCCGCGTGGTCAGCACCGACTACGGGGTACTGCACGTCGATAGCGCGGGGGACCCCCCGACCCAGGCGGTGCTGGGGTTCGAGGAGAAGCCCGAGATCCCGTACATCGTCAGCATGGGCGTCTACGCAATGTCCCCCCGGGCCCTGGACTTCATCGAGCCCGGCTCCTATCTCGACCTGCCCGAACTGGTCCTGCGCCTGCTCGCTGCCGGCGAGGGGGTCGGCTCCTACCTCTTCGACGGCTACTGGCTCGACATCGGGCGCCACGACGACTACGAGCGCGCGATCGCCGAATTCGGCGAGCTGAGATCGGTCTTCATGTACGAGGAGGCCGTGGACAGCACCCAGGCTCCCGATGGGTGATGTGAGTGAGCGCCTGATCCCCCTCTTCGACGTCGAGCTGTCGGCCGAGGAGATCGAGGCGGTCGGCCGACGCCCTCCGCTCGGGCTGGCTGACGATGGGGCCGCGCACCGAGCGGTTCGAGCAGGCCTTCGCCGAGCACCTCGGCTGCCGCCACGCGGTGGCCGTCTCCAGCTGCACCGCGGCGCTGCACCTCGCCTACCTGGCCGCGGGAGTCGGGCCCGGCGACGAGGTGATCGTCCCCGCGATCACCTTCGTCGCCAGCGCCGCCGCCGTCCGCTACTGCGGCGCCACGCCGGTGCTTGCCGACGTGATCGGACAGGCATGACCTCGACCTCGACCCCGAGGACGTCGTGCGCCCGGATCACGCCCCGCACCAAGGCGATCTGCGCCGTGCACTACGCCGGCTACGCGGCCGACGTCGAGCGTCTGCGGGAGATCTGCGCGGAGCACGGCCTGGCGCTGATCGAGGACGCCGCCCACGCGCCGAGCGCGACCGCGCCCGGGAGCGAGCGCAAGCTCGGGACCCACGGGCTCGCCGGCTGCTTCAGCTTCTTCTCCAACAAGGTGCTCTCCTGCGGCGAGGGCGGCCTGCTGGCGACCGACGACGACGACGTGGCCGCGCTGGCGCGCAGCCTGCGCTCGCACGCGATGACCTCCGGCACCTGGGACCGCCACCGCGGCCACTCGACCGGCTACGACGTCCTCGGCCTCGGCTTCAACTACCGCATCGACGAGCCGCGGGCGGCGCTGCTGCACGCCCGCCTGCCGCGGACTCGAGGACGACATCGCCGCACGGCGCACGGCTGGTCCACCGCTACCGAGAGGCGCTGCTCGACCGTGGATGGCGTCTCGACCGTCCCCTACGACGACGAGGAGGTGGATCGCTCGTCCTGCTACGTGATGCCGGCGATGCTCGACGATCCCGACCTGCGCGAGCCGCTGCGGGCGCGGATGCTCGAGCGCGGCGTGCAGACCAGCGTCCTCTACCCGGCGATCCACGAGTTCACCGCCTACGCGAGCCGCCGAGCCGCTGCCGCAGAGCGAGCTCGTCGCTCGCGCCGAGCTGACCCTGCCGCTCTTCCCCACGCTCGGCGAAGCCGACCAGGACCGTGTCCTCGTTGCCCTGCAAGAGGGACTGGCCGACCTGCGAAGTACGTTGCCGGCGTGAGCGAGTCCCTGAGGAGGTTGCTCGGCGCCAATCCCTCGGTGCCGCTGCTGCTGGTCGCCGTCGTCCTCTTCGTCTGGATCGGCGCCGACGAGGGAGGCTTCTACGGCACCACCTTCCTGCCGGCGACGCTGGTCCTGCTGGCGCTGCTGCTCGTCGGCCTGTTCGCACTGCCCACCCCGCACCCTTCGCCGGCTCAGTGGACGGCGATCGGGCTGATCGCGGGCTACGCCCTGTGGAGCTACCTCTCGATCCTCTGGGCCGACCAGCAGGGCCTTGCCTGGGACGGCGCCAACCGCACCGCGATGTACGCGATCGCCTTCGCGCTGTTCGCGCTCTGGCCGATTCGCGGGCGCGCCGGGGCCGCGGTTGCGGCGACCTACGCTCTCGGCGTCGCCGGCCTCGGCATGGTCGAGCTGATTCGCGCCAGCGGGGCCGACAACCCGATCGCGTTCCTCAACGAGGGCCGGCTCAGCGAGCCGACCGGCTACGCGAACGCCAACGTGGCCCTCTGGATGACCGCCTTCTGGCCGGCGTTGCTGCTTGCCGGTCGCCGCGAGGTGCCGACGGCAGCGCGCGGCCTGCTGCTGGGATCGGCCGGCCTGCTGGCGGCGCTCGCGATGCTCGGTCAGAGCCGTGGCTGGGTGGTGATCATGCCGGCGATGGCCCTGCTGGCGGTGGCGGTGATTCCGGGGCGGGGCAGGACGATCGGCGCCCTTGGCCTGGTGGCGGTGGCGATCGCCGCGATCTCCGGCCCCCTGCTCGACGTCTTCCAGCGCTTCGACGCCGACACGATCGGGTCTCAGGGCATGGACGAGGCAGCCCGCGCGACGCTGGTCGCCTTCGTCCTGCTGACGTTTGCGGGCATCGGCTGGGCGTTGGCCGACCGGGCGCCTCTGGTCGGCTCCACCCAGCAACGGCGACTGGGGACGGTGCTGGTGGTTGGCCTCGCCGTGGCCTGCCTGGGCGGCCTGGCCGCCTTCTCGGTCGTGCGCGGAAACCCGGTGACCGCGACCGCAGACGCGTGGAACGAATTCAAGGACGGCGACGCGGAATCGTCGTCTGACGGCGCCCGGCTGGGAACGCTCGGCGGAAGCTATCGCTACGACTACTGGCGGGTCGCATGGCACAACTTCGAGGAGCACCCGTTGACCGGGGTCGGAGCCGACAACTTCGGTCGCGAATACCTGGTCCACGGCGAAAGCCGCCAGACGCCCTCCTATCCGCACAGCGTCGAGATGCGAACCCTCTCCCAGACCGGCCTGATCGGCGTCCTCCTGCTGGTGGGAGGGATCGTCGCGGCGCTCGTCGCCGCCGCTCGGCCGATCCGCCGGGAGAAGGGCATCGCGCCGGTTGCGGCTGGAGTCGGCGTCGTCGTCTTCGCCTACTTCATCGCCCACGGATCGCTGGACTGGTTCTGGGAGTTCCCCGCCCTCGGAGGGCCCGCGTTCGCGCTGCTCGGCCTGGCCACCGCGATCTCCACCCGGCCCGACCCCTCTGGCGAGCCACCGGCGGGCAGGGCATGGCGCCGGGTGGCGGTCGGCGTCGGCGCCGTGCTCGCGCTGGCGCTCGCGCTGAGCCTGGTCATGCCCTGGCTGGCGGAGCGGGAGCTGCGATCGGCGCGGGAGGTTGCCGCCGAGGATCCGGCCGCCGCGCTCGCCAAGCTCGATCGTGCCGCCGACCTCAACCCGCTCTCCTCGCTCGCCGACAAGACCGCGGCGGTGATCGAACGCCAGCAGGGCGACCTGCCGGGCGCCGAACAGCGGTTCCGCGAGACGCTCGAGGTCGACCCGGGCGATCCCTTCGTCTATCTCCAGCTGGCGGCGCTCGCCTCCGCAGCCGGTCGAGACGCGGAGGCGGTGCGGTCGATCCGCCACGCCCGAGCGCTCAACCCACGCGACGCGGTCACCCGGCGGGTGCAGCGACGCCTGGAGGCCGGCCGCAGCGTGACTCCGGCCGCGGTGGATCGGATGATCTTGCGTGACGTGGAGGAACGCATCGGACCCGACTGAACGGCCTCGACTGGAGTTTTGGAGGAAAAACCCAACAGATGTTCGACCATTTTTACGGTCCATTCGTTTGCAGGCATCCTGCATGCGTGCTACTTTCCGGCTAACTCAATTGCCGTTTCCCAAGCCCCTCCCCTTAGACGGAAGAGAGACTTCGAACACCATGAAGACGCTGCAAATCAAGATCGCCGTATTTGCCGTGCTGGCCGTACTGTCCCTGCCGACTGTCGCACTCGGCGCCTCCAGCGACGAAGGCTATGGCGGTCCCAACAACGTCGTTTCCGGTGTTCAGGGCGGCGACGAAGGGCCTCCCCCGTCTTCGCCGGAAAGCGAAACCGCCGAAGTGTCGGCCGCGGACCCGGAAGACTCGAGCGTGCTGCCGTTCACGGGAGCGGACCTTCTGATCATGGCAGCCAGCGGTGGAGTGCTGCTCATGTTCGGCTTCGGCCTTCGCCGGCTGACGCGCCGTCCTTCTCAGCCGTAGATCGCCTTCAGGCCGCCCGGCTTCAGCTGCCGCGCTCAGCCACGACGCGTATAAGCTCCGTCCCACTCAGCCATGAGTGGGACGGAGCTTTTTCAGTGGGGCCATGCGTGACGTAGCGATCTACTCTCCCTCGGCAGCCAAGCTCTACGGCCGCAACGGCGGCGCTCTCGGCGGTGGTGGTGCCGAGGTGCAAACCGTGATGCTGGCGAGGGCGCTGACGGCCCGGGGCCTGGACGTGGCGCATGTCGTCTACCCGATCGCCGATCCGGTTCCGCTCGAGCCTCCCGCTCCGACGCTGATCGAGCGGCGACCGGCCACCGGCGGGCGCTCGCTGCACGCCTTGCGCGAGCTGATCAATATCTGGCCGGCACTCTCCAAGGCGGACGCCCGGATAGTCGTCGTGCGGGGCAGCGGTGGCTACGTCGTTCCCGCCGGGACCTGGTGCTCGCGTCATCGCCGGGCGTTCGTCTTTGCCGCGTCCAACGACCTCGATTTCGACCTGGGGCGCCCGGACCGGCGTCGATCGACCCTGCGCGCCTACGGCCGCGTGGTGCGCCGGGCTCAGCGCCTGATCGTGCAGACGCAACGACAGGCAGAGCTGCGCAGGCCAAGCCTTCCCTGCCTTGGAGTCGATCGTGATCCCGAGCTTTGCGGAATCCGCCGAGCCGGCCACCGCCGAGCCCGAGTACTTCCTCTGGTCCGACCGGATGACCGAGTACAAGCGCCCGGAAAAGTTCATCGAGCTGGCCGCGGCGATGCCCGAGTCGCGCTTCCGGATGGTCGCCTCGGAGACGCTCGAGACCTCGGCGGAGCTTCGCGATCGAGTCCATGCCGCCGCCCGCTCCCTGCCGAATATCGAAGTGTTGCCGCGCCGGCAGCGAACGGAGGCGCTGGCGGAAGTGGAGAAGGCGATCGCGGTCGTGAAGACGTCGGAGGTCGAGGGGATGCCCAACACCTTCCTCGAGGCCTGGGCGCGGGGCGTACCCGTCCTCTCGCTCAGCGTCGATCCCGACGACCGCATCGTCGAGCGCGGTGCCGGGCTGCTGGCCGAGGGATCGATGGAGCGCTTGATCGCCGGCGCACGGCAGCTCCAGGCGGACAGCGAGCTTCGCGCCGCACTCGGCGCGAGTGGGCGCGAGTTCGTGCGCGGCCATCACTCCCTCGACGCCGTCGCCGACCGCTGGGCGGAGATCCTGGGAGAAGCTCCTCGCTCAGTCGGCCGTGGCCTGACGGCGCTCGCGGCGCGCCGCGAGCGGGTGGCGAAGCCGCGCCAATCCAGCCCGACGTATGAGAGGCGCGACCTTGAGCCGGAAGCGCCAGTCGGCTTCGCCGTGGTAGACGCCCACCCGCGGCCAGAGCAGCGGGCCGGGTGCCGGAAGGGCCGGCGCGAGCGTCGCCGCCGCCGAGTACCCGGCTGCGCGCGTCGCGGTGACGACCCGCGGCGAGAAGTCGCCATAGGGGTAGGCAAGCGAGCGGCATGGCTTCCCGAGCCAGTCCGTGAGCAGCTGTCGCGGGCGCTCCAGCTCGTCCGCAAGCTCGGCGGCCTCGACCTGGCTCAGGTGGGGATGCGTGTGCGTGTGGGCCCCGATCTCCCAGCCGGACCGGTCGAGGTCGAGCAGTTCCTCGCGACTCATGCAAAGCAGCTCTTCCTCGTGCGGGCCGCCGATCCAGCGATCGATCCCGGGCCAGGACATCGGCTCGGCGCTGTCAACGTGCGCGGTCGGGACGAAGACCGTGGCCGGCAACCCCAGCCGCTCCAGAATCGGCAGAGCGATCTCGCGCACGGAGCGGTAGGCATCGTCAAAGGTAACCGCGACTCGCCGCCCGGGCCCACCCTCCACCGCCTCCGAGAATGTCACACCTCGATAGCCCTGGGCGAGAAGGCCTGAGATCTGCCTCTCGATTGCCTCGGGGGCGATCGAGAGATCCGCCGGCCACGACTCGCTGACCGCGTGGTAGCAGAGCACGAGCGTGTCACCCCCACCCACGGCCTGGATCATAGTGCGTTTCTCGCCTCTGGACGTTTGTTCGGGACGATTCGCCCAGCGCTTGACGTCCACGGCCCACCTCCGATATAGCGGGAGTGACTCTCCTCCGTCGCAGCACGATCCTCGCCGCGCTGGCGATCGCCTGCCTGGCGCTGCTGGCGAGCGGCTCGAGCCATGCCGCCGCCGAATCTGCCTGCACCGAGATCGCCGCGCCGAACGGCTCCGATCAAGCCGAGGGCACCGAAGAAGAGCCCTTTCGCTCGCTGGAGCGGCTGGTCGAAGCGCTGGACCCCGGCGACGTCGGCTGCCTGCGGGCCGGCACCTACGGGGGCGACTCGGTCTACTTCGAAGCCCCCGGGGCGGAGCTGCGCAGCTATCCCGGCGAGGTGGCGACGATCACCGCCTTCATGGAGGTCACGCCGGAGGCTGCCGGCGCCCACATCCATCACCTCCGCTTCGACGCCTCCCAGCACGACAACGACGTGGGGATCAAGCTGCAGGCCGACCGCACTCAATTCACCGACAACGAGCTGACCAAAGGCGGCAACGGCATCTGCCTGCTCGCCGGCACCTACCACCCCGCGGCGGGCATCGTGATCGAACGCAACCGCATCTACGACTGTGGCCCAGCCAGCTCCAAGTTCATGCACCAGATCTACCTCCAGAGCACTCGCGGTGCGATCGTCCGCTGGAACATCCTGACCGGAAACGCGGGCGGCTGGGGAGTCCATCTCTACTCGAACGCCGACAACACCCTGATCGCCCACAACATCATCGACGGCAACCACGGGGGCGTGATCTTCGCCGGTGCCGACGGCGACACTTCCGACGGCAACGTCGTCCGCAACAACGCGATCACCTTCTCGCAGCAGCGCTGGAACATCGAGGGCTCGTGGTCCGGCGAACCCGCCGGCACCGCCAACCGCGCTCAGCACAACTGCGTCTACAGCGCTGGCGAGGACGCGCCCGCCGGCATCGCCGACGAGGAGGGATTCAGCGCGAGCCTGAACTTCGTCTCGGCGGGGTCTCCATACGTCGCCCGAGGCACGGGCGACTACAGGCTGGACCCCAACAGCCGCTGCGGCGAGCTGGTCGGCGACGTCAGCGGCGTGATCGACGGAACCGCCGTGCCGGCGCCGGAACCGGCGCCGAAACGCGTGCGCCTCGCGAACACCCAAAAGCGCGTTATCGCCCACACCTCGTTGAGACCGGCGCAGGGCTAACTCTCACCCGTCGCCAACGTCGGTGCCGACTCTTCAATGCTTTCGAGCTCGGCCCGAGCGAGACCGAGAAGGGCCGGACCGAGGCCGAGCAGCAGCCATAGCTGGTTGCTGAACCCACGCGAGCCGAAGAATGCCGCGGTGAGGAATCCGACCAAGGCAATCAGCACCGCGCGCGAGAGGACGTCCATCTCCCGGTCGCCCCCTGCGGCAAACGTCCGCGCCGCCTTCAGCAGAGAGGAAAGCGCGCCACCGATGATGGCGAGGAACAGCACCAGGCCGACGACCCCGAGCTCGGCCAGCATCTCGAGGTAGGTGTTGTGGGCGACCTTCGGTTCGTCGACGATGAAGTCGGGGCGCGCGATCGCGCCCGGCTCGAGCAGGTAGTGGACCGAGGTGTTCGCGAAGTTGCCGGCGCCGACCCCGAGAGCCGGATTGGCCTCGACCATCCGCCAGCCCACCTTCCAGATGTCGGTCCGACCGGTTCCCCCGTCGGATTTGAGCAGGTGTTCGCGCTCCTGAACGCCCGCGAAGGCGCCGAAGTACACGACCGCCATCACCAATCCAGCCACCGCTGCCGCCAGCACTGTCCCGCGCCTCGGTCCGGCGACGAACACGCCGGCAACCAGCACCGCGACCAGGGCGACGATGCCCCCACGGGACACGGTCAGGAAGAGGGCCATCATGCAGAGCGGAACGCCGACCACGGCTGCCGCCTGCAACCCGGGATGACCGCGCAGCGCGATCGCAAGGCCCCCGGCCAGCGCCACGCCCACAGCCAGAGCGGTGCCGGTCTCGTTGGCGTTGCCGAAGGCGCCGCTGAGCCTGCCGGTGGTGTCCCCCTCGACCGGAAAGACGACTCCGTATGCAGCCGCTATCAGAGCGCCCGCCAGGAGCGCACCGACCACCCATAGCGCCTGGGACCGGGTCTGCACGGCCGCGTACACGACGAGGAACAGCATCGCATTGGGGGCGTACCGGGCCACGGCGCCGATCGCCTCGCCCGAGTCGGCCGCCCAAAGCGCGCTGAGGGTGGCCCAGGAGATGAAAAGCAGGAGCAGGAAGAGCAGCCCGTTGCTCTCGAACAGCCTGCGACCACGGTACTCCCCGACCGTGATCGCCGCCAGCCACGAAAGGATCAGCAGCATGCCGAGCAACCTCGTGAGCGGAAGTCCTCCCGACGGCACGATCTCGTCGATGAAGGTGAAGACCGCGAACACGCAGGTGCCCGCGGTGAGGCTGGTCAGGGTGAGCACGGTGAAGACGAGCCCGACGACGAGGCCCAGCGCCAGCTTGGGTTCGTACCCCGCAAGCGCGCCGACCAGCAGCGCCAAGCCGGCGATCGCGAACGGCAACAGGCGATTGGATATCGGCCCGGCGTAAACGGTCAAGCGTCGCCGTCCAGCGGGTCAGCGCCTCGCCAGGCGCTCGCCGGAGGAGCTGCTGTTGCCTCCTGGCGAGCCACCGTCCTCCGGGCCGAGCACGGGTCCTCGTCCGGCGGCTTCGAAGTAGTAGCTCCCCTCGGAGCCGGCGGTGACGCCGATCACCACGAAGCCACGCGGCTCGATCTCGTTCTGCTCGAGCAGATCGGCCAGCCGCGAGAGCTGCAGGAGGCTGCTCCCACCGATCCGGCAGACGAGCAGGACGTCGTCGACGCAGCGAGCGAGAGGCAGGGTGTCGACGACCGCGGTCAGAGGAGGCGAGTCGATGACCACGAAGTCCGCCAACTCCCGCGCCCGGTCCACCAGCCGCCCCGCGGTCAGCGTCGAAAACAGCTCGCCGATCCGATCGTCGGGCTTCGGCACGGGAAGCACCCGCATCTCGTCGCCGAACGGCTTGACCGGAACGAGTGCCTCCTCCAGGCTCGCTTCGGCGAGGAGCACGTCGCCGATGCCCCTTCGCGACTTGACGTTCAGCGCGGCGGAGATCTTCGGGCGCCGGAAGTCGGCCTCGATCAAGATCACGCTCTTCCCGGCGAGCGCGTAGGAAGTGGCCAGGTTGATCGCCGTGGTCGTCTTGCCGTCGACCGGCGACGGCCCGGTCACGAGGATCGCCCGCCCCAGAGAGCCCTCCTCCTGCTCACCGGGGGACAGGGCACCGAGCGTCATGCGCAGGGTGCGGTATGCCTCCAGCGTCCGGGGCGAGAGCGAGGAAGGGCCGAGCGGAACCGGCGTGGATCGCCGGATGCCCGACGAGTCCGAATCGACGGCTTTGCGCTCACGCGGAATGCGCGCGAGTATCGGCAGGCCATAGCGCTCGCGCAACTGCTCCTCTCGCCGCAGGCGTGGGTCGACGGCCTGCATCAGGAAGGCGGCGCCGAGGCCGAGTACCAGCCCTCCGATCAGGCCGGCGGCGATCGTCAGCGCCGGACGCGGCTCGACGGGACTTTCCGGGGGGGCCGCGCTGGTCTCGAATCGGATCGTCGGATCCCCTCCGGCATCGAGGCTTTCCAGCCGGGTGAGCTGTTCGGCCAGCGTCACGGTCGCGTCGCCCGGCAGGCTGGCATCCGCCGCCCGTGCCCGAAGGCTGTCGATCAGGGGCGCGAGCTGGGCGCGCAGCTTCTCGTCGCGATCGGCGATCGCGTTTTCGGCAAAGGAGTTGGCGATGCTCGCGGCCAGCTCGGGGTCGTTGTCGCGGGCGCTGATCACGACCACGTTGCTCTGAGCCACGGGTGCGGCGTCGATGCTGTCGGCGAGTTCCTGGGGCGATTCGTCCAGCGACAGTTCCTCCCTCACGTCGGCGGCGACAGCCCGCGAGGTGACCAGCCGGGCAACGGTTTCGACGTCCCGGCTCGGGTCGCTCGAGCTGCGGATCAGGGCAAGCCCGGTGAGCGCGGGATCGTCCTCCGCGACGGGAGTGACCAGCAGTTCGGACTGCGCTTCGTAGACCTTGTCCGCGGTGACCAGGTAGAGCGTCGCGGCGCCCAGGGTGAGCAGCGTCACGAGGACGACGAGCCAGATCCTCTCGCGCACCGTCTCCACGTAGCGGAGCAGGCTCGGCGGCGCCTGACGAGGCTTCCGCCAATTGGTGCCGGCACGACTTCGTGCAGGCTCTGGCCCGGGAGGCGACATGCGTTTACTATGACAGCACGCACGGTCACGATTTAGTCCGACTCGCGCCGCTGCAACCGTTTGGTCGCGCGGTTTTCAGCTGATCGTCGACAAATGAACTAGCCAAGCGAGAAACCTGCGGCCCGGCCGCGATCATGAGCACGATCTACGCCCAGAATCTGATCGAACGAACGTTGAGCCGGTTCGGCCCGCCCATCGTGGCCGCGATCATCGTCCTGCAACGGCAGAACAACCTCGACCTGGCCCTGCTCGTGCTGATCTCGATGCTCTTCGTCGACGCGATCCTGCGCGGGCGCCGTTACCCACTGCACCTGGTTCCCCTCGCCAAGTACATGCTGAGCGTACTCGTCCCGGTGAGCGGCGTCGCCCTGGCATACGGGCTGAGCCAGTTCAACGCCACCTCGCTGGTGATCCCGACCACGATCGTGGCGATGGTGGGTGCGAGCACGACCAGCTTGATCGCGCTCTGGGTCGGGGACCGCTTCGCGATAGAGCGTCCGATCCGCACCGCCGTGATCGGCGACAGGGGCTTTGCCTCCCGGCTGGGGGCGGAGTTGCAGGAGAGTCGCGTTCGCTCCTATCAGCTGATCGGCTACGTGGACGAGTCGCCGGCCGAGACCGACGCTGGGTCGCTGCCGCGGCTCGGCGGGATGTCCGAGATCCGCGCCGTCGTCCTCGAGAACCAGGTCGACCTGCTCGTGGTCAGCCCCGAGAAGCCGCGCCTGCCGATCTTCGAGCAGACCGCCAAGGCGTGCCTGGACCTGCCGGTGCGGATGATCGAGGCCACCGCCCTCTACGAGAACGTCCTCGGGCACGTGCCGATCGGGGCGATCAACTCGGCCTGGTTCCAGTACATCATGCACCCGCGCTACTCGCCCTCCTCACCGCTCTCCAAGCGACTGCTCGACATCGCCGTCTCGGGCGCCCTGGTGGTGGTGGCCGCACCCCTGATGATCCTCTGTGCCCTCGCGATCAAGCTGGAGGACCGCGGGCCCGTCTTCTACCGGCAAAGGCGCTACGGCGAGGAAGGGCGCGAGTTCGACATGGTCAAGTTCCGCACGCTGCGGGCCGACGCCGATCGGCTTCTCGCCGACGGGTGCCCCGAAGAGGAGGTGGTGACGCGGGTCGGGCGGTTCCTCCGCAAGGGACACCTCAACGAGCTACCTCAGCTGCTCCAGGTGCTGCACGGCGAGATGTCACTGGTCGGCCCGCGGCCCGAGCCGCCCGAGCTCGTCGAGTCGCTGAGCTGGGTGGTCCCCCACTACGACCGGCGCGCCCTGGTCAAGCCCGGCCTGACCGGCTGGGCGCAGGTGCGCTGCGGCTACGCCGGCAGTCGCATCGGCACCGCCTGGAAGACCTGCCACGACCTCTACTACCTCAAGCACCGCTCGGTGGGCCTGGACCTGGTCATCCTGCTGCAGACCTTCCACGCGCTGGTCGAGCGCGACGACGTCGAGCAGGTGCCCGCGCCCGACTTCATCCTGGGCGACGCCGCCGAGCTGATCGTCCGCTGAGGGATCGAACCCGCTGCGACTGGCCGTCTACAACGACTACAGGTTCTGGCGCGCCGAGGGACGGGTCTGGACCGAGCGCGCCTTCATCGTCTTCCTCGGCGGGCTTGCCGAGCGCGTCGACCGGCTCGTCATGCCCGGCCGCCTTCACCCGGGCGAGGGTCGCGGCGAGCTCGCCCACTACCCGGTGCCGGAGGGGATCGAGCTCGTTCCCCTGCCCTGGTACGGCAGCCTGGCCAACCCGGTTGAGGTGGGCCGCGCCCTGCTCGGCTCGCTGCGCACCTTCTGGCGCGTGCTCGACGACGTCGACGCGGTCCTGCTCTTCGGCCCCCATCCCTCCTGCTTCGCCTTCGCCGCGCTGGCCGCCCTGCGCCGGCGCCGGGTGGTGCTCGGGGTGCGTCAGGACCTGCCCGCCTACACCCGCAACAGACACCCCGGCCGCCGCTCTATCCAGCTCATAGCCGGCGGCCTGGAGGCCGGCTACCGGCTGCTGGCCCGCCTCTGCCCCACCGTCGTGGTCGGGCCCGACCTGGCGCAGAAGTACCGGCGAGCGCGACGCCTGCTGCCGATCAACATCTCGCTGATCCGCGACTCGGACATCGCCTCGGGCCCTTCCCGCACCGACTACGACGGCGAGCTGCGGGCGCTCAGCGTCGGCCGGCTCGAGGCGGAGAAGAACCCGCTGATGCTCGCCGACGCCCTCGCCGCGCTGGGCCCGGATTCGCCCTGGCGCCTCACCGTCTGCGGCGAGGGTCCGCTGGCCGGCGAGCTCGGCCAGCGCCTCGAGCAGCTCGGCGTCGGCGACCGCGCGACGCTGGCCGGCTACGTGCCGATCGACGGCGGCCTGCTCGACCTCTACCGGGAAAGCCATGCGCTGCTCCACGTCTCCTGGACCGAGGGCCTGCCGCAGATCCTCTTCGAGGCCTTCGCCGCCGGCCTGCCGGTGGTGGCGACGGCGGTCGGCGGCGTCGCGGAGGCGGCCGGGGACGCCGCCCTGCTGATCCCCCCCGGCGATCCGGACGCGGCCGCGCGGGCGCTCGAGCGCGTCGGCGCCGATGCCGAGCTGCGAGAGGGGATGGTGCGCGCTGGGCTGGAGCGTGCCCGCGCGGTCACGCTCGAGGCCGAATGCGAGCGCCTCGCCCGCTTCATCGCCGCATAGCGAGGCGCCGTCAGCGCCGCGCGAGCAGGATGCGGCGCAGACGCAGGTAGTGGCGCCCGCCGAGGCGCTTGGCCATGGCCTTGGCCGCCCACCCCGTGCGCTCCCGCAGCCACGGCCCCGTGCTGCCCGCCGCCGCGGCGACAACCGTCTTCGTGGGGGTCGAGCCGCGCACCGCGAAGCGACCGACCAGCGTGCAATCGCCGACCCTGGCCACCTTCCGCCGCGGCTCCGAGGTGAAGAGGGTCGCGATCCCGGCGGCCGCGGCCGCCGCGCCGACCGCGTCGGAGTAATAGCCGCCGGGGACGCTGGCGGTGGTGACCGCCGCGCCGGTCGCCTCGGAGAGCGCCGCCACGCTGCGCGACCACTCCTCGCGCAGCTGCTGCGGCGAGAGGCTGCCGATCCGCTCCGGGTGCGTGTGGGAGTGCGAGCCGATCGTGTGGCCCTGTGAGGCGAGCCGGCGAACGCCCTCCCAGTCGAGGAAGCCCGGGCGGCCGACCAGGGCGGTGACGACGAAGAAATGCGCCGCCCAGCCGCGCCGCGCCAGGGCGGCGCCGGCGAGGGCGGCGCTCGAGCCGCCGTCGTCGAAGGTGAGCATCCAGCCACCCTCCCCCGGCAGCGGACCGCCGGCGCGCAGCGGCGAGACTCCCAGCGACCGTTCGATGCCGTCCATCTGCCGCTCGAACTCCTCGATCGAGACCGCGTAGACCTCGGCGCCGGCGCCCTCGAAGCCGCCACGGACGCCGTCAGGGCCGATGACGTCGTGGTACATCAGGGCCGACAGCTTCATCGCAGCCTGCTGGCGGCGGCGGCCAGCCAGCCGCGGGCCATCCCGAACCCGTAGCCGAAGTGGAAAGCGGGGAACACGCTCATCACCCGCGGCACCAGCGAGAGAGGCTCGCCCTGGGCGCGCACGCTGCGCAGGGCGAATGCCAGAGCGCCGATCAGGTAGAGGGCGAGCACCGCGAGCAACAGCGTCAGCCCGATCGCCGAGAACGGCGCCGCGATCGCGAGCGCGACGATCATCAGCAGGAAGGCGAGCGGCGCCATGCTGCGCAGCGTCGCGATCGCCCGGTGCTTGAGCATCACGCGCACCTTCCAGAACCCGTACTCGTAGTACTGGCGCCAGACTCGTGCGAGAGATCCGCGCGGGCGATAGCGGACGGTGAGCATGGGGTCGAGGACGATCCGCCCGCCGGCCTCGCGAATCCGCAGGTTGAGCTCGTCGTCCTGGTTTCTCACCATCTCCTCGTCGAACAGCCCGGCGGCGCGGAAGGCGACGGGTCGGAAGGCGCCGAAGGTGACGGTGTCGATCTCCACCGGCTCGGTCCCCCCCAGGCGCGTCCAGCCGATGCCGCCGAACGGGCTGTCCATCGCACAGGCGACGGCGCGCTCCATCGCGGTCTCCCCGCTCGGCTCGACCCGCCCGCCGACGTTCCAGGCGCCGGTCTGCTCGGCGAGCTCGGCGCAGCGGCGCAGGTAGTGGGGCGGGTAGCGGGAATGGCAGTCGAGGCGGACGATCAGGTCGCCCGTAGCCCGGCCTATACAGGCGTTCAGGCCGGGAGAGACCCACCCCGCCGGGTTGTCCAGGATCTCCAGCGGCAGCGATGCCGCGGCCGCCGCCGACCGCAGGCGCTCGACCGAGCCGTCCTCGGAGCCTCCGTCGGCGACCAGGACCTGCAGCTCGCCGGCGAAGTCCTGGGCGGCAAGATCGGCGACGAAGTGCTCGACGCTGGCGAGCTCGTCTCGCATCGGCGTGATCGTCGAGATGCTGCGCACCGGCACGCCACGCGGGTCGCTTTCTATCGCCGTGCTCGTCTCCCTCGCCACGGTCACCTCGAGCCGGCCGGCTAGGGGCGGCGTGGCACCAGAACCAACCGCTTGAACTCGGCGACCAGCAGGCCGTCCTGGTTCAGCACCCGGGTGTGGACCTTGACGACGCCGCGGTCGGGCTTGGACTTCGACGGCTTCACGTCGAGGACCTCGGTCTCGCAGAAGAGCGTGTCGCCGTGGAAGACCGGGTTGGGGTGGCTGAGCTCTTCGGTGGCCAGGTTGGCGATCGCCTTGCCGGAGACGTCGGAGACCGACATCCCCAGCGCCAGCGAGTAGACGAGCGGCCCGACGACGACGTTGCGCCCCTGCTGGGAGCGCTTGGCATAGACGTCGTTGAGGTGCAGCGGGTGGTGGTTCATCGTGATCAGGCAGAAGAGGTGGTCGTCGGACTCGGTCACGGTCTTCGCCGGCCAGTGCTTGTAGACGGCGCCGACCTCGAACTCCTCGAGGTAGCGGCCGTAGCTGTGGGCGCCCGACGCCTCGCGCTCGGCCTGGTCGGTGGTCAGCTCGTACATCTGCTCGCTCATCGGTTTGAGAATCTCCTCTGGGATTGGACGACGCGGCATGCTATCCGCGCGGGCGCTTCGCCGGGGCGGCGCTCAGTGCGCTTTCTTCAGCCGCGCCCGCTGCTCCTGGCGTTCGACCACCTGGGCGATCAGCTTCTTCACGTTGGAGTCGCCGGTGGCCTTGATGTGGCCGGTCTCATAGGCCCTGCGATAGCTCTTCAGCGTGCCGCGCTCGGCCAGCTCGTTGAACTGGGGGCGATCGATCTCGACCAGGATGCGCTCGTCCTGGGCGAGATCCTTCTTGATCTCCGGCCCCGGCAGCTCAACCCGGTAGAGCTGGATGTCCCCCCTCCCCTTCAGCTCCAGCCCGAAAACGAGCTTCAGATTCTGCAGCGCGGGCACTTCCGCCTGGAAGCGCTCCACCGCGATGCGAATCTGCTCAGCGGTCGACGCCATCTGCGAAGGATATAAATAGCGACGTGGGCACCAACCTCGGGGCGCCGGCCCTGACCGAGATCGTTCGTCGCTGTTGCCGCGACGCCGGCCTTCCCCCCGCGGATGCCGAGGCGGTGGCGGAGGTCCTGCTCTACGCGAGCCTGCGGGGACAGGACGGGCACGGCCTCATGCGCCTGCCCAACTACATGAGGCGGGTGAAGAGCGGCCTCGCCGGTGGCAGCGCCGGCGTTCGAGCGGTCGCGGGGACAGGCCCGCTGCGGCGGCTCGACGGCGACCGGGCGATCGGCCCGGCGGCGGCGATCAAGGCCGCTGAGATGTCCGCCGAGCTCGCTCGCGAGCATGGCGTCGCCGTGGTCGCGCTCGGCAACACCACCCACTTCGGCCCGGCGGGGTTCTACGCCCGCCGCGTCGCGGAGCAGGGGCTCGTCTCGATCGTGATGTCGAACGGCCCCAAGGCGGTCGCACCCCACGGCGCCGCGGAGGCGCTGCTCGGCACGAACCCGCTCGCGCTCGGCATCCCGATCGGCGAGGGCACCCCGATGGTGCTCGACATGGCGACCAGCGCGGCCGCGCGGGGCAACATCCGCCGCGCGGCGGGCAGCGGCGCAGCCCTGCCCGAGCACGCCGCCCTGGACTCCGACGGTCGCCCGACCGTCGACGCCCGGGCCGCCCTGGAGGGGAGCCTGCTGGCGATCGCCGGCCCGAAGGGGTCGGGGCTGGCGCTGGCGATCTCGATGCTCGCGATCATGCTGGCGGACGCCCAGGCCGACGACGAGTTCACCACCCACTCAGCGGAGGGCGACCCGGGCCAGTTCCCGCTGATCAGCGGCTCGGTCGGACAGGTCTTCCTCGCCATCGACCCCCAGCCGCTGCTCGGCGACTCCTCCGTGGAGCGGGTCGAAGCCCTCGCCGACCGCCTCCGTGGGCTGCCGCCCGCGGAGGGCTTCGAGGCGCCGCTGCTACCCGGAGAAGCCGGAGACGCCACCGCGGCCGAGCGCCTCGCAGACGGCATCCCGATCGACCCCGGGCTTCTCACTGAGATCGCCGATGCCTGCCGGGAAGCTCGGTCTGGACTCGACCGCCACCTGGCTCGAGGCCGAGCACCCCCGAGGCTGAGACCGCTCTAGGGACCGACGGCTGGCGGCTTGACCGGGTCGGCCGCGCCCACTGCGGAGCTGACGCCCCCCTCCTCGAGGATCGCGTCCACCCACTCGTTGTTGAAATCGCCCCGCGCCACGGCCTCGCTGTAGGCCCGCGATGCGGCCTCCTTGCTCTTCAGCTGCTCGAGCAGCTCCTCGCTGAATCCCTGCGGCACGACGACGACGCCGTTCTCGTCGGCGACGACGATGTCACCGGGCTCCACGACGATGCCCCCTGCCGCGATCGGGTAGTTGATCTCTCCGGGCCCGCGGTGCAGCGGCCCGATCGGCGTGACACCCCTGGCGAAGACCGGGAAGTCCCCGAGCCCCTTGATGTCGGCCAGGTCGCGGATCAAGCCGTCGACCACGAAGCCGGCGATGCCGCGATGCCGCGCCTTGGTGCTGATCAGATCGCCGAGGGCCGCGGTCGAGGACTTCGAGTCGATCACGACGACGTCGCCCGGCTGCGCCACGTCGAGGCACTTGTGGACCATCAGGTTGTCGCCGGGAAAGACCTTGACGGTGCAGGCGGGACCGACGACGGATGGGCTGCCCGGCGTCATCGCCTGGATCTCCGAGCTCATCGTGTAGAGCCGGTTCATGAAGTCCGACACCTCGGGGCTGTCGAACTCCGCGTACGCGGACACCACGTCGCTCGGCGGGCGCGAGATCTCCTCGCGGACGCGGAACCCCGGACCGGCGCGCATCTCTGCTGATTTTGGCTTTCCCACCATCTCGGTCTCGCCTCTGCGCGAGGTGCGCAACTTAGCAGGCGGGATAGACGTGCAAAAAACGGTCCAACGGGCCGTGCTGGGGCTAGTACATGTGTCCAGGTATCTCATCCCCGAGGCGCGGCTGGCGACAGAAAAGTTGTGTCGCGCAAGCTCCCCTCTCTCACCCTTGCCCTTCTGGCCTCCCTCGCCGTCGCAGCGCCCAGCGCGCCGGCCGCGACCGGGCTCGCCAATCATCGGGCTCTCCCCGAGGGCAAGTCCCCGTCCCCCCAGGACGAGCGCGATCACGGCCTGATCGCGCCCCAGGCCGCCTGCCCGAACCAGACCTCCGGCGACGCCCCGCTGGCGGTGCAGCGGGAGGCGATGCTCTGCATGACCGAGTACGCCCGCCGCTACGCCGGCATGGCCGGCCTCGACAAAGCCCGAAAGCTGGATCGCTCGGCAAGCGCCAAGTCGCGGGACATCCTGCGCTGCGACAGCTTCAGCCACTTCGCCTGCGGCCGGGAATTCACCTACTGGATGAGGCGGTCGGGCTATCTCGCCGCGCGCTGCTGGCGAACTGGCGAGAATCTCGCTTGGGGCACCGGCAGAGCCGGCACGCCGCGCGCGATCTTCCTCGCCTGGATGCACTCCCCCGGGCACCGCCGCAACATCCTCGGCCGCTTCAGCCAGATCGGGATCGGCCTGCGGATCGGCAACCTCGACGGGCGGGACGCGACTCACGTCTGGACGCAGCACTTCGGCTCGCACTGCTGACGGCGATCAGTCGCGCAGCAGGCGCTCCAGGATCGGAATCGCGACGCGCGGCGCGCGCTCCGGATCGGCGACGAGGTAATGGTGGTGGAGGCCGGGCCTGCCGTTCACCTCGTTGACCACCCCACCCACCTCGCGCAGCGGCCGGGTCGGGTCGGGGGTGATCACGTCCACCCCCGCGAGCGCCAGGCCCACCGCCTGCGCGGCTGCCCGCGCTTCGGCCAGCACACCGTCCTCGATCGGCCCGGTGTAGGTCTCACAGCGCGCGATTCCGCTGCTGTTGGTGATCGTGCGAATCGCCACGCTGCTGCCGGCCTCGGGAACGGACGAGAGCGTCATCCCCCCGGACTGGAGCGTCAGCGCCAGATCGAGGTCGACGCCCAGGACGGCAAGGCCAGCGGCTCCGAACGCGGCAACTCGCCGGCGGTTCTCCGCACGCATCAACTTGGCGATCGTCGAGCTCCCCGTCGCCGGTGAGGCGCTCCGGCGTGCTGCGGACGACGTCCAGCAGCTCCCCTTCGAGCAGCAGCAGCCGGTACACGGCGCCGGGAGCCTGCTGCTCCATCAGCAGGCGGTCCGTGCGCCGCGCCGCGTATATGCAGGCCCGGCGCAGATCGGCAGGGCTCACGACTCCGGCGGTGACGCCGTGGCCACCGCCGGTGCCGGCCGCCGGCTTGACGACGCAGGGACCGCCGATCCGGTCCAGGAACTCACGCGGAGCCGAGTCGCCGAAGCGAAACTCGAGGTACTCCGGAACCGTGACCTGCGCCTCGACCAGCAGCCGGTGGGCTCGCGTCTTGTCCAGCGCGACTCCCAGCGTGTCCTGGCCGTCGAGCTCGATCGCCTGCCGGTGGACGCGGGTGCTCTTCGAGCCGCGGCTCAGCTCCAGCCGGCCGGGGCCGAGCGAGACCGCCTCCGCACCCACCGCCTCGGCGGCCTCTCGCCAGATCTGCTCGTAGAAGGCGTCGCGGGCTCTCTTGTCGAGCTTCGAGAAGCTCCGCTGGTCGCGCAGGCGGCGAAGGTAGTAGCCCGGCCCGGCGAAGCCGAGCAGGTCGAGCTTCGCGCTGAGCGCGCGTCCTGGGCGTCCTAGTCGAGCCATGTCGTCAAGGAGAGGCATCCGGCGATCCCACCGAGCGCGCCGGCTCGGAGACCGCCGACGTGGCTCCGATTCCGCTGGGGCCGGTCGATGGCGGGGGCGGCGCGCTCTCGCGTTTCCCCAGACGCTTGAATTTTTCGGAATGACGAACGATGGCCGGCAACGGATCGCTGAAGCTGGCCACCGGGAAGTGCTGCCGGTGGGCGATGCTGCGCAGCCAGCCGCCGAAGGTCAGTTCTCCGCGCCGCCGGTAGACCAGAAAGGCGCGCGTGTCGTTGACGGGCTCCCAGAGACGCACGTCCTCGCGGTAGTCGCCCAGCGGCGGTGTGGGGCGGCCGACCAGGCGGTCGTAGGCGAACAGGGCGAGGTCGAGGCCGGAGTGGCGGATCAGCTCGTTCGGGGCGGTAAAGCGGGCGTTGCACTCGATCAGCTTGAGCCGGCCGTCGCGGCCGTCGCGCTTGAACTCGACGTTGGCGAGCCCGCGCAGGCCGACGGCATCGAGGAAGCGCTGCCCGAGCTCCGCCACCTCCGGATCGTGAGTCGTCCCGTGGTAGGTGCCGAGCCCGAACCCGGGTGGGTACTGGCGGATCTTGCGCTTGGTGAAGCTCAGCAGCGGGGTGCCGTCGTCGTCGGCAAAGCCGTAGTAGGAGACGAATTCGTCGTTTGGGCCGCAGATCACCTCGGTGACGAGCATCTCGACCCCAAGGCTCTGCAGCCGCCCGAGCTCTGCCAGCAGCTCGGCCGGCCCGTCGATCAGGAGCGCCTTCGCGTCCGAGCCCGCGCGCAGTCGGAAGAGGTGTGCGTGCGCCGGCTTCAGCATGCACGGGTAGCTGAGCTCGCCGGCAACCCGCTCCGCGTCGGCGACGGTGCGCAGCGAGATCGTGTTGGGCGTCTCGATTCCGTGCGCGGCGGCCAGCTCGTAGGTGCGCCTCTTGTCCAGCATGTCCAAGACGACGTCGTCGTTGCCCTCCATCGGCCGGAGACCGAGCTGCTCGAGCTCGGCGCGGTGGCGCGCGATCAGTTCGAGCCCGTCGTCGCTTGCCGCCAGCACGACGGCGCCGGCAGGGGCCCCCTGCAGCCAATCGAGCATTTCGCCCTGCATCTCGGCACCGTCGACGTTGACGAAGGCGGTGCGCTGGCGCGACGTCCGCGCCGGTGAGCTGCGCCGGTCGAGCACGTGGACCTCGATGCCGGCCTTCCAGAGAGAGCGGGCAACCGAGAGCGCAGCGACCGTCCCCCCCAGCACTACCGCCGGGGGGTTGCCCAGGGCATCGCGCTGGACCTGGGTCTGCTCTCTGGAGACAGCGGGCTTCATCATGGCTCCTGGCCTGCCGGGAGGACCAAGAAGAGCGAACGATACGGCGTCAGGTCGCGACACGCCGTATATGAGCCCAACCCCGGTCTCGTACAAGCGTCCGCAATGCCTCCAAACCTCCTGGCCGTTCCCGCGTATAGCCTTGGTTGGGTGAGCGGAATCGACGGGCGCAAGATCCTTGTCACGGGCGCTGGTGGCTTCATCGGCGCCCATCTCGTGGCGGCGCTGGTGCGCGGCGGCGCCGAGGTGCGCGGCCTGGTCCGCTACAACTCGCGCAACGACCGGGGGGCGCTGGGCTGGCTCGAGCCGGAGGTGACCGCAGGGGTCGAGGTGGTGCTCGGCGATCTGCGCGACATCGAGTCGGTGGCCGCCGCGGTCGACGGTGTCGACGTCGTCCTCCACCTCGGCGCCCAGATCGCGATCCCCTACTCCTACCTCAACGCCCGGGACTTCTTCGAGACCAACGTGCTGGGCTCGCTGAACGTCGCCCAGGCGGCCCTCTCCGCCGGGGTCGAGCGGGTCGTGCAGACCTCGACCAGCGAGGTCTACGGCAGCGCCCAGACGCCGATGATCACCGAGGAGCACCCGCTGGAAGCCCAGTCTCCGTACGCGGCAAGCAAGATAGGCGCCGACCAGCTGTTCGACAGCTACCACCGCTCCTTCGACCTTCCGGCGACGATCCTGCGACCGTTCAACACCTACGGGCCGTTCCAGTCGGCGAGGGCGGTGATTCCGACGATCGTCTCCCAGGCGCTCGCCGGAGAGACGCTCCGGCTCGGCTCCCTCCACCCGAGGAGGGACCTGACCTTCGTCGAGGACACCGCCGCCGGCTTCATCGCGGCTGCGACGGTGCCCGAGGCGATCGGCCAGACGATCCAGCTGGGCACCGGCGAGGACCACTCGGTCGGCGAGATCGTCGAGGTCGTCGGCGAGCTGCTTGGGCGCGAGCTCGAGGTGCAGGTCGACGAGCAGCGGATCCGGCCCGAGGGCAGCGAGGTGCAGCGGCTCACCTCCGCGCCCGAGCGGGCTCGAAGCGTGCTCGGCTGGGAGCCCGAGGTCGACCTGCGCGAGGGGCTGTCGCGAACGATCGAGTGGATCAAAGCCAATCGCGACCGTTACCGACTGGGCGAGTACGTCCGCTAGGCAGGAGGCGGCCCGCCGCGCCCGGGCGGTACCGGACATCCCGCTCTCAAGTAAACGCGCAGTGCGCCGAAAAGGAGCACATGTCGCGAAAGGCAGTGATCCTCGCCGGAGGCAAGGGCTCGCGCTTGGGCCCGTACACCACCGTGCTCCCCAAGCCGCTGCTGCCGGTCGGCGATCGCGCCATCCTCGATGTCGTCGTCGGACAGCTTCGGTTGGCGGGATTCAACGACATCACGCTCGCCGTCGACCACCTGGCGCGGCTGATCAAGATCGTCTTCGGCGACGGATCGGACCACGGGGTCCGGATCGGCTACAGCGAAGCGGAGAGCCCTCGAGGCACAGCCGGCGCCCTGAGGGCGATCGAGGGGCTCGACGAGCCGTTCCTCGCGATGAACGGAGACGTGCTGACGACGCTCGACTACGGGACGCTGCTCGAAGCCCATACGAACGCCGGCAACGTGCTGACGCTCGCCTCCCAGCGGCGGGTCGTCCCGGTCGACTACGGCGTCCTCCGCGTCAACGAGAGCAGCGTCGAGCCGACCACTCCGATCGTCGACTACGACGAGAAGCCCGAGATCCACTACACGGTGAGCATGGGCGTCTACGCGATCTCGCCGCGCGCCCTTCGCTACGTCCCCGCCGAGGAGCATCTGGACATACCGGACCTGGTGCAGCGGCTGATCGAAGCCGGCGAGCCCGTCGGCTCCTACCGCTACGACGGCCTCTGGCTCGACCTCGGCCGCAGCGAAGACTACGAGCGAGCGATCGACGAGTACGGCCCGGCGCGACCGGGGCAGGAACCGGCTGCGGCGAGCCCGGCGCCGCCGCCCTCGCCGGCACCGGCGGTGGCCGCCCCGCCCAGCCTGGGGGTCGCCCGCGGTCGGAGGTCCACGGCCGATAGCCCAACGGGGCTTCGCCGCTAGATCTTGTTCCGCTGCAGGAGCTTCTTGCCGATCACCATGCGCTGGATCTCCGAGGTGCCCTCGCCGATCAGCAGCAGCGGCGCGTCGCGGTAGAGGCGCTCGATCTCGTACTCCTTCGAGTAGCCGTAGCCGCCGTGGATGCGGAAGCACTCCTCGACGCACTCCTTGCCGGTCTCCGAGGCGAGCAGCTTGGCCATCCCGGCCTCGAGGTCCGAGCGCGCGCCGGCGTCCTTCATCCGCGCCGCCTTGCGAGTGACGAGACGGGCCGCCTCGATCTTCGTGGCCATGTCGGCGAGCTTGAACTGGATCGCCTGGTGCTGGGCGATCGGCTTGCCGAAGGTCTTGCGCTCCTGGCTGTAGCGCAGGGCCAGCTCGAGAGCGCGCTGGGCGATGCCGACGCCGCGCGCGGCGACGTTGACCCGGCCGACCTCGAGCGCGTCCATCATCTGCACGAAGCCCTCGCCGACGCCCGCCTCCTCGCCGCCGAGCACGCGCTCGGGCGGGCAGCGGTAGCCGTCGTAGACGAAGCTCGGTCGACTCGACGCCCTTGTAGCCCATCTTCTTGATCTTGGGCGGCACATTGAGGCCCTTGAAGTCGCCCTCGTTGATTTCCTCCCAGGGCTTCTTCTCGGTGATGAAGCAGGTCATCCCCTTGTAGGCCGGCTCGGCCTTGGGGTCGGTCTTCATCAACACGAAGACGACGCTGGAGCCGAGGCCGTTGGTGACCCACATCTTCTGGCCGTTGAGCTCCCAGTTGCCGTCCTCGCCCTTCTTCGCCGTCGACTTGATCCCCTGCACGTCGGATCCGACCTCGGGCTCTGAGAGCGAGAAGGCGGCGCGAATCTCGCCCGTCGCCATCTTCGGCAGGAAGTACTCCTTCTGCTCCTCGGTGCCGAACTTCATCAAGAGGTAGGAGCCGATGAAGTGGGTGTTGACGACGCCGGAGATCGAGATCCAGCCGCGCGAGAAGCTCTTCGACGATCATCGCGTAGGTGGTCAGGTCGAGGCCCATGCCGCCGTACTCTTCGGGAATCGTCACCCCGAAGAGGCCGAGCTCCTTCATTTCCTCGACGATCGGCTCCGGGAAGGAGTCCTCGTGGTCGTAGTGCTCGGCGTTGGGGATGATCTTCTCGTCGGCGAACTGGCGCACCATTTCGGTGATCGCCTGCTGCTCGTCTGTCTGCTCACGGAAGGCGGCGGTGTCTACGGCCATGGCTCCTAGCTCGTCTGTGTCGGGGACGGGGGTCGAAGGATATCGGCGGGCGCCGGGGTGCAGCGGGCGCCCCGCCGGCGAGGCCGGGCCGTCGGAATGGGAAGATCTGCGGACCTATGCACCGGCTCCTCCACATCCTCTCCACCGCCCTGATCACCGCTGGGATCGTGCTGATCGCCGACATCGGCATAACCCTCGCCTACGAGGAGCCCCTCACCTCCATCTACGCCTCCGCGCAGCAGCGCAACGCCGCGAGCGAGCTGGACGAGACCGAAGCG
>CAWDEA010000004.1:0-210887 GCA_963801245.1 uncultured Solirubrobacterales bacterium
GCAGTGGGGCCCCGTCTCCGGCACGCTGATGCACGAAGCACTCCGAGACGGCCGTGTCATCGCCGGAGCTTGAGCCAAGCCAGCTCGCCGCGATCCTCGCCCAGAAGGCGACCGACGACGCCGTGGCGGTGCGTGAGATCGAGGGCAACGCCGAGATCGCGGACAGCATTCTCGGCTTCCATGCCCAGCAGGCCATCGAGAAGTGGCTCAAGGCCGTTCTCGCCGCCAGCAGCGTGGCCTTCGAGTACACCCACGACCTCCGACATCTAATCGGGCTCGTAGAGGCCGCCGGCCTTCCCTTCCCCCTCGACATACCCCAGGTCGTGATGTTCACGGAGTTTGCAGTCCCACTCCGATACGAGGATCTGCTCGATGCCGAGCCGCTCGACCGACCCGCTGCCGTCACCCTGGTTGACGAAGTGGGCGCGTGGGCCCGGAGCGTTCTGGCCATGGCAACCGATAGGTAGCCGCAAGGACCACCGACTGGCTCTCGCGCGAGCGAAACCATGGCTGGATGCGCAACTAATTCTTTCGTGCCTTCTTTGAATTGAAGATCGTCTTATTGCGTCCACAGGCCGGACAGATCGCTGCCTGTCTACAGGTACAACCATTGTCGTGACCACAGTGGATGCATTTGCTCTGGTTCATGAGATTCCACTTCGCAACCCCATAGCCGATGGCAATTACGCCAATCACAAGAAGAAGACAATGTCCCCCGCGCTTGCCTCTTGGAGGGCTGGTGCCGCCATCGTCAGGGTTCTTCCTGACTCTGCGGATACACGACGGACTGACAGTAAGTGGAGACCTGGGAATTATTTTCGATGTAGGCGTACCCGGCTTCGACTTCGACACCCAGGCCGTTGATCTCGTTTTGCACCTCAGGAATGCAGGCTTCGATTTTTCTCAGCTTGTGCTCAAGAGTCTGAAGTTCTTTCCCGCTGCCGGTGGCCTTGGCAAGTGTTGCTGCCTGACCCTCCACAGCGTTCACCTGGTCTTCTAGATCGGCGATCCTCGCAACGCTGAAGATCGCAAAGCCAAGAAGGGCAACCGCTAGAAGCCCAATCAGAATCCCGCCAGTTCTTGCAGACAAGCCTTATCCCTCCTACGCCTCACGGCGATGGGTTTGCAACCGCGCGCGGGAGCCTATTTGGGAACCAGCTGAGTCGTCAGCCGATAGGGCTTCCCACCTGTCCATCCACCTCGCAGTTGGTTCGGATCAGCGATCGTCGAATCAGAAAACCGGCGACTCCGGAGTACGTCCCGAAGACCTCCTGCATCGCGGCGATCATCTCGCCCTCGGTGGCGCGGGCGGCGGCGATGATCGGCGGCATCCAGGTTCTCCTCGGTGGCGGCGCGGCGGAGGTGCGCTAGGGCGGAGTCGCGCTTGGCGCGGGTCGCGGCCAGCCAATCGACCTGCTGCGCTCGAGGGCCGGGTCGATGCGGAGAATCGAAGCCGACTCGTCCTACGCGTGAATACTCCTTGAACGTTGACGGGGTTGACGCTAAGCTCGTAGCCATGGCCGCCAACCCAGCACTCCTAGATCGCACCGTCGAGGAGTTCCGGCGCACGCTCACCGAGATCGGTGGGCAGCCGAGTTCGGTTGGCGATGCCGAGGTGCTTGGCCGGAGGGCGGCAATGGTCGTGCTTGCGGGCGGAGCCTGGGAGCGGGCTCTCGGGGAGTTGCTGACCAGCGCTGAGGCGCGGGCTCTGCTCGGCGGTGGTAGCCGGGAGGCGCTACGCAAGCGGGTCGTCAGCGGGTCGGTGATCGCGCTGCGCGACGATGCCGGGCTGATTCGCTACCCGCGCTGGCAGTTCGATGCGGTCGGCGGGGCGCCCTTCGGGGCTATCAAGGAGCTCAACGAGATCTTCGGCGATGCGGGGCTCGACGCGTGGACGCTCGCGGCGTTTGCCACGGCGCCTCAGCCGGAACTCGATGACCGGACTCCAGTCGATGCCTTCGGCGATTCGGACCTCGAGCCGCTGCTCCTCTCGGCCCACCGCGCTGTGGCCGAGTTGAAGCGTTGACGCCGCGCGGCCTCCCCGCGCCCCCAGACGAACTCCCCGAGCTGCCCAGCATGAGGCTCGGGGCGGAGTCCCTGTGGCGAATCCATGCGGCCGACGCCGCTCCCTGGTTCTTCGACGTCGGCCCCGATGGCAGGTTCAACCTCGCCGAGTCCGGCACCTGCTACCTCGCCGAGGAGCCGGTTGGCGCCTTCGTGGAGAAGTTCGGGCGCCTGCTGCGGCCAGGCGGGGTAGTCCCGGAGCCACTGGTTGACGCACAGCGTCTTTCCCGGCTGCGCCCGCCCAAAGCAGAGATCGTCGACCTGACCGACCCAACCGTCCTCGGACTGGCCGGCCTCACCGCCGAGATCCACTCGACGACCGACTACAACCTGACCCAGGGCTGGGCGCTCGCCTTTCAAGAGGCCGGCTACGCCGGCATTCGCTACAAGGCCCGCCACGACCCGCGGGGGCAGCTGATCTCCATCGCTCTCTTCGGCACGAGCAAACCGCCGAAGAGCAAGGTCACGACGACGACCATCCCCGTCGACCTGATCCACGAGGCATCCACGACCTTCGCGATCGCAGTCCTCCCCCGGCGCCACTCGCGGCGGGGGTGAGCGCAACGCCACTGGACGACAATCTCGCGGCGTGTCGCGTTAGGTTGAAACCGATGGCGCTGCCCGCCGAGGTACTGGATCCCGCGATATCGCTCGTCGCGACCTACTGCGCGACGACAGTGCCCGCCGAGCACGACGACAAGCTGAGAATCGAGTACAAGGTCCGCGGAAACACGATCACGATCTACGAGTGCCGCCCGCCCTGGCGGGAGGGCATTGGCCCAGACTGGACCAGGATGCGGATCTGCACTTTCGAATGGGACCCGGGAGCCCGTCTGTGGACGCTCTACGCGCGGGACCGAAACGACCGTCGACTGGAGTACCCGTTCATCGAGCCCGCGCGCGACCTTGCGCCGCTGCTCCGCGAGCTCGACAACGATCCCACCTGCATCTTCTGGGGCTAGCATCGACTCAGCTCCTGAATGAAGTTGGCTAATCCGTCAACCTCAGTTGACATATTTGCCAATTGACGTGGACGCCGGGTCGATGCGGAGGAGAAGCTGGGGAATGGAGTTTCGCGCCAGGGCGAGGATCGACGAAACGGCCGAAGGCTTCGAGTCGCGCCGGGCCGATGACGAAGCAGCTGCCATTGCCGCCGAGCGGATCCGCAGCGGCGCCGCCGATCACGAGGAAGACGGCGCCGTCGCCTTGGCGAAGCTCGGCATCGAAATCCCCGAGGGATGACGAGCTGAGCCAGCGACCGTCCGTCTAGAAAACCGGCGACTCCGTGCAGGTGCCGAAGACCTCCTGCATCGCGGCGATCATCTCGCCCTCGGTGACCCTGTACGCAGACAAAAAGTTGAGTCCGTGTCGAAGGCTAGGGTCGCGAAATGGGCGAACAGCCGAGAGCTTGGGTCGTTGACTTCGACAGCGACGCGGTCATCGACTTCGAGGACGTGAAGTCGCGCGGAGACCGCAAGGCCGTCTTCAACGTCGTGCAGAAGCTGAGAGATCTTGGGCCGGATCTGCCCGCGCCGCACATGAAGTCGTTGAAGGGCGAGGCGAATCTGTTTGAGCTGCGGCCGAAACAGGGGGCTTGCGAGGCTAGGCCGATCTATGCGCGGTCCGGCGATCGATTCGTGGTTCTGGCTGTCGCCGCGAAGAAGAAGGACTTCGATCGAGCGGTCGCAGCAGCAAGAGATCGCCTGGAGCGTCGCGCTTGACGGTGCGATAACAAGTCTATTATCATGGCTTTGATGACGGCCTCAGAGAAGAACTTCGATGCGCTTTTGGCGGAGGAGCAGCTTGCCGATCCGAGCTTCCGCGCTGAGTGGCAGAGGCTCGCTCCCGCGCGAGAGTTTGCGGCAACGCTGCTGCGCTACCGCGCCGAACACAAATTGAGTCAGAGGGCCCTGGCGGCGAAGCTGGGCGTCTCACAGCCGCGCGTCGTCAAGCTTGAGTCCGGGGAGCACAACCCGGAGGTCGACACGATCATCAACGCGGTTCGACGTCTAGGAATCGAGTTCGTGCTCGACGTAGCGCCCGCGAGCCGTAAGCCGACGCTGGTAACGGCGCGAGCCCAGACGCGCGGGGCGATCGCTCACGATGATGTCTCCGTCGTGGCAGCTTCGTCCGTGTAGATCTACATCGCGGCGATCGGCTAATTTGATTTCCGTGCCCGATGGGGTGTTGATCGCCAAGGCAGGTCGTCGTCTATCCAAAGCAGCACCCGACGCGCGCTCATCCCCCTTCAGGGGTGATCTCGGAAAGAGGCGGTCTGCCTTTTACACCGGCTAGGACTCCTGCGGTTGGTTAACTGGGATAGCGCGAGCGGTGACGTCGCTAAGTACGTTGGAGCGATCCTCGCTAGGTGGTTCATGGCGCAGGAAGGCTTCGAGGACAAGGCGGCCCATGTCGTGCTTAAAGCGCTCCTTCTCTTGCTCATTTGCGATTTGCTCGCTGTACGCGAACATGGTTATTAGTGCCACAGAAAGGTCTCGGTTGCGCTGACGGTTGCGGTCCCTATTGCGAGCCCGAGAGAGCAAGACACCGGAAACCGCCGCAAAGGCTAGGGCGACACCGAGATGGGCCGAAACGTTGTCCTGACCATCCAAGGCGTGGTGCTGATGGTTGACGTAATTGAGAATGAGGGGCAATAGAGCCACGCAGGCCGCGCCGACTAGCGTGACGAGCCCAGCGGTCCAGAAGCGCCGGCTTTCTCTTTCGTATCGTTCGGCTTGCTTTTGAAACTCGACCTCAGCGGCAACATTGGTGAGATCGTCGAGAAATTTGGTTAGCGTGCTTTCTCTGGTTTCAAAGCCCTCCTGGACCCGTTCAAGGTGTTGGGACGCAGCGTCCAAGGCTGCCTTCCTGTGTTGAAGCTCCCGTTCGATCTCATCGAGTCGCTCTACCGCTTTCGCCTCCTCCGGCACCCGCGGTTCCGTTTCGATCTGCGCGGCTGCGCTCAAAAGCCGATTTGCCGAGCCAATGAGATCCCCACCACCCGAGTCAACTGCCGCGCGAATTGCATCCCGCGCCTGTGTAGCCGAGCCCTCCACCTCTTCGGCCGCGCCTACCTGAGTTATGCGCGGATCGGCTTGCGCCAGAATTTTTTGAGCGTGCTCCGTCGCACTTTCAAGCCGGTAGACATTGGGCCACTTGGCTCTGTGCTGAGCCGTCGTTTCCTCGTTGAAGATTCGTTTTGCTTCTGAGAGTATTTTTTGCGTCTCGCTCAAACGAGCGGTGACTATCTCGCTGGTTTCGTCTTGTGGCTCGTCCGGCATGAACTTAACCTCCCCCGCCGCTTGCCTTACTCGCTTCGGCGCCAGCCTAACTCATACACGACACTCCGATGTAGTAAGGCGCCCGCCAGGATTCGAATCTAGTACCTCGAACTAGAAAACCGGCGACTCCGTGTACGTCCCGAAGACCTCTTGCATCGCGGCGATCATCTCGCCCTCGGTGGCGCGGACGCGGGCGGCGGCGATGATTGGGGGCATCAGGTTCTCCTCGGTGGCGGCGGCGCGGCGGAGGTCGGCTAGGGCGGACTCGACGGCGGCGGAGTCGCGCTTGGCGCGGGTCGCGGCCAGGCGGTCGACCTGCTTGCGTTCGAGCGCCGGGTCGATGCGCAGGATCGGGGTCGGCTCTTCGCCCTCCTGGGTGAAGTCGTTGACGCCGACGACGATGCGCTTGCGGCTGTCGACCTCGCGCTGGTAGGTGAAGGCGGCGTCGGCGATCTCGCGCTGGGGGAAGTTGCGGCGGATCGCCTCGACCATCCCCCCCAGCTCGTCGATGCGGGCGAAGTAGCCGTAGGCGGCCTCCTCCATCTCGTCGGTCAGCTTCTCGACGAACCAGGAGCCGCCGAGCGGGTCCGGGGTGTTGGGGGCGCCGGACTCCAGGGCGATGATCTGCTGGGTGCGCAGGGCGACGCGCACCGCCTCCTCGGTCGGCAGCGCCAGCGCCTCGTCGAAGGAGTTGGTGTGCAGCGACTGGGTGCCGCCGAGCACCGCAGCGAGCGCCTCCAGCGAGGTGCGGACGACGTTGTTGAGCGGCTGCTGCGCGGTCAGCGAGACGCCGGCGGTCTGGGCGTGAAAGCGCAGCCGCATCGACTCCTCGCGCGTCGCGCCGTAGGTCTCCTTCATCTCGCGCGCCCAGATCCGGCGCGCCGCGCGGTACTTGGCGATCTCCTCGAAGAAGTCGATGTGGGCGTTGAAGAAGAAGGAGAGGCGCGGCGCGAAGTCGTCGACGTCGAGGCCGCGCTCCAGAGCCCGCTCGACGTAGGTGAAGCCGTCCTTGAGCGTGAAGGCGAGCTCCTGCTGGGCGGTCGAGCCTGCCTCGCGGATGTGGTAGCCAGAGATCGAGACCGGGTGCCAGCGCGGCATGTGCTCGGTGCACCACTCGATCATGTCGGTGACCAGGCGCATCGCCGGCTCGATCGGGAAGCACCACTCCTTCTGGGCGATGTACTCCTTGAGGATGTCGGTCTGAATCGTGCCGCCGAGCTTCTCCGGCGGAACCCCCTGCTGCTCGCCGACGAGGACGTAGAAGGCGAGCAGGATCGCCGCCGGGGCGTTGATCGTCATCGAGGTCGTGACACCGCCGAGCGGGATGCCCTCGAAGAGCTGTTCCATGTCGTCGAGCGTGTCGACGGCGACTCCCTCGCGGCCGACCTCGCCGAGGCTGCGATGGTGATCGGAGTCGTAGCCCATCAGGGTCGGCATGTCGAAGGCGGTCGAGAGCCCGGTCTGGCCGTGGTCGAGCAGGTAGTGGAAGCGCTCGTTGGTCTCCTCGACCGTGCCGAAGCCGGCGAACTGGCGCATCGTCCAGAGCCGCCCCCGGTACATCGACTCGTACGGCCCGCGGGTGAACGGGTACTCGCCGGGGCTGCCGATCGTCTCCTCGGGGTCGGCCGGCGCGACCTCGGGCCCGTACAGCGGCGCGATCGGGTGTCCCGACATCGTCGAGAGCTCCGCCTCGCGCTGCTCGATCTCCGGCTTGGCACCCGGCTCCGCGGCCATCGCCACAGGCTAGCGGCGGATGGGGAAGCGGCGTGGCGGTAGAGCCTTGCGGCGAGCGGCGATGCGCGAGGCGCCGAAGCCGCCGACGGTCGCCAGCAGGGTGATCGCGACCGCGACCAGGCGGCGGCCGAGGCGCTCGAAGCGGAGCGTCTGCCAGCCCTCCTCGCGGGCGATCTCCAGCAGCGGCGGGTCGGGATTGACGACGACCGGGTTGCCGACCGCGCGCAGCATCGGCAGGTCGGAGATCGAGTCCGAGTAGGCGTAGGAGGACGCCAGGTCGATGTCGTGCTCGGCGGCGAACGCCTGCATCGCCTCGACCTTGCCCTCGCCGTAGACGAAGGGCCCGTCGAAGCGGCCCGTGAGGGTCCCGTCGGCGTCGATCCCGTAGCGGGTCCCCACCCCGCCGTCCATGCCGAGCACGGCCGCCAGCGACTCGACCACCCCACTGCCGGCGGCGCTGACGATGAAGGTGGGCCGGCCGGCGTCCTGGTGGGCGTAGACCTCGTCGAGCATCTGCGGGTAGACGCGCGGCAGGATCGCCGCCATCACCTCGGGGTTCATCCGTTCGAAGCTGCGGGCGGGGACGCCCGCGATCAGCTCGCGCGCGACTCGCAGCACCTCGGTCGTGCGCTCGTCGGTGGTCCCGCGAAGGCGGTAGCGCAGGTGCTCGAAGCCCCAGCTAGCCAGCTGCCGCCGGCCGACGAGCCCGTGCCGCGTCGCGACACGGGCGAACTGCATTCCCGACGACCCCGCCATCAGGGTCTTGTCCAGATCGAAGAATGCAGCTGCGCGGCCCACGGCCTTAGGAGCCGGCGACCTCGATCACGATCGCGTCGCCCTGGCCACCACCCGAGCAGATCGCGGCCACGCCGATGCCACCGCCGCGGCGGCCGAGCTCATGGACGAGCGAGCCGACGATGCGGGAGCCCGAGGCCCCGATCGGGTGGCCAAGCGCGATCGCGCCGCCGTTGACGTTGACGTTCTCCTCTTCGACGCCGAGCATTCGCATCGAGTTGAGCGCGACCGAGGCGAAGGCCTCGTTGATCTCCCAGAGGTCGACGTCCTCGGGGGACTTGCCGATCTTCTCCAGCGCCTGCTTGGCGGCGTTGGCGGGAGTTTTCGCCAGGTAGGCGAAGTCGTCGGCGACGGTGCCGTAGGCGAGGACGCGAGCCAGCACGGGCCGGCCTTCCTTTTCGGCCCACTCTTCGGAGGCGACGACGATCGCGCCGGCGCCGTCGTTGACGCCCGGGGCGTTGCCCGCGGTGTGGGTGGCGTCCTCACCGCCGATCGCGCGCAGCACGGAGAGGGTCTCGACCGTCGTCTCGGCCCGGATCGCCTCGTCGGACTCGACCGTGTGCTCGCCCTTACGCGACTTGACCGTGATGCCGGCGATCTCGTCGGCGAGGCGGCCGGCGTCGGTCGCCTCGGTGGCGAGGCGGTGAGAGCGCTCGGCGAAGCGGTCCATGTCGGCGCGGGTGATCTCCAGCTCGTTGGAGACCTCGCTCGCCTCGTTGATCATCTGCTTCTCGGTGAAGGGGTTGGTGAGGCCGTCGTGGACCATCGCGTCGATGGTTTCGACGTGGCCCATCCGGTAGCCGAAGCGGGCGCCCGGCAGCAGGTGGGGAGCCTGGCTCATCGACTCCATGCCGCCGGTGACCACGACGTCCGTGTCGCCGGCGCGGATCGCCTGGTCGGCGAGGCCGATCGTGCGCATGCCGGAAGCGCAGACCTTGTTGATCGTCTCCGACGGCACCTCCTTGGGGACGCCGCCCTTGATCTGGGCCTGGCGCGAGGGGATCTGACCCTGGCCGGCCTGCAGGACCTGGCCGAAGACGACCTGCTGCACCTGCTCGGGGTCGACGCCGGAGCGATCCAGCGCCGCGGAGATGGCGTGACCGCCGAGGTCGGTTGCGTCTAGCGAGGAGAGGGTTCCGCCCATCTTGCCGAAGGGCGTGCGTGCGGTACCGAGGATGACTGTGCTGGACATGGCTGCCTTTCTCTGAGTGTTTATGCCGGGTCTCGGCTCGATCAGGGCCGCCTGGCCCACACCCGGGACGATAGCGGGAGGCACGGTCCAGCCGCCGTGCGCAACGTCATAGACTCGCGTGCTCCGATGGACGTCTCCGTCAGCCAAGTCGAGATCCCCGCGGTCGACGCCGACCTGCTCGCGGTCGGGCTCTGCGAGGGCGAGGAGCTGCCGGCGGCGCTCGCCTCCGCCAGGGGAGCCTCCGACGCGAAGGGCGGCTTCAAGAAGCTCAGCATGGTCCACCCGGAGCAGCCCGCCCGGGTACTCGTCGCCGGGCTCGGTAAGCGCGATGAGCTGGATGCCGAGCGGCTGCGGATCGCCGCGGCCCTGGTCGCCAAAGAGGCTGCGAAGCTGGACGCGCGCTCGCTCGCCTGGGAGCTGCCCCTGGAAAACGAAGGTGAAGAACTGTTCGAGGGCGTCGTCACCGGCACGATCCTCGGCTCCTATCGCTTCGACCGCTTCAAGGGGAGGGATCCGGGCGACCCCGAGCCGCCGTCTCTCGACTCGCTGACCCTCCTGGGATACGTGATCCCCGCCGGTGGGGCCGAGGCAGCCCGCATCTGCGCCGAGGCGCAGAACCGCGCCCGCGACCTGCAGAGCCTGCCCTCCAACGTCGCCACCCCGTCCTTCCTCTCCCGGCGCGCCCGTGAGATCGCCTCCGCCCACCCCGCGGTCAGCGCCGAGGTGCTCGGTCGCGAGGAGATCGCCGCCAAGAAGATGGGCGGGCTGGTTGCGGTCAGCCAGGGCAGCGCCGAGGAGCCGAAGCTGATCGTCCTGCGCTACGCGGGCGGCGGCTCCGGCAAGACCTTGGGCCTCGTCGGCAAGGGCGTCACCTTCGACACCGGCGGCATCTCGCTGAAGACGCCCGCCGGCATGCACGAGATGAAGATGGACATGTCGGGCGCCGCCGCGGTGCTCGAGGCCGTCGGGGCGATCGCCGAGCTGGGGCTGGAGATCGACCTGGTCGCGGTCGTGCCCTCGACCGACAACATGCCCTCCGGCACGGCGATCAAGCCAGGCGACATCATCACCCAGTACAACGGCAAGACGGTCGAGGTCAACAACACCGACGCCGAGGGTCGCCTGATCCTCGCCGACGCCCTCGCCTACGCGATCGAGCTCGGCGCCGAGAAGGTCGTCGACATCGCCACGCTGACCGGGGCGGTGACGATGGCGCTGGGCTCCACCTACGCCGGACTGGTCTCCAACGACGACGAGCTCGCCGCCGAGATCGAGCAGGTCGGCCGCGAGACCGGCGAGCTGGTCTGGCGCCTCCCCCTTCACCCCGAGTACAAGGCGCTGATGAAGGGCACGGTCGCCGACCTAACCAACGCGGCGTCGAAGCGCAAGGCCGGCACGATCACCGCCGCCTCCTTCCTCGAGGAGTTCGTCGGCGAGACCCCCTGGGCCCACGTCGACATCGCCGGCACCGCCTGGGACGTCGGCCGCGCCTACACCGGCAACGACGCCAACGGCATCGGCGTACGGCTGCTCACCGCGCTGGCGCGCGAGCTGGCCGGCTGAGCTACTCCTCGGCGTCTTCGGCGGCGCGCTCGAGCTCAGCGAGCCCGATGTACTCCTCGACCGCCCTCTGATCCTTTGGTCGATTGGCCGCACGCTTCATAGCGATCAGATGCCCGATCGAAGCGACGCGAACGTCGAGGCCAAGGATGTCGCGCACCGGCGAATCCGATCTCAGCTCCTCATAGTCGGGCATTCCATCTGCGTGACCGAGGATGTCGAAATCGCCATGGGGAGTGACGAAAGTGAAATTCGAACCGTTTTCGATGGTCTTGGCATCGAGCAGGAAAGGCAGGTCGGCCGGTGCCCCACGAAGCTGGACGCCGATTTCTCGCAGCGCCTCCGTCAACCGCTGGATGTTTTCCGGGTCGCGGGCGTAGACGATGTCGAGGTCATAGCTCGGATAGCTCGACCCGTGACTGAGACCGGCCATCCCTCCGACCATCACGAAATCGACGCCATGCCTCAAAAGGGGAGCCAGCAGCGCGCGCAGATCCGGAGGCTTGGGGGGAAGCGGCTCCGGAATCATGCGGGTTGGGTTCGAACATTGGGACTGATCGCGATCATCTGCTCGGCCATTGCCAGGCCATACGCAACCCGCTCGGAAGGCGAGAGCTTGAGGCGCTCTTCGTTCAACGTCCAGTCGATCCCGAAATCGCGCTTCTCGGCACCCAGCGTCAAATCCTCTCCGAGCAGAAAGAGCAGCTCACGCAGCGTCTCCACCGAGGGAGAGACACGGTCCCGCTCGATGCGCGAGATTGCCGACTGCGTCGTCGACGCACGCATCGCCAATTGCTTCTGGCTGACGCCGTGCCTCTTTCGGGCTTCGCGCAGCAGCTGTCCCGGCGTCGTTGTCACGCATCGAAAATAGCAGATATGTACTTATTGCAAATCTGCTATCTCTAGCTCAAGATCATGCAGGTGGCGATCCCGTGAGCCAGCAGCTTGCCGCTGTCGGCCGCGGTCAGGTTGGCCTCGGCGGTCGCCTGGCGGCGGCCGCCGTAGAGGACCCGGGCCTCGCAGAGAACGCGGCCGGTGTCGCGGGTGATCGGGCGGACGTACTTCGCCTCGAGCCCGAGCGAGGTGTAGCCGACGCCGGCGGGCAGGGTCGTGTGGACGGAGCAGCCGAGGGCCGAGTCGAGCAGGGTCGCGGCGTAGCCGCCGTGGACGACGCCAATCGGGTTGTAGTGCTCCTCCCCCGGTTCGCCCTCGAAGACGACCCGGCCTTCTTCGATCTCCACGGGGCGAAGGCTCATGGTCACCGCGATCGGCGGCGGGGGCATCTCGCCGGTGACGACCGCCGTCATGTACTCCATGCCGGTCATCGTCGCCCCGGCGGCCGCGGTCGGCACCGGGTCCTGCCAGACGAGGGTGCGGTTGCGGGCGCCCTCGGGGTTCTCCCTGGCGAAAGCCTCGGCCACGTCCTGCGCCGTGCCCTCGGGCGCCGTGACGACCGTTCCCTCCCCGCTCACCGGCCGCCCCCCCGACCGCGCGCGGAGGCCGCCTCGCGCCTCGGGTGCGCCGGGTAGAGCAGATCCGCCGTGATCTCCGCCTGCGTGATCGCGATCCGGGGCGCCTTGGTCCTCCGCTCGTGCCTGTGTCTCGGGATCAGTCTCATCGCTGCCTCCGTTTCCCACCCGTTGGGTTGCTTGATGCAACTGTCATTGGGGCGAGCCTAGCTCAGTGAGTTGCTTGATGCAACCTTGTGTGCCAAGATCACTCTCGTGCTGCGCAGCGACTACCCGGACCAGGTCTGCTCGATCGCCCGCTCGCTGGAGGTGGTCGGCGAGCGCTGGACGCTGCTGATCGTGCGCGACGTGATGAACGGAAGGCGCCGCTTCGACGAGCTGCAGAAGGGCCTCGGCGTCGCCCGCAACGTGCTCTCCGCCCGCCTGCAGCGCCTAGTCGAGGAGGACATCCTCGAGCGCCGCGCCTATCAGCGAAACCCCGAGCGCTACGAGTACTTCCTCACCGAGAAGGGGCTCGATCTCTGGCCCGCCCTGGTCGCCCTGCTCCACTGGGGGGATCGCTACTCGCCCAGCCCCGGCGGACCGCCGATGCTGATCGTCCACAAGGAGTGCGGCGGCGCCGTCAGCGACCGCGGCATCTGCGAGAGCTGCGGCAAGCTCCTCCACGCTCGCGACGCGCGCGCCGTGCCCGGTCCCGCCCTGGCCACCGCCGCCGGGGCGACGAGTGGTCAATTGACCACACCATAGGGTGGTTAAGTGACCACTCGACCGCTGAGGCGCTAGTTTTGGCTGCGCGGCCAAAGGCACTAGCGACTTAGGAGGAGCGGAATGGCTACAGCGGCGGAGGCTCAGGTGCGCGACAAGATCTTCATCGGTGGCGAGTGGGTCGAGCCCGAGGGCTCGGAGACGATCGAGGTGATCAACTCGACCACCGAGGAGGGCATGGGGACGATCCCGGCCTGCACGCCCGGCGACGCCGACCGCGCGGTGCGCAGCGGCCCGCGATGCCTTCGAGTCCTGGTCGCAGACCTCCCGCGAGGAGCGCGCCGGATACCTGGGCGCGATCGCCGCAGGGCTCGGCGAGCGCTCCGAGGAGATCGCGGCGACGATCGCCCAGGAGCTGGGGATGCCGCTGAAGCTGAGCCAGATCATCCAGGCCGGCCTGCCCACCGCCCAGTTCGCGGCGATGCCGGGGCTGATGGAGGAAGTCGCCTGGGAAGAGGAGATCGGCAACTCGCGCGTGCTGCGCGAGCCGGTCGGCGTGCTCGGCGCGATCACCCCCTGGAACTACCCGCTGAACCAGATCGCCGCCAAGGTCGCCCCCGCCCTCGCCGCCGGCTGCACCGTCGTGCTGAAGCCGAGCGAGGTCGTGCCGCTGAACGCCTTCATCCTCGCCGAGGTGATCGAGGCCGCCGGCCTTCCGGCGGGTGTCTTCAACCTCGTCACCGGGACCGGCCCGGTCGTCGGCGAGGCGATCGCCGGCCACCCCGGCGTCGACATGGTCTCCTTCACCGGCTCGACCCGCGCCGGCCGGCGCGTCTCCGAGCTCGCCTCGGCGACCGTCAAGCCGGTCGCGATGGAGCTCGGCGGCAAGTCGCCGAACGTGATCCTCGACGACGCCGACCTCAGCAAGGCCGTCCCCGACGGCGTCGCCAAGTGCTACCTCAACTCGGGCCAGACCTGCAGCGCGCTGACCCGGATGCTGGTCCCGCGCGAGAAGCTGGCCGAAGCCGAGCAGATCGCGGCGCAGACGGCCGCAGGCCTTCACCCCCGGCGACCCCTTCGAGGACTCGACCCGGCTCGGCCCGCTCGTCTCCGAGGTGCAGCGCGAGCGCGTGCGCGGCTACATCGAGAAGGGCGAGGCGGAGGGAGCGAAGCTCGTCACCGGCGGCGCGACGGCCCCCGAGGGCCTCGAGCGCGGCTACTTCGTCCGTCCCACGGTCTTCTCCGACGTGACGACCGAGATGACGATCGCCCAGGAGGAGATCTTCGGGCCGGTGCTCTCGATCCAGCCCTACGACAGCGAGAACGACGCGGTGCGGATCGCCAACGACACGGTCTACGGGCTGGCCGGCGGGGTCTGGTCGGCCGATCAGGACCGCGCGATCGGAGTCGCCAAGCGGCTGCGGACCGGGCAGATCGAGATCAACGGCGGCGCCTTCAACCCGCTGGCCCCCTTCGGCGGCTACAAGCAGTCGGGGCACGGGCGGGAGAACGGCCGCTACGCGATCGAGGAGCTCTTGCAGGTCAAGAGCCTTCAGCTCTGAGCGCGCAATAGGCTGCGCCGCGTGAATTTCGATCTCTCCGATGAGCAGCGGTTGCTTCGCGACACGGTGCGGGAGTTCGCGCTGGCGGAGGTCAGGCCCGTGGCGGAGGAGCTTGACCGCGAGAAGCGGTTCCCCTACGAGATCGTCGCGAAGCTCGGGGGGTTGGGGCTTATGGGGATTCCTTTCCCCGAGGAGTACGGCGGCGGCGGGCGCGGACACGTTGTCCTACGTGCTGGCGGTCGAAGAGCTGGCGCGGATCGACTCCTCGGTCTGCATCACGATGGCGGCGCACACCTCGCTGGGGACGATGCCGATCTACCTGTGGGGCAGCGACGAGCAGAAATCGGAGTGGCTGCCTCGGCTCTGCAACGGCGAAAAGCTTGCCTCCTTCGGGCTGACCGAGCCGGAGGCCGGATCCGACGCGGGGAACGTGCGGACGACGGCGAAGCTCGAGGACGGCGAGTGGGTCGTCAACGGGGCGAAGCAGTTCATCACCAACTCGGGGACGGACATCTCCGGCTGCGTCTCGATCACCGCGGTCACCGGCGAGGCGAACGGGCGCAAGGAGATCTCCAACCTGATCGTCCCGACCGGGACGCCCGGCTATGAGTTCGGCGAGCCCTACCGCAAGATGGGCTGGAACGCGTCGGACACGCGGCCGCTCACCTTCGAGGACTGCCGCTTGCCCGAGTCCGGCCTACTCGGCCGCCGCGGCGAGGGCTTCAAGAACTTCCTCCACATCCTCGACGGCGGCCGAATCGGGGTCGCCGCGATGGGCGTCGGCCTCGCCCAGGGCGCCCTCGACGAGGCGATCGCCTACGCCAAGGAGCGCCAGGCGTTCGGCCAGGCGATCTCCAAGTTCCAGTCGATCCAGGCCAAGATCGCCGACCTCTCGGCCCAGATCGAGGCAGCCCGCCTGCTCACCTGGCGGGCGGCGCTGGAGAAGGATGCCGGGAAGTCGTTCACCCTCACCGCGGCCCAGGCGAAGCTGATCACCGGCCGGCTCGCGGTCCGCGCGACCGAGGAGGCCGTCCAGATCCACGGTGGCTACGGCTTCATTGAGGAGTACCCGGTCTGCCGCTTCTACCGCGACGCCAAGATCCTCACCATCGGCGAGGGCACCGACGAGGTGCAGCAGATGGTCATCGCCCGCCAGTTGGGTTGCTGAGCGAGCTGCAGGCGGGCTGGGAGGTGACCGTGCCCTCGGGGCGGCCGGTGACCTCGGCGGCGCGGCCCACGCGCTCGCCGATGCCGTAGTGGGCGCAGATCGTCAGCTCGTGCTCGCGCAGGAGCGGTCGGGACGGGTCGACCACCGGTGAGCTGCGGATCGTCGCGCCCGGGTGGGCGACCCAGACCCGGCCGGCGCCCGCGGCGCAATCGCGCAGGGGAACCACCACCAGCGTCCTGGCGAAGCGGCCCTGCTTGACGATCAGCCAGGTGGGGTCGCCGCCCTGGGCGTCTGAGAAGAGCCCGTGGACCTGACCAACGCCCGACCCGTCGGAGTCGTCGACCCCGTGGCCGACCCAGCCCCTCGCCTCGCTCGCCGAGGGCGCGGTCGAGGCCGGCGACTCAGCCATCGGCCTGCCTCTCGAGCAGCTCCGACGCGGCGCTGGCCGGGTCGAGCTCGCGGCGCACGACGCGGTCGAGAAGCTCCGCGGTCGCCGGGTCGCTGGCGGCCGTCGCCTCCATCCGCCGCCTCATCCGCGAAGCCGCGATCCCGAGCACCTCGTTGCGCAGGTTGCGGGCGCGGCGCTGCTCGAGCGTCCCGGCGGCCTCGATGTGGTCGCGGTGCCTGGCGATCGCCTCGGCGAGCTCGGCAACCCCCTCCCCGCGGGCGGCCTCGGTGCGCAGGATCGGCACCTGCCAGCCTTCGGGATCGTGCGAGAGGGCGAGCACGCCGCGCACCTCGCGCACCATCGTGTCGGTCATCGGATGGTCGGCCTTGTTGACCACGATCACGTCGGGGATCTCCATCACCCCCGCCTTCAGGGCCTGGATCGAGTCGCCCGAGCCCGGCATCAGGGCGAGCACGATCGTGTCGGCGTGGTCGACGATGTCGATCTCGGCCTGGCCGACGCCGACGGTCTCGATCAGGACGTCGTCCTTGCCGGCCGCGTCCATCGCCAGGGCGACCTGCAGGGCCGCCTCGGAGAGGCCGCCGAGGGCCCCGCGCGAGGCCATCGAGCGAATGAAGACGCCGGGGTCGAGGAAGTGGTCGGAGAGGCGGATGCGGTCGCCGAGGAGGGCACCGTGGGTGAAGGGGCTGGAGGGATCGATCGAGAGCACGGCGACTTGGCGGTCGGCCTTGCGCAGCTCCGCGGTGAGAGCGCCGATCAGGGTGCTCTTGCCGACCCCGGGCGGTCCGGTGAAGCCGACGATCCGCGCCTTGCCCGTCCGCGGGTAGACCTCGCGCACGAGCTCCCAGCCGGCCGGGTCGTCTGACTCGATCAGCGTGATCGCCCGCGCCAGGGCGCGCTTGTCCCCGGCGACGAGCCGCTCGGAAAGCGAGGCGGTCTTGGCGGAGTCGGTCATCGCTGCGCCAGTCTAGAGTCCGCGCCGCCGTGATCGGACTCGCCAGATTCATCTCCCGCAACGGGATGCTCAACCACCGCTACGGGAAGCTCCTCTGGCGCTACCTCTGGCGCCGCCTGCTGACCCGGGCCGGGCGCCGCTGGCGCACCGCGGGAATGCTCTTCCTCGGCCGCGGGCTCGAACTGGAGGTCGGCCGCAAGGGCCGGCTCGAGTTCGGCCGCTTCGTCTGGATCGGCGACAAGACCAAGATCCGCTGCCACGAGGGCCGGGTCGAGATCGGCTCGAAGACCGTGATGGGACAGGAGTGCACGATCTCCGCCTACCAGCGGGTGCGGATCGGCGAGCAGTGCGTGATCGCCGACCGGGCGATGTTCATCGACTTCGACCACGGCGTGGTCGAAGTCGAGCGGCCGATCCGCCAGCAGGGCATCTACAAGCGCGACGTCGAGGTCGGCTCCAACGTCTGGATCGGCTACGGCGCCTGCGTCCTGCGCGGGGTCAGCGTCGGCGACAACTCGATCGTCGGCACCAACGCGGTCGTCACCAAGGACGTCCCCGCGAACGCGGTCGTCGCCGGCATCCCGGCCCGGGTGATCAGGATGCGCGAGGCGCCTCAGGAGCTGCGCTGGGATGACCCGGTCGAGCCGGACCCCGAGGCCTGGACGACGCTGAAGCCGCCGGCTTCCTAAGCCGGTTGGTCAGGCGCTCAGTCGAGCACCCCGGGAAGGGTCCGAAGCCCCCGTTCGCGGGCGGCTCGGTGCAGCCGAGCGTCCCAGGTGGCAAAGGTCAGGCCTTCGACAGAAAGGCTAAGAGCCGAGGCAAGGTGGATGGCGTCCATGGCACGCAACCCGCTTACGAGAGCGACCTGCGCGGCGTGTTCGGCCAAGTCCCGGTCGAGCTCGACGACATCGCATCCGATCGTCCAGTCGCGCCTAACCCTTTTGACGTCCTCTGGCTCTCCCGCGCGCGCGACGGCGCGCATCGTCTCGACGAAGCCAATCCGGCACATCGACCAGGTGTCCTCGCCACTCATCGCATCGAGGACGGCATCGCTGCCCTCCTCGTCGACATAGCGCTTGACCAGCGCACTCGCATCCAAATAGAGGCTCAACGCTCTTCTTCGCGTTCGGCGAGAATGATGGCCGAGGCCGATCGTCCAGTTTTCCGCGGGGGAGGTGGGTTCTTGGGGATGGAACCCGAGGCCGGCGTCACCTTGCCTTCGGCGATCAGCTTGCGCATCTGCATCTCAGCCGGGTCGGTTTCGGGCGGAAGAAGGTCCGCGACGTAGCGGCCGCGACGGGTGACTCTCACTCGCTCTCCCTTCTCGACTCGCTTGATCACACTGCCGAGCTTCATCCGCAACGCCCCGATTCCGATCTCTCGCATGTGGTCATGGTAAGTGCCGGGTCCAGCTCGATCCGGCCTGCAAGGACTCTATCAGAAATGAGGGTTATTGTCTGCCAGATGATAAGTTTCCTCGATAGATCGTTGCGCGGTCGCTCTACTGTGGCGGTGCTGTCGCGCTCGCGATGTGGACTATGCATCCGCCAGCGAGAACAATGCCGCCCATGGACATCGCCGCCGTGTTCGGAGAGAACCTCGCCCGCTGCCGCAAGCACGCGGACATGTCGCAGGAGGAGCTGGGCATTCGCGCCTCCCTGCATCGCACCGAGGTCAGCCAGCTGGAGCGCGGACTGCGGGTCGCCCGTATCGACACCCTGGTCAAGCTTGCGGGTGCGCTCGGCGTCGCCCCCGGCGAGCTGATCGAGGGAATCGACTGGAGCCCGGGCAGCACCACCACCGGGCAGTTCATGCCCGCGCCGAAGACGCAGGCGGAGCTGAACTGACCCGGGCGGGTTCTCAGGCGGCGCTGGTCTCGCCGACCAGGTCGGCGTAGACGGACGCCGTCTGCTCGGCGACGTCGCCCCAGTCGAAGCGGCGCAGGTGCTCGTAGGCTTCGGCGACGAGGCTGCGGCCGAGCTCGTCGTCGGAGAGGACGCGGATCGCGACCTCGGCCAGCGCTTCGGGATCGTGGGCACGGAAGCGCAGGCCGGCCTCCTCGTGCGGGACGACCTCGCGCAGGCCGCCGGTGTCGGCGACGATGCAGGGGCAGCCGCTGGCCATCGCCTCCAGGGCGACGAGGCCGAAGGGCTCGTAGATCGAGGGGACCACCGTCAGGTCGGCGATCCGGTAGAGCGAGTGCAGCACGTCGTCGCCGATCCAGCCGAGGAAGGTGCCGTGCTCCATCAGGCCCAGCTCCTCGGCCTGCTTGTGCAGCTCGGCCTCGTGGGTGCCCGAGCCGGCGATCAGGAAGCGTGTCCCCGGCACCTCCTCGATCAGCCGCGGCATCGCCTCGAGGGCGAGCTGGAAGCCCTTCTCGTAGACGAGGCGGCCGATCAGCAGGACCAGCTTCTCCTCCGGGTCGGCGAACTCCGAGCGCAGCCGCGTCAGCTCCTCGGGGTCCTGCGGCTGCAGGTCGTCGGGATCGATCCCGTTGGGGATCACCGAGATCCGCTCCTCCTCGACGCCGAAGATGTCGGCGACCTGCTCGCGCATGTAGTGGGAGCAGGCGATCACCCGGTCGGAGCGGTTGGTGATCCAGCGCTCGACCCCGTGGATGTAGGTCTGCGGGTGCTTGTCTACCCAGCCCTGGTGGCGCCCGTGCTCGGTGGCGTGAATCGTCGTCACCAGCGGCGCTTCGAAGCGCTTGGCGAGGTGATCGCAGGCGTTGGCGACCAGCCAGTCGTGCCCGTGGACGAGGTCGAAGCTGTAGCGGTCTCCGAGCTCGACCCCGGCGGCGAGCATGTCGGAGTTCATCCGCTCGACCCAGGCGACGAACTCGCCCAGGTCCGTCGGCCGTTTCGGCTCGCGGATGCGGTGGATGAAGACGCCGCCGCTGCGCTCCTCGGCCGGCGACTCCTCGCCGCCGCGGGTGAGCACGTGGACCTCTACTTCGCGCTCGACCAGCGCCTCGGAGAGCTTGCGCACGTGGCGCGCCAGCCCGCCCTCGATCAAAGGCGGGTACTCCCAGGAAAGGATCAGTACTCGGGTCACGGCTGGAGGAGCGGTGAGAGGCTCAGGTCCGGGGCGAGTGCGCGCAGGCGGGGATCGACGATGGCCGGGGAGTCTATGGCCTCGAGGGCCGCTTCGGAGTGGAAAATCGCTCGCTGGAAGGCGTAGTCGCCCGCCTGGCCCCGCTTGTCGAGGAAGGCCCAGTCGCTCGCCTGCGTCGCCAGCAGCTCCCGCGCGGCCCGGATCGCGGCACCGCCGCGCAGCCCACCCGACAGCGCCCGCAGCAGCCGCAGCTCGAGCCGGCGCGCCCCCCAGGCGAGGTCGGCGACGGCGGGAGAGTCCCAGGTGCTGAGGTCCTTGTCCTCGCCCCAGGTCGATGCGGCGAGAGGCCGCTCGACCGGCTCGTGCTCGGCGAGGGCCTCGGGAACGGTGAGCAGGCGGATCCCGGCGGCGGCGGCTCCGGCGAGCACCTCGCGCAGCCAGGTCGCGCCCTCCGACCACCAGTGGCCGAGCAGCTCCGTGTCGATCGCGAAGACGAGAAGCCCGCGCCGCCCGCGGGCGGCGGCGAACTCGCGCAGGCGAGCGGCGGCGGCGGCGAGGAACTCCCCCGCCTGGCGCCGGGCGACCGCCTCTGCCGCCGCCGGGTCATAGCCGCCGCCGCCGACCTTCCAGATCCGTACGCCGCGCAGCGATTTCCCGGCGAACTGGGCGTGAGCGGGGTCCGAGGGGTACCCGTCGAGCGACCAGAGCCACTGGATCGCCTCCCAGTCGATCGACAGCGCCACCGGCCCGGCCTCGGTGGCGACCGGCTCCAGCGCGTCCAGGGAGTCCCTGTGGGCGCTCTGGTCGGTGCAGAACCAGCGGATCCCCTGCTCGGCCAGCCGCCACTCCAGGCCGGGGGCGTAGGCGCACTCGGGAAGCCAGAGCCCCCCGTCCCAGCCAAATCGCCGCCGGTGCGAGCGGATGCCGGCGTCGAGCTGCAGGCGCAGGCCCTCGCGGGTGGCGATCAGGGGCAGCACCGCGTGCGTCGCGGAGGAGGCCGCCAGCGCGACGCGGCCCTCCTGCGCCGCGGCCTGGAAGGGCCGCAGCGGGTCCCCCCCGTGCCCGTCGAGCAGCTCGAGCGCGTGCCGGTAGCGAGCCAGCTCACCCTCGCAGGCCTCGCGGCACTCGGCCGGCACTTCCGGCGCGTCCTGCGCGGCCGCCCCGATGCGCCACTCGACCAGAAACCGCCGCAGCCGCTCGGCAACTCCGGGGTCCTCCAGCTGGTCGGCCAGGACCGGCGTGACGGTCATCGTCAGCTTCTCGGCAACCTCGAGCACCGGCAGGTAGGAGCGGATCACCGCGTCGAAGAGCCACTCCTCCCCGAAGGGGTAGGTCCCGAACCCCTCGACGTAGGGCATGTGGGAGTGCAGGACGATCGCGAGATCGCCGGCGTCGCCCTCAGGGCGCATGGCACACGGCCACGAAGTCCAGGGCCGCGTCGAGGTTTCCTGCCTTCAAGCTGAAGTCGGAGCTGGAGATCGCCGGGGTGAAGCGGTCATAGAAGGGCTTGGTCAGCCCGAGGCGCTTGTGGACGTGGTCCCAGCCGAGCTTGATCGCGATCTCGTGGATACGGAGCTTGCGGGCGTGGAAGAGGCCGAGCATCTCCACCTGGGGAAAGTGCGCCTCGCAGAGGGCACGGAACTCCTCGGCGCGGTACTCCTTGACGTGCCAGGGGTTGTCGGACTTCTCCGCTCCCGCCGGCGCCAGGGTCAGCAGGTTGGGGGTCGAGACGTAGGCCACGCCGCCGGGGTCGAGCATCGACTTGAAGTGCTCGAGGATCGCGCCCGGGTCCTGGACGTGCTCGATCGTCTGCAGGAAGACGACCGCGTCGCAGGGCTCGGCGAATCCCTCGACCAGGTCGCGCACGTAGCGCAGGTTGGGGCGCACGTAGCGCAGACGGGCGTGCTCGTGCGCCTCGGGGTTGGCGTCGACGCCGACGACGCTCGCCGCTCGCCCGGCCAGCACGTCGGAGCCGTAGCCCTCGCCGCAGGCCATGTCGACCACGCGCTTGCCGCCGACCCGCGCCGCGATCCACTCGTAGACGACCAGGTGGCGCCGGTACCAGTAGTTCTCCTCGGGCACGTCGGGAAGCGTGCGCTCGCCGGTCAGCGGCAGCGGCGGCACCCCGGGGGGCTGGTTTTCCTGGACGTACTCACGCTCCACGGACTGGGACCGTATTGTTCCCGGGCTGATGCCGGCCTCTCCCACAGCCACTCCCGAGCACATCAAGGACGTCAACACCCGCTACCACGACGCGGCGGCCCACGAATACGACGCCAAGTGGGGGATCGACTTCGGCGACACCGGGCAGGAGCAGGTGCGCGCGAAGCTGGTCAAGGCGCTCGGCGGGCGCGACGGTGAGAGCTTCGGCAAGGGGCTCGAGATCGGCTCCGGCACTGGCTACTTCTCACTCAACCTTCTGCAGCTCGGCGTGATCGAGAGCCTCACCGCCACCGACATCTCACCCGGCATGCTGGGGCGCCTGGCGAGCACCGCGGAGGGGCTGGGGCTGGAGGTCGAGACGGTCGAGACCGAGGCCGAGGAGCTGCCCTTCGAGGACGAGAGCTTCGACCTCGTCTTCGGCCACGCGGTCCTGCATCACATCCCCGACCTCGACAAGGCGTTCGCCGAATTCCGCCGCGTCCTGCGGCCCGGCGGCGCGATCGCCTTCGCCGGCGAGCCCTCCCGCTACGGCGACCGCCTCGCGGCCCTGCCGAAGCGGGCCGGCCTGCTGATCGCCCCGGCCTGGCGGCGCCTGGTCCGCGCGCAGCCCCGCGCGGTCGCCGAGGCCGAGCAGTCCGAGGGCCACAGCCTCGAGGGCGAGGTCGACGTGCATGCCTTCGCCCCCGCCGACCTGCGCCGCCTGCTGAGCGACGCCGGCTTCGAGGACCGCCACGTCGGCGGCGAGGAGCTGCTCGCCAACGCCTGGGGCTGGGGACTGCGCACGGTCGAGTCCAGCGCCGAGCCCGAATCGATCTCATGGACCTGGCGCAGCTTCGCCTTCCGCAGCTACATCGCCCTGCAGAAGGTCGACAGCCGCCTGCTCGAGCCACACCTCCCGGCCGAGCTCTTCTACAACCTGCTCGTCAGCGGCCGCAAGCCCGCCTGAGCCGGGTCAGGCGGTCAGCTGCCCGGCCCGTCGGCGGCAGACGTCCACGATCCGGTCGACGACCGGGCGATGCCAGCCTTCGGCCCGTGCCTCCTTGGCTACTCTGCCGGTCGCTCGCAGAATCGCCCCCGTCTGGCGCCGAACCACCTCGCCGATCACCCGCCCGATCCCAGCCTCATCGGCCAGGCGTGTCCAAGTCGCAAGGTCGACGCGATCCGGATCGTCGACGCCGCCCAGCGACATCGCCATCTGGCTCGTCAGCTGTGGATACACGGCGGTCGAAACCACGTCGTAGAGCGGGGCAAGGCCAGCTTCGGAATCCGGGTCGTAGAGCAGGGCGAAGTTCTTGCCATGAGCGTCGCTGTTGCCAAGCAGGAAGTTGACAACCAATGCGCGGACGAAGTTCCTTATCCCGAGAGCGGCTTGAGCGCTTCCCAGCCCCCTCAGCAGTTCGATGACTCGAGTGACTGACGGGCCACCGCTCACCTCGTACTTCGCGGTCGGCAAGAGGCCAAGCGCCTGGCACATGTCCTCCTGGTGCAAACGCACCACACCTCCCCGGTCACCTTGCCGGCGGTCAAAGCGCTCCACCAGCAGGCACCGCCTCGAACCTACATCGGTGACCTCGGCGCTTGCCACCTCCATGCCCGCGGTCGCCGCCACTCGCATGCAGAAGGCCTCGTTGACGGCGAGGTCCTCATAGGCATCTGGCTCGGGCTTCAAGAGATGAGTACTGGGCGTGCCGTCCAGCGGCAACCCCAACCGGCCGCTCTCATCGCGAGCCAGGACGAGCTTGGGCTGGACGCCGCCCAGACTCAGCCGCGCCCCGTCGGGGCTGCCGGTCACTCCCAGCGGGTGCGTCGGAAGATCGTCGACGAGCCAGCCGAGCTCATCCTCACTCAGCGAGCGAATCCGGCTGCTCCCCGGAGCCCTCGGCACGACCCCGTCGCGAAGCACCGCCACCGCGCCAGCACACTCTGAGCCAAGCGCGGCAAGCAACCCGAAGCCGTCCTGCTCGTTAAGACGCAGAGCTTGGGAGATCGCCGATCTGATGGCGCCCTCCGGGAGCAGTCCCTCGAAGAACGGCGCCGACTCGCTTGGCGTGAAGTCCCCCGAGCGCAATCGCAACGACGCCGAGAGAACGATGCTGTCGGTCCGGTACTTGTTCAGAGCCTCTTCCGAGTAGCTGAACCTGTACCGCGTCGGGCCGCGGCGCTCGATCCCGCCAACGGCCTCCGAGCCGATGAACACGCCCAGCGTTTCTCCGGGTCGGGGGGTCAATCGACGTCGATCTCCCCGGACGCAGACTTCTCACCAAGGCGAAGTTCCAGACCGAGCGCGTCGAGCACCGGCACCAAGCTGTCGAGGCGACTCGTGGGCTTACCGTGCTCTATCTGGTGCACCACACGCGTGCTGACGTTTGCAGCCAGCGCCAGCTCATCCTGGCGCAGGCCCAACCTCTTCCGGGCTTGCGCCACCACCCTGCCGATCTCCTCGGCAACGGGGCGTGACATTCCAAGTTTCGCATGCACGATCCCGCAAATTAGCCGTCCACTAGGTCAAAAGTCAATGATTTCAGCCGTTTATGCATGATCTTGCACAGGCTTTGGCAGATCGCCGCGGCGCACGCGGTAGACCTTGCAGCGGGATTCGAAGCCCTTGAGGCGGCGCTCTCCGGCGAAGGAGTACTCGAAGGCGTCGAGGGCCGCGTCCCTGGCGTCGCGGTCGACGAGGACGCTGCCCGGTTTGGCGATTCCGGTGATGCGGCTTGCGAGGTTGACAGGGCGGCCGTAGTAGTCGCCGGTCTGGGCCAGCGCGTGGCCACGGGCGATGCCGGCGCGCAGGCTGGGGAACTCCTCGCCCTCTTCCTCGGACGCTTCGACCAGGCGCAGCGCCGCGTCGGTCATCGCCTCGGCGTCGGTGGAGACCAGCATCGCCGCGTCGCCGATCGTCTTCACCAGGCGCACCGGCGGCTCGGCCACCGCGCTCGCCATCTCCTCGAGCCGGCCGGCCACGAGGCCGAGCTCTTCCGGCGCGATCTCCTCGCCGAGCTTGGTGAAGCCGACCAGGTCGGCGAAGCAGACCGAGACCTCGGCGGTGGCGCCCAGCTCGCCCGAGGCGAGGTCGGCGGTGCCGATCACGTCGCGGCGGATCTGCTCGAGCAGGTGGGCGCGCTGCGCATAGAGCAGGGTCGGCTCGAAGATCGGCAGCATGTGCTCGGCGGCGGCGGCGAAGCGCAGCGCCAGGTCGCGCTCGGTGTCGCCCGGCTGCATCAGGGTGCGGCGGATCAGCTCGCGGTTCGCGTCGGCGACCCGGGCCGTCCCCATGCCGATCGTCCGCGCCACCTGGATGATCCCGTCCTCGGGCAGGCCGGCCTCGAGGAAGGCCTTGACCCGGCGGGCGGCGTCGAGGTCGGCCTCGTTCAGCCCCCGCTCGTCGGGATCGGGATAGGGCAGGCCCAGGGCCGAGCTGGCGCGTTGCAGGAGGTCGAGGTCGGCTTCGGAGATCTCGGCGATCTCCCGCGGCGTGTAGCGGGGCCCGTCGCCGGCGATGCCACGCTCGACCGGGAGCAGCGTGAGGCGGCCGGCCGCGACCGATTCCCGCAGCTCCTCCAGCGGGACGCCTTCTCCGGCGAGCTGCTCGAGCAGGGCCAGGCGGTCGTCGCGCGCCTCGCCCTCGACGCCTTCCAGCAGCCCCTCGGCCTCGAAATCGATCATGCGAGCGCCACGCTACCGCCGCGGCGCGGGTCGCCGCCACCGCTCAACACACCCGTAACGCGATCGCGGGCGACCGCCTGCACCCCGCCGAAGAAGAGGTTGACCGCGGGCCGCCGCAGGACCGGCACTCCGCGGGCCTCGATCCGTGCCAGCGCCTCCTCGTCGATCCCGGGCTCGGCCTGGACGACGCCGGCCTCGTAGTGCAGGCGCGGCGCCCGCACCGCCGCCTCGGCCGCCATCCCCTGCTCGACCGAGCGCACGATCGTCTGCAGGATCGCCGAGCGGATCCGGTTGGAGCCGGCGCTGCCGAGCCCGAGGCTCGATCTCGCCGTCGCGCAGGACCACGGTCGGGGCCATCATCGAGGGCACGCGCCGGCCCGGCGCGATCGCGTGGAAGCCGAGCGGGTTGAGGTCCTCCTCGCCCAGCATGTTGTTGAGGATCACGCCGGTGCCGGGCACGAGCACGCCCGACCCCGAGCCGTTGGAGCAGGTGACGCTGGCGCACATCCCGTCGCCGTCGAGCACCGAGATGTGGGTGGTCGAGCCGAGCAGGTCTCCGGCCGCGAGGTCGAGGCCGTCGGGCTCGAGCAGGCTCGCCTCCAGCCCCTCGCCGTAGAGGGCCTCGGCGAAGGCCTCGCCGCGGGCCTCGTTGGCGGCGCCCATCGCGGCGACGAGCTGCTCGGGCCCGCTGCGCTCCCCCAGGCGCTCGAGCAGACCGAGGCAGTAGGCGATCAGGATGCCGCCCGAGGAGGGCGGTGGGTTGGTCAGCACCTCGGCGCCACGGAAGGCGGCGCGTATCGGGCGGCGCTCGATCGCCTCATAGCCGGCCAGGTCGCCCGGCCCGAGCGTGCCCCCGTGCTCGACCACGAAGTCGCTCAGCTCCGCCGCAACCTCGCCGCGATAGAAGGCCTCCGAGCCCTCGGCGGCGAAGCGTTCGAGCGCCTCGGCGAGCTCCTCGAAGCGGAAGAGATCGCCCTCGCGCAGCGTCCTCCCCGCCGGCGCGTAGAGCTCGCGCGTGCCCTCGAGCCGGGCATGGATTGGCTCGAGGATGTCGAGGATGTAGGCCTGCTCGGCGTTGACCGGGGCGCCCTCGCGGGCGAGCCGCACTCCCGGCTTGACGAGCTCGGCCAGCGGCACCGTTCCGAACCGCGCCAGCGCCTGCTCGAGCCCCGCAGCCGTCCCCGGCACGCCGCAGGAGGCCGGCCCGACGTAGAACGTCTGCACCGTCTCGGCATCGAAGTGGACCGGGACCGGAACCAGCTCCGCCCCCCGCTCGACCCGGTCGGCGCCGGGCGCGGCGACGAAGAAGTCGAGCAGCACGGTCTCCTCGCCGCGGTGAACCATCATGAAGCCGCCGGCGCCGAAGCCGGTCAGGGGGCTCTCCGCGGCGAAGGACGCGAGCACGGCGCAAACCGCCGCGTCGACCGCGTTGCCTCCCTCGCGCAGAACCTCGGCCCCCGCCTCGGCGGTGACTGGGTGCCCCGCTGCGACGACCCCGCTCATGCGGCGGGTTCCCGCCTAGCCGGGGAGGAACTCGGGGACTTCCAGCGCGCCGAGCTCGCCGGCCTTCTCGGAGCGCGGCGGGCGGCCCCGGCCACTGTCCGCCGTGCGGCGGATCGTCGGCTCGGCGACTTTTCGCCTTGGCGCGGCGCGGCCGTCGAAACGGGTCGCGACGACCGTCACCCAGACCTGGTCCTTCAGATCCTCGTCGACGTTGGCGCCGAAGATGATGTTGGCGTCGGGGTGGGCCGCTTCGCCGACGAGCTTCGCGGCCTCGCTGACCTCGACCAGGGAGAGGTCGGCACCGCCGGTGATCGAGAGCAGGATCGCCCGCGCGCCCTCCATCGAGGTCTCGAGCAGGGGCGAGGAGATCGCTTTTTCGGCCGCCAGCACAGCCCGGTCGTTGCCGTGGCCCATGCCGATGCCGAGCAGCGCCCGGCCGGCCTCGGACATGATCGTGCGCACGTCGGCGAAGTCGAGGTTGATCACGGCTGGAAGGGTGACCAGGTCGGAGACCCCCTGGACGCCCTGGCGCAGGACGTCGTCTGCCACCTGGAAGGCCTCGACCATCGAGGTCTGCTGGTCGAGCACCTCGAGCAGGCGGTCGTTGGGGACGACGATCAGGGTGTCGACCTCCGCCGCCAGCTCCTCGATGCCCTTGCTGGCCTGGTTGCCGCGGCGGCTGCCCTCGAAGCTGAACGGCTTGGTGACGATGCCGACCGTGAGCGCGCCGACCTCGCGCGCGAGGCGGGCGATCACGGGAGCCGCGCCGGTGCCGGTGCCGCCGCCGGCGCCGGCGGCGACGAAGACCATGTCGGAGCCCTTCAGCAGGCGCTTGATCTTGTCCTGCTCCTCGAAGGCGGAACGGTGGCCGACCTCGGCGTCGGCGCCGGCGCCGAGCCCGCGCGTCTGCTCTTCGCCGATGTGGACGGTGACGTCGGCCATGCAGAGCTGCAGCGACTGAAGATCGGTGTTGACCGCCATGAACTCGACCCCGGGAATCCGGGCCTCGACCATGCGGTTGACAGCATTGACGCCGCCCCCGCCCACGCCGACCACACGGATAACCGGCTGATGGGGCTCGCCACTGCCAGGCGGCTCGTACTCCGGCTCCTCCCGCCCGTAACGAGGCGCTTCAACCACCGGCTCGATCTCACGCCGCTGCGGCTTGGGGTCCTCGGAGAACACACGCTTCAGCCGCTCGGGAGGAGTCTCCTCGACGTGCTCTGCGCGGGGCTGCTCCTCCGGCGCCTCAGGCGGATCCGCAGGAGCATCCTCGGCGGTGGAGCGGAAGAGGTCCGAGAGCGGACCCTCCCTCATGCTCGCGCGCTTGTCACGACGACTCATGCGCCAGTACCTCCTTGGCCAACTCCCGGTAGTAGTTCGCGGCGCTGCTGGCAGAATCGTACTTGAGCACGCTGGCGCCTTTCACGGGCGCCTCGGCGAATTTGATCGTCTTGCGGATCCGGGACTTGAAGACGAGGTCGCCGAAGTTCTCCTCGAGGATCTCCACCGCCTCCTTGGCGTGGACGGTCCGCGTGTCGAGCATCGTCGGCAGGATGCCCTCGATCCGCACGTCCGGGTTGAGGTTCTCCTGGATCATCTTCAGCGTGTTCTGGAGCTGGACCAGCCCGCGCATCGAGAGATACTCGCACTGCACCGGGACGATCACCTTGTTCGCCGCGGTCAGCGCGTTGATCGTCAGCAGCCCGAGGCTGGGCGGCGTGTCGATGCAGACGAAGTCGTAGTCGCCGGATGACCTCTTTCAGCGCCTTCTCCAGCGAGCGCTCGCGGCCGATCTTGGTGCTCATCGCGATCTCCGCCCCGGCCAGGTCGATCGAGGCGACCGCGATGTCGATCTCGCGCTTCTGGATGATCTCCGTGATCGGCATGTCGTGGACGAGCACGTCGTAGAGGCTCTTCTCGACCTTGTCCGGGTCGATCCCCTGGCTCATCGTCAGGTTCCCCTGCGGATCCAGGTCGATGCACAGCACCCGGTACCCCGACTCGGCAAAGGCCACGGCCAGGTTCAGAGTAGTGGTCGTCTTGGCGACCCCACCCTTCTGGTTGGCAAAGGCGATCACCTCGGCATGCTTAACCGGCATCTCAGGCTCAGCCCGCGCAATCGAGACCTCATGCCGCGAAGGCGCCAGCAGATCCCGAGGCATAAACCGCTCCGGCTCGGGCTCCTCAACGACAGCTGCCGCGGCGCCTCGACCCACAGAAGCTCCAACCGCGTCGGCGGCAGGCCGTGCCTCCTCCCCCGCCTCTCCCGCGGGTGGCGTCGTAGGGGGGACCGCCCCCGAGGACGCTTTAGCGACCGCAGGGGGCGGTGGGTCCCCTGCGTCGACAGGACCCGCGGGCTGGGGCCGCTCGGGTACGGCCTCCTCCATCCGCTCCAACTCCTCCACAATCGGATGCGGATCCTCCACAGGCTTTGACATGAACTTGCTCTTACGGCTCAGGAATCCCATTGCGCGGGTATTCGCATGACCGCCCGCTTTTCCTGCCGCTCCCGAAAATTGCTAGGAATCACCCGGTAACCGAACTTCTCGACAAGCGGCTGGTCTTCGTCACCGGCAAGGGCGGAGTCGGCAAGACCACGGTCGCGGTCGCGCTCGGCCTGCGCGCCGCCGCCGAAGGCAAGCGCACGATCGTCTGCGAGGTCTCCGCGCAGGAGAACGCCTCGCGGATCTTCGAGCACACCGAGGTCGGCTTCCACGAGGTCGAGATGGCGGAGAACCTCTGGTCGATCTCGATCGACCCCGACGAGTCGATGCGCGAGTACGTGCTGCTGCAGCTCAAGGTGCGGGCGATGCGCGACATGCTCTTCCGCAGCCGCATCTTCAACTACCTCGCCGCCGCCACGCCGGGGCTGAAGGAGCTGGTGACGATCGGCAAGATCTGGGAGCTGGCCCAGCTCGACCGCAAGGTGAAGAAGGGGCGCAAGTACGACCTGGTGATCGTCGACGCGCCGGCCACCGGCCACGGCATCGGCTTCCTGCAGACGCCGCGCACCTTCGCCGACGATCGCCCGCGTCGGCCCGATCCACTCCCAGGCCCAGCAGCTCGACCGCCTGATCACCGACCATGCGCACACCGGCGTCGCGATCGTCTCCCTGCCGGAGGAGATGCCGGTCAACGAGTCGGCGACGCTGGAGCGCGACCTGCGCGACGAGGTCGGCGTCGCCGTCGACCGCGTCTACATGAACGGTCTCTACCCGGAGCGCTTCTCGCCCAAGGAGGCCGAGCGGCTGGCCGAGCTGGCCGGCGGCGAGAACGGCGCCGTGCGCGCGGCGGCGCGCGCGGCCGTCTCCGAGCACAACCGCGCCCGCTCGCAGCGCGCCCAGCTCGCCCGCCTGCGCCGCCGGGTCGAGGCCCCGGTCAAGACCCTGCCCTTCCTCTTCGAGCCGGAGCTCGGCGTCGAGGCGGCCGAGCGGCTGGCGAGGAGGCTCGGCTGATGCCCCACGTCGGCGAGATCCTCGAGGGCAAGGACATCTGCATCTGCGCCGGCTCGGGCGGGGTCGGCAAGACGACGACCTCGGCGGCGATCGCGACCGGCATGGCCGCGCGCGGGCTGAAGGTCTGCGTGCTGACGATCGACCCGGCGAAGCGGCTCGCCGACTCGCTCGGCCTGAAGGAGCTGGGCAACGAGGCCCGGAAGGTCGACCCGGAGCTGTTCGAGCGCCAGGGGATCGAGATGAAGGGCGAGCTGTGGGCGATGATGCTCGACGCCAAGGCGACCTTCGACGAGCTCGTCGCCCGCCAGGCACCCGACGAGGAGGCCCGCGACCGGGTCCTCGGCAACCGCATCTACCAGCAGATCTCCAGCGCCCTGGCCGGCTCGCAGGAGTACATGGCGATGGAGAAGCTCTTCGAGCTGCACACCGAGGGCCGCTTCGACCTGCTCGTCCTCGACACGCCGCCGACCCGCAACGCGCTCGACTTCCTCGACGCGCCGCGGCGGCTGACCCAGTTCATCGAAGGCCGCTCGCTGCGGGTGTTCATGCGGCCGACCGGGCTCGCCGCGCAAGGTCGCCGGCCGCGGCGCCTCGGTCGCGCTCTCGGTCTTCAAGCGCATCGTCGGCTTCGACCTGCTCGCCGACCTGGCCGAGTTCTTCAACGCCTTCAGCGGCATGGTCGACGGCTTCCAGGCCCGCGCCAAGCGGGTCAACAGCCTGCTCGCCGACAGCCGCACCTGCTTCCTCGTCGTCTGCGGGCCGCAGGGCGAGCCGATCGACGAGGCCGTCTACTTCCACCGCAAGCTGGTCGAGGCGAAGCTGCCCTTCGGCGGCGTCATCGTCAACAAGGTCCACTACCCGGCCGAGCACCTGCGCGGCGACGGTGCCGACCTGGAGGCGGAGCTGGCCGAGAAGCTGGGCGACGAGGACCTCGCCGGCCGGGTCGCCGGAAACTTCGCCGACTACCAGGCGCTCGCCGAGCGCGACGCCCGCAACATCGAGCGCCTCGCGAAGGAGCTGCGAACCAGCGGCGTGATCCGCGTCCCCTACCTCGACGAGGACGTCCACGACCTCGCCGGCCTGGCCGAGATCAACCGCTACCTATTCGCCTCGAGCGAGGAGAGAATCGAGATCGCAGCCGGCAGGGCCTAGCCAGCCTCGCGACCGTAGTGGTCGTACTTGAGCTCGCGAACCTCCCAGTCCGCGTCCTCGGGGACCGGGAAGAGATGGCGCACGCGCGGGGTGTCGATCCGCTCGCGGTGCCCGACGTCGCCCTCGATCGCGGGGAAGTCGAGGGTGCTCTCGGGAGCCTCGACCTCGTCGAGCCAGGGGGTTGCGGTGATGCGAATCTCGCCCTCGTCCGGGACCGGCTCGAGGATGCGGGTCGACTGGTCGTCATGCTCGACTGCCGGCTCGCGGTGCAGCTGATGATGTGGCGTCACTGTCTCTTCCACCTCTTCCGCGTCGGGTGTGTCCCACTCTGAAATCGTCTCCACGATCACGCCGTCGCCGTCCTGCAGGCCGGTCGCGATCAGGGTCTCGTCGGCGGCGGTGCCGAGATCGGCGCCGAGCTCGCCGAGGGCCGCGTCGCGCAGGATCCGCCGCACCCCCTCCTCGAGCCAGGTGGCCATCGCCAGCCCGGGAAGCGACTGGGTGCCGTTCATCAGCGCGCGCTCGAGCTCCAGAGCCGCCTCGATCCGCTCGCGCGCCTCGATCCGGTCGAACTCCTCGCAGGCCAGCAGGGCCGAGGCGCGCATCGGCAGCGAGGCGCCGACCGGTCCGTGGCCGTCGAGCACCGCGCGCAGGGCAAGCAGGTGGTCGCTGAGGCCCTCCAGGGCCGACCCGCGCCCGCAGCCCAACTCGAAGCGTGCGACGCCCCAGGCGAGAGCCCCGTCGGGGTCGGGACGCGCCTCCAGCGTGGCGGCGAACTCGGCCAGCTGCACGGCCTCCTCCTCGTTCAGCTCATACCCGCCGGAGCGGGTGGCCGGGGCACCGGTGGCCAGGCGGGCCCAGCGGTCCTCGCCCGTGGGGGCGAACGCGTAGGGGCCGAGCCCGACGCTGCCCGGCTTGAAGAGGTGCATGACGCTGATCAGCTCGTGCAGCTGCTGCATCGCGCCTTCGGCGCTCTCGGCGCCCTCACCCTGCTCGGCAAGGGCGAGGAACTGGGGCTCCCAGGCGGCGCGGCCCATGCCCTCGCTGCGCATCGCCTCGACCGGGGCCTCGATCGTGTCGGCGCGGACGATCTGAACGCCGTGGGGAAGCTGCAGGCGGGGCAGCGGCATCCGCAGCCCGACCAGCGGCGCGATCAGCACGTCGGCCTCCTCGGCGCCGCGCGTCTCGGCCTCCAGCACGGCAAGGGCGTTGGCCAGCCGCTGGTGGTCGAGCGCAAGTTCGGTGCAGCCGTCCCAGAGCGAGGCGAGGAAGACGCAGAGCATCCGCGCGGCGCGCTCGCCGGGGTCGCTGGGGACCGCCTCGCCGCGGGCTTCGAGGTAGGCGGCGGCGATTCCCGCCGCGGCAACGGTGTCGCGGGCGGGGCCGAAGGCATCCAGCGCACGCAGCTCGCTCTCGCGCTCGCGCACGTAGAGCGAGGTGAGCGGCCGGTAGCTGAAGAAGTCGGCGTCCTCGCCGCTCTCGGCGTCGACGTCGAAGGGGATCTGGTCGCCACCGGCGACGAGCGCGCTGAGGCGGATCGCCGCCTCGGAGGCGAGACGGGTCAGCTGATCGTTGAGCATGCGGTCGTGCACGCCCCTCGCTTCCCGCCCGCCCCAGGCGCTCCTGCGCCTGCACGGCGCCTTGCAGTCTGTAACTAGACCGGGGCTGGAACTGCGACGTCGCCGGAGAGCCAGCGGCGGCCGTAGCGACGCATGTCCTCGACCAGGGGGACGAGAGCCTCGCCCTTCTCGGTCAGCGCGTACTCGACCCGCGGCGGAACCTCGGGGAAGGTGTGGCGCTCGACGATGCCCTCCTCTTCCAGCGCCCGCAGGCGCAGCGAGAGAGTGCGCGGGCTGATCCCCTCCAGCGAGCGCTCCAGCTCGCAGAAACGGCTCGAACCCTCGGCTAGGTCGCGGATGACGAGGAGGGTCCACTTGCCGCAGACGACTTCGGCCGTGCGGCAGACAGGACATCGGGAGTTGGATGCGGCACTCATGGGCGAAAGACGAGGCGCGGTTGTGTCGATTGCCTCGCTCATGCGAGTGTAGCGGACCTCGCTTCACTAACTGAAGCGTTGGACCGGCGCTACCCGGCGTTCTTGGGCTCGTTGCTCTGCTTCTGCTTGCCGAGCGGGGCCTTGTCGAGGCTGTCGGTGGTGACGAAGTGGAGCTTGAGGATTTCGATGCGGTAGGTGCGTTCGTCGGCGCCGTAGACGACGGTCTCGGGGATGCCCGGTTCGAGGGCGAGGAGCTGACAGGTGTCGTTGCCGACGACGCAGACGCCATCGCCGAAGAGGCCCCTGACGTTCTCGTTGACCAGCATCAGCACCTTCTTTTCGTCCTTGCTGACGGTCATGAAGGTGAGCGCCGGAGTCTTGCGGCTGGGCAGCATCGTCAGCTCGGGCTGGTCGCGGCGGACCGAGGGCTCGGGCTTGTTCGGGCCGGAGCCCGACCCCGGCACGATGCGTACGTCGATCGCGTAGGAGTAGTAGGTACGCGTCTCCGAGGGTTCATCGTCGCCCTCGGCAGACGGCTCGCCCCCGGTCGATTCGGTCGAGGTCGATTCGACGGTCACCGAGCTGCTTTCGGTGCTCGAGCTGCTCGTGGCCGAGCCTTCGGCGCTGCCGACCCCGCCTTCAGTCTCACCGCCCGTGTATTGCTGGACGAAGGGGTCCCGCGGGGGGCGGCCATCGAGCCGGCGGCGGTAGTCACGCAGCCCGGGGGCCGCTTTGGCGACGACCAGGCTGGAGCTCGGCAGAGCAGTGCTGGGCGTGGCCACAGCTCCCGATTCGGCCGAGTCGGACTCCGAGGAGCCCCGCGTCAGGGCGATCGGCAGCGCCACCAGCGCGACCAGCAGGACCGCCACCAGGGGAAGCAGGTGGCGCTCGCGCAGGTCGTGGTAGATGTCGAGCATGAAGTCCGGAACCTTCAGGTCCGGCATCTTCAGCTCGGGCCCTTTCTTCGGCATGTTCACTGGGCATCGCCCCCCGGCGTTGCGTCGGGTGTGGAAGTTGGGGCTTCGGTGGTGGCCGAGGTCGGTGTCGCGACCGAGGGTGCCGGTTCGGTCGGCGTTGCGCCGGCGGTCACCCCTTGGCTGGGTGGGGTGAGGTAGGTGGTTACGGCAAATGTCGCCTTGAGTTCAGTCTCGTTGCCTTCCTCGGTGAGACTGAGAGCGAAGCCGTCGAGCGTCACAAGCCGGCCATCGACGGTGAGCCTTGTCTCGCCGGTGTCGACCAGCGAGTCGATGCCCTTGATGAAGTCGGCGACCTCGAAGAAGTCACCCGAGAACGTGAGGGCGTAGGGCATCACCGCCAGGCCCGCTGGGCCGATCGTGGCACCCAGGGGCATGACCGAGGCCGCAACCTCGGTGGGCGGGACGGGAGTCGAGGCCGGAACGGCGCCAGAGGGGGCTTCCGTCGTCGCTGGGACTTCCGGCGTGGCTGGCGGCGTGGCTTCTCCGCCTTCCCCCGAGGTGCTCAACATGAAGCCTTCGAATTTCACCTTGGAGGAGTTGGCGATGCGGTTCAGCTCGACCAGCAGCGAGGAGGTTTCCTCACCCGAGGGGGCCGCCTGGCCGAGGGCGACCAGCTGGCGGTAGTCCTGGGGGAACTCGCGCTTTGCCTCCTCCGCGGTGGCAAGCTTGGCCTGCGTTTCGCTGAGCGCGACGCGCAGCTGGCCCTCTTCGGCAGAGAGCTTGCTCGCTTCCTCGCGCTTCGGCCCGAGCAGCAGCATCCAGAAGGCGATCGCCAGCGCGGCGACGGCGAGAATCGAGACGATCATGCGGTTGGAGGCGCTCATTCGCTTGCCGTTTCAGTCGTCTCTTCAGCGGGAGCTTCGGGCGCGGGCGCCGCTTCGCCTTCAGTTGCGCTCGTGCTGGCAACCGGAGCCGCGTCGAAGGCGGCGACCATCTGGAACTGGGCGATGAAGTCGCGGGTCTGGCAGGTTCCACTGGCTGAACTCGATGACGAGGATCCTCCGCCGGATTCGCCAATCGCCGATGTGGGCACCCCAACACGGGTGACGCCATCGATCTCCTTGATCGCCTGGATGAAGCCGGCGACGGCGTCTTGGCTGCGAGCGCAACCGGCGAGCTTCGAGAGCGGGGCCCGGGATCGAGCCGCGCAGCGAGACGCTGGTGGCGCCCTCGACCGATACGCCAGCGGCGGCGGTGCCGGTGAGGTTCGTCAGCCAGACGTCGTCGGGAAGGATCAGCGCCAGTTCGCGCATCACCCGCTCCCAGTCGAAGCGGCTGTCGGCGAGGCTCGTGATCGTGGCGACGCGCTGTTCGCGCAGGGCGTGGAACTGGGTGTAGGCGTCGAGCGCCTGCGCCTGCGCTTCCACCGCTGCCGTTTCCTCTTCGAGGCTGGCGATCTCGGCCTTGCTTTCGGCGATCTGGTTGCCGGTGATCGCCAGGGCCGCGACGCCGATCACGGCTGCCGCCAAGGCGCCGACGATCACGTAGGCGAGCGGGCCGCCACGCATCGGCCGCCGCTCGCCGGACCGTTCCTCGGGGGGAATCAGGTTGACCGGGCGCATCGCTAGCTCTCCAGGGCGAGGCCGAAGGGCAGGGTGAGGCGCGCGGCGGTGGCGGGGTCGAGGCCGGCAAGCGCCTGCGGCTGGCCAACCGCGATCGGCAGGCCGAGAACCGGTTCCATCCGCGCGGCCAGGCCCGGGATGACGCTGCCGGGGCCGCAGAGGACGATGCGCTCGACCGGCACCGCGGCGTCCTGGGCACCGTAGAAGTCGAGCGAGAGGCGCAGCTCGTCGACCAGGGCGGAGGCGCCGCGCTCCAGCGCCTCGCGCGTCCTGGCCAGCGTGTCGGGGTCGCCCTCGAGGTCGGCCGTCGGCCGCTCGAGTCCGACGTATTCGAGCCACATGCGGGCGTGCTCGGGGGTCAACCCAGTGGTCGAGGTGAGGCTTGCCGCCACGTCCTCGAGGCCGACCGGGGAGATGCGGGTGAAGAGGCAGGCGCGGCCCTTGGCGACCGCCAGGTTGGTGACGTCGCCGACGTTGCAGTAGAGGACGGCCGAAGGCTGAGGCTGAGTGCCGGCCTCCTCCGCGGACGGCGTGGCGATCTCGCCGACCGCACGGATCATGCCGAAGGCCGAGAGGTCGACCCCGACCGGTTCGAGGTCGGCCTCGCGCAGCGGTCTCAGCGAGGCGGAGATCATGTCGCGGCGGGCGGCGACGACGATCACGTCGATCTGCGGTGGGGCGCCCTCGACCGCGGCAACGCCGCCGACCACACGATGGTCGATCACGGCCTGGTCGAGGGGCATCGCGATCTGCTCCTGGGCGGCGAAGCGAACCGCGGCGTCGAGCTCTTCGGGGTTCTCGATCGCCGGCAGGCGAAGCGTGCGCACGACGACCCGCTGGTTGGCGATGCCGAGGCGCACCCGGCGTGAGAGCTTGTGCTCGGCAAAGAGCTCGCGCAGGGCCTCGGCAACGGCACCCGTGTCGGTGACTTCTCCGTCGCGGAAGGCCTCGGGTGGCAGCGGGGCGGTCGCCGTGCCGGTGACGCGCACGTCGCCGTTCACGGTCACCTCGGTGGCGCCGATGCTGCCGGCCTCGATCTCCAGCCCGACCAGGGCAGAGTCATTCGTCCGGCTCTTCTTGAACGCTGGGATCTTTGGGGCTGAGATCTTCATTGGAAGGGGCCGGGGAACGCCCGGCCTGGTTTGCATCGGTCAAATGGCCACAAAACCTTTGCCTTGGCCTACTTAGAAATAGAAGTTGCGGGCTCAGTCGAGCGTCGCCCGGCCGATCACCCAGGCGGTTTTCTCAGGCGCGATGAAGCTCGGCGGCGAGGTGTAGTGCAGCCGGTCGTCGTAGTTGTAGCTCTTCAGGTAGCCACTGCCGGTGCTGCCGGTGGTGCCGACGGCGCCGCGGTATTTCTGGGCGATCGCGCCGTTGACGGTCAGCGTGCCGAGCTTGGCGCCGCAGTTGTAGTCGTCGACGATGAAGGAGTGGTCGATCGCCAGGATCGCCCCGTCGATCCTCACGTTCTGCAGCGTTCCGGTGGCGTTGGCGCTGCACACGTATTTGTTCTGTTTGGAGCTCCAGGTCTGCGTGTGGGGGTGGTAAATGCGGACGAAGTTGTTGGCGACCAGGCCAAGCACGCCGGTGCCGCCGAAGGGGAGCGTGGTCGAGCAGGATTCGAGGCAGACGTTGTTGGTGACGACGATGTCGTTCTGCGCGGCGATCGTCAGCTGCCCCGTGTAGCTGCCCTCGACGTAGACGTTGCCGCATTCGGACGGTGGTTCGGTGATCGCGTAGGAGACGTTGAAGGGCGTGTAGGCGCTGGAGCAGACGCCGCTTTCGAAGTAGACGATACCGTTGGGAGGGAGCGAGCCGGAGTAGACGACGCTGCTCGGGCTGGCGCAGGTGTTGGTCGCGCTGAGTTTCATCACGGTCATCGAGTTGCCGCTCAGGCAGAGCCGGTGCTGGCCTTTGAAGCGAAAGCTGGCGTCGGCGAGGTTTTTGAGTTCGGAGTTGGTCGGCGGCGGCGTCAGCACCGCCGAGTTGGCGGTGAACGTCCCTTTGAAGTTGTCGTCGTCGCCGTTGCAGCTCGAGCCGGAATGGGGCACGTCCTCGGTCTCGAACCAGCCGACCGGCGGGGCGCTGACCTCGACTGGGTCCGACGCTGACCTCCCCAGCGTCGGGCTGCCGCAGATGACGAAGGCGTCGTTGGTGTGCATCGGGCCGTTGATCGAGTCGCCGCTGACGAAGGAGATCACGTCGCAGTAGTCGCCGCCCGAGTTGGGGATCGTCGCCGTGTAGCGCCCTTCCTGAATCGTTTTCGAGCACTGCACGTAGGCGCCGGCGATCTCGGCTTCGCTGCCGTAGGTGACCGGGTCGGAGGTCTCGCGCTGGGTGAAGTAGACGTAGTCGAGGAAGCTGGCGGGCTTGAAGGTGGCGACGATCGAGGCGTCGGTGTCGCCGGCGAATCCGGTGGAGCGGATGCGGAAGGTGCCCTTCAGCGTGCCGCTCGACTCGAGCATGCTCTGGGTCGGATTCGAGGTGCTGCACTGTGTGTAGGTCGACTGGGTGGTCGAGGGCAGCAGTTCGATCGCGTAGGTGGCCCCCGTGTTGCCCGGCACCGAACGTCGTTTGGCCGTCGAGCCGACCTGGTTGACGGCGCTGGGCGAGGGCACGCTGTCGCACGAGGTCCAGTAGCTGTTCTGCGCGTAGAGGTGGTAGGCGTAGTCGTCGATGCCGGCTTTCGCCGCCTCGTAGGCCTGCTTCTGGTCGAGGTCGTACCGTGAGGTGTGGGTGTCGCCGCTGACCGCGGTGACGGCGACGAGCACCATCGAGGCGATCGCCGAGAGGCCGATGACCGTCATGATCATCGTGAAGCCGCCCTCGTTGTCCGCGCGCCTCAGCGGCATGGCAGGCTGGTCACTTTTTCGTTGAAGGAAGGTGGCGTGAGGCGCAGGCTGGCGCTGTCCTGGATGCTGGCGTCGGCGCCGCTGTCGGCCACGGTCGTTTTGTCCGGCGTGACGTTGAGGGCGACCCGGACGAGGATCGTGCGCGCGGCGTCGGTGCTGCTCAGCGGTGTGGCCAGCGGGGCGCTCGAAGGGGTGCCGTTGATGTAGGCGTAGTAGCTGAAGATCGAGCTGCTGGGCGGGATCGGGGCAACGTCGGTGAGCAGCTGGCGGGTGGTTGAGGGCGTGCTCGCAAAGGTCCAGTTGGGGGAGGTGCCTCCGGTCGAGCTGAAGTTGGCCTGCGAGAGCGTGCCGCCGCTGAGGCTGATCTCGCTGAGGATCGGCGTCGGCGCGACGCCGGAGCCGGTCTGGTGGACGAAGCGCAACAGGGTGCCGCTGCTGCTTTCCTTCACCGGCGTGACTTCGGGCGCGACGCAGGCGGAGTGCAGCTGTTCCATCGTCCGCGAGATCGCGATCCGGGCCTGCTGGGTGGCTTCCACCCTGGCGCTCACCCGGCTCACACCGTGCATCGTCGAGAGGATCACCATCGAGAGCGCCATGATCACCACCATGCCGGCAGCGATGCCGACCATCAGCTCGGTCAGCGTCGTGCCGCGCTCCTCGCCGATCGAGGGGAGGCGGCTCACGGGCACGTCCCACTGCTCGAGCTGCTGGTGATGTTGAGTGAGACGGGAGTGCCCGAGGTCAGGCTTTTGACTTCCACGTTGCTCGCTGTTGCCCGGCGATTCGTGCTGCCGATTTTCGTGTAGGCGCAGATGTCGTAGGAGGTGCTGTAGGGCACGCCGTATTCCGGTTCTGTGCTGGTCGAGCTGCTGGCCTGGTGGCCCTGCGCTTCGCTGACGTAGGTGCGCACGTACTGGCTTCCTTCGACCACGCATTTGTCGTCCTCGACCGTGATCGTCGCGCCGCTGGTCACCGTGCCTTCTTTTTTGACGGTTATTTCGAGGGCCGGCACCTGAACGGTCTGCAGCGAGGCGGTTTTCCCGGATTGCAGCGTGACGCTCGCCTGCCCGGCGCCGGCGCCGGGATTGTTTTCCGAGCAGGCCCCGCCCCAGACGGTGACCGGGGTGGCAAAGGGGAAGATCGGCGTCGCGCTGATGCTGAGCACGCGCGCTTTCGACGGCGACCAGTAGGCCTTCGCCGGCGTCATGTTGGAATGGAATGGGTAGACCGCGTCGAGCTTTGCCGCTTTGAAGGTGGAGGTGCTGCCGACGCGATACTGGAACTGGACGGGCAACGTCGCTGCCTGGTCGTATTCGAGCGAAAGGGTGTTGGTGCCGCCGGCGGTGACGCTGGTGCTGTGGTTGGCGCCGGGCGCGTTGCCGTTCTTGTCGACCAGGCTCGCGCCGCTGGTCGTCACCGTGTAGCTGCCGGCGGGCAGGTCGGCGAAGTGGGCGCAGCCGGTGGAGTCGGTGCTGCCGCTGAAGGCTCCCGCTCCGCTGCCCGAGAGGCCGAGGCCGCTGAGCGCCCCCCCGGCCGCGTTTTTCGCGGTGACGATGAGGATCCCGCGGTTGGGGTCGAGCGAGCCGGTCGAGGGTGCGACGATGCTCTGGATCGTCGGGGCCGGGCGATTGCCCATCCCTTCCCAGCTCACTTTCGAGGTGACCTTCACGTAGTCGGCCGAGGTGTTGCCGGCGGCGCAGGAGGAGTCCGTGCCGCTCGAGTTGTTGACGAAGACGCCGCTCGATTCGACCGTGAATTTGGTGCCGTCGAGCGTTACCGGGGTGGTTTCGCTCAGCCGGTTGAGCGCCGAGAGCCGCATCGAGCGCAACCGTGCCTGGTCTTCCTGGGCGATCGCGTATGCCTCGGAGTGGCGGCGCTGGTCGGCGGCCGTGCGGCCCGTCGCCTGCAGCAGGGTCAGCACGGAACCGGCGACGATGGCGAGGATCGCCGCGCTGGTCACGATCTCGATCAGCACGAAGCCACCCTCGTGGGGCGGCGTACCTCGCCCTCTTGACGTCATGCATCTCTCATCGGACGCCAGGCCGGGCGGCTTTAGCGCGGTGGACGTCCGATGGCCCTTCCCATCGGGCTCGAGTCAGCCGAGGTAGAGGTCGATCATCCCTTCGCCGGCCAGCAGGGCGACGACACCGCCGAGGGCCAGGAACGGCCCGAAGGGAACCGCCATCTTGCGGGCCCCGGAGCCGTGGCGGGCGAGCAGGGCGAGGCCGAGGAGGCTGCCGGCGAGCAGGGCGATGAGGATCGCGGGGGCGACGGCGCGGCCGAGGAAGAGGCCCATGGTCGCCGCCAGCTTGACGTCGCCGAGGCCCATACCGGCGGGATAGGCAAGCACGACCACGAAGAAGACGCCACCGGCCGCGGCGGCGGCGATCGCTCGCTCGGGCAGGCCGGCCGGATCGGTGGGAGCCGCGATCGCGATGCAGAGCAGCGCCCCGGCGAGCAGCACCTTGTTGGGGATGATGCGCTGCTCGAGATCGGTCAGCGTGACGATGGCCAGCATCGTGACGAAGACCAGGCCGATGACCGCCTCGGCCGCGTCGTCGCGGTAGACGAGCACGGTGGCGACGAAGAGCAGGCCGGTGGCGAGCTCGGTCAACGGATAGCGAAGCGAGATCGGTGCTTCGCAGCAGCGCGTGCGGCCCCGCAGCAGCAGCCAGGAGAAGAGCGGCAGGTTGTCGTAGGCGGCGACCTGCGCGCCGCAGGTGGGGCACTGCGAGCGAGGGCCGACGATCGAGATGTCGCGTGGCACGCGGTGGGCGACTGCCGTGGCGAAGCTGCCGGCGGCGAGCCCGGCGAGGAAGACGATCAGGAAGACGGCGACCATCGTGCGCGAGTTCTACCCGAGCGGGCGGCTGCCGCCCGGCCCAAGCTGCACCTACGGCGAGCGGAGGACCTTGAAGCTGCGCTTGGCGCCCTTTGCCTCGGCGTTGCCGGCGACGTCGATGGCGCGCACGCGCAGGACGTGACGGCGGAAGCCGAGGCGCTTCAGCTTGAAGGGCGAGTGGCACTGCCCCCACTTCCGGCGGTCGACCTTGCAGAGGAAGGTCGTGCCGGGCGGGTCGCCGCTGGTGTCGGTGAAGCGGAAGACCGCCTTGCGCCGCCTGGTCTTCACCCCCGGCCCCATCGTGATGCGGGTGCGTGGAGCGGCGGAGTCCTCGACGTAGGTGACGGGCGCCGAGCAGGCGGACTCGCCGCCGCTCGCGACCGAAACGGCGGAGAAGGTGGTGACGCTGTTGTCGGCGACCCGGACCGCCAGACCCGCGCCGAGCTCCTCGGCCGAGCCCTTGGCCGCCACAGGCCCGCCGCAGCCCGGTGTGCTGAAGACCTTCACGGTCGCGGCCCCGGGGGCGCTTCCGGCCACCAGCGGCGCGTTGTCGTTGGCACGGCCGCCGGGGACCGTGCGCAGGCGCGGGGCGGACGGAGCACCGGCAGTACCCGGGGCATTCGTCCCGCCGCTAGGCGTTTCGTCCTCAGGCGGCGTCGCGGGAGTCGCGCTGTGCCAGTAGGTGATGAAGTTGGAGCAGCCGGAGGGGCTTCCGGGGTCTTCGTCGTCGATCAGGATTGCGGTGAAGGTCGTGGCCGACTCCGGGGCCACTTCCACTTCGATGCCGCTGCCTTCGAGCTCGTCGAGAGAGCCGGTCGCGACCGGCGCGCCGGAGCAGTCGGCGCTGGCGTAGATCTCGACTTCGTCGCCCGGATCGACGACGGCCGCAACCGGGAACCCAAGGGAGGCTCGGGTGACCGTGGTGATCCCCCCGTCGTCCGCTCGGCCCATGATCAGCGGCGTCGTCGACTGCGCCGGCTGGGCGGGATCCGACGTTGGACTCGTCCCGATCAGCGTCAGCGGTTCGGGTTGCGCGGCCCCGGCGGCCGGGGCCAGGGAGGCCGAAGCTGCAAGCGCCGCAACGGCGCAGAGCAGACGCGTCGAGGGGCGGGCCACGATGGCCCGCCCCTCGACAGCGCTTGCGCTTGGCTTAGACATTGCTAAGCGATGCGGCTAGTGGGATCAACCCCAGTCGCCGGCTTCCCCAACTTTGGGGCATCCGCCCTTGCCGGGAACCGTGCACGGGTAGCTGAGGGCACCTGCGTTGTTCTGGATTTCAAACCACTGTCCAGCGGTGTCCGAAGCCACCCTGAGGGTGTAAGTGGTAGCTGTCGCTGCAACCGGGAAGGTGATCGAAGCTCCGGTTAGCGTGGGCTCAATGCCCGCGAGCACTGCGAGGTCGTCGCACGGAGCGTAGCTTCCGTTGTTGTCCGTCGCACAAGTCTCCATTGCAACCTGAGCCGAGTGCGCGGTCTCCTTGGCCTTAGCGTCGCCGGCCTTGTCCTTCTGGTTGAAGAAGGCGGGCAGCGCGATCGCGGCCAGGATTCCGAGGATGAGCATGACGACAAGGAGCTCGATCAGGGTGAAGCCCGATTCCTTGTCGCCGTTGAGCCGGGCGCCAACTTTGGCCCGGAGATTCTGGAGAAACATCAGGGACCTCCTAGGTTCCTATCGATTTCGCCAGAGCCCCGTCGCGTTGCAGCCACGTGGTGTCTGTCGACCCCGGTGGTAGCCCGGCCGGCTCCCGCAAAGGAGCCCCGTTGGCTTTGCGCCCCCGCCTCACAGCGGGTTTGCCTTTTGCACCAAGGCACTGGCAGATTCATCACCCTTCCCTAATCGACCGCCTGGGCGAGACCTTTATCCCCGAAACTAGGAGTTCATCCCCCCAAAACTCGGGTTCCGAGCCCGAATTCCCCCAGATAAGCGGTCAACCTGGATCGGGCGTAGAGACCCTCTCCTCGAAACGTTCGACCAGCTCGAGCAACTCGTCGCACTCCCATACGCGACCCCACTTGCGCTCGTTGAGCCGGCGGAGGATGCCAGCGTCCTCCAGCTGCCTCATCGCACCGCCCACCGCCACATGCGACCTGCCGCTGAGCCGCTGAGCCGTGGCGACATCGATCACGGGCTGCTCGGGCAACGCCGAGACCAGCCGGCTGGCAGAGGAATCGCTGCGCGGGCGGCCGAGGCGGTCGAGCCAGTCGTCCTGAAGCGCCTCGATCTCCCGGGCAAGACTCTCCGCCTCCTCGGCCGCTCGCGCAGCAGCTGCGGCAAAGAGCTCGCACCACTCGGCGATTCTGCCTTCCCGGTACTCGGTCAGACCCCCTATATAGGCCCTGGGAACGCTGCCGAGCACGAGGCTGATCGGCGGTACATAGCTGGCGATCTCGCCGCGCCGGCGCAGAATCGCGTAGATCAGAGCGCGTCCAGCCCGGCCATTGCCATCCGCGAATGGATGAATCGTCTCGAACTGCGCATGGGCGATCGCCGCCTGTGCAACCGGCGGAAGGTCATCTCGCGCGATGAAGCGGCATAGATCCTCCAGAAGCCCCAAGACATGCTCGGGCGGCGGTGGCACGTAGACGGCGCCAACGGGGTTGTAGTCGTTGCCGCCAATCCAGTTCTGCGCTTTCCGGATCACCCCCGCGATGCCGCGGTCCTCGGTAAAGCGAAGCAGGCGCAGGTGTATGTCGAGGAGATCGGCGACGGCAAATGGCTCGCCCCTGGTGCCGATCTCTATCGCTCTGTTCATTGCCTCTACGTTGCCGAGCACCGCCGCGGCCCGGTAGTCGCCGCGTCGTCTTGCCTTGTCCTCGTGGGCTGCCCGCACCAGGCGCTTCTGTGAGATGACCACTCCCTCGATGCGCGACGAGGCCACGCTCTCGGAGCGAAGCAAGTTCTGCGCGATGGCACCGAGTGTCGCCACTCGCCTGGCCGACTGCTCGAGTCGCCCGAGCGCCCTTGCTGCCGCATGAAGAGCCGTTCCGGCGTCTCCGTCCAAGGGAAACGAGCGTTCCGAGATCGGAGCCGGAACGAAGACCCGATAGCGCCCCCCACGGCGGGCCGCCCGTCCATATCCGCCCGGATTCGCCGGCCAGATACGCTGCTCGAAGGCTCCCACCGCAGGCGCCCGATCACTCATCGCGATCCTTTCAGAGGAATTCCAACTTTGTAAGGTTACGCGTTAACCTAACAAAGCTCCGAGAAAATTCCAACCTTGCGGATGGCGCTGGGCTCAGCGGATCTTTTCGAAGATGCTGAACATCGGCAGGTACATGGCGATCACGATGAAGCCGACGACGCCGCCGACGAAGACGATCATCACCGGCTCGATCAGCGCGGTGAGCGCCTTCACCTTGGCGTCGACCTCGGTCTCATAGAAGTCGGCGACTTTGCTGAGCATGTGCTCGAGCTGGCCGGTTTCCTCGCCGACGGCGATCATGTGGCCGACCATCGGCGGGAAGATCGGGTTTTCCTCGATCGGCCCGGCGATCGAGCCGCCCTGCTTGACCGAGGCGTAGACGTCGTCCATCGCCTGCTCGACGACGACGTTGCCCGCCGTCTCCCCCGTCAGCCGGATCGCCTGCAGCATCGGCACGCCCGAGGAGACGGCGCCGGAGAATGTGCGCGACCAGCGCGCCAGGGCCACCTTCTGGATCACGTCGCCGATCTTGAAGGGCAGGCGCAGTTTGAAACGGTCCCACTGTTCGTGTCCGCGCTTGGTTTTCTTCCATTTGAAGAAGCCGAAGACGATCAGCACCAGCCCGGGGACGATGATGTAGGGGTAGCTGGTGAGGGCTTCGGAGACGCTGACGCAGACCTGAGTCGGCAGCGGCAGGCCGGATGCTTCGCCCGGGTTTTCTTCGGCCAGCTCTTCGAAGATGCCGGCGAAGGTGGGGATGACGAAGATGACGATCGCGATCAGGACGACGATCGCGAAGCCGAAGACCAGCGCCGGGTACATCAGCGCCGATTTGACCTGGCGGCGCAGCGCGTCGGCCTTCTCGACCTGGAAGGCGATCCGGTCCATCGCCTCCTCGAGCCGGCCCGACTGCTCGCCGGAGCGGACCATGGCGCGGAAGAGGCGGTCGAAGACCTTCGGCTGGCGCTCCATCGCCTGCTCGAGCGAGCTGCCCGCCTCGACGTCGGCGCGCACGCTGGCCACGGCCTCCTTGATCTGCTCGTCCTGGGTCTGCTCTTCGAGCGTGCTCAGGGTGCGCAGCATCGGCATCCCCGAGGCGATCAGCGTGGCGAACTGGCGCGAGAAGACGGCCAGCTCGCGCATGTCGGCGCCTCGCCAGCGCTTGAAGAGATCCTCGATCTTGAAGGGGTCGGACTTCTCGCTGACGTCGAGGACGATCAGGCCACGCTGGCGCAGCTGCTCGGTGACCGAGGCCTTCGACTCGGCCTCGATCTCCCCCGCAGAGGAGGCCCCGGCCAGGTCCATGGCCCGGAACGCGAATGTGGTTGCGCCGGCCATCGCCCGCTAGGCCCCCGGGGTGTAGGCGGGAGGCGGCGGGGTGGTGGCCTGCGTGACCGCCGCCGCTTCGGTGGCGGCGCGGCCGTCCATCTGGGCCTGCGGCATGACGGCGGGCGCCTCGCCGAGCAGCCGCTTGAGCTCCTCCGGCACGGAAGCACGCTGTTCGGCCAGCGAACGGGTGATCTTGCCGGCGCGCACGAGGCGGGCCAGGTCGGCGTCCATCGTCTGCATGCCGACCGCGCCGGAGGTCTGGATCGCGGCGTAGATCTGGTGAGTCTTGCCCTCGCGGATCAGGTTGCGGACCGCCGGGGTCGGGATCAGCACCTCGGTGGCGACCGTGCGGCCCAGGCCGTCGGTGGTCGGCAGCAGCTGCTGGGTGACGATCCCCTGCAGGGCGATCGAGAGCTGCGTGCGCACCTGCCCCTGCTGCTCAGGCGGGAAGACGTCGATGATCCGGTCGACCGTCTGCGAGGTCGACTGGGTGTGCAGCGTGGCGAAGACCAGGTGTCCGGTCTCGGCCGCTGTCAGCGCCGTGGAGATCGTCTCCAGGTCGCGCATCTCGCCGACGAGGATGACGTCGGGATCCTCTCGCAGGGCGGCGCGCAGGCCGAGGGCGAAGTCCTCGGCATCGGAGCCGACCTCGCGCTGGTTGACGATCGAGCGTTTGTGCGTGTGGAGGAACTCGATCGGGTCCTCGATCGTCAGGATGTGGTCCGCGTTCTCGGTGTTGATCACGTCGAGCATCGCCGCCAGCGTCGTGCTCTTGCCCGAGCCGGTGGGGCCGGTGACCAGCACGAAGCCGCGCGGTTTGGCGGTCAGCTCGCGCAGCACCTGCGGCACGCCGAGCGAGTCGAGGTCGGGAATGTCCTGCGGCACGAGCCGGAAGGCGGCGCTGACCGAGCCGCGCTGGAAGAAGCAGTTGACGCGGAAGCGGGCGACGCCGGGAATCGCGTAGGCGAAGTCGAGCTGTTTGTGGTTCTCGAAGCGCTTGCGCTGGTCGTCGTTGAGGATCGAGTAGACGACGTCGCGGGTCTGCTGCCCGGTCAGCACGCCGAACCCCTCCATCGGCTTGATCTTGCCCTTGTCGCGGATCGCCGGCGGGAAGCCGGCGGTGATGTGCACGTCGGAAGCCCGCGCCTCGACCATGCGGCGCAGCACCTCGGCGAAGTCGAAATCATGCTGTGACACGAAGCACCTCCTCGAGGCTGGTGACCCCGGCTCTGATCTTTACGACGCCGTCCTCACGCAGGGTGAGCATCCCCTCCTCGCGGGCGACGGCGGCGATTTCCGTCTCGGCCGCGCGAGCGATCGTCATTTCCTTGATCCGGTCGCTGAGGCTCATCACCGAGTAGATGCCGACCCGGCCCTTGTAGCCGCTGTTGTTGCAGCGGCCGCAGCCGACCGGCTCATAGGCCTCGACCTCGGTGCCGACCTTGACGCCGGCGTCCCGCAGCGCCTGAACCGGGACGATCGAGCGCCGCTTGCAGTTGGGGCAGAGCTTGCGAGCGAGGCGCTGCGCGACGACGCAATCGACCGCGGAGGCGGTGAGGAAGGTCTCGATGCCCATCTCGTTGAGGCGGGCAATCGCGCCCGGGGCGTCGTTGGTGTGCAGCGTGGTCAGCATCATGTGGCCGGTGAGGGCGGCCTCGATCGCGATCCGCGCGGTCTCGGCGTCGCGGATCTCGCCAACCATGACGATGTCGGGGTCGGCGCGCAGGATCGAGCGCAGCCCGCGGGCGAAGTCGAGTCCCGCCTTGCGGTTGACGTTCATCTGGTTGACGCCGGGGATGCGGAACTCGACCGGGTCCTCGATCGTGATGATCTTCTTCTCGATCCCGTTGAGCTCGGAGAGCGCCGCGTAGAGGGTCGTGCTCTTTCCCGAGCCGGTGGGGCCGGTGACCAGCACGGCACCGTAGGCCTGGTGGAAGGCGTCCTCGAAGCGGGCCCGGGCGGAGCCGTCCATGCCGAGGTCGTCGAGCGAGCGCTGCGCGTTGCCCTCGTCGAGGATGCGGATCGTCGCCCCCTCGCCGCGCGAGGTGGGCAGCGTGGTCACGCGCAGGTCGATGCGGCGCTCCTCGACCGCGACGCTGACCCGGCCGTCCTGGGGGACGCGTTTCTCGGCGATGTCGAGCTCGCTCATGATCTTCAGGCGCGAGATCACGGCGCCGGTCATCCGCTTGGGCACGTGCGCGGACTCCTTCAGCACGCCGTCGACGCGGAAGCGGATGCGCAGCTCGTCTTCCTCGGGCTCGAGGTGGATGTCGGAGGCCCCCTCCCCCACCGCCTGGGCGAGGATGCTGTAGACGAGCTTGATCACCGGCGCGTCCTCGGCGCCCGCCTGCATCGAGCTGACCTCGGCGAGGCTCTCGTCCTCTTCCTCCTCCTCGGCCAGGACCTGGTTCTCGACGATCGCCTCGGCGGCGGCGCTCTGCAGCGTGCCGAGCCGGGCGAGCAGCGCCTCGACGTCTTCCTCGGCGGCGACGGCGATCTGGCAATCGAGCCCCGTGGCGATCTGGATGTCGTCGATGGCCAGAACGTTGGCCGGGTCGACCGCGGCGACGAGCAGCGTCTTCTGGTCGACGAAGCCGACCGGGACGGCCTTGTAGCGGCGCGCCATCGTCACCGGGAAGAGAGCGGCGGCGGCCACGTCGACGTTGTAGGCGGTGAGGTCGACGTGGTCGAGCCCGTAGCGCTCGGCGGTTGCACGGGAGAGCTGGTCGCTGTTGATCGTGCCCTGCTCGAGCAGGATCGACTCGGGGGGGCGGCCCGCCGTGCGCGATGCCTCTACCGCCGCCTGCACGGTCTCGGGCTCGGCGTAACCGAGCTCGAGCAGGACATCGGAGATGAAGCCCCGCGAGTGGCCTCGCTGGCGAGGCGGCGTCAATCCCAGCTTGCCGCCCGCCTCCGGCCCCTCCAGCGCCGGCGCGGCGGAGCCGCCGGAGTCGGGGACCGGGCGCAGGTGACCTGGATAGGTGGGGTTGTCGGCGCTCATCGCCGGCTCAGTTCGGGTGGTAGGTGACTTCGGGCCCGCGGTAGGCGGCGTCCTCCACCGCCTGGACCACGCCCTGCGGCGTCTGGAAGCCGTACTCGACCGTCGCCTGCGGCGTGCCGCCGCTGAGGCGCTTGGGCTTCATCACGACCAGGGCGGGGACGCGGTTGACGTCGAGACCGATGGTTATCGCGGCATAGCGGGCGATCTGGCGATCGGGGACGACGAAGAGGGCGACGTCGGACTGGCCGGCGAGCAGCGCCGTGGAGCGGGTGACCAGCTCGTCGTCGATGCCGCCCGGATGGACGATCAGCAGGACGACGGTCTTGCCGGCCTCATAGGCGTCGGTGAGCGGGCGCGGCGGCGATGGGGCCGGCACCGAGCTGGGCGCGGCGGACACGCCGGCTTCGAGCGAGCCTTCGGCGCTTTCGATGGCGCCTTCGACCGCTTCGCCCGGAGTGGCGCCCGTTGCCGTGCCGCTGACACCGGTGCCGGCGACGGCGACCGTCGCTTCGGTCGGCGCTGCAGCTTCTTCTTCTTCGCCGCCGCTGGAGCCTTTGAGGAAGAAGACGACCGCGACGACGACCAGCAGGGCGACCAGCGCGACCTGGGCCTTCGGGTTCTCGTTGAGCTTCTCCCTCACCGGGCCACCGGCTCCTCGTTGCCGAGCTGCTCGATGCCGCTCGCCCGCTGGCCGCCTGCGGCCAGCATCAGCTTGAAGTCGTGCGGGCTGGAGGCGTAATCGAGGGCGACCTCCTCGGTCACCTTGCCCTCCATCACGTAGTGCAGCAGCGACTGGTCGAAGGTACACATGCCGTAGTACTCGCCCTCGCCGATGACCTCGGTGATCTTGCCCGTTTCCTCGGGGTTGAGGATCAGGTCCTGGACGCGGCCGGTGACCACCATCACCTCGGCAGCGGCGACGCGCCCCTCGCCGGTCACATCGGGGACGAGCCGCTGGGCGATCGCGCCCTTGAGGGTCGAGGAGAGCATCACCCGCGCCTGCTGCTGCAGGTGGGGCGGGAAGAAGTCGACGATGCGGTTGATCGTCTCGGTCGCGTCGAGGGTGTGGACGGTGGAGAGCACGAGGTGGCCGGTCTCCGCCGCGGAGAGCGCCGTGCGCACGGTCTCCTCGTCGCGCATCTCGCCGATCAGGATCACGTCGGGGTCCTGGCGCAGGACGCGCCGCATCGCACGGCCGAAGCTGCGCGTGTCGGAGCCGACTTCGCGCTGGTTGACGATCGAGCGCTTGTCTTCGTGCAGGTACTCGATCGGGTCCTCGAGCGTGACGATGTGCCGCGGCCGAGTCCGGTTGATGTGGTCGATCATCGCCGCCAGCGTCGTGCTCTTGCCCGAGCCCGTGGTGCCGGTGACGAGGATGATCCCGCGCGCCTCCTCGGCCAGATCGGTGACCACCTGCGGCAGGCCGAGCTCGGCGACCGAGCGGATCTCGAAGGGGATCGCGCGGCAGACGATCGAGATCGAGCCGCGCTGTTTGAAGGTGTTGACGCGGAAGCGCGCCAGGCCGGGCAGCGAGTAGGCGAAGTCGGCCTCGCCGTCCTCCTCGAATTCGGTCAGCGAGCGGACCTCGGCGATGTCGTGGAAGGCCTTCTCGGTGTCTTCCGCGGAGAGCGGCCCGTAGCCCTCGAGGTGGGCGAGCTCGCCGTGCATACGCACGATCGGCGGCGAGTTGACCTTGACGTGCAGGTCGGACCCCTCACGCTCGATGAGCGTGCGCAGCGCTTTGTCGATCTCGAACATCCCGACCTGTATCGGCCGGGATGCCCGTACTCCTTAGGCTTGAAGCCTCAGGTGACCTCTCTGAGCTTCTGGGCTTCGCCCAGCTGCTGGAGCTTTTTCAGCGACTGATTCTCGATCTGGCGGATGCGCTCGCGGGTGACGTTGAACGTGCGCCCCACCTCGTCCAGCGTGCGCGGGTGCTCGCCGCCGAGGCCGTAGCGCAGCTCCAGCACGCGCCGCTCGCGGTAGGAGAGGTTCTCCAGCGCTTCCTTCAGCGCCTCTTTGGTCAGCAGGTCGGCCGCCCGGTCGAAGGGGGACTCGGCCTTCTCGTCGGCGATGAACTGGCCGAACTCCGACTCCTCCTCGTCGCCGACCGGCTTCTCCAGCGAGACCGGTGCCTGGGCGGAGCGCTTGATCGAGTCGACCTCCTCGGGGTCGATGCCGGTGACCTCGGCGATCTCCTCCGGGGTCGGCTCGCGGCCCAGCTCGGTGACCAGCTTGCGCTCGGCGCGGCCGATCTTGTTCAGCTTCTCGACCACGTGGACCGGGATGCGGATCGTGCGCGCCTTGTCGGCGAGCGCGCGGGCGATCGCCTGGCGGATCCACCAGGTCGCGTAGGTGGAGAACTTGAACCCCTTGCGGTAGTCGAACTTCTCCGCCGCGCGGACCAGGCCCAGCGTGCCCTCCTGGATCAGATCGAGGAAGGGCAGGCCCTGGTTGCGGTAGTTCTTGGCGATCGAGACGACCAGCCGCAGGTTGGACTCGACCATTTTCTGCTTCGCGTCGAGGTCGCCGCGCTCGATCCGCTTGGCGAGTTCGACCTCCTCCGCGGCCGTCAGCAGGCGGACCTTGCCGATGTCCTTGAGGAACAGCTGCAGGCTGTCCGTGGTCATGTCCGGTTTCAGGTCGAGCGCCTGTTTCTGACGGCGCCGGCCTTTTTTGCCGGTGTCGGCGGGCATCGCTTCCGCGGCCGCTTTCTGGGCCGGGTCCATGTCCTCGACAAGCTCGATGCCCGACTTCTCGAGGTGCCCGTACAGGTCCTCGACGTCGGACTCGTCCAGATCGACCTCCGAGACGGCGGAGGCGATGTCGCCGAAGGTCAGCACGCCAAGCTGCTGCCCTCTAGTTATGAGGCCTTTGACCTCCTCAAGCTCCTGAAGCTCTGCTACCAGCATCCTGTCTGCACCCGTTTCTTTGCGCTAGGTGGTTAAGTCCTGCAACTGGAACGCCGTCGCCGGCGGAAAGTCGCGAAAAAACGGACCGGCAATCCGGTCCGCATGGCCGATTAGTCTGCGCTGCCCCAGGCCCGTGCTGGGCATCCGGTCCGCTCAAACGTCTGTTCGCATCATATTCGCTTCAGTTTCTGAAGTCAATGCCGAAATCCGTGCGACATTCACGTCCCTGGCTACGCGCCTTCTGGCAGCGAGCGTATCGCGAGAACATCACCGGGCTCTCGGCGATGGTCGCCTACAACCTGATGCTGGCGGTCTTCCCCTTCGCCCTGCTCGTGCTCTTCGTCTTCGGGCAGGTGCTGAAGATCGGCGGCGTCGAGGCCAGCGTGCTCGACGACCTGCAGCGCCTCTTCCCCAACGTAGAGCAGGAAACCCTCACCGACGCCCTCAACCGGATCGAGCAGAACTCGACCACGATCGGGATCGCCGCTTTCCTCGGCTCGCTCTGGATCGGCGCCTCCTTCTGGGGGGCGATGGACACCGCCTTCTGCCGCATCTACCACGTCGAGTGCCGCGGCTGGGTCGAGCAGAAGCGCTTCTCCTTCGCGATGCTCGCCGTCGTCCTCCTCTTCATCGCCGCCAGCATCTTCCTGCCGACGATGGAGAGCACGCTGGTCGCCAGCACCGACCGGCTGCCGCTCGGCCTCTCCGACATCAAGGTGATCGACACCGCGCTGCTGCTCGGGGCGGCGATCCTGACCGTCTTCCTGATCTGCTGCGTGATCTTCTGGGCCGTGCCCAAGGGCCACATGCCGTGGCGCGCGGTCTGGCCCGGCGCAGCCTTCGTCACCCTCTGCGCCGGCCTCGCCAACTGGCTCTTCCCCTTCTACCTCTCCAACGTCTCCAGCCTCTCGCGCTTCGGCTCGACGCTCGGATTCGTGCTCATCGCCCTGCTCTGGTTCTACGTGCTCAGTCTGGCGATGCTGGCGGGCGCGGTGATCAACTCGCTGCGCCACGAGCTGCACGACACGGGCGAGCTGCCCTACGCGCCCGCGGGCTCGCCGGCAGCCGCTCCGGAGGAGGACTGCGGCTGCGCCGAGCGAGCACCGAAGAGCGCGTCGTGAAGCCCCTGGACGACCTCCCGCCCGAGCTTCCGCATCGCCGCCGAAGCCGAGGCCCTCAGGGTCGCGGCCGATCACCGCATCGAGCCAGGCCGCGGTCGGGCCGAGAACCCAGCTCTCGGGCTGTGCCTCGATCTTGGCGACGCACGAGGTCACCGAGCCCTTCTCGAGCGTCAGCTGCACCCCGGCCCAGGGCCTGCCGGAGTCGCCGCGGCCCGCTTCCACCGCGACCTGACAGGTCCCGTCGAAGTCCGCGTCCAGCACGATCGTCGGGGCGACCAGGAGAAAGGCCGCCTCGACGTCGATGCGGCCGATCGGCCCCGTCGTGCTTGCCATGTGGCGCCGCTCGCAGCGAGCCGCGACGCTGAGTGGGCCGATCGCGTGACGTAGCCAGGGGCTGACCGTGTACTGGCGGCCCTTGATCCCGTCGCTGGGGCCGAGATCGACCTGTCCGACAAGCCGCATCGCCGAGAGTCGCCGCTCCAGCGCCGGGTAGGTGTAGGTGTCGATCAGCTTGTCGAGCTCGGTCAGGGTCAGCGGACGGGCCGCCAGAGCGCGAACGATGGTCGACGACCAGCCTCCGACCAGGGCCTTGAGCGCCACTTTGGCCGCCGCGCTGTCGAGCGCGACCGGCCCGTCCGGGGCGAGTTGCAGCCAACCCTCCGCTGCCTCGGCGGCGAGCAGGAGGTCGCGGCCGAAGGGAGTCAGCTCGTAGGCGAGAATGCTCGGTCGATCGCCACGGCAGCGCGTCAGCGCCCCCAACTCGACCAGCTTCGAGAGGTTGCCGCGAAGCGTCGACTGCGCCGGGCCGCCGAGATCGGCGCGAATGTCCGAGAGCCGCATCGGGCCGCCGGCCAGCACCCTCAGGACGAGCGCATTCAGCGGGACGGAGAGCAGGCCGAGGACGGTGGTGCCCGCTCGGGGCCGCTGATTTGCCTCAGCGGCGTCCGTGGACGATGCGCTCCGTGAGAGTTCCCTGCGAATACTTGAAAATATCGGATCAGTATATCCGGCGTACCCGATTTGGACAACACGGCGCAGGGAGCACCGGCGATGGTGCCGGACCGGCAGGGTGCCAGCGGAGCTGGAGCTAGCCGTAGCGCTCGCCGATGATCGCGCGCAGCTTGGCGCGATCATGGCGGGCGTGGACCCGCCGAACGGTCCCGGAGCGGGAGCGCATGACGAGCGATTCGGTGGTCGCGCCTGCGCCGCGGTAGCGGACGCCCTGCAGGACGTCTCCGTCGGTGACGCCGGTGGCGGAGAAGAAGACGTCCTCCCCGGAGCAGAGGTCGTTGGCGGTGAGGATCCGGTCGAGGTCGTAGCCGGCGTCGAGCGCGGCGCTGCGCTCCTCGTCGTTGCGCGGCCAGAGGCGGCCGAGGAGCTGGCCCCCCATCGACTTCAGCGCTGCGGCGGAGAGCACGCCCTCGGGGGTGCCGCCGATGCCCCAGAGGAGGTCGACGGGCGAGCGGTCGCTGACCGCGAGCAGGGCGGCCGAGACGTCGCCGTCGGTGATCAGGCGGATGCGGCCGCCGGCCTCGCGCACTTCGCGCATCGCGTCCTCGTGGCGGGGGCGGTCGAGCATGACGACGGTGACGTCGCCGACGCTGCCGCCCTTGCGCTCGGCGATCAGCTTCAGCGTCTCGGGCAGCGGGCGGTCGAGGTCGAGCAGGTCGGCGATCTCCTCCCCGCCGGCCATCTTCTCCATGTAGACGCAGGGGCCGGGGTCGAACATCGAGCCGCGCTCGGCGAGCGCGATCACGGCGAGCGCGCTGGGCATGCCGAGGGCGCAGAGGCGCGTGCCCTCGAGCGGGTCGACCGCGATGTCGACCACCGGGCGGGGTGCCGTCGCCGATGTGCTCGCCGTTGTAGAGCATCGGCGCCTCGTCCTTCTCCCCCTCGCCGATGACGACGACGCCGTCCATCGAGACCGAGTCGAGGACGAAGCGCATCGCGTCGACCGCGGCCTGGTCGGCGGCGATCTTGTCGCCGCGGCCGACCCAGCGAGCGGCGGCGAGCGCCGCGGCCTCGGTCACGCGCACCAGCTCCAGCGCGAGGTTGCGGTCCGGCTTGGGCTGTGAGGCCTCCCCCATCGCCCTGCAGCCTATTCGATCCCTTCCGGTGCGCTTTATGCCACCTATAGGCACATAAGGCGCACCGGAACGGGGGTTGGGGCGGGTAGGGTGCCCGACATGGAAAGGTGGGGACTGACGCTGCCGCTGCCGGGGACTCTCGCTCGCCGCTCACGAGGAGCATGTGAAGCGGGCCGAGGCGGTCGGCTACACCGACTTCTGGAGCGGCGAGACGAACGGCCCCGACGGCTTCACGCCGCTGGCGCTGAGCGCCGCCTGGACCGAGCGGGCGCGGCTCGGGACCGGGATCGTCGGCGTCTTCCAGCGCGGCCCGGCGCTGCTCGCGCAGGAGGCGGCGGCGCTGGCCGACGCCTCGGACGGGCGCTTCGTGCTCGGCATCGGCTCCTCCTCGGACCGGATCGTCGAAGGCTGGAACGGGATCCCCTTCGAGCGGCCGCTGAGCAAGGTGCGCGAGACGCTCGAGTTCCTGCGGGACGGCGCTCGACGGGCGAGCGCACCGCGAGCGGCTTCAAGCTCGAGGCCGCGCCGGCAGAGCGGGTGCCGATCGTGCTCGCGGCGCTGCGCGGCAAGATGCTCGAGCTGGCGGTCGAGCGCGCCGACGGCGCCTTCACCAACTTCCTGCCGCTGGGCGGCCTGCCGAAGGTGACCGCGCAGCTGGAGGGCGCGCCGGAGGGCTTCGAGCTGCTCTGCCGCTTCTTCTGCCTGCCGGGCGAGCGCGAGGCGGTCGAGCCGCTGGCCCGCTTCATGTTCTCCTCCTACATCACCGTCCCGGTCTACGCCGCCTTCTACCGCTGGCTCGGCTACGGCGATGAGATCGACGCGATGGTCGCCGCCTGGGAGGCGGGCGACCGCCAGGGCGCCGCCGCCGCGGCCCCGTGGGACCTGATCGAGGACGATGTTCATCTTCGGCACGCCGGAGGAGATGAAGGAGCGAATCGGCGCCTTCGTCGAGGGCGGAGTGACTTTGCCGATCCTCACGCCGATCACGACGCCGGACAAGCTCGGTGGGTTGATCGAGGCCTTGGCTCCCTAGCTCGGCCTGGCGAGACTCAGGGCATAGTCCCCGGCGGCGTCGGTGAACCAGCCGCTCATCTCCATGCCCGCCTCCTCATAGACGCCCTCGAGGCGCTCCTGGGTGAACTTGGAGGAGATCTCGGTCCGCATCTCCTCACCGGCGGCGAAGCCGACCGCCATGTCGAGCTGCTCGAGGCGGATCGTCTGCTCGGTGAGGGAGCGCAGGCGGATGTCCATGCGCGCCTCGCCGGCGTCGTAGCGGGCGACGTGCTCGAAGGCGTCAAGGTCGAAGTCGGCCCCGAGCTCGCGGTTGAGCACGCGCAGCACGTTCTTGTTGAACTCGGCCGTGACGCCGAGCGAGTCGTCGTAGGCCGCCTCGAGCCGCTCCGGCTCCTTGACCAGGTCGGTGCCGAGCAGGAGGCGGTCCTCCGGAGCCATCAGCCCGGCAAGCCGGACGAGGAAGTCGTGCCGCGCATCGGGGTAGAGGTTGCCGATCGTGCCGCCGAGGAAGGCCACCAGCCGGCCGCCGCCTCCGTCGGGGATGCGCTCGAGGTCGTGCTCGAAGTCGCAGACGAGGCCGCGGATGGCGAGGCCGGGGTACTCCTCGACCAGCGACTCCGCGGTCTCGTGGGTGATCTCCGCGGAGATGTCGACCGGGACATAGGTCTGCAGGCAGCCGGCATCGCGCATCGCGCTCAGCAGGTGGCGGGTCTTGGCGGCCGAGCCGGAGCCGAGCTCGACCAGCGTCTGAGGCGCACCGGCGGCCGTGACGATCTCGCCGGCGCGCTCGCCGAGAATCGAGCGCTCGGCCCGGGTCGGGTAGTACTCGGGCAGCTCGGTGATCTGCTCGAACAGCTGCGAGCCGCGCTCGTCGTAGAAGTACTTCGGCGCCAGCTCCTTCGGGTCGGTCGAGAGGCCGGCGCGGATGTCGCGCCGCATCCTCGCCCCGCCGTCGGCGTCGAGGTGGACCTCGATCTCGATCGGGGGCTCGGTCGTCGTCATCTCACACGTCCCTCGCGCAGCGCAGGCCGGAAAAGATCTGCCGGCGCTGGGGCAGGTCCCAGTTGCGGAAGCTGGGCCGCATCACGTCGGGATGGGTCGCCCAGGAGCCGCCCCGCAGCACCTTGTACTCGTCGCCGAAGAAGGGCGCCGAGTACTCGCGGTAGGGGAAGGCCTCGAAGCCCGGGTAAGCGAGGAAGTCCGAAGACGTCCACTCCCAGACCTGGCCGACCCCGTCGAGGCACGGCGCAGCCACCTCCCACTCATGCTCCGTCGGCAACCGCTTGCCGGCCCAGAGGGCAAAGGCGTTGGCCTCGTGCCAGGAGACGTGGATGACCGGAGCGTCCGGGTCCACAGGGTCGCGACGACCCATCGCGGTGCGAACCCAACCGTCCCCTTCGCGCTCCCAGTACAGCGGCGGCTCGGCGCCAGTGTCCTCGACGAACTCGGCATAGGCGCCATTGGTCACGGGGAGGCGGTCGATCTCGAAGGCCTTCAGCTCGACGCAGTGCCGAGGCCGCTCGTTGTCGTAAGCGAACCCTTGGGCAGTCGCACCGATTTCGAAGCTTCCCCCATCAATGCGAACGGGCTCGCTCGCGTCGACCATCTGCAGCAGCTGCAGCATCGTCTCGTTGTGCTGCAGCTCGTGCGCGATCAGCAGCTCGTAGACGAACCCGTCCCGCAGCAGGGGATCCTCGACCCCGGGACCGATCTCGACCTCCTCAAGCACCTCCAGAGTCCGCTCGCGCACATCGGCGAGGTAGGCGCGCAGCTCGTCGTCGCGCAGGATCGGCAGCTCGCCGCGGGTCCGGCGCGGGTTCTCGATCGCGTCGTAGAGGCGACCGAGCTCGCCGTGCAGCGGCTCGCGGCCGCCGATCGTCTGCACCAGCCAGAGCTCCTCGAAGTTGGCGATGTGTCCGAGGTCCCAGGCCAGCGGGCTGAGGATCGGCGAGTAGACGCGATTCAGCTGCTCGTCGTCGAGCGGGGCGATCAGCTCCAGCGTGCGCCGACGCGCCTCGGCAAGGCGTTCCGCGATCGCTTCCTTGGAACTGGGCGTCACCTCGGTGGCGATCAGAAAACCCTAGCGAGGTCCGGTTGCCGGAATGTGAAGCTTGGCTATAGGAGGGTGACCGGCGAGGCGACCGCGCCATTGCTGCATTCGCCATCTATATGACGGCGAAAACAGCACTGGCCGATGTCAGTCGGTTGTCTCGGCCTCTGGGTCGATCCAGACCCGCTTGCGCCAGGGCGGGGTGACGGCGAAGCGGGTCGGGCTAGAGGTCGCGATCGGCTCCAGGGGGATCAGGTGGACTCGGCTGCCGGGCGTCAGGCGTTCGATGTGGGGGATGCCGTCGGCGTTGCCGGCGTGACTGCCACCGGAGACGAGGAGGAAGCGGGTCTCGGGGCCCCAGCCGTTACGGCGGCGGAGGCCGACGGTCTCGGCTGCGTCCCGGAGCGGGACGATCCCCGCGTCCGACCCCCAGTTGGCCACTCCCTGGCCGTGGTTGTAGCCGTGGTGAGAGGAGGCGCGCTGGTCGACCGAGCCGTCGGGGCGGATGCGAATCTGGACTGACTCCCAGTCGTCGCGGTGGTAGCCGCGGCCGCCGGCAATCGGGACGCCGCGCAGGGTGGCCGAGTCGGCGTAGTAGGTCCAGTACTGGAGGTAGAGGTTGCCGGCGCTCGGTCCGGAGCAATCGGCTCCTTCTGCTTCCGTCTCGTCGGCTGCGTCGGATCGGCAGTCGACGACGTGGACGAACGCTGTCACCGGCAGTCCCGCCTCGCTGCGACGGACGTAACCCCGTTCGGCTCCGTCGCCGCAGGCGGCGCTGCGACAGAGCCGGAAGTCCACCGGCACGGCCCGCGACCCCCGCTCGAAGAGCAGCGAGGGCATGTGCTCACGGGCCAGCCTCCCCACCTCGCTCCCGTACTCGGCGATCAGCCCCGGTTCGTCCCCGCACCGCTCCGCCAGCGCCGCCGCGCAGAGAATCCGCGAAGCGATGGCCTGCGCCAGCGCGGCCCCGGGCACCCGCACGCCTGCGGCGAACAACCCGACCAGCAGAAGCGAAACGAGGCAGACCACGCCGATCCACTCGACGGTCCCTTGACCTCGCTCGCACTTCGGCATGTGGGAATAAGGCGCTGGGCGCCTTTTCTCTCCCCCACCGGGCCGGGCTTAAAGCTGCTGGATCTCGGCGGCGATGTCCGCCGCAGCCTGCTTGGCGTCGGCGAACAGCATCGAGGTATTCGGTTCGTAGAAGAGGTCGTTGTCGATGCCGGCGAACCCGGGGCTGAGCGAGCGCTTGATCACGATCACCTGCTGGGCCTGATCGACTTCGATGATCGGCATGCCGGCGATCGGGCTGTCGGGATCGTTTTTCGCGGCCGGGTTGGTGACGTCGTTGGCGCCGACTACGACTGCGACGTCGGTGCGCGGCATCTCCGGGTTGATCTCCTCCATCTCCTTCAGCTGCTCGTAGGGCACGTCGGCCTCGGCAAGGAGGACGTTCATGTGCCCGGGCATGCGGCCCGCGACCGGGTGGATCGCGTAGCTGACCGTGACGCCGCGCTTCTCCAGCTCGTCGCCGACCTCTTTGATCGCGTGCTGAGCCTGGGCGACGGCGAGGCCGTAGCCGGGCACGATCACGACCGAGTCGGCGTAGGCGAGCTTGATCGCCGCGTCCTGGGCGCCAATCGAGGTATGCGGGCGTTCCTCGGTGCTGCCGGCGGCGCCACCCGAGGGTGCGCCGCCGAAACCGGCGAAGAGCACGTTGGCGACCGAGCGATTCATCGCGGTCGCCATCTCCATCGTCAGGATCGTTCCCGAGGAGCCGACCAGGGTGCCGGCGACGATCAGCGCCACGTTGTCGAGGGCGAAGCCGGCGGCGGCGGCCGAGAGGCCGGTGAAGGCGTTGAGCAGCGAGATCACGACCGGCATGTCGGCGCCGCCGATCGGCAGCACGACGAGGTTGCCGAGCAGCCCGGCGGCGAGCAGGATCGCGATGAAGATCGCCTGGTTGGGATCGTCGTTGTTGATCGCGATGTTGACGCAGGCGACGACGATGCCGATCAGCAGCACGGCGTTGATCACCTGCTGGCCGGGGACCGCGAGTGGCCGGGTCGGGATCAGGTCCTGGAGCTTGGCGAAGGCGATGTTGGAGCCCCAGAAGGAGACCGAGCCGACGACCGCGGCGAAGAGGACCGGGATCAGCTCGTCGAGCGGGATCTCATGGCCGAGCGAGATCCCGTGGCGGATCTCCGACCAGGCGATCAGGGCGACGGCGCCGCCGCCGACGCCGTTGTAGAGGGCGACCATCTGCGGCATCTCGGTCATCTGCACGCGGATCGAGGCGATCACGCCGACGGCGGTGCCGATCCCGAGGCCGAGCGCGATCAGGCCCCAGTTGCCGATCCCGTCGAGCAGCAGCGTGGCGACCACCGCGATCGCCATGCCGACGGCGGCGACCAGGTTGCCCTGCTTCGCGGTGGTCGGGTGCGTGCCGCGCCGCACGCCGATGATGAAGAGCGAGAAGGCGACGATGTAGAGCGCGGTGACGGCGTCGCCGCCCGGCTCGAGGACCGCGAGGAGGCTCACTTACCGCCTCCGGGTTTCGCCTCGGCGTCCGCCTTGGGTTTCGGCTTTTTGGAGAACATGCCGAGCATCCGGTCGGTGACCATGAAGCCGCCGACGATGTTGATCGCGCCGAAGGCGATCGCGATCGTGCCGATCACGTACTCGAGCGGGTCGTTGGCGTAGCCGACGACGATCAGCCCGCCGAGCATGACGATGCCGTGGATCGCGTTGGTCTGCGACATCAGCGGCGTGTGCAGGGTGGTCGGCACCTTCGAGATCACCTCGAAGCCGACGAAGGCGGCGAGGACGAAGATCGTTATCTCGGTCATCAAGCCCATCTACTTAGCCGCCCTCTCGTTGCGGATCTCGCCGCCGTGGGTGATGCAGGCGGCGGCGACGATGTCGTCCTCGAAGTCGAGCGTCAGCTCACCCTCCTCGGAGACCAGCAGGCCGAGCAGGTTCTCGAGGTTCTTGGCGTAGAGCTGGGAGGCGGGCCGGGGCATCTCGCTGGCGAGGTTGCGCGGGCCGATCACCTTGACGCCGTTCTCGAGGACCGTCTGTCCCGCCTCGGTCAGCTCGCAGTTGCCGCCGGTCTCGGCGGCGAGGTCGACGATCACCGAGCCGGGCTGCATGCCGCGCACCGCCTCGGCGGTGATCAGCAGCGGCGCGGGGCGACCGGGGATCGCGGCCGTGGTGACGATCACGTCCTGTTTGGCGGCGTTCTCGCCGAGCGCGTCGCGCACCTGGGCGTTCTCCTCGTCGGTGAGCGGGCGCGCGTAGCCGCCCTCGCCCTCAGCGTCGGGGATGAAGTCGAGTTCCAGCGGGCGGCCGCCGAGCGAGGCGATCTGCTCCCAGGCGGCGCGGCGGATGTCGAAGCCGGTGACGATCGCGCCGAGGCGCTTGGCCGTGGCGACCGCCTGCAGGCCCGCGACGCCGGCGCCGAGGACGAGCACCTTGGCCGGCGGGACCGTGCCCGCGGCGGTGGTCATCATGCCGAAGAAGCGGCCCGACTCGCGAGCGGCGATCAGGGTCGCGGCGTAGCCGGCCGCGGCGGCCTGCGAGGAGAGCGCGTCCATCGCCTGGGCGCGGGTGGTGCGCGGGATCGCCTCCATCGCGAAGCTGGTGACGCCGGCCCCGGCCAGCGCGTTGTTGGTCTCGGCCGCCGTCCACGGCGAGAGGTGGCCGATCAGGACCTGGCTGGAGTTGAGGCGACCGATCTCGGCGGCGGAAGGGGCGGCGACGCGAAGGACCACGTCGGCGCCCCACGTAACCTCACCCTCGACCACGTCCGCCCCGGCCTCCGTGTACTGGGAGTCGGGATGGCCGGCCGCGTCGCCGGCGCCGGACTCGACCAGCACCTGCACCTTCTCGTTCGAGGCGAGGGACTTGACTACGTCAGGGACGAGCGCGACACGGCGCTCCCCCTCGGCGGTCTCTTTCGGCACTCCGATCTTCATACGACGCGGCGGGGGAGACTACGCGATCAGCGCCGCGAGGCGCTGCAAAGTATGGAGCTGCTCGCTGCGCTCGGCGTGGACTGGGGAGACGATCAGGCGGTCGATGCCGGCGCCGCGGAAGCGCTCGACCCGCTCGGCGACCTCGGCCTCGGTGCCGACCAGCGAGGTCGCCTCGACGACCTCGTCGGGGACCGCCTCGAAGGCGCCGGCCCGGTCGCCGTCCTGGAAGCGGCGCTGGACCTCGTCGGCGACGTCGCCGAAGCCGAAGCGGTGGGCGAGGTCGACGTAGAAGTTGGTCTTGCGGCTGCCCATGCCGCCGAAGTAGAGGACGAGACCGGCCTTGACGACGGCCTTCGCCGCCTCGAGGTTGCCGTCGATCGCGACCTGGAGGGAGGGCGAGACCTCGAGGTCGGAGCGCTGCCGCCCGCCCTTGGCGAAGCCGGCCTCCAGGTGCTCGCCCCAGGTCTCCTGGAAGGCGTCGACACTGAAGAAGATCGGGATCCAGCCGTCGGCGACCTCCGCCGCGAGCTCGACCGATTTGCGCCCGATCGCGCCGACGAAGACCGGGATCCGGTTGCGCTCGGGGTGGAAGTTGAGCTTCAGCGCCTTGCCCTCGCCACCGGGTAGAGGCAGCTGGTAGTGCTCGCCCTGATGATCCACCGGCCCTTCGCGGGCGACGATCTCGCGCACGACTTCGATGTACTCGCGGGTGCGGCCCCAGGGCTTGGCGTAGGGGACGCCGTACCAACCTTCGGAGACCTGCGGGCCCGAGGGGCCGAAGCCGAACATGAAGCGGCCGCCGGAGAGCTTGTCGATCGTCGCCCCGGCCATCGCCGCTGCGGCGGGCGGACGGGCGGGAACCTGCATGATCGCGGCGCCGAGGTTGATCTTCTCCGTCTGCCCCGCCAGCCAGGCGAGCACGCTGACCACGTCGGAGCCGTAGGACTCCGCCGCCCAGACCGACTCATAGCCGGCGGCCTCGGCGGCGTGGACCACCTCGAGGGCGTCATCGCCCGCCGGGCCGATGCCCCAGTAACCGAGATTGAGTCCGAGCTTCAACGCCATCCGGTGCGCACCCTATTGAATAGACGACGATGAGCGAAGCTGCGGCGACCGAGCGGGGACTGTCCAGCGCGACGGCGGCGAAGCGGCTGCGCCAGCTCGGCCCGCCGCCCGAGACCTCCTCGCGCTCGACCTCCAGCATCGTCGCCGGCAACGTCTTCACGCTGTTCAACGCGATCATCGGCGGGTTCTTCGTCCTGATCCTCTCCCTCGGCCTCTTCGCCGACGCGGTCTTCGGCCTGATCGCGATCGTCAACTCCTACATCGGAATCCGCCAGGAGCTGAAGGCCAAGCGGACGCTGGACCAGCTGGCGGTGCTGGTCGCCCCCCACGCGAAGGTCCTCCGCGACGGCGAGCTCCTCAGCCTGCTGGCCGAGGAGGTCGTGCCCGGCGACGTCGTCAGGGTCGAGCCCGGCGACCAGCTCGTCGCCGACGGCGAGACGATCGAAAGCCGCGGGATGACGCTGGACGAGTCGCTGCTGACCGGCGAGGCCGACGGGGTGCGCAAGCGGCCCGGGGACCGGGCGCTCTCGGGCTCGTTCTGCATCTCCGGCGCCGGCTACTACTCGGTCGACGCCGTGCGCGAGGAGAGCTACGCCGGTCAGCTGGCAGGCGAGGCGAGGGCCTTCCGCCATCCACCGTCCCCCCTGCAGGTCGAGGTGAACAGGGTGGTCGTCGCCTGCACCTACGCGATGGCGCCGCTGGCGCTGATCCTGCTCCTCGTCTTCAGCGTGCGCAGCATCGACCTGGTCGAGGCGGCGCAGACCGCGACCGCCGGCCTGGTGACCCTGATCCCCGAGGGGCTGGTGCTGCTGATGAGCGTCACCTTCGCCGTGGCGGCGGTGCGCCTGGCACGCAAGGACACGCTGGTGCAGCAGATGAGCGCGACCGAGAGCCTCGCCGCGGTCGACACGATCTGCGTCGACAAGACCGGCACGCTGACCGACGGCGAGCTGCGGCTGCTCGGCGTCGAGGTGGCCGAGGGCCTGGCGCCGGCCGCCGCGCACGCCGCGCTGGGCCGTTTCGCCGCCAGCGCCGGCGACCGCAACCGCACCCTGGAAGCGATCGGCGGGCGGTTCCCGGCCGAGGCGGAGCGCGTCGCCGGGGAGGTGGCGTTCTCCTCGGAGTGGAAGTGGAGCGGGCTGCGGATCGGCTCCACCTCATACGTCCTGGGAGCGCCCGACGTGCTGAGCGCGGCGGGAGCGCTGGCGCTGCCCGCCGGCCTCGCGCGCAAGCTGGAGACGGAGACGGCGGCCGGGCGCCGCGTGGTCGCCTTCGGCGAAGCCAGCGAGCCGCTGCCGGCAGACCCCTCGCAGCAGCCGGCGCCGCGAATCGCGCCCGTTGCCCTGATCGTGCTGGAGGAGACGCTGCGGCCCGACGCGGTGGAAACGGTCGCCTTCATGCGCGAGGAGGACGTCGACCTGAAGCTGATCTCCGGCGACGCGCGGGCGACGGTGACCGCGGTCGCGGCGGCGGTCGGGGTGCCGCCTGACGCCGGCACGATCGAGGGCTCCGAACTGCCCGAGGATCCGCAGGAGCTCGCCGAAGCGGCGCAGCGGAACACCGTCTTCTGCCGGATCAAGCCGGAGCAGAAGAAGGCCCTCGTGGCGGCGCTCGCCGCCTCCGGTCGCTACACCGCGATGATCGGCGACGGGGTCAACGACGTGCCGGCGCTGAAGCAGGCCAGGCTGGCGGTGGCGATGGGCTCCGGCGCGCAGGTGACCAAGGGGGTCGCCGACGTGGTTCTGCTCAAAGACGAGTTCGCCCGCCTGCCGCAAGCGGTTGCCGAGGGTCGCCGCATCGCCCGCAACATCCACCGGCTCGGGCGGCTCTACCTGACCAAGTCCGTCTACGCGGCGACGCTGATCCTGCTCGTCGCCGTCCCCGGCTTCGCCTTCCCCTTCCTCCCCCGCCACCTCACCCTGGCCGTGTTCCTGACGATCGGGATCCCCTCCTTCGTCCTCGCCCTGGCACCCTCCGACGGACCGCTCTACCGCGGCCGGCTGCTGCGCGCGCTCGCCGCCTTCGCCGTGCCGGCCGGCGTAGCGACGGCGCTCGGATCGATCCTCTCCTTCTTCCTCGTTGACACCGTCTTCGGCGGCAGCCTCGAGGCAGGGCGCACCGCGGCCACCACCACTCTCATCGTGCTCGGCCTCAGCTTCGTCCTGCTGCTCGAGCGCGGCCCCGGCCGCGAGCACATCGCGATCCAGAGCTACATGCTCGGCATGGTCGTCGGCCTCGGCGGCCTCTACGCCGGCATCCTCGCGATCCCGCCGCTGCGCAACTTCTTCGAGATGGACCTGCTCAGCTCCGCCCAGTGGTTCCTGGCGCTGCTCTCGGCCGCCACCGGTCTGGCGATCGCCAGCATCCTCTGGCGGCTGCCGCAGATCGAACGCCTCGAAGCGCCGGTCGAGGCCTGAGGGGCCGTCGGGGGTCCTCTCCCAGGTCGCTTCGCGGGAGTTCCTGGGAGAGGACCCCCGACGGCCCTCGCGTCCACTGGTACGCCGAGTACCCTTAGCGTCCCAGTGGAGACTCTGATCGAGAGCTTGGAAGTACCCGCGTCGGGAGTCCCGACCGAGTTCCGGTACTGGGACCGGGTCGGCAAGCGGAAGTTCCAGCGGGGCCGGGCGCTGGCGCGCCGGGTCGCCCGCTTCGACCCGCAGCCCGACGACGAGTACGTGCGCAGCTTCGCCGAGTCCTACTACGAGGCCGACCCGGTCTGCGAGCGCTTCGTCGGGGACGTGTACGACGAGCTCGGTCAGGTCGCCGGACGGCGGATGCTGGACCAGGCGCTGGAGCACGGGATCGACTCGGTGAAGGACGCTCCCGACTCGATGCGGGATCTCTTCGCCGAGTTCGAGCAGGACCCGGAGTGGCTCGACTGGGAGCAGGTCGAGCTCGGCGCCCGGGTCTTCCGTCGCTGGGGGACCTCGATCTTCAGCTTCGCGACGACCAGCACCCTGGAGATGTACTCGGAGAGCTCGATCGCCAAGCCGCTCTCGCTGACCGGCGGCTACACCGGCGAGCGCGCCCACAAGCGCCAGCTGGAGACCGTGCGCTTCTGGATCGACGTCTCGGACCCGGGCGGGCTGCGGCCGGGTCGGCGCGGAAGGGCGACGGCGATGCGGGTCCGGGTAATGCACGTCTTCATCCGCCGCCGCCTGGTCAAGCACCCCGAATGGGACCTTGCGGCCTGGGGCGTTCCGATCAGCGTCGCCGACGCGACCCTGACCCTGATGGGCGGCAGCGTCGTCCCCGGGCTGGCCCTCTGGAGCCTCGGCCACCAGACGACGATCCGCGAGATCGAGGCGACGATGCACTTCTGGCGCTACGTCGGCCACCTGCTCGGCGTGCAGCCCGCGTGGTACCCGGAGGACTTCAAGCAGGGCGTGCGGCTGATGTACGCAGCGATCGTCAAGCGCGCCTACTCGGCCGGAGCCGACGGCGAGGAGCTGGTCGAGTCCTACCTCCCCGCCTTCGCGCCGAAGCCCGGGAGCTCGGCGCTCAAGCGGCTGCGCGACGAGCTCAACTACCGCATCCAGGTCGGCTACACGCGCTACTGGTCGGCGCCCGGCACCTACCGGCGCCACAGGATGCCCGCCCCGTGGCCCTGGGCGCTTCACCCGCTCCTGCAGCTGCCGGTGATCGGCACCCTGGAGACCGCCCGCCGGCTGGTCCCGCTTCTGGGCGACGTCGCCGACCGCTACCAGCGCTGGCGTCGCGAGACCTGGTACCGCAACGAGACCGGCGGCGCCAAGGCCGAGTTCAGGCCAGTCGAGGAGTTCCGCCGCTGATTGTGGCTGGTTGACCTGCGCATATCCGCGTCCTCGGTCGCTCGCGTGCAGAGCACGCCACGCTCCCTGCGTCCTCGATCTGCTTTGGTCAACCAGCCACAATCGGGGCTAGGAAATCAGTGCCCAGCTCCGCCATCTGACCCCGCAGGATCTCGGCCAGGCGGTCTCGCTCGGCGCGGTTCGCAGGGGAGCGCGGCTCCCCGGTGCGGTGGTCGAGCAGGTTGTGCCGCTCCTCGGGATCGCGCTCCAGGTCGTACATCTCGTACTCGGGCGCCGCGCGCCCCGCGGGGTCGAGGTAGACCGCGTACTTCATCCCGGCGTCGCGGACGCAGCGGACCCTGTTCGGCTGGCCGGGGGCCTCGGCCTGGGCCGTGCCGGCCTGGTGGTCGTCGTAGCTGAAGTGGACCGCATCGCGGACCGAGGGCGCCGGCGCGGGGTGCCCGGCGATCGGCCCCAGGTCGGCGGGCGCGCGCTCCAGCGCCTCGCGCTCGGGCGCGGCGTTGTGGGCGAGAACCGGGCTGAGGTCCACGCCCTGGGCGCCGGCGGGCGCCTCGGCGCCGCTCAGCGTGGCCATCGTCGGCAGGACATCGATCAGCGAGGCGAGCGCGCCGGTCTCCGCCGGCTGCGGGAAGAGCACCGGGTTGGAGACGACCATCGGCACGTTGATCGTCTCCTCGTAGGCGTTGAAGGCCTTCTGGCGCAGGCCGCCGTGGGAGAGGCCCATCTCGCCGTGGTCGGAGCAGCGCACGACGACGGTCCGGGAGCGCAGCGAGCCCGGGTCGCCGGGATCCCCCAGCGCCGCCAGCACGCGGCCGATCTTGGCGTCGGCGAGGCGGTGCAGGTAGGCGTAGAAGTTGACGTAGTCGAGCTGGGCGCGACGCCCCCGCAGCGGCCCGAGGTAGGCGGTCATCCCCATCTGCATCAGGGTGTGGACGGTCGGCTTGCCGGCCAGATCCTCGTCGACCGTCGGCGGAAGGGACACCCCCATGTCGCGGAACTCGGCGGCGTCGTAGCCGCCCTCGCGGTAGGAGGAGGCGTAGCCGAGCACGTCGTGGGGGTTGACCAGGGAGACGACGAGGCAGAACGGCTCGGGCAGGTCGGCCCGCCCCAGCCAGGACTCCACCTGGCGCGTGTACACCTCGTCCCAGCCCTCACCCAGCGGCCCGGCGACGCCGCCGCCGAAGTTCTCGGCCTTGGCGTTCTCGCCCGCGTCGGGCGGCTCCCACCCGGCGAAGCCGAAACGCTCCTCGATCGAGTCGGCGTCGCGGGCGCTCCAGCCGCCCTCCTCGACCGGCTGGGTCAGGTGCCACTTGCCCTTGTAGGCGACCTCGTAGCCGGCGGCGCGAAGCATTCGGGCGAGGTTCGGCGTCTCGGGGCGAGCTCCGGCTCTCCCCCGCCCGAGGGCCCGAGCCGCAGCGCTCCGCGGGCGAACTGGCGCAGGGCCCGGCGGCGGGGGGCGCCCGGGCGCCGCAGCACCGATGCCAGGTTCCCGACCACGGCGGCGGCGTGGCGGGGGTCGGGCCGCAGGTCGGCCGCGGTCAGAGTCAGCGTCACGCCGTGGCGGGCCGGGTAGAGGCCGGTGAGCAGCGTCGCCCGGCTCGGCGAGCACATCGAGGCGTTGCAGAAGCCGTTGTTGAAGGTCAGCCCGGTCCGTGCCAGCTCGGCCTCGTTGGGCATCAGGTCGCGCAGCCAGCCGGGGTCCTGCGGCCAGTGCCGCGGCCGCCGCTGCTGGTCGGTGATCAGCAGCAGCAGGTTCGGCGGGCGCATAGGCCGCTCTACTCGGGCTGCGGCGGCAGCACGAACTGGGTGACGATCATGTTGGCGGCGAGGCGAGGCTCGGAGCCCTCGCGCATGCGCTCGATCTTGACCTCGATCACGACGGTGCTCTTGCCGGCGTGAAGCGGGGTGGCGACGGCGACTATCTCGTCGTCCAGAAGCCCCGCGGTGAAGACGTTGAGCTTCAGCTCGATCGTGGTGAAGTTGTGGCCCGGGGGGATGTTGCGGAACGTCGACCAGGCGGCGACGGTGTCACCGAGGGCGGTCCAGACGCCCCCGTGGACGTAGCCGCCGGGATGCAGGTGGCGCTTGTCAACGACGATGCGCCCGCTGGCGAAGGAGACCTCGATCTCCAGCGGCTCGATGCCGAGATCCCCGGGGAAGCTCTCCGGCAGGTAGGCGCGGATGTGCTCGGCTTGCAGCACGGGACGGTCGGTCATCAGGCGGCCAGGCTATAGGCGCCGGGAGCGAGGTGCGCGGTGCGGCGCCGGTACGTGCTCCACAGCCAGGGCCAGTTGCTCGGGTCGTTGCCGTTCTCGTCGACGTACCAGTTGGTGCAGCCGCTGTGCCAGACCGTCTTGGCGAGAGCGGCCCGCAGCTCGCGGTCGAACTCCGCGGCTGCCTCGGGGCGGACCTCGATCCGCTCCGCGCCGGCGCGCTCCATCTCGCGCAGCGCCGCGAGCACGTGGCCGATGCCGCACTCGAGCGTGTTGACGACCGAGCCGGTGCCGCCGTTCGTGTTGGGCCCGTAGAGCAGGAACATGTTCGGGAAGCCGGGCACGCTGAGGCCGAGGTACGCCCGCGCCACCTCGCCCCACTCCTCGGCGAGCGTGCGGCCGCCGCTGCCGCGGACCTCCATCGGGGCGACGAAGTCATGGCTGGCGAAGCCGGTGGCGAGGACGAGGACGTCGGCGGGCCGCTCGGCGCCGGTGGCGTCGCGGACGCCTGCCGGCGTAATCGCCTCCACCCCCTCGGCGACCAGCTCGACGTTGGGCTGCGTGAGGGCCGGGTACCACTCGTCGGTCAGCATGATCCGCTTGCAGCCGATCTCGTCGCTCGGCGTCACCTTGCGGCGCAGCTCGGGGTCGGCGATCGCCGACTCGATCTGGCGCCGGCCGACCGCGCGCAGGATCGGCAGCAGCCAGCCCCGGCTGGTCATCGCCGCCGCGCCGAGCTCCGTCGAAGGCGAAGACCAGCGCCCGGTCGAGGCGGTGCAGGATCGGGAAGCGCCTGAAGAGGGCACGGACCCGCGGCGAATACTCGTAGTCGCCCTTGGGGAAGGTCCAGCCGGGGGAGCGCTGGTAGACGTCGAGCTGGGCCACTTCGGGCTGGATCGCCGGCACGACCTGGATCGCGCTGCAGCCGCTGCCGATCACCGCGACCCGCTTGCCGGCCAGGTCGACGTCGTGGCGCCACTCGGCCGTGTGGAAGGCCGGCCCCGCGAAGCTCTCCAGGCCGGGGAGCGGCGGGACCGAGGGCACCGAGAGCTGACCGCAGGCCGTGAGCAGGACGTCGGCCTCGTGCGGCCCGGCACTCGTCTCCAGCGTCCAGCGGCCGCGCTCCTCCTCCCAGGCCGCGCCCCTGACCTCGGTGCCGGTGCGGACCTTCTCGAGGACGCCGAAGCGGCGGGCGACCCCCTCGACGTAGGCCTGGATCTCGGGCCCGGGCGCGTAGCGCCGCGACCAGCTGTTGGGCGCGAAGGAGAACTCGTAGAGGTGGGAGGGGATGTCGCAGGCGGCGCCGGGATAGGTGTTGTGATGCCAGACCCCGCCGACCCGCTCGGCCTTCTCGAAGACGGTGACGTCCTCGTAGCCCTCGCGCTTCAGCATCGCGGCGGCACCGACGCCGCCGAAGCCGCCGCCGACGATGGCGATCGAGGGGCGGGCCCTACTCAACGCCGAATCCCTCGAGGCCGAAGTCGCCGAAGGGCTCGTCGCGGTCGCGCACGGCCTCCTTGAAGCCGCCCTCGGCGGCGCGGCGGACGAAGCCATGGCCCTCCTCGGTGTGGCGGGCGACGCCGTCGAAGAACGTGCCGAGCAGCTGGGTCTGGTGCAGGCCCTGGGCGTAGAGGCTCTGGTTGACCAGCATCTTCATCATCACCAGCTGGTTGAGCGGCATCCGAGCGACGCGCTCCAGCAGCGCCTCGAAGCGCTCGTCCAGCTCGGTCGGCCGGCGCGGCCTCCGTCGCCAGCCCCCACTCCGCCGCCTGCTCGCCGGTCAGCGAGTCGCCGGTGAGGAGCAGGCGCTTGGCCCGCATCGGCCCGACCCGGGCGGCCCAGAGCGCCGTCGTCGGCGAGCCCCAGACGCGGGCGGGCGGGTAGCCGATCTTGGCGTCGTCGGCGACCACCAGGAGGTCCGAGCAGAGTGCCATGTCGGTGCCGCCGGCGACGCAGTAGCCGTGCACCTTGCAGAGCACCGGCTTCTCGGAGTGGAAGAGGCTCATGAAGCCGCGCACGTTGCGCCACATGAACTGGAAGTCGGTGACCGGGTCCCAGTTCGACTCCGGCGCGTGGTTGGCGGCGATCGTCGCCGGGTCGAGAGGAGACCCCGCCGGCGCCTCCACCCCACCCAGCTCCCCCATGTCCCCCTCGGCCGAGGCGACGAGGTCATAGCCGCCGCAGAACCCCGTCCCGTTGCCGGCCAGCGCAATCACATGCACCGCCGGATCAAGATTTGCCCGCTCCACACAAGCCGCAATCTCGGCCGGCATCCGCGCCGTAATCCCGTTCCCCCGCTCCGGCCTATTCAGCGTAATGCGAGCAACCCGACCCTGGGTTTCGTAAGTCAGCGTCTCCACGAAGAGCTGACCTTAGAGGCTCGCCGGGCAGGGGTGGAGCGTCTTGTACTTTTTCGCCATCACCTCTGGGCGAGCGACAGCGGCCCTCGAAAAAGTTAAGCGGAACCCCTGCCCGGCGAGCCTCCGCGAAAAAGTTAAGCGGAACCCCTACCGGGCCAGGCTCTACGCCTCAGACTCTTTCAACAAGCATGGCCTTGCCCTGGCCGCCCGCGACGCACATCGTCTCGATCCCGACCTGGAGGTCGTCGGTCTCCAGCACGTTGAGCAGGGTGCCCATGATGCGGGCGCCGGTCATGCCGAAGGGGTGGCCGAGGGCGATCGCGCCGCCGTGCGTGTTCAGTTTCTCCAGCGGGATGTCGCACTCGTCCATGATCGGGATCACCTGGGCGGCGAACGCCTCGTTGAGCTCGACCGTGTCGACGTCGTCCATCGTCATCCCGGCCCGGTCGAGCACCTTCTTGATCGCGCCGATCGGGGCGACGCCCATGTACTCGGGCTCGTTGCCGAAAGTGGCGGCGGTGACGATGCGGGCGCGCGGGGTGAGGCCGAGCTCCTTGGCCTTGGTGTCGCTCATCAGCAGCACCGCGGCGGCGCCGTCGTTGAGCGGGCAGGAGTTGCCGGCGGTGACGCCGCCGCCGCCGAAGGCCTCGGGCAGTTCGGAGAGCTTCTCCAGGGTCGAGGAGGCGCGCGGGCCGTCGTCCTTGGCGACCTCGGTGCCGTCGGGCAGCTTCACCGGGACGATCTCGCGATCGAAGAAGCCGTCCTCCTGGGACCGCACGGCGAGTTCCTGAGAGCGCTGCGCGAACTTGTCCATGTCGGCGCGGCTGACCTCGTAGCGTTCGGCGACGTTGACCGCCGTGTTGCCCATGTCGATGTAGGCGTTGGGCTGGCCGTCGTTGCCCTGGAGGTTGGGGTTCTGGTCGGCGGCCCCGGCGGGCTCGGTGCGCTCGTTGTAGCGGCTGACCCACTCGACCCCGGCGGCGATGTAGACGTCGCCCTCGCCTGCCTTGATCGCGTTGCCGGCGTGGCGGATCGCGTCGAGGCTGGAGGAGCAGTAGCGCGAGACGGTGACCCCGTTGACCTCCTGCGGCAGCTTCTCGGAGAGCAGCGAGACGATGCGGCCGATGTTGAAGGCCTGCAGGCCCTGCGGCATGCCGCAGCCGCAGAAGAGGTCTTCGACCGAGGCGGGGTCGACCTCGGGGTTGCGCTCGAGCAGCTGGTCGACGACGTAGGCCGCCGTCTCGTCGGGGCGCAGCTGGGCGAGCGAGCCCTTGAAGGCGCGGCCGATCGGGGTGCGGACGGTATCGACGATTACTGCCTCGGGCATGCGGTTTCTCCTTGGAAGCTGGGTCGGAAAGTGCGGGCCGCAGGGTAATCGATCGGCGGCCTGCTCTAAGTTAGTGGCGATGTCGCTGGACGGGCTGAGGGCATGGATCGGGGTGGTGGAGCGCAAGCTCACCATGCGCACGCGCGTCTTCCTGGTCCTCGTCGCGATCGCCATCGGCGGCGCCGGCACCGGCATCTACCTCGCGAACGACGCGCATGACAGCGCCGTGAGCGAGGCTGACCTGCAGGCGGTGCGAGACGAACTGGCCGTGGGGGTGGCAGAGACGGCCGGAGGCGACCTCACCCAGCTCGAAGCCGAAGTCGAGACCCTTCAGTCCGAAGTCGAGGCGCTGCAGAGCGAACCGGGCGCGAGCGGCGGCGTAGCGCCGCAGCCGCAGAAACAGGGCGGATCCCAACCCTCGGACGGGGCAATCAACAAGTAGTCGTTCGTGCGAATTCGCACAATATTGCCTCTTCACGTCCCCCGACTGCGTTACATTCGCCGCAATTCGATCTCGCGAACGTCGCGAGCTCTGCCGCCTAGGCAGTGAAAGGAGCCTCCGATGCCCGAGGGTTACTGCGTCAAGGAGCGTAAGAAGGTCGAGATCAAAGACGCCAAGCAGGTGACGATGAAGAATGGTCGCCCGGCGATCCAAGGTACCTGCCCCGACTGCGGCACCAAGATCTTCAAGATCGGCAAACTCTAAGAAGACGGCGGAGACTGAGAGCGCCCACGGCCTGGTCCGGCCGGCGGGACGAGCTGGCGGATCTCGGCGAGCAGCCGGGCCGCCAACTCGGTGGGCTCCTCACCCGGCTGGGCCTGGCCGCCGGCAGGCTCGAAGAAGCGAGTGCTCACCCGCGGGCGGCGGGGGAAGCGCGTGTAGCCGGTCGTGCCCTCGATCGCGACGCAGACGAGCTTTGCCTCGGGCACCTCGAGCGCGAGGCGGCCCACTCCGCTGCGCGCCCGCAGCACCGTGCCGCGCGAGCGCGTTCCCTCCGGGAAGACGCCGATGCAGGCGCCTCGGCGAAGTTCCTCGATCGCCCGGGCCAGGGCGTCGGCGTCGCCCGCGCCTCGCTCGATCGGTATCTGACCCATGCCGTCGAGCACGGGGGCCAGGCCGCGCACCTTCCAGAGGTCCGATTTCGCCAGCGCCTTGATCTGGCGTCGGCGGATCGCCGCGACCCCGACCGTGACCGGATCCCAGTGGCTGTCGTGATTGCCGACCACCAGCACCGGCCCGCTCTCGGGCAGGACGTCCAGCCCCTCTACCCGGAGCCGGCCCCACAGCGAAGCCGGCCGGCAGACCGCCATCGCCGTCCTGTACATCGGGCTCGGCTCCCGCAGGGGCGGTGCGGGCGCAATCCGCTCCTCGGTCTTTGCCGCAGCCTCCATCGGAAGCGGACGGTACTCGATCGCCGTCGTCTCTCCGCAAAGCCAGGTCAAAGTGATGGATGTCACGTAGTCCGAGTGCCGGGCAGTCGAAGGTAAACGTCCCGTTTCTGCGCACATCCGCGCGCAATCACCCTCGGCTGTGCCAATCCCAACTATCTAAAGTGTCAACTGTGACGCAGAAGCCACTCGAGCTGATCCTCGCTCGCAACCTGATGTCTGCGCTCTCGACGCCGGCCTTCCTGGTCGACGAGGGCGGGGTCCTCGTCTTCTACAACGAGGCCGCCGGGATGCTGCTCGGCAAGCGCTTCGAGGAGCTGGGGACGGTCGGGGCGGAGGAGTGGGGATCGCTCTTCGGGCCCTTCGACGAGAACGGCAACCCGATCCCCTACGACGAGCTGCCGCTGGTGGTTGCGGTCCGCAACGGCAGGCCCGCACACGCCGACTTCGAGATCAGCTCGGTCGACGGAGCCCGCCACCGCATCGAGGCCTCGGCCTTCCCGATCCTCACCGCACACGGATCCCAAGGCGCGATCGCGGTGTTCTGGCCGGCCGGGTCGAGCAACGGGGCGGGACGCTGAGATGAAGGTCAAGCTCTGGGGCACGCGCGGGTCGGTCCCCTCCCCAGGGCCGGAGACGATCCGCTACGGCGGCAACACCTCCTGCGTCGGCGTCACCCTCTCCGACGGCTCGATGCTGGCGCTCGACGCCGGCACCGGCATCCGCAGCCTCGGCCTGGCGCTCGCCGCCGAGCCGGCCCGGCTCCACATCCTGCTCACGCACCTGCACCTCGACCACATCCAGGGCCTGGTCTTCTTCGCCCCCGCCTTCCGCGCCGCAGACCGAGATCGTGATCTGGGGGCCCGCCTCGCCCGAGGCCTCGCTGCGCGACCGCATCGCCCGCTACATCTCGGCCCCGCTCTCGCCGGTCGAGGTGCGCGAGCTGCCCTGCGACGTCTCCTTCCGGCACTGCCCGGAGGCCGAGTGGGAGATCGGCCCGGCGCGGATCCGCGCCGCCTCCGTCGCCCATCGCGGGCCGACGCTCGGCTACCGGATCGACGACGGCGATTCCTCGCTTGCCTACATCCCCGACCACGAGCCGGCGCTCGGCGCCGACATCGACGCGCTCGAGGAGGACTGGATCTCCGGCCTCGGCCTGGCTCGCGACGCCTCGCTGCTGATCCACGACGGGCAGTACACGGATGCGGAGTACCCCGACCACATCGGCTGGGGCCACTCCTCGCTCTCTCACGCGGTTTCCTTCGCCCGCCGCGCCGCCGCCGACCGCACCCTCCTCTTCCACCACGACCCGATGCACAGCGACGCACAGCTCGACGCCCTGGGCGTCGCCGCCCGCGAGCGCTGGCTGCAGACGGGCGGGGCCGAGGGCGGCATGGAGCTTGCCGAAGAGGGCACGGAGTATGAGCTGGGGACGAGGGCCGCCAGCGCCGCCTCTGCAACCTGAGTGTCAAAAAACAGCCAAATTGCGGTACCGCGCTACCCTGCGACGCGATGTCGTCGACTCCGGGAATCGACGAGGCGATCGAGAGATCAGACCTGGTCAGGGACGCGCTGGAATTTGCGCGGCAAGCCCACGCGGGCCAGCTTCGCCGCGGCAGCGACGGCCGTCCCTACATCGAGCATCCGGTCGCCGTCGCCGAGCTCCTGCTCGGGCACCGCTACCGCGACGAGGTGGTGGCCGCCGCGCTGCTGCACGACGTGGTCGAGAAGAGCGAGACCGAGGCGGCCGAGGTGCGAGAGCGGTTCGGCGACACGGTGGGAGATCTGGTCGAGGCGCTGACCGAAGACGAGGCGATCCCCGCCTACGAGGAGCGCAAGGAGGAGCATCGCTGGCGCGTGGCCAAGACCGGTCCGGAGGCGCTGGCGATCTTCGCCGCAGACAAACTCACCAACGTGATGATGCTGCGCGAGGCCTACGCGCTGATCGACGAGAGCGTCAGCGAAGAACTTGCGGTCTCGCTCGACCTGAAGATCTACGTCTGGGAGGGCGACCTCGAAATGCTCTTCGACGAGGCGCCCGACATGGAGCTCACCGACCAGCTCGCCGACGAGATGGTCGGCCTCTGGGGCGATCGCTTCAGGGCCGTTCGCGCCTCTCAAGACTGAGCCTGCGCGTAGGATCGGGCCGCATGGGACGGCTGGGGGTGATCCTGGGCAGCAACGGGCTCGGGCCGGAGGGCGAGAACGTCGCGGCCACCGCGGCCGGGCACGGCGCCCGGGTGCTGCAGCGCCACGACGGCGGCGGCGCCTACACCCTCCCCCATCGCATCGACCACGCGGCCAATCTCCGCGCGCTCGCCGAGCAGGGCTGCGACAGGGTGCTGGCGATCGGCTCGGTCGGCTCGCTGCACGCCGAGCTGCCGGTCGGGAGCCTCGTCTGCCCGGACGACTTCATCGCCCTCCAGCTCGGGCTGAGCGCACTCGACGACGTGCGGGCGCACCGCCCGCCGGGCTTCGACCGCGGGTGGCGCGAGCGAGTGCTCTCGGCCTGGCGCGAGGCAGGTGCGGGCGAGCTGCGCGACGGCGGCGTCTACTGGCAGGCGATCGGGCCGCGCTTCGAGACGCCGGCGGAGATCCGGCTGATCGCCGCGCACGCCGACCTGGTCGGGATGACGGTCGCCTCGGAGTGCGTCGTCGCCGGCGAGCTCGGGCTCGCCTACGCCGCCGTCTGCGTGGTCGACAACCTCGCCAACGGCGTCGGGCCCGGCGAGCTCAGCGTCGAGGAGATGGAGCGCCACCGCGCCGCGAACGTCGCCCGGCTCCGCGACGCGATCGACGCGGTGGCGCCCCTGCTTGCCGATGGCTGAGGCGCCGCTTGCCGTAACCGGGGCCGTCCTCGACGGCACGGTCGTCGGGCTGCGCTGCGAGGGCGGGACGATCGTCGCGCTCGGTCCCGGGGTCGAGCCCGAGCCGGGCGACGAGACGATCGACGCGGCGGGCGCGCCGCTTGTCGCGCCGCTCGTCAACGGCCACACCCACGCCGCGATGACGCTCTTCCGCGGCTACGGCGGCGACCTGCCGCTGATGCGCTGGCTGCGCGAGGTGGTCTGGCCGGTGGAGGCGAAGCTCGAGCCCGACGACGTCTACTGGGGCACGCGACTCGCCTGCCTGGAGATGATCCGCAGCGGGACCACCCGCTTCTGGGACATGTACTGGCACCCCGGCGCCACCGCCCGCGCGGTCGAGGACGCCGGGCTGCGGGCGACGATCGGCGGCCCGCTCTTCGACGCCGACGGCGACACCGCAGCGCATGCGGGAGACCGCACTGGGCAACCTCGACGAGCTGGCCGGGTTCGGGCCGCGGATCGGGACGCGCGCTCGCCCCGCACGCGATCTACACGGTCAGCGAGGAGCTGCTGCGCTGGATCGCGGAGACGGCCGCCGAGCGCGGGGTCGCCGGTCCACATCCACCTCTCCGAGACCGAGCAGGAGGTGAGCGACTGCGTCGAGCGGCACGGGGCGCGGCCGGCCGCCTACCTCGACCGGCTCGGGCTGCTGGGCGAGCGCACCGTCCTCGCCCACGGCGTCTGGCTCGACCGCGAGGAGCTGGAGCTGATCGCCGCGCGCGGCTGCACGGTCGTCACCAACCCGGTCGCCAACATGAAGCTCGCGGTCGGCGGGGTGTTCCCCTATCCGGCGGCACGGGAGGCCGGGGTCGCGGTCGGCCTCGGCACCGACGGTCCCGGCTCCAACGACTCGCTCGACCTGCTCGCGGACCTGAAGCTCTTCGCCCTGGTGCAGCGCCACGCCACCGGCGACCCGACCGTCCTGCCCGCCAGGGAGGCCTGGGGGATCGCCACCGGTGCCGCGGCGCCCCTGCTCGGCGCCGGCGAGCTCCGCGCCGGGGGACCGGCGGACTTCCTGCTGCTGCAGCGCGAGCTCGCCGGAGCTGAGCCTCGGCGACCTGCACTCCGACCTCGTCTACGCGGCGAGCGGCTCGATCGTCGACACCACCGTGGTGGCGGGGAAGGTGCTGATGCGGGGAGGCACGGTGCCGGGCAGCGAGGAGATCGTCGCCCGGGCAGTGGAGCGATCTAAGCGGCTCGGGATCGGCTGACGCCGAGCGCGACGTGCCCCACGCACGCCGCGAAGAGCCCGGCCGAGGCGGCGAGCAACAGTGCCGCCCGCGGGTCGTAGGCCTCCGAGAGCCAGCCGACGAGCGGCGCGCCGATCGGAGTCGAGCCGAGGAAGACGACCGAGTAGAGCGCCATCACGCGGCCGCGCATCTGCGGCTCGACGAAGAGCTGCAGCGAGGAGTTGATCGTGGCGGCGAAGGTGACGGCGGAGGCGCCGAGCAGCGCCAGCACCGGGATCTCCAGTGCCAGGCTCGGCATCAGCGCGGCCAGCAGCGCCGCCAGGCCGAAGGTGAGCGCTGCGCCGACGATCAGGCGCCGGTCGGCACGGCCGCGGGCGCCGGTGAGCAGGGCGCCGAGGACCGAGCCGGCCCCCATTGCCGAGACCAGCGCCGCGTAGGCGCTGGGCCCGCCCTCGAAGCTGAAGCGGGCGAGCAGCGGCAGGATGACCTGGAAGTTGAGGCCGAACGTGCCGACGATGGCCATCAGGCCCAGCGGCACCGCCAGCTCGGGCGTGTGGCGCACGTAACGCAGGCCCGCGCGAACGGCGCCGGGCTCGCGGGCGACGCGGGGAGGCGCGTCGAGCTCGGCCGGGTCCATCCGCCAGAGCGCGAAGATCATCGCCGAGAAGGTGAGGGCGTTGAGGGCGAAGCAGGGCTCGACGCCGGCGCCGACGATCAGCAGGCCCGCCAGGGTCGGCCCGATGAGCCGGGCCGAGTGGATCAGCACGCTGTTGAGGCTGACCGCGTTGACGACCCGGTCGGGGCCGACCATCTCGATCGCGAAGCTCTGCCTGGTCGGGTTGTCGACGGCGTTGACCGTGCCGCGGAGGAAGACGAGGACGAAGACCATCCAGGGAGCGACGACGCCGCCCAGCGAGACCGCCAGCAGGATCAGCGCCGGCACGGCCATCAGCGCCTGGGTCGCCATCAGCAGGCTGCGCTTCGGGAAGCGGTCGGCGAGCACGCCGCCCCAGGCGCCGAAGAGCAGGATCGGGAGGAACTGCAGGGCCGTCGTCATCCCGACCGCGAGGCCGCTGCCGGTCAGCGAGAGGATCAGCCAGACCTCGGCGACCATCTGCATCCAGTTCCCGGACAGCGAGACGATCTGCCCGGCGAAGTAGCGGCGGTAGTTGGGGACGGCGAGGGAGTCGAAGCTGCGCCTGACGGCGGCGCTCACCGTCTCCCCTCCTCGAGGATCCCCTCGAGGATCGTCGCGGCACGGTCCAGCGCCTCGACGTCGGCGGCGGGAAGGTCGCGCATTCGCCGGGCCAAGTAGGCGTTCTTGCGCCCGCGCAGGCGGCGCAGCCGCTCGCGGCCGGCGGCGTTGACGCTGACCAGGGCGCTGCGGCCGTCGGCGGGGTCGGGAGCGCGGTCGATCAGCCCGGCCTCGAGCAGGACCCGCAGGATGCGGGTCGCGGTGGGTCGCTTGATCCGCTCGATCGCCGCCAGCTCGCTCGGCGTGAGCGGCCCGTGCCGCTCCACCGTCGCCAGCGCCGACCCCGCGGTCGGCGTCAGCTCCGCGCCCTCCCCCGCCGCCTCCTGGCGCAGCCGCCGCGCCGTCCGCACGATCGCCATCCGCAGCCGGGCGGCGGTCTCGGTGAGCTGGGTGAGCTGGGTGTCGGAGGTCTCGGCGGTCATTGATTAGCCTTGGTAATTAGTTTAGCAAATCACTCTCCACTCTCACCCATACGATGTGGCCGTGGCGGAGTCGGCAGAAGGGGCGATCGCGGAGCAGCTGCGCTGGCAGGCCGAGGCCTGCCGGATGATCGGGTCGCCCCTGTATGCGGCGCTGCTGGAGCAAGCCGCGGAGGACGTCGAGGCGCGCGGGCCGGTGTGGGAGGTTCTGCGCGGCCACGAGGACGACCCACGGTTCTCGGTGCTCGGCCTGCGGTTGCTGGGAACGGTGAACCGCATGGTCATCCAGGGACGGGAGCCGGAGCTCGCCTCAGCCTACGAGGCACGCGACGCGTCGCGTGCCTGGGGGCTGCTTCGCGACGCGATCGAGCGCAACGCCGCCGAGCTGCGCCCGCTGGTCGACCTGCCGGTGCAGACGAACGAGGTCGGCCGCTGCAACGCGCTGCTCTTCGGGTTCCTGACCGTGGCCGCCGAGACCGCCCTGCCCCTGCGGCTGCTCGAGGTCGGCGCCAGCGCCGGGCTCAACCTGCGCTGGGACCGCTTCGGCTACAGGGCGGACGGGTTCTCCTGGGGCCCAGCCGACTCGCCCCTGCAGCTCGAGTTCGAGCTCGACGGGAACGGCGCCGGAGCTGCCGGCGACCGTCGAGATCGCCGAGCGGCGAGGTTGCGACGCGAACCCGGTCGACGCCTCGACCCCGGAGGGCCGGCTGACCCTGCTCTCCTACATCTGGCCCGACCAGCCCGAGCGGATCGCTCGCATGCAGGCCGCCCTGGCGGTGGCCGAGGAGGTCCCGGTCGCGATCGAGCGCGAGACCGCGAGCGCCTGGACCGAGCGGGCGCTGGCGGAGCCCGCCCCCGGCCGGGCCACCGTGCTCTACCACTCGATCGTCAGCCAGTACCTGAGCGACGAGGAGCGCGAGGCCTTCTTCGGACACATCGAAGCCGCCGGCGAAAGGGCGAGAGACGACGCGCCGCTGGCCTGGCTGCGGATGGAGCCGGCCGACGACCGCGCCGACCTGGAGCTGACGCTCTGGCCCGGCGGCGAGACCCGCCGCATCGCTCGCGTGGGCTATCACGGCACACCCGTCGAGCTGAATACATGAACCGAGCATCTGGATCTGTTGCTACGGTGCTTCGCGATGAGCCTCCTGCAAGCGCGGCTCGCTTCGGCAGGGCCGTCGCGTCGACGCCCACTCACGTCGCTGCAACTGCGCGCTGCCGCCTTGCTGAGTGGCGGCGCTCTCTTGGTTCACGAGCTCCGCTATCTCGCCGGACTTGGCGGTGAGTCCGGACACGTCCTCACCCTCCATGGCCACTCCTACCTGACGTTCGCCACCACGCTCGTCGCCTCGACCTGCGTCTGCGCGCTCGCGTTGTTCTTCGTCGTCGTGATCAATGGAGGCATGGAGCCCAGCCGCGTCCGACGCTCCATCTGGCGCCTTGCACTCACCGCGACGCTGGCGCTGATCGCCATCTACACGGTGCAGGAGACCCTTCACGGCGTTATCTCGGCCGGGCATCTCAGCGGCGTCGCGGGGGTTCTCGACGGCGAGGGATGGATAGCGTTCCTCTTCGCGGCTGCGGCCGGCCCGATCGTCGCATTGTTGCTTCGAGGGGCAGATTTCGTGTTGGCGCGCGTCCTCCGCCGTAGCCCTCATGTCCGCCCCGTCGCAGGGTCGTCCGCCCCGTCGCCAGGATCCGTGACGGTCCGCCTTCGCTCAGGGCTGGCCCGCCACCTCTCTGGCCGGGCACCGCCGCCGTCCCTCGCCTAGCGCAGCCAAGCGAAGCACCGGGCTGCTTTCGCGCAGCTCGGTGCTCTGGTGGTACCGGGCTTGGCGCAATCGCCAGACAGAAATGCAGATCGAGTGAGGATCTCGATGAGCGTCGACGAACAAGTTGCAAAGAACATAAAGCGCGTGCCTTCCAGCCGGAAGCACGACGTCGCGATCTACGCGCCTCTTGCGGGCAGCTACTACGGCGAGGAAGCCGTGATCGGAGGGGCCGAGATCCAGACGATCATGCTGGCGCGCGACCTCGTTGCCCGCGGGCTTCGCGTGGCACACATCGTCTACCCGCTGAGGGGCAATCCGGAGATCGAGGAGGCCCCGACGCTGATCGAGCGACCCGCTTGGCCCGGTCGCGGCAGGCGCGCCATGGCACGAGAGGCGCTCGCCATATGGCAGGGCCTGCGAGACGCGGACGCCCATTCCTATGTGGTGCGCGGCGGTGGGGGCCATGTGGTCGTTGCGGCCGCGTTCTGCAGGGCACATCGACGACCGCTGGTCTTCTCCTCCTCCAACGACCTCGATTTCAACTTCGAGCGCAGGGATCGCAATCGCTACGTCCTGGCCGCCTATCGAAGAAGCCTGCAGGCGACGAGCAGGATGGTCGTGCAAACCCGCCAGCAACGAGAGCTGGCTCGTGAGCTTGGCTTCGATCCCATCCAGATTCCCAGCTTCACGCAGCACGCCGAGCGATCCGGCGAAGAGCCGCAGTACTTCCTGTGGGCGAATCGACTGGTTCACTACAAGCTCCCCGAGCGCTACCTCGACCTCGCCGAAGCTCTGCCAGAGGCGCGCTTCCTGATGGTCGCCGGCGAGACGAGCGAGACCTCGGCAGACCTCGCCAGGCGTGTGCACGAGCGCGCCGAGCGGTTGCCGAACCTGGAGCTGGTTCCCAGCCGGCCGCGGGCTCAACTGCATGATGAGATGGGCCGCTGCACCGCGGTGGTCACGACCTCCGAAGTCGAGGGAATGCCGAATATGTTTCTCGAGGCATGGGCCCGCGGCATCCCCGTGCTCTCGCTGAACGTCGACCCGGACGGAGGTATCGAGCAGCACGGGCTCGGCTTGCTCGGCAAGGGCTCGATGGACCGCCTGGTCGAAGGAGCCCGCTCGCTCTGGAACGATGACCGGCTGCGCACGGAGATCGGCGACCGGGGCAGGAGGTTCGTCGGCGAGCGCCACTCGATCGACGCCGTGGGCGAGCAATGGGCCGAGCTCCTCGAGGAGCTCGGCTCCGGGCGAGGCCAACGGCCAGATCGGCAACTCGTGGGGTCGAGGTAGGCACCGAGCGGGACGCGTCGAATCAGACGCGGATGGGGCCTGAGACAGAGACGCGGCCGGTGCGCTACGCGCCGGGGATGGACGCGCGCAGCACGCGGGTCGCGGAACGGCTGGACGCGCCGATGATGGTCGCGGCGGCGCTGACGATCCCGATGGTGGCGATCGGCGAGTCGCATCCGGGCGGCCTGCTCAAGGACGTGGCGATCGCGCTCAACTGGATCACCTGGCTGGCCTTCGGGATCGAGCTCGTGGTGATGCTGGCGGTCGTCCCCAACCGCCGGGCCTGGCTGCGCCACAACCCGCTCGACCTGATCATCGTCTTCCTCACCCCGCCGATCCTGCCGGCGGGACTGCAGGGCCTGCGGGCGCTGCGGCTGCTTCGCCTCCTGCGACTGCTGCGCCTCGCCCAGCTCTCGCGCGAGGTCTTCTCGCTGGAGGGCCTGCACTACGCGTTGCTGCTCTCGGTCCTGACCGTGGTGGGCGGCGGCGCCCTGTTCGTCGCCTTCGAGAAGGACAGCCAGCACCTGACCGCCTGGGAAGGGATCTACTGGGCGGTGACGACGATGACCACGCTCGGCTCGAGCATCTACCCGACGACGACCGGCGGCGACATCGTCTCGGTCTCGATCCTGATCGTCGGCATCGGCTTCGTCGCGCTGCTCACCGGCGCCTTCGCCCAGCGCTTCCTCAGCCCCGAAATCGCCGAGATCGAGGAAGAGCTGGAGAGTGAGCAAGCCTCAGCGGAGGAAATCGCCCTGCGCGAGCTGCGCAACGTTCAGGAACAGCTGCAAGCGCTCTCGCTCGCGGTCGAGCGCCTGGCAACCGAACGCACCACCCGCTGAGGTCAGCCCTCACCGCCGCGGGCGGCGACCTTCGACTCCAGCTCCTTCATCACGTCGGGGTCGCGCAGGGTGGTGACGTCGCCCAGCTCGCGGCCCTCGGCGATGTCGCGCAGGAGGCGCCGCATGATCTTCCCGGAGCGGGTCTTCGGCAGGTCGCCGGACCAGATCACCCGCTTCGGGCGGGCCAGCTTGCCGATCTTCCCGGCGACGTGGTCACGCAGCTCGGCGACCAGCTCGTCGCTGCCCTCGTGGTCGCCCTCCAGGGTGACGAAGGCACAGATCGCCTGGCCGGTGTCCTCGTCGGACTGCCCGATCGCGGCCGCCTCGGCGACCTTCGGGTGGGAGACGATCGCCGACTCGACTTCCGCCGTGGAGAGGCGGTGGCCCGAGACGTTGATCACGTCGTCGATCCGCCCCAGCACCCAGAGGTAGCCGTCCGCATCGCGGCGCGCGGCGTCGCCGACCAGATACGTCTCCTTGCCGAAGCGGGAGAAGTAGGTCTCGACGAAGCGCTCGTCCTCGCGGTAGAGGGTGCGCAGCATCCCCGGCCAGGGTCGGCGCAGGACCAGCAGCCCCTCCCCGCCCTCGACCGGCTCGCCGGCCTCGTCGAAGACCGCGGCGTCGACTCCCGGCAGCGCCACGGTCGCCGAGCCCGGCTTGGTCGCGGTGATGCCGGGCAGCGGCGAGATCATGATCTGACCGGTCTCGGTCTGCCACCAGGTGTCGACGATCGGGCAGCGTTCGCCGCCGATCACCTTGTGGTACCAGAGCCAGGCCTTGGGGTTGATCGGCTCGCCGACGCTGCCCAGCAGCCGCAGCGAGGAGAGGTCGTGGCTTTCGGGGTGCTCCGCCCCCCACTTCATGCAGGCGCGGATCGCGGTCGGCGCGGTGTAGAGGATGGTGACCCCGTAGCGCTCGGCGATCTCCCACCAGACGTCCTTGGCCGGGTAGTCGGGCGCGCCCTCGAACATCACGCTGGTGGCGCCGTTGGCGAGCGGGCCGTAGACGATGTAGGAGTGGCCGGTGATCCAGCCGACGTCAGCCGCGCACCAGTAGACGTCGGACTCCGGCTTGAGGTCGAAGACGTAGCGGTGGGTGTAGGCGGCACCGGTCAGGTAGCCGCCGGTCGTGTGCAGGATCCCCTTCGGCTTCGCGGTCGAGCCGGAGGTGTAGAGGATGAAGAGCGGGTCCTCGGCGCCCATCGGCTCGGGCGGGCACTCGGGGTCGGCGGCGGCGCAGACATCCTCGAACCAGACGTCGCGCCCCTCCCGCATCTCGCACCCGGCCCCGGTGTGGCGGACGACGAAGATCGTCTCGATCGACTCGACCGCGCCGATCGCTTCGTCGACCTGCGACTTCACCGGCGCCGTCTTGCCCTTGCGGCGGGCCCCGTCGACCGTGACCAGGGCCTTGGCGCGGGAGAACTCCATCCGCTCGCGCACGGCCTCGGCCGAGAAGCCGCCGAAGACGACGTTGTGGATCGCGCCGATCCGGGCGCAGGCCAGCATCGCGACGACGACCTCGGGGATCATCGGCAGGTAGATGCCGACCACGTCGCCCTTGCCGATGCCGTGGTCGCGCAGGGCGTTGGCGAAGCGCTGGACGTCGGCGAGCAGGCCGGCGTAGGTGATCTCACGCTCCTCCCCCTCCTCCCCGCGCCAGCGGTAGGCGACGCGGTCGCCGATCCCGGCCGCGACGTGGCGGTCGAGGCAGTTGGCCGAGGCGTTGAGGGTGCCGTCGGCGAACCATTTGTAGAAGGGCGGGTTGGACTCGTCGAGGCCCTGGGTCGGCTCTCGGTCCCAATCGAGCAGCTCGGTCGCCTGGCGCAGCCACCAGGCCTCGGGGTCCGCCGCGGCCTCCTCGTAGACCGCCGGGTCGCTCCACAGCGCCCGCTCGCGGAACTCGGTGGGGGGCTCGAAACGCTCCACCTCCAGCAGGGCGCTCAGCTCCTGCTCCAGATTCGTGTTTGCCTCGATTGCCATCGGACTCCCTTCCTCGCCGCTACCCTGGGGGCGAACCGTACCCGTTCCGAATTCGCCCGACCAAATGCTCTTCCGCCAGATCATCCACGAGGACCTCGGTTGTGCCTCCTATCTCGTCGGCGACACCGCCTCGGGAGTCGCCGCGGTGGTCGACCCCCAGTGGGACATCGACCCCTACCTGCACCTGGCGCGCCTGCACGGGGTGCGGATCGAGCACGTGCTCGAGACCCACAACCACGCCGACCACGTCTCTGGCCACGGCCGGCTCGCCCGCGCGACCGGCGCGACGATCCACGTCCACGAGCTGGCCGGGGCGGAGTACCCGCACGAGGCCTTCGCCGACGGCTGGACGCTGAAGCTGGGCGAGGGAGCGACGATCGAGGCGATCCACACGCCCGGCCACCGGCCCGAGCACACCTCCTTCCTGCTGCGCGACGCGAGCCGGGGCGATGACCCCTGGGCGGTGCTGAGCGGCGACTCGCTCTTCGTCGGCGACGTCGCCCGGCCCGACCTCGCGATCGAGCCGCGCGAGGGCGCCGCCGACATCTTCCGCTCCCTGCACGAGAGGCTGCTGGCGCTGCCGGAGGAGACCGAGGTCTGGCCCGGGCACCTGGGCGGCTCGCTCTGCGGCAGCTCCGGGATCGACCTGAAGACCTCCTCGACCATCGGCTTCGAGCGCCGCCACAACCGGGCGCTCGCATTCGGGAGCGAGGCCGATTTCGTCGAGGACGCCGTCGCCACGATCGGTGCCAAGCCACCGAACGTCGCGCACATCGTCTCGCTCAACCGAGGCCCGCTGGTCGAGTCGATCGGCGCCCCGACCCGGCTCACTCCGCACGGCTTCGAGGCCGCGATCGCCGCCGGGGCGCTGGCGATCGACTCGCGCACCAACGAGCAGTTCGACGAGGCGCACATCCCCGGCTCGATCAGCGCCTCCGCCTATGACACCGGCTTCGCCACCAAGGTCGCCGAGATGGTCCCGGTCGACGCCCAGCTGCTGATCGTCGCCGCCTCCGACGGCAACGAGCTGGAGGCGGCCGAGCTGCTGGCCGCGGTCGGCCTCCCGGTCCGCGGCTTCCTCGGCGGCGGCATGACCGCCTGGCGCGCCGAGGACCGCCCGGTGGCACGGATCGAGTCGATCGACCTGGCGGAGCTGGCCCGCCGCCTCGGCGAGGATTCGGGACCGCAGGTGCTCGACGTCCGCGGCGACGCCGAGTACGCCGAGGGCCACATCCCGGGCTCGATCCACATCCCCTTCGCGCAGCTCCGCGACCGCCTCGGCGAGCTTCCCCGCGACCGAACGATCGCGACGATCTGCAAGGCCGGCAAGCGCAGCGGCCTGGCCGCCTCGATCCTGCAACGCGAAGGCTTCGAGGGTGTGATCCACGTCAGCCGCGGCAACGCCGCGGCCTGGCCAAAGACCGTGGGCGCTCAGTCTCCATCCCGGTAGGGGTTCCGCTTAACTTTTTCGAGAGGCGCGGATTGCTGACGCCCCGAAGGAGCGCCCGCGAAAAAGTACAAGACGCTCCACCCCTACCGGGATGGAGACTCAGAATCCAGGCGGGTGGCGCGCGATGAAGCCTTCTGTAGAGCTTACGGGGGACGGGTGCCAGCGGGGGCCGGCGCCGCCGGAGGTGTCGAAGGCGAGGCCGGCGATGATCACCCAGGCGTGGCCGGCGTTGGCGTAGACGGTGATCCAGCGGCCGGGACCGGGTTCGCCCCAGGTCGAGAGGCCGGTCGAGTCGAGCGGGCTGGAGAGGAAGCCGCCGCCGTTGAGGGCGAAGCTGACCGCGCCGGAGCAGTCGTAGCCGGAGGATTCGAAGGAGCCGTGGCCGCCGCCCCAGATGTAGGGCGTGGTGGCGATCGAGTTGGCGGCTTCGATCGCAGCGGCGACCGCCGGAGGAGCGGCGCTCGGCACGCTGGCCTGGCTTTCGGAGATGTAGTTGGCGCTCTCGCCCGGGGTCAGCGGCGCCGGCGTGCCGGTCGGCACCGGGGCGCCGCTGGCGGCGAGCTGTTCGGAGATCGCGGAGAGGTTGTTGCTGAGCGCGGCTTCGCGCGATTCGAGCGATTCGAGCGCCGCCTGGCGCTCCGCCTGGGCGGCCTTCAGCTCGGAGAAGCGCGCCTCGGCTTCGGAGCGCGCGGCGGCGGCCTCGGCCTCCTTGACAGCGATCGCGTCGCGGGCCTGCTTGATCTGCAGGCGCACCGCGGTCATCCGCTCGACCGCGGCCCTGGCCTGGTCGCGCAGCGTCTTGACCCGGGCGGCGACCGAGTCGTCGTATTCCTGGATCTGGTTGAGGTAGTCGGCGCGGGTGGTGACTTCCGACCAGCTCGCCGAGTCGAGGATCGACGTTGATCATGTCCGGGCTGCCCGACTCATAGATCGCGACCAGGCGCTCGCGCAGCACATCGAGCGCCCGCTGCAGGCGGGCGCGGACCTGGGCAAGGTGGCGCTTGTCGGCCTCGAGCTCCGCAGTCGCCCGGTCGAGCTCCTCCTGCTTGGCCGAGAGCTCGGCCTCGAGCACCGCCTGGCGCTGGCGCAGAGCCGAGACTTCTCCGATCATCGAGTCGATCGCGCGGTTCTGTTCGGCGATCGACGCGGCCACGGCGCTCTGGTCCTCGCGCACCTCACTCAGCTTTCCCTGCGTCTGGTGCAGCTTCTCTTCGAGCGTCTCGGCAGGCGCCGAGGCCGCTGCGCAGAGCAGGGCGAAGAGCAGCGCCGCGGGCAGCAGCAGCCGCCATGAGTTGCCGCGAAGGGAAACGCGCATCGGCGGCGCACGCTAGCGAAGTCGCCTAAAGATTGTTAGGAGTTGCTAATAACCTGCAACTTCGCTTGCAAAATCCCCTCCTTGCAGGAGAAATCGCAGCCACCACGAGCTCCGGTGCGCTTTATGCCACCCATGGCCACATAAAGCGCACCGGAAGGGCCTATTAGGCGAGGAGTTTCGCCTTGGCCTTCTCGAACTCCTCGGCGGAGATCGCGCCCTTCTCCTTGAGGTCGTTCAGCTTGTGCAGTTCGTCGGCGGGTGAGACGTGGGCCTGTTCGCGGATGTAGGAGTCCATGTGCTGCTTGGCCTCGGCTTGCGCCTTGATCGTCCGGTCGCGCATGCCGTTGCCGCGGGCGATCAGGTAGATCAGCGCCGTCAGGAACGGGATGAAGACCAGGAAGAGCACCCAGGCTGCCTTGGCCCAGCCGGAGATCTCGTGGTCGCGGAAGAGGTCGGTGAGGATGGTGATCAGGATCCAGATCCAGATCACGAAGAAGAAGACCTCGAAGGCGACGAGGAGGGCTTCTCCGAAGCTGATGTCGGCGAGAGGCAAGGGGGGTCCTTTCAGTCGGGGGTTTTCGCTGCTGTCACGCTACCTCAGCAGCCGCCGTGCGAACAGCACGGCGGCAACCGCGGTGGCGAGGTTGAGGCTGGAGACACCCTCGCGCATCGGGATCGACAGCCGGACGTCGGCGCGGTCGAGCAGCTCGTCGCTGAGGCCGTAGCGCTCGGTGCCGAAGGCGAGGATCGAGCGCGGCGAGCAGCTCGCGCAGGTCCGCAGGTCCTCGCCGCCGGGGTCGATCGCGACGAGCGGGCGATCCGCCCCGGGCAGCGCCTCGACGGCCGCCACCGGCAGGGCGAAGTGCAGCCCGGCGGCGCCGCGCAGCGCCTCGGGGTGCCAGGGGTCGTTGCTGCCGGTGGTGAGGACCGCCGCGGCGTCGGCGGCGGCGGCGACCCGCACGCAGGCCCCCATGTTGCCCATCGTGCGCGGATCCTCGAGCAGGACCACCGGCGCCGGGCCTCTCGTCTGCCAGCACCGCGGCCACGTCGACGGACGGACGGCGGGCGATCGCGACCGCTCCGGTCCGGGGCGCATGGGGAACCATCCGCTCGATCTCCCCCGCGCTCACCGGCTCGACCCGCCCCGCCAGCGAGCCGGCGAGGTCGGGTGCCAGCTCGGCCGCGAGGCGTTCCAGCTCCTCAGGGTCCGAGGCGACCGCCTCGACGACCTCGGCGCCGAAGCGCAGCGCGTGCTTGAGCGCGTGGAAGCCCTCCAGGACCGCCAGCTCGCGATCGCGGCGGGCGGCTCGGAAACGCTGCACGAGGGCGTCGCTCACCGGCGCATCATGACTCCAATCAGGAGGTCGACGGCGAGCCGACGACGGGCGCATGCTCGTCGCCGTCGTCGGAGAGCGCGTCGAGGAACGACGTCAGGTAGCGGCCGATCACCTTGCCGTCCTGCGCGGGCCACTGCGGCCGCTCGCTGAGGCTGGAGGTTTCGCCGTGGCCGCCTGTCGGCCTTCCATAGAGGTAACGCGGCTCCCTCCCGGTCCAGAGGACCCCGCGCAGGACCGGGTCGAACGGCTCGGGATCGACGTCGGCCCCGCATTCGCAGGCGATCAGGCTGGCGGCGGCGTCGGCCTGCTGCGTCGCGATCCCTCCCTGCTTGATCGGGAAGGCGGTGACGTCGCCGACGGCGAAGACCCGCTCGGCGCCGATCGCCCTGCCGTACTCGTCGACGCCGACGAAGCCGTCGGGGTCGTGGGGAAGTCCGACCACCTGGCGGCCCTCCAGGCGGGGAAGGCTGACGACCGCGTCGGCCTCGATCTCCTCACCGGGGGCGATCCGCAGCCGCCCGTTCTCGAAGCCGACCGGGTGGGCGCCGGCTACGACCTCGATTCCCCGTTCCTCGAGCAGCCTGCCCATCTGCTCGCCGGCGCGATGGCCGAAGAGCTCCAGCGGGGCGTCCTCGGGAGTGACGACCGTGATCCGGGTGCGTACACCCGGCGACCTCGCCAGCTCGCTCGCGGCGAAAAGCGCCAGCTCGTAGAGCGGCAGCGCCCAGCTGCGCCCGCCGGGCATGGTGAATGCGAGGCTGCGCAACCGGCCGGCGCGCAGGTCGGCGACCACGTCCCCGACCTGGCCTTCGTCGGCGACGCCCCAGAAGGTGACCGCGCCGGGGACCGCCCAGAGCATCCGCACTCCGGTTGCGAGCAGGAGGTAGTCGTAGGAGAGCTGCTCCCCGTCGCGTGTCGTGGCAAGCCTTTGCCCGGGCTCGACCGAGACGATCCCGTCGGCGTGGAAGGAGGCGCCGCAGCGCGCGGCCAGCGCCTCCATGTCGTAGCGAAATATCCGCGCCGCCCCGTAGGGCTCGCCGACCGCGAAGGGGCGGAAGGCGAACTCGCGGCGCGGGTCACGCATCTCGACCTCCACCAGCTCGCCCGCCAGATCGCGCAGGGCCAGCGCGGCCTCGACGCCGGCGATGCCGGCGCCGACGATCAGCACCCGTGCCCTCTCGTCACCGCGCCTCATGCCGCCGCGTTCCTTGGTGGGCCAAGGGCCGAGATCACCTCTTGGTCGGACACCTGTGAGAAGTCCCGGTACCACTGCCCCACCCCGTAGAGCTGCGGCGGTTCGGCCAGGCAGACGACCTCGTCGGCCTCCCCGCGCAACCGCGCGGCCGAGTCGGGCGCGCAGACGGGAACGGCGAGGACGAGGCGGCGCGGCTTCCGGCGACGGATCGCCCGCAGCGCCGCCGTATCCGTGACCCCGGTGGCGACGCCGTCGTCGACGACGACGACCGTGCGGTCCCTCAGCTCCATCGCCGGACGGTCCCCGCGGTAGGCGGCGACCCGCCTGCGCAGCTCAGCGGTCTCGCGGCCGACGATCGAGTCGAGCACGCCGCCGTTGATCCCGAGGACCGCCAGCGCCTCGGCGTCGAAGACGCGGGTGCCGTCCTCGGCGATCGCGCCGATGCCGTACTCGGGGTTGTGGGGAGCGCCGAGCTTGCGCACGGCGAGGATCTCGAGCGGGGCATGGAGCGCCGCGGCCACCTCGCCGGCCACCGGGACGCCGCCGCGCGGCAGCCCGACGACGACCGGCTCCTCGTCGGCCAGCGGCAGCAGCCGCTCGGCCAGCCTCCGCCCTGCGTCGTGCCGGTCGCGAAACCGCTTTGGCTGGGAATCTCCGTTTGCCGAAACCATCGTCGGCCGATTGTCCAGTGGCGCGCGGGCGGGGGCATCGGTGTATTGCCCCCGCATCTGTTCGGCTTTTCCCGGATACCCGGCGATGCGACGCCGTTTAGATTCGGCCCAGTGGTGGAGCCAAGGCAAAGAGGGGGGCGGTATCGGTGAGACTGATGGTTGGCTTCGACGGCAGCGACGGCGGCCGCGACGCGCTCGAGCTCGCTCGCACGATCGCCGTCCCGGCCGAGGCCAGCGTCCTGGTGGTCGCCGTGATTCCCTACGGCCCGCTCCCGGTCGACTTCCGGGAGCTGGATAGCTGGGACGACGAAACGGCGGCGGCGGCCGAGCCGCTGCTCGAGCAGGCCCGCGAACGCCTCCAGGGCCTGACGGTCGATACCCGCGGCTTCGGCGGCGGCTCCCCAGCCGGGGTGATGACCGAGCTGGCCGAACGCGAGGAGATCGACCTGATCGTCGTCGGCTCTCCACACCGCAGCGCGGTCGGCCGCGCCCTGATCGGCAGCGTCGCCGAGAGCCTCCTTCACGGCGCCCCCTGCGCCGCGGTGGTCGCCCCGAAGGGCTACGCGGCCGAGAGCCACGACCCCTTTCGCCAGATCGCGGTCGCCTACGACGGGACGCCCGAAGCCAAGGCCGCCCTCCACCGCGCCGAAGCGATTGCGAAGCAGACCAACGCCACGATCCAGGTCCTCACCGTCGTCGCCCCCCCGGTCGCGATGCCCGGCGTCGTCGGCTACACCCCGATCGAACCGCCCGAGCCCGACAGGATCGTCAACGAGGCGGTCAACTCGGTCGACTCCGGCCTCGCCGCGACGGGCCGCCGGCTCGACGGGGCGCCGGCACCGACCCTCGCCCAGGCCTGCGAGGACGGCGTCGACCTGCTCGTCGCCGGCTCGCGCCGCTACGGCCCGGTGATGCGGGTGCTGCTCGGGTCCGTCTCCACCCAGCTGGTCCGCGAAGCCCCCTGCCCCGTCCTGGTCGTGCCGAGGCCATGACGGACCTCGGCACCTCGCCCCGGGACGCCGCGACCGCCGACGCCGTGCGTCGGCTTCGACCGGCTCTCGCGCGCCGACGTCTCCTACGCCGGCGGCAAGGGCGCCAACCTCGGCGAGCTGACCGCCGCCGGCCTGCCGGTGCCGCCCGGCTTCGTCGTCGGCGCGCCCGCCTACGCGGCCTTCTGCGACGCCAGCGGCCTGCGCGAGCGGATCGAGGCGCGGCTGGCGAGCGTCGACGTCGAGGACACCGAGGCGCTCGAACGCGCCGCCGGCGAGGTCCGTGTCGAGGTCGAGGCGGAGCCGCTGCCAGACGGCCTCGCCGACCGCGATCGGCGACGCCTACGACCGCCTCGCCGCGGGCGACCCGGCGGCACCCGTCGCGGTGCGCTCCTCGGCGACCGCGGAGGACACCGAGTCGGCCTCCTTCGCCGGCATGAACGAGACCTTCCTCAACGTCCGCGGCCGCGATGCCGTGCTCGAAGCGGTGCGCCGCTGCTGGTCCTCCCTCTTCGGCGCCCGCACCATCTACTACCGCGCCAAGCGCGGCTTCGGCCAGGCCGACATGGACATCGCCGTCGTCGTCCAGCGCCAGATCGCCTCGACCCGCTCCGGGGTGATGTTCACGATCGACCCCGCCTCCGGCGCGACCGACCGGCTGTCATCGAGGGCGCCTTCGGCCTCGGCGAGTCGGTCGTCTCGGGCTCGGTCTCGCCCGACCGCTACGTCGTCGCCAAGGAGAAGCTGACCATCCTGCAGCGAGAAGTCCGGCGCAAGGAGCTGACGATCGAGCCCAACGCCGACGGCGGCACGACGACCCGCGAGCTGGCCGAGCACGAGGCCGAACAGCCGGTCCTGAGCGACGAGGAGGTGCGGCGGGTCGCCGAGCTCGGGGTCCGCATCGAGCGCCACTACGGCGCTCCCGCAGGACACCGAGTGGGCGATCGACGACGCCGGCGCGATCTGGATGCTGCAGTCGCGGCCGGTCACGGCGTCCGGCGGCGTCCCCCTCGACGAGCCGACCGGCCAGCAGCGCGGCGAGATGCTCGTGCGCGGCCTCGGTGCCGCTCCCGGCGTCGCCTCCGGCACCGTGCGGGTGATCGGCGCGCAGGCCGCCGCCGACGGCCTGCTCGAGGGCGAGGTCCTCGTCACCCACATGACCGCGCCCGACTGGGTGCCGCTGATGCGCAGGGCGGCGGCGATCGTCACCGACTCCGGCGGCATGACCTGCCACGCGGCGATCGTCTCGCGCGAGCTGGGGATCCCCTGCGTGGTCGGCACGGCCGAGGCGACCAAGGTGCTGCGCGACGGCGAGCTGGTCACGGTCGACGCCGGCGAGGGCGTCGTCACCGAGGGCGCCAGCGCACCGGCGCGCGGCGCGGGAGGCGGCGGCGCCGACGACCGTGGCAGCCCCCGTGACCGGCACCAAGCTCCTGGTCAACCTCTCCGAGCCCTCGCAGCTGGAGCGGGCGGCGAAGCTCGAGGTCGACGGGGTCGGGCTGCTGCGCGCCGAGCTGATGGTGGTCGAGGCGCTCGAGGGCGTCCACCCGCGGCTGCTGATCGAGGAAGGGCGCGGCGAGCGCTTCGTCGAGCGCATGGCCGCCTCGCTCACCGCCTTCGCCAACGCCTTCGCGCCACGCCCGATCACCTACCGCACGATCGACTTCCGCACCAACGAGTTCCGCGGCCTGAAGGGCGGCGAGCGCTTCGAGCCGGAGGAGTCCAACCCGATGATCGGCTACCGCGGCGCCCTGCGCTACACCCGCGAGCCCGACCTGCTCGGCCTCGAGCTGGAGGCGATCGGCCGGGTCTGGGACGAGGGCCACACCAACTTCCACGTGATGATCCCCTTCGTCCGCACCCCGCGCGAGGTGGTCGCCGTGCCGCGAGCAGATGGATGCGGCCGGGCTGCTCTCGCGGCGCGGCTTCGAGCTCTGGGTGATGGCAGAGGTGCCCTCGGTCCTCTTCCACCTCGGCCGCTACGCCGAGCTCGGCGTCGACCGGGATCTCGATCGGCTCAAACGACCTGACCCAGCTCGTGCTCGGCGCCGACCGCGACTCCGAGCTCGTCGCCGAGGTCTTCGACGAGCGCGACGCCGCAGTCACCGAGTACATCTCCCAGCTCCTCGCCCGGGCGCGGGAGCTCGGCCTGCAGACCTCGATCTGCGGCCAGGCGCCCTCCGTCTACCCCGAGTACGCGGAGATCCTGGTGCGGGCGGGGATCGACGCGATCTCGGTCAACATGGACGCGGTCGACCGGGCCCGTCGCCTGGTTGCCGCCGCCGAGCAACGGCTCCTGCTCGATCGCGCCCGCGCCGGCCAGGGGACGCCGCGAGCTGGGAGGGACACCCAATCGTGATCGGCGCCGATGGCCACGGCCAAACGGGCGCGCGAGCCCATGCACCCACGCGCGCGTCCAGCAGCCCGGCGCGGATCATCGCCAGCGACTCCTCACCCGCCAGGCACCCGCCTGGCGGGTGAGGCAGGCGCGGCGCAACTCATCCCGCCCTCAAGAGACGCGCTGCCGACCCTGCGCCGCTCAAGGCTCGCCTCGTTCGTATGGCCTTATGCCGCCGAGCAGAACCGCCAGGCCCGCCAGCATCAGCAGCTGCAGGGCCATCCCCAGCGGCGAGGTCAGCGCGTCGAGCGCGACCGTGCCGAGGCTGTGGGCGGCGATCGTGCCGAGGCTGACGTAGATCGAGTAGGCAATCAGGCGACCGCCCAGGAAGGCGGCCGTGAGCGGAATCAGCGGGACGGTCATCAGGCCGGCGGCGGTGAACAGCTGCCCGGATGGCAGCGGCGAAACCATGAAGAGCCCCAGGCCGGCAGCGGTCCGAGCACGATTCTCGGTCAGCGCCGCCTCGGCGCGATCGAGGCGTCGTAGCCGCGCGGCGGAGAAATGCGGCCGCAGGCGCCGGGCGCCGTTGGCTAGGACGAAGCGACCCGAGGCCGCCGCCAGCGCGCCGCCGAGGACAAGCGCGACCGCGGGCAGGTCGAAGTCGATGCTGAAGAAGAGCAGTACGGCCCAGGTCGGCGGACCGAAGGCGGGGAGCAGGTTGATCGCGAAGACGACTCCCAGCGCGATCGCGTACTGAGCCGAGACGGACACCGAACAGCGGTACGCGCTCAGCCCAACTCGGCCAGCCTCTCGTCGAGTTGCCTGCGAACCGCCTCGCAAACCGATTCGACCTCGGCGTTGTAGCGCTCGGCCGAAACGACGCCCAGCAACACCTCGGCGTCGGCCTTTGACAGCGTCAGGGTGATCGTCTGATCGGACATTGGAATCTCCTTATTTGGCGTCGCTTTACAGGACTTTCTTCCACGGGCGAGGCTAGCGCGTCCCGCCAGGCAGTCACGAATGCCGGTCCGGCGAGGCGCCGTCGACCAGGCTGCCGACCAGCTCGACGTACTCGGTCAGGCGGCCGACCGCGAGGAAGCGCTCCTTGACCCGCCGGCGCGCGGCCTCGCCCAGGCGCCGGGAGCGGTCGGGGTCGTCGAGCAGGTTGCGGATCGCCGCCGCGAAGCCCTCGAGGTCGCAGGGATCGTCGATCAGCACCCCGCTCTCGCCGTCGACGATCTGGTCCTGGATGCCCCCGAGGCGGCTGGCCACCACCGGCCTGGCCTTCCACATCGCCTCCGAGACGGTGAGGCCGAAGCCCTCGGCGATGCTCTTCTGCACGATCACGTCGGAGCGGCGCTGGATCGCGTTGACCATCGCCGCGTTTTCATCGAGGTCGTCCATCGGCAAGCTGACCAGGTGGGCGCGGCGGCGCTTCTCCCCGGGAAGCCGGCGCCAGGTCTCGGCGACGTCGCCGTAGACGGTCGCGCCCTCGGGGTCGTCAGCAACGGCCGCGCTCGCCGGCCCGACCAGCGCCAGGTGGACGGCCGGGTCGCCGAGGTGCTCGGCGAAGCACTCGAGCAACCCGCGCGGGTCCTTGAGCCGGTCCCAGCGCGAGACCTGGGTCACGAGGCTGGCGCCGGCCGGCAGCGGCTCCTCCTGGAGCAGGTCGGCGCGCCGCTCGACCCGTCCGGGGGTTCCGTCGCCGCGTTCGAAGCTGGGCGCCGACTCGGGAACGCTCGTCCCGAGCCCAATCTCCCCCAGGATCGCCTCGACCGCGTCCGCGTCGAGATCCTGGTTCTTGGGAGCGAAGGGGTCGATCGAGGGCGGCATCAGCCACGCCCGGGCACCGTCGAGCCCCTCCCAGACGTAGGCGGCGCGGGAGAAGACGATGGCGTCGGCGGCTCGCACGTAGGCACGCAGAAAGTCCCAGCCCCCACGCGCCAGCTCACCGGGATGGTCGACGCCGACGTGGCAGCGCCAGACCACCTTCGCGCCGATCTCCTGCATCGCCGGCACGAGGCCGGCGGTCTGAGGGTCGTGCAGGTAGACGACGTCTTCGGCCTGGATCAGCTCGCCCAGTTGCGCGGCGCTGGCCCGCAGCGCGGTCTCGTAGAGCGTGCGCTCCTCCTCGCCCAGCGGCCCGCCGTCTCCGGGGTTCTCGTGCAGATGGTTGTGGAGGCGCTTGGTGACCGTGAAGAACGCCGGCTCCTCGTGGAGCACGGCCCATCGCGTGTCGACGCCGACGCCGCGCACGTAGGGCAGCAGCGAGTGGAGGATCTCCGCGACACCGCCCCCGCGCGCGGTCGAGCTGACGTGCCAGATCGCCCGCCCGGCGAACTTCTCGCGCGCCTGCTCGGCGACCGCCTCGAAGCGCGGGAAGTCCTCGCCGAGCAGCTCGCGGTAGCGCTCGAGCGGCTGGGGCGGGATCTGGACCAGCTCGGGTCGGGCCACGGCGTCACCTTCTCATCCGCCGAGGGCGACGGGAAGCGGGGAAATCCGAGCCGAGCTCCGTAGCTCCTACCGATGTGGCCGGCGACGGGCGCGCCTAGCGTGTGTTTTCCCAGCCGCGCAGCGAAGGAGAGAGCCGATGCCAGAGACGATGAGAGCAGCCGTATTCGAGGGCCACGAGCGGATCGTCTTGGAGGAGAAGCCGATGCCCCCGTGCGGCCCCACCGACGCGATCGTGAAGATCTCGCTGACGACGATCTGCGGCACCGACGTGCACATCTGGCGCGAGGAGTACCCGGTCGAGCAGGGCCGGATCGTCGGCCACGAGCCGGTCGGCACGATCCACCAGCTCGGCGACGCGGTCACCGGCTACGAGGTCGGCGACCGGGTCCTGGTCGGCGCGGTCACGCCCTGCGGCAGCTGCTTCTACTGCCAGTCCCACAACGAGGCCCAGTGCTCCGGCCACGAGGACGAGTGGGAGATGATCGGCGGCTGGCGGCTCGGCAACGCGATCGACGGCGTCCAGGCCGAGTACTTCCGGGTGCCGTACGCGCAGGCCAACCTGGCGAAGATCCCCGACGACCTCTCCGACGAGCAGTGCGTGCTGCTCGCCGACATCGCCTCGACCGGGATCTCGGCGGCGGAGACCGCCAACGTGCAGATCGGCCAGACCGTCGCCGTCTTCGCCCAGGGCCCGATCGGCCTCTGCGCCACCGCCGGCGCGCGCCTGATGGGCGCCTCGCTGGTGATCGGCGTCGACCGCATCGCCGGCCGGCTCGAGCTCTCGAAGAAGATGGGGGCCGACGAGATGATCGACTTCACCGAAGAGGACCCGATCGCCGCGATCAAGCGCCTCACGGGCGGCCGCGGCGTCGACGTCGCGATCGAGGCGCTCGGCACCCAGGAGACCTTCGAGGCCTGCCTCGAGGCGACCCGTCCCGGCGGCATCGTCTCCAGCCTCGGCGTCTACGGCGGCAAGCTCGAGGTCCCGCTCGAGCCCTTCGTCTACGGCATCGGCGACAAGCAGATCCTCACCACGCTCTGCCCCGGCGGCAAGGAGCGGATGCGCAAGCTGATGGAGATGGTCCGCCACGGCCGCCTCGACCTCGGCCCGCTGATCACCCACCGCTTCTCCCTCGACCAGATCGAGGAGGCCTACGACCTCTTCGGCAACCAGCGCGAAGGCGTGGTCAAGGTCGCGCTGACGCCGTAGAGCGGCTATTCGTCGTCAAGATCCCACCGAGGTGGGCAAATCGAGATCGGGTCGAGCCGGCACGGCATCACCAGATCGACGAACCGGCGTGGATCGACCTCTTCGTAGAGACTCGGCTCGTCGTCGTCGAGGACGTTCACCTCCTCGGCAGGCGGGCAGTACGCGAAGGCGCGCCCATCCCCGGTGAGATGCAGATAGCGCCTGGTGCACCTGTGCTTGTAGGCGTCAAGCCGGATTCCGCCTTTCAGCTCCGCCTCGAACATCCACATGAACTCGTCGACATAGACGCGAGCGAGGTATAGCAGCGGCTCCCAATTTGGCGTCTCGAGTTGGACCATCCGACCTGGAATTCGTTTTTTCTTGGGCATGGCCCAACCATTGCCCGGCCAGATGCACGAAACAAGACCCGTTCGTGGCAGGACTGAAACTTTCAGGTATCACAGGTGATACGCTCGGCCCATGGCAAAAGTCAGCATCCGGGAGCCTCCGGAACCACGGGGGCGACGTCGTCGATCGGGCGGCCCGCGGCGAGCAGATCACGATCACACGCTCCGGAAAGGACGTCGCGGAGCTGCGATCCGTTCACGTGCCGCTTTCGGCAGAAGCGTTGCTGGGGCGCTGGAACCGCCTCCCGGCGATGGACCCGGCCAAGCTGAGGACGGACATCGACGAGTTGCTCGATCCGAGGCTCTGACCTCCAGTGACGCAGCGCGAGACCCGGGGGATCCTCGACACATCCACGGTCATCCTCCTGCAACGCATTACCGATGCCTCAGCGCTCCCCGAGGAGCCATTGATCACGGCCGTTACGCTCGCCGAGCTGGCGGTCGGCCCCCTCGTCGCCGCCGATGACGACGAGAGCGCCACTCGCCAGGCCCACCTTCAGCAGGCCGAGGCCGACTTCGCCCCCCTCCCCTTCGATGCCGCCGCGGCGCGCGCGTTCGGCCGCGTCGCCGCGTCCCTGAGACGCGCCGGTCGCAAGGCTTCGGCGAGAACCTATGACGCAATGATCGCGGCTACGGCAATCGCGAACGGGCTGCCTGTCTACACGTGCAACCCCGACGATTTCGCCGGCATCGCCGAGCTGGGCGTCGTCTCGATACCCGTGCCGGGAGAAATCGGCGGAAACTAGCTCGTTTCTCCATCGCCAAGTGTGATGTGGATGGGTGGTTAGGGACGGGGCGCTACCCGGCAAGAGAGCGCCCCGTCCCGTTACCCCTTCAGGCGGCTGTTGCCACGCCGCTGAAGCTCTTGGTCTGCCCGGGCCGCAGGTAGACGATCTGACCCTCGCGCAGCTCCAGCTTCTGGAGCTCGGCGCGGGTCAGCTGGGCCCAGACCTCGGTGCCGTCGCCGAGCACGAACTCGACCCGAATCTCGAAGCCGAGGGCGACGATGCGCTGCACCATCGCCTCCTCGGCGCCCTCGTCGCGGTCGAGCGCGACGGACATGTCGTGCGGCCGCACGAAGTGCTCGCCGAGCCGGTTGACCTCGCCGACGAAGCTCATCACGAACTCGTTGGCGGGGTGGTCGTAGAGGTCGTCGGCGCTGCCCGACTGCTCCACCCTCCCCTCGTTCATCACGACCAGCTGCTCGGCGACGTCCATCGCCTCCTCCTGGTCGTGGGTGACGAAGATCGTCGTCACGTGCATCTCGTCGTGGAGGCGGCGCAGCCAGGTGCGCAGGTCCTTGCGGACCTTGGCGTCGAGCGCCCCGAAGGGCTCGTCGAGCAGCAGCACCTGCGGTTCCACGGCAAGGGCCCGGGCCAGCGCCATGCGCTGCCGCTGGCCGCCGGAGAGCTGGTCGGGGTAGCGCTCGGCCAGCCCGTCGAGCTGCACCAGCTGCAGAAGCTCGTGGACGCGGGCAGAGGTCTTCGCCTTGTCCCACTTGCGGATCTTGAGACCGAAGGCGACGTTGCCGAACACCGTCATGTGCTTGAAAGCGGCGTAGTGCTGGAAGACGAAGCCGACCTCGCGCTTCTGTGCCGGCGTCTCGGTCGCGTCCTGGCCGTTGATCACGACCTGGCCGGCGTCGAGCGTCTCCAGCCCGGCGATTGCCCGCAGCAGCGTCGACTTGCCGCTGCCGCTCGGCCCCAGCAGCGCCGTCAGCGAACCGTCGGGCACGTCGATCGAGACATTGTCAAGAGCCTGAAAGTCACCGAAGCGCTTGCGCGCTCCCTCGACTGCGATTCCCATCAGGAACCCTCCTTCGTGGTTGAGGTTGAGATGGCGGCGTCGCCCGTGATCGGGATCGGTCCGCCCTGGGCCTTGGCCTTGCGCCCGCCGACGCTCATCAGCAGCAGCGTCGTCAGGGCGAGCAGAGCGAGCACGATCGCGCCCGCGTAGGCGGCTTCCTCGTTGAACTGCTCGAAGGCCTTGGCGACGAACAGCGGCAGGGTCTCGGTCTCACCCGAGATCGAGCCGGAGACGATCGTCACCGCGCCGAACTCGCCCAGCACGCGGGCGGTTGTCAGCACGACGCCGTAGGCGACGCCCCAGCGGATCGCCGGCAGGGTGACCCGCCAGAAGGTCTGCCAGGCGCTGGCGCCGAGCGTCGACGCCGCCTGCTCCTGCTCGGTGCCGATCTCCTGCAGGACCGGAACGGTCTCCCGCACCACGAAGGGCAGCGAGACGAAGACGCTGGCGAGGATCATCCCGGGGGTCGAGAAGAGCACCTGGATCCCCCATTCGGAGAGCGTCGGCCCGAACCAGCCACTGGTCCCGTAGAGCAGGAACAACGAGAGCCCGACGACGATCGGGGAGATCGCGAAGGGCAGGTTGATGATCCCGTCGAGCACCGCGTTGCCCTTCCACTTGTGGCGAACGAGCAGCAGCGCGCAGCCGACCCCGAAGACCGTGTTGAGGGGAACAGCGACGGCGACCATCAGCAGGGTCAGCCAGATCGCGTGCAGCGCGTCGGGCGAGGTCATCGCTTCGATCGGCGGGCCGAGGCCGTGCTCGAACGTCTTGTAGAAGATCATCCCCACGGGAGCGAGCAGCAGCAGGCCGAGGTAGCCGAAGGCAAGGGTGCGCAGGCCCCACTTGGCGGTCGCCGGGGTGCTCATCGACGTGCCCCCCGGCGAGCGAAGAGGCTGACCGCGATCAGCAGCGCCAGCGAGATCGCCAGCAGGACAACCGAGACCGCCGAGGCGCCGGCGACGTTGCCGGACTCGATCTGACTGCGGATGAAAACCGAGGAGACCTCGGTATCGAAGGGGATGTTGCCGGAGATCAGGATCAGCGAGCCGTACTCGCCCAGCGCCCGGGCGAAGGCGAGCAGCACGCCGGCGAGGATGCCGGGCAGCAGGTTGGGGAAGATGATCCGCCGGAAGACGGTGAAGCCGCCGGCGCCGAGCGAGGTCGCCGCCTCCTCCATCTGCTGGTCCATCTCCATCAGCAGCGGCTGCACAGCGCGAACGACGAAAGGCAGGGTGATGAAGCAGAGCGCGACGACGATCGCCACCCTGGTGAAGGCGATGTCGAGGCCGAAGGGGCTGTCGGACCCGTAGAGCGTCAGCAGGGTCAGGCCGGCGACGATCGTCGGCAGGGCGAAGGGCAGGTCGATCAGCGCGTTGACCGCTCCCTTGCCGGGGAACTCGTCGCGGACTAGGACCCAGGCGATGATCGTGCCGAAGACGGCGTTGATCGCGACGACGATCAGCGAACAGATCACGGTCAGCTTCAGCGCCGCCAGCGACTGATCGCCGGTGACCGAGTCCCAGAAGGCGTCGAGGCCACCGCTTGTCGACTCAGCGACAACCGCAGCCAGGGGCAGCATCACCATCAGCGACAGGTAGAGGACGACGAGGCCCCTGCCGAGGCCGACGCCGAGCCCGGGCAGGCGGATGCCTGCCCGGGGTGGTGCATTAGTCGTAAGGGCTGCCGGGTGACCCTCCATGGCTAGCCGCTCGTCGAGACGCCGAGTTCCTTCTCGATCTCCGCAACCGAGCCGGTTTCGTCGTCGAAGAACTCATCGTTGACCTTTTCCCACCCGCCGAACTCGGCGATCGTGAAGAGATCTTTCGGGGTCGGAAACTGCTTCGGGTCGACCAGGTCGGGGTTGACCGGCCGGTAGCCGTTCTCGGCCCACAGTTCCTGGCCCTCGTCGGACCAGACGTAGTCGAGGAAGGCCTGAGCCGCCTCCGGCGCACCCTTGGTGACCGCGATCGGCGTCTCGATCAGGATCGTGCTCGGCGGGATCACGTAGTCGACCTCCTCACCCTCGGTCTGGGCCTTGATCGCCTCGTTCTCGTAGCCGAGGAGCACATCGCCCTCGCCCTGGGTGAACGCCGCAAGTGCGTCGCGAGCGCTGCCCGGCTGCACGACCGTCTTCTCCAGCACGGTCTTGACCGCGTCGAGCGCCTGCTGCGGGGACTTGCCCTCGTGCAGCTGCGAGCCGTAGATCGCCATGATGTTCCAGCGCGCGGCGCCGGAGCTGAACGGGTTGGGGGTGATGATCTCGACGTCCTTGGTGAGCAGATCGTCGAGCGACTCGAGGCCCTCGGGATTGCCCTTGCGGACGGTCATCACGACGACCGAGTCCTGGGCGATGCCGTCGTATTGCTTCGTGTCCCAGTCGGTCGCGACCTGCCCGGATTCGACCAGGCGGATCATGTCGCCGCCCTGGGCGAAGTGGACGACGGAGGCAGGCTGGCCGGCCTCGACCGCGCGGCTCTGGTCGCCGGAGGCGCCGAAGGAGTTGCTGAAGCTGACGCCGACGCCCTCAGGGGTGCCTTCGAATCCGGGCTCGAGAGCTTCCTCGTAGACGGCCTCCGGGGTCGAGTAGCCGACGACGTCGAGCTTGCCGCCCGAGGATGAACCGGCTGTGGAGTCGTCCCCTCCCCCACAGCCTGCGACGGCCATGGCGGCCAGTGCGAAGAGGAGGCCAAACTTGACTCTGTGCCGGGTCGATTCGCGGACTGCTCTCATGAAACGGAATCCCTTCTTTGTTGACTGATTTAGTTTTTTGACTGACTTAGTTCTAAAAGAGAGCGGCACCCTAGCACAATGTTGATCGGCAAAGTCGGAAAGGAGCGGGGAGGGTGGCTCCCGGCCGTGCCGGGAGAGATCGCGACGCCCCGAGGTGGGCAAGGCCGACATGTCGCACTTTCCGTCGGTACGCGGCGGAAAGTGCGACCGCTGTGAATCCGGGGGAGTAAGTCGAAGGTATGCCTGGCCAGTCGAGGCTGACAACGGTTCCCGTCCTGGCCAGGCGGCGGCGACGATACCGGACCAACGGGCTATCTACTGGTTTGCGGGAACCGGCAAGGGGACCGCGTGTTTATGCTCGAACAAGGTTTGGCCTATGGCCAACCCCAGAGGAAAGAGCGAGGCCAGCCGAGCGCTGGCCCTCGGCGCGCTGCTGCGTAAGCTGCGCCGCGACCGCGGCTACACCCTGGACCAGCTCGCCAAACGCATCCCCATGTCAGCCTCCAATCTCTCCCGCCTGGAGCTGGGCAGCCAGGGGCCTCCCCCGGACGAAGTCATCGAGCGCATCGCCAAGGCCCTCGATGCCGATACGGCCGAGCTGTTACATGCGGCGGGAAGGGTCGGCGGGGGCGAGTCCTTCGAGCAGGCGGTCCTCGAGCGGCTGGACGCGATCGGCCGCGACGTGCGCGAGGTCAAGGACGCCGTCGTCGGTCGCGGGGACGCGGACCCCGGCACCTCCTAGCCTCGTCGCGAACCGGCCAGCTCGAGCGCCCTCAGCACGCGGTTGACGTCGGTGATCGAGAGGATCCCCACATCGCCTGCCTCGGTGAGGACCGCCGCGCGGCCAACCCGCTGGAAAGCCGGATACTCGAGCAGGCCGGCGACGTCCTCGTGCTCGCCGACGACCAGCTCGGGGTCGACTGCGGCGATCTCCCCCACCCTCGTCACCGCCCGCCGCGCGGCCGGCACCCGCTCGACCGCCGCGATGTCGACCACCCCGACGGGCCGCGACCCATCCATCACCGGGAAGGCCGTGTAGCGATACGGGACGAAGTATCGCTCGACCGCGTCCTCGACGCTGATGCCGGTGGGCACGGCGACGGCCGGGCAGGACATCAGCCTTCCCGCCTCGCGTCCCTGGAAGGCCATCCGGACGCGCAACCCGCCCTCCTCGGCCTTGGCGGCGACGATGACGAAGAAGCCGACGAGCGCGAACCAGAGGCCGCCGAAGGCGCCGGCCGCGGTGGCGAACACCCCGAGGCCGATCATGCCGTAGCCGAAGCCGCGCCCGACGCTCGCCGCCGTCGCGGTGGCGCGAGAGGTCGCCGGTCCTGCCCCAGAGCAGCGCCCTGGCGACGCGCCCGCCGTCGAGCGGGAAGGCGGGGAGCATGTTGAAGACGAGGATCGCGGCGTTGACGTAGAGCTGGTAGCCGATCACGGCGCGCAGCCCGTCGGGCGCGGATGCCGGCAGCGCCGCGGCGAGGAGCCCGAAGGCGGCCACGATCGCCAGGGTGACGGCCGGGCCGGCGAGGGCGTAGCGCAGCTCGTCGCCGGCGGTCTTCGGATACCCCTTCATCCTGGCGACGCCGCCGAGCAGCCAGAGGTCGATCTCCTCGATCTCGACCCCGTGGCGGCGGGCCACGACGGCGTGCCCCAGCTCGTGCAGGAGGATGCTGGCGAAGAGCAGCAGCGCGCTCAGCAGGCCCAGGCCGTAGGCGGCGCCCGGGGCGATGCCGGGGACCTCGTCGGGGTAGTAGACGGCGCCCAGCGACCAGGTGATCAGGGCGACGATCGCCAGCCAGAGCGGCTGCACCCCGATCGGTATCCCGGCGAGCCGGCCGAGGCGGACGCTTCCCAGGCTCACGGCCCGCTCAGTGCTCGCGCTTCTCGATCGGGTCGCGGATGGTCACCGGGCCATTCTGCGCGATCGGCAGCCGCGATTCATCAGGGGTTTTCCACCTGTCATTCGTGGCTTTTCCCCGATGAAATGCCTCCCTGACGGACATAGCTTCCCCTTCAGGCAATGGCACTACGAGGAGGGCGGCCCGTGAGCGACCCCAGCATCATCGAGCGCAGCACCGAGAAGGCACACGTGTGGCTGAACGAGATCGCCGCGGCGATGGACACCGATGACCAGCAGCTTGCCTACCGGGTCATGCGGGCCTACCTGCACGCGCTGCGCGACCGCCTGCCGGTCGACGAGGCGGCAGACCTCGCCGCCCAGCTCCCCGACCTGATCCGTGGCATCTACTACGAGGGGTGGAACCCGAGCGCCACGCCGGTCAGGTACCGCAGCTTCTCCGACTTCCTCGATCGGGTCGCCGCCGAGGCCCTGCTCGGAGGCGAGACGGAGGCCTCATTCGCCGTCGGCGCAGCGGCCGAAGTCCTGCGCCGGCATGTCTCCGCCGGCGAGATCGCCGACATTCGCGCCATCCTTCCCGACGAGCTGCGACCGATCCTCGCCTGAGCCATGCTCATCCACACGCGATCGCAGACACGCTCGAAGCAACCGGGGGGCCTACCGGCGCGGCCGGACAAGGGCACGGTGGGGGCCCGGGAGGCCCCGCCTCCCCCCTTCTCCGATGCCCTCTGTGCCGTCGACGGCAGCCGTGGCAGCACCGAAGCGGCCCGGCAGGCCGTCGCCCTCTGCGGCCCCACTGCGGAGCTCGAGCTCGTCGCGGTCAGCAACACGGTCGGCACCGGTCTCTCCGCTCAGGCCGACCTCGGCGAGGAGCATGCCCGCGAGGCGCTCGAGGATGCGGTGTGGCGAGCCCGGAACGCGGGGCTCGTCCCATCGACCGAGCTGCTCCACGGTGCCAGGGTGAGCGACCGGCTGCTCGCCGAGAGCGCCGGGCACGACCTCCTGGCGATCGGCTGTCACGGGGGGTCGCGGCTCGGCGGCCTGATGCTGGGCAGCACCGCCACCCAGCTCGCCCACCGGGCCGAGCTGCCGCTGCTGATCGCCCGGCGCAGCGCCGACGACAGCGATTCCTTCCCGCAGGACGTCATCCTCGCCAGCGACGGCTCGCCGGGCTCCTGGTCGGCGATGGAGAGCGCGGCGCGCATCGCGCAGGCCCGGGATTCGGTGCTGCGGGTCGTCTTCGTGCCCGACGGCCACCCCGAGCGCTACCGGCAGCTGTTCAAGCAGCTGACCGCGCTCGAGCGCGCTCTCGGCTCGACACCCGCTTTCCTCGACGCCCCCGGCGATCCCGCCAGGCAGATCGCGACCGCCGCACGCGCCGCGCAGTCCTCCCTGATCGTGATCGGCAAGCGGGGCCTGCGCGGCCTCAGGTCCCTGGGCAGCGTCAGCGAGCTGGTCGTGCATCGCGCCCCCTGCTCGGTGCTGGTCGTACCGCCGCCGGCCTCGGCGAGCGACTGAGCAGCAGGCACGGTCGCCTCCCGCGCTACGAGGAGATGTCGCGGCGCTCGAACAGCAGCGCGCCGAGCGCGGCCAGGGCCACGGCGACGGCGGTCACGCCGGCGAAGGCGAGCGGGTCGATCCCGTCTTCGATCGCCTTGCCGTAGTAGCGGAAGACCGAGACGTAGCGGATCCAGTCGAGGCCGGTGTCGAGCCGGCCGATCAGGTCGACCACGTACATCGCCACCAGCACGCCCGCGACCGAGCCGGTGACGACGCTGGTGCGCAGCGACCAACCGGTGACGACGACGCCGAGCCCGGCGAACAGCAGCGCGAGCGGCCAGACGTTGGCGAAGCCGGCGAGCGCCGGGCCGAAGGAGAGCCCGGCACCGGCGAGCAGGCTGCCGAGCACCGTGATCAGGAGCGCCGGCGAGGAGCACGGCGGCGAGCTCGATCGCGGTGGCGGCGAAGTCCGCCGGCGACGAGGCGGCGGCGGGAGACCGGGGCCGAGAGCAGCACGTCGAGGCGGCCGCTTTCGGCCGCGCCGGAGAGGCCGCTGGCGACCGAGCGCACCGCCAGGTAGCCGATCGCGAGCGGCACGATCAGGCTCAGCATCTCGGCATGCGAGGTACTGCTCGACGCTCGTCAGTTCGCCGATCCCGAAGGCCTCCTTCAGCGCTGCGGGATAGTTGCGCGATCGCCTTGCGCGAGCGCGTCTTCGACCGAGGGGAAGATCGCGACGATGAAGGCCGACATGAGGCCGAGCGGCAGGCCCCAGGAGAGCACCGAGCGGCGGCGTTCGTGCAGCTGGGCGGCGACCAGGGCCGCTCATCGCTCGCCCTCTCCCTGGTAGTAGGTGAGGAAGACCTCCTCCAGGGTCGGGTGGGCGAACTCGAGGTCGGCGACGTGTGGCGGCGATCGCCTTGACCACCGGTCGAGGTCGCCGGCGACCTGAAGCGACCTGCCGTCCGACGGCTCGAGGTCGCTGACCCCGGGATCGCGCGCAGCTCCCCGAGGTCGACCGGCTCGGCGAACTCCACCGCGCTCGGCGCGTCTTGGCGAGCAGGTCGTCGACCCGCTCGACCGCGATCAGCCTGCCGCTCGCGGATGATCCCGACCCGGTCGCAGACCCGCTCCACCTCGTCCAGCTCGTGCGAGGAGATGAAGACCGCGCAGCCGCGCTCGCGCTCCTCCCGCACCAGGGCGAGGAACTCCTCCTGCATCAGCGGGTCGAGCCCACTCGTCGGCTCGTCGAGGATCAGCAGCTCGGGGCGGTGGAAGAGCGCGAGGATCAGGCCGACCTTCTGGCGGTTGCCGCGCGAGAGCTGTCCCAGCGGCCGGTCGAGGTCGGCGCGGAAGCGGCGCGCCAGCTCCTCGGCGCGGCCGAGGTCTCCGACCCCGCGCAGCCGCGCCAGCAGACGGAGGGCTTCGCGGCCGCTGGCGCCCTTGCCGTAGCCGAAGTCGCCCGGCAGGTTGCCGAGCCGGGCGCGGATCGCGACGCTGTCGCGGCGGCTGTCGAGACCGAAGATCCGGGCGCTGCCCCGGGTCGGGTGCAGGAGGTCGAGCAGGGTGCGGATCGTCGTCGTCTTGCCGGCCCCGTTGGGCCCGAGGAAGCCGAAGACCTCGCCCTTCTCGACCGCGATCGTGACGTCCTCGATGCCGCGCTCAGCGCCGTAGAACTTGGTCAGTTCCTCGGTCTGGATTGCCGTCATGGGCGCATACTCTCAGGACGCCTGGCGCCGCAGCCAGAAGCGCCGCAGCTCGTCGGAGCCCCAGACGAGGAAGGGGAAGGGGATCAGGATCGCCAGGTGGACGGGCGAAAGCGCGGCCGTGCCGAAGAGCGCCTGGAGCGGCGGCAGGTAGATCAGCGCCGCGGCGAAGAGCGAGCTCGAAGCCGATGCCCCAGAGCAGCAGCGGGTTGGAGAAGACCCCGATCTGCCGCAGCGAGGCGCGGCTGGTGCGGGCGGCGAAGGCGGTGCCCACCTGGCAGGCGGTGATCCCGGCGAAGGTCATCGTCGTCGCCACCAGGTAGTCGTCGTGAAGGGCGGTGCCGCTGCCGGTCGGATCGCCGGGAGACCAGCCGGCCGACGGTCAGCACGATGAAGAACCCACCCGTGACCAGCGCCGCCTCGAGCAGGCCCAGCCAGAGCCAGGCCCGGGTCAGCATCGAGCGACTGACGATGCTCTCGCTGCGCGGGCGCGGCGGCCGGTCGAGGATGCCCGGCTCGGCCGGCTCGCGCCCGAGCGCCAGCGCCGGCAGGGTCTCGGTGCCGAGATCGATGGCGAGGATCTGCAGGGCCGTCAGCGGCAGCGGCACGGCACCGCCTGAGAGGGCGAAGATCAGGAAGGGGACGACCTCCGGGCGTGGCGTGGGCGAAGATGTAGGTGACGAACTTGCGGATGTTCTCGTAGACCACCCGCCCCTCCTCGATCGCGGCGACGATCGAGGCGAAGTTGTCGTCGGTGAGCACCATCGTCGCCGCCTCGCGCGCCACGTCGGTCCCGGACTCCCCCATCGCCACGCCGATGTCGGCGCGGCGCAGCGCCGGCGCGTCGTTGACGCCGTCGCCCGTCATCGCCACCGTGTGGCCCTCGGCCTCGAGCGCGTCGACCAGGTGCAGCTTCGTCTCCGGGTTGCTGCGGGCGACGATCAGCTCGGCGGTCTCGCGCAGCAGCCGGTCGAGCTCGGGCTCGGCCATCGCGTCGACTTCGGCTCCGGTGAGGACGGTCGGCGCCTCGCCGACGATCCCCGACCTCGCGCGCCACCGCCGTCGGCGGTCAGGCCGTGGTCGCCGGTGACGACGACGATGCGGATCGCCGGCGCTGCGGCAGCGGGCGACGGCGTCGACCACGTCTGGCCGCGGCGGATCCTCGAGGGCGATCAGGCCGACGAAGCGTGAGCCCCGCCTCGCGCCCGGTCGCGGTCGGCGTCGGCGCACGCGGCGCGCGCCGCTCGGCGAAGCCGAGGACGCGCAGTCCCGCGGCTGGCGTAGCGCTCGAACGCCTCTTCGACCGCGACGCGGTCGGCATCCGAGAGCGGCCTGTCGCCCTCGCTGCCGCGTACCGTGGCGCAGCGCCCGAGCAGCTCCAGCGGCGCCCCCTTGGCGTGGAACCAGAGCTGACCGCCGGGCTCCTCGTCGAGCGTCGTCATCCGCTTCAGGCGCGGGTCGAAGTGGAAGAGCGCGCGGCGCGCCGCGTCGCGCTCGGCCTGCGCGGACTCGACGTCCTCGCCCAGCTCCGCCGGCCGCGACCAGGAGCGCGCTCTCGCTCGGGTCTCCGCCGCGCTGCCAGCCGTCCGCCCCACGCCGGGCGATCGCGTTGTTGCAGCGCAACGCCGTGCGCAGGAGCGCCGAGAACGGCTCGCCGCTCGCCGCGCCGCCGTCGCGTGCCGGCAGCAGCTCGGTCCCGTCGGACCATAGAGCGCGCACGCTCATCCGGCCCTCGGTCAGGGTGCCCGTCTTGTCGGTGCAGATCACGTCGGTCGAGCCGAGCGTCTCGACCGCGGTCAGCCGCTTGACCAGCGCCCGCCGCCGGGCCATCCGCCGCACGCCGACGGCGAGGGCGAGCGTGATCGTCGGCAGCAGGCCCTCGGGCACGTTGGCCACCAGCAGGCCGATCGCGAAGGTGAGCGGCGTCGTCCAGCGGACAGGCCGGCGACGCGTGGTGCCGAGCGCGAAGAAGACGACGCCCGGCCGCGACGGCGACGGCGGCGATCAGCAGCGCCACCCGGTTGACCTGGACCTGGAGCGGGCTGACCTCCGCCCGGACGCGCTGGGAGAGCGCGGCGATGCGACCGAGCTGGGTCGCCATCCCGGTCGCGTAGACGATCGCCTCCGCCTCGCCGGCCGTGCAGAGGGTGCCCGCAGAAGACGAGGTCCTCGGCCTCCAGCGGCGAGGGCGCCGGCTCGGTGCGCTGAGCCGTACGCGGAGACCGGCTGGGACTCGCCCGTCAGCGGCGACATGTCGATCTCGACTGCGCCCTCGATCAGGCGGGCGTCGGCCGAGAGCCGGTCGCCCTCCTCGAGCAGCAGCAGGTCGCCCGGGACGAGGGAGGAGGCGTCGACCTCGACCTCCTTCCCGCCACGGCGCACCCGCGCCCGCGGCGGCAGGAACTCGCGCAGCGCCTCGGTCGCTCGCTCCGCCTGCAGCTCCTGGACTGAAGGCGAAGACGGCGTTGAGGACGATCACGGCGACGATCGCGACCGCCAGCGCGACTATCCCGTCGACGAGCGGCGAGAACGGCGGCGACCCAGAGCAGCAGGGCGAGCGGGTGCGTGAACTGGAGCGCCAGGTCGCGCACGTGGCTCGGACCCTGACGCCGCTCGATCGCGTTCGGCCCGTGCTGCTCGAGCCTGCGGCGCGCCTCCCGCTCGGAGAGCCCGGCGCGGCCGGTCCCGAGGTGACGCAGGATCAGGTCCAGTCTCTCCTCGGGATCGAAGCTCGCGTCCGTCCCGACCACCGCCGAATCAGCCCGGGCTGGCGATGCCCCCGCCGACCGAGGGCGGGACGGGAGCGGGTGCCGGGGCCGGTTCGGGCGCCGGTTCCGGAGCGGGTTCTTCGGGGGCCGGCTCGGGGGCGGCTTCCGGCTCGGGGTCCGGTCCCTGACCGCCGCCCTCGTCTTTCTTCGACGGCTTCTTGTCGGTCGAATCTTCTTCGCCGTAGTCGTATTCGTCCGCGTAGCCGGCGGACGAGGTGTGTTCGCTGTCGAGGCCGGAGAGCTCGGGGAGGCTGGTGGGACTGCGGGAATTCGGGGCAGTTGCCGGCCACGGCCGATTCCATGAAGTAGCGCCAGATCGGACCGGCGGTCGGGACCGCCGTAGCCGGTCGCTTCGCGCGACTGCGGGTGACCGACCCAGACGGCGGTCGAGTAGAGCGGCGTGTAGCCGACGAACCAGGCGTCGGAGAGGTCCTCGGAGGTACCGGTCTTGCCGGCCGCGGCGGAGCAGCCCATGTAGGTGTAGCCGGCGCCGGTGCCCTGGGTGATCACGCCCTCGAGGAGGCTGGTCACTTCGTAGGCCTCGCCCTCGGTCAGCACCCGCTCGCCGGAGTCGGGGTCGACTTCGTCGACCTTGCCGTCCGGGAACTCGACCCGGTCGATCGCGGTCGCGTCGTGGTGGATGCCGCCGTTGGCGAGGGTCGCGTAGGCATCGGCCATTTCCAGCGGCGTGACGCCGACCGCGAGACCGCCGATCCCCTCGGCCGGCACCGATTCGAGCGGCGAGGTGATCCCCATCTCGTGCGCGGTCTTGGTGACGTTCTCGGGCCCGACGTCGAGGTCGAGCTGGGCGAAGATGACGTTGACCGAGTGCCACGGTGGCAGAGGCGAGCGACATCGACGCCGCCGCCCGGCCTCGGCGTTGTTGACGACCCAGTCGGGACCGCCGCCGGGGATCTCCAGCGTCTTCGGCGAGGTGCCGTCGTAGTAGGTGGTGTCGGGGTCGATGCCCTGCTTGATCGCGGTCGGCGAGGACGAAGGTCTTGAACGAGGAGCCGGGCTGGCGGTGCGCCTGCCAGGCGTAGTTGAACTGGCTTTCGCTCGCGTAGCCTTCGGTCGAGGCGAGGGCGACGATCTCGCCCGTTCTCGGGGTCGACCGAGGCCAGCCCGGCCGCCGGCCCGCCTTCGGGGTAGCAGACGCCGCACGATTCGACCGCTTCCTGCGCGCGTTCCTGCAGCTCGGGGTCGATCGTCGTGTAGGCCTTGAGGCCGCCGTTGCGGACCGTGTTGATCCCGTACTTGTCGATCAGCTCCTGCTGGACGAGGTCGAAGAGGAAGGGGTCGCGGATCACCCGGTACTTGTGGCCGGGGTTGAGGCCGAGGCCGCTGGCCAGCGCCTTGCTGGTACTGATCGGATGTGATGTAGCTCTCGTCCTCCATCGCTTCCAGCACCTCGTTGCGCCGGTCTTTCGCCGCCTGCGGGTCGAGGAACGGGTTGTATTCGGAGGGCGCCTGCGGCAGGCCGGCGATCAGCGCCGACTCGGTCAGGTTCAGCTCCTTGGCCGGCTTGCCGAAGTAGGTCTGCGCGGCCGCCTCGGCCCCGACCGCGGTCTCGCCTTCGACAGTCCCGTAGGGGGCGGTGTTCAGGTAGGCGGTGAGGATCCACTCCTTCGAGTGCTCCTCCTCCTGTTCGTAGGCGAGGTGCGCTTCGATCAGCTTTCGTTCGATCGTCTCTTCGGGGTTCTGGATGTAGAGGTTGCGGACCAGCTGCTGGGTGATGGTCGAGGCTCCCTGCACGGGCTTGCCCCCGGCCATCAGGTTCTTCCAGGCAGCGCGCACGATCGCCGGCGGGTCGATCGCGCCGTGGTCGAAGAAGTTCTTGTCCTCGATCGCCACCGTGGCGTTCTTGAGCGTCTGCGGCAGCGCCCGGGAGGGGACCGGCTGGCGGATGTTGTTCGGAGCTGGATGAAGCCGATCAGCGAGCCGTCGGCGGCGTAGATCGCCGAGGAGCGCCCCTTCTGCACCGGCTTCAGGCTGGAGAGCGGCGGCGCCGAGTCGTAGACGTCGATCGCCCAGCTCGCGGCGACCCCGCCCGCGATTGCGCCTGCGGCGGCAAGGATCCCCAGTGGGATCAACAGCTTCTTCTTCCAGCTACGGGTGTGCGACCGTCGTCGCCGTCGCGTGCGGCGGGCCATTCGGCTGCAAATTGTAGGGAGGCCGGTAGCCTTGCCATTCGATGACGGCCTTCCTGCACACGTGCTACCGGATCGGCGACATCGACCGCTCGGTCGCCTTCTACGAGAAGCTCGGCTTCGTCGAGGTGGCGCAGATGCCGATCGGCAGCGAGGCGATCAACGTTTTCATGGCCCTGCCGGGCGAAGAGAGCCCGCGCCTGGAGCTGACCTACAACCACGGCGTCGACTCCTACGACCTCGGCACCGGCTACAACCACATCGCCCTCACCGTCGACGACCTCGACGCCACCCTCGCGGCGCTCGCCGCCGAAGGCATCGAGCCCGAAAAGCCCCCCTACCGCCCCGGCGGCCGCACCGAGGGCCACTTCATCTGCTTCCTGCGCGACCCGGACGGCTACCGGATCGAGTTGATCGGGGAGTAGGACCTAGCCAAGTCCACGCTGGGGATCTCCTGGTGGATCGCGGCGCTCAGGCTCACCAAGCCCTAATCCTGGTGGGCCCGTCACTTCTACGGCCCACGCCCGGTCCGACGACTGCTGCATTGACCGTGACATAGACGGCGAATGCAGCAGTGAGTGCGCAAAGGACCTCGGCGATGTGCTCGGCGCCCGCAAGATGGCGAGAGTGCGATGAGTCCGAGTTGTCGTCACATATCGGGGGCTAGACGCGCTAGACGCGCATTACCCGGGCGACGAGCGCATCGAAGGCGCGATCCGGGAGTACGCGGCGGGCGAGGGCCTGGCCACGGGCGTCGGCGCCGACCAGGTAGCGGGTGCGGGGGCGGCCGGCCGTGAGGGCGTGGGCTATCGCGCGCGCGACCTTGTCCGGGTGGATGCCGCGCTTTGCCGTTCGCTTGACCGCGCCGCGGAAGCGCTCGATCGTCTTGCCGTAGAGCTCGTCCTGGGAGTCGTGGGCGCGCTCGGAGACCTCGTCGGCGATCCGTTCGCCGCTCTCCCAGATCGCGGTGTCGATCGAGCCCGGCTCGATCACGGCGACGTCGATCTTCCACGGCCGCAGCTCCTGGCGCAGGCAGTCGGCGACCGCCTCGATCCCGAACTTCGAGGCGTGGTAGGGCCCGCCGAAGGGCAGCGCCATGCGACCGCCGATCGAGCTGACGAAGACGATCCGGCCGGTGGCGCGGCGGATCAGCGGCAGGAAGGCCTGCGTGACCGCGACCTGCGCGGTCAGGTTGACCTCGATCTGCCGGCGGAAGTCCTCGACCGGGATCGTCTCCAACGGGCTCAACACCGCGATCCCGGCGTTGTTGACGAGGCCGTCGAGCCCGGCCTCCCCCACCTCCTTGCCGACGAGCTCCACGGCGGCCGCGATCTGGCCCGCGTCGGTCACGTCGAGCATCACCGGCACCAGTCGATCGGAGCCCGCAACCCGCAGCGCCGCGGCGTCCTCCTCGCGACGCACCGCCGCGAAGACCCGCCACCCCTCCGCGTCCATCCGCAGCGCGCTCGCCCGCCCGATCCCGGTCGAAGCGCCCGTGACGAGAACCGACTTCATTCAGCCCCGCCGCGCCCGGTGGCCCTCGAGCTCGGCGACCAGCAGCTTGGTGTGCAGCGCGGCGATCAGGTCCTGCAGGGGCTGGGCGCCGGATTCGAGCATCTCGACCACGCGCTCGGGCGGGACCTCGCCGGCCAGGCGCTCCATCACGACTTCGACCTCCTGGCGGACCAGGTCTTCGAGCGCGGTCTTGTAGCGCAGGGTGTCGTAGACGGTGAAGCCGATCTCCTCGTCGTAGCCGCCGGCGCGGAAGCGGCTGATCGCCTCGATGATCTTGATGTCGGAGGGTGAGTAGCCGCGCTGTTGGGGCTGAGGATCTCCAGCTTCTCGAGCCGGTCGAGAACGTCCTTGGGAACGCCGTAGCGCTCGCGCACCTCGGCGGCGCTGGTGCGGGTGCGCTCCCCGGCGAGGGCGCGGTCGAGGATGCGGTCCTCCAGCTCGACCAGGGCGCGGGCCCGCTCGGGGTCCTCGTCGAGCACCGACTTGATCGCCTTCAGCGGCATGAAGCGCTCCTCCTGCAGCTGCTTGATCAGCTTGATCCGGTCGACGAACTCCGGCGGGTAGTAGGCCATGTTGCGGCTGGTCTTGACCGGCTCGGGCAGGAGGCCCTCGCGCAGGTAGTGCTTGATCGTCGGCGCCGGCACGCCGGAGGCCTCGGCCAGCTCCCCCATCCGCAGCAGATCGGCATTGGCGCCGTTGCCGCTCATGCGCGGAAGGTCGTGGCCGCGTCGGCGCTGGGGCCGGCGGCGGCTCCCGACTCCTTCATCGCGGCGATCTCCTCGTCCGAGTAGCCGGCCTCGCGCAGCACCTCGTCGGTGTGCTCGCCGAAGGCCGGCGCCGGGCGGGTCGGGTCGCCGGGGGTGCGGCTCATCTTCACCGGGACGCCGAGCTGGCGGACCGTCCCGAGCCCGGGCTGCTCCATCTCGACCACCATCTCGCGGCCGCGCACCAGCTCGGAGTCGAGCGCCTCGTCGAGGTCGAGGACCGGCTCGATGCAGCAGTCGTGCTCGTCGTTGAAGGCCTTCCACTCCGCCGCGCGTGCGCGAGCGGAAGACCTCGGCGATCTCGCGCCAGGCCTCGGAGCCCGGCGCCGTCGAACTGGGTCTCGATCAGGTCCGGGCGCTCCGACCCCGTTGCAGAAGGCGGCCCAGAACTTCGGCTCCAGCGCGCCGCAGGTGACCCAGCCGTCGCTGCCTCGTAGGGCAGGTAACAGACCAGGCCGCCGGCGAGCTGCTGCTCGCCGCGCCGCGGCACCTCGCCGTCGCAGAAGTAGCGGCCGGCGACCATCGCCAGCCAGGAGAGGGCGCCGTCGGCCATCGAGACGTCGACCATCTGGCCCTCGCCGGAGCGGCGCGCGCTCGTGCAGCGCCGCCATCACGCCGAAGGCCGCCATCAGGGCGCCGCCGCCGATGTCGGCGATCTGCCCGCCCGACTGCACCGGCGGGCCGTCCTTGGCGCCGGTCAGGCCGAGCAGCCCGACCAGGCCGAGGTAGTTCATGTCGTGGCCGGCGCGCTGTGTGTAGGGGCCGTCCTGGCCGTAGCCGGTGATCGCGCAGAAGACGATCGCCGGGTTGGCCTCGCGCATGCGCTCGTAGCCGACCCCGAGCCGGTCGAGGACGCCCGGCCGGAAGCCGTCGAGGACGACGTCGTGGCGCTCGACCAAGCGCAGCAGCGCCTCGCGGCCCTGCTCGCTCTTGAGGTCGAGGCGGATCGAGCGCTTGCCGCGGTTGAGCGAGAGGTAGAGCGCCGAGCGCGTGCCCAGCTCCTGCTGCTCATCCGTCCCGTAGTAGGGCGGCGCCCAGCGGATGTAGTCGCCCATGCCGGTGTCCTCGACCTTCAGCACCTCGGCGCCGAGGTCGGCGAGCAGCAGCGAGCAGAAGCCCCCCGGCAGCAGCCGGGTGAGGTCGAGGACCTTGACGTCGCTAAGCGGGAGCTCGCTCACGCTTCGGCACCCCCAGCAGCTCGCGCGCCTCGGCGACGGTGGCGGCCCGGCGGCCGACGTCCTCGGCCATCTGGCGCGCCTTGGCGATCAGGTCGCCGTTGGAGCGCGCCATCTCGCCGTTCGGCAGGTAGAGGTTGTCCTCGACGCCCGGCGCGGACGTTGCCGCCCAGCACCAGCGAGGAGCCGAGCAGCTTCCACTGGTCGCGGGAGATGCCGATCACCTGCCACTGGTTCTCGCCCTCGGCGCCGCCGGGGATCTGCTCGGCCATGAAGGCGACGTTGCGCGGCGTCGGGCGGATGCCGCCGTTGACCCCCATCACGAGCGAGATCTGCAGCGGCGTGCGCTCCAGCAGGCCCATGTCGATCAGCGGGTCGAGGTTGGCGACGTGGCCGGCGTCGAAGCACTCGTGCTCGGGCTTGATCCCAAGCTCGCTCATCGCCGTCAGGAACTCGATGATCGTGTCGAAGCTGTTCTCGAAGACGGCCTTGAAGACGAAGTCCTTGCGCCGCGAGCAGTACTTGGCGTAGTTCATCGAGCTCATGTTGAGCGCGGCGACGTCGGGCTTCAGCTCCCGCAGGTACTCGATCCGCTTCTCGATCGGGATGCCGATCGCGCCGGTCGAGTAGTTGATGATCACGTCGCCGACCTCGGCCAGGATCGCCTCGGTGATCGCCCGGAAGTCCTCGATCTCATAGGAGGGCGTGCCGTCCGGCGTGCGGGCGTGGATGTGGATCTGCGAGGCGCCCTCGTCGACCGCGCGCCGCGCCTCGGCCGCGTACTCCTCCGGCGTGTAGGGGATCGCCGGGCACTGGTCGCGGTTGGCGATCACGCCGCTGATCGAGCAGCTGATGACGACCGGGTCCTCGAACGGCTCATACCGGCATCACCCCATGTCTTCTTGCGCGGGCTTCTCGACGTGCTTGTTGCGCGCCATCGCGCAGCGCCTTGACGATCGTCGGGCGGGTCTCGCGCGGGTCGATGATGTCGTCGATCACCGCGTTGCCGGCGGCGATGTAGGGGTCGATCTGCTCGCGGACCGCGTTCAGCATCGCCTCGCGGGTCGCCTCCGGGTCCTCGGAGGCCTCGATCGCCGAGCGGCCGATGATGTTCGACCGCGCCCTCGGCGCCCATCACCGAGATCTCGGCCCCGGGCCAGGCGACGATCAGGTCGGGCTCGTAGGCCTTGCCGCACATCACGTAGTAGCCGGCGCCGTAGGCCTTGCGGACGACCACGGTCACCTTCGGCACCGTGGCGCGGCTGACCGCGTAGAGCATCTTCGCGCCGTGGCGGATGATCCCGGCGTGCTCGACCTTGGCGCCGACCATGAAGCCGGGCACGTCCTGGAGGAAGACGAGCGGGATGTTGAAGGCGTCGCAGAGGTTGATGAAGCGCGCCGCCTTGTCGGCCGAGTCGTTGTCGAGGATCCCGGCCAGCTGCTTGGGCTGGTTGGCGACGATCCCCGACCGGCTGGCCGCCGAAGCGGGCGAAGCAGGTGATCAGCGTCTTGGCGAACTTCGGCTTGATGTCGAACCACTCGCCGTCGTCGACGATCTCGCGGATCACGTCGTACATGTCGTAGGGCTGGCGCGAGGAGTCGGGGACGATCTCCATCAGCTTCTCCGACGCGCGGTCGATCGGGGTCGGAGGTCTCGCGCAGCGGCGGCTTCTGCTCGCAGTTGGGCGGGAAGTAGGAGAGGTAGGCCTTGACCGCGGCGATGCACTCCTCGTCGTCGGTGACCTCGAGGTCCCCCACGCCCGACTTGCGGCAGTGGACCTTGGCGCCGCCGAGCTCCTCCATCGAGATGTCCTCGCCGGTGACGGCTTTGGTCAGGTGCGGGCCGGCGAGCGCCATCGCCCCCTGGCCGGAGACCATCGGGACGAAGTCGGCGAGCGCCGGGATGTAGGCGGTGCCGGCCGCGCAGGGGCCCATCATCGCCGCGACCATCGGGATCACGCCCGACATCTCGACCTCCTCGCGGAAGAGGTGGCCGGAGCCGGCGAAGAGCGAGCCGGCCGCCTCCTGGATGCGGGCGCCGGCCGAGTCGAGCAGCCAGATGAAGGGCATCCGCTTCGAGAGCGCCATCTCGCGCAGGCGGGTGACCTTGAGCTCGCCGGTCATCCCCATCGAGCCGGCCATCACGGTGAAGTCGTAGGCGGCGATGCAGCAGGGGCGGCCGTCGACGTCGCCCCAGCCGGTGATCACGCCGTCGGCCGGCGCCTCCTTGCCCGTCCATCGCCCGCTGGGCGAAGTGGGGGCGGCCGTGGATGCCCATCTCGACGAAGGTGCCCTCGTCGACGAGCAGGTCGATCCGCTCGCGGGCGGTCAGCTTGCCGCGCTCGTGCTGTTTGGCGATCTTCTCCTCGCCGCCGCCCAGCTTCGCCTTCTCGCGCCGCTCGTGCAGCTGCTCGGTCAGCTCGCCCAGCGGGGCGGTCCCCGGAAGGAGGTGCTTCGTCTCTTGCTCCGTGCTCGCCACTATCTGCCTTTCCACTGCGGATCGCGTTTCTCGAAGAATGCGGTGACGCCCTCGACGATGTCCTCGGTCGAGAAGGTGAGCGAGAGCTGCGAGCGCAGGAACTCGAGCGCGTCGTCGACGGCCATGTCCTGCTGGCGGTACATCGCGTCGTGGCCGAGGCGCATCAGCACCGGGCTCTTGGAGGCCAGCTTCGCCGGCCCACTCGGCGACCGCGGCGTCGAACTCGCCGGCCGGGACGACCTTGTTGGCGAGCCCGTACTCGACCGCCTGCTCGGCGCTCAGCCGCTCGCCCAGCAGCATCATCTCGTTGACCTTCTTGCGCGGGACGTTGCGGTAGATGATCGCCATGATCATGTAGGGGAAGGCGCCGACGTTGATCTCCGGCGTGCCGAAGGTGGCGCCCTCCTTGGCGATCAGCAGGTCGCAGGAGAGGGCGAGGCCCATCCCGCCCGCCAGCACGTGGCCGTTGGCCGCGCAGAGCGACGGCTTGCCGAGGCGCGGCATCAGCCGGAAGAATTCGAGGAAGAGGTCGGTGGCGAAGTGTTTGGCGACCAGCGGGACGTCGGCCGCGAAGCCGCCGAGGTCGGCGCCGGCGCAGAAGACCTTGTCCCCGGCCCCGGTGAGGACGACCGCGCGGACGTCCTCGGAGTCGCGAGCGGTCTTCATCGCGTCGACCAGCTCGACCAGCATCTGCCCGGAGAGCATGTTGCGCTTCTCCGGGTTGTTGAGGGTCACCGTGGCGACCCCGTCCGCGACCTCGTACTTGACGACCTCGTAGTCCATCGGCGAGGCACCATAGCCGACGGCGTAGGAAGTAGGAAGTGCTACTGTCCGCGCCGACCCGCGAACCGCGAACGAGGAGAGAGACCAGTGGCGACTGCGACGACGACGGCTCCAAAGTCATCAAGCCCGACTTCGAGCAGGGCACGCAAGCACTTCATCTTCAGCCAGGAGCACGAAGACCTGCGCGAGTCGATGGAGGCCTGGGTCAAAAAGGAGCTGTGGCCGCACCGCAACGAGTGGGAGGACACCTACTGGCCGACCGAGAAGATGAAGCGCGCGGGAGAGCTCGGCTTCCTCGGCCTCTGCTTCCCGGAGGAGTACGGCGGGCAGGGCGGCGACTACTACTACTCGCTGGTCCGCGCCGAGTGCATGAGCTACTCCGGCTCCGGCGGCACCAACATGGGCTTCGCCGTACAGACCGACATGGTCCTGCCGCCGATCCACCTGCTCGGCACCGAGGAGCAGAAGCAGCAAGTACCTCGAACCGGGCCTCAAGGGCGAGAAGATCGGCTGCCTCGGGATCACCGAGCCGGGCGCCGGCTCCGACGTCGCCGGCATCCGCACCACGGCGATCCGCGACGGCGACGAATACGTCATCAACGGCTCCAAGACGTTCATCACCAACGCGCCCCGCGCCGACTTCATCGTCCTCGTCGCCAAGACCGACCCCGAGGAGCGCCACGCGGGCATCACGCTCTTCCTCGTCGACCTGCGCGACGAGAACGGCGAGAAGGTCTCCGGCTTCAGCGTCTCGGCCGAGCTGGAGAAGATGGGCATGCACGCCTCCGACACCGGCGAACTCGCCTTCGAGGACGTCCGCGTCCCGGCCAGCGCGATCCTCGGCGAAGAGGGCAAGGGCTTCTACCACATCGCCTGGGAGCTCCAGGGCGAGCGCCTGGTGGCAGCCGCCGGCTCCCACGCGGGGGCGGAACGGATGATCGAGAAGACCCTCGAGTACGCCAAGGAGCGCGAAGCCTTCGGCCGCCCGATCGGCAAGTTCCAGGCGATCCGCCACAAGTTCGCCGAGATGGCGACGAAAGCGGAGGCGGCGAAGCAGTTCACCTACGCGACCGCCTGGCGCTTCGGCAACGGCGAGTACCCGGTGCGCGAGATCACGATGGCGAAGCTCTTCTCCTCCCGGATGGCCTGCGAGGTCGCCGACGAGTGCATCCAGATCCTCGGCGGCTACGGCTACATGAAGGAGTACGAGATCGAGCGCGCCTACCGCGACGTCCGCCTCAACCGGATCGGTGCCGGCACCGACGAGGTGATGCTCGACGTGATCGGCAAGAGCTACGGGCTGTAGGGGGGGACGCCCGCATGGGGTCCCGGGTCGACCACATCCGCTCCTACTACGGGGCGCTGAACACCGGCGATGCCGAGGCGGTCGCCCGGCATTTCACCGATGACGCAACCCACTACTACACGCGTCTCGGCCCGCACGAGGGGGCCGAGACGATCGGCCAGATGACGGATCTCGCGGTCAAGAGCATCGAGGCGCAGTGGTTCGTCGAGAACGCGCTCGAAGGCGAGGGCGACGAAGCGGTGATCGAGTGGTCGATGACCTGGCGCGACCCGAAGAGCGGCGAGAAGCGGCTCGACCGGGGCACCGAGTGGTTCGTCTTCCGCGACGGCCTGATCGCCGAGGTGCGCGCCTACCACCACGGCGGCCCCAAGAACCCAAGCGGCGACCTGCTCGGGTTCGACCACGAGGGCCGCGGCTACACGATGCTGGAGGAGCGGTGAACCGTCAGCCGCTGGTGACGAGCACCGTGGCAATCGTGCCGAAGACCCCCAGCATCGTGGGGCCCCAGAGCATGAAGATGAGTTGCCGCAGGTCACGCACCTCGGTGCGAAGGTCTCGCAGGTCGCTATCGACCCGGTCGAGCCTCTGGTCTAGCCCATCGAACCGTTTATCGATTCCGTTGAACCGCTCGTCAAGTCGTCCGTCAGTCCACATCGTTCTCTCCATGCCGGCGACGCTACAAGGTCCCGACGCGCGTGAGGTGCATTGTCTGCAACGGAAGTGTAACTATTCATGGCCGTAATCAAGGACACCGGTGCCCGCGCCATCTTCCCGCCCTTCGGTGAGGAGCACGAGGAGCTGCGGGAGACCGTCAACCGCTTCGTCTCCAAGGAGATCGCGCCCAACGTCGACGAGTGGGAGGACGCGCGCGAATTCCCCCGGGAGCTGTACGGGCGCTGCGCCGAGCTCGGCTTCCTCGGGCTGAAGTTCCCCGAGGAGCTGGGCGGCCAGGGCGGCACCCACCTGCACGACGCGGTCTGGGTCGAGGAGCTGGCCCGCAGCGGCGGCTCCGGCGGGGTCGCCGCCGGGCTCAACGCCCACACCTCGATCGCGATGCCGCCGATCTTCAACTTCGGCACCGAGGAGCAGAAGCAGCGCTGGCTGGTGCCGGGGATCGCCGGCGAGAAGATCGGCGCGCTGGGGATCACCGAGCCGGGCGCCGGCTCCGACGTCGCCGGCATCTCGACCTTCGCCAGGAAGGTCGACGGCGGCTACGTCGTCAACGGCTCGAAGACCTTCATCACCAACGGCGTCCGCGCCGACTTCCTCGTCTGCGCCGTGAAGACGACGAAAGAGGGCGGCCACGGCGGCATCTCCTTCCTCGTCCTCGAGCGCGAGATGCCCGGCTACGAGGTCGCGCAGAAGCTGGAGAAGATGGGCTGGCACTCCTCCGACACGGGCGAGCTGGCCTTCACCGACGTCGAGGTGCCCGAGGAGAACCTGCTCGGGGAGGAGAACGGCGGCTTCAAGCTGATCATGGCCAACTTCGCCTGGGAGCGGCTGCTGATGGCGATCGGCGCCGTCGGCGCGATGCAGCGCCTGATCGAGATCTCGGTCGACTACTCCCTCGAGCGCGAAGCCTTCGGCCGCCCGATCGGCAAGTTCCAGGCGACCCGCCACCACATCGCCGAGATGGCGACCAAGGCCGAGGCCTCCCGCGCCATCACCTACAACTCCCTCCGCCTCTTCCACGAAGGCCGCGACTGCATCAAAGAGGTCACCATGGCCAAGCTAGTAACCCAGCGCGCCGTCCTGGAGATCGCCGACCAAGCCCTCCAGATCCACGGCGGCTACGGCTACATGAAGGAGTACGGCATAGAGCGAGCCGTCCGCGACGCCCGCCTGGGCCCGATCGGCGGAGGGACGGACGAGGTCATGAAGGAGATCCTCGGCAAGTTGATGGGGTTGTAGGGATTAGCTGGGGCTTCACAAGGTTTCTGCGGCTCCCCTGAACTAAGCGGACACGATTCGGACACATCGCGTCGCGCCTGGGCGATCTGATCCTCGGCAGACACGCGCTGCCAACGTAACGCCGGCACCTTCTCCCTGGTCGAGCTTTCTACCCGCGAGCTGGCGTCGGAGCAGGTTTGACTCCGCAGCACTCCTATCAGGGCTGACGACCGAGTACCTCCCGTACGGAGTCGGTCGATGAGATCCACGTGGGCAGCGCGGGGTCGATGTAACTTGAAATTGCCAGCAAGTCGTCGAAGCGGGCAGCAGGGTCGCGGTTCCAGATTCGCTGGTGATGGGCAAGCCGGTTCCGAAAGTCATGCAGTCGAGCGAGTGGCTCCTCGACTGTCTCCCGTCGCCGGTCGGGCGCGTCCGGAAAGGCACTTGCAAGATCGGGCCATAGGCCAGTGAGCTTCTTGGTGATCAGGAACCGCCAGAAGCCGAAGCTCAGCTCGCTGATCGTCTGACCCTCGCTTGCTTGCTTGCCCTTCTGCCTGACGCGGACACGGGCGGCCGCGATGTCATCGCGTGCCCTGGGCGTGAGGTCGCCGCCTGGGTCGTCCAGCCATGATCCGTCTCTGCCGAGGCTTCGGTGCCGATTGGCGAGTTGCGCTGAAAGCGCGTTCCGGAGGGCAACCTCAAGGTGGCCAATCGGCTCCCAGAATGCGGCGGTGACCGCGGCGTTCCAGCGGTAAAGCTCAACGGCCACGTCGAAGTCGCCGTCGCACTGGGAAACGTAGGTGCTGAGTCGCTCGGAACTGAACAACAGTTCGAGCTGCTGACGCGAAATCGATATGTCGGCTGGGCCTTGCATCACGTATCGCGGGCGGTACGATATGTGGGAAGACCCCGGAACGGTCCCTGTGCAGCCTCTCTCGGGAGGCAGGCCAAACCGCCGGGGTTTCGTCGTTCTACGGTCTGCGCGACTTCCTGCGATACCGTCAAAATCGGCGTGAACTCTGATCCTCTCAAACCGTCGAAGGCGGAGCGCCAAGCCGATCTGGCCCTCGTCGCCAGCTACCACGAGGCGCGGCTTGCTGAACTGCTTGAGCGGGTACCGGGGGGTCTTCTGCGCTGATCTGAGGGGCTCCACTGCTCACTTCGTCGCGCGAACGCTCGAAGAGATGCAAGAGCGCGGCGACTGGTGGGAGCGCGGAAACCCTGAGCGTCGTCGCCACTGAGCGGACGGCTCCGCAAGGCGCGGTCACATTCCAGACACGTAAGCCGGGTCGCTCGCGATCACGGCCGATCATCATCACCCTCGTCCCCAAGCAAGCTGATTTGCTGGGAGTCCGTGCCCTCGGATGACCCCGCCTGTCCTCCCGTGTCCGGCTCGGACTCATGAAGGGGATCCTCGGGAAGTTGATGGGGTTGTAGGGATTAGCAGGGGCTTTCGGCTGCTCCGTCCACATCTGAGCCGGGCAGACTAGGTCGGTTTTCTAATCTATTCATGCTTTATCGGATCTTGGTAAGGAGCCGTGTCAACGCATCGGGAGCGCGCTCGCGTGGCTGGGCCACGATGGGCTGCTCATTCCATCGTGCGCGGCAGCGGCGGCTTGAACCTCGTCATCTTCACCGCCAATCACCCGGCCGACGCCGAGATCGCCGTGTAGGCGGCAGAGGCTTTCAGCGGCAAGAATGTAAGGCGCTCAGCGGCAAGATTGTAAGAAGTCCGGCCCACTTACCCATCTTGATCCCCCGCAACCGCTTCTGACCCGACCCTAACGTCTGACGCGTCAAACGTTAGAGAGAAGCGATGGCCCTAACGCGGTCTTGAGGGTCGGCTGGCTTGCACGGAATCCTTGCCCAACAGGCTGGTTCCCAATCTCTACTAAAGTCATCCTGAGTGGAGAAAGCAAACAAGCCGGCGCGCTTCCTCATCGTGGTGTTTGCGCTGTTCGTGCTGATGCCGTGCTCGGTGGCGTCGGCCGATTTCTTCGACCAGGACACGATTCAGCGGTTCGCGCCGCTTCTGGTCATGGACTCGCACGAGGACAACGGACCTTCGAGCGCACCTTGGTTCCTCGGCCGCTCGGACCTCGCGTTTGCCGAGTACGGGCGATGCGATACGGAAACGGTCTACGCGGGTCCCTGGACCGCCAGCGCGACCCGCCGGCTGGGCCTGCTGGCGCCGAGAGAAAGCCGGTGGCAGTACCGAACCCAGGAGTCGCTGTTCTGTCGCCGAAGCGGCCCGATGCTCCTGGCCACCGATTACACACGGCCCTATGACTCGCACCGCCACCCGAGCCTCCACGAAAACGAGGGCTTCTTCTTCGACGCGAACCTCGACGGCGCGAAGGGCGGCATGCCGTTCACCAGGGCGAGCGACCACGAATTCATGACGCAGGCCCCGATCTACTACGACGACGGTGAGCTGTTCAACGAGAACGGCTCCCGCAAGAATCCGAAGCGAGCGTACATCTCCTACTGGTTCTTCTACCCCTTCAACGACGCTCCGCGGGCCAGGTTTCTCTTCAACCACCAAGGCGACTGGGAGAACATCTCGCTGCTCTTCCTCAAGGGCAGCGATCGCCTCTGGACGCTCGAGGAGGTCTCCTACTCAGCCCACGGCGCCCCCAAGCCGATCGACGCCGCCTGCTCGGCAGCCCCTTCCGCCGGCGATCCGCTGACCTGTCCCGTTCCCCGCGCGGAGTGGGCCGGGCAGTCGCGACTCGTCGGCTATGTGGCCGACGGCAGCCACGCGACCTACTCGTCCCCCGGCCCTCACCCAGTCCATTCCGCCCACGGACTGGCGACCGATCGCACCTCGTCCATCGCCTCCGGATACTCATGGCCCACCTGGCAGAACCTGCTGCCACTCGAGGCGCAGGGCTGGGCGGGGTTCTGTGGAGCGTGGGGGCGCGTCGGAAAGTCATACCTCCCCTTCCCCGCCGACAGAACCGGGCCGCTCGGGCCGGGCTGCCTCGACGAGGGGGAACGGCAACGCAAGCGCGGTGGGCCGACAAGCTGGGGAGTCACGAGGTCTTCACCCGCAGACCGGGCAGCCACGCCGGGACAAGCGGTCGGCGTAGATCCGCGTCAGTGACCCGCGCCGGCGCGACGGTACGGTGCGCGTGTGATCTACCTCCTCCGCCACGGTGACGCCGAGGACGGGACCGGCGACGATGCCTCCCGGCGGCTGACGCCGAAGGGCGAGCGCCAGGCCGAGGCGGCCGGCAGCGCGCTCGCAGCGATGGGCGCCGAGATCGACACCTGCCTGACCAGCCCGAAGGTGCGGGCGCTCGACACGGCCCGGATCGCCTGCGACGTGCTCGGCCTCGAGCCCGAGATCGCCGAGGAGCTTCGCGGCGGGCCGTTCGATTCGCTCGCGCTCACCGCCGGGCGCGGCAACGCCCTCCTCGTCGGCCACGAGCCCGACTTCTCCGGCGAGGTCGGCCGGCTGACCGGCGCCAACGTGAAGCTGAAGAAGGGCGGCCTCGCGATAGTCGAGGGCAGCACCTTGCTTGCGCTGCTGCGGCCGAGGGACCTGGCGGCGATCGCCTCGCGGTAGCTCGGCTGGACCGTTTTGACAGTCCGCCTCCGGGGCGTACGATCGGCCAGAGCCCAGTCCACTCGACAGAAGGAGAGTCAAATGTTCTGCGCACTCACCGTTCGCAACCTCAAGCCCGGCACGATGGATCAGTTCATGCAGGCGTTCATCCCCGACGACGTCAGCAACGTCCCGGCCGGCTGGAAGAAGTTCTACGCCCTGCAGAACGTCAGCGACCCGAACCAGGTCATCACCTTCGGCCTCTTCGACGGCACGCTGGAGGAGCTGCGCGCCGGCCAGCAGGACCCCGACGCCGAGTACGAGAAGCGCCGCGCCGCGGTCGACGAGCTCGTCGAGTCGGTCGGCGCCGACGGCGTCTTCGAGGTGGTCGAAGAGCGGGCCATGGAGTAGGAGCCGGCGGGGCAGTCGGTTAGGGTCGTTCGCGACCGAACAACCAGCAGGGAGAAACGAGGACCCATGGCTTACGAAATGCAGATCCGGCAGAGCCAGGATCGAGTCAAGATAAGGAGCCCCTGGGCCGCGGCCCTGCTGCCGATCGTCACGCTCGGCATCTACCACCTCGTCTGGTGGTACCGGATCAACCGCGAGCTGCGCGACTACGGCAAGGCCAGGGGATACGACCTCGGCCAGAACCCGACCAACTCCGTCCTGGCACTGTTCCCGGGTGGGCTGATCATCGTCCCGGCGCTGGTCACCTACTGGCGCGGCGTCAAGCGCGTCATGGGAGCCTCCCGCCTGGCCGGCCAGGAGCCGCTCAACGGCTGGATCGCGATCATCCTCTACGTCCTGATCGCGCCCGCGCTGTGGGCCTACGTGCAGGTCGAGCTCAACAAGGTCTGGGAAGCAGAGGCCGACACGATCGAGGGTGAGTTGGCACCCCCGACGCCCGCCGACCCGCTTCCCCCGGTCATGCCCGACCAGCCGCAGGCAACCGAGCCGCCCGCCGGCGGACCACCGCCCGCGGGCCCCGCAGCCTGATCCACCCGTGAAGCAGCGCGTCAGCCTGATCACGCTCGGCGTCGGCCGACCTCGGCCGCGCCCGGCGCTTCTACGAGGCGCTCGGCTGGCAGACCGGTGCCGCACCCGACGACGACGTCGTCTTCTTCCAGGCGGGCGACATGGTCGTCGCGCTCTGGGACCGCGCCCGCCTGGCCGAGGACAGCTGCGTCGAGGACGGCGGCGGCTGGGGCGGCATCACCCTGGCGCTCAACTTCGGCTCGCCGGCGGAGGTCGACGCGGCGATCGAGGAGGCGCGAGCCGCTGGCGCGACGATCGGCCGCGAGCCCGCCGAGACCTTCTGGGGCGGCTACAGCGCGCTCTTCCTCGACCCCGACGGCCACCCCTGGGAGGTCGCCCACAACCCGCACTGGACGATCGCCGAGGATGGCGGCGTCAGGCTGAGCTGAGATGGACCCGGACGGGCGGCGCGCCCACCTCAACCTGATCGACAGCTCTCAGTTGCTCTTCGGGCTCGATCCAGAGGCCGAGGTCGAGGACGATCCCGGCTGGCTCCTGGGCGCCGGCAGCGCCAGCCACCCGGCGATCTCCAACGGCGCCTTCCGTCGCGACGACGGCGTCGACCCCGGCGAGCTGATCGACCGCGCCACCGAGTTCTTCGGCCAGCGGGGGCGAGGGTTCAGCGTCTGGGGCCGCGGTGGCTGCGACGAGGACCGGGACCTCCTCACCGCGGCCGAGGCGGCCGGCATGCAGTTCGTCTTCGCGATGCCCGAGATGACCCTCACGGCGCCGGTCGGCCCGCCCGAGCTCCCGCCCGGCGCTGAGCTACGCCGGCTGACCAGAGACGAGGAGGCCGAGGACTACTGGAGGGTCGCCAGGTCCTCATACGCCAGTCTCGGCTTCCCGCCCGAGGTCTTCGCCGGCTACACCGACCATTCCGGCCTGCTCGCCGAGAACGTCGCCGCCTTCCTCGCCTATCTCGACGGCGAGCCCGTGGCAATCGCGATGACGATCGTCAACAACGGCGTCGCCGGCATCTACTGGGTCGGCGCCCTCGAGCAGGCCCGCGGCCGGGGGCTGGGCCGGGCCGTCACCACCGCCGCCACCAACACCGGCTTCGAGCCTCGGCGCAGACCTCGCCTCCCTGCAGGCCTCGCCGATGGGCAAGCCGATCTACGAGGCAATGGGCTACGAGACGATCTTCGAGTACCGGCTGCTGATGATGAACCCACCGCAGGGCGCGTAACGGGCGGTACCGAAGGCCGACTGGCCAGTCGGCCAGCGCCCATTCCCTATAGCCTCCCGGGCCGACTTTCACCTATGGAGAAGGAGAACGCAGACTGATGGGACTTCTTGACGGGAAAGCGGCGATCGTCACCGGATCGGCGCGCGGAATCGGCCGGGCGACCGCTGAGCTGTTCGTCCGCGAGGGCGCCAAGGTGCTGATCAACGACCTCGACGCCGACGTCGCCGAACAGGCGGCCGGCGAGATCGATGGCGAGACCGCCGTCTTCGCCGGCGACCTGACCAAGCCGGAGGCCGCCGACAAGCTCGTCGCCGCCGGCGTCGACGCCTTCGGCGCGGTCGACATCGTCGTCAACAACGCCGGCTACACCTGGGACAGCGTCGCCCACAAGATGACCGACGAGCAGTTCCAGGCGATGCTCGACATCCACACGATCGTGCCCTTCCGCGTCGCCCGGGCGCTCGCCCCGCACTGGCGCGAGGCGGCCAAGGCCGAGCGCAACGAGGGCAAGGAGGTCTTCCGCAAGATCGTCAACGTCTCCTCGACCTCGGGAACGATGGGCAACGCCGGCCAGATCAACTACTCGGCGGCGAAGATGGCCGTCGTCGGCATGACCAAAACGCTGGCCAAGGAGTGGGGCCAGTTCAAGATCAACGTCAACGCAGTCGCCTTCGGCTTCGTCGAAACCCGGCTCACCGCCGCCAAAGAGCAGGGCGGCGAGATGACCTCGCCGACCGGCGAGAAGATCGAGCTCGGCATCCCCGAGCAGATGCGGGCGATGGCCTCGGCGATCATCCCGCTCGGCCGTCCCGCCACGCCGGAGGAGGCCTCGGGCCCGGTCCTCTTCCTCTGCTCGCCGCTCGCCGACTACGTGCACGGCCAGACGCTCAACGTCACCGGCGGCATGTTCGGGGGGATGTACACCTGAGCTCCCAGGCGACAGGTGGCAGGCGCACACCCCGTTACCTCGACGTAGCGGACAGGATTTGGCCTGCCACCCGTCGCTTCATGGGCCTGCACACGGCGCTCTACCGGGCAACCGGAGGGCGCTTCGGGCACGACGTGCCGGGCGGTCCCGGCACGATGCTGCTGCTCGACCACGTCGGAGCCAAGAGCGGGACCAAGCGCACCTCGCCCCTGCTCTACGTCAAGGACGGCGAGAACGTCTTCGTGATCGCCTCCAAAGGCGGCTTCCCCAAGAACCCGGCCTGGTTCCACAACCTCAAGGCCAATCCGGACACGACCGTTCAGATCCGCTCCGAGCGGCGAGCGGTCCACGCCCGCGTCGCCACCCCCGAGGAGCGCGAGCGCCTCTGGCCGCTGGCGGTGAAGGCCTACAGCGGATACGAAGACTACGCCGCGCGCAGCAAGGGTCGCGAGATCCCCATCGTCATCCTCGAGCCCCGCTAGGGCTTCGGGCGGCGCTCCTCGGCGACCGGGTCCCCGGACTCGCTGGCGATCGCCTCGGGGGGCCAGGGGCCGGCCCAGTTGTCGCGGGCACCGTCGATCGTGATCGTCGTGCCGGAGAAGAAGTCGCCGGCCGGCGAGGCCAGGTAGGCGACGAGCCAGGCCATCTCCTCGGCCCGGCCGGCGCGGCCGATCGGGATCGAGCGCTCGAGGTTGTCGACGACCACCTGCGGATACTTGGTCAGCAGGGTCTCGGTGGCGAACTGCCCGGCGGCGAGGGCGCAGGTCTTGATCCCGAAGCGCGCCCACTCCACCGCCAGCGTCCGCATCATGTTCTCGACCGCGGCGCGGGCGGCGCCCGAGTGGACCATCCCCGGCATCCCGTTGTGGGGAGAGAGGGTGACGCTCAGCACCTTGCCCCCGCCCTGCGGGATGAAGGCCTTGGTCGCCGCCGCGTGGGTCATCAGCCAGGTCCCCTGCACGTTCAGCTCGATCACCGTGCGAAAGCCTTTCGGCGTGATCGACTCCGCCGGGGCGAGGAACTGCCCGCCGGCGTTGTTGACCAGGACGTCGATCCGGCCGTGCTCCTCCATCACCCGGTCGAAGAAGCGGTCGACCGCCTCCTCGTCGCGGATGTCCATCGTTTCGCGGCCGAAGGAGCCCGCCATCCCGGCAGCCAGCTCCGCCGTCTCGGCCAGCGGCTCCTCGCGGCGCCCGCAGCCGACCACCGCGGCACCGAGTCGCGCGAGCTCCAATGCGGTCTCCCGACCGAGCCCGCTGCCGGCCCCGGAGACGACGCAGACCTGCCCCTCGAGCAGGCCGGGCTTGAAGATCTGCGAGTGCGAGTCGCCGCTCATAGGACGCGCGCAAGCCTATAGGCGACCTCTACCCAGGTAATGTGACCCCTCGATGAAGGTGCGGGTCGAGCCCAAACCGCTGCACGAGCCGCTGGCCGGAGGCACGCCGGGCTCGACCGTGACGGTCGAGCCGATGGTGGCGGGCCGGGTGACCTGGCCGCAGACGATGATGGAACGACCCGGCGGTCGCTTCGAGACCCTGAAGCTGCTGCGCGCCCTGATCACCGGCAACCCGGCGGCGACCGTGCCCGTCCCGGCCTTCCTGATCCGCCACCCGAGCGCCGGCGCGATCCTCGTCGACACCGGCCTGCACCCGTCGATCGCCACCGACGGCAAGGAGAACTTCGGCGGCCTTGGCGCCCGGATCGGCAAGCCCGACCTGGAGGCGGGCGAGGACGTCCCGGCCCAGCTGCGCAAGAAGGGGCTCGACCCCGGCGAGATCCCGGTCGTCGTGATGACCCACATGCACCTCGACCACAGCTCGGCGATCTCGGAGTTCCCCAACTCGACCTTCGTGATCAGCGAGACCGAGTGGGAGTCCGCGGCCACGGGTCCCCGCCCGATGCTCAACGGCTACCGACGCCCCCACTTCGACTACGCCTTCGACTACCGCACGGTCGACTTCGACCGTGGCGGGATCGACTCCTACGCGACCTTCGGCCGCGCCTTCGACCTCTTCGGCGACGGCTCGATCCGGCTCGCCTACACCCCCGGCCACAGCGCCGGCCACATGTCGGTGATCGCCCGCCTCGCCAAGCACGACTTCGTGATCGGCGGCGACGCCACCTACACGACGGCCCAGCTCGAGGGCACCGCCCCGCTGGCGCCGCGCCCCTTCGACGCCCACAACTACCGCCGCTCGCTGCAGGAGCTGAAGCTCTTCAAGCGCGAGTACCCCGACGCGATCGTCACCCCCGGCCACGACCCCGAGTTCTACGCCGCGGTCAGCGCCCGTTACGAGTAGCCAGCTCGGAGTACATCTTCCGCACCGGGGCGAAGATCTGCTCCGCGACCTCGAGCTGGCGCTCGCGGCCCGGGGCCTCCTCGGTGGGGAAGTCGAGCGGCTCGCCGAACTGCACCGTGACCTTGGGGAAGCGGAACCGCTTCCAGCGCCGCACCCGCTCAGAGCCGTGGATCGCGACCGGGACGACGGGCGCGCCCGATTCGAGCGCGATGCGGCCGATCCCCGGCTTCACCTCGCCCAGCTCGCCGCTGCGCGAGCGGCCACCCTCGGCGTAGACGAGCAGCATCCCGCCCTGGTCGAGGATCGTGAAGGCGGTCTTGAACGACTCCTCGTCGCGGTGGCCGCGACGGACCGGGAAGACGCCGCCGTGCTTGTAGATGTAGGTGAGGACGGGCGGGCCGAACATCTGCGATTTCGCCATGAAGCGAACGTGCCGGCGCAGGTAGAGGCCGACGAAGAAGTGATCCATCTGGCTGAAGTGATTCGGGGCGAGGATCAGCGCCCCGGACTTGGGCACGTTCTCGACCCCGATCGCCCGCGTCCGGAAGATCAGCAGCGTCGGCAGCGTGAGGATGAAGCGGACCAAGCCGTAGGTCCAGCCGACCCCCTTGCGCGCGGCGGCGTGGAACTGGTCGAAGTACTCGGCAGGACGTTCGTCCTTGTAGACCTGTGGCTTCATGTCCGACATAGGCATGACGGCCCCCGCCGTCGCTACGCGATACCCCCATTTGCGCGGGGGGTTACGCGGCGCCCTCCGGAGTGGCCCAGCCCTTTGCCCGCTCGAGCGCCCGATGCCACTCCGCGAGCAGCGACTCGCGCTCGCCGGAGCCCATCGCCGGCTCGTAGCGAGCCGCCTCGCGCCACATCTCCCCGACCTGCTCCAGCGTCCATCTCCCGGTCGCGATCCCGGCCAGGTAGGCCGCGCCCAGCGCGGTCGTCTCGGCGATTTCCGGCACGACCACCTCGGCACCCAGCACGTCGGCCTGGAACTGCATCAGCCAGCGGTTGGAGACCGCTCCGCCGTCGGCCTTCATCACCGCGAGGCGCTCCCCCGAGGCGGCCTCCTGGGCGCGCACCGCGTCGACCGTCTGGTAGGCGATCGCCTCCAGCGCCGCGCGCGCCAGGTGGGCGCGGCCGCTGCCGCGGGTGAGGCCGACGATCGTGCCGCGCGCGTAGGGGTCCCAGTGCGGCGAGCCGAGCCCGGTCAGGGCCGGGACGAAGTAGACGCCGTCGTTGCCGTCGAGCGAGGCGGCGAGCGCCTCGCTCTCCCCCGCGCCCTCGATCACCCCGAGCCCGTCGCGCAGCCACTGCACCGCGGCGCCGGTGACGAAGATCGAGGCCTCGAGCGCGTAGGCGGGCTCATCGCCGGCATCGCAAGCCACCGTCGTCAGCAGGCCCGCGGCCGGCTCGGGCGCCACCGAGCCCGTGTGCAGGAGGACGAAGCTGCCGGTGCCGTAGGTGTTCTTCGCCGTGCCGGCCACGTGGCAGGCCTGGCCGAAGAGCGCCGCCTGCTGGTCCCCGGCGATCCCCGCAACCGGCACCTCGCCGCCGAACTCCGACGTCGTGCCGTAGACGTGCGCCGAGGGCAGCGGCTCGGGCAGCCGCGCCGGGTCGACGCCGAGCAGCCCGCAGAGCTCCTCGTCCCAGGCGAGCCTGCGGATGTCGAAGAGCATCGTCCGCGAGGCGTTGGTGCGGTCGGTGGCGTGGCGCCCGGTGAGCTTGAACAGCAGCCAGGAGTCGATCGTGCCGAAGACCGCCCGCTCGGCCCCCTCGGCGTTGCGCAGCAGCCACTCGATCTTCGTCGCGGAGAAGTAGGGGTCGAGGACGAGGCCGGTCCGCTCCCGCACGAGCGCCTCGTGCCCGGCGGCGCGCAGCTCCTCGCAGCGCTCGGCGGTGCGGCGGTCCTGCCAGACCAAAGCTCGGTGGACCGGCTCGCCGGTCGCCGGGTCCCAGGCGACGATCGTCTCGCGCTGGTTGGCGATCCCGATCGCCTCCAGGTCCGCGCCGCGGACGCCGGCGGCGTCGATCGCCTCCGCCGCGACCCGCCGCGTCACGTCCCAGATTTCCGCCGCGTCGTGCTCGACCCAGCCCGGCCGCGGGAAGTGCTGCTCGAACTCCGAGTAGGCGCGGCCGGCGATCCGCCCCTCCTCGTCGAAGAGGAGGCAGGTCGTCCCGGTCGTCCCCTGGTCGATCGCGAGGATCAGCGGGTCGCTCCGCGGACGATGGTCAGCAGCGCGTCGGCGACGCCCGAGGCATCGGTGCCACCCGTCCCGAGCCGGCGCACCCCCATCCCGTACATCACCGCCAGGACCGTGCGGGCGTGCCGCCCGGGGTCGGGCACCCCGAGCGTCTCCAGCGCCGCCGCCGCGACGCCTTCGTAGGCCTCGAAGCAGCGCCGCGAGGCGTCCTGCAGCGCCGGATCGCGCGCGGCCTGGAGGTGGAGCTCGATCTCGGCCAGCTGCTGGATCCGGCTGCCGGACTCCTGGACGATCCGTTCGACCTCCGTGGCGACCTGCTCGACGCTGGGATGCGTGCCGCGCAGGCGCGCTGCGATCTCCTCCTGGCGCGCCACCTCCTCGCCGACGAAGAGCAGGAGGCTCTCGCGCAGCAGGTCCACCTGACTGGGGAAGTGGTACGTGAGCGAGCCGAGAGAGACCTCGGCGGCGCCCGCCACGCGGCGGTTGGTGACGGCGGAGACTCCCTCACGGCCGATCAGCTCGACGGTGGTTTGGAGTATGCGCTCGCGGGTGTCGGGAGGCGCGGCGGTGGGCACGGAGCGCCAGCCTACCCTCTTCGCCTATCGTTCGTTCGAACGAACAGGACCGGCAAGGAGGCAGGCGGATATGGGTCGCGGAGGCACAGCACAGGGCAGCGCCGACATCAGCGACGGCGACTGGTCGATTGACCACCGCATACGTGGGTCAATCGATCAGCCGGCCGGACTGGCCGAACAGGCCCGCGCGCTTCGCGAGGGCGAGATCAGCTCCAGGGAGCTGATCGAAGCGTCCCTCGAGCGGGCGCAGGCAACCCAGGAGACCCTGAACGCGTTCCGGGTCATCTGCGCGGAGGAGGCGCTGGCCGAGGCCGAGGAGGCGGACCGCCGGCTCGGCGCGAGCGACGAGGCGCCCCTGCTGGGCGTGCCGGTCGCGATCAAGGACGACGTCGACTTCACCGGCCACACGACCCCGTTCGGCTGCGGCGGGGGCCGGCCCGCCGTGCGCGACGCCGAGGCGGTGCGCCGCATCCGCGAGGCGGGCGCGATCGTGATCGGCAAGACCCACGCGCCCGAGGTGGGCCAGTGGCACTTCACCGAGACGCCGTTGCACGGCGCGACCCGCAACCCATGGAACACCGACCACACGCCGGGCGGCTCCAGCGGCGGCGCTGCGGCGGCGGTCGCAGCCGGAGTCGTCCCCGCGGCGATCGGCTCCGACGGTGCGGGCTCGATCCGCATCCCGGCCGCCTGGACCGGTCTCGTCGGCCTGAAGCCGCAGCGCGGACGCGTCTCGACCTGGCCCGACCCCGAGGCCTTCAACGGGCTCAGCTGCTACGGCCCGCTGGCGCGCAGCACCGGCGACGCCGCCCTGCTGCTCGACGCCGCCCGCGGCAACGTCCCCGCCGACCTGCACAAGCCACAGCCCCCGAGCGAGCCCTTCGTCGAGGCGGCGGCGCGCGAACCCGGCCGCCTCCGGGTCGCCGTCTCCTTTGCCACGCCGTTCGGCGTCCCCGACAAGGTCGACGCCGAGCACCGCGCCGCGATCGAGGCCTTCGCCGAGCGGCTCGCGGAGCTCGGCCACGAGATCGTCCGCACCGACCCCGACTACGGCCTGGTCGGCCCGGCGATCATCCCGCGCGGCATGAGCGGGGTCGCCGACTGGCTCGACACCCACGGCGAAGACCGCGGCGCCCTGGAGCCGCGAACCCGCGTCCACGCCCGCTTCGGCAGTGCCCTGCGCGGGCTGCCTCATCGCCTCTCGCGGGCCGCCGAGCCGGCGCTCCGCCGCCGGGTCGGCCGCGTCTTCGAGCGCTGCGACGTCGTCCTCACCCCGGTCACGGCGAAGCCGCCGCCCCGGATCGGTGCGCTGCAGGGCAGGGGCTACTGGGCGACCAGCACGACCGCCAGCGCGACCTGCCCCTTCGCCTTCGCCTGGAACGTCGTCGGCTGGCCCGGCATTAGCGTCCCCGCCGGGCACACGTCGAACGGCCTGCCGATCGGCGCCCAGCTGCTCGGCCGCGAAAACGACGAGGCGACCCTGCTCTCCCTCGCCGGCCAGGTCGAGCGCGCCGAGGGCGGCTGGCCTCAGCCCGCGTAGAAGCACCGGGGGCCGGGCTCGACAGCGGGTGTACGGTCAGTGTCGGGCAGTGCTCGACTCAACCGAAGGAGACCCCAAATGGCAGCAGCTCAGGTAAAGCGGTTCGACTCGCCCGACGAGACCCGCCCGTTCGAGGGGAAGGGCCAGGCGAAGGTGGTGCAGCTCGCCGGCCATGCGGTCGCCGAGGGCACGTTCGAGGCCGGTTGGAAGTGGTCGGAGAACGTCAAGCCGATCGCCGGCACCGATTCCTGCCAGGTCGCGCATTTCGGCTACGTCCTCTCCGGCAGCATGCGCATATATATGGACGACGGCTCCGAGATCGAGGCCAAGGCCGGCGACGTCGTCGCGATCCCGCCCGGCCACGACGCCGAGGTCCCCGGTCCCGAGGCCTGCGTGATGATCGACTTCGGCGAGATCGGCGACTACGCGAAGCGCGGCTGAGCCTCAGCCGCGCCGACGGAGCGACAGGTAGACGCGACCGAAGTCGAGCAGTTGGCGGCCGCGGTGCAGGAAGCCGGCGACAGTGCGCCCGGTTGCCCGGTGGGAGAGGTCGAGCTCGTACTCGCCGACGCGGTAGCCGGCGCGGACGGCGTCAACGGTCATGCCGATCTCCATCCCGTAGCCGCGGGCGAAGGGGAGGGTCCCGCGCAGAACCTCGGTGCGCATCGCCCGCTGGCCAGAGATCGGCGCCCCGGCCTCGAAGCCGCAGAGGCGCCGGATCGACCAGCGGGCGAACCCGAGCGCGAGGCCGAACCCGCCGCCGACCCGCTGACCGAAGGCGGCCACGGCGAGGTCGCACTCCCCCGCCTCGACCGCGGCGACCAGCGGCGCCAGCGCCCCGGCCGAGCCGCCGAGGTCGCCGTCGCAGAGCAGGACCAGCTCGGGCGCGGCGCCGTCGAGGGCCGCCACAGCCGCAGCCGTCACGTTGGCCCCCTTGCCGTGCGGCCTGCCCCTGCTGACGACCTGGGCGCCAGCCGTCATCGCCGCCTCGGAGGTGCCGTCGGTGGAGGCGTCATCGGCGACCCAGATCGCCGCCGCGGGAAAGGCCCCGCGCAGCGCGGCAACCGTCTCGCCGATCCGGTCGGCCTCGTTGCGAGCCGCCACGATCACCGCGAGCGCGTCGGTTCGATTCACAGTCACGACGCGACATTCTCCCTTCCGGTGCGCCTTGTGTGGCCTATGGCGACATAAAGCGCACCGGAGCAACGGATATGGTGCCGCGCCATGGCTGATATCGAGGCGCACATAACAGGGAACGTCTGGAAAATCGAGGTCGCGGTCGGGGACACGGTCGAGGACGGGGACACCGTCGTCATCCTCGAGTCGATGAAGATGGAGATCCCGGTCGAGGCCGAAGACGACGGCACCGTCAAGGAGATCCGCTGCGAGGAGGGCCAAGCCGTGAGCGAAGGCGACGTCCTCGTCGTCCTGGAGTAGGCGCCCGATGGAAGAGCGACTCGCGGGCGGCAAGCTCATCCTCGACTCGCCCGCCGAGGCGGTCGTCCGGCTCCGCATCTCCAACCCCGACCGCCGCAACGCGCTCGACCACGAGATCCTCGACGCGCTCGCCGAGACGCTGCCGCGCCTCGACCGCGGGATCGAGACGCGATGCCTGCTGATCACCGGCGCCCCGCCGGTCTTCTCGGCCGGCTACGACATCGCCTCGATTCCCTCCGAGACCTTCGAGCGCGACGCCGAGGCACTGGTCGCCCATCCCTTCCACGCGGCGATGGAAGCGATCGCCAACCACCCGTGGCCCACCGTCGCGGCGATCAACGGACACTGCATCGGCGGCGGCCTGGAGCTGGCGATCACCTGCGACCTGCGGCTCTGCGCCGCCGGCGCGAAGCTCGGGATGCCACCGGTGAAGCTCGGCCTCGTCTACGGCCACACCGGGCTGCGCAAGTTCCTCGACACGGTCGGCCTGGCGCGCACGAAGGAGCTCTTCCTCACCGGGCGCAACTTCGAGGCCGCCCGGGCCGAAGAGATCGGCCTCGTCCACGAGGTCCTCGACGACGAGCGGCTCGAAGAGGCCTCGGTCGTCCTCGCGGCCGAGATCGCGGCCAACGCGCCGCTCTCGATGCGCGGCAACAAGAGCGCGATCGACCTGCTGAACGCCGCGCCGACCCTCACCGAACAGCAGGAGGCGGGCCTGATCGCCCTGCGCGAGTCCTGCTTCGCGTCCGAGGACCTGCGCGAGGGCATCCGCGCCTTCGCCGAGAAGCGCAAGCCCGAGTGGAAGGGGCGGTGAGCTCCGCCCGCAAGCAGCTGGCCGCCTCGGACCCGACGATGGCGGCGCTGATCGAGCGGGTCGGGGAGATCGACCTGGAGACGCGCCTGAGGAGGCGCAGCGAGGAGCGCCCCGCAGACGCCTACGGCGCGCTGCTGCGGGCGATCGTCGGCCAGCAGCTCTCGACCAAGGCGGCGCGGACGATCTACGGCCGCATCCTCGAGCTCTTCGACGGTCGCACGCCCACGCCCGAGCAGCTGCTCGAAGCCGAGGAGTCCGACCTGCGCGCCGCCGGCCTCTCGGGCCGAAAGGTTGAGTACGTCCGCGACCTCGCCGCGCACGTGATCTCCGGCGAACTCGAGCTCGACCGGCTCGGCGAGCTCTCCGACGAGGAGGCGATCGCCGAGATCGTCGCGGTGCGCGGACTCGGCGTCTGGACGGCGGAGATGTTCCTTCTCTTCCACCTCGAACGGCCCGACGTGCTCTCCGGCGGCGACCTCGGCATCCGCAAGGCGGTGCAGATCGAGTACGAGCTCGACGAGATGCCTTCACCCGCTCGGGTCCTCGAGGTCGGCGAGCCCTGGCGCCCCCACCGCAGCCTCGCCTCGCTCTACCTCTGGGAGTCGCTTGCAAACGCGCCCGCCGGTTGAGGCCGGCGCCATCGGCGCCGACAAGAGAGCCATGCGCCCGCGCCTGTGGTTGGGCTTCGTCCTCGTCGTCGCGATCTCCTCGGTTGCCCTGGCGCTCGTCGTCCACGAGCGCGAACAGGACAGCTTCGAGACCAACCAGCGCAGCGAGGCGGTCCGCGCGGCCCACCAGGCGGAAGCTCTCGCGGCGCTCTCGGTCGGGCAGCTGGCGAGCGCGGCCGCCTTCTACCAGGTCGAGCGCGACCTCAGCCAGCGCGAGTTCGACGCCATCGCGGGCTCGCTGCTCGACTCGGGCGGGCTGAGCGCCACCGCCTTCATCGACTCCGTGCCAGCCAGCGAAAGGCGGCGCTTCGAGCGCGAGAGCGGCTTTCAGATCGTCGAGCGCGGCGCCCTCGGGCAGATGCGGCGAGCCGGCCCTCACCCCCACCACTACCCCGTCGCCTTCGCCGCCGCGACCGGCCTGACCGTGCGCTTGCCGCTCGGCTACGACGTGGCGACGGACCGCTTGCGGGGCCGCTACCTGTACCGGGCTCGCGACATCGGCGAGCCGGCGGCCACGCGGGTGATGCGACTGCCCGTCGGCGGCACCGGGATCAACGTCTTCCACCCGGTCTTCCGCGACGGCGCCCCGACCCGGACGGTCGCCCAGCGCCGTGCCGCGCTGATCGGCTTCGCCGGGGGCGGCTTCCGCGTCGCCGACCTCTCGGGTGCGGCGGCCGACACCCTCCCCGGCGACGTCGACGTCTCGCTGGTCGAGGGCGGACGGGTCGTCGCAGGCCCAAGCCTCCCGCTCGAGGAATCCGCCATGGCCCCGATCCAGATCGCCGATCGAACCTGGCTGCTGGTCCTGAGCGACCCCGACCGCCCCGGCGTCGCCCTGCCGCTGCTGATCGCCGTGTTCGGGCTCTCGCTGGCGGCGCTGCTCGGCGCCCTGATCCTGGTCTGGAGCCGCAACGAGCGGATGCAGGAGCTGAAGCGCCAGGCCAGCCAGGACTCGCTCACCGGGCTGAAGAACCGGCGCCGCTTCGAGGAGGACCTGCGGGTGGAGATGGCGCGCAGCCACCGCTACGGGGTCCCCGGAGCGCTGCTGATGCTCGACCTCGACCATTTCAAGCAGGTGAACGACACCCTCGGCCATCCAGCCGGGGACCGGGTGATCGCCGAGATCGCCGGAGTGCTGCGCGGGCGCACTCGCGAGACCGACGTGCTGGCGCGCCTCGGCGGCGACGAGTTCGCCGTCGTCCTGCCTCGCTGCGACCTCGAGGAGGCGCAATCGGTCGCCGCCGAGATCGCGACGGCGATCCGCGAGCGCATGGACGGAGAGGAGGGGACCCCGAGGATCACCGCCAGTATCGGCATCGCGCCCTTCGGCCCGAACACGCCTGCGACCTTCGAAACCGTGCTGGCCAAGGCCGATGCCGCGATGTACGCGGCCAAGGGCTCGGGACGGGACTCCGTTCGCACCTTCGACTTCGGCGAGGACGAGCCGGTCGAGGCGGGCGTCGAAGCGCCGGAGCCGATTTAGCGCCGGCCGGGCCGGGCGCCGGCGCCCGCCAGTCCGTGACGCAGCCGCAGCGTGCGGCCGACCGAGGCCTCGAAGGCGTCGCGGCCGAGCGCTCCTGAGCGCAGCCCCCGCTGCAGGGCGCGGCGGGCGCGGGCGGCCGCCTGGAAGTCAGCGAAGAGGAGGAGGTCGGTGCCGGCCCGCACCGCTGCCCTGCCGGCCTTGGCCGCGCCGCCGAAATCGCGGACCGCGACGGCTTCCATCGCATCGGTGATCGAGACGCCCTGGAAGCCGAGGCGCGAGCGCAGCTCACCGGTCGCGATCGGGCGGGCGAAGGCCGCCGGCCGGGGAGAGAAAGCGGGATAGATCGCGGTGCTCAGCATCACCATCTCCCCGCCCTCCTCGACGAACTTGCGGAACGGGGCCTCGTCGACCCGGCGCAGCCTCGCCTTCGAGAGCCCGATCCGTTCGACCGCGAAGTCGGTGTTCCGGCGGGCCGCGCCAAGACCCGGGAAGTGCTTGGCCGTGGCGACGACACCGCCGCCCTGGAGCCCTTCGGCAAAGGCGACCCCGGCGGCAGAGACCCGGGCCGGCGTCGCGCCGAAGCCGCGGTCGGTCGCCGCGATCGTGCCGCCCGGACGGGCGACGTCGAGCACCGGAGCGAGGTCGACGCCGATGCCGACGTCACGCAGGTTGGCCGCGGTCGCGCGCCCCTGCCGGCGGCTGAAGGCGGGGCCGCGGGCGCCCATCTCCTCTGCCGAGGCCGAGGGCGCTCCGCCGACCCTCTTCACCAGCCCACCCTCCTGATCGACCATCACCAGCAGCGGGTCGCGCAGGCCGGCCGGCCGGGGGATCGCCTGCAGGCGGCGAACGAGGCGCCGGCCGGCGCTGCGGCTCGGCAGGTTCTCGGCAAAGAGGATCACACCCGCGATCTCCCCAGCGCGGACCGTCCGCGCCAGCGCCGGCGGAACGTCGGTTCCCCCGAACCCGGCGACGACCCGCTGGCCGGCGAGCTCGGCGATCGACAGCCTGGAGGCGGCGCTCGCCGTCGGCTCCGGCCTCGAGCCGTCCCCCAATGACGCCCCGAAGGCGAACGCCAGGGTTGCCAGCACGCCGGCCGTACCGACCCCGATCCGCCTGCGCCTCTCCGTCGCCGAGCCCACGTGTCTGAGCTTAGGCCCCATATGTGGCGGGTTAGCTCAGACACCCCCCTGGGACAGGCGTCCGGGGCGGCACCTAGCCTTGCGCGCAGATGGCCTCCCTGATCGCATTCGACGAAGCCCTGGCGCTCGGCGAGCTGACCGACCACCAGGAAATCGGCGACCTGGTCGAGCGCGCCTGGAAGGTGCGCCGGGAGAACTTCGGCGACTCGACCGACATGTGCTCGCTGGTCAACGCGAAGTCCGGCGGATGCGCGGAGGACTGCGGCTTCTGCGCCCAGTCGCGCTACGCCGAGGCCGACACGCCGATGCACGCGATGATGGAGCCCGAGCAGATCCTCGAGCACGCCAAGGCCGCCGAGGCGGCCGGCGCGCACCGCTTCTGCATGGTCACCCAGGGCCAGGGGCTCTCCAAGCGCGACTTCGAGAAAATCCTCGAGGGCGCGAAGCTGGTCGCCGAGCAGACCAACCTGAAGCGCTGCGCCTCGATCGGCCATATGTCGGGCGACCGGGCGAAGAGACTGCGCGAGGCGGGGATCCAGCGCGTCCACCACAACGTCGAGTCGGCGCGCTCCTACTACCCGGAGGTCTCCTCCACGGTCCGCTACGAGGGCCGGCTGCGGACGATCGACGCGGTCAAGGAGGCCGGCCTGGAGACCTGCGTCGGCGGCATCCTCAACCTCGGCGAGTCGCCGCGCCAGCGGGTCGAGATGGCCTTCGAGCTCTCCGAGCTCGACCCGACCTCGGTGCCGATCAACCTGCTCAACCCGCGCGAGGGGACGAAGTTCGGCGACCGCCCGCTGATGGACGCCTGGGAGGTCGTCAAGTGGGTGGCGATCTTCCGCCTGATCATCCCCGGCGCCCTCTTCCGCCTCTGCGGCGGGCGGGTCGAGAACCTCGGCGACCTGCAGCCGCTCGCGGTCAAGGCGGGGCTGAACGGCGTGATGATGGGGAACTTCCTCACCACCCTCGGCGCCGAGCCCGAGGACGACCGGGCGATGTTCGAAGAGCTGGGCCTGAACGTGGCACGCCAGCCCGACAACGGGGCCAACCCGCGCCCCGACAACCGCGACGGCTGGCTCGAGGGCGAGGCCCCGGCGACGCCGATCGACGAGCTGATCGACCGCCAGGACGAGGCCAACTTCTGGGACCCCTCGACCCAGCTGCGCGTGATCAAGAAGGCCAAGAAGCCCCCGCCCTATCCGGCTTCGAGCAGCGCTTCGGCTGCATGACCGACGTCGCAGAGCGGCTGGAGGAGCTCCGCGACCGCGGGCTTCACCGGCGACTGCGCCTGATCAGCGGCCCACAGGGCCCCCGGGTGACGCTCGACGGCCGCCCGGTCCTGCTGCTCTGCTCGAACAACTACCTGGGCCTGGCCGACCACCCGCGGGTGCGCGGCGCGGCGGCGGAGGCGGCGATGCGCTGGGGCGCGGGGGCCGGTGCATCGCGGCTGATCTCCGGCAACATGCAGCCGCACCGGCGGCTGGAGGAAAGACTGGCCGAGTTCAAGGGCCATGAGGCGGCGCTGCTCTTCGGCTCGGGCTACCTGGCCAACACGGGGACGATCGCGACCCTGGCCGGCGAGGGCGAGGTCGTCTTCTCCGACGAGCTCAACCACGCCAGCATCATCGACGGCTGCCGCCTCTCCCGCGCCGAGACCTTCGTCTACCGCCACGGCGACGTCGAGCACCTCGCCTGGGGGCTGCGCGAGGCGGGAGAGCGCGCCTCGCTGATCGTCACCGACGGGGTCTTCTCGATGGACGGCGACGTCGCGCCGCTGGCCGAGCTGGCCGAGCTGGCCGTGCGACACGAGTGCCGGCTGATGGTCGACGAGGCCCACGCAACGGGGGCGCTCGGACCGGGCGGGCGCGGCTCGGTCGCCGCGGCCGGGCTCACGGACCGGGTCGACGTCGTGATGGGAACGCTCGGCAAGGCGCTCGGCTCCTACGGCGCCTACGTCTGCGCCAGCCGCGAGCTGACCGAGTACCTCCTCAACACGGCACGTCCCTTCGTCTTCTCCACCGCCCCCCCACCATCGGTCGTCGCCGCGAGCCTTGCGGCCTTGGAGCTGCTCGAGTCCGATCCGCACCGGGTCGAGCGACTGGCGTCCAACGCGGCGACCCTGAGAGCGGCGCTCGGCACTGAGGGGCTGGCGGTCGGCGGCTCGGCGACGCAGATCGTGCCGGTCGCCGTCGGCGACGCCTCCCAGACGATGGAGCTCTGCGAGCGGGTGCTGGAGCGAGGCGTCTTCGCCCAGGGCATCCGCCCGCCGACCGTGCCCGAGGGGTCCTCGCGCCTGCGCTTCACGGTGATGGCGACCCACCGGGCCGGCGAGCTGGAAGGAGCCGCGAAGCTGGTCGGCGCCGCGGCGCGCGAGATGGGGATCGCGGCGACCCCGGTCCCCGTCGCCGCCTGAGCCTTGCGGGGCGTGTTCGTCACCGGAACCGGGACCGAGGTCGGCAAGACCGTGGTCGCCGCGGTCATCGCCCGCACGCTCGCGGCCGAAGGCAAGACGGTCGCCGTCTTCAAGCCCGCCGTCACCGGCCTCGACGACCTCCCCCCGCCGACGGGCCTCAAAGCGAAGATATAGACCGCTTACAGGCCCATCGGCCCGATCACGAAATGCTTCGGACCGCGGCGGGATCGACGCAGACCGACGAGGAGATCGCGCCCTACCGGTACGGGCCACCGGCCTCGCCGCACCTGGCCGCTGCGCTGGCCGGCGAGGAGATCGATCCCGGGCGGCTTCGGGCCGCGGCCCTCGCCGCGGCGGCAAACGCCGATGCTCTCGTCTGCGAGGGAGTCGGGGGGCTGCTCGTCCCGTTGCGCGACGACTATCTCGTCCGCGACCTCGCCGCCGACCTCGGCCTACCCGTCGCGGTCGCCGCATCCCCCGGCCTCGGCACGATCAACCACACCCTGCTAACGGTCGAGGCCGCGCGCGCCGCCGGGCTCGCCGTCGAGCTGGTCGTCCTCACCCCCTGGCCGCGGTCGCCGAGCGCGATCGAGCGGTCCAACCGCGAGACGATCGAGGCGCTCTCCGGCGTCAGGGTCGAAACGCTGCCGCGGATCGACCTGGACGACCCGCCCGGCTGGCCACGGCTGGCACTCAGCTGACGATCACGTCGAGGCTCGAGTCGCCCAGCTCGACCTCGAAGCCTGCCTCCCGAGCAATCGCGGCAACCTGCTCGGGAGCTCTTCGGCTCCGACCTGGCGAGGAGAAGGGCCCGAGCGACATCGCCGCGAACGGCCTTGGCCATGTGCGACACCGCCTTGCGCTCCCCTCCCTCTTCGCGAAACGCGCGCACCGCCAGCAGCTGCGCCCACTGCGGCTTCCATGCCGCGACGTAGGCGCCCGAGCGCATGTCGACGATCGTCTCGCCCGGCTCGTCGGGCAGCGCCCCGCGCAGCGCATCGCGCCACCAGGCGGCAAGCGGGCCGATGCCGTCGAGCTTCGTCGACGGCGACAGGCGGTAGTGAGGGATGCGGTCCCCGGGCCGGACGAACCCCCAGAGCGCGCTCGCGATCAGCACCCGCTTCGCCGCCCGCCGGCGCGCAGCGGCAGGCAAGCCCTGCAGATCGAGGCGCTGGTAGAGCACACCGGTGTAGACCTCGGCCGCCGGCGCCGCCGGCGCCTCGCGCAGGTCCGGGTCGAGCTTGGCGATCAGCTCCGCTCGGCGCTCCCCCAGCTCCGCGGCGAAGGCAAGGGAGTCGAGATCGACCGGGTCTCCCGCCTCGGGCTCGGCCTTGCCTTCGGAGGGCGGCAGCAGGATCAGCACCGGGGAACCCTCTCAGGCGACGGGCTCGCCGGCGGCGACGGTCTCGCGCTCGGCCAGCTTCTCGCCGCCGGGGTTGACCGCTGCCTCCACCGCCTCGGGGCTGAGCGGGTCGCGCCGGGCGCGGATCGTCGCCGCTCCGACCACGGCACCGGCCAGCGCGACCACGGCGCAGACGCTCATCGCGTGCCCGAGCGCGTCGACGAATTCCTGCGGGCTGGCGTCGGCGAAGCTGGTGCCGACGGCGCCCTGGAAGATCGCACCGGTGACGGCGACGCCGAGGCTGCCGCCGACCATGCGGAACATCGAGAGCACGCCTGAGGCGATCCCCGCCTTCTCGACCGGGACGGCGTTCATCGCGGCGCTGGTCATCGGCGACATCGTCAGCGCGATGCCGATGCCGAGCAGCATGAAGCCGGGAAGCAGCTCCGGGTAGCTCGAATCGACCGCGATCCCGCTGAAGCTGTAGAGCGAGCCGGCGACGACGACGAGTCCGATCGCGATCAGCCAGCGCGACCCGAAGCGGTCCGCGAGCCGGCCCGCCACAGGGGCGATGCCGACGATCATCAGGGTCGAGGGCAGGAACCTGATCCCGGCCTCCAGGGGCGAGTAGCGCAGGATGTCCTGCATGTAGAGGGCGAGGAAGAAGAAGACGCCGAGCATCGAGAAGGAGACGATCGCCGCGACAACCACGGCGCCGAGGAAGTTGCGGTTGGAGAAGAACCGGAACTCGACCATCGGCACCTTGACCCGCAGCTCGATCGCGGCGAAGGCGGCCAGCCCGACCGCGGCACCGACCAGCAGGGCGACGATCTCGGTCGAGCCCCAGCCCCATTCGTTGCCCTCGACCAGGGCCAGGATCAGCGCCGTCAGCGCCCCGGTCAGCACGACGACCCCGGCGAAGTCGACCTCGCGGCCGACGGTGTCGTCGCGCGACTCGCGCACGGCGAAGAGCGACGCGGCGACGGCGCCGATCGCGACCGGGATGTTGAGGTAAAAGATCGCCCGCCAGCTGACGTGCTCGGTGAGCAGGCCGCCGACGACCGGTCCGACGGCCAGGGCCAGGGCCGAGACCCCCGCCCACATGCCCATCGCCTTGCCGCGCTCCGACGGCGCGAAGGCGTCGGTGATGATCGAGAGCGTCGCCGGCATCATCAGCGCCGCGCCGACCCCCTGGACCACGCGGCTGACGACGAGGTCGGTCGGGCTGGCGGCGAACCCGGCCGTCGCCGAGGAGAGGGCGAAGATGACCACGCCTAAGAGGAACATGCGGCGGCGGCCGAAGATGTCGCCGAGCCGCCCGCCGGTCGCCAGCAGCACGGCGAAGGAGAGCGTGTAGCCGTTGACCGTCCACTCCAGGCCGGAGATCGAGGCGTCGAGGTCGCGCTGGATCGAGGGCAGCGCCACGTTCACGACCGTGTTGTCGAGCATGATCATGAACAGCGCGAAGCACATCGCGCCGAGCGTCCACCACTTGCGGTTGTCCTCCGTGATCAGGTGGCGGTAGCGGGTCACAGCGCCATCTTTCCCCATCCAGCGGGAACCTTGTGTGAGATTGCCGCCGAGGCCGGAGCTAGTGTCGGCTCCCGGTGACCTCAGTGGACCATGCGCAGCTCGATCGCGATCACGTCTGGCACCCGTTCACGCAGCAGCAGGGGTGGTGCGAGGAAGAGCCGCTGATCGATCGAGCGGGGCGAGGGGCCCTACCTGATCGACGACCGGGGGCAGCGCTACCTCGACGGCGTCTCCTCGCTGTGGTGCACCGTCCACGGCCACAGGCACCCCGGGATCGACGCCGCTGTGACCGAGCAGCTCGGCAAGGTCGCGCACTCGACCATGCTCGGCCTCTCACACCCCGGCGGGGCCGAGCTGGCCGGCCGCCTCGTCGGCCTCGCGCCACCCGGCCTCTCCCGCGTCTTCTACTCGGAGTCCGGCTCGACCGCGGTCGAGATCGCGCTGAAGATGGCCTTCCAGTACCAGCAGCAGCGCGGCGGCCAGCACGCCCGCCGCACCTCCTTCGTCCACCTGCGCGAGTCCTACCACGGCGACACGATCGGCTCGGTGTCCGTCGGCGGCATCGACCTCTTCCACTCCACCTACCGGCCGCTGCTCTTCCAGGCCCACGCGGCCGAGCCCGGCGACGCGGCGGACCTCGAGCGGATCCTCGCGGTCCACGAAGAGGAGATCGCCGCGGTGATCGTCGAGCCGCTGGTGCAGGGCGCCGCCGGGATGCTGCTCCACCCGCCCGGCTACCTGCGGGCCGTGCGCGAGCTCTGCGACCGCTTCGGCGTGCTGCTGATCTGCGACGAGGTGGCGACCGGCTTCGGCCGCACCGGGACGATGTTCGCCTGCGAACAGGAGGACGTCGCCCCCGACCTGCTCTGCCTCGCCAAGGGCCTCACCGGCGGCTACCTGCCGCTGGCGGCGACGCTGGCGACGGAGCGCATCTACGAGGGCTTCCTCGGCGCTCCGGAGGAGTACCGCACCTTCTTCCACGGCCACACCTACACCGGCAACCCGCTCGCCTGCGCCGCCGCGCTCGCCAATCTCGACGCCTTCGAGCAGGAGCGCACCCTGGAGCGCCTGCAACCGAAGATCGCGCTGCTGCGCGAGCTGCTCGACGAGGTCGAGGCGATGCCCGAGGTGACCGAGGTGCGCGCCCGCGGCGTCATGGTCGGCATCGACCTCGGCGAGCACGACCCCGCCCTGCGCATGGGCCACCGAGTCACCCTTGAGGCCCGCAGGCGCGGCGCGATCGTCCGCCCTCTCAGCGACGTCGTCGTGCTGATGCCGCCGCTGTCGATCTCCGAGGAGGAGCTGCGCAGCCTGGTTACGATCGTCGCGGAGTCGATTCGAGCGGCGGGAGCGTCTGCAACTCCCTCTTCGGCGACGATGGCCCAGGCCGCCTGAACACCCGCAGAGCCTCGACGCTCAGGCGACGGCGCGGACCGAGACCTCGAGGGTGACAAGGCGGTCGGGTGCCGCGATTGCGGCCCGCGCGGCTGCCACCAGAGCCTCAAAATCGAGCGCGTAGCGGCTGGCCACTGCGCGCAGTGGCTCCTCCAGTCCCAGGTCCGGGTACAGGAGCTCTACGTTGACCGGCCGCCCCCCGGCGATCGCGACGTTGACTCGCGATTGCACCTCGTCGCTGTACTCCCAGCGGCTCACCTCGACCAAATCGATCGAGAGGGCGTTTGCCTTGCTGTCGTAATCCGCCTTCATCGCTGCTATCTCCTGGCAATCACAGTAATGACGTAGTCCAGATCGTCAAGCGCAATCACAACCTCAATAGGCCGGCCTCGCTCATCTCGTCCAACTGCAATGGGATTGCCCCGACCATCGACCCTGCGCGCATCGGGCATCGAGGCAGATTCTCTCCCCCCAAGTAGAGTCGGATCCATGGACGAACGAGAGAGAGGATCCGCAGAGGCGCCCAATCTCGGCGAGCCGAGCGAGCCGCGGCCGGCAGCTTCCGTTGTGCTGCTGCGGCGCGGGGGGAAGCACTCCCAGAGAGCTTTGGAGGTGCTGCTGCTCAAGCGGACCGAGGAAGCGAGGTTCATGCCGGGGGTATGGGTCTTTCCCGGGGGGTCGGTGGACGACGGGGACGGCGAGGACGAGGCACGGTTCAAGGCCTGCGCCATCCGTGAGCTGGAGGAGGAGGCCGGGATCGCGCTTGCGGGCCACGAGGAGCTGGTTCTCTTCTCGCGCTGGATCACGCCCGAGGTGGTCTCGCGCCGCTTCGACGCCTGGTTCTTCCTCGCTCTCGCCCCGGCCCACACGCCTCCCAAGCCCGATGGCGTCGAGACCACCGACGCCGGCTGGTTCGAGCCCGCCCGGGCCCTCGAGGCCCAGACCGCCGGCGACCTCGCCCTGGCCTTCCCAACCATCAAACAGCTCGAGCTGCTCGCGGAGCACGACACGGCCGACGACGCCCTCACGGCCCACCGCAACCGCCCCATAGAGCCAATCCTCCCCAAGGTAATCGGCTCAGCTGAAGAGCACCGAGTAGTCCTCCCGGGCGACCCCGACTACCCGGCCTGACGCCGTCAACCTGAGCCCGCGTCTCGCGCGGGTGGCGCTGTAGGGGGAACCGCCCCCGAGGACGCTTTAGCGACCGCAGGGGGTGGTGGGTCCCCTGCAGCGACAGGACCCGCGCGTCTACCCGTCCTCGGGAAACGGCTCCAGCCCCGCGTGCCAGGGCCCGGGCGGATACGTGTGGATGCCGCTCTCGTCCATCTCCCCTGCAGCCGCCTGAACAGCTGCCCGGCGTTCTTCAGCACCGCCTTCAGCTCGTCCTCGCTGCGCTCGCGCAGGTGCCAGAGGAACCAGAGCTGGCGGTCGTTGATGCCGAAGTCGATCTCACCGGTCATCGTCGTCGTCCACTCGAGGAAGCCGGGGCTGAAGAGCTCGCGCAGGGCGACCGGGTCGTACTCGCTCGGCACGGTGGCGAGGAAGCGCCTGTTGAAGTCGATCGACTCGAATTCGACCTTGCGGGCGAAGCGCTGGGTGACGTGCTCGTGGCCCTCGATCGACTCGACGTTGAAGGCGGGGACGACCTGGGCCAGGTCGGGCATGTGGGCCTTGGCGAGGAGCGCGGTGGGCAGAACCGCCTTGCTGAAGAGCCCACCGGTCTCCCGCTCGTCGGCGTCGCAGCAGGAGCCCCAGAAGCCCTCGGCGAGCTGGCCGGTAAGCCGGTTGGTCCCGCCCACGCAGAGCGCCACCGGCCCGTCTTTGGGGTTGATCCCCCCCACCGGCTCGTACGTCAGCTCGTGCCGCTCGCCGTACCTGCGGACGACCTCGGCCCACTCCTGCGCTTCCTGCTTGGCTCCCATCGTCGGCCGATCCTAAGCCCCGCCCGGCCCAGTAGGATGCGCGCATGACCTCGGTCCTCATCGTCAGTGGTCGCGATCCTCGTCATCGGCGTCCTCTACTACATCGCCAAGCGCAACTCGATCATCGCCGCGCGCAACCGGGTCGACGAGTCCTGGAGCGGGATCGACGTGCAGCTGAAGCGGCGCCACGACCTCGTGCCCAACCTGGTCGAGACGGTCAAGGGCTACGCCGAGCACGAGAGCCAGACCTTCGAGAAGACGACCAAAGCGCGCGCCGAGGCGATGGCGGCACAGGGCGTCGGCGACACCGCCCAGGCCGAGCAGAAGCTGACCCAGGCCCTGGCCGACCTGAAAGCGGTCGCCGAGAACTACCCGACCCTGCGCGCCACCGAGAACTTCCAGCAGCTCAGCCGCAACCTCTCCGAGCTGGAGGACGAGATCCAGGCCTCGCGCCGGATCTACAACTCCAACGTCCAGTCCTACAACACCGGCATCGAACAGTTCCCGGCCTCGATCATCGCCAAGCAGGGCAACTTCACCGCCCGCGAGTTCTTCGAGATCGAGGACCCGGCGGAGCGCGAACCGGTCTCGGTCAGCTTCAGCAAAGACTGAGCCTCTCTAAGATTTCAGCATGAGCGCAACGACAGAAGCGACCCTCTGGATCTGCGAGAGCTGCGGGTTCATCTACGACCCGGCCGACGGCGACCCCGACGGCGGCATCCCGCCCGGAACCTCCTTCGAGGAGATTCCCAAGGACTGGTTCTGCCCGGTCTGCGGGGCGCGCACCAGCGACTTCCGGCCCCTGGAGCCGGGCGAGGCTTGAGCCACGACTTCGACTGGCTCGTAGTCGGGTCAGGTTTCGGCGGCAGCGTCTCGGCCCTGCGGCTGGCGGAGAAGGGGTACAGCGTCGCCGTGCTCGAGTGCGGCAGCCGCTTCCGCGACGAGGACTTCGCCGAGTCGACCGTGCGCCACCCGCGCCGCTACTTCTGGATGCCGCGCCTGGGGATGCGAGGCGTACTGCGGATGACCTTCTTCAAGGACGTGTTCATCGTCTCCGGCAGCGGCGTCGGCGGCGGCAGCCTCGGCTACGCGAACACCCTCTACCGGGCGCGACCCGCCTTCTTCAAGGACCCGCAGTGGGGCGAGCTCGGCGACTGGGAACGCGAGCTGGCGCCGCACTACGACACGGCAGAGCGGATGCTCGGGGTGGTCGAGTACGAGGGGATCGGCCCCGCCGACAAGCTGCTGCAGGAATACGGCGAGGAGATCGGCGTCGGCGAGACCTTCACCAACACCCGCGTCGGCGTCTTCTTCGACAAGCCGGGGGTCGAGGTCGACGACCCGTTCTTCGAAGGCGAGGGCCCCAGCCGCACCGGCTGCATGCGCTGCGGCAGCTGCATGGTCGGCTGCCGCCACGGAGCGAAGAACACGCTGATGAAGAACTACCTCTGGTTCGCGGAGAAGCTCGGCGTGAAAATCCAGCCCGAACGGCAGGTGACGGAGATCCGGCCGCTCGGCGCCGCCGACGGCTCCGACGGCTACGCCGTCACCAGCGAGCGCTCCGGCTCCTGGCTGCGCAAGGAACGGCGCACCCAGACGGCACGCGGCGTGATCGTCGCCGCCGGCGCACTCGGCACCAACAACCTGCTCGCCAACTGTCGCCACAGCGGTGCGCTGCCCCGCGTCTCGGCCAAGCTCGGCGATCTGGTCCGCACCAACTCGGAGTCGATCCAGGCCGTCACCGCCCCCGACGACGAGCGGGACTTCAGCCGCTCGGTCGCGATCACCTCCAGCATCTACCCCGACCCAGACACCCACATCGAGGTCGTCACCTACGGCGAGGGCGGCGACGCGATGGCCGGCACCTTCACCGCGATGACCGGCCCGGGGACGAAACTGACGCGGCCGGTGAAGTGGGCGGCGGCGATCGTGCGCCACCCGCTGCGCACCATGCGCATGCTCCTCCCCCACCGCTGGTCGCGGCGCACGGTGATCCTGCTGGTGATGCAGACCGTCGACGCGGCGATGCACTTCCAGCCCAAGCGAAAGCTCTTCGGCCGCGGCGTGCGCCTCACGACCGAACAGGACCCGACGCGGCCCAACCCCACCTACATCCCGGCCGCCGAGCAGGTGGCGCGCTGGTTCGAGAAGCGCACCGGCGGCGTCGCCCAGAGCGCGATCACCGAGTCGGTCCGCAACATCCCCTCGACCGCCCACATCCTCGGCGGCGCCGTCGTCGGCGCGGACGCCGGGAGCGGCGTGGTCGACAAGCAGAACCGCGTCTTCGGCTACGAGAACCTGATGGTCTGCGACGGCGCGGCGATCCCGGCCAACCCGGGCGTCAACCCGAGCCTGACGATCACCGCCAAGGCCGAGCACGCGATGAGCCTGATCCCGCCCAAGGACGGGGCCGAGCCGCGCGACCTACCCGAGGCCGCGCGACCCGCAAGAGCCTCCGTCGCCTCCTAGCTCAGCCGGCCTCGGCGAGGCGCTGAGCGACGTAGTCCCAGTTGACGACGTTCCAGAAGGCGTCGATGTAGTCGGGACGCTTGTTCTGGTACTTGAGGTAGTAGGCGTGCTCCCAGACGTCGCAGCCGAGCAGCGGCACGCTGCCGTCGGAGATCGGCGAGTCCTGGTTGGGCGTGGAGACGACGGCGAGGCCGGAGCTGTCCTTGACCAGCCAGGCCCAGCCGGAGCCGAAGCGGGCGATGCCGGCGTTCTTGAACTCGTCCTGGAAGGCGTCGAAGGAGCCGAAGGTCTCATCGATGCCGGCCGCCAGGTCGCCGCTGGGAGCGCCGCCGCCCTCGGGACTCAGCATCTCCCAGAAGAGGGTGTGGTTGTAGTGGCCGCCGGCGTTGTTGCGAACCGGGCCCTGCTTGTCTCCGGGGAGACTGGAGAGGTTGCGCAGCACGTCCTCGACCTCGCGGTCTGCCCACTCGGTCCCCTCCAGGGCCGCGTTGGCTTTGTCGACATAGGCCTGGTGGTGCTTGTCGTGGTGCACGCGCATCGTCGCCTCGTCGATGTGGGGCTCGAGCGCGTCGTATGCGTAGGGAAGGTCGGGAACCGAAAATGCCATCTGGACGTCTCCTCATTGGTCGGACTGGACGGTTGCTAAGCCTGGGCCGGAGCCTAGCGCGACGGGCACCTGAGTCGACTGGCGCCGCGACGCCTCTACGGCGTGGCCCGCAATGCCCTGGCGGACGCACGCGGCACGACCCGCGCGTCGCCCCCGGTCCAGGAGTTGAAGCGGTACCAGGCCGGCTTCGCTTCGCGGTCGACGGTGAGCAGGCCGGCGGAGTCGCAGAACTGGCAAGAGCCGGCTGCGTCGGCCCAGGAGAACCACCAGACGCCGCCGATCCGCCAGAGGTGACGGTTCTGGGTCAGCATCGAGAAGGACCGGTTCAGTTCGCGAGCCTGACCGCGAGGGCCGCGCTCCCAGCGCGACTCGAACCCGTCGGAACCCCAACCTAGCTCGGTCATGTAGAGCGGCGTCGCTGCGTCGCCGTTCAGCTCCATGACCCGGCGCAGGTCTTCGATCTGGCCGACCATGGTGCCCGCGTCGGCGACGTAGGGGTGCAGCGCCACGCCGTCGAAGTAGCGCTCGATCCCGGGAGTCTCGTAGACCCCGGCGAGGAAGTCGTCGGACGCGATGTTCGGAGGGATCTGCAGCGGGCGCCCGAAGAGCCCGCCCATAATCACCGTCGAGCCGGGGTCGAGGCGGTGCAGCAGCCGGCCCGAGATGCGGATCAGCCTCGCGAACCTCTGCGGATCCGGCTGGCGGGAGAAGGTGACGATGTTCTCCTCGTTCCAGATCTCCCACTGGCGGACCGGCAGGCGGGGCAGCTCTCGATTTTCACGCCAGAAGCTGCCCTGGGGCCCGTAGCGCAGAACGGCGGCGCGCAAGAAGCCGAGCCACTCCCGCCGCTGCCGGGCACTGGCCACCGGCTCCCCGCCCAGCCGCGGCGAGACCCAGTCTGGGGTCCCCCAGAGGAAGAAGTAGACGGTGATCCCATGCTCAGCCGCGTGCCCGACCTGTTCGTCCAGCCACCACCACTGGGGGTCGCGGCGATCGGCGGCATCGGGCACGACCTCGGCCCAGTTCAGCGGCAGGCGCACGCTCGTGACCCCCGCTTCCCGCATCAGCCCGTAATCGGTCCCGTCCGTGTGCCCCTGCGGCGACATCCCGATGAACCCGGCCGGCGGCGCAAGGGAGACCGATCCCGCCATCGCCGGAGTCAGCCCCAGCAGGGCGGCGGTCAGAGGGATGACGAGGAAAAGCCTGCGCATGAATGTCCCAACTTAGACCTTCTCGGCGGGGGAAAGTCGCGATCCCGGCGCTCACCAACTGCCGCGTGGACAGCTCAGTCGAAGCTCGCCACGACCGCTGCGTGGTCGTCCAGGGCGACGATGCACACGTTGGGCGTGCTGTCGTCGTCGCATCCGACCCATTCCGCCACGCTTGACGAGCCTTTCCCGGGGATCGCCGTCAGGGTCACGACCGTTCCCTGCCCGTAGACGGCGACAGCCGACGGGCATGTCGGCCCGCAATCGATGCCGCCGGGGTTGCTCGCCAGCGAACCTGTGCCCCCACCGGCCTTTTCGACCACGAGGGTCTTCATCGGGATAGCGGTGAACTTGGCGGTGACTTCCTTCGCTTTTGACATCGTCACTTCGCATGCCCCCGAGCCAGAGCAGGCTCCGCCCCATTCGGTGAAGGTCGAGCCACTGGACGGAGTCGCTTTGAGGACGATCGTCGTGGCCGACTTGAAGGCGGCCGTCGTCGCCGAGCAATTGGCGTCGCAGTTGACGCCAACCGCGGAACTCGTGACCTTCCCAGCGCCCGTGCCAGCGGCCTTCAGGAGCGCGAGGTCGAAGGACGGAACGATTTTCGGGGCTCCAATCGGCTCGAACCTCGCGCCCACGGTCCTCGCCTCAGACATCGTCACCGCGCAGGTGCCGGATCCGGCGCAAGCGCCGGTCCACTCGACGAAGGCAGAGCCTTTCACCGGAGCCTGAGTCAGGGTGACCGTGGTGTCTTTGTAAAAGCTCTCGACTTGCCTGGAGCAGGTCCGGGGGCAATTGACCCCTGCTGGGGGAGTCTTCACCGTGCCCGCACCTTTGCCGGTCTTCTCGACCGTGAGCATCTCCCTGGGCAGGGGCGCGAAGCTGGCCTCAACCGCCTTTGCAGCGCTCATCGTCACCACGCACTTGCCTGCCGGTTCGCTCTCGCAACCATTCCAGCCGGTGAAGGCCGCGCCTTTGAGAGGACTTGCGGTGAGCGTGACTTTGGCGCCGGGCGCGAATGCCGCCTCGGTCGAAGCGCACGCAGCCGGGCAGCTGATCCCTAGGGGCGAGCTCTTAACCGAGCCCAAGCCGATGCCTTCCTTTTTGAGCGCAAGGCCAGGGGTCGCGGTGAATTTGGCCCTGATAACGGCATTCGTCGTGACTTTGCAGGTGTTCCCGCTGATCCCGCCAGCGTCACAGCCTTTCCAGGCAACCAGGACGGAGCCTTTGCCCGCACTGGCCCTGAGCGTGACCGCCGTACCCACTTCGAATTCGGCTTCGCAGGTGGCGCCGCAGTCGATCCCTTGTGGTTCGCTGAGCACCGTGCCCGAGCCGGTGCCTTCCTTGATCACGGTGATTGTGAACCGGGGAATCGGGTCGAAAGTCGCAGTCACTTCCCTCGCTCCGCTCATCGTGACCACGCATTCGTTCACGTTCACTCCGCTGGCATCGCAGCCTTTCCAACTGCCGAATTTGGAGCCGGGAGCAGGCATCGCAACCAGCACCACTTCTTGGCCTGCCGTGAATTTGGCCGAGCAGGTTTCGCCACAGTTGATCCCCGCTGGTTCGCTGAGCACAGTCCCCGAACCGCTGCCGGCCTTGGTGACTGAGATCGCGCTGCTTACCGCTTCGAGGCTAAAGCGAGCGGTAACCGTCTTGGCTTTGCTCATTGTGACTTTGCAAGAGGACCCACTGGCGCCGCCCACGTCGCAGCCTTTCCAGCTGACGAATTTGGAGCCTTTCGCGGGGCTCGCGGTCAACTGGACGGTTTGTCCTTCGGGGAAGGCAGCTTCGCAGGTTTCGCCGCAGTCGATCCCGCTCGGTTCGCTGAACACTCGACCCAAGCCGGTGCCTTCCTTGGCCACTTTGAGTTTCAGCTGAGGGACCGGGACCAAGTCGAAGGTCGCGGTCACTTCCTTCGCTTCGCTCATCGCGACCGCGCATTCGTTTTCATTGAACCAGGGTTTGTCGCAACCTTTCCAGCCTCCGAATTTAGAGTTTGGTGCGGGGGTCGCAATCAGGATGACCTCTTCGCCTTCTTCGAATTCGGCTTCGCAGGACGCACCACAATTGATCCCTTCCGGTTCGCTGAACACGGTGCCCGTGCCGGTGCCGGCCTTGGCCACACCGAGAACTACGCTCGGAGCAGCTGGGGCAAACTGGGCTGTGACGGCCTTGGCTTCGTCCATTATGAATTTGCAAAAGGTCCCGCTGGTGCCGCCGGGGCTGCAGCCTTCCCAGCTGACGAATTTGGAGCCTTTCGCGGGGCTGGCGACCAGCGATACCGTTTCTCCTAGGGCGAAGTTGGCCTCGCAGGTTTTGCCACAGTCAATTCCTTCGGGGAAGCTGGTGACGGAGCCCGTGCCCTCCTTGGCCACTGTGAGTTTCGGCGGCGGGACCAGATCGAAGGTCGCCGTCACCGCCCTCGCTTCGCTCATCGTGACTACGCAGGAGCCGGTGCCCGAGCAACCGGCTCCTGACCAGCCGCTGAATTTGGAACCGATGGCGGTGGCCGCGGTCAGGACGACTTTCGCGCCTTCTTCGAATTCGGCTTCACAGGTTTCGCCGCAGTCGATCCCTGCCGGATTGCTGAACACGTCGCCAATGCCGGTGCCGGCCTTGACCACGGTCAGATCCCATCCCGGTTTGGTGTCGAGGGTGAGGCGCCCGATCTTGTCCGCGAGCCGCTCGGTGAACCAGAGGTTGCCATCCGGACCCAACGCGATGCCAGATGGCTCACTCGCTGGCGTTGGGATTGGAAACTCGGTGATCTGACCCGTCGGGGTGATCATGCCTATCTTGTTCGCTTGGGCCTCGGTGAACCAGAGGTTCCCATCCGGGCCGACGACGATGTCGCGGGGGCGACTGTCCGGAGTGGGGAGCGAGAACTCGGTGAAGGTCCCCGTCGTGCTGATCCTGCCGATCTTGTTGCCGTCTTCCTGGGCGAACCAGATGCTTGTCCCGTCCGGTCCAGCCGTCATTCCGGCGGGTCGGCTTTCTGCGGTTGGAATTGAAAACTCGGTAATCTGACCGGCCGTCACTCGCCCGATCTTGTTTCCATGAACCTCACCGAACCAGAGGTTGCCATCTGGACCTAGGGTGATTCCAGCGGGCTCGCTGTTTTCGGTTGGAATCGCCACCTCCGATAGAGAGGTTCCACCTCCGCTCAGCGTGATTTTGCCGATCTTATGCGACCCAGCATCAGTGAATCCAAAGCCCCCCTGAGAATTTCGAGAGATCCCAACGGGTCGACTGTTTTTGTTCACAAGTTCCGCGAACCAAGTGAACTGTTCATCCCATTTGGCTCCCGGCGTGAAGCGGCCAATCCTCCCCACTCCCGGCTCGGTGAACCACAGGTTGCCGTCGGGACCGGTGACTATTTCGGCTGGTTCTGCTCCCGGGGTTTCAATGGAGAACTCGGTGATCTGCCCGCTCGGGGTAACCGAGCCGATCTTGTTCGCATTCGTCTCGGTGAACCACACATTGCCGTCAGGACCCGAAGTGATGCCATTGGGTCCACCGCCCTCGGTCGGAATCGGAAACTCCGTGATCTGAACGGCTGACGCGGTTTCAACGACGCCGGGCAAGAGCGCAAGCGATGCCGATAGCAGGGAAAGGCAAACCAACAGCAGCCCACCGGAGTGGCGGGGTGAAGTACGCCACCCGTGGCTTGCCTCCCTTGCAGTCCCCATTAACAGCCAAGAGCGTACCGGAATAAACAAGAGCACGCCGTCCAAGCTGACCTGCGAGGCCGCGCCGCCCGGAAGAGATCAGGCGATGGTGGGTCCACACTGCTCTCGACTGGCGAGGGCTGGAACGCCGAATAGCCTCCCGCAACCCGCAATGGGGTGAGCTGGACCGCCACTGCTCTCTCTCCCATAGTCGATTGCCGACGCGCCTCGCGGAGACGGCAGCCGACGGACTTCCCCGCGAACCACCTCAGTCGCGCACTTCGGGTGCGAGTTCTGTCGTCCGGGCGAACGTGAAGGGATCGGTTCACAGCAACTGGCGTAGCACGGATCGTGCTACAAAAATCGGGGCGCCCGGATTTGAACCGGACCAGCGGGATTAGCTGGGAGCGTTCTCCCTGCTATTCGGCACTTTGAGGTCATCTGAGGTTCCCTCAGATTCGCTCAGATTGGTACCAGGATTGGTACCACGGGCAAATGCGCGGGCGATCATCTGTCCCTCGGCGGCGCTCGGCGCGTAGTCGGCGTAGATTTCGGTCGTCTTCAGGTCGCGGTGCCCCATCCACTCCTGAAGCGTCCGGGGCGGCACTCCCTCGGCGGCGCAGCGGGTACCGAAGGTGTGCCGCAGGTCGTGAAAGCGATGCGAGACGTCCAGCCCGGCAGCCTTGAGCGCTTTGCGGAACCGGCGCGTGACGTTGGCCTTCGGGAGCGGCTCTCCGCTTGCGGGGTGGGCGAACACGAGGTCTCCGTCCCCCTTGAAGCGCGAGCGCTTGAACAGGCGCTCCAGCGCGCCTCCCACCTCGTCAGCAAGGGGTACCGAGCGCGTCGAGCGCTTCGACTTGGGCGTCCCGAACTCGCCCCGGACGTAGTTCTGGCGAACGCGGATGCGCCCAGCCGTCCAGTCAACATCCCGCCAGCGCAGCGCCAGCAGCTCCCCCTTGCGAAGGCCGGACATCGCAGCGGTGAGAAAAAGCACCCGGTCAAGGGCCTGATACATGCCCGGCCGGGCGTGGCGAACCACCGCGTCGACTTCCTCGAGGGTCAGGTAGCGGATCTCCGTCTGCTCGGGAACCGCCGGCAACTCCACGTTCTCGCAGGCGTTGGCAGCGGCGTAGCGATTGAGCAGCGCAGAGAGGGTGCCGACGACGTTGCGGACGGTCTTCGGGGAGCGTCCCTTGCCCTCCATGACTGCGATCAGGTCGTTCACGTCCTCGACGCGAATCGAGTCGATCGAGCGCTCGCCAAAGAAGGGCTCCAGGTGGACTCGGGCCTCACTCTCGACGTTGGCGACGGTCGAACGCTTGCGGCCCCGGCGTTCGGCGGCGGCGATGTAGCGCTTCGCCGCCTCGGCGACGGTCAGGGACTCGCCAGCGCGGGGCTTCACTTCGACTGAGCCGATCAGGCTGCGCAGCGCGGCCTCGGCTTGGCGGCGGGTCAGCCCCTCACGACTTCCAGCAGCCCGCTTGGGGCCGACGCGCCGCTTCACGCGTCGGCCCCTTGAGTACCAACTGCCGTACCACGTCTCCCGACCAGAGGCGTCCCTGCGCACGTACAGGCTGCCGCTGCCGTAGCTGCGACGTGCCATCAGCTCTCCCCTTTCTTGATTTCGTGAACCCTGGACTGGGAGAGCCCCGCCGCCAAGGCGATCTGATGTTCTGAATAGCCCAGTTCAATAGCCGCGAGAATCTGCGCATTACGCCCCGCCACAAGGCTCCGAACACGGCGCTCCAGATCCCTCATCCTCCGTAGTTGCGCCATCGGGTTGTGTTCCAGCATTTCGATGAGCCACCCGATGAAGTGGCGCAGGGTCAGGGGGCGCATGGCATCAGCCCTCCCCCTCCGGTACCCCTACAAGGGCTAGGTGGCTGTCTCGGCGATGAGAGCGGCGGCGAGGAGAAGGCTGAGGAGAGGGCGAGGGCGGAGGCCCATCGAGCAGCCGCCAAAGATCAGCCCGCGCCTGACAGAGGAACAGGGGCGGGTCATTGAGAGCCCGCAGCCCCCAGTAGATCGACCACAACTGCGCCCGTTCCTCATCGCTTTCGCTCTGTGCTTTGCGCTCCATCAGGCCGCCACCGCGTCGCGCTCGCGGCCGTTGAGGAGGTCGAGAACAGCCCGAAGCGCGATTCCTTCCTTCGTCTTCTTCTCGATCTGCTCTTCGGTACTGCGTTCGCTCTCCTCTTGGGTTTTCCCGTGGTTGAAGTAATCCCGGTTACCGGCACGTACTTGCACCAGGGCCTCGTGTTCGCGGCCAGCTTCTTCACGGGCGTAGCCGAGAATGCTGAGGACGATGGTTTTCGCGAGCTCAGGCTCCACGATCTCGCAGTCCTCCACCAGCCCTCGGATTAGGCGCACCAGCGGCAAAAGTTCGTCGTAGACCTCCAGAACCCCGACCGGATCGTCGTAGCACCTGCGGCCTCCGCCTTCCATGCTGCTAGCCGCCTGTGAGGCCGCGTGCTCTGCCAACAGGCCGGCCTGCTCTTTGCTCAACTTGATCGCCATCGTCAATGCCCTCCCTTGGGTTGAGCACCGAAGGGGAAATCTGACGAGGGGGGCGTGTAGATTGCCCGGCGCGTCGGAGTTCGTACCTCCGGTGCCAGGTGCCCGGGCGCTTCCACGTCGCGGGCACCATTTGTTTGGTCGGCGCGACCCTACACGCAGCGATGCGACCAGGTCAAGCGGCCTCGTCGGCGCCCCGAGATCCCCCCAGTATCGTCCTGGCCAACGCCCTCGCAAATTGCTCGGCATCGTTAGGCGTCGGCTGCCCGTCCGGGTAGATGATCTCGCCCGGAATCTCAAGGTCGTTCCCATCGGAGATCTCGAAGCGCCAGCCGACCTCCATGCCCTGGTGGCGGACGTGGTTTCCGAGTTCCGCGTGCACATAGCTCGCTGAAATCCCCCAGTCGAGCGACAGCACCGGCCGTGCCGTGATCGTGACGATTTGCTCGGTTTCGGAGGCCGTCGCCCTGACCAGAACGTCACCATGAATCCAATGTAGGACCGGCTGTTTGCCAATCCAATACGTGTCTGGGGAGGACGGAAACTCTTCGATCGCCCTGGATGCGATTCCGGGGTTGTCCCACCCTGCGCGCTGCCGTAGAGCTTCGCCCAATGAGATTGCTTGTTCATCTTGCATACTGCCAACGTACCCTACTCCCACAGCTCAGCGGCTCCGTGGCGGTCACGCCGCCCCCAGCTCCAGTAGAGCACCGCCGGGATCGGGGCAGATCGGGTGCGGGGGGACATCCGGCATTTCATCCATCAGCAGCCAGGTGAGCACTGGTCGACCCAGCACGTAGTTGCTCGCGCGGCAGAGACCGGTGATCGTCGGCAGCACCTCAAGCGCGGTCCTCACATGCTCGGGGCCGAGTGCCTTGCGGACCCGTGGCAGGGCCAGGTAGTCGCGGTAGAAGCCCATCGCGCGCGTTCTGTCGCCTCGTGACAGCTCCTCGGTTGCGCGATACCCAACCGGCGTGGGGTGGCCGGGCAGGTCGCGCATCCACTTCTCGATGATTCGCATGTTCCGCTGGTACTTGGGGCCGAAGTGGCGCTGATTGGCTTCGCCCTCGGTGCTATGGACCCACACCACCGAGTCCCAGGGATCGCACCTCCTGATCCTGCTGGGCTCGGTCCAATGCAGGCCCTGTGCCGGCTGTCCCTCATGGACCCGGCCGTACCAGCGCTCGAAGCCCCGCCGCGCGAGGCGTTCGCGTCCGCCGCATCCGTCGAGATAGCCCCCCTTGCATTTGACGATCACGGCCTCCGGTGGGACGCTGGCGACAATTCCCCGTAGGTGCTGCGCTCCGCGGATCACGTCGTCGCAGTCGGCCCATGCATGCCAGTCGGTATCGAGCAGGGCGTGAGCGGCGTTCCGTGCGGCGGCGAAGTCATCGCGCCACTCGAAGCCCTGCCCCAAACGGCAACGAGTCCCATGTGTCCGAACCTCTTTGTCTGCCCACTGCTCGAAGACCTCGACGGTGCGGTCGGTCGAGCCGGTATCGAGTAGGGCCACCTGATCGAACGCGCCTTCGATTGAGCCGAGCAGGTTCGGGAGGGTGGATTCCTCATCGCGCGCAATCACGGCGAGGCCAAGGGTCGGGGCGGTCACGGTCGCCCCTCCGCCAGGTCGAGGAACTCCAGGGCGCGACGCGCGAACGGATCGTGGTCGGGCTGTTCCTCGGCGAGCTTGCGAATCTCCGTGTCGGACATAGCGTCGATGGCCTCAGGTGCGAACCCGCTGGCGCGTGCGACCAGCCGCGCAGCCGTGCGGTTGAAGTCGGCAATCTCAGCCTCCTCGCCACCCGCAGCGGCCGGGTCGTACTTCTGCCGCGGCCTAGCCACGTCGATCCCATCGTGCGCGGGCGAGTTTGCGCCCAGCCGTAGACCCCTCGGAAGCCCCAGGAGCGTCCGGCCACTCGATACCGAGCGAGCCGAGCAGTTGTCGCAGGGCCAGCCGGTGGGCGCGGACTTCGGCGATCAACGGATGCGGCCGGACCTGCCCCTTACTGCCGGTGACGACGGGATCGGCCTCGGTGAGTGCATCTTGCATCCGCTCGATCTCGTCCAACGTCCGACAGGCTGCATGTAGAAGTCGGGTCTCGTCAGGGCGAAGCTCCCAGGGGCCGATGACATCACGCCAGAGCGCCCGACCGGCTTCGCCCAGGGCATCCGGTGGATCGGGTGGTGCTGCTGCGCGTACGTCGGCGACGGTCACCTTTCCGGCGGCGCCGGTGCCGGCGATCTCCGCGTCGAGCAGGCCAAGCTCGGCGGCAAGGTCGGCGGCAGGACGGCTGGCGAAGCGCTCAGCCATGGCTCAGCCCCCGTGAAAAACCCGGAGACGATGCGCACGCCGAATCGGAGCCGCTAAATACGCCGGTCTTGTGTCGAGGGCGAAGACCCTCCCTCCCCACCTCCGACACTGCCGCCGCCGCGCCCTTGGGCTGAAAGGACAAGCGCCCACGCGGCGGCGACACGGCCATTGCCGCTGTGTCGAAGTTCGTCATCGTTGGCCTCAGCTACCGCCCTCGACAGCCACCCGCATCGCGCGCTTGATGACGAGACCCTCCTCGTCCTCGGGGACGACGCTGGCGCCAACGAAGACGCTGACCACGCTGGCCGTGGCGAGTCGGTTGGGGTCGAACATCAGGATGTGACGCAGCGACACGCCGCCATCGCTGGCCGTGGTGCTGTCGGCGCCTCCGCCCGGAGGGACGGGTGGGCGGTTGCCGAACGCGAATCCACTCGCGTGGTAGGCGACGGCGCTGCCCTTCTCGATCCCCGAGGACTCGACGAAGACGAAGCCGTACAACTCGCCGATGATCGCCTTCTCCAGCGCGGTGGTCGAGCCGCGGGCATCGGCCCGCGAAAACTTGTCGACCGAGAGCAGGGAGCGGGCGATGTCGGTCGAGACGGCCATGAACCGATCGCCGGCCGGGACATCTTCGTCGCCCATCTTCTCGCGGATCTGGAGGACCGTTTCCTCGGGGTCTTCCAGGTCCCATTCGATGTCGGGGTCAGGGTCGAGCCCGTTCATCTGGTCCGCCAGCTCGTCCTCGCCGCCCAGGGCGACTGCGGCGATCTGGGGGTTGAGCACCTGCATCCCGAAGCTCTGCAGGCTGAGAGATAGATCCTCATCGGTGACGCGGGTCGCGTCGTAGAGGTGCCGGAGTTTCACGTTGACCGGGACCTCCTCGACATCGCTGTATTCGATGGTGGCACCGGGAGTTTCCTGCTCTTTGGCGGTGCGCGGCTGGGGAACGCGGATGGTTACGGTGCCGCCGCTGGGGCCGCCGTACTCCTGGCCGGGAATGCGGGCTACGGTGCCGACCAACACGAGTTGGCGACGCAGCAGCTCGATGGCGAGCGCTGAGATGGGTGCTGAGGTCAAAAGGGCCATGTGGATGTCTCCTTGCGATGGCGCAGGTACAACCCTGCGAGAGGTCTAGATCGGTCTGCGTCGCGCAGGGGCGGCCATCGCGGCAAATGCCCTTATGGTGAGTCGAGCGGGGGCGTCGCGCCACACGCTCGACTCACAGAATAGGGCTCCGGTCGGACAGTCGCCTCAGCCACCCCTCATCACGCGCTCGGCGACGGTGGCGACGGTGTCACCGGTCTCGGTGTCACCGGTGGCGCCGGAACGCAGAACCTCGACCGGGGATCGCCGCATGCTTGGTCCCGAAGGTTTGAAGGCGGCCAGTAGCTCCTCAGCCTGCGCCGCCATTGCCTCGGGCGAGTCGCCGGTCAGGAACTTCGCCTGCGCATCCGTTAGACCCTTCTCTCCGGCGACACTTCGGCGCAGCTCTCCGGCCTCCAACTCGGCGACGCGGACTTGTGCGGCCTCGGCCTCGGCCTTGAGCCGGTCGGCCTCTGCCTTCGCTGCCTTCGCTGCCTCCCGTTCGCGCTTGAGGGCCTTCTGGCCGCCCTCGCCGAGAGCGACGTCGGCGTCCTCGGCTGGTTTCGGTGCATCGGGCTCGGCGGCCGTGGTCTCGGGTGCCTCGGTGGTGGTCTCGGTGGTGGGCATGTTGATCTCCTCTACTTGTCGCCGTCGAGACGGCGGGGTTTGTCGTGCAGGATCTTCTCGACGTACTTCTCGAAGTTGAACTCCTCACCGAGCCCGGCTGCGTAGCCGTTCATCAGCTTGCTCGGCAACAGAGCGAGGTAATAGATGAGGAGTTGTGGGTTCGGGGAGTCGTTGAGGAGCAAGGCCAGCGATCTGGCGCTTTCATCATCCGGACGGGTGACATGCAGCGCCATCGCCAGGGCCTCGCGCTCAGCCTCGATGTGAGGGTCGGTCATTCGGTTCCTTTTTCGTTTTGTGGGGTGCAGGTGAAGAAGCTGCTGCACGCCGCGCCCGCGGCGACCACGAGACGCCCGGTCGCGGACGTGCAGCCCCCGGCGGGCCAGGAGCACCGCCGGAAGTGTTGTGTGACGGCTCATGACCGAACCCCCGCCGAAGGGCCGTGGCTGCGGGTGGTGCTCCACCACTCGCGAAGCGCGTCGGGGTCGAAGCGCACGTAACGGCCCAAACGAACGTGCGGGATGCGATCGGCCCTGGCCTCGGCCAGCACCCAGGTCTTAGGAACGCCGAGCAAATCGGCGACGCCGGCTGCGTCGAGCAGGGGTGTCATCGTGCGGCCCTCCGAATCATCGCGAGGTGGTGGTCCCGCCAGGACTCGATCGCGCCAAGGGCGCGGATTCGGTCATCGCTCAGCAGTGCGCGATCCAGCTCGGCATCAAGGTCGCCCTGAGCAAGGTCGATCTGGTCCTGGACCTCGACAGGCAGCCGGGCGAACTCGGCGTTCACCCTGCGGATTGCCGCGGCCAACTCGGCGCGGATCGTCGGCGTCATGCTGCCGCCTCCCCGTCCAAGAGTGCCATATCTGAGGGGTGGCATCCTTGGCCTGTTTTGGATACCTCAGAACACGTAGAAGTGGCTCTACTATCGAAGGGTGCCACGGTAGATATATCGCCTTGGCAACCTTGCCCCTGTGTGACACCCTTGGCGTCTCTTCCGAGGGTGGCATCCTTGTCTGGGAGTCGCCATCTCCACCCACCGTTGAGCCCATCCTTGGTGCTCTGAACGGCGAGGTCGGCCTTCGCCCTGGCGAGCGTGCGGTCGCTGATGTTTGTGTCCCTCGCTGCGCGCTTGATCTCATTGGTGGGCTTTGGCCCCTCGGCGAGTTCAGCGGCAAGGAACTCGATCGCGTCGTCGCGCTCGGTACGGACCTCCTCCGCCGGCATGTCCAGCAGATCGGCTGCCGAGATCGAAGAGGTGCCGACGATCTTCAGCTTCGGGGCTTCGACCTGATCGTCAAGTAGGACGGTCTCGATTTCGCAGGCGAGCGTCTCGGCTTGCGGTCCCACGTTGCACTTGACGTGTGCGAGGACGCGCTGGGTACCCCGCTCAGGCTCTGGGTCTTCCGGATCGCGAGCCAACAGCAGAGCAGAACGAACAGCAGCGGGGATGCCGATGCTGCCGCCGGTTCGATGCAGGGCGTCGCCGCCCTTCGCCTTGTTGAGATGCGCCACCACGACCACGGCGCAGTCCAGGTCTTGAGCGAGCCGGTGAAGTGGCGCCAGGGCCCGCCTGACTGATTGGTCGCGCCAGGAGTTGACCGACTCCGGCAAGTGAGCCATGAGCGGGTCGACAATCACGAGCTTCGCCTTGTGCTCGGTGGCGAGTCGGTGCAGCTCCGCGCCATCGTCCGGCAGGGCGATCCCGTCCTCAAGGCCATCGCGGCGAACCTCGACGTGGTGGACGCGATCCAGGGCCGCCTCTGTCGCTTCGAGCCGGGGGCGGATGGTCGCGCCCTTGTGATCCTCGGCGCTCAGCAACAGAACGTTCCCGCCGGCTCGACTGACCTTGGCCGATAGGTCGACAGTTAGGAGAGACTTCCCGAGGCCAGGATCGCCAACCAGCAGAGTGAGCATCCCCAGCGGCACCCGGCCAGGCCAGAGCCACTGGACACTCTCCCGGTCGATCGAGGCGAAGGTGATCGCCCGAACGCCGTCCTGGTCGCCTTCAGCGGCCCGTCGCTGAAGGTCTGCCAAGCGGTCGATGGCATCCGCTGGCGCGAGGTCGTTCTGCAACTCCTGGCCGATCTCCCGCTTCATCCGCGCAATGGCGTGTTGCTGGACGATCTCGGCGTAGTGCTTGGCGTTGCCGGCCGCCGGGACCTTGGCCGCCAGCTCGGAGACGTAGTGCTTGCCTCCGGCCGCGTCGATCTTGTCTCCCAGCGCGTCGCACACCGTCAGCTCGTCAACAGGCTTGCCTTCGGCATGGAGGTCGCGGGCGCAGGCGAAGATCAGCCCATGCTTCCCCAGGTAGAAGTCCTCGGCGCTGAGCTTGGCGTCCTTGATGACGCGGCTCAACGCCGGCTCGGCGACCAGCATCGCCCCCAGCACCGATTCCTCCGCCTCGATGTTCTGCGGCGGAACGTTGGCTGTAGGAGCGGAAGAGGTCATACCAGCAAGCCCAGGGAAAGGCTGTCCCTTGCTACTTGCCACCCGCTCGGCGGGAGGTCCACTCGATGCGGCCATCCTTGATCTCGCCAGAGGCAAGCTCAGGCAAGGCGTAGTTGAGAACCAGCCACTTTCGGGGATCGGCCTCCAAGAGATGGAACTCGTAGTCGCCGATGCACACGACAAGCTCCTCCCCGTCCATGTACCAGCTCCGCTCTCCATCGGGAAAGTTGTGCGTGCCGAGATCCTCCTCAATCAACTCGAAGGTTCTCACCGCAAAAGCGGCGTTGACTTTCTCCTGCCGGCGCTCAGCCTCGTGCGCCGCCAGAAAGCGACTCAACGCCTCGCGTACCACGCCAGTCTGGGTCAGGCTCCGCTCCCTGGCGAGACGCTCCAGCGCCGCGACAGTCTCCTCATTTAGCCGGAACGTCTTTGGCTCCATCTGTCTGCTCCTTTCACAATTGTCATACGAACGTACTGCACTATAGCAGTACAAATTCCGGAAAGCAAGCGGCGACGTTGGGGGCAATTGCTGCCAGAACCGGACCTGGTGGAGGCCGGTCGAAAGGGTGGCGAAGCCGTGACAAACGGTCACGGCTTGCTCGATGCCGACCGCAAGCAAGTCGAGCGCGCCCGGCGAAAATCAGTACCACGTTGGTACCACGACCGCCCCCAGAAACGCCGGAAGCCGCTCTAGAAAGCGGCTTCCATGCAATCGGGGCGCCCGGATTTGAACCGGGGACCTCACCGACCCGAACGGTGCGCGCTACCAGGCTGCGCCACGCCCCGAGAGCGGCGATTATCCCAGACGAGGGGCGGCGCTAGCGGACCGCCTCGATCGCGGCTTCGATCTGAGCGCGCGTCGGGCCGTCCTGGAGGGTGCGGGTGCCGGCGGGCCCGCTGACGATCGCCGCCTGGCGGGTGCGGATGCCGAGGTCGGTGCCGAGCTCGTTGTAGCCCTCGAGCCGCTGCGCAGCTGGGCTGCCGGTCTCGAGTTCGCGGTCGAGCACCTGCTTCCACTCGGCGGGGTCGAGTTCGCCGGAGGAGGCGGCGAGGGACGCCATGAACTCGTCGTCGATCCCGAAGCGCTCGGCTTCGTCCTGGTTGCGGAAGAAGAGGTAGGTGTACTGCCAGCCGTAGCCCAGCTCCGCCGCCGCCTCGGCCCCGAAGAAGCCGAGCTCGAGCGGGTTCTGCGCGACCGAGTAGTGGCGCATCAAGAGCTTCACGTCGCCTGGCCGGACATAGCGTTCGACCAGGCCGGGGATCGTCCCCAGGAAGTCCTCGCGGCAGCTGGAGCACTGGAGGTCGTTGAAGACCTGAATCGAGACCGGCGCGTCGGCGGAACCGAGCCGGTCCCCTTCCTGCGGGATCCCGCCGAAGGTGCCCTGCGCGTCGGCGATGCCGTCCACGCGGATCACGTCGGGGCCCGCCTCCCGGGTGGCGATGTCGACCACGGCATACCCCACCGCCAGCAGGGCCAGGCTGAGCGCGAGGATCACCCAGATCCGGCCCCGGCGGGGCAGCGGCACGGAGGCCGGAGTCGCGTCGGGGTTCTCGGCAGCGGCCGGCATCGGGCCATTATCGCGACTGGGCTCGCGGTCGATCGCGTGCCGGCAAAGGGCATTTGACACAACCGGCCCGAGGGGTAAATTCCTTGCTACCCGATTTCAACGACAAGGGAGGTCCGCCGTGGCCAATCACCTCACCCCGTCCGAGCTTGCCGACGAGCTTCACATGAAGCGCCAGGAGGTGATCGGCAAGTGCATGCAGCTGGGGGTCCCCATCTTCCACGGTCGCATCGACAAGACCCTCTTCCAGAGCTCGCTGCGTCACCTGGACGCCACCGGCACCCAGCGGGGGGCTCGCGCCACGTAGTGCTCAACTAGACTCCCCTCCCGCATGGAGCGGGGAACCAAATCGGCCACGCTTGCGGATCTGCTGCCGCTTTCCGCGAAGCTCTACGGCAGCGCCCCGGCGGTCTGCTTCAAGCAGGACGGCGAGTGGGTCAAGCGCAGCTATGACGACGTCCAGGAGACGGTCCGCTCGCTCTCGCTCGGCCTGATCGACCTCGGCGTCGCCAAGGGCGACAGGGTCTCGATCCTGGCCAACACCCGTCCCGAGTGGACCTACGTCGACTTCGCCGCGCTCTCCGCCGGCGCCATCGTCGTCCCGATCTACCAGACCAACTCGCCGGAGGAGTGCCAGTACGTGCTGGAGAACTCCGACGCGAAGGTCGTCGTCGTCGAGGACGAGGAGCAGATGGAGAAGATCCGGGAGGTCCGCGATCGCCTGCCGCTGCTCGAGCACGTCGTGCGCATGACCGGCTCCAGCGACGACGCGATCGCGCTCGAGGACCTGGCCGCCCGCGGTGCCTCCCGCGAGGCCGCCGAGTGGGAGGCCCGCTGGCAGTCCGTCACACCCGAGGACATCTGCACCTTCATCTACACGTCGGGCACGACCGGCCCCCCCAAGGGCTGCATCATCAGCCACGGCAACTACCGCGCGATGCTGGACATGGTCCAGGAGAACAGCGTCATCGAGAGCGAAGACGTCACCTACCTCTACCTCCCTCTCGCCCACTCCTTCGCCCTGCTGATCCAGCTCGGCAGCTTCGACCTGGGCGCGACGCTCGCCTACTGGGAGCGCGACCCGCTGAAGATCCTGCCCAACCTGGCTGAGCTGAAGCCGACCTACTTCCCCTCGGTGCCGAGGATCTTCGAGAAGATCTACACCGCCGCGACCAGCGGCATCGAGAAAGTCGGTGGCATCAAAAAGATCATCTTCAACTGGGCGATCTCGACCGGCAAGAAGGTGCGGGCTCTCGAGCGCGAGGGCCGCGAGCCGGGCTTCCTGCTGCGCAAGCAATACGAGTTCGCCGACGAGAAGGTCCTCTCCAAGATCCGCGGCCTCTTCGGCGGCAACCTGCGGCTCGCCGTCTCCGGCGCGGCCCCGATCAACCCCGAGATCCTGCGCTTCTTCGACGCCGCCGGGGTTCTCGTGCTGGAGGGCTGGGGGATGACCGAGACCTCCACCGCGGCGACGATCTCCACGCCCGAGGACTTCAAGATCGGCACGATCGGCAAGCCGTTCCCCGGCTGCGAGGTGAGGATCGCCGAGGACGGCGAGATCCTGGTCAAGGGCCCCAACGTCTTCCAGGGCTATTACAAGAACGAGCAGGCGACCCGCGAGACGATCGTCGACGGCTGGCTGCACACCGGTGACATCGGCGAGGTCGACGAGGACGGCTTCATCACGATCACCGGCCGCAAGAAGGACATCATCATTACCGCCGGCGGCAAGAACATCACCCCGGCAAACCTCGAGAACGAGATCAAGCAGCACCCGCTGGTCTCCCAGTGCGTCGTCGTCGGCGATCGCAAGCCCTACCTCGTCGCGCTCGTCACGCTGGACCCCGAAGAAGCAGTGGCCTACGCCTCCGAGCACGGCCTTCCCGAGGACCCCGAGCAGCTGGCGGCCCACGCCGACGTGCGCCAGGCGATCGAAGACCACGTGGCGAAGATCAACGAGAAGTTCGCCCGGGTCGAGCAGGTGAAGAAGATCGCGATCCTGCCCAGGGACCTCTCGCAGGAAGACGGCGAGCTGACGCCGACGCTGAAGGTCAAGCGGGCGGTCGTCACCGCCAAGCACGAGCGCGAGATCGAGCAGCTCTACGCGGGCTAGCGGTTGTCCAGAGGGGTCGGGCCTGCGGCGACATTCACACAGAGGACCGCCCGACCCCTCCCGGCAAGCGCAAGCTCCGACTCCAAGCTTGGGCGAGGGGCATCTCGGAAGCTTGAGGTAAGGCCCTGCTGCGACCAGCTCGGCTTCCTGCGCTCCGAGCTGAATGGAGGGCCGTTAGGCCTTTCTGGGAATGTCGCCGACAGGCGGCCGCCGCACTCGTGATTCTCAGCGCGGGCGTAGCCCGCGCTCTCAAATCGTCGCTAAGCGAGCGAAGCTCGCGTGCGACATCAATTCCCAGAAAGGCCTAACGGCCCTCCCCTGCGGCTGGGCCTTAAGACGCCTCGCCGGACTGGCGCAGGAGGGCCGAGGTGGTCTGCTCTAGGACGCGCCGCCAGGCGGACATCTGCTCGGGCTCCTCTTCGGCCGCCCGCTCGACGACCCGGCTGACCCGGCGCCCGGAGATCTCCAGGCCGTGGCGCTCGGCGATCTCCTTGTAGCGGTCGTAGTCCTTGGCCAGTGTCGCGGTCACCGATTCGAAGCCGTGGCGGGCGATCTTCAGCCGCCGGGAATAGTCCATGATCGGCGTGCCGAACATCAGCTCGTCGTTGGGCTCGGGCTCGACCAGGATGATGTCGACGCCCGGGTAGCGCTCCTGCCACATCTCGACCGCCTGGTGCAGGCGAGCGTGGGCGATCAGGCGGAAGGTCTGGTTGGCGATCGCCGGCAGGCCCATGTCGGAGACCCGCCGCACGCGGGTGCCGAAAACGGTCGGGATCGTCCTCTCGAAGTCGTTGACGAAGGGAACGAGGGGGTTGACGACGACGATGAACTTGGCTCCCTTTTCGACCGCGATGTCGACGTTGGTGGTCGAGCGGATGCCGCCGTCGACCATCTGGCGGCCCTTCAGGTCGACGGGCTTGTAGACGACCGGCAGGGCGGTCGAGCACTGGATCGCCTTGGAGATCGGCACGTCGTTCCAGCCCTCCTCGCCGAAGACGATGCGCTCGCAGGTGTCGAGGTCGGTGGCCGTCAGGTAGAGCTCCTTGTCGAGCAGGCGGAAATCGTCGAGCCGGCCGTCTTCGGTGAGCGCCTCCTCGACGTAGTCGGCGATTCCACCGTTGGAGTAGAAGCCGGTCGGCAGCGCCTCCGCGAGCCCGACGCCGATGTCGATCGCCGAGAAGTCCCCCATCCGAACGAGGCTGCGCGCCAGCTCCAGCGTGCGCAGCGGAAGCATCGCGGCCTTCTGCGCGAAGCCCAGGTAGTTGGGCTTGAGCGCCGTGCCGAGGTTGAGGTCCTCGAGATCGGACGGGACCCGCCGGTTGATCACCTGCATCATCTCGTCGGGGGTGACCCCGTTGGCCAGCATCCCGGCGACGAACGACCCGGCGCTGGTCCCGACGTAGACGTCGAAGTTGTTGATCGTGCTGTTGACCGCGAGCAGGTCGAGGGCGCGCAGGGCGCCGATCTCGTAGACCCCCCCGGTGAAGCCACCGCCACCGAGGACCAGGGCCGTCTTCGACGGGCGTTTGCGGGAGCGGCGCCGTCGCGGCTGCGACTCTATGTCCACAACTTTGCCCATAAACATGCATTATCCCACTCAGTGAGGCGAACCCCGGCATTTCTCGCCGCGATTTGCGGTCTTCTTGCAGTCTTTCTCGTCGCGGCAACCGCCCTGGCGGGCGCCGCGGAGCTGCGCTGCTCGGCCCTGCAGGCCCGGCTCGTTCGCGGCGGAGGCGGCGCCAGCGGCCTCTTCGTCATCGACGGCGAAACCGGGCGGCCCCTGTGCGCCCGCGCGGCCAAGCGCCAGCGGCCGCTCGCGTCGAACACGAAGCTCTTCACCACCGCGACCGCGCTCGGCCGCTTCGGCGCCCAGGCCCGCCTCTCCACCCGGGTCCTGGGCGATGGGGAGATCGATGCCAACGGAGTGCTGCACGGGAGCCTCTACCTGAAGGGAGGCGGCGATCCGGCGCTGGGAACGCCGGGGTTCTACGGCCGCTTCCTGGGCGGGCTGGGCACCAACCTCTTCGCGCTCCGCCGACAGCTGCGCGATGCCGGCCTGCGCGCCGTCACCGGCCGCCTCTACGCGGACGACACCATCTTCGACCGCCTCCGCGGCGTCGCGGACTCCGGCTACGCGACCAGCTCCTACATCGGACCCCTCTCCGGGCTCTCACTCAACTCCGGCTACAGCAGCTCCAGCGGCGCCGGCTTCGCCTCCGACCCGGCCAAGGTGGCCGCCCGCAAGCTCGCAAGGGCACTGCGGGGAGCCGGGGTGCGCATCCCCGCCGCGGTCGCCCTGGGAGCCACGCCGGAGCGCGCCGAGACCCTGGCGGCCGTCCACTCGCCGAGCGTCGAGCTGCTGGCCGAGGCCACCAACGTGCCCTCGAACAACTTCTTCGCCGAGATGCTGCTGAAGGGGATCGGCGCCCGCTTCGGCGGGGCGGGCAGCACCGCCGCCGGAGCCGCCGTGGTCGAGAGCTTCGCCCGCGATCGCGGGGCCACTCTGCACGCGGTCGACGGCTCGGGCCTCACCCGTTCCAACGCCGCCTCGCCCGCCGCCGTCGTCCGCTTCCTGCGCGCCGTCTACGACGAGGAGATCGGTGACGACTTCGTACAGTCCCTCGCCCTCAGCGGCCAGGAGGGCACTGTCGCGGACCGCATGCACGGCACCGCCGCCTATGGCCGCTGCCGCACCAAGACCGGCACCCTGACCGGGGTCAGCAACCTCTCCGGCTACTGCTTCAACCGCAGCGGCAGGCTGGCGATCTTCTCGATCCTGATGGGAAGCGTCCGCGACCTCGGCCTCGCCCACCTCGAGCAGGACCAGATAGCCGCCGAAATCGCCGGTTACTGAGGGTGCTTTTCTTCCCGACGCATCGCCCGCTCGTCAAGGACGACGTAGACGGCACCGCCGACGAAGAATCCGATCAACCCAACCACCTGAATGACAGCGTCGCTCGCATCCTTGAACAGGAGCACACCAGCACCCATAATCGCAGTGCCGACTGCTGCACCGATATTTGCGTATCGAATTCCGTTCACAGCAGGGCTTCCAATTGATGTAGACAACTCATTTCATCAACCATAGCGTAGGACCAAGTCGCAGATCGCCGCAACCGCACCGAGAATGCCGCCCAGGTAGCCGTCGGTAAGCGCGCGGCGCTCGATGCGGTGCCTCGGCCATCCCGTCGCAAGCCTGCCAGCACCGAACGCGACGCTGCCAAGAACGACGCCTGCGCCGACTGAAGCGGCGGCGGTCTCGAGCACTGTCGTCAGCGGACCAATCTGAGCAAGCGCCATGACGCCGACCCTGCCGCATCCCGACGCACGCATGGCGCGCAAACGCGCCGAAATCGAAACTTCTTAGAGCAGAGACCCGCCGCTTGAGCGTCGGAGCGGGGGTGCCTCCCGAACTGGCGGATACTCAAAGAGGCGCGCTCATTAGCGCGCCTCTTGTCAGGGCGGGAGGCACCCCCGCTCCGACGCCTAGAATCGACAGTCGATGCGAGTCCTCCTCACCAACGACGACGGGATCACCGCCCCCGGCCTGCAGGCCATGCGCCGCGCCCTGCGCGCGATCGACGGTGTCGACGTCGACGTGATCGCGCCCGACTCGAACCGCAGCGCGACCGCGCGCAGCATCACGACGCGCTCGCCGCTGAGCGTCGAGGAGGTCGCGTTCGGCGACGGCGACGTCGGCTACGCCACCGACGGCACCCCGGTCGACTGCGTCCGCTTCGCCGAGCTGGGGCTGGTCGGCCACCGCCCCGACCTGATCGTCTCCGGCATCAACCACGGCGCCAACCTCGGCGACGACATCACCTACTCGGGCACGGTCGCCGCGGCGTTCGAGGGCATCGTCCTCGGCATCCCCGCCGTCGCGCTCTCTCAACAGTCCTCGGGCGGCGGCATGGGCTACGTCAGCGGCCGCTTCGACTTCGGTGCCGCCGCCGCCTTCGCAGCCGAGCTGGTGCGCCGCCTGACCGCCGAGCCGATGCCGGAGGCGACGCTGATCAACGTCAACTGCCCCGCCGGCGAGCCGCAGGGGGTCGAGGTGACCAAGCTCGGCAAACGGATCTACAACGACGAGCTGAAACTGGTGGGCGAGGAGGGCGAGCGCAAGCACTACGAGATCTACGGCTGGCAGCCTGGCTACGAGGAGATCGAGGGCACCGACCTCAACGCCGTCGCGCAGAAGCGGATCTCGGTCACGCCGATCCACTTCGACCTCACAGACCACGGCGGCCTCGAGAAGCTGCGCGGCTGGGGCTTCGACGAGATGCTGGCTGCGAGCGCCCCCACGTCGGTGTGAGCACGGCCGGGCCCGAGCAGCGCGCCACCGAGCTGCGGCAGGAGCTGGCCGAGCACAACCGCCGCTACTACGTCCTCGACGACCCGATCGTCGATGACGACGAATACGACGCGCTCCTCGACGAGCTGCGCGCGATCGAGGCCGATCACCCCGAGCTGCGCACGCCCGACTCGCCGACGCAGCGGGTGGGAGCGCCGCCGCTGGAGCGCTTCGAGCAGGTCGAGCACGCCGAGCCGATGCTCTCACTGGCCAACGCCCGCAACGAGGAGGAGCTGCGGGCCTGGGAGACGCGAATCCGCAACCACCTCAAGCGGCTCGACATCAGCGCCGCCGAGTTCAGCTACACGAGCGAGCCGAAGATCGACGGTCTGGCGATCTCGCTCACCTACGAGGACGGCGTCCTCGTCCGCGGCGCGACCCGCGGCGACGGCCGAGTCGGCGAGGACGTGACCCGGAACCTGCGCACGATCGGGGCGATCCCGCTGCGGATCGAGGACTCGCCGCCGCTGATCGAGGTGCGGGGGGAGGTCTACCTGCCGATCGCCGACTTCAAGGCCCTGAACGAGCGCCGCGCCGAGGCCGGCGAGCCAGCCTTCGCCAACCCCCGCAACTCCGCCGCCGGCTCGATCCGCCAGCTCGATCCCGCCCTGGCCGCCGAGCGCCCGCTCTCGATCTGGGCCTACGGGATCGGCGCCGTCCGGGGCCTCGACCTCGCCACCCACAGCGAGGAGCTCGACTGGCTGCGCGAGCGGGGCTTCAAGGTCAACCCGGACACCGCCCACCACCCCGGCATCGACTCGGTCGTCAAGCGCTGTCGCTGGTGGGAGGAGCGCCGCGACGAGCTCGACTACGAGATCGACGGCGTCGTCGTCAAGGTCGACGAGCGGGCGCTGTGGCGCGAGCTGGGCGTGGTCGGCCGCGAGCCGCGCTGGGCGATCGCCTGGAAGTTCGCACCGACGACGGCGACGACGAAGCTCCTCGACGTCGTCTGGAACGTCGGCCGCACCGGCCATCTGGTCCCCTTCGCGATGCTGGAGCCCGTCCACGTCGGCGGCGTCACCGTCTCCACCGCCACCCTGCACAACGAGGAGGACCTCGCCCGCAAGGACGTGCGCGTGGGTGACGACGTCGTCGTCATGCGCGCCGGCGACGTGATTCCCCAGGTCGTCGCCCCGCTCGTGCAGAGGCGCCCGAAGGGCACGCGCCGGGTGAAGCCCCCGAAGGAGTGTCCGGCGTGCGGCACCCCGGTCGAGAAGCCCGGGGACGCGGTCTTCTCGATCTGCCCGAACCGGGCCGGGTGCCCGGGGCAGTCCTTCCAGCACGTCAAGCACTTCGTCAGCAAGGGGGCGATGGACATCGACGGGCTCGGCGAGAAGCAGGCGATGCGCTTCCTGCAGGAAGGGTTGATCACAGACGTCGCCGACATCTACGAGCTGCGCGAGGAGCAACTGGCGGACCTCGACGGATTCGGCGAGACATCCGCCCGCAACCTGCTGGCGGCGATCGACGCATCGCGCTCGCGCCCCTTCAAACGCGTCCTCTACGCACTCGGCCTGCCCGGCGTCGGCTACGTCACGGCGGAGGCGCTGGCCGACCACTTCGGCTCGATCGACGCCCTGCGCACCGCCGACCCCGAGCAGATCGAGGAGGTCGAGGGCGTCGGCCCGATCATGGCCGTCCAGATCGCCGAGTCGCTCGCCGACGAGGCGACTTGGAAGCTCGTGGAAAAACTGCGCGAGAAGGGCCTGCGCCTCGAGCAGGACGCCTCCGAACGACGCCAAGCGGGCGGTCCTCTCGAAGGCAAGACCCTCGTCCTCACCGGCACCCTCCCCAAGCTGACCCGCGAGGAGGCGGGGGCGCTGATCAAGGCAGCCGGCGGCAAGATCGTCAACTCCGTCTCGAAGAAAACCGACCACGTCGTCGCCGGCGAGAACCCCGGCTCGAAGCTGGCAAAAGCCGAGAAATACGAGACCGAGATCCTCGACGAACCCGGCCTGCTGAGCCTGCTCGGCAAGTGACCACAGTCCGCCTCGACATCGAATACGACGGGGCCGGGTTCAAGGGCTGGGCGAAGCAGCCCGGTCTGCGAACCGTGCAAGGGGAGCTGGAGGCGGCGCTGGCGACCGTCTTGCGCGAGCCCGTTGAGCTGACTGTGGCGGGACGGACCGACACGGGTGTGCATGCCATCGGGCAGGTTGCGAGCTTCGAGACCGCTGCCGAGGTACCAGCAGACCTGGCGCGCAGGCTGAACGGGCTCGGCCCTCGCGACATCGCGGTCACAGCCGCGGCACCGACCGTGGGGGGCTTCGACGCCCGCCGCGACGCCGTCTCCCGCACCTACCGATACCGGATCCTGGCTCGCTCCAGCTCCAGCCCCTTCGAGCAGGGCCGCTCCCTCTGGTGGCCCCACAAGATGGACCGCGACACCCTCGACGCATGTGCCACCGCCCTGATCGGCACCCACGACTTCACCGCCTTCACCCCGACCCAAACCGACCACGTCCGCTTCGAGAGAGACGTCCTAGCCGCAAGCTGGACATCCGAAGGCGACATCGCCACCTTCCGAATCACCGCCGACGCCTTCATGCGCAACATGGTCCGAGTCCTAGTCGGTACCCAGCTAGAGGTAGCCAGCGGCCGCCGAACCCTGGACAGCTTCAAGCAGCTCCTACAGGGAGCTCCCCGGACCGAGGCGGGCGACACAGCTCCCCCCCACGGCCTTTACCTGGAGTCGGTCTCCTACGACCCCAGCTAACTATCGAGAGCCGATTGACGCCTCGGAGGGGCGGGGCACATCCCGGACGGGCGGATACTCAAAGTCGTCGCGCTAATTAGCGCGACGACTTGGACGGACGGGATGTGCCCCGCCCCTCCGAGGCCCTAAACCAACTCGAGATAAACCATTTCAGTCGAGTCCGACTTCCTCGGACCCAACTTGACGATGCGGGTGTACCCACCCGGCCGCTCGACATACCGCGGCGCGACCTCCTCGAACAGCTTGTGCACGATGAACTTGTCGTTGTGCAGCGTCGCCAGCGCCTGGCGCCGGGCGTGCAGGTCGCCCCGCTTGGCCAGCGTGATCAGCTGCTCGACCTCGGGCTTGACCGCCTTGGCCTTGGCCTGGCTGGTTTCGATCCGCTCGTGCTGGATCAGCTGCTTGGAGAGGTTCGAGAGCAGGGCCTCGCGATGCGCCGAGTCGCGGCTCAGCTTGTTTCGCTTCTTGCGGTGGCGCATGGTGCGATCGGCTCCCCGCTCAGTCTCCCCGAAGGTCGAGACCGCGGCCGTGAAGGGTCTCGATCACTTCCTCGATCGACTTCTGCCCGAAGTTGGGAATCGCGTTCAGCTCCGAGCGCGTCTTGCGGACCAGGTCGCCCACCGTCTGCACTCCCGCCCGCTTCAGGCAGTTGTAGGAGCGGACGCCGAGCTCGAGCTCCTCGATCAGGATCTCGTCGAGGCCGTTGTTGCTGGCGGCACCGTCCCCAACCGGGCCGGCGATGACATCCGGCGAGTGGACTCGGAGCCGGCTCGCGCGCGGTCAGCTCTTCGACCCGGTCGGCGTCGGTGAAGATCGCCAGGCTCTTGATCAGGATCTCGGAGGCCTCGCGCAGCGCGGCACCCGGCTCGATCGAGCCATCGGTCTCCAGCTCGAGCGTGAGCTTGTCGAAGTCCGTCCGCTGGCCGACGCGGGCCGTCGCCACCGAGTAGGAGGCACGCCGGATCGGCGAGAAGATCGAGTCGATCGGGATCACGCCGATCGGCTGCTCGTCGGACTTGTTCTCCTCGGCAGGCGAGTAGCCGCGGCCGCGGCCGATCGTCAGGTAGACCTCGAGCTTGGTTTTCTTCTCGAGCGTCGCGATCGGCGCATCGGGGTTGAGAATCTCCACGCCGGAGGGCAGGTCGATGTCCTTCGCCTTCACCTCGCCGGGCCCGGTGGCCACCAGCGGCGCCTCGACCTCGTCGGCATCGGTGTGCATGCGGACGACGAGATCCTTGAGGTTGAGGACGATGTCGGTGACGTCCTCTTTGACGCCGGGCACGGTCGAGAACTCGTGCGCGACGCCCTCGATGCGAACGCTCGTGATCGCCGCTCCGCCCAGAGAGGACAGCAGGACGCGGCGCAGGCCGTTGCCAAAGGTGTAGCCAAAGCCCTTGTCGAGGGGCTCGATCGTGAAAGTGCCTCGGCGATCGTCAACCTTCTCCGAGGTGATGCGGGGGACCTGGAAGTCAGTGGTCATGAGTTCCTTGCGTATGCGTGTTCAGAAACGGGGTTTTCCGGCCTACTTGGAGTACAGCTCGACGATCAGCTGCTCCTGGACCGGAGCCGAGATCTCCGCGCGCTCGGGGTAGCGCAGAACCTTGGCGGTAAGGGAGTCGTGATCGGCCTGGAGCCAGGCCGGCACGGTCGAGACGAGTTCCGTCGCCTTGCGAATGGTGTCGCCGGCGGTGGAGCTCGACTTGATCGAGATCACATCTTCGGGTCGTACTTGGTAAGAGGGGATGTCGACGCGGCGGCCGTTGATCAGCCAGTGGCCATGACGGATCAGCTGCCGGGCCTGGCGCCGCGAGGCGGCGAAGCCGAGGCGGACCAGCACGTTGTCGAAGCGCGACTCGAGCAGGCGCAGGAGGTTCTCGCCGGTGACGCCCTCTTGGCGCGAAGCCTTGTCGTAGTAGGCGCGGAATTGTTTCTCCAGCACCTGGTAGTAGCGGCGGGTCTTCTGCTTCTCGCGCAGCTGCACCCGGTACTCGGACTGGCGCATGCGGCCGCGGCCGTGCTCGCCGGGCGGGTAGGAGCGGCGCTCGACCCCGCACTTGTCGGTGAAGCAGCGCTCCCCCTTGAGGAAGAGCTTCTGGCCCTCGCGGCGACACTGCTTGCACTGGGGAGAGGTATCGCGGGCCACTAGACACGCCTCCGCTTCTTTGGCCGGCAGCCGTTGTGAGCCTGCGGCGAGACGTCCTTGACCGTGGTCACGTCGAGGCCCGCCGCCTGTAGCGAGCGGATCGCCGTCTCGCGACCCGAGCCGGCGCCCTTGGCGAAGACCTCGACCTTCTCGAGGCCGTGTTCCATGCCCTTCTTGGCAGCGGCGTCGGCCGTCACCTGGGCGGCGAACGGCGTCGACTTGCGCGAGCCTTTGAACCCCGCCGACCCGGCCGACTCCCAGGCGATCACGTTGCCTTCGGTGTCGGTCAGGGTGACGATCGTGTTGTTGAAGGAAGTCTTGATGTGCGCCTGCCCGTAGGTGACGTTCTTCTTGACGCGGCGCCTAGAGCGCCCTTTCGCGGGTTTTTTCGCTGCGGCCATCTGCTGTCCCCTACTTCGCCGTCGGCGCCTTGCGCTTGCCGGCAACGCTCATCCGGCGCGGGCCCTTGCGGCCACGCGCGTTGGTCTTCGTCCGCTGACCGCGGACCGGGAGGCCGCGGCGATGGCGCAGGCCGCGGTAGGCGCCGATCTCCATCAGGCGTTTGACGTTCTGGGAGCGCTCGCGGCGCAGGTCGCCCTCGACCTCGAGCTGGTCGACGGCCTCGCGCAGGCGCATCACCTCGTCCTCGGTCAGGTCCTTGACCATCGTGTTGGGGTCGACCTTGGTCTGCTCGAGGATCTTCTGAGCCGTCGAGCGACCGATCCCGAAGATGTAGGTGAGCCCGATTTCGACGCGCTTGCCGACCGGGACGTTCACTCCTGCGATACGTGCCATCTCTGCCCCGCGCCCCTAGCCCTGGCGCTGCTTGTGTCGCGGGTTCTGGCAGATCACCAAGACCGCACCGTTGCGGCGGATGATCTTGCACTTTTCGCACATCGGCTTTACAGAAGCTCTGACCTTCATCGCTCCGGGTCTCGTATCGACTACAGGACTCCTGCGCGTCCCAGGAGTTGGACGGCAGGCACCAACTTCCGGCCCAGTGGGCCGACGCAGAAAGATAGCAGGGGCCAGGCGCGCGCGAACTCAGGCCGCAACTCTAGCTTCGACATCCATCCTCACGACCCTATCTGGCGCCGCCAGGGCTGCCCGTGCAGCCGCGATTAGAGCCTCTGCGTCGAGGTCAAAGCGCTCGGCGGCAAGGCGGAGTGGGATCTCGAATCCATTACGGGTGCCGATCACATCGAGCATCACCGGTCGCCCTTCGAACATGCCGACGATGACGGCGCCGTTTTCGACCACCTCGCTATACCCGAGCCTCCGAACCGACTCCAGCTCGACCTGAATCGTGTCGCCCTCGCTGTCGTAGTCGGCTCGCATCATGCCTCCAAATCGTAGACGGTGATCACCGTGATCAAGTCATCGAGCGCGAGCACCACGCAAAGGGATAGACCCCGGACCGTGCCCATGTAGAGGGGATTTCCATCCCGATCCTCCCCGGCCCGATTTTGCTGGGAGACGATCTCCGCGACCTCTTCCCGAGTGACGCCGCACAACCGCATCTTGTTCTTCGCGTGCCTGCTGAAACGCATGCCCAGTTAAGGGCATGGCAAAACAAACTCTCCCCCCAGCGACGAGCCAGGTACAGAAGCTCGACTGCCTTGGGAGAACCAAGGGCCTCAAATAGTCGGCACCGCCTACCGCGGCAGCCTCTGGGTCAGGGTCACCACCTGCTGGAACGTCGGGCGGTTCTGGAAGGGGAAGGGGCCCAGTTCTACGCCGGAGGTCACGGTCGGCCGGTTCTGGTCGAAGCAGGACGGCTGGGGGTCGGCGGCGCACTTGGCGTTGCCGCCCCCGTACATCGCCGCCGGGGAGACCTTCAGGGCTTGGGCGAGGCTGCGCTGGAGCGCCTTGCGGCAGCGCTGCTTGGAGCCCTTGCCGCAGTAGACGCGGCTGTAGGCGCCCTTCGGCCGTGGGCCGAAGAGGGTTCGCAGGTCCTTGGAGACGTAGCCCCACCAGCCGTCGAAGAAGTCCGGGGCGTCCGGCGAGCCCCCGGTGTGGTCGCCGGTCCGGATCATCCCCTCGAGGCGTTCGAAGGCCTCCTCGCCGAGCGACGGCCTGAACTCCGCCGCGACCAGCTTCGGCCACCAGGCGTCCATCAGCTCGATCGCCGGCGTTTCCTCGTCGATGCCGTCGCGGTTGAGGTCGCGCCGGTGGGCGCCCGCCTCGTGCCAGGCGCGCAGAGTCGAGAGCGCGCCGCGCAGCGCCGGCTGCTTCGGCTTGCCGACCGCGTCGAAGATCGTCGGCAGCAGCCGGTAGCCGCGCAGGTCCTGAGTCGCGGGTTCCTCCATCGCCTTGACCAGCCGGGAGATAGTCATCCGCCGCTTGCCCTTCGTCGCTGCCCGCACCTTGTCGGCGATCATCTGCGAGCGGAACAGCGGGCCGTAGGCGTACTGGTCGTCCGCCGCCCCCCAGCCCGGCGCCTGCTTGTTGTTCCAGGAGACGAGGAAATCCGGGTCGACCGCCTGCGGATGCTTGGCGAAGGGCAGGTAATCGGCGGTGCGGTTCCCGGGCTTGAAGCCCTTCCAGTCGAACTCGCCGGTGCCAAGGACCGGGAAATCGGGCGAGGTGCCCTGCCGCTGGGGCATCGCTCCCGAGAGGGCGTAGGCGATGTGCTCGGAGTCGACGTAGGCCCAGTTGAAGAGGAAGTTGATGTTGGAGACCGCCTTCTTGAAGGCGGACGGCCCGGTGAGGAAGCCGGGTTCGTTGAGCTGACCGAAGCCGATCACCGACTCCACCTCGTGGAAGTAGGTGCTGCGCTGGCGCACGAAGGCGACCGCCCGCCCGCCCGCCTTGCCGCGGGCGTAGACGATCCCGTGCACCGTGCGGTAGGCGGTCAGCGTCTGCGATCCGGCTTCGGTCGAGTCGATCGCGTTCGGCGTCCAGCTCTCGGCCTTCTCGAGCTTTTCCATCGGCCTGCACTTGCCCCGATAGCGATAGCTGAACTTGCCCTGGCAGAGCACCTCGGCGAAGGTGTCGACGTTGTCGGAGGTCGCCGTCGTCGCGCTCCACGCGTAGTCGCGGCCGTGTCCCAGCAGGACGTAGAGGCTGAGCCCGGCGAAGGAGGCGCCGCGGGCGTCGATGCCGGGCCCGTGAAGGTCCTGCTCCATCAGGATCTGCGGCACGAAATAGCCGACCTGGGGGCCCATCACGGCAAGCGGGTGCCCGCTCGCCGAGCTCTTGGCGGAGACCAGCTCCCAGTTGGAGGCATGGCCGGCCTCGCCGATGGCGCGCTGGATCGCCTCGCCGAAGCTGCCGCCCCTTGCGGAGGGCGCGCTCGACGCGGTGGCGATCGTGGTGTCACGCACCGAACCCGGGTCCGGCAGCGCCAGGCCGCGCTTGGCGAAGGCACTGCGGGTCTCGTAGGGGAAGCGCTCGGAGATCGTCGTCGGCGCCTCCGGATCGTTCTTGGAGCGGAAGCCCAGCCAGGCCTTGCGTCCCGCCTTGCGGCCGAAGCGGTCGACGAAGGCCTGCATCGTCAGGGCGGAGCCGAGCTCGTTGCCGCCGCCGCGGCCGAAGATGCCGCCGACGAGCGAGGCGATCGCCACCACGTCCGTCGGCTTCCAGGGTTCGATCGGCTTGTTGAGGAGGGCGTACTCGCCCGGCCTCAGGGCGGGGTCGGCTACGGCGGCGGCGACGTAGGCGTTGATCCCGTCGACGTAGCTCTGCACGTCTTCGAGCGCCTGCTGCCCAGCCTGGCCGTGGAGCCTCGGCGCCAGGTCCAGCTGCTTCTGCAGGTCGGCCTCGGTGTAGGGGGCGAATCCCCACTGGGTGGCGTCCGCTTCCGCGTTGGAGCCACCGAGGAACGAGGCGAGCTCGGCACGCCCGGTATGGCGCAGCACGTCCATCAGGAAGAGCCTGTCGGCGGCGCCGGCGTAGCCGGCGCCGAACATCGTGTCGCCGCGTGTCTCGCCGTAGACGTGCGGCACCCCGTAGGCGGAGTCGCGGATGATCGTCACGCCGGGCCTCGGCTCAGTCGTCGAGGCGACTTCGCCGGGCGGGACGCCGAAGGTCGCGTCCTTGAAGTAGGCGGAGACCCCCGCGTCGGTCAGCTCCGGCGATCCGTAGACGAGGTCTTCGTAAAGCGGTTGCTGGTCGGCGAAGTGCGGCGGGATCGCGCCGTTGCCGCGGAAGGCAAAGATCTGGGCGAGCGTGTCGAGCCCGTTCTCACCGGGCGGCAGCACGTTGCGGAAGCCGCCCGCGTCGTTCGCTCCGTAGGGCTGCACCGCCGCGGACGCAGGGGACACCCCAAATGAGACGATCAACAACGAGAGTGTCAGTACACGGCGCGTAGGAAGAGCGTAGCGCTACGCGTCTTCGTGCCAGGGGGTGAGGATCCGCGGCCCGTCTGCGGTCACCGCCACGGTGAACTCGAAATGGGCGGCAAGCGAGCCGTCGTCGGAGTAGACGGCCCAGCCGTCGTCCCCCATCCGCACGAGCGCACCGCCGGCGTTGACCATGGGCTCGATCGCCAGCACCGTCCCCTCCTCCAGGACCGGCCCCTTTCCAGCGGTGCCGAAGTTGGGCACCTGCGGCTCTTCGTGCATCTCCTTGCCGATCCCATGGCCGACCAGGGTGCGGATGATCGAGAGGCCCTCGATCTCCACCGCTCGCTGGATCGCGGCCGAGACGTCGCCGAGCCGGTTGCCGGGCTGCATCTGCTCGACACCGGCGAACAGCGCCCCCTTCGTGACGTCCAGCAGCTTGCGCGCCTCCTCATCGACCGGGCCGATTGGCAGGGTCATCGCCGCATCCGCGACCCAGCCGTCCTTGACCACGCCGACGTCGACCGAGAGCACGTCGCCCCTCTTGCACTCGTAGGGCCCGGGAATCCCGTGCACGACCATCGAGTTGGGCGAGGCGCAGATCGACCCGGGGAAGCCACGGTAGCCCTTGAAGGCGGGCTCGGCACCCTGCGAGCGGATCAGCTTCTCGGCGGCGGCGTCGAGCTCGGCGGTGGTGACGCCGGGCCGAGCCTTGGCTGCGAGCATGCGCAGGCAGCGGACGAGGATCTCCCCGGCGGCGGCCATCTTGTCGACCTGCTCCGGGGTCTTGCGGATGATCATTCGGTATACGCCAGTTGCCCGAGGTCAGATGGCCTCGTCGGCCTCGAGGCGCAGCGTCGCAAGGGTCCGGCGAATCTCGTCGGCGACCGCATCGGGAGACTCGGCGCCGTCGATCCGGCGCAGCAGGCTGCGGGTGTCGTAGTGCTCGATCAGCGGCGCCGTCTTGGCGTGGTACTGCTCGAGCCGGTGGCGAATCACCTCGGGCTTGTCGTCATCGCGGATGACGAGCTCCGAGCCGTCGATGTCGCAGACGCCGTCCTGCCCGGGCGGGTTGAAGTCGACGTGGAAGACGTGGCCGCCCTCGACGCAGGTTCGGCGCCCGCCCAGCCTGCGCACCACCTCGTCGTCGACCACGTCGATCAGCAGCACCGCGGTCAGCTCCCGGCCCAGCTCGGTCATCTTCGCGGCAAGCGCCTCGGCCTGCGGGGCGGTACGCGGAAAGCCGTCGAGGATGAAGCCGTCGGCCGCCTCGTCGGAGTCGATCCGCTGGCCGATCATGCCGACGATCACCTCGTCGGGCACGAGGTCGCCGCGGTCCATGTACTCCTTCGCGGCCCGGCCCAGCTCCGTCCCCTCGCGGACCGCCGCGCGCAGGATGTCGCCGGTGGCCCAGTAGGGCAGCTCCAGGTCGGCCTGCAGCCGCTCCCCCTGCGTTCCCTTCCCGGACCCGGGCGGGCCGAGCAGGACTAGGTTCAACTCGGACATTGTCCGGAGCCTATTTGAGGAAGCCCTCGTAGTTGCGCATCATCAGCTGCGCCTCGAGCTGCTTCACGGTTTCCAGCGCGACGCCGATCACGATCAGGATCGAGGTGCCGCCGAAGGCGAAGTTGGCCGCGGTCTGGCTGAGCAGAATCGTCGGCAGCGCCGCCACCGCACCGAGATAGAGCGCTCCGGGGAAGGTCAGCCGCGAGAGGATGCGGTCGAGGTATTCGGCGGTTGGCCGTCCCGGCCGCACGCCGGGGATGAAGCCGCCGTATTTCTTCAGGTTGTCGGCCTGGTCGACCGGATTGAACGTGACCGCCGTGTAGAAGTAGGTGAAGACGATGATGAAGAAGACCTCGCCAACCACGTAGGCCCAGCTGCTCGGGCTGAAGAACGCGGCGAAGTCGAGCGCCGCGGGCGTGTTCAGGAGCTGGCCGATGGTCGGCGGGAAGGCCATGATCGAGGCCGCGAAGATCACCGGGATGACGCCGGCCATGTTGACCCGCAGCGGCAGGTAGGTGGAGCCGCCCGAGGTCATTTTGCGCCCGACGACGCGTTTCGCGTACTGGACGGGGATGCGGCGCTGGCCCTCCTGGACGAAGACGATCGCGACGATCACCGCGAGTGCGAGGAAGGGCATCATCACGACGAAAACCTGGTCGGGGTTGTTCCACCAGGCGCTCAGCCCCTGCGGCAGCCCGGACACGATCGAGGCGAAGATCATCAGCGAGATGCCGTTGCCGATGCCGCGCTGGGTGATCAGCTCGCCGAACCACATCAGCAGCGTGCAGCCGGCCGTGAGCGCGATCACGATCAGCAGGACCTCGGTGCCGGCAAGGTTGGCGATCGCGTTGTTGCCGCCGGCCTGTTCGCCGAAGGAGCGGAAGAGGAAGACGTAACCGAAGGACTGGCCGAACGCCAGGCCGACGGTCAGGTAGCGCGTGTACTGGGTGATCTTCTGCTGGCCGACCTCGCCTTCTTTCTGCAGCTTCTCCAGCGAGGGCACGACGACGGTGAGCAGCTGCAGGATGATCGACGCCGTGATGTAGGGCATGATCCCCAGCGCGAAGAGCGAGAGTCGCGAGAGGCTTCCACCCGAGAAGGTGTCGAGGAAGCCGAGGATGCCGCCGCCGGCGAAATTGCTCTCCAGTTCCTTCACGGCTTCGAGGTCGACGCCGGGAGCGGGAATGTAGGCGCCGAGCCGGTAGAGCAGCAGCATCGCTGCGGTGAAGGCGAGCTTCTTGCGAATCTCGGCGACGCTGAATGCGTTCGCAATAGTTTGGAGCATTACGGCTCCAGAGTGTGGCAGGAACCGCCTGCCGCTTCTATCTTCTCCTTCGCCGCAGCGCTGAAGCCGTGCGCTCGCACCGTCAACTTCTTCGAGATCTCACCGCGGGCGAGGACCTTCACTGGATGGGAGCGCTTGGCAAGCCCCTTCTCCCTGAGCGTCTCGGGCGTTACCTCGGCGTCGGCCTCGAAACGCTCCTCGAGATCGGCGAGGTTGACCGGCTGCGACTTCGTGCGGAAGTTCTCGAACGGCATCGACTGCTTTTTGTGCGGGCCGCGAAGCTTTCGCATCCGCATGTGGATCGGGTTCTGCCCGCCCTCGTAGCCGGCCTTCCGCTTGGACCCGGACCTGGAGCCCGCGCCCTTATGACCCCGCCCGGAAGTCTTGCCCAGCCCAGAGCCCTCGCCACGCCCCAACCGCTTCCGCGGCTTGCGCGATCCAGGCTTCGGCTTCAGATTGTGAAGCCCAATCTCCTCAGAGCGAGGCGTCTCAGCCATCAGCCCTCAACCTCCACCAGATGAGAGACAACCCGAAGCTGCCCCTCCAACTGAGGACTGCCCTTCCGCTCCACAGCCTTCCCGATCCGCCCCAGCCCAAGCGCCTTGAGCGTCGCTTTCTGGCTCGGATTGGACCCGTTGGCGCTACGAATCTGCTTGATCTTCACGAAGCATCACCCTCAGCTTTGGGCTCCTCCGTGGCGACCGGGGCGTCAGCCTCAGCGGCCGGTGCCTCAGCCGCCTCTCCGGCGGGTGGCGCTGTAGGGGGAACCGCCCCCGAGGACGCTTTAGCGACCGCAGGGGGTGGTGGGTCCCCTGCAGCGACAGGACCCGCCGGCGACTCCTCTGAAATCTCGGCAGAAGCACCATTGCTCTTCTGAACCCCCAGCACCTGCGCCACGGTCAACCCACGCAGCTCGGCAACCTCCTCCGGCCGCCTCAACCGAATCAACCCGTCCATCGTCGCCTTGACCAGGTTGATCGGGTTCTGCGTCCCAATGCTCTTGGTGAGCACGTCCTTCACCCCGCCCAGCTCGAGCACCGCGCGCACCCCGCCGCCGGCGATAACGCCGGTACCGGGACTCGCCGGCCGCAGCACCACGTGACCGGCACCGAAGCGGCCGATGATCTTGTGGGTGATCGTCTGCCCATATTTGGGAATGCGAATCAAGTCCTTGCGGGCGTTCTCGACGCCCTTCTGGATCGCCAGCGGCACCTCGCGGGCCTTGCCGTAGCCGATCCCGACGACGCCCTCTTCGTCGCCGACGGCGACCAGCGCGGTGAAGGAGAAGCGACGGCCGCCCTTGACCACCTTGGCGACGCGGTTGATCTCGATCACGCGCTCCTGTAGGTCGAGCCCGCGCGGGCTCACCGTCTCGACGTTGGTTGTGTCCATTCCCTTCATAGCGAGCGGTCCAAGGTACTAGAAGACCAGTCCTCCCTCTCGCGCCCCTTCGGCGAGCGCCTTGACCCGACCGTGGTACTGGTACCCGCCGCGGTCGAAGACGCAGGACTCGACGCCGGCCGCCTTTGCGCGCTCGGCCAGCAGCTCACCGGCACGCTTGGCCTGGTCTGAGGCCGTGAGCTTGCGCAGCTCCGGCTCGATCCAGTTGACGGCAGCAACGGTGCGGCCCTCGGCGTCGTCGATCAGCTGAGCGAAGACACCCCGATTCGACCGGTATACCGAGAGGCGCGGCCGCTCGGCGGTACCCGTCACCCGAGCGCGCACACGGCGGCGACGGCGCAGCCGGCGCTGTCTGGTGGTGAGCACCGTCATGCGCGCTTCCCGACCTTGCGGGCGACGTGCTCGCCGCGGTAGCGAATTCCCTTGCCCTTGTAGGGCTCCGGCGGGCGGCGCTTGCGGATGTCCGCGGCGACCTGCCCGACGAGCTGCTTGTCGATCCCGCGCACGATGACCTCCGTCGGCTGCGGCACCTCGAACTCGATCCCCTCCGGCGCCTCGACCGAGACCGGGTGGGAGTAGCCGAGCGCCATCTCGAGGTTCTTTCCCTTGAGCTGAGCGCGGTAGCCGACTCCCTGGATCTCGAGCCGTTTCTCGAATCCCTCGGTGACGCCCTCGACCATGTTGGCGATCAGGCTGCGCGTCAGGCCGTGCAGGGCACGGTGCTCGCCACGGTTGGTCGGCCGCTCGACGGTGAGAACGCCGTCGGCCTGCTCGACCTTCATGTCCGCCGAGAGGGCCTGCGCCAGCTCCCCCTTCGGGCCCTTGACCGCGACCCGGCCAGGGGCGACCTCGACCGTAACGGCGTCGGGCACGGCGATTGGCTTTCTTCCGATCCGGCTCATCGTGAAATCACCAGACGTAGGCGACGACCTCGCCGCCGACGCCCTTTGCCTTCGCTTCGTGTCCGGTCATCACGCCGACCGAGGTGCTGACGATCGCGGTGCCGGTGCCGCCGTACACGCGTGGAACCTGCGTGTGGTCGACATAGCGACGGCGCCCCGGCCGCGAGACTCGCTCCAGGCCCAGGATCACGGGACGGCGGTCCTCGGTGTACTTGAGGCGGATCTTGATCTCCTCGCCTACCGTCGCCGGCTGCTTGGCGAAATCGAGGATGTAGCCCTGTTCCTTGAGGATCCGCGACATCTCCACCTTCAGGCGGGAAGCGGGAATCTCCACCTCGTCGTGGCCGGAGCCAAGGGCGTTCCGGATTCGGGTCAGGTAGTCGGCTATCGGGTCGGTCAGCATTTTTCTGTCTTCTCGTTGCTTTACCAGCTGGACTTGGTCATACCGGGGATGTGTCCCTCGTGCGCAGCCTCACGTAGGCAGATCCGGCAGAGGCCGAATTTGCGGTAGTAGGCACGCGGCCGGCCACAGCGGCGGCAACGGTTGTACGCCCTGCTCTTGAACTTGGGCTTGCGCCCCTGCTTCACCTTAAGCGAAGTCTTGGCCATTCTAGGAGTCCTCCTTCTCAGCGTCGTCCGCAGCGTCGTCGCCCGCGGGAGGGGCGGGCTCCTCGGGATGCTCGTAAGCCTCGGGGTTCTCCTCTTTGAGCTGCTCAAGCGCGGCCTGCTCAGCTTCGGCTTTCTGACGAGCTTCCTCCTTGTGCTTCTCATCCTCGGCGGCGGCTTCGGCCTCGTCGCGGCTGCCGGGGCGGCCCTCTTTGGCGAAGGGCATCCCGAGCCCAAGCAGCAGCTCGAAGGCCTCCTCGTCGGTCTGGGCCGAGGTCGTGATCGTGATGTCGAGGCCGCGCACCTCGTCGATCGAGTCGTAGTCGATTTCGGGGAAGATCAGCTGCTCCTTGACGCCCATCGAGTAGTTGCCGCGGCCGTCGAAGGACCGCGGGTTGAGGCCGCGGAAGTCGCGGATGCGAGGCACCGCGATCGAGCAGAGCCGGTCGAGGAACTCCCACATTTGGGCGCGGCGCAGGGTCACCGACATGCCGACCGGCATTCCCTCGCGCACCTTGAACGAGGCGATCGACTTGCGGGCGCGGCGCACGTTGGGCTGCTGGCCGGCGATCGTCGCCAGCTGCCCCTGGGCGGCTTCCAGCATCTTCGCGTTCTGCTTTGCCTCGCCGAGGCCCATGTTGAGCGTGATCTTCTCCAGGCGCGGGGCCTGCATCGGGGTCGAGTAGCCGAACTTGCCGGTCAGCGCCGGCAGGACGTCCTGCTCATAGCGCTCGCGCAGGCGCGGCGGCGGCGCTGCCTGACTCTGGGGCGTGGCGGTGGCCTCCATTAGAACGATGCTCCGCTGCGCTTGGCGAAGCGCTCCCGCTTGCCACCTTTGTCGCGGCGCACGCCGACGCGGGTCGGCTTGTTGTCCTTGGGATCGAGCAGCATCACGTTGGAGACGTGAATCGGCCCCTCCTTCTCGACGATGCCGCCGACCTGACCGCCTTTCGAGGCGTCTTTGACAGAACGCGGACGTTCGTGGCGCTTGATCATGTTGAGGTGCTCGACGTAGACGCGGTCCTTCTTCGGCTCGGTGCGCACCACGCGCCCGGTCTTGCCAGCGTCCTTGCCGCCGATCACGACCACCTGGTCGTCTTTGCGGATCCGAATCGACTTTGCCATCGCTAAAGCACCTCCGGCGCCAGCGAGATGATTTTCATGAAGTTGCGATCGCGCAGCTCGCGGGCAACGGGGCCGAAGATGCGCGTCCCACGCGGGTTGTTGCTCGCGGGGTCGATCAGGACCGCGGCGTTTTCGTCGAAGGCGATGTAGGTCCCGTCGGGCCGGCCGAACTGCTTCTTCGTGCGCACGACCACTGCCTGGACGACCTCGCCCTTGCGAACGCCGCCCTGCGGGCTCGCCTGTTTGACCGTCGCCGTGATCACGTCGCCGACGCCGGCATAGCGACGGTGCGAGCCGCCCTTGACGCGGATGCAGAGGATTTCGCGGGCGCCGGAGTTGTCGGCGACCTTCAGTCTCGACTCCTGCTGGATCACTTGGCACGCTCCAGGACCTCGACCAAGCGCCAGCGCTTCGTCTTCGAAAGGGGCCGCGTCTCGACGATCCGCACGGTGTCGCCCTCGCCCGCCTCGTTGCGCTCGTCGTGAGCATGCAACGTCCGCGAGCGGCGGACGACCTTTTCGTAGGTCGGATGCCGCCGCGCGATGTCGATCCGAACCGTGATCGACTTCTCGCCTTTGTTGGAGACGACGATCCCCTGCCGCGTCTTGGCAGCAACGGACTCCTTCTCGGCCACAGGCGTCCCGGTCCCAGCGGTCTTCCCGGCTTTGGCCGCAGCCCGTTCCTTCCGCCGCGACTCGGCCTTGCGCTTGCGCTGCTCGCCGCGCTTCGAAGCCCTCTCCTCTGGAGTGAGCGTCGGGCCAGCCTTGTGCGGCACGCGAGAGCGCTGCAGTCGACGCCGCTCCTTCCAAGGCAGCTCATCCTCCGGATTCGGCTCCGCAGCAGGCTTCTCAGCTTCAGCCTCAGGGGCGGGCGCGGGTTCCTCGGCGGGCTCGTCCTTCGCCTCAGCCCCATCCGCCTCGTCCGCGGGTGGCGCTGTAGGGGGGACCTCCCCCGAGGACGCTTTAGCGACCGGAGGGGGTGGTGGGTCCCCTGCAGCGACAGGACCCGCGGCCTCAGCGGCCTCGTCCTGAGGTGTCTCGTCAGTTGCGTCGTCTTTTTTCGTCTCGTCGTCCGTCATCTCTTCAACTCTCTCTCAACATCGATCCCGCGCTCTCGCGCCACGGTCAGCAACCTCGCGATGTCCCGCCTGGCCGCGCCGACCCGAGCGGTGTTCTCGAGCTCGCCGGTCGCCTGCCGGAAGCGCAGATTGAAGGCCTCCTGCTTGGCATCGAGCAGCTTCGCGATCAGCTCGTCGTCTTTGAGGTCGTGCGCCTCGGCTCCCTTCACTGCCCCTCGGCCCCCTCGCGCCTGACGAACTTGGTCCTGACCGGGAGCTTGTGCCCGGCGAGGCGGAGCGCCTCGCGGGCGAGATCCTCCGGCACACCGGCCAGCTCGAACATCACCTTGCCCGGCTTGATGACCGCAACCCAGCCCTCGGGATTGCCCTTGCCCGAGCCCATCCTGGTCTCGGCGGGCTTCTTCGTGTAGGGCTTGTCGGGGAAGACGTTGATCCAGACCTTGCCGCCACGTTTGATCTTGCGAGTCATCGCCACGCGGGCGGCCTCGATCTGGCGGTTGGTGATCCAGCCGCGGTCGAGCGACTTCAGCCCGTACTCGCCGAAGGCGACCGTGCTGCCACCCTTCGTGTTGCCGCGCATCCGCCCGCGCATCTGTTTGCGGTGCTTGACCCGCTTCGGCATCAGCATCAGCGACCGCCTCCCCCACGCTGTCCTCCGCGACCGCGATCGCCGCCCTGTCCTCCGCGGCCGCGATCGCCACCCTGCCCGCCGCGACCGCGATCGCCGCCCCGGCCGCCACGCTGGCCGCCGGGCTGGGAGTCGCCCTCGTCGGTGAGCTGGTCGGAGCGGAAGCCCTCGGGCATGACCTCGCCCTTGTTGATCCAGCATTTGACGCCGATCCGGCCGGTCGTCGTGCGCGCCTCGAAGAAGCCGTAGTCGATGTTGGCCCGCAGGGTGTGCAGCGGGACGCGGCCATCGGAGTAGCCCTCGGTCCGGGCCATCTCGGCACCGCCGAGGCGGCCGGAGACCTGGACCTTGACCCCCTTCGCACCCGAGCGCATGGCCGAGGTGAGGGCGCGCTTCATCGCGCGGCGGAAGGCGACGCGATTCTGAAGCTGCTCGGCAATCGACTGGGCGACGAGTTTCGCGTCGAGCTCCGGACGCTTCACCTCGCGGATGTTCACCTTCACCGGTTTGCCGGTCAGCTTGTGCAGCTCTTTGCGCAGCGCGTCGACTTCGCTCCCCGACTTGCCGATCACGATGCCGGGACGGGCGGTGTGGATGTCGACCGCGATCTCGCCGTGGCGCTCGATCGTGATGTTGGAGAGACCGGCGTGAGCCAGCTTCCCTTCGATGTGGTCGCGGATCTGCAGATCCTCGTTGAGAACGTCGGCGAAGTCTTTCTCGTCGAACCAGTTCGACTTCCAGTCCTGGATGTAGCCGACGCGGAACCCGCCGGGATGGATCTTCTGTCCCATTTCCCTATTCCTCTTCCGGGCTCAAGGCCACGGCAATGTGGCTGGTTCGCTTGTTTATGCGTGAGGCACGCCCCTGTGCGCGCGGTCGGAAGCGGCGCAGCGTCGGGCCTTCGTCGACGGTGATCTCCGTGATCCGCATCTCGTCGGCGATCAGGTCGTGGTTGTTCTCGGCGTTCGCCGCGGCCGACTCGATCAGCTTGCGGATGTCCTGTGCCGCGCCCCGCGGCGAGAAATCGAGCAGGGCTCGGGCCTGCTCGATGTGCAGGCCGCGTACCTGGTCGGCGATCAGCCGCGCCTTGCGCGGCGCCACCCGCACGTAGCGGGAGCTGGCTCGGACTACCACCGGTGCGGCCACGCTATTCACCCTTGCCCGTTCCGGAGTGCGAGCGGAAGGTCCGCGTCGGGGCGAACTCGCCGAGCTTGTGGCCGACCATCGACTCGGAGATGAAGACCGGCACGTGCTTGCGGCCGTCGTGCACGGCAATCGTGTGGCCGACCATGTCGGGGAAGACCGTCGAGCTGCGCGACCACGTCTTCAGCATCTGTTTGTTGCCGGACTCGTTCATCGCGGTGATGCGCTTCATCAGCGCAGCTTCCACCCACGGGCCCTTTTTGGTCGAGCGTCCCATCAGCGACCCTTCTTCTTTCCGCGGCGACGGCCGCGCACGATGTAGCGGTCGGACTGCTTGCCCTTCTTGCGCGTGCGGTAGCCGAGGGTCGGCTTGCCCCACGGGGTAACCGGGTGGCCGCCGGGCGTGTGGTGGGCCTCGCCGCCGCCGTGCGGGTGGTCGACGGGGTTCATCGCCACGCCACGCGTCTGCGGGCGCTTGCCCTTGTGACGGTTGCGGCCGGCCTTGCCGATCTTGAGGTTCTGGTGCTCGGCGTTGGAGAGGATGCCGACCGTTGCGCGGCACTCGGCGCGGACCAGCCGCATCTCCGAGGACGGCAGTCGCAGGGTCACCATCTCGCCCTCCTTCGCGACGAGCTGGATCGAGGTGCCCGCCGAGCGGCCGAGCTTGCCGCCCTGACCGGCCGTGCAGCTCGACGTTGTGGACGATCGTGCCGGTCGGCATTTCGCCGAGGGCCAGCGCGTTGCCCGGACGGATGTCGGCGCCGGGGCCGGACTGGACCGTGTCGCCCACCGAGATCGCGGATGGCGCGAGGATGTAGCTCTTGGCGCCGTCCGCGTAGTGCAGCAGGGCGATGTAGCAGCTGCGGTTGGGGTCGTACTCGATCGTCGCGACCTTCGCCGGCACGCCGTCGCGCAGGCGCTTGAAGTCGATCTGCCGGTAGCGCCGCTTCGCGCCGCCGCCACGGTGACGAGCGGTGACGCGCCCGTTCACGTTGCGGCCCCCTGACTTGCGCAGGCCCTCGGTGAGCTTGCGCTCCGGCTCTGAGGCGGTCAGCTGCTCGCGCAGCGGATACGTCGCGAAGCGGCGCCCCGGGCTGGTTGGTTTTGTCTTTCGGTTTGGCATCCCTGTTTCCCTAGGCAGTCTCTGCGCCCTCGAACAGCTCGATCCGCTCGCCGGGAGCGAGCTGGACGACGGCCTTCTTCCAGCCCCGCGTCTTGCCCTGGTGCAGGCCGCGGCGCTTTGGCTTCGGCCTGACCTTGGCGGTCCGCACGGCGGCGACCTTGACGTCGAAGATCTCCTCGACCGCGTGGGCTATCTGAGTCTTGTGAGCCCGGTCGTTGACGCGGAACGTGTACTTGCCCTCTCCTATCAGCGCATAGCTCTTCTCGGACACGACCGGGCGGACGATCACTGTGCGGGCATCCATCGCGCTAGCCCAGCCTCTCCTGCAGCTTTGTCATGGCCCCTTCGGAGACGACCAGGGAGGCGGCCCCGATCACGTCGGCGACGCCCACGGCGCTGACCTCGGCGACCTGAACGCGTTCGATATTGCGAAAGCTCTTCGCCGCGCCACCCTCCTCCGGGGCGAGCACGACGAGCGTCGAGCGCTTCGCGCCCCACTTGTCGAGCGCCTCGGCGGCGGTCTTGGTCGAGGGCGTATCGAAGGCGGCGGCGTCGAGCAACGCGACGCTGTCGCGATCGGCATGGATCGAGAGCGCGGAGCGCAGTGCCTTGCGGCGCGCCTTGCGGTTGACCTTGACCGTGTAGTGGCGGGGCTTGGGCCCGAAGGCAACGCCTCCGCCGAAGCGGCTCGGAGAGCTGAGTGCGCCCACCCGTGCGCGGCCGCTGCCCTTCTGGCGCCACGCCTTTGCACCGGTCATCGCGACCTCGCCACGGGTCAGCGTGGAGGCCGTGCCCTGCCGGCGGGACGCGAGGTCGGCGCGAGCCGCCTCGTGGACGAGAGAGTGGTGGAAGGGCTCGTCGAAGAGCACTTTCGGCAGGTCGGCCTTGGTCGTCTTGCCGAGCACGGCTGCTTTAGCCATCGGTCCTCACCTCGACCACGGCGTTGCGCGAGCCGGGCACCGAGCCCTTGATCAAGAGGAGATTGCGCTCGGCGTCGACGTCGGCGACCTCGAGCCCCTTCTGGGTGATCCGCTTGTTGCCCATCTGCCCGGGCATCCGCATCCCTTTGAAGACGCGCGCAGGAAAGGTGCTGGCGCCGATCGAGCCTGGCGCGCGGACGTTGTGCGAACCGTGCGTGACCGGGCCGCGGCTGAAGTTGTGGCGCTTGATCCCACCCTGGAAGCCCTTGCCGATCGAGGTGCCCGAGACCTTCACCTTCTGGCCCGCCTCGAAGGAGGCGACGGTGACGTCGTCGCCGATCTTGGGAGCCTCCTCGGTGCCGAGATCCTCGTCGCGGAACTCGACCAGGTGACGCATCGGGGCGGCCCCGGCCTTCTTCAGGTGGCCTTCCTCCCCCTTGCTCAGCTTGCCCTGCTTGACTTCGCCGAAGGCGAGCTGGACGGCCGCGTAGCCGTCGCGATCGACCTCGCGCACCGCGGTCACCTTGCAGGGGCCGGCCTCGATCACGGTCACCGGCGTGACCGTGCCGTCCTCACCGAAGACCTGCGTCATGCCGAGCTTCTTGCCGAGGATCGCAGCCATCGTCTTAGAGGCGGATCTCGATGTCGACGCCGGCCGGGAGCGAGTCCAGGCGCTGCAGCGAGTCGACCGTTTTCGGCGATGGCTGAAGGATGTCGATCAGGCGCTTGTGCGTGCGCATCTCGAAGTGCTCGCGCGAGTCCTTGTCCTTGAACGGCGAGCGAATCACGCAGTAGACGTTTTTCTCCGTCGGAAGAGGCACCGGGCCCGAGACGCTGGCGCCGGTGCGCTCCGCGGTCTCGACGATCTCGCGGGCAGCCCGGTCTATGGCGTCGTGGTCGTACGCCTTGAGCCGGATCCGAATTTTCTGTGCTGCTATCGCTGCCACGGTCTTAAATCGTCTCTGTCTTTCCCGCGCGTCCTACCGCGCAATAAGGGCGGGGCCCCTTTTGTGGGGCGCCGCCCCGGTCGTATGTTCTTTTAGATTGTCTCGCCGCGAAAGCGGCGAGGGGCGGGCGAAGCCCGCCCTGATTCGGGCGTTACTCGATGATGTCCGCGACGACCCCCGAGCCCACCGTCCTGCCACCCTCCCGGATGGCGAAGCGCAGACCCTGGTCCATCGCGATCGGCTGGATCAGCTCGATCGTCATCTCGACGTTGTCGCCCGGCATCACCATCTCGGTCCCCTCGGGGAGGTTGGCGATGCCGGTCACGTCGGTCGTGCGGAAGTAGAACTGGGGCCGGTAGCCGGAGAAGAACGGCGTGTGACGACCGCCCTCCTCCTTCTTCAGGCAGTAGACCTCGGCCTTGAATTTGGTGTGCGGCGTGATCGAGCCGGGCTTGCAGAGCACCTGGCCGCGCTCGATCTCCTCGCGCTTCGTACCGCGCAGGAGGGCGCCGATGTTGTCGCCGGCCTGACCCTCGTCGAGGATCTTGCGGAACATCTCGACGCCGGTGACGACGGTAGTCGTGGTGTCCTTGATCCCGACGATCTCCACCTCGTCGCCGGTGTTGACGATGCCCTGCTCGATGCGGCCGGTGGCCACCGTGCCGCGGCCGGTGATCGAGAAGATGTCCTCGATCGGCATCAGGAAGGGCTTGTCGAGCTCGCGCACGGGCTCGGGGATGTAGGAGTCGAGCGCATCGGCGAGTTCGAAGATCGCCTTCTGGGCCTCCTCGTCACCCTCGAGCGCCTTCAGGGCCGAGCCCTTGACGATCGGCGTGTCGTCGCCCGGGAAGTCGTACTCGTTGAGCAGGTCCTTGACCTCCTCCTCGACCAGCTCGATCAGCTCGTCGTCGTCGACCTGGTCGACCTTGTTGAGAAAGACGACCACGTGCGGCACGTTGACCTGGCGGGCGAGCAGGATGTGCTCGCGCGTCTGGGGCATGACGCCGTCGGCGGCGGAGACCACCAGGATCGCGCCGTCCATCTGGGCGGCACCGGTGATCATGTTCTTCACGTAGTCGGCGTGGCCGGGGCAGTCGACATGGGCGTAGTGCCGGTTGTCGGTCTGATACTCGACGTGGGAGGTCGCGATCGTGATCCCGCGCTCCTTCTCCTCGGGAGCGTTGTCGATCTCGGCGAAGCTCTTCGCCTCGGCGTCGCCTTTGGTGGCGAGCGTCGTGGTGATCGCGGCCGTCAGCGTCGTCTTGCCGTGGTCGATGTGACCGATCGTGCCGACGTTCACATGCGGCTTGTCGCGCTCGAACTTCTCCTTTGACATCTCTCTCCGTTCTACCTTTCGAAGTCGTGTTCTGTCTGGTTTGGCTGATTAAGTCTGTGGGGCGTTGGTGGGCGGCTCGCAACGAACTGCCTGCGGGCGAACCTGGGAAATATAGCTAGAACACCGGTGCGGCCGAGTCACGTTCATGAGGTCGCACCAACCGGCTCGCCCGAACGGTGCTCGACGATCTCCTCGGCGATGTTGCCGGGGACCTCCTCGTAGCGCTCGAACTGCATCGTGTAATTGGCACGACCCTGTGTCATCGAGCGCAGTTCCGTCGCGTAGCCGAACATTTCCCCGAGCGGCACGAAGGCCTGGACGGCGAGGGCGTTTCCGCGCTGGTCCTGGCCCTGCACTTTGCCGCGGCGCCGTGAGAGATCGCCGATCACGTCGCCGAGGAAGTCCTCGGGCGTAACCACCTCGACCGCCATCACGGGCTCCAGCAGGACCGGGTTAGCCCTGCGCGCGGCATCCTGGATCGCCATCGAGCCGGCGATCTTGAAGGCCATCTCCGAGGAGTCGACGTCGTGGAAGGAGCCGTCGATGAGTTCGACTTTGACGTCGACCATCGGGTAGCCGGCCTTGACGCCGTTCTCCAGGGCCTCTTTCATCCCCTGCTCGGCCGGGCCGATGAACTCGCCGGGGATCGCGCCGCCCTTGATTTTGTTGACGAACTCGAAGCCCTCGCCGGGCGCCGGCTCGACGTTGATCACGACGTGGCCGAACTGGCCGCGGCCGCCGGTCTGGCGGACGAAGCGCGCCTCGACCTTCTTGACGTCCTTGCGGATCGTCTCGCGGTAGGCGACCTGCGGCTTGCCGACGTTGGCCTCGACTTTGAACTCGCGCAGCATGCGGTCGACGATCACCTCGAGGTGGAGCTCGCCCATTCCATGGATCAGCGTCTGGCCGGTTTCCTCGTCGCTTTCGATCTTGAAGGTCGGGTCCTCCTCGCCGAGCCGCTGCAGGGCGTTGCCCATCTTCTCCTGGTCGGCTTTGGTCTTCGGCTCGATCGCGACCGCGATCACGGTCTCCGGGAACTCGATGCTCTCCAGCGCGATCGGCGCGTCCGGCGCGGCAAGCGTGTCGCCGGTGCCGGTTTCTTTGAGGCCGACGCCGGCGCAGATGTCGCCGGCGTAGCACTCGTCGATCTCCTCGCGGCTGTTGGCGTGCATCATCAGCAGGCGGCCGATGCGCTCGGTCCGGCCGGTCTTCACGTTGAGGACGCGGCCGCCTTTCTCCAGCTTGCCGGAGTAGACGCGGAAGTAGGTGAGCTTGCCGACGTAGGGGTCGGTCATGACCTTGAAGGCGAGGGCAGCGAAGGGGGCGTCGTCGGAAGCCGGTCGCTCGTCCTCGACGTCCTCGGGCTGGCCCTTCCCGGCCGGCACGACGCCCGTAACGGGCGGGACCTCCAGCGGTGAGGGCAGCAGCTCGACGATCGCGTCGAGCAGCGGCTGCACGCCCTTGTTCTTGAAGGAGGTGCCGCAGAGGACCGGGGTGACCTTGGTGTCGAGGCAGGCGCGGTGCAGCGAGGACGCGATCCGCTCGTGCGGGATCTCCTCCTCGGCCAGGTAGGCCTCCATCAGCTCGTCGTCGTAGTCGGCGCAGGCCTCGATCAGCTGGGTGCGGTATTCGTCAGCCTGGTCCTTGAGATCGTCCGGGACCTCGATCGTCTCGTACTCGGCGCCGAGCTCGTCGGTCCAGATCAAGCCCTTCATCTCGATCAGGTCGACGACGCCTTTGAAGTTGTCCTCGCTGCCGATCGGCAGCTGGATCGGCAGCGGGTTGGCGCCCAGCCGGTCCTTCATCGTCTGCACGGAGTTGAAGAAGTCGGCGCCGGTGCGGTCCATCTTGTTGATGTAGGCGAAGCGCGGAACTCCGTACTTGTCGGCCTGGCGCCAGACCGTCTCCGACTGTGGCTCGACCCCGGCGACCGCGTCGAAGACGGCGATCGCGCCGTCGAGGACCCGCAGGCTGCGCTCGACCTCGACCGTGAAGTCGACGTGGCCCGGCGTGTCGATGATGTTGATCCGGTGGTCCTTCCAGTCGCAGGCGGTGGCGGCGGAGGTGATCGTGATCCCGCGCTCCTGCTCCTGCTCCATCCAGTCCATCACCGCGGCGCCCTCGTGGACCTCGCCCATCTTGTGGGTGCGGCCGGTGTAGTAGAGGATGCGCTCGGTCGTCGTCGTCTTGCCGGCGTCGATGTGCGCCATGATCCCGATATTGCGCGTCTTCTCTAGGGGAAAGGTGCGTGCCATGTGTTCCTAAGGTAAGGGTTTGGTCGTGAAACGGGGACGGGACAAACGCAACCGATCTGGCAAGAGCCGGGATCGGCGCATGAAAAAGGCCCTGACGGGCCCGGCGAAGCGGACTGCGAAAAAACTGCCTGAGCGACGCGCGATGATAGCAGCGGCGCGGCGGCGCATCGGCCGGGCGCCGGCGGCGGCCGCGAAGGGCACCCGGCGGGTGGACCGCTGGGCGGCGCGGCGGATCGAGGCCATGCGTCCGGCGGCGGTCCGCCGGCTGCGCCGGCTGCGCGCGGTCGCCGTCCGGCTCGGGAAGGCCGCTGAGAGGCGGGCGCGGCCTGCAGCCGTCCTCGTCCTGCGCGCCTTCTCCCGCGGAGAACGGGTGCTGCGCCGAGTTGTTGCGGCATCGATCCGGGGGGCGACCCGCGCCAGCGCAGTGGTCACCACGCGGCGTGCGATCGCCGGCGTCGTCCTCGCTTCGGCGGTCTGCCTGATCGTCGCCCAGTTCGTCTCCTACCGCAGCGTCGAGATCGGGCAAGCGGGCTACTCGGGGCTTCCGGCGGCCGCGCCGCCGACCGTCGGCACGCGGACCGCAGGTCAGGCGCACGCGTATCTCCTGGTGCCCATCGCGCTCCTCGCCGCGGCCATCGCGACCGTCATGATGCGCAGCGAGCGCCGCGGCCTCGGCCGCATCGCGATCGCGCTGGGGCTGGTCAGCCTCCTCGTGATCGGCCTCGTCGACCTCCCCGCCGGGCTCGACGCCGGCGCCCAGGCATCCCGCTTCTCAGGGGCAACCGCGGTGCTCGAGAACGGCTTTTACGCCGAGGTCGCGGCAGCGGCGGGGCTGGTCTTCGGCGGTCTGCTCTACTATGCGCGGCCGTGCCGAATACGAATCAACTTGTCAGGAAGGGCCGCAAGCGCCCGAAGAAGAAGACGGCGACGCCGGGACTCAAGTCCTCGCAGGGCCGCAAGAAGGTCGTCGCCGCGCCGCAGCGGCGCGGCGTCTGCACCCGCGTCGCGACCGTAACGCCGAAGAAGCCGAACTCGGCGCTGCGCAAGATCGCCCGTGTGCGCCTCACCAACGGGATGGAGGTCACGACCTACATCCCCGGCGAGGGCCACAACCTGCAGGAGCACTCCGTCGTGCTGGTCAGGGGTGGTCGCGTCAAGGATCTGCCCGGCGTCCGCTACAAGGTCGTTCGCGGCACCCTCGACGCCGCCGGCGTCTCCGACCGCAAGCAGGCCCGCTCCCGCTACGGCGTGAAGGCAAGTTGACCGACTTCTAATGCCCCGCCGCTCCGCAGCACAGATCCGCCCGGTCGAACCCGACGCGCGCTTCCGCAACCGGCTGGTTCAGCAGCTGGTCAACAAGGTCATGCGCGACGGCAAGAAGCAGGTCGCCGAGCGGATCGTCTACGACGCCCTGGCGATCGTCGGCGAGCGCTCCGGCGAGGACCCGATCGAGACGCTCGAGGCGGCGATCAAGCAGCTGACCCCGGTTCTCGAGGTGCGGTCCCGTCGTGTGGGCGGCGCCACCTACCAGGTGCCGGTCGAGGTCCCTGCCCGTCGCGCCCGCACCCTGGCGATACGCTGGCTGGTCGACTTCGCCCGCAACCGCCGCGAGTACTCGATGGCAGAGCGCCTGGCCAGCGAGATCCTCGATGCCAAGCAGCAGCAGGGGAGCGCCTGGAAGCGGAAGGACGACATCTACCGCATGGCCCAGGCTAATAAGGCTTTTGCTCACTACAGGTGGTGAGAGGGTCGTGGGACTCCTCTCGCTCGGACAAACGCCAGCCTAATTAGGCTGGCGTTTTGAGTATCCGCCCGCTCGAGAGGAGTCCCACGACCCTCTCGAAGCGAATGAGCAAGGATCGGGCGAGAAGCGCCATCCGGCAGATGTAGATTGAGAAAGCTTTTTGAGAGGGCTTGCAAGGCTGTTGCGGAGCATGAGTCGGTCGATATCTAGATCATGAGCAAGCCGATCTTGGCTGTCGACGTGGACGGGGTCATCTCCTTGTTTGGGTTCGAGGAGGCGCCGGAGCGGGCCAAGTTCGAGCTGGTGGACGGGATGGTGCACTGCATCTCCCTCGTCGCCGGCGATCGGCTGCTGCGGCTTAGCGAGCAGTTCGAGCTGGTATGGGCCACCGGCTGGGAGGACAAAGCCAACGACTACCTGCCCAACATCCTCGGCCTCCCGGAACTGCCCTACATCTCCTTCGGCGGAGCGGCGCGGTTCGGATCGGCGCACTGGAAGCTGGGACCGCTCGAGGAGTACGCCTCCGGCCGGGCCGTCGCCTGGATCGACGACAACTTCAACGTGGGCTGCTACGAGTGGGCGGAGGAGCGAGAGGAGCCGACGCTCCTCGTCCCCACCGAACCGCACCTCGGCATCGAGGAGGCCCATGTCGAGGCCTTGCGAAGCTGGGCCACGTCTCTAGACTGAGCCCGGTGGAGGGGTTCTGGCCAATCTTCTTTCTGCTGGTCGTCCTGAAGATCCCGGTCTTCGGCGCCCTATGGCTGATCTGGTGGGCCAGCAAGGCCCCCGAGCAGGAAACCGCTGATGAAGACAGCGGGAGCGACCCCAAGCGCTGGCGGCCTTCTCCCTACCCGCGGCGCCCCCATCATGGTCCGGGTCCGGGTGGCACAGCTGCGAAGCGGAGAGGTGCGGGGCGCCTCTCATCCGGACAAACGACGCGCTAATTAGCGCGTCGTTTTGAGTATCCGCCCGTCTGAGAGGCGCCCCGCACCTCTCTACACGCGCTGGGCCGCCCGCTTGCGCTCGCGCCGGAGCTCACGAAGGTATGGCTGAAAGTCGACTTGGATCGTGTGTCGCTTGGAGGCTATGTAGCGCTTTCGCATCTTCGTTTCGCTTGAAGCGATCTCAGCTCGCATTTCAGCTGGCGGGGGCAGTGTTCCCTTGCCTCCGAGCAGGTCGGCGACCCACTCTGCTTGCGCCTCGGCCAGGGGCATGATCGCTCCTAGCGGCTGGATGAAGCCGATGAAATAGAGGCCGGGATGGTCAACTGAAGCGACCCGGCGGTAGAGGGGCAACCGGTTGTCGGCCGCGGAGACGAGGTCTTCGTCGAAGAAGGGGAAGGTGATCTTGTAGCCGGTGCAGTAGACGACCAGGTCGATCTCCTCCTCGCTGCCGTCGGTGAAGCGGACGGTGCGGCCGCCGGCGAAACGGTCGATGTTGGGCTTGACCGCGATGTCGCCGTGACCCAGCCGTGAGAGCAGCTCGGCGGAGACCGTCGGGTGCGCCTCGAGCAGCTTGTGGTCGGGCTCGGGCAGGCCGTAGGCGGTCATGTCGCCCGCGGTCAGGCCGAGCAGCCGCGAAAGCACGAACCGCTGCACCGGGAGTGGCATCATCGTCAGCAGCTTCGAGGCGGCTTCGTCGGTCGGCTTGCCGTTGAGGTACTTGGGCATGACGTAGGCGCCGCGCCGCATCGCCAGGAAGGTCTGCTCGGCGATCCGCGACGACTCGACCGCGACGTCGGTTGCAGAGTTGCCGATCCCCAAAACCAGAACCCGCTTGCCGCGCAGCACCTCGGGCTCGCGGTAGTGGTGGACGTGCATCTGCTCCCCCTCGAACTCCTCGGAGCCCGGAAAGGCCGGCTCGGGCCAGCGGGGATCCCAGTGGTGGCCGTTGGCGACCAGCACGGCCCGGTAACGATGCGCCTCGCGGTTCCCCTCCGCGTCCTCGACAGCCACCTCCCACTCGCCGTCGGTGGGCGCCACGCTCTTGACCTCGGTGGCGAAGCGGATCTTCTCCCGCAACCCGAAGTGGTCGACGTAGTCGTCGAAGTAGCGGGCGATCTGGAAGTGGTTCGGGTAGTCCGGATAGTCGTCCGGCATCGGGTAGGTCTTGTAGGCCATCAACCCCCGCGAGGTGTTGATGTGCAGCGACCGGTAGGCCGAAGACATCCCGTTGTCGTTTTCGAAGCGCCAGTTCCCCCCCACCTCCGACCCCTTCTCGAAGCAGTCGAAGGCGATCCCCCGCGCGTTCAGCACCTGGCAGGCCGCGATCCCCGAAGACCCGGCACCGATCACGCAAACCTCCTGGGCAGCCGTCACGGCCGGAAATCTACTCGACTGGCTGACTGGCCAAGCGGCCGAGCGACTAGGGGAAGCTCCAGCCCGTGTTGCCGCCGCCGTCGACGCTTTCGACCGCGGAGATCGTCGCGCCTTCGTTGGTGCTGTCCTCGACCGAGACCCATTCGACTTCCCGGCTGCCTTCGGCTTCGATGACCCAGGGAGTCCCGGGGGAAGAGGAGACAAGACTGAGCAGTTCGGTGGCGTTGGCGCCTTTCAGGATCAACGCGCCTGCGATCGTCTGGGTGTCGCCGGCGCCGAACGTCAATGTGTCTTCTCCTTCGGCGCTCTTCGTGAGGTTGTCGAAGGTCGTGTCGCCACTGACCTGCTGGGTGAGGCCGTCCAGCTCGACCGTGCCGCCATTTGCTTCGAATGTGCCGCCGCCGTTGGCGAAGTCGCCTGCGAACGACGCGACTCCTTCCGGGGCCGTGAAGCTTGCGCCCGGTTCGAGAGCGAAGTCACCGCTGACGCCGAACGGTTCATAGGAGCCGAAGCCGTAGGCCCCTTCGACGGTCAGGTCGCCGCCGGCCGCGAGACCGGAGAACCCGGACAGGCTGCCGGCGGAGCCCAGGGTGAAGATCGCCGAGTTGGTCGCCAGCGCCCCAGAGCCGGTGAGCGCGCCTTCGAGAAGGATCTGCCCACCCGCGCCGATCGTCGGTCCGGTTCCCAGGGGCAGCGTGCAGTCTTCGCCGATCACCTGTTTGGCGGTATTCGTCAGGGTGACCAGGTTGAAGCTTGCTTCGTCGCAGGCGATGGTCTTGGCCGCTGCGGGCAGCGCTTCGAAGTTGACCGTGCCGCCGTTGGCGTTGAAGGCGGCGCCGGCGCCGCTGTTGACCGTGAAGTTCCCGTTGACGGTCAGCGTGCCTGACGGGGCTGTGAGCACCGCCGCCGAGCTCACGAGGAGGGACCCGACGTCTTTGACGTTGGTGAACGAGTCGAGCCCGGGCGAGAGGCTTTCGATTTTGAACGTCCCGGTCTGGGTCAGCGTGCCGCTGCCCGACAGCGTCCCTTTCAGGTTCGTTCCACCTTTGCCGAGGTCGGGGTTGGCGCCCAGCGGCAGCGTGCAGTCGCTGCCGATCGTCTTGTTGGCGGTGCTCGTGAAAATGACTTTGTTGAAGGTCTTATTGCCGCAGGCCAGCGTGAAGGGCGCGGTGCCGTCGAAGTTCACCGTGCCGCCGTTGGCTTTGAAGGTGGCGCCGGAAGAGATGGTGAGGTTCTTGGAGAACGACCCGGTGCCGGCCGGGGCCGTAAAGCTCGCTCCCGAGTTGAGGCTGAAGGCGCCGATCACGTCAAATGGCGCGAAGGTGCCGAAGTTATAGGTGCCATCGACCGTCAGGCCGCCCGTTTCGAGACCCGAGAAGCCCGACAGGCTGCCAGCCGCACCCAGGGTCAGCGAGGCGGGGTTGGCAAGGGTGCCCGTGCCCACCAGGGCGCTGTTCAGGTTGATCGTTTTGAAGCCGGAGAGAGTGCCGGTGGAGCCCAGGGTCAGCGGCGCGGCAATCGTCAGGGTGTTCGCTCCCAGGAGCTCGCCTTCGAGGACTATTTCTCCGCCGCTGCCGCCAACCGTCGGGTTGGACCCCAGCGGCAGGATGCAATCGCCGCTGACGATCTCTCTGGCGATGTTGGTGAAGGTGACTTTGTTGAAGGTCGCTTCTTCGCAGGTGATCGTCTTCGTGACCATCGGCAACGCTTCGAAGTTGACCGTGCCGCCGTTGGCTTCGAACCAGCCACCTTCGATCGTGAAGTTTCCGTTGACGGTCAGCGTGCCCGGCGGGGCCGTGAATTCCGCTTCGGGGCCGATGAGAAGGGACCCCACGTCCACCACGTTGGTGAAGGAGGACAGGCCTGGAGAGGCACTTTCGATCTTGAAGGTTCCGGTCTGGGTCAGGGTACCGGTGCCCGACAGCGTTCCATTCAGGGTGGTTCCTCCCTGGCCGATGTTCGGGTTGGCGCCCAGCGGCAGCGTGCAGTCGCTTCCGATCGTCTTGTTGGCGGTGCTCGTGAAGGTGACTTTGCTGAAGGTCTTTTTGCCGCAGGCCAACGTGAAGGGAGCGGTGCCGTTGAAGTTCACCGTGCCGCCGTTGGCTTTGAAGGTGGCGCCGGTGGCGATCGTGAGGTTCCTGGCAATCGAGGCGGTACCGGCCGGCGCGGTGAAGCTGCTGCCCGAGCTCTGTACGAGCGAGCCGCTCAGCGTGAAGGGTGAGTAGCCGCCGAAGTTGTAGGTGCCTTTGACCGTCAGGCTCTCGGCGGACAGGCCCGAGAAGCCGGAGAGGCTGCCGGTGGCGCCGAGGGTGAGCAGCCCGGAAGTCGCCAGGGTGCCCGTGCCCGACAGGGCGCCGTTCAGAGTGATCGACCCGCCGCTGTTGGCGCTGGGGCCGGCTCCGAGCGGGAGTGAGCAATTCGAGCTCACCGTCTTGGTGTTGGCCGTATGGGTGAAGGTGACCAGGTTGAAGGTGACGCCGTTGCAGCTCAGGGTCGCCTTGGCGGTGCCGTTGAAGTCCACCGTGCCGCCGTTCGCGTTGAAGGTCGGGATGCCGGAGATCGTCAGGGCGCCGCCGATGGAGGTGGTCCCGCTGGAGGCGGTGAACGTCCCGCCCGAGAGGGTGAGGACCTTCAGCGTCAACGCATGGCCGGCAGCGGTGAACGACCCGGTGGCCTGGGTGAAGGTCTTGGTGACGCTAAGGCTCCGAGCCAGGCCGATCGTGCCCGTATACCCGGCGTTTACCTTGACCGCAGCGACGACGCCGGCGAAGCCCCCGTCCACCGTAGAGTTGTTGGTCGACGTGCCGTTGAAGGTGGCCGTATCCCCTGCGGCGGGCACGACGTTGCCACTCCAGTTGGCCGCACAGCTCCAGGCGGCTTCACCCCCACAGCCGCCGTCCCACGTCCGAGTAGCCGCATCCGCGCGCCCGGCCAAAAGGAGTGCCAGGAAGATCAACGTCAGGAAGGCAGCGCCAACCCACGAAACATTTTGACTGGACCTTCCTGATATCCGAATAGTGCGCCGACCGTATCAAACATTGGTCCAACGAACTTGACAAACAACTGACCAGCTCAACCGGCGGCCCTTGGACTGGCAGGGCCCCTACGACTCCTCCGAAGTCTGCTCGATCTCTTGAGCGAGCTCCTCCAGCTCCTCCGCAAACGAAGGCCCGAAGCTCTCCACGGGAGTGTCGTCGCCGTCGAGCCCAAGCTCGGCCGCGAGGTCTTCTTCGTCGAGCAAGCCGTCCTCGTTCGGCGGTTCGATCGGCACCGCGGGCTCGACCGAGAGCGTGCGGTAGTGCTTGAGCCCAGTCGCGGCCGGGATCAGCTTGCCGATGATCACGTTCTCCTTCAGGCCGACCAGCTTGTCCCGCTTGCCCTCGAGGGCAGCGTCGGTAAGCACCTTGGTCGTCTCCTGGAAGGAGGCGGCGGAGAGGAAGGACTCGGTGGCCAGCGAGGCCTTGGTGATGCCGAGGATGACCTCCTCGGCCTTGGCCGGGGTGCCCCCTTCTTCCTTCGTCTTCTTGTTGAGTCGCTTCAGGGCACCGCGGTCTTCCAGCTGGCCGGGAAGCAGGCTGGTCGAGCCCTTGGACTCGATCCGCACCTTCTTCAGCATCTGCCGGGCGATCAGCTCGATGTGCTTGTCGTTGATGTCGACGCCCTGGGCCCGGTAGACCCTCTGCACCTCGGCCACCAGGTAGAGCTCGACGTCGGTGCGACCGCGGATCGCCAGCAGGTCCGCCGGGTACAGCGACCCCTCGTTGAGCTGCTGCCCGATCTCGACCTTTTCGCCGTCTTTCACGTGCAGACGGGTGCGGGGCGGGAAGCTGTAGGCATGCTCCTCGCCGCTTGACTCGGTGACGTGGACTTTCAGCGCTTTGTCGGTTTCTTCGACCGAGACCTTGCCGGCCGCCTCGGCCATCTGCGCGAGCCCCTTCGGTTTGCGCGCCTCGAAGAGCTCGACGATGCGCGGCAGGCCCTGCGTGATGTCCTGTCCGGCGACACCGCCGGTGTGGAACGTGCGCATGGTCAGCTGCGTGCCGGGCTCGCCGATCGACTGGGCGGCGATGATCCCCACCGCATCGCCGATGTCGACCGTCGAGCCGGTCGCCGGGGAGACCCCGTAGCAGGAGCGGCACACGCCGGAGTCGGCGTCGCACTTGAGCGCCGAGCGGACCGGGACCTTGGTCTCCTCGCCCTCGAACGCCTCGGCGATCGCTTCGACGTCGGCCAGGGTGATCTCCTGGTTGCGCTTGAGCAGTTCGCGCCCGCGCTTGGTTTCGAATTTCTTCGCCGCCAGGCGCCCGATCAGGTTGTCGTTGAGCGAGTTGTCGTCCTTGCGGATCGCCATCTCGATGTGGTCTTTGGTCTTGCAGTCCTCGTCACGGACGATCACGTCCTGGGCGACGTCGACCAGGCGCCGGGTCAGGTACCCGGAGTCGGCCGTGCGCAGAGCCGTGTCGGCGAGTCCCTTTCGGGCACCGTGGGTGGAGATGAAGTACTCCAGGACCGAGAGGCCCTCCATGAAGTTGGCCTTGATCGGCCGCTCGATGATTTCGCCTTTCGGATTGGCCATCAGGCCGCGCATCCCCGCCAGCTGGCGGATCTGCTTGAAGGAGCCGCGAGCACCCGAGTTGGCCATCATGAAGATCGGGTTCAGCTCGTCGAGGTTTTCCTCCATCGCCTGCGCGACCTCGTCGGTGGCTTTG